>NZ_CP009754.1:4800000-8274043 GCF_000772045.1 Streptomyces sp. CCM_MD2014 | reverse complement strand
GCACTGCAGGCGTAGACCGGGTGCTGGGGCGGGATGAAGATCAGCGTGTCGCGAAAGAGCGGTCGAATGCGGGGGCCTCGATGAGGGCTGTGAGCAGTTCGAGCCGGTCACGGCCGATGCGGGTGGTGTCGGTGCGGCCGGGCAGCAGCGTCAGCGGATCACGGCCGTGTCCCCCACACCTGCTCCAGCGCCGCGGTGAAGACCGGTCGTGGACGTCCACGTGGCCGTAGACCTGCTCGACGGTCGCGGCCGAGGCCCAGCCGCCGGCCTCCCGTGCGATCACCGCATTGCCCCGTGCGGCGTCCAGCACTGCGGTGCGAAGCTGTGCCGGAAGGCGTGCGGTACCACCCGGCCGATCTGACCACGGGCTGCGGCCCGGCGCAGCATGCCCCGGGCCGCAGCGGTGGTCCACGGCTGGCCTCGGGAGGGGCCGTGCAGGCTGACCAGGAGCATTCCGTGAGCAGTCTGGGCGGGGTACTGGGTGGTGATGTACTCGAAGTAGGTGTGGATCATCGCCGGCTCGCCCGGCCACCGTACCCCGCACACGGCGTTGTCCTGCCAGGTCCAGGGCGTCTTGGTCTTGACCCGGGCCCGGTTGGTGTTGTCCTCGCGGTGGCAGAGGTGCACGTGCGGCCCCCGGCATTGACCGCACGCGGCTTGCTCCCGCAGGTGCAGATTGACCAGGCGCAGCCGCCACAGCTCGCCGATCCGGAACCCACCGTCGGCCAGCCACGTGACCACCATCCGTCCCGCGCGCACGAGGCCGCCCCCAGCAACAGATCCCGGGCACCCTCGGGCAACATCTTCGGATGCCGACGCACCCGCTCCGCGGGAGCCAGAGGGTTCGCGGGCATGCTGTGCAGGACGTGTCCGAGCATCGCCCGCCGCCGGTCCGCCCGCGTCGGCAAACGGGTAACGCGCAGTGCTCCGCCAGTGCCGGGTTCACGCCGCGGGTGCCCAGGTGGAGGTAGAAGCCCTTCAGGCAGGCCGCCGCGGTCTTCAACGTGCTGTGTCCGTAGGGGCGCTTGCCTTCCGCCACGGCAGACCGAACGGCCCCGGGTAATCCGCCCGAGGGCCGCCATGTAGTGCCGTAGGTCCTCAAGCGACACCGACTCTGTGTCCAGGCCCGCGAACCGCAGCCACCGCAGATGATCCACCAGCACATACGCGTACGTCCGGTCCGTACCCGCCCGGCAGGTACGCAGGAACCCGTCCGCCTCCTCCACCACCGAGCAGTCCGCATCCACGACCGTGTAGCAGACCCGCCCGTCGGCCACGGACGATCTCCTGCACTCGTAAGTCGCCCACCACCAGTCGGCTATCCATCATGTACCGCCCCCTCCGAACCGGGAACCACCCCGCCGGCGGCACCTTCCGGTCCCGAGTCCACACCCCTCCCCCACCCCCACGGACCACTCCACACGAACGTCCCACACACCCCGGCGACGGTTGGTAAAGTCCGTCACCCTCACACGCCAGAACGCCGCAGGAGCAATTTCGCTGCCGACGTCAGCGAGGACAGGCGTGCCCCTCCGCCCGGTGCCCCATCCACACCGCCACGTCGCACACCCGCAGCGCACTCACCGTCTCCGGCACCCCGGCGATCTTGCGCAGCGCGAGCAACTGGCGATGCAGGGCGCAGTCGTCCGCGCGCAGCTCGGCATGCAGCGCCAGCCAGAACGAGGGGCGCGGGCGGCCCAGAGCGCAGCGCACCACACGGTCGTAGACCGGCAACAACCGCGGACGCTTGCGAGCCAAGAGCTTGCCAGCGATGACCCTGTTAACTCCGCGCTGGGCGCAGAGGAGGTGCCAGGCCTGGTCCGCCGGCGAGCCCTCGACCAAGACGTCCGCTTCGGCGTCGACCATGTCGATGTCCCTGGGAATGGCGTGCAGCAGACCGGACAGCCGCACGCCGAGAGGGCCCTCCAGAAGATCCAACGCGACAGACGCCGGAACGGTCACCGACAACGTCTGCACCGCGACCAAGTCCTCCGCCGTGACCCGGTCGGCAACGTCCGGCCGGTCTCCCCCACCCGCCAGATGCTCGAACCGACTGCCGGTGAACACCACCGCGCCGGGCGGCAGGCCCATGCCGAAGTAATGCCGCAGGTCACCGACAACGCGCTCGGAACTCAGCAGTCCGTGCAGCCGCTGCCCCAACGGCGACGACGCCCCACCAGATACACCGGGCGCAGCGGTAGGAGAGGCCATGAGAACTCCGTCCTTCGTCGAGCTCGTGAGCGGGTGAGCAGCGCCAGAAGGTCCTGCCCGAGAAGCATCTGGTCAACGCTCTGCCGCAGCCACACCGGAGTTCCTCCACCAGCTGATGGCGGCCGGTGCCCCTGCGTGACCCACCGACCGGCTCGCCACAAGGCTTGAGGGGGTTGTACATCGGCTTGAGAGTGCCGCTGGCGGCTGGTCGGCATTACTCGTCGATGCGTTGAAGCTCGACAGCTTCTCGGTCGCCAGCGGCGGCGAGGCCGTCGACAACGCGGCGCCATCGGCTCAGAGCAGCGGTGCCAGGTAGCCCGGTTTCGCGGAGTTCGGTGAGCCAGCCGGTGACGTTCCAGCAGTGGTTGGCGAAGGCGTCATAGCGGCCGTCGATCACGTGTTCCAGCCATGGCAGGCCTGTCGCATACTGCCAGGTGGACGGGGTGGTGCGGGCGAAACGTGCCAACGTATCGGCGGCCTTGGCCTCGCCTCGGGCCCGGTCGAGCCATCGTTCGGTCGCGTCGCTGATGGCGCTGGGTGCGAGCCAGTCGCGGTTCGCGCGGTTGAGGGTGTCGTCGGGGTTGAGGTCGGAGGTGCGCAGTTGTGGAGTGGGAAGCAGTGCAGCAATGGCGTACTCAGCCCAGCGACTGTTGTCCGCTCGCAGGGTGGCGCCTGCGTCAAGAGCATCGAGCGTGGTGGTGAGGATCAGCGGCCACACTGCTGGGAGAAGTGCGCGAAGCGGGGCGTCGTAGGTAAAGAGGGTAGCGGCGTCGTGCAGTAGCTGTTGCAGGGCGTTGGCGTTGTCAGCGAACGTCCGCAAGTGCGTGGTGAGGGGTTCCGTACTGCCTGCGGCGGCGAGGGTGATGAGGGTGCGGACGACGAGTTCGCGCTCGGGGCTGTCGTATCCGGCGTAGCCCTCGGTCATCCAGTGGTCGGCGCCGTTGCGGTGCGCATCCATCAGGATCGGGAGGAGGAGGGTGGCCTGTTCGGCCAGGCAGGTGGTACTGCGGGCGGCGGCTGTGCAGGCGATCGGCATGGCAAGCCGGTTCACGAGCAGGTCGGTGGCCGGAACGGCGGGCAGAGTGTCGGAGTAGGGGGGCGGCAGGAACTCCGGCTGACGGTTTCCTGACCGCCAGGGGCCGAGGCGACAGCCTCCGAGGCCTGCTTGGACGGCGGCCCACAGGGGCTGGTGGCGCCGGCAGGGTGTGTCCGTGTCCTTGTCCGCTTCGCAGGGGGACTCCCACACGGGGGCGCAGCCAGCGGCGAAGAGGGTGCGGATGCCGTCTGGCAGCGCGGCCAGGGCGATGGTGTTCTGTTCGATGCGGTCCTGCGCGATGCCGAGGTGATCGAACTGGGCGAGGAGGAGAGAGGGGAGGGCGCGGGCGGCTGAGCCGGAGGCAGCCATCGGATATACCCAGCTGTCGTCGTCCCTGCTGCCGGGGGGCGCGGTCGTAGGGGTGGTGAGGAGCCTGTCGGCGGCCCATAGCAGGTCGTCGTCGGGGACGACCGCGAGCCCGCGAGCGTGGCTGACGACGGCGGCGGCCGCGACGGCGGTCGGAGCGTCTTGCGGATGCAGGGTGCCGAACAAGGGTGGATCGGAGGCGACCTTCCGCGCGAGCGCAAGATCAGCGAGAAGCGCATCGGCCTGCCACTTTTCGGGCCAGTTGTCGTAGTCGCCGTAGGTGTGCTGCAGGCGCAGCGCTTCACTGCCGGCTGCGACCTGGGCGGCGAGCGGAGCGAACTGCTCGGCGACTTCCGCGGGAGGCGTGTACTGCAGGACGACCATGTCGTTAGTCCGGTAGGCGGGATGGTTTTCCGACCGCAGCAGTGACGCCCACCCCTGGACCCTGGTGAGTTGCCCGTCGGAGTTGTCGCCGGCTTCGGCTCGCGCGGTAGCAACCAGTCGGTCGGCGACCTCGGCCAAAGCGTCCAGCCGTGCCTGATCTCCTGCGACCATGGCACGCTGAGTCAGATCAGCGGCAACTTCGCGCGGGGGCGTCGTGCGCCGGTCGGCACCGGCCACATCGTCCAGCGCCGGTCCCCGCACATGGAAGTGGCCCTCGGTAGTCGTCCTCGAGCTCTCCAGGCCCCACACTGCCGGCGAAGTGAGCCAGACATCCAGCAGATCCCCGGCGTCTTCGAGACGACGGACGAGCAGGCCGACGACCAGGCCGGCCATAGCGAGATTGTTGCAGCCGCGCAGCAGCAGACGCACGACCCTCTCGTAGGGCATACCCGCCGCGATAAGGCTGTCGGCAAGCTGCTCGACCGCCATCAAGGCGCTCATGCACGGGTAGGGGCCGACGGTCGAAGCGCGGTACCAGCCCCAGACATGGCTGTCGCCGACGAAGTGGCGAGGCCCGATGCCAGGGATGTCGAGGCTGATTCCCTCGAGCGGGGCATCCAGCTCGTCAAGGTTCGAGCTGAGCTGGTGGAGCGTGCGGACACGACGTTCCGCTGCATGGTCGAGCATCCGATTGATCATGTCGAGGGCGTCGCCGGGCAGGCTGTGCAGAAGCCAGTAGAACGGTCCGAAGTGCCAGGCGGCGAAGGGCGGGCCGAAGCCCGTGTGGCGGTGGCTGCGGATCCCCTCGTCGCGCAGTCCTCCGCCGCCCCAGCGGCTTCGCTTGGGCTGGTGGATGTAGTAGGCCTCGGTGAGGTCCAGGAGCAGTCGCGGATGAGTCCGGGCCATGAAGACGGCACCGAGCGACTCCACGGCGGCTGCCAGGTGGCTTGGGGCCTTGGCGGCTGTGTTCCGCAGCCACTGCTCGCTGGCTTCGTCGGTGTCGGGCCCCAGGGTGGCGAGTGCCTCGACCGCAAAGTCGTCGTAGCGTTCCGGGTGCGCGGCGAGGACGCGATCGCGGACCTGCTGGCGCAGCGGGTCGGGCCCCTGGGTGTCGCGGGCCATGCCGCGCAGCCATGCCAGCACGAGTTCGCGGATAGTCTTGCCCATCCCCCGGGGGTATGCATCGTTCTGTCCCAAGTCACGGTCGGTGCAGTAGGTCAGGGCGACCACCGGTGCAAGGGTGAACGGGTCTGCGACGGTGCTGGTGATGTAGCGCAGGTCGGCTAGGCGCAGCAGGGTTTTGAGGCCGCGGTGGTCATCGGCGGCGAGGTCGTCCCAGACGTTTTCGATCGCGGTCTGGGCGTTGCCGAGGGTGAGGAGTGCTTCCATCGGAACTTCCGTCCACCGCTCCCCCTCGTCCTCACCGAGCTGCCGGAATTCGCTGTGCAGTTCGCGCCAGGCGGCTGCTCGGTCCCCGGCGAGCAGCTTCGCCTGGCAGGCGAGTCGTACCGCGCGGATCGCCCAGCGGGGCGCTCCGGCCTTCCTCAAGGGCTCCCATCCTTCGATGAAGAACAGGCGACACAAGGCGAAGTCGCGCATTAGGTCGGTGGCGAACTCGTCGCCTGCGGCGAACGCGGGGTTGGCCGGGGGGCGCAGGACCGCGTCGGATCGCAGTCGCGGCAGTGACGCACCAGCGGCGGGTGGGCTGTCCGGCAGCTTGAGCGCGCGGCGGGCAACGGCGAGGACGGCCTGTTCCCGCTCGTCCGGTGACGCGCCTCCGGGAAGGTACTCCTCGCCGTTTCGGACGAGTCCGTTCCAGACGGCGACGAACACATCGGCTTCGGACAGCAGCGTGCTGGTCTCAGTGACGGTGCCGGCCCGCAGCAGGACATCGACCAGGCCCGGCCGACCGACCAGCCAATCGGCTCGCGTGTCGGCGCTGAAGCGGATCAAGGTGTGAAAGGTCTCGGCGAGCTGGCGACGCTCGTCGAGAGTGAGCCGTGATACGACGTGCTGGGCCACCGTTTCGGGGCGGTCAGCCTGCGTTGCGGCGGACTGCACAACCTCGCGCACCCGCGTGGCCCCGTCACTGCGGGTCACGGCAACCACTCCGAGCCCGGCCCTGAAAGCAGCAGTGGCGACGTCCCTCAGCAGATCACGGCGACCCTCCAGGACGGCTTCTGCACCATCGATCACGAGCAAACGAACCGCCCGGATCTCTCCCGCCGCGAACACATCCGTCAACGGGCGCCCGCCTAACTGGCTCTAACAAAAGCTGCTGATCATGAGACTGTCGGCCTCTCCGCTCGTAGGTCTGGGCATGGGAAACCGTCAGTCGCGGCCGTGGATCGTGTCGGATGAACTGTGGTCGCTGGTCGAGCCGTTGCTGCCGACGCCAGGTCCGAAGAAGGTCCAGGGCAGACCGCGGGTGCCGGACCGGCAGGCCCTGTGCGGAATCCTCTTCGTCCTGCACACCGGCATCCAGTGGGAGTACCTCCCTCAGGAACTCGGCTTCGGCTCGGGCATGACCTGCTGGCGGCGCCTTGCGTCCTGGAACGAGGCCGGCGTCTGGGACCAGCTCCACCAGCTGCTGCTGAACGAGCTGCGGTCGAAGGACCGGCTGGACTGGGAACGGGCGGTGATCGACTCCTCGCACGTGCGGGCTGCCCGACGGGGCCCAAAAGCGGACCGAGCCCGGTCGACCGCGCACGGCCGGGCAGCAAGCACCACCTCATCGTCGATGGTCAGGGCATCCCGCTCGCGGTATCGCTGACCGGCGGCAACCGCAATGACGTCACCCAGCTGCTGCCCCTCCTCGACAAGATCCCGCCCGTCGCGGGCCGGGTCGGCAGGCCCCGCCGGCGGCCGGACGCTCTGCTGGCCGACCGCGGCTACGACCACGACATCTACCGCCGCCAGCTCTGGCAGCGCGGCATCCGGCCCGTGATCGCCAGACGGGGCGAGCCACACGGCACCGGCCTGGGCATCTTCCGCTACGTCGTCGAGCGCACGATCGCCTGGCTCCACGGCTTCCGCCGCCTACGCATCCGCTGGGAACGACGCGACGACATCCACGAAGCATTCCTCGGCCTCGCCACCTGCCTGATCACCCACCGCCACGTCCAACGCCTTTGTTAGGACCTCTAAGAGCCGTGGCCAGGCGCACGGTGTCCGCGGCGGGCTTGAGTTCGGCCGTCAGGCGCAGCAGGGCGACTGCGCCGTCTTCGGCGGGCGTGGCCAGGAGCTGTTCGAGGAGGTCGGCGCATTCCTGGACGGTGCGGGCGGCTACGAGTGCGGGCAGGGCGGCCTCGATGTGGCGCTGGCAGCCGGCCTGGTAGAGGGCGGCGCAGAGGCGCACGAGGTCGGTGACCGGGCGGTGTTGCAGGGCGGTGTGGACCATTTCGGTCGCGGTGGCCGGGCGGTGTTCGCTCAATCCGCTGATCTGCGCGGCCAGCACCGGCACCGGCACGGTGCGGGATGCGTCCAGGGCGCGGGCGACGTCCGGGATCGGAGTGCGGCCTTCCGGCGCGGGCTGGTAGGCGTTGTTGCGGGCGAACGGCCAGGAGCCGAGGCTGTTGCGGCACAGGCTCTGCGGGCGGGGGCGGCCCTTGGCCTGCAGGCGTCGGGCGAGTTGGTCGAAGACGGCGTCCAGGTCGAGGAACTCGTTCGGGGAGGCGACGCCGCTTCGCAGCAACTCGAGGAGTTCGCCGGTGAAGGCGGTGTGGGGCTCGCCGGGCGGGGACAGTGCCACAGCGGTCTCCGCGGCGGCCGCCATCAGATAGGTGCCGTCGATCTCAGCGAGTGCCGCGACCGACTCGGACTGCACACCGAAGGCACGGGCGCTGTAGCAGCAGTCGAGGATCACGATCCTGCGGGCGGCGCCGCTTGTCTCGATGGACCGCTTGATCCACTCATAGGGTACGGCGGTGTCGAAGACGGAGTCCTGGTCGCTGTCGGGGACAGCCAGGTGCAGCAGGCCGGTGCCCGGGTCAATGAGCCCGTGTCCTGCGTAGTAGACCAGCAGGGTGTCCGTGGCTTCACGGGCGGCCGCCCGGACGGCAGCGGACACCTCGCGTGGGGAGGCCGGGTCCACCAGTGTCTGGCACTGTTCGGCGGCCAGATGCAGCACCGGGTCACCCAACAGGCTCCGTAATGCGGGGACATTGGCCTGTACCGCCGGGAGGTCGTCCAGTGCCGTGAAAGTGCTGGCCCCTACCAGAACCGCCCTGGACGCGGGCGCCGGATCATACATGTCCGCTATGCCCGTTCCTGCTCCAGTTCGGCGAGCAGACGTCCGGCCTCCTCGTCCGTTGCACCGGTCAGGACGATCCGGGTCCCGTCGGGGCGTTCGACGACGAGTGTCGGCGTTCCCGGCCGGCTGCGCCGCCATGCAGCGACCGCCACCGCAAGTGACGCAGCGTTGAAGCCCGTCCCGAGTACCAGGCTGAGCACATCGATGACGCCGCCTTGCGCCCCAGGAACTGCCGCGGCGCCGGATCCCAGCGTGGGGCGGGCGTGCCGGCGGCATGCCGCATCAGCCAGCAGCCACTCGTACAGCGACCGCAGCTGTCTCTCCGAGTCGGCAGTCTTCTTCTGGTCAACGCCGATCACGACGTCCACGACGACCAACTCCTCACTGTTCTCCCTGTGTTCACTCAACCAGACGTTCCATAGCCCCCGATAGTTCCCGGACATCTCGTCCCCGAGGCGACGGCGCACCGGCCTCCTCTTCCCTCGACAGCGTCGCGTCGGTGACGCCCTGGGGCACTTGGCCGAAGTGAAGGTGGACCACCTCACGGAAAGCTCCCTGCCCGACGGGCGGGAGGCCTGCGGCCCAGCGGCTTCACCGCGGTGCGGCGCGGACGCCCTCCCCGCGGTCCTCTTTCCACGCCCTGCACCGGGGCCTACTGTCGTTGCCATGGTGCCACCGGGTGTTCCACACCGGGCACGGCATCGAGATCACCCTGACGTATGAAGATCTCGGCAACTCGGGCTATGCCGGGCTGCTGGAGGAGATCACCCAGCCCGTCGATCAGCGCGCCAGGAACCTGCTGCAGTGCCTGAAGGACTACCGGGGCGAGGAGTGCCAGTGCGCTCTGGCCGGCAAATCACCGTGAATGTTCGTGCGGCGCCGGCGCAGCCACGGACAGGTCACGTGGGTGGCGGCGCATCTGCCTCTCACCCATGCGGCGACACCGCAGGAGAGCGACAAGCACAAGGCGATGAAGGAGCGGATCGCTCGCACGCCAGCGCGGCACGGGCTGGATGTGGAGACCGAGGCCCGGTCGCCCGACGGGCGGGTCGTCACCGATGTGCTGGTGACGGGAGCGGGCGCGCGCGTCGGGTGGGAGGCCCAGTACTCCCCCATCACCGCGAACACCGTACGGCGGCGCTCCGCCAAGGCCCGCGAGCGCAACATCGCGCCGCTGTGGGTGACGTCCGACGACTCTTCTGCCCTGATTGACCGTGCCCCGTGGACGCTCCGCACGTCCTCGCTGTCGCTGAGGTCGGCTGGCAGGAACCGGGCCTTGACACCGAGATCCTCGACGACCTGGGCGCCGTGCTGCGGGTCGCGTCCGGTGACCGTCACGTAGGCACCGCCAGAGGCGAGGATCGTGCCACCGCGTGCCCCAGCCCGCCGAGCGCCCCTGCCCCGGTCACCAGCGCGTTCCTTTTCGTGAAAGTCATGTGCGTGGCTTTTGCCGAGTCAGCGGGTGGCGGTGGCCGCGTTGCGGATCCAGCTGCGGAATTCGATCGACAGGTGCTCGCAGTGGCCCTCGATCAATGAGTCCGGGGCGGCCGATGGGTAGATCACG
Organism: Streptomyces sp. CCM_MD2014; assembly: GCF_000772045.1. Taxonomy (GTDB): domain Bacteria; phylum Actinomycetota; class Actinomycetes; order Streptomycetales; family Streptomycetaceae; genus Streptomyces; species Streptomyces salinarius. The sequence goes on along the minus strand of NZ_CP009754.1, from coordinate 8,264,230 downwards.
CGCACCACCACGTCGGCGCCGGCGTCGGTGTCGCGGGCTTGGTGGAGGCAGTAGGCGAAGGGCGTGTCGTCATCCAGACTGAGCAGGGCGGTCATCAGGGTCACGGGGTAGGAGGCGTCGAGAAAGACGGCGACGGCGTCGGGGAGTTCGCGCGCCACCGAGACCTTGAACCGGCACAGGCGGCCGTCGATCGTCTCCACCATGCCGCCGGTGTAGGTGGGCGGTTCCACGTAGTGCTCGGGGTGGGCGTTGAGGAGCAGCGACTTGTCCAGGAAGCGTCCGGTGCCGGCCTGTGCGGAGAACCAGTTGGCCAGCGCGGTGCCGCTGAGGCCGCGGATGGTGAACTCTGTGCGTGACTCGCGGTAGGCGCCGCCGGAGGCCGCGACGAGTTCCCTGTAGTACCGGTCGCCGGCTTCGATCTGTCCGGCGAGGAGGTCCATCATCACCTGGCCGCTGGCCACGCTCTTGAGGTTCCTCAGGGCCCGGCGTGCGGCCTTGAGCTCCCACTGGTCGACCTGGGTCTCGTCGACGGTGCGGCCCATGGTGTGCACATCTATCGACACCGGGGTGGTCTGCTGGGCATCGTTGCGAGTGTTCATGATGTTCTTCCTTCCGTAAGGGGGCACGACAGCCGTGCCGGAGCGTCGGCGATGCGGCCAGGAGCACGACAGGGGCCGTACCGCTTGCTGTGCACCGGACATTCAAAATAAGATGCACACATGCATCTTGCAAGTCCGGAGCCCAGACCCCGCCGCCGACGTGGCGCAGAACTGCAGGCCGCCCTCCTCGACGCCGCCTGGGAAGAACTCATGGAACGTGGCTACGCGGGCCTCTCCTTCGCCGCGGTCGCAGACCGCGCCGGCACCAGCCGTCCGGTCGTCAACCGCCACTGGCCGACCAAGGACCTCCTCGTCCGCGACGCCATCGGCCGCGTCAGCGACAGCTTCCCGCTCACCGACCCAGACACCGGGGCATTGCGCGAGGACACAATCGGCCTGCTCGAACAGCTCAACGGCGCGTTCACCATGTTCGCCGCGGCCATGACCGCACAGCTGGCCGCCTACTTCGAAGAATCGGAAACCACGCCCGCCGACCTGCGCGCGTCCCTAATCGATGAAAGGTGGACACTGATCGAGTCCGTCACGCAGCGCGCTGTCGAACGCGGACAGATCGACGGCACAAAACTCACCCCCCGCATCACCCGACTCCCCTACGACCTACTCCGCCACCAGGCACTCATGGACATGAAACCGATGCCCTCCCAGGACATCCAGGAAATCGTCGACACCATCTACCTCCCCCTGATCACCTAACCAAGGGTTGTCCCACTGTGCCCCGCCTGGAGCGCAGCCGTACCCGCCCGTCGGCCCATCGGGCGAGCCGTGCCCGGTGGGACTGTCAATCGTTCGGTGTAACTCCCGATCATGGAGGATGCATCGGTGACCAGTGAGAACGTGGCTGAGCCCGAGGCCGTTGAGCCCTCGAAGACTGTGCCGGCGAAGGCCGTGGACGACCAGTTGATCAACGAGCTGGTGGCCCGGGCCCAGACCGAGGGCCTGCAGCTGACCGGCGACGGCGGGCTGCTGCAACAGCTGACCAAGCGGCTGCTGGAGTCCGCCCTGGAAGGCGAGATCACCGACCACCTCGGCTATGACGAGCACGACCCAGCAGGCAAGAACGGCGGCAACTCACGCAACGGCACACGCTCCAAGACGGTGCTCGCCGATGTCGCCCCGGTGGAGATCACCGTGCCCCGCGAGCGCGACGGCTCATTCGAACCGAAGATCGTCAAGAAGCGGCAGAAGCGCCTGACCGGCGTCGACGAGATGGTGACCTCTCGCTGGCCGCGAAGGAGTTTGACCACCGGTGAAGTCCAGGCCCACCTGGCCGAGGTCCCACGCGCGCTCGAGCATCGCCACGGCCAGAGCATGACAGTGATCCTCCAACACCGGCCACAGACGCAGGCAGCGGCGCAGGAAGTCCTCATCGGCTCCGTGTCGCCCTTCATATACGCGTCGAAGGCGTAGCGGGCCTCGGCAAGGACGGACGGCCTGAGCCGCTTCGCCCAGTCGGCGACAGACCGGACTCCGGCGAAGAGGTCGGCCATAGCGGGGCGAGGAGCCGCAGCGCAGGGGCGGGGGCCTCGCACAGCGGTCCGCTGTCGTTGCTGGGCGAAACCCATACACCGCTCCATCGCGGATGCCGGTCGGTGAGGGGATCGCCACAGTTGGCGCAGAGGATGGCCGGGACCCCGTGCTCGCGCAGCAGCCGGGCCAACTGGAGAGGTTGGAGCTCGGGCACGTCGTCTGTGTCTCCGATCAACCCTGTTACTTGAAAGGAAATTCTACCTTCAGCCGCCAAAGTGCCCTCAACGACGGGGAGTCACCGTCGGCCCCAGCCAGGCCGAGCGGTGGGTCAGCCCCGGGTGGACCCGGTCTCACGCTTGGGTTTCGGCCTTGCCGTAGTTGGCGGTGTCGGTGACCGTGGTGATCGCTGCCTCAGGCCAGGTCTCGGGTTTGGCGACGCGGAACTCCTCCATCTTGAAGGCACTGGTCACAGGGCTGGCGTGAGTCGTCGATCGATTCCTCGTGCTGGTTACGGACGATTGACGGAACTCAAGATCGTCTGCCGTTCCGGCATCACGGCTCCAGGGGCTCCCCCGGCATGACCGATCTGCCCTGCGTGTGAGAACTTCCTGACAGCCCGAGGAGCGGCCATTACGTCGGCTACTACGCTCGAGTGGTAGTCGACCGATGGCAGGTATGGGGAAACGGGCGTCTTCGCCGGCACAGCCCAACAGGATGGAGCACACACATGCAGGACTTGGCCCGAGGTGCCGCCTTGGCCTACGACGCGTCCGTGGTCCTCCGGATCGGGAGCGCGGTTTTCGTTGTGTGTGCGGACGAACGTCTCCAGTCCCTGTACTACCGCGTGGACGGGGGAGTCCGGTCCGTGTGGCGCCATCTGCGCGGTTCCGAGGTTCATCCCAGGCTCCTCCGAGAGGCTGAGGAGGCGAACGACAAGTTGTGGAAACAGGCTTCTGCACTCCCTCTCTCCGAGGAGTTCCTTGCCGGATACCGAGACCTTGCCGCTGCCGCCCTCGGGCGTCTGGATCGGGACGAGGCGATGTCCCGCGACGAGATCTCCGCGCGTGCCATCGAAACGGTCGGCTTCCTCGAATCCGGGCTGGACACTGCCGCGGGCGCCGTGGTCTTCGAACGGTCGTGCCAGGCGGCCGCTGGGTCACTCCTCGAGGGCTGGGCTGAGGACCCGCTGTCCACGATGAGACGGCTACGCCGCGAGACCGACGTGTGGGCCCTTGCATACCAGCGGTTCGTCAGGCCGGAACTGGGGCGCTGTCACGGCTGACGATCAGTGAGGTTCGAAGATCCGCTATCTCGGCGGACCGGCTGTTCTGTCACGTCTATGGCCGGCCGAAGTCCGCCACCACACTCGGCGGCATCAGAACCCCCGACACCCAGTGCTTCACCTACGACCCCCACCAGCGCCTGGAGCCTGTCTCCTTGCTGGAGAAGGTGCACAGCCGGCCAAAAGTCTGAGGCCCAGAGAAGCCTGCTCCGCTACGGTAACTGCGTGTCCTGGCCATCTGTGATCATCCTTGTCCCCGCGGAGCGACGTCCGTTGCTTGAGGGGCGAATCCGTGCTCTTGACCTCGTGCCGGACGCTGTGACTGGGGATGACAGGCTGCACCGGCACGGGTACTCGTACTACATCGACCTCTCGGGCGGGATCCTGGCGGACTACGAGCGTGAAGAGCTGGACCAGGTGAGGACCCGGATCGGCGAACCTTACGCGGTCTACGTGTCATGCCAGTCCATGGACGCGGCCCGGGCCTTGCTCCGCGACGTCCTCCCTGGTCTGGACGGTCTTGTCGACACCAACCATTACGAGATCCTCCAGACGAGCGAGTTCCTCAAGCTGCTGGACCGTTATGCCGGATGGGACTGGCGCCGCCAACCGAGCACGGACCTCGCGTAGTCCGGCCTACGCAGCGAACCGTCACCTGCGGGGCCAGATCAGGAGATCGTGCTGAGGATGCCGCTGCCGGAGGACGTTCCCCTGAAGATGATCTCGGTCAGGGACATCGTCCGGGTCGCCGCCGCGCTTCTGCTCGGCACCGCCCAGGCACCCGGCGGAGCCGTCGAGCTCGTGGGCGACGAGCTGACGGGCCCCCAGATCGCCACGGCGTTCGGCGCGCACGCCGGGCTCCCGGCACGGTACGAGGCCCTCCCGGTGAGCGTGCTTCCCAACGACCTCGACAGGGTGATGTTCCGCGAGTTCGCGAAGGCGGCGGAACACCCTGCGGACCCCGCGATGGTGCGCGCGATCGAGCCGGCCACCCTGGACCTGGCCGAGTGGATCCGAGCCACCGGCTGGACCGCGCCCACAAACGCGGCAGGTTCCTGAGCCTGTGGCCGCGACGAACGCCCGCGATCGTGCCCACGGTCTCGGTACTCCGGGCGCGGCAACGCATCGCCAACGGTCGAAGTAGTCACGAAGCTCCCGGGGCATGCCCGAGGCAGACACCGGCACACGGCTGCTCTGGGCCTACTCGAAATGGGCGCGTGAACCCCAAAGTGGGCAGTTCTCCATCCCGAGGCTACGGTTCCACCCCCGCCGCCCGACCTCGGCAGACGCGGTGGCTGCCGTGGCGGAAGCGGTCAAAGGCTCTTCAATGCAGCGGCGCTGGGGCTGCCAGCTTCTGCCGTGTACATCACCAAGGAGAAACCCGAGCCGGGCAGGCTGAGGGTGTGCCGGTCGATTTCGAGTTCGCCCAGTGTGGGGTGATGCAGGTTTTTTCGCACGCAGGGTACGGGGCGCACAGCATGTCTGCGCCAGCTGCTCGCGAAATTCGGATCGTGGGTCGCGAATTCGTTGATCAGCTCCGCGAGCACGTTGTCTGTGGGGTACAGGAGGCTGGCTGCGCGCAATTGAGCGGCTACCTGCTGAGAGAAATCGGCCTCCGAACCGGGCGCGCCGGCGCAGAGGGTGCCACGGAATCTCGTTGAGATGCGCGTGAGGTTGCGCTCGTCGGGTGTGAGACGAGAGAAGTCCGTGATCAGCGCTGCAGCTGCTGCGTTCCAGGCGACGATGTCCTGCCGATCGTTGACGATGTAGGCAGGGATGCCGTCGAGTCTGCCGAGCAACTGTTGGGCGTCCTCAGGCACGTGCTCCGGCGCACCGTCGTTCTCTGCCGGCAGCACCTGTCCGGCCAGGCGGGCCAGATGGTCACGCTCTGCTTCAGTGAGCTGGAGAGCCGTCGCCAGCGCGGACAGCACTTGCGGTGAAGGCCGGGGCGCCCGTGCCTGTTCCAGTCGTTCGTAGTAGCTCACTGACACCTGCGCCAGGGCGGCTACCTCCTCGCGGCGCAATCCGGGTGTGCGACGGACACGCCGACTTGGTGGAAGCGCCATCTCGGCCTGCACGTCTTCTGGTCGCAGGTCCTCACGGCGGCGGCGGAGAAAGTCTGCGAGTTCCTGGCTGCTCACTCTTCCATGCTGTCACAGGAGGGGCGGCTGAGCCTCGCACTGTTGGTCCGGGGCTTAGCCGTCCGTTCCGCGTCCGCACACCTGCTGTGCATGGTGGTCCAGTCGGTTTGTTGACTACGAGGAGGAATGGTGCACAGCACGCCTGAGGAGACTTTTCACCGCATGGTCGACCTGCTGCTGGCCAAAGACATGAATGCCGTGGCAGATCTGTGGGCCCCTGACGGAATTGCGGAATTCCCTTTCGCAGCCGGGAGCTCCCCTCGCGTTCTCCGCGGACGTGAGGAGGTACGCGCCTACCTCGCTCACTATCCGGAGCTGATGGACATGAAGGAGGTGGCCGCGCTTACCGTGCGGCCCACGGAGCAAACGGACACCGTCGTGGTGGAGTGGACGGCCACCGGCCGCACCGTGGCCACCTCCCAGCCCTACGTCCTGGACTACATCGTCGTTCTCACGGTCCGCGACGGGCAGATCGCTCTGTTCCGGGACTACTGGAGCCCGTTGTCGGCGGCCGCCGCTGCCGGGAATCTCGCCGGGCTGATTGACTCACTTGGAAGGAAGGACGCCTGATGTCCGGAGTGCTCGTGACCGGAGGGACCGGCAAGACCGGCAAGACGCTGGTGCAAGTGCTCCGCAACGCCGGTGTGCGGGCTCGGGTCGCCAGCCGGAACCCAGCCGCAGCCGACCCCGATCCGATCCGCTTCGACTGGAATGACCCGACCACATACGGACCTGCGCTCGACGGGATGGACCGGGTCTTCCTGCTTCCGCCGGTGGAGAGTGTGGACCCGCTGCCGCTGGTCGAGCCCTTCCTGCGCCAAGCACAGCGGGCCGGTATCCAGCGCCTCGTCATGCTCGGCTCCGCGATAGTTCTGCCGAGCGCCCCCAGCGCCGTGGAAATGGCCGCTCAGGTTCAGGCCCAGCCCGGAGGTGTCGTACTCCGCGCGTCCGGCTTCATGCAGAACTTCCTGCGCCCGCACCCACTGGCCGAGCACATCCATCGACTCGGTGAGATCCGTACGGCAGCCGGTGACGGCAAACTCGGGTGGGTCGATGCGCGGGACATCGCGGCCAGTGCTGCCGCGCTATTGGCCGACCTGGAGGTGGAAGCTCGAAGCGACTACCTGATCACCGGGCCGCACGGGATGAGCTATCCACAGGCCGCGCGGATCATCACCGCGCAGACCGGCAAACAGGTTCGGGTGCGGCGTATTACGGAGGAGGAACAGGCTGCCGCCCACCGTGCCTCCGGAATGCCGACCGAGTTCGCAGACGCCCTTGCCGCCGTCGAGCGCGGAATCAAGGAGGGACGTGAAGACCAGGTCAGCACTGCGGTGCTCGAACTGACCGGCCGTCCGCCGCGCGCCTTCGCCGAATTCGTCTCCGATCACGCGTACGAGTGGACCCAGTAGTACCTGAACAGCAGCGAAGTGCGCCGACCACTCGCCCAGACGAACGGCATCGACCGATTCGGCAGACCGCGTTTCGTTCCGACGTTCCGCAGTCCCCGACTGCATCTTGCGGTTCAGCACCACGCCGGAGATCCACTGCCAACTCCCCGACAGCTGCCAACTCCTCGACAGCTGCCAGCTGCTCCGACGACAACTAGTCGATCCCCATACAACGCAAACCCGCCGCGAGTGCGCAAACCGCGTCAGTCTCGGGGGCCGCCAGCGCCCGAAATCACACGCCGTCAAAGAATCTGTCGGCAGAGCCGGGTTCCCGGGTGCCTTCCTGCCGGCCTCTCAGGTCGACGAGGTCGCCGTGCGCAAGGGATCGAGCCAGCTGGTGAGGAACGCCAGGCTCCTGCGCGAGGTGCTCAGCTGAGGGCGGCGGTGCCCGCAGCGCCTACTGCAAACACGAGGGCTGGCCACCAGGCGACGACCGGGCGGCCAGCCCGCACGACGTGGGAGCCGGCATGAGGGGCCGGAATCTGACCGCCTCGACCTCAGCGGGCACTGCAGGACTCGTTCATCCGCAGTCCGTGCTGGTCGCCGTCCGGCGCCGGGCGGCGAGGCAGGCGCTCAAGTCGGATGCCGCGCGTTGGTGCCACTGTTCTGCCGTGATCGCGTGTATGCCGGTGACCGAGGCCAGGACGGCAGGCGGTAGGTCGTGGGCGGAGGAATGCTCAGAACCTGTGGATCAGCTCGGGAGGGCGTACCTTCCCGGGTGATTGATCGATAGGTGACCGGGCAAGGCCGACGTAGCAGCGTCGGTCGGGAAGGCGCGCCCTGTGCTCACCGTAGTCAACGAGGGACGGCACCACGCGAGACGGCTCTCTGCTGGACGAGATCGTCCGGGAGGGCGCAAGGCGGATGCTGGCCGCCGCTCTGGAAGCAGAAGTCGACGCCTATGTTGCCGAGTTGGCCCACGAGCGGAACGACATGGGGCGGCGCCTGTTGGTCCGCAACGGCTACCACCAACCCCGGAAGGTCGCCACCGCCGCCGGCGTGATCGAGGTGAAGGCTCCGCGGGTGAACGACAAGCGCGTCGACGGGACCACCGGTGAACGCAAGCGGTTCTCCTCGGCGATCCTGCCACCCCGGTGCCGCAAGTCGCCGAAGATTGCCGAGGTGCTGCCGCTGCTCTACCTGCACGGCCTGTCCTCCGGGGACTTCGCGCCCGCGCTGGAACAATTCCTCGGCTCCTCCGCCGGGCTCTCGTCGGCCACCGTCACTCGGCTGACCACCCAGTGGCAGGCCGACCACGCCGCCTTCCGGGAGTGTGACCTGTCCGGCACCGACTACGTCTACGTCTGGGTCGACGGCATCCACCTGCGCATACGCCTGGACGAAGCCAAGGCCGCCGTCCTGGTGGTCATCGGCGTGCGCGCGGACGGCACCAAGGAACTGGTGGCCATGGCCGACGGCTACCGGGAATCGCCCGAGTCGTGGGCCGGGCTGCTGCGGGACTGCGCAAGGCGGGACATGCGCGCGCCCGTGCCGGCGGTCGGCGATGGCGCTCTCGGGTTCTGGAAGGCCCTGCGCGAGGTCTTCCCCACCACCCGCGAGCAGAGGTGCTGGGTTCACGAAACCGCCAATGTCCTCGACGCCATGCCGAAATCGGCCCAGCCGGCGGCGAAGAAGGCGGTCCAGGACATCTACAACGCCGAGGACCGCGAGCACGCCGAGCAGGCGATCAAGACGTTCACCCAGCTCCACAGTGCGAAGTTCCCCAAGGCCGTCAAGAAGATCACCGACGACCAGGACGTGCTGCTGGAGTTCTACAACTACCCGGACGAGCACTGGAGCCACCTACGGACCACCAACCCGATCGAGTCGACCTTCGCCACCGTCCGGCTCCGTACCAAGATCACCAAGGGCGCCGGCTCCCGCGCCGCCGGCCTGGCGATGGTGATCAAGCTCGTCGAGCCGGCCCAAGCACGTTGGCGGGCGGTCAACGGTGCCCACCTCGTGCCGCTCGTCTGCGCCGGAGCCCCCTTCGAACCCGGCCAGCTCGTCGAGCGCCCCGAAGCGGTGGCCGCGTGAAGCGCCCGACGCGCGGTAAACGAGCTGTCTGCTGGGCGGCTACTGTTGCGCGTCGCCGGCCAGACTGCGGAAGGTCGGCCGGCGCTGCTACGGGTGACCGCGTCGGGTCGAGGGCCCTGCCGGATCCGGTGCTGGGTGCAGGTCCAGCATCATGTCGAGCGACAGGGAACCGTCCGCCTCGGTGAAGAAGCCGACCGGTTGGAAGCCGTTCTTCTTGTAGTAGCGGATGGCGCGAGGGTTGTCGGCGCGGACGCCGCCCCACAGGATGATCCTTGTCCTGCCAAGCAGTCGTGCGACCTCCGTGACAAGCGGGAAGGCGAGCGTCCCGACGCCTCGGCCCTGGTAGCCGTCAGCCAGAGTGGGGCCGAAGCGGCAGTCAGTTGTCTCGGCGAGGCGGATGCCCGCGTCCTGGTAGCGCGCGATGTCCCCAGGAGTCAGAGCGAGGCTGAATTCGAGCAGGCCGACGATCCTGCCGGACGGCACATCCTCGAGCACCAGCCTGAGCTTGTCGTAGCGCGCGATCGCGTCACACAGCTCCCGGGCGGTCGCAAGGTCGTACCCGCCGAATGTACTGAAGCGCCTCGATTCGGAGGACAGTGCATCGAGGAACTCGGCCAATTGCCCCGCGTCGGCGTGCGTCAGGGGGCGGAGGATGACATCCGAACCGCCATGAGGTTTCAGACGGCTTGTCAGGCGAAGGGGATCCTCAGCAATCTCCGTCAGCGTAAGCACCCCGGCAGCCTCTCTCCGAACCGGCTTCGAGGAGACAACCTACCGACTCCCGAGATTCCGTAAGAACGATTAATCCATGCTGGGACGGCACCGTGATCCACAACTCTTGACAATTGCTCTCGTGGGCGAGGCCGAGGCAAGCTTCCCTGGACTAGCCTCACAGGCGCCGACGCGGCGGCGGTCTCATGGTCTGGTGCGAGTTGCTCGACCAGGTGTCGAACGGTGGGGGCAGAGAAAGAGGCCGGCGGTCCAGGAGGGATCGGTTGCCGGCGGAATCTGGTCGGATGTCGTTGCTGGTGAGAGCGACGATCCGGTTCAGGGGCCGGCATAGAGGTGGACGAGCGCGCCCGCGCCCCTGACGTCGAGTGGCAGCTGGTCGTCGTGCAGGCACTGCCGGGGCGCGTCCTAGTGGACGTCTTCGTCGAGGCCGGCGGGATCCGTTGCCGCGTCGAGCTGCTCAGACAAGGAAGTCGCGAACGTTGTACCGGGTGCTCATGCCGCCGACCAGTCAGTTGCCCACGTACCCCTGTCCGACGGTGTCGAGGGTTTGGCCGCGTTCTCCGGCCCACGACGGTTCGACAAGCGTGCCTACGTCTTCCACGGCACGATCACCGTCGCAGCGATCCGACTGTGGCTCAGCTCGCCATCCGCATGGCAGGTATCAGGCGCCGGTCCGCCCGTCGACGAGCTCACGCACGACATCGAGGTGGCCGTTGTGGCGGGACGTCTCCTCAATGAGGTGGAGGATCACCCACCGGAGGTCGACGTGGCGGCCGTCGCTGATGGAACGCTTGGCCCTTGCGTCCAGGTCGTGGTCGGACACCAGGCGACGGTAGCGGGCGCTCTGCTCCTCGTACTCGGCAAGAAGCTGGGGCAACGGGATATCGACTGCTGTCCGCATCTCAGGGTCGGGATCGTCGTCGGTCGCCTCGTTGAGCGGCCCCGCGAGCTCCTCGCCCAGAAACATCACTTGGAACCAGTAGTACTCGACCCAACGCAGATGGCTGATCAGCCCGCACACCGTCATCAGCGGTGAACTCGGGATCGGGGCCTTGCGGGCGTCTTCGGCGGACACGCCCTCACACTTGGCTCGCGCGGTGTCACGAGCGTAGTTCAGGAAGGTGACCAGCTGTGTACGCTCGTCCCACGTAGGAGGCGTGTCGGTTCGTTGAGTCATCGCGAGGAGTTTCCCGCAACCCGGAACGGGTGTCGATCCAATTGATCGGAAGCACCGTCAGTCCACATCACCGGCTGTGCTCGGGGAGTCTGGGACGATGCGCCGGACAGGGCCTGGTGACCTGAGTCGGAGATTCGTCGTTGGTTCGGTATGAGCCGTCCGGGCCCGAAGATTCCGCCGTTGTCGTCGGCCGATGCCCAGCGGGCCGTGCTGGAGTGGTGGGTGCGTCGCCGCACAACGGCCCAGGCTCTGGCCCAGCGATCAAGGATCGTGTTGGAATGCGCCGAGGGGCGCTCGGTCACGGAAGTGACACGCCGGCTGCGGGTCAGTCCGGACACGGTCCGCTCCTGGCGGCGGCGTTTCATCGAACGCGGCCTGGACGGTCTGTGTGACGAGCCGCGGCCCGGCTTCCCGCGGAAGATCACCGACACGGACGTCGAGCGGGTCGTCGTCAAGACGCTGGAGGAAAAGCCGAAGAACGCCGCCTCCTGGTCGACCAGGCCGATGGCGGCGGCCACCGGCCTGTCGCAGTCGGCGATCTCGCGGATCTGGGCGGGCGTTCGCACTCGCGCCGCACCGCACGCGGACTTTCAAGCTGTCCACAGACCCCTTTGTTCATGGGCAACGTCCGTGACGTCGGCGGCCTGTATCGCAACAACCAGTAGCGGCTTCGTCCCGGGGCCCTCGGACTCGCCGTCTGCCTTCGGCGGTCCGGTGGCTCGACGACGAGTCCGGCCAGCCCATCGCATCGAGTGCGTGCTCCGCGGTGAACGGGACACTCCGCGAACCGCAGGGCCGCCGCGTGCCTGCCGGTGCCGGGTGGTCTCCCGTTCAGTCGGCGGACGAGCGCCCGAGCTTGCCGGCTGCACACTGTGTCCGGCGGCGTCAGGGAGACCACGGGTGCTGCGGTCTTCTGCGTGTCGGCCTCTGCTCTTCCCTGTCGGATCGTTGTCGGGGATATGTCGGTGGCCAGTGATGCCATGAAAGCGGGTTGCTCCGCCGGGCAGCCGCTGTCGCACCTCACAGGAGGCCCACCGTGTCCCAGCCCCGCTCCGCCGCCGACCGCGTGTACTTGGTCACCGGCGCCAACGCAGGTATCGGGTACTTCACCGCCGAGCAACTGGCCGGCACCGGCGCCACGGTCGTCTTGGGCAGCCGGAGCGCCGAACGGGCCGAGTCCGCCATGGACTCGATCCGCGCACGGGTGCCCGGTGCGCGGGTGCGGTCAGTGACCCTTGACCTCGCCGACCTGGGCTCACTCCGGGAGACTGCGGCTTCCCTGGATGTCGAGTGCCTCGACGCGGTGGTCCACAACGCCGGCGTCCTCCTCGAAGAGGCGGAGCGCAAGCTGACGGTGGACGGCAACGAGATCCATTTCGGCACCAACCACCTCGGACACTTCACGCTGACCCACTGGCTGATGCCGCTGCTGGAAGCCGCGCCAGGCGCCCGCGTCGTGACCGTCGGCAGCTTCGCCGCCAAGTCCGAGCGACTGGACCTGGACGATCTGCAGTCCCGGGCCGGATACCAGGCCAAGCGCACCTACGCCCGGTCGAAGCTGGCCCAGATGTACTTCGGCCTGGAGCTCGATCGCCGGCTGCGCGCCGCGGGCAGCGCAGTGACCAGCGTGGTGGTCCACCCCGGCGGAGCGCTGGACTCCCTCACCCCGTCGCGGCCGCCCGTCCACGTACGGAACGCGGGGGCGATGTTGCGCGCGGCGCCCGCCGCCCTCGTTCTTCAGGGCAAGCACGCCGGCGCCCGACCCGCGGCCCGGGCGGTCCTCGACCCCCGTATCGCCGGGGGCGAACTGTGGGGCCCGCGCGTCTTCGGGCTCCGGGGCCGCCCACACCGCGAGCGACTGTGGGCCCAGCTGGAGGAGGCCGAAACAGCGCGCCGGCTGTGGGACGCGAGCACAGAGCTGACCGGCGTCGACCCCTCCGCCAACTACACCTCGCGCGAGGGCTCCTGAGGCATCCTCAGGTCCTGGACCTCAGCGGACAGGACCCTGCCCCTCCGGCACCGGAAGAGCCGTCACCGGGACCCGCTGGTCTGGCACTCCGTCCCCGTCCGGGGGACGCGCTGCCCTCGGGCACGGGAATTGCGCCGCGGCCCTGTCAAAGGGCTGCAGGTGTAGCTGGGTGACAAGACCCGGCGGCGGAGGGCACGTCCCGGGACTGAGTCGTGCCAGGGGTGTATGAGCCGGCGGCGGTCAAGGAGTTCACGCGTCACGTTGTACGCACTCCTCCGGACATCTTGGCATGCGCATGTAACGGACAGGTCACGGCAGAGGTGCCTCGGTCTGCCCTGTGGAGACGATTACAGGCGTCGGCAGGACCCCTTGCCTGTCGATGTCCCGGCGGATTCCGGTGGCGTTCGCCGGGCACCCAACGGCGCGCGATGCCGGATCACACACCACGGAGGTCCAACGTTGCAGACCAGCAGGCGCCGCGGCGCCGTCCGCGCGCTTCTCACGGGGGCTCTGGCCCTTGGCCTCGTGTCCGTCACCACCGCCACGACTCGGGCGGCCGAACCCGCTACGACCGGAGCGCTGTCCCTCACCGCCCAGGCTGCCGCGGATGCGGACTGCTCCGGATCGGTGTCGATCTACGGAGCGCTGGCCGACGGCCGTCTGACCTACTCCCAGATCGATCCCTCGAGCGGCGACCGGCTCAAGACACTGGTGGGACCCGACCTCGGCTTCGTCCCGAAGGCGATGGCGACACTGAACTTCAACACCGTGCTGGCCACCGACAGCGCGGGCACGCTCTACCGGATCGACGTGAGAACCAACAACCTCTCGCTGGCCCTGATGAGCGCGCCGGTGCAGATCGGTACCGGCTGGACGCACGACAAGCTCGTGTACGACGGACATGGCCACCTGTACGGGACCGCCGGAGGAATGCTGATCCAGTACCTGGTCTCCCAGCCCAAGCCGGCCGGATCCCAACACATCGGCCAGCGCCGTGAAATCGGCACCGGTTTCGTCCTGAAGACGCTCGCCTCGACGGGTGACGACCGGCTGCTCGCGAACACCGCGGACGGGCGGCTCATCGAGTACCGGATCGACAGCGCGGGCGCCTGGTCGAGCAAACTGCTGGCGTCGGCCGACTGGTCGGGCTTCGAGAAGCTGCTCTCCCCCGGCGGCGGTCTCTACTACGGTGTGACGTCGGCCGGCGGCATGTACTGGTACCAGGACATGAATCCCACCGACGGCTCCGGGAGCGACATCGTCTACCACAACGACGACCCGGTCGACACCTCCGGCTGGACCCAGACCCTGCTGTCCGCCGAGCCGGAGACCGCCGTCTGCACGGGCCGCAACTACGCGTACGTGCTGCCCCGGTCCGCGGTTCCCCGCAGTGAATTGGACGACCCCCACCACGACTACGCAGCCATCGACATACAGGTACCGATCGGCACACCGGTGTACGCGGTCACGCGCGGCACGGTCGGCTACATCGACGGCGGCTTCGGCAACGGCATCACCCTGACGAGCGCCGACGGTACGACCTACATCTACGGCCACCTCGACTCGCGGGGCGTCGCCGCGGGGACCGTGGTGACACCCGGCCAGTACCTCGGGGAGTCCGGGAACACGGGACAGTCCACCGGACCGCACCTCCACTTCGAGATCCGGATCGGCGGGGTGAAGCACTGTCCGCAGCCGCTGCTCCTCGCTCTGTACGACGGCCAGACCCCTCCGACGCCCAGCAGCCTCCCCACCAGCGGCTGTTCGTACTGACCGGCTGGCGGGCCGGCTCGGTCCGGGTGCCCGGCGGGGGGAGTCGCGTGGCGGTGCACTGGCAAGTGGCTGCCGCGCGAGGGTGACCTCGACCGGGAGGCTGGGGCAGTTCGCCGTGGTCCGGGTAACAGTGTCACGTTCTTCCTGGTCGACGGCGAGCTGCCGGCGGAGCTTGGTGGCGATCCAGTCGGTGAAGTAACTGGCAGTGGTACGGCTGGTACCGGGGCGGCCGCTCGGCCGGGTCCTGGTCTGCCGTGGACCGGTTGGTGGCCGCGGTGACCGCGATCAGGGACCGGTCGTCGCCGAGGTCGTTGGCGTGGGCCTCGCAGTTCCTTCCCGGTTCAGGCGGAGGTGCTGGAGCCTCAACTCCCAACCAGGGTACGAGGTGGTCGAGGTCCAGGGCGCTGGCGGAGTTGACGTAGGTGTTGCTGTAGGCGCTGTACCACTGGCCACCGGACGGCTTGAGGCGAGCGTCCTGCTCCAGAGCGACGAACGCCTCGGCCTTCAGGGTCTCGCTGCGGATAACGTCGCCCAGAGTTGTAGGTGATCACCTCAGCCGACGGCATCAGGTGCTGAGGGCGGCGAGTCGATGGTCAGGACTGGTAGGCCGTGCTCCTGGGGCCACCCGGGTCGCCACCGGCTGAGCCACTCGGTGAAGCCTTCTCGTAGGTACTGGGGATCCACCGGTTTCAGTCGAATCTGCGGCCGTTCATCAACCCACCAGACCTCAAACTCGGACTCGGTGCCCACGATCGGCCACCGAGTGCCATCTTCCGGCAGCAACAGCACGTCAACGAAGCCGCCGACGACGAGTCCGATGTCCACGACAACGCCGATCGTGCCAGGTCTTGGCACCTGGACCACCCTTCCGGAGAAGCGCTGCCCGAAGTGCAGCCGACGACGTGCCTCCTCCCACTCCTGCATGCTCACCACAAGGCCATCCTCCCAGGGCATGAGCCCTTAGAGGTCCTAACAAAGGCGTTGGACGTGGCGGTGGGTGATCAGGCAGGTGGCGAGGCCGAGGAATGCTTCGTGGATGTCGTCGCGTCGTTCCCAGCGGATGCGTAGGCGGCGGAAGCCGTGGAGCCAGGCGATCGTGCGCTCGACGACGTAGCGGAAGATGCCCAGGCCGGTGCCGTGTGGCTCGCCCCGTCTGGCGATCACGGGCCGGATGCCGCGCTGCCAGAGCTGGCGGCGGTAGATGTCGTGGTCGTAGCCGCGGTCGGCCAGCAGAGCGTCCGGCCGCCGGCGGGGCCTGCCGACCCGGCCCGCGACGGGCGGGATCTTGTCGAGGAGGGGCAGCAGCTGGGTGACGTCATTGCGGTTGCCGCCGGTCAGCGATACCGCGAGCGGGATGCCCTGACCATCGACGATGAGGTGGTGCTTGCTGCCCGGCCGTGCGCGGTCGACCGGGCTCGGTCCGCTTTTGGGCCCCGTCGGGCAGCCCGCACGTGCGAGGAGTCGATCACCGCCCGTTCCCAGTCCAGCCGGTCCTTCGACCGCAGCTCGTTCAGCAGCAGCTGGTGGAGCTGGTCCCAGACGCCGGCCTCGTTCCAGGACGCAAGGCGCCGCCAGCAGGTCATGCCCGAGCCGAAGCCGAGTTCCTGAGGGAGGTACTCCCACTGGATGCCGGTGTGCAGGACGAAGAGGATTCCGCACAGGGCCTGCCGGTCCGGCACCCGCGGTCTGCCCTGGACCTTCTTCGGACCTGGCGTCGGCAGCAACGGCTCGACCAGCGACCACAGTTCATCCGACACGATCCACGGCCGCGACTGACGGTTTCCCATGCCCAGACCTACGAGCGGAGAGGCCGACAGTCTCATGATCAGCAGCTTTTGTTAGAGCCAGTTAGGCAGCCTTCAGGGTGAGGGTGCCACGTTTGTGGGCGCGGTCCAGCCGGTGGCTCGGATCCACTCGGCCAGGTCCAGGGTGGCCGGCTCGATCGCGCGCACCATCGCGGGGTCCGCAGGGTGTTCCGCCGCCTGCGCGAACTCGCGGAACATCACCCTGTCGAGATCGTTGGGAAGCACGCTCACCGGGAGGGCCTCGTATCGTGCCGGGAGCCCGGCGTGCGCGCCGAACGCCGCGGCGATCTGCGGGCCCGTCAGCTCGTCGCCCACGAGCTCGACGGCTCCGCCGGGTGCCTGGGCGGTGCCGAGCAGGAGCGCGGCGGCGACCCGGCCGATGTCCCTGACCGAGATCATCTTCAGGGGAACGTCCTCCGGCAGCGGCATCCTCAGCACGATCTCCCCGTGCTCCAGGCTCGGTGCCAGCACGCTCGCGAAGTTCTCCATGAAGGCGGTCGCGCGGACCATCGAGGCCCTGAGACCGGACTTCCTCAGGTGCTCCTCGATCGCGTGCTTCGAGTCGTGGTGCGGCACACCCGACTCCCGGTCCGCGCCGAAGACCGAGTTGAACACGACGTGCGGGACGCCCGCCTCGACCGCCGCGTCGACGAGCGCGGTACCGATGCGGACCTCCGCCTCGACCTCTTCGAGGCTGTTCGCCTCCGGGGTCATGAAGTAGAACGCCTCGACCCCCGCCAGCGCGGCGGCCGACGACGCCGGGTCTTCGGCCCGGACGGCCGCCAGCTCGACGCCGCGGGCGGCCAGCGCCTGAGCCCGGTCGGACCGCGGATCGCGGACCAGGGCCCGCACCCGCGCCTTGTGGTCCAGCAGCGCGTCGACCACCGCCCCGCCCTGCTGCCCCGTCGCGCCGAAAACTGCGATCGTGCCGGTCGTCTGTGCGCTCATCGCTGCCACCCTTCACTAGTTCATGGCGTGAACGAAATTAGTTCATGCCGTGAACCTCGTCAAGATGCGTGTGCAGCGGGACCTCACAGTGCGATGGGCTAATCCGAGGTGGGCGAAGAGAGGTCCGAGGTGTCCACGATGGCGGTGGCCACGCGCTCGAAGTCGCGCTGGTCGTCGGCGTCGAGATCCCTCGCAATCTCGGGCAGGCGCTTGGCGACCGCGGCGTAAACAGCCTCGCCGAGCGCCTTCCCCGTGGGCGTCGCGCTGAGCATGACGACCCGGCGGTCCTGCGCCGAGCTTGCCCGGACGACCAACTCGCGCCGCGCAGTGCGATCGACCAGCTGGCTCAATGCGTTCTTGGTCATACCCAACGACGCGGCGAGGTCGGCCATCCGCCGCGGCTCGTTCCTGACCGCGCAGAGCAGCGTGGCCTGCGAGGGGGTCATATCGAACTCGGCGCAGACCTCCGCGTACTTGCGTTGAATCACAACCGAGAGCCAGAAGAGCTTGTCGCCATAGTCCACGTCGACCTCCCTGGTCCGACAGCAAACGACCAGCCTACTGGCCGCGGGCCGGCAGCCTGCACCGGGCGGCCTTCCGGACCCGGCCATGGCTCTTCGTCCCACCATGCGGGTGATGACCGTACCGTTGGCCGCCTCCTGACTGGTCCTGGCCCGGCCTCGAGCCCGCAGACAAGGTCCCCGATCCGCCGCCCACACAGTCGCGTCGGACCATCCCGGCCGGACGGGCGATACAGCTACCCCGGCCCGTGACCGATGCCGCGCCGGGGGGCGCCCCGGCCGCGGCGTGGAAGGACATTCCCTCGTGGGATCTCGTCGCCACCGAAGGCCGCAACATCCCGGCGCGGACCCGGCTCTTCATGGCCGAACGCGTGAACACCACGGTCATAAGCCTCACCTCCCAGGACGCGGTCAGTGTTTCGCGTCCCTGCGAGGTGCACCGGATCTTTGGTCTCGTGACCGAAGGCGACGGGAGAGGCCAGCCTCACCCAGGACATGCCGGTCTTCAGCACCGCCTCGAAGGGGCGGGT
This sequence comes from Streptomyces sp. CCM_MD2014, assembly GCF_000772045.1. GTDB lineage: Bacteria > Actinomycetota > Actinomycetes > Streptomycetales > Streptomycetaceae > Streptomyces > Streptomyces salinarius. Next base: position 8,245,777 of record NZ_CP009754.1, on the reverse strand, counting down.
GCGGGCCAGGGCGAACCCCGGGGCGAGGACGATGCACGGGCCGTTCTCCTCGACGTTGCGTACCATCGCCTCGGTGTACTCGGCCGCACTGATGCCCTCGTCGACCAGCACCTGTCCGGACGCGCGAACGGCGGACCTCCAGTCCTCCGCTTCTACGTCGAGCCGGATGCCGTCGGCCGACAGAAGGTCGGTGAGTGCGCTCATGACAATGGAACCTCCTTCGTGGGCGCGAGTCGGCCGGTTCCAGCTCATGACTGTTCCGCCGTTACGCCCCTACCTGACCATCCGTGACCTGATACGTGACGCCGGTGAGGTGTGAGGTGCGTCTCGCCATCCGGAACAAGGAAGTGGTCGACGACCAGGAAAGGACGCACCGTCGAGATACCCGATGATCTCGAACTTTGATTCGATTATCATCCCACCCGTGCATGAGACCCCACCTGTTCGGCGACGCGGCCGCTCTCGCCGGGAGCAACGACGTCGTCGCAGGGCCAGGCGACGCCGCATGGCGTGGACCGTGACGTCGGTCGTGATCCTGATCGGCGGTGCCGCCGCCTACGCCCTCACCGGAGGCAACTCCGGTGAGTCGTCCGCGTCCGCCGACGGGAAGGCTCCGTCCCCATCGGCCGTCTCGGCCCGGGCGAAGGCGGACGAGGCGCCTGCGGACGCATCTAAGCCGTCGCCGTCGCCCGCCTCGACACGGAAACCGTTCGACCTCGGACCGGCTCTGGCGCCCGTGACCGCGCTCTTCGGCGACAACCGGATGTCCGTGGCGATGCTGGACGTCGAGACCGGTGCCATGGCGACCTACGGACACGACGTCTTCGACACCGCCAGCATCGTGAAGGTGGACATCCTGGCGACCCTGCTGCTCCAAGCGCAGGACCAGGGACGGAGGTTGAGCACCGAGGAGCGTGCCCAGTCCGCCGCCATGATCCAGAAGAGCGACAACGAATCGACCAGTGCCCTGTGGACTCGGATAGGCAGCGCCTCGGGGCTCGACGCGGCCAACGAACGGCTCGGCCTGTTCCAGACACAGGGTGGTTCCGGGACCGTCTGGGGCATCACCCAAACCACAGCGGAGGATCAGATACGCCTGCTCCAGTCCGTGTTCGGCGACAAGTCGCCCCTGAGCGAGGCGTCGCGGGCCTACATCCAGGACTTGATGCGGCACGTCGTGGGAAGCCAGACCTGGGGCGTGTCGGCGGCGGCCGACTCGGGCACGACCGCGCTGAAGAACGGGTGGCTCAAGCGGACCCAGACCAAGAAGTGGGACGTCAACAGCATCGGTCGGATAGAGCGTGAGGGGCGCGTCTATCTGATGGCGGTGCTTCTCAACGGCTGCAGCACCCAGGAGGTCGGCATCAGCATCGTGGAGCAGGCCTCGCGTGCGTCCGCCACGGCGTTCTCCCGGAAGCTCGGAGAGAAGTCCCCCACCTGACGCCCCGACCAGAACCCGGGACCGTGCCGACGCCTCGACGGGATCGGAGCCGGGCCGCCGCCCGGCTTGAGTCTCCCCCCGGGAGAGGCCCCACGCTGGCCGACATGAACAGAAATGATCTCGACGAACGCGTCGCCGTGGTGGCGGGTGGCAGCAAGGGAGCCGGGCTGGCGACGGCACGGCTGCTGCGGGAGGCGGGGGCGAGGGTCGTCTCCATCGCCCGCTCGGCTCCGGAGACGGCCGACGTCGTCTTCGTGCCCGCCGACCTGAGCACACCCGAAGGCGTCAAGGCGTCGTCCGAGGCCGTGGCCGAGCTGGTCGGCGTGCCGGACATCCTGGTGCATGTCGTGGGCGGCTCCCGCTCTCCGGCCGGTGGATACGCGGCGCTCGACGACGAGCGATGGGCGCAGGAACTGGCACTCAACCTTCTGCCCGCGGTCCGGCTCGACCGCGCGATCGTCCCCGGCATGGTGGCTCGCGGTTCGGGCGCGGTCGTACACGTGACCTCCATCCAGCGCCGGATGCCGCTGCACCACTCGACCCTGGCCTACGCCGCGGCCAAGAGTGCTCTGACCACGTACAGCAAGGGTCTCGCCAACGAGGTGGCCCCGGCGGGCGTCCGGGTCAACTCGGTCGCTCCCGGCTTCATTCGCACCGACGGCGCCGAGGGCCTGCTGGCACGCCGGATGAGCGAGGGCGGCATCACCCGCGAGGCCGCGCTCGGCGAATTGATGCGGGTGCTGGGCGGCATCCCGCTGGGACGGCCGGCGGAGCCCGAAGAGGTCGCCGAGACGATCGCGTTCCTGGTCTCGGACCGGGCCAGTGGCATCACCGGATCCGAGCACGTGGTCGACGGCGGCACCATCCGCACCGTGTGAACCTTCACCGTCACGACATGGGAGACAGCCGTGCAGGACATCCGTGCCTTCGTCCAGGAGTACGTCGCCGCGGCGACATGCCCCGACCACGAGCACTACATCGCTCTGTTCCACGAGAACGCCGCCGTGCACGACGACGGGCGCAGCCTGAGAGGACTCGCGGAAGTACGCCGGTGGCGCGAGGAGACGCCGAACGTCGACTACGACCTGCTGGAGGTGACCGGCACCCCTGCCGCCTGCCTAGCCGTCGCGCAGGTCTCCGGGGACTTCCCCGGCAGCCCGGTCACCCTCCGCTTCGCCTTCGAGCGCGACGTTCGGGGGAAGATCACCGTGCTGACCATCACCCCCTGACCACGCGCGGCCGGACGGCGGCCCGTCCACGAGGAGGAGCGCTCCATGGCGGACAGACTGACGATCGGGGAGTTCTCCCGCGTCACGCACCTGAGCATCCGCATGCTCCGCCGGTACCACGAGCAGGACCTGCTCGTCCCCGCCGAGGTCGATCCGGACACCGGCTACCGCTACTACTCCCCCGCGCAGATCCGGCCGGCGCTGACCATCAGGCGCTTCCGTGACCTGGACCTCCCGCTGGCGGATCTGCGGCGGTTTCTCGCCGCCGAGTCCGCGGACGGGCCGGACTTCGGCACCGCGCAGCAGGTCGTCGCGGCCCACCTCCGCCGGCTCGAGGACCGGCTCGGCCGCACCCAGCGGGCCGTCGAAGCGCTGCGGGAACTCCTCGACCCGGAGGCGGAGCGGGCGGTGACACTGGAGGAACTCCCCGCTCGGCGCGTCCTGGCCGTGTCCCTCGACGTACCGCGGGGAGCCGGCCTCGACTGGTACGACGAAGCGATGCGAGACCTGGACGCGGCAGCCGGAGAGCGCTCCGTCCTCCCACCTGGCGGCCGGTACGAGCACACCCTGTTCACCGAAGGCCATGGCCGCGCCACCGTCTACGTTCCCTTCGACGCTCCGCTGCCGCCGGAAGTGCCGGGCACGGTGCGCGAGCTGCACCTGCCGAGGCGCACGGCCGCGGTCGCCACCCATCAGGGACGGCACGACGACCTCGACCTGACCTACGGCGCCGTGGGTTCCTTCGCCGCCCGCAACGACCTGCGCTCACAGGACCTCGTCGAGGAGGTCTACCTCGTGGGGCCGCGCGACACCGACCGGCCCGAGCGGTGGCGCACCCTCGTGGCGTGGCTGATCGCTCCGGAGAACGGCTGACCCGCGAGGGCCGGTGCCGCCCCGCAGCCCGCCGCCCGCCCGGCCGACCGGGGCCGCGGATCAGCGGAGGGAGTGACCCGCGACGGGCCCGCACACGTAGTTGCCCGGCTCGGCGGGGTCGTCACTGATCCAGAACTGGATCCACAGCGCGGCGAACTCGGACCGGCTGAGGTAACCGTCGGCATCCCGGTCGAGACGGTCGAACACGTCACCGGTCGCGATCCCCTGCCCGTGCCACACGTCGATCAGCCTCTGGTGCTCGTTCCTCGAGATGCGGCCGTCACCGTTCTCGTCCACGGCGTCGAAGACCGTGTCGGCGGTGGCGGCCACCGCGTCCCGCATGGCGGGCAGCCGGTCGACCATGGCGAGGAGGTCGTCCATGTCGATCCGCCCGTCGTCGTCCGTGTCGACGGCCTCCGAGAGGTGCTGCCACCATCCGAGCAACACGTCCTCCACCCGCGCGGCCAGTTCGCCGTCCGCCCGCACCCGGGGCAGCCGGCTCCACCGGGTGGTCAGGGCCGCGAAGTCCGCCTCCTCCAGGCAGCCGTCGCCGTTCACGTCGAAGGCGTTGAACATGTCCTGCAACTTGGTCCGCTGAAACTCACTGGCCATCACAAGCCCCTTCTCTCGCGGTGCTGAAAGGATGCTGTCCGCGCCCGCCGGTCCCCCAACAGCGTGTGAGAGCGCGAGGTGTCACAGCAGCGCCGTCGAGCGCTCTGCCCGTGCGCCGAGCGCCGGTTTGAACGCGTGGCGCGCCCTCCGCCGGGCCGTCGGACACCCACCGGTCGGGCAGTGCCGACGCCGGTCAGGACGAACGGAAGCCGGTCGCTCGCTCCCTCGACGAGACGGACCGGCATCTTCCAGTCCTTGCCCGCACGCAGCAAGTCCGGGGGGCGGAGACCAGGGGCCGGCGAGGCCGACCAGGAAGCGGTCGGGCGGATCGCCGGGCCGCCATGCCGAACGCCACGCGGAGGGCTTCCCGTTGGGGTGCCGGCAGGTCGTCCAGCTCGTCGAGGAACGGCGCGCACAGTTGGTGCAGGCTCGCGTAGGGCAGTTCCATGGGCCGGGTGCCCGCGGCGACCGAAGCACCGGAACGTTACATATGACGCCGCCGTCGGCGTGCGACGACGATCCCGCGGACGGCGGGGTCAGGCGTCGGCGAGGAGGGGATCATAGGGGCTGCTCGTGCGGCGGCCCGACATGAAGGCCAGGAAGTCGCCCACGAAGGCGCTCCGCCCGTGAGTGCCATCCGTGGTGGTCAGGTCGCGGTGGAAGGCGGTGCGGAAGAGGGCCCGGTACTCGTTGGCGTCGATGGTTCCGCTGCCGTCCTTGTCGGTGACCTCGAAGAGAACCTCGGCGACACGGATGAGCGCCGGTCCGGCGAGGGAGGGGACTGCGGCGGCGTACTCCTGCGCGCTCACACGGCCGTCACCGTCCGTGTCCAGGGCGGCCTGGAGCTCGCGCCACCAGGCGGCGAAGGCGTCGTAGAGCCGGGTCTCCTCGGGTTCGTCCAGGTCGAGCCGGGTGGAGAGTTCACGAGCCATGGCTGCCAGGTCGGGCCAGTCGAGGTGACCGTCGCCGGTCTGGTCCAACACCGTCCGGAAGAAGTCCTCCGCCGAGCGCCGGCCTTCGTCCGTGCCCGTCGGGGACGACCGGTCGGGCTCGGGATCGCCGCTCGGTGGCGTGAGGAGGCGCAGCAGGGCCGCTGCACGCTTCATGCGAGAGCGCAGGGCGGCCACCGTCCGGGCGCGTGGATCGTCGCTGTCGGGTGAGAGGGAGAGAGTTTCGATGATGCTTTCGGCGTTGATCCAGCCCGCCGGCAGGAAGCGGGCCAGCCCGGCGGCGAGGTAGGCACCCTGCATCAGGGTCGAGGCGCCGGGCATCTCGGGCAGGCCGGCCCTGCGCCGGTACGGCTCAGGAAGCGAGGCGACGGTGATCGCGCCCAGGAGCGGGCCGGCGACGGCCCGGCCCGCCGCCCACAGTGCCGGTGCGCCGTCGAGCAGCGCGGGCGCCGGCAGGTGGTCGAAGAGCCGGTAGAGAATGACACGGGCCGCTTCGGTGTTCTCCAGCTCGTTCTCGACGACCCGGTCGAAGTACTGCCAGAAGTCGTTGAGGTCTTCGGGGAGTTCTGCGGCGTCACCGTCGAGCGCGGCAAGGAACGCGCGGTACTCGGCGTACATCCGCTCCATGATGTCCTGGCCGAGCGGCTGACCGCTCAGCCGGCACATCGTGACCGCGCTCTCGAAGAGCGTGGCGACGACCCAGGCCCGGGTCGCCCGGTCCATCGCGTCGTAGGCGCGGCCGCGGGAATCGGAGCCGCTCATCCGGGCGTGCAGCCGGTTGAGCCGGGCTGCCTCCCTTTCGCGCACCGAGCTGTCGGCGCCGAACATGCGGCGCATGCTGAGGAACGTGTTGCGCAGTCGGCGCCAAGGGTGGGCGACGAAGGTGGAGTTGTCGACGAGGGCGGCGCCGATCTGCGGATGAGCCGCTTCCAGCACGGTGGCGCGAATCATGGCCAGCGCCCAGCGCGGGTCGTCGAAGAAGGCACTGAACTGTGATTCCGGGCCGAACAAGGGCGTCTCGTCGGTCATGCCCGTGGTGGCGGTGGTCATGAGCGGTCTCCGTTCGTCCGAGGCGGCACGCCGCCGAAGCGGCGGTCGCGACACCGGTAGGTGTGCAGGCAGGCGAGGAAGTCAGAGGCTCTGAAGTCCGGCCAGAGCGCTTCGGGGAAGACCCACTCGGCGTAGGCGACCTGCCAGAGCATGAAGTTCGAGATGCGCTGTTCGCCCGAGGTGCGGATCACCAGGTCCACATCGGGTGTGTCGGGGTACGGCAGGTGATCCGCGAAGAGCCGCTCGGTCACTTCGTCGGCGGGCGTCCCACTGAGGATCAGCGATCTCGCGGCCTCGACGATGTCCCGGCGCCCTCCGTGGTCGAAGGCGACGGTCAGCGTCATCCCCCGGTTGTCGGCGGTCAGTGTCGTCAGGTCGTCGAAGTCCCGGGCCAGTGCGTGGGGGACACGCGGATCTGTGACTCCGAGGAAGCGGCAGCGGATGCCGCGGGCGAGCAGCAGCGGCGCGTGCTTGCGCACGACCCGGCGTACCAAACGCATCAGGAATTCCACCTCGGGACCGGGGCGGTTCCAGTTCTCGGTGGAGAAGGCGTACAGGCTGAGCCACTCGACACCGGCGGCGCGAGCCGCCTCGATGATGTCGATGACGGCGGTCTCGGCAGCCTGGTGCCCCGCCGTGCGGGGGAGGGAACGCCGCTGCGCCCAGCGGCCGTTCCCGTCCATGACGCAGGCCACGTGCCTGGGCACGGCACGTGCGGGCCCACCGTCCCGTGGATCCCGGTGGAGGGCGTCACCGTGCTGGCGCCCTCCGGGCCGCTCCCCCGCCGCCGCACGCGGCGCCGGGACGGCGTGGTCCCGCACATCCGGCCCCAGCTCGTCCGGCGCGGCACGATCGGCCGCACAGCGCTCGGTCATTCCGCTCCGCCCCACCCACACGCCCGACCGCACCCATGCCCCGTCGGAGCCTTACGTGCAGGAATTGTGACAGTGCGGAAGGGGCGTGACCGGCCACACGAGTGACCATCACCCTTGATGCGTACGTTCGTAACCGTCCGCTGCCCGCCGACTCGCGCCGCTCCCGCGCGCGTTCGCCGGCACAGCGGATCGAGGAGCAGCACAGTAGCCGGGCCGGCACCGCCATCGGGATTCAGGGGTGCCAAGCCGTCTGGCGAAGGTCACCTGAAGCGACAAGGGCGCGGTCCGACCGAGGTCAGGGCGATGCCCTGCCACCGGGGCGGCGCCTGGCCCCAGGACGACGCCATCATCGTCCTGGGCCCGGGCAGACCACCACGTCGGTGCCCTGCCCCCATTCCTGCTCGCCGCGGGCCTGGGCCGCCGGTCGGTCGTCAGGTGGCACCGAGGCCGCTGAGGAAAGTGCCGGCGACGAGGTCGGCGGCGCGGGGGGGATCCATGGCGGGGAACTTGTGGGCGGCCGTGTCGACGAGTCCGTCGAGGACCGCCCGCGCCCAGGCCGCGTCGGTGCCGGCGCGCAGGTAGCCCTCGTCGATGGTCCGGCGGACGAAGGCGTCGAGCCGGGCGCTCTGCTCCTGGCGACGGAGGCTGGCCTCGGGGTCCTTCTGCATCATGTGGCGTGTGTCGACAGGCCACTGACGACTGACGGGGATGATCCCTTCCAGGTAGCGGTGGAGGGCGACCGGAACGGGGGCCTCTGTGAGGCGTGCCTCGTCCAGGACCTGTTCGGCGGAGTCGAGTTTGGCCTGGAAGACGGCGCTGAGCAGCGCCTCGCGGCTGGCGAAGCGGCGGTGGACGGTGGTCCGGTCCACTCCTGCGGCGGCGGCGATGGCCGCCATCGAGGTGCCCGGGTCCTCGGCCAGCAACTGGGCTCCGGCCTGGAGCACAGCGGTGAGGTTGCGTGCGGCGTCAGCTCTCATGGTCTGGAGATTCTACTTCCAGTAGTCACTCTCGATGTGATACTCAACGTGTGAGTGGCAACACACACATTAACTGCCACATATATGTTGCAGTAACCAAAATTTCCTCTACTATGAAGTTGCAAGCCGCGCTGGAGCGCCGGGAGAACGACGAGCCGGCGCACGAGCAGAGGGATGCGCTGTGTCACGGACTTGGCCGATCACCGCGGCTCACAAGGGCTGAGCAAGGTACTGGTTCTGGCGTCACTGAACGCCGACGACAGAGTCGTAGCGCCTTTTCGAAGGCCGGAATCGCTGACCTCCTTGCGGGCCGAGCGCTCTGAGCGACTGACAGCGGTCGCAAAGCCCTCTCCCCCCGTTTCGCACGATAGGAACCGTGAAGACATGACTGTTCGCGACAAGCTCTACATCGGCGGCGCATGGGTCGCCCCCAGCGACCCGAATCTGCGGATCGACATCCTTTCCCCGCACGACCAGTCCCTGCTGGGCAGCGCCGCGCAGGCCGCACCCGCCGACGTCGACGCCGCCGTGGCCGCGGCCCGCGCGGCCTTCGACGACGGGCTCTGGCCGCGCACCAGCCCCGAGGAACGACAGGAGATCGTCCGGCGCTACGACGCCCTGCGTGCCGCCCACGCCGACGAGGTCGCCCGGGCCATCTCCGTCGAGAACGGTTCGGCCGGCTGGTTCACCAAGGCCGGCCAGCCCTTCCTGACCCGCCAGGTGAAGGCGTACCTGAAGGCGGCCGAGGAGTTCGGCTGGGAGGAGATCATCGAGCCGTCCGACCCGTCGGTGTCCTTCGACACCATCGTCCGACGGGAGGCGATCGGCGTGGTCGCCGCCGTCATCCCGTGGAACTCGCCGTTCTCCGCAGCCACCGCCAAGCTGGTGCCGGCCCTGCTGGCCGGGAACACCGTCGTCCTGAAGGTCTCCCCGGAGAACTCTCTCAGCATGATGCTGATGGCGGACCTGTGGCACGAGGCCGGGCTTCCCCCGGGCGTGCTCAGCATCCTTCCCGCCGACCGCGAGACCAGCGAGTACCTCGTCTCGCACCCTGACGTAGACAAGATCTCCTTCACCGGCTCCACCCGCGCCGGCCGGCGCATCGCCTCCATCGCGGGCGAGCACCTCAAGCGGGTCGGTCTGGAGCTGGGCGGCAAGTCCGCCGCCCTCATCCTCGACGATGCCGACCTGGACGCCGCCGTCCAGGGCCTGCGCTTCGGCTCCTTGGCGAACAACGGCGAGGCATGCATCCTCCAGAGCCGCATCCTGGCCCCGCGCAGCCGTTACGAGGAGGTCGTCAACGCGATCAAGACCATGGTCGAATCGCTGAAGGTCGGCGACCCGTCGGCCCCCGACACCTTCATCGGCCCGATGATCCGCCCCGACCAGCAGCAGCGCGTCATCGACTACATACACGTCGGCATGGCGGAGGGTGCCCGCCTGGTCACCGGCGGACCGCAGATCCCCGAAGGCCTGGAGAAGGGCAACTACGTCACCCCGACCGTCTTCGCCGACGTCGACAACTCCATGCGCATCGCTCAGGAGGAGATCTTCGGCCCGGTCCTGTCCGTCATCGCCTACGACGACGAGGACGACGCCGTCCGCATAGCCAACGACTCCGCCTACGGCCTGTCCGGCGGCATCTGGACCAGCGACCCTGAGCGGGCCCTTGCCGTCGCCCGCCGGCTGCGCACCGGCACGGTCACCCTGAACGGCTCCCCGATGAGCTTCGACGGTCCGTTCGGCGGCTACAAGGCGAGCGGCATCGGCCGTGAATACGGCAAGGTCGGTCTGACCGGCTACGTCGAGCACAAGACGATCACCCGCAACCGGTAGTCGCACGCCCTGCGACACAAGCACAGCTCCTGCGGCCGGCGCTCCGCGCCGGACGGGCCCGCCCGCGAAACGGCCCACCCCCGGCACGGGCCCGGCCCGTCCGGCCCCCATCCGGCCGACCGCGTTCACACACCGGCGGTAGACCTTCGGTCCCGCCCATGAGATGTCGGCCCGCACGAATCCGGCCAGGCCGTTCAATCCACAGCCGTCCACATCGCGGCGGGCGACTGGTCCCGGCGCCCTTGGCCATCCTTCCGTTCCCCGGAGAGTCATCCCATGCCCAGCAAGTCGCCCCGCCTCACCTTCGCGGTCCTCGCCAGTGGTGCGGGCGTGTTCTCGATGCTGCAGTCGCTCATCGCGCCGGCGTTGCCGACGATCCAGCACGCCCTGCACACCTCTCAGCCCGCCACCACCTGGGTGATGACGGCATATCTGCTGTCCGCCTCGGTGTTCACCCCGATCCTCGGCCGCGTCGGCGATCTGCTCGGCAAGACGCGCACGCTCGTCGCCGTCCTGGTGGCAGTGCTCGCAGGGTGCCTGCTCGCGGCGCTGGCACCCACCATCGGCGTTCTGATCGTCGCCCGTGTCGTCCAGGGCATCGGCGGAGCGGTGTTCCCGCTCTCGTTCGGCATCATCCGTGACCAGTTCGAGGCCGGCCAGGTCAGCCGCAGCATCAGCAATCTGTCCGCCGTCATCGCCGCCGGCGGCGGCGTCGGCATCGTCGCCGCCGGGCCCATCGTGGCCGCGCTCGACTACCGCTGGCTGTTCTGGATCCCCGTCGCCATCGTCGCCGTCACCGCCCTCATAGCCGCGCGCCACATCCCCGAATCGCCTCACCGTGCGCAGGGACGCGTCAACTGGGTCGGCGCGCTGCTGCTGTCCGGCTGGCTGGTGGCACTGCTCCTGCCGGTCAGCCAGGGCAGCCGGTGGGGCTGGAACTCCGCCTCCGTGATCTCGCTGTTCGCCGCGGCCGTCGTCCTCTTCGCCCTGTGGCTGCGCACCGAGTCACGCAGCCCCAGCCCTCTGATCGACCTGCGCGTTCTGCGCACGCGGCCGGTGTGGACCACGAACACGGCCGCTCTGCTGTTCGGCGCCGGCCTCTCCTCCGTCTGGGCCTTCCTGCCGGGCTTCGTGCAGACGCCGAGGTCGGCCGGATACGGCTTCGGGGCGAACGTCACCGCATCCGGGCTGCTCATACTGCCCATGCTGATCGCCATGTTCGTCGCCGGTGTCCTCAGCGGCCGCCTGGAGCCACGGCTCGGCGCCAAGCACCTGCTGATCGCCGGTTCGGGCCTCGCCGCACTCGCGTGCGCCCTCCTCGCCCTGTTGCATGACGAGCAGTGGCAGATCGCCGTCGCAGCGGGAGTCTTCGGGCTCGGTGTCGGCCTGGCTTTCGCGTCCATGGCCAACCTCATCGTCAGCAGCGTGCCCGCCGAGCAGGCCGGCGCCGCGACGGGCATGAACGCCAACCTCCGCTCCATCGGCGGTGCCATCGGAACCGCCGTCATGAGCCTGCTCGTCACCAGCCGCCTCGCGCACAACGGCCTGCCCTACGCCTCCGGCTACACCCACGGCTTCTCGGTGCTGACCCTGTTCCTCGTCGGCGCCGCACTCGCCGCGGCCCTCGCGCCCGCCCGACACGCCGCCCACACGCCGGGCCGAGCGACCGACAGCCCTGCCCCGCAGCCGGATGCGGTCACCAGGGCCTGACCAACGGAACGATCACGGCAGCAACGGCACACCGCGACGTTCATCTCGGAGTGTCAGGCGGATCAGGGACGGACCGGGAATCGGCGGGCCGGGGGCGCGCCATCGGCGGGCACGTCAAGGCTGGTGACGAGAGCCTCTCCGCACCGACGCGCTCGGGGGGTCCCGCCACGGGATGCCCGTTCGGACCCGGAACAAGATCCTGTCGATCACCTTGCGGCGATCGTTCCACCGGCCCCCAGCAGCCCGGACGCCGGCCAGCGCGGCTCCAGTTGAACCCGCTGTCCGGCCCGGACGCTGGCCACCACCTTGCCCCTCCTATCGAATATCGATAGATTCCCACTGTGTTTCGATCGAAGGGGAAGTGATGGGAAAGATCACCGTGCTGGCTCTGCGTGCCGTGCTCGTGGCACTGCTCGCCGGTTCGCTGTTCGTGCAGACCGTGATGGTCGCGCTGCTGGCCGACGACATGGAGGGCAGTGTGCTCGCGGACCGGCGCGTTCCGGTCCTGCTGATCGTGGTCCTGGGCATCGGCACGGCCCAGACCGTCCTGGTCTGCGTGTGGCGGCTGGTGAACATGGTGCGACGCGGGAACGTGTTCTCGGACGGCGCCTTCCGGTACGTGCATGGCGTGATCGGCGCTTTCACCGCTGCGGCGCTCCTGGTCTTCGCACTGGGCGTCGTTCTGGCGCCGGGCGAGGCGGTGGCCCCGGGCGTCGTCCTGCTGCTCGGCGGTGTCTCCCTGGCGGTCTTCGCGGTCGCCCTGATCGTGCTCGTGCTGCGGATGCTGCTCGCCCAGGCGGTCGCCCGCGAGGTCGAGGCGACCCGGATGCAGGCCGAGCTGGCCGAGGTGATCTGATGCCGATCGTCGTCGACATCGACGTGATGCTGGCCAGGCGCAAGATGTCCGTGGGCGAACTCGCCGAACGCGTCGGCATCACCCCCGCCAACCTGGCGGTTCTCAAGAACGGCCGCGCCAAGGCGGTCCGGTTCACCACCCTTGCCGCGCTCTGCGAGGTCCTGGACTGCCAGCCCGGAGACCTACTGCGCTGGGAGGCCGAAAGCGCGGCGCACGAGGCCACGGCCGCGGGGCGTCACCTGTGACGACACCGACCGGCACCGACCGCCTCGGGCCCACCGCCCGTACCGACGTCCTGGTCGTCGGCGCCGGGCTGGCCGGCCTCCACACCGCCACACTCCTCGCACGGCAGGGCCACGACGTCCTCCTGGTCGACCGGCGAACCAGTCTCGCCGGCGCGGTCCGCACCACGGGGATCTTCGTGCGGAAGACGCTCGACGACTTCCCGCTGCCTCCCGAGCACCTCGGCCCACCGATTCGTCGGGTCGTCCTCTACCCGCCCGATCTGCGCCGCCCGGTATCCCTGGTCAGCAGCCGCGACGAGTACCGCGTAGGAGACATGGCGCCTCTGTACACGGCGACGGCGGCCACCGCGACGGCCGCCGGCGTGCGGATCGCCCTGGGCACGCGCTACGCCGGACGGCAGGGCGACACGTTCCGCCTCCTGGGCCGCGACGGGCCTACGGCGGTCCGGGCGCGGTTCGTCGTCGGTGCCGACGGAGCCCGCTCCAGCGTCGCCCGCGACCTCGCCCTCGACCGCAACCACCACCTGCTGGTCGGAGCCGAAGAGGTCTTCGAGCTTGCCGGCCGCGACGAGCCTCCGACCTTCCACTGCGTGCTCGACCCCTCGCTCGCTCCCGGCTACCTGGCGTGGGTGGTCAATGACGGACGGCACGCGCACGTGGGCGTCGCAGGCTATGCGGACCGTTTCCCGGACGGACTTCGCGGAGCACTGCAGCGGTTCAGCGCGTCAGCGCCCGGGTTGTCCGGCGTGGACCGTCCGGAAGCGGTGGAGCGGCGCGGCGGCCCGATTCCCGTCGGGGGCGTACTGCGCCGGATCGGCTGCGCCGTCGGCCTTCTGGTGGGTGACGCGGCCGGCGCGGTCTCCCCGCTCACCGCCGGCGGCCTGGATCCCTGTCTGCGGTTGTCGGAGTTCGCGGCCGAAGTTCTGGACCACGCGCTGCGCACCAAGCGGCCGGACTCGCTGTCCGCCTACGACGGAGCCGCTCTGCGCGCCGCTTTCCGAGGCCGGCTGACCCTGCGCAGGGGACTGGCCCAGGTGCGCACCCCCACCATGGCCCAAGCGGCTTTCACACTGCTTCGCACACCGGTCGGCCGGGCCGCGGCGGGCCGGATCCTCTTCGGCGACAAGTCCTTCCCGACCCCTGTCCGTTGACTTCGAGACCGATCGCCCGCCACACCCATGGAGCCAGGGCGGTCAGCGGTCGGCCCTGCACCGTGCCCCGCCGTGCGGCCCGGACTCTCCCGCTTCAGCGCGGCCGCCGGCGCCAGAACCTCCGGCGGCGTGGCGGGGAGCACCCGCTTGCGCGGCTCGGGCACATACGGGAGAATCCGGCTGGCGAGTGCCTGCCACAACGCGATGTTCGTCCGACGCCCCTTCGTCGCGGACTCCCCATGCGCGGCAGTGATCGCCGAGACCCCATCGGACACCGGCGTTCCGACCGGTTCGGACATCACCGTGGAACGCCGGCTGCGGTGGTCGTCGCAGGGGTGTTCCAGTGCCGCGGGTTGTCTGTCAGCGGCTGGAAACGGCACCCGCGGTGACCTCCGCCGGCTCTGCGGCCGACTCGGGTGTCAGACGGTAGAAGCCCTGGAGGCTGACCGAGTTCTCGAGACGGCCGTCCACCACGTGCTTCAGCCGGCGGGTCCGGCCCCGGCGGTTGCGCCAGGTGAGTCTGGCCAGCAGTTCGCCGGGGACGGGGGTGCCGAAGCGTACGGGTGTGGCGTCCACGTGCACCGGCTCGGCGCCGCAGCCCCAGGCGCCGGGCATCGACCCGTCGTCGTGCCCGGGGCACGGAGGGTCCTCCCACGTTGCGGGAGCCGTCCCGCAGCAGCCACGCCGCTCACGGTCGATCACCCGCATCCGGCTGAGCACGAACACCTCACGGCGGTTGACATGCAAGGCGTACACCTCGTCCCGCACACGTGGTGGGTCCACAAGATGGAGAAGGCATCAGACATGCCGTGATCCTGTGAACGTGCACTGACCCCCCCCCAGGGGAGGGGCCCGGGCCGGCCTTCCCACAGGCGATGGCCGACGCACCCTCGTTCATCCGCAACCGTCCGGGGCGACGCGCACCGGCCCTGAGCGTTCGGCCGGGGCCGGCGGTCGTCACGTCCCGGGGCCGGCCCGAGCGGCGTGCGGTCACTCGTCCGTCCGGGTGGACGGACCGTCCGTGCTTCCGGCGCCGGAGGGGCGCAGGTGGAGAACGACGGCCGCCGTGCCGAGGGCGGGCACGTCGACGGGGACGGCGCGGTCGGGTTCCGGTGCGATGTCGCGTGTGGCGAAGCCCAGGTAGTTGGTCCGGACGGCGCGCGCCAGCGCGAAGGGGGTGCGCAGGCGGCAGGTGAGGGGGGCGTCGGCGACCGACTGCAGGCGCACCATGAGAGTGCCGCTCTCGGGGACGGTCACCCCGACCAGTCGTACCCGGGGGTCGTCCAGGGTCAGGAACCGGGTCTGGGCGGGGGCATCGGCATCGGCGGCGCGGGCCCGTACCGGCACGAGGGGGTGGCCGGTGATGGCGGCGGTTCGCACGCCGAGCTCGTCGGCGTGCGTCGCGTCGCCCTCCGCGGCGGTACTGAACGCGACGCTGTAGCGGAAGACGTGGTCGAACGCCTGCTGGGCCGGGAAGTTCGTGTCCCAGATGTTGTTGTGCACCCAGGAGAAGACCGTCGCCGGTTCCCGCCGTGGCAGCGACTGCGGATAGGGGGCGTAGGGGATCGCGATCCCGCCGAGTTGCACGAGCGGGGCGTCGGCCGTCGCCAGTGCGGCGTGGCGGGTGCCGTCGCTCAGACTGATCCAGCGGCGAACGGCGCGCATGTGGGCCGCCGAGCCCGGTACGGTCTCCCGGTCGCCGCCCAGGACTCCGCCCGTGGCTTCCGTGTGCACGGCGGGATCGTGCAGGGCGAAGGGGAAGGCGAAGAAGGCGCTCTCCTTGGTCAGGGTGGCGTTCTTGTCGATGCGGTTCTCCAGGTCGACGCGGGCCGCGTGGTGCGGAAGGTGCACGCGTACCCGGAGGCGACGGGTGCCGGCCGGGGCGCACTCGTAGACGACGGTCTGCCCGGTGGGGTCCGTGGTGCGCTCGACGAGGGCCGCGGGCGGGGCGGTGCTGCGCGAGGTGAGCAGGTGCATCGAGTCGTCGGCCACGGTCTTGCTCGACTGGTGGTTGAACGCGCCGGCCGTGGCGTACTCGTCGTAGACGTAGCCGTTGAAGCCGACGGCCGCGTCCTGGCGGACCATCTCGCGGCCGGTGGCCTTGTCGACGATGGAGGAGATGCACGCCTCGCGCAGGTCCACGGTCACGCGCAGGTGATCGTTCTCCAGGACGGTGTCGTCGGCGGCCGGCCGCGCCGTCTCCCCGCCCCGCGCCGAGGACTCGGCGGCCGTGACGATGTCCAGACGCACGGCTCCGCAGGCGGGCACGTCCGTGACGGGTACGTGCAGGAAGCGGCCCGCCGCGCGGTGTCGCTCGTTGGTCTGGGCCTCCTCCGCGAACGACAGGGGTGTGCCGGTGCGGGCGTCGACGACCTGGACGCGCACGCCGAGCGCCACCGTGCTCTCCGGCAGGAAGAGCCGGACGGTTTCACTCCGCGGCCAGCTGCACGTGTTCACGGCGTAGAAGGACGCCGTCGCGTCGTCGGCGGGAGCGAGGGCTTCGCCGAGCAGCGCGGAGGCGGCGTCGAGGAGTGTCTCGGCGTCGTCGTGCGCGCGCATGGCCTGGGAGTACTTCCAGTGCCACTGCTTCTCGCCGGATCCGTGGCCGTGGTCCCCGTGGGTCCAGGGGTCGCCGGCACCCCAGGTGTGTTCGTTGAACAGGGACGCGGACCGGTAGACGTCCGGTGCGCCGGCGGTGACGGCGGTGCTGCCGGGTACGCCCATGAGGTGGGCGTACCCGGCCACGGTCTGTGCCTCGGAGAGGGCGGCCTGCCCGCGTCGGGTGGCGGCCAGGGGAACGGCGCCGGCGCCGACGCCGTCGACCCACCAGTCGCTCCAGTCGCCCCGGTAGGTCTCCAGACGGTCGCCGACGCGTTTCTCGGCGTCCTCGAAGAAGTCCTGGTTGCGGGAGGCGCGCAGCTGCGGGTACGCCCACTGCTCGTTCCAGCGGCGCACCGTGTCGGAGATGATGCGGCGCGGGGGGCCGTTGTCGGCGAACTTGCCCAGCACCCGCAGGTGCAGGACGTCGAAGGGGTAGGGGTCGGCGGTGTCGGGCAGGTCGAGGGCGGGGAAGCCCGGGATGCCGCGTCCCTGGTGAGGGTAGGGGAATCGGGCGAGGGCGCTGAGATAGGCGGGCAGCAGGTCGTCGACGTGGTCGTAGGACTCGTCGAAGCCGAGGATCGAGCCCTCCATGTAGGCCAGCCCGTGCGGGGTGTCGGTCCGCCAGACCAGGACGCTGTTTCCGCTGGGCGCCTGCCAGCGGAACAGGCGGGGAAGATGCTCCCCGCCGACGAGGTGGGGCACGGCGCGTCCGGCCCAGTTGTGGGCCACGGACAGGTAGCGGATGCCGTTGTCGGCCAGGACGTCGGGCAGGCCCACCACCTGGCCGGGCACGTCCGTCTGCATGGCGGTGGTGATGTCGACGCCGTGCCGGTGGCGCAGCTCGGTCACCGGGCGCAGCAGTTCGTGCAGTTCGTCGGTCGAGCAGGTCTCGGTGTGGAGGTTGAACGGCATGGCGGTGAGCTCGACGCGTCCCTCGCGCACGCGGTCGAGGAACGTCTCGACTTGGCGCCGGGGGCGGTTGGCGCGCCAGTCCTGGAAGGAGTGGAATCCTTCGACGGCCCAGCGGAACCGCGCCGGGTCCGGCCAGTCGTCGGTGTCCCGGCACAGTTCGAGGAGGGAGTCGAGGTAGGCGCGGCTCTCGGCCATCACCCGGCCCTGCGGGTCGGTGTAGCCGATGTCCAGGTGGGAGTGCTGCACCAGGTGCAGCGTCCAGTGCCGCTGCGGTCGCGCCTCGAAGGTGAGCCGGGCGCCCTCTTCGAGCTCGGGAAGCTCGATCAGCAAGGGAGTGGGCGCGTCCACCTCCGGGACCAGGAGGCGGGTGTCGCCGTCCGGGCCCGGTACGACCTCGCAGTGGACGGGGGAGCCGCCGCCGGTGGTGACGCGGGCCCTGGTGACGCGAGGGTGCCCGGCGGCGTCGCCGGGACGGAACACCCGCAGCCGGATGGACTGCAGCAGTCCGCCCCTTCCGTCACTGCGCAGCAGAGGCTCTCCCGACATCCGCACGTGCAGGCCGCCGAGGTCCGCGGTGGTGGCCACGCGTTCCTTCAGGATGTCGCGGGCGATGTCGGAGTCCCACCAGGACGGCCGGGTCAGCGGTGGCTTGGGCATGGTGCGTGAGGTCCTTCGGTGTCGAGGGCGGGATGGTGCGGTGGACCGCGTCAGGAGGGCCGGCGGTGCTGGTCCGTGGCGTGGGCGAGGGTGGCGAAGATCTGGACCATGGCCGACTGGTTGAGGGTCGCGGCCGGGGCCGCGGGGTCGTAGTCGCCTCCGTTGGAGGGCTGGAAGCGGAAGAGGCCGGTGGAGGGGTCCCGGTTGGTGCGGTACGTGCCGTCGGCGTACGCGCTCATCACCTCCAGCCGGGCGGGGTCGGGGCGGACGGCGTCCAGGTCGAGGAGGTCCTTGAGGTAGAAGGCGTTGAAGACGGCCGGCTGGTCGTGCAGGCGGTCGCCCGTCTTCCAGTACGCCAGGGAACCGCGGGCGTCCTCCACCGCCTTCTCCAGGTACCCGGCGTTCCCGGTGCCCCGGTAGAGGGCGGTGGCGGTGCCGATCATGGCGCCCGAGTTGTACGTCCACAGCGTCTCGTTGGTGCTGCCGTCGTCGCCGCGGTCGTTGGCGTACAGACCGGGCGCCTTGCGCATGCACGAGTAGACCCAGCCGTACCACTGCTCCGCCTTGTCGAGGTAGGCGCGGTCACGGGTGTGCTCGTAGAGGCGGGCGGCGAGTTGGGCGGACAGGGCGGTGACGTTGGTGGCCCGGATGTTGTTGTTCGGCGAGTCGTACCAGTCCATGCCGCCGGGGCACGCCTTGCCGGGGTCGCCGTCCCAGGCCCGTGAGACGACGGGAACGACGTTCTCGGCGCGCTTCAGGAAGCGTTCGTCTCCGGTGGCCTCGTACTGGTCGAGCTGGGTGAGGGCGACCACGGCGTTGTCGTCGTAGTACACGTCGCCGCCCGTGCCCAGGGGTGCGGGGAGGTAGGACTCGTAGCCCGGACGCTCGCCAAAGGTGTGGTAGAGCTCGGCCGTGTCGAAGCGTTCGGCCGCGTCGCGCCGGTATGCGGCCCCGGTGTGCGGCAGTGCCTGCATGTCGACGGCTGCCTGAGCGGCCTCGCGGAACGGCCACAGGTAGGAGTGTTCCGGGTCCGCCGCCTGGCGGGGTGTGTGCTCCAGGTACAGGCCGTGGTGGCCGGCGCCTTCGTACAGGTGCTTCTGCAGCGCGCGGTAGCCGGCGGTGGCGCGGTCGGCCCATTCGTGGGAGGAGACGGGGCGTGCCCGTTCGGGGGTCTGGGCGTGGGCGGGGGCGGCCGTCCAGAGCAGTCCGGCGCAGACGACGGGGGCGGTGGCGCGGGTGAGCAGCGATCGGAGCATGGTGTTTCCCTTCGCGGCGATGAGGAAGGAGGCGAGGGCGTGCGGGGCTCGACGGCGGGTCCCGGGCTGCAGCGGTGCGTCCTGGGCGTTCAGCGGTGGATCTTGAGGCTGCTGACGAAGAAGCGCTGGGCGGCGAAGAACAGCACCACGGTGGGCAGCGAGACCAGGAGGGCGCCGGCCAGGACGACGGGCGGTCCGACGTTGGAGTAGTTGCCCTGCAGGTCGGCGAGCGCGGCCATGACGGGCCGGATGTTGCGGCTCGTGGCCATGGTGATGCCGAACATCAGGTCGTTCCAGACGGCGACGAACTGGAACACGAACACGGCGATCATCGCGGAGCGGGTCAGCGGCACGTGGATCTGCCAGAACACCCGCCACCAGGACGCGCCGTCCATACGTGCGGCCTCCACGACCTCCCGCGGCAGCGTCAGCGTGTAGTTGCGCATGACGAAGAAGGCGAACGGGACGGCGATCGCCGTGTAGATCAGCACGAGACCGAGCTGGGTGTCGTACAGCGACGTGTGGGCGTACGACAGGAACAAGGGCCTGATGAAGACCTGGAGAGGCAGCAGCGTGCCGGAGTAGATGACCCAGAACCACAGGGCCTGCCGCTTGACGGGCATGACGATCGTCGCGAAGGCGGCGAAGCCGGCGAGCACCGCGGCGGCAACGGCGCTGACCACGGAGTACAGGAGGCTGTTGCCGAGGGCCGGGCCGAGGTGGGCCTTGTCCCAGGCCTGGGACATGTTGTCGAAGAGCCCGAAGTCCTCGGGCAGCCAGTGCGGGCTCCCGGAGTAATTTGCCGCGGGTACCAGTGCGTTGACGACGAGGAGCCAGGTGGGGACCAGCCACAGTACGGCCAGTACTCCGATGGCGGCGTTGCGCAGGACTCGGCCGAGGGACATCGTCACACGCCTTTCACGTCGAGCTGGCGGCGCAGGTACAGCCAGGAGGCGGCCAGCACGATCACGGTGAGGACGACCGCGATCGCCGCTCCGGCGCCGGGCCGCAGTTCCAGGAAGGTCTCGTTGTACATGGAGACGGCCAGCGTCTCGGTGGCCCGTCCGGGGCCGCCCTGGGTGAGCACCCAGATCAGGTCGAAGGACTTGAGGCCGTTGACCAGGCTCATGCCGATCACGATGATCGACACCGGGCGGAGCTGGGGCAGGACGATGTGGCGGAACTGCTGCCATCCGCTCGCTCCGTCCAGGGAGCCGGCCTCCAGGGTTTCGGGCGGGATGGACTGCAGCCCGACGAGGAAGAGGATGACGGCGACCCCGGTGGCCTGCCAGGCGTTGGCGACGATCATCACGACGGTGTTGCCGGGCCAGGTCAGCAGCCATCCCTGGGCCAGTGAGTCGAGTCCGACGCCGGTCAGCACCTGGTTGACGGCTCCGTCGGTGGTGAGCATGAAGTTCCACACCACCGCCACCGCGGACCCCGACAGCGCGTAGGGCAGCACGACGCACAGCCGCGCGAGGCGGGAGAAGCGGCCGGAGTTGGTCATGCAGGCGATGGCGAGCCCGAGTACGAAGGGGAGCGCGACCGTGCCCACCACCCACATCAGTGTGTTCTGGATGGAGCGGGAAAGGGCCGGGTCGGAGGCGAACAGCGAGTAGTTCTCGAACCAGCTGAACGGGGCGGTCCGTGTGTCGCTGAAGAAGCTGCGGTAGACGGTCCACACGAACGGGGCGAGGAGGAAGAGCGTGACCAGGAGGACCGCGGGGGCCATGAAGCCGCCGGCCGTCAGACGCTGGCGCACCGTGGCCCGGGTGTGCTCCCGGGGGCTGCGCGGCGTCGTGCGCCGGGGTGCCGGCGGGGTGCCGGTCGTGCCAGGTGGGCGCCGGCCGGTCGTGTAAGTGCTCATGCCTCGTCTCGCTTCCAGGCCGCCCATTCGTCGCCCGCGCGTTCCTGCATCCGGCGCAGCGTGGTGGCCGGTGAGGTCTGCCCGGCCATGAATCCGCCGAGGTCGTTGGTGTTGCCCTGGATGAGGCTGGGCGGGCCGGACTCCCAGTAGCGGACCAGCGC
Organism: Streptomyces sp. CCM_MD2014; assembly: GCF_000772045.1. Taxonomy (GTDB): domain Bacteria; phylum Actinomycetota; class Actinomycetes; order Streptomycetales; family Streptomycetaceae; genus Streptomyces; species Streptomyces salinarius. The sequence goes on along the minus strand of NZ_CP009754.1, from coordinate 8,224,518 downwards.
CAGCCGGTGGTTGCGGGCGACGTCCCGTTGGAGACCGGCCACCACCGGGTTGCTGGAACGCACCTTCGGGTTGGCGGAGCTGTCCTGCAGGAAGTCGCTCCACACGCGCTGGACGGACGGGTCGAGCCAGGCCGCGACGTTGGCCATCGCGGCGTCGTGCGACGAGGCCCGGCCGGGAACCACGAAGACGCCGGACTCCGCGATGACGCTCTTCGGGGTCGCGGCGCGCACGGTGGGAAGAATGAAGGCGCCGTACTCGGTGCCCGGTTCCATGCCCGCCGCCGACATGCCGGACGCCTGCCAGGTGCCGTGCAGGAACATCCCCACCGTGCCCTCCTTCAGCGCTCCGGGGCCGCGCGCCTGGTCGAAGTCGGGAGACGTCATCCACCCCTTGCGCATGAAGTCGTGCCAGATGTCCATCGCCTGGCGGGCCGGAGCGTCGGTGTAGGAGGCCTGTCCGGCCACCAGCCGCTGGTAGAAGTGCGGGTCGACCTTGCTCACCAGTTCCTGGAACCACTCGATCGCCGGCCAGCCGCCCACCTGACTGGCGAGGAACGGTGTGACCTTGTTGCGTTTGAGGACTTCCGCGCAGTGCAGCAGTCCGTCCCAGCTGCTCGGGGCGGACAGCCCCAGCTTCGCGAAGACCGGCTTGCTGTAGAAGAGCACGTAGTACGACTCGTACAGCGGGATCCCGTACGCCTTGCCGCGGTAGGAGACGGCCTCCCGCGACGTCCCGCGCACCCAACCCTTTGCCGCGTACCGCTGCCAGACGGGACTCAGGTCGGTGAGTCCGCCGGCGCGTGCCAGCCGTTTGAGCTGGTATCCGGATGCCCACTTGACGAGGTCTGAGGCCTTCGAGGTCTGCAGGGTCATCTGGACGACCTGCTGGTACGAGGTCACGGACGGGTTCGACAGCGGCCGGAGTGCGTAGCCGGTGATCTTCTTCAGCTCGTGGCCGGCCGCGCGGTAACCGTCGTCCCAGGTGGCGTTGTCGTTGGAGATGCTGGTGGTTCCCGGCTGCGCGGACGTACTCGTTCCCCGCGCGCAGCCTCCCGCCGTCAGGGCGGCCGCACCGGCGGCCACCCCGGCGAGGAACCGGCGCCGGGCGAGCGGAACGGCCGCCCTCCTGGTCCTGCCCGATGCTGACATAGATCACCTTCACAGAATCGGCCCGTTGCATGGCCGGATGTGTTTCGCAGGGCGCCCAGACGCCGGATCAACCCCGGAGCTGCCCTGGAGCGTGTGGCGTGAGGTTAACGACACCATTCGGGCGGTAGCAAGACCTCAAGGCGAAAAGAATCCGCACTCATCATGCATTGCAGAAAAAGCCCAGGTCAGAGAGATCAATAAGGCGAACAGAGTCAGCACTGCAACCATGGACACCTTCAGCCATGCGCTGTTATCGTTAACGCACCGCACCATGAAGCCGAGTAAGGAGCAGATGTGCCCGCGCCTCGTTCATACGACCCCCTCCCCAGCTACCCGCCGGTCACCGGAGAGGTGGCCGCCGGCTGGTCGGCCCTGGCCGCGGACCTGCCGCTCGGTGCGCTGGTCCTGGCGGTCGACGGCCCCGCGGCCCTCGACTGGCCCGCGCTGGCGGACGGCCTGTCCGGAGCCCTGCGCTCCGCGGGCCGCGACGTGGAGCTGCTCGATGTCCGCGACCACTACGCCACGGCGGCCGACGAACGGCTGACGGCCCGGCCCGTCCACTCCGGCGACCCCTTCTTCACGCCGCTCTCCCCCGCGCAGGTCGCGGACCTGTTCGACTCCGCCCCCCGGGCCGGGCGTCCGGCGCCGGACGGAGTGACCGTGGTGTACGGGCCCGGTGCTTCGCTGTGCGGTCCGGATGTGCTGTGGTACGCCGACCTGCCGAAGCGCTACGCCGAGGCGGCGGTGGCGAAGGGCGAGCTGCCGGTCGGCGTCAACCTGGGCCGGCGCGACGAGCCCGGTGACCTGGTTCGCCTGTTCTACACCGACTGGCCCGTGCTGGACCGCCACCGCGACGCGATCGCGGGGCGGATCGACCGTTGGATCGACGTGCAGGACGCCGGCCGCCCCGCGTCACTGGGCGGTCCCGCGCTGCGCGACACCCTCGCGCACCTGGCCCGGGGCCCGGTGCGCACCCGTCCCTACTTCAACTCCACCCCCTGGGGCGGGCAATGGGCGGCCAGTGAACTCGGCTTCACCCCTCGGGCAGGCAACACCGCCCTCGGCTACGAGCTGATCGCCCCCGAGGCGGGGGTCCTGGTCGGCGAGAAGGGCGGACCGCAGGTCGAGGTCCCCTTCCAGCTGCTGTGCGTGGAACACCCCGAGGACATGCTCGGTGAGGACGTGCACCGCAGGTTCGGCACCTCCTTCCCGATCCGTTTCGACTACCTCGACACGATGGGCGGCGGCAACCTGTCCCTGCACCTCCACCCGCAGGAGCGGTACATGCGCGAGGTGTTCGGCTGGCCGTACACCCAGCACGAGACGTACTACGTCACGGCCAGCGAGGAGGGCGCCCAGGTACTGCTCGGCCTCACCGACGAGGCGGACCCCGACACCATGCGCCGCCAGGTGAAGGACGCCATCGACCATGACACCCCGATGCCCGTGACGGACCACGTCCAGACCCACCCGGCGACCGTGGGGCAGCTGTTCATGATCCCGGCCGGCACACCGCACGCCTCGGGCGCGGGAAACCTGGTGCTCGAAGTGAGCGCGACCCCCTACCTGTACTCCCTCCGGTTCTACGACTGGCTCCGCAAGGACGCCGACGGCGCGTCCCGGCCCCTGCCCTACGAGCACGGCTTCGCCAACCTGGACACGACCCGGCGCGGCGGCGACGTCACCAAGGACCTGGTCCAGCGGCCGCGCACCGTGCGCGAGGGAGAGGGCTGGCGCGAAGAGGTCCTCGGCGCACTGCCCGAGATGTTCTACGCCGTGCACCGCCTCGTCGTCGAAGGAGGCGCCGTCCTCCACGACGACACCGCGGGCCGCTTCCACATCCTCAACGTCGCCGCGGGCGCGGGCGCCCTCGTCGAAACCCGCGACGGCCGCGTCCACTCCCTGGCTTTCGCCGAGACCATTACGATCCCCGCCGCCGTGGGCCCCTACCGCGTCCGCGCGCTCGGCGACGACGAGGTGCGGATCGTCAAGGCGCTGGTGGTCGAGCCGTGACCGTGTCCCCCGGGGGTCGGTCCCCGGCACCGGTACCGGTCCTCGACATCGGCGGTACGCATGTCACCGCCGCACTCGTGGACCCGGTCACGGGCCGCTCCCTGCCGTCCACCAGGATCCGCAGACCGCTGGACTCGCAGGCTCAAGCCGACGGCCTGCTCGACGCCATCGGGGCGGCCGCCCTGGCGCTGCCGACCGGGCACGGCCCGTGCTGGGGGGTGGCGATACCCGGCCCCTTCGACTACGCGACCGGCGTCGGCCGCTTCGCCGGCGTGGGGAAGTTCGAATCCCTGTCCGGCGTGGACGTCGGGGCCGGCCTGCGCGGGCGCCTGGCCGGACGCTCCGAGCGGCTGTGTTTCCTCAACGACGCAGACGCGTTCGCCATGGGCGAGTTCGGCTCCGGAGCCGCCGCGGGTCACGACCGCGTCGTCTGCCTGACGCTGGGCACGGGCGTGGGATCCTCCTTCCTGGCCGCCGGCCGTCCTGTCCACACCGGCGACCTGGTCCCGCCGAGCGGACACGTGCACCGGTTGACGGTGCGCGGGCGTCCGCTGGAGGACACGGTCTCGCGCCGCGGCATCCGCGCCCGCTACGCCCGGCTCTTGCCTTCGGCGGGTGATCGGCGTCCTCCGGACGTCCACGAGATAGCCGTGCGCGCGGTGAAGGGCGACGCCGCCGCGGCGGAGGTCTTCCGCTACGCTTTCGACGCACTCGGTCGCGCCCTGGCTCCCTGGATCGACCGCTTCGGCGCGACCGCTGTGGTCGTCGGTGGCTCCATGGCCCAGTCGTGGGACCTGGTCCGGCCTGCGCTCACCACCGGGCTGGTTGCCGCCGGCGGACCGGCCGTACCCGTCCTGCCGGCCCGGCAGCCGGAGGAGGCAGCCTTGATCGGGGCCGCCCGCTGGGCGCAGGGCGTGCCGGACGCCCTGTGAAGGCCAAGACGCCGGTGCAGGCAGACGGAGGAAGGAGCACGGGCATGACCGCTCGCCGGGGCAGCGGGCCGACGATGCACGATGTCGGCAAGCTGGCGCAGGTCAGCGCCATGACCGTGTCGCGTGTGCTCAAGAACGACCCCGGCGTGTCGGAAGCGACCCGCGAACGGGTCTTCGCGGCGGTCGACCGGCTGGGTTACCGCCGCAACCAGACCGCCCGCAGTCTCCGCCTCGGAGGCAGCGGGATGATCGGCCTCGTCGTCACCAATCTCGCCAACCCCTTCTACTCGCGCCTCGCGCTCGGCGTCCAGGAGGTCGCGACGGAATACGGCTTCCGCATGCTGCTCAGCAACTCCGCCGAACAGGCCGACCGGGAGCCCGACATCATCGACGGGCTCGTCGATCACCAGGTGGAAGGTCTCATCGTCGTCCCGGCGGGCAGTCGTCAGCAGCACCTGGCCGACGCCATGCGGCACGTTCCGGTCGTGCTCGCCGCCCGGCCGCCCGCCGGGCTCGACACCGACTGCGTCCTGGTCGAGGACTTCCACGGCGCGCGTGAGGCCACCGCCTGCCTCCTGGCCGACGGACACACCCGCATCGCCTTCCTCGGCAACCCGCCGGCGTTGTACACCGGTGCCGAACGCCTGCGCGGGTTCTGGGCGGCACACGAAGAAGTCGGCGTGGAGCCGGCCCACGCCCTCATCCGCCAGGGCCTGGTCGACTCCGCCACCGCGGAGCGGGCGACCCTCGAACTGCTCAAGGCGGCCGAACGCCCGACCGCGCTGTTCTGCACCAACAACCGCATCAGTCAAGGCGCGATCCGGGCCCTGTACAAGGCGGGCACCACCCTGCCCATCGCCGGTTTCGACGACTTCGACCTGTCCGACGTGCTCGGGCTGCCGCTGACCCTCGTCTCGTACGACGCCGACGAGATCGGCCGCCGGGCAGCACGTCTGCTGATCGACCGCCTCGAACACCGGGACGCGGCGCCGCCCGCCTCCCGGCGCGTCACCGTTGCCACCCGCGTGGTCCGCCACGGCGTGACCTCCGGAGACGAGCAGGGCCGGCCGGCCGCCGACGCCTGACGGCTCGTCGGGAAGCGTCCGCCGGATCGTTTTCCTCCGCCACGGTTGCCGCGCTGCAGGCCGCCCGCCATGGGACGGCCTGCCTTCGCCTCACCCCGTGCCGCACAGACGAGACGGCGCCCGCACGGGCCGTGCGCGGCCCCGACCACCCCGCCCGCCGAGGCGGGCACCGATGACCAGCCGACCGCCGAAAGGCCGACTCATGGGCTTTCCCACCAGTGTCAAGGACCATCCGACCCTCCGGCGGGCAGTCCGCCGGCTCGACGCCGACCTCGGCGACCCGCGCTTCGGCCGCACGCTGACGCGCTGCCTGGACGACACCCTGGCCCGCACGATCCGGCCGATGCCCGACGGCACCGCCTTCGTCGTGACCGGCGACATCCCCGCCATGTGGCTGCGCGACTCCTCCACGCAGATGATGCCGTACCTGGCACTCGCCCAGGACGACACGGCCCTGCAGGACCTCCTGCTCGCCGTGCTCCACCGGCAGTTCGACTGCATGGCCCGCGACCCCTATGCCAACGCCTTCAACGACGGGCCCTCCGGACGGGCCCACGATCCCGACGACCTGTGCCAGGACCCCTGGGTGTGGGAGCAGAAGTACGAAGTCGACTCCCTCGCCTTCCCCCTCCTGCTGGCCCACCGCTTCTGGACGGCGACCGGACGGACCGACCACGTCGCGCGGACGCTGCGGACCGCGCGCACCGTCATCACGGTGTGGCGTACGGAGCAGGACCACGAGCGTCTGTCCGCCTACCGCTTCCGTCGCCGGAACGGCCCGTCCAGCGACACGCTGCCGAACGCCGGACGAGGAACGCCGGTCGGCCGAACCGGCATGACCTGGAGCGGGTTCCGTCCCAGCGACGACGCGTGCCGCTACGGGTACAACGTCCCCGCGAACCTGTGTGCCGCCGCCGCTCTCGACGGCGTCGCCGAACTGTCCCGTCACGCCCACGCCGACGAACTCGCCGAGGACGCCGCCCAACTGGCGTCGGAACTCCGGACGGCCGCGGTCCGGCACGGCACCGTCCAGCACCCCGAGTTCGGGCCGGTCTACGCCTACGAGGTGGACGGCAACGGCAACGCGCTGCTCATGGACGACGCCAACATGCCCGGACTGCTGTCCCTGCCCCTCGTCGCGAACGTTCCCACCACGGACCCGGTGTACCTCGCCACACGGCGGTTCGTCCTCTCACCCGCGAACCCCACCTGGAGCCGGGGGACGGCGGCCGAAGGCATCGGCAGCCCGCACACACCGGATGACCACATCTGGCCGATCGCCATCGCCGTACGGGGTCTGACCAGTGACGTCAGAACCGAGCGCATCGACGCTCTCAGGACGCTGCTCGCGACCGACGCGGGTACGGGGCAGATGCACGAATCGTTCCACAAGGACGATCCCAGTCACTTCACCCGCCCCTGGTTCTCCTGGGCCAACGCGATGTACGCCGAACTCGCCCTGGACATCGCGGGACTCGGCACCCGCCCCTTGTGGACCACTCCCCCGTCCGCCTCGCGGGCTCCCCGGAGCCGGGTGTCGTAGGACCTCGCGACGGGCCTCGACGACGACGGGACGGTGTGCCGGCGGCCCGTCCGTGCGCCGTCGTCCGGGTGCGACGGGACCTGCGGTACCCGGGGCCCCGCCCGGCCCGGAGGTGCCGACCGGCTGCTCCCCGGGCTCCCCGGCGAATGACCGCTCCGGCACGTACCGTGGCCCGGATCTCCGACGCGAAGCGCCGTCGTGCCTCCGCTGGTCACACTACGGCCCCGCCCACGCGGAGGGCCGTGGTGCCGGTCGTCGTCCCGACCCTCACGCGTCCTCGTCTGCGATGCTGGGAGGGCGACCGGCGCACTCTGCGCGAGCGAGAGGTGGCGAGCATGAACGCGTCCGAACGCACGTCGAGAATGCTCACGGGGCTTCTCGGCGAGAGCCACCTGGTCGGCTTCGACCAGCTGCCCTCCCTGGTCACCCGCCATGCTGACCCGGCCGGAATCCGCGACGTGCGCCTCTACCTGGCCGATCTGCGCCAGGAGATCCTGCGGGAGGTCACCGGGCGCGGACTCGATGCGGCGGACGGCGGCGAGCTGTACTCGGTCGAAGGCACACTGCCGGGTCGCGTGTACGCCGGTCTCCGGCCCCAGCTGGTGGCCGACGGCGAGCGCTCCCGCTGGTGGGTGCCGGTGCTGGACGGCACCGAGCGGTTGGGTCTGCTGCGCGGGAGCCTCGACGACGGTGCCGACCTCGGGCAGTTCCAGACACTCGCGTCCCTGGTGGGCATGCTGATCGTCAGTAAGCAGCCGAGCAGCGACGCGGCCGCCCGGCTGTCGCGTACCCAGACGATGAACGTGGCGGCGGAATTGCAGTGGAACCTGATGCCTCCGCGCTCGTTCGCCAACAAGGACGTGGTGATCTCCGCCGCCATGGAGCCGGCGTACGAGATCGGCGGGGACGCCTTCGACTACGCCCTCGCCGGCGACCAGGTGCACCTGGGCATCTTCGACGCCATGGGGCACAACAGCCATGCCGGACTGGCCGCCAACCTGGTGGTGGCGGCCTGCCGGAACCAGCGCCGTCAGGGGGTCGATCTGGTCACGCTCGGTGAGCGAGTGGAGGACATTCTGCTCGATCACTTCAGTCACGAGACGTTCGTCACCGCCACGCTTGCCGACCTCGACGCCGCCACTGGTCTCCTGACCTGGATCAACCGAGGCCATCACCCGCCAGTGCTGATCCGCGCCGGGCGCTGGACCACCGTTCTGGACTGCCCGCCCGCCCATCCTCTGGGCGCCGGGCTCGGCATCACCGCCACCCTGTGCGAGGAACAGCTCGAACCGGGCGACCGGATCCTGCTCTACACCGACGGCATCACCGAGGCCCGCGACAAGCAGGGCACGGAGTTCGGTCTCCATCGGTTCACCGACTTCATCATCCGCCACCACGCCGACGGCTTCCCCGTCCCCGAAACACTGCGCCGTCTCATGCGGGCCGTCCTCGACCACCACGACGGGCGACTCGGCGACGACGCCACGGTCGTCTGCCTGGAATGGCACGGCCCCAGCCGCAATACCCGGCTCAGTGCGACGGCTCGGCCCGTCCCGCTGCGTACAGACCGCTGAGCCGAGGTGATCACAACGCTGCCCGCTCGCCGTGAGCCTCTTCGAGGGGGGAACCGTTCGATGGCTGCGTGCGAGTCCCGAAGAGCGCGAGTGGGGCACCATGAATACATGCGGACCGTGCCTGTGCTCGTCTTCGACGGAGACTGCGGTTTCTGCACCGCTGCGGTGCGATGGATCGAGAGGAAAGTTCGCCCGCACTGCGAAACCGTCGCCTGGCAGCAGGCCGATCTCGCGGGGCTCGGGGTCGCGCGAGAGCGGGCCCGGCACGAGGCCCTGTGGGTCACACCGGCGGGAACGATCCACGGCGGCTCCGGCGCCGTTGCGAAACTGCTGCTCAGCGCGGGCGGTGCGTGGACAATGCTCGGCGTGGTACTCATGGTGCCGCCCGTGTCGTGGGCCGCCCGCGGCGTGTACCGGCTGGTCGCGGACAATCGCTCGCGGCTCCCGGGGTCGACGGCCTCATGCTCCCGACGCGACCCGGGGACTCCCCGCCGATGACTCGGACGGGTGAGGGCCGGCACGGTCGCCGGCGGGCGACGTCCGCCGCGGGCCGCCACCGCGCCACTCGCTCACGTCTCCGGGACGACATCAGGCTCTCCTCTCCGATCACGACCGGAAAGAAGAACGTCGACACGGCGTGTGGTCAGGTTTTACGCGCGGTTACCAGGGCGAAGGAGAGGAATTCTCCCCGGTCTGTGGTGAGCATGTCGATAACGGGCTGGTTTGCCCTCTGGCGGTCGGGCTGGTACTCAGCGCCGGCCCGGGCCCACAGCAGCCAGTCCTGCCAGGCGTCCGGCTGCAGCCGCGCGGACGTGACCTTCACCAACTCGGTGATGTCCCAATGGAAGCGCCACCACTCCGCCGTATGCCAGGCGATCGCTTCCCAGCCGACCACTTCCTTGATGTGGGACGGGATCATCCCGAGTTCACGGATCTCCCGTGTCATGGCGGGAGTCGCCATACCCAACTGTCCCCCGGGCCTGAGGAAGCGCAGCAGGTAGGGCAGATACGTGTCCGCCGTACCGAAGTACTCGAAGGCGTCCACGCTGACGATCGCGTCGAAGCTCTGTTCCTCGAACGGCAGGGCGTGCGCCTCCGCTCGCACGGCCTCCACCTGGTCGCCGACACCCGCCCCGGCGAACACCTGAGCCGTCTGTCCGGGGTCGGTCCACAGGTCGGCCGCGACGACCTCAGCTCCGTACTCGCGGGCCAGGAACACCGACGTGGCACCCTTGCCGGAGCCGAGGTCGAGAACTCGCATGCCCGGGCGCAGGTCGAGATCGTGGGCGAGGTCTTCCAACAGCCACAGCGGGTTCGGACCCATGTCGAGGTCGAGCAACCAAGCGGGGTCATACTGCGAGGAGCGCGGATAGCGGTCCGGACGTACGAGATCGTTCACAGAGGTCACGAGCACGCACCCAATCCGATCATGCGCCCGGTCGCAACCCGTTTCGGCCTTGTCAACCCGCCGCACGAGCGGCCGAGGGCCTCGCCTGCCGCACCGCCTCCCCCGGGAACGGCCGCGGATGCTGGCCGAAGAGACACGACCTGGTCGGAGGGGGTGGGTGGTCGAATCGCCCGCGCGTTCTGGACTCCCAAGGGGAATCCCCGCACGTCGGGCGGGGGGCGGGTTCCAAACCTGTGGTGCGTCGAAGGGTTGGGGTGATTCTCTGGGACGAGCACGTGCGCCTGGGACGTCGTCGAGTTCGGTTGGGGTGTATGGCAGTGGCCGGTTACGGGACCCTCTCAGAGGTTTACGAGTGGCTGATTCCAGAAGGGAAGCTGACTCCCGCGGGCTCTGTCGCCGCGTTCGGCGACCTGGTCGAACGGCTTCCCCCGCAAGCGCGCGTGCTCGACTGCGCGTGTGGCACCGGGCAACTGGCGGTGGGTCTGGCTGCGCTCGGTCTGGACGTGACGGCGACGGACGCGAGCGCTGCGATGGTGCGCCGGACCCGTCGACTCGCGGAGCAACACGGTGTCCCGCTGCGCACGGCGCGCGTCAGCTGGGACCAGCTGTCCGACACTCTCGACGGGTCCCCGCCTTTCGATGTGGTCTTCTGCGTGGGCAACTCGCTCGCCCATGCCGAGGGTGCCTCTGCTCGGTTCGATGCGCTCACCGCCATGTCGCGGCTCTTGAGTCGCGACGGACGCCTCGTCCTCACATCCCGCACCTGGGAGCTCGTACGAGCGCGTGGATCTCGTCTGGACGTGGGGCAGCGACTCGTCCGGCGTCAAGGACGCGATGCGGTCGTCGTCTACAACTGGCAGATCGAGCAGCGCTGGGACGAAGAGCACCGACTGGAGATTGCTGTGGCGCAGGTGGCGTCGGACGGGTCGGTACTGACGCGTTCCGAGAGGCTGTCGTGCTGGCCGTTCCGGCAGGAGGAACTCGTCTCGCAGCTGCAAGCGGCCGGTCTTGAAGTGGAGTCCAACACCTTCGACCCGGACGCAGAGAACTACACGGTGGTCGCCGTGAAGAGGGCGTGACCGAAGCTGCCCCAAGACACAGGCCTCAGTTGAGAGAAGCGGCCAGGCCGAAGCTGATGGCGCCGGACCAGATGGTGCGGGGCACGACGAACCGCCAAGGCAGCCCCGAGCAGGGCCATGCGGGATCTCGTGTGCGGCTGCACGATCGCACCGCCCGCCTCATTTCGCCTGCGGGCTCCGTGCTTCTCGACGAAGCCGTCCACCGTGCGCGGCGCATCCGACTGGTCGGCTGGGCCCACCTCAGCGCCTCCCGTCTTGTCCGAGGGTTGTTCCCTCTGTTCGGCACAGTCCTCAGCGGGCCCTGACTGACAGGCCATCGGGGTACGGACGGGTCTCATGTCCGCCGGCCGTCCGCAGCACCCGACCGTAGTCACCCCGCCGGCTCGGCTGCTCGTCCGAGGGGGCGCTGTCGGTGGGTGCTGGCAGGCTGTACGCATGACGGACAGTGGGAGTGCCCGCATGAAGCGGATCCTGAGCGGGTTGCCGGCCGTGGCTCGGGAACTGCTGTCGGAGACGGACTGGGCTAGTCACCGGCACGCCTACGGCACCGGAGAGGACATACCCGTGTCCCTGTGTTCCCTTCTGGACGAGGATGCCGCGGTCCGGTCCGGGGCGTTGGCCGCGTTGGACACGGGCGTGCTGCACCAGGGCTCTCTGTACACGGTCACCGCGCCCGCGGCACTGTTCGTCGCCGCGATCCTCGACCATCCCCTGTGCCTCTCCGAGCACGAGGGACACTTCCCGTGGGACGAGGGGCCTCCGCGCAGCTTGCGGGCGGCCCTTCTCGACTGGCTGGGCCAGGTGGCCGAGTCGGCTGCCTACGGGGAGGACCCGGCGCGTGACCGAGCCAACTGGGAGTGGCAGCCCTGGCACGAGGACACGCGAGGCGAGCGCGACCCCGACGAGCTGGCCGCACTGCGAGCGTGCCGGGACATTCGTCCTGCCCTGTACGACGCCGTCGAGCCGTTCCTCTCCTCCTGCGACCCCCGGATCTGTGAGTCCGCGCTCGGCGCCGCGCTGCCGCTTCTCTCGGCCCCGGCCCTTGCCGAACGGGTACCGCGCGCCGCCGCGCTGCTGCGGGCGCGACTGGGCACCATGACGGGCCGGAGGGAGCGGGCCGCAGTGGCGCGGGCGCTGAGTCTTTGGGGAATGGACACCTCCGACCTGCTCGCCGACATCGACCCGGCCGTACGGGTCTGCGCCGCGCTCGGTCCCGTCCGAGTCGACCGCCCCCGCGCTCTCGCCGTGCTCCTCGACGCGCAGCGGGAGCCCCGAACGACGGACGGATGGTTCCCGGAGCCGCTGCGTGGGGTCGACGGGTGGTTCCGGTTCACCGTGCTGCGTTCCGCGCTGGATCTGGCGGCGTCGTTCGAGGAGGTGGCACCGGTGGCCATCGCCATGGTGGCCGCCGGCCACAGATCCGTCGTCGACCACGAGAGCGGGCCGATCCTGTTCAGGGCCTTCTCCCGCGGCTACGACCCGGCCCACTCGCTCACCTCCGCCCAGCGCGCGCTGCTGCGGGCGTTCGTGGACACCGACGAGGCGACGGGCAGCATCGGCGGCAATCGGTTGTGGTTCCGCGCGGCCGGGCTTCCGGAGAACCGGGAGGGCATCGCCGCGTTGCTGTGACGCCGCCCGCCACCACGCCCCGTCCCCGCACCCGTACCCGTCACGCTTTCCGCCTGACGCTCAGCAACGAAGTGGTCCGCCTGGGCCGCCTACGGTGCCCGGCACGACGGCCCAGACGTCGGGGGCAGTCCTGCGAAGCCCACGCGGAAACGCGGTGGAGACCGTTCCACCCCGGGCACTGCTGATCCTGAGTACAGCCCGGTCGCGAGGTGGTCCAGCCGAAAGGTCACACGGCGGGGGCGCCGCCGACGAAGGTGCGTTCCGGCGGTGACGCCACGAGTTCGACCACCGTGCCGGCGCGGAGATCATCACCGAGGACCCGTGTGATCGCGTCGGTGAGCGCGGCGCCGAGGCGTGTGGTCATCCGGTCGGCGTCGGGGCGGTCGAAGAGGCCGGTGCGGACGCCCAGGACCACCGAGGCGGCAGCGTCCACGGCTTTGCCTCCCCGTGCGTAACGGCCTGCGGGGACTCCGGCGAGGCGGATGCCGACGAGGTCGCGGGCCCATTCGCCGTAGACGTCGACGACAGCGTCGGTCAGGGCGGCGACGAGCATGGGCTCGTTCCCGGTCAGCTTGCTCTCTGGAAGGTGGACGGTCATATGCGGCATGGTGAACCCAGTTCCCTTTGGACCCAAAGGCTTTGTCTTCAAAGGTAACCGGAAGGAGTAATCCTCGTCCACGGAATCGGACGGCCCGTCGGCGGTATCGGCGGTGCGCTGCGGGACGCCCGGCCGCGACAGGTCGCTGACCATGAGGCTGACGGTCGTCGGGGCCACCACCCCCAGCCGAGCGGCCGACTCGTTGACGTTCAGGCAGGACACTCCGGCAGCATCTCGTTGGCTTCTCCTTCGCCCTACTGCGAAGATGCCCCTCGTTCCCGACCGGAGGGCATGTGTTCGTCTTCGTATGTGCGGGTTGCGGCGCCGAGTTGACCGCTCCGCTGTCCCGAGTCGCCCTGCCCGCTCACGCTCATCAGGTGTACGGGAACGGGGTCCAGCTCCCGGTGCTCATGGAGCCTGGCACGTTTGCCGTGGAGTCGGAGCCCTGGGGGCCGGCATGGCGCAGCCGGGAGAAGGGCGCCCCGGACGCCGAGGCCGTCCGCGGTGGCCACGCGTCGGCTGACGGGCTGCTGTCGGGCGACGTGACCGACTCGTTCGTCATCGCCCCCGGGGACACTCGCGGCACCGTGCTGATCCCGGAGAAGTGCAGCGGCTACTGCTGCGGCCTCGACGGAGCCGACGGCCCCAACATGGCCTGCGAGGTGTGCGGACTGCCGGTGGCAAGCAGGATCGACGACTGCTCGCTCTGGCAGGCGGTGTGGCTCGCCCCGGACGCCGTGCGCCCGCACGCCGTTGGCGATGCCACCCCCGCTCCGCTGTCCTGGGCGGACGTGACCGCCGCGGCGGTGGGCACACCTCCGTACGAGCCGATCGCCTCCTGGGGAGGACGGCGGCTCGGCCTGTACCACTGGTGGTCATGGAGCCCGCGGTGGGAAGCGGCAGCCGGCCGGGCGCTCGCCCACCTGCTCGCGGCCTCCGGAGGCCGGCCTGTGTCCGTCCCGCACGGTCTGACCGCTGAGATCTTCCAACGCGCCCTGGACGCATTGCCTTCCACGGACGGTCCGACCCTGCACGCCGCCCTGGCCGGTCCGGACCTGCCCGCTCCCGACACGGACGCGGACCTCCTCCTCGTACCGGAGCATCCACAGACAGGGGAGCCCTGGGCCCCGGCGGGAGGCACCTCGGCGTACCCGGTCCCGCTGCCGCTCGGTGTGTGGCTGTGGCTGGCCTTCCCCGAGCCTCACCTGCCCGCAGACCCTCCGCCGCAGGCCCTGCCCACCGAACTCCTCCGAGACGACCCGCCCTCGCCTCTCCCCGGTCGCCCGTTCCAGATCGACGCGGGCGTCTTCCGGCACACCCTGCAGCGACTGTCGGCCGCCTGTGATCGCAAGCCCGACCACGGCGGTGATCCGCGCGGGACGGCCCCCTTGCGGCCGCAGAGTCCAGGCGCGGAGTCGGCGCCGGCGTAGTATGCCGGCGCACCGGACACCCGTGGTCGCCGCCGGCAGCGCCACCACCACGCCGACCGTCAACTCCCACGGACCGGCCATCCGGCCACCGCCTCGAAGTCGCAGCGACCGGGCGGACACCGCCGGTACGTCACATGCACCTTGTCCTCGATGTCCGCTCGCCGCCGACTGCACCGATGCCGGCTCACTCCGGCCAGTCGGAATCGTTGATGACGTCCACGAAGTCGACGCGGCGGAAGCCGGGCACGAAGTGTGCGAGCACGTCCGCGTTCACCGTGCCGAACGTGGTGGCCGGACGGTGCCGGAACCCTTCCGTGAACGCCTGCAGGATCTGCCGCTTGAAGTCCGGACGGGGGTGGGCCGCGGTAACCTCGTCGATCTGGGCCCGGGTGAGGTTGCCCAGGTTCAGTCCGAGCACGTCCGTCTCCACGCCCGCGGTGGTGGCCGCGATCTCCGGCGCCAGCTTGTAGGGCACCTCGGGGGTGGTGTGCAGGGCGACGGCCGTCCAGACCGTCTGCGCATCGGACTCGGACAGCCCGTGGGCGAGCGCGAACGCCCGGGCCTGGTCGGCGCCGTCCATCTCGAAGCGCTGGTCGTCAGTGCGGTAGGGGTCGACCAGGCCGGTGTCGTGGAACAGCGCCGCCACGTAGAGCAGCTCGGGGTCGGGCCGCAGGCCCAGCGTCTCGGCCTGCAGGCTGCCGAAGAGGAACACCCTCCGGGAGTGGTGGAAGATCAGCGGCGGGGTGGTGCTGCGGATCAGATCCGTGGCCTCGC
This sequence comes from Streptomyces sp. CCM_MD2014, assembly GCF_000772045.1. GTDB lineage: Bacteria > Actinomycetota > Actinomycetes > Streptomycetales > Streptomycetaceae > Streptomyces > Streptomyces salinarius. The sequence goes on along the minus strand of NZ_CP009754.1, from coordinate 8,209,304 downwards.
GGACGAGCGTGCTGTCCGGGACGACGACTCCGGCGATCTTTTCTCTCATGACGGTTCTCCTTGGCAGAGGTGGTCGGTGTCTCCACCTTCCGCCCGCGGGGCCCCGGCGTCCGCTACCGGATGGCCGACACCCCCTCGCAAACGGCCACACCCGCCGGGGGCGGTCGCGGCCGCGCCTCAGCGGGGTCTTTGCGGGGCGCGAGACCCGGCGCCGGTCGTGGTGAAGCGGCGCTGGTACTTCGTCGGGGAGATGCCCAGGTGCCGTGCGAACGCCCGCCGCAGGCTCTCGTAACTGGGGAAACCCGAACGCGCCGCCGCCTCCGTCGCGTTGTGCCCCGAGTCCAGCAGGGCCTTCGCCATGTCGAAACGGATCAGTTCCACGTACCGCATGGGCGTCGTGTCCAGCTCCGTGCGGAACATGCGGGTGAGGTGGCGGGGGCTGACGCGCACGCGCGCGGCGAGGGCCTCCAAGGTGTGATCGGCGGTGGGATCGGCCTGGACGGCGTCCTGGACCTGCCGCAGCACCGGTGTCTGCGGGGCCGGCCCCTGCAGGGACGCGGAGAACTGCGACTGCCCTCCCGCCCGCTGCATGTACACGACCAGCGACCGGGCGACGCTGCGGGCCAGGTCGGCGCCGTGGTCCTGCTCGACCAGAGCGAGGGCCAGGTCGATGCCCGCCGTCACCCCGGCCGAGGTGTAGAGGCAGCCGTCCCGGACGAAGAGCGCGTCGGGCTCGACGCGGGCCGTGGGGCAGCGACGGGCCAGCAGCTCGGTGTGCTGCCAGTGCGTCGTGGCCCGCTTGTCGTCGAGCAGGCCCGCCGCGCCGAGGATGAACGCGCCGGTGCAGATCGAGGCGACCCGGCCGGCCCGGAAGGCCAGGTTCCGCGCGGCGGCGGCGAGGTCCGGGGCGACGTGGCCCTGCGGGAGCCGGTCGCCCCCGACCACCAGCAGGGTGTCGAAGCCGGGGGCCGCAGTGACGTCGCTGTCGACGGGCACCCGGACGCCGATGGAGGAGGAGACCGGACCGCCGTCGACCGACACGATGGTCAGGCGGTAGCGGCCGCCGAACCGATTGGCCTCGCTGAAGACCTCGGCAGGTCCGGACAGATCGAGCATCTTCATGTCGTCGAACACGAGTACGCCGATGCTGTGCTCGCTCCGCTTCATCGTCATCACCCTCGGGCTCCCGGCTCCCCGGTGGAAGCACGTGCCGTACATTCTCCCCGCTCCGCAGGCGGCGGCTCGGACCGTCGGGGCCGTCCGCACACCGGCCGTCCCGTCGTACGGTGCGAAGACGCGCCGGCAGGTGCGGCAGGCCTCACAGACACCTCGCGGGCGAAGACCCGGCGCAGCAGGCTCATGGCTCGGGAAGCCCGCGAGGACGGCCGACTGCGTCGCGGCATGTCCCTGGTCGAGCAGCGGCTTCGCCGGATCGAGCCCGTCACCCATGCGGGAACGCAGAGGCGCAGACCGCCGTTTGCGCCCTGGACCATGGGAACAAGGCAATCGACCCCGTCACGGTCGCATGACTCCGCGTCGCCGGAGAACACGGGCACGGAGCTTGGGGTGCGGTGCTTGTGGCGGGCCGGGAACAAGTGACCCCTTTCGCCTGCCACTTGTGCAGGACGCACGACCGAGACGGAGCGCCGCACGGCCGGATCGTCGGGGATAGCCTGACGACATGACGGATGCGCCCGATCCCGACGCCGACCGCTACGCATACAGCCGCACCGCTCCGGCCCGCATCGCCCTGTCCGCGGAGCCGCGTGAACTCGCCGACCGCGCCACGGCGGGCGTTCCCGCGCCCCACGACATGTGGGCGCTCTCGCCGTTCAGCTCCGTACCGAAGCCCGGGAGTCCGGAGAAGGGACGTCATGACCGTACGAACGCCGCCTGACGGGATGCCGCCGGCTGCCCTGGTGCCGCCCTGCGCACTGGCCGGACTGTGGGCTGTGCGGCACGGGCAGAGCACGGCCAACGTCGCCTTCGCGGCGGCGGAGAAGTCCGGGTCCACCGTGCCGGTACCCGGCCGGGACCGGGACGTTCCGCTGTCGGAGCGGGGCGCCGCGCAGGCGGTCGCGCTGGGCGAGTGGCTGGCCGGGCAGGCGCCGCAGACCGGGCCGGACTTCGTGGTGTGCTCCCCCTATACGCGCGCCCTGCAGACGTGGGAGGGGATGGCGGCCCGCGCTGCCGGGCTCGGCGGACCGCGGCTGGAGGTGCTGGTCGACGAGCGGCTGCGGGACCGGGAGATGGGGGTGTTCGAGTTGCATCCTCCGGCCGCGTTGCGGGCCCGGGCGCCGCAGGAAGCGGACCGCCGGGAGCTGCTGGGCGAGTGGTGCTACCGACCGCCGGGCGGGGAGGCTCTCACGGACGTCGCCGTACGCGTGGGCCAGTTCGTCTCCGACCTGGGTCGGGCCGCGCCCGGGCGGCGGGTCCTGGTCGTCGCGCACGACGGCGTGGTCATCGCCCTGCGCCATGTCCTCGCCGGAATCGGCGCCGTCGCGCCCGGGGAACTGCCGCCGGTCCCGAACGCCTCTGTGTCGCACTGGAACGGCGACGGCCACCGGCTGCGTCTGGTCACCTGGGGCGACACCGCTCACCTGACTTCGCTGGACGACATGGAAGGAACGACGCCCGCATGACCGACCACTCCCCCACCGACCCGGTCCTCGCTCACGTCGAACCGGTCCCCGGCGGTCTGTACGGGGACCAGCCCTACGAGGCCGCCCTCGCCGACCTGCGGTCGGCCGTGGCGGAGGTCTCCGCCGCGCTGCGCGACGCCGACGGCACGCGCGCCGAGCAGCTCACCCGCTACCAGCGGGACCTGGGCCGTGCCCAGCTCCGGCTGCGCCCGGACGACACAGCCGCACTGGAGCGTGCCCACGCACTGTCCCGTACGGTGCGCCGCTACCTCGCCGGCGGGGCCGCGTGAGCCCGACCACCGAGGGCCGGCTGCCGCCGGAGGAGAATCGGCGCATCTTCCGCGAGCAGATCGCACCCGTCTACCTGGACGGCTGCACCCCGCAGCAGAACCCGGTGGTCGTGATCGTGGCCGGGCAGACCGGGGCGGGCAAGACGGCCGTAACCCGCATGGTCAAGGACACCCTGGAGCGCAACGGGGAGGTCGCCTGGATCAACATGGACTTCTACAACCCCCACCACCCCGACTACGCACGCTGGCAGGCCGAACGGCCGCAGGAGGCCGACGCCCTGGTCCGGCCGGACGGAGACGCGTGGTGGGAACAGGCCCAGCAGTACGCGCTGGAGCGCGGCTTCCACATCCTGCTGGAGTCCGCCATGGTCACCCCGGACGAGTACGAGAACATCTGCCGTCGCATCCAGTCGGCGCACCTGCCGCCCGGCGTCGCCCCGTACCGGATCGAGACGGCCTTCGTCGCCGTGCCGGGCCCGATCAGCCGGCTGGGCATCATGTCGCGCTACCTGGAGGAACTCCGGGAGCGCGGGCACGGCCGCCTGGTCGACCCGGCCATCCATGACGCCGCGCTCGCCGGAGTGGTCCGCGGCGCGGCGGCCTTCGAGGCCGAGGGCCTGGGGAACTACGCGGCCGTGCTGCGCCGCGACGGCTTCACCGTCCACTCCCAGCCCATCGCCGCCGGCCAGGGAACGCCGGCCGACCAGCTGACCCTCGTCGCCGCGATCAGGAGCGAGCACGCCCGCGTGCAGTCACCCGCCGAGGCCGCCCAGTTCGCCGCCCGGCACGCGGCGGCGACGCTGATGGCCCCGGACTTCGCCATGCCGGAGCTGGAGTACATCGCCCGGGCAGCCGCCCCGATTCTCCCACCGCCCACCGCGCCGTGGCGGGAGGTCTCCACGCGTGCTGCTCAGCTGCGCGGCACCGCTCCGGCCGGGCCCGACCCGACGCTGCTCGCCCACACCGACGCCGCCGTCGTGCAACTCCTCGCGCACACCCTCGTCGACCGGCATGCGGCCCTGTCCGCGGGCCTCGGGCAGACCGCCGTACGACAGGAGGCGGCCGCTGAACGACTGCTCGGGGAACTCGCCCGACGTGCGACACTCACGCCCGGCCAGCGGGCGCAGGAGCAGGAACGGCGCCAGGTCCTGCACACCGCCGCGCACCGCGCCGTCAGCGAGCCGGGCCCGGCTCTGCCTGCCCGTCCCAGCGCCGCGGCGGCGCGCAGCCGGTCGACGAACGCCACCCGGTCCCCCGGCGACGGTTCGACCGTGCGGCAGAGTCCGGCGGCTGTGCCCCGACCCGGCCGCAGCCCCGAGCAGGGCCGCGGCCGCGGTCGGTGAGGCACGAAGGAGGCCCGCGCCTTCACGGTGCGGGCCTCTCCGTCCAACCTTGTACGGCACCAGTACTTCCCGGTCACGCGGGAGAGCGAGCGCCCTTTCCAGTGACGCCCCGCTGATCCCGCGAGCGTCGGCAACGTCAGCGTGGGCAGGGCCGTCGACCACGCCGTCCCTGTGGAACCCGCCCTCCGACGTGTTCGACGGGCAGGGCGGGCAGGGCGGGCAGGCGCACAGTGCGCCGGTCCGGTGGCGGTTCCGCCCGGGAGCGGTCTCTTCGCCGGTCGGCGCTGCCCGACGGTCAGCGCGGGCTGTCCGCTCCGGCGCGCAGCCGGGCCATGTCGACCACGTGGTCCGCCGCGTCCACCACGACCGGGTCGTGCGTGGCGACCACGGTCACGCAGCTGTGGCGCCGGGTCGTCGCGGCGAGCAGGTCGACGATGCCGGCCGCCCGATCCCGGTCGACCGCGGCCGTCGGCTCGTCGACCAGCAGGACGTCCGGTTCGAGCAGCAGTGCGCGTGCGAGGGCGATGCGCTGCCGTTCCCCGCCGGACATCTGGTCGGCCCGGTGCCGCAGCCGGTGCCCCAGACCGACCTCGGTCAGCAGCTCGATGGCGCGAGCGCGTACCGCCCGCGGTGAGCGGCCGGCGACGGACGCCGCGGCCAGCAGTTGTTCGAGGGCGGTGAGGCCGCTGAGGAGATTGCCGCTCTGGAAGACGTAGCCGATCCGCTCCCGGCGCAGCCGGGCCTGCTGGGCGGGGGACAGTCCCGCGATGTCGGCGCCGTTGAGCAGCACCCGGCCCGCGTCCGGCCGCAGCAGCGCGCCCGCGACGGCCAGCAGGGTGGACTTGCCCGACCCGGAGGGGCCGACCAGCGCGGTCAGGGCGGCGGGCGCGAAGCTCACGGTCAGCCCGCTCAGAGCGGTGACGCGGGACTCGCCGCGGCCCAGCCGCACGGTGACGTCGAGAAGGTCGAGACTCATCGGCCGGCTCCCAGCATGGTCATCGGGTCAACGGTGGTCACCTTGCGCAGTGTGACGGCGGTCCCGGCGAGGCCGACCAGGACGACCGTCGCCATGGTGGCGACGAGTGCGCCCGCCGGAAGACTGAACGGCACCTCGGAGCCGACCGCCAGGCCCAGCGCCGCGGCCAGCGCCGCTCCGACCACCGCGCCCGCCGTCACCACGATCGCGGCTTGCGCGAGGGTGTGGCCCAGCAACCGCGCCCGCGAGGCGCCCATCGCTCGCAGCAGCGCGAGTTCGGGGCGGCGCTGCACGGTCCACACCGCGAAGAAGGCACCCACGACGAGCGGTGCGATGGCGTAGAGGAACGCCTGGATCGATGTCATGGTCAGACGTTCTCCGGTGTAGCCCGGAGCTGCGGCGTAGGCGTCCTCGACGGTCACGGTCCGAGTGGTCAGGGCCCGGTCCGCCCCGGTGAGATCCGCCCCGGCCCCGGCCTTGAGGGCGACCGCACTGTACTGGTGCGGCGGCTCGGCGACGGCGGCCCGCGTGCCGGGCGTGGCGAACCGGATGCGCTGCCAGGTCTCGACGGGCAGATAGGCCACGGGGACGTGCCCGTACGAGGAGCGCCCGGTCGTGCCGGTCACCTCGAGTTCGACACCCAGGCGGTCGACGGTCAGGAGGTCGCCGACACGTACGCCGTCCTTCACCAGCTGCTGCGAGACGACGACGCCGGACGGTTCGCCGGCGGACAGGGCCGTGCCGGAGGCGGCGCCGGGGTCGAGGAAGGACCCGGGCTCGACACCGAAGGCGGCGAAGTCCACTTCCACCTTCCGGTCCGTGGTGCCACGGGCGATGGAGACGCCGAGCGGAGCGGCCTCGACGCCGTCGCGCTCGCGCCAGCCGTCCAGTTCCGCCTCGCCCACCAGGCTGCGGGCGAACTGGTCGGAGTCGGCCCCGCGGTCGAAGGCGAGGTGGGTCGCGGGGAGTCTGCGCAGCGCGGAGATGGTGTCGTCGCCGAGTCCGGTGGTGAAACCGCTGACGATGCCGACGAGCGCGGCAACGAGGACCACGACGCTACCCATCAGGAGAAAGCGGCCACGGGCCGCCTTCAGTTCGAGCAGAGCCAAGTACACGGGAAGGCCTTCCCAGGGAGAATGTTGGGGACACGGTGTCCCCAACATAGAAGATGGCGACACGGCGTCCCCAAGCGGGGGTCCATCCGCCCGGGGCCGATCGCCTCCTACACTGACGAGGTGCCCAAGATCCGTGCAGCCTCCGTCGCCGACCACCGGGCCCAGCAGCGTGCCGCACTGGTCGCCGCGGCACGCGAGATCCTGGAGGAGGGCGACGCCTCGGCCGTCACCTTCTCCGCGGTGGCCGCCCGCACCGGACTGGCCCGCAACAGCGTCTACAAGTACTTCGCCGACCGCGGACAACTGCTGGCCGAGGTCGTACGCGAGGCCGCGCCCCGCTGGACCTCCCGGATCCGCGCCGAGATGACGGACGCCCGGACCCCCGAAGAAGCCGTGGCGGCCTACGTCCGGGCGCAGCTGATCCTGGTGCGGGAGGGGGAGCACCGCATCGCCCAGGCGCTCGCCGGTGACCGGGACGCGGCCGTGCTCAGGGAAGGCGCGGCACAGGCGCACGCCCAGATCCTGGAACCACTGATCGCCGCACTCGACGACCTCGGCGACGACGCCCCGCACCGTACGGCGCGCCTGCTCCAGGGCTTCGTCAACGCGGCCACGACGGCGGTGGAGTCCGGCGACGACTTCGAGGCCGTGACCCGGCGGGCGGTCCGCCTGGCCACGGGAGCGGTGGCCTCGCTCGCGGGACCGCGGTGACCCGGTGACGCGGTGACGCGGTGACGCGGTGACGCGGTGACCGGTGACCGGTGACCGGTGACCGGTGACGCGGTCATAGGCCCACCCGATCAGCCGCTTGTGAGCCGTCTGGACTGTCTGCTGTCCTGCTCCGCTTCAGCACCGGCATCCTGTCATCAGCCCGCCACCGAACTCGTCGCCGGAGTGTGCCGCTCCTCCAAGATCCATATGGCGGCACATCAGTACGCCGGTGACACTGTGGGGACCAGCCATCGCAGATGGGCGAGCCATGACCACGATCGAAGAGACCGTCCAGCTCGCGGTGCCGGTGCGCACCGCCTACGACCAGTGGACCCAGTTCAAGACGTTTCCGCGGTTCATGACCTCGGTGGTGAAGGTCGAGCAGGTCAGGCCGTCCATCACCCACTGGACCGTGGGTCTGGGGCCGGCGCGTCATGAGTTCGCCACGGAGATCGTCGAGCAGCAGCCGGACACCTGCGTGGAGTGGCGGAGTCTCGACGGACGGCACCGGGGTGAGGTGACGTTCCACGAGACCGCACCGGACCGTGCCGCGGTCACCGTGCGCCTCCAGGTCGTGCGGCCGAACGTCGTGGTCTTCCTCGCGGACGCGTCCGGGCTGGTGCGACGCGTGCTCAGGTCCGAGCTGGCGCATTTCAAGGAGTTCGTCGAGGGCCTGGGCGAGGGGAACCCGGGCTGGAGGGGCACCATCCGCAACGGACGCGTCCGTCCGGTGGAGTCCGAGCCACCGCGAAGCCACGTACCCCGATGGCCCGTGGGCTGATCCGAGCCGCCAGAAAGCGAGAGATGTCCCTGATGCACAGGCCACCGGGCGAAGAGCCCCAGGACGAACTCGCGGTGACCCCGCCGAAGACGTGGGCGGCGGGCGTGCCGGCGGTGACGCACGCGCTGGAGTACTCCCTGGAGGAGACGTCCGTGCGGCGCACCGGAGTGACGCTGCTGAACATGAACCAGGTGGGCGGCATCGACTGTCCGGGCTGCGCCTGGGCCGACCCCTCCCCCGGTCACCGGCACCTCAACGAGTACTGCGAGAACGGCGCCAAGCACATCAACGACGAGGCGACCTCGCGGCGGATCACCGCGGACTTCTTCCGCGGGCACTCGGTGTCCGAGCTGGCCGAGCGCTCCGACCTCTGGTTGAACCAGCAGGGCCGGCTCACCGAGCCGATGGTCAAGCGTCCGGGCTCGGACCATTACGAGCCCGTCAACTGGCACGACGCACTGGGACTGATCTCCGACGAACTGAGGTCACTGGACTCGCCCGACGAGGCCGTCTTCTACACCTCGGGCCGGGTGAGCAACGAGGCCGCCTTCGTCCTGCAGCTCTTCGCCCGGGCGTACGGGACCAACAACCTGCCCGACTGCAGCAACATGTGCCACGAGTCCAGCGGATTCGCCCTGCACGAGACGCTGGGCACGGGCAAGGGGACGGTGAGCCTCGAAGACCTCCACCACGCCGACCTGATCTTCCTCGTCGGTCAGAACCCCGGAACCAATCACCCGCGCCAGCTCTCCGCCCTGGAGCAGGCGAAGCTCAACGGAGCTCGTGTCATCGCGGTCAACACGTTGCCGGAGGCCGGGCTCCTGCGGTTCAAGAACCCGCAGAAGGCCCGCGGGGTGATCGGTCGCGGGGTGCAGATCGCCGACCGGTTCCTGCACATTCGCAGCGGTGGCGATCTCGCGCTGTTCCAGGGGCTCAACCGGCTGTTGCTGGAGTCCGAGGACGCCCGGCCGGGCGCCGTACTGGACCACGACTTCATCGCCTCGCACACCAGCGGATTCGAGGAGTTCGCCCGGCATGCCCGGTCCATCGCCTGGGAGGACGTGCTCCGGGCGACCGGGCTGGCACGCGCGGACATCGAGCGGGTCCGCGACGACGTCCTGCGCAGCAAGCGGGTCGTCGTCTGCTGGGCCATGGGGGTCACGCAGCACAAGCACGGCGTCCCGACGATCAGGGAGATCGTCAACTTCCTGCTGCTGCGCGGGAATCTCGGCAGGGCCGGGGCCGGCGCCTGCCCGGTGCGCGGGCACAGCAATGTGCAGGGTGACCGCACCATGGGTATCTGGGAGCAGATGCCCGACTCCTTCCTCGACGCGCTGCGTGACGAGTTCGGCTTCGATCCGCCCCGGGACCACGGGCTCGACTCCGTGAACGCGATCAGGGCCATGCACGAGGGCCGGGTCAAGGTCTTCCTGGGCGTGGCGGGCAACTTCGTGATGGCCGCTCCCGACACCGACTTCACCGAGGAGGCCGTGCGCCGGTGCCGGCTCACCGCGCACATCTCCACGAAGCTCAACAGGTCGCACACGGTCTGCGGCGAGACCGCGCTCATCCTGCCGACCCTGGGGCGTACCGAGGTGGACGTCCAGTCGGGCGGCGAGCAGTTCGTCACCGTGGAGAACTCCATGAGCGAGGTGCACACCTCCCGGGGGCGTCTGCAGCCGGCGTCCCGCCTGCTGCTCAGCGAGGTCGCCATCCTGTGCCGGCTGGCACGCCGCACCCTGGACGGCGGAGCCGGCATTCCGTGGGCGCGGTTCGAGGCCGACTACGGGACCGTCCGTGACCGGATCGCCAACGTCGTGCCTGGTTTCCACGACTTCAACCGGCGGGTGACCCGGCCGGGCGGCATCAGTCTGCCGAACCCCGTCAACGAGGGGATCTACGGCACATCCACGGGCCGGGCCCGGTTCACGTGCAACGACTGGGAGATGCCGCAGGCCCCCGAGGGACACCTGCTGCTGCAGACGCTCCGCTCGCACGACCAGTGGAACACGATTCCCTACACGAACAACGACCGCTACCGCGGCATCCACGGCAGCCGCAAAGTCGTGCTCGTCAATCCGGAGGACATCATGGAACTCGGGCTGTCCGAGGGGCAGAGCGTGGATCTGGTGAGCGTGTGGACCGACGAGACGGAGCGCCGCGCGGAGGGTTTCCAGGTCGTCCCCTATCCGACCAGCCGCGGCTGCGCGGCGGCCTACTACCCGGAGACTCAGGTCCTCGTGCCGCTGGACAGCGTGGCGGACATCAGCAACCAGCCGACGTCAAAAGGCCTGGTGGTCCGCCTGGAAGCCGTAGGCGTCCGGAGCAGTGCGGGCCGGCCCGTGCCGGCCACCGATGGCTGACACGGGCCGGCCGGTCGGCTTGAAGCGCTGCCCGTCGGCGGTGGGCCCGCACACGGTTGCAGTTGCCACGAAAAGGACGGGTGGCACCGGCGACTGCCGCCGATCATTCGGCGAGGTCGGTGACCTCGTCGTCCGTGAGCGACACGGCGCATCGTGGAGTGCTCAGCGGAATTAGTTCTTCTGCCCTTTCCCCCGTCGATCAATCAGTCAGTGCCGCTCAGCCGAAGAAGACCTGTGGTGACGCGTCAGGCAGCTGTCGTCTGCTGGAGCCACTCCCCGACGGCTCGGCAACCGAGCGGTTCACCGGATAGCCGCCTTTCCGCCGGCGCGGGAATCTGGAGGCGTGTCAGAGTCGGGATGCCGGGAACCCGCGCATCTCGTCGGCCGAGGAACGGAAAGAAGGGGACGACAATGGCTGGGGACTTTGCCGTGGGAGACCACGTGCGCTGGAACTCCGAGGCCGGATACGTCGAAGGCGTCATCATCAAGAAGCACACCCATGACGTGGAATTCAAAGGCCGTACTCGACACTGCTCGCCGAATGACCCGCAATACGAAATAAAGAGTGACAAGACCGACCACATCGCCATGCACAAGGGTGGCGCGTTGACAAAGGTGTAGAACCAATGGGCGGCCGCGTGTACACGATCGGTCATTCGACGCGTGAATTCGACGAGATACTGGAGATGTTGCGCAGCCATGACATCACCTGCCTGGTCGATGTGCGCTCCTACCCTTCGTCGAGGAAGCACCCCCAGTGGAACCGGTCCGCGATGGTGACGAACCTGCCGTCCGGCATCGGATACCTCTGGATCCCTCAGCTCGGGGGCCGACGGCACACCCCGAAAGGGGTTCCCAGCGAGAACGGCGCGTGGCGGGTGAAAGCCTTCCGCGACTACGCCGACTACATGGCGAGCGACGCATTCGCTGAGGGCCTGCACGAGCTGATCCGACTGGCGCGGCGCGAGCAGCCGGCGATCATGTGCAGCGAGGCGGTGCCGTGGCGGTGCCACCGTCGGTTGATCACCGACGCGCTGCTGGTCGCCGGGGTGGAGGTCGTGCACATCACGTCGCGGACGGCCGCGAAGCCCGCGGTGTTGAACGAGCACGCGAGGGTCCGCGACGGCCATCTCACCTACCCGCCACCCGACGTGGAGGGGCCGTGACCTTCGTCGACGACGTCCGTGACGCGGTGTGCTCGATTCCCGCGGGTGCGGTGGCCTCCTACGGTGACGTCGGCCGGCGGGCCGGTGTCGGTGCGCGCCAGGCGGGGCGGGCCATGAGCCTGCTGGACGAGGGCGTGCCGTGGTGGCGTGTCGTGTACGCGGACGGGACGCCGCCCTCCTGCCACGGCGGGCGGGCGGCGGCCCTCCTGCGGGACGAGGGAACACCGATGCGCGGGGCACGGGTGGACATGGCCCGTGCCCGCCACCAGTGGGGGCCCTGACGCCCACCGGCGCCTTGCCGGGGGGGGTGGTGATCAGGTGGCCACGAGCAGCGTCTGCGGCGCGGCGGCGTGGAAGGGCGTATGGCGGGCTCATGCCGTGCTGATCGAGACGACTTCGTGGACAACGGCCGAGCTCCTCGCCACTCCCCGGCACGTCAACCGGGTCGGCGGGGTGCGGTACGACCGGACCACGACGTCGAACCGTGACGCTCGAGGCGGGCGGCCCGCGACACGGATCCTCCACCGGTCGCCGTCGCGCGACGTCTCGGTGACCGCGTAGTCCTGCCGCCCCGCCGGTCCGGCCAGGGCGAGGACGGCCGCGACGGCGGCCTGCTGCGGCGGGAAGAGATCCGTGTACCCCCGCAGGTACTCGGCATGGATGCGGCCGGCCAGATGCTCCTCCACCACCGCGACGGACGACCGGCCGTCGAGACCCCCGTAGTAGACGCCGTCGGGCGCGACGACGACGTTCGCGGCATACCTGTCGCCACCGACGTGTGCGCACTCCCACACCAGGTCCGGCCAGCGCTCGCTCAGCGCACGCGCCACGGGCCGCCCGCGCACCGCGCAGCAAGGGTCGTGCTGACCGTGCGCACAGACGAGGACGACAGGTGGTAGACCGACTTCGCCGGGGGCGGCGAGAGCTTCGACGACCTCCGCCAGATCCTCGTCCGTGCTCCACGTACCCCACTGTTGGCGGTGCACCCCGGAACCGTCGTGGCGCAGTACGGCCCAGCGCTGGGCCGAAGTAGAGGCCGTGCGACGCCCATGTCTCCTGACCAGGAGGATCCTGGCCCGCACGGCTTGCGCCGCGCGGTACACGCGTGCTTTGACGTCCGGCTGGAGATCGAGTCCGTCGAACCCGTTCGCCGGCCAGCCTCCCCCGTGCTCGACGAGAATCCAGACGCCGCCGTACGGTGCCGTGCCGGCGATGGGGTCGCCGCGTGCGCGGGCGGCGTCGGAGCAGAAGAAGGGGCCGGTCCCAGCCGTCTCGGGCCTCACGGTTCGGCGGGCACCAGTACGCCCGCGCGCAGCAGTCTCCTGACCAGCGCGACGCCGAGGTCTCCGGCCGTGTGGACGTCACCGTCGAGCAGGCTGGTGACGGGCGGCAGGTCGGTCCGGGGGAACTCCAGCCAGCCGGCTCGGGTACGCAGACACTGCCCTTCCAGGCGCGCCTCCAGGCCCTCGCGCAGCCGCACCGCGGACTCGGGGCCGAGTCCGTCGACGGCCTCGAACTGGGCCAGCGGCCCCAACGGGGCCGGCCGTGCCTGCCCGCGCCTGGCCCGGTGGAACAACGGCGCGGAGTCCGCCCCCTCGACGGCGGCGAGGAGGAGGCCCCTGACGAGGTCGATCTCCTCGCGCGGGTCCCCGATCCCCAGAGGAAGGGTGGTACGCATGTACGGGTCCTCGCGCAGCATCGCGAGGGCCTGCTGCGCGAGTTGTTCGGCCAGTGTGTACCGGGTCCAGGTGTGGATGCCCAGGGTCAGGTGGATGGAGACCGCGCCCTGCGCCTGGGCGGAGTGCAGCCACCCGCGCGGCAGGTAGAGGGTGTCGCCGGGCTCGAGGACGGTGTCAATGCGGGCGTCGGCCTTCGCCGCCTCGGCCACGGCGGGGCGCCGGTCGGTCCAGGGCTGATCCCGCAGCGGGTCGCGGTGGACCGGCTCGTGGACGAGCCAGCGCTTGGTGCCCTGGATCTGGAGGACGAAGACGTCGTGGACGTCGTAGTGGTCGTCGAAACCGCGGCTCTGTGGCGGCGTGACGTATGCATTCGCCTGGACAGGGTGCCCGAGGTCCGAACTCAGCCCGGTCACGAAGTCGCCGACCGGCTGCCAAGTGCGCTGCAGCGCCTGCAGCACGAGCGTGGCGCCGTCTGCGAACGCCCGCCACACGGCCGTGTCGTCCAGTTGATCGGAGATCGTGGCGCCGACGCCGGCGGACGAGGTGAACGACGTGTCGGGGCGTGTGGAACCATCCTTGGCCACACGGAGGAACGGCGTGCGCAGCCCGCGGCGTGAGACGAGCTCGTCGACAGCGTGCGCGGAGAACAGGTCGGAGAAGTCGCCCGCCCGCGGTGTGTACAGCGCAGTCCGCGCCCACACGTCTCGGGCGAACTCCGCCGGGCTCAGGTCGGTGAGGCGGCGCAGCGCCCCGTCGCCCGCTGTCGCGGGCTCAGGGCGCCGGCATTCCCGGGGGAAGGCGTTCAACTGCCGCTGGGGGACGGCTCGTCCGCGCTTCCGTCGGCGCCACCGTCGTGCACACCCGGCGTCCCCGCCGCACCACCGTCCGCCGGACCCTCCGCACCACCGTCGGCCCCACCGTCATGCACACCCGGCGTCCCCGCCGCACCACCGTCCGCCGGACCCTCCGCACCACCGTCGGCCCCACCGTCATGCACACCCGGCGTCCCCGCCGCACCACCGTCCGCCGGACCCTCTTGCCGGCTGGGGTCTTCCTCGGGATTGGTCATGATTCCTCCTGCGAATCGGGCAGGTCGGGGCCGGGCTCCCGTTGGCGCAATGTCTGTGTCCAGACGGGGCAGCTCCTCGTGGATATCCCCCTGTCAGCCACGTTAACGCTCCCCGGCGCAAACCTCGATTCGGGCGAGGCTTCTCGCCCGCGGACGGGCGATGCGCTCCGGCAGGTACGCGTGATCTGCGGGAATGCGCCATGAAGTGACAGGGGCCGACACGGTGGCTCAGGTGCTGTGGGCTTCGGCGATCAGGATCGCGACGTCGTCGTGGTCGTCGGGGTGGCGCAAGGAGTGCAGGAGGTTCCGGCGGGTGTCGTCGAGTGGCGAGGGCCGCCCGTCCAAGGCATCGACGAGCGCGTCCAGCCGTTCGTCGATGGCCTGATCACGCGTCTCCACCAGTCCGTCGGTGTAGAGGACGAGTCTGTCTGCGGGCTTCAGGCCGAAGGTCATGGTGTCGAACTGAACGCCGCCGACGCCCAGGGGTGCTCCGGCTTGAAGGGAGACGAGTCGAGGACGCTTGCCAGGGCGCACGAGGACGGGAGGAAGGTGTCCGGCATTGGCGATGCGGCACTCCCCTTGATGGGGGTCGTACACGGCGTAGAGGCATGTGGCGATGTAGTGCTCAAGCCCGCAGGTGAGTCGGTCGAGGTGTCGGAGCACCTCGTGCGGTTCGAGCTCGAGGTCGGCGTAAGCGCAAGTGGCTGTGCGCAGGCGTCCCATGGTCGCTGCCGCATCGATGCCGTTGCCCATCACGTCCCCGACGACCAGGGCGGCTCTGTCGCCGGACAGCGGGATGACGTCGTACCAGTCCCCGCCGATCTCGCAGGAGGCGTGCGCCGGCTGGTAGAGCGAGGCGACTTCGAGCCCCGGGAGCCGGGAGGGGTGGCTGGGCAGCAGACTGCGCTGGAGGCTTTCGGCGGAATCGCGCACGCTCTGGTACCAGCGGGCATTGTCGATGGCTACTGCTGCCCGTGCCGCCAGTTCCCGGGCGAGGACGACATCGTCCTCATCGAAGGGGAGCGGGTTCTGGGTGCGTATCAGGTCGAAGGCACCGAGGATCTCGTTGTGAGCGATCAGGGGCACGGCCAGGTAGGAGTGGACGCCGGCGCGTGCCAGCGCCGTCGCCGCCTCCTGATCGCGCGCGATGCGCTGCAGATCGTCCGGACCGGTGTGGGGCACGAGGACGGGCCGGCCGGTGTGCACACACTGTGTGATCAAGCGGTCGGCGCTGTAGGAGGCCACGTCCCCTACCGGGTCCGCTGCGTCGGCGGCCTCGCTCGGGTGGGCCGTGGCGACCGCGAGTGCACGGAAGAGCTCAGGGCCGTCGCGGTGGCCGTGGTTACGGCGGAAGGCCAGAACACTGTCGAGGACATCGACCGCCGCGACGTCCGCCAGCTCGGGTACAGCGGTATGAGCCAGTTCCCGTGCCGTCTGCTCCACCCCCAGCGTGGTCCCCACCCGCGCCGACGCGTCGGCGATCAACGTCAGCCTGCAGCGGGCCCGGTCCGCCTCGGCTGCGGCACGGTGTCTGTCCGTGACGTCGACGACCGAGTTCGCCACACCGATGACTCGGCCGCCCGGTCCTTCGAGGCGGTAGTACGACACCGACCATGCATGATCATGGTCCGGGTCCCCACGGGTGCGGCCGACGATGTACTGGTCGAGCACCGGCTTACCGGTGAGCAGCACCTCCCGCATCACCGCCTCCGCGGCACCGATTTCGGGGGAGACATGAATGTCGTGCGGGTGCCGCCCGACATGATCCGCGGCGGACACACCGTTGATGCGTTCCAGGGCCGGATTGACGAGGACGTATCGCAGGTTGGTGTCCATGAGCGCGATGCCGATGGGTGCTTGCGACACGAGTTGCTCGGACAACGCGAGTTGGGTCTCGGCACGCTCCAGCACGCTCTGGTCTGCGGCGATCCCCAGGGCGTACATCTCGCCCCGGTCGTTCTGCAGCCGCACGTTGCGGAATTCCACCAGTCGCGTGCTGCCGTCCTTCCTCCTGATGGGGAAGGCTCCCGCCCAGTTCTCTCCGGTGCTCAATACCTTGGCGAACAATTTCATCGCGAGACCGCGGTGCTCCTCGTGGAGGAGGAGCCGGGCAGCGTAGCGGCCCAGTGCCTCCTCGGAGGAATAGCCGAACACGTCACCGGCTTGCGGGCTCCAGAAGACGATCCGGCCGGCACCGTCCACCACGACTGCCGACACACCGAGCAGGTCGAGCATCCCTCCCGCCGATGACGACCACGCCCGGGGCGTCTCCGGTCCCGACCTCTGGTTCCCCGATGACTCGTGTGCGCTCATCGTCGGCGCCCCTTCCCTCGGCAGATGCAAGGGGTCACATCAGTTACGCGCTCCTCCATCGTGCCCTTCGCTTCGGTCGAGTACGAACCGGGCTCGGTGGCCTTCCCGGCAGAGGAACTGCCGGTTGTCGGCCTGGACCTCGCCGAGGCTTGCGGACACGTCCTGGACCAGCGCTGTGGCGGCTGTGCGGCGACAGGGTGCCGGCCGGCGAACACGCTCGGCCGCTGTTTCACGGCACTGCGGTGGCCGGTGGATCCAGTCTCTCTCCTGCTCAGTGACTTGTCCCGCTCGGCAGGTCCGCCCGCAACGGGCACCGGGGCCTGGGCGGCGGCTCGCCGGTCAATCGTGCTGGTGTCACCGTCGCCGGCTGTCACCGTCGCCGGCACGCTCACCCTGCTTGTTCGCAGACGGAGCGCTGTTCCGGAAAGGCGTGCACCGTTTCGGCGCTCCAGGGCCCGTCCGGTCTGTTGCAGCAGGAGGTGTGCCGCTCGGTACCGGCCCGGTCCGCTTGCAGGAGTGTGCCCGCGGCGTTTGGGTGGAGGAAAGCCCCGGCAGTGGAGTCGCCATGTCGATGTCGTTCGGCTCAGCGTTCGGTCCCTCCGACCCGTTCAGTGATCTGTTCAACCGGTTCTTCGGTACCTCGCCCGCGTCCTCGCCGCCGGCGGTGCAGCGGGTGCCGATCGGCCGGATGCTGACCGAGTCCTCGCAGGAACTCCTCAACCTGGCCGCCCGGCGGGCGCTGGAGGACGGCACGTCCGACCTGGACACGGAGCACCTGCTGTGGGCGGCCACGAAGGTCGAGCCCGCGCGGGGACTGCTCGCCAGGGCGGGCGCCGACCCCGACTCGCTCGCGGCCCAGATCGCCGAGGTCCTGCCCCGCGAGGCGGGCGAGCCCTCCGCCGAGCCGGGCCTCACCCCGGCCGCCAAGCGCACCCTCGCCACCGCCTACGCCCGCTCCAGGGCGTCGGGCGTCTCCTACATAGGCCCCGAGCACATACTGGGCGCCCTTCTGGACGGCGACACCGGCGCCGCCCGGCTGCTGAGCGCGGAGGGCCGGGACATCGGCAAGCTGGAGGGGCTCACCGAGCAGGTCGCCCGCTCGGGCGGGACATCGGGTGACGGTGCCGGCAAGCCCGCCACGACGCTCGACGAGTACGGGAGGGACCTGACCGAGGAGGCCAACGCCGGGAAACTCGACCCCGTGGTCGGCCGCGCCGAGGAGATCGAACAGACCGTCGAGATCCTCTCCCGGCGCTCCAAGAACAACCCGGTGCTGATCGGCGAGCCCGGCGTCGGCAAGACCGCCATCGTGGAGGGACTGGCCCAGCGCATCGTGGCCGGCGAGGTCCCGGACACGCTGAAGGACAAGAGGGTGGTCGCCCTCGACCTGTCCGCCATGGTGGCCGGCGCGCAGTACCGGGGGCAGTTCGAGGAGCGGCTCAAGAAGGTCATCGAGGACGTCCAGCAAGCCCGCGGCGAGATCATCCTGTTCATCGACGAACTGCACACCGTCGTCGGCGCCGGGGCGACCGGCGAGGGCTCCATGGACGCCGGCAACATGCTCAAGCCCGCCCTCGCCCGCGGCGAACTGCACGTGGTGGGCGCCACGACCATCGACGAGTACCGCAAGTACGTCGAGAAGGACGCCGCCCTCGAACGCCGCTTCCAGCCCGTGATGGTCCCCGAGCCCACGGTCGAGGAGACGGTGCAGATCCTGGAGGGCCTGCGGGACGCCTACGAGGCTCACCACCAGGTCCGCTTCGCCGACGGCGCCCTGACCGCGGCGGCGGAACTCTCCGACCGCTACGTCAGCGACCGATTCCTGCCCGACAAGGCGATCGACGTCATGGACCAGGCGGGTGCACGGGTACGGCTGCGCAGCGCGAGCCGCTCCACCGAGGTGGTCAGCCGTGAGGACCGCATCGCGCGGCTCCGCCGGGAACAGGAGCAGGCCGTCGCCGCCGAGGACTACGGCCGCGCGGGCGAGCTGAAGCGCGAGATCGCCGAGGCGGAGGGCGAACTCGCGGGCATCGAGGAGCGCCGCGAGGGCGTCGTCTCGGTCACCTCCGACGACATCGCCGACGTGATCTCCCGCCGCACCGGCATCCCGGTCTCCCAGCTGACCGCCGGGGAGAAGGAGCGGCTGCTCAGGCTGGAGGAGGAGATGCACGCCCGGATCGTCGGCCAGGACGAGGCGGTCACCGCCGTCTCGCGTGCCGTGCGCCGCAACCGGGCCGGCATGGGCGATCCGAACCGCCCCGTGGGCTCCTTCCTCTTCCTCGGCCCCACCGGCGTCGGCAAGACCGAGCTGGCCAAGACCCTCGCCGAGCTGCTGTTCGGCGAGGAGAACCGCATGATCCGCTTTGACATGAGCGAGTTCCAGGAGAAGCACACCGTCGCCCGGCTCGTCGGCGCACCCCCCGGATACGTCGGCTACGACGAGGCCGGCCAGCTCACGGAGAAGGTCCGCCGCCAGCCGTACAGCGTGCTCCTGTTCGACGAGGTGGAGAAGGCGCACCCCGACGTCTTCAACACGCTGCTGCAGATCCTCGACGACGGCCGCCTCACCGACGGCCAGGGCCGCACCGTCGACTTCCGGCACTGCGTGGTCGTCATGACGTCCAACATCGGAGCCCACCGCATCCTCGACCACGAGGGCCGTGCCGCCGACCTCAAGGACGAGCTGATGCAGGAACTGCGGGCCCGGTTCCTGCCCGAGTTCCTCAACCGCATCGACGACATCATCATCTTCCACAGCCTCACCCAGGACGACCTGAGCGAGATTCTGGACCACCTCCTCGCCCGGAGCGCGCACCGCGTACATGCGCAGGGCCTGAAGCTGGAGGTCACCGAAGCCGCCAAGAAGCTGCTGATCGCCCACGGCTACCAGCCCGAGTTCGGTGCCCGCCCGCTGCGGCGCACGATCCAGACGGAACTCGACAACCGTATCGCCGACCTCCTCCTCGGCGGGGAGGCCGATCCCGGTGACACCATCGTCGCCGACGTGGTCGACGACGCCCTCCACTGCACGGTCGACAGGAGTGCCGCCGGCAGCGACGAGGGCGCGCCGAAGAGCTCCACGGACGTCGGCACCCCTGCTGCCGAGCAGGCGACTGGCGCCGCATCACCCGGACCGGCGGGTGAAAACGCATCCTGACGGGAGAAGGGCCGGGGCGCTCGACGGCCGTCGAAGCCGAGGTCGCCGGATTACTCAATGGCGATTACGCGGGTTCCGCGCCCCTCCGACGAGGGCGAAGGGGAAGGGGCGAGGAAAAGCACTTCTCTCGGGAGTCCTCAGGTCGCCATCAGCTCCGCGAGTGCGCGGTCCATCGCGGCGCTGAACTCTTCCGGTGACAGCGGCAGACGGGACTTGACGTCCCGGCTCCACTGGTCGGCGAGGACCTCGGCGGAGCCCGCCTCGACGCCGTCGAGGGCCGCGTCGGCCAGGTCCGACGGCGCGATCTTGTCCACGGGCCACCCCGCGGCCATGTCGGTGTCGGCCAGGCCGAGGTGGACCGCCGTGACGAGCGTGCCCTGCTCGGCGAGCTCCAAGCGGACGCCGTTGGTCATGGCCCAGGCGGCGGCCTTGCTCAGGTGATAGGCATTGCCCCCCTTGCTCCCGAACCACGACATGGCGGAGAGGACGTTGACGATCGCGCCTCCACCGTTCCCGGCGAGCGACGGCGCGAACTCCCGGATCATTCCCAGGTGGCCGAACAGGTTGGTCTCCAGCTCGTGCCGCACCGCGTTCAGCGGTCCGGTGACCAGGTCGGTCCCCGTACTGATTCCCGCGTTGTTGATGAGCAGCGAGACGTCCGCGGCGGCCTCTGCGGCGGCCCTCACGGATACGGGATCGGCGATGTCGAGCGGCAGCACCTCGACCCCGGGCAGGTCCACGGTCTCCGGTCGGCGGGCCGTCGCGTAGACCTTGCGGGCGCCTCGCTCGAGCAGGCGCTGGGTGAAGGCGCGGCCCAGGCCGCGGTTGGCTCCGGTGACAAGAGCGACGGAGTTGTTGATGTCCATGGCCGGTACGCTAAAACCTGACGCTGGCGTCAGAGGCAAGTGCGCCGGTCGGGGCCGGCGGTGAGAGGAATCACGATGACCGACACAGTGGCCGCAGCCGAGCGGCTGATCCGCATCGGCCAGGTGGCACGAGGAGCCGGCGTCTCGGTGCGTGCCGTGCGCTACTACGAGCAGCAGGGACTGCTCGTCGCGGAGCGCAGCGCGTCCGGTCAGCGCCTGTACCGGCAGGACGCCATTTCGCTGGTCCGCTTCTTCCAGCAGATGTTCGCCGCCGGCCTCACCAGCCGAAGGATCACCGAGCTCCTGCCGTGCTGGGACTCCGGGCACACCGACGCCGAGCAACGAGCCATGCTGCGCGCCGAACGCGAACGCATCCGGGCCAAGATCGAAGACCTGCAGGCTGTCCTGGGCCGTCTCGACGAGGTCATCGCGATCACGGACACGCACCCGTAGGGACGGGTACCGGGGGTATCTGCGCACGACGCCGGCGGTCCGGCGAGCGCAGTCGCTGCGCTGCCCGACGGTCGGCGGTCGTGGGGCGGTTCGGGCGAGCCCGGTGCACGGGCTCGGCCGCGGCATCCCCAGAGACCTTCCGGAGGGGGCATCGGGGCCGCCGGCCGTCTGCCGGGGCCGGCGGCCCTGCGGGACCGGGCGCGGGACAGCGGCCTCAAGGACGCTCCCTCACCCGGTCGACGATCCCCCAGTCCACCACGTGCGACAGCTGGATGTACTTCTTCCCGGACGTCGAGATCCGCTCGTCGCGGAATCCCAGGAACTCATAAGAGACCGGGTCGAAGATCAGGTACTTGCTTTCGTGGGACCCGCGCCCGGTATGGGCGATCCCCACCCCGGTCCGCCCGGCGGAGTCCCGCACTCCCGGGATGGTCTTGACGCCGGGTACAAGGGCCAGCGCCTCGTACGCCGCGGGGCGCAGTCCCTGGGGCAGCAGCGGGTTCTTCAGGAGCTCGCCCAGCAACCAGTAGGCCTCGAAGCGTTCGAGTTCGTCGAGATCGCCGATCGACCTGCCGTCGGGGCGGGAGCCGAGGGAGATGATGGCCATGACGAGCTGTTCCGGTTCCCGGGGCAGCTTCTTCAGCTCGCTCCACTTCCGGGGTGGCCACACCCCGCCGCCCTTCTCCGCGGGCTGCTCCCACATCTCGCGGCCCAGTTCCATGGTCAGGGAGGGCTTGGAGACGTCCACGGAGTCCCACATCTCGTCGGTGTAGGTCGTGACCTCGCCGGTCTTCTCCTCCGTCTCCTTGATGATCCGCTTCGAGTAGATGAACTGGTCGCCGCGGGGCGCCACCGGCTGTTTCTCCTGCTCGCGCTCCCACGTCGCCGCCCCGTTCAGCACCGTCGCGGCGGCGATCTCCACCCGCAGGGTGCCCGTGCCCGGCGCGCCGTCCTCGTCGGAGCCGTTCGTGCCCACCAGCACCGCCGTTCCCGTGACGGCCGTGGCGACGACCGCGGCCGCCGCGAGGCGCAGTGCCTGGCGGCGACCGGGGCCGGTGGCGGTGCGCCGGTCCGCGTGGGCCATCGCGTTGAGCAGCCGGTGCCGGGCCCGGGCCCTTGCCGGGCCGGTGAGCGGGGTCGCGTCCGCGTCCCACTCCCTCAGGAGTTCGAGTTCGTCATTCATGGTCGGACACCTCTCGTAGTGCCGTCGGATCGGATCCGCCCAACGCTTCGCGCAGCTTGCCGCGAGCCCGATGCAGCCGGGATCTGACCGTGCCCACGGGGATACCGAGGGCCTGGGCCGCCTCCCCGTAGCCGAGATCGCCCCAGGCCACCAGCAGCAGCACGTCCCGGTGCCGAGCGGGCAGCGCGGCCAGCGCCGCGGCCAGTTCGCGGCGTACGGCCCGCGCCACCACCCGGTCCTCGGCCCGGTCGGCCATCGGCTCGTCGTGGTCGGCGGGGGCAGGAACCCTGGCCATGGCCCTGAACCGGCGGGCCTCAGCCCGCCGGTGCCGGCCGGCCAAATTGGTCGCTATGCCGAACAGCCACGGCCGGGCGTCGGTGCCCGCACCGCGAGCCGGGTCGTAGCGGTGCCGCTGCTGGAACGCGATCGTGAAGGTCTCCGCCACGAGGTCGTCGGCGACCTCGCCACCGAGGCGGCGGGCCACATAGCGATGCACGGCGTCGGCGTGCCGGTCGAAGAGCGCGGCGAACGCCTCGGGCTCATCCCGGGACCGCGCGATCACTGAGGCATCGCTCTCCGCATCGGCACGCACGGTGCCGATGCCGACACCTGGTCCGACGGTCATCGGGACTCCTCTCGTCCGGCGGACGATGCTCGAAAACTTGGGCTTTCACCAGTCCTTCGCCCATCGCGCCGAAGCGGTTCCCTCACCCCCGGCGACGCCGTGGTCTGCGGCCCCGCCCGTGTGCCGTTCGTCCGCCTCGCCCGGGGCCGGCCGGTGAGCGGCGCCGGCAGCGTCGGCATGCCCTGCGTACGGACCGGATCGTCGGTACTCTCCGGATCCGCAGCGAGGCGGGCGGAAATGGTCGCGGGGGCGAACCTGTCGAGTCCACCGAACCGCCGGTTCGGCCCAGCGGACGTCCCGACCGGGCCGCAGCGTTCGATCGTTCACGGGCTGCACGCAGCATCGGCTGCCGGCCCTCAGTGGCGGTACGCGGCTGTCGCGCTCCGGACGAAGGACCGGATCAACGGGTTGGTGTCACCCTCGTTCCACACCGCCACCACTCGGCTCGGCGCCATGTCGGTCAGCGGTACCACGACCAGCCCTGCGGGCAGGTCGTCCCCGAGGGGGGCCAGGCCGACCGTGCCGTTCCACAACACGGCCTGCAGGCATTCCTGAACGGCGCGCACCGTCGGCCCCTTTCGCGGCCTGCCACCGTTCCAGTACGCCTGCCAGACGGGGTCGGTGCCCTGCGGGAACTGGAACCAGTGGCGGTCGCCCAGTTCGGCCAGCCACAACCGGTCGCGGCGGGCCAGCGGATCGTCGGCGCGCAGGACCACGCCGACCGGATCGGTACGCAGCGCACGCACCGTCAGACCGGTCTCGTCGAACGGCGCCCGCGTGAGGGCCACGTCGACCAGTCCGGCGCGCAACCCGCACGTCGGGTCGGTCAGGTCGGTGTCGCGGATGCGGATGTCGACGCCGGGGTGGTCCCGGCGGTAGGCGGCGGCCAGCCTGGAGGCCCCCGGATCGTTGCCGTTTCCCAGAATGCCCACGGTGACGGTGGCGGCGCCGGCCGCGGCGCCGACGCGTTCACGGACGCGGTCGGCATGGTCGAGCAGCGCTCGCGCCTCGTCGAGAAGCACCGTGCCCACCGGCGTCAGCGCGACGCCGGCCGGCGAGCGGGCGAAGAGCGGAGCCCCGACGTCGGCCTCCAACTGCTTGATCGCCCGGCTCAGCGGCGGCTGGCTCATGTGCAGTCGGGCGGCGGCCCGGCCGAAGTGGAGTTCCTCGGCGACCGCCACGAAGTAGCGCAAGGTACGTAGCTCCACGCTGCAACGATACCCACGAGGTATCGGCGCTGCGGGATGGGTCTTGGACAGGGGCGGGGTCCCGGCGGTGCACTCGTGAGCATGACCGAAGAAGCAAGGAACAGCGAGCCGCAGGTCGACCCCGCGATATCGGTGGTGGGTCCCGGCGACGGTGAGACGATCCTTCTGGGCACCACGCGCATGCGCATCCTGGAGGACGGCAGCCACACCGGGCACCGCCTCGCAATCGCCGAGTCCGTCCTCGCCCCGCGGACCCAGGGACCGCCGCAGCACCGCCACGCCCGGCACGACGAGGGCTTCTACGTCCTGTCCGGCACCGTGCGATTCACCGTCGGAAACGACGACTACGACGCCACCGCGGGCACGCTCGTGATGGTTCCGCCCGGGGCCCCGCACACCTTCGCCAACCCGACCGACCAGCCCGCCGTCATGCTCAGCACCTTCACCCCCGACCTGTACGTGCAGTACTTCCGCGATCTCCAGGACGTGTTCGTCGGCGGCCGGCCGCCGACGCGAGAAGCCAACATCGACGCGATGAGCCGCTACGCGACCGAGCCCGCCACCGACCTCGGCTGAAGCCGACGGGACGGAAAAGCCCTCCTGCAACCTACGCAATCGACAGGGCCGCGCGAACCCGTGGCCCGTGAACGGAAACGATGAACATCGCCTACTGGATCGTCGCGGGACTCCTCGCCCTCTTCTACTGCTACGCGGGCACGCTGAAGGTGTCCCGAAGCCGCGATCAGCTCCGTCCGATGATGGCCTGGGTCGACCGCATGCCCCTGCCCGCCGTCAGGGCGCTGGGAACGGTCGAAATACTCGGCGCCGTCGGCCTGGTCCTGCCACCGCTGACCGGCATCGCGCCCTCGCTGGCGACGGCCGCGGCCGTCGGCTTCGTCGTGCTGCAGACCGGTGCGATCGCCGTGCACCTCACTGGTGAAGACCGCCGGATCGCACTCAACGTCGGACTCGTCGCCACGGCGGCCGTGACCATCTGGCTGGCCACCAGGCTGTGACGACGCACGACCCTCACATGACCGTTCACCGAAGTATGGCGCCGTCAGGGACGGGGCCCCAGGGGCGCGGTCGTCGGCGGCCGGGTAGGCGCCCCGTCGGCGACCGCGGCGGCCGGGGGCACAGCGGACACGGATCAGCGGGCCGCGACATCGCGATGCGGGAGACGAGTCACGAGGCCGTTGGTCAGGCGGGAGGGGAACGGTGTCAGCCCTGGCGGCCGGGGAGCATGGCCAGGGCCCGGGACCGCTGAGCGACGAGGTCGTCGTAGGTGCCGTCGCGCTCGGCCCAGCGGTGCACATGGACGCCCTTCACGAGGATCTCGTGGGGGGTGGGGTCCTGCGACAGCAGGTGCATGACCTCGGTGGCGAAGTCGTCGAGCGGCAGCGCGTGCGGGTTCACCTTCTCCTGTCCTGCCGTGGCGACGGCCGGGGGAACGAGCTCGACGACGCCGACACCGGTGCCGTCGAGCTGCGCACGCAGTGCCTCGGAGTAGGCGTGCACCGCGGCCTTCGAGGCGGCGTAGGAGGGCATCGGCGGGAACGGCAGGAAGGCGATGCCGGAGGTGACGGTGACGAAGGTGCCGGTACCCCGCCGGACCAAGTGGGGGGTGAAGGCGTCGACGACCCGGATGGTGCCGAGCAGGTTGGTGTCGATCGTCGTCGCCGCCGCCTCGAAGTGCGCGGGGTCGCGCAGATCCTCGAGGAGCATGACGCCCGACATCGTCACCACGGTGTCCAGCCCGGGGTACCGGGCGAGCACGGCATCACGGAGAGACGCGACGGAGGAACCGTCGGTGACGTCGACGGCGAACGTGCCGAACCCTTCGTCGGCGAGTTCCGAGAGTGCCTCCGGGCTGCGGCCGCCGACGGCCACGGTGCTGCCCGCCGCAGCGAACCGCCGGGCCAGCTCTCGCCCGATACCCGAGGTTCCTCCGACGATGAGAACGGTGCGGTTGGAGAGATCCACGAGATCTTCCCTTCAGTCCAGGGTGCCGCCGGCGTCGGGGCCGCGGCACAGACAGTGACGCTCTCTGTCTCTTTCGAAACAGTGCAGTCGCAGTCTTGACGGGATCCGCCGGGTGTGGCAGATCCCTCGTCTTCCCTGGTCCTGCCAGGGCCCCCGCTGGGACGCGCGTACCGCATTACGGTGTCGGTATGAAGGACGAGGCATCCGGCAACCGGCTCGGCAGCTACCTCCGTGCCCGACGCGAACTGGTCACCCCGGCACAGGCAGGACTCCCGCCCGGGGGCAACCGCCGGGTGCCCGGCCTGCGCCGCGAGGAAGTCGCCCTGCTCGCCGGAATCAGTCCCGACTACTATCTGCGCCTGGAACGGGGCCGTGACAAGAACCCCTCACCGCAGGTACTCGAGTCACTCGCGCGGGTCCTGCGACTCGACGACGTCGAGCGGACCTATCTGCTCGGCCTCGCGGCGGCACGCCCCAGGGCGCCGCGACGCAAGCGTCCCGAGCACGTACCGGCGCGCGTGCACGAGTTGCTGGCCCACCTGCAGATCCCCGCGTTCGTCGAGGGGCGCGCGTTCGACGTACTGGCCTCCAACCCGATGGCGGTCGCGCTCTCCCCCCGCCTGCAGCCCGGCCAGAACCGGCTGCGTTCTCTCCTCCTCGATCCCGAGGAACAAGCCTTCCACCAGGACTGGACGAAAGCCACCGCCGACTTCGTCGCCGCCCTTCGCACCACCATCGGGGACGACACCGACGATCCCCGGTTCGTCGAACTCGTCGGAGAGCTCGCCCTGGCCAGTCAGCGGTTCCGCACCCTGTGGGCCCGCCACGACGTCCGCAGTCTCGACGGAGGCACGACCACCGTCCACCACCCCGTCGTCGGTGAGCTGCGCCTCCACCGCGACAAACTGGCCATCGACGACGTCATCCTCGTCGTCTACTACCCCGACAAGGACAGCGACAGCGACGAGAAGCTGCGCCTCCTCGCCGCACTCTCACACACCGAGTCCGCCGGTACAGCACACGACGGACCGGCGGACGCCCCGCCGCCAGAGAGACCCTGACGCGGTCCCGACTCCCTCGACGGGGCAGACTGCGACGTCGTCGCGGAGCGTGCCCGTGCGGGGCCCAGGCCGCCAGGTCCGGCTCCGCGGGGCCGCCTGCGGGCCGTGCGCTGCTTGCCGGGCCGGCACCACCCTCCTCGTGCGGGCCCGTCCATGCCGAGTGGTCGTCGGCGACGGCATGGTGGTGCCGTGGTCAGCCGACGAGGGCCTGGGTGATCTGCCGGGTCGTCTGCGCGGCGACCCGGGGGCTGACCGCGGCGTAGGAGGTGTAGGCGTTCAGGCCGGTGGCCAGGGCCCAGCCGCGTCCCCGCAGCCAGGTGGCGTCGTCCACGCCGAGTGCCTCGCGGAAGGCGGCTCGGCTGTTTGCCGACATCAGGGTGAAGGCGATGGTCAGGTCGCAGGCCGGGTCGCCCGTTCCGAGCCCGCCGAAGTCGATGACGGCGCTCAGACAGCCGTCGGAGGTCAGCAGGTTGCCGGTGTGGAAGTCGCCGTGGAACCACACCGGGGAGCGGTCCCATCCGGGCGCGTTCAGTGCCGCGTTCCACAGTTCCGTCATCGCCGTGGTGTCGAACACGCCGTGTGCCTTGGCGATGGCGATCCGCGTCTCGCGGTCCCGGTCGGACAACGGGTGGCCGGCGAGGGCTTCCGTGGTGTGCCCGGCGGGGGTGTGGTCGGGTGCGAACCGCTGCAAGGCGGCCAGGAAATGGGCCAGTTCGACGGCCGCCTCGGTGGAGTCCCCCAGTGTGTCAACGCTCGCCACCTCGCCGTCCAGCCACCGGGACACCCCCCACGGCCACGGATAGCCGAAGCCGGGGCCGCCCACTCCCACTGGTACCGGGATGGCCAGCGGGAGGTGCGGGGCGAGTCGTGGCAGCCACTGGAGTTCCTTCCCGGCCTGTCCGACGGCTCCCGGATGGCGCGGGAGCCGCACGGCCAGCTCCTCACCCAACCGGTAGATCACGTGATCGGAGCCGGCGGGGCTGAACGGCCTCAGGGCCAGCCCCGCCCACTGCGGGAACTGAGTGTCGACCAGGCGCCTGACCAGCGCCTCATCGATCTGAGGGCGTGTGTCCGCGGTTCGAACAGCCGCCAAGGACAACTCCCTTGTCCGGCCCGCCCCGTGCGGCGGGCAGTCGTAGCCATCACAGTGGTTCACGGACGCGCCTGTCGACCGATTTTGCGCGGCACGGCAACCGCATCGAGGTGTGCCGTAGTGCCACGTGCTCCCCCGCCAGTGGCGCTTCCTCAGTCAGTGGCGCTTCGTCAGTGACGTCGACGTCGAATTCGCTCGCCAGTCAGGCGCTTTCGGCTCTACTGTCCCGAGGATCGGGAGCATCGGAAGGGCAGGCATGGCCAGTCACGGCACAGTCAGAGCCATCAACGGACTGACCTCGCGCTGGGCCGCGGCCCTGCCCCACGACGGCACAGTGCTCGCCGCAGCCGGGGTATGGCCGTTGCTCGGCCTTCTCGCCGACGGTGCCGCAGGTCCCGCCCGGCAGGAACTGTCGGACGCACTCGGCATGCCGGCGGCCGACGCCTCGACGGCAGCGCGAGATCTGCTCTCCATGCTCAGGGCGACGCGCGGCCTGGGCGCGGCCCTGGGACTGTGGACCCGCAGCACCCTGCCCGTCGAACCGGCCTGGCTGGACCGGCTGCCCGCCGACGTGCACGGGCAGCTCACCGGTGACCCCCACAGCGACCAGTCGCGCCTCGACACCTGGGCAGCCCAATGCACCCGAGGACAGATCGAGGCGATGCCGGTCACCGTGGACGAAGAGACCCTGCTGGTGCTGGCCGGCGCCCTGACCCTCCGCACCGACTGGATCCGGCCCTTCACTCCGGGCGCGATGGCAGCCGAAACAGGACCCTGGCGCGGCATGGACCTGGCCGCCCTGCACCGCACCACCAGTCTCCTGAACCGGGTCGGCGTCGCGGACACGACAGCCGGCCCCCTGACCGAACTCCGGATCATCGGCACCCAGGGCGTCGACGTCCACCTGTACCTCGGACCACCCGAAGCAGCCGCGGGCCAGGTACTGACTGCCGCCGTGGACGCACTCCACAACCGCCGGGCCATGGTCCCCGGCAGCCGACTCCCGTACGGCGCCCCGGGCCCCGGTCTGTCCGTGACCCGCGTTCCCAGCGTCGACGGCGAACCCACGCTCCACGTATCCACCGTGCCGTTCACCGTCACAGCCCATCACGACCTGCTCGGCGACCCCGGCCTGTTCGGGCTGCGCACGGCGACGGACGCCTCGCGAGGCCACTTTCCCGGCATCAGTGCCAAGCCACTCGCCGTCCAGGCCGCCGCGCAGACGGCGACGGCGACGTTCGGCGCACGCGGCTTCCGCTCCGCGGCCGTCACCGGCTTCGGCATGAGAGCCGCGGGCATGCCCCGCCACCCGTTCCGAGCCCGCGAGGTCAGCGTCCGCTTCGACCGTCCCTTCGGGTTCCTCGCACTGCACGGCGCTTCCCGACTCGTCCTCAACGCGGGTTGGGTCACCAGCCCTGACACGTTCGAGGAAGACTGCTGATCCTGCGATCGCCAGTACCACTGCCGGAGGGGCGGACACATGCTCGGGGACATCGAGGACTGGGCACAGGCAGCGTCGCGGCTCGCGGGAGGTGTACCGCTGCACAGCGCGCTCGACGTCACCGATCCCGGTGACTGGCTCGCGCTGGACGCGGCAGTACGCGAGGCGGCCTGGTGCCGTCCCCGGCTCCTGCCGGCATGGTGGCACTCCGGCCCGCCCTCCGCCGACCTCACTCGGCTCGACGAGTCCCGGCTCGCCCTCGCCCTCTGCCACCGCGACGGGCGGATACGTCAGGAAGCTCTGCGCCAGTCCTTGCGACACCCCGGCCTGCTGCCGTTGGTCGTGATCCGCTGCACCGACTGGGCCGAGCCGGTACGCGAGGACGCCCGGCGTCTGCTGAGCGAAGCCCTGAACGCGGACTCCGCCCTCGGCCTCGCACCGCTCATCCTCCGCGTCGGCAGCCGCGACAGAGGCGCCTTCGGCGTCGACGCGCTCGGCCGCACTCTGCGTCAGGCCTCCCACGGCCGGCTCGCCGCACTCTTCACTGATCCCGACCGTACCGTCCGCCGGTTCGCCTACCGGCTGGCCGTAGAGGGCCGGCTGCTCCGCCCCGCCGAACTGGCCCGCGCTGCCGCCCGGGACGAGGACACCGTGGTGCAGGACCTGTGCGCCACAGCGGCGCTCACGGCACTGGCAGACGAGGATGACCACGAGCGCGTACTGACTCCACTGCTGTCCGCCCGCAACCCACGCGTCCGTTCGGCCGGCGTCACCGCGCTGAGACGGGCAGAGCGGTCCCCGCGGGCGGAGCCGTTTCTCACCGACCGTTCCGCGCTCGTGCGTGCTTGCGCCCGTTATGTCGTACGGCAACAGGGTGGTGACCCGGCGGCCTGGTACCGCGGGCGGTGCGCGGCGGCGGACGACCGCGAGTTGCCGCCCGGTGCGGTCATCGGGCTCGCCGAGTGCGGAAACCGCTCGGACGCCGGGCTGCTGCGGCCGCTGCTCGCGCACCCGTCGGCCGGGGTGCGGGCACGGGCGGTGGCAGGGCTGCGGGCGCTGGACCGCGTGGATGCGAAGCGGTTGCGGCCGCTCCTCGACGACCCTGCCGCCGGGGTCGTCCGCGAGACCGCCGCCGCGTTGCTGCCCACGGCCGAGGAGCTGCCCGCCGACTGGCTGCTGGAGCGCATCGGCTGCGAGCGGCCGCGGCACGTCCGCGTCGGCGCGTTCCGCCTCCTCGACGCACGTGGAGGCGTCGCGGCACTGCGGGCTGCGGTCGGTCTGCTGGAGGATCCGGATGTGAAGCTGCGCACCTGGGCCGCGCAATCCGTACAGCGCTGGCATGCGTCACCGGACGAGCGACGCGGGGACTCGGAGGTGGGCGAACTGCTCGACCGGTGCCGGCACCTCTTCAGCGACCACGTGCTGCGTCGGCGCAAGTGGGAAGCCGGGGTGGACAACTGAGACACCGCCCGGCGGCCTCCGCAGGTCACGCACGGGCGGCGTAGTCGGACAGGGGGCCACCCGAGGGCCGGCATTCCTGACGCGTAATGAACGTGTGGTCGTCGCTGCATCCTGCTAACGTCCGCGGCATGAAGCGCGCTGCCATGACGACGACGCCGGAGAGTGTCCCGGCGCGCTGACGGACGACCTGAAGCCCCGGGGCCGAGTGCCCCGGGGCTTCGCCGCAGGCCCGGTCACTTGCCCCGCAACCAGCGAGGAGACCGCGATGACCACCGCGCACGACCACCGCAGGCTCGGCCGTGAACTGGGCCTGTTCGACACCGATCCGCTGATCGGCGCGGGCCTGCCGTACTGGCTGCCCGACGGCGCGGCCGTGAGGCACACCCTGGAGGAGTACATCCGTGCCGCCGAGCGGCGGGCGGGCTACCAGCACGTGTACTCACCTGTCCTCGGCAAGCGGGAACTGTACGAGATCTCCGGGCACTGGGCGCACTACAGGGACGACATGTTCCCGCCGATGGACCTCGGCGGGGAGCAGGTCGTCCTTCGGCCCAGCCTGTGCCCCCACCACGCGGTGATCTACCGCTCCCGCCCCCACAGCTACCGCGAACTGCCCCTGCGCATGGCCGAACTGGGCGGCATGTACCGCTCCGAACTCTCCGGCGTGCTCGGCGGACTGACCCGGGTGAGGGCCATCCAGCTCAATGACGCGCACATCTTCTGCACCCTGGACCAGGTCGCCGAGGAGGCCCGGGCGGCACTGGAGATGATCCGCCAGGCGTACGAGGCGCTCGGCATCACCGCCACTCGCTACCGGCTCTCCCTCCCGGGCCCTGGCGGCAAGTACGTGGCCGCGCCTGAGAAGTGGCAGCGGTCCACCGCCCTGCTGACCGATGTCCTCGACCGCTCCGGTCTGCCCTACGAGGCCGCCGAGGCAGAGGCCGCGTTCTACGGCCCCAAGATCGATGTCCAGGTCACCGACGGCGCCGGCCGGGAATCCACCCTGTCCACCGTCCAGGTCGACTTCCACCAGCCCGAGCAGTTCGACCTGCACTACACCGGCGGGGACGGCGCCAAGCACCGGCCGGTCATGGTCCACCGCAGCATCATCGGCAGTGTGGAGCGAGCCGTCGCCCACCTCGTCGAACAGCACGGCGGGGCCTTCCCACCCTGGCTCGCCCCGACCCAACTGGTGATCCTCCCGATCTCCGACACCGAACTGCCGAACGCCGCCGCCCTCGTCCGACGCTGCACCCGACTGGGACTGAGAGCCCGCATCGTGGGGCCGGACCGAGGGAGCCTGGGTGCCCGTGTCCGAGAGTTCCGCCTGGTTCCCTACCAAGCGGTCATCGGCGCCAAGGAGGCCGCCGGCGATCACGTCGCACTGCGCCTGCGTGACGGACGCCGACTCGATCCGCGGCCGGCCGGTGAGGTCGTGAACCGCATCAGCACCCTCGTCGAGGCCCACAGCACCGGCCTGTGGGCCGACGCCGCCTCGTAGCAGGCGGCGCGATCAGAACCTGCCGTGCTCGTGCCGCTTCCCGTGGGCGTCGTCGGGCCGTGGGCCTGGGCGGCCACGGCGGAGGACCGTGCAGACGGCCATGCTTCCGGGAGTGCCCTCGCCGAGCGACGGCGCGCCCGCCAGGGCGAGGTTCTGGCCGTAGACGATCTGAGCTGCAGTGTGCGCCCCGGCGAGGTGACCGGCTTCCCGGCCCGAACGGCACCGGGAAGTCCGGCTCAGCGGGCGCGGCGGCCTTTCGGTCGGCCGCTGCTGGCCCTCGCGGGATGCCGGGACCGTCGGCCCCGTTTGGCGTACGGCCGCGCGCGGGACTCGGTGGGGTCTCATTGGATGGTTTCATGGCCGCAGAGAAGCGCAGGGGTGCCGAGCGGGTCCGGTGGGACCGGGTGACGGCGCGGTCCCCGCGGGTTCGGCCTTCGGAGTCCGCGCGTGCCGAAGGGTGGCCCCGACGGCCGGTCGTGGAAGGGGAGTCCGAGGTGGCGACCCTGCTCCGGCGGACTCCCGGTCTGCCGCGAGTCTGGCGGGCGCACGGCGCGGGCCGGTGACGGGCTCGGTGAGAGCCCTCGACGTGAGGCTCTTCGACGAGACGGTGGCGGCGATCGCGCTGTTCGCGGGCTCCGAACACCGGCTGGTCTACCAGAACGCCGCGTGTGCAAGGCTGCTCGGAGCCCGGCCGGTCGGACTGCCCGCGAGGGAGGCGTTTGCCGAACCGGACGCGGAGGAGTTTCTGACCGTGCTGGACGAGGTGGTCGCCACCGGGCGGCCCCGCCGGCTCCCCGAAACGCGCGAGCCCGACCCCGGCGCCCCGGAACAGGCCCGGTACTTCGTGTACTCCTGTACGCCCGTCTCCCTCGCGGAAGGCCACGGCGTGATGGTCGTCGCGCTGGACACCACGGCCGAGACGATGGCACTCGAGCGGTACGAGGCGGTGGTGACGGCCGTCTCCCAGATGGTCTGGGTGCTGCGTGCGGACGGATCCGCTCAGGAGCTCGTCCCCGGCTGGCAGAAGCTGACCGGGAGCCCGTGGCACGACCGGATGGACGAACGATGGGCCGCGTTCATCCACCCCCGCGACCGGGCCCGTCTTCGGCGGGACTGGCGTGCCGCGCTCGAACGGGAGCCGCCGAGTCTGTTCGAGACCACGTTCAGGGTGCGCGCCGCCGACGGCTCGTACCGTCATGTGTGGTCCCGGTGTGTGCCCATCCTGCGCAACGGCCGCGCCGAGGAATGGATCGCCGCGACCGACGACGTCGAGGACACCTGGAACGCCGCGCTGCGCGAACGCCTTCTCGCGCAGATCGCGCAGGTGTCCGGTGGGGGGCTGGACGAGTCCTTCGCGGCCGTGGTGAAGGCGATCGTTCCGGACCTCGCCGACGCTTGCGTGATCATGCTGCTGACCCAGGAGGAGTGGCCGCTGCCCGAGCACGTACCCGTCACGGCCAGACGGGCCGCTTCCTCGACCCGTCACGGCCTGCCGGCCCGGCCTCCGCTGCGGGACCAGACGGTCGTCGTCGGTGACACGGTTCGGGACATGCTGGAGCGACGCACCCCGCGCACCTTCCGTCTGCCGGCGGGCGAAGGCGTGCCGCCAGGCGTCGTCCCGGCGGTCACGGAGCAATGGCTCAGAACTGCGAACGCCACCAGCGTGACCCTGTATCCGCTGGTGGCCGAAGACATCGTCCTCGGCTACGCCGTGATCAGCGCCAACGGGGACTCCCCCGCTCCCGGTCCGGCCGACACCGAGCGACTGCAGAGGATCTTCCAGTTCGCGGAGCGGCCCCTGCGCAAGGCGCTTGATCTCCAGCGGGCACGCCGCACCGCCCTGCGCCTCCAGCATGCTCATCTCACCAGCCCGCCGGCCGTTTCCGGCGCGAGTCTGGCCGCCTGCTACGAGCCGGCCAGCTCGGCGAACGAGATCGGTGGCGACTGGTACGACGCCGTCGTCCACACCGACGGCACCCTCGTTCTCGACATCGGCGACGTCGCCGGGCACGACCTCACGGCCGCCACCGCCATGGGACAGCTGCGGAGCATGCTCCGGGGCCTGGCTTGGAACAACGGTCCGGACTGCCGGCCCTCGGCCGTCCTGACCATGCTGGAGAACGCCGCCGAGGGGCTGGACATCGCTTCCTTCGCCACGGCCATCCACGCCCGCCTGCAACGTCTGTCCGACGGCACCTGGCGCATGACCTGGGCCAACGCCGGGCATCCGCCGCCACTGCTGGTCCCCGCCAAGGCTGAGCCCTACTTCCTCACCGGCACCGACGAGGATCCCCCGCTGTGCGTCGACCCCGGCCTCCCGCGTACCTGCCACGCCCACACCATGGCCCCCGGGGACACCCTCCTGCTCTACACCGACGGCCTCATCGAGACCCCCACCTCCTCCCTCGACGAGGGCCAGCACAGACTTCTGACCGCGGCCGCGCGACAGCGGGACGAGGAGCTGTCCGGACTTCTGGTCTCCCTGCAGAAAAGCCTCTCCGACAACCGCGACGACATCGCCCTGATCGCCTTCCGAGCCGATCCGGCCGGCTGACGCCGGAGGGCCGCCTCACCCCGGCCGCCCTCCTCGTCCGGGGCCGCCTCACGCCGCGCGACCTGAAGACCGAGGGCGGCTCCGCAGGTGTTCGAGCGTCCGATCCCCCGGGAGCCCGAGGAGTAGCCGCTCGACGGCGTCAGGACTGCCGGTGCCGGAGGACCGGCGCGTCACAGGGCTCCGGCGTCCCGGGCGGTCCACACGCTCGGGTAGATCGGCCGGAAGCCGAGCTCCCGGCGGATGCGCTGGTTGGACATGATCCCGAACCACGGGTCGGGGTCCGTGAGCTCGTGGAGCCCGGCGGGCACCTCGACGCCGTTGAGCCGGTACAGCTCCACCGTCGTGACGGGGGCGTCGTCGGCGATGTTGTAGACGCGGCCGGCGATGCCCGGTGCGTACAGCAGACGCATCAGGCCCTGGGCGACGTCCGCGTGGTGGGCCATCTGCAGGCGCTGGTGCGGTGCCCAACGGGCCGCCCACTGCAAGACGTTGACGAGGTGCGGGTCGCCCTCGCCGTACACGAAGGGGAGCCGTCCGATGCGTACGTCCAGACCCTTGAGCGCGAGCAGTTCGCGCTCGGCCTCGGCCTTGGACTCGGGGTAGGCGCCCCACAACGCGCCGCCCGGCCGGCTCTCGTCCTCCTCGGTGAGCGGGCGGCCCCGTCCGACGCCGTAGACATTGTTCGTACTGACCTGCACGAACCGCTCCGTGCCCGAGGCCTGCGCGGCGCGGCCCAGGGCCACCGCGGCGTCCCGGTTCACGGCCCACGCCTCCTCGTCCGGCACGCCGCGGAAGGAGGCGGCGACGTTCACGACCGTGTCCACGCCGGCGAGCGCCTCGCGGAGTGTCCCCTCGTCGCGCATGTCTCCCACGGCGACCTGGGCGCCCAGGTCGGCGAAGCGCTTGCCGCGGGCCGCGTCCCGCACCAGGACGCGCACCTGCTCGCCGGGCTGCCGCTGGTCCAGCAGCCTGGGCACGAAGCGGCGTCCGATCTGTCCCGTCGTGCCGGTCACCAAGGTCAGCATGATGTGCTCCTCACGCGTCGTGTCGTCCGTCGTTGACGACCACCCTCGGCCGCGGCGGCACGAGCCGGGAGAGACCTCTTCATCAGGGGACCGCGAGTCCCTGGATAACCCGGTCGGCCTCCCGCACCCTGGAAGGGTGAACCGTGCCGAACTCGCCGACTTCCTGCGCCGCGCCCGCTCCCGCCTGCACCCCTCCGACGTGGGCCTCACGGCCGGAGCGCGCCGCCGCACACCAGGGCTGCGCCGCGAGGAGGTCGCCCAGCTGGCCGGCATGTCCGTGGACTACTACACACGGCTGGAACAGTCCCGGGGACCACGCCCGTCCCGCCAGATGCTCACCGCGCTGGCCCGCGCCCTGCGCCTGACGGAGGACGAACACGACCACCTCTTCCACCTCGCCGGTGAGGAGCCGTCGCGCCGGGAGGCGACCGGCGCGCACGTGCGCCCGGGCCTGCTCCTGGTACTGGACCGGCTGCACGACACCCCGGCGATGGTGGTGACCGACTGCGGCGAGGTCCTGGCCCAGAACGCGCTGTCGCGGGCGCTGAGCGGAGACGTCCTGGCCCGCCCGCCCCGAGGACGCAACATGATCCGCCGCTTCTTCCTGGACCCGGCGGCCCAGGAGTTGTTCCCGCCCGAGGACCGCCCCCTGCGCGCCCGCGAGCAGGTCGCCGGCCTGCGAGCGGTGGCCGCGTCCCGGCCCGCGGACCCCGAACCGGCCGCTCTTGTCGCCGAACTCCGCACCGCAAGTACGGAGTTCGCCCGTCTCTGGGACGATCACGAGGTCGCTGTGCGGCGCGCCTCCACGAAACGCTTCCGGCACCCTGCGATCGGCATCCTCGAGCTCGACTGCGAGGTCCTCGTCAACTCCGACCACAACCAGCAGCTCGTCGTCCACACGGCCCGTCCGGGCACGGAGTCGTACGAGCGCTTGCAGTTGCTGCGGGTGGTGGGCTTGCAGAACCTGGCACCGACGGACCCGTGACCGCGTGCCCGCCGGCCGCTGAGCGGCATCGCTCTTTCCAAGTCCCTTGCCGGTGGCCGTCCGTGCCGTCGGGCACCGGGTGAGGTGGTGGTCCCACGACGTCGAACTCGTTGCCCTCCGGATCCCGCACGGCCGCTGCGCGGAGTCCCATGTCCGGCTCGTCCTTGGTCCTCAGCACCGTGGCGCCGGCCTCGGCCACCCGGTCCACCGCTTTCCCGGCCCGCCGCGCGCGGACGTCCAGCGGGACGTGACATCGGCATGGGCCGCACCGTGTTCCTTCCCACGCCCGCTCGGGGAGGGCCAAGTCAGGCGGGGCGGGTACCGAGGACGTGCCCGGCGGGTCCGCGGGTGTGGAGCCTGGCGGGCAGGGCGGTGAGCGCCGCCACGGCGAGGAGCACGGTCGCGGCCACGGACGTGCTCTCAACGCGGGCGCCGGGCCGGCGGGCTTCGTCCTGCCGCCACCTCGGCCGGTCGGCTCACCGGTGAAAGCACCGGTGAGCCGACCCGATGATCCACCGCTCCCCCGTCGCAGATCCGCCGGGAGGCCTCGGTCCTCCTGCCCGGATGCGGCACTCGCAGGCTCTTGTCAGCGCTTGCGGTCGTAGACCAGCGCGAGCGTGCCGTCTTCGCCCGCGGCCTGCCTGGCGAGCGTCCACCCGCCGGCGGGCAGACCGTCCTCGAACAGGCGCGGTCCGCCACCGAGGAGTACGGGGAAGACGGTGAGCGCCAGGCGATCGATCGCGTCCGCCCGGAGCAGCGCCTTGACGACGCTCGCGCTGGAGAGGACGAGGATGTCGCCGTTCCGGGTGCTCTTGAGGTCTTCGGCGACCTGGGCGGTCGGCTTGTCGACGACCGTCGTCCGTTCCCAGGGTGCCGTGTCAAGGGTGGAGGACAGGACCACCTTCTCCGTGCCGACGAGCCACTCGGCGAAGGCCTCGTCTCGCGGGTCGGCACCCTCCATGCCGATGACGGTGGGCCAGAATCCGAGGAATCCCTCGGCGTTGACCCGGCCGAGCAAGGCCGTGGTGGCCGTCTCCCACAGGCCGGTGAGATGGTCGCGGGCCACGTCGGAGACCGCGTAGGGCATCACCCAGCTCATGTCGAGCGGGTTGTCGGGTGCGGCGTAGTGGCCGTCGAGGGAGAGGGCCATGTTGGTGACGATGCGACCGCCGGTCTGCTGGTTCATCTCGTGCTCCTCGTTGGGGGAAGGGCTCGGTGCGGGGACGGAGCCGGACACGGGATCTCGACATCGACGCCGCTACAAATCGAATTCCAGGTGCTCGATGTCCGTGAAGCGGACCTCTTCCAGGCTTCCGGCGCGACGGCCGCCGTCCTGGAAGTACACCTCCTTGAGGCCTTCCGCCGCGATCTCCCGGAGCCGCTGCTCGCCGGAGCCGGCCTCCTGCGCCTCGAAGAGGCGGGCGGCGTACCGCGGGGGCAGGGCGACGGTCAGGTGCCGGACGCGGTCCTGGTCCGTCGAGCCGACCGGCGCGGTGTAGCCCATGCGGGCGCGAGTGTCGATGACGATGCCGTCGGTCGTCGCCGCCTTCGCCTTCGCCCTGGCCCGGACCTGTGGCTGCCACCGCTTCCTCACCTCGCCCTCCAGACGGGCGGCGAGGTCCGGCCGGGGCTTTCTGATCTGGCCCTTCACGTAGCGCTCGACGGTGCGCTGGGAGATCCGCAGCAGCTGGGCGACCGCCTGGGTGCCCTTCAACTGCCGGACCAGATAGCGCATCTGCGCAGGCGCGGTCTTGGGCGCGGGGCGGGTGAACGCCTTCTGTACGGCGGCCTCCAGGCCGTCCGTGAACATGCTCATCGCCTGCCTGCTCCCCTACTCGCCGTGGTCGGCGTCGGTGACGGTGCCGTCCTTGATGTAACGGGCGAGGTTGAGGTCCGGGGCGTCGAACCGGTCGCGGACCTCTTCGCCCCACAGGACGCTCTGGGTGCCCTCGTGCTTGACCAGACCGGGGTTGACGCCGAGCTTGAACCCGCCGGGCAGCGGCCTGCCGTCGCGGTAGGGCAGGAAGTCCAGCGGGCTTTCGCCGTCGGCCGCGTAGACGACGCAGTCCGACAGGACGGCGACGGGGTACTGACCGGTGAACGCCGCGTGCTTGACGATCTTGCGGTGGAGGTTGACCCGGGTACGGGAGATGACCGCCGCCCGGATGTCCGGCCGCCAGGTGGGCCGGGACAGGGCTCGCCACGGCTGCCCGGGCTTCCAGCCCTCTCCGCGCGGGCGCTCGCGGAGCTTGCCCAGCCCGCCCTTGACGGTCGCCTTGATGGCGGAGGCGACGACGGCTAGCTGAGGGTCGCGGTCCTTGTAGCCGTCCATCGCCCTGAGGAAGTCGGCCGGCGGCATGTCGGCGGCAACGCCGAGGTCGGCCATCGTGGCGAGGTAGGCGTCGCGCAGCCGCTGGTACCAGTCGTCCAGGTAGCGGCCGTTCTCGTAGCGGACGTAGGCCTCCAGCGGGCGTACCTCGTAGCCGAGTTCCACGGCGTAGGCGACGGTGGGCGTGGCGTACCAGGACGGTCCTTCCGGGCGGTCGCCCTTCGGCGTGAACGGGGAGGGCAGGAGGCTGCCTTGCAGCTCCACCCACTCCTTGCCGGCCTTCACCTTCGACAGGTCGACGTGGGACAGGTCCACCAGCCACGAGCCCGGCAGCTTGGGGTCGAACGCGGGGGCCTTGACGCGTGTCGGGGCCCCGAGGCCCACGTTCAGGCCGTTGGCGCCGGCGGCGAAGGCCATGTTCACGTCGATGCCGACCAGGTGGCGCAGGGTGCACTCGTCGTCGGTCATCGGCCGGGCCCAGTCGTACGCCTCTTCGAAGAGTTTCTCTCCCGGGCCTCGGACGTGGAAGCGCGGCAGTTCTTTGAGGAGCGGGTGCCCGTCGGGGGCCTCGCAGGGCGCGCAGTCGACCGGGTCCTTGCCCAGGCTGCCGGGGTTGTGCTCGGAATGCCGCCTGCCCGCCGCGTCAAGGCCGGAGGCGCGGGTCGGCGGACGCAGTGCGGTCATCAACTCCAGGCCCGTCACGGCGGTCGATCCGCGCGGTGTCATCACGCGGGAGGCGTACAGGCCCAGCACACGGGCGAGTTCGGCGGGCGGGAGCTGTCCGGTCGCGCCCCAGTGCCGGGCATCCAGTGCGTGCCAGGAGGGAATGCACAACTGCACACAGGCCCGTTCCGAACCCTGAGCGGGACGGTAGACCCTCGCCCACGGGCCGAAGCCGCGCTTGGTCAGCTTCCACTGTGCGCGGACCAGTTGCTTGACGACCTTGTGGTTCTCCGGGATTCGCCCGGCGAGCCGCTCCTCGTCGTTGAGAGCGGTGGGCAGACCGTAGCGTTCGAGGGCGGACTCGGTGAGCACCAGCAGCGGGTCGGCGTCCTTGCCCGGCCCCGACAGCCTCGCCTGCCCGAGCCGCGCCTCGCTCAGCGTCCATTCCACCAGGGTCGCGAGGCTCTTGGCGGGCACGTCCAGGACCAGGCCCCCGGTGCAGTACGCCGAAACCCGGCCGTCGGCGCCGGCGTCGACGACCGCCAGCGGACCGTTCTCGAACCGTGGGTCGACG
This sequence comes from Streptomyces sp. CCM_MD2014, assembly GCF_000772045.1. GTDB lineage: Bacteria > Actinomycetota > Actinomycetes > Streptomycetales > Streptomycetaceae > Streptomyces > Streptomyces salinarius. The sequence continues at coordinate 8,168,694 of NZ_CP009754.1, read as the reverse complement.
CCTGCCGGTGCGCCGACCGGGGCCGCCTTCCGGGCGCCCCGACGGTGCGACGTCGACGAGGCCCCGGCCGCACGCGCCGGTCGGGGCGATGGGGCGGAAGCGGTGGCGCCGGGGACGGAAGCCGAGAGCTGCGTGTTCCCGGTCGCGGGCGGGGCCGCCTCTTCGACGGCCGGTTCGGTGGTCAGGGCCTCGGTCTGCCCCGGGACATGGGGGGCGGCGGGCGTGACGGTCACCGGGCCGGCCGGTTCCTCCGGCGTGGGGTAGAGCTCGGCGAGCTGCCTCAGCAGCCGGGCGTACGCCTCCCGTTCCGGACCGCGCGGCTCGACCGGCTTCTTCGCCGACTCCCAGCCGGACACCGTGGCCCGCCGCACCTTCAGCGCGGCGGCGACCTCGTCCAGCGTCAAACCGTGCGCCGTGCGCAACCGCTTGCGCTCCGCCGCCGACGGCAGCGCGGACCGGGACGCGACGAGGGCGTCGACCGCGTCGAACAGCTCGGACATGGAGCACCTCCTGAAAGCAGCACTCTAGCGTCAACCGTACGCATCACGTATGCATGACGTACGAAAGGCGTATATGTACCTCACCTGGAGCACTGGCGCCGTGGTGCATGCGCCGAACGGGGGCCGCTGCTGGAAGCGGTTACGCGGCGAGCGCGGGAACTCCGGGGCGGCCGCGAGCGTGCGCTCAACCTTCGTTGAGAATCGCTCAAGTCGACGTCGTGCTGTCCCCGGACGAGTGGGCGGCGGTTGCCGACCCGACCACGAAGAAGGCCAGTGCGGCGAAGACCGCCACGCCCGCTGCGAGTGCCAAAGCGCCTGGAAGCGACCAAGCCGCGACTGGCCCGGCAACTGCTGCCCCCAGGGCGAATCCGGTGATCTTCAGGCTGGCGCCGGTGGTGAAGATCTGACCCCGCAGGTGTTCTGGGGCCTCCCGGTGGCGGACTGCGAACAAGGCGGCCATCTGGGGTCCCTCACCCGTTCCCGCTATGAGTACGGCCACGACGAGTACGACTGGCTGGCCCCACGCGGCCAACGCCAGTGCGGCAGCCTGGACAAGGGCACTGGCCCAGATGACCGTGTCGGGGGCAACGGAGCGCGGAAACCGCGCGAGTACGACGTTGGCCGCCAAAGCCGAGATCGCCACGCAGGAGAGCAGCACCGCGCCACGGCCGGCCCCGCCCAGAACACGTTCGCCCAGGAGCGGGATGCACGCCGTCAGCATTCCCTGGGCGATGCAGGAGACGCTCGAGGTGAGAGTGGCGCGGGCCAGGGACGGTCTTCCGACGATGACCCGGACTCCGGCGACAAGGTCGCCGGCCACCGAAGTCGCCTGCACTCCCGGCACTCGACCCGGACGGGCGGGCAGCATCCACGCGGCGGGCAGCGCCGAGGCGATGAGCACCACGGAGACCACCACGGCCATCGGGGCGCCCGACGCCTCTGCCACGCCGCCGGCGAGAGCCGGACCAGCCAGACTCGCCACACTGAACGTCATGGCATCGAGCGCATTCGCCCGAGGCAGGTGGTCACCCACCACCACACGCGGAAGTTGAGCCGTCCATCCGCCTGACAGGGCCGGCCCCAGCAGCCCTGTCACCATTGCGATCAGGAGCGTGACGGCGAACGGCCACCGGCCGAGTCCCCCGAGAATCATCCCCAGCCCCACCGCATACGCGGCGAGGGCCCCGGCCAGCAGGCGTCCCGGCCGATCCGCCCTGTCGAGGAGCGCCCCGAGCATCGGCCCCGCTGCCGCGGCGGAGATCGTGATACCCGCGAGCAGCGACGACGCGGCGATGGTCGATCCGGTCACGGCGAATGCCGCCAGCATCAGCGCCGGTCCTGACATCTCGTCCCCGGCACGGGCTGCCACTGCACCGACGAGGTACGAGCGGAATGAGTAACGCTTTCTCATCGCCAGGACGTTACGGAGGTAACTCAAAACTTCGCAAGATGCGTTACATTCCACACGTGTCATTCCACAGCGACGATTGGTCCACCCGGCACTCCGTGCTGACCACAGCCCGGCGCACCGCCGCCCTGATCAACGCCCTGTCCGACGACTGCCCCGACCCAGCCGATGTCGCCGACGTGCTCCGCGCCTACGGCGAGACCGACCCCGTCGACCTCACCACCCGCGATATCGCGGAGATGCGGACAGCTGCTTCCCTGCTGAGGCCGGTCTTCGCCGCCGAGCACGCCGATGACGCCGCGGCCGCCCTCAACCAGATCTTGACGGACCACACCGGACCGCTCCGCCTGACCTCACACGGCGGCAGCACTCCCTGGCACCCTCACCTCGACCGCGACGACAACGCCCCCTGGGCCGAGTGGCTCCTCGCCTCGTCCTGCATGGCCCTGACCGTCCTCGTCTGGGACCGCCAACGTCCGCCCGGCAGGATCTGCGCATCCCCCGCCTGCCAGAACATCTTCATCACCCAGGGCAGCGGTCCGGAGCGTCGCTACTGCTCCCGCCGATGCGCGACCCGCGAACGAGTCGCAGCCCATCGGCGCTCCCGCTCTGCCGAGCAGCCGAGCGACGACGGATAGAACGCCAAGGTCCTGCGGTCCTGCGGTCCGACGGGGAACACATCCTCGTCGTGACCTGTGAGGGTCGGCTCTCGCGGGCCGCACCGCGCCCGGTGGTGAAGGGTGCTGGCCCCGGCACGGGCGGCACCTCCGCCTCCTCGTCACCCTCTGTGCCGGCGAACGCGGCCGCCCGCTCGCGTGATCCCCGGAGCCACTGCCGTCCTTCCCTCCCCCGGAACCGAGGGCCGGCCGACGACTCGTGCCGGTCGCGGCGGCCCGTCCCCCAGCCAGGCAAGGACGGGGCGCCGCTTCTTTCCCGCCGTCTCGGTCAGCAGGTCGAGCTGTTCAGGATCCTGATGCCGGTCACCGTGCCCCACGGCCTCAGGTCGACCGTGTAGTTGGGCAGGATGCACAGCGGGCCGCCGCTGGCGCGGCGCAGCAGCACCGCGTCGTCGTTGCGGGTGTTGACGACCTTGGTGGCTCCCCGGCTGCTCCGGAGGTTCTGGTACCCGGAGGTGACGTCCTTGAACTGGCCGGTCTTGGTGCTGCCGTTGTAGAAGCAGACGTACGGCCAGGTGCACGAGGCCTGGACGTTGGCCTCACCCGACTGGTGCTGACCCGCGGCCGAGGCCGTCGGAGCGAGTGTGAGGCCGAGGCCGATGGCTGCGGATGCCACGACGAGGAGGGCGTGCTGGCGAATACTCACGGTATGACTGTCCCTTCCTGATGCGGGCCCGGTCCCCCCGTTGGGTCGCCCGTCGGCCCGTGACCCTTACGGCGCCCGTGGTCGGCGGGCACCGCGTGGTGCGGCACAAAAGCTACGGGCGGGACCGGGTCACGTCGTCACACGCTGGTTTGAACCTCGGCCCCGCCTGCGGCGGTAGTCCGACCACGCTGCAACTCCGGTGGTACCGCGAAGGGTTGATGTCTCTTCACTACCTGCGGCGGGGGTGTTCACCTGGCGCCGAGCGGAAGAAGGACGAGAAGTCCGACGCGTCGAGCGCGTATCCCGGCGTACGGACGCGGTGGCCGGCGTCAGCTCGCGACGGCGCACCCGTGCGGTGAGCACCGGGAGCAGACTCGTGCCGCACGCGGCCGCGGCGGTGAATCAGTAAAGTGTTCGGCATTGTTCGGCGATGGGCACCGCAACGTGTCCCGGGAGTACCGGGCATGGCGACGACCGGAACGGACATGTCCCGGATGCGCGAGGCGGATCGGCTGTCCGTCGTGGGAGCACTGCTCGGCAACCCGCCGTCCGCGGTGACCGAGCGGGCGTCCCCGTCCGGTCTGTCCCGGAGCGTGGCGCCGGGGGCGGTGCGGCCGGCCCTGAACGAGGTCGAGAGCCGGCTTGTGAGCGAGGGACTGGCGGCGCCGGCCGCGCCTCCGACGCCGACCGTGGGGCGCGGGCACACGCACGTGCGCGAACCCTCACAGGAACGAAGGAACGAAGGGACAGCCCAGTGAGCACCCGTGACCAGATACCGGCTGCGCAGCTGCGCGTCGGCGTGATCGGCATCGGACAGCGCGCGGACATGGCCGCGTTGGTGAACCGGTCCGGCACCGCCCGGATCGTGTCCTGCGCCGACCCGGACCCGCGGGGCCAGGAGGACGCCCGGCGGCTGTTCGGGGCCGACGTCGCGGTGCACGACCGGTACGAGAGGATGCTCGACGACGAGCTGGACGCCGTGTTCGTGCTCACCCCCGACCATCTGCACACCAAGCCCGCGCTGTTCTTCCTCGCGGCGGGCGTGGCGGTGTTCGTGGAAAAGCCGCTGACCATCACCCTCGCCGACTGCGACACGCTGCTCGAAGCCGCGTTCCGCTCCCGTACCCGGCTCTACGTGGGCCACAACCTGCGTCACCTTCCCATGCTGCGGCGGATGCGCGAGCTGATCGACGACGGGGCGATCGGCCGTGTGCGCGCCGTGTGGTGCCGCCACTTCGTCGGCCACGGCGGGGACTTCTACTTCAAGGACTGGCACGCCCAGCGGGCGAACACCACAGGTCTGCTGCTGCAGAAGGGCGCCCACGACCTCGACGTCATCCACTGGCTCGCCGGTGGTTACTCCCGCAACGTGGTCGCCCAGGGCGCGCTCGCCGTCTACGGCGACAACCCGCGGCGGGCCACGCAGGAGACCGTGCCGCCCGGTCTGCGCATGCCCGACTGGTTCGACCCGGACGTCTGGCCGCCGTCCGCCCTGCGCGACCTCAATCCCGTCGTCGACGTCGAGGACATCAGCATGATGCTGGCCCGGCTGGACAACGGTGTGCTCGCCAGCTACCAGCAGTGCCACTTCACGCCCGACTACTGGCGCAACTACACGGTCATCGGGGACGAGGGCCGTCTGGAGAACTTCGGCGACGGCATCGACGGCGATCCGGCGCGGGTCGACGTGTGGAACCGTCGCCGCTCCGGCTATCGTGCCGACGCCGACCTCTCCGTACCCGTCGTGGTGGCGTCGGAGGAGACACACGGTGGCGCGGACCGGGCGCTCGTCGAGGAGTTCCTGCGCTTCGCCGCCGTCGGGGGTCCCACGGAGACGTCGCCCGTGGCCGCCCGGGAGGCCGTCGCCGCCGCGGTCGCCGCGACCACCTCGCTGCGCTCGGGCAGCACACCGGTCGACGTTCCCGCGCCGGCGCCGGCGATCGTCCGCTACTTCGCAGAGCACCAGCCCGCCGGTACACCGGCGGCGGGGCCGGCCTGAGGGGCCGGTCACGAGATGGTCCCGATCGATCCGGTGCGAACGCGGGAGCCGCGGTGCGAGGCGCTCACGGGCGGCCGCGCACGGCGCGCCGGTCCGGCCCGGAAGGTCGGGCGCCGGGCACCTCACGGGCGGGAGCGCGAGGTCCGGTGCCCGTTCAGGATTTCGGCGACTCGGTCGTCGCCGACCTGGTCGAAGTCGTCGTACCGGAGGCCGGCCGCGCGAAAGTCCGGCGGCTGCCGGAGGCAGACGTCGGCGTTCTCGGCGTGGGGTGTGGCAGGGTCGCCCCGGCAGAGCATGACCCGGCGTTTCACATTTGCTCGTTCCCGGGTCACGTCCTGCGCGAGCCGGTCCTCGCTCAGCCCGGCCATGGCGAGAGCGCTGGTCGAACAGGGGCGGGTCGTCGTCGGCGACCGCCCCGTTCCGGAGGCTGCCGCCAGGGCTCGTTCCCGTCGGCACGGCCGAGTGGTCCAGGATGGTCCTCCAGAGGGCCATGCCGAACATTGACTGGGGGATGTCGTGGCCACAGCGATCATTGCCGTGCTCGGCACACTTCTCGGCGCCCTGACCGCAGGTGCCATGCAGCACCTCACCGTCGTGGCCGCCCGTCGCGACCGCGACCGCCAGGCACTCGCCGACGCCGCGGCCGGCCTCCTCGGCGCTGCGACCGACCACCGCCGTCACCAGTACCTCAAGCACGTCATGCGCCGTAAGGGCGAGGAAGAGACGCCGGAGATCCGGGCGGCCCGCTACGAGGCGCGGTCGGGCATGACGAAGGCCCTGACCCAGCTGACGCTCACGACTGACGACGCGGCACTCCTCCGCCTGGCCGTCAGCCTGGTCGATGCGTCGACCGAGGTCGGCGAACCCGACTACGACGACCGGGTCGGCGTGGACGCGTCGGGCGACCGTGCCCGCGAGGCACACACGGCCTTCGAGACCGCCGTCGCCCGGTATCTCCGCCGCTCTCGGAACTGACCGTGCGGATGCCGGGCCGTGCCGAGGCCCACTGCTCACATTTCTGAGACACCCCGGCCGGTGACCGTCACCGGGTCACCGACCGACAAGGGGCCGGCACGCGCCCGCCGCGGGATGTCGCGGGGAGACGTCCGAGCCATTGTGCGAATCGGCATTTTATGGCTTCTCCGTGAGGTCAGTACGGTCGGCGCATGGGGTACGAATTTCATGCTGCGGAAGACCTCGTGACCGCGTTGCGTGCCGGTGAAGTGACATCGGTGGAGCTGACCGACGAGGCGATCGCCCGCATCGAGCGGGACGACAAGGCGATCAACGCGATCTGCGTGCCGGACTTCGACCGTGCGCGGGCCGCCGCGCGCGACGCCGACCGGGCGCGCGGCCGGGGCGAGGACCGGCCACTGCTCGGTGTTCCCGTGACGGTCAAGGAGTCCTACAACGTCGCCGGGCTGCCCACGACATGGGGCATGCCTCAGTACCGGGACCATGTGCCGGCCGAGGACGCGGTACAGGTGTCGCGGCTCCGGCAGGCCGGCGCGGTGATGCTCGGCAAGACCAATGTGCCCTTGGGGCTGCAGGATCTGCAGAGCTTCAACGACATCTACGGAACGACCAACAACCCGTGGGACCACACGCGCACGTCGGGCGGATCGTCCGGTGGCTCGGCGGCGGCCCTGGCGTGCGGCTTCGGCGCGCTGTCCATCGGCTCCGACATCGGCGGTTCGTTGCGTACGCCCGCACACTTCTGCGGTGTCTACGCGCACAAGCCGACACTGGGGCTGGCGGCGAACCGTGGCATGGTCCCACCGCCCGCACCGGCCTTGCCGGTCGACCTCGACCTCGCGGTCGTCGGCCCCATGGCGCGCACCGCCCGCGACCTCGCGCTCCTGCTCGACGTCATGGCCGGGCCGGACCCGCTGACGCTCGGCGTGGCGCACGACCTGACGCTGCCGCTCGCACGCCACCAGCGGCTGAGCGACTTCCGGGTCCTGGTCCTCGACGAGCATCCGTTGATTCCGACCGGCTCCGCCGTACGGGCCGGCGTGAACCGAGTGGCCGACGCACTCGTCGACGGCGGCGCCCGCGTCGAACGGCACACTCCGCTCCTGCCCGACCTGGCCGAAGCCGCGACGCTCTACACGCAGTTGCTGTTCTCGGGCTCCGTAGCGCGCTTTCCCGTGGAGGCGTACGAGCAGCTTCGTGCGCGCGCCGCAGGACTGAGCGCGGACGACCGCAGTCTCGACGCGGCTCGGTTGCGCGGCATGGTGCTCAGCCACCGCGACTGGCTCGAGGCGAACGACCGCCGTGAACTCCACCGTCACGGCTGGCGGCGGTTCTTCGCCGAGTTCGACGCCGTGGTGTGCCCGATCACGCCGACTCCCGCGTTCCCGCACGACCACGATCCCGATCTGCTGGAACGCCGGATCGACATCGACGGCGTCGAGTACCCGTTCTTCGACCAGCTCGTCTGGGCCGGTCTGGCCACGATGCCCGGCCTGCCGGCCACCGCGATACCGGCGGGCCCGTCTCCCGGCGGCCTGCCGGTGGGCGTACAGATCGTCGGTCCGATGTACGAGGACCGCACGCCGCTGCGACTGGCCGAACTGCTCGAGCAGCGGATCGGCGGTTTCCGGGCACCGCACGGCGGCACGCTGCCGGAGTGAGGCGACCGGCGCCAGAGTCCGGGACCATGAAGCATGCTCTCGGACGACTGGCACCTCACCGAAGACGTCGACGACTTCCTCGCCCGGGCCGGGAACTTCCTGCGCTCGCGCGCCGCCCTGCACAACACACCGCTGACGGACCTGGAGAAGCTGCGGGTACGCGGGACGGCCGATCATGATGCCGAATCCGGCGTTTTCGGACGGCTGGAGTCGGCGGGCGAGGTCCGCGCCGCCTTCTGTCTCACTGCTCGAGGACGTCTGGGCCTCACTCCCCTCCCGCCGGGGCAGACCGAGGTCCTCGCCGCCCGTCTGGCCGCCCTCGGTCACTCTCCCGCCCACGTCATCGCGGACCATGACACCGCCGGTGCCTTCGCGCAGTCGTGGCGGCGGTGCACGGGTGCGGCGTCGGTGCCCTTCTGGCGGACGCATCTGTACCGTCTCGGCACACTCACGCCACCGCAGCCGCCCCCGGACGGCCGGGGGCGGCCGACCAGTGGCAAGGACCGTGAGCAAATCGTGCGGTGGTGCCGTGAGTTCTGCGTCGCCGTCGGCGAGCGGTCCTCCCTCGACATGATCGACGCCGGGTCCTGGGAGGAATCGCGTTTCGGCGACAGGCGGTTCACCTTCTGGGAGACCCCGGAGGGCGTCCCCGTCTCCATGGCGGCCTCGACCCCGGTCGTCGGGGGCATGGTCCGGGTGGACCCCGTCTACACCCCCGCCCACGTCCGGGGCCGCGGTTACGCGGGGGCCGTGACGGCCGAGGCGAGCAGGGCCGCGCAGGCCGCAGGGGCGACGGACGTGGTCCTGTTCGCAGACCCGGGCAATCCCACCAGCAACGCGCTCTACCAGCGCCTCGGGTACGTCCACGTCGCCGACTTCGCCGGGTACGGGTTCTCCTACGCCGCGCCACGGGCCGGGCTGCGGTGACGTCGGACGCATACCGGTCACGGGACGCCGCCCCTCCCCCGCCGCGGGGACCGTGCGAGGCGGCGCGGTGGCAGCCGGTGCGACCGGCGCCGTTTCAGGGCTGCCGTGCCGCAGGGCTTTCGATCGCCGCCGTGCTGCCCCGCACGACCAGCACGGGCTCGACCGAGGCGGGTTCCGGTGTCGCTGCCGGGTCCGCGATGTACCGCATCAGGTGAGCGACCGCGAGGGCGCCCATCTCGGCGAACGGCTGGGCCACGGTGGTCAGCGAAGGCGAGCAGTACTCGGCGAGCGCGATGTCGTCCACCCCGACGACGGAGATGTCCTGCGGCACTCTGCGGCCGAGTTCGTGCAGCGCCCGGATCACGCCGAAGGCCATCTCGTCGCTGGCCACGAACACCGCGGTGACGTCGGGGATCTTGCCGAGGACCAGTCCGTTGCGGTACCCGGAGGCGGGGGTCCAGTCTCCCTCCAGCACCGGCGGCACGGACAGTCCGTCCTCCACGAGAGTGTCCCGCCAGCCGGCGCACCGGCTGGCGGCGTCGAGCCACTCCTTCGGCCCCGACACGTGCCAGACGGTCTCGTGGCCCAGTTCGGTCAGATGGCGTGTGGCCAGGCGCGCGACCAGTGTCTGGTCCACGGCGACCACCTCCGTCGCCGAGGTCCTCGATCCGTCGACGGTGACGGTCGGAACCGAGCGCGTGAGCTGCTCGATCCTGGGGCTCACGTGGACCAGCGGCACGGAGAGGATCACTCCCTCGACGTCCTGCTCCGCGAGCCGGGACAACGCGCTTTCGATGGCCGCGGTGTCCAGTGACGCCGTGGTCGCGGTACTGACCGAGTAGCCGGCCTCGTGCGCCGCGGTCTCGATGCCGAAGATCAGGTTCGCGCGGGAGTAGAAGGTGGTCTGCAACGTGATGACGCCGATCGTCCGGCTGCGCCCGGACGACAGTATCCGCGCCGCGTTGTTCTTGCGGTAGCCGAGCTGCTCCACCGCGGCCAGCACCTTGGCGCGGGTCTTGTGCTGAACGTTGGGATGGCCGGACAGGGTCCGTGACACCGTCTGGGCGGATACTCCGGCGAGCCGGGCCACGTCGGTCATGCCGGGCTGCCGTGCGACGCCGTCGTCGACCGTCCGCTTGTTCACGGGCGTTCCGCCGGCTCCTGGTGTTTCCGATGCCATCGCTCGCCTCTCCGTTCACACCGTGGCCCGAGCCGTCGGCGCAGGTGATGGTCCGCCTCTGAGTCTAGCCAGGCCACCCCTATTGGCATCGATAACATCCTCTGCCATAGTTCCCGCCAACGCCCACCTCGCGTGGGCGGGTCTCGTCGACAAGTGCCGTAGCAGACACCCGGGAGCCGAAGTGACGACTGGATGGCAGCGATAACACCGCGGTGGGCACTCGTCGGGAACCGCGCGCCGAGACCGCAGGCCGACCCCATGTCCCGTCCGACCGAGGAGGAAGTCAGCCAGTGGACACCAAGGCACCCTCGTCACCCCGCCCGCCCGGACGCAGACGAGTGCCGCGTTCCGGCACCGTCGCCGCGGCGCTCGGCCTCGCCCTCGGCATGCTGTCGACCGCCGCCGTCCCCGCGGGCGCGGCCCCGCCCCGGACCGCCTCCTCCCCGGCTCCGGCTGCGACGGCGGTGGAACTGAGCGAGGGCGGTCTGACCGTCACCGTGGCCAGGGAGTTCCCCCAGATCGTCTCCTACCGGCTGGGACAGCGCACTCTCGGCGGGCAGGCGACGGCGCTGGACAGCTTCACCGTCAACGGCGAGGCCCACCGTGCCACCACCACGATGACGGCGCACGGCAGCAGGGCGACCTACACCTCGGTGTTCGAGGACCTGCCCGGTCTCACGATCACCTCCACGATCACGGTCACCAAGGACACGACGGTCGTCTTCGCCGTCGAGAAGATCTCCGGCACGGCCGCTTCGACCGTGCACACCCTCGCGATCCCCGGTCAGTCCCTGGTCTCCGTGGACTCCTCCGACCCGGGCGCGAACCTCGCGCGGACGAAGATCTCCACGGATTCGACGACGACCGCCGACCGCTTCATCCCCATCACGGCCGGCACGTCCCCGGACAGGGAACCGGTCGGCACCCCGTACGCGTTCGTCGGCAACGCGCAGCTCTCGGCGGGCGTCATCACCAACGCGACCGAGGACTCGCCGCAGGACGACAACACCAACTGGAACGGCCGCCTGCAGTCCCGCATCGTCGACGCGGGCGAGGGCCGGCGCCGGGCGGAGCTGTCGGTCGGCACCTACACCTACCACCCCGAGGGCGCCACCGACCCCCGCGTCGACACCTACGAGCTGCCCCGGGCGACCGTGGTCCTCGCCGCCGACGCCAACGAGGACGGCACGGTCGACTGGCAGGACGGCGCCATCGCCCACCGCGCGCACATGCGCAGCCCGCTCGGCGCGGAGCGGGTGCCCGAGCGCGTGGTCCAGCGGATCCCGTTCAACTTCGCCGGCCAGGCGACCAACCCGTTCCTCAAGACACTGGACAACACCAAGCGCATCTCCATGGCCACCGACAACCTCGGCCAGTGGGTGCTGGAGAAGGGGTACGCGAGCGAGGGCCACGACTCCGCCCACCCCGACTACGGCGGCAACGAGAACGTCCGCGCGGGCGGCTGGAAGGATCTGAACCGCCTCACCCGCACGGGCGCCGGCTACAACGCCGACTTCGCCGTCCACGTCAACGCCACCGAGGCCTACGCACAGGCGAAGACCTTCACCGAGGACATGGTCGAGGGCCAGCCCGACGGGTGGGACTGGCTCAACCAGGCCTACCACATCGACCAGCGCAAGGACCTGGGCACCGGCGCCGTCCTCGACCGGTTCAAGCAACTCCGAAAAGACGCGCCGGGCATCAAGACCGTCTACATCGACGCCTACTACTCCAGCGGCTGGCTGGCCGACGGCCTGGCCGCCGAGCTGCGCAAGATGGGCTTCGAGGTCGCCACCGAGTGGGCGTACAAGTTCGAGGGTTCCTCGGTGTGGTCGCACTGGGCCGCCGACAAGAACTACGGCGGCGCCACCAACAAGGGCATCAACTCGAACATCGTCCGGTTCATCGCCAACGCCGACCGCGACGTGTGGAACGTCGACCCGCTGCTCGGCGGGGCCAGCGTCGTCGAGTTCGAGGGGTGGACCGGTCACGACGACTGGAACGCCTTCTACCGCAACATCTGGACCGACAACCTGCCGACCAAGTTCCTCCAGCACTACGAGGTGCTGGACTGGGAGCTCGGCAAGTCCGCCAAGCTCACCGGTGGTGTGAGCGTGGAGTCCGTCGACGGCGAGCGGCGGATCTCCATGGGCGGTGCCGAAGTCCTCCGGGGCGACACCTATCTGCTGCCCTGGGGCAGCGCGAAGGGCGACGGCGTCTCCTCGCCCGGCGACGCCGACAAGATGTACTTCTACAGCGCGTCCGGCGGAGAGCACACCTTCGAACTGACCGAACAGTTCGCGGGCAACCAGAACTTCACTCTCTACGAACTCAACGACCAGGGCCGGGCGAAGAAGGCCCGGGTGAAGGCCCATGACGGCCGGGTGACCCTCACCGCCGAGAAGGCTCAGCCCTACGTCCTCGTGCCGAACGGCGGCAAGGCACCGCATCGCAGCGCCCACTACGGCGAGTTCACCGGGCTGTCCGACCCCGGATTCAACGGCGGGGACCTGGACGACTGGAACGCACGGGGCGGCGCGCGGATCGTCCGGGCCGACAACGGCGACAACGTGGTGCGACTCGGTGACGAAGCCTCCGGCATCTCTCAGCGGGTCCGCGGTCTGACCCCGGGCAAGCGGTACACGCTCGGCGCGGACGTCGAGATCGGCCCCGGCGCACGCCGGGCCACGACCCTGCGGGTGCGCGGCGGAACGGACACGGAGGCCCGGAGCTTCGACATCACGCCGGCACGGAACAGGATGGCCTCCGACGAGAAGCGGGACACCTACTCCCAGCGAGCCTCCGTCTCGTTCACCGCGCCGCGCGGCGGTACGGTCACCGTGGAACTCGGGGCCGTCCCGGGCAGCGCCCCGGTCGTACTGGACGACGTGCGCGTCATGGCGGACACCACCGCTCCCCTCCCCACCGCCGAGGACGGCACCGTCATCGCCCACGACGACTTCGAGGGCAACCAGCCCGGCTGGGGACCGTTCGTCAAGGGCGACGCCGGAGGCGTCACCGATCCCCGCACGAGCATCAGCGACCTGCACGAGCCCTACAGCCAGAAGGAGTGGAAGAACACCTACTCCCCCTACGACTCCGGGGCCCTGAAGGGCAAGGCGGTCGACGACGTACTGGCCGGCCGGCACTCGCTGAAGTCCCACGCGGAGAACACCGGGCTGGTCCACCGCACGACCCCCGCAACGGTGCCCTTCGAGGAGGGCCACACGTACCGGGTCTCCTTCTCGTACCAGACCAACATCGAGGGCCAGTGGGCCTGGGTGACGGGTGCGGACCGGGTCGCGGACGGGAAGACCACTTCCCGGGACATCACCCGCGACGTCCTGGAGCCGGCCCTGGACACGGCGGCCTACTCCCGTGAGATCGTCGCCGGCTGCGGGGACACCTGGGTCGGGCTGCGCAAGCTCGGCAGCGCCCGGGGCGCCGACCTGGTCATCGACGACTTCACCGTGACCGACCTGGGCGTGGCGGAGACCGGGGCCGCCTGCGCGGCGGTCACGGCACCGAACGGCGTCGAGCTGAGCCCCGGCGTACCCGGTGAGTACGTCACGGCCTTCACCAACCACGAGTCCGCCGACGCCGTGAACGTCGGCATCGCGCTCCCCGGCCTGCCCGAGGGCTGGAAGGCCGAGGTGAAGGAGAAGAACGGCAACCTCTTCGAGAGCGTGGAGCCGGGCGCGACCGTGCGCACCGCCTGGCTGCTGACCCCGCCGGCCGGCACGACGGACACCTCCCCCGTGTGGAAGGTGACCGCCACGTACGCCCACGGCGGAGACACCAAGACCGTTTCGGCCGGCGCACGGGCCTCGGTGACCGACGAACCCGTCCTCTCACCGGGCTCGATGACCGCGACCGCCGACTCGGAGAACACCTCCTCGGGGCCCGGCGAGGGACCGGTGTCCAACGTCCTCGACGGTGACGCCGGCACCATCTGGCACACCGACTACACGGCCTCCCAGGCGCCGTATCCGCACTGGGTGACGCTGAAGTTCGGCGGCGCCGCCGACATCGACGGGTTCGGATACCTGGGCCGTCAGAGCGGCGGCCCGAACGGGCGCGTGGCCGACTACGAGGTCGCCGTGTCGGACGACGGGAAGGACTGGACGACGGTGGCCGGTGGCACCCTGGAGGACGTCCCGCGCACGCAGCGGGTCTCCTTCGACCGGGTCCGCGCCTCCTACGTCCGGTTCACCGCGCTCAACGCCCTCAACAGGCAGCCCTATGCGGCCGCCGCGGAGATGCGCGTGTACGGCGTGCCCGTGGAGCTGCCGACGGGCTACCCGCCGGGCGAACGCCCCGCCGGCACCCGCTGAGTCAGCGACCGCGTGCGGCCCGCCCCGAGGGGTGGGCCGCACCTCGCCGTGCGCGCGGATGTCAGTCGAAGGTCTCCACGTATTCCTCCGGTGGTCCGAGGTCGGGGCGGTCGTGCAGGGTGAGGCGGTCGCCGAGGCGTTCGAGTTCCAGCACGGTCAGCGTGTTGTCACCGGGGTGCAGGAGCGGGCCGGGCAGGTAGAGGGTGGTCTGCGGGCCGATCTCCCAGTAGCGGCCCAGCAGGGTGTCGTTGACCCAGAGGAAGCCCTTGCCGAAGCCGGGCAGGGCGACCCAGGCGTCCGCGGGCTCGGCCACGGACAGGACCGCGGTGGCGAAACCGGCCCGGCCCTCCGGCGGGGCCGCCGCCGCGGCACGGGCGACGTCCCGCGGCGTCCACCGGTCGAGCGGCAGCGGACGCATCGTCCAGCCGTGCACCAGCCGCCGCTCGACCCTTACGCCCCCGAGGATGCCCTTGCCCTGGCCCAGCAGCGGACCGTAGTTGATCCGTCCCTGGTTCTCCACCAGCAGCGCCAGCCGGACGGGTGCTCCGTTTCCGGAGAGGGTGAACGAGGCCGTCTCCCGGTCCAGTACGGCGACCGGTGCGTCGTCGGCGAACACCTGGGCGCGGTCGTGCAGGCCGGTGACGGTCAGTTCGTGGTCGCCCGGCGGCAGCAGCGGTTCGGCCTCGTAGAGCACCAGGCCGGAGTCCAGGGCGAGTTCTTCGAAGCTCAGCGGCAGGGGTGCGTGCACCGGTTCGGCCGTCGCGCGCAGCCCGCCGAGCAGGGCCGCGTGCCGGGTCACCGGGAGTGCGCGGGGTGCCAGCACCGGCGGTTCGGCCGGCGGCGGGGGCGGGGTTCCCGCGCCGTCCAGCGCGGTCAGTCTCTCCCGCAGGGCGAGGAACTTGGGTGTCAGCGCACCGTTCTCGGCGATGGGAGCGTCCGAGTCGTAGCTGGTCACGGTCGGCCGGATGCGGTCGCCGTCATGGTTGGCGCCCGCCCACAGGCCGAAGTTGGTGCCGCCGTGCGCCATGTAGAGGCTCACCGAGCCGCCCTCGTCGAGGATGTCGCCGACGGTCTCCGCCGCGCCGGCCGCCGGCCGGACGTGGTGCTTCTCGCCCCAGTGGTCGAACCAGCCGTTCCAGAACTCCGCGCAGAAGAAGGGCTCCCCGGGACGGCGGGAGCGCAGCAGTTCCGCGGCCTGGCGGGGGCGGGAGCCGAAGGTCGCCGCCGCCAGGTGGCCGGGCAGGGCGCCGCCGTCCTGCATCAGCGGGGTGGGTCCGTCGGCCGTGTAGAGCAGTTCGGTGACGCCCCGGGCGACGAGGGCGTCCCGCACGTGGCGGACATAGCCGTGGTCGTCGCCGTAGCTGCCGTACTCGTTCTCGATCTGCACGGCCACGACCGGTCCGCCCCGGCCGGCCTGGAGGTCCGCGATGCGCGGTATCAGCTCGTCGAACCACCGGTCGACCGCTTCCAGGAAGGGGCCGTGGGAGGTGCGCAGCCGCATCCCGGGGGTGCCGGTCAGCCAGGCGGGCAGGCCGCCGTTGTCCCACTCGGCGCAGATGTAGGGGCCCGGCCGCACGATGACGTCCAGCCCCTCCTCCTGGGCCAGCCGGACGAATTCGGCCAGGTCGCGCGGGCCGTCGAAGCGGATGTCGCCCTCGGTGCGCTCGTGGAAGTTCCACGGGACGTAGGTGTCGACCGTGTTCAGGCCGAGGGCGGCCAGCCGCCGGAGCCGGTCGGCCCAGTGGCCGGGATGGACCCGGAAGTAGTGCAGCGAGCCCGCCAGGAGGCGGTGCGGGCGCCCGTTCCGCAACAGGGTGCCGCCGGCGTGGGTCAGGGTGGCCGACGGGGAGGAGGTGGTCACGTGACGGCTCCAGCGGTCATGCCCGCGCGCCAGAGCCTCCGGCGCGCGAGGAAGGTGATCACTGTGTACAGGCTCATCATGTTATCGATGCCTTGCCGGACTTTCGCCCGTGCACAGGAACTATGGCAGACGATGTTATCGATGCCAACGACGGTGCCCGGCTCGCGCGCACCCATGTCCGACCGGTCGGCGGGGCTTCCGCGTCCCGCTGCGGAGAGGCTCGCGGGGGACGCGTTCCGAAGGGGCGCCCTCCGGCCGCCGCCGAGCACGCCTGGCCCGTTCGAGTGCAATGAGCCCGCGCCGACCGGCGTTTCGTTTGCCTTCGGCGTCCTGCTGCGCTTCGCGCGACGAGAATGCCCCCGTACCTGACGCAAAGTATCTGGAGGCATGCTCGCTGTGACCACCGTCGAAGGGCCTCACAGCCCCGCAGCTGGCGACCATTACGCGGACGAATTGCCTCTTGCGCGCAAGACGCCCGGCAACGCAGTGATCAAGTGGTTGACGACCACGGACCACAAGACGATCGGCACCCTGTACCTGGCGACGTCCTTCGCGTTCTTCCTGATCGGCGGAGTGATGGCGCTCTTCATGCGCGCCGAGCTGGCCCGGCCCGGTCTGCAGATCCTCTCCAACGAGCAGTTCAACCAGTCGTTCACGATGCACGGCACGATCATGCTGCTGATGTTCGCGACGCCGCTGTTCGCGGGCTTCACCAACTGGATCATGCCGCTGCAGATCGGCGCGCCGGACGTCGCCTTCCCCCGGCTGAACATGTTCGCCTACTGGCTGTACCTGTTCGGCTCGCTCATCGCGGTGGCCGGGTTCCTGACCCCGAACGGTGCCGCCGACTTCGGCTGGTTCGCCTACAGCCCCCTGTCCAACGCGGAGCACTCGCCCGGGATCGGCGGTGACCTGTGGATCATGGGTCTGGCCTTCTCCGGCTTCGGCACCATCCTCGGCTCGGTCAACTTCATCACCACCATCGTCTGCATGCGCGCGCCGGGCATGACCATGTTCCGCATGCCGATCTTCACCTGGAACGTGCTACTGACCGCCGTGCTGGTCCTGTTCGCCTTCCCGGTGCTGGCCGCGGCCCTGTTCGCGCTGGAGGCCGACCGCAAGTTCGGTGCCCACATCTTCGACTCGTCCAACGGCGGCGCGTTGCTGTGGCAGCACCTGTTCTGGTTCTTCGGGCATCCGGAGGTGTACATCATCGCGCTGCCGTTCTTCGGCATCGTGACGGAGATCCTTCCGGTCTTCTCCCGCAAGCCCGTCTTCGGTTACATGGGTCTGGTCGGAGCGACGATCGCGATCGCGGGCCTGTCGGTGACGGTGTGGGCCCACCACATGTACGTCACGGGCGGCGTGCTGCTGCCGTTCTTCTCCTTCATGACCTTCCTGATCGCGGTCCCGACCGGTGTGAAGTTCTTCAACTGGATCGGCACCATGTGGAAGGGATCACTCAGCTTCGAGACGCCGATGCTGTGGTCCACCGGCTTCCTGGTCACCTTCCTCTTCGGCGGGCTGACCGGCATCATCCTGGCCTCGCCGCCGCTGGACTTCCACGTGTCCGACTCGTACTTCGTGGTGGCGCACTTCCACTACGTGGTGTTCGGCACCGTGGTGTTCGCGATGTTCGCCGGCTTCCACTTCTGGTGGCCCAAGTTCACCGGCAAGATGCTCGACGAGCGCCTCGGCAAGATCACGTTCTGGACGCTGTTCGTCGGCTTCCACGGCACCTTCCTGGTCCAGCACTGGCTGGGCGCCGAGGGCATGCCCCGCCGCTACGCCGACTACCTGGCCGCAGACGGCTTCACCGCCCTGAACACGATCTCGAGCATCTCTTCGTTCCTGCTGGGCCTGTCCATGCTCCCGTTCCTGTACAACGTGTGGAAGACGGCGAAGTACGGCAAGCCGGTCGGCGTGGACGACCCGTGGGGCTTCGGCCGTTCACTGGAGTGGGCGACCTCCTGCCCGCCGCCCCGGCACAACTTCTGCACCATGCCCCGCATCCGCTCCGAATCCCCTGCCTTCGACCTGCACCACTTCGACCTCACGTCGCTGGACCAGAAGGAGAACACCGGCCAGCGTGACGTGATCGACGCGGCAGGCCACGAAGGCGAACGGTCATGACCGGCGGTCGTCGCCCGCACCCGCCCGCGGGCGACGCCTCGGCCATTGCCACGCAGGCGGAGGGATTTCTGCGGGCACAGGCCCACTACGACGAAGCCCGCGCCGAGGCACGGGCGCTGTGCGACCGGATGCCGTGGATGACCACGGCCCAGGCCGAAGACTTCACCCGGCACTATGTCGACCACCGGATCACCTTGGTGCGGGCCATGCTCAGCGCGACCGTGACACGGGCCGGAGAGCTGCGCCAGGAGTACGAGGGACGCTATCTCCAGCTGCGCCGCGCCCTGCTCAGGCGGCACGCGGGCTGGGTGTCGGCCGCGCTGGCGTCCGCCACGGGACTGCACGCCATGGCCTGGATCTGGCTGCGGTAGCCACGGCGGTGAGGCTCGAACCGGCCCACCCCGTGCGGGAATTGACATCACCGGCGCGTCAATGCGGGTGATCTGGGTCGGTCCTGGTCCGCCGCCCCGTGCCAAGCTGAAGCACCCTGGTCCTTCGGCATGCGGTGAGAGGCAGTCTCGGTGGACGTGTTCCCCACGGAACACGGTGCGGTCCGGGGTTTTCGGGCGCGCGCGGACGTCGTCGCCGTCCTCGGGATCCCTTACGCGGCCCCGCCCTTCGGCGACAACCGGTTCCGGGAGCCTCTTGCGGCGTCGGCGTGGCCCTTCGGGCTGCCCGACGGCCTGACAGCCGGCTACCGCGCCGCGATGCCCCATGCCCCGGTGCTCGACGTCTACCTCGCCGTCTACGCCGACCTGATCTTCGGTGAGTACGGCAACCGGCTCGCCGAACTCCACGCCCGGGCCGGCGGCCGGACCTTCCTGTCCCGTTTCGACCGGCGGCGCGCCGACGCGCGAGGAGCCGTGCGCGCCTGGCACTGTGCGGACGTTCCGTTCGCCTTCGGCAACCTGGACGACGAGCCTGTCCTTCCTCGTCGGCGGCGCACCCACCCCGGCGGACCGGACGCCGGCCCGCCGTATGGTGCGCGCCTGGGCGGACTTCGCGGCCACCGGCAGCCCGGGCCGGTCACCCGTCCGCGACTCCGCCACCGAGGTCAGGACGTGGACGACCGGCGGCCACGCGGACCCCCGTGATCAGCCCACGGCCGATCTCCGGGCTCTTTGGGCCAAGGCCGAATTCCCGCTCCCGCGTCCGTGAGGCCTCCGGGAGCGAGCCGCGGTCTCCGGCAGTTCCATATGCTCGCCCCGGAACCGGGCCCGCAGCGCGCGATCGTGCGTGACCAGCACGATCGCGCCCGGGAACTCGGTCAACGCCTCCTCGAGTTCCTCCACCAGGGCCGGTGACAGGTGGTTCGTCGGTTCGTCGAGCAGCAGGAGATCGGCGGGCTCCGAAACCAGCCGCGCCAGATCCACTCGGCGGCGCTGGCCGTACGACAACTCGCCCATGCGCAGGCGCAGTTCCGCCGGGCGGAACAGACCCAGGGCGAGCAGGGCAGCGCCGTGCTCGTCGGCACCACCCGCCCGGCCCCTTGCGAACGCCTCGACCACCCTCAGGTCCGGCGGCCACGGCGTCTCCTCCTGGCGCAGATGACCCACCCGGCCCGGCACCCGCACCGAGCCCTCGTCCGGCCGTACTTCACCGGCGAGGAGCTTCAGCAGCGTCGTCTTGCCGGCGCCGTTGGGGCCGGTGACGAGAAGGCGGCCCCGGCGGCCGAGGGCGAGGGAGTTCACGCACAGGCGGTCACCCACGCGTACGCCCGACAGCCGTACGGCGGGCAGCTCCGCCGCAGCGGTCCCGGGGGCCGCCGCGACGCCTTCCGCCGTCCGCACGCGCGCCGTGAAGACGAGCGGATCCGGCGGCGGCGCCACCGGGTTCTCGGTCAGTCGCTCGACCCGTTCGCGCGCGTTGCGGATGCGGGACATCGCTCCGTGTGCGCGGCCACGGGCCCGGAAGCCGCCGTGGCCGAAGTTGGCCAGGGACACCTTGCGCGGGATGGCGTCGAGGCGGGCGGCGTGGCCGGCGGCCAGGTGCTCGTTGCGGGCCAGCTCGGACCGCCACTCCTCGTACTCCTGAAGCCGTCGGCGGCGCTCCGCCGCCTTCGCCGTACGGTAGCCCGAGTACCCGTCGCCGTAGCGCGTGACGTTCCCCGCCTCGGCCTCCAGCACCGTGGTGGTCAGGCGCTCCAGGAAGACACGGTCGTGGGTGACCGCGAGCACCGTGCCGGGGTGCGCCCGCAGTTGCCCCTCCAGCCATTCCACGGCGTGGTCGTCCAGATCGTTGGTCGGCTCGTCCAGGAGCAGGGTCTCCGGGCGGCCGGCGAGGACGCCGGCCAGCGCCAGACGGGAGCGTTCGCCTCCGGAGAGGGTGCCGAGCCGGCGTTCACGGCGGAGCCCCGGAAGGCCGAGGTGGTGCAGCGCGATGTCCACGCGGCAGTCGGCGTCGTAGCCGCCTCGGGCCTCGTAGCGCGCGAGGAGCACGGCGTACGCCGCGAGGGCCGCCGGGTCTTCGCCCTCGCCGAGCGTGTGCTCGGCCCGGCGCAGTTCGGCCTCCAGAGCCCGCAGGTCCGCGAGGGCCAGGTCCACGGCGTCCTGGACGGTGGCCGTCGGGGGCAGCGGGAGGGTCTGCGGCAGGTAGCCGATCCCGCCGGCGGCGGTCACCGTCGCCTCACCGCTGTCGGGGCGCTCCCGGCCTGCGAGGATCCTGAGGAGGGTGGATTTGCCGGCGCCGTTGTCACCGATCAGTCCGGCCTTCTCACCCGGTTTCAGGGAGAAGGAGACCTGGTCCAGAACGGTGCGGCCCGGGTAGCGCTTGGTGACGTGGCTGAGGGCGAGTTGTGAGGTGTGCAAGGTCGGGTCCCTCCTGGCCGCGCCTGTGGTGGCCCGGCCGGATCGGGGTGGATGGCTGCACGGCGAGGCGCTGCGACGGCGGAGCGGTGCTCTACGCCGTCGGCGCCGGTGATCTCACAGGGAACCCATGGGGAGGACGGTACGCCAGGACGACGACATTGACAAGACGATACGTCTCGCCTTGTCTGCCGTCCGGGGCGCGGGCGCTCGGGTGCCCGCCCCTGGGCGTTCGTGTCGCTACGGCCGTTTCCGCAGCCGAGTGGTGGACGGGCGATGCCCTCCCGCCTGCTTACCGGGACGGCCGGTTGCCGGAGAACCGGAGAGGTGCGTCGGGGTGAGGGCGACCGCGAGGACCGCGGCTGCCATCACCGCGGACATGAGGGCGAAGCCCGCGGAGAAGGTGGCGGCCTGCGCCGCCAGGCCCAGCACGAGGGAACCGAGCCCGGTGCCGGCGTCGTAGCCGATGTTCCACGCGACCGACGTCGTGTGGCGGTTCTCCGCGCCCGCGAGGTCGAAGGCCTGTACCAGCGTGAGGCTCTGGAGCCCCCCGTACGCCGCTCCCAGCAGGAGCAGCCCGGTGAGCAGGGGGAGGACGGCCGCGCCGTCCGCGCCGACGGCCAGGGCGGTCACCGCCAGTCCCGCGCAGGCGGTCGAGACCAGGACGGCGATGATCGGCCGCAGGGCGATCCTGTCGGCGAGTTCTCCGCAGCCCCAGCGGGCCACCGCGGCGGTGGCGGTGAGGGCGAGCAGCCCCGCGGCGGCGAGCGAGGGAGTGTTCGTGAACTGCGGGGCGAAGGTGAGGACCGCTCCGCCGGCCGCGGTGACCACGAGCAGGACGGCGAGCGGAAGCAGGATACGCCGGAGCACCGTGGCCACGCGGGCGGGACGTTCCACACGGCTGCCCCGTGTGACCGGCTCCTTCGTCCGGGATTCGACGGCACGGCCGAGGGCGCGGGTCCACGGCAGCGCGAGGACCGGGAGCACCCCACAGGCGATGATCACGGGGAGGGCGAACGTCGCCGTCAGCCAGGGTGCCGCCGGGGTCAGCACCACCTGGGGCAGCGCGACGGCGAGTCCGTAGAGGCCGATGGCCGCCCCCTGGCGTCCGCGCGGGGCCAGGGCGGCCGCGGCGGTGGAGCCGCAGACGGTGACGATGCCGAAGCCGGCACCGCGCAGGGCGGTCGTCAACAGGATGGGCAGCAGGTGGTCGCTGAGGCTCTGCAGAAGGGCGGGCACGCCGAGCAGGCAGGCGCCGAGGGCGAGCGTGCGGGTCCACCCGAGGGTGCGCAGTGCCGTTCGGACGCACATCTGGGCCAGGACGGTGGCTGCCATGAGGACGGCCGTGACGAGTCCGGCCCCGAACTCGTCGGCGACTCCGCCGACGGCCCATGCCGGTGAGACGGGGAGCAGGAGGGCGAATCCGGCGAAGCAGAAGAGCATCACGGTCAGCAGGTGGGGTATTCCCGGGGACCGCAGGACGGATTGCGTCGCTCGTTCAGACATGGATCTCGGCTGTCCTTGATCTTCGAGGCTGTTGAGAGACCGGCGCGGCGAACGGGACGAGGCCGTCAGCCCGGTCCGGGCGGCAACTGGACGGTCATGATCACGTGGCAGGTCTCCTCGCCGGCGCCCCGGTAGGCGTGGCCGACGTCGCCGTCGAAGGTGGCGGTCTGCCCGGCTTCGACGGAGTACTCGACACCGTCGACGACCAGGACCATGCGTCCGTCGGTGACGCTGACCGTCTCGACCACCCCGGCTTGGTGGGGGTGGCTGGGGTATTCCTCCCCGGGCTGGAGTTTCCAGCGCCACACCTCGACCGGGGCCGGTCCCGAGGTCGTCAGCATCAGCCTGGCCTCGCTGCCCCGCGGTCCCGCCCACAGCGGCATCACGGTGTCGCCGGACACGACCCGGACGCGCTCCCGCGCCGCCCCTTCCATCAGGGCGGACACCGAGACACCGAGGGTGTCGGCCAGCCGCACCAGGGTGGCGAAGTTCGGGTTGCCCTGCGCCTTCTCCAGCGCGACCAGTGACCCTTTGCTGACCTTGGCACGCCGGCCGAGTTCGTCCAGGGACAGTCCGGCGCGGGTGCGGGCCGTGCGGACGTTGTGGGCGAGCGTCCGCAGCGCCGCCTCGGTCTCGGCCATAACTGTCGCCCCTCAAGGAATCGGTCGGCACACTGGACCGTGCAGTCGTTCGGTTGACCCGCGACGGTCGGTCCGTTGTACGGTGCAGTCGTTCTGCTGATGGTAGGGGATGCGCATGCGCCTCGTGCGGTCGCTCCCCCGCCGCCGTCCTGCACCCGACTCCCGCGCCCGGAAGGACCCCCCGA
This sequence comes from Streptomyces sp. CCM_MD2014, assembly GCF_000772045.1. Classification (GTDB taxonomy): domain Bacteria; phylum Actinomycetota; class Actinomycetes; order Streptomycetales; family Streptomycetaceae; genus Streptomyces; species Streptomyces salinarius. Next base: position 8,145,257 of record NZ_CP009754.1, on the reverse strand, counting down.
TGTTCGAGTACGACGATCACAAGCCCGCCGAGCAGCGCCGATGAGCACCTTCCGGCTCAGCCCCGCCGTCGCCGAAGCCTTCCCCGGCACCCTCGTCGCCGTCGTCACCGCGACCGGCCTGCGCGGCCGCGAACCCTGGCCCGCCACCAGCAGCGCGCTGGAAGATCTGGAGCAGCGGTTCGCCGACGGCGCCTGGGCTCCCGCCGACGAGAACGACCCCCGCATCGAGGCATGGCACACCGCCTACCGGGCCTTCGGCACCAATCCCCGCCGCATCCGCCCCAGCGTCGACGCCCTCGGCCGCCGCCTCGCGAAGAAGGGCACCCTGCCCCGTATCAACCCGGCCGTCGACTCCTACAACTCCGTCTCCGTCCGCCACGGCCTCCCCGCCGGCGCGTTCGACCTCGACCACGTCACCGGCACCGTCGACATCCGCCACGCGGACGGCAGCGAGACCTTCACGCCGCTCGGCGAACCCGACACCGTCGAGAGTCCCAAGGCCGGAGAGATCGTCTACACCGACTCCACGGGCGTGCTCACCCGGCACTGGAACCACCGCGACGCACACCGCACCCGCGTCACCGAAGGCTCCACGCACGTCGCCTTCGTCCTCGAAACCCTCCGCGCCGCCACCGACGGACCCCTCGTCGAGACCGCCGCCGGGGAACTGCGGGACCTGCTGATCCCGCACGCCGACCGGACCCGGGTGCACTGCCTCACCCCGGGGCAGCCTCGGGCGACGCTGTGAACCACGCCGTGCGGCCACCTCGGGCTGGTAGCCGTCGCAGCCGGGCTCGCCGTTCGGCCGGCAGACGCCGACGACGGTGCCGCCCACGCCTTCAGCTCGCGCAAACTCATCGGCGGTCGTCGAGCATCCGCTCCAGCCGGTCGAAACGCTCGTGCAGCGCCTGGGTCGCCTGCGTGTACACCTCCTCGGCGGCCCGCTCGGTGTGGCGCACCAAGTGGCCCCGGCGCTCCTGTTCCCTTCCGACGAACCAGGTGGCCAGCGCGGCGGTGACGAGACCGAAGGCCGTGATCCCGGCGACCATCACCACCACGGCCACGAGCCGTCCCCCCAGGGTCACGGGATACAGATCGCCGTAGCCGACGGTCGTCGCGGTCTCCACGGACCACCACAGCGCCCTCGGATACGTGGTCAGCTGCGCACCCGGCGCGCCTCGCTCGGCGAGGACGGCACCGTACGAACCCGCGAGAAGTACCAACACCAGGACGACCGTCGCGGCGCACGCGGCCCTCCAGTGGAGCGCACTGCCGTGGCGCCCGAGCAGCAGTTTGACCAATCTGGCCAGGAGACCGGACAGCATGGGTGACATGCTCCGCCACCGGCCGGGACGACGGTGCGGCAACGCGCCGGTGCGCGTCGAACCGGTTCACCCTCCGTGGCAGTGGTTCGTGCGGTCGGGCCCTGGACGCGGACGGCGGTAAATCGGTCGCGTCCGGCGACCGTCCTCAACAGACTGTGGCGCGTGGACCGCTTGATGGAGATCGCGAATCGACTGGTCGGCGTCGGGGGCGTCGTCGCGGTGTGTCTGGGAGGCAGCCGGGCGACGGGGACGCACGGCCCCGACTCCGACTACGACCTGGGCCTGTACTACCGGCCGCCGCTGGACACCGCGGCTCTGCGTCTGCTGGCGGCCGAGCTGACCGGCGGGACGGTGGAGGTCACCGAGCCGGGCGGCTGGGGACCTTGGGTCGACGGGGGTGGCTGGCTGACCATCGACGGCCATCGCGTCGACTGGATCTACCGCGACATGGATCGCGTACATCGCGTCTGGCGGCAGTGCCGGGCCGGGCGGTTCGAGGTGGGCGCCCAGCCGGGCCATCCTCTGGGGGTGTACTCCCACGCCTACGCCGGTGAGGTGGCCCTGGGACGCGTTCTCGCCGATCCCAGCGGCGAGCTGCGAACCCTGCGGGAGCAGATGCGCGTCTATCCGGAGCCGCTGCGCGAAGCGCTCATCCACAACGCCCGGTGGGAGGCTCCGTTCATCCTGGCCGGCGCCCGCAAGGGGGCCGCGCGCGGTGACACGTTCTACGTCGCCGGCTGCCTCTTCCGTGCGGTCGGACTCCTCGTGCACGCGCTCCACGCCCATGCCAGGTGCTGGGTGCTCAACGAGAAGGGCGCGGTGCGGGCCGCGGCGGAGCTCGACGGTGCCCCTGCGGACTTCGCCGGGCGGGCGCACGCGTTGTTCTCCGCGCTCGGTACGGCGCCGGACGCGCTCGGTGCCGCGCTGGACGACGCCGACGGGCTGGTCGCCGAGGTGTGCGGTGAGGTGGCCGGGTGACCACGGCACGGTCGGGGCTGCGCCGTGGCCGACGGCCACCCGCCGGTGGCCGTCGGCGTTCAGGCCCGGGACGCCGGCGTCCCCGGGGATCGCGTCAGTTCGCGTTCACCAGGTCGTGGGCCGGGACGGTCACCGTCCGGGCGTCCGGCTTGCCGCCTAGCACGATCTTCCGCAGCGCGCTGTTGTTGTCGAGGTTGGTCTCCTTGAGCCGCTTCTCCGGGTTGGCCAGAACCTGGATGTAGTACGTGCCGTTGGGGACGTCCGTGATGTCGAAGGACTGGCCCGGCAGGTCCTGGGAGTACGTGTCGCCGGAGCCGACGTCGAGCACCTCGCGGACGGAGATGGAGTTCTCCTCACCGCACGCGGTGGACAGATCGGTGTTGTACGGGTGCCAGTTGGCGTTCTTGACCGTGTAGTCGATCGCGTCGGTGTTGGCCAGGCAGAAGGCCTCCTTGCCGCTGCGCACGGCCTCCTTCTTGTCCGCCTTCAGCAGCCGGTAGCTGGCGAAGTCGGTGAAGTGCCAGTGCACGTGCCCCGGACGCGGGTCCCACTCCATGGTGCCGGTCGGGGTGTAGCCGACCTGCTTGCCCTTGGCGTCGTAGAAGTACTGGTACGCGTCCATCTTGGCCTTGCCGGGCGACCGGAAGCCGTCGACCACCAGTTGCGCCGGACCGGCGTTCCACACGTTGGCGCTGAAGGCCAGGTAGTCCTTCCCGGGGATGTCCTCCTCCCCGTCGGTGACGACGATGCCGTAGGCCGGCAGCGAACGCAGGTCGGGCTTGGGGACGTCCGGGACGGAGGCCTTGCCGGTGGGGCGCTTGGCCAGCGGCTGGAGCGCCAGGGCCTTGCGGGAGCCGTCGGTCTGGCCGCCCTTGTCACCGACCGGCAGGGAGCGTGCGGTCTGCTTCTTCTTCAGCGCCCACGGCAGGGCGGGCGGCGCCGCCCTGAGCGGTCCGTGGCCCACGTTGTAGGAGGGACCCGCCCCGCTCGTGACCGGCGCGGCGGCCTGGGCGGGTGCCGGGGCGTGCCCCGGCCCGTGGTCCGCGTGCGCGGCCGGGTGACCGGCGTGCTCGTTCGCCGTCGCGGACCGGGACGCGGCCGCCCCGGCGGCGCCCTGGTCGTCCTCGTAACTCCATTCCACCACGGTCACCTTGACGGTGGCCGGCTTGTTCGCGATGCCGAACAGGTCGCGGTACTTCTTGGCGACGGCGACCTTGGCGGTGTAGGTCCCGGCCGCCAGTGCGACGGGCTCGGTGTAGGAACCCGCGTAGGTGTTTGCCGCCCAGCCCTTCTCGACGCCCCACACCGAGCCGAGGGTGAACGGGTTGGTGGGGCAGCTCTCCGGATACTTGGAGGTGGCGGGCGCGTCGGGGCGTACCCGGCCGCTGGCGTTGTTCGGGCAGAAGTCCTCGGTCCTGGTGAGGACCTTCTTGCCCGCCTTGTCGGTGACGGTGATCTCAGCGAAGCCGGGCAGTCCGGAGAAGTCCTTCACCGTGCCCTTGGGCAGTGTCCTGGGCTTGGCCTTTCCGCCCTCGTACACGGTCTGGGTGATGGTCACCGGGTCCTTGTAGGACTTCCGGGTCACCTTCAGCTCCAGCGGCCTGCCGTCCGCGGTGAGGTAGGTGCCGAGGTCGAGGTAGACGCCCGGGTCCTCCTTCCAGGAGGTGAGCGTGAGTGAGCCGGTGGCGGCGATGAGGCTCAGTTCCGGCCCCGTCGCCGCCTTCGCCGGCTCCGCGGTGGCGGCCACGAGTGAGGCGGTCACGGCCATCGCGGCGACGGCCGTGGTACCTGCGAGCAGTGGACGTCGCAGCCGGGTGGTGCGCGTTCTGGTCATCGATCCCTCGTCCTTCTGATGCTTGGGGGGTGCTGTGGGAAGGAAGCAGGCGGGCACGTTGTTGCTGTGCTCGCGCTGTGAGAGGGACGGGTCGGCTGCCCGGTTGTCCAGAGGGTGGAAACCGCGGGAGGTTGGCCGGATCGCAGTGCTGTGGACGAGATCAGCGTGAAGTCCGGCGCTCCGGTCGCGGTCGCCCGGCGGTTGTCCGCCGGTGCGTACCCGCTACCGCTGGTGCCCGAGCGGCAGTTCGGCGAGACCCTGCCACCCGGCGGGCGTGAGGCCGACCACGTGCAAGGCGCTGATCACCGTGGTGATCGGCAGCGCGGCGGCGGTGCGGCGGGCGATGACGGCGGCGGTCCGCGGGGCCGCGTCGAGGGCCACGGTGACGTGCACCGGCGGGCGAGGGCCGAACCGGCCGCCGTAGGGCACCTGGGCCGGAAACGCCGTGCGCACGGCGTCGGCCACCTGGCTCAGTCCGGGCACCGGGACACCTACGAAGCCGCCGGTTCGCTCGACCGCGGCCAGACTGACGGGGATCGGGCCGGCCGGCAGGGCGGCCCGCAACCGGTGCAGCTCCGGCTCCCCCACCTCACCGGCGGGCAACCAGGGGTAGAGCAGCGCGGCGTGTGCCGGCACGCCCGGCCGGACCGCCGCCCCGTCCACCTCCGCGGCCGACCGCAACAGCGGCTCGGCGTCCGGCACCAGCGCCAGCACCGCCGTCGTCCCCGTCCGGGCCACCGGGTGCCCCTCCTCGCCTGGTCGTCGACTGGTCGGTCCGACCCTACGGCTTCCGGACGGAACACCGATCCGTGCCGGGGGCGGGAAACTCGGATGCGGGTGCGAGGCGGCCGCCTCTAGGCTGCGCGCATGGGGCGGGCATGTCGCCGCAGGGGCCTCTCGCGGGCCGGAGTTCCGGGTACGAACGTCATGGAAGACGTGATGGATCGAGGTTGAGCGGCGTATGACCAGTCAACTGTTCGCGATCTGCTTCAACACCTCCCTGCCCGCGGGCCTGGCGCGCTTCTGGTCCGGCGTCCTGGGCTGGGAGCCGGCCACCGGTGCGGACGACGGCCTCGCGATTCTTCCTCCTGACGGCATCGGGTTCCGCATCCGGTTCCTGCCGAACGGAACGCCCAAGACCGGCCAGAACCGGGCGCACTTCGACCTCACGAGCACGTCCCCCGAAGACCAGCGGCGAACGGTGGCCAGGGCGCTGCGACTGGGCGGCACACACATCGACGTGGGCCAACTCCCGGAAGAGGGGCATGTGGTGCTCGCCGATCCGGACGGCAACGAGTTCTGCGTGGTCGCGGCGGGCAACAACTTCCTGGCGGGCACCGGCACCGTCGGAGCGCTGGCCTGTGACGGCACTCAGGAGGTCGGCTACTTCTGGAGTGAGGCGCTGCGGTGGCCGCTGGTCTGGGACCAGGACCAGGAGACCGCGATCCAGTCCCCGGCCGGCGGCACCAAGATCACCTGGGGTGGCCCGCCGGTGGCGCCCAAGTCCGGCACCAACCGGCTCCAGCTCGAACTCGCGCTGCCCCTCGACGCCGACTTCGAGGCGGAGACCGACCGTCTGCTCTCGCTCGGGGCGAGGCACGCCGCGGGTGCCGGTGAGGGGGACCGCGGCCGGGCGTTCATGCTCGACCCGGACGGCAACGAGTTCACGGTGCGACGCGCCGGCTGAGGGGCAGCACCTCGCCCGTCTCCGGTCCGCGACGCGGGGACACTCAGCGGGTCAGCGTTTCGAAGCCGGCGTCCGCGCAGTACTCGACGAGACGTCCCTCCGCCTCCGGATCACCGTTGTTCATCGCCTGGGCGCTCGCCTCCCCCAGCGTGCGGCCGTCTCCGAGTGACTCGTCCCGGAGGGGCCGCACGGTCAGGAGGGCGATCCGTGCGAGCCCGTCGGCCTCGTCGTACCCGGACGGCTCGGCCTCGGCCGTCCGTGCGGCGTCGCGAGCCTTCTGCCACACCCCGAGCTGTCGGCAGTACTTCTCCTGCCGGGCGGTCAGGAGCCGCTCGTCCTCGCTGCCGGAGGAGGAGCACCCGGCCGTCAGCACGAGCAGGGCGAGCGTCGGCAGTAGCGCCGTTCTGAGTGTGTGCACCGCGTTTCCCCCGGCTGGACCTTGGTTTGTTCGCCGCCCCTGACCCACGGAACCTACACCGGAGTCGTGCCGTGGCGGCCGGCGGTGGTGGCCGACGAGGAACAGTTCGGCGGCCCCACACCTGTTGCACATCGGCACACGGGTGTACGGTCTCCGGCCGACGGCCTTTTGGGAGCGCTCCCAACGGTCGCCTGCCTGTCATGCACACGCCATTGAAGGAGGTTCGCGTTGAAACGCCTTTCGGCCCTACTCGCGACCGGCGCATCGGTCGTCGGTCTCACCGCGCTCGCCGGGCCCCCGGCCCAGGCGGCCACCGGCTGCACGGCCGAGTACACGATCACCAGTCAGTGGTCGGGCGGTTTCCAGGCCGGCGTGAAGGTCACCAACCTGGGTGATCCCATCAGCGGCTGGACGCTCGGGTTCACGATGCCGGACGCCGGCCAGAAGGTCGTCCAGGGCTGGAACGCCACCTGGGCGCAGTCGGGTTCCACGGTCACCGCCGCCGGCGTCGACTGGAACCGCACCCTCGCCACCGGTGCGTCGGCCGACCTGGGGTTCGTGGGATCCTTCACGGGTTCCAACCCGGCGCCCACGTCGTTCACTCTCAACGGCGTGGCCTGCACCGGGTCCGTCACCGACCCGCCGACGGACCCTCCGACCGACCCGCCCGCGACCGGCACCCCCACCGACGTCAACGGGCAGCTGCACGTCTGCGGTGTGCATCTGTGCAACCAGTACGACCGTCCCGTACAACTGCGCGGCATGAGCACGCACGGCATCCAGTGGTTCGGCTCGTGCTACGACGACGCGTCCCTTGACGCGCTGGCCGACGACTGGAAGTCGGACCTGCTCCGCGTGGCCATGTACGTGCAGGAGGACGGCTACGAGACCGACCCGGACGGGTTCACCCGCCGGGTGAACGGCCTGGTCGACATGGCCGAGGCACGGGGCATGTACGCGTTGATCGACTTCCACACGCTCACGCCGGGCGACCCGAACTACAACCTCGACCGGGCCAAGACCTTCTTCTCCTCCGTCGCCGCGCGCAACGCGGACAAGAAGAACGTGATCTACGAGATCGCCAACGAGCCCAACGGCGTGAGCTGGGCGGCCGTCAAGAACTACGCCGAGCAGGTCATCCCGGTCATCCGGGCAGCCGACCCGGACGCCGTCGTGATCGTCGGCACCCGCGGCTGGTCCTCGCTGGGAGTCTCGGACGGCTCGAACGAGAGCGAGGTGGTCAACAACCCGGTGAACGCGACCAACATCATGTACGCGTTCCACTTCTACGCGGCGAGCCACAAGGACGACTACCGGGCGACGGTGAGCCGAGCGGCCTCGAAACTGCCCCTGTTCGTCTCCGAGTTCGGCACGGTGAGCGCCACCGGCGGAGGCGCGGTGGACCGGTCGAGCAGCATCGCGTGGCTGGACCTGCTCGACCAGCTGAAGATCAGCTATGCGAACTGGACGTTCTCCGACGCCGACGAGGGCAGCGCCGCCTTCAAGCCGGGCACCTGCAACGGTACCGACTTCAGCAGCAGCGCCGTGCTGACCGAGTCCGGGGCTCTGTTGAAGAGCCGGATCAGCACCGCCGACAACTTCCCGACGAGCTGACCCGCGGTGGGGCTCCGGTCCGTCCGGAGCCCCTCCCTGGTCGAAAGCCTGCGCCTCACGGCGCAGCAGGCCCCTCGGCAGGGCCGCCCACGCCCGCGCGCCGCGCCCAGTGGCGGGGACGTCTCAGGGCTTGACCGCGACCCCGCACACGGACACGTCGGCCGTGGTCTCCTCGGGCCGGTCGGCGTCCGGGCGCCAGGTGGCCGTGGACACGACTCCGGGATCCACCGGGGTCAGTCCGGCGAAGTAGGCCGCGATCTCCTGCGGGGACCGCAGATGGTAGGTGTTGGCCGACTGCCCGTTGTAGGCCTCGACCGCCCTGTTGAGGGCCTCGTTGCCGTTGGTGCCGTCGCTCAGGGCCAGGTAGCTGCCCGGGGGCAGCCCCGCCAGCAGGGTGTTCACCAGCTCCGCGGGACGCTCGGCGTCGGAGATCTGCCCCATGATCCCCAGCATGGTCAGCGCGACCGGGCGGCTGAGGTCGAGGGTCTTGGCGGCCTCGGCCAGGATCCGTTCGGGGTCCCGGACATCGGCGTCGACGTAGGCGCAGGCGCCCTCCGGGCTGCTGGTGAGCAGTGCCTGGGCGTGGGTGAGGACGAGTGGGTCGTTGTCCACGTACACGATGCGGCTCTCCGGCGCGATGCGCTGGGCCACCTCGTGCGTGTTGTCCGCGGTGGGCAGTCCCGTGCCGATGTCGAGGAACTGGCGGACACCGGCCTCGCCCGCCAGGAAGCCCACCGCGCGTGCCAGGAACCGTCGTTGCACCCGCGCGACGGCCGCGAACTCGGGGAACGTCGTCAGGATGACCTCACCGGCCTCGCTGTCGACCGGATAGTTGTCCTTGCCCCCCAGCAGATAGTTCCAGACACGGGCGGAGTGCGGACGATCCGTCTGCAGTCTGGCCCTGACTTCTTCACTCGGATCACTCATGGGCAAAGCTTCACACAGAGCCGCGCGTGATGGGGCCAACTGCCGCCCGCTCACAGCGCATCCGGCTCAGGATGACGGTTCGGCCGGGGACCGCAGGCCCAGCCACTGCTCGGCGTCCCATGCCCGGAACCGCTCGGCCTCGGTGAACCCCAGCTTCGCGGCGAGACGCATCGAGCGGGCGTTGGCGGTCTGTGTGGTGAGCACCACCGGCTCGCCCGGAAGGGCGCGGTCGAGCCAGTCGAGAGCCGCCGCGCACGCCTCGCCGGCGTACCCGAAACCCCACGCCCGCGGCAGGAACAGGTAGCCGAGATCGACCTTCCCCACGGCAGCCGGACGTTGGTGCTCGGCCGGTCTCCTGAGCAGGACCTCGCCGATCATCGCCCCGTCGAGCTCGACGACGAAACACCCGAGCCACCGCCCCGGCAGCCCGGGCATCTCGCGCTCGAGCTCCTCACGCGCGCGGGGACCGCCGAGGTAGGTGTGCACCTCCGGCGAGGCCAGCAGCTCGATGAACACCGCGCGGTCCCGGGCCTCGGACCCGCGGAGCACGAGTCTGGCGGTCCTGATCGGCTCGGGCGGCCAGGCGACGGGTCCCAGGTCTGACATGCGCGCAGGCTAACAGCCCCAAAACCCCGCCGGCCCGGGTTCAGCGCAGTCCGGCGAAGAGGTCGTTCTCCGGCAGGGGCGCGCCCGTGGTGTCCCGGACGCGTACGAAGGTCTCCATGCCCATCAGTTCGCCGAACCTCTCCTTGCCCATCCTGAGGAAGAAGATGTTCTCGCCCTGGCTGGCGTGCGCGGCCAGCGCGTCGAACTTCTGACCGCTGAACGCGGTGGTGTCGACCCAGGTGGTGATCTCGTCGTCGGGCAGGCCGATCTCGGCCATCGCGGCGGCCTCGTCGGGGTCCGGCTCGGGCACGTCCTCTCCGAACTCGCGCATGATCTCGCCGAAACGTCCCATCATCGAGCGGGGCGCCGTCGTCCAGTAGACCTTCGGCGTCAACTCCGTCATCTCCAGTGCCGCCATCGTGATGCGGTGCGCCTGGATGTGGTCGGGGTGGCCGTAGAAGCCGTTCTCGTCGTAGGTGACGACCACGTCGGGCCGGTAGTGCCGCATGAGTTCCGCCAGTCGTGCGGCGCCCTCCTCCACCGGTGTCCGCCAGAAGGAGCCGGGGGCGTCGTTGCCGGGCCAGCCCGCCATCCCGGAGTCGGCGTAGTCCAGCATCTCCAGGTCACTGATCTTCAGGACGTCGCAGCTCTCCCGGAGCTCCTGACGGCGCATCAGGGCGACGGCCGCCGGATCGTGTCCCGGATCGCCCGGCTTGACACCCCCCGGCCCGTCACCGCAGCCGCCGTCGGTACACGTCACGAGCACCGTGCGGACGCCTTCCGCCGCGTACCGCGCCAGGACACCGCCCGTTCCGGTGGCCTCGTCGTCGGGATGGGCGTGCACGGCCATGAGCGTCAAGGGTCGGTCCGTCATAAAAGTCTTCCTCCTGCGGACACACGTCTCGAAAGACATGCGTCTCGAACGAATGGGGCGGGCATGCGCCTGTGCAACAGCGCGGGCCGGCCCCGCTGTTCCCGATGGTGCCGAGCGTGCGCGTTAGGGCGTGGAAAGAGCCGAGCCCGTGGGGTCGTCCGGATCCGGGGTGTGGGGAAGGGGGCCCAGTGAGGTGCCCTCCCAGAGCAGTGCTCGCCACCCCTGGCCGGGCGAACCGGTGAGGATGACGATGCCCGTGTTCGCCAGGGGGTGCTGCGCGGCGTAGGCGACGTCCACGTTGTCCGCCCGCGCCGCCACCCACATGCGGATCGCGGCACCGTGGCTGACGACGGCCACCGTCTCCGCGCCGTCCTCGTGGGCCTCGGCGACGACGGCGTCGAACCGGCCCAGCGCCTCCACCCCGTTCTCGCCGCCGGGCATACGGAGCCGTACGTCCCCCGCGGACCAGGCGAAGGCGGTGTGCATGTAGCGGCGTGCCGCTTCGTCGTCGCCGCGCATCTCCAGATCGCCGGCGGCCAGCTCCCGGACACCGGCCCGGACCCGGACCTCCAGCCCCGTCGCGGCGGCCAGGGGCGCGGCGGTCAGCTGGGTACGCACGAGCGTCGAGGCGTACAGCGCGTCGATCCGCTCCGACGCCAGCGCGTCCGGCAGCGCCGCGGCCTGTTCCTGGCCGAGGGAGGTCAGACCGGGGCCGGGCTCCGCGGTGTCGAGGAGGTGCTTGAGGTTGGACGGGGTCTGGCCGTGCCTGATGAGCAGGAGACGCATGCGGCGGGGCTTTCCGGGAGACGGACGGGACATCCCCACTCTGCCACGCTCCCCGGGGGACGGGCGGGCTCCCGGGGCCTCACCAGTCGTGGACGGTGCCGTCGCGCAGACGGTTCACGGGCAGGTAGGCGGGCTCGTAGGGGAAGCGGGACGCGGCCGCGTCGTCGAGCTCGACCCCGAGGCCGGGGGCGTCGCCGGGGTGCAGGAGGCCGTTCTCGAAGCGGTAGGACGTGCGGAACACCTCGAGCGTCTGAGGGGCGTGGCGCATGTACTCCTGGATGCCGAAGTTGTGCACGGCGAGGTCGAGGTGGAGGGCGGCCGCCATGCCCACGGGTGAGATGTCGGTCGGACCGTGCATGCCCGACCTGATGCCGTACACGGCGGCCATGTCGAGCAGTTTGCGCACGGCGGTGATGCCGCCGGTGTGCGTCACCGCCGAGCGGACGTAGTCGATCAGCCGGTCCTGGAGCAGCGTGGTGTAGTCGTGGACCGAGTTGAAGACCTCCCCGATGGCCAGTGGGGTGGTGGTGTGCTCCCGGACGAGCCGCAGCGCCCGCTGGTCCTCGCCCGGTGTCGCGTCCTCCAGCCAGAAGAGGTCGTAGGGCTCGAGGTCCCTGCCGAGCCGCGCGGCCTGGATGGGCGTCATGCGGTGGTGGCCGTCGTGCAGCAGTGGGAGCTCGGGGCCGAAGGTGTGCCGTACGGCTTCGAACACGGTGGGCATGTGGCGCAGGTAGGCGCGGGTGTCCCAGGTCTCCTCGGTGGGCCTCGGGTGAGTGGTGCGCGTACGCCGGGCGTGCTCGTAGTCGTAGCGCTCGCCCTCTCCGGCGGCGGAGGCTGCCACGCCGTACACGGAGTCGAGGCCGGGGATGCCGCTCTGGATCCGGACGGCGCGGAACCCGTCGGCCAGGTGCTCGCGCACCGAGTCGAGCAGTTCGGGTATGTCCCGGCCGGAGGCGTGCCCGTAGGCCAGCGCGCCGGTGCGGCACGCGCCGCCGAGGAGCTGGTACACGGGCATGCCCGCCGCCTTGCCCTTGATGTCCCACAGGGCGGTGTCCACGGCGGCGATAGCCGCCATGGTCACCGGGCCCCGGCGCCAGTAGGCGCCCCGGTAGAGGTACTGCCAGGTGTCCTCGACGGCGTGTGCGTCCCGGCCGAGCAGCAAGGGGACCACGTGCTCGCGCAGGTAGGCCTCGACGGCCAGCTCACGCCCGTTGAGGGTGGCGTCCCCGAGGCCGGTGAGGCCGTCCTCGGTGGTGATGCGCAGGGTGACGAAGTTGCGGCCCGGGCTGGTGACGACGACGTCGGCTGCGGTGATCTTCACGTGGGTCCGTCCTCGGGACTCGGAAGCGGCGGTGGCGGCGGGACGCCGGCCACGTCCACCCTTTTACGCGTCGCCGTCGTCGTCAACGGCCTGCTCCTGACCGGGGCGGTCGGCGGGCCGTGTGAGGTAGCGCAGGAGCAGGGTGTCCTCCTCGGCGATCACGGAGGCCAGGCGCAGGTCGGTGGGCCGGCCGGGCGGTCCGGTGGAAATGCGGCCGGCGGGGCCCGCCGTCAGCATCACCAAGGGCCGGTCGCTGACGACGCGGCGGCCGCGGAACTCGAGGTCGACTGCTGTGGCGTTCATGCGGTCATGGGCTCCTGCTCGTCGCTCGGGAAGGGGCTCACGGCCGGTCGGCCGCGCCGACGGTGGGGAGGGTGTCCAGGTCTGCCTCGGCGAGCTGCCGGGCGGAGACCCGGGCCCGGGTGCCGACCAGGGCCGTGAGTGCGTCGCCGTGGTCCCAGGAGTTGACGTTGAGGGCGGCGGTGACCCGTCCGTCGCGCAGCCAGAAGGCGAGGAACTCGCGGGAGTCGGGATCACCGCGCAGGACCAGTTCGTCATGGGCCGGGTCGGCCAGGCCGGGGTACTCGCAGCCGAGGTCGTACTGGTCGGAGAAGAAGTACGGGTCGGCGCCGTACGCGTCGTGGCCGCCGAGGAGGTTGCCGGCCACATGGGTGCCCTGGTCCTTGGCGTTGGCCCAGTGCTCGACGCGCACGCGTCCCTCGTGACGCGGGTGGTCGTGGGCGGCGACGTCCCCGGCCGCGTAGACGTCGGGGGCCGAGGTGCGCAGTGCGGCGTCGACGGCGATTCCGCCCGCCGCGAGGTCCAGGCCCGCGGCTTCGGCGAGTTCGGTGCGGGGCAGGGCGCCGGCTCCGACGACCACCACGTCGGCGGGCAGTTCGCTGCCGTCCTCCAGGAGTACCGCCCGGCCGTCGGCGCGGGTGCCGGTCGCCCTGACGCCCAGGCGCAGGGTGACGCCGTGGTCTGCGTGCAGATCGCGGAAGACCGACCCGACGCGGTCGCCGAGGACGTTGCGCAGCGGCAGGGGAACGGGGTCGACCATGGTCACGTGGGCGCCGTGGGCGCGGGCCGCGGAGGCCACCTCGCAGCCGATCCAGCCGGCGCCGACGATCACCACCCGGGAACCGCCGGTCAGCTTCGCCCTCAGGGCCAGGGCGTGGTCGAGGGTGCGCAGCACGTGCACGCCGGGGCCGTCGAAGCCCGGCAGGGTGCGCGGGCGGGAGCCGGTGGCCAGCAGCAGCCGGTCGTATCCGTGTTCCACGCCGTCGGCATCGACGATCACGTGGTCGGCCGGGCGCAGGGCGGTGACGGTGGTGTCACGGCGCAGTGCGATGCCGTGCTCGCCGTAGTAGCCCGCTTCCCGGACCCAGTCCGGTTCGTCCCGCTCGCCGAGCAGGACGCCCTTGGAAAGCGGGGGCAGTTCGTAGGGGTCGTGGCTTTCCTGCCCGAACAGGGTGATGTCTCCGTCCAACCCCTGTTCACGCAGGGCCGCCGCGGCCGACGCGCCGGCCAGTCCGGCGCCGACGATCAGGATCCGCCGGGGCGGGTGCTGCGCTGTGGTCATGACTGCCTCCGGGACAGTGTGATGGTGCGGGGCCGGTGCCTCGCTACCGCTGGACGCCGGTGAGTGCGAGGAACTCGTGCCGGGAGGCCGGGTCGTCGCGCAGGGTTCCGAGCATGGTGGAGGTGACGGTCTTCGATCCGGTGGCCTGGACTCCGCGCAGGGTCATGCAGGTGTGCTCGGCTTCGACGACCACACCGACTCCGCGGGGCCGGAGCTGTTCGGCGAGCCAGTCCGCGGTCTGCTTGGTCAGCCGTTCCTGCACCTGGGGCCGGCAGGCGAAGTGCTCCACGACCCGGGCCAGCTTCGACAGTCCGAGGATGCGCGCACCCGGCAGGTAGCCGACGTGCGCCTTCCCCACGAAGGGCAGCATGTGGTGCTGGCAGACCGAACGCACGGGGATGTCGCGCGCGAGGACGAGTTCGTCGTAGCCCTCGTCGTTGGGGAACGTGGTCATCCGGAAGGGGCGGGCGGTGAGCAGTTCGGCGTAGCCGCGGGCCATCCGGGCCGGAGTGTCCCGCGTCCCCTCGCTGTCCACCATGATGCCGAGCGCGGCCAGGAATTCCCGCGCCGCACGCTCGGCGACCTCCAGGTCGGGTCCGGTGACGTCCTCGATCACCTGCAGTGGGACTGTGGCAGTCATCCCTCGTCCTCCTCGTGAGCGGGCGGGTCCCGGGGGGGCCGGCGGGGCCCGGGCCGGGACCCCGAGCGGTGGCCGGCCGGCCCGGGCGGGCGGGCCGGCGGGTGTTCAGCGCGTGCGGGCTCCGCCGCCGGGGCGCCAGGACCACGCCGGGTCATGGGCGGCCGCGAGCCTTGCCAGGGCCAGCGCGCCCACGAGCAGGCCGACGTCGCGGAGCGCAACGTCGTAGAACCCGGAGTAGGTCAGCAGGTTGACGATGATGCCGGCGAGCCAGAGCGCGACGACGTAGGCGGCGTACCGGGGCTTGAGGGCCACGGCGACGCCGGCGACGATCTCGATCGCTCCCACGACGTACATCGCGGTCTGCGCGGAGAACGGCAGCACGTCGACGATCCACGGCGCGAAGTAGGACGGCCAGTCGGTCAGGGCGTTGACGAACTTGTCGATGCCCATCCAGATCGGCAGCACGGTGTACCCGACGCGCAGCAGCCAGTACGCGCCGTATGCGGGTTCGTCCACGGCGCGCCGCCATCCCGATTCGGGGGAGTGCGTGCGCGCGGGGACATGAGCGGGAGCAGCCATGACGGCCTCCGTCTATCACCAAGGTTTGTTGTTTTTACAGGCTGGCCACGTCGCCGAACGTTTGTCAAATCTCATTGGTGTTACATTGACGGTGTGGGTACGAACGAAGACCGTGACAGGGACGCCATCAGCGACCTGAGCAGCCTGGACGATCCGGTGCGGCGTCGGCTGTACGACTACGTGCGGACCCGCGATGAACCCGTGGGCCGGGAGGAGGCCGCGCGGGCGGCCGGGATCAGCCGCACCCTTGCGGCCTACCACCTGGACAGACTGGCCGGGGCCGGTTTGCTGACGACCAGTTACGCGCGTGCCGCCGGACGTGGCGGCCCGGGCGCGGGCCGCCCGGCCAAGCGCTACGCACGCACCGACGAAGAGCTGTCGGTCAGCGTGCCGCCCCGCGACTACGGCCTACTGGCCGGGGTACTGGCCGAGGCCGTCGCCGCCGACGACTCCGGGACGGTGCGGGAGGCGGTCGCCGCGGCCGCGCACGCGGCAGGCCGGTCGGCCGGCGGCGAGGACCTCACGGCGGCGCTGCGCGGCTGCGGCTACGAGCCGTCGACGACCGCCGAGGGAGGCGTCGACCTGCGCAACTGCCCCTTCCACCGGCTCGCCCAGGAGCACACCGAACTGGTGTGCTGGCTGAATCTGCACCTGGTGCGGGGGCTGCTCGAAGCGGGCGGGGAACCGCCCGGAAGGGCCGTCCTGGCACCCCGCCCGGGCCACTGCTGCGTGGTCGTCGGCCCACCCGGACGGACCGCCTGAACCACCGGCGGACGCCGGCCGGAGCAGTTGCTCGGCCCGGTCTCCTTGGACGTCGCTCCACGTCGTCGCACGTGAGGGAGAAGACGCGGCGGTCTCCCTCGCCCCGCCCCGCGATGTGTCGAGGCACGCCGTGCCTAACCGTTCACGCCCCTCCGCCGGGCGGCTGCTCCTCGGTGCTGCCGGTGCGCCGGAGCCGGTCGGTGCGCCGGGTGAGGGTGTCGATGCGGTCGGCCAGTTCCCGGTGGTGCGCACGGAGGTGCTCGCGGGCACCGGACAGCGGCTCGATGAGGCCGGCGGCGTCGTCCCGGCCCAGGGCCTGGACGAGCGGAGTACGAGCGTCGGCGGGGAGACCCGTGACTGCGGTGACCTGGCCGGCGAGCTGACGCAGATCCGCGGCGTTGCCCCGGGCCCAGGTCGTGACGGCGCGGTCGGCGGCGCGGCGGTCGCGGGTGGCCTGGACGCGCTGTTCGCCGGTGCTGCCGGGGGCGCCGGGCCGCAGGCGCAGATACCGGCGTTCGGCGGCCTGGCGGCTGGCGACGCCGAGTGGGCCGGCGAGGTCCGCCCAGCTGGCCCCCGCCTCGCGGGCGGTCTCGATCAGACCCGTCTCCCACCCGGCCAGCTGGTCGCGCATCTCGCGCAGGAGCAGCAGGGCGGCGAGCGCCTGGTCCGAGCTGACCTCGCCGCCGGACTGCCCGCCGTCCCGCGGCGCCTGGGCGCCGTGGACGGCCTCCTCGATCGCCGCCAGCGCCGCCTTGGCGGCGAGGAAGGACACGGGCTGGGCTGCGGGTTCCCGCGGGTCTGCGGCCATGGTCACCTCCCGACCTCGATGTCGTCCAATGGATGACATCAATTGTTGTCATCGTTTCGATGACATGGTACAAGAAGAAGCAAGAACCAGCGCATGAGCGGACCCGCTCGAACTGGAGGTGTTTCACCATGCTGATGCGCACCGACCCGTTCCGTGAGCTCGACCGGCTCACCCAGCAGTTGTTCCCCACCGCGTCCGGCACCTGGTCCCGTCCGTCGGCGATGCCCATGGACGCCTACCGCGAGGGCGACGTGTACGTGATCGCCCTCGACATCCCCGGAGTCGACCGGGACGCGATCGACATCGACGTCGAGCGCAACATGCTGACCGTCCGGGCCGAACGTCGTCCCGTCGCCGGCGGCGACGAGGCGCAGATGGAGCTCTCGGAACGCTCCTTCGGCGTGTTCTCCCGCCAGCTGATGCTCGCGGACACCCTCGACACCGAGCGGATCAGCGCCAACTACGACGCGGGCGTGCTCACGCTGCGCGTCCCGATCGCCGAGCGGGCCAAGCCGCGCAAGATCTCGATCGGTGCCGGCCCGGACCACAAGGAGATCTCCGGCTGAGGCGGGAGCCGTGCTCCGGCGGGCGGTGGACCGGGTGTCCCCTGCCCACGCCCTCCGCCCGCCCGTCGGCACCGACCGCCCGGGGAAGGAGGACTGCGATGACCATGCGGTGGGACGTGTTCCTCGATCAGGTACAGGAACGCGGCGAGTACCCGACCCGTGCCGAGGCCGACCGTGCGGCGCGCACCGTGCTGGCCCTCCTGGGCGCCCACCTGGTGGGCGACGTACGGGCCGAACTGGCCGCGAGGCTCCCGGAGAGCTTCGCCCTGATCCTCCTCAATCCGCTGCAGGCCACCGAGCCGCTGTCCGCCGACCGCTTCGTGCGGGCCACGGCGGCGTGGATCGAGGGAGCCACCGAACAGACCGCCACCTGGGACGTCGGGGCCGTGCTCAGCGTGGCCGCCGACGCAGCCGGCGAAGAGCTGACACGCCGCGTGCTGTTCCAGCTCCCGCCCGGGTACGACCTGCTCTTCGGGCGGCCCCAGGACGTCGCCGCCCCGAGCGCGGGCCGCGCCTCCCGGGGCTGAGGCCCGCTCTCGCGCCAACCGCCGACCACGCCGTACCTCACGACGCCGTACCACCAGCCCACGACACAGAAAGGCGCCCCTCACCGATGCAGTCCCAGACGGCTCCGACGACGATCACGCCCGAGCCGGCCATGTCCTTCGTGCAGATGCTGGAGCAGGTCCGATACCACGGCGCCTATCCCACCAGGGAGCGCGCCGAAGAGGTCGTGGCCGCCGTCCTGGCCGCCCTCGGCCGTCGCGTCACCGGCGAGGAGCGGGTCGATCTGGCCGCCCGTCTCCCCCGCGAAGCGGCCAGGATCTTCGCCGCGCAGATCCCGGAGACCGGACCGATGACCGGGTGGGCCTTCGTCAGGGACCTCGCCGCCCGCACCGGCGGCACCCTCGCCACCACACGGTGGGACGTCGGCTCGGTCCTGGGCGTCGTCGCACGCCTCGCCGGGCCGGATCTGCTCGACCGCGTCCTCGCCCAGCTGCCTCCCGGCTACGCGATCCTCTTCGGTCGCGCGGAACTGACCCAGGCTGCCTGAAACCCGGGGGCGGCACGGGAGTCGCCGCCCACCGGAGCCAGGGCCGCACGGGCGAGGGCCGGGGCCTGTCTGACAATCCGCGTCGTCGCCCGAGGGCGGCAGACGGGAATCGTCGGACAGGCTCAGGGCAGTGGCGTCCCGCCCGTCACGTTCAGGATCTCGGCGGTGACGTAGCCGGCCTCCGCGGAGGCGAGGTAGACGTACGCCGGGGCGAGCTCGGCCGGTTGCGCGGGGCGGCCCAGCGGGCTCTGCTTGCCGAACTCGGCCGTGTCCGGCAGCGTCGCCGGGATCAGTGGTGTCCACACCGGTCCGGGCGCCACCGCGTTCACACGGATGCCGCGCTCCGCGACCATCTGGGCGAGTCCCTGTGTGAAGGTCACGATGGCGCCCTTGGTCATCGCGTAGTCCAGCAGGTGCGGACTGGGCTTGTACGCCTGCACCGAGGTGGTGTTGATGACGCTGCCGCCCGCGGGAATGTGCGGCAGCGCGAACTTGGTCAGCCAGAACATGCCGTACAGGTTCGTCCGCATCACCCGGTCGAACTGCTCCGTCGAGATCGCCTCGATGCCGTCCGGCTGGGCCATCTGGTAGGCGGCGTTGTTCACCAGGACGTCGATGCCGCCGAACTCCGCCACGGCCCGGTCGATCAGCGTCCGGCAGTTCCGTTCCTCGCGGACGTCGCAGGAGACGGCCACGGCCTTCTGCCCGGCGTCCTCCACCAGGCGGGACGTCTCCCGGGCTTCGTCCTCCTCCTGCTCGAGGAAGGTGAAGAGCACGTCGGCGCCCTCCCGCGCGAAGGCCAGGGCCACCGCTCGGCCGATGCCGGAGTCGCCGCCCGTCACGACGGTCCTGCGCCCCTTCAGGCGCCCCGCCCCGCGGTACGACTCCTCACCGTGGTCGGGAGGCGGGTCCATCGGCCCGGTCCACCCCGGGTGCGGCTGGTCCTGGCCCGGGAAGTCCGGACGAGGATACTGGTCGGTGGGGTCCTGCCGGCGATGCTGGTCGTCCGCCACGTCGGTCTCCCGTGTCTCGTTACGGCGCGGTCAGCGACCGTGTGCCCTGACCGGCCGGCCCGAAAAGTCCGGGGCACGGTCAGGTGGAGGCGTCGAGCGGGTTGACGGCCATTCTGCCGGGGAGTCCGGACCGCACCGCGC
The DNA here is from genome assembly GCF_000772045.1 of Streptomyces sp. CCM_MD2014. Taxonomy (GTDB): domain Bacteria; phylum Actinomycetota; class Actinomycetes; order Streptomycetales; family Streptomycetaceae; genus Streptomyces; species Streptomyces salinarius. Next base: position 8,125,742 of record NZ_CP009754.1, on the reverse strand, counting down.
CGGCGGCGGAGCTTGCGGGCTTGCGCGCCGCCTGGTCCCGGAAGCACGCCAGGAAGGCCCCGGCGAAATCCAGCCTGGGGTGGCGGTCCAGCACTTCGTCGCGGAAGCGGGACGGGTAGGCGTCCGCCTCGCTGCCGACGACGTCGGTCGCGGCGGCCCGGGCGAGCAGGTGTCCCTCGGGGTCCACGGAGACGTCCACCCGCGGCCGCATGTGCCGGACGATCACGCCGTACAGGCGTTCACGGCGCTCGGCCGGCCAGCCTGCACCGGCGGCGAAGACCCTGGCGACGTGCCCGCCCGCCTCCTCGAACGCGACGGTGTGACTGTCGAAGGCCGGCACCAACCCGATGTCGTGGAACAGCGCGGCGACGTAGAGGAGTTCCGGGTCGAAGGGGACGCCCTCCGTCGTGCCGCGGGCCGCCGCCCACAGGTGGACGCGCAGCGAGTGGTTGAGCAGGGCCGGGGGCAGGTAGGCGGTCGCCACGTCCAGCGCGGCGGCCGCCGTCGCACCGTCGGGCGGGGCCAGGGCTTCGAGCCGGACGCCGTTCACCGGGAGCCTGCCGGTGCCGGGCCGGGTGGCACGACGCGGATGATCGTCCTGCCGCGCTTGCCGCGGCCGGGCGCGAACGCCTCGGGCGCTTCGGCGAGCGGGCGCACCTCCCCGACGGACGGCTTGAGCCGCCCGTCCCGCACCCGCTGCATCAGGGCGGTGAGCCCGGCCCGGTCGGGTTCTACGACGAAGAAGACCGCGCGGCCGTTCTCCGGCCCGACCTCGGGAGGCTGGGCGATGGTGACGAGGGTGCCGCCGGCCCGGACGAGGGCGGCCGAGCGGTCGAGAATCTCGCCGCCGATGACGTCGAAGACGACGTCGGCCTCGCCCGCGTCCTCCAGCCGCTCCGACTCGAGGTCCAGGAAGACGTCGGCGCCGAGACCGAGAGCGGTGTCCCGGTCCGCGGACCGACCCGTGGCGATCACCCGCGCTCCCACCTCTCGCGCGAGCTGGACCGCGATCGACCCGACACTCCCCGCGGCACCGTGGATCACGACCGTCTGTCCCGCGGTGAGCCGCCCGTGTTCCAGGAGACCCTGCCAGGCGGTCAGCCCCGAGATGGGCAGCGCGGCGGCCACGGTGTGGTCGACGTCGGCCGGGAGGGGAGCGAGGTTGCGGGCCTCCACGGCGGTGTACTCGGCCAGCGATCCGTTGCGCGTCCAGTCGGCCATGCCGAACACCCGCTGGCCGACGGTGAGGCCGGTGGTGCCGTAGCCGAGTTCCTCGACCACCCCCGACAGCTCGTGTCCGGGGACGCTCGGCGTCCGGTCGCGACCGGCCCGGTCCGTCCAGGTGCCGGGCCAGTCGAGTTCTCCGCGGGTGAAGCCGGCGGCGTGCACCCGCACGACGACGTCGTTCTCGGCGGCATGGGGGTGAGGGAGTTCCGTCAGGGTGAGCCCGTCGGCTCCTGCGTCGCGATCGTGGACGGTGATGGCCTGCATGAGGAGTCCTCGGAAGAAGTGATGGTCGTGCACACACACGTCCCCCCGGCGGCCCGGTGGGCACGTCACGTGTCGTGATCTCGACCGTATGCCCCAGTCACTCCGCCCGTGTGGGCCACTTCGGGGGCGCCGGAAGGAGCCACTTCCCCACCCGGCCGGGCGGCTTCCCCGGCCTCTGCGGCCGCCGGCCGCCGAGCACCTCGCCGCCGCGGAGTCCGGCGCACCGGCGCGGATCAACCGGTCGGCGCAGCACTGAATCGATTCGCCGGGTGAACGGCGCCTTCGTCGACCGGATCCGTTTCCCCGAACTGTGAGTCTGGGCCGCGCACCGACAACGGATCGGCCGGCTCCGGCAGTCCAGCCCCGGCGATCCCCTACCGTTTGGAGTCCTTCGTGCCTCTTCGTCGCATCGTGACCAGCACCCTCGCCTCCCTCTCCCTGGCTCTCGCCTCGGTCGGCGCCCTCACCCTGAGCGCCGGACCGGCCGCCGCGAACCCCTGCGGCTTCTACGAGACCGCTTCCGACGCCTACTACAACCACTGCACCTCGGACGGCTCGCACATCGTCATCGAGATCGACGACTGGGGGCCCAACAGCGAACGGTGCGTGGTGCCCGGCGTGACCTGGATCGGTGCCAGCTCCGACATCGACGGCGCCTGGTACACCGGCCGGACCTGCTGAGCCGGACCGCCGGGACGGCAACGACCTGAACGGCTCGGCTCTCTTGAGGAGGGCCGAGCCGGATCGACCGATTGCGGGGGCCTCCCGGCGGGCAGAGAAGCGCTGTAATGTCATGAACACGACCCCTCTCCCCCACAAGGAGGTCGAGCATGCACGTGCGCACACTGGCCGGGCACCTCGCCGCGGCCGCGCTGATGTCGTTGCCGCTGCTGAGCGGCGAAGCCGTGGCCGTCGATTCGCCGGGCGACACCGTTGGCACTCCGGCCGCAGCCCGTGTTCTCACCTACGACGCCGGCGGTTCCGCCGAGTTCAGGTCCGCGGTCGACCGGGGCGCGGAGATCTGGAACGAGAGCGTCGAGGGCGCACAGTTGCGTCCGGTCCGGGCCGGGCAGCGGGCCGACATCCGCGTCGTGGCCGACGACGGCTGGCCCCGCGCCCTCCCCACGTCCCTGGGCAGGGGCACCGTCTGGATCGGGCGTCAGGCGGTGAACGAGGGCTACGACACGGTGCGCATCTCGTCCCACGAACTCGGTCACATCCTGGGGCTGCCGGACCGCAAGCCCGGGCCGTGCTCCAGCCTGATGTCGGGGTCGAGTGCGGGCGTCCCGTGCACGAACCCGTACCCGGACGCGGCGGAGAAGGCGGAGGTCGAGAACAACTTCGCCGGTGCGGCCGGCTCGACGTCACCCCTCGCGGGGGCGGCTCGGACCCTCTTCGCGGACTGACCGGGACGCGAGCACCGGCGTGCGCCGTGCGGGGAAGCCGTGAAGAGTTCCGGCACACGTCCGGGGGCTCGATCGGGCAGGGGAAGACTGGAAGCACTCGTCGGCGCCCCGAACAGGCGGGGCGCCGCACCGCGTTGGGAGGCCATCACCCATGTTCACTCTGGTACGGAGAAAGGCCCGGACGGCGGCACTCGCGCTCTTGACCGCCGCGGCCCTGCTCGTCGGCGCCACCGCCGCGAGCGGCGCGCCGGCCGGCCCCGCCCCCGTCAAGCAGGGGCCGGCCTCGGTGGCCTACGTCGAGGTGAACAACAACAGCATGCTCAACGTCGGCAAGTACACCCTGGCGAACGGGGGCGGCAACGTCTTCGACGTCGCCGTGATCTTCGCGGCGAACATCAACTACGACACCGGCACGAACAAGGCGTATCTGTACTTCAACGACAACGTGCAGCGCGTCCTCGACAACGTTGCCACGCAGATACGGCCGTTGCAGCGAAAGGGCATCAAGGTCCTCCTCTCGGTGCTCGGAAACCACCAGGGCGCCGGATTCGCCAACTTCCCGTCCCAGCAGGACGCTTCGGCGTTCGCGAAGCAACTCTCGGACGCCGTGGCGGAGTACGGCCTCGACGGCATCGACTTCGACGACGAGTACGCCGAGTACGGCACCAACGGCACCGCGCAGCCCAACGACAGTTCGTTCGTCCACCTGGTGACGGCCCTGCGCGCGAACATGCCGGACAAGATCATCAGCCTGTACAACATCGGTCCGGCCGCCTCACGCCTGTCCTACGGCGGCGTCGACATCTCCTCCGACTTCGACTACGCCTGGAACCCGTACTACGGCACCTGGCAGGTCCCCGGCATCGCGCTGCCCAAGTCGAAGCTGTCACCGGCGGCGGTGGAGATCGGCCGGACCTCCCGCGGCACGGCGGCCGACCTCGCCCGTCGCACGGTCGACGAGGGATACGGCGTCTATCTGACGTACAACCTCGACGGCAGCGATCGCAGCGCCGACGTCTCCGCGTTCACCAGGGAGCTGTACGGCAGCGAGGCCGTCTACACGCCGTAGGCGGGCACGGCTCCCCGTCGGCCGGCCCGGGAGTTTCTCCGCCGAAAAGGGTTGGACGCCCCGAGCCCCGCGGTTGTAGTTTGCGCTGGACCGTGACACCGCCCGAGGAGGTGAGACCCGTGATCGCTGTATCGACGTGGGTGCTCCCCCTTCCCGTCATGGCCGGCGGCTGACGCAGTTGTCGCCGGGAGCGCCTCACACCCAAGGCACTCCCGAAAGGCAACACCCATGGAATACGGGCACTTCACCCCCGGGCCGTCGTCGGGCGACGCGGCCGGGCACGACTTCGACGTGATCATCGCCGGCTGCGGGCCGGCCGGCGCGACGCTGGCCGCCGAGCTGCGGCTGCACGACGTGCGGGTACTCGTCCTGGAGAAGGAGACCGAGCCCGCGTCCTTCGTCCGCATCGTCGGTCTGCACATGCGCAGTATCGAGCTGATGGCCATGCGCGGGCTGCTGGACCGTCTCCTGCGGCACGGACGACGGCGCCCGGTCGGCGGACTCTTCGCCGCCATCCCCGCACCCGCGCCGGAGGGCCTGGACGCGGATTACCCGTATCTGCTGGGCATCCCGCAGCCGGTCGTCGTCCGGATCCTCAAGGAACACGCGGTCGCCCTCGGTGCGCGGGTCCGGCACGGGAGCGCGGTCACCGGTTTCGAGCAGGACGACGAGGGGGTGACCGTGGAGCTGGCCGACGGGGAGCGGCTGCGTGCGCGCTACCTCGTCGGCTGCGACGGCGGGCGCAGCACGGTGCGCAAACGGCTGGGCGTCGGGTTCCCCGGCGAGCCCTCGCGCAACGAGACGCTGATGGGCGAGATGCGGGTGGGTGCGGCGCCGGAAGAGATCGCCGCCAGGGTGGCCGCCGTGCGCGAGACCCAGCGGCGGTTCTGGCTGCGGCCCTTCGGTGCGGGGATCTACAGCGTCGTGGTTCCCGCCGCGGGAGTCGGCGGCCGCGCACCAGCACCCACCCTCGAGGACTTCAGACGACAGTTGCGCACCGTCGCCGGAACGGATTTCGGCGTGCACTCCCCGCGCTGGCTGTCCCGCTTCGGGGACGCCACCCGGCTGGCGGAGCGCTATCGGGTCGGGCGTGTACTGCTCGCCGGCGACGCCGCGCACATCCATCCGCCCACCGGCGGACAGGGCCTCAACCTCGGCGTTCAGGACGCCTTCAACCTCGGCTGGAAGCTTGCCGCACAGATCCGCGGCTGGGCGCCGGAGACCCTGCTGGACACCTACGAGGCCGAACGCCGGCCCGTCGCCGAGGACGTGCTGGACAACACCCGGGCCCAGACGGAACTGCTCTCCACCGCACCGGGCCCGCAGGCCGTGCGCAGGCTCCTCACCGAACTGACGGGCATCGACGAGGTGAACCGCCGTCTCGTGGAGAAGATCACCGCGATCGGCATCCGCTACGACTTCGGTACGGGCCCCGACCTGGTCGGCCGCCGCATGCGGGACATCGACGTGGCACAGGGCCGTCTCTACGGTCTGTTGCACCGCGGACGGGGTCTGCTGCTGGACCGTACCGGACGCCTCACCGTGCACGGCCGGCCGGACCGGGTCGATCACGTCGCGGACCCCACGGCCGCGCTGGACGTTCCGTGTGTCCTGGTGCGCCCCGACGGCCACGTCGCCTGGATCGGCGACGACCAGCGGGACCTGGACGAGCACCTGTCCCGCTGGTTCGGCCGTCCCGCCGGCTGACGCGCCGGGGAACGCGGGAAGCCGCCGCTCACCCGGGCGGCTGGACCTGGTCGAAGAGGGCGAGGGCCTCGGCCGGGTCCGGGCCCACGAGGCGTTCCAGACCGGCCGTCGTGAAACCCGCCCACCTGGCGGCCCGGGCCCACATCCGCTCCTCGAAGGCGCGGACGGTCTCGTCCGGGTCCCCGGAGCCGGCGGCGGCGATGGACTCGGCGAGTTCGGCGCCTTCCAGCAGCGCGAGGTTCGCCCCCGCCCCCAGCGGCGGCATCAGATGGGCGGCGTCGCCCAGGAGCGTCACGCCGGGAACATGGGTCCAGGTGTGCGCCACGGGCAGGGCGTAGAGGGGGCGGTGGACGAACTCGGTGCCGTGCCGGAGGAGGTCGAGAACGGGAGCGGCCCAGCCGTCGAACAGGGCCAGCAGACGCGATCGCACGGCACCGGCGTCGGCCGTGTCCCGTTCCGTGTGCCGGTCGAGCGGCGCCCGGAACTGGGCGTACACCTTGACGTGGCCTCCGCTGCTGCGCTGGGCGACGAGCGCCCGGTTCACGCCGTACACGGCCACGGAGCCGTCGCCGGTCAGCCGGGCCAGGTCGGGGTGGCGGGTGTCGACGTCGTCCAGGGAGGTCTCGACCGCGGTGACGCCGGTGTAGTGCGGCGTCACCGCCGAGACCGCCGGGCGGGTTCGGGACCAGGCTCCGTCCGCCCCCACCACGAGGTCGAACGTCTCCTCCCGTCCGTCCGCGAAGTGGACCCGCACGCCGTCCCCAGTCCCCGGGACGACCTTCGTCACGTGCTCGCCCCAGCGGACGTCCACGGGGCCGAGCAGCAGGTCACGGAGCTGCCCGCGGTCGATCTCGGGATTGGCCCGGTCGTCGGGACCCGGCCGCCAGTCGCGCAGAACGGTGCCGTCGGTGTCCAGGATGCGCATGGCCTGCCCCTCGGGACGGGACAGCGCCCGGAATTCCGCCAGCACCCCCGCCTTGTCCAACGCGAGCTGCCCCAGCCCTTCGTGCAGGTCCAGAGTGCCGCCCGCGGGCCGCACGCCGGGGCCGGACTCGCGTTCGAGGACGGTGACGGGGCGGTCGTGGCGGTGCAGGACGCGGGCGAAGGCGAGTCCGGCGGGTCCGCCGCCGATCACGGCGATACGGTGTCTCATGTCGATACACTGTATTTTCGCCGTACGCCGCCACGCAAGCGTCCGGTGCGGTCAGTACGGTGTGATCATGACTGTGTGGGACCGGCCCGAGCAGCCGAATCGCCCCGTTCCGCTCGACCGGGAGCGGATCGTCGCCGCCGCCGTCGCGCTCGCCGACGAGGGCGGCCTGGCGGCGGTTTCCCTGCGCAAGGTCGCCGCCCGGCTGAACGCCGGTCCGATGCGGCTGTACGGGTACATCTCCACCAAGGACGACCTGTTCGACCTCATGGTGGACGCGGTGTACGCCGAGATCCTGCCCGGGGAGCGACCCGGCGACTGGCGGGAGGCGCTGCGCTCCCTCGCCCACGGCACCCGGCGGGCCGCCCTCCGCCACGAGTGGCTGGCCGACCTGCTCGGCGGCCGCCCGGCCCTGGGCCCGAACGGCCTGGCCGTGTCCGAGGCGACGCTGGCGGCCCTCGACGGCCTCGCCGACGTGGACACCGTCATGCGCGCCGTGGAGACGGTCAGCGCCTACTTCACCGGCGCGATCAGGCGCGAGATCACGGAGCTGCGGGCCGAGCGCGCCACGGGACTGTCCAAGAGCGAGTGGCAGCGCGCCCGGGGCCCGCACGTGACGCGCATGCTGGCCACGGGCCGCTTCCCGGCGCTGGCCAAGGCCGTGCACGACGGCACGCACGTGGACGCCGAGGAGTCCTTCGCGACCGGCCTGGAGTGGGTCCTCGACGCCGTGGCGGCCAGACTCGGCTGACGTCCGTGTGCGGGGGCGTTTTCGGTGCCCCGCCGCTCTCCTCTGGGTACGGAACCGGGCAACAACGCCTCGACGAGAGACTGGACATGACTGGACACCAACCCGCTCATCAACCACCTCAACGCGTCGGCGTCGTCGCCGAGTCCCTGCCCGGGGAGACCCGCGTCGCCGCGACGCCCTCGACGGTCCGCCTGCTGCTCGGCCTCGGCTACGAGGTCGTCGTCGAGTCGGGGGCCGGCGCCGCCTCCGGCTTCGGTGACGAGGCCTACTCCGAGGCGGGGGCGAGCATCGGCGAGGCCTGGACCGCGGATGTCGTGCTGAAGGTCGACGCGCCCACCGACGAGGAGATCTCGGCACTGCGTGCGGGGACGACGCTGGCGGCCCTCATCGCCCCGGCGCAGCGGCCCGAGCTGCTGGAGGCGCTCGCCGCACGCGGCGTCACCGTGCTCGCCCTCGACGCGGTGCCGCGGATCTCGCGGGCGCAGTCGATGGACGTGCTCAGCTCCATGGCGAACATCGCCGGGTACCGGGCGGTCATCGAGGCCGCGCACGTCTTCGGACGCTTCTTCACCGGGCAGGTCACCGCGGCGGGCAAGGTGCCGCCGGCGAAGGTCCTCGTCGCGGGGGCCGGTGTCGCGGGGCTGGCCGCCATCGGGGCCGCGTCCAGTCTGGGCGCGATCGTCCGCGCCACCGACCCCCGTCCCGAGGTCGCCGACCAGGTGCGGTCGCTGGGCGGTGAGTACCTCGCGGTGGACGCGGCCCAGGAGGAGAGCACCGACGGCTACGCCCGGGCGACGTCGGCCGACTACGACCGGGCCGCGGCCGAGCTCTACCACGAGCAGGCCCGCGACGTGGACGTGGTCGTCACCACCGCGCTGATACCCGGCCGGCCCGCCCCGCGGCTGCTGACCGCCGCCGACGTGGCGGCGATGAAACCCGGCAGCGTCGTCGTCGACATGGCCGCCGCCCAGGGGGGCAACGTCGAGGGGACCGTCGCGGGCCGGAGCGTGGTGACCGACAACGGTGTGACCCTCATCGGCTACACGGACCTGGCGTCCCGGCTGCCCACCCAGGCGTCCCAGCTGTTCGGCACCAATCTGGTCAACCTGCTCAGGCTGCTCACCCCCGGCAAGGACGGCCGGCTCGTCGTCGACTTCGACGACGTGGTGCAGCGGGCCGTGACGGTGGTCCGTGCGGGCACGGTCACCTGGCCTCCCCCGCCGGTCTCCGTGTCGGCGGCCCCGCCCGCCACCGCCCCGGCGGCGGCCACCGCCGCCCCGGTGGGCGCGAGGCCGTCCCGCCTCACCCCGGCGGGGCGTTACTGTCTGATCGGCCTGGGCATGCTCGCGGCCTTCCTGACGGTAGCCTTCGCCCCGGCACAGCTGGCGGAGAACTTCACCGTGTTCGCGCTGGCGGTGGTCATCGGCTACTACGTGATCGGCAAGGTGCACCACTCCCTGCACACACCTCTGATGTCGGTGACCAACGCCATCTCGGGGATCGTGGTGATCGGCGCCCTCCTGCAGATCGGGCACGAGAGCGCGCTTGTCACCGTGCTGTCCTTCGTGGCGATCCTGCTGACGAGCGTCAACATCTTCGGAGGCTTCGCGGTCACCCGCCGCATGCTCTCCATGTTCTCGAGAGGCGAGTCCCGATGACGTCCATGACCGCCTCCCGCGCCGCCGACCTGGTCGCGGCCCTGCTGTTCGTCCTCAGCCTCGCCGGTCTCTCGCAGCACCGGACCTCGCGCGCCGGCGTCGTCTACGGCATCGCGGGGATGGCCCTCGCCCTGGTGGCGACCGTCGTCGTCTCGGCACAGAGCGTCTCCGCCGGGCCGATCGCGCTGATCCTGCTCGCCACGGTGATCGGGGCCGCGCTGGGCCTGTGGCGGGCGCGGCGCGTGGAGATGACCCAGATGCCCGAGCTGATCGCGGTGCTGCACAGTTTCGTCGGGCTCGCGGCCGTCCTGGTCGGCTGGAACAGCTACCTGGAGGTCGAGGCCCACGGCTCGCGGGGCCGGATCGCCGCCGATCTGACCGGCATCCACCACGCGGAGGTGTTCATCGGCGTCTTCATCGGAGCCGTCACCTTCACCGGCTCCGTGGTCGCGTACCTGAAGCTGTCCGCGCGGATCAAGTCCCGGCCCCTGATGCTGCCCGGCAAGAACGCCCTCAACCTGGGGGCCCTGGCCGCGTTCGTGGTGCTGACGGTCTGGTTCACCGTCAGTCCCAGCCTCCCGCTGATGGTGACGGTCACGGTTCTGGCACTCGCCCTGGGCTGGCACCTGGTGGCCTCCATCGGCGGCGGCGACATGCCCGTCGTCGTGTCGATGCTCAACAGCTACTCCGGCTGGGCCGCGGCGGCGGCCGGGTTCCTGCTCGACAACAACCTGCTCATCGTCACCGGCGCCCTGGTCGGGTCCTCCGGTGCGTATCTGAGCTACATCATGTGCCAGGCGATGAACCGTTCCTTCCTCTCCGTCATCGCGGGCGGATTCGGCATCGAGGCCCCGCCCGGCGGGGACCAGGAGCAGGGCGAGCACCGTGAGATCCGGGCTCACGAGGCGGCCGAGCTGCTCGCACGGGCCCGGTCCGTGGTGATCACCCCCGGCTACGGCATGGCCGTGGCGCAGGCCCAGCATCCGGTCGCGGAGCTGACGCGGCGGCTGCGCGAGCGCGGGATCGAGGTGCGCTTCGGCGTCCACCCGGTCGCCGGGCGGCTGCCCGGGCACATGAACGTGCTGCTGGCCGAGGCGAGGGTGCCGTACGACATCGTCCTGGAGATGGACGAGATCAACGACGACTTCGCGGACACGTCGGTCGTGCTCGTGATCGGGGCGAACGACACGGTCAACCCCTCGGCGACCGAGGATCCCGCCAGTCCGATCGCGGGCATGCCCGTGCTGCGGGTCTGGGAGGCGGAGCAGGTCGTCGTCTTCAAACGCTCGATGGCCTCCGGCTACGCGGGGGTGCAGAACCCGCTGTTCTTCCGGGAGAACAGCAGCATGCTCTTCGGCGACGCCAGGCGGAGCGTCGAGGGCATCCTGCAGGCGCTCGGCCCCGAAGCCGGGCCCGGACCGGCGGCCCCCGCGCAGGGGGTGACGGCGGGACGGTGACCGGGCCGTTCGGGACCGGCCCGCAGCCTGCGCCGCCCGGTCCCGAACGGCCCGCCGGACGGCGCCGTCGTCCCCGGACTCCGTCAGGCCCCGTCCAGCCACTGGACCAGGGCGGCGGCCTCGCTGTGGTCCACGTCCTTGGTGGCCGTCAGCAGGGTGACCTTGCCGTGTGCCGCCATGTCGCGCAGACGCCGCACCGCGGCCTCGTGCTCGGAGTCCTCCAGTTCGGCGAAGTAGCGGCGCCGGAACTCGTCGTACCGCTGGGGGTCGTGGTGATACCAGCGGCGCAGGTCGGTCGAGGGGGCGACGTCGCGCAGCCACTCGTCCAGACCGGCCTTCTCCTTGCTCATGCCACGGGGCCACAGGCGGTCGACGAGCACTCGCCTGCCGTCCTCCGGCGTGGCTTCCTCGTAGATTCTCCGGCATCCGACCCGTGCTCTCATGACCCACCCTTCCGTGGAGACCGGGCAGCCTTCCCGCGCTCGCGGGGGACACGCTTCCCGGTCTGGTGAACCGCCGCGGCCGGCCCAAACACGGAACCGGCGGTGGCGTGCGCGTCAGCCCCGTGCGGGCGGCCAGCCGGCCAGTCCCTCGCCGCCGGGAGGCCGCGCGACGGCCTGCTCGACGGAGTGGTGGAAGGAGTAGACCGCCCTCAGGCCGCCGAGGGCGAAAACCTGCAGGATCCGCCGGTCGGAACAGGCGATCAGCAGCGACCCGTGATGACTCCGGATGCGCTTGGTCACGGCCACGATCATCCCGAGCCCCATGGAGTCGATGAACGGGGTGTCGCACAGGTCGAGGACGAAGTGCCGGTGCCCCTCGGCGAGACGCCGTCCCACCTCGTCCCGGACCAGGGGGGCGAAGGCGATGTCGAGCTCGTCGTCGGCCCTGACCACCGTCCAGCCGTTCGCCACCCGGCAGCCGACCCGCACGTCCGGCCCCGCGACGCCCTGATCACTCACTTCTCGCTCCCCTGCACCACTGTCCGATTTGCCCGTCTCATCCAGGAAACGCGGTACGGCCGCGGTGCCACAAGAGCCCGGTTTTCAGATGGTGAGCGAGAGGCCCCGGGACACCCGTTCCGCGGTGCCGAGCAGCGTCGCCACCGCCTCTTCGAGGTGGGCCGTGCGGTTGACGTCCACGGAGATGCCGAGCGATCCGATCGTGTCGCCGCGCCGCACGGGGACCGCGACGCACGCGGTGCCCAGCCGGTACTCCTCGATGTCGGTCACCGCCGGGCCCCGGGGGGCGGCGTCGAGCCGGCGCAGCAGCTCGGCGCGGTAGGTGATGGTGCGCGGGGTGAGATCGTTCAGTGTGTGGCGGGAGAGGTAGTCGGCGCGGGCGTCGGCGTCCAGTTCGCGCAGCACGCTCTTGCCGAGCGCCGTGGCGTGTCCCGCGTCCTCGAAGCCGACCCACAGGTCGACGCGGGGCGCCTTCGGCCCGTCCACGATCTCCGCGACCCGGATCTCGCCCTCCTCGTAGAGGGTCAGGTAGGCCGCGGCCGACAAGCCGTCCCGGAGCTCCGTCAGCGTGGGCCGGACTCTGCTGAGCGCCGTCTGGTCGCGGCTCCCCGCGTGCAGTGCGCCCAGCCTCTCCCCCAGGACGAACGTGCCGTCCTCGAGCTTGCGCACGTAGCCGTCGTGCACCATGGTGCGCAGCAGGTGGTAGGTGGTGCCCAGGGCCAGCCCCGTCTCGCGCGCCAGCTGCTTGGCCGGTACGCCGCTCCCGTGGGCGCCCACGGCTTCCATCAGCCGAAAGGCTCGCTGGACCGAGGCGATGAGCGTGGGGCCCTCCTGACCGCTCATTCCTCCACCCTGCGCCCTGCCGGAGCGGTCCGGCAAGGCGTAACCGGGGTCAATGAGTACGGCCTGAGTATCCGCGCTCATGTCCCGGTGCGTGGCGGGGGCCACACTCCCAGGCATGACGAACCTTCCGCCCCCGGCCGAGGAGCTGCGGCTCCTGGACGCCGAGCTGCGGCAACTCGACCTGCGCCGTGCCGTCCTGCTGCGGCGCCGTGAGTGGCTGGTCCACACGCTGCGGGCCGCCGCCCCCCAGCCCGCCCGGGACGCCGGGAGCGGGCCGCCGCGAGCCGGCGGGGGCGCCGGCGCCCGGCGGCCGGAGGCCTCGGCGCCCGGTGTGCAGAACGTCCTGCTGGTGCTCGGCGGTGTGCTGCTGACGATCGCGGCGGTCGCTTTCACCCTCGTCAGCTGGGGCCACCTGGGAATCGCGGGACGCGCGCTGGTCCTCGGCGCGCTCACCGTGGCGGCGCTGGGCGGGCCCGTCGTGCTGCTGCGGCGCGGGCTGCGGTCGACCGCCGAGGCCGTGTCCGCGCTGGGGACGGCCCTGACCGTGCTCGACGCCTACGCGCTTCACGAGGTGGCGTTCGCCGGCACGGACGGTGTCGGGTACGCGGCGGGCGCGTCCGCCGTCCTGGCCGGGGTGTGGGCCGCGTACGCCGTGCTCGCGGGCCCGCCGGCGCCGTCGCCCGCCAGCGCCCGGGAGACGGGGGAGGGCGGCTCGGCGGGCGACGACGCGCGCCCGGGGCTCCGGCACCCCCTTCCCCTCGCCGTGGCGACCGCCCATCTCCCCCTGCTGCTCTGGGCGACAGCCGCCGGCGCGGGCCCGCACACGCTGACGGCCGTGCTGCTGGTGACCGCAGCCGGCGGTGCCGCCGTCGCCCTGCGAGCGGCCCGGATGCCGGTGCGGGTCGTCGCCGTGACCGGCGCACTGGGCATGGGCCTCGCCGGTGTCCTGTCGGCCGGATGGCTCTGCTGGACCGCGTCCGACCCGGGTACGGCCGCCCGGGCGGCGGCGCTCCTGGCCGGGGCGGCGGCGGTCGCCCTGGCCGCCGGCCGGTTCGTCCGCGACGCCGATGTCGCCGTGGGCGCCGCTCTGGCCGCGGGACTGTGCCTGGTCGCGGGGGTCGGCGGGGTGCTGTGGGTGGCGGTGCCGGGCGAGTGGACGGTGCCGGGGTGTCTGGCCTGCGGTATCGCCCTGCTGGCGGTGGACCGGACGGCGCTGCCCCGGCCGCTGCGCCAGGGGCTGGTACGTGCTTCGGCGGCCGTCCAGTGCGTCGCGGTGCTGTGGTCGGTTCCCCTGGTGGCCGGTACCGTCCTCGGTCCGTCGGCCCAGGGCGCGCGGCCGTGGTCCGGTCTGCCGGGGGACGTCCGGGAGGCCGTGTTCACGGATCTGCCCTGGCCTCCGTACGCGGCCACCGTGCCGTTGGTGCTCGCCGCCGTGGCCGCGGTGCTGCTGGTGGCCGGACGGAACACGACGCGGCGCGCGGCCGTCACGGTGGCGGCGCTCGTTCTCGGCTGGGCGGCCGTCTCCGTCCTCCCGGTGGTGCTGCGACTGCCCTGCACGGCCGGCCTGGTGGCGCAGGGGGCCGTGGTCGTGGCGGCGCTGGGCTTCGCGGAGTGGGCCGACCGCACCTTGCCGCGGCCGTCGCCACTGAGCCTCACGGCGCTGCTGCTGGCTCTCGTCACCTCGGTCGACCTGGCCTTTCTCGCGCTGGCCTCCGAGGCCGCGACGATCGGTGCCCTCACGTCGCTGACGGCCGTGTTCGGTGCCGTCTGCCGCCGCCCGGGGCCGGCTCCGATCGCCGCGCCCGCCGCCCTCGCCCATGCCACGGCGCTGGCCTGCGCGATCGGCGCGTCCGCGGGCTGGCGGCCGCCTCAGACGGCGCTGCTGGTTCTCGTCGTCCCCGCCGTCGCGGCGCTGGTCGCGGCGCGTACGAGCGGCTCCCGCGCGACCGTACCGGTCGAGGCGGCGGGTGCGGCCGCCGGGCTGCTCGCCCTCGCACTCGCCGTGACCGATCCGCCGGTGCTGGCCCTGGTGCTCTCCCTCGGCGGTGTCCTCGCGGCGGGCACCGCCCTGCGTCCGGAGCGGCGGCCGGCCGGCTGGGCTGCCGCCGCGCTGTTCCTGCTGGCCGCCTGGGTGCGCCTGACGGCCTGGGACGTCACCATGCCGGAGGCCTACACCCTGCCGGTGACCGGTCCCGCGCTGGTCGTCGGATATCTGCGCCGGCGCCGCGACACGGCGGTCTCCTCGTGGACGGCGTACGGCGCCGGGCTGGCCGTCACCCTGGTGCCGAGTCTGTTCGCCGCCTGGGACGACGGGCACTGGCTGCGCCCCCTGCTGCTCGGCGTCGCCGCCCTCGCGGTGACCCTGACGGGCGCCCGGCACCGTCTCCAGGCGCCGCTGGTCCTCGGCGCGGGTGTGCTCGCGCTGGTCACGCTGCACGAACTGGCCCCGTACATCACCCAGGTCGCCGGCGCGCTCCCCCGCTGGGTGCCTCCGGCCCTCGCCGGTCTGGTGCTGCTCGTGCTGGGGGCCACCTACGAGCAACGGCTGCGGGACGCGCGGCGGCTGAGGGACGCACTCGGGCGGCTGCGTTGAGCCTGCCACGTGCACAAACGTGGGACCCGGTGTCGAACCGGTGCAGCTTTGCGGCCGGGGTCATGGAAGCCGGACGAGGCCGCACATCTTGCCGCGGGCCGCTGATCGCCTTCGTGATAACACGAGGTGATCGATTCGAAAGGCCTACGACTCATGGGTATCTTCAGCCGACGCCAGACCGCCACCGCGGAGCCGGCCACGGCCGCCGGCCAGGACCGGCCCGCCGCGCGGTCCGCGACGGGGACGGCCACGCTCGACCCGGCCCTGCGCGCGCTGACCGGGCACTGGACCATCGACCGTCCGCACAGCCGGATCGGGTTCTCCGTGCGGCACGCCATGGTCACCACGGTCCGCGGGGCCTTCACCGACTACGACAGCAGGCTGTACTTCGACGGGGCCCGCCCCTCCGAGTCGCGGGCCGAGATCGTCATCCGCGTCGCCGGCGTCGACACCGGCGTGGAGCAACGGGACGCCCACCTCGTCGGCAAGGACTTCTTCGACGCCCGCCGCTACCCCGAGATGACCTTCCGCAGCACCTCGACCACCCACGAGGGGGCGGAGAGCTTCCGCATGACGGGGGAGCTCACCATCCGCGACACCACCCGGCCCGTCGAGCTGCAACTGGACTACCTCGGTTCGGTCGTGGACCCGTTCGGCTACGAACGGGCCGGCTTCGACGGGACCACCACCATCGACCGCAGGGACTGGGGTCTGGTCTACAACCAGCGGCTCGAGGCGGGCGGCAGCATGGTGAGCGAGAAGGTCCGCCTGCAGTTCGACATCTCCGCGATCCGCGCCTCCTGACCCCGGCCCGGCCGGTCAGCGCGAGCCGGGCGGCGGCGGGCGGTCCGCCACGGCGGCGGCGAAGCGCGCCGCGAGCTTGGCGGCCGCGGCCCTTAGTTCGTCTCCGCCGTCGATACGGAAGGCGAACGGCATCCCGGCGAGCCAGTCCTGCACGTACATGTCCGGATTGCGGGTGCTGCCGACGAGAAGGCAGCCGTCGTCCAGGGGTTCGAGCCGTCCCATCGGCGGGCGGATCCAGGGGGCGACCTCGTCCGGCGCGGCGTCGAACACCACCCGGGTGGTGAACTGCCATCCGGTTCCGAGGTTCTCCTCCAGGACCGCCACCGGGTCGAAGGCCGCCGGCGGCTCGAACCCCTGGGCGGTGAGCCGGACTTGGCCGACCCGGTCGACCCGGTAGGTGCGCATCGCGTCCGCGCGGTGGGAGTGGCACAGCAGGTACCAGCGCCCGTGGCGCACCACGAGGGACCAGGGGTCCGCCTCCTCCTCCCAGGCGTTGCCGGCCTCGCTGCGGTAGGCGAGCAGCACGCGGCGCCGGTGCGCGACCGCCTCGACGAGGGCACTGGTGACGGCCGGATCCGGGTGCGCGGCGTTCGGGTCGGGAGCGGCGGCCGCGTACTCCCGCAGCAGTGCCGCCTGCCGGCCGACGCTCTCCGGCAGCGCCTTGACGACTTTGCCCAGGGCGGTGCCGACGAGGTCGTCCGCGTCGGCCACCGCCGGTCGGCCGCTCAGCGCCGCCATCACCAGGCCGAGGGCCTCGGCCTGGGTGAAGTGCACGGGCGGCAGCCTCGTCCCGCGTCCCAGCCGGTAGCCGCCGTGCGGCCCGCGGGTCGACTCCACCGGGATGCCCGCCTCTCTGAGGATCCCGACGTACCGCCGCGCCGCTCGCTCCGTCACGCCCAGCCGCGCGGCCAGTTCGTCCGCCGTCGTGGCGGGGCGGGTCCGGAGGATCTCCAGGGCGCGGAGCGCTCGCGCGGTGGGGCTGACGTCGTTCGGCACGGGCACAGGCTAATCCGCACCCCGGACGCGCGTGAGGGGCCGGGGAAGACAAACCGGCAGTAGATCGTCCGGATTCCCTTCTACGGTGAAGCCAAGCAGAGGAAGGGAACCGATCATGGACATCCTGCTCATCGGCGGCCTGTGGCTGGACGCGACCGTGTGGAGCCGCGTCGCGTCCGCGCTGGAGTCTCTCGGCCATCGCCCGGTGCCGCTCACCCTCCCGGGCCAGGGCGACGGCGCGGCGACCGCGACGCTCGACGACCAGGTGGCGGCGGTGCTGGCCGCGGTGGACGCGGCGCCCGGCAAGCCCATGGTGGTGGGGCACTCCGCGGCCTGCGCACTGGCCTGGCTGGCCGCCGACCGCCGACCGGAACGGCTGGCCAAGGTCGCGCTCGTCGGTGGCATACCGACCCCCGACGGGCAGCCGTACGCCGACTTCTTCGAGGTCAGGGACGGCGCCATGCCGTTTCCGGGCTGGGAGCCCTTCCAGGGGCCGGATGCCGCGGACCTCGACGAGGCGGCCAGGCGGGAGATGGCGGCGGCCGCGGTCCCGGTGCCCGAGGGCGTGGCCCGGGGTGTGGTGCGGCTGACCGACGAGCGCCGGTTCGACGTGCCGGTCCTGCTCGTGTGCCCCGAGTTCACGCCCGCGCAGGCGCGGAAGTGGATCGACGCGGGCGACGTTCCGGAGCTCGCCCGGGCCGGCCACGTCGACTTCGCGGACATCGACTCGGGCCACTGGCCCATGATCACCCGGCCTGACGAGCTGGCCGCGATTTTGGCCGCGGCGGCGGAGACCGCCTGACACCGAGGGGCCGAAGCACGTGGGGAGTCCCGCCGGCGCGGTCGGCACCGGCGCCGCCGGCCGGCGGTGGACTCAGTGGAGGCAGAGGCAGAACGGGTGGCCGGCCGGGTCGGCGTAGACCCGCCAGTTGGCGTCCGGACGGATCTGGTCCGTCCGCTCCAGGACCGTCGCGCCGAGTGCGAGCGCCCGCTTCTCCTCGCCTTCGAGGTCGTCGACGTCGAAGTCGAGGTGGAGCTGCTGGGGCCGGTCCTGGCCGGGCCACTGGGGCGCCCGGTAGCCGTCCACCCGCTGGCAGGCCAGCGGTGTCCCCTCGAACCCGTGCACCTCGACCCACTCGTCGTCGTCCGGATCGGCGACCACCCGCCCGCCGAGCAGCTCCGCGTAGAACTCCGCGAGCCGTACCGGATCGGCGCAGTCCAGTGCGACCGCCTGCAGCTTTCGAATCACGTCCGCCACTCCTCGCTCTTCGGGCGCCTGGGCCGCGCCCGCACGTGACGTCCTACCCGACGCGGGGGCGGGCATGCCCGGCGGGAACCCGATCGGCTCCCTTCTCGTTCCCACTGTGCACTTGGTGATGCACGCACTGCGTGCATAATGGGTGCAAGGCCGGTCGACCGGTTGGGGAAGGGACGCACGTCATGAGCGACTCACTGGATCACGAGGTACTGGACGCAGCCGTCGAGAACGTCCGTCTCGCCGGAATGCCGGGCCTGTTCGCCGAGGTGCGGGACGGAGACCAGGTCTGGCGGGGCGCCGCCGGGGTCGCCGACACCGCCACCGGCCGCCCGGTCGGCGCCGGCATGCGCCACCGGGTCGGCAGCATCACCAAGACCTTCACGGCCGCCGCGGTCCTGCGGCAGGTGGAGCAGGGGCGGATCGGTCTCGACACGCCGATCGGCCGGTACCTGCCCGGGATGCTTCCCCGCAGGCGCGGCGACGCCGTCACGGTCCGCATGCTGCTGAACCACACCAGTGGTCTGGCCGAGTACCTCCCCCACGCCTATCCGTCCCTCAAGGCGTTCCCCGCGCTCGCGCAGACCGGTCCCCAGAGCCTGGACGACCACCGGTTCACCCGGTTCGAGCCCACCGAACTGATCGAACTGGGCGTCGCCGCACCCGCGGTCGGCACCCCGGGCGGCACTCCGGGCGTGTACTCCAACACCAACTACCTGCTGCTGGGCCTGCTCCTGGAGCAGGTGACCGGCGCCTCCGCCGAGCGGTGCATCACCCGCGACGTCATCGAGCGCGCCGGGCTCAGCGACACCGAGCTGCCCACCGGTCCGTACATGGGCGGGCCGCACTCGCGCCTCTACGAGGCCTGGTTCGGCATGATCGACCCGCCGCGCGACTACAGCGTCTACGACATGTCGTGGGTGGGGCCGTCGGCTTCCTTGATATCCACCGTCTCGGACCTGAACCGCTTCTTCGGCATGCTGCTGGCCGGCGAGATCGTGAGCCGGTCGTCGCTCGCGGAGATGCGGCGGACCGTGCCGGTCGTCTCCCAGGAGGGACGGACGATCGAGTACGGTCTCGGTCTGCACCCGGTCCAGGCGCCCGGCCCGGTCACCTTCTGGGGTCACGGCGGTACGGCCTGGGGCGCCGGGACCCTGGCCGCGATCAGCGCCGACGGCAGGCGCCGGATGGCCGTGGCGGTGAACCTCCAGAGGTGGAACGCGCTCGACGAAGCCGGCCGGCCGCGGCCCCATCCCATCGACGACGCGCTCGCGGAGCTCCACCGCGTGGCGATGTACGGCTGACCGGACCGCTCGGTCTCGCGGGGATCGCGTGCGTTCGACGGGCCGGTGTGTCAGCCGGTGCGCAGGACGCGGAAGCGGCCCGGTTGCGCGGGGTCGCGGTCGACGACCTGGACCGGAGCACCGAGCCACTGCCACACGGCGGCGTCCGGCGTGCGGGAGAACCCGATCCGTCCCCGGGTGCCTTCGGTGGAGACGTGGGCCCAGGTGTCGGCGGTCAGGGCCCGGTCTGCGCCGCGCGAGCGCAGCACGTCGGCGAGGACCACCACCGTGTCGTAGCCCTCGAAGGCGACGAAGGAGGGCGCTTCGGCCAACCGCTCGCGCAGGGCCGTCCCGACGCGCGCGCCGAGAGGGCCGAGTCGCTCGGGAAGGTAGCGCAGGAACGGGATCGCGGCGCCGTCCCCGGCCAGCGCCTTCGCCCATGAGGCGAACTCCGGCTGCCCGGCCGGAGCACCGATCGTGATCCCGGCCAGGCGCCGGTCGCGGCGGACGGACCGGACGATCGACACGGCCGGTTCGGGGATGCCGACCAGGAGCAGCAGGGCGCTCGCGTCCTGCTCGGCGAGCGCGTCGCACACCGACGCGGGGTCCGGCTCGGGCAGGTCGAGATCGACGAGGGTGCCGCCCCGCCCGGCCAGGCGGTCCCGCAGGATGCGGGCACCGGACGCCCAGTAGAGGCTCGGCTGGGCCACCACGGCGATACGACGGTGGCCCGCGGCGAGAAGGAAGTCCGCGTAGATCCGCCAGCCGCGGGACTGCGCCGCGGGAAGGCGTGCGACCCACGGCGTCTGCCGGTCCGTGAGCGCGTCGAGCACGGCCGACGAGCACAGGAACGGCAGGCCGAGGGCATCGGCCCTGGACGCGGCCGCGCGGGCGACCACGCTGTGGTACTCCCCCGCGAGAGCGGCCACGCCCAGCCGGGCCAGTTCGTCCACGGCCGCCGCGGCCCCGTCCGGATCGGCCGCCGTGTCCCGGACCACCAGTTCGAGCGGTCTGCCCGCGATGCCGCCGGCGTCGTTGACTTCGCGTGCGGCCAGCTCCATTCCGGCGAGCAGGTGCCGGCCCGCTTCGTCCCAGCCGGGCCGGGTCAGTGGCGCGAGGGCGCCGATCCGGACGTGCGCGTCGTTGCCGTCCCGCCCCCGCGGGTGCACCTGGGTGACCATGCCGGACATTGCATCCGCCGCCGGCGTGGGCAGGCAACCAATTATGCGGTCGCTCGGGGCCCGGCGGACCAAAGCTCCGGCCGAACCGGTTCGGTGGCTGGTGAGTTGTGGCAGTATCCGCTGCCATGTCGCTGCTTGGCACGTCCTTGTCCGACGCGTCGCCGCTCCAGGCCGGTCGTCGTCCGTTCGTGATGCTGCTCGTGCTGCTCCTGGCGGTCGGCGCCCTGGTGGGTGACGCCGTCGCGGTGGCCGGGCCGACCGGGTCCGGGGCGGCGGCGACACCCGATCGCGCCCGCTACGACGTGGACCTCCGGTCCGACGCCGACGGCGGTCACTGGACGGGACGACAGCGGGTGTCGTTCCGCAATGCCTCCGGCCGGCCGCTGCGCGAGGTGTACCTGCGCCTGTGGGGCAACGGGGAGGACGGGTGCGGCACGCCCGGCGGGCCCGGTGCGCCGGGCGTGCCCTCCCCGGTCGTCGTGTCGGGCGTACACGGTGGCACGGCGGACCCGCTCGCGGTGAGCTGCACGGCGCTGCGCATCGCTCTGCCGAAGCCCCTCGCGCACGGGAAGCGGGCGTCCGTCGCCTTCGACGTCTCGATCGCGGTGCCCGACCGCAATGCCCGTTTCGGCCGCGAGGGCGCCGTCCGTTTCCTCGGCAACGCCCTGCCGGTGCTCGCCGTGCACGACGCGCGGGGCTGGCACCTCGACCCGTACGTGGCCGTCGGCGAGAGTTTCTACTCGCTCACCGGCGACTACCGGGTCCGGCTCGACCACCCGTCGGGCCTGGAGGTACCGGCGACGGGCCGCACCAGGACCCGTCCGGGAGGCCCCGGCCGTACGGTGACCCTCAGCGTCGCGGAGCGGGTGCGCGACTTCGCGTGGGCCGCGGGTCCCTTCCGCACGGCGACCCAGACCTCCCCCGGCGGCGTGCGCGTGAAGGCGTACTGGGCGCCCGGCACCTCCGCGGCGGGCGTGCGCCTCAGCCGCGAGGAGGCCGTCGCCGCGATCGACCGGTTCGGCCGGGAGTTCGGGCGCTATCCCTACGGCGAGATCGATCTCGTGATGACCAGCGGGTTCGGCGGCGGCATGGAGTATCCCGGCCTCGTGCTGCTCGGCACCACGGAGGAGGGCGGCGCCGTCGTCCACGAACTGGCGCACCAGTGGTGGTACGGCATCGTCGGCAACGACGAGTACGCCTCGCCGTGGCTGGACGAGAGCTTCGCCCAGTACGCCAACTTCCGCTTCTACGGCCTGGAGACGGAGGACTGCTGGTCGGACGTCTACTGGCCCGCCGACGACACGGAACTGACCGCCTCCATGGGCTACTGGTCGCAGCACCGCGGCGAGTACCACCTCGTCTACACGGCGGGGCCCTGCGCCCTGTCCGACCTGGAACGCACCCTGGGGCCCGAGGCCATGGCGCGGCTCCTGAAGCGCTATGCGCGGGACCACTGGTTCGGGGTCTCCACCACCGAGGACTTCAAGCGGGCCGCCCAGTCCATGACGGACGAGGATCTCGGCCCCTTCTGGCAGAGCCACCGCATCGGACGACCGTGCGCTCAGGTCACGTCCAGGTCGCTGTAGAGCATGTCGTGGTCCGAGTGCTCGGTGCGGACCACCCGGTGCCGGAGCGGGGCGATGCCGCGCAGGAAGACGTAGTCGAACTTGCTTCGCCAGTCCGTGGTCGGCTCGCAGCCGCCGGCGGCCGCGGGACGGCACTGGGGGTCGGTGTCCATGGCCAGCGCCCACATGGGGTCGAGTTCGGACGCGTCCGGCACGGCGTTGAAGTCGCCGAGGACCACGGCGCGGTCGTGCCGGGCGACTTCCCGGGCCAGGACGCTCACCTGGTCCTTCCGGAACTCCTCCTGGCGCCGTTGGGCGAGGTGCGTGTCGAAGACCCGGACGGACCGGCCGCCCACCTCGGTGGTGACCGCGAGATACCCCCGGTCCTCGGAACCGCCTTCGGGGTATTCGACGTTGACCCGGTCGGTGATCGGTGCGGCCGAGAGGATGGCCTGGCCGAAGCCGCCGGGATTCCACGGGGCTCCCCCGCAGCGCCTCCAGTTGTCCAGGACCGACCCGTACGCGACGTGGTAGACGAGCCCGTGGAAGACCTCCAGGTAGTCCCGGATCCGGTCGACGTCGCGGGCGCACGCTTCCTGCATGCCGATGACCTGGGGCGCGTAGGCGGCTATCTCCGCCGCCCGGTCGAGGTTGCTCGCGTCGCAGGGGTTGCACAGGTTCCACGTCATGACCCGGTTCGGCACGACGTCCCGGACGGCTTCGGCGGGCAGGGACCGGCCGGAGGGTTCGCCGCCGGGGCCGCTGGGGCCCATCAGCGCCAGGCAGGCCAGTGCCACGGCGCATATGAGCAATCGCGAGCCGCCCTTGTTGAGCACCGCCGCCTCCTCGGTGTGGACACATGGCAACCGACGTTCCCACGCACGAGGTTATGGCACGAAGGTGCGGGCCCCGGCGCCGCGGTGCCGGTCTCCGCGCCGGTCGGGCACGCCCTATGCTCGCCGCCATGGATACCGAGGCGGTGCGGTCGTTCGTCCGCGCGGCCGAGCTGGGACAGCTGCGGCACGCGGCCGACGAGCTCGGCGTGACGCAGCAGGCGGTCTCGAAGCGGATCGCGGCCCTCGAACGCACCCTCGACGTCCGGTTGTTCACCCGTACCGCCCGAGGGGTCGAGCTGACGCTCGACGGCCAGGCCTTCCTGGCGCACGCCCGGAACATCGTCGCGGACGTCGACCGCGCCGTCGCCGCGATCCGGCGGGGCTCGCGGGCCCTGCGCATCGACGTTCTGGGCCTGCGGAGCGCGCAGGCCGTCATCCTGCACGACTACTGGCGCTCGCATCCCGGGACCGAGCTCGACGTGGTGACGCTCAAGGTCGACGATCCGCGGCTCGCGGTGGCCGCCGTGCAGGCCGGCGACGTGGACGCCTCCTTCCGCTCGGTGACCGACCCGGCCACCCTGCCGCGCGAGGTGCGGATGATCCACGCCTTCCACTCCCCGCTGGAACTCGTCGTCGGTCCGAGGCACCCGCTCGCCCCCGCACGCGCCGTGACACCGGCCCGGCTGCGCGGGCACCGGATCTGGGTGCCCGGCATCGCGCCGGGCAGCGAGTGGGCGGACTTCTACAATCAGCTCACCGCGGCGTTCGGCCTCCGCGTGGACGCCACGGGCCCGAACTTCGGCAACGAGGTGCTCCTCGACATCCTCGCCGACTCCGACGACGTGGCCACCCTCGTGGGCTCCCGCGACCGGTACGTCTGGCCGGCGAGCCACGACCTGCGCCGCATCCCGATCGTGCGTCCGACGCTCGCCTACCCGCTCTCGCTGCTCCTCCCCCGGGAGAATCCGCACCCGGGGCTCCGGGCGGTGGTCAGCCACTTCGCGAGCCTGGACCCGCTGCCCGAGGACACCTGGCTCCCCTCCTGGGCGACGGGACCGCGGGGTGACGACGACCGCGGCACCGGGCACGCCCCGCGGCGCTGACCGTCGCCCGCGGGCCGGGGCGGCCGGGTCAGCCGCGCGGTACGGCCCGCACCCGGGTCGGGGCGGTCGTGTCCGGTGCCGCCTGCACGGCGGTGCCGTAGGCGCCGTCCGCCGCGAGCACCAGTTGGGAGACGGCGTTCGTGAGCGTCAGCGCGCCGCCGCGCGTCGTCAGCTGCCAGCGCTGGGTGCGCCGGTCCGCGGCGCAGGTCTCCTGGGTGAGTTCCGCTCCGGGCTCGAGCGGGGCGCCCAGGTAGCGCTTGCCGCGGTCGGCGTCCAGGCACAGGCCGGTCCGTGTCGAGCGGAGCGTGTAGTAGCCGTCGGCGGTGGCGGTGAGGTCCCACGCCGAGCTGTCGCCGGACACGAAGGCGACCGTGGAGCCGGCCGCGTCGGCCGTGGGTGACAGACTCCGGCGGCCGGGGCCGGCCAGGGCGTACGTGCCGTCGGGCAGGGGCCTGCGGTCGGTGTTCGACCAGCCCGGCGCGTGTCCGATGCCGCGTGCCAGGGCCTCGAAGTCCTCGTAGGAGGCGCTGGGGCGCGGCCCGCCCCAGGTGGCCTGCGCGATGAAGCGCAGGGGCATGAACGCCTTGGCCTCGACCTCGTTCTCCGTCTCGGCTGCTCCGTTGTCGGGCCACATGGAGATCTTGGCGCCGGTGAGGTTGGCGGGCCGGGTGGTGAGTGTCTCCCCCTCGAAACGCAGCGGCGTCCAGCCGGAGTCGTACAGCTGCCGGGTGTTCATGGTGAAGCCGCCGCGCACGAG
Source organism: Streptomyces sp. CCM_MD2014 (assembly GCF_000772045.1). Taxonomy (GTDB): domain Bacteria; phylum Actinomycetota; class Actinomycetes; order Streptomycetales; family Streptomycetaceae; genus Streptomyces; species Streptomyces salinarius. Next base: position 8,100,875 of record NZ_CP009754.1, on the reverse strand, counting down.
GTAGAGCGCGTACGCGGAGTTCATCACCGGACGCCCCTCGGCGAGGAGGGCGGACGGCTTCTGTGTGCTGCCGCCGCCGAGCCAGTGTTCCACGGCGACGTCCCGGTCGAGCGGGACGACCGTGTTGCGCCCGAGGAGCCCGTCGTTCCAGATGCGGAGCGTGCGGTCCTCCGCGCGGACGTGCTCGCCCACCCGGTTCACGAAGTCGGCGAAGGCGTCGTCCGGCGTGGCCCCGGCGCCGAACTTCTCGGTGGCGTAGGCCTGGAGCTGCGGGAAGTCGGGATAGGCGGAGCCGATCATGTACTCGTCGGCGCCCATGTGCCAGGAACCGGCGTCCCAAACGTCGAGCGCCTCGTCCACGAGCGAGGTGTAGTAGGTGAACGCCTCCGGACGGGTGATGTCGAGGCGCGGCGGGGACGCCTCGCCGTTCTTGTCCTTCAGCTGCAGTTCGGGGTGGTGCTCCAGGTACGGGTCCATGTGGCCGGGCGAGTTGATCTCGGGGATCAGCTCGATGTGGTGGCGCTCGGCCATCGCGACCAGACGGCGCACCTCGTCCTTGGTGTAGTAGCCCCAGAACGCCGACTCGGGGTCGACGTCGCTCTTGACCTTGGCCTCGATCCATAGCTGGTTGAGCTTCTGCTGCGCCATGTCGCGCATGAGCCGCTCGAACCAGTCCAGGGAGATGTGGATGTAGCAGGCGCAGACGCCGACGCCGCGCTCGCGGTACTCCGGCACGTCGCGGGTCGCGCCGGCGGGTGCGGTGCCGTCCCCGCGCAGGAGTTGCAGGACCGTGCGGGTGCCGTAGAAGACGCCGGCGGAGGTGGCGCCGGTGACGGTCAGCCGGTCGCCGGAGCGCAGCCGGTAGCCCTCGTCGCCCAGGTCCCGGTGCGCGGTGGCGTCCTGGCGCAGCACGATGTCGCCCGGTCTGCCGGCCCGTGCCGTGACCACCGCAAGGGTCCGCCCGGTGACCTCGCGCAACTCGGCCGCGAACCTGCGCGCGTCGGCGGCAGTCGTGGCGTCGGCGTGGCCGAGCACGATCCGGGCGCCCGGGGCAAGCTTGAACTGCCCGCTCTCCGCCCGCCATTCCCGCAGCGCGGGGAGCACTGCCGGGGCCTCTGCCATGGCCGGGGCCACGGCCGTGCCCGGGTCCGGGGCTCCGGCGGCGGTCGTGCCCGGGAGCAGTGCGGCCGCGAGGGCCGTCATCGAGCAGATCGCTGCCACGATGCCGCGTCGTCGTCCGACTTTCATGGCCACCTCTCCATGAGCCTCAGCCCGATCCATGAGCCGGGCATGCCAAATCGGCGCCCGGGGAACGATGTTGGCCAGAGTAAAGGCATGCCTCAAAGAGGTCTAGACCCCATACGTCTTACGTCTCCCTCCGGTCGTGCCGCATCATCCCTGGAGAAACGGCTGATCACCTGGTCCAGACCAAGCCTGGAGGGCCCATGGGAAGACGCACGAAAACGCTGACGACGCTCGGCGTATGCTTTGCACTGGCAAGCACCCTGGCAGTCGAGACGCTCCCGGCCGCCGCCGACGACGCGCCTGCCGCCGCGGCGTCCAGGGTCCCGCCGGTCTCACCGACCCCCCAGTCCCTCAGCCGTGCAGGTGACGACGTTCCGGTGACCGACCGGGTGCTCGTCGTGGCGGACCGGGACACGGACGCCGCCGCCCGGACCCGTCTGGTGCGGGAGTTGAAAGCCCACGGCGCCCACCGGGTGGACGTCGTCGCCCCCGGAAACGTTCCCCCGGCGTCCGCCGGACTGCTCACCGTACGGCTCGGCCCGGCCACGCGGACCGACATCGCCCGGACGCTCGGCGACACGACGGTGCCGGACCACGCGGAGGGCTACGCCCTGCGCGTCCTCGGTGCGGGGCGGGACAAGCGGATCGCCCTCGGCGGCACGGACGCCGCCGGGCAGTTCTACGCCGTGCAGACCCTCCGCCAGCTCTTCGTCCGGGCGGGTGACGAACGCTGGAAGGTGGCGGGTGTCCGGGCGAGCGACCACCCCTCGATGCCGTTGCGCGGCACCATCGAGGGGTTCTACGGACAGCCGTGGACGCACGCCGAACGCCTCGACCAGATGGACTTCTACGGGGACGTCAAGGCCAACACGTACATCTACGCCCCCAAGGACGACCCCTACCACCGGGGCAAGTGGCGCGAGCCCTACCCCGCGGACAAGCTGGCGGAGCTGGGCGAGCTGGTGAACCGGGCCACGGAGAACCACGTGCGCTTCACCTTCGCCGTCTCCCCCGGCGAGTCCGTCTGCTACTCCGACCCGGCCGACCGCGCGGCGCTGAAGGCCAAGCTCCAGGCGCTGTACGACCTGGGGACGCGCGCCTTCTCCATCCCGCTCGACGACATCAGCTACACCCGCTGGAACTGCGAGGGCGACCGGGCCGCGTACGGCGAGCCCGGCCGCGCGGCGGCCGCCAGGGCCCAGGTCGACCTGCTCAACGACGTGCAGCACAACTTCGTCGCAGGCCACGAGGGCGTCCAGCCCCTGCAGATGGTGCCCACCGAATACGGCGACCTCACCGACACCGCTTACAAGCAGACGATGCGCGAGACGCTGGACCCGGCGGTCGTGGTGATGTGGACCGGCACGGCCGTCGTCCCGCCGAAGATCACCAACGACGAGGCGGACCAGGTCTCCAGGCTCTTCGGCCGCAAGGTCTTCGTCTGGGACAACTACCCGGTCAACGACTTCGGCAACACCAGCGGGCGGCTGCTGCTCGCCCCGTACGACAAGCGCGAGGCCGGCCTGTCCGAGCATCTCTCCGGCATCGTCGCCAACCCCATGAACCAGCCGTACGCCAGCAAGGTCGCCGTCTTCGGCACCGCGGACTTCACCTGGAACGACCGGGCGTACGACGCGGACACGAACTGGCCGCGCGCCATGTCCTACCTGGCCGGCGGCGATCCCGAGGCCACCGACGCGCTGCTCGTCCTCGGCGACCTGGAGCACATGGCACCGACCTTCGGGGCCACCCCCTGGCAGCCGCAGGCACCCGAACTCGCCCGGCGCGTCGAGCGGTTCTGGACGGCCTGGGACGAGGGCGGGCGCGCCGAGGCCGTCGAGGCGCTGCGTACCTACGCGAGCGCGATCGAGCGGGCACCGGCCACGATCCGCGGCGGCGCGGTGGACGAGGGTTTCACGGTCGACGCGGCGCCCTGGCTGGACGCGACCGAGCTGTGGGGCGGGGCCATGGAGGCCATGCTCGACGCGCTCGCGGCGCGGCAGGAGGGCGACGAGGAGACCTCGGACCGGCTGCTCGCCGAGTCCAACAGGCTCCGGGAGCAGGCCCGGGCGGTGCGGGTCGATCCGCCGCGCAACTCGTGGGGCAAGGTCCAGCCGAAGGTCGGTGACGGTGTGCTCGACGCCTTCCTGGTCCAGGCCGAGCTACGGCTGCGGCTGTGGGACTCCGCGGGCGGCGGGGAGAACCTGGCCCTCGCGGGGACCGCGTCCGCGTCCAGCGTCGAGCAGGACCTCGACCGGCTGGCGGCCCGGTACGTCAACGACGGCGAACTGGGCACCCGTTGGGCGTCCGGCTACTCCGACGACGAGTGGGTGCAGGTCCAGCTCGCGGCCCCGGCCGAGGTCGCGGCGGTGACCTTGGCCTGGGAGGGCGCCTGCGCGGCGGAGTACGCCGTCCAGACCTCGCCCGACGGCGTGACCTGGCGGACCGTGTCCACCCGGCGCCCGGAGGCCTGCGGCAACGACGTCGTCCGGGTGGACTCCGGCGAGACCGTGCGGTACGTGCGGATGCAGGGGGTGAAGCGGAAGACGACCTGGGGCTACTCGCTGTACGAGATGGGTGTCTACGGAACGCCCGCCCCCTGACGGACGCGCACTGACGCCGCCCCGTCACCACCGGCCCCCGGCCTGCGCGCCGGGGGCCGCTTCTGCCCGGGACTACTGGTCGAGGATCGCCTCGACGATGCGCATCAACCGCTCCCCCGCCCGGTCGATGCTTCCGTTCTGCGTGCTGACCTGAGCGCCCTCGAGTACGAAGGTGATCTGAGCGGCGACCTGCTCGGGGTCGGGCAGCCCGGCCTCGGCGCACATGCCGACCAGTCTGCGGGTCTGGTGCGCCTTGTGCTCCTCGATCACCCTCCGCGCGGGGTGGGAGCGGTCGGGAAGTTCGGCGAGCGAGTTGATGAAGGGGCAGCCCCGGTACGAGAGCGACGGCAGGCCCTCCGCGATGAAGCGGGCCAGGCCCAGGATCTGCTCCCGGGGCCGGCCGGGGTGTTCGGCCTCGACCCGGTCGAAGGCCGCCTGGTACTCGGCGGCCAGGATCCGCAGCCACTCCGCGACCAGCGCGTCCTTGGTCTCGAAGTGCCGGTAGATCGCCATCTTGGTGGTCTCGGCCTTCTCGGCGACGGCCTGGACGCCGACGCGCTGGATGCCCTCTCTCTGGAACAGCTCCTCGGCCGCGTCGAGGATGCGCTCACGCGGCGGCAGCTTCGCCACTCTGCCCGGCCTGGCGGCGGTCGATGTCATCCCTGCTCCGTGACGTGCCTCGATGGGGCTCTTCCCTTCCTGTTACGGTACCAGTCCGTCCCGGACGATACCGATCGGTATCGCATGGGACTCACCAGTACCGTTCTGTGTTCCGAGGAGTGACAGTGAGAGTTTCCGAATACGTGCGCCACGACGCGGTGGGGCTCGCGGAGCTGATGGCCGAGGGCGAGGTGTCGCCCGCCGAGGTGGAGGCGGCCGCGCGCGAGGCGGTACGGACGGTCGATCCCGCGATCCGGGCGGTCGTGGAGACCTGGCCGGCCGACGACCGGCCCGCCCCCGGCAGCACGCCGCTGGCCGGAGTTCCCTTCCTGATCAAGGACTTCGGCATCTCCATGGCGGGCCGGCGCACCGAGATGGGCAGCCGTCTGGCGGCCGGGCACGTCGCCCGCTCCGACTCCTTCCTGATGCGGCGCTTCCGCCGGGCCGGCCTGGTGACCCTCGGGCGGACCGCGACACCGGAGCTGGCCTACAGCATCACCACGGAACCGGTGCTGTACGGCCCGGCCCGCAACCCGTGGGACCCCGGCCGCGGCGCCGGCGGATCCAGTGGCGGCGCGGGTGCGGCTGTGGCGGCCGGGGTGGTCCCTCTCGCCCACGCCACCGACGCGGCGGGCTCGCTGCGCATCCCCGCCGCGTACAACGGCCTCTTCGGGCTGAAGCCGACCCGCGGCCGGGTCTCCATGGGGCCCGCCCTCGACGAGGGGTTCAACGGGCTGGCCGTCCAGGGCTGCGTCAGCCGGACCGTGCGGGACAGCGCGGCGCTGCTCGACCTGATACGCGGCCCGGAACCGGGCGACCCCTACTTCGCCGAGCAGCCGCGCATCCCTTACTCGGAGGAAGTCACCCGCGCTCCGGGACCCCTGCGGATCGGGGTCCTCCCGCAGGCCTGGGGCGGGCGCCGGACCACCGCCCCGGTGGCCGACGCGCTGGAGCGTACGGTGCGGCTGCTCGAATCCCTCGGCCACCGGACGGAGGAGGTCGCGGTCGGCCTGGGTGCCGGCTGGGAGGAGTTCGTGCTGGCCAACGCCCGCCTCTCGACGGCGAACCTAGCGGCCTCCGTCGACGGTCTGGCCGCCGCCCTCGGCCGGCCCGTCGACTCCTCGACCCTCGAGCCGTCGACACTGGCCGCCCACCGCTACGGACAGCGGGTCAGCGGGCCCCAGTTCGTCGACGCCCTCGCCCTGCGCAACCGCGTCGCCCGCGCTCTGGCCGGGTTCTTCGGCACCCACGACCTGCTGCTCACCCCCACCCTGCCGGAGCTCCCCCCGCTGCTGGGCGCCTACGGCGAGGGGGCGGAAGCGCTCGACGGCCTCGGCTGGATCGACCGGCTCAACGACCGCTCACCGTTCACCATGGCGTTCAACGTGGCCGGCACACCGGCCATGTCCGTGCCGCTGACGGCCGACACCGGGACGGGACTCCCGGTCGGCATGCAGTTCGCCGCCGGTTTCGGGCGCGAGGACCTCCTCTTCCGCCTCGCCGGACAGCTCGAACGGGCACAGCCGTGGTCGGGCCGGACCCCCGCCGTGTGGGCGGGGGCCGTACCAAAACCTCTGCGGGGTGACAACTGAGGTGTTACGAGGGCGCAGGGCCGCCGGGCGCTGCTGTGCCGAGGTGGGGACGGCCGGACGGGATGCCTCGGTTGCGGAAAACCCAGGTGCCTGCAGGGGCCGGAAGCGTTATGTTCGTGACATGAACGTCATCGGCACACGCACCGTTGCGACCGCGCGAGCGACCAGCTCGCCGGTTGCCGCCGTCTGACCTTCCCCTCTTCCACCGGCGACCGGAAACGGCCCGTCGGTGGTGCGCGTGGCGCTCGGTCGCCTTCGCCTCGGTGCGAGGACCACACCGTGCCGTTCTCCGGTGCCCCTCCCGCTTCGAAGCGAAGGAGTCACCTCATGGACACCGAGCAGATCGTCCGGACGTTCGTCGAGTACTACGAGGAACACGGCCATCGCCGGATCACCGGCTCGACACTCCTGCCCGAACCCGGCGACCCCGTGCTGTTCACCAGCGCCGGCATGCATCCGCTCACCCCGTACCTGGAGGGCCGCCCCCATCCGCTGGGGCGGCGGCTGGTCAACGTGCAGCGCTGTCTGCGCACCACGGACCTGGACGAGGTCGGCGACAGCAGCCATCTGACGGTGTTCCAGATGCTCGGCACCTGGTCGCTGGGCGACTACGGGGGTTCACGGAGCCTCGACTGGGCCCACCGGCTGCTCACCGAGGGACTGGGCGTCGACCCGGGTCTGCTGCACGCCACCGTGTACGGGGGCGGCGAGCAGGTCGGGCCGGACACCGAGTCCCTGCGGCTGTGGCAGGAGCGCGGCGTGCCCGTGGAGCTGACGGAGGAGGACAACTGGTGGTCCAACGGTCCGGTGGGTCCGTGCGGACCCGACTCGGAGATCTTCCTGTGGAGCGGTGACTGCCCGCCCCGGTCCACGCCCACGGGCGACGACCGCTGGGTGGAGGTCTGGAACCACGTGATGATGCGTCACCGCCGGCTCGACGACGGGCGTCTCGTGCCGCTTCCGCAGCGCAACGTCGACACCGGCCTGGGCCTGGAGCGCCTGGCCTCGCTGCTGCAGGGCAGGTCGTCGGTCTTCGAGTGCGACGTCTTCGAACCGTGGCGTCGGGTGCTGCCGTCCCTGTGGCCGCTGGACGAACCGTCGTTCCGTGTGGTCTGCGACCATCTGCGGTCCTCGGCCGTGGTCGTCGGCGACGGGGTGCGTCCGGCCAACACCGGCCAGGGATACGTGCTGCGCCGCCTGGTGCGACGGCTGCTCACCGTGCTGTGGCGGGACGATCCCTCGCGGGAGCTGGGCGACCTGCCGCAGGAGCTGATCACGCACACGTTCGACCACTTCCGGCAGGACGGGGACCCCGGTCTCGTACGGCGTCTGCTCGTGGAGGAGGAGCGCCGGTTCCGGCGGCTCTTGGAACGCGGCCGGAACGTGCTCGCCCGGCCTCGCTTCCGGGGCCCGCTGGGGGAGGAGGACTTCCACTACCTCCACGACACCCACGGCCTGCCGCGCGAACTGGTGACGAGCCTGCGCGAGGGCGAGTACCCGGAAACGCGAGGCGTGGGGGCCGGGCGGTAGTGACGCCTCGTCATCCGGTGCGGCGTGCGGGGCGCCGGCGGCGCTGGACGGCCCCGTAGGTCTCTTCGAGGGCGGTGGTCGCCGCGTCGTAGGAGCGCTGGGCGACTCCGACGAAGAGGCAGTCGACGACCGCGAGCTGGGCGATGCGGCTGACGGTCGCGCCGGAGCGGAACGGCGTTTCCCGCGCGCACGTCGTCAGCACCAGGTCGGCACTGGTCGCGAGCGTGGAGCCCGGGTCGTTGGTCAGGGCGATGGTGGTGGCTCCGCGTTCGGCCGCGGCCTGGAGGGGTTCGGTGGTGTCCTCGGTCTCGCCGGAGTGGGAGACGGCCAGGGCCACGTCGCCGGGACCCAGCAGGGCCGTCGCGGTGAGCGCCGCGTGCCGGTCGCTCCAGATGAAGGCCATCCGGCCTATGCGGTGGAGTTTCTGGTGCAGGTCCTGGCCGACGAACGCGCTGGCACCGACGCCGAAGATGTCGACCCTGCGGGCCTTGGCCACGGCGTCGACCGCCCGGCCCAGCGCGTCGACGTCGAGTCCGGCGCCCGAGTCCTCCAGGGCCCGTACCTCGTTGTAGATGATCTTGCTGACTATCCGGTCCAGCGAGTCCGTGGGGCTGATGTCGGTGCCGCCCTGCGCCGCCCGTTCGCCGCCCAGGGCGTGCTCCCGCGCCGCCGCGGCGGCCAGCGCCAGGCGCAGCTGGGGGTAGTTGCCCGTGCCGATGGTGCGGCAGAACCGCATGACGGTGGCCGCCGAGGTGCTGGCCCGCTCCCCCAGTGCGTGGATGGAGAGCTCGGCGACCTGTCCCGGGTCGGCCAGGACGGCGTCGGCCACCCGCCGTTCCGAGGGAGCCAGGGAGGGGCGGGCGGCGCGGATGCGCGTGAGGATGTCGGCGGGCGGGGCGTCCTGGGCGGACTCCTCCGGCACGCGGGACGAGGACTGGCGGACCATGGCCCCTCCTGGGTGTGGTGAACACAGGGTAGTGGGGCGCCCCGAAGGCGTCAAAAAGTTACGTGGTGAACGACCGCACGTTACTTATTGACATCCGGAGGGCGGCGTTCCCATACTCGGACGGCGATCCGCACCGGTCACCGGCGACCCGGTGGCCTTCGACGTGCCGGGTCCTCGGGCAAGGGGCGAGCCGTATGACTGCAGTGGTGGCGGTGGATCTGGGGAAGACCGGTTGTCGCGCCGTGCTGTGGCGCGGCGCCGAGTCCTCACCGTCCGTCAGCTCCGTGGCCGGTGCTCCCGGTCTGGCGGCGCCCGACGGTGTGGCGGCGGCCCGGGCGGCGGTGCGTGCCGCCGTCGAGCCGCTGCTGCGGGAGCGGGGCGGCGCCCGGCCAGAAGCCGTCCTGGTGGGTGCCGCCGGAGCGGCTTCGGCCCCCGCGGCGTCCCGTGCCCTGGCCAGCGCTCTCCTGGAGGACCTGCCCGTCGACGATGCGGCGGTCACCAGCGACGCCGTCACCGCCCACGCGGGCGCGCTCGGCGGACGGGCGGGTGTGGTGCTGGCGATCGGCACCGGGTCGGTCGCGGTCGGCATCGGCGCCGACGGGACGTACGCACGCGTCGACGGGTGGGGTCCCCTGCTCGGCGACGACGGCAGCGGCGCCCGCATCGGCACGGCCGGACTGCGCGCGGCCCTGCGCGCCCACGACGGCCGGGGCCCGGCCACCGCCCTGCTGGACGCGGCCACCCGTCTCTTCGGCGATCCCGAACGGCTGCCGGCGACCGTCGGAGGGGACGGCAACCCGGCCCGGACTGCCGCCTCGTTCGCCCCGGAGGTGGCCCGTGCCGCCGACGCGGGGGACGCCGTGGCCTCGGCGATCGTCCGGGAGGCGGCCGCCGACCTGGCCGAGACCGCCCTCGCGGCGGCCGGCCGGATCGTCTCGGACGGCGGCCCGCTGCCCCTGGCCGTCACCGGCGGTCTCACGGGTCTCGGCCCGGCCCTGACGGCTCCGCTGACCGCGGCGCTCACCGGATCCGGACTCCCGGTGCGGCTGACGTCCGCGCTCGGCGACCCCCTCGACGGGGCCCGGCTGCTGGCCGTGGACCGCTCCACCCCCCATGCCCGTCTCGTCGTCCGCGTCCACCGGACGGCCGCCACCCCACTTCCCCCCGCGCCGGCGAACCCACCGGCCCGTGCCTAGGAGCAAGCGTGCGCCAGCTCGACCTCGTGGTGATCGTGGTCTATCTGATCGGGATCGCCTGGATCGGCCTGCGAAAGGCCGGCCGGCAGAAGTCGGCGAAGGACTACTTCGTCGGTGAGGGCCACATGCCGTGGTGGACGGTCTCCTTCTCCGTCGTCGCCACGGAGACCAGCGTGCTGACCGTCATCAGCGTCCCCGGCGGCGCCTACAGCGGCCAGGCATTCGGCAACGTCGAACTCGCCCTGGGCTACGTCGTCGGACGTGTCGTCGTGGCCACCGTGCTCATCCCCCTCTACAAACGCGGCGGCTTCGTCAGCGCCTACCAGTACCTGGGCGACCGGTTCGGGCTGAAGCTGCAGGGGCTCGCGTCGGTGACGTTCGTGTTCACCCGGCTTCTGGCCGAGGGTGTGCGGCTGTTCGCCTCCGCCATCCCGATCAAGCTGCTGCTCGACGAGTTCGGCGTGCACGCGAGCTACCGCGTCATCATCGTCGTGATCACGCTGATCACCGTCGTCTACACCTACCTGGGCGGCATCAAGGCGGTCATCTGGACCGACGCCATCCAGATGATCCTTTACCTCGGCGGCGCGGTCCTCGCCGTGGCGGTGCTGTCCGCGCACGTCGGCGGCGACGGCTACGCGCGCGCCCTGGACGCCGGACGGTTCACGCTCTTCGACACCGACTTCAACCTCGCCCACATCCTCACCAGCCCGTTCGCCCTGCCCACGGCCATCGTCGGCGGCGCCATCTTCGCCATGGCCTCGCACGGCTCCGACCAGCTCATCGTCCAGCGCGTGCTGGCGACCCGGACGCTGCGCGAGGGCCAGAAGGCCATGATCGCCTCGGGCGTCTTCGTGACCGTCCAGTTCGCCGCGTTCTCGCTCGTCGGCGCCCTGCTGTGGTCGTTCAACGAGGGCAGGTCCTTCTCGGAGCTTGGGCTGTCCAGCTCGGACAACCTCTACCCGGAGTTCATCCTGCACGGGCTGCCGGTGGTCGTCTCGGGCCTGCTCGTGGCCGGCATCCTGGGCGCCGCGATGGGCTCGCTGTCCTCGGCGCTGAACTCCATGTCCAATTCGACGGTCGCCGACATCATCCACAGCTTCTTCCGCACCACACCGTCCGAGGAGACGCTGCTCCGGCTGGCCCGCTGGACGACGCTGGTGTGGGCGACGCTCATGGCGGTGTTCGCCTGCGCGTTCAGCGCGAGCACGGGCAACGTCTATCTGACCGGTCTCACCATCGCGGGTTACACCTACGGCGCGCTGCTGGGCGCCTTCCTGCTGGGGCGGCTCGTCAAACGCGCCAACGAGGCCGATTCCATCGTGGCCTTCCTGGTCACCATCGGCGTGATGACGTACATCGTGCGCGGGGTGAAGATCGACGTCACCTCGGACGGGACGACGGTGTCGCAGGCGATCGCGGCCCAGTGGCTGGTGCCCATCGGCGTGGTGATCACCCTGGTCGTCGGCGGTGTGCTGAGCCTGTTCCACCGGGCGCCCCGGTCCGCGGCGGGCAACGCGCTCGACAAGGAGCCGGGTGCCGGGCCGGACCGGCTGACGACGGCGGCCGACCGGAAGTGATCCCGTCCGGGCGGGCACCGTGGCCCGCCCGGCTCGCCCAACCATCGCAGGAGTGCATCGTGCGTGTGATCGGCCTGATGTCAGGCACGTCCTACGACGCCGTCGAGGCGGCCGCCGCGGACCTCGAACTCCGGGGCGAGACTTTGGTGATGCGTCCGCTCGGCCATCTCTCCGCCCCCTACCCCGGCCGGCTGCGCGACCTGATCGCCGGCAGTCTGCCGCCGGCAGCGGTGACGATGCGGGCCGTCGCCGAACTGGACACCGGCATCGGGCAGGCGTTCGCGGACGTGGCCGTGCGTGCCGTGCGCGAGCTGTGCGGGGGCGGCGCCGATCTGGTGGTCTCGCACGGGCAGACCATGTACCACTGGGTGGAGGAGGGTTCCGTGCGCGGCACCCTCCAGCTCGGGCAGCCCGCCTGGATCGCGGAGGCGACCGGACTGCCCGTCGTCTCCGACCTGCGCGGCAGGGACGTCGCCGCCGGTGGCCAGGGAGCACCGCTGGTGGCCATGACCGACGCCCTCGCCCTGGCCGCGCTGCCCGGCGTCCCCGCGGCCCTCAACCTCGGCGGGATCGCCAACGTCACCGTCGTCGCGCCCGGCGCCGAACCGCTTGCCTTCGACACCGGGCCCGCGAACGCCCTGATGGACGCCGCCGTACGGCACTTCACGGACGGCGCGGCCGAGTACGACGAGGACGGGCGCCGGGCCGGGGCGGGCCGGGTCGATCCGGAGCTGCTGCGGGTGCTGCTCGACGACCCCTACTACGGCAGGCCGGCCCCGAAGAGCACCGGCAAGGAGCACTTCCACCTGCCGTACCTGCTCGACGCGCTGGAGGCGGCGCCCGTCGCGGAACCCGACGACGTCCTGGCGACGCTGGCCCGGCTCACCGCCGTCACGGTCGCCGGCGCCTGCCGTGCGCACGGCGTCACGCGGGTCGTGGTGTCCGGCGGCGGGGCGCGCAATCCCGTGCTGATGCGCATGATCGCCGAGGAGCTGCCCGGGGTTGCCCTCGGCTCCAGCGACGCGCTCGGGCTGCCGTCGGACGCCAAGGAGGCGCTGGCCTTCGCCCTGTTGGGCTTCCTGACCGTCAACGGCCTGCCGGGCGCGATTCCCTCGGGTACGGGGGCGCGCCGGGCGGCTCTGCTCGGCACCGTCACGCCGGGGCTGGAGCCGCTGCGGCTGCCCGAACCGGCGCACGAGCCGCCCCGGCTGCTCCGTATCGCCGGCGGACCCTCGTGCTGAACGGAACGCCGGGGGCCTGAACGGAGCGTCCGGGCGGGCGGCGCCTCAGCCGAGGGCGCCGGTGCGGGCCTGCCGCCACAGGTCGACGTCGCCGTCGACGACCGCGTGCCGGTCGATCTCGGCGAGTTCGTCGTCGCCGAAGGCGAGGTTGCCGAGGGCGGCCACGTTCTCCTCGAGCTGCTCGGGGCGGGAGGCGCCGATGACCAGCGAGGTGACGCGCGAATCGCGCAGCGCCCAGGCGAGCGCCATCTGCGCCAGGCTCTGGCCCCGGCGGGCGGCGATGTCGTCGAGGGCGCGCAGCCGCCGGACGGTGTCCTCGGTGAGCCAGTCGGCCGCGAAGGACTTGCCCTGGGTGGCGCGGGAGCCCTCGGGCACGCCGTCGAGGTAGCGGCCGGTGAGCAGCCCCTGGGCGAGCGCGGTGAAGCCGATGACGCCGAAGCCCTCGTCGGCCGCCGCGTCGAGCAGGCCCTCGGTCTCGATCCACCGGTTGAGCATGTTGTAGGAGGGCTGGTGGATGAGCAGCGGCGTGCCCAGGTCGCGGAGGATGGCGGCGGCCTGCCGGGAGCGTTCGGCGTCGTAGGAGGAGATGCCGACGTAGAGCGCCTTGCCCTGCCGCACCGCCGTGTCCAGCGCGGTCATGGTCTCCTCCAGCGGCGTGGAGGCGTCCAGGCGGTGGGAGTAGAAGATGTCGACGTAGTCGAGGCCCATGCGCTTCAGAGACTGGTCGAGGGAGGCGAGTACGTACTTGCGCGAGCCGCCGCCCTGGCCGTAGGGGCCGGGCCACATGTCCCATCCGGCCTTGGTGGAGATCACCAGCTCGTCGCGGTACGGCGCCAGGTCCTGCCGCATGATCCGGCCGAAGTTGATCTCGGCGGATCCGTAGGGCGGGCCGTAGTTGTTGGCGAGGTCGTGGTGGGTGATGCCCAGGTCGAAGGCGCGCAGGGCGATCTGCCGCTGGGTCTCGAAGGGCTTGTCGTCGCCGAAGTTGTGCCAGTAGCCCAGGGACAGCGCGGGCAGGTCGAGCCCGGAGCGTCCGGTGCGGCGGTAGTGCATGGTGCCGTCGTAGCGGCTGGGGTCGGCGACGTGGCTCATGGGGCGTTCTCCGGTGTGAAGCGGGGTGGGGCGGCCGCGGCGGCTTCGCGGACCCCGTCAGTTTCTCACCGCCGTCGACCGCCCGGTCCACCCGGTCCCGCCCGCCCGGTCGCGCCGGGCGGGCGGTGTCTCAGGTGGAGATGGCGGTGACCGCCTCCACGCCGTAGGTGCGGGCGTAGCCGTTCTCGGTGCCGACGAGGAGGTCGACGACCTCGAAGTACCGGTCCCAGAACGGGGTTTCGCGCAGGGCGTCGACGAGCAGCTGGTAGGCCTGGTGGCCGACCGCCTCCCAGACCCAGACGTCGGTGACGCGGGCGGAGTAGAACTCCGTGTCGTAGAAGCGTGAGCGGACACCGGTGGTCCTCGCCTCGATCACGGGGACGACCTCCGTGGTGAAGGCGTGGATCCGCTCCTCGACGGTCATGGCGAGCCATTCGGGTGTGGTCTTGACGAGCATGAACGCGGTGACGGGGGGTTCGGTGGTGTGTGCGGGCATGGTTGCCTCCCTTTCCGGGACGTCGTTCGGCCGGGCGGAGATCAGGGCCGGAGCGCGGGCCCGAGGATCTGGTCGACCCAGTGCTCGAAGGTGGTCGGGGTCGTGGTCTCAGGGGTCCGGGGGACGCCCGCGTCGAGGCCGTCGTCCTTGGCCCGCTTCATGTCGACGACGCCCTGGGCGAACGCGGGGTCGACGCCGTGGCCGACGAGTGCGGTGCGCAGTCCGTCGAGGGACTGGCGTTCGTAGCGGACCGGGCGGCCGAGCCGTTCGGTCATGATGCGGGCCAGGTCGTTGGGTGACAGGTCGCGCGGACCGAGCACCGGGACGCTGCCGTTGCCGGTCCAGGACCGGTCGAGCAGCAGGCCGGCGGCCACGGCGGCGATGTCGGCGACGGCCGCGAAGGGGGCCTTGCGGTCGGCGGCCGCCGTGTCCGTGAAGCAGCCCTCGTCCCGGATGGAGTCGGCCTCCTCGAGGAGGTTCTCGAAGAAGGACGGGTTGGCCAGGGCCCGGTAGGCGACACCGGTCGCCGCGATGAGGTCGTCCATGGCGAGGGACGCGGTGACGAGTCCGGCGCGGCCGGCGACCGGGGTGCCGCGGCCCAGGGCGGAGACGCCGACGACGTGGCCCACGCCGTGCGCGGCGAGCGCCTCGGCGGCGGGACGGGTGAACCCCCGGTAGGCGTCGTCCGGGGTGCGGGAGGAGTCCGGCGGGACGAGCCAGAAGACGGCGTCGGCACCGTCGAAGGCCCGGTCGACGACCGCGGGGTCCCCGTGCGAGCCGGTGACCACCTCGACGCGCTCGCGCACGGTGTCGGGCAGTCGTGCGGGGTCGCGCACGATCACGCGCAGTTCCTCGCCGCGGGCGGGGGCGGAGTCCAGGAGCAGGGGCATCAGCCGTCGCCCGATGTTCCCGGTCGGAGCAGTAATGACGATCATGAAAACCTCGTGGGTCGTGCCGTTTCGGTACGGCCTCATCCTGGGGAGCCACGCGGTGTTGCCACAATGGGAACTTCAGCAAGCGATTGTTGCCTGGAACGGAATAACACTGGTGAACAGCACGGATCCGGTCGCGCCGGTCATCGACGCCAACCTCGCGGTCGCCCTTGACGCCTTGCTCACCGAGCAGAGCGTCACCCGCGCCGCCGCCCGCATGCACACCTCCCCCGCGGCGATGAGCCGCACTCTGGGCCGCCTCCGCCGGATCCTCCAGGACCCTCTCCTGGTCCGCGCCGGACAGACCATGGTGCCGACCCCGAGGGCACTGGCCCTGCGGGAGGAGGCGGCCGCCGTGGTCCGCGGGCTCGGCGCACTGCTGGCTCCGGCCACCGGCGTCGACCCCGCCACGCTGCGCCGCACCTTCAGCCTCCAGACCGCCGATCTGGTGGGCGCGGCCCTCGCCGCCGGTCTGCTGACGCTGGCCGGGCAGGAGGCGCCGGGGATCTCGCTGCGGTTCCGGGCCGAGGAGCTGGAGGCGGGGCCGGCCCTCCGTGACGGCCGGGTCGACCTGGAGGTCGGGGCGATCGAGCACGTGGATCCGGAAACCCGGGTCGAGGACCTGGTCACCCTGCGGATGACGGCGGCCGTCCGGCCCGGCCACCCGCTCACCGAGGGGCCCCTGACCCCGGCCCGGTTCGCCGCGGCCGAGCATGTCGCGGTCAGCCGCCGGGGCCGCTTCGAGGGTCCCGTCGACGCCGCCCTCGCCGAGCACGGCCTCAGCCGCCGGGTCGCCGTGGTCCTCCCGTCGCACCTGGCCGCGCTCTCCCTCGCCGCCCGCACCGACGTCGTCGCCCTGGTCCCCGCCGTGCCGGACACCGCGGGCGCGTCTCCGAGCCCGCTCACCGAGCAGTCCTCGGCCCTCGGGCTGCGCCTCCTCGACGTTCCGCTGACGCTGCCGCCCGTGTCCATCGGCATGGCCTGGCATCCCCGGCACACCGCCGACGGCGCCCACCACTGGCTCCGCTCCGCCGTCCGCCGGGTGCTGGCGCCCAGCCGGGCCGGCTAGGGCCTGTCCGGCGGATCAGGTCGCAGGACAGGCACGGCACCTCGTCGACGCCGGTGAGCGGGGTCTGGTGCGTGCAGCCGCAAGGCGGAGGAGGGCGTCGACGCGGAGCGTCGGCACTCGGCGGCCACCCACCGATCAGCCGCGTGAACAACCCTGCGGGTCAGTACACCTAGAGGGCCTGTCTGGCAATTCCCGTCTGCCGCGCGGGGCCGGCGGTCACGACGGTCTCCCGGAACTCGGCGATGCGGGATGGCGCTCGGCGCATCAAACGGGTGCCCTCGATTCGGTCCGGGTACAGGCAGCGGGTGGCGAGGCGCGGCAGGCCGAAAGCGAAGTACAGGGGCATCAGCGGGTCGGGCTCGGCGTCCGGGAGCCGGCCGAAGAGCGGGGTCGTGTCCAGAGACGTCGGAGGCGTCTGAGCTGCCGGAGCTGCGGAGGCGTCCTGTCGATCACCGGCGGCGTTCCGGCCGGCCCCGAGGTCGGCGTTCCGGCCGGCCGCGAGGAACGGGGTCCCGGCCGAGGCCGGTTCGGCGAGCGTGCCGCAGCCCGGGCCGCCGGTGCGCGTCACCGCCGCCGGCCGCTCCGCTTGCGAGGGCCGGAAGGCGGCGGAGACTGATACGGACGACGGCACTCCGGAGGGTCCTGGACGGATGGGCGAGGGCGAGTACACGGTGCGTTCCGGCACCGGGACCCGGCACGACGACCGGGCCGACGGGCTCCGCCGCCCGGCACCGCTCGGCACGTGGTCGCACCTCGGCCGGATCGGCGTGGCCGCTGCGAGGCACGCGTCCCGCGGAGAGCGCGTGAACCGCGGCCCCGGGCACGGCGCGGGTGTCGGCGGGGCCCCTTCGCCGGGCAGCGCGATCAGGGCCGCTCCGCGTCCCGGGTGCGAGTCGCGCGGCCCCCGTGCGTCAGCCACTCCCCCACGAAAGGCAGCCTCATGACGGACACCCCGCCCGCCACCACCACGGACTCCGGCGCGCCGGCGGAGAGCGACGAACACTCGCTCACCGCGGGCCCGGCGGGCCCGATCCTCCTCCAGGACGCCTATCTCATCGAGCAGATGGCGCAGTTCAACCGGGAACGCGTCCCCGAGCGGCAGCCGCACGCGAAGGGCAGCGGCGCCTTCGGCCACTTCGAGGTCACGCACGACGTGAGCGCCTACACCAAGGCGGCCGTCTTCCAGCCGGGCACACGCACCGAGCTCGTCGCCCGCTTCTCGACCGTCGCGGGGGAGCGCGGCAGCCCGGACACCTGGCGCGACCCGCGCGGCTTCGCCGTGAAGTTCTACACCAGCCAGGGCAACTACGACGTGGTCGGCAACAACACGCCGGTGTTCTTCGTGAAGGACCCGATGAAGTTCCAGCACTTCATCCGGTCGCAGAAGCGGCGGGCGGACAGCAACCTGCGCGACCACGACATGCAGTGGGACTTCTGGACCCTCTCGCCGGAGTCGGCCCACCAGGTCACCTGGCTGATGGGAGACCGGGGCATCCCGCGGTCCTGGCGCCACATGAACGGCTACACCTCGCACACCTACATGTGGATCAACGCGAAGGGCGAGCAGTTCTGGGTGAAGTACCACTTCAAGACCGACCAGGGCATCGAGTGCTTCACCCAGCACGAGGGCGACCAGATGGCGGCGGCCGACACCGACTACCACACACGGGACCTCTTCGAGCACATCCGTGAGGGCGACTTCCCGAGCTGGACGCTGCACGTGCAGGTCATGCCGTACAAGGACGCCCCGGGCTACCGGTTCAACCCGTTCGACCTGACGAAGGTGTGGCCGCACGGCGACTACCCCCTCATCCCGGTCGGCCGCATGACCCTGGACCGCAACCCGACGGACAACCACGCAGAGATCGAGCAGGCTGCCTTCGCACCCGCCAACATGGTCCCGGGCATCGGCCCGAGCCCGGACCGCATGCTGCTGGCCCGGCTGTTCTCGTATCCGGACGCCCAGCGCTACCGGATCGGCGCGAACTACCAGCAGCTCCCCGTGAACGCCCCGGTCGTCGACGTCCACAGCTACTCCAAGGACGGCCAGATGGCCTACCGGAAGAAGTCCGACCCGGTCTACGCGCCGAACTCCAAGGGCGGCCCCGCCGCGGACACCGAGCGGTTCGGCACCCCGCCCAGCTGGCAGACGGACGGGGCGATCACCCGCAGCGCCTACGTCGACCACGCCGAGGACGACAACTGGACCCAGCCGGGCACGCTGGTGCGCGACGTCATGGACGACGCCGCCCGTGACCGGCTCGTCGACAACGTGGTCGACCACCTCCTCAACGAGGTGACCGAGCCCGTGCTCAAGCGCGCCTTCGAGTACTGGTCGAACATCGACAAGACCACGGGTGAACGCATCGAGCGGGGGGTGCGGGCGAAGGCGGGCGAGAAGGACTTCAAGGCCGCCGAGCAGAGCAATCCCGCCCGGCAGTCCATGCAGGGCAAGGCCTGACCCGGACCCTCCGCGGGAGACCTCCGGTCTCCGCTCTTCGTCGACGCGGGGCGTGCGCCACCCGGCACACGCCCCGCGTCGCGTCTTCCGCGTCATGCCCCTCACTTCGCCACGACGACAGTGACTGACATCGCCTGTGTTACGGTCGATGACAGCGGCTGTCATCAATCATGGGCCGCCCTTGCACAGGCATGACTGGAGGATTCTCATGCGCGTTTTCGTCACCGGCGCCTCCGGCTGGATCGGCTCAGCCGTCGTTCCCGAGCTCATCGGGGCGGGTCACCAGGTCGTGGGCCTCGCCCGGTCGCACGCCTCGGCCGACGCGCTCACCGCGGCCGGGGCCGAAGTGGTCCGCGGCACCCTCGACGACCTCGACGTCCTGCGGGGCGCGG
The DNA here is from genome assembly GCF_000772045.1 of Streptomyces sp. CCM_MD2014. Taxonomy (GTDB): domain Bacteria; phylum Actinomycetota; class Actinomycetes; order Streptomycetales; family Streptomycetaceae; genus Streptomyces; species Streptomyces salinarius. The sequence goes on along the minus strand of NZ_CP009754.1, from coordinate 8,081,840 downwards.
CCGCCGGCTCGGACGGGGTCGTGCACCTGGCCTTCAAGCACGACATCGCCTTCTCGGGGGACTTCAAGGGCGCGGGCGAGGCGGACCGACGGGCCGTCGAGGTGATGGGGGAGGCGCTCGCGGGCTCCGGCCGGCCGTTCACGATCGCGTCCGGGACTCCCGCGATTCCCGGGCGGGTGGCGACCGAACGCGACGGCCACGACCCGGATCTCGCCGCGGCCGCCCGGGGCGACGCCCAGCACGTCCGGGCGGCCACCGCCGAACTGACCCTTTCCCTGGCGGCCCGTGGTGTCCGCTCCTCCGTGGTGCGGCTGGCCCCGACCAATCACGGCGAGGGCGACAACGGGTTCGTTCCGGCCCTCATCGGGATCGCCCGCGAGAAGGGAGTCTCCGGATACATCGGGGACGGAACCAACCGCTGGTCGGCCGCGCACCGTCTCGACTCGGCGCACCTGTTCCGCCTCGCCCTGGAAAAGGCTCCCGGGGGCTCGACGCTGCACGCCGTCGCGGAGGAGGGCGTCCCCGTCCGGGACATCGCCGAGGTGATCGGCCGGCGGTTGGGCCTGCCGGTGGTGTCGGTCCCGGCCGCCGAGGCGGGCGCCCACTTCACGTGGCTGGCGGGACCGTTCGCGGCCAACCGCGCCGCGTCCAGCGCCCTCACCCGGGAGCTGCTGGGGTGGCGGCCGCTCCAGCCGGGGCTGGTCGAGGATCTCGAGCAGGGCCACTACTTCGAGTAGCGCCCCGGTCCGGGCTTCAGACCAGTTCGGGCCGCGGCTCCGCGGGGCGCGGCGGTTCCGGCTGCCGCACCGCCGCGGCCTCGGACTCCCACCGCCTGGTGGTGCGCATGTATCCGAGGACCACGGAGGCCATCGCGAGGACGAGCAGCGGCCCGGCGACCCACGGGTGCCCGGCCATCCGCTCCGGCAGGTAGCGGTACGACACGAGCAGTGCGGCGAACACTGTGGTGCCGTGGGCGACCAGCCCGACGCCCGCACGGTCCCAGCCCCGGGCGAACGAGCGCATCGCGGCCTCGACGGTGAGCGCGAACACCACGCCGGCGACGAGGTCGGCACCGTAGTGGTAGCCGAAGCCGAGCGTCGCGGTGAGCGTGGCGGCCAGCCAGAAGGCACCCGCGAACCGCATGGGCCCGGAGCCCTTGCGGGAGTGGATGAACAGCGTGGTGGCCCAGGCCGTGTGCAGGCTGGGCATGCAGTTGCGCGGGGTGATGTCGTCGAAGGGGATCGCGTGCGGGGCGCCGCCGGGTGGCGGCGTGTGCGGCCACAGGTTGGCCACCGCCCACTGGCCGCCGTCGGCGCCGTAGGCGAAGACCGGTCCGACGACCGGGAAGATCATGTAGACGGCGGGTCCGAGCAGGCCGATGACGAGGAAGGTCCGCACGAGGTGATGGCTCGGGAAGCGGCGCTCGGCCGCCACGTGACGCAGCTGGTACAGCCCGACGAGCGCCGCGGCCAGGGGCAGCTGACCGTAGACGAGGTGGAGCACGTGACCGCCGACCGGTTCGGTGGCCTCGACGAACCGGCCCACCAGCCAGGACGGGTTGCCCAGTGCCTGGTCGGCGGTGGCCACGTACGGGTCGAGCACCGCCTTGCGGGTCTCCGAGGTGATGAGCAGCCAGGTGTCGCCGGTCTTGTGCCCGGCCACCAGCAGCAGGCCCAGCCCCGAGCCCTTCAGCAGCAGGGCTCGCTCGTCGCCCGTACGGCGCGTCACGGCGACGACCGCACAGCCCAGGACCACCCACAGCGCGCCGTTGCCGAAGTTCATGCCGGCGCCGACCGCCCAGCGCACCAGCCAGAAGAGGACGTCGATGCCGATCGCCGCACCGGCCGCGATCAGGCGCTGGCGCCAGGTCAGCACCACCATCGTCAGGGCGAGCCCGGCGTACAGCAGCGGTCCCGAGTCGGGCGCGAAGATCACCTCTCGCGCCTGTTCGGTGATCGGGCCCCGCTCGCCGTAGTGGCGGGCGGCGAACTCCAGCGCGACGAGGAACCCGAGGGTCACCACACCCGCCGCGGTCCAGAGCACGGCCCGCGGCCGGCGCCGGACGGCGAACAGGGGGCCGGGGTCTCTGCGCGACGATATTCGTGTGGGTGTGGTCTTCACTTGTTTGGCCCGTTTGCTAGGGGTCGGACACATGGGTCACTCGTACGGATCGTCACGAGTTCGAACATGCTAACGGCACAGGTTGCCTAATCATGTTAGGAAAGCCCATAATCTTCCACGGATGCGGCGCAATCGATGCGGAGGACGGGTGTGGCGCGGGTAGGGCTGACGACCGAGGGCCTGATCAGGGCCGGGGCCGAGACGGCCGACGAGATCGGTTTCGAGCGCACCACTCCGACGGAGCTGGCCAGGCGGTTCGGGGTGAAGACGGCCAGCCTGTACTCGCACGTGAAGAACGCCCACGACCTCAAGACCGGGATCGCGCTGTTCGCTCTGGAGGAGCTGGCCGACCGTGCCTCCGAGGCGGTGGCCGGCCGAGCGGGCAAGGACGCGCTGATCGCTTTCGCGAACGTCTACCGCGACTACGCCCTCGAACACCCCGGCCGCTTCGCCGCCACCCGGTTTCCCCTCGACGCGGAGGCGGCGGCGTCCGGCGCGGGCGTGCGGCACGCCCAGATGTCGCGTGCGATCCTGCGCGGATACCACCTCGCGGAACCGCACCAGACGCACGCCGTGCGGCTGCTGGGCAGCGTCTTCAGCGGGTACGTCGGCCTGGAGACGGCCGGGGGCTTCAGCCACAGTGCCCCCGGCTCCCAGGAGAGCTGGACGGAGATCCTCAACGCGCTGGACGCCCTGCTGCGGACCTGGCCGACCAGTTCCTGAACCGGCCCCCGCCCCGGGTGCCGACGTGGTCCGCGCCGGGTGTCAGGACCGCGCGGCGGTGAGGGAGAGCGCGTACAGGGCCGTCGAGGCGAAGTCGTCCGCCGGTTCCACCGTCTGCCAGGCCCGCACGTCGTCGACGTAACCGGCGCCGCGGCCGTCGAACTCCGACCACGACCCGCCCTGAGGGGCGAAGGAGCAGGGACGGGCCCCGTCGAAGGTGTCCGGTTCCTTCAGCAGGTCCGCGTCGTTCGGACCGTTGACGACGGCGCCCCGCAGGATGTCTCCGCGGCCGGTGCGGCTCATGGCCAGGTTGGCGACCTGGTGCTGGAGGCAGTGCGGGTAGAGGTCGCCGGCGCCCACGACGAAGCTGGTGCCCCAGGCGTTGGCCCCGAAGACCCACGCCAGTTGCCGCGCGGCGAAGTCCTCGTACCGGTGGTCACCGGTGACACGGGCGTACAGTTCGGCGGTCGCGAGCAGACCGAAGGTGTTGGGCACCGCGTCGAAGTCACCGGGTACGACGCCCGACCGGAAGGGGTCCGAGGCCGCCCGTTTCCTTCCCGTCTCCACCTGCCGCCGCAGCTCCGCCTTCAGCGCGGCCGCGAGGCCTGCGTCGGGGTGGGCCGAGGTGAGCACGTCGGCGTGGGCGAGGGCGCTGACGTCGGCGGGGCCCAGGATGCTGCCCCGCTCCTCCCGCAGGGCCGCGCGGGCCCAGGCGACCGCCTCGCCGCTCCACCGTGAGCGGCGCGCGTCACCCAGCGCCTCGGCGCCGCGGGAGAGTTCGACGGCCGCCCACTCCATGTCGTCGCGCCAGGAGTTCTCCTGGTAGTAGTCCGCGGGCGTGGTGGTGACCAAGGCTCCGCGGCCGGGCCGGGTGTTCGCCCGCGCGTAGACGGCGGCCGCCTTGTCGAGCCACGCACGGGCCTCGGCGGGGTGCTCGGCGGCCTCGGTCTGCGCGGCGAGGGCGAAGGCTGCGCTCACCCGGCCGGCGAGGTTGGGACTGACGGGCTCGCCGGGTTCGTTGGCCCGGAAGACGGGCCGGTACTTGATCAGGTAGTCGGCGTCCCCCGGCGCCACGGTGAGCCGGTCGTCCTCCTCGGGCAGCCGCCACACGTCGTGGTCGCCGCGGACCTCCTCGCCGCCGGACCCGAGCCCGACCTGCGCGTAGAGCGTGCCCGTCTCCCCGTCCCACATCCGGTCCAGCCACCGCAGGCCGTGACGTGCCTCCTCCCGCAGCCCCGGCACCGAGGGTGTGTCGCGGACGGCGCTCAGCATCTGTGCGACCACGTAGGACGTCGTGTGCGTGAACTTCAGGAAGTCGCCGGCGTCGAACCACCCGCCCGACACGTCCACGGAGCCGGCGGCCTCGGACGGCTGCGGACCGGCCGTCGTCCCGTCGGCCGCCGGCCCGGTGCGCGGCGGCTCGTAGACGCGGGCCCGCTCGTCGGTCAGGTGCGAGGGCGCCCGCCCGGTGACGTCGGCCAGAACGTCCTCGCCGTCCCGCTGCGTGCCGAAGAAGCGCACGGTGTCGGCGCGCAGCGGGTCCAGCAACCGCCGGGCCGGCGCCACCCGGAAGCGGGTCTGCGCGCCGGCGTCCGCGCCGACCAGGCGCAGCCGGTAGGTGCCGGTGCGGTCGACCGACGACAGGTCGATGGCGCGCACGGCCGTGTACGTGCCGTTCCAGCCGCCGAGCGAGGGGCCGAGGCGGCCGTGCCCGGCCCTGTTCCCCCGCTCGTCCAGGACTTCGAACTCCGCGTCGGCCAGTTGCTTCCCGTCGCCCATGACGTAGGCGAACTTCTTCTCGCCGGTCGCGTATCCGACCTGGTTCACACGGATGGCCGCCGGTGCGTGGCTGTCGCCTGCCTCGGAGCACGCGGTGAGGCAGCAGGCCGCCAGCGCGGCGGCGGTCACGGCCGGCCCGGTGCGTCCCGGCGGCGAGAAGAAGTGGTTCATGGTGGACAGTCTGGTCGACGGCACCACCGCGGTGCGGACCGAGCCTCCGATCCGGGACCACGGGGCCGCGAGAACGGACGTTCGGGCGGGATAGGCTCTGACCTGCCAGCCCACCCGGACCGTCACAGGAGGAGTCGGCCATGGGCCCACAGGACCCGCAGGAGGCACCGGCCGCCCAGGACACGGCCGTGCGGCTCCGGTCGATCGGCCACGAGTTGTCGGACCGCTTCCTCGAACGGGCCGACGTCGTACGGACGTTGCTGGTGACGCTGCTGGCCGGCCAGCACTCGCTGCTGCTCGGCCCGCCGGGGACGGCCAAGTCCGAACTGGCCCGGGAACTCACCGGCAGGATCGTGGGAGCGTCGTACTGGGAGATCCTGCTGTCCAAGTTCACCGCGCCGACGCGGATGTTCGGCCCCGTCGACGTCGCCGCGCTGGCGCGCGGGGAGTACCGCCAGGTCTACGAGGGGCGCGCCACCACCGCGCACGTCGCGTTCATCGACGAGATCTTCAAGTGCTCCACGGCGGCCCTCAACGAGACGCTGGGCTTCCTCAACGAGCGGATCTACCACCCCGAGAGCGGCGGCGAGCCCGTCCGCTGCCCCCTGATCGGGGCCATCACGGCGAGCAACGAGCTGCCCGACGGCGAGGACTCGGCCGCCATCTACGACCGGCTGCTGGTGCGCATCGAGGTCAAGTACCTGGAAGACCCGTCGAACTTCGCCGCCCTTGTCCGCTCGGCGGTCGACCGCCCGGCACCGCGGGAGCGGACCACCGTGGAACTGGCCGCGCTGCAACGGGCCGTGGCCGAGGCCGTCCCCGCCGTGGAGGTGCCGGACGGCATCGTGGACGCGGTGTGCACCCTGCGGGCCGCCCTGCGCCGCAAGGAGCTGATCGCCTCCGACCGCCGCTGGCGGCAGGCGGTGCGCCTGCTCCAGGCGTCCGCGTTCCTCGACGGGCGGCCCGCGGTCGCCGAGAGCGACCTGTCGGTGCTGACGCACGTGCTGTGGGACTCCCCCGCCCAGCGCCCGACGGTAGAACGCGAGGTGCTGCACCTGGTGAACCCGGACGCCAAGGAGGCCCTCGACCTCGCCGACACCATCGACGAGCTGGAGACCCAGCTGGACGCGATGGCCGGGCAGTCCCGCGAGGCGCTGAGCGAGTGGGTCATCAAGAAGGCCCACCACCAGCTGGCCACGGCGGGCAAGCGGCTGGAGAGACTGCGCGAGGACGCGGTGGTCGCCGGCCGCTCCACCTCCGCCATCGACCGGGTCACCGGCCGCCAGCGCGCGGTCCGCGCCCGGGTGCTCACCGAGGCCCTCGGCGTGGACGCGAGCACGGTGCAGGCCCAGCTCTGAGCGGGAGCGGACGACACCGTGGACGACGACGCGCACGCGCACCCGGACGCCACCGAGGACGGGGCGGCGGGCCGGCTGGGCGAGCTGGCCGACCATGCCGGGAAATGGCTGGCCCTGTCGGCCGCGGCTCCCGCCCGGCACACCGGCGCCGTGGTCGCGGACCGTTTCGACCGCATCGCCTGGCACGACACCTACGAGCAGTCCGCCGCGCTGCGGGAGCTGGCCGGGGAGCTGGGCGAGCGGCACGCGTACACCGCGGACCTCCTCACCGACGTCTTCCTGGCGGCGTACAAGGCCGCCCCGCGCCTGCGGCAGCCCGCCGAGATGGAGCACTCGCGGCTGGTCAACCATCGCGTCGTCGCCGCCCTGCTGGAGTCGCCGGACTTCGCCGAGCTGCACCGGGAGACGGCCGGTGACCCGTACGCCGCCGCCCTGGCCGTACTCGCGCAGGGCACCGCGCTGCGCCGGATGCTGGACGACGCCCGGGACGCCCGCCCCCGGGACGAGCGGGCGGGCCGGGCGCGGCGGGACGCCCGGGACGCGGCGACCGCCGTGGCCGAGGCACTGCGGCAGGCCGCCGACGAGGCCGACGAGGACGGCACCGTGCCGGGACCGGCCGCCCACGCCGTACGACAGGCGGTCGAGGCCGCGGAGGCCGCCGCGCGCCGGGCCGACGACGAGTCCGGCCAGGCCCTCGCGCCGGCGGCACCCGGCGTCCGCGCCGCCGCGCGGCAGGCGGTGGCGAGGTCGGCGGCGGCCGTACGGGAGGAGGCAGCGCTGATGCGGGCCTGGGGTGTCGGGTCCGGCGAGCTGGAGCGGATGCCCTTCGACGAACGCGCTCGGCTGGCCGAGCGGCTGCGCACCGGCCGGCTCGCCGAGTGGGCCGAACTGATCGGCCGTTTCCGGCAGATGGCCGACGGGGAGCGGGCCCGCAAGGTGGAGAACGCCACCGGAGAGCTGATCGGGGTCACCCTCGGCGACGACCTCTCCCGGGTCGTCCCGTCGGAGCTGGCCAATCTCGGACTGCCGGGACTGCGGGCGGTCTTCGCCGCGCGCTACGCCGCCAAAGAGCTGATGCTCTACGACAGCCAGGGAGAGAAGGCCACCGGCCGGGGCGCCGTCATCGCGTGCGTGGACACCTCGCACTCCATGTACGAGGCGGGCCCCGGCGGCATCACCAGGGAGGCGTGGGCGAAGGCGTGCGCGCTGGCGCTGCTCGACCAGGCCCGCCACGCGGGGCGCGACTTCGTCGGCATCGTCTTCTCCGCCGCCGACAAGCTCCGGGTCTTCCGCTTCCCGGCCGACCGGCCCGCCGATCTCGGCCGGACCCTCGACTTCGCGGAGACGTTCCTGGGCGGCGGCACCAGTTACCAGCGGCCGCTGACGGCGGCGGGCGAACTGCTCGAGGAGGAGTTCAACGCCGCCGCCCGTACGCGCGGGGACATCGTGATGCTCACCGACGACGACTGCGGCGTCACCGAGGAGTGGATGCGCGGCTGGAACGACGCCAAGCGCCGACTGGGCTTCCGGGTCTTCGGCGTGGGCATCGGCTCCCCGCGCGTCGCGGCAGCGGGCTCGGTCCTCGAGGCCCTGTGCGACAACCTCCGTTCGGTCGAGGACTTCACCGACGTCCACGCCGCGGCCGACCTGTTCCGCGTGATCTGACCCCCTCACGCCTCGCGGCCGTCAGGGTTTGCGGGCGACCGCCCCGTACATCGCGATGTCCTCGTCCCGGATGCCCTGCTCGCCCGAGCCGTCCGGACGCCACTTGTGGACCTGGACGATGCCGGGTTCGGCGAGCTCCAGGCCCTCGAAGAACTCGTGGGCCTCGTCGAGGGTCCGCAGCCGCATCGGCATGCCGCGGGCGGCGTACTCGCGCGCGACCCTGCCCACCTCCTCGGGGGCGAACTCGGCGGTGCCGATGGTCATGGCAAGGTAGCTCCCCGCGGGCAGCGGCTCCAGGAGGCGGCGGACGATGCCGACCGCGTCGTCCTCGTCCAGGACGAAGTGCACGATCGCGATCACGGTGAGCGCGACAGGCTCGCTCAGGTCCAGGGTCTTGCGGAACTCTTCGGAGTCGAGGACGGCTTCCGGGTGCTGGAAATCCGCCTCGATGTACGTCGTGCGGCCCTCGGGCGTACTGGACAGCAGCCCCTGGGACAGGGTGAGGACGATCGGGTCGTTGTCCACGTAGACGACCCGCGAGGCGGGGGCCACCGACTGCGCTATCTCGTGCAGATTGGGCGAGGTGGGAATACCGGTGCCGATGTCGAGGAACTGGCGTACGCCCGCCTCCTCGGCCAGCCATCGCACGGCGCGGTTCATCCAGTCCCGGTTGGCGCGCATGTGGACGGGCAGGGCGGGCCATTCCCGGGCCATCGCGTCACCCGCCTCGCGGTCGGCGGGGTAGTAGTCCTTGCCTCCCAGGATGTAGTCGTAGATCCGCGCCGAGTGCGCGTGCTCGGTGTCGATTCGGTCGGCAGGCCATCCGCTGTCGGACAACGTCCGCCCCTCTCCGTCGGGTGGTTGGTACGAGTGGACTCCCGGTCGTGGCCTCACAGCTCCTTGCGCAGCGCGCCCAGGAGTTCCTCGGTGCCCCGGGCCGGCACCGCCTGGGCGCCCAGGCGGTCCAGGGCTTCGCGGTAGACGACCACGTCGTCGGTCTTGTCCAGGTAGACGGCGCCGACGAGCCCGCCGAGGTAGACGATGTCGGGAAGCTCGGGAGCCCGGAACCGGAACAGGTCGTACGCGCCGGCGCGCATGGCGGGGTGCGGGCCGCCCGCGAACGGCATGATCTGGAGCGTCACGTTGGGCAGCCGGCCCACCTCGATCAGATGGTCCACCTGCTGCCGCATCACCTCGGTGCCGCCGACAGGCCAGCGCAGCACCGTTTCGTCCATCACGACCCACAGACGGGGCGGGGAAGGCCGGGTGAGGATCTCCTGGCGCCGCATCCGCAGGGCCACCCGCCGCTCGGTGGCCGCGGAGGAGGCGTGCGGGTTGCCGGCACCGAGCAGGGCCCGTGCGTACGCCGGGGTCTGCAGCAGGCCGTGCACGAACCCGGGCTCGTAGGCGCGGATGTGCAGGGCCGCCTGCTCCAGGCTCAGGTATGCCGCGAACCAGTCCGGCATGACGTCGCGGTAGGTGTGCCACCAGCCTCTTTTGTTGGCCTCCCGCGCCGACTTCAGGAAGGTGTCGATCTCCTGCTGGTCCCGGACGCCGTAGATCTGGAGCAGCTTCTCCACGTCGGGAAGGCGCAGCCGGGCCACCTTCGCCGCCTCGAGCCGGCGGATGGTGGAGTGGCTCACCCCGATGGCCTCACCGGCCTGCTCGAAGGTGAGACCGGCACGGGTGCGCAACTCCTCGAGCTGTCTGCCGAGGATCATCCGCAGCACGGAGGGGGCTCCGCCCCAGTCGGTCTCCGCGGTCACACCGTCACCCTTTCACCGTCCCGTGCCCGGGACCCGGCACACGAGTCTGTCACGCAAGCTGCTGCCGCAGGAGCATGCATCCGGACAGCTGCAAATTTCAACTTGGCGGTTGCGCACGGTTGTTGAGGGGTGACACAGTGACGACACCGCCCCCTGCCTTCCTCGACCGACGACCAGGACCGTTCCTTTTCGGCCACCCGCCGACCTGCGGGACGGTCGTGCCTGACAACGTTTCCCCGCCGTCCGTCGCGGCCAAAGGACACTCCCCCCATGGACCTGCAGCACGCTCGCGATCCACGTCCCTCCGCGGCCACCGTCCGCGACCGCTCCCGCCCGTCCGGCGCCGCCGCCCGTCCGCCCCGTCGACGCACCCCGGCCCCCGCCTCGCTCCGCCTCCCGGTCGGTGTGCACGCCGGGCTGGGGCACGACGCCGTGGGCACCTCCGCCGCCCACGGGGAACGCATCCTGGCCCGCCTGCCCCGCGCCGGCTGCGTGTTCGCCGACGGGGAGCGCTGGTGGTGGATCGTCCCGTCCGGCTCCGACATCGGGGTCGCGTGGCCGTTCGGCACCCACTACGTCGTCGGTGAGCCCTCCTGGACACGGCCGCGACCCGCGGGCGGGCCGGCCGGTCCGCGCCTGGTCCACGGCCCCGACGGAGGCTCGCCCTACACGGCGCCGCTCCCGCTGTACTTCGTCGTCTGCCACCTCGCCGGTGTACCACCGCGCTGGTCCACCGCTTCACCTTCCGAACCCGGAGCGCCTTCTTCCGATTGATCTCGTTCAACTAGTTGACATGTTCAGGGAAGGACACGAGGCTGCAACTCCCCCCACACCAAGGAGGACCGTGTGCTTTCCCCACGCAAGCTGACGGCGTCCCTGGCCGTCGCGGCGTCGATCGGTGCCGTCGCCGTCCTCGTCGGGCCGGCCGAACCGGCTTCGGCGGTACCGGACACCATCCCGCTCACCCTGAAGAACGAGTCGGGCAGCACCGAACCGGTCTACGTGTACGTGATCGGCACCGAACTCGCCTCGGGGCAGCAGGGATACGCCGACGAGAGCGGCACCTTCCACGCCTGGCCGGCCGGCGGCGCCCCGCCGGTCCCGGCCCCGGACGCCTCGTTCACCGGCCCGGCAAACGGCGGGTCAAAGACCGTTCGGCTTCCGAAGTTCTCGGGGCGGGTCTACTTCTCCTACGGCGAGAAGCTGGACTTCCGGCTCGCCGAGGGCGGACTCGTGCAGCCCGCCGTCCAGAACGCCGACGACCCCAACCACGACACCCTGTTCAACTGGACCGAGTACACGCTCAACGACTCCGGGCTGTGGATCAACTCCACCCAGGTGGACATGTTCTCGGCGCCCTATTCCGTCGGGCTGACCGCGGGCGACGGCTCCACGAAGCAGACGGGTTCCCTGAAGCCCGGCGGCTACAAGGCGGTCGCCGACGGGCTCACGCGGCAGGGCGGCGGCTGGGAGGGACTGGTCCAGACCCGGAGCGACGGCTCGCCGCTGCGCGTCCTGGCCCCGGGGCACGGCATCGGCTCCGGCGACCTGCCCGCCGGCGTGATGGACGACTACATCGACCGCGTATGGAGCAAGTACGGCGCCGAGACGCTGACGGTGACGCCGTTCAAGGAACAGCCGGACACGAAGTTCTACGGCAGGGTGAACGGCGACCGGATGGACTTCACCGACGGCGGCGGCGCCGTGGTGACGTCGTTCGAGAAGCCGGACTCCGACTCGGTCTTCGGCTGCTACAACAAGCTCGACGCCCCCAACGACCAGGTGCGCGGACCCATCTCGCGGACGCTGTGCGCCGCGTACAACCGCTCCACGCTGCTCAGCAGCTCCGAGCAGCCCGACGCCGACGCCTCCGGCTTCTACCAGGACGACGTCACCAACCACTACGCCCGCCTGATCCACGCGCAGATGCGGGACGGCCGGGCGTACGCCTTCGCCTTCGACGACGTCGGCAACCACGAGTCCCTGGTGCACGACGGCGACCCCCAGGACGCCGCGATCACGCTCGAGTCGTTCGACTGACCGATCCCGGCCGGCCCCACCCGCGCCCGGAACCGCGAACACCTTCCCCCCACCTCGGCGCCCGCTCCCCCACCGTGGGAGCGGGCCCACGAAACGGAGAGACATGGCCTCCCCACGACTGCTCCGCAGTTGCCTTCTCGCCACCCTGTCCGCCACCCTCGTCGCGGCCGCGGCCGTGACCCCCGCCCAGGCGGAGCACCGGCCGCAGTCCGCCGCGGCGGTGACGTTCTCCGACACGTTCGACGGACCCGCCGGATCCGGCGTCGACACCGCCAAGTGGCAGCTGGAGACCGGTGACAACATCAACAACCACGAGCGGCAGTACTACACGCCCGGCACCGACAACGCGAAGCTCGACGGCCAGGGCCACCTGGTGATCGAGGCACGGCGTGAGAATCCGGGCAACTACCAGTGCTGGTACGGCACCTGTGAGTACACCTCCGCACGCCTGAACACCTCCGGCAAGTTCACCGCGACGTACGGCCACGTCGAGGCCCGGATGAAGATCCCGCGCGGGCAGGGCATCTGGCCCGCGTTCTGGATGCTGGGCCAGGACATCGGCGAGGTCGGCTGGCCCGCCTCGGGCGAGATCGACGTCATGGAGAACGTCGGTTTCGAGCCGTCGACGGTCCACGGCACCATCCACGGCCCCGGCTACTCCGGTTCGGGCGGCATCGGCGCGGGCTACACGCTGCCGGGCGGCGAGGCGTTCGCCGACGCCTTCCACACCTTCGCGGTGGACTGGGCGCCCAACAGCATCACCTGGTCGGTCGACGGCAACGTGTACCAGACCCGTACGCCGGCCGACCTGAACGGCGGCGAGTGGGTCTTCGACAAGCCGTTCTTCCTCATCCTCAACCTCGCGGTCGGCGGCTACTGGCCCGGCGACCCCGACGGCTCGACCACGTTCCCGCAGCAGCTGGTGGTCGACGAGGTGAAGGTCACCACGAGCGACGGCTGACGGGCTCCGGCGGTACGCCGCGCGCCGCCCGGTCCGTGGCCGGACGGGTCTTGTGACCGGGCGGCGCGTGCCCTCCCCGTCTCAGAGAGAGGTCGTTGGAGCGACGTCGGCGGCCGGGGCGTCCTCGTCCGGGGCCGCCGGAGGCGGAAAGATCAGGTCTTCGAGCGCGTCCGCGGCGAAGAGGAAGGCCATCATCACGACTGGCAGGAGCAGCGCGAGCAGAATCACAGGACCTCCCGGCGGGTCGGTCTGTGGGCTTCGTGGCCCGGCTTCAAGGATGGACCCGAATGGCGGAACTCGCACGGCGGGAGGGTCCCGGACCGTTACGGAGGGGCCGACGGCCGCGCCCTGACCGAGGCACCGGAACCACTCCGGCACCACCTGTGGTGATCCTTTGGCCAGTCGTTCATGCATATGCAGAACGAATGTGCGGGACCGTCTCGGCACTACCTCTGCCCAGGGCATGCCGTTGAGTACGTATGGAACCTCCCATCGAGATCAGCCACAGCGCCGTCGGCGACTGGACCGTCGTGGAGATCCGCGGAGAGGTGGACGTGTACACCGTGCCGACGATCAAGCAGTTCGTGATCGAGCGGCTGGCGGACGGCCTCCGCCGGTTCGTCGTCGACCTGCGCGGCGTGGCGTTCATCGACTCCGTGGGCCTGGGTGTGCTGGTCGGCGCGCTCAAACGGGTCCAGTGCGTGCACGGCGAGCTGAAACTGGTCATCACCGACGCCAACACCAAGCAGCTCTTCGCCCTGACCGGCCTGCGGCACGTCTTCCCGATCTACGACTCGGTGTACCAGGCGCGACGAACGTCGTAGCCGTCGCAGACACGAGTGCCCTTTCGGCCAGGTCTGCCCGCAGGCCGGTGGCGGCCGAACACGGTGATGGCCGAAGACCCACCCGCGCACGGCGAGGCCGTCTTGACTGGCTGCTCGCCCGCCCCCATTCTCACCAACACCCCGTCGACAACTCCCCAGAGGTGACCGTGAGAAGCCTCAGACCCTGGGCTGCCGTCTGCGCAGCCATCGCCTTCGCCCTTCTCACCACCACGCTCACCCCCGCCTCCTCCCCCGCGGCGGCCTCCCCGCCGGGCGGGCCGGCCTTCTCGCCGCACTCCGCCAGGGCGGCACTCGCCCGCCTGCTGCCGCGGCACGCCTCGCAGATCACGCTGGTCCCGGCGCGCCGCCCGGCCTCCGGCGACTGGTTCGGCGTCTCCGGCCGCGCCGGCCACGTCCGGGTCACGGGGACCAGCCCGGCCGTGCTCCTGAGCGGGGTCAACTGGTACCTCAAGTACACGGCCAAGGTGGACGTCGGCTGGCCCGGACGCAGCACGGCGAAACTGCCGCGCACCCTTCCCGCACCGGACGGCACCGTCCGCCGGCACGCCTCGGTGCCGCATCGCTTCGCGCTCAACGACACCGACGACGGCTACTCGGGTGCCTACCGGGACTGGGCCTCCTACGAGAGGCAGATCGACCTCCTCGCGCTGCACGGGGTGAACGAGGTGTTCGTCCAGATGGGCGCCGACGCCGTCTACTACGAGACCTTCCGGGAGTTCGGCTACTCGAAGAAGGAGCTCAGAGCCTGGATCCCCGGTCCGGCGCACCAGCCGTGGTGGCTGATGCAGAACATGTCCGGCTTCGCCGGTCCGGTCTCCGAGCGGCTGATCGAGGACCGGGCGGCACTCGGCCGCAGGATCGCGAACCGGCTGCGCGAGCTCGGCATGACGCCCGTACTGCCCGGCTACTACGGCACCGTGCCGCCGGGCTTCACGGAACGGAACCCCGGCGGCACGGTGGTCCCGCAGGGCGAGTGGGTCGGCTTCGACCGGCCCGACTGGCTGGATCCCCGCACGGGAGTGTTCTCCAGGGTCGCCGCGGCGTTCTACCGCCATCAGCGCGAGCTGTTCGGCGACTCCGAGATGTACAAGATGGATCTGCTGCACGAGGGCGGCCGGCCGGGGGACGTGCCCGTCGGGGACGCCGCCCGGGCCGTGATGAACGCGCTCCAGACCGCACACCCCGGCGCCGTGTGGACCCTGATCGGCTGGCAGAACAACCCCTCGCCACAGATCATCGACGCCGTCGACAAGAGCAGGCTACTCATCGTCGACGGCCTGTCCGACCGCTACGACGGTCTCGACCGCGAGACCACCTGGCACGGAGCGCCCTACGCGTTCGGCACGATCCCCAACTTCGGGGGTCACACCACCGTCGGCGCCAACACCGCCGTGTGGGCCGAGCGTTTCGACCGGTGGCGCACCAAGCCCGGCAGCGCGCTCGCGGGCATCGCGTACCTTCCGGAGGGCACGGGCGGCAATCCGGTCGCCTACGAGCTGTTCACCGAACTGGCCTGGCGCAGTGCCCCGGTGGACCACTGCGCCTGGTTCGCGGCGTACGCGGAACGCCGGTACGGCCGGCCCGACCCGCACGCGGCCCGGGCCTGGGAGTTGCTCCGCACGGGCCCGTACAGCATGCCGTCCGGCAAGTGGAGCGAGGCACAGGACAGCCTCTTCACCGCCCGCCCGGGGCTGACGGCCACCTCGGCGGCCAGCTGGAGCCCCGGCGCGATGCGCTACGACCCGGACACGGTGCGCGAGGCGCTGGCCGAACTCCTCCAGGTCGCACCCTCGCTGCGTACGACCGACGCCTACCGCTTCGACCTGGTCGACGTCGCCCGTCAGGCGCTGGCCAACCGCAGCCGCTCACTGCTGCCGGAGATCAAGGCAGCCTACGACGCCGGGGATCTGCCCGGATTCCGTGCGGGGGCCGCCGAGTGGAAGAGCGATCTGGCCCTGCTGGACCGGCTGCTCGCCACCGACACCCGCTTCCTCCTCGGCCCGTGGCTGGAGGACGCCAGGTCCTGGGGACGCACCGCGGCGGAGAAGGACGCCGCCGAGTTCGACGCCCGCTCCATCCTCACCACCTGGGGCCACCGGTCCGGCAGCGACTCGGGCGGACTGCGGGACTACGCCAACCGGGAGTGGTCCGGGCTGGTCTCCGACTTCTACGCGATGCGCTGGACGACGTACCTCGACTCCCTCGACACCGCGCTGGTCACCGGCCGGCCACCGGCCGCCGTCGACTGGTTCGCGCTGGAGAACGCCTGGAACCAGCGGCACGACCGCTATCCCGTCGAGGCCTCGGGCGACCCCGTGGCGACGGCCGCCGAGGTGCTCGAGGCCCTGCCCACGACGGTGCCGTCGGCGCCGGCCGCGTCCGGGAGGGCACGGTGAGGCGCGTGAGCGGCCAAGCCGCCGGGCTGGTCGTGGCGGTGCTGAGCGGTCTGGCGCTGGCGGTGTCGTCGACGACCGCGCAGGCCGCGGCCGACGGCCCCGACGTCATCGCCCACCGCGGCTCCTCGGGCATGGCACCCGAGAACACCGCCGCCGCCATCGACCTCGCCGTCCGCCAACGCGCCGACCACGTCGAAATCGACGTCCAGCGCACCAAGGACGGCAAACTCGTCAACTTCCACGACTGCACCATGGAACGCACCACCGACATCGAAGACCTCTACCCGGGACGGCCCAGCTACCGCGTCTCCGACTTCACCTGGGACGAACTGCGCCGCCTCGACGCCGGCTCCTGGTTCCACCCCGACTACACCGGCGAACCCCTCATCACCCTCGACACCGTCATCCGCCACATCCAGCACACCCGCACCGGACTCCTCGCCGAGATCAGCCCCTGCGGCCAGTACGGCACCACCATCGCCACCGACCTCGCCGACGCACTCCACGACAAACCCCACTACGTCCGCACAGCCCTCGCCCACCACCGACTCGCCGTCCAGTCCTTCCAGACCGACGACGCCCGCACCTTCCACAGCACCCAGCCCGACATTCCCATCGGCATCCTCGACGCCGACCGCCCCACCGACACCGAACTCACCCAACTCAGCCAGTGGGCCGACCAGATCAACCCCCAGCACACCGTCACCGACCAGGCCCTCGTCGACCGCGTCCACCAACTCGGCATGACCATCAACGTCTGGACCGTCGACGAACCCGGCGCCATCCGCAAAATGACCGCCCTCGGCGTCGACGGCATCATCACCGACTACCCCCAGACCCTCACCCAGCGGGGGTGACGCCGCGCTGGCTTCCGGCCGCTGGCACGGTGTGGAATGGCCCGATGAGTGATTCCGCAGCGCGCGCCGAGCGCCCCGAGCGTGCCCGTCCCGCCGCACAGAGCCTCACCGGTGTCGGGCTCGCCGTCCTCGATCCCGCCGGACGGGTGCTGCTGGGACTCGGTCACGACCGGCGCTGGGAGCTGCCGGGCGGGAAGGTGGACGCGGGCGAGGACTTCGAGACGGCCGCCGTCCGGGAGCTGGCGGAGGAGACCGGGCTCGTGGTGTCTCCCGCGGACGTGCGGGTACTGGCGGTACTCGTCGACGGCGTGGGCGGACTGACCCGGGTGACCGCCGCGGCCGTCACCGAGCGGGCGACCGGTACGCCCCGGGTCACCGAGCCCGACAAGATCGAGCGCTGGCAGTGGTTCGCCCGCGAGGCCGTTCCCTCGGCGCTCTTCCCGCCGTCCGCCTCGGTCCTGGACTGCGTCTGGCCCGAGGCGGAGCGGCGGGGCGCCGCAAGGGTCCGGCACTACGCGCTGGCCGACCCCGTCGTGAACGGCAGCACGAGCCGGGACGGGCGCGCCGCGTCGCGGTAGGTGCCCTCACCTCGCCCCGGGACTCCTGACCGCGGGCGGGGCCGCCGCATGCATTGACATGGACGCGTCCCGGCGCAACGCTGAGAGCGCTCTCAGAATCGGTACGGACCAATTCCCCCACACCCGCACGGAGGTGGAGAGTGCTCTCCCGACTCAGACACCGTCTGCTCGCCGTGGCCGCGGCCGCAGGCCTGACCGGCGCCCTGCTCACGTTCGGTGCCGCGCCGCCCGCGGACGCCGCGGTGCCCGCCACCATCCCCCTGAAGATCACCAACAACTCCGCCCGCGGCGACGCCGTCCACATCTACAACCTGGGCACCTCGCTGACGACGGGTCAGCAGGGCTGGGCCGACGAGAACGGCACCTTCCACGCCTGGCCCGCCGGCGGCAATCCCCCCACGCCCGCCCCGGACGCGTCCATCCCCGGACCGGCCGCCGGACAGACCAAGACGATCCGCATCCCGAAGCTGTCGGGACGCATCTACTTCTCCTACGGCCAGAAGCTCGACTTCCGGCTGACCACCGGCGGCCTGGTCCAGCCCGCCGTCCAGAACCCGAGCGACCCCAACCGCGACATCCTCTTCAACTGGTCCGAGTACACGCTCAATGACGGCGGGCTGTGGCTGAACAGCACCCAGGTCGACATGTTCTCCGCGCCCTACACGGTCGGCGTGCAACGCGCCGACGGCGGTGTGACCAGCGCCGGGCAGCTCGAGCCCGGCGGCTACCACGGAGTGTTCGACGCGCTGCGGGCGCAGCCCGGCTGGGGCGGGCTGATCCAGACCCGGCCCGACGGCACCGTGCTGCGGGCGCTGGCACCGCTGTACGGAGTGGAGACGGGGGCGCTGCCCGCCTCGGTGATGGACGACTACATCAACCGGGTGTGGCAGAAGTACGCGACGACCACGCTCACCGTGACACCCTTCGGGGACCGGCCCGACATCAAGTACTTCGGGCGTGTGTCCGGCAACGTCATGAACTTCACCGACACCTCGGGCGCGGTCGTCACCAGCTTCCAGAAGCCGGACGCCTCCAGCGTCTTCGGCTGCCACCGGCTCCTGGACGCGCCCAACGACCAGGTGCGCGGGCCGATCTCCCGCACACTGTGCGCCGGCTTCAACCGCTCGACGCTGCTGAGCAACCCCGACCAGCCCGACTCCTCGGCGGCGGACTTCTACCGGGACTCCGTCACCAACCACTACGCCCGGATCATCCACGAGCGCATGGCCGACGGGAAGGCGTACGCGTTCGCCTTCGACGACGTCGGCAACCACGAGTCGCTGGTGCACGACGGCAACCCGGTCGAGGCCCGGCTCACCCTCGCCCCGCTCGACTGACCCGTCGGCGGGTACGAGTCCGCCCCCGTCCCCCGCCGGTGCGGTGGGGGACGGGGGCGGTCCGGTGTCAGGCGCCGGGCAGTACGCCGGTGCGGGCGACCTCGGAGTACCAGCGGGCGCTGGCCTTGGGGATGCGGGTGCCGGTCGGGTAGTCGACGTAGACGGCACCGAAGCGCTTGCTGTAGCCGTGGGCCCACTCGAAGTTGTCCAGCAGGGACCACAGGAAGTAGCCGCGCACGTCCGCGCCGTCCAGGATGGCCCGGTGGACGGCGGCCAGGTGGTCGCGTACGTAGGCGATCCGGGCGGGGTCGTTGACCTGGCCGGCGGGGTCGGCGTAGTCGTCGAAGGCGGCGCCGTTCTCGGTGATGACGAGCGGCACCCTCGGGAAGTCGGCGGACAGGCGGCGCAGCAGGTCGTACAGGCCGCTCGGGTCGACGGCCCAGCCCATGGCGGTGGTGTCGCCGGGCGGCTGGTGGAAGGCGACCCGGTCGGCTCCCGGCCAGGGGCTGTGGGCGCTGTTGCCGTGCCCGTCGGAGGTGTGGGTGGCGCTGCCGTCCGTCTCGGACACGACGGTGGGCGTGTAGTAGTTGACGCCGAGGAAGTCCAGCGGCTGGTGGGCCTGGCGCAGGTCGCCGTCCTGGACGAAGGACCAGTCGGTCAGCTCGGCGGTGTCCTTGAGCAGGTCCTCCGGGTAGGCGCCGTTCAGCATGGGGCCGGTGAAGACCCGGTTGGCGAGCGCGTCGATCCGGCGGGCCGCGTCGACGTCGCCGTCGCCGCCGGAGAGCGGGCGGACGTGGTGGACGTTGAGCGTGACGGACACCTGGGCGTCGGCGCGCACGCGGTCGCGCAGGGCCTGGACGGCCAGCCCGTGCGCCAGGTTCAGGTGGTGGGCGGCGCGCAGGGCGGCGACCGGGTCGGTGCGGCCGGGGGCGTGCACACCGGAGCCGTAGCCGAGGAAGGCGCTGCACCAGGGCTCGTTGAGGGTGGTCCAGGTCTTCACCCGGTCGCCGAGGGCGTCGGCGGCGAGGGCCGCGTACTCGGCGAACCGTTCGGCGGTGGCGCGCTCGGGCCAGCCGCCCGCGTCCTCCAGCTCCTGGGGCAGGTCCCAGTGGTAGAGGGTGGCGACGGGCTGGATGCCCTTCTCCAGCAGCTCGTCCACCAGACGCCGGTAGAAGTCCAGGCCCTTCTGTACGGCGGGGCCCCGGCCGGTGGGCTGGATGCGGGGCCAGGCGAGGGAGAACCGGTAGGCGCCCAGGCCGAGTTCGGCCATGAGGGCGACGTCCTCGCGCCAGCGGTGGTAGTGGTCGGTGGCGACGTCGCCGGTGTCGCCGTTGCGGACCCGGCCGGGCGTGCGGGCGTAGGTGTCCCAGATGGAGGGGGTGCGGCCGTCTTCCGCGGCGGCTCCCTCGATCTGGTAGGAGGCGGTCGCGGAGCCCCAGAGGAAGCCCTTGGGGAAGGTGCGGGCGGCGTCCGGGGCGGAGGCGGTCTGCTGTGCTGCGGTGACCACGTAAGTCCTTTCAGTGGTGGGTGAGTGCGCGGGGCGCGCGCCCGGTGAAGTGGTGGCGTACGGCCCGGACGGCGCGGGGCCGGGCCGCACGGCGGCGGGTCAGCCCTTGACGGCGCCCGCCATGATGCCGCTGACGATCTGGCGGCCGAAGACGATGAACATCGCCAGCAGCGGAAGCGTGCCGAGCAGCGCGCCGGCCATGATCAGGGACTGGTCGCGCACGTAGCCGGCGCTGAGCTGGGTGAGCGCGACGGGGACGGTCGGGTTGGTCATGTCGAGGACCACGAACGGCCAGAAGAAGTCGTTCCAGGCGTGCACGAACGTGATCATGAACAGGACGGCCATCGCGGGGCGCGCGATGGGCAGCACGATGCTGAAGAAGATCCGCAGCGAGTGCGCCCCGTCCACGCGTCCGGCCTCGACGAGTTCGTCCGGCAGCGCCTCCGTCAGGTACTGCCGCATGAAGAACACGCCCACCGCGCTCACCAGCGTCGGGAAGATGACGGCGGGCAACTGCTGCGACCAGCCGAGGTCCGCCATCATCATGAACAGCGGTACGACGGCGAGCTGCGGCGGCACCATCATGGTGCCGATCACCAGCATCAGCAGGGCGTTGCGTCCCTTGAACCGCAGTTTGGCGAACGCGAACCCGGCGAGCGTCGCGAACAGCACGGTGGACAGGGCGATCACCCCGGCCACGATCAGGCTGTTGATCATGGCCTTGCCCATCGCCGCCTCGTCCCAGGCCCGGGCGAGGTTGCTGAACAGGTTCGGGCCGGGCAGGAACGGGGGCGGGGTCTGGCTGACCCGGGTGTTGTCGGTGGACGCGGCCACCATCGTCCAGTACAGCGGGAAGATCGACAGGATCGCCATGATGGCGAGCAGCACATAGGCGAGGGGGCCGGCGTGGTGCTGGCGGCCCGCGCGCTGGCGCAGCAGCCGGCGGCCGCCGCGGCCGCTCGCCCTCACGGCGGGGGTCCGGGCCGGGGCGTCGGTCCGGGCCGGGAGACTTTGGGTGGTCATGACGGCTCCAGGTCAGGACGTACGGGAGCGCAGGCGCTTGACGACGCGCTGCACGACGAAGACGAGGACCAGCAGCATGAACATCGCCCAGGCGACGGTCGCGGAGCGGCCCATCTGGTAGTTCTTCCAGCCCTCCTCGTACAGCAGCAGGCCCAGCGTCTGGTACTGGTTGTCCGCGCCGCCGGTGACACCGTTGGGCCCCTGGCCGAAGATCAGCGGCTCGCCGAAGAGCTGGGTGGCGCCGATCGTGGAGAGCACGATGGTGAAGACGATGGTGGAGCGGATCCCGGGCACGGTGACGTGGATGAACTGCTGCCACCGGGTGGCACCGTCGAGGGAGGCCGCCTCGTACCGGTCGGCGGGGATGGCCTGCATCGCGGCCAGGTAGAGCAGCGCGTTGTAACCGGTCCAGCGCCAGATGACGATGGTGGAGATGGCGATCTGGGCGGGCCACTTGTCGGCCTCCCAGTCCACCGGGTCGATCCCGACCGAGCCGAGCGCCCAGTTGATCATGCCGAAGTCGCGCTCGAAGATCATGGTGAAGACGAGGGCGGCCGCGGCGACCGAGGTGGCGTAGGGGACCAGCGAGGCGACCCGGAAGAACAGCGAGGCGCGCATCCGGTAGTTGAGCAGGTGCGCCATGCCGAGCGCCATCAGCAGCTGCGGCACCGTGGAGATGACGCCGATGGTGATGGTGTTCTGCAGCGCGTTCCAGAACCGTGAATCGCCCCACAGCTCCACGTAGTTGTCGAACGCCACCCACTCCATGACATCGAGGGTGGCCAGCTCCACGTCGTGCAGGGAGATCCACGAGGTGTAGATCAGGGGGTAGAAGCTGAACGCGGCGAAGATGATGAAGAACGGCGCGACGAACGCGTACGGGGCGCCCTTGATGTCGAGCCGGTGCCAGAGCGCGCCGCGCCGCCGGGGAGCGTCCCCGCCGCTCGTCCCGGGGGACGGACGCGGAGGCTCGCCCCCGGTCAGGGGCTTGGTGGTGGAGGTGGCCACCGGACTTCCTTCCTGAGAGCGGATCGATGTGCGGGCCCGCGCCGGGCCCGCCGGCCAGGACCTGGTCCTGGACGCGGGCGGGCCCGGCCGGCCTCGGGAGCGGAGCGTCAGCCGACCGCCTTCTCGATGCGCTCCCCGGTGGTCTTCCACGCCTCGTCACGCGTGGCGTCGCCCTGCTCGATCAGGGCCAGGCCCTGGGAGAAGGTGTCCTTGATCGTGCCGTCCTTGCGGCCGAGGACCTGCTTGTCCGGGATCTCCTGGGCGGCCGCTCCGAAGATCTGACCGATCGGGGCGCCGCTGAAGTACTCGGACTTGGCGTCCTTCACCTCGGGGCTGTCCAGCGCCGTGCGCGAGGAGGGGATGTTGCCGATCTCCTTGAAGATGTGGGCCTGCTGCTCGGGCGCGGTCAGCCAGGCGACGAGCTTCTTGGCCTCCTCCTTCACCGGGCTCTGCTCGACCACACCGAGGAAGGAGCCGCCCCAGTTGGCGCCCTTGGGAGCCTTGGCCACGTCCCACTTGCCCTTGTTGGCGTCGCCGGCCTTCTCGCTGATGTGGCTGAGCATCCACGCCGGGCACACCGCGGTGGCGAAGGTCCCGTTGGCCAGACCCGGGTCCCAGCCCGGCTGGAACTGGCGGAGCTTGGCCGTCAGACCGTCCTCGGCCGCGTCGGCGGCGAGGTTCCAGGCCTCCTTGACGGCCGGATTGGTGTTGTAGATCAGCTTGCCGTTCTCGTCGTAGTACTGCTCGGGGTAGCCGTAGACCATGGCGTTGAACAGGCCGCTGGCCGCGTCCATGTAGGCCACGTCGCCGCCCTTGAAGCCCTTCTTGAAGGTGCGGCCGACCTCGACGTACTTGCTCCAGTCGCCCGCCCAGAGCTTGGCGACCTCCTCGCGGTCGGTGGGCAGGCCCGCCTTCTCGAAGTAGTCCTTGCGGTAGCAGACGGCCATCGGGCCGATGTCGGTGCCCAGGCCCAGGACCTTGCCGTCCTTGGTGGTGATCTGGGACTCCTTCCACGGCAGGAAGTGGTCCGTGCCCTCGACCTTGGAGAAGTCGGCGAACTTGTCCGCCTGGGTCTCGGTGATCTCCTTGGCGCGGCCGATCTCGATGCCCTGGATGTCCTTCAGGCCCTTGCCCGCGGCGAGCCTGGTCTGCAGTGCGGTGTAGTAGGTCTGCTCGTCACCGGCTATCTCGGCCTTGATGTCGACATTGGGGTTCTCCTTCTCGTACTGCTCGAGGAGGCCCGTCTCCTTGATGCCCATCACGCCGTACATGCCCATGGTGATGGTGACCTTGCCGTCCTTCTTGCCACCGCCGGTGGCCGAGTCGTCGCTGCCGCCGCAGCCGACGACGAGTGCCAGCGCGCCGACGGCCGCGGCCGTCGCCACCGCCCTTCTGCGCAACGAACCGAAAGTGCCCATGGATCTTCCTCCTAGCGACGGCGCTGACACATCGGAGTGACGAGTTCTGCGATGACTACTGCGATGGCTACAGCGATGAAAGACAGCGGCTCGAACACGGGGTGGGAACGTGCCCAATCTTGGTGGGCACGTTCCCAACGATGCATCGAAGACTCATGGCTCCGGTGCCGATCTGTCAATGACTTGAACGCAAGTTCCCGCAGCCGCCCGCCCACCGCTTTCGCCTCCCGACGGCCCGGGAGTGCTCCAGCGGCCGCGTGTCTGCAAGAATTGCCGCAGGTCACCTCCGCGGCAGGCACCGCCGCCGCGGCCGCCGAGGGGGGAGTACATGACCGGCAACCGCCGTCCAACGATCAAAACGGTCGCCGCCCGCGCCGGCGTGGGCCGCACCACGGTCTCCCGTGTCGTCAACGGTTCGGAGCTGGTCAGTGCCGATGCCCGGGAGCGAGTGCTTGCGGCGATCAAGGAACTGAACTACGTTCCCAACTCGGTCGCCCGCGGTCTGGTCACCAACCGGACCAACGCCGTGGCCCTGGTGATCCCGGAGTCGGAGAGCCGACTCGGCTCCGAGCCGTTCTTCGCCGCGCTGATCCGCGGCGTCAGCGGCGCCCTCGCCGAGAGCCGCACCCAGTTGCAGCTGATGCTCGTCCGCGACCAGGCCGAGCGGGACCAGCTGACCGAGTCGGTCGCGACCCGTCGCGTGGACGGCGTGCTGCTGGTCTCCGTGCACTCCGAGGACCGGCTGCCGGGCATGCTGGAGGAGATGGGCCTGCCCACCGTGCTCGCCGGCCGCCGCGACGCGGGCGAACGGCTGAGCTACGTCAACTCCGACAACGCCGGCGGGGCCGCCGCCGCGGTGCGCCATCTGCTGGCCGGCGGACGGCGACGGGTCGCCACGATCACCGGCCCGCTGGACATGGACGTCGGCCGCAGCAGGCTGGCCGGCTGGCGCACCGCGCACGCGGAGGCGGGCGTGCCCGCCTCGGAACTGCTCGTCGAGGTGGGTGACTTCACCGAGGAGGGCGGTGCGAACGCCATGCGTTTGCTTCTTGAACGCGCTCCGGATCTGGACGCCGTCTTCGCCGCGTCCGACCTCATGGCCGTCGGCGCGCTGGCCGAACTGCGCCGGTGCAAGCGGCAGGTGCCGGGGGACGTCGCCGTTGTCGGCTTCGAGGACTCCGTCCTGGCCCGGCACACCAACCCGCCGCTGACGACGGTGCGCCAGCCGGTGGAGGAACTGGGCCGGACCATGGCCCGCATCCTCACCGACATCACGCAGCACGGCGCGCCCCGGCAGCAGACGACACTGCCGACGGAGCTGGTGGTACGCGAGTCGTCGTAGGAACCGGCGCTGTTACGAGGCGGCCGGCTGCCGCCCGAGACGCTCCAGGACACGTCCGCGGAGCAGTTCGTACTCCTCGCGGAGTCGGCGGATCTCGGGCGGCCGAGGAACGACGACGCCGCCGACGACGGTCTCGTGCGGGCCGAACTGCTCGCGGGTCAGGTCGATCTCGACGTCGGGTGCCAGCCGGTTCCACCAGTGGTAGTCGACCCGCTCGCCCGCGACGTGCACCTCGCCGCGAATCAGCTCGCCGCCCAGCAGGTCGTTGAGCACCATGGCGGTCACGCCGCACTGGTCCCTGGCCGGGTTGTCCGCCGTCCACCGCGACCGGAACTCGGGTGTGCACGTCTCGGCGCTCCAACTGTCGCGCACGGCCTGCTCGATGTCGATGAGAAGCAACGGTGTCATGCAGTGCATTGTGTCGGCGGGCACCGACAGTCGCCCGCGACGAGACCGGTTCGGCCGAGTCTGGTCCTCACGTGCCCGGGACGCAGGCCTCGGCGATGGACAGGCTGTTCTCGTAGAGGTGGTGTCGGGTGATCCGGCCGGCCTCGACCGTCAGGCGCAGTGCGAACGGCCCCTCGAAGGACTTGCCCGTCGCCCGTACGGTCCCGGACAACCGCCCCATCAGGACGGCGTCCGTGCCGTCGACGAGGAAGGTGTCGACCGAGGCCCGCGCGTCCTCGGGCACGGTGTGCTCCGCCAGTTCCGTGGACTGGGCGGCCGCCTCGGCTCCGGTGGAGCGGGGCCGTATCCAGGGGACGGCGGGGTTCTCGGCGAGCAGCCAGTCGACCTCGTCGGCGAACAGCTCGACCAGCCGCCCGGTGTCGCCGGCCATGCGGGCGGTGAGGAAGTCGCGCACGACGGAGCGGGTGGCCTCGGCGACCTGGTCCCCCGTGGGTGCGGTACGGGTGTCGGACATGCTGTGCTCCTCGCTGCGATGGGCCGTTGTCCGGCCGGTGTTGCATCGGCGTGTCCGATCCTGCCGGGACGGACGGGTACGGTCGATTACCCCGCGGGTAAGGCGGGCGGCCGGGCCCCGTCGGAGGGTCGTGGCCCGACGTGCACCCGACTGGCCCAGTCCGCGCCCGGCGGGCGTTTCCCCCGGGTCCTCCGGTCGTTGGGACGGGCATGATCAAGAAGCTCGCCTGTGTCTCCGTCATGGCCGGCGCTCTGCTGGTCTCCGCTCCGGTCGCCGAGGCGGCCCCGGAACCCGGCCCGTCCACGGGTGTTCCCGGTGGTCGGCTCCTGGACAGCCTTCTCGGCTCGCTCGAGGTGGGGCACCCTGCCACCTCCCCGCAGTCACTCCTGCCTCAGGGCATCCTCGGCCGCTGAAAGGCGTGAGGCGGGAGGGGGCGGTTGCGCGCAATCATCCCCTCCCGCCTCCGATGACCGGTTCGACGCTCCGCTCCACCGGCCCATCCCGGGCCGGCAAGACCGCGGCAGGTTTCCCGTAACCACGGTCCTGGAGCCTCCAGGGAGTCATTCGAACGCGGGAGGCTCCAGTGAAGTTTCCGAGCAAGAGGCGCGCCGGTGCCGTGGTGGCCGTGCTGAGTGGTCTGGCGCTGGCGGGGTCGTCGACGACCGCGCAGGCCGCGACCGACGGCCCCGACGTCATCGCCCACCGCGGCTCCTCGGGCATGGCACCCGAGAACACCGCCGCCGCCATCGACCTCGCCGTCCGCCAACGCGCCGACCACGTCGAAATCGACGTCCAGCGCACCAAGGACGGCAAACTCGTCAACTTCCACGACTGCACCATGGAACGCACCACCGACATCGAAGACCTCTACCCGGGACGGCCCAGCTACCGCGTCTCCGACTTCACCTGGGACGAACTGCGCCGCCTCGACGCCGGCTCCTGGTTCCACCCCGACTACACCGGCGAACCCCTCATCACCCTCGACACCGTCATCCGCCACATCCAGCACACCCGCACCGGACTCCTCGCCGAGATCAGCCCCTGCGGCCAGTACGGCACCACCATCGCCACCGACCTCGCCGACGCACTGCGCGGCAAGCCCGGCTATGTCCGCAAGGCCCTCGCCCGTAAGCAACTGGCCGTGCAGTCGTTCGAGACGGACGACGCCCGCACCTTCCACAGCGCCCAGCCCGACATTCCCATCGGCATCCTCGACGCCGACCGCCCCACCGACAGCGAACTCGTCGAACTCGGCCAGTGGGCCGACCAGATCAACCCCCAGCACACCGTCACCGACCAGGCCCTCGTCGACCGCGTCCACCAACTCGGCATGACCATCAACGTCTGGACGGTCGACGAACCCGGCGCCATCCGCAAGATGGCCGCCCTCGGCGTCGACGGCATCATCACCGACTACCCCCAAACCCTCACCCAGCGCTGAATCCGGCTCCGTCCCCGTCGTTGGCGCAGCGGAAACCGAGGTTGCCGGACGAGGAGTCCGGGGTGTTGGAGGAGCGGGCGGCGACCCGGTAGCGGTTGCAGTAGGAGTCGTGGCACAGGTAGGAGCCGCCGCGCAGGACCCGCGCCGTCCCGGTCCCGGGACCGTGCGGGTCCGCCGCCGGGGACTCGGCGTAGTACGACGGCGAGAACCAGTCGGCGCACCATTCCCACACGTTCCCCGCGGTGTTCCACAGGCCGTGGCCGTTGGGACGGTAGGACTTGACCGGTGCGGTGGTCAGATGGCCGTCCTCGACGGTGTTGACGTGGGGGAAGCGGCCCTGCCAGATGTTGCAGCGCCACCGGCCGCCGGGAGTCAGCTCGTCGCCCCACGCGTAGCGGCGGCCGGCCAGTCCCCCGCGGGCCGCGTACTCCCACTCGGCCTCGGTGGGCAGGCGTTTGCCGGCCCACCGGGCGTAGGCGGTGGCGTCGTTCCAGGAGACGTGGACGACCGGGTGGTTCTGGCGGCCGGTGATGTCGGAGCGGGCGCCCTCGGGGCGGCGCCAGTGGGCGCCCCGGACGTTGATCCACCACGGGGTGCCTGCCGCGGCGCCGAGGACGTCGGTGTCCGGGGCGGCGACCACGAGGTGGAAGACCGCCGAGGAGCCGAACCGTTCGGCGTCGGTCACGTGACCCGTGGCCTTGACGAAGGCCGCGAACCGGGCGTTGGTCACGGCGGTCTCGTCGATGTGGAAGGGGCTCAGACGCACCGTGTGGACGGGTGTCTCACCGTCGGCGGGATACCCCTCCCCGAAGGCGTCCCCCATCGCGAACTCACCGCCCGGCAGGCGCACCTGGCCGCGGGTCGAGCGCGGGCCGGCGACGGAGACCGGTGCCGGCGGGACGTCGGTGTCCACGGCGACGGGTGCTGTCGCGGGGGTGCAGCACGGGCGGTGGGCGCTGGTCATGGGATCCTCGAATCGGGCTGCGGACGTGTCGGTGCTACGCCTTGTACGTGGACTCGTCGAGCCCGCTGAGGGTCGGGTCGTGTCCCACCTCGCCGACCTCGTACATCGAGGTCATCCAGTGGTAGAAGTTGTCACCGCGCTCGCGCAGTACGTCGTAGAGTCTGCGCATCATGCGGCCGCGGACCTCCGCCTGCTCGGGGTGGGCGTAGACGTTCTGCAATTCGTCCGGGTCGGTGTGCAGGTCGTACAGCTCGTTCACGGAGTCGGGATTGACGACGAGTTTGTACCGGTCCTCGCGCAGCATGCGCTGCGGGTAGGGGAAGTGGTGGCCGTGGAACTCGCAGACGATGTCCTCGTCCCATTCGACCGCGTCGCCCCGCACGAGGGGCAGCAGGCTGCGGGAGTCGACGGCGGGTTTCGGGTCGAGGCCGGCGAGTTCGAGGATGGTGGCCGTGCAGTCGAGGAGGCTGACGAACTCGTCGCGCACCTGTCCTGCGGGCGCGCCCGGGACGCGGATCAGGCCGGGGGTGCGGTAGATGTCCTCGTACATCGCGGGGCCCTTGTCGTGCAGCCGGTGCGAGCCGGTGAACTCCCCGTGGTCGCAGGTGAAGAACACCGCGGTGTCGTCGGCGAGGCCGAGCCGTTCCATGGCGTCCATGACCCGTCCGATCTGCCGGTCGATGAGGGCCACGTAGCCCCAGTAGACGGCGATGAGCTTGCGGGTCGTCTCGATGGGCATGGTGTCGAAGGTCCAGTGGGCGCTGTAGTTGCGCTGGACCGGGGGCTTGCCCTCGAAGGTCTCGGACACCGACCGCGGCAGTTCCACGTCCGCCGGGTCGACCAGGTCGAAGTACTCGTCGGGCAGGATGTAGGGCAGGTGCGGTCCGAAGAAGTGCAGGGCCAGGAAGAAGGGCCGGTCGCGCTCCCGGGTGTCGGCGGCGTACCGCTCCAGCTGCTCGATGGCGCGGGTGGCCAGGTAGTGCTCGAAGGTGGCCTCGACCGGCTGGTGCAGCCGGGCGGCGAGCAGGTTGCCGGGGCCGCCGTTGGGCAGGGTGCCGCGGATGCGGTCGCTGATCCCGTACGGAGGCAGTCCGCGCTCGGCGAGGTAGGCGAGGTAGTCGGGATGGTCGACGGGGTTGTGCCAGCCGGGCAGGTCGGGGCCGTCGAAGCCGTAGTCGGCGGCGGTGCGCCGGTTGCCGGTGTGCCACTTGCCGAACAGGCCGCAGTTGTAGCCGTGTTCGCGCAGTGCGCGGGAGAAGGCGAACTGGTCCTCGGCCAGGTCCTCGAGGTAGCCGACGTTGCGTTCGTGGTTGGCGAGGAGTTTGTGGCGGAAGGGTGCCTGGCCGGTCAGGAGGCTGGCGCGGGCCGGGGTGCAGATGGCGGTGGGGGTGTACCAGCGGTCGAAGCGGGTTCCCGTGGCGGCCAGCTCGTCGAGTGCGGGGGTGTGGGCCAGCGGGTTGCCGTAGGCGCCGAGCGTGTCCGTGCGGTGCTGGTCGGTCATGAGGAAGAGGATGTTCTTCCGGGAGGGGCCGGACGGGCCGCCGGACTCGCCGCCGGGCCGGGGGGCGGTGCTGGTGCTCGACTGGGTCACTTGCCCGCTCCCGTGAAGAGGTCGCCGGTGTAGTAGGTCTTCGGGTCGACGGGCTTCTTCAGCTTGCCCGCGTCGACGAAGTAGTCGTTCATGCCCTCGAGCCATGTGACGACGGTGCCGTCCTCGGTCAGCTTGTCGAGTTCCTCGACGCCGAGCACCTTGTTGTTGGCGGCGTCCGCCTTCACCTGGCCGGCGGGGATCTTCAGCTTGGCGGCGGTGAGTTCGATCGCCTCGTCGGTGTGCTCGGAGCGGAACGTCATGGCCTCGCGCAGCACGGCGAGGACCTTCTTGGTCTTCTCCGGCTGGTCGGCCACCACCTTGTTGCCCGCGACGAACGCGGTGGGGAAGGACACGTCCTGCTCGAAGTCGGTGTTCTTGGCGAGTTCGACCAGGCCGGGGACCTGCTTCTTGATCGTCGCCGCGGCCGGGTACCAGAACCCGGCGCCGTCGACCTGGTGGGAGGAGAAGGCGGAGACGATGGTGGACGGGTCCATGGGGACGACCTTGAGGTCGTCCTTGGTCATCCCGGCCTTCTCCAGGGCGAGGGTGAGGATCATGTCGCCGGAGGTGCCCTCGGGCACGGCGACGGTCTTGCCCTTGAGCTGTTGCATCGACGTGATGCCGGGCTGGGCGAGGACCCGGTCGGAGTTGCCGAGGGTGTTGATGGCGACGACCTTGGCCTGGCCGGAGGCGGGCAGCCACATGGCGCCCGGGCCTATGTAGCCGAAGTCGAGGTTGCCGGTGCCCAGGGCCTGGATCTGGAGCGGGCCGTTGGTGAAGACCTTGGCGTCGGCCGACAGTCCGTGCTTCTTCCACAGGCCCTTGGCCTCGGCGATGGCGATCAGGCTGGCGCCGTTGAAGTCGTTGATGTAGCCGAAGCGCACCTGGTCCGAGGAGCCGCCGGAGGACGAGCCGCCGCCGCACGCCGCGAGCAGCGCCATGGCGGCCGCGCCGGCGAGGGTGGTGGTGAGGCTTCTGCGGGTGAGGACGGGTGACATGGCGGTGGGTCCCTTCCGGGTCATGGCGTGGAGGAGTGGGAACCGGAAAGGGCGGCGGTGCGGCCTTCCTGGTGGTAGACGGAGTGCCACACGCGGTTGCGCAGTGCGGCGAACTCGGGGCTGAGCCGGAAGGCCTCGTCGCGTTCGACGGCGGGGGCGACCTCGACGACGTCGTAGACGCGGCCGGGACGGGCGGCCATCACGACGACCCGGTTGGCCAGGAACACGGCCTCGTCGACGTCGTGGGTGATGAACAGGACCGTGCGCTTGTCCTGGCTCCAGGTCTTCAGCAGTTGTTCCTGGAGCTTGACCCGGGTGAGCGCGTCCAGGGCGCCGAAGGGTTCGTCCATCAGCAGGATCGAGGGGTCGACGGCGTAGGCGCGGGCGATGGCGCAGCGCTGGCGCATGCCGCCGGAGAGGGTCTTGGGCAGTGCGTCGGCGAAGCGTTCCAGGCCGACCAGTTCGATGAAGTGCTCTGCCCTGGCCCTGCGTTCCGCCTTGGGCACGCCGGTGGTCCGCAGGCCGAACTCGACGTTCTGACGCACGGTCAGCCAGGGGAAGAGGGCGTACTGCTGGAAGATGACGCCGCGTTCGGGCCCGGGGCCCGAGACGGGGGCGCCGTCCACCAGGGCACGGCCCTCGGTGGGTGTCTCGAGCCCGGCGAGGATGTTCATCAGGGTGCTCTTGCCGCAGCCCGAGGGGCCGACGACGGTGACGAACTCGTGGTTCGCGATGTCGAGGCTGACGTCGTCGAGGGCGGTGAAGGTTTCCCGGCCCAGCGAGAAGGTCTTGGTGACGTGCTGGACGGAGATCTTGGCGGGGGTGCTGGTCATCGGCGTTCCTGCCATCGGGTGAGCCGGCGTTCGGCGAGGAGGAGGACGCGGTCCATGAGGAGACCGAGGATTCCGATCGAGATGAGCCCGACGAAGATGGTCGGGAGGTCGTAGTAGAGCTGGGCGTTCTGCATGCGGTAGCCGAGGCCCTCCTGGGCGGCGATCAGCTCCGCGGCGACGAGCGTGGCCCAGGCGGAGCCGAGGCCGACTCGCATGCCGACGAGGATGAAGGGCGTGGAGGCGGGCACCACCACACGGGCGAAGATCGTGGCGTCGCCCGCGCCGAGCACCCGGGCGGCGTTGATCAGGGTGCGGTCGACGTTCACCACACCCTGGAAGGTGGAGATCACGCAGGCCAGGAATGCGGCGAGGAAGATGACGAAGATCTTCGGTGTCTCGTCGATGCCCATGGCGACCACGGCCAGCGGGATGATCGCCAGCGGCGGGATGGTGCGGAAGAACTGGATCCAGGGTTCGATCAGTCCGCGCAGGATGCCGTACCAGCCCATCAGGAAGCCCACCGGGACGGCCACCGCCGTGCCCAGGGCGAAGCCGATGAGGACGCGGGTCAGGCTGGCGAGGGCGTCGTCGGCGAGTGTTCCGTCGCTGATCAGGGTGGAGGCGCGGCCGACGACCTGGGGCGGTGTCGGCAGCTTGAAGCCGGCGGACGCGAGGGCCCACCAGACGGCGATGCCGAGCGCGACGGAGACGGCGTTCAGGGCGAGCGGCAGCCCGCGCCGCCGGCCGGAACGCGTGCGCCGCGAGGCGGACTCGGCGTCCCCGTCCTTGGCGGCGCGCACCGTGCCGCCGTCCGCCTCGGCGTCGGGTGAGGGCCCGGTCCGCCGCTCGGGCCGCGGGTGCTTCCGGTCGGCGCTCCGCTTGTCAAGGACGGACATGGGCGGCTCCTTCGGTGGCGGAGTCGGATGCATCGGAACGGCCCTTCACGTCGGCGGTTTCGGGATACCTCGCCAGGAGGGGTGAGCTGTGGAAGACCGCGGCGAGCGCGCCGATGGCGCCGTCGTCGTCGGAGAGCCGGGCCGCGGTGACGACGGGACCGGCCGAGGCGGTCGGGAAGATCTCGGCGGCGAGCGTCGCGGCGACCTGCTCCACGAGGACGGGCGCCAGCCGGGTGATCTCGCCGCCGACGACCACCTTCGCCGGATTCAGCATCATGGTCGCGGCGCCGACCACCCGGCCCAGCGCCCCCGCGGCCTCCCGCAGGACCCGGTCCACGACGGGGTGGGCGCGGCGCACGGCGGCGGCGAGGTCGTCGAGGGTCTCCAGGCGCAGGCCGAACTCCCAGCAGGCGGCAAGGATCCCGGGGACGGAGGCCACGGTCTCCAGGCATCCCCGCTTGCCGCACCGACAGGGCCGGCCCGCCGGTTCGACGGTCACGTGGCCCAGCTCGCCGGCCAGCCCGGACGAGCCGGTCACCAGCTGTCCGCCGACGACGAGACCGCCGCCGACGCCGTCCGACAGGCGTACGTACACCAGGTCGGCGACGCTGTCGGCGCCGCTGATGGCCTCGGCCAGGGCGGCCAGGCGGGTGTTGTTGTCGACGATCACCGGTGCGTCGAAGCGCTCGGCGAAGGCCACGTCGACGCCTTCGGGTGCCGGGCGGAGCACGGTGGTGCCCGCCGTGGCGCGGGGCCAGGCCGCGCCCCGAGGTGCCGGGTAGGGGCCGGGCACGCCGATGCCGATGCCCTGCAGCGCCCCGTAGTGGACGCCTGCCTCGCCGCTCAGCCGGTCGACGAGTTCCAGGGCCAGCTCGGTCCGGGTCTTCCAGGTGGCGGTGTCCTCGTAGCGGACGGAGCCCGAGACCATGATCTCGTGCGAGGCGTCGGCGACGACGACGTGGACCCGCCGGTGTCCGAAGTCGACGCCCATGAACTGCGCGGAGGCGGGGTCGAGCGCCAGCCGTTCGGCCGGCCGCCCGCTGCCCTCGCGCCGGGAGGCGTCGGTGTCCACGACGACGATGGCGCCCCGTTGCAGGAGGGTGCCGGTGATCTCGGACAGGGTGGTGCGCGACAGGCCCACGACCCGGGCGATCTCGCCGCGGCTCATGGCGCCGTTCTCCTGCAGCGCACGCATCACGCGCTCTTCGTGGGTCCGCCGGACCAGTGCGTGCACTCCGCTGGGCATCTGCATGCCGGTCAAGGTAGGGAGGCTCGATTATTCCGTCAACACTCCGACGGAAAGATGCAATGAAGCGTTCACAATGCCTGCGCCGCACCTGATGGGAGCGGCTATGGGTGAGCGGGCTCGGACTGGATTATTCGTCCGCACTGTTGACGTAAATGCGCGGGCGTTCGCATGCTGTGCGCCATGCCCCCGTCGCGCGGCTCGTGCGCCGCCCCTCGGTTCCCGGACGGGGACGACGAAGGAGAACCCGACTGATGACCGATGCCGAGTACGGACTCCACCGGCGATCCCTGCTGGCCGGCGCGGCCGGCGCGGGGGCGGCCTTCGCCCTGCCCGCGAGCGCCGCACAGGCGGCTCCGGCCGCCGGCCCCGCCACCTCTCCCGCGGCCGGGGCGCCACGGCGCCACCCGCGCAACTGGCCCGATCCCGAGCCGTACGGCGTCGCGGACACCCGGGTGGACCTGTGGCCGCGCGAGGACAACTCGTTCGTCCTGCCGCTGGAGTTGCGCCCCCGGGACGAGGAGCGCGGCACGGTGTGGATGCGCGACACCTACGTGAACTGCTTCGTCGTCGACGGCCGTCCGGTGTACGTCGCCACGGGCACCTCCCGGGTGCCCGGACTCGACGCCGCGGGCCCGTGGAACGACGGCATCTTCGTGTGGCTGGCCCCCTCTCTCGAGGGCCCGTGGCGGCTGGCGGACACCACCGGCATCCGGCCCGGCGCCGAGCGGGGCAAGGTGTGGTCGCCCGAGTTCGCCGGGGAGAACCGGCCCGGCCGGACGGTCGTCGCGCCCTGGCAGGAGTACTGGCACGACGAGCGGTTCGGCAAGCGCGGCCAGGCCTGGGCGCCTGAACTGCACCACTTCCGCGGCACCTGGTACATCGTGGCGTGCATGGGCGACCACTCCCGCAAGGTCGGCTCGTTCATGCTGGTGAGCGAGGGCGGGGTCGAGGGCCCGTACCGCCTGATCGAGGGGAACCTGGAGAAGCCCTTCGGCGACTCGTTCATCGGGGGTCCGAAGTTCATCGAGCCGGGCGCCTACCACCACATCGACGGCGGCCTGTTCACCGAGGGCGACGACGCGTGGCTCGTGCTGCACAACGACCTGTACGCGAAGTTCCGGGACGACATGGAGGACATCGTCACGACGACGGACCTGCCCCGGTTCCGGCAGACGCCGTACTCGCCCGAGCCGTATCTCGAGGGCGCCTACGTGTTCAAGTACCGGGGCAAGTACCACCTCGTCCACGCCGTCTGGGACCGGACCTCCGTCAACGCCGACGGCACCGTCCGCCAGGCCTACGACGTGCCCGCGGCCGGACGGGTGCAGTACCAGTACGACGCGATCGTCGCCGTGGCCGACCGGTTCGAGGGCCCCTACTCGAAGCGGTACACCGCGGGGGTCGGCGCCGGGCACAACAACTTCTTCGTCGATCACCGGGGCGGCCTGTGGGCGACGTACTTCCTCAACCCCGCCGCCGGCTACTGGTCCGACGCCTCACGCGTCGCCGAGTCCGCCGTGCCCGGTGTCGTACGGCTGGAGTGGACCGGACCGTCGGACGGCCGGCTGTATGTCGAGCGCAGGTCCCGGGGGCACGACGGCCGGGACTGAGCGAGAGCGGTCGCTCCCCGCCCGCCGCTGCCTCGCATGCCGTCACTGCGGTACGGGCGTAGTGTCCAGATATGGGCGATGTTCGGGGTGGCCGGCGTCGGGCAGACCTGTCGGCACGGACGCGGGCGGACGGCTGATGGACTCCGCGATGGCCGCGGTGGTGCGGGCGAGCGGTGCGTACGGAGGAATCCTGTACGTACTGCCGCCGGGCGAGGACGCCGTGTGGCAGGTCCTGATCACGGGGGTCCCGCAGGAGATGGCCGCTCCGTGGCGCCGGGTCGGGCTGAAGGACCCCATGCCCGTCGCGGACGCGGTGCGCGAACGCCGCCTGGTGTGGGCCGGCGGCCGGGAGGAGATGGCCCGCCGGTATCCGCGGCTGGCGCTCGTCCTGCCGTACGAGTTCGGGCTGGCGGCCGCACCACTGGCCTCGGGGCCCACCGTCCGGGGCGGGCTGGTGCTGCTGTGGGCCGGGAGTCATCCGGGCCGGCTGAGCAGCGGTGAGCAGGACGCCGTCCGGGCGGGCTGCGCCCGCCTGTACGACAGCCTGGAGCGGGCCCTCGACCGGGGCGAGCCGCTGCCGCCGGACCGCCCCCGGACCCTGCCGCCGCCGGCCCCGCGCCCGTCCTCCCCCGTCGAGGCGTCCGCGCTGTCCGCGTTCGTGGACCGCCTGCCGGGCGGTTCGTGCGCGCTGGGCCTCGACGGACGCCTGACCCTCGTCACCCCGGGGGCGGCCGAGCTGCTCGGCGTCGACCGGTCCCTGCTGATGGGCGCGCTGCCGTGGGAGGCGCTGCCCTGGATGGACGTGCCCCACGTGGAGGACCGCTACCGGGCCGCGCTGGTCAGCCGCAGGCCGCAGGCCTTCACGGTGCTGCGCCCGCCGAAGACGTGGCTGACCTTCGAGCTGTACCCGGACGCCAGCGGGCTGAGCGTCCGCATCACCCCCGGCGGCCCGGACACGGACGCGCCCCCGGCCCGGTCGGTGCAGACCTCGGGGCCCAGCCGCGCCACGGTGCTGTACCACCTGATGCACCTGGCCTCCACCCTGACCGAGGCCGTGAGCGTGCCGGACGTGGTCGAGCAGACCGCCGACCAGCTGATGCCCGCACTGGGCGCGCAGGGCATGGTGGTGATGGTCCCGGAGGAAGGCCACCTGCGGATCGTCGGGCAGCGGGGCTACCGCCCGGAGCTGCTGAAGCAGTTCGACGGCATCCCCCTGTCCTCGGCCATCCCCGGCGCCGACGTCATGGCGACGGGGGTCCCCGGTTTCTGGCCGACGTTCGAGGAGCTCCAGGCGGCCTATCCCGCCATGACGCACGAGGACGGGATGGCCGCCTGGGCCGTACTCCCGCTGATCGCCTCCGGCCGGCCCATCGGCTCCCTCCTGCTCTCCTACCGGCGGCCCCACGTCTTCCCGCCCGGCGAACGGGCCGCCCTCACGTCGCTGGCAGGTCTGGTGGGGCAGGCCCTGGACCGCGCCCGGCTCTACGACGCCAAGCACCATCTCGCCCACCGTCTGCAGTCCGCCCTGCTGCCCCACACCCTCCCGCGCGTGGCGGGGCTGGACGTCGCCGCCTGCTACCTCCCGGCGGCCCGGGGACTGGGCATCGGCGGCGACTTCTACGACGTCATCCGTCTCGACGAGCACACCGCCGCCGTCACCATCGGCGACGTGCAGGGCCACAACGTGGACGCGGCGGCCCTCATGGGTCAGGTCCGCACCGCCGTGCACGCGCACGCCACCGTGGGCGCGCCCCCGGGCGACGTGCTGGCCCGCACCAACCGCCTGCTCACCGATCTCGACCCCGGTCTCTTCACCAGCTGCGCCTACGTCCACCTCGACCTCGCCACCCACCGTGCCTGCGTGGCCCTCGCCGGGCATCCCCCTCCCCTGCTGCGCCACGCAGACGGGCGCGTCGAGGCCCTGCGGGTCCCGCCAGGTCTGCTGCTGGGCATCGAGCCGGAGACGGTGTACCCCTCGCTGGAGTTCCCCCTGCCGCCCGGTTGTGTGCTCGCCCTCTACACCGACGGGCTCGTCGAGGCGCCCGGAGTCGACCTCGACGACGCGATCGCGGCTCTCGCCGGGCTCCTGGAGCACGGCGACCCCGGCGATCTCGACGCCATGGCCCACACCCTCATCCGGCACGCGCCCGCTCCGGGCGACGACATCGCCCTGCTCCTCGTCGGTCCCCGCGGCGCGGCGGGGCACTCCGAGGGCCGATCGATCGTTTTCACGGACAAGAAGGACGAACGCCGGTCCGCGCGGACGGGCAGCGGAGGGGAAGACGCTCGATGAAACACCAGAGGGTGCGCGATCTGATGAGCGACGCCGTGGTGCGCGTGCAGCGCGGCACACCGTTCAAGGAGATCGCTCATCTGCTGCTGGAATACGACATCACGGCGGTGCCGGTGGTCGACGGGGAGAACCGTCCCGTGGGAGTGGTGTCGGAGGCGGACCTGCTGCAGAAGATGTGGGGCGGGGAGCCCGACGGTTCCCGCGAGCACGCCGAGTGGTCCCGCGCGTCGGCGGGCAAGGCCGGCGCCACGGACGCGGCCGGGCTCATGACCTCGCCCGCCGTGTGCGCCCGGGAGAGCTGGAGCGTCGTGGACGCCGCGCGGGTGATGGCACGGCACCGCATCAAGCGGCTGCTGGTCGTCGACGAGGACGGGCGGCTGGCCGGGGTCGTCAGCAGAAGCGACCTGCTGCGGGTCTTCCTGCGCACGGACCGCGCGATCCGCACCGAGATCATCGAGGAGGCCCTGGTGAAGGCGCTGGGCCTGGCGCCCTCGTCGGTGCAGGTGGATGTGACACACGGTCACGTCGTGCTCAGCGGCCGGCTTCCGGACGAGGTGTCCGCCCCGCTCCTCGAAGAGCACTGCCGGGGCGTGGACGGCGTCGTGGCCGTCGAGTTCCGGCCGGCCGGCGAGACCGGCGCCGAGGATTCCGCGACCGTCGGCTCCTGACCGCGGGCCGCTCCTCAGGGGCGGTGGTCGCCGTCCCCGTGGTCGCGGGCCGGGTCCGGGGCGGCCAGGGCCTCGATCTCCGGGTGGTCGCGCAGTGCGGCGATGACCGCGTTCACCGCCGCGCGCTGCGGGGCTCCGCGCCGCACCACGACGGCGACGTTGCGGTGCACGGGCGGGCTCAGCCGCCGGGTGACGACGGCGTGGTCGGCCGTGACGGCGAGGGCGGGCAGCAGCGCCACCGACCCCGCCGTCTCGACGTGCCGCAACAGCATGAGGTAGTTGCTGAACCGGCAGGCCACCCGGGGTTCGAACCCGGCCTCGCGGCACAGCCGCAGCGTCAGGTCCGCCATGTACGACTGCGGCCGGTCGCAGGCCCAGGTCTCCTCCTTGCACGCCGCGAGGTCCACCGCGGTGCGGGAGGCCAGCGGATGCCCCTGCGGCAGCACGAGCACGACCGGGTCGCTGCCCAGCGACATGACCTCCAGGTCCGCGCCCGGGGTCAGGCCGGCGTAGTCGGTGGTGGTGACGATGACGTCCGCGTCGCCCGAGCGCAGGGCGGGGCCGCTTTCGTGCGGTTCCATCTCGACCAGTTCGAGGTGCAGGTGGGGGTGGGTGGTGGCCAGGCGGTTCGCCGCGGGGACGGCGAGGCTGTAGATCGCGCTCTGGAACACGCCGAGCCGGACGGTGCCGATGGGCTCGTCGTTCAGGGCGCGCAGTTCTGCCTCGACGTCGGCCATCCGGTCGAGGATCTCCCGGCCCCTGCGGGCCAGCAGGAGCCCCGCCGGTGTCAGCCGCACCCGCCGTCCCGTCCGCTCGATCAGCCGGCACCGGGTCTCCGTCTCGAGGACCGCCAGTTGCTGGGAGACCGTGGACGCGCTCAGGTGCAGGGTGTCGGCGACCGCGCGGACGGTTCCGAGCGTGTCGAGCCGGCTGAGCAGGTGCAGTCGTCCGGAGTTGAGCACGCGGCGATGGTACGACGACTCACCCTCGCTCTGTACGGTTTTGCCGTACAGCGGCATCGACTCCGTGCGATGGACACGCGCAGCACACCGTCCCTACCGTCGGTCCCATGCCTTCCGAGACTCCCGGCGCCGACCCGGGGCGCCACCTGATCCGCTACTCCGGCCACGCACCCTTCTCGCCGGAGGTCGTCGTCCGCGCGGCGGGCACCTCCGTGTTCACCGAGAGCGGCCGTGAGCTCCTCGACTTCACGTCGGGCCAGATGAGTGCCATCCTCGGGCACTCCCATCCGGCGGTCGTCTCGACGGTGCGCGAGCAGGTCGCCCACCTCGACCACCTGCACAGCGGGATGCTCAGCCGACCGGTGGTCGAGCTGGCCCGCCGGCTGGCCGGCACCGTGCCCGAGCCGCTGGAGAAGGCGCTGCTGCTGACCACCGGGGCGGAGGCGAACGAGGCCGCGGTGCGGATGGCGAAGCTCGTCACCGGCCGCCACGAGATCGTCTCCTTCGCCCGGTCCTGGCACGGCATGACGCAGGCCGCCGCGAACGCCACCTACAGCGCCGGCCGCAAGGGCTACGGCCCCGCCGCGCCGGGCAACTTCGCGCTGCCGGTGCCGGACCGCCACCACCCCTCCGTCGTCGGCTCGGACGGCGAACTGGACTGGCGCCGCCAGCTGGACCTGGGCTTCGAGATGATCGACGCCCAGTCGGTCGGCAGTCTGGCCGCGTGCCTGGTCGAGCCGATCCTGTCCTCGGGCGGCGTGGTCGAACTTCCCCCGGGCTATCTCGCCGCGCTGGCGGACAAGTGCCGCGAGCGCGGCATGCTGCTGATCCTGGACGAGGCGCAGACCGGGCTGTGCCGCACCGGCGACTGGTACGCCTTCGAGTACGAGGGGGTCGTCCCGGACATCCTCGTGCTGTCCAAGACGCTCGGCGCGGGGCTGCCGCTGGCCGCGGTGCTGACCAGCGCGGAGATCGAACAGCGGGCGCACGAGCGCGGTTTCCTGTTCTTCACCACCCACGTCAACGACCCGCTGCCGGCCGCCGTGGGCAACACCGTTCTCGACGTCCTGGTCCGCGACCGGCTGGACGAGCGCGCGCGGGAGCTCGGCACGGCGCTGCGCGAGGGCCTCGACAAGCTGGCCGTCCGCCACGACGTCGTCGGTGACGTCCGCGGCCGGGGGCTGCTGCTGGGCATGGAACTGGTCGGGGACCAGGTACTGGGCGAGGGCGGCGCCGACCGTCTCGGGGCCGCCGTCACCCGGCGCTGCTTCGAGCTGGGGCTGCACATGAACATCGTCCAGCTCCCGGGGATGGGCGGCATCTTCCGTATCGCGCCCCCGCTGACCGCGAGCGACGACGAGATCGCCCGCGGCGTGGCCGTCCTCGACCGGGCGCTCGCCGACGCCGTGGCGGACCTCTAGCGCGAAGGCCCCGGTGGCCTGGGGTTCCAGGTCACCGGGGCCGCGGGCGAGGTGCCGGACGTGTCAGACTCCGGCCGTCTCCGGCTCGCGGGTGGGCTCCGGGGGCACGGTGGTGTCGCCGAGCTCCCGGTGGAGCTTCTCGCCCTCGACGTCGACGTTGGGCAGGATGCGGTCCAGCCACTTGGGCAGCCACCACGCCTTGGTGCCGAGCAGGGCGAGCACGGCCGGGACGATGGCCATGCGGACCACGAAGGCGTCGAAGAGGACCGCGATCGCAAGGCCGAAACCCATCATCTTGATCATGGCGTCGTTCTCCAGGATGAAGCCGGAGAAGACGCTGATCATGATGATCGCGGCCGCCGCGACCACCCGGCCGCCGTGGGTGAAGCCCGTGGTGACGGACTCGCCGGCAGACTGCCCGTGGACGTACGCCTCCCGCATGCGGGTGACCAGGAAGACCTCGTAGTCCATGGCCAGGCCGAAGACCACGCCGATCATGAAGATGGGCATCATCGACATGATCGGGCCCGGCTGGTCCACGCCGAACACGTCGGCGAGCCAGCCCCACTGGAAGACCGCGACCACCGCGCCGAGTGCCGCGGCCACCGAGAGCAGGAAGCCCAGGGCCGCCTTGAGCGGGACGAGGACGGAGCGGAACACCAGCATCAGGAGCAGGAAGGCGAGGCCGACGACCAGGGCCAGGTAGGGGATGAGCGCGTCGTCCAGGGTCTGGGAGAAGTCGATCGTCATCGCGGTCGCGCCGGTGACCAGCATGGTCGCGCCGGTGTCGGCCTTGATCCCGCCGGACAGCGAGCGGATGTCGTGCACCAGTGATTCGGTGGCGGCGTCGCTCGGGCCGGTCCTGGGCACCACGGTGAGGACCGCGGTGTCGCCCTCCTCGTTGAAGGTGGCCGGGGTGACCGCGGCGGCCTTCCCCAGGTCGGTGATCCTCTCGCCCACGGTCTCGGCGGCGGCCTTCGGGTCGTCCGCGTCGCGCGCGTCGACGGCGATCATGAACGGACCGTTGAACCCGGCGCCGAAGGACTCGGACAGCATGTCGTAGGCCTTGCGCTGGGTGGTGTCGGGGGCCGAACTGCCTTCGTCGGGCAGGCCCAGCTGCATGCCCGCGGCCGGTACGGCGATCACGCCGAGGCCGAGGACCGCGGTCAGCAGTACGGTGACCGGGCGCCGCTGCACGAAGCGGGCCCAGCGCGTGCCCAGCTTGGGCTTGCCGGCCGCGGCCCGCGCCCCGGCGGACGCCTTGCGGTCCTTGCGGCTCAGCGCCCGCTTGCCGGCGAAGCCGAGCAGTGCCGGGGTGAGGGTGAGGGCGATCAGCACGGCGATGCCGACGGTGCCCGCGGCGGCCAGGCCCATCTTGGTGAGGATCGGGATGTTGACGATCGCGAGACCCGCCAGGGCCACGACGACGGTCAGTCCGGCGAAGACGACCGCGGAGCCCGCGGTGCCGACCGCGCGACCCGCCGCTTCCTCGGGCGCCCGGCCCTCGGCTATCTCCGCCCGGTAGCGGGAGACGATGAACAGGGCGTAGTCGATGGCGACCGCGAGGCCGATCATCATGGCGAGGGTGGAGGTGGTGGCGGACAGCTCCAGCGTGCTGCCCAGCGCCCCGATGGCGGAGATGCCGATGCCGACACCGATGATCGCCGAGAGCAGCGGCATGCCCGCCGCGACCAGTGAGCCGAAGGTCAGCAGGAGCACGACCGCGGCGACCCCGATGCCGATGAGTTCGGCGGTGCCGCCCATCTCCGTCTCGGCCACGACCGCGTCGCCGCCGGTCTCGACGGTGTACCCGCCCTCACGGGCCTCGTCGGTGGCGGCGGTGAGGGCGTCCCGGGCCTCGTCGGTCAGCTCCATCGCGTTGACCTCGTAGGTCACGGAGGCGTACGCGGTGGTGCCGTCCTCGCTGACGGCGTTCGCCTTGAACGGGTCGTCCACCGAGGAGACCTGCGGGCCCGCGCCGAGCGCCGTCACCAGCTCCTCGACCCGCTCCTTGCCGGCCGGGTCGGAGATCTTTCCGCCCTCGGGAGCGCGGATCACCACACGCGCGGTCGCGCCCTCGGCGCCGGCGGCCGGGAACTGCTCGTCGAGCAGGTCGAACGCTTTCTGCGACTCGGTGCCCGGCATGGAGAAGGAGTCTTCGGGCGGGGCGGGCGCGACGGACGAGGCCGCGCCGGCGCCCACGAGTATGGCCACCCACAGCAGGGCGACGAGGCCGCGGCGCCGGAACGCCCTCCGGCCGAGTCGATAGAGAAACGTAGCCACCTTTTGGACCAATCCGTCGGGTTGCGGGCAGGACGAAGTCCCGGCACATGGGGGGAGGGCGAAGGCGCTGACCGGGGTACACGTCCATGCTCGCCCGGGGTTCGGGGCGATTGATCCGACCCTGGGTCTGGACTGGCGTACTGCGTCCGATGTAGTGGGCCACCGAGCCCCGCTCCCCCGGGCGTAGGCGACGAAGATGGGTGTACTCCGCATTTCGTTGCCACGGGCAGCCGACGTCGGTCAGCCGGTGACGGGCGCGGCGTTGCCCCCCCGGGCCGCAGCGCAGAGTCCAGGGCCTGGTGGAGACGGTCCCGTTCTCGTGGATCCGGACGTCGACCTCGGTGGCGGGAAGGCCGCCCGGGACGTCGGCGTGGGCCGCGGTGCAGACCAGCTGGCTGACCGCGGTCACGTCCAGTTCACCGCTGCTGACCTGGACCGGCACGACGACGTCGACGGCTCCGTCGCCCGCGGTGGCGTTGAGCCGTC
Source organism: Streptomyces sp. CCM_MD2014 (assembly GCF_000772045.1). Classification (GTDB taxonomy): domain Bacteria; phylum Actinomycetota; class Actinomycetes; order Streptomycetales; family Streptomycetaceae; genus Streptomyces; species Streptomyces salinarius. The sequence continues at coordinate 8,038,328 of NZ_CP009754.1, read as the reverse complement.
CGGCCACCTCGGGCTCCACGTGTGTCGTCAGACCACTCTCGCGCTCCGCGGGGGTGGGACCGTCCAGGAGGAGGCCGAGCGCCTGCCGGGGGCCGAGAGGTGCGTCCGTCGGCCGGGTGACGGGGCGGGTGCCGTAGGGGCCGGCGAAGTACAGGCGCACGGTGCTCGCCTCGGTGCCGGGCCGCTGGACGCCGGACGCGGGCGGCCGGAGCCGCGGTGTCCCTCGTCCTGATGATCGCGCTCACCGCCCCGGCCGACACCACCCGGGCCTACGAGGGCACCGACACCCGCGCGTTCTCCCTCCTCCTCGGAGCGCTGGCGGCCACCGAGCCGGCCACGCGTCTGTGTCCCGCGCCGGCCGACGCGCGGCCGGCCGGTGCAGCCTGGTCCTGGCGGCCGCCATCGGGGCGTACTGGGGCGCGGCCGACGGACAGGACTCCCCGTCCCTCTTCCACGGCGGGCTCTTCCTCCACGCCCTCGCCTCCGCCCTCCTCGTCGCCTGCCTCGCCCGGGCCCCCCGCAGTCCGGTCGGCCGCTTCCTCGGCGCCGCTCCCCTGAGCCGGCTCGGCACGGTCTCGTACAGCCTGTATCTGTGGCACTGGCCGGTGTACCTGCTGCTCGGCGAGGAACGGCTCGGTCTCGAGGGTGCGCCTCGGACGCTCGTGCTGCTCGCCGTGTCGGTGGCACTCGCCCACATCTCCAAGGTCCTGGTGGAGGACCCGGTCCGGTTCCGGGCCCGCTGGGCGAAGGGCCGTACCGGGGCGGTCGCCCTCGTCGCCGCCTTCGCCGCGCTGGCCGCGCTGTGGACGGCCGTTCCCGAGCCGCGAACCGGCAAGGGCTCGGTCGACGTCACACGTCTCGTGCCGGACGGCGGCCGACGGGCTGACGGCAGGGCGGTGGTTGACCTTCACCTTGGGGCAGGCCACAGCATCGGTGTCACCGGGCGACCCGCCCGGTACGAGGAGGAGTGGGCATGGGACTGCTGACCATAGGGGCGTTCGCGAAGGCCTCCCGGCTCTCGCCGAAGGCGCTGCGTCTCTACGACGAGCTGGGGCTGCTCCCGCCCGCCCACGTCGACCCGGTCACCGGCTACCGCCGCTACGCGCCGGACCAGGTGGAGCGGGCCCGGCTCGTCGCCTGGCTGCGGCGGCTGGGCATGCCCCTGGTCCGCATCCGGCACGTGTGCTCGCTGGACGCGGGGGACGCGGCTCGGGAGATCCGCGCTTTCTGGGCGCGGGCCGAGGCCGACTTCGCCGCACGGCGCGACCTGGTCGCCTTCCTCGTCGGTCATCTGGAACGGGAGGACCCCGCCATGACAGCCACCGCGAGCCCCTTGAGCATCCGTTACGCCGCCGGTACCGACGTGGGCCTGGTCCGCGAGGCCAACCAGGACACCGCGTACGCCGGGTCCCGTCTGCTCGCCGTCGCCGACGGATTCGGCGACGGCGGCGCCCCGGCGAGCGCGGCCGCCGTCGAGGCACTCAAGTACCTGGAGGCGGACGGCATTCCGGCGGGCGGGCTCCTCGACGTCCTGGCGGACGCCGTCGAGGAGGCCGAACAGGCGGTGCACGGCGCCGTCCGGACCGGTGCCGCCACCGAGGGGACCGGAACGACGCTCACCGCGATGCTCTGGACCGGGTCGCAACTGGCCCTCGTCCACATCGGCGACTGCCGCGTCTACCTGCTGCGCGACGGCGAGCTGTTCCGGATCACGCACGACCACACCGTGGTGCAGACGATGATCGACGAAGGACGCATCTCCCCGGAGGAGGCCGCCTCCCATCCCCAGCGGTCGATGCTGGTGCGGGCCCTGGGCAGGGGCGCCGACGCCACCGCCGACCTGCGCCTGCACGACGCGAGGGACGGGGACCGCTACCTGCTCTGCTCCGACGGGCTGCCGACGGTGGTGCCGGACGGAGAGATCCAGCGGGTGCTCACCGGCGCCCCGGAACCCGAGCGGGCCGTGCGGGAACTGGTCGCCCTCGCCAACGGGGCCGGCGGCCCGGACAACGTCAGCTGCGTGGTCGCCGACGTCGTCGCGGGCACCTGACCCGGCCGGGGCCGGCCGTCTCGAGCCGCCCCCGGATCAGGGCGGTGCCGTCCCGACCCGGACCCGGTCGCTCTCCCCTTCGGTGAGGAACGACGCCAGGGCTCGCCCCTCCTCGGCGACCTCGGTGCGCTCCGGCCGGGTGAGCCGGCGCAACGGGGTGACGGCCACCGTGCCGTCCTCCACGGTCCAGGTCGCGCCGACCCGGCCGTCGACGAGGACGAAACGGGCGCCGGTGACCGACAGACCGCGGTGCGCGTCGTCGATGACGCGGCCGCGGTCCTGATAGCCGAGGACCGCGTTGTCGAACGCCGGCAGGAACCGCGCCGGAGCGGGGGTGCCGGGATCGGGTCGCGGTGCGTCGGGGAGGTCGAGGAGCTCCCTGCCGCGCTCGTCGCGGAAGGTGACCAGCTCCCCGCGTACGGCGGCGACGGCGGCGGGCAGCCCCGCGAGCCCGCACCAGGCGCGCAGGTCCGCCGAGGCGGCCGGTCCGAAGGCGGCGAGGTAGCGCCGTACCAGTGCCTCCCCGACCGGATCGGTGCCCGGCGGGGCCGGCGGGTCGACCTCGCGGCCCAGCCAGGCCGCGACCGGGGCGTTGCGGACGGGGGCCTTGGCCCGCCAGAGCCCGCGCGGCGGCAGTTGCACCGTCGGGATCAGCGCGGCGACCAGCATCTCCCCCAGCGGCCGCGACCCCACCGCGGGCCACCGCTCCGCCACGGCCCGGGCGAGCGCGCCCATGGAACGGGGTTCGCCGTCGGCCAGGACCGCTCGGCCCGCCGCCGCGAGTTCGTCGAGGTCGACTCCTTCGAGCTCGCGGCGGTAGGTGCCGAGGACGCGTCCGCGCAGCATGGCGTCGTGGCGGGAACGCCAGGCCAGGACGTCCTCGGCGGTGACGAGGTGGACGGTGCGGCGCATCAGGTGGGTGCGCACCACCCGGCGCCCGGTCAGCGCGTCGTCGAGCGCCTGCGGGGCGAAGTCGCGCAGCCGCGACCACAGTCCCACGAACGGTTCCTGCGGTTCCTGTGCCTGCAGGCCGCCGAGGTGCGCGACGGCGTCCGGGACCGGGAGGTCCGAACGGTCGAGCAGCAACTGCCGGGCGAGCGCCGCGCGGTTCAGCGACCGGGCGTCGAGCACGCTCACGCGGTGTACTCGCTCACCACGTCGAGGACCCAGGTGACGCCGAACCGGTCCCGCAGCATGCCGTACAGCGGTGCCCACTGCGCGGCGCCCAGCGGCCGCAGTACGGTCGCGCCGTCGGACAACTTCCCCCAGTACGCGGTGATCTCCTCCGTCGTCTCGCCCCGGACGGAGACGAAGAAGGCGTTCTCCCCCTGGTTCCAGGGCAAGGCGGACGGCACGTCGTAGGCCATCACGCACAGGCCGTCGGCGGTGGAGACCTGGCCGAACATCACCTGGTCGGCCTCGGCCGGCTCCTGGACGTTCCCTGCGTCCTTGTAGGTCACCAGCGTCACGTCCCCGCCGAACGCGGACTGGTAGAAGGTGAGTGCCTCGCGGGCGTCACCACGGAAGTTCAGGTGGGTCACGGCTTTGGCGGTCATGACGGGCTCCTTGCCTCGCGGAACGTGCGGAACTGCGCGACGGCCCGCGGGAGCGGGCCGGCAGCGGGGCCGGTTCGGCCCCGCTGCGCCCACTCTGCTCGAGGTAGCGGTCAGGTTGTGGCCGCTATGCGCGGGAGCATGGGGGCATGCGAAAAACCTCGGCCCGGCTGCTGTCCCTGCTCTCGCTGCTCCAGGCCCGCCGGGACTGGCCGGGCGCGGTGCTGGCCGAGCGGCTGGAGGTCAGCCCGCGCACGCTGCGCCGCGACGTCGACCGGCTCCGGGAGCTGGGGTATCCCGTCCTGGCGGTGAAGGGACCCGACGGGGGCTACCGGCTCGACGCCGGAACGCGGCTGCCCCCGCTGCTCTTCGACGACGAGCAGGCGGTCGCGCTCGCCGTCGCGCTGCGCACGGCGGCAGTCACCGGCGCCGGCATCGAGGACGGTGCGGCACGGGCCCTGGCCACGCTGCGTCAGGTGATGCCCGCCCGGCTGAGGCACCGGATCGACGCCCTCCCCGTCACCTCCGTCGCCCGGTCCGCGCCCCAGGCGGACACCGGTGTCCTCATGGCGCTCAGTGCCGCCGTCCACGCCCGCGAGGTGGTGCGTTTCGACCACGCCCCGGCCCGCCCGGGGGACGGCGGGCCCAAGGCCGTGCCACCCCGGCGCCGGGTGGAGCCGCACCATCTCGTCGCCCGGGGCGGGCGCTGGTACCTGGTGGCCTGGGACCTGGACCGCGACGACTGGCGGATCTTCCGCGCCGACCGGATCACTCCGCGCGCCCCCACCGGTCCCCGGTTCGTCCCCCGTGAACTGCCCGGCAAGGACGTGGCCGCCTTTCTGACCGCCAGGTTCCGCGGCTCCGACGGCTCCCCGGACTGGCCCTGCCGGGGCGAGGCCGTGCTCCACCTGCCCGCCTCCGCGGTCTTCCCGCACGCCGATGACGGAACCGTCGAGGAACTCGGCCCGGACCGCTGCCGGCTCACGCTGGGCTCCTGGTCGTGGCCCTCGCTCGCGGCCGCGTTCTGCCTCTTCGACTCGGACGTCGAGGTAGTCGGCCCGCCCGCGCTCAGGGAGGCGTTCGCCGCGCTGGCCGACCGCTGTGCCAGGGCCGCCGCCGGGCCCGCGGCCCTTTGAGGAGGCGCCCGGACCCGGACGTGCGTCGGGCGGAGGGGCGGGGCGACCGGATTCGAACCGGCGTCCTCCGAGATGATGTCGCGGCGCACTGCCTCCGTGCTACGACCCCGCCCCGGCCCGTGATCCCATGCCAGTCCTGTTCGAACGCCCGGTGAGCGTCCGGGTTCCGGCCGGCGTCACACCCGCTGGGTTCGGTCCGAGGCCGCGGGCTCGGCGGCCAGGCCGCCCGTCACGATGCGCGACCGGCCGTGCAGCCGCAGGGAGACGGCGACGAAGGCGATCGCGACCAGCGTCATCGCCCCGCCGGCCCAGGCCGTCGCGGCGTAGCCGAAGTCCGCGTCGATCACCGTGCCGCCGAGCCAGGGGCCGCCGGTGTTGCCCAGGTTGAACGCGGCGGTCGTGGTCGCGCCGGCGAGGGTGGGCGCGGCTCCGGCGACGTTGAACATGCGCGCGTTGAGCGCGGGCGCCGTGTAGAACGCGGAGACGCCCAGCAGCAGCGAGAGGACGATCACGGCGGCGGGGCTGGAGGCGAAGAGCGCGAGTGCGGCCAGCAGGACCGTCGAGGCGGTGATGCCGGAGAGCAGCACGCCGAACAGGTGCGCGTCGGCGACCCGGCCGCCGATCGTCGTGCCGATCAGCGCACCCACGCCGAACAGCGCCAGCACGGTCGGGACCCACCCGTCCGCCAGTCCGGCCACGTCGGTGAGCAGCGGCGCGAGGTAGGAGAAGGCGCAGAACACGCCGCCGGCGGCGAGCGCGGTCACGACGATGGACAGCCAGACCTGGCGGTCCCGGTAGATGGCCAGCTCGCCGCGCAGCCGGGGCCGCCGCTCGGGCAGCGGGATGCGGGGGATCAGGGTCACGACGCCGACGAGCGCGACGGCGGACGCGCCGCCCACGGCCCAGAACGCGGACCGCCAGCCCAGGTGCTCGCCGAGGAAGGCGCCGGCCGGCACCCCGAGGACGTTGGCGATGGACAGTCCGCCGATCATCACGGCCATCGCGCGGGCCCGCGCGGTCACCGGCACCATGGCGATGGCCACGGCCGCGCCCACGGCCCAGAAGCCGGCACAGGCGAGCGCGCTCACCACGCGAGAGACGAACAGGACCTCGTAGCTCGTGGCGAGCGCCCCCGCGACCTGTCCCAGACCGAACACCGAGATGAGGGCGACGAGTGTGGTCTTGCGCGGCAGCCGCAGGGTGGCGACGGCGAGCAGCGGCGCGCCGACCACCATGCCGATCGCGAACGCCGATATCAGCAGCCCGGCTTGCGGGATGGACACGTCCATGTCGTCGGCGATGGGCGGCAACAGCCCGGAGAGCATGAACTCGCTGGTGCCGAGCGCGAAGACGGACAGGCCGAGGATGTAGACGGCGAGCGGCATGCGGCCGGCCGCGGACCGTGAGGAAGAGTCGGGCATGACAGGTGTCAACGCCGGCCGTACTTCCCGCCATTCCCGCGGCGGGGTCCGTCCCGGCATGCGGGCGGGGCCCGTTGTCAGTGGTGGGCGGCATGATTCCGTCCATGACTACTCCTGCAGCAGTGATCGTCGACGCCACCGCCTACGCCCAGGCGGTCGAGGACGCCGCGCGCGCGGCCGCCGCCTATTACGCGGGCGGCTCCTCGCCTCTGGACGACGACGCGTACGACCGGCTGGCGCGAGGGATCGCCGCGTGGGAGGCCGAGCACCCGGACGAGGTGCTGCCCGACTCGCCCACCGGGAAGGTCGCCGGTGGTGCGGCCGAGGGCGACGTTCCGCACACGATGCCCATGCTCAGCCTGGACAACGTGTTCTCGCCGGAGGAGTTCACCGCCTGGACGGCGTCCCTGGCCCGGCGCATCGACCGCGAGGTCACCCGGTTCAGCGTGGGTCCCAAGCTGGACGGCCTCGCGGTGGCCGCCCGCTACCACGAGGGCCGCCTGACCCGGCTGATCACCCGGGGCGACGGCACGGCCGGCGAGGACGTCTCGCACGCCATGGGCACCGTGGAAGGGCTTCCCGAGACGCTGGCCGAGCCGGTGACCGTCGAGGTGCGCGGCGAGATCCTCATGACGACGGCCCAGTTCGAGCACGCCAACGAGGTGCGCATACGGCACGGCGGGCAGCCCTTCGCCAACCCGCGCAACGCCGCCGCGGGCACCCTGCGTGCGAAGGAGCGCGCCTACACGGTGCCGATGACGTTCTTCGGCTACGGCCTGCTGGCGCTGCCCGGCACCGACGCCGCGCTCGCCGAGCGGCTCGGGGAGCTGCCGTACAGCGAGCTGATGTCGACGGCGGCCGGACTCGGCGTGCACACCAGCGCCGGCACCGCCGTCCCGGACGTGGTCGTCGAGACGCCCGAGCAGGTCGTCGTCCGGGTCCAGGAGATCGCCGCACTCCGCGCGGAACTGCCGTTCGGCATCGACGGAATCGTCGTCAAGGCCGACCTCGCCGCCGACCGGCGGGCCGCCGGGTCCGGCTCACGGGCGCCCCGGTGGGCGATCGCGTACAAGCTCCCGGCCGTCGAGAAGATCACCCGGCTGCTGGAGGTGGAGTGGAACGTCGGACGTACCGGCATCGTCGCCCCGCGCGGCGTCCTGGAACCGGTGGTCATCGAGGGCTCCACGATCACCTACGCCACGCTGCACAACCCGGCCGACATCACCCGGCGCGGACTGCGCCTGGGCGACCACGTCATGGTGCACCGCGCCGGTGACGTCATCCCGCGCATCGAGGCCCCGGTGGCGCATCTGCGCACGGGCGAGGAGCGGCCGATCGTGTTCCCCGAGGCGTGTCCGCGCTGCGGGTCGGACATCGACACGAGCGAGGAGCGGTGGCGGTGCGCGCAGGGCCGCAACTGCCACCTGGTCGCCTCGCTCGCCTACGCGGCCGGCCGCGACCAGCTCGACATCGAGGGCCTGGGCACCACCCGCGTCGTCCAGCTCGTCGAGGCGGGTCTGGTCGCCGACCTGGCCGACCTGTTCACGCTCCGGCGGGAGCAGTTGCTCGCCCTGGAGCGGATGGGCGAGACCAGTACGGACAACCTGCTGGCCGCGCTCGCGACGGCCAGGGAGCAGCCGCTGTCCCGGGTGCTGTGCGCGCTGGGTGTCCGGGGCACCGGCCGGTCCATGTCCCGGCGCATCGCCCGGTACTTCACCACCATGGACCACATCCGGGCCGCCGACGCCGAGGCCATGCAGCGGGTCGACGGGATCGGGGTGGAGAAGGCACCGTCCATCGTCGCCGAGATCGCCGAACTCGCCCCGCTCATCGACAAGCTCGCCGCCGCCGGCGTCAACATGACCGAGCCCGGCGCCACCCCACCCCCCGCCGCCGACGCGGGCGGCGCGGACGCGGCCACGCCCGCCGCGGCCGGGACCGGCCCGCTGGCGGGCATGAAGGTGGTGGTCACCGGCGCGATGACCGGAAGCCTGGCGCGGCTCAGCCGCAACGAGATGAACGAACTCGTCGAGCGGGCCGGGGGGCGCTCCTCCTCCAGCGTCTCCAAGAACACGACGCTCGTCGTCGCGGGCGAGGGAGCGGGCTCGAAGCGGGCCAAGGCGGAGCAGCTCGGGATCCGGCTCGCCACTCCCGAGGAGTTCGCCGCGCTCGTCGCCGACCTGCTCGGCTGAGGCACCGCGCACGAGCAGGAGTGTACGTTCGTACGCCCCGGCGGTAGGCTCCCGCGCATGACTGTTGCCGTACTGCGCCGGCCCGCCCCGGCCGATCGGCGAGCTCGCCTGGCCGTCGCCGTGCTGTTCTTCACCAACGGGGCCCTGTTCGCCAACCTGTTGCCGAGGTATCCGCAGATCAAGGCGGACCTCGGGGTCGGGAACGCCGCCTACGGACTGGCCGTGGCGGCGTTCCCGGCGGGTGCCATCGCGGCCGGACTCGCGGCCGGGATCCTGGTGCGCCGGTTCGGCTCGGCACGGGTGGCGGTCGGCGGCACGCTGCTGACCGGGGTGGGCATCCTCGCCGCCGGACTCGCCGACTCGGTGGCGGTGTTCGCGGGGGCGCTGTTCCTGGCGGGGGCGATGGACGCGTTCACCGACGTCGCGCAGAACGCCCACGGGCTGCGGGTGCAGCGCCGTTACGGGCGGTCCATCATCAACTCCTTCCACGCCATCTGGTCCATCGGCGCCGTCACCGGCGGTTCCATGGCCGCCGCCGCGATCGCGCTCGGCGTGGCGCGGGGCCCGCACCTGCTGTTCTCCGCCGTGGTGTTCGCGGTCGCGGCCTGCGTCGCCCTGCGGTACTGCCTGCCGGGCCCCGAGACCGATGCCGAACCGGCCGGGGAGACCGACGCGGAGGACCGGGGGCCTGCGCCGGCCCGGGCCTCGGCGACGGGCCTGCGGACCGGCTGGGTGCTGGCCGCGCTCGTCCTCATCGCCACGGCCGGGACCCTGGTCGAGGACGCGGGCATGTCCTGGGCCACCCTCTACCTCTCCGAATCGCTCCACGCGACGGCCGCACTGGCCGCCTCCGGGTATGTCGCCCTGGTCGGCGCGCAGTTCATCGGCCGGATCGTCGGCGACCGACTCGTCGACCGCTTCGGCCAGCGCGCGGTGGCCCGCTCCGGCGCCCTGGTCGCCGCGGTCGGCATGGGACTGGCACTGGCCGTGCCGACGGTGCCCGGCACGGTCCTCGGGTTCGCCGCGGCCGGGTTCGGGGTGGCGACGCTGGTACCGGCGGCGATGCACGAGGCCGACGAGTTGCCGGGACTCAAGCCCGGGTCGGGGCTGACTCTCGTCTCCTGGCTGATGCGGCTCGGCTTCCTGCTCTCGCCGCCGGTCGTGGGTCTGGTCGCCGACGCGACGAGTCTGCGGGTGGGCCTGCTGGTGGTGCCGCTCGCGGGGGTGCTCGTCCTCGTGTGCGGCGGAGTGCTCCGGCCCCGGCGGGGCTGAGCCGGACCACCCGCCGACACGGGCGCCGGAGTGTACGTTCGTACGCTCTCCGGGTAGGATCGGACGCATGCCGACGGACCACTTCGCGGGCGACTCCCGCACCAACCTCGAACGCATGCTGGCGGGCGACCTCTACATCGCCGACGATCCCGAAATCGCCCGCCGGCAGCAGCAGGCCGTGCGGCTGGCCGCCCGCTACCAGGCGGCGTATGCGGAGGACGCGCGGGCCGCGCGGCCGCTCCTCGCCGAGCTGCTCGGCTCGCTGGGCGCCGGGGCAGAGGTGCGGCCTCCGTTGTACGTCGACTACGGCAGCAACATCAGCATCGGGGCGCGCACCTTCGTCAACTACAACCTGACGGCACTGGACGTCGCGGCGATCACCATCGGCGAGGACTGCCAGATCGGCCCGAACGTCCAGTTGCTGACCCCGACGCACCCCCTGGAGCCCGGGCCGCGGCGGGACAAGCTGGAGGCCGCCCGGCCCATCGTCATCGGCGACAACGTCTGGCTCGGCGGGGGCGCGATCGTCCTGCCGGGCGTGACCATCGGGGACAATGCCGTGATCGGCGCGGGCGCGGTGGTCACGAAGGACGTGCCGGCGAACGTCGTGGCCGTCGGCAACCCTGCCCGGCCGGTGCGGAACGTGTAAGTCTGCTCCCATGGCAACCGGACACACGGATCCGCAGCGGCGCGAACGCATCCTCGCGGCCACCCTCGACCTGATCGCCGAGGAGGGCATCGCGCGCGTCTCCCACCGGAGGATCGCACAGCGCGCGGGGGTGCCGCTCGGCTCGATGACGTACCACTTCAGCGGCATCGAGCAGCTGCTGCGCGAGGCGTTCGGCCGCTTCACCGACCACATCGTCGCGGTCTTCGACGAGCACCTCGGCGCCGCCGCCGACCGCGACCAGGCCCGGGAGGCGGTGGCCGACCTCGTGCACGAGCTGTCCGAGGACAGCCAGCGCGACCTGGTGCTCACCCAGGAGCTGTACACGCTCGCCGCGCGCCGGCCCGCCTACCGGGAGCTGACCCACGAATGGATGCGCCGCAGCCGCGTCCACCTGGAGAAGCACTTCGACCCGGACACGGCCCGCCAGCTCGACGCCCTCATCGAGGGCCTGACGCTGCACCGCGCCCTGGCCCGTGAGCCCCACGGCCGGGCCCTGACCCTGGAGGCCATCGCCCGGGTCACCGCGACGGAGCGGCGCGCACCGCAGGGAAGCGGCACTCCCTAGCGGCACCCTCAGCGGCCCGTGCGGCACAGGCCTGACCCCTGCGCCGCACGGGCATCCCCCGTCAGCAGACGCCGTCGCCCGGCTTGGGGTTGCCCAGGCCGAACAGGGGACGCAGCTTGAGGCCCACCCAGGTGCCGGCCAGCGCGAAGGCGCCCCACAGCCAGCCGCTGAGGCTGCCCGAGGCGATGCCCGCCAGATAGGCGCCGATGTTGCAGCCGCCCGCCAGTCGGGCGCCGACGCCCATCAGCACGCCGCCGAGCACGGCCGCGACCGCGGTGCGCCAGGGGATGCCCCGGTGCAGCGCCCAGGTGCCGCCGAGCGAGGCGGCGACGGCCGCGCCGATCATGATGCCGATGTCGGTGAGGCTGGTCTTGTCGGCGAGCACCGGGCCGGCCAGCATCTCGGCGTTGCCGGGCCGCTGCCACCAGGTCCAGTGCTCCGGGTGGCCGCCGAGCGCGCCCACCAGCTCCGAGCCCCACAGGCTGAAGGCGCTGGTGACTCCCCAGGCGCCGCCGGAGACCAGCAGGACGCCCGCGCCGAGCACGGCCAGCGCCAGGGCGCCGACGGCGAGCGGCCAGGACCCGCGGACGGCGCGGACGGCGGCCCTGCGCGCCGAGGGCACGGCGCCCAGCGGCGGCGGGTTGCGGCGGGCCTGGACACGCCGGCTGACCAGCACCACGGCGAGCAGCGCGGCGATGGTCACGCCCCAGGAGCCGAACCAGCCGATGTGCTCGGACAGCACGACGGGCTCCCAGGCGGGGAGGTCCTTCCACAGGTCGAACTGCCAGGCGGCCAGCGTGGCGCCGGCGACGAAGCCGCCGAGTGTCAGCACGATCGAGGTCTGCCCCGAGCCGACCGCGAAGAGGGTGCCCGAGGCGCAGGCCCCGCCGAGCTGCATGCCGATGGCGAAGAGGGCGGAACCGGCGAACAGGCCGACGCCGATCGGCCCGGCGGACGGCGCCGGCTGGGAGCCGAACAGCCCGGTCTCCGTACCGATGACGAGCGCGAACAGCGTGGCCGTGGTGCCGAGGAGCAGGGCGTGCGCCCGCAGTCCGGCCCCGTTGCCGACGGCGACCAGCTGCCGCCAGGCGGAGGTGAAGCCGAACCGGGAGTGGAACAGCGCGACGCCCAGGCCGAGGCCCAGCAGGAGCAGCACGCCGGGCTTGGCGCCGTGCGCGGACCAGACGTACGCGGTGAGGACGGCGGCGAGCAGCCCGGAGACCGCGAGCGGCGTGCGCCGCACCGGGGGCAGGGGCGGCGCCTCGGGACGTCGCGAGGAGGTGGGCGAGGGAGCGAACAGCGGGGTGGACGCGCGCGGCGGCGCGGCCGGGGCGGACCCGGCCGGGGGTGCGGTGGTCACGGAAGAATCTCCGGGGTGGTGTGCACGGGGACGGCGGACGCGGACGGACCGGCGGCGCGGGGAGCGCGGCCGGTCCGGAGGGTCAGCGGCGACAGAGGCCGTCGTCGACGCACCACGCCGAGCACGCGAAGAGCGCGAGGCACAGCAGCGGAGCCGATGCATACATGCGTACGAATATACGGAAGGTGCTGGTCCGGATGCCACGCCGTCTCGCCATGCGGATGACGGACGGCGCGGCATCGGGGCCGTTCCGGAGTCGTGCCCTTCCGGAGTGGTGCCCCTTCCGAAGTCGTGCCCTTCCGGACGGTTACAGGGTGCGCTCCAGGCGGTCGGCCATCAGCTGCACGAACCGGGCGGGCTCCTTGGGCCGGCCGCCCTCGGCGAGCACCGCGAGGGCGTGCAGCAGTTCGGCGGTCTCCGTGAGCTCCGTGCGGTCCCGCCGGTCGGTCCAGGCCCGGTTCAGGCTCTTCACCAGCTGGTGCTCCGGGTTGAGTTCGAGGATGCGCTTGGCGCTGGGCACCTCCTGCCCCATGGCCCGGTACATGTTCTCCAGGGCCGGCGTCAGCTCACCCGCGTCGGAGACGACGCAGGCGGGCGAGACGGTGAGGCGGGAGGAGAGGCGGACCTCCTTGACGTCCTCGCCCAGGTGCTCGGTCATCCAGCCGAGCAGCCCGGCGTACTCCTCGCCCTGCTTCTCCTTCTCCGCGTCGCTCTTGTCGTCCTCGGTGCCGGAGAGGTCGATCTCGCCCTTGGCCACCGAGCGCAGCGTCTTGCCCTCGTACTCCCCCACCGCGTCGACCCAGACCTCGTCGACGGCGTCGGTGAGCAGCAGGACCTCGACGCCCTTGGCCCGGAACGCCTCCATGTGCGGGGAGTTCTCGAGGGCCGCACGGGACTCGCCCGTCATGTAGTAGATGTCGTCCTGCCCGTCCTTCATCCGCTCCACGTAGTCCTTGAGCGAGGTGGGCTCGGCGGCGTCGTGGGTGGAGGCGAACGAGCAGGCGGCGAGGATCGCGTCCCGGTTGTCGGAGTCGGTGACCAGGCCTTCCTTCAGCACCGCGCCGAACTCGCGCCAGAACGTGGCGTAGCGGTCCGGCGCCGACGTCCTGAGATCCTTGACCGTCGAGAGGACCTTCTTCGTCAGACGGCGCTGGATCATGCGGATGTGGCGGTCCTGCTGGAGGATCTCGCGGGAGACGTTGAGCGAGAGGTCCTGCGCGTCGACCACGCCCTTGACGAAACGGAGGTAGGGAGGCAGCAGTTCCTCGCAGTCGTCCATGATGAAGACGCGCTTCACGTAGAGCTGGACGCCGCGCTGGTAACCCTGGGTGAACAGGTCGTGCGGGGCGTGCGAGGGCACGAAGAGCAGAGCCTGGTACTCGAAGGTGCCCTCCGCCTGGAGCCGGATCGTCTCCAGCGGGTCGCGCCAGTCGTGGCCGATGTGCTTGTACAGCTCGTGGTACTCGTCGTCGGACACCTCGTCGCGCGGGCGCGCCCACAGGGCCTTCATCGAGTTGAGCGTCTCGGCCTCGCGGGCCTCGGCGCCGTCGCCGTCCTGACCCGGTTCCGGCAGCAGGCGGACCGGCCAGGTGATGAAGTCCGAGTACCGCTTGACGATCTCCTTGATCTTCCAGGTGGAGGTGTAGTCGTGCAGCTGGTTCTCGGCGTCGGCCGGCTTGAGGTGCAGGGTGACGGTGGTGCCCTGCGGGACGTCGTCGAGCCGTTCGAGGGTGTAGGTTCCCTCGCCCTTGGAGGTCCAGCGGGTGCCCTCGCTCTCACCGGCGTGCCGGGTGACCAGGGTGACCTCGTCCGCGACCATGAACGCCGAGTAGAAGCCGACGCCGAACTGGCCGATGAGCCCGTCGGCCCCGGCCCCGTCCTGGGCCTCGCGCAGTTCCTGGAGGAACTTGGCGGTACCGGAGTTGGCGATGGTGCCGATCAGCCGGGTGACCTCGTCGTACGACATTCCGATGCCGTTGTCCCGCACGGTCAGCGTGCGGGCGTCCTTGTCGACCTCCAACTCGATGTGCAGGTCGCTCACATCGGCGCCGGGGACGTCGTCCCGGAGGGCGGCGAGGCGCAGCTTGTCCAGCGCGTCGGAGGCGTTGGAGACGAGCTCGCGCAGGAAGACATCCTTGTTCGAGTAGACCGAGTGAATCATCAGCTGCAGGAGCTGACGCGCCTCTACCTGGAACTCAAACGTTTCGGTCGTCATGGCTGGTGAGTACCTCACAGGTCCGTCGTGCGAACTGGCGGAAGTCACTCTAAAACAGCCCCGGCGCACGCTGGAGCGCCGTCCGGTCACCCGTCCTGCGACATCGCGGCGCAGGGGCCGTCAGCCCGCCCCGGCGATCTCACCGCGCAGCGCGATCGCCTCGCGCAGCGCGGTCGCCTTGTGCAGCAGGCCGCGCATGACGAAGGTGAGCATGGCGAACGCCGCGCCGGCCCCGACACAAACGACGGCGGCGCCGAGCGCGCCCAGCACCTGCATGCCGTCGTCGTCGGAGGGGATCTCCGCCACGGCCAGGTGCACGGCGGTGCCCGACGCCAGCAGTGTGGCCACGACCGCGGCCCAGATGACGGTGTCGACCCACCGGAACGCCCGGCGGGTGAAGACGGCGTCGCGTTCGACCAGGTCGAGCAGCATCCACACCGCGCCGAGCACGACCTGGACGCACGCGACCCCGGCGATCGCCACCGCCGCGTAGGGCACGGCGAAGGGTTCGTAGGGCGGGAAGCGGTCGACCTCGTCGGCCGCTGTCGTGGGGATGACGACGACCTGGCCGAAGAGACCGAGCAGGATCGCGACGGCGATCCCGAGCCGGAGCGCGGTGATGATCAGACGATGCATGCACTGATCCTCGGGGGAGACCGGCCCGGGATCAACCCGATCGGCCGTACCCGAGGACGCCCGGAAGACGCCACGACATCTGGGAGAACTTCGGTCAACAACGTTGACTTCGAGTCAACAGCCCTGCACATTACTTCAAAGTAGAACCGCTCGGTAACCCCGCTTCCGCCCTCCCGAAGAAGAGAGAGCACATGCCGAAGCAAGTCCTCCGCCGTGTCATGGCCGCGACAACAGCCGCCGTCGGCGCGCTCACCCTCGGCCTCACGGACGCCACCGCGCACGCCGCGCCCGCCACCCTCGACTACGTGGCCCTCGGCGACAGCTACAGCGCCGGATCGGGCGTCCTGCCCGTCGACCTCACCAACCTGCTCTGTCTGCGCTCGACGGCCAACTACCCCCACGTCATCGCGGATGCGACGGGCGCCCGGCTCAAGGACGTCACCTGCGGCGCCGCCCAGACCGCCGACTTCGCGCAGGCCCAGTACCCGGGCGTAGCCCCCCAACTGGACGCGCTCAGCGCCGGCACGGACCTGGTCACGCTCACCATCGGCGGCAACGACAACAACACGTTCATCAACGCCATCACGGCCTGCGGCACGGCGGGCGTCCTCAGCGGCGGAAAGGGCAGCCCCTGCAAGGACAAGCACGGCACGTCCTTCGAGGACGAGATCGAGGCCAACACGTACCCCGCGCTCAGGACCGCGCTGCGTGATGTCCGCGCCAGGGCGCCCCACGCCCGGGTGGCGGCCCTCGGCTACCCGTGGATCACACCGGCCACCGCCGACCCGTCCTGCTTCCTGAAGCTGCCCGTCGCCGCCGGTGACGTGCCCTACCTGCGGGACATCCAGGCACACCTCAACGACGCGGTCCGGCGTGCCGCCGAGGAGACCGGCGCCACGTACGTCGACTTCTCCCAGGTGTCCGACGGCCACGACGCCTGCGAGGCCCCCGGTACGCGCTGGATCGAACCGCTGCTCTTCGGCGGCAGCCTCGTGCCCGTCCACCCCAACGCCCTCGGCGAGCGGCGCATGGCCGAGCACACGATGAACGTCCTCGGGCTGAGCTGACCGCCGTACTTCCCCGTACGCTTCTGCCGTGTCGTCCTCCCGCCTGCGCCGCGTCGCCGTCCTCGTGCTCGAAGGGGCGAAACCGCTCGACGTCGGCATCCCGGCGCAGGTCTTCACGACGCGCGCGAGCATGCCGTACGAGGTACGGGTGTGCGGCGCGGCTCCGGGCCTGGTGACCGGCGGCGACGGCCTGTCGTACCACGTCGCCCACGGTCTGGAGGCCCTGGACTGGGCCGACGTGGTCTTCCTGCCCGGTTACCGGTCGCCCGACGTCGACGACCCGCCGCCGGCCGTCGTCGGGGCGCTGACGGCGGCCCACGGCCGGGGCGCCCGGCTCGCCGCCATCTCCACCGGCGCCTTCGCGCTGGCCGCCACCGGCCTGCTCGACGGCAGACGTGCCACCACGCACTGGCACTACACGCGTGCCCTCGCGGCGAAGCATCCTCGCGTACGGGTCGACGAGAACGTGCTGTTCGTGGACGAGGGCAGCGTCCTGACCTCGGCGGGCGCCGCCTCCGGCATCGACCTGTGCCTGCACATCCTGCGCGGCGACCTCGGGGTGGCCGCGTCCAACCACGCGGCCCGGCGCCTGGTGGCGGCCCCCTACCGCAGCGGCGGTCAGGCCCAGTACGTGCCGCGCAGCGTGCCCGAGCCTCTGGGCGAGCGGTTCGCCGCCACCCGCGAGTGGGCACTGCGCCGGCTGGACGAGCCGCTCACCCTGGAGACACTGGCCAGGCACGCGGCCGTGTCGGCGCGCACCCTCTCCCGGCGCTTCGTCGAGGACACCGGGTACACACCGATGCAGTGGATCATGCGTGCCCGTATCGACATGGCCCGCGAGCTGCTCGAACGCTCGGAGCGCGGCGTCGAGCAGATCGCCGCCGACGTCGGTCTCGGCACCGGCGCCAACCTGCGGCTGCACTTCCAGCGCATCCTCGGCACCACTCCCAGCGAGTACCGCCGCACCTTCGCCCGGGGCGAGTAGCCGCGCGCCCCGCGAGGCTGGCGGGATCCTTGCGAACCGTGGCTCTCGCGCCGCTGCCGCACCCGGACGGCGTAGGCGAGCCTGAGGGGGAAGGACCTGGTGGCGAACGAAGGGACACACCACTCATGACTCGCATCGGCATCAACGGCTTCGGCCGCATCGGGCGCAACGTGCTGCGGGCGCTGCTGGAGCGCGACACGAAGCTGGAGGTCGTCGCCGTCAACGACCTCACGGAGCCCGCCACCCTCGCCCGCCTGCTCGCCTTCGACTCGACCGCGGGCCGGCTCGGCCGCCCGGTGGCCGTCGACGGGGACACCCTGGTCGTGGACGGGCACCGCATCAAGGTGCTCGCCGAGCGCGAGCCTGCCCGGCTGCCCTGGGCCGAGCTGGGCGTCGACATCGTGCTGGAGTCGACCGGTCGTTTCACCTCGGCCGAAGCGGCCCGCGCCCACCTCACCGCGGGCGCGCGCAAGGTCCTGGTCAGCGCCCCGTCGAGCGGTGCGGACGTGACGCTCGCCTACGGCGTGAACACGGACGCCTACGACCCGGCCGCGCACACGATCGTCTCCAACGCGTCCTGCACCACCAACGCCCTCGCACCGCTGGCCGCCGTCCTGGACGAGCTGGCCGGCATCGAGCACGGCTTCATGACGACGGTGCACGCCTACACGCAGGAGCAGAACCTCCAGGACGGCCCGCACCGCGACGCGCGCCGCGCCCGCGCCGCCGGGGTGAACATCGTGCCGACCACGACGGGTGCCGCCAAGGCCATCGGCCTCGTGCTGCCGGGACTGGACGGCAAGCTCTCGGGCGACTCGATCCGCGTGCCGGTCCCGGTGGGCTCGATCGTCGAGCTGAACACGACCGTCGCCCGCGACGTGACGCGCGAGGACGTCCTGGCCGCCTACCGCGCCGCCGCCGACGGACCGCTCGCCGGTGTGCTGGAGTACTCGGAGGACCCGCTGGTCTCCTCGGACATCACCGGCAACCCGGCCTCGTCGATCTTCGACTCGGCGCTGACCCGCGTGGACGGCCGGCACGTCAAGGTGGTCGCCTGGTACGACAACGAGTGGGGCTTCTCCAACCGCGTGATCGACACCCTCGGACTGCTCGCCACTCGCTGAACGGGCAGCCGATTCGGCATCACCGGGGGTCACACGTAACAATGGTGCGATGAGCAATTCCAAGGTTTACTTCGACATCGACATCGACAATCAGGACGCGGGCCGCATCGTCTTCGAGCTCTTCGAGGACGTCACCCCCAAGACCGCCAAGAACTTCATTGAGCTGGCCACCGGCGAGCACGGCTTCGGCTACGCGGGCTCGCCCTTCCACCGCGTGATCCCGCAGTTCATGCTGCAGGGCGGTGACTTCACCAACGGCAACGGCACCGGCGGCAAGAGCATCTACGGCGAGAAGTTCGCGGACGAGAACTTCCAGCTGAAGCACACCGGCCCGTACCTGCTGTCGATGGCCAACGCCGGGCCGAACACCAACGGCTCGCAGTTCTTCATCACCACGGTGCCCACCCCGTGGCTGGACGGCAAGCACGTCGTCTTCGGCAAGGTCGTCGAGGGCACGGACGTCGTCGACAAGATCGAGGGCTACGGTTCCTCGCCGGCCGGCAAGACCTCCGCGAAGATCACGGTGCGCGCTTCCGGCAAGCTGTAAGGCCTGATCAGCCCCACCGGGACCGGAACCGACGGGGGTCCGCCGCACACGGTGCGGTGGGCCCCCGTTCCCGTCCCGTCTGGTGGGGTGCGCCGGGTGGTGCGACGCTGGGGTGGAGGAGCGTCCGAGGAAGGCCCCGGGAGGACCGATGGGACGGGACGTCCCGGCGCTGGTCTTCACCCGCGAGGACCGCCGCCGGTACCGGATCAAGATGCAAGAGTGCCTGGATGCCTTCGCGCAGATGCTGCGCGAGTCCCGGTTCGAGACCGAGCGGCCCCAGGTCGGCCTGGAGATCGAGCTGAACCTGGTCGACGACCGGGGCGAACCCGCCATGCGCAACAGTGACGCCCTCGAAGCGATCGCCGACCCCGCCTGGTCCACCGAGCTGGGCCGGTTCAACCTGGAGATCAACATCCCGCCCCGGCAGCTGACGGCGGGCGGTCCCGACGCCTGGGAGACCGAGATCCGTGCCGCCCTGAACCACGCCGAGGACCGCGCCGCGTCGGTCGGCGCCCATCTGATCATGGTCGGCACCCTGCCCACGCTGCGTCAGTCCGACGTGGGCGAGGCGGCCCTGTCGGAGAACCCGCGCTACCGGCTGCTCAACGACCAGGTGTTCGCGGCCCGGGGCGAGGACCTGCACATCGAGGTGGACGGGGTCGACCGTCTGCGGACCTACGCGGACACCATCACGCCGGAGGCGGCGTGCACCAGCACGCAGTTCCACCTCCAGGTCGCCCCGGAGGAGTTCCCCGACTACTGGAACGCCGCCCAGGCCATCGCCGGCGTCCAGGTCGCCCTGGCCGCCAACTCGCCGTTTCTGCTCGGCAAGGAGCTGTGGCACGAGAGCCGCATCCCCCTGTTCGAACAGGCCACCGACACCCGGCCGCAGGAGATCAAGGCCCAGGGGGTCAGACCGCGGGTGTGGTTCGGGGAGCGCTGGATCAACAGCGTCTTCGACCTGTTCGAGGAGAACCTGCGCTACTTCCCGGCGCTGCTGCCGCTGTGCGACGAGCAGGACCCCGCCGAGACCCTCGACCGGGGCGACATACCGGAACTGGGCGAACTCACCCTCCACAACGGCACCATCTACCGCTGGAACCGGCCCGTCTACGCGGTCGCCCACGACAAACCGCACGTCCGTGTGGAGAACCGGGTCCTGCCGGCCGGCCCGACCGTCGCCGACACCCTCGCCAACGGCGCCTTCTACTACGGGCTCACCCGCGCCCTGGTGGAGGAGGAGCGGCCGGTGTGGTCGCGGATGTCCTTCTCGGTCGCCGAGGACAACCTGCACACCGCCGCCCGGCACGGCATCGAGGCACACCTGTACTGGCCCGGCGTGGGCGAGGTGACCGTGCCGGAACTGGTCCTGCGCCGCCTGCTGCCGCTGGCCCACCGGGGGCTGGAGCTGTCGGGCATGGACTCCGCCTGGCGGGAGCCGCTGCTCGGCATCATCGAACAGCGGTGCGTCACCGGCCGCAACGGCGCGGTCTGGCAGAAGGAGATGTTCCACCACATCGACGCCGGCGCCCGGCCCGGCCGGCACGAGGCGCTGCGCCGGATGACCCAGCAGTACATGGACTACATGCACCTCAACGCCCCGGTCCACACCTGGCCGGTCGACTGACGTCCGGGGCGCCCGAGGCCACTAGGGAGGCGACGCAGCGATGTGCCGATGGCTCGCCTACTCGGGGACGCCCGTGCTCCTGGAGACCCTGCTGTACCAGCCCGAGCACTCGCTCATCGACCAGAGCCTGCACGCCCGCATGGGCGTCGAGACGACGAACGGGGACGGGTTCGGAGTCGGCTGGTTCGGGCCGGAGATGACGACGCCCGCGATCGTCCGGGAGATCGGGCCGGCCTGGAGCAACCGCAACCTGCGGGAGATCGCGAGCCATGTCCGCTCGCCCCTGTTCTTCGCGCACATTCGGGCCTCGACGGGCAGCCCCGTGCAGCAGACCAATTGCCATCCCTTCCGCCACGGCCGCTGGATGTGGATGCACAACGGCGCCATCGCCGAGTTCCACCGGCTGCGCCGGGACCTCGCCCTGGCCGTCGATCCGCGGCTCTTCCTCGACATCGAGGGATCGACGGACTCGGAGATGATGTTCTACCTGGCGCTCACCCTCGGCCTGGAGAACGACCCGCCCACGGCCGTGGCCCACATGGCGGGACTGGTGGAGGAGATCGGCCACGAACACGGCGTGGAGTTCCCGCTGCAGATGACGGTCGCCGTGACCGACGGACAGCGGCTGTGGGGCTTCCGCTACTCCAGCCAGGGCCAGTCGCGGTCCCTGTACTACAGCAGCCGGGTGGAGAGTCTGCGCGCGCTGCATCCGGGGCTGCCCTTCCTGAAGGAGGCCTCCGACAACAGCCGCCTCATCGTCTCGGAGCCGCTGGGCGACCTGCCCGGCGTGTGGAACAAGGTGCCCGAGAGCAGCTACGGCGTCGTCCAGCCGGAGGGCGACGACCTGCGCCCCTTCGTTCCCCGTCACCCCTGACCCGTTGACAGGGGCGAAAGAAGATCACACAATCGGTGGCATGACCACATACCGGTTCGGCACCACCGCGGAGTGTCCCCGCGTGCCCGAGCGCACCGGCTGTGAGCGTTCCGGCCTCTAACGGCCCTTTCCCCGCCGACCGTTCGTCGCACGTCGCGTCGTAACCCGTCGGACTCTCTCCGGACCACGGCCCGGAGCACCCTCCACACACCTTCACCTTCGCGTACCCGGCCACCCGGTGCCGCCTCGCGCGCCCCCGGCCGGACTTCCACGCATACCCGCAACCCGCTGCCCAAGGGGAGGACTCCCATGACCGTCACGTCCGCCGGCCCGAACACCGTCCTGCGCGAAGCACGTATCCCGGCGGACGGAATGTACGAGGGCCGGCGCATCCTGCGCCGCCTGCCCGACGGGTGGGAGGACCGGCCCTACGCCCACTTCGAGGTCGTCCCGCAGGCGCGCACCATCGGCGCGGAGATCCGCGGCGTCGATCTCTCGCACCCGCTCACCCCCGCGCTGCGCGAGGAGCTGAACCGCGCCCTGCTGGAGTGGAAGGTGCTGTTCTTCCGGGCTCAGCACCTCACCTCCGTCCAGCAGCGCGACTTCGCCCGCAACTGGGGCGAGCTGGAGACCAACCCCCTGCTCGCCGCCGGCTCCAGCGACGACGTCGTCCGCTTCGACAAGGGCGCCGGCGCCGTACCGACGTACGAGAACGTGTGGCACACCGACGTCACCTTCCGGGAGCGGCCCGCGCTCGGCGCGGTGCTCCAGCTGCGCGAGGTGCCGCCGTTCGGCGGGGACACGATGTGGGCGGACATGGCGGCGGCCTACGACAACCTGCCCCAGGAGGTGAAGGACCGCATCGACGGCGCCCGTGCCGTGCACGACTTCATCCCGGGCTTCGCGCGGTTCTACGGCCCCGAGCGGCTGGTGCCGCACCAGGATCTCTTCCCGCCCGTGGAGCACCCGGTCGTGCGCACGCACCCCGAGACGGGGCGGCGCATGCTCTTCGTCAACACGTCCTTCACCACCCACATCACCGGCATGGACCGCGACGAGAGCGACCGGCTGCTGCGCCTCCTCTTCCAGCAGGCGCACGTGCCCGAGTACCAGGTCCGCTGGCGCTGGCAGGCGGGCGACGTCGCCTTCTGGGACAACCGCGCCACCCAGCACTACGCCGTGGGTGACTACGGGTCCGAGCGGCGGGTCGCCGAACGCGTCGCCGTCGAGGGTGACCGGCCCTTCTGATCCGGAGCGGGGCCGGCGGCGGAGCACCGCCTCCGGCCCCGCCGCGGGCGCGGCCTCAGTCCTCCGGCTCCTCGATGGCCGCCGGGCGCAGCTGGGCGGCGCGGATGCGGGCGACGTCGAGCTTCTCGCTCCGGTCGAAGCGGTAGATGCCGTTCTGCTCCTGGAAGACGTCGGTCAGCTGGGTGTAGCAGTAGCCGAACATGCCGGGGTCACCGAGCAGCACCTCGGTGAGGCCGCCGAACCGTTCGTGGAACTCGTCCTCGTTCCGGACGCGTTCCCCGTAGCCCCAGGAGACGGTGCGGTCCTCGCCGGAGCGGTCGGCCGCCGCCTCGGGGTCCCACCAGATGCCGCCGAACTCGCTGACGAAGTACGGCTGGCCCCGGTAGGGCTGGGAGTAGGGCGCGCCGCTCTCGTGGGCGTTGACGAAGGGCGCGTCCTTGGCGAGGCCGGACATCAGCTGCCGGAAGGCTGCGGGGTCCTGCTCGTAGTTGTGGGAGTCGTAGACGTCGGTCTCCGCGACCCGGTGGGCGTAGCCGGACGCGTCGACGACCGGGCGGGTGGTGTCCATGGCCTTGGTGGCGAGGAACATCGCGCGGGTCACGTCGTCGAGTTGAGTGATGCGGTCGTGCAGCTTCTGGTACGTCTCGTTGAGCGGGCACCAGCCGATGACGGAAGGGTGCGAGTAGTCCCGTTCCAGTGCTTCCAGCCACTGGGCGACGTAGGAGGCGTCCGGCTTCTGGTTGTCGCCCGAGGAGCCTCCGGTCTCGCAGCCCCAGTCGCC
The DNA here is from genome assembly GCF_000772045.1 of Streptomyces sp. CCM_MD2014. Lineage (GTDB taxonomy): Bacteria > Actinomycetota > Actinomycetes > Streptomycetales > Streptomycetaceae > Streptomyces > Streptomyces salinarius. Next base: position 8,015,005 of record NZ_CP009754.1, on the reverse strand, counting down.
GAACTCGCCCCAGACCAGGTAGCCCAGGCGGTCGGCGTGGTGGAGGAAGCGCTCCTCGAAGACCTTCTGGTGCAGCCGCGCGCCGTTGAAACCGGCCGCCATCGCCAGCTCGATGTCCCGCACCAGGGCCTCGTCGGTCGGCGCGGTCATCAGCCCGTCCGGGTACCAGCCCTGGTCGAGGACGAGACGCTGGAAGACCGGGCGGCCGTTGAGCAGGACGGCCTTGCCGCGCAGGCCCACGGCGCGCAGTCCGGCGTAGCTCTCCACGCTGTCGACCACCCGTCCTGCGGCGTCCAGGAGTTCGAGGCGCAGGTCGTACAGGTGCGGGTCCCCGGGTCCCCACTCGCGCCGCCGGTCGTCCGGCACCGGCAGGTGCAGGCGCGGGGCGAGGTCGACGTCGGCGCGTGCCTCGGCGCGGCTCACCTCCCCGTCGGCGTCGCCGAGGACGGCCCGTACCCGGTGGCCCGGGCGGTTGCCGGACAGGGGCAGTTCGAGGTGGAAGGCGGAACCGGCCAGGTCGGGAGTGATCCGGGGGCGGCGCAGGTGCGTGACGGGGACGGGCTCGAGCCACACGGTCTGCCAGATGCCGGTCACCCGGGTGTAGTTGCAGTCGTGGTTGGCGTACTTGACCGCTTGCTTGCCGCGCGCCTGCGGGCCGGACTTGGGATCGCGGGCCCGCACGGTGATCACGACCTCCTCCCCCGCCCCGGCGATGTCCCCGAGGTCGGCGGTGAAGGGCGTGAAGCCGCCGCGGTGCCGGGCGACCTCCTTGCCGTCCGCCCACACGGTGGTGTCGTGGTCGACGGCGCCGAAGTGCAGCAGGACGCGGCGTCCGGCCCAGGCGGCCGGCAGGGTGACGACCCGCCGGTACCAGACGGCCTCGAGGAAGTCGGTGTCGCCGATGCCGGACAGCTCGGACTCGGGCGGGAAGGGGACGAGGATCTCCTCACGCAGCTCGCGGTCGAGCAGCCCGCGTTCGAGTCCGCTGTCCCCCCGGTCGGTCTCGAACTGCCAGACGCCGTTCAGGTTGAGCCAGTCGCGGCGCACGAACTGCGGTCGCGGGTACTCCGGGCGCGGTACGGAGTGAGTGGGCACACATGCTCCAGTCGATCGGTGGGCCGGGCGCGTGATCGCCGGTCCCGTGGGTACGGCCGGGTGGGTTCAGGAGCCGCCGAGGCCGGTGGTGGCCACGGAGTTGACGATGCGGCGCTGGAAGAGGAGGAAGACCACGATCAGCGGCAGCGCGGCCAGCAGGGCGGAGGCCATGGACTGCGCGTACTGGATGCCATAGGCGTCCTTCACCGTGGCCAGGCCGACCGGGAGGGTCATCAGGTCGGGGTCGTTGGTGACGACGAACGGCCACATGAAGTTGTTCCAGGCGCCGATGAAGACGAAGATCGCCACCGCGGCCACGATCGGCCGGGAGAGCGGCAGCACGATCGACCGGAAGACCCGCAACTCGGAGGCGCCGTCGATCCGGGCCGCCTCTTCCAGTTCCTTGGGGATGCCGTCGAAGAACCGCTTGAGGATGAAGACCATCATGGGTGCGACGACCTGGGGAAGGATGACCGCCGCGTAGGTGTCGACCAGGTTGAACAGGGTCATCTGGTCGAAGAGCGGCACGACGAGCAGCTGCGGCGGGACCATGATGGCGGCGACGGTGACGCCGAGCAGCGCCTTGCGGCCGCGGAAGGTGCCGCGCGAGAGGCCGTACGCGGCGAGGGTGGAGACCACCACCGTGATCAGCGTGACCAGGGCGGAGATCAGGAAGCTGTTGAAGGCCCAGAGGGTGACGTTCCCGCGTTCCAGTATCTGCTGGTAGGCGTCCAGGGTGAAGGCGCCCTTGAACGGCGACAGCCCGGTGGTGTTGACGTCCTCCTCGCTCTGCACCGAGGTGATGACCGCCCACACGAAGGGGAGCAGCCACAGGACGGCGAGGACGACGAGCGCGGTCCCGGCCAGGGCGCGGGGCAGCCTTCCGTGGCCGAGGAGCAGGGGTGAGCCGGCCGTTTCGCGGGGTGGACGGCGCCGGGTACGGAGGGTGGCGGCGGTGGCGGACACGGTCAGTCCTCCCGGCGGAAGAGGCGGAGCTGCACGAGCGGGACGAGGATGATCAGGGCGAAGAAGAGGTAGGAGACGGCGGAGGCGTAGCCGAGGCGGTATCCGGTGAAGCCCACGTCGTAGACGTACTCGAGTACCGGGCGGGTGGAACCGTTGGGGCCGCCCTTGGTGAGGATGTAGATCTGGTCGAAGACCTTGAGGGAGGCCAGGATCTGGAGCATGGCGACCAGGCCGGTGGTCCTGCGAAGTTGCGGCAGGGTGATGGACCACAGGCGGCGCCAGGCGCCCGCCCCGTCGAGTGCCGCCGCTTCGTCGAAGGTCGCGGGCAGGGACTGGAGTGCCGCGAGGTAGAGCAGGAAGTTGAAGCCGACCGTCCACCAGACGGTGAGGGCGGCGACGGACCACATGGCGACGGACTCGTCGGACAGCCACCCGACCGGTGCCATGCCGAGGGTGTCGAGGAGTTGGTTGGCCATGCCCAGTTCGGGCTGGTAGAGCCAGGTCCAGATCATGGTCACGACGGTCACGGGCAGCAGGTAGGGCGCGAAGAACGACAGGCGCCACGCCCACTGCCCGGCGAGCCCGCTGTGCACCAGAAGGGCCATCGCGAGCGCCACCAGCACGAGCGGCACGCTGGAGATGACGGTGAAGAAGACGGTGTTGCCGAGGCTGCTCCACACGTCCGGGTCGCGGAACGCCTCGGTGTAGTTGTCGAAGCCCACGAAGTGCGTGTCGCGCAGGGCGAGGGATCTGTCGGTGAGGCTCATCCAGAGCCCCTGCACGATCGGCCAGACCATGAAGAGGCCGAACACGAGCAGGAACGGCAGGACGAACACGAGCCCGTTGCCGGTGCGTATGCGGCCGAGGGCGCTGCGGCGGCCGCCCCCGGAAACAGGGGGTGAACTCGTCCGCGCCTGGGCGTCGAGGGGTGCGGTGGTGGTCACGTCGGTCACTCCTTTCGCCGGTCAGGCCACCGGGTTGGGCTGCCGCAGCAGCGTGTCGGCCTCGCTGACCATCTGCCGCACCGCTTTCTCGGGGGTGGTGTTGCCCAGCAGCGCCGACTGGAGCGGCTGGCACATCCGGTTCTGGAAGTTCGAACCGGCGCCCGCGAACCAGTTGGGCGGGTCGAGCACCGCCACCTTGGCGGCGTCGGCGTAGGAGGACTGGGGGTCGAGCGCCGCGTACTCCGGCTCCGCGAGGACGGGCCGGTAGGCGGGGATGTGTCCGGCGCCCGCCCAGGTGAGGCTCTGCTTGAGTATCTGCGCGACGTACCGGTGGGCCTCGCGGCGCCGGGCCGGGTCGGGGCTGTCCTGGTGCGGGAGGACGAAGCTGTGGCTGTCGGTGTAGACGGCCGGCTTGTCGAAGACCTGGGGGAAGGGCGCGGCGCCGAGGTCCATGCCGGACTTCTTCAGCGTCGGCAGTTCCCACTCGCCGAGCATCGCCATGCCTCCGCGACCGCTGGTGAAGGCGGCCAGTGCGCCGTTGTAGTCCAGGTTGTTGGGGTTGGTCCTCCCGTCGAAGAGCCGCGTCATGAGGGTCACGACGCGTACGGCGGCGTCCTCGTCGATCCTGGGTGGGCCGCCGTCCGGCAGGTCGAACGCGGCGCCGGTCTGCGCGTAGAGCCCGGCGAACAGGCGCCAGTTCTGTGCCGTGTCGGTGACGTGGCCGAAGAGGATGCCCGCCTCACCGGTCGCCTCGGCGAGTGCCCTGCCCGCCTCCAGCAGTGCCTCGGGCGAGCCCATGGGGGCCAGCTCACCGGAGGTGTCGAGGAGTCCGGCCCGTTCGGCGGCCTTCTTGTCGTAGAACACGATGAAGGGGTGGACGTCCAGCGGGATCGCGTAGACGGTCCCCTCGTGCCGGGTGCGCGACCACACGGCCGGGGTGAAGTCCTTCTCCGTCACGCCGTACTCGGCGAGCAGGTCCAGGTCGAAGGCGTCCACCAGGCCGCCCGGCGCGTAGCCCGCCAGTCGGGACAGGTGCATGGCGGCCACGTCGGAGGCCCGGCCGCCGGCCGCGGACATGGCGAGCTTGGTGTAGTACGACGGGCCCCAGTCCAGGATCGTCCGGTCGATGTCGAAGCCCTGGGCTCCCCCGGCCCCCTTGGACACGGCCTCGATCATGTCGTCCATCAGCATGCCGTCGCCGCCCTGGAAGAGGTCCCACACGCTCAGCGACGAGGCCCCGGAGGCCGAGGCCGGCGAGACGCAGCCCGCCAGGGGGCCGGTGGCGAGCAGGGCTCCCGTCCCGGCCAGGGCGTTGCGCAGGAACCGGCGGCGGCTGGGGCTCCGGACCGGATCGGACACGGCCGGCACCCCCTGGACAGGCAGACGGGAACTCATCGCGGACCTTTCGACGGCCGGAGCTCATGCGGTGGCTAGTTTTTACATCGATGTACATGGGCTGTAAAGAGCTGAGGCCGCTGATTCTCGCTGGTGACGGAGGTGCGGTGCGGGCCCGCACCGCCGTCCCGGCACCGCCGTCCTCCGCCGTGCCGGGACATAGACTCGGGCAGCGCGAAAGAGCCAGGGAGGTCTCGGTGGCACGGCCCAGGATCAAGGACGTCGCACGTCATGCGGGCGTGTCGGAGAAGACGGTGTCCAATGTCATCAACGACTACGCCCATGTCTCCGACCGGACCAGGCAGGTGGTGCGCGAGGCCATCGAGCACCTCGGCTACCGGGTGAACCTGGCCGGCCGTCATCTGCGCAGGGGCAGGACCGGCATCATCGCGCTCGTCGTCCCGGAACTGGACATACCGTACTTCGCGGAGCTGGCCCGGCATGTCGTCCGCGCGGCGGAGGAACGGTCCCTGACCGTCCTCATCCATCAGTCCGGCGCGGACCGCGCCCACGAACTGGCGGCGCTGGCCGGGTTCGGCTCCACCTTCGTGGACGGGATCATCCTCAGTCCGCTCGCGCTGACCGCCGACGACCTGCGGGACCGCGCGGGCTTCCCGCCCACGGTGCTGCTCGGGGAGCTCCTCGAGGAGGGTGCCGACCATGTGGCCATCGACAACGAGGGCGCGGCGCGTGAGGCGACACGCCATCTGATCGGGCTCGGGCGCCGCACCATCCTCGCCGTCGGCGGGCGCGACGACGCGGGACTCGGGACGGCCCAGGCCCGCACCCGGGGTTATCGGGCGGCCCTGTCGGAGGCGGGCATCGCCTACGATCCGGCCGCCCTGCTTCCGGTCGGCTCCTTCCGGATGCCCGACGGTGCGCAGGCCGTGGCGCGGGCGCTCGCGGCGGGTGCGCGGCCGGACGCGCTGCTCTGCCTCAACGACCAGCTGGCACTGGGTGCGCTGCGCGCCCTGCACGAGCACGGTGTGAAGGTGCCCGAGGACGTCGCCGTCATCGGCTTCGACGACGTGGAGGGCGGGCGGTTCAGCGTTCCGACGCTGAGCACGGTGGCTCCGGACAAGGCGGCGGTGGCCAGGGTCGCCGTGCAGCTGCTCCAGCACCGCATCGAGGAGGCGACGGCGCCGGACGGTGCGGAGTCGGAGGCGCAGGCACCCCAGGATCTCGTGGTGGATCACCGGCTCGTCCTGCGGGAGAGCACGGAGGGCTCCGGGCGGCACTGAGACGGGAGTGGCTCACAGGGCTGCCGGCGGCCCCAAAAATGGTATTCCATTTTCCGCAGACCCCTTGACGGTGCGCTTTGGGCAAAACTACGTTCTGTTCACCGGAAAGCCGCTTCCGCTTTGTGAAAGCCTCCAACTCCCCGCACCTGATCCCAGGAGTCCCGTATGACTGCCCTGGAAGACCGCCGCTCGTCCGCCCGGACCGGCGACACCGCCACCAGCTCCGGCCTCTACACCTACGACCTGGCCCCGACGAAGCGGGAAGGGCGCCGCTGGGGCGCCTACAACGTCTTCACACTCTGGGCCAACGACGTGCACAGCCTGGGCAATTACGCCTTCGCCATCGGGCTGTTCGCCCTCGGCCTGAACGTGTGGGGCATCCTCGCCGCCTTCGCGCTCGCCTCGGTCCTGCTGTTCCTCCTGCTCACGCTGTCCGGGTTCATGGGACACAAGACGGGGGTGCCGTTCCCCGTCATGAGCCGCATCGCGTTCGGCATCAGGGGAGCGAAGGTTCCGGCGGCCGTCCGGGGCGCCGTGGCCATCGCCTGGTTTGGTATCCAGACGTATCTGGCCTCCGCCGTACTGAGCGCTCTCCTGGTCGCCATGTTCCCCTCCCTGGCCTCCCTGGACACGAACTCGCTGCTCGGCCAGTCGACACTCGGCTGGATCACCTTCCTGGCGCTGTGGGCCCTCCAGGTGCTCATCGTCAGCTACGGGATGCAGATGATCCGCCGGTACATGGCTTTCGCGGCGCCCACCACCCTGCTCACGATGTGCGCCCTGGCGGTGTGGATGTTCGTCCGGGCCGACGGGTCGGTCTCCGTGTCGATCGACGACCCGCTCACCGGCGGCGCGATGTGGCTCCAGGTGCTCCAGGCCGCCGCCCTGTGGGTGGTGATCTACGGGACGTTCGTACTGAACTTCTGCGACTTCACCCGGTCCGCGCGCAGCCGCGGCTCCATCGTGCGCGGCAACGTGATCGGCATCCCGGTGAACATGCTCTTCTTCGCCGTCATCGTGGCCGTTCTCAGCGGAGCCCAGTTCACCCTCGACGGGCATGTGATCACCAGTCCGACGGACATCGTCCGGACCATCCCCAACATGTTCCTGCTCGCCGTCGCCTCGCTGTGCCTCATCGCACTGACGGTGGCGGTCAACCTGCTGGCCAACTTCGTCGCACCCATCTACGCCCTGGTCGACCTCTTCCCGCACCGGCTCGACTTCCGCCGCGCGGGACTGGTGAGCGCGGTCCTCGGCCTGGTCATCACGCCCTGGAACCTCTACAACAGCCCGGTCGTCGTCAACTACTTCCTCGGCGGGCTCGGCGCGCTGCTCGGCCCCCTCTTCGGCGTGATCATGGCGGACTACTGGCTGCTGCGCAGGTCCCGCGTGAACGTGCCGGCCCTCTACACGGAGGACGCCGGCGCCGAGTACCACTACCGTCGCGGCTACAACCCGCGCGCCGTCGCCGCCTTCGTCCCCAGCGCCGCGATCGCCGTCGTCGTCGCCCTCGTCCCCTTCTTCCACGCCGCGGCCGGGTTCTCCTGGTTCATCGGGGCGATCATCGCGGCCGCGCTGTACGCGCTGATCGCCGACCGTGCGTCCCTGTTCCGTGACGTGGACGGCGAGTCCATCGCCGTCGCGGCGGAATAGTCCGGCACGCTCCTCCCCCGGCCCCCTCCACACGCTTCCCCCGGCGCGTGCCTCCCCCCGGCCCGCCCCGTCGCGGAACCACCCCGTTCGAGCAGAAGGCCCAGGCCCCCATGCGCATCCTCGTGGTCAACGTCAACACCACGCAGTCCATCACCGACGCGATCGGCAAGCAGGCGGCCGGCGCGGCCTCCCCGGGCACCGAGATCGTGCCGCTCACACCGGCCTTCGGCGCCGAGTCCGTCGAGGGCAACTACGAGAGCTACCTCGCCGCGGTCGCGGTGATGGAGGCCGTCCGCGCCCATCCGGAGCCGTTCGACGCGGTGATCCAGGCCGGCTACGGCGAACACGGGCGCGAAGGGCTCCAGGAGCTGCTCGACGTGCCCGTCGTCGACATCACGGAGGCGGCGGCGAGCACCGCGCAGTACCTGGGCCGCCGCTACTCCGTCGTCACCACCCTCGACCGTACGGTCCCGCTGATCGAGGAGCGGCTGGAGGTGGCCGGGCTGAGCGCCAGGTGCGCCTCGGTGCGGGCCAGCGGGCTCGCCGTACTGGAGTTGGAACGGAACGAACAGGCCGCCGTGGACGCCATCACCGAGCAGGCGGCCCGCGCGGTCGAGGACGACCGGGCCGAGGTGATCTGCCTGGGCTGCGGAGGCATGGCCGGTCTCGCCGAACGCGTGGTGGAGCGTACCGGTGTCCCCGTGGTCGACGGGGTGGCCGCGGCCGTGACGGTCGCGGAGTCCCTGGTCAGGCTCGGCCTGTCGACGTCCAAGGTGCGCACCTACGCCCGCCCGCGTCCCAAGCGGATCGTCAACTGGCCCCCGCAGGCGGGCTGATCCGGCGTCGCGCCCTCCGGCCCCGGCCGCCCGCGGCCCCCGGGGTATCCTGACGGGCCGCCCGACCGCCGCTCCGCACGGCGCGGTCGGCGTGCCGGGGAACGGGAACAGACGAGGGACGGCGATGGCTGCGTCAGAGGGCTTCATGCCCGAGTCCGAGCGGGTCACGCGGCAATTGCGCGACGAGATCATCGACGGTGTGCGCAGCCCCGGCAGCCGCCTGGTCGAACGGGAGCTGGCCGAGTCCCTCGGGGTGAGCCGGCTCCCCGTCCGCGAGGCCCTCAAGATCCTGGTGTCGGAGGGTCTGGTGACACCGAGGCCGCGGAGCTGGGCGGTGGTGCGGGAGTTCACCACGAGCGACATCGCCGACCTGGACGAGGTCCGCTCGGGCCTGGAGACCCTGGGGTTCCGGCTCGCCGCCCAACGGCACACGCGGGAGGGTCTGGAGCGGCTGCGTGCGACGGTGGACGCCGAACTCGACGCGGCCCGCGCCGACGACGCGGTCCGGGCCCGCCGGGCGGCCGCCGACTTCCACGAGACGGTCGTCTCGCTGGCCGCCAACGAGCTGCTCAACGAACTGGAGCGGGTCCTGCGCAGCCGGCTGCGCTGGCTCCTGGGCCAGCACGACGACCTGCTCGCCGTCGCCCTGGAACACGAGGCCCTCTACCAGGCCATCGCGGCCCGCGACGTGGACCGCGTCCAGGAGCTGGTCCTGCACCATCTGGCGACGAGCCGCACCGCGGCCCTCGGCCACCACGCGCAGGATCGGTCCTAGCCTCTGGGTGCCCGGCCCGCGAGGTCGTCCCCGCGGCTGAATCGCCGGCGTCAGGCGATCACGGCCTCCCACGTGTCGACCGCGAAGTGGACCGTCATGCCGTTGCGGCCGTACAGCCGCGGGGCTCCCGTCGCGTTGGCGGTGTCCACGCCGAGGCCCACCGTGTCCCTGCCCCGCGCGGCGAAGTGCGCGAAGGCGTGGCGCAGGAGGAAGCCGCCGAGGCCCCGGCCGCGGGCCTCGCGCAGCACGCCGATGCTGCGGATCCAGCCCATGGCCTCGCGGTCGTCCCGGGCCAGCAGGAATCCGGCGTCGCCCAGGTCGTCGGTTCCGGCGATCCACACCAGGGACCAGTCCAGCCCCGCGGCGTCGATGTCGGCCAGCCACAGCCGGTACTCGCGCGGCTGGAAGTCGAAGTGCCGGGCGAACGACCGCTGGTACAGCTCGTGCACCTTGAGGCGGTCCGCCTCCGTGGTGCACGCCCGCACCCGCACACCGGCGGGAACCTCGGGCGGGAGGTCGGCCGCCGGGTCCAGCGGGCGGCGCAGTACGTGGTAGGTGCGCACGACACTCCAGCCGCGCCCGGTGAGGAGCGCGGTGTCGATCGTGGGCCGGGCGTTGAGGTGGAGGTGGACGACGGCACGCTCCGCGCCGTTCGCCCGTGCCACGGCCAGGGCGCGGGCCTCCATGGCGGCCAGCATGTCCAGCCCGGCCCGCTGGTGGTCGGGCAGCACGTAGTGGTCGATGTCGACGCGCTCTGCGCCGGAGTCGTCCCACAGCAGTCCGTACGCCACCAGCCGGCCGTCGTCGAAGGCGAGCCACGAGTCCCGGGTCAGGTCCGTGCGCGGGTGCTTCAGATCGGCCTCGACGGTGTGCTGGTCGGTCTCGGGGCGGCCGATCTCGATCCGGTCTATCTCGTTGAGGAGTGCGGTGACGGCGGGCGCGTCGGCGAGCGTGGCCGGACGCAGGTCGGCAGGGGGCATGAGGAGCAGGTTCGGGGACGGCGACGGGTGACCGCAACGGAATATCCGCCGGCGCGGGGGAAGGACGGGGCCTGGGAACGTACGCGAAAGACATGACGCGGGGACGTAGGACGGCGAACCGGGGGCATACGGAGGGCCCGAGGCCTTCTCCTCCGCCGACCCACGGGAGTCCCCTGTGACGCCGAGCCTGCGCACCGCCCGTGCGTGCCGTGCCGCCGCCGTGCTCCTTCTCGCCTCCGCCGGATACGCGGCCGCCCACCATCCGTGGCTCGCCCTGCCCGGCCTGTACGCCGCCGCCGTGTTCGCCTGGTGCGCCGCGCGTGAGGGCGCGCTGCACCGTCGCGGGCTCCTCCTGGCGGGGCGGGCCGGGCGCCCGGCCCGCCCCGGCGCCGTGCCCGTCCCCGTGGACTGCTGCGAGCGGTGGTGGACCTCTCTGGGTACGCGGCACGACGCGTCCTGCCGTCGGCACACGGGCGCGCCGGACCAGGGCCGCGCCCGCCCCGCATCCCAGTAGGCGCGGCGACGGGCGCGTGCCGTACGGGCCCGCCGCCGGAGCGCGGGCGGGGGTCCGCGATGAACGCAGCGGCGGCCGTTCAGCCGACGACCGCGGTGGCCTCGACCTCGATCAGGTGCTCGGGCACGTCGAGTGCCGCGACGCCCAGCAGGGTGGCCGGGGCCGCCGGGGTCACCCCCAGCCTCGCGGCCGCCCGTGCGATGCCGTCCAGCAGGAGGGGCATCTTGTCGGGGGTCCAGTCGACGACGTGGACGTTCAGCTTCGCCACGTCGGCGAAGGACGCCCCGGCCGCCGCCAGGGCGGTGGCGACGTTGAGGTAGCACTGCTCGGTCTGCGCGGCCAGGTCCCCTTCGCCGACGGTGACGCCGTCGGCGTCCCAGGCGACCTGCCCGGCGACGAAGACCAGCTTGGCTCCGGACGCGATCGACACCTGCCGGTACACGTCGATCTCCGGCAGCCCGCCGGGGTTCACCAGGGTGACGGCCATGTTTTCTGCCTCCTTGCTTTCGCACTCTCCTGTGGTTACTCGGGAACCGTAGGAGAGTGGGCGCGAACAGGGAAGAACGCACTTTCCGGTGACTCGGGAACCAGAAGGTGACCGTGCGGCTCACCGGCAAGTGGCCACGACGTCCGCCTCTTTGCCTTTCCTTTGCCTTTCGGGAACCCTGTGGTTCCCGGGCGCGTTCATCGTGATGACCGCGGGAATCGCGGCCGAGGACAGACCGGTACGCAGCGACAGAAGCCGAGGTGGCACGAGTGGCGATGTGGGACAAGATCAAGGACCAGGCCAAGACCTTCCAGCAGTCCCAGGGCGCCCGGGGAGCGAGCGGATCGGGGCAGGGATCGCACGGCGGCCCCCTGGGAGGCGGCAGGCCGGGCTCGTCCTCCGGCGGCGGCTCCAAGGCCCAGCTGATCGGGATGTTCAAGTCCCAGCTCGCCTCCGCCAAGAACGAGCTCAAGAGCGGCGCCTACCGGGACGCCAGTATGGCCATGTGCGCGCTGGTGGCCGCCGCGGACGGACGGGTGGAGCCTTCGGAGCGGCAGCGTGTGGAGGAGCTGATCGTCTCCAACGAGGTGCTGCAGAACTTCCCGGCGGACCAGCTCCGCCAGCGGTTCAACCAGCATGTGGACCGGCTCCTCGCCAACTTCGAACAGGGCAGGGCCGAGGCCCTCCAGGTGATCGCCAAGGCCGCCAAGAAGCCCGCGGAGGCCCGTGCCGTCGTCCAGACCGGCATGGTCGTCGCCGGGGCCGACGGCACCTTCGAGCCGTCCGAGCAGTACGCGATCCGCGAGGCCTGCACCGCGCTCGACATCCCGCCCTCGGAGTTCGGCGTCTGATCCCGGTCACTCCCCCGGCCGGCGCCCGATAAGACGGTTGACGGCCGTCGGCGCGGAAGGGTCCGATGGCGCCCATGAGTTCAGGGCAGACGCACCGGGGCCCGTACGGCCTCGACGACCGCCTCGTACGGCGGCTGGTCGAGGGGCAGTTCCCGCAGTGGGCGGGGCTGCCCCTCGGGCGCCATCCCTCCGGGGGCACGGTCAACGCGATGTACCGCCTCGGCGAGGACATGGTCGTACGGCTGCCGCTGGCCGAAGGCGGCGTGGCGGACGTGACGACGGAGCGGGAGTGGCTGCCCCGGCTGTCGCCGCTGCTGCCCACCGCCGTACCCGAGGTCCTCGGGGAAGGCGCGCCGGCGGAGGGCTACCCGTGGCCCTGGTCGGTCTACCGGTGGCTGCCCGGAGAGCTCCCGGAGGCCGGGAGGCTGACGGACCCGGAGTCGCTGGCGGTGGATCTGGCCGGCTTCGTGACGGCGATGCGCGGCATCACCCTGCCGAACGCGCCGCAGGCGTACCGCGGCGGGCCGCTCGCCACGCTCGACGCCGCCACGCGGGCCGCTCTCGACGCCCTGCGCGGCCTGCCCGAGGAGGGCGCCGACTGCGACGCCCTGACCGAGGTGTGGCAGGACTCGTTGCGCGCCCCGGCCTGGGACGGGCCGCCCCGGTGGCTGCACGCGGACCTGATGCCGGGCAACCTGCTGGTGACCGGCGGCAGACTGTCCGCGGTGATCGACTTCGGGTGCACGGGCGTGGGCGATCCGGCCTGCGACCTCTTCCCTGCCTGGAATCTGCTGCCGGCCGGTGCGCGAGAGGTCTTCCGCGAGGCACTCGGCGTGGACGGGGCGACCTGGCGGCGCGGCCGGGGCCGCACCCTCTCCCAGGCGCTGATCGCCCTGCCGTACTACCGCAAGACCAACCCCGCGATGGCCGGCAACGCCCGCCACGTGATCCGGGAGGTACTGAGCGAGAGCGGCTGACTAGGGCGCGATCCCCACGCCCTCGATCCTGCTCCACGCCCGCTCCTGAGCTGCCGTCATGGCAGGCCAGGCGAGGCCGCCCGGACGGGGCCGCACCCGTGAGGCGTACGGCGAGGGACGGAAGCCGGGGTCGTAGAAGCAGCCCTCGCCGTAGGTGGCGTCGAAGGTGCCGCAGGAGGCGGCGATCGAACGCGGGCTCGGCCTGCGGCCGGTGCGCACCCAGGTGTCCAGCGCCGATATGGAGCCGGCGTACTCGGAGTCGCTCAGCGAGCTGTGCTCGTGTTCCCGCGTGAAGGTCTGGACGAGGTTCCCCTCCCGGCCGGCCCCTCGGAGGGTGGCGCGGTAGGCCGCCTCGTGCTCCACGAAGGCCGTCGGGTCGTCGATGGCGTGGAGGGTGAGGACGGGGAGGGAGACCTTGCCGGTGAGGTCGCTGTCCCAGGAAAGGTCACGGCGTGCGGTGGGATCGGCCGAGAAGCGCTCGACACCGGCGTTGAGCGCCTTGTCGTCGTGCGAACCCGTGTAGTGCACGCCCCGGTTGCCGAAGGGGTTCCGCCCGTCGAGCCGGTTGGTCACGATGTCCCGGAAGGTGAAGGTGGCGAACCGCAGATGTGACTCCAGGGTGCGCTCGGGGATGCCCGTGACGCCGAGGATGTCGTCGAGGTTGCGCTGCTGCAGCGCGGTCCGGTCGGCCGGCTCGGAGGCGTAGCCGGTGCACTCCTGGAGGCGGGCGCGCAGACCGGCGGTCGTCATGGCGGAGCCCGGGCGCAGGCCCTGCCACAGCGGGTACTGCGGTTCGGCCGGGCGCGGATGGTTGTGGCAGTAGTACTGGTAGACCACCCGCAGGTCCACTCGGTAGTCGTAGCCGCGCGAACCGCCGCCGAGCACACCGTTGGTCAGCAGCACCCCGTCGTAGGCGCCGGGCCGCCGGCCGTACGTCTCGGCGACCTTGGCGGCGACGTTCCCGCCCCAGGACTGACCGTGCAGGTAGGTGTGTTGCGGCCGGCCGAACCGGTCGGTGAACAGGCGGCGCACGTTCTCGGTGTCGGCGGCCGCCATACGGGCCCCGTAGCCGCCGCGCCGGTAGGAGGAGCCGGCCCAGGCGTACCCCTGGTCGACCATCACCGCCCAGCGTTCCAGGTCCTCGGTGCTGCGGGCCGGGTCGGAGGCGTCACCGAGGTCGGGGCCGCCGTGGGCGTGCACGACGAGCGAGCCGTTCCAGCGATGGGGCACCGCCATCGCGTAGTAGGCGCCGTTGGCGTCCCGTCCGGTGTAGCAGGTGGCCTTCTGCGCGAGGGCGGGCGGGCAGTCGGCGGCCGCCGGCTGCCCGCTCCCCGGCTCCGCCGCGGCCCGTGCGGGGGTCGCGGAGACGTTGCCGAGAGTGCCGAGGAGAAGGGTGGCGAGTGCGGCGGCCACCACCGCCGGGCGGCTTCTGCGGTGGGCGGGCCTGGTGTCGTGCGCGGGAGCGTGGGGCGTGGGCAAGGTGCGGCTCCTGTGGGTGGTGCGCCGGTGCTGCGGACCGGCGCGAAGTTGCGCTGCGAGCCGGGATGTTAGGAACCCTCCGGAGCCGGAGCCACCCCTTCCGCCGTTGCGTTCATAGTGTTCGCCCGCTCCGCCCGCTCCGGGCCTTCGGACCCCTCCTGCGTGCCCTCTTGACGGCCCATTGGTCTCTACCTATCGTCACCGCCCAGCCGAACGTTCAGAACACCACTCAGCGTTCACATACTTGAACGGATGGACCCCCCACATGTCCTCTGCTCCGACGCACCGCCACCGCAGATCCCGCGCCGCCCTCCTCGCGACCGTCACCGCCGCGCTCGTCGGCACCCTGCTGGCCGGACCCGGGGCGACCGCTCCCCGCGCGGACGCCGCACCGGCTGCGTTCACGCATCCCGGAGTCACCGTCTCCCGGGGCCAACTCGACTTCGCCCGTGCCAAGGTCGAGGCCGGGGCCCAGCTCTGGAAGGGCGCCTTCGACCGGATGACGGCGAGCAGGTACGCCGACCCGAACCGCACCCCGAAGCCCCGCGCGGTGGTCGAGTGCGGTTCCTACTCCAACCCGAACCACGGCTGCACCGACGAGCGCGAAGACGCGATCGCGGCCTACACCAACGCGCTGGCCTGGTACATCACCCGTGACGAGCGCTACGCCCGCAAGTCGATCGAGCTGATGGACGCGTGGTCCGCCGTGATCCGGGACCACACCAACAGCAACGCCCCGCTGCAGACGGGCTGGGCGGGCTCCTCATGGCCCAAGGCCGCCGAGATCATCAAGTACACGTACACCGGAACGTGGGCGAACTCCGGCCGCTTCGCCACCATGCTCCGCGACGTGTACCTGCCCGAGGTCATCAACGGGTCGAACTCGAACGGCAACTGGGAGCTGACGATGACGGAGGCCGCCGTCGGCATCTCCGTCTTCCTGGAGGACAGGGCGTCCTACGACCGGGCCATGGCCAGGTTCCGCACCCGCACGGCCGCCTATGTGTACCTGGAGTCCGACGGGGACCTGCCGAAGACCGTCCCGAGCCAGCACCTCGACACCAGGGAAGAGATCGTCAGGTACTGGCAGGGCCAGTCCGTCTTCGTCACCGGCCTCACCCAGGAGACCTGCCGGGACTTCACCCACACCGGATACGGCATCTCGTCCATCTCGCACGTCGCCGAGACCAGCCGGATCCAGGGGCAGGACCTGTACGGCACCGACGTCGGCGAGCGGCTGCGGCAGGCGCTCGGCTTCCAGGCCAGGTACGAGCAGGGCGCCGTGGCCCCGAGTTGGCTGTGCGGCGGCGAACTCGACCTCGGCCTGGGCCCGGTCACCGAGGTCGGCTACAACGCCATGCACAACCGCCTCGGCTTCGCCATGACCAACACCCAGGCCCTGACAGAGCGCACCCGCCCCTCGGGCACGAACAACCTCTTCGTCGCCTGGGAGACCCTCACCCACGGCGACAACCCCGCCTGAGTGGACGGTGTGCGACGCCCGGTCAGCTGTCGTAGTCCACGGTCAGCTTGTCGGAGACCGGGTACGACTGGCAGGTCAGGACGTAGCCCGCGTCGACCTCGGCCGCCTCGAGCGCGTAGTTGCGGCGCATGTCGACGCTGCCGTCGGTGACCAGGGCCCGGCAGGTCCCGCAGACCCCGCCCTTGCAGGCGAAGGGCAGGTCGGGGCGGGTCTGCTGGGCCCCGTCGAGGACCGACCGCTCCCGGGAGAGCGGTGCGGTCGTGGAGCGGCCGTCCAGGGTGACGGTGACCTCGCTGACGGGGCCCTCGGGGCCGCTCTCCTCGTGGTGGACCTCCCGCACGGGCTCGTCGTCGGCGAAGAACAGTTCCCGGTGGACGCGCTCCGCCGGGACGCCGAGGCCGGCCAGGACCTGCTGGGCGCCGGCGACCATGCCCTGCGGGCCGCACAGCCACCAGTGGTCCACGCTGTCGACGTCCAGCAGGGAGTCGACGAGTGCGGAGAGCCGGCCGGCGTCCAGACGCCCGGAGAGCACCTCGGCCTCGCGGGGTTCACGGGAGAGCACGTGGGCGAGGTGGAAACGGGTGGGGTGGAGGTCCTTCAGGTCGGCCAGCTCGTCGGCGAACATCACCGTGTCCGTGCGGCGGTTGCCGTAGAAGAGGGTGACGGTGGAGCGGTCGTCGGCGGCGAGCACCGACTCGGCGATGGACACCATCGGCGTGATGCCCGAGCCGGCCGCGATCAGGACGTGGTGGCCGGGGGTGGTCAGGTCGGGAGTGAAGAGGCCGGTGGGGGCCATCACCTCCACGGAGTCGCCCGGTCGCACGTCGTTGACCAGCCACGCCGAGAACAGTCCGCCCGGCACCACCCGCACCCCGATGCGCGGCGCCGCGCCGGCCGGTGCGCAGATCGAGTAGGAGCGGCGCTCGTCCCGGCCGTCCACCTCGCGCCGCAGGGTGAGCGACTGGCCGGGCGCGAAGGCGAACTCCCCGGCCAGCTCGTCGGGGATCTCGAAGCTCACGGCCGCGGCGTCCGCGCACAGCCGCTCGACGGCGGCGACGCGCAGGGTGTGGAAGGCGGGCCGGCGGCGGGTGCGCACCGGGGCCGCCGGGACGGGGGCGGTCGGGGCCATCAGATCTCCTTGACGTACTCGAACGGCTCGCGGCAGGCCCGGCAGCGCCACAGCGCCTTGCAGGACGTGGCGGCGAAGCGGGAGGTCTCCTCGGTGTCCGCCGAGCCGCAGCGGGGACAGGGCACGGCCGGCCGGGTGGGCGACAGGACGAGGGGGACGGGACCGCCCCGGGGTGCGGCCCCGGGCGGGGCGATGCCGTGCTCGGCGAGCTTGCGGCGGCCCGCCTCGGTGATCCAGTCGCTGGTCCAGGGCGGGTCCAGGACGGTGCGGATCTCCACGCGCGCGTACCCCGCCGCCCGCAGTCGCGCGGCGACGTCCGCCCGCATCTCGGCCATGGCGGGGCAGCCCGAGTAGGTGGGGGTGAGCCCGGCGACCACGGTGCCGTCCTCGCCGACCTCGACGTCGCGCAGGACGCCGAGGTCGGCGAGGGTGAGCATGGGCAGCTCGGGGTCGGGCACCTGCTCGGCGACGTGCCGGGCGCGGCGGGCGGCGTCCAGGGGGGCGGGGATGCCGGTCACCACGTCGCCTCCGGGTGGGCGCGGGCGACGCCCTGCAGCTCGGTCAGGAGCGGCGCCAGGTGTTCGGTGTGCTCGCCGGCGCGGCCCGAGCCGGGCAGTGGGCGGTAGACCGGGAGCGGCAGTCCGGCGGCCTCGGTGACCTGGCGCAGGTCGTCGGCGACCTCGTCCCGGACGTCGTACGCCGTGTGCAGCTCGCCGAGGTAGGGGGCGACCTCGTCCAGCGCGGCGCGCATCCTCCGGTGGGACTCGTCCGTGCCGTCGCCCAGGCGCACGCACCACTCGGCGGCGTACTGCCGGTGGTAGGCCAGCTCCTTGACGCCCTTGGCGGCGACCGCGGCGAGTACCGGGTCCGGGTGGGTCTCGAGCCGCCGGAAGTGGGCGAGGCGCCAGCTGGAGAGCACCAGCAGCCGCACGACCGTGAACGCGAAGTCGCCGCCGGGGAGTTCGGCCAGGCGTACGTTGCGGAAGTCGTCGGCCTCGCGGAAGTAGGCGTAGGCGTCCTCGTCCCGGCCGGTGCCGTCCACCTGGCCGGCGCGGGAGTAGAGCAGGCGGGCCTGGCCGAGGAGGTCGAGGCCGATGTTGGCCAGCGCCACCTCCTCCTCCAGCTCCGGCGCCCGGGTGACCCACTCGGCGAGCCGCTGGGCGCTCACCAGGGCGTCGTCGGCGAGCGCCACGCAGTCCGCGGCCAGCGCACCGGCGTCGACGCCCTCGGGCACGGTGGTGGCGACGCCGTGCAGCGGGTCCTCGAAGCCGGTGCCGTAGGCCCAGCGGGTGTCGTCCTCGTGCCCCTCGGCCAGGGTGAGGTAGACGTGGTCGTCACTCATGCCCTGCTCCTAGATGTGGGGGACGTCGTCGGGGATGTCGTAGAAGGTCGGATGGCGGTAGACCTTGTCGGCGCTGGGGGCGAAGAAGGGGTCCTTCTCGTCCCGGGTGGAGGCGGCGATGTGCTCGGAGCGGACCACCCAGATGCTCACGCCCTCGTTGCGCCGCGTGTAGAGGTCGCGGGCGTGGGTGAGGGCCATGGCGTCGTCGGCGGCGTGCAGCGAGCCGACGTGGACGTGGTTGAGGCCGCGCTTGCCGCGCACGAAGACCTCGTACAGCGGCCAGCCCTGCTTCCCGGACTGCTCGGCGCTCATGCGGCCGCTCCCTTCCGTGCGCGGGCGGCCTGCTTGGCGGCGTGGGCGGTGGCCGCCTCGCGCACCCATGCGCCCTCCTCGTGGGCGGTGCGCCGCCGCTCCATCCGCCGGTCGTTGCACGGGCCGTCGCCCTTGATGACGCGCATCAGCTCGTCCCAGTCGGGGGTGCCGAAGTCGTGGTGCCCGGTCTCCTCGTTCCAGCGCAACTCCGGGTCGGGCAGGGTGACGCCGAGCTTCTCGGCCTGCGGGACGGTCATGTCGACGAAGCGGCGGCGCAGTTCGTCGTTGCTGTGCCGCTTGATCTTCCAGGCCATCGACCGCGCCGAGTTGGGCGAGGCGTCGTCGGGCGGGCCGAACATCATCAGGGAGGGCCACCACCAGCGGTTCACCGCGTCCTGGACCATCTCGCGCTGGGCGGCGGTGCCGCGCATCATCGTCATCAGCAGTTCGTAGCCCTGCCGCTGGTGGAAGGACTCCTCCTTGCAGATGCGCACCATCGCGCGGGCGTAGGGCCCGTAGGAGCTGCGGCACAGCGGCACCTGGTTGCAGATCGCGGCGCCGTCCACGAACCAGCCGATCACGCCGACGTCGGCGAAGCTGAGGGTCGGGTAGTTGAAGATCGAGGAGTACTTCTGGCGGCCCTCGATCAGCCGCCGGGTGAGGTCGTCGCGGTCCGCGCCGAGCGTCTCGGCCGCCGAGTACAGGTACAGGCCGTGGCCGGCCTCGTCCTGGACCTTGGCGAAGAGGATCGCCTTGCGGCGCAGGGACGGGGCCCGGGTGATCCACTCGCCCTCGGGCTGCATGCCGATGATCTCCGAGTGCGCGTGCTGGGCGATCTGCCGGATCAGCGTCTTGCGGTAGCCGTCGGGCATCCAGTCCCGCGGCTCGATGCGCTGGTCGCGTGCGATCGTCGCGTCGAAGTGCTCCTGGAGTCCGTCCGGCGCGTGAGGGGGCGGCGCCTCGGCGGCGTGTGTCGTGGTCATCGTCACCAGCTTCCCAACCGACCATTCGTTCGGTATCAGTGTGACGTGTTTCCCCGCGCCGGGCAAGAGCCGGATCACCGCCGGTCACACTCTTGACAGCCCCGTCGCGTGGCTGGATTACTTGACCTTGCCGCGCGCTAACCGAATGGTCGGTCGGGAAACACAAGGTGGTGGGTACGGTGTCGCAGACCACTGAGCAGACGCCCACGGAGGCGATGTTCTCCGCGGACGAGGCCTCCCGGGGGCTCGGCATCGAGCTGGTGGAGCACGGCGAGGGGACCGCCGTGGCCCGCATGACCGTGACCCCGGCGATGGTGAACGGCCACCGGATCGCCCACGGCGGCTTCGTGTTCCTGCTCGCCGACACCGCGTTCGCCTGCGCCTGCAACGCCTACGGCCCGGTGACCGTCGCGGCCGGCGCCGACATCGTCTTCGTCGCCCCGGCGCGCGAGGGCGACGTGCTCGTGGCCCGCGCCGAGGAGCGTGCCCGGTACGGGCGCAGCGGGATCTACGACGTGAGCGTGCGCCGCGGCGAGGAGTTGATCGCGGAGTTCCGCGGCCGCAGCCGCAGCGCGCGGGACGACACGGCGCGCGAGGCGCCGGGCACGACGACGAAGGAGTCGCGATGAGCAGCGAGCCGACGACCGGGGCGGTCCCGGCACCCCGACCGGGCGAGCCCCTCCCCCACGACCTGCTCGACGACGCCGAGCGGCTCTCCCGCGAGCAGCTCCGGGAGCTCCAGCTCGACCGCCTGCGCGCGACCCTGCGCCACGCCTACGACAATGTGGAGCTGTACCGCAAGAAGTTCGACGCCGCCGGGGTCACGCCCGACGACTGCCGCAGCCTGGCCGACCTGTCCCGGTTCCCCTTCACCACCAAGGCCGATCTGCGGGACACCTATCCCTTCGGCATGTTCGCCGTCCCGATGTCCGAGGTACGGCGCGTGCACGCCTCCAGCGGCACCACCGGCCGCGCCACCGTCGTCGGGTACACGGACAGCGACCTGTCCATGTGGGCGGACGTCATAGCCCGGTCGATCCGCGCCGCCGGCGGCCGCCCGGGCCACAAGGTGCACATCTCCTACGGCTACGGCCTGTTCACCGGCGGCCTCGGCGCCCACTACGGCGCCGAGCGGGCCGGCTGCACGGTGATCCCCGCCTCCGGCGGCATGACGGCACGGCAGGTGCAGATCATCCAGGACTTCCGGCCCGAGATCATCATGGTCACCCCCTCCTACATGCTCACCCTGCTCGACGAGTTCGAGCGCCAGGGCGTCGATCCGCGCACCAGCTCCCTCAAGGTCGGCATCTTCGGCGCCGAGCCGTGGACCGAGGAGATGCGGCGCGAGATCGAGGAGCGCATGGACATCCACGCCGTCGACATCTACGGCCTGTCCGAGGTGATCGGCCCGGGCGTGGCCCAGGAGTGCGTCGAGACCAAGGACGGGCTGCACATCTGGGAGGACCACTTCTATCCCGAGGTGGTGGACCCCCTCACGGACGCCGTGCTGCCCGAGGGCGAGGAGGGCGAGGTCGTCTTCACCTCCCTCACCAAGGAGGCGCTCCCGGTGATCCGGTACCGCACGCGCGACCTGTCCCGCCTGCTGCCCGGCACCGCACGTCCGGCCTTCCGCCGGATGCGGAAGGTCACGGGCCGCTGCGACGACATGATCATCCTGCGTGGGGTGAACGTCTTCCCCACCCAGGTCGAGGAGATCGTGCTGCGCACCCCCGGCGTCGCCCCGCACTTCCAGATCCGCCTCACCGAACGCGGCCGCATGGACCACATGACCGTACGGGTCGAGGCCCGCCCCGACGCCGGTCCCGAGCAGCGCGAGGCCGCCGCGCGGGCGATCGGACAGGGCGTCAAGGACGGTGTGGGCGTGAGCGTCGAGGTGGAGGTGGTCGACCCGGAAACCCTGGAGCGCTCGGTCGGCAAGATCCGCCGGGTGTGGGACCTGCGGGGCGCGTGAAACGTGATCACCGACACGCCCGTTCCCCGGCCGTACTGGTGTGCACGGTGATGCGGATGGGCAGGAAACGCTTGATCGGGGGAGGTTGAGTACATCCTGGGGGGACATCCCGTGCGTGTGTGTGTGATCGGTGCAGGCCTGTCGGGCCTGGCGGTGGGCCATGCCCTGAAGGAGCGCGGCATCCCCTTCGTCTGCCTGGAGAAGGCACCCGACGTCGGCGGGATCTGGCGTCAGCCGGGGGCCGGCGAGCGGGGCCCGGGGTACCAGACCCTGCACCTGAACACCGCCAAGCAGCTCACGGGCTACGCGGACTTCCCGATGCCGGACTCGTACCCCCTCTACCCCCGGCACAGCCAGGTCGCCGCGTATCTGCGGTCCTTCGCCGAGTGGGCGGGCCTGCTCGACCACGTCGAACTGCGGACCGAGGTGGTCTCCGTCCGTCAGGACGCGGACGGTCTGTGGACCGTCGTCAGCCGGGGCGCGGACGGCGCAGAAACCGCGCGCCGGTTCGAGCGGGTGGTCGTCGCCTCGGGACACCACAGCGAGCCGGCCCTGCCCGACCCTCTTCCGGCCGGTGCCGATTCCTTCGCCGGAACGATTCTTCACTCCCTCGACTACCGCGACGGCGGCGACTTCGCCGGCCGGCGCGTCGTCGTGGTGGGCCTCGGCGCCTCCGCGGTGGACATCGCGGCGGACCTCTCCCGGCACGCGGAGCGGACCCTGCTGTCGGTGCGCCGGGGGCTGCACATCGTGCCCAAGCAGCTCTTCGGGATGTCGGTCGACGAGATCGCCGAGGCCCCCTGGTGGAACGAGATGTCCTTCGCCGAGCGGCGCCGGTGGGTGGAGCAGGCCCTGCTGGTGGCGCGCGGCAGACTGTCGGACTACGGCCTGCCCGAGCCCGACCACCCGGTCTTCTCCTCCGCGACGACCCTCTCGGACGAGATCCTCAGCCGGATCCGGCACGGTGCGGTGACCCCGAAGCCCGCGATCGCCTCGTTCGACGGCGACCGGGTCGTGTTCGCGGACGGCGGTTCCGAGCCCGCCGACGCGGTCGTCTACTGCACCGGCTTCCACATGACCTTCCCGTTCCTGCCGGCCGGCTGCCCGGTGTCGGCGGACGGCTCGGTCGAGCTGTACCGACGGGTCGTCCCGGCGGACCGGCCCGGTCTGTACTTCGTCGGGCTGGTGCGCCCCGTGGGCGCGATCACCCGCTTGGTGGAGGCCCAGGCCGAGTGGGTGGCCCGCCTCGTCGACGGCGCCGCCGTGCTGCCCGCGGCCGACGAGATGCGCGAGGAGATCGGCACGTACCTCACCGGCATCGTCCAGCGCTACGGCCGGACGGAGGGCGCCTCGATCCAGGTCGACGTGGGCCCGTACCTGGCCGAGCTCCGGGAGTCGCTGCCCGTGTGAGCGTCCCGCCGGGCGCCACCGCACGGTGGCGACGCACCCGGTCACGTCTGTGACGAGGGCTCCCGGTGGACCGCGCCGGGAGCCCTCGTCGTGTGCGGACGGCCGGTCAGGAGACCGGCACCGGTCTGCGGACGGTCTCCACGGCCGGCGGCCGGACCGCGTACGCCTCCGAGGAGAGGTACGCCGTCACCCTCGGTGCCTGGTTCCGCTGGTGGGCCAGGGCCAGGTAGGCGATCAGGCCCACCCCGTCCTCGGGCCGACGCTCGGTGAGGGCCGCCAGGGCCCGCTCGAGCACGGAGGCGTCCATGCCGTGGTGGCGCAGCACTCTCGACGCCCGGGCCAGGGCCTCCCCGTCGTGCCGGACGTAGTCCCTGACCGGGATGTGCAGGGTGAATCCGCTCGGCCGTGCGGTGCGGGTGTCGGTGAAGGAGTGGCAGGACAGGCCGGGCCTCCTGCCGAGACCCGTCGTGTCCGGCCCGAGCCCCGCCGCCGCGCGGAAGAACCCTTCGACGGCCGCGGGCCCGGGGCCCGAGTCCATCCGGGACAGACGCCCGGCCTGGCCGGCCGTGAGGTTGTCGTGCCGCACGTAGACCTTCACCCGGGGTTCCGCCCAGTCGCCGAGGTCCAGGGCGAGGAACGGATGTCCGGCGCCCCGGGGCAGGCCGTCGTACGCCTGCCGGTGCCCGAGCCGGTGCAGGGCCTCGCGCACCGTCGCGGCGGAACGTTCCTCCCCTCGCGCCGCCGGGTTCAGATAGACCTTGACCTTGGGTGTGCCGCCGGGCCGCAGCTCCAGCGCGCACCACAGGGCGAGGGGGCCCCGCGGGTCGTCCGGCAGGAACAGGTCCTGGAGTTCGTCGAGGGCGTCGGTGGCGAAGTGCCAGCGCCGCGCCATGGTCCGGATCGCCTCGAGTCCGACGCGGCCGTTGTGAGCCAGGCTGTCTGCGCCGCAGCCGGGTTCGACGAGGACCCGCATGGAGGGTGCCGCGTCCGGTCGGAAGGAGAGGGAGAACTCCACGGGGGTGTGGTCGTCGGACAGGAAGGTGCGGGCGGGCGGCGGCAGGCTCAGCGGCCGCTCGGCCACCGGGCCCAGTGAGCCGGCCAGGACCTGTGCGTAGGTCTCGACGTCGGAGCGGGACAGGCCGGCGACCAGCCCGAGTCTTCGCAGCTGACCGCCCGTGAGGGAACCGAGCGTCGGTGTGCTCCGCGGGTCCGTGCCCGTCGGTGCGGCGGTCACCGGCCCGTCCCCGGTCGCAGCCGCACAAAGCGATACCCGCCTCGGGGGGCGGGTATCAGGGGGTCCGGCGCCGGGAAAGCGGCGTTCGTGGATATGTGCTCCACGACACCTCCTTTGACTCGTAAGCAACTTGAGTACCGCGTTGCTCACTACCCGTGCCGTTCGATCTTCATGCGAATGGGGCGGGTTGGGGAGGTGTTGCGCAGATCACCGTGTGAGCCAGTTGAGGAACTGGCTCCACATGCCCTTGGGTTCGGCCGGGCGGGCGGCGTTCGCCGCCTGCTCCCGCCCGGCCGCCGCGGAGGCGTGTCCCGGTTCGGCACGCCGGGCGGGGCGGACGGGGGTGAACCGGGCCGGCAGCGTGGCCAAGGCCCGGTTGAAGGGTCCCGGACGCCACGTCAGACTGTCCTCGGGAACGGCGAGTTCGACGTCGGGCAGCTCGTTGAGCAGGTGCTCCACGGCCGTCACCGTGATGTGCCGGGCCGGTTCCTTGGACGGGCAGGCGTGCGGGCCCGCGCTCCAGGCGAGGTGGGCCCGGTTGCTGCCCGCCTGGCGGGACGCCGTGAGGGCGGGGCCGGTGTTGGCCGCGGCGAAGCTGACCAGGACGAGGTCGCCCGCCTGCAGTGGGTGCCCGGCCAGTTCGGTGTCGGCGGCCGGGTAGTGCGGGGCGTAGTTGGCCATGGGCGGGTTCTCCCACAGCGTGTCGTCCAGCGCCTCGTCGATCAGGCCGCCCTCACGGGCGTACCGCTCGTGGGTGAGCAGCCGGTGCAGGGTGTTGCCGAGGAGGTTGCGCAGCGGCTCGGCGCCGGCACCGAGGAGCAGGGCGATCTGGTGGACCATCTCCTGGTCGTCGAGGCCCGCCTCGTGCCGCATCAGCCAGGAGGTGACGTCGTCGCCGGGCTTGCGCCGCTTGAGCGCGACGAGCTCCCCCGCCGCCTGGAAGAGCACCGCGGTGGCCTTCTCGGCGTTGACGCCGTCGAACATGCCGGAGATGCCGAACAGCACCCGGTCGCCGATGTCGGCGGGGCAGCCGAAGAGTTCGTTGAACACGAACAGCGGCAGCTGCTTGGCGTAGTCCCCGAGGAGGTCGGCCGAGCCGCGGGCGGCGAACTGGGAGATGAGGTAGCCCGAGATCTGCTCGGTGCTGCGGCTCAGACGCCGGGTGTCCACCCGCGCCATGCTGTCGGTGACCGCCTGGCGCAGCCGGAGGTGGTCGGCTCCGTCGGCGAACATGCAGTTGGACCGGTAGGCCAGGAGGGGCGCGACCGGGCTGTCCGGGCTGATCTTGCCCTCGTTGAAGGCCCGCCAGCGGCGCGCGTCCTTGCGGAAGGTCCCCGAGTCCTGCAGCAGTTGGAGCGCCGCCGCGTAGTCCGTGACCAGGGTCGCCTCCACCCCCGGGGCCAGTTCGACGGGGGCCGCGGCCCCGTAGTGGCGCAGGTACTCGTAGTACGCCTGCGGGTCGGCGGCGAACTCCGGCCCGTACAGCGGCACCCGGGCGCCGGAGCCGTGGGCCGGGCAGCCGGGCGGCGGCACCGGGGCGGTGTCGTGGGCGTTCATGTTGCTCCCAGTTCCTAGCGGGTGCGGTCCAGCAAGTAGCGGACGAGGGTGGTCAGTGCGGCGGCCGAGGACTTCTCGTCGCGGGCGTCGCAGGTGACGACGGGGGTGTCGTCGAGCAGGTCGAGTGCCTCGCGCAGCGCCCGCTCGTCGCGCAGGGGCGTCCCGTCGAAGTGGTTGACGGCGATGGCGTAGTCGAGCCCGTAGTGCTCGATGAGGTCGATCACGGGGAAGGAGTCCGCCAGCCGCTCGGGGTCGACCAGTACCAGGGCGCCGAGCGCGCCGCGGGCCATGTCCTCCCACATCTGCACGAAGCGCTGCTGGCCGGGGGTGCCGAAGAGGTAGAGCACGACGCGGTCGCTGATGGTCAGGCGGCCGAAGTCCATGGCGACCGTGGTGGTGGTCTTGCCCTGGACGCCCTTGAGGTCGTCGACCGGCTCGGCGGCCTGCGTCATCGTCTCCTCGGTGGACAGCGGCTCGATCTCGGAGATGGAGCCGATGAGGGTGGTCTTGCCCACCGCGAAGTGACCGACGACGAGGATCTTGACCGCCGTCTGGGTCGCTCCCTCGCGTACGTAGTCCCGCTCACCCAAACTTGGCGCGGAGCCCATGGAGCACCTCCTCCAGGATCTCTCGGTCCGCGAGGCGGGCGCGGGCCACCGGCGGGCGGGTCGTGAGGTGTCCGCCCTCCATCAGGGAGGCCAGCAGGATCCGTACGACGCCCAGCGGGAAGTGGGAGTGTCCGGCGATCTCGGCGACCGAGAGATAGCCGGCGGAGCAGAGGTCGAGCAGGCTCTGCTCCTCGGGGGAGAGCCGGGCCGGCCGCTGCTGCTGTTCGGCGGAGGCGGTGACCAGGGTGATGAGCGAGAGGTCGTCCTCGTCGGGCAGGCCGCGCCCCTTGGTGATGACGTACGGCCGTACTAATTCGGGCGCCTCGGGCTGCCAGCCGTCGTGGCCGGTCACGAGCGGGTGCCCAGGTTCTCGCGCGGCGGTGTCGTCAGCCGCTTGCCGAGCTGGGCGACGAGTTGCTGCATCCGGAAGGTGATGTCCGCCATGTCGACCTCGGGGGAGGCGGACACGCCGAGGTAGGCGCCCTCGCCGGCGGAGATCAGGAAGACCCAGCCGCCGTCGAACTCGACCAGGGTCTGCCGCCAGGTCTGGCTGGGGTCCTCACAGAAGAAGGCGAGGGTGCGGCTGAGCGACTGCACGCCGCTCATCGCCGCGGCGACCCGGTCGGCGTCGTCCTTGTCGAAGTCCTGCGTCCGGGCCATCAGCAGGCCGTCGGCGGATATCAGGACCGCGTGCAGGGCGCCTGGAATCTCCAGGGCGCTGTCGAGCATCCATGACAGATCGTCGTTCACGAGACCTCATGTCCTTCGCTGCTTGCACCAGGTGTTTCGCTCGTCCGTCCGGTGTGGTCCGGGCTGTCCGGCTCGGTGACCCGGCCGGACTGCGTTCCGCGCTGGAAGGCGCCCATGACCTGTGCCTGTTCGGAGTCCGAGCGGCCCGTCGCGCGGGGGGTGGACGCGCTGCCGGGCACGATGGCCATCGGCCGCTTGCGGCGGCGCCGGGGCAGGCCGTCGCCGGTCTGGGAGGAGGGGAGCGCGGCCTCCGGTCCGCCGTCGGGGGCCGGCCGGGCCGTGCCGCGGGTGGCCGCGGCGGGGGCGGGGGCCTTCTTCTCCGGCATCGCGGTGAGCAGTTCGTGCGGCAGCAGGACCACCGCCCGTACACCTCCGTAGGGGGAGGAGGAGTCCACCGACACCTCGAAGCCGAATCGTTCGCACAGCAGGCCGATGACGGCGAAGCCGAACTGCGGCGGGTTGCCGAGCCCCGCCACGCCCGAGGCGCGCTCGGTGGCGAGCAGTTTGTCGGCGCGGGCCCGCTCCTCGTCGCTCATGCCGACACCGGCGTCGTCGACCACGACGCAGATGCCCTTGGGCACGGTCCGGATGTTGATCTCGACGACGGTGTCCGGGCTGGAGTAGCTGGTGGCGTTGTCGAGGAGCTCGGCGAGGGCCAGTGCGACGGGCTCGACGGCCCGGCTGGTGATGCCGAAGTCGACCTGGGAGAGGATGTCCACCCGGCGGAAGTGCCGGATGCGGCCCTGGGCGCTGCGCACCACGTCGTACACCGAGGCGGTGTCGCGCCGCCCGCCGAGCCAGCCGTCGCACAGCACGGCGATGGACTGGGCGCGCCGGCCGAACTGCGAGTTGGTGTGGTCGATCTCCAGCAGGTCCTGGAGGAGGGCCGAGTCGCCGTACTTGTTCTGCAGCCGGGAGAGCACCAGCTGCTGTTCGGCCGCGAGGCCCTGAAGGGTCCGCATGGCGGATTTCAGCACCGTCTTGGTCTCGTCCTCGGCCCGCTCCTGGGCGGCCTGCACGGACTTTCCGTAATCGCTCTCCAGCTCGGTGTAGTGATCCCTGAGCCCCTGGATCTGCTGCCGCAACGCCCGGGCCGCCCTGCGCTGGCGGCTGATGAGCACGGCGGCGGCGACGAGGGCGACGAGGGCGACCCAGAGCAAGGGGTTCCCTGTGTATTCCGTCATAAGACTCTCTTCAGGCGACTGGCAGCCGGCTTGCTGAATTCCCGTCCGTGCGGGCGGTCCGGTGGACTGCCCGCACCGGGGGTAGCTGCCCGGGCCGCCCTTTACGTCGGGGATGCCGTCTTTCACCCATCCGCCCGCTCCGCAAACGCGGTGATCGTATCACCGCATGATCAGGTGAATTCACGTCAAGAAGCGCCTGAACGCGACTGGTTGAGACCGGTAAACACGCCGCTCGGACCGGTGGGTACAGTCGGCCCCGTGAAAGATGCACAAGACACCTTCCGGCCGAGCAGGGGCCGGGTGCGAGGCGGCACGGGGTGACGCCCGAGGCCATGGCCGCGGTGTTCGCGGCCGGGGTCGGGGCCGGCGCCATCAACAGCGTCGTCGGCTCCGGCACCCTGATCACCTATCCCGTGCTGCTGGCCACGGGGCTGGCACCGGTCACCGCCACCGTGTCCAACGCGCTGGGCCTGATCCCCGGCTCCATCAGCGGGGCCATCGGCTACCGCGAGGAGCTGCGCGGCCAGCGCCGGCGCGTCCTGAAGTTCGGTTGCGGAGCGCTGCTGGGCGGCCTCTCGGGCGCGACCCTGCTGCTGATGCTGCCCGCCGACGCCTTCGAGACGATCGTGCCGGTCCTGGTGGGCCTCGCCCTGCTCCTGGTGGCGTTCCAGCCGCAGATCGGCAGGCTGGTCCAGCGCCGCCGGGCCCGCACCGGCGCCTCGCCCCGCCGGGACGGCGGCCCGCTGCTCCTCGTCGGCCTGACCCTGGCCAGCGTCTACGGCGGCTACTTCACCGCCGCCCAGGGGATCATCTACCTGTCCCTGATGGGCATGCTCCTGGACGAGCCGCTGCAACGTCTCAACGGCGTCAAGAACGTCCTCTCCGCCGTGGTCAACGCCGTCGCCGCACTCTTCTTCCTCTTCGCCGCGGACTTCGAGTGGACCGCCGTCGGGCTCCTCGCGGTCGGCTCGGGCCTCGGCGGCTGGGCCGGCGCCAGGGTGGGCCGCCGCTTCAGCCCCACGGTGCTGCGGATACTGGTCGTGACGGTCGGCACGGTCGCCCTCGTACAACTGCTGCTCCGCTAGGGCCTGTCCGGCCGCTCCGAACGGCGGCCCGGCCCCGGCATAACGCCGCGTTATGCGAAGCCGGGATTGTTCGGCCGTCGGCCGGGCCCGACATGCTGTGGGCGCCCCCACACATCAGCACGCGCCCGGCGCGCGTGTCGTCGGAATCGAGGAGCCTTGCGAACAACGAGACTCGTCCCCGCCCTGCTGGCCGCCCTCGTGGCCGCGCTGCTGTCCGCCCTGGCGCTCGCCCCGACCGCCTCGGCGGTGGAGCCCCGGCCCGGCGACGGCGGCCCCCAGCCGATCATCGGCGGCGGCTACGCGCAGAACGCCCCCTGGGCGGCACGGCTGTTCTCCAACGGCCAGCAGACCTGCACCTCGACCATCATCTCCCCCACCTGGATCCTCACCGCCAAGCACTGCGTCAGCGGCGGCAACCTCGCCTTCCGCATCGGCAGCCTCGACCAGGGCTCCGGCGGCACGGTGGCCAACGGCGTCCAGACCGTCACCAGCCCCTCGGCGGACCTCGCGCTGGTCCGGCTCGACCGGTCCGTCTCCGCCACCTACGCCCGGCTCGGTCAGCCGGGCACGGTGCGGGTCGGCCAGACCGTGCAGGTCTACGGCTGGGGCGCGACCTCCCGGTGCGGCTCGGAGATCAACTGCCAGTCCCAGTACCTCAAGGTCGCCAACGTGAGCGTCACCCGCGGCTGCTACGACGCCTACTACGGCCAGGCAATATGCGCCCGTCCGGTCGACGGCATCACCGCGGGCGGCGACTCCGGCGGTCCGATGATGGCCGGCGGCGTCCAGGTGGGTGTCGCCTCGACCAGCGACCGGCAGACCACCACGGCGTACACCAACGTGACGGCCTACCGTTCCTGGATCCAGTCGGTGGCGGGCGTCTGACTCTCCCGCTCTCCGGGTGCTGCGCCCGCCTCCGTCACTCCGGAGGCAGGCGCAGCACCCCGTGCTCGTCCCGGATGTCCGTGAGCACCCGCACGACCTCGGCGTCCCGGCCCTCGGGGTCCGAGGTCACCAGGGCGGCCAGGTCCCCGAGGCACCGCTTGCCGCCGGCGGGCGGCCGCTCGCAGAACAGCACGTAGCCGCGCACCCGGTGCACCGTCCCCGGCTCCAGGCGCCACACCCCCATGCCCGCCCCGCCGCTCGTCACGGCGTCCGGGTACGTCGCGCGCAGCGCGGGCAGGACCGACGCGTCGATCCGCCGGGAGAAGGCCCGCCGCTCCTCGAAGGGCGACACGATCCGCAGCCGGACGGAGGCCGCGTCGACGGTGCGCCCGGCGTCGCCCCCGACCGGGTAGGCGGCCACGTGGTACGGCCTGCCCGCCAGGGCCGCGCGTCTCGGACCGTGGGTGAACCGCAGGACGGCGGGCAGCGTGCTCTTCGCGGCCGGGAGGTCGCCGGCCGTGCCGGGGGCCGCGACGTTGACGGTCACCCAGCCCTGCGCCGCCCGGGGGTCCCGGTCCGCGCGGGCGGTGACCCACCGCTGCGCGCAGGCGCCCAGGCGGCTGAGGACGTCGTCCAGCGTCTCGTCGGTCAGCCGTGCCTCGATCCAGGGGGCCGTCAGCTTCTCGTCCGTGGCCAGGACCGGATGCCCGCAGCCGTCGAACGCGTGGCGCATCGCGCGCAGCCGCCCGGCCTCCCGCCGGGCCCGGTCCACCGCCGCGCGGAGGGCGTCCGCGCAGTCCGGGCCGCCGTCGCAGCGGTCCTCGGCCGCGTCCACCCGGAACCTGACGGCGGCGTCCGGGTCGCCGGCGACGGACAGGGTGACCTCCGAGCCGGTGGCCTCCGGGAACAGGGGCCGGGCGTCGACGACGTCGAGTTCGCCGGGGTACAGGTCGTCGGCGAGCTCCCTGGCCCGCCGTACGTCGTCGTCCGTGCCGAACGCCGCGCAGCCGCCGGCCAGCAGTGCCGCCAGGCTCCCGGCGACGCGCCCCGGCCACCGCCGTCCGTTCCCCCGTGCCGTGCGCCGACGCCCCATGGCTCCCCCTCCGTCTCCCACCGACGCCGTCACGATAGGAGCCGGTCCCGGTGCCGCGGATGAGTACGGGAACTCATCCGCGCCCTGGGTGCGCCGCTGACGCCCGCGCGCCGCTCACCGCGCACCGTCCACAACGCGGACGGCCCGGCAGGCGTGTGGTGACTACATCTACGGTGCGGGGTGACCGACCGAGGGTGTCCCGCGCGCGAAGGAGCCGCCGCATGACCGGCCAGACTGCCGACTTCCGGGAGAACGGGCACGGGGCGGCCGTGCTCCGGCTCCAGGACGTGAGCGTCCGCCGCTTCACCACGGACCAGCTGATCCTCGACGCCGTCGACTGGACCGTCCGGCCGGGCGAGCACTGGGCGCTGCTGGGGGCCAACGGCGCCGGAAAGACCACGCTGCTGCGGCTGCTCGGCGCGCTCATGCACCCCACCACGGGCACGGTCGAGGTCCTGGGCAGCCGGCTCGGCCGGGTGGACGTCCGTGAGCTGCGGGCGCGCATCGGCCACGTCAACTCCGCCCAGCGGGTGCCG
Organism: Streptomyces sp. CCM_MD2014; assembly: GCF_000772045.1. Lineage (GTDB taxonomy): Bacteria > Actinomycetota > Actinomycetes > Streptomycetales > Streptomycetaceae > Streptomyces > Streptomyces salinarius. The sequence continues at coordinate 7,983,249 of NZ_CP009754.1, read as the reverse complement.
CAGGACCTCACCGCCCACGCGGTCGTGCTCACCGGCCACAGCGGCACCGTGCAACCCCTGTGGCGGACGTACGACGAGGAGGTGCGCCTGCGCGCCCGCGACCTCCTGACCGAGCTCGGCGTCAAGGAACTCACCGACCGGCCGTACGGCGTCTGCTCGGGCGGGCAGCGGGCGCGCGTCCTGATCGCTCGGGCGCTGATGGCAGACCCGGCCCTGCTGCTCCTGGACGAGCCGTTCAACGCCCTGGACCTGCCCTCCCGCGAGGACCTCGTCGAGGCGATGCACCAGCTGGCCGAGGGCAGGCCCCAGTTGGCCACCGTGACGGTCACCCATCACCTGGAGGAGCTGTTCCCGGCCGTCAGTCACGCCCTGCTGCTGCGCGAGGGCCGGGTCCTGTCCCGGGGCGCGGTGGCCGAGGTCCTGACCGACTCCCTGCTGACCGCCTGCTTCGGCCGGGACATCACGGTAGCCCGGCGCGACGGCCGCTGGTCGGCCTATTCGGGGCGGCGCGTTTCCGGAACGTGACGGGCCCGCGAAGGTGTCATTGCGGTCCCGGCTGAACGGGCCGATCCGCCTTGACCGCCTCTCACCCCCTGGTTAGCGTCCACGGCATGCGGAAATTCCGGCAGTTCACGAAGCGGCGCGCCATCGATCTGATGCGCGTCGCGACCGCGGTGTGTAGCTGAACCCCACCGCTCGGCTGCCCCCTTTTCTCCCGTATCCCGTGAAGGCCGTCATGACCTCTCGCACACGCATGCCCGGATTCCGGCGCCTTTCCTTCCTGGCCGCACTGGCCCTTCCCTTCGTTCTCACGTCCTGCGTGACCCCGGCGCAGTCCTCGCCGGACGGCAGGGACCTCTCGGACCGGCCGATCCCGGCCGCGGTCGACCGCGACACCACGCTCACGGTCGGGGCGCCCGACCTCAAGGTCGCCCTCGAACTGTCGGGACAGATCGACCGGCTCCCCTTCAAGGTGAAGTGGGCCAACATCAGCGGAGGCCCCAAGTGCTCCGAGGCCTTCCGCGCCGATGCCCTCGACGTCTGCTCGGCCGCGGACATCCCGTCGATCAACGCGCACTGGACGGGCCTCGACACGAAGCTCGTGGCGGTGAAGTTCCGCGCCGACCCCCTCAAGAACCCCGTCTACGAGCTGGGCACGGCCCCGGGCTCCGGCATCAGGACCCTCGCGGACCTGCGCGGGAAGAAGATCGCCTACAGCCCGGGCCAGGCCCAGGGCGCGCTGGTACTGCGCATCCTGCAGAAGGCCGGACTCACCCGGCAGGACGTCGAACTCGTCGAACTCGCCAGCACCGGTGACGTCTATCCCACGGCGCTCGGAAACGGCCAGGTGGACGCCGCCCCCATCGCGGACGTCAACATCAAGCGCTATCTGGCGCTGTACGGAAAGGAGGGCGGTTCGACGATCGAACACGGTCTGCGGGACGACCCGGCACATCTGTGGGCGCTGACCCGATCCGTGGCCGACGCCGGGAAATCGGCCGCCGTCCGCGAACTCGTGAAGTTCTGGGCGCGTGCGCAGATATGGATCGACCGGCACCCGGAGGAATGGGTGGCGGGCTATTACGAGAAGGACCAGGGCCTCAGCCGCGAGGACGGCGAATACCTCGTGCGGCGCACCGGCCGTCCGGATCTGCCCGCGGACTGGACCGAGGCCATCCACCGGCAGCAGCAGACCATCGACCTGCTGGCCGAAGAGCAGGACCGCGAACCGTTCGACGCGGGCCTGCTCTTCGACCGCCGCTACGAGGCGGTGGCCGCGCGGGCCGTCGCCGGTGAGGGGACGTCGTCATGAGCACCACGACCTTCGAGGAACAGGCACCCCCGGCGCCCGCGCCGGACGCGCCGGTCGCGGTCCGCCCGCGGCGCTCACGCCGCGGGCGGCTGGGCCCCGGCAGAGCCGTCCCGTACGGCTGGGCGATCGGCCCGGTGCTACTGCTCGGGCTGTGGGCGGCCGGTTCGGGACTCGGCCTCTTCGACGTCCGCGCCCTGCCCGCGCCGTGGACCGTCGCCGCCACCGCGGGCGATCTGATCGACAGCGGCAAGCTCCAGTCCCACCTCGCCACCTCTGCCCAACGCGCGCTGCTGGGGCTCCTGTTCGGTGTGGCGGCAGGTCTGGTGCTCGCGCTCGTCTCCGGTCTCAGCCGGATCGGCGAGGCGCTGATCGACGGCCCGGTGCAGATCAAACGCTCCGTCCCCTCCCTGGCCCTGATTCCGCTGCTGATCCTCTGGTTCGGCATCGGCGAGACGATGAAGGTCGTCACGATCGCCCTCGGTGTGCTCGTGCCGGTGTACATCCACACGCACAACGGCCTGCGCACCATCGAGAGCCGCTACCCGGAACTCGCCGAGACGGTGCGCCTGGGCCGGTTCGCGTTCGTCCGGCACGTCGTGCTTCCCGGCGCCCTGCCCGGCTTCCTGCTCGGGATGCGCTTCGCGGTGACCTCGGCCTGGCTGGCCCTGGTGGTGGTGGAGCAGGTCAACGCCACCAGCGGCATCGGCTACATGATGGAGCTGGCGCGGACGTACGGACAGACCGACGTGATCATCGTCGGGCTCGTCGTGTACGGCCTGCTCGGCCTGGTCTCCGACGCACTCGTACGGCTCGTGGAGAGGAGGGCCCTGTCATGGCGGCGCACGCTGGCGGGCTGAGGACGAGCGGGGACCGCGCGGCGGTCCGCGTCGAGAACCTGGTGCGGTCCTTCGGTGACCGCAGGGTGCTGGACGGGCTCGACCTGTCCGTGGCACCCGGTGAGTTCGTGGCGCTCCTCGGCCGCAGCGGCTCCGGCAAGAGCACGCTGCTGCGGGCCCTGGCGGGACTCGACCACGAGGTGGCCGGCAGCGGCGCACTGACCGCGCCCGAGCACGTGTCCGTCGTCTTCCAGGACGCACGGCTGCTGCCGTGGAAGCGGCTGCTCGACAACGTCGTCCTCGGCCTGCCCGGCCCCTTCGCCGCGGACCGGGGCCGGGACGCCCTGGCCGAGGTGGGGCTCGCCGGGCGCGAGCGGGCCTGGCCCGTGGAGCTGTCGGGCGGTGAACAACAGCGCGTCTCGCTCGCCCGGTCCCTCGTACGCGAACCCCGACTGCTGCTCGCCGACGAACCCTTCGGCGCCCTCGACGCACTGACCCGGACCAGGATGCACGCGCTGCTGCGGCGGCTGTGCGAGCGGCACCGGCCCGCCGTGCTGCTCGTCACCCACGACGTCGACGAGGCCATCTCGCTCGCGGACCGGATCGTGGTGCTGGACCGGGGCCGGATCGCGGCCGACCTTCCCGTGGAGCTGCCGACGCCACGCCGGCACGGCGGCACCGCGTACGCGGCCCTCCGTGACCGGCTGCTGGAGCGGCTGGGAGTGAACACCGCCGACGGCACCGACATGACCGACGACACCGACTACACCGGCGAGGAGAAGGCGGCATGAGCGCCCGGACACTGCACCTGAACCTGTTCGTCTACCCGGGCGGGCACCACGAGGCCGCCTGGCGTCATCACGGCACCGACCCCGACCGGCTGCTGGACATCGGCTTCTACCAGGACCTCGCCCGCCGGGCCGAGGCGGCAGCCTTCGACGCCGTGTTCTTCGCCGACGGCCCGTCCCTGGCGGACAACGTGCGCTACGCGAGCCGCTTCCGGCTCGAACCCTTCACATGGCTGTCGGCGATCGCCGCGGCCACCGAACGCATCGGTCTGATCGCCACCGCCTCGACCACCTACACCGAGCCGTACAACCTGGCCCGGCTGTTCTCCTCGCTCGACCATCTGAGCGGGGGCCGGGCGGGCTGGAACATCGTCACCACCGGCGCCCCGCAGGCGGCCGGGAACTTCGGCCTCGACGAGCACCCCGTGCACGCGGAACGGTACGACCGCGCCCGGGAGTTCGTGGAAGTCGTGACGAAGCTGTGGGACAGCTGGGAGGACGAGGCACTGGTCGTCGACCAGAAGACCGGCGTCTTCGCCGACACCGACCGCATTCACGAGATCAACCACACGGGCCGCCGTCTGAGGGTGCGCGGACCGCTGAACCTCCCCCGCTCCCCGCAGGGCCGCCCGGTGTACGTCCAGGCGGGGTCGTCCGAGCACGGCCGCTCCTTCGCCGCCGCGCACGCCGAGGCCGTGTTCACGGCGCACCAGACGCTCCGCAGCGGTCAGGAGTTCTACGCCGACCTCAAGGCGCGGGCCGCGGCGCTGGGCCGTGATCCGCGCCGGGTGCTCGTGCTGCCCGGCATCAGTCCGTTCATCGGCTCGACCGAGGCGGAGGCGCGGGCGCTGCACAAGGAGTTCGACGACCTCACCCAGCCCGAGTACTCGCTGCAGCTGCTCCAGCGCCTGCTGGGGCTGGAGCTGAGCGCCGCCGAGCTGGACGGTCCCGTGCCCCGGCAGCTCGTCGAGACCCGGGGCGAGCGCGGCAACGGCAGCCGCTTCCGGCTGGTCCTGGACATCATCGACCGCGAACAGCCCACCGTGCGCGAGCTCCTGCACCGTCTCGCGGGTGCCCGTGGTCACCGCGTGGTCGCCGGCACGCCCGAGCAGGTCGCCGACCAGGTCCAGGAGTGGTTCGAGCAGGGCGCGGCCGACGGCTTCAACATCATGCCGCCCTGGCTGACCGGCGGCTTCGACCTGTTCGCCGACCATGTGCTGCCGATCCTGCGGCAGCGGGGCCTGTTCCGCGGCGCCTACGAGGGCAGCACGCTGCGCGAGCACTACGGTCTGCCGCGGCCCGCAGCGGAGCCCGTCGGCTGAGGGCGACGGCGGCCCCGGGCGTCTCGGCGTACACAACGTCCGGGACCGCCACTCTGCTCCCCCGCCGGGGACTGCCCGTCCACCGCGCGGGGGAAACGGGAACGGCGGTGATCGGCTCCACGTGCACGCCCACGGGCTACCCGGTCAACCCGGCGGGGACGGCGCCGTTGTCAGGCGCAGCCCCAGGCACCCATCCCCTGCATGCGGGCCAGGCGTTCCGCCACGGCGATCTGCTCGGCGCGGCTGGCGAGGTCCGCGCGGGGGGCGTACTCGAGGCCGCCGGCCGCGACCCAGCTCGACGGCGCGAACTGCAGTCCGCCGTAGTAGCCGTTGCCGGTGTTCGCCTGCCAGTTGCCGCTGGACTCGCAGGCGGCGATGGCGTCCCAGTCGGTGCGCAGGGGCACCGACGGCGCGGCCACCGCCTGGCCGGTCGCGCCGAGGGCGGTGGCGGCGACCAGCGCCGCCGCGGCGGTGCGGATCCCGCGGCCACGCGCAGCGCGCACGTCGCTCTGACGATCATTTCGTCTACAGATCATAAGATGACTGTTACATCAGGTGACCGGTCGCCGCCGCACAGGCTCACCCGTCTTGGGCCGGTCGGAGCAGGAACCCACCGCCGCACGGCCGACGACCGGCCCGGGGACGCGGTCGGGAGGTGCCCCGCGACGAACTCGGGCAACACCCCGGGCGGGCACCCCTCGTTCGTGTGAAGAACCGCGAGAGTGTCGTCCGGTCGGGTGACGGCCGGGCAGGCGCGTGGCCGCGTGCGCTTACGGTTTCGCGGTGACCTCGATCTCCACTGACCCGCGCCCCCTGCGAACCGCCGACCTCGGCACGCTCGTCATCATGTGCTGGAGCCGGGAGACGCCCGACGGCGACGTTCCCTTCCTTCTCGCCTGTTCCCTCGGCGACGGGGAGGGCGGCCCCGAGGCGACCCCGGCCGCCGTGGAGGGGCTGCTGAGCCGTTCCGGGCTCGCGGTGGGCGGCGACACGGTGCTCGACGGCACCGTCCTGCCCGGCCTGCCGATCGGCCTGCTCGTCGTACCGGGCGCGGCGGCCCTCACCATGCCGGGCGTCAACGCCCAGTTCGTTCCCACCCCGCGGTGGCGGGCGGCGGTGGACGAGCGGGGGTACGCCTGCCTCATCTTCGCCACCCGGCCCTGGTCCGGCGGCGAGACCGGTGACGGCGCGGCGGTCGCCGCCTTCGCCAACGACAAGGAGACGCTCTCCACGGCGGCGCAGGTCGTCCTGCCCGTCCGCAGCCTTCGGACCTGACGCGGCCCAACCGCCCCGCCACCGTCCGGCGGCGGTCGTCTCACGTCCACAACTCGGCGCTGTCGCACACGCGGGCGCCCATGTTCCGTTCCATCATGCGCAGTGCCGCGTCCGCCAGATCGGCGTGGATGTGGGCGACCGCGTCGCGCGGCACGATCACCTGCAGATGGCGGATGTGGGCGTCCAGCGCCGAGTAGAGCACGCACTGCTCGGTCACCTGCCCGCACAGCACGAGCCGGTCGATTCCCTGCTGGTGGAGCAGATAGGTCAGCGGGGTCTCGAAGAAGACGGAGTGGCGTGCCTTGACCACGAAGAGGGAGGACTCGTCGGGCTTCAGCGGCTCGACGAGCCGGGAGTGCGGCCCCGAGAGGGCCTTGTCGAGGATCTCGCCGTGGTGCGAGCGCCACTCCCCGAAGTTGTCGTTGACGTAGATCACGGGAACCCCCTGCCGCCGCGCCCGCTCCAGCAGGCCGGTCACCTTCGGCAGTACGGATTCCACGGCGGGGATCAGGAACTCGGCGTCCTGGTGGTCGTAGGTGTTGATCATGTCGATGACGATCAGCGCGGTCTTGCCCATGAGGCCCAGGTTGCCACCGTGCGACGCGAAATCCCCGCTCCCCCCGCCGACCGCGGGCGGACGGGCCGGCCGGCTCACCACGACGCCCGGTCCTCGGGCTCCACCCCGTCCTCGCCGGGCGGGGGCAGCTCCCAGGGCGCCGGCCCGCCCTGCTGACACCAGTCGCGCAGCCGCTCCTCGTTCACGCAGACTATGCCGCACCGCTCGGCGTAGTCGACGGCCGGTGCGGTGAACTCCGTGCTGGCGACCAGGACCGCCACGTCGGCCCCGTGGACGGTGAAGCAGGTGCCGCCGAAGCGCTGGAGGTCCTGGGAGCCGACCTTGTGGTCCTCGCTGTAGCGCTTGCACTGGATGACGATCCGCCGCCCGTCGGGCGTCACCGCCAGCACGTCGGCGCCGAGGTCGCCCGCCCCGCCCACGACCTCGACGTCCAAGCAGCCGTCCCGCCGGCACAGCTCCGCTATCGCCTCCTCGAACTCGTCGGGGCCGAGTTCCTCGTACCCGGTGGGGAGGACCACGGTGGTCTCCTCACCGCTCGCGCACCGCGCCGGCGCCTGGTCCTCCTCCAGCGCGTCCAGCGTCGTCGCCGTGGCCGCCGCCAGGGCGTCCGTCGTGCGCAGGGCCGCCCGCTCGGCGGTGTGCCGGCCCCGCGCGCGCCGGCCCAGGAGGACGGCCGCGGTCGCGCCGAGCACCAGGGCGAACACCCAGACCGGTCGCCGCTGCGCCGCGTCGTACACCATCCGCACGACCCATCCCGCCAGGACCAGGGCCATGGCGGCGAGGCCGAACGTCACGGTGGTCGCCCGGAGGTCGAAGCGACGCCTCGCGCTTCCGTCTCGGACACGGTGTTCAGGCACGGTCACGATGGTCGTCCCTCCCCGGATGGCGTACACGAAGATCACGTACGCCTTGTGCCCGCGAACCGCCCTTTCAGCGCCCGTTCATGACACGCCGTCGGATGGCGCATCCCTGCCGTCGGGGAATATTTCAGGCATACCTTTCGGAATATGAAGAAATGCCATGTCGTGTACCTCGTGTGCACCGCAGCGATGATCGGAACGGGGCTCGGTGCGGCCCCGGCGTCCTCCGTCCCCCTGACCCACGTGGTCCACCCCGGGGAGTCGATCCAGAAGGCGGTGGACGCCGCCGGCTCGGGCGACACCGTCCTGGTCACTCCCGGCGTCTACCACGAGAGCGTCAAGGTGAGCACCCCCGGGCTGACCCTGCGGGGCGTGGGCCGCAGTACGGTCATCAAGCCCAGCACGAAGAAGGCGGCCGACAACACCTGTGCCGAGGGCGGCAACGGCATCTGCGTGATCGGCACGAAGGACGAGAACGTCAAGGGCGTCACCGTCGCCGACCTGACGGTGACCGGGTTCACCCGTACCGGTGTGTTCTCCATGGCCACCGACGGGCTGACGGTCCGCAACGTGAACGCCGTGAAGAACGGCGTCTGGGGCATCGCCCAGGAGCGCTCGGTCCACGGCGTCTTCCGCGGCAACACCGCCCGCGACAACGGCGACGCGGGCATCTTCCTCGCCAACAACATCAAGGCCGAGGAGGGCGCCGCCGACACCGAGGGCACGCTCGTCGCGCACAACCGGCTCGAGGGCAACCGCATCGGCGTCACCGTCCGGCGCCTGCGCAACCTCGCCGTCGCGGACAACCACATCGCCGGCAACTGCGCGGGCGTCTTCGTCGTCGGCGACGAGAACACGCCCAAGGCCGGCGACCTGGTCGTGCGCGACAACCACGTCGTGCGCAACAACAAGTCGTGCCCGAAGACCGACCGGCTGGAGGCGCTCCAGGGTTCCGGCATCGTGCTGACCGGGGTCGAGAAGGTCCTGGTCGCCGACAACACGGTCGAGGGCAACGCGGGCAAGTCGTCGATGTCGGGCGGCATCGTCCTGGCCGCGAGCATGGTGGGCACCGCCAACGCGAAGAACGAGATCAACGGCAACCGGCTGAGCGACAACTCCCCCGCCGACCTGGTCAACGCCGGGACCGGTGACACCGCCAAGAGCAACACCTTCACCGGCAACACCTGCGGCGCCTCCAAGCCCGCGGGTCTGTGCTGAGCCGGCCGCAACGACCCGTGGCCCGAAGAAGGCCCATGGACCGAAGAAGGAAGGAAAGCGGCACATGACGACCGCACAGACTGCCCCACCCCCGCCGATGCGGCTGCGGGAGCTCGTGTTCGGGGCGGCATGTGCCGCCGCCCTCCGCGCGGCCGCACGGCTCGGCGTCGCCGACGCGCTCGGCGACACCCCCATGGCCGTGGAGGACCTCGCGGCCGCGGTGAAGACCGAGCCCAAGCCGCTGCGCCGGCTGCTGCGCGCCCTGACCTGCTACGGCGTCTTCACCGAGCACAAGAACGGGACGTTCGCGCACACCGACATGTCCCGGCTGCTGCGCGAGGACGACCCGCACAGCCTGCGCAACATCACCCTGTGGTGCACCGAACCGTGGACCTGGGACGCCTGGCCCCTGCTCGACGAGGCGGTGCGCACCGGCTCCAACGTCGTCGAGGGCCTGTACGGCAAGGAGTTCTTCACCTACCTCAACGAGGACGCGCCGCAGTCGGCCGAGGTCTTCAACCGTGCCATGACGACGTCCAGCCGGCAGTCGGCCCAGGACGTCGCCGCACTCCTCGACCTGTCGGCGAGCGGTTCGGTCGCCGACATCGGCGGCGGCCAGGGCCACGTGGTGGCGAGCCTGCTGGAGAAGTACCCGGCCATGCGGGGCACCCTGCTCGACCTGCCGCGCGTGGTCGAGAACGCCGACCCCCGGCTGCGCGAGGGCGGTTCGCTCGCGGACCGGGTGCGCATCGTGCCGGGCGACTGCCGCGAGGCCGTCCCCGTGCGGGCCGACGTGTACGTCATCAAGAACATTCTGGAGTGGGACGACGACAGCACCGCCCGCGCCCTGCGCAACGTCATGGCGGCCGGGGGTCCCGGTGCCCGGGTCGTCGTCATCGAGAACCTCGTGGACGACACCCCGTCGATGCGGTTCAGCACCGCCATGGACCTGCTGCTGCTCCTCAACGTCGGCGGCGCCAAGCACACCACCGACAGCATGGTCGGCCGGCTGACCGACGCGGGCCTCGTCATCGACGACATCCGCCCGGTCAACCCGTACCTGCACGCCTTCGACTGCACGGTGCCGAAGTGAGCTGACCCCCGGACGCACGCGCGTCGGCCGCCGGACCGCTCGGAAGCGGTGCGGCGGCCGACGCGTGGGTGCGGCCGTTCAGGCGTCCGGTGCCCGCCGGTCGGTGACCAGCTCCATCCGGGCCCCCTCGAGCGCGCGGACGAGTCCGCCGCCCGTCGGGGAACCGGCGTCCGTGAAGCCGTCCAGGAGGGTCGTCAGCTCGGACACCCGGCCGGGGTCCGGCAGGCCGAGGGTCACGGCGGGGTCGCCGTCGTGGAGGTCGCCCCGTACGTCGACCAGCCGCACGACGACGTCGTCGCGCTGGAAGATGGTGCTGCACAGGACGGGGCTGCGCGGATCCCCGGCCGCCGCCTCGTCGCGCTCGGCGAGCAGCTGCGCCAGCCGCATGCCGCAGCCCGGCCGTGCCGGGTACGACAGCGCGTGCCGCTGTGCCGCGCCGCTCACCTCGCCCGCGGTCACGTGGTGGACGGCGGGCAGCGCCGCCCGCGTGTAGAACACCCGGGCCGACTCCGGGTCGGCGAGGTCCCGGTCCTGCTCCAGGTAGGGGTTGATGGCCTCCTCGACGGCCCGCACCTCGGGCTGCTCCGCGACGTGCCGCAGGGCCGCGAGCAGGTCGCCGCGCACCTCGATGGCCCGCACCACCCGGTTGCCGTGCAGGAACAGGGACGTACGGCACAGTCGCGTGGTGTCGTCGACCCGCGGCTCGGGCGAGGCGTAGTCGGCGAGGATCTTGCCCACCGCTTCCTCGCTGCCCGGCTTCACCGTGAAGGTGAGCGCGTGCCGGATGACGCCGTCGCCGACGCGGGGCGCCGCCTGCAGTCCGCCCCGGGCCGGTTCGGCGCCGTTCTCCGGGCGGCCGGTCTCGCGGACCACGTGGAAACGGAGCGACCTGGTGTCCCGTACGCAGCTGTGCAGCGGCTTGACCATCCGCACGTGCTCCTCGCTGCTCACCCAGTTCAGGAACGGCGGTGCGCTCTCCCACTCGCTGGTGATGAGCCACTGGGAGGGGTTCTCGATGGACTGGCACAACTGCTCGCCGATGTGCCCGGGGACGGACTCGACGTGGCTGCGCAGGTTCTCGTAGGTCTCGAGGAACCGCTGCTGGGCTCCGTCGTAGACCTCCACCAGGAGGACGACCCGCAGCCGGGAGCCGTCGAACACGGACTGGGAGACCTGGTGCGACAGCTGACGCGTCAGCGGTTCGGCAGCATCTTCGGAGGCGAGCTGTTCGGAAGCAGGGGTGGGCGTGGTGGTCATCCTGCGCACATCTCCTTCGCGGGGCGGTACGGAACGTCGGCCGCGGTGATGCGACGCCGGCTTGCCTCGATCCTGTGGCGGGCCCCGGCGGCGCGCGACTCGTGTGCGGTGCGCGGGTGACCGGCGCCGCGGACGGCCGGCGGGCGCGGCCTCGGACGGGTTTCCCGGGCGAGGTGCCTCAGGCGAGGTGTGCGAAGACGACCAGGTTGTCGGTGTAGTCCTTGACCTTGTGGTCGTAGTCGCCCGCACAGGTGATGAGGCGCACCTCGGGCCGGTCGGCGTCGCCGTAGACGCGTTCGCTCGGGAACTCGTCCTTGGCGAAGGTCTCCAGGCTGTCGACCACGAAGGTCGCCTCGCTCCCGTCCGCCCGCTCGACCTGGAACTTGTCACCCTTGTCGAGCTGGTCGAGGCGGGCGAAGACGGCGGCGGACGTCTTGGTGTCCACGTGCCCGGCGATGATCGAGGTTCCCTTCTCGCCGGGGGAGACGCCCTTGGCGTACCAGCCGACGAGGTTGGTGTTGCCGGCCGGCGGCGGTTCGAGCTGCCCCTTGTCGCCGATGGCGAGGTCGGTGAAGGGGGCGTCGACGGAGATTTCCGGGATGAGCAGGCGCACGGGCTTCGACCGGGGCAGGGCGGACTCGTCCTCATCGGCCTCGTCGGTCGCGGGCGGGGCGGACGAGGCGGTCGTGCCGGGCTGCGCGGGCAGCGGGGGGCGGGAGGAGTCGGCGGACGTGTCGTTGCCGCCGACCAGGCTCACCGCCAGGATCAGCAGGGCCACGCCGCACAGCACCATCAGGCCGGAGCGGGAACCCTGACCGGTCGTCGTCTCGTCGTCGGCGGGGAGCGGGGCGGGGGCGGAAGGGGTGACTGGCATCGGGACGACCTCACTGGGGCACGGCGGCGGGGCGGACGGGTGAGCGCGGGCGAGCCGGGCCGCCCCGTGGTTCGTGGGTGGCGGCCCGGCTGCTATCGCGCCCGGCACGGCTTACGCCACTCCGTGAGCCGACTTCTTGCGCCGGACGGCGTACAGGCCGGTCGCGGCGACGGCCAGGACGGCCAGCCCGCCCGCGGTCGTGGTCGGCGTGGCCAGTGCGCCGCCGCCGGTGTGCATCCCGCCGCGCGGCTTCTCGTGGTCGCCGCCGCCCCGGGAGCTCTCGCCCTCGTCCTGCTGGTAGGTCTGCGAGCCGCCCTCCTTGGACTCACGGCCGCCGCCGTCCCAGTCGCCCTCGCTCACCGCGGCCAGCGCACCGCCGCCGGTGTGCATGCCCCCGTGCGGCTTCTCGTGCTTGCTCGCGTTGTCCCGCTCCTCGCCGGAGTCGTCGTGGTTCCAGTCGCCCTCGCTCACCGCGGCCAGCGCGCCACCACCGGTGTGCATCCCGCCGCGCGGCTCGTCGTGCTTGCTTCCGTTGTCGTGCTCCTTGCTGTAGGAAGAGTCGTCGTGGTCCCAGTCACCACCGACGGCCGCGTAGGCGCCGGGAGCGCCGAGGACGAAGACGGCCGAGGCCGCCGCCGTGGTCAGGAGCATGCGAGCAGAACGCATCTGAGATTCCTTCCGTCACGGCCGGGCAGCTGGTGCTTCGTCAGCTGAGGTGACCCGGCCCCGACGTGAATTACCGTCAGCCCGCCGTCGGTCTCGCACCACTCAAGCCGGTCAGCCGGGTGAACGCCCCGCCCGTTCGGGCGCCGGGGCCGTCGTGCGCCGAGGGGGCGAACAGGTCGCGGCGGTGGCGGAGTTGGGCCGGCCGGACGGCCTGTCACCCGAGCCCGTCCGTCTTCCGGGGCCGCTACTCCTCCGGGTCCACGTGGGTGGGGTCCTGCACCTCGGCCTCCTGGCGGCGCGAGCCCGGGGCGGCTCGGTCGGGGGTGGCCTCGCTCTGCCCGGACTGGGGCGGCGGGGGCGGCTCGGTGTCACCGGGGGCACCCATGCCGGCGGCGGGCAGGCGCAGGGCGAGCAGGGCGACGTCGTCGCCGCGGGGCGCGATCCGGGCGAGCAGCTCGTCGCAGAAGTCGTCGACGTTCCACCGGTCCAGCCGCCGGACCAGGACGGCGGCGTGGTGGCGCAGCTTGTTCATGCCCACGTCGATCGGGCGGTCGCGGCTCTCCACCAGGCCGTCGGTGTAGAGCAGGAGGATGCTCTCGGGCGGGAGGTCCTCGCGGGTGTCGGGCCAGTCCAGGCCGAGGCGCAGGGTGGCGCTCATGCCGATGAGCGGTCCGTGGCCCCCCTCCAGGAAGCGGGTCCCGCCGTCCGGTGTGACCAGCAGGGGCGGAGGGTGACCCGCGTTGACCCAGTGCAGCCGCCAGGGGCCGCCCTCGGCTCCTTCGACGCGGGCGAAGACGAGGGTGGCCATGGGCGCGTCGCTGGTGTGGGTCACGGCCTCGTCCAGGCGCCGCATGATCACGCTGGGCGGCTCCTGGTGGTCCCAGGCGAGTGCGCGCAGCATGTTGCGGACCTCTGCCATGTGGGCGGCGGCCTGCAGGTCGTGTCCGACGACGTCCCCGATGACCAGGGCCATGACGCCGTCGTCGAGGAGGAAGGCGTCGTACCAGTCGCCGCCGACCTCCATGGCGCTCTCGGCGGGCCAGTAGCGGGCGGCCATCCGGAGGTGATCGACCTGCGGGAGCGGGGTGAGGAGCTGGCGCTGCATGGTCTCGGCGACGTTCTGCTGCTCGTGGTAGAGCCGCGCGTTGTCCAGGACCAGTCCGACGCGGCGGCCGATGTCGGCCAGCAGGGCGACCTCGGCCTCGGTGTGTGCGGGGTGCTCCCCGGCGCGGGCGACGGTGAGGATGCCGTAGGACCGCTGCCGGGTGCGCAGGGGGATGACGACGGCCGCGTGGCCGCCGAGCCGTTCGAACAGGACGCGGTGGGTCGCGGCGAGCGGGTGCTCCGGGTCCCGGCACAGTTCCCCGGCTTCCAGCGGGACGGGCCGGTCGCCCTTGATGAGCAGGGTCAGCGCGGCGCGGGCCTGGTCCGGCAGCGAGGTCATCGGCCCGCGCAGTGGCCGGGCGCGGTCCGGGTGGGTGCTGCTGCGGACGGCCACCCGTTCCAGTACGTCCGACTGGCCCTGGTACACGTCGACCGCGGCCCACTGGCCCAGTTCGGGCACCAGCAGCCGTACGAGACGGCGGAGGGTGGTGGAGGTGCGCTCGGTGGGCACCAGCACGGTGGAGATCTCGGCGACCAGGTGCAGCTGGGCGGTGAGGGTTTCCAGGGCGCCGGTCCGCGCCGCGGTCTCCTCGGCGGCGCTGCGGTGGAGGCTGAAGTCGTGGAAGACGAGGACCAGCCCCTCCTGGCGGCCTTCGCGGACGAGGGGGGTGGTCGCCCAGATGATGGGGACGGTGGTGCCGTCGGCCCGCTGGAAGTACTCGTCGCTCCCCTCCTCGGCGGGCACGCCGTGCAGCGGGCTGCGCAGTGCGCACCGTTCGCGCGGCACGGGGCTGCCGTCGGCGTGCCGGTGCAGGAGGTCGTGTGCGTCGTGCCCGAGCATCTCCTGCTCGGTACGTCCCAGCAGGTGCTCGGCCCAGGGGTTCACCGAGGTGATCCGGGCGGTGGGACCGAGGGTGAGGACGCCGGCTCCGAGGGCGCGCAGCACGGCACGGGAGAAGTCGGGCCCGGCGGGCTCCGGTGCGCCGTCCGCCTCGTCGTGCCCTGGTTCCTCGCCGTCCCGGTGGCCCGCCCAGCGTGACGTCACGACCCTCACAGCCTTCCGATGCCGTCCACCTCGCCAGGTTCCCCCGGCGGGCGCCGGTGAACCGCTCCACGCGGCCGAAGGAGGGAGGCCCGGGCACGTAAACGGGTCGCTCCGCCCGGCCGGTTCCCGTACGTTCGCCCGATGTCCGTGCTTCGAACCGAGCGTCTCGTACTCCGCGACTGGCGGGCGTCCGACCTGGACCCGTGGGCGGCCATGAACGCCGACCCGGTGGTCCGCGCGTACTTCCCGGGCGTGCTCACACGCGAGCAGAGCGTGGAGTCCGTGGCCCGTTTCCGGGCCGATTTGGACCGGCGCGGCTGGGGCTGGTGGGCGGTGGAGGTCGTCGCGACCGGCGAGTTCGCCGGGTTCGCGGGGCTGGATCCCGTGGAGGACGGCATGCCGTTCACCGGCGTGGAGGCGGGCTGGCGTCTGGCCCGCCCGGCCTGGGGGCACGGCTATGCCACCGAGGCCGCGCGGACCGTGGTGTCGCACGCCTTCGAGAGCCTGGGGCTGACGGAGGTGCTCGCGGTGACCGCGGCCGGCAATCTGCGCTCACGGGCGGTGATGGACCGCCTCGGCATGACCCACGACCCGGCCGACGACTTCGACGACCCGGGGATGCCCGAGGGCCCGCTGCGCCGCTCCGTCGTGTACCGGCTCCGGGCCGGGGACCACCGGCCCGGGGGGCGGTAGGCGCCGGGGGCCGGTGCCGTCGGCGGGGGTGGGGGTGGGTGGCGACTCTGCCGCCGGTGCGCCGCGGCGGAGCTGCCCGGAGCGTCGGCAGCCTCCGTCGGCCGTCCCTCCACGCCTCGGTCGCCGGATGGCCCGGGCGCGTACGGGAAGCGGTGCCGACCGCCGCGTACCGTGTTGCACGCGGCGTTCCGGCCGGCGGGCGTCAGGGGGCCTGTCGAGGGTTCGGCCGGTGCGGCACTGCGCGGCGCGTCCGGTCACGGCTTCGGCGGACGGCAGCGGCTCGGTGGAAGGGCGACGACGCCCCGGTGTGCGCCGCCGCGCAGGCGCCCGTCCTCGCGGGCCGTGGCGAAGGGTCCCGGTGGGGGGCTCGGCCGTCGCGGGGGCCGTTCGCGCCGGACCACGGACCGCGAGGGCGGAGGTCCGTGCCGGATCAGGCCGTGCGGTCGAGGGCGGCCGTGGTCCGCGGGTCGTCGGCGAGCCCGACCGCGGCCCTCATGCGCTTGCCGACCGGCTCCCTGTGCACCTCGAAGCTCTGGCAGACGGCCATGACTATCTCCAGCCCGTGCCGGCCGACGCGGTCGGGGTCCGGGGTCTCGGGTACCGGGAGCACCGGCTCGCTGTCCCACACCGTGACCTCCACCCGGTCCCCGGCGAGTTCGAGATCGACCGTCGAGGGACCGGGCGCGTACTTGCAGGCGTTCGTCAGCAGCTCGCTGACCACCAGTTGCACCACTTCCACCGCGCGGTCGGACACCCGGCCCTGCTGCGCGGCCCGCACACGTGCCAGAAAACCCCGGGCCAGCTCCCTGCCCCGGGCGATGTCGCCGGGAATGCCCTCGTACTGTGCCGAAACCCTGACCCGCTCGTCCCTCAGCCGGTCCCCGATGCGGGCAGCCCCGTCCATCCGATCCGCCCTCTTCCTGAGCCTTGACCGTTTACGCCAGCCCGTCTACCCGCGAATCCGGCAAACATCACCCGTCTCGGCACGTGCCCCGAGTGCCGGTGGCGTCAGGCGTGGGTGGGGCGCAGGACCAGGCAGAGGAAGCCGAAGGAGTCCCGGTAGCCCCGCAGCCATCCGTCGCGGTGGGCGGTGGCCGCCTCGAGTGCCTGCGCACGGTCCGGGTGGGTGGGGTGGTCCAGGGCCCACGCGGCCAGGGTCCCGGTCCAGGCCCATTCATAGGCGTCGAGTTCCCCGCGCGTGCTGATGTGCCCGCCCACGGGTGTCCAGCCTTCCGCGACGACCCGGTCGAGGGTGGTCGGCAGGTCGGAGAGGTCACCGAGCATCTCGATGGCCTCGGGGGACGGATCGTGTTCCCAGAATCCGTCGCCGACCAGGAGGCGTTCGCCGGGTGCCAGGTGGTCGCGCGCGGCGGCGAGGGTGGCGGTCAGGCCGCCGAAGGCATGGGTGGCGCCGACGCAGAGGACCAGGTCGAAGCGGTGCGAGGCGGAGAAGCCGGCCGCTTCCCGGCGGTGCAGGGTCAGCCGGTCCGCCACACCGAGCCGCGCCGCCGACGCACGGGCGTGGTCGAGCGCGGCCTCGGAGACGTCGACGCCCTCGGCCGTGAGGCGGGGATACTCGGCGAGGGCGCGCAGGAGCCATTCCCCGCCGCCGCAGCCCAGATCGAGGACCCGGGCGCCGTCGCCGGGTACGGCGCGGGCCAGGAGCCGTCCTACGGACTCGTCGTCGAGCGGGGCCGCGATCGGGTGGTCGGCATGGGCGAGTCGGGATATCTGTTCACGTTCCACCGGCGGAGCCTCGCACGGCGGGTGCGGGTCGCGCATCCCCTTTCCGGGCCGCCGACTCGGCGGTTTCCAGTCTGGCCGGCGCCGGTCATGTGGCCGATCCTGGTGACCACGTCGTGGAGCCGGGTGGCCGCCGGGGCCGCGCGGCCCGAGCTGGGGGTGGCCACGTGACGCAGGACGGACAGGTCTCCGCACGGAAGGCGGACCGGGGGCGGCCCCGGCCGGCGTGTCCGGTCGGCCGGGCGGCGGACGGGACCTGGCAGGTGCACGATTTCGCCGTCGCGCGGGCGCTGCTGCGCGCCCCGGGCACCGTGCAGGCGGGTCTCGGCGTCGAGACGGTGGAGAAGCTCCCGCCGCGCGTGCGCCGGCCCGTGCTCTACCGGGACGGCCCCGAGCACCGGGAGCACCGCAGGCAGACCGCCCGCTACTTCACGCCGCGCAGGGTGGACGAGCACTACCGCGAGCCGATGGTCCGCATCGCCGAGGAGCAGGTGGCCATCCTGCGCTCGGCCGGCGAGGCGCCGCTCTCCGACCTCGCCTTCGGTCTGGCCATCGGCGTGGTCGGCGAGGTAGTCGGGCTGCGGTACGGCAGGCCCGGCATCCGCCGCAGACTGGAGAGGTTCTTCCCGGAGGAGTTCGGCGAACCGGGACTGACCAGTGTCCGCGGTCTGTACTGGCTGGTGCGGCAGAACGTCAACTGGCTCCGCATCCACCTGGCCGACGTACGCCCCGCGATCCGCGCGCACCGACGCCGCGCGCACGACGATCTGATCTCCCACCTGCTCGCGGAGGGCTGCTCGGACGTCGAGATCCTCGGCGAGTGCCTGACGTTCGCGGCGGCCGGCATGGTCACCACGCGGGAGTTCGTGTGCCTGGCCGCCTGGCACCTGTTCTCGGACGCCGAGTTGCTCCACCACTACCGGACAGCGGACGAGGCGGGGCGCCTCGCCGTCCTCGAGGAGCTGCTGCGGCTCGAACCCGTCATCGGGCGGTTGCGCAGGCGTGCCACCGAGTCCCTGGAGCTTTCCTGCCCCGACGGTCCGGTGACGGTGTGCCCCGGCGAGTACGTCGAGGTCCACCTGGACGACGCGAACGCGGACCCACAGGCCGTGGGCGAGGACCCGCTGCTCGTCCGTCCCCACCGCGCCGGGGCGGTCGGTGCGGGGCTCTCCTTCGGCGACGGGCCGCACCGGTGTCCCGGGGCGCACGTCGCCCTGCTGGAGACCGATGTGTTCCTCAGCCGCCTGTTCGCCCTCGACGGCGTGCGGATGAGCGGGAAGCCGCGCGTCGCCTTCCAGAAGGCCATCGACGGCTACGAGATCCGGGACCTGACCGTGGCACTCCCCCGGGCCGGCCGTGGCTGACCGGCCCGGGGACCGGCGTACGGCGCCGGCGGCGGGGCGTCAGCCGCCGAGGGCGGCGAGGACGACGCCCTTGGCCTCCTCCTGCACCTGCCGGAGGTGGTCCGCGCCGCGGAACGACTCGCCGTAGATCTTGTAGACGTCCTCGGTGCCGGAGGGGCGGGCCGCGAACCAGGCGTTCTCGGTGGTCACCTTGATGCCGCCGATGGGGGCGCCGTTGCCGGGCGCCTCGGTGAGGACGCCGGTGACGGGCTCCCCGGCGAGGGTGTCGGCGGTCACCTGGGCCGGGGAGAGCTTGGCCAGGCGGGCCTTCTCCTCACGGGTGGCGGGGGCGTCGATGCGCGCGTAGGCGGGCTCGCCGAAGCGGGCGGTGAGCGCGGCGTAGTGCTCGGAGGGCGTCTTGCCGGTGACGGCGGTCATCTCGGAGGCGAGCAGGGCGAGGATGATGCCGTCCTTGTCGGTGGTCCACACGGAGCCGTCCCGGCGCAGGAAGGAAGCTCCGGCGGACTCCTCGCCGCCGAAGCCGAGGGAGCCGTCGACCAGGCCGTCCACGAACCACTTGAAGCCCACGGGGACTTCGACCAGACGGCGGTCCAGGTCGGCGGCGACCCGGTCGATCATGCCGGAGGACACCAGCGTCTTGCCGACGCCCGCGTCGGCCGGCCAGTCGGCGCGGTGGGCGTACAGGTAGGCGATGGCGGTGGCGAGGTAGTGGTTGGGGTTCATCAGGCCGCCGTCGGGGGTGACGATGCCGTGGCGGTCGGCGTCGGCGTCGTTGCCGGTGGCGATGGTGAAGCGGTCGCGCTGCTCGATGAGGGAGGCCATGGCGTGCGGCGACGAGCAGTCCATGCGGATCTTGCCGTCCCAGTCGAGCGTCATGAACCGCCAGGTCGGGTCGGCGAGCGGGTTGACCACCGTCAGGTCCAGGCGGTGCTGCTCGGCGATCCGGCCCCAGTACGCGACGGAGGCGCCGCCGAGCGGGTCCGCGCCGATGCGCACGCCGGCCGAGCGGATCGCGTCGAGGTCGAGGACGCTCGGCAGGTCGCGGACGTAGGCGTCGAGGAAGTCGTAGCGGCCGGTCCCCGGCGCGGCGAGCGCCTGGGCGTGGGGGACACGGCGTACGTCCTTCAGTCCCGCCGTGATGATCTCGTTGGCCCGGTCCTGGATCCAGGAGGTGGCGTCCGAGCCCGCGGGGCCGCCGTGCGGCGGGTTGTACTTGAAGCCGCCGTCGGCGGGCGGGTTGTGCGAGGGGGTGACGACCACGCCGTCGGCGAGGCCCGAGGTGCGGCCCCGGTTGTGGGTGAGGATGGCGTGGGAGACCGCCGGCGTGGGGGTGTAGCCGTCCGCGGCGTCGATGAGGACGGTCACGTCGTTGGCGGCGAACACCTCCAGCGCGGTTACCCTCGCGGGCTCCGACAGGGCATGGGTGTCGGCGCCCAGGAAGAGCGGGCCGTCGGTGCCCTGTGCGGTGCGGTACTCGCAGATCGCTTGGCTGGTGGCGGCGATGTGGTCCTCGTTGAACGCCGCCGCCAGGGACGAGCCCCGGTGCCCCGACGTCCCGAAGGTCACGCGCTGCCCCGGCTCGGCCGGGTCCGGGTGCAGGGCGTAGTACGCCGTCACCAGCCGGGCGACGTCGATCAGGTCCTCGGGGCCGGCCGGCTGTCCGGCTCGGTCGTGCTGCATGCGCCCACTCCTCCGCGTCGGTCGGGACTTCACTCGCGGGTCCCATCTTCCCCTGTCCCGGCAGCGGCGGCGGCAGTGGCACGGTGCGTTCCGGCCGGTGTCAGATCCGGCCGCCGGTGAGACGGGTGAGGGGCCCGTGCGTGTGCCGTCCGGCGCGGCGGCCCACGGCGTAGGACGCGGCGCTCACGGCGGTGAGGCCGGCGCCGATGCCGGCGGCGACGAGTTTGCGCTGGGCGAGGGCGGTCCAGGCCGTCCTGGCCGTGGCCGCGACCTGGCCGGAGGTGGTGGCGACGGCCTGGCGGCCGACCGCGACGCCCTTGGCCGCGGACTGCACGGCCCCGTTCGCGGCGCCGGCGGAACGCCGGGCACCGGCCTTGGCGGCCGACGCGGCGTCACCCGCCTTCCCCGCCGCGGCCTGTCCCGCGCGTCCGCCGGGCGCGGTCGCCTTCTGCGCGGCGCCCTGCGTCTTGGCCTCGGCGGTCCGCGTGCCGGTCTGCTTCTTGCTCGTGTCCTTGTTCGGATCGCTCATGGACACCGCTTTGCCCCTCACCGCGCCGGCAAACGCGGCGGCCCCGCACGGGTGGGTGACGGCCGGGCGCTCGACGGGGCTCCGTCGTCGGGGTGTTGTCCCGTTCACCGCGGCAGACCCGGCAACGCGCGCGGTTCGATCCTCTCCTCCGCCGCGGTGTCACCGTCGCGTACGACCACATAGGCGCCCTTGCCCGGGACCTCCGTGACGGCTTCGGCCAGTTCGGTGCCGCGGTAGACGAGACCGACGCCGTCGTCCGTGCAGTGGGCGGTGGGCAGAGTGCCGTCGGCGACGAGGCGGTGGATCAGCGGGCGGCGGCCCGGGTCCACGTCGTAGTGGACGCCGTTGCCGTAGGGCAGGAAGTCCAACGCATTGGTGATCGGGCGCAGTTCGGGGCCGAAGGAGTCGGTCGCGCCGCCCCTGAACCAGCACAGGGAGCCGGCGCTCACGCCGCTGAGCACCACACCCGCCTCCCACGCCCGGCGCATGACGCGATCCACGCCGTGCACGCGCCACACCGCCAGCAGGTTGGCCACCGAGCCGCCCATGACCCAGACGACGTCCTGGGCGAGTACGGTCTCCTCGATGTCCTCCACATTGGGCATGGGGAACAGGTGCAGCGGTGTCAGGTCGAACCCGGCGACTCGGGCGGCCTCGGTCATACGGGCGGTGAAGTGCTCGGCGTCCCCGATGGCGGTCCCGACGTACAGGACGCGGGGGCGCCGGCCGTGCGCGCCGGAGAGTTCCACCGCGTGGTGCACCAGGGCGTCGAAGGCCACCATGGTCCGGCCGCCCGCGCGGTGCCCGCCGGAGGTGGCGACGATGGTGGGCTCGGGTGCCGTCATGCCAGTGATCCTAACGGCCCTCCCCGAAGTCCTTCCGCGGACCGCGACGGCCGGCGCCGGCACCCCCTCGCCGGAGTCCTCGCTTCCCTCAACTCCTGCCACTACGTTGTGTCTTGAGTGATCGATGCCGACACCGGAGGACCTCACCATGCCCGAGTCGCCCGCCGTGAACGACGCGCGCGGCAGGATCAGGACGGACCAGCCGCACACGGCCCGGATCTGGAACTACTGGCTGGGAGGCAAGGACAACTATCCGGTCGACCAGCAGGCAGGCGACCGGATACGCCAACTGCACCCGGGCATCGGCGACTACGCCCTCGCGGACCGCCGGTTCCTGGGCCGTGCGGTGCGCCGGCTCGTCGGCGAGTACGGCATCCGGCAGTTCCTCGACATCGGCACCGGCCTGCCCTCGGCGGACAACACCCACGAGGTCGCCCAGCGCATCGCGCCCGAGTCCCGCATCGTCTACGTCGACAACGACCCGATCGTCCTGGCCCACGCCGAGGCGCTGCTCACCAGTACGCCCGAGGGCCGCACCGACTACCTCGACGAGGACCTGCGCAACGTCGACACCATCCTGGAGCACGCCGCGCGCACGCTGGACTTCGGCGAGCCGGTGGCGCTGATGCTGCTCGGCGTCGTCATCTTCGTCGAGGAGGACGACGAGGCGTACGGACTCGTGCGACGGCTCGTCGACGCCCTGCCGGCCGGCAGCCACCTCGTCCTGTCGCACACCGTGACCCGGCCGGACATGCCGGACGTCGACGCGGCTGTGGCCTTCTGGAACGAGCACGGCACGCCGAAGCTGACCCAGCGCACCCCGGAGGCGGTCACCCGCTTCTTCGACGGCCTGGAACTGCTTCCGCCCGGCGTGGTCTCCTGCAACCGCTGGCACGCCGAGAGCGGCGACGGCGAACTCCCCGCCGAGGTGGCCATGTTCGGCGGGGTGGGCCGCAAGGCGTGAGCCCGGCCGGTGACGCTCACGTCACCGGCGCCGTCGGGGGCAGCTGGGCCGGGCTCACCTGCTCGCCCAGCACCTCGGCCATGAACTGCACGAGCCAGCGCTGCGCCGGGCTGCGCGAGGACTCGTGCCGTGCGTACAGGGCGATCTCGATGGGCTCGGTCTCGAACGGCAGCCGCACCAGCCGTACCCGGTGGGAGGCGGTGAAGACCTCGCCGACGTACTCCGGGACGATGGCCACGAGGTCGGTCTGTTCCAGCAGGTAGGGCAGCATCGAGAAGCGGGTGGCGTCCACGGCCACCCGCTCCAGGAGTCCGTGCGCGCCCAGCAGGGCCCTGGGCGTGACGTGTCCGCTCGGGCCGAACACCGTGGCGTGGTGCTCCGCCGCGAGGTCCGCCGCCGTGACCTCGTCGCCCCGCACCCGCGGATGGTCCGCGGCGACCATCAGGACGTAGCGCTCGCGGAAGAGCGGGATGCGCACGGTCAGGTGCGAGGTGATCACCGGCGTGGCCACGAACGCGTCGAGGTCGCCCCGGCGCAGCTGTCCCTCGGCGTCGTCCACGTCGAAGGGGCGGACGGTGAACGACACCCCGGGCGCCCGCTCGCGCGCGGCGGCCACGAGCCTCGGCAGCAGCGTCGCCTCGCCGAGGTCGGACAGGGCGATGGTGAAGCGGCCCGACATCGTTCCGGCGTCGAAGACGTCGCCCTGGCGGACCGTCCCGTCGATTTCCGCCAGCGCGCGCTGGAGCGGCAGGTACAGCCGCCGGGCGCCGGCCGTGGGGGTCAGACCGCGTCCGTTGCGGCGGAACAGCTCGTCGTCGAAGTGCCGCCGCAGCTTGCCCAGGCTGTAGCTGACGGTGGGCTGCGTGACGTGGAGCGTCTCGGCGGTGGCCGTGACGCTGCCGGTCTCGTAGAGCAGCACGAAGACGCGGGCCAGGTTGAGATCGAAGGTCCCCATATCGAAAAACTCTATATCGGAGTGGCGAAACATCTATTGGTGCCCATGTCGCGGGGTGCCTAGCGTGTGCCGCGTCACTTCGAAAGGAATGTCCGTGCCATCCGTGCGTCGTGTCTCCCACGATTTCCTGGAGCGCCAGGGACTCACCACCGTCTTCGGCAATCCGGGCTCCAACGAGCTGCCCTTCCTCGCCGGGCTGCCCGAGGGCTTCCGTTACGTCCTCGGCCTGCACGAGGGCGCCGTCGTCGGCATGGCCGACGGGTACGCCCAGGCGACCGGCCGCCCGGTGCTGGTCAACCTGCACGCCGCCTCCGGTTCCGGCAACGCGATGGGCGCCCTGACGAACGCCGTCGCATCCCGTACGCCGCTCGTGGTGGTGGCCGGGCAGCAGGTGCGCCCCGCCATCGGCCCCGAGGCCAACCTGGCCAGCGTCGACGCCCCGGCACTGATGAAGCCGCTGGTCGGCTGGGCGGCGGAGCCCGCGTGTGCCGGGGACGTGCCGCGTGCGCTCGCCCAGGCCGTGTTCGAGGCGCGGCTCCAGCGCCGGCCGACGTACCTGTCCGTGCCGTACGACGACTGGTCGGCCGAGGTCGACGCCAACGCCCTGGCCGTGCTCGACCGGCAGGTGCTGCGGGCCTCGGCGCCCGGGGAGGAACAGCGCCGGTGGCTCGTGGAGCGGGTCGCCTCGGCCGAGCGCCCCGCGCTGGTGCTGGGCGGCGACATCGACTCCGCCGGCCGCTTCGACGACGCCGTGCGGCTGGCCGAGCGGCTCGGCGGGCCGGTGTGGGCGGCGCCCTCGCAGTTCCGGCTGCCGTTCCCGAACCGGCATCCGCAGTTCAGGGGCGTGCTGCCCGCCGGGATCGCGCCGATCTCCGAGGCCTTCGAGGGCCACGACCTGGTGCTCGTGCTGGGCGCGCCGGTCTTCCGCTACCACGAGCACCTGCCCGGCCGGTACCTGCCCGAGGGCACCCGGCTGATCCAGGTGACCGAGGACGCCTCCGCGGCGGCGCGGGCGCCCATGGGCGAGGCGCTGGTCGCGGACCCGGGCGCCGTCATCGACGTGCTCCTGGAGTCGCTCGGCGCGACCGGTACGCCCGCACACCCTTACCGTCCCGTGCCCGGGCCGCTGACCGCCGAGGCGCCGGGCCTGCACCCCGAGCAGGTCTTCGCCGCGTTGCGCGACGAGATGCCCGAGGACACCGCGTACGTCGTCGAGTCGACCTCGACCAACGCGGCGTGGTGGCGCCAGATGGACCTGCGCCGCCCGGGTTCGTACTACTTCCCGGCGGCCGGCGGGCTCGGTTTCGGTCTGCCCGGCGCGGTCGGCGTGGCGATGGCACAGCCCGACCGCCCGGTGGTCGGAGTGATCGGCGACGGTTCGGCCAACTACGGCATCACCGCCCTGTGGACGGCCGCGCAGCACCGCGTACCGCTGACCGTCGTCCTGCTGCGCAACGGCACCTACGGGGCGCTGCGCTGGTTCGGCGGGCTGCTCGGCGTGCCGGACGCGCCCGGGCTCGACATCCCGGGTCTCGACTTCACCCGTGTCGCGGAGGGATACGGCGTACGGGCCCAGCACGTGGGCGGGGCGGACGAGTTGCGCGCCGCGCTCGCCGAGCGTCCGGAGGGTCCCCGGCTGATCCAGGTGGACACGGCGCTCACCACGCCCTCCTGAACCGACTCGCACACACACCGAAGATCCCGAAGAGAGGGAAGACGATGACACTCCTGGACAGCGACGTCTGGGGCGGGAAGTTCCACAGCGACGGCTGGCGGCACTCCCCCGCCGAGCAGCCGGTGACCGAGCCCGCCACGGGCGGCCGGCTCGGCACGGTGGGCCTGGCCACGGCCGAGGACGTGAACCGCGCCGCCGCCCGGGCCGCCGAGGCCCAGCGCGCGTGGGCGGCGACCTCGCCGCAGCGGCGGGCGGCCGTGCTGCGGCGCGCGGGCGAGCTGTTCACCGAGCACGCCGCCGAGATCGAGGACTGGCTGGTGCGCGAGGCCGGCTCGGTGCGCTCCAAGGCCTCCTTCGAGGCGGGGCTGGCGATCGGCGAGTGCTTCGAGTGCGCCGGGCTTCCCACGCATCCGCAGGGCGAGGTGCTCACCTCGGAGGACGCCCGCTGGTCGCTCGCCCGGCGCCGCCCGGCCGGTGTCGTCAGCGTGATCGCGCCCTTCAACTTCCCGCTCATCCTCGGCCTGCGGTCCGTGGCCCCGGCGCTGGCGCTCGGCAACGCGGTGCTGCTGAAGCCGGACCCGCGCACCGCCGTGAGCGGAGGCGTCGTCATCGCCCGGATCTTCGAGGAGGCCGGGCTCCCCGACGGTGTCCTGCACCTGCTGCCGGGCGACGGTTCGGTGGGCCGGGCGGTCGTCGAGGCGCCCGAGGTACGGGTGATCTCGTTCACCGGTTCCACTCCGGTCGGGCGGGCGATCGGCGAGCAGGCCGGGCGGCTGCTCAAGCGGGCGCACCTGGAGCTGGGCGGCAACAACGCGCTGGTCGTGCTGCCGGGCGCGGACGTCGCGAAGGCGGCCTCGGCGGGCGCGTTCGGTTCGTACCTGCACCAGGGGCAGATCTGCATGACGACCGGCCGGCACATCGTGCACGAGTCGCTGGTGGAGGAGTACACCGCCGCGCTCGCCGCGAAGGCCGAGGCACTGCCGGTGGGCGACCCGGCGCGGGAGGACGTGGCGCTGGGTCCGATCATCGACCGCCGGCAGCTGGAGCGGGTGCACGGCATCGTCACCGACAGCGTCGCGGCGGGCGCCAAGGTCGCCGCGGGCGGCGAGATCGACGGCGCCGGCTACCGCGCCACCGTGCTGACCGGCCTGACCACGGACATGCCGGCCTGGCGCGAGGAGATCTTCGGCCCGGTGGCGCCGGTCATCTCCTTCTCCACGGCCGAGGAGGCCGCGCGGATCGTCAACGACTGCGAGTACGGGCTGTCGGTCGGCATCCTCGGCGACGTCGGTACGGCGATGAAGCTCGCCGACCGGATCGACTCCGGCAAGGTGCACATCAACGAGCAGACGGTCAGCGACGAGCCCAACGCCCCCTTCGGCGGGGTCAAGGCCTCCGGGACCGGCTCCCGGTTCGGCGGTGCCGCCGCCAACGTCGAGGCGTTCACCGAGACCCAGTGGCTCACGGTCCGCCCGGACATCGCCGACTACCCGTTCTGACCGCTCCGGTCGCCCGTACCGGTTCCATCCGGCCGCCCCGGCCGTTCCGGCTCCGCTCATTCACACCCGTCCCCCGGGGGGAGAGTCATCATGGCTTCCACCACCACGTCCGGCACGCCCGCGCAGACCGGCCGCGCCGTCAGTGGCACCTGGACGGTGGTCCTGTGCTGGATCACCGTCCTGCTCGAGGGCTACGACCTCGTCGTCCTCGGCGCCATCATCCCCACCCTGCTCAAGACCCACCATCTCGGCATGACCGCGGGCGACGCGACCACCATCGCGACGCTCTCGCTCGTCGGCGTCGCCATCGGCGCGGTCTGCGTCGGACCGCTGGCCGACCGGCTGGGCCGCCGCCGCCTGCTCATCGGCTCGGTCGTGCTCTTCTCGGTCCTGACCGTCGTGGTGCCGCTGGCGAACTCCGTCGCGATGTTCGCGGCGCTGCGTCTGCTCGCCGGTCTGGGCCTGGGCGCCTGCATGCCGGTCTCGCTCACGATGATGGCCGAGCACATGCCGGCCAGCCGCCGGGCGCGGGCCAGCACGCTCACCATGACCGGCTACCACACCGGTGCGGTCATCACCTCGCTGCTGGCCCTCCAGGTGACCGACAACTGGGAGATCCTCTTCTACCTGCTCGGCGTCGTCGGTCTCGTGATCGCCGCGATCCAGTGGTTCAAGCTGCCGGAGTCGGAGGCCTTCGAGCGGGCCAGGCAGGACGGGACGCGGCGGGTGCCGTTCACCGAGCTGCTCAAGCCGGCCTACCTGCGCGCGGGCATCGGCGTCTGGGTCGCCTCCTTCATGGGCCTGCTGCTGGTCTACGGCCTCAACACCTGGCTGCCGAAGCTGATGAACGACGCCGGCTACCCCGTGCCGACGGCCGTGACCCAGCTCCTGGTGCTCAACATCGGCGGCGTCGTCGGCCTGGTCCTGGGCGGGTTCGTCGCCGACCGGCGGGGCATCAAGGGCACGACCATGGCCTGGTTCGCGGTCTCGGTGCTCATGCTGGGGTGCCTGAGCATCAAGATGGAGAGCGACCTGCTGCTCAACGTCGTCGTCTTCTTCACCGGCGTCTTCGTCTTCTCGGCCATGGTGCTCGTCTACGCCTACGTGACGCACTTCTACCCGGCGTCCGTGCGGAGCACCGCGCTGGGTTCGGCGTCCGGGATCGGCCGGATCGGCTCGATCGTCGGCCCGTCGATCACCGGCGCGCTGGTCGCCTCGGGGGTCGGCCACCCGTGGGGCTTCTACTTCTTCGCCGCGGTGGCGGTGCTCGGGTTCCTGGCCGTGGCGACACTGCCGCGCGGCGGTGGGAGCGAGCCGGCCGAGGCCGTACCCGCGGCGCCCGCCGCACCGGCCGGGTGACGCCCCTGACGACAGCATGAGGAACGGGAGCAGTGGGCCGCGCGGCCCGCTGCTCCCGTCGGTGTCCGGGGGTGGTCTCTCAGTCCTTGTCGACCTTCTGGCTCAGCACCTTGCCGTTGGCCGCGTCGACGACGACGGAGGTCTTGTCCCAGTTCTTCTTGTCGACCACGTCGACGTCCCAGACGACCTGCTGGTCGTCGTTGTCGCCGAGCTCGACATGGGTGACGGTGCCCTTGGCCTTCTCGGTGGCCGCCTTGACCGCCTGCTCCGGGGTCTGCTTGGCCTTGTCCAGCCACTCGGTGATCTGGGTCTTGTCGTCGGGGTCCTGGTCCGGGTCGACCATGGTGCGGAAGACCTTGCCGCTCACCGCGTCGATGTCGATGCGGTGCAGGGTGCCGTCGGACTGGGCGACCTTGGCCTCCCACTCCGGGGCGCCCTCACTGGGCGCGGGGTTCGGCATGCTGGGACTCGCCGAACCGGTCGGCGAGCCGCTCGGCGACGCGGTGGCGTCGGCGTCGGTGCGCTTGAGTTCGAGGTCCACGAGCTTGCCCTCGGGGACCTCCTTGACGGCGGTGTCGGCGGCCTTGTCCCAGGTGACCTTCGCCTTCGAGACGAGGTCCTTGCGCTCGGTCTGGTCCTCGTTCATCGAGGCCGTGGGCGAGCCGGTGGGGGACGCGGACTGGGTATCGGTGGCGGTCGGGGACGGCGACTCGGTCTGAGCCGCCTCCGCGACGCTGGAACGGGTGGTATCGGCGTTGGTGCAGGCCGTCAGCAGCAGGGCGGAGGCGCCCAGGGCACCCGCGACGGCCAGCGAACGCACGGGGGGAAGTCGTCGTGCAGAGCTCATGATGCTGTCCGTAACCGTTCCGTCACGCAGACACACCGTGCCGGTACGAAAATCACCCTATCGGCCGGAGGTGCGGCCCCTCGGACACGCGCCGGCGGGAACCTCAGCGGGCCCGCACGAACTCCACCCGGCCGCCTCCCGCGGCGGCCACCGGGCACCGGGGCAGCGTCCGGACCCCGCCGCCTTCCAGCCACTCCCGGTACGCCGTGGACTGGCGGGCGACCTCCCAGTACGCGTCCTCCAGCGCCGGGAAGACGGCCTCCAGCTCGGCCCGGGTGCGGGCGGCCAGCAGCAGGCGTACGCCCAGGGGGTCGCCGTACAGGCGCCGTACGGCCATGTCGGGGCGGGACTGGGAGCTGGGCTGGCAGACGGTGACGACCTCACCGGTGGCGACGAGGGAGGCGGCGGTGTGGTAGTCGCCGTGCAGCACACGGGGGTTGAGGCCGACGGCGCGGAGCATGCGGTGCACGCCGTCCCATTCGCCGTCGACGGTGGGGTCGATCATCCACCGGTCGTCGGCGAGGTCGGCGAGCCGGACGACGGGCCGGGCGGCCGCCGGGTGGTCTGCGGGCAGCATGACGAACTGCGGTTCGCGCTCGACCAGGACCCGGACCCGCAGCCCCTCGGGGATGTGCAGGGCGCTGCCCTCGACCTCGTGTACGAAGGCCACGTCGAGCTGGCCCTCGGCGACGCGGCGGAGCAGCGCGTTGGCGGAGACGTCCATCTGCAGGGTGGGTTCCAGACCCGGCCGTCTGAGCCGGCGCAGCCAGCCGGCCAGGGCGCGGCTGGCCGTGGAGCCGACCCGCAGCCTACTGTCGCCGCCGGCCGCGGCGGCCCGGGCCTCGCGGACCAGGGTGCTCATGTCGGCCAGCAGCGGACGGGCCCGGCCGAGGACCGTCCGGCCGAGCGGGGTGGGACGGCAGCCGGTGCGTTCCCGGACGAACAACGGGCCGCCGAGGGCCTGTTCGATGCGGGCCAGCTGGGTGCTCAACGTGGGCTGGGCTACGCCCAGTTGGCGTGCCGCCCGGTGCAGGCTGCCGGCGTCGGCGATGGCGCACAGCGCGCGTAGGTGCCTCACCTCGAGCTCCATGCAGGGAGCGTAGGGCGGAACAGTTGGTTGCGCCAGGTGAACAAAAGGCGGCGGAACAGGGCGAGTTCTGCACTCTGGTCAAACTCGCAACGACTGGCCGGACGCTGGGTGATAGCCCCGCCCTATCACCTCTTGCCATCATCACAGCGGCCTCCTGGGCGCCCCACACTCACCGGTGACGACTTCTCCCCACTCCCCCACTCAAGGAGTCATCGATGCGTATCAGCCTGCCCCTGCTGTCCACCGCGGTCGGTCTCGGCCTGACGGCCGCCGTGCTCGGCACCGGCCCCGCCGCGACGGCCGCGGCGCCCCAGGAGCCGGTCCGGGCGGCCCAGGCGGCCCAGGTCGGCTACCTGCCCTCGGCCGGCTCGGGCGAGGACGCGGCCGCCAACCGCGCGTTCTTCGAGGCGGTCGTCAAGTCCGTCGCCAAGAAGCGCGCCGCCAGCCCGTCGCCGTCGGCCGCCGCGGCCGTCACCGTCTACTACAGCGCCGCCAACGCGCCGAGCTTCCGTACGCAGATATCCCGCTCCGCGCAGATCTGGAACAGCTCGGTGTCCAACGTGCGGCTCGCCGAGTCGAGTTCGGGTGCGGACTTCGCGTACTACGAGGGCAACGACTCGCGCGGTTCGTACGCCTCCACGGACGGGCACGGCAGAGGCTACATCTTCCTCGACTACCGGCAGAACCAGCAGTACGACTCGACCCGGGTGACCGCCCACGAGACCGGGCACGTGCTCGGCCTGCCCGACCACTACTCCGGGCCGTGCAGCGAGCTGATGTCGGGCGGCGGCCCCGGCCCGTCCTGCACCAACCCCTACCCCAACTCCAACGAGCGCAGCCGGGTGAACCAGCTGTGGGCCTACGGCTTCCAGGCCGCCCTCGACAAGGCGCTGGAGAAGACGTCCCAGCGCTGACGTCGCGGTGAACGACCGTGCGGGCGGCCCGGCCGGGCCGCCCGCACGCGTGTGTGCCCGCGCCGGTACGAAAGCGGACTCAGGGGTGCGCGGCCGCGGGAAGCGCCGCGCGTACGGCCCGATGGACGGCGCGGGCGAGCCGGGCGCCCCACTCGGAGCGGGGGCCCGCGAAGGCGTGCGCGTCGGCGCCGTCGCCCGGGGTCCTGGCGGCGACGCACACCGCGTCGGTCGGGGTGCCGGAGCAGTCGAGACCGGCGTCGAGCAGCGCCTGGACCTTCGCCTCCGTCGCCGTCATCACCGCATTGACGAGGGCGGCGTCACCGAGCGCGACGGGCAGCGCGGCGACGATGTTGATCGTTCCGGGCGGTGCGGCCCCGGTGCTGCCCTCCTCGGGCACGGCCGCCCAGCCGCGTACCGAGATGCCGGCCGTGGCCACGGCCTCGGCCCCGCCGTCCCGCGCGCGGCCGTGCGCGGTCACGTCGGCCGCCGTCATCAGGCCCACCCCCGGCCCGCGGGCCCCGGCGGCGCGGGCCAGATCGGCGAGGTGCCGTGCGGGGTCGGTGCGCCGGTAGCCGTGGGCGACCTGGGCGTTGAGCACCCAGGCGCGCTCGGCGATCCCGCCGCCCAGTACGGCGCTGCTGACCATCCGCCAGCCCGGCCCCGGGCGCCACAGCAGGGCGTGCAGCCGTTCGCCGTCCTCCACCCGGGTCAGGTGTTCCAGGTCCAGCAGGCAGGCGCCCCCGGCTCGGGGCGGAGGCAGGAGGGCGGGCACGGTTCGGGGGCTCCCAGCGGCGATCGGAGGAGGTCGGAGGAGGACCGGACGATGGTACTCACCGCCCGGGCCGCGGCGGCCGGCCGCCCGGTCGGGCGCGGGGCGCATTGCGGACCCGGGTCCGGGCACCTTCACTGAACACAACTTCGCCACGAGGCGACGGATCGGAGGCCGCGATGCTGTCCCACACCCTGGAGCATGGGGTCCTGGTCATCACGGTGGACCAGGACCCGGGAATCGACGGGCGGGCCACCCTGACCACGCAGATCACCAACCTGGTCGACGCCCATCGGCCGGCCCCCGTCGTCATCGTGCTGACCGAACGGGCCGACGGCCATGCCGCGGTCAGTGCGGTGCTCCGGGCGCACCAGTGGTGCGGGCGGCTCGACGTCCTGATGTCCGTCGTGACCCACAGCGCGCCGACCCGGCGGCTGCTGGAGAACAACGCCGACTCCTCGGGTCCGCGCCTGGTGGTGCACGCCCGCGTCGACACCGCGATCAGCACCGCGTTCACCGCGGCGGTCTAACGCCCCCGCGGGAGTTCGGCGGCGGCCGGGCGCCCCCGCACCCGGCCGCCGTCGAGCCGCCGCGGCTACTGCCGTCCGAGCCAGAGGTCGGGGCCGAAGACCTCGTAGTGGACGGCCTCGGCGGGCACCCCGCGGCGCAGCAGGTCGCCGCGGACCGCGCGCATGAAGGGCACCGGTCCGCACAGGTAGACCGTGACGCCCTCGGGCAGGTCGAGGCCGGTGAGGTCGGCGCGGCCCGTGGACGCCTCCGGCGCCCGGTCGCCGGGCTCCTCGTACCACAGGTGGAGCCGGGCGTCGGGCAGCGCGCGTATCAGGTCGAGCTGCTCCTGCCGGTGGGCGTGGTCCTCGGGGGTGCGGTCGGCATGGACGACGGTCACCGGGCGGGTCGAACCGGTGGCGGCCAGGTGGTCGAGCATCGCCAGCACGGGGGTGACACCGATGCCGGCGGAGGCCAGCAGCAGCGGGCCGTCGTGCTCCGCCAGGGCCAGGTCGCCGAAGGGCGCGGACGTGGTCAGCACGTCGCCCTTGCGGGCGTTCGCGTGCAGCCAGGAGGAGACCTCGCCGTCGGGCCGCCCGTCGCCCCGGACGCGCTTGACGGTGATGCGCAGGTCGGGCCGGCCGGGCGCCGCGGAGAGGCTGTACTGGCGGATCTGGCGGGCGCCGTCGGGCAGTTCGACCTGGACGCTGACGTACTGGCCCGGACGGAAGGACGCCGGGGCACGGTCGTCGGCCGGGCGCAGGACGAGGGAGACGGCGTCGGCGCTCTCCTCGATCCGGTCGACGATCTCCATGGACCGCCAGACGTCTCCCGCCTCGACGCCCGTCCGCGCGTAGAGCCGGGCCTCGAGGGCGATGAGCGCGTTGGCCATCAGCCAGTAGACCTCGTCCCAGGCGCGGGCGACCTCGGGGGTGACGGCGTCGCCGAGCACCTCGAGGATGGCGGCCATGAGGTTCTCGTGGACGACCTTGTACTGGTCGGGGGTGATGCCGAGCGAGGCGTGCTTGTGCGAGATGCGCGAGAGCATCACGTCGGCGCGCTGGTCCGGGTTCTCCAGCAGCATGCCGGCGAACGCGGCGATGGAGCCCGCCAGGGCCCGCTGCTGCTCTCCGTTGGCCTGGTTCCCGCGGTTGAACAGGTCCCGCAGCAGTTCGGGGTGGGCGTCGAACAGCTTGCGGTAGAAGACGTCGGCGATGTCACCGATGGCCGCCCCGACGGCGGGAAGAGTGGCTCGGACCACGGGAACGGACTGTTCGGAGAGCACAGCGACTCCTTAATTGGTAGATGAGATTCGTGTTTTGGGTCACAGCTCGGCGCTCCTTCGGGAGCGCTGCCCGTCACCCCGGAGGACGCTCCGTCAGGCCGATCAGGACCGGGCCGGTCGGCGAGGCCACCAGGTCGGTCACGGTCAGCGGGTCGAGCGCCGCGTAGAACGCCTCCTGGGCGTCACGCAGCGCCCCGCGCAGCCGGCAGGCCCCGCGCAACGGGCACGGGTTGTCGCCCTCGCAGTCGACCACCTCGGCGTCCCCCTCGAGTTCGCGGACCAGCCGGCCCACCGAGGCTTGCCGCCCCAGGCCGGTCAGCGTCAGCCCCCCGCCGCGACCCCGCCGGGCCTCCACCACACCCAGATGCTGCAGGCGGGTGATGGCCTTCGCGGCATGCGTGTACGGCACACCGACGACCTCGGCCACCTCTCGGGTGGTCATCGGTTCGTCACCGTCCCGCACGACGGCCAGGCGCATGACCGAACGCAGCGCCAGGTCGGTGAACTTCGTCAGCCGCATACCGGGAAGCTATCAAATACGCATGCTAGATTCGTCTTTACCCGGGGTACGGGTCCTGTGCAGTGCGTCACTGGACGGGCCGCCCCGCAAACGGACCGCCCAAGAGGGCGGCGCACCGGCACGGTTGGGCACAGGGATCGGCGGCATCTGATGGCAGGGGAAGACAACGGCTCCTCAGGTACGGCGGCGGGCGCGCCCCTCCCCCGGTTGCTGTGCGACACGGCGGAGCTCGTGGCCCTGGGCGACGACGCGCCGGGCGGTGCCCTGTGGAAGCTGGCGGAACCGGGACGGCAGCTCGACGCCAACGTCGTCCGCCTCCCCGCCGGGGGACGGGTGGACACCCACACCGAGCCCGACCTCGACGTCCTGCTCCTCGTCCTCGACGGTGCGGCCCGCCTGGACTCCGCCGACGGCGGGCACCCGCTGCGCGCGGGCGTCCTGACCTGGCTGCCGCACGGTTCGACCCGGGCCGTGCTCGCCGGGCCGGACGGGGTGACGTACCTGACCGTGCACCGCCGGCGTCCCGGCATGCGCGTCCAGCCCCCGGAGGCCGCCGACCGGCTGAGGCGGTCGCTCGACGGCGGCTGACCGGGGGCGGGCGGCGTTCACCGCGTCTCGGCGCGCAGCTCCGTGAGGGACCCGGCGGTCAGCGGGCGGGGCTCCTCACCGGGGTCGACGAGGACCACGGCGCAAGTGGCGGCGTGGGTGAGGGCGCTGGTGAAGCTGCCGTCGGCGAACTGGGTCAGCGGGCCGCGCGGAGAGCGGCCGACCGCGACCGTGCGGGCCCCCACCTCGGCCGCATGCCGGGCCAGGGCGCGGCCCGCGGCGGCGTGGTCGCCGACGCCGGTGAGGATCTGGCCGGTGGCGACGACACCGAGGCCGCCGAGCCGGTCGAGGTGCGCGGTGACGGCGGCCTTCGCCTCCTCGTCGGTCTCGGTGTCGGCGGCCTGTTCCTCGACGACGGCGGTCTGCCGTACGTGGACGACCTCGAGCGGGCTTGCGGTGTCGCGGGCGAGCCGTGCCGCGGCGTCCACGACGGCGGCCGCCTCGCGGTGCGCGCCCACGGCCACGACCACGGGCGGCGCGCCGGCCGTGGC
Source organism: Streptomyces sp. CCM_MD2014 (assembly GCF_000772045.1). GTDB lineage: Bacteria > Actinomycetota > Actinomycetes > Streptomycetales > Streptomycetaceae > Streptomyces > Streptomyces salinarius. The sequence goes on along the minus strand of NZ_CP009754.1, from coordinate 7,948,186 downwards.
CGGGGAGCCGACGGGGGTGAGCGTCGGGGACACGGGCTCTCCCTCGCCGCCGTCCGTCTCGGCTCGGCGGAGCAGTCGGTGACCGCTGGCCAGGACCGGGATGGCCAGCAGGAAGGTGGCGGCGCCGAGGTAGAAGGGGACGCTCAGGTCGGTGGCGTCGGCGAGCTTTCCGGCGACGTAGGGGGCCAGGCCGCCGCCGATGAAGCGCAGGAAGCCGTACGCGGAGGAGGCCACGGGGCGCTCGACCGGGGAGACGAGCATGACGGCCTGGGTGGTGAGGGTGTTGTTGATGCCGATGAAGGCGCCGCTGACGACGACCGCGACGATCACGGTGGCGGGATCGGTGACGCCGGCGGCTATGACGGCCATGACGATGCCGAGGCCGAGCAGGTTGGCGTAGAGGACGGGTGCGGTGCCGTAGCGGGCCTGGAGGCGGGGGGCGAAGAAGACGCTGAAGGCGGCGACCAGCAGGCCCCAGCCCGTGAAGACCAGGCCGAGTTCGTGGGCCTCCAGCTCCATCGGGTACGGGGCGTAGCCGAGCATCGTGAAGAAGCCCCAGTTGTACAGCAGGGCCATGATGCCCATGGTCAGCAGGCCGCGGTGGCGCAGGGCCTTGAGGGGGGCGAGCGGCGAGGTGACCCGCTTCGGCTTGGGCAGGTCGGGGACGAAGGCGAGGGTGGCGATCAAGGCGATGGCCATCAGGGCGGCGACGCCGAAGAAGGGACCGCGCCAGCTGATGCCGCCCAGTTCGCCGCCGAGCAGGGGGCCGACGGCGATACCGAGGCCCAGGGCGGTCTCGTAGAGGATGATCGCGCCGCTGAAGCCGCCGCTGGCCGAGGCCACGATGACCGCGAGCGAGGTGGCGATGAACAGGGCGTTGCCCAGCCCCCAGCCGGCGCGGAAGCCGACGATGCCGTCGATGGAGTCGGTGGAGCCCGCCAGGGCGGCGAAGACGACGATGACGGCGAGGCCGGTGACCAGGGTGCGCTTGGCGCCGATGCGGCTGGAGACCCAGCCGACGAAGAGCATCGCGACGGCGGTGACGATCAGGTAGCTGCTGAACAGCAGGGAGACCTGGCTGGGGGTGGCGTCGAGGCTCTCGGCCAGCGCCGGCAGGATCGGGTCGACCAGACCGATGCCCATGAACGAGATGACACAGGCGAAGGCGACGGCCCAGACCGCCTTGGGCTGCCGGAAGGGACTGGCGGCCTTTCCACGGGGTGCACTCATGCGCGGTCTTCCTCCGAGATTTCCTGACGGTTGTGGATGACCCGGGCCAGGGCCAGGAGCGCCGTGGTGGTGGCCTGCCGCTCCGGTCCGGTCATGTCCTCCATGAGCTGCCGGAGGGCCGCGGCGCGCTCGGCGCGCCGCCGGGCCAGAACGCCGAGGCCGGCGGACGTCACCGCCACCAGCACGCCGCGGCCGTCGCTCGCGTCGGCGTTGCGCCGGACCAGTCCCGCCCGTTCCAGGCGCGTGACCAGCTGGGTCATGTTCGGCTGGGAGACGCCCTCGGCCCGGGCCAGTTCGGTCAGGCGCCGGGGGCCCTCGCGGCTCAGCCTGGCCAGCGTCGAGGAGGCGGCGGTGCTCAGACCTCCGGTCCGGGCGCTCTGCCGCACGTACCGGATCATCTGCTCCACGGCGACGATCAGCTCGTCGGGGCCCTCGGGCGAGGTGTCCATAGGCGCATTATGTATTTAGATGTAGCGTGAAACAAGATGGTCCGCGCCGCCCTTCCCCTGTTGCGTCCCGCGTCCCCGGGGCACTACTCCTGCAGAGAGCGAGGGAGGTACCGGCATGGACGACTGGCGCGGGTTCGCCGAGCAGATGGCCTCGCTGGCCCGTGATCTGCTGGCCCAGGAATCGCTGAACGACACCCTCGGAAGGATCACCGCATCGGCCACGGAACTGGTGGAGGACTGCGACGCCGCCGGCATCCTCATCCTCCGCGGCAACCACGTGCAGTCGCTGGCCCCCACCGAGCAGGTGGTGATCGACAGCGACGAACTGCAGGGACGGGTCGGGGAGGGGCCGTGCTTCGACGCGGCCCGTACCTCCAAGGGTGAGCGGCAGTTCCGGATCGCCGACTTCACGGACGAGGCCCGGCGCTGGCCCAAGTACGTCCCCGAGGCGCGCAAGCTGAACCTCGGCAGCATGATGGGCTTCCTGCTGTTCACCGAGGACGAGGACCTCGGCGCGCTGAACATGTACTCCTACAGGCCCGGCGCGTTCACCGACGCCGACGAGACGGCGGGCTGGCTGCTGGCCTCCCACGCGGCGGTCGCCTTCTCCAGCGCCCGTACGCACGCCCAGCTGCAGGAGGCCATGGGCACCCGGCACACCATCGGCGAGGCCATGGGCATCCTCATGGGCAGGCTCCGCCTCAACGAGGACCAGGCCTTCGCCGCGCTGCGCCGTTACTCGCAGGACCACAACGTCAAACTGCGGGACGTGGCGGCGCAGGTATGCGAACGGGGCGGCCTGCCCTGAGCGGGCGGGCGGGCGTGAAGATGAACGAGCACCGCCCGCGGGGCGTTTGTTTCCCGCCCCTCGGGTAACTCCGGCATTCCGGACGCCGACCCCCGGGAGTCGCCATGTGGAAGCGCAAGGGCAGAAAGGGCCGTCGGGCCGCCAAGCCGGTCCCCATGGAGCTGTGCGACCTGTGCGCCAGGGTCTTCCCCGAGGACGAGGCCGTGAGCGGCTACGTGCCGGACTCCTCGGCGGTGCACGCCACCAACGAGTGGTTCGACGGGCTCCGGCTCATCACCACGTGCTCGGACGAACACTTCGACGAGATCAAGGCGGGGTACACCGACCGGCCCTTCGTGGACGAGGAGCTGTGGGCGGCGAAGCTGACCCGGGCCCTGACCACCGGCCCGCCGGCTCTCTCCATGGATCAGCTCGGCTGCCGCACGGGGCTGCAGGAGCCCCAGATACGCGCGGCCATCGCCTGGCACAACGAACGCATGCGGGAAGCCCAGCAGCGCACCGATCCCTGAGGCCGGGACCGCGGCCGGACGCCGTCCGGGTGGACCGACGTTTGTCCGGGCACCGGCCGGGTCACTCAGTTCTCCGTCGCGAGCCGTCGAAAGGACGCCCGAGGAGCACCGAGGAGCCCCCGTGAACCGGTTGTGGCGGCCGTTCCACCGTGCGTGGGACTGGTTGGCCGCGTCCGCCCTGGTCCGGCGCGGCCGGGACCTGGAGCTGATGCACCGGGCCATGGGCTTCGCCACCCTCGCCCTGGTCACACTGGCCCCGCTGCTGATCGTGGTGGCGGCGGCCGATCCGCTGGGACGCGGGGGCTTCGCGTCCTGGCTGGCCGACGGGATGGGGCTGTCCGGACGGTCGGCCCGCGTACTGACCGACATCATCAGCCCACCGACCAAGATCGTCGGCACGACGAGCGTGTGGGGCGGAATCCTGCTCGGTGTGTTCGGCGTGTCCTTCGCGGCGAGTGTCCAGAACGGTTACGAGCGCATCTGGGAGCTGCCCTCCGGCCCCTGGCACCGCATCTGGCGCCAGATGACCTGGGTGATCCTGCTGACCGCCTACCTGTACCAGGAGGTGCAGACACGGACCGCGCTGCACGGTTCGGCGCGGATCGCGCTGTCGGCCGCCAGCGGCATCCTGTTCTTCTGGTGGGGTCAGCACTTCCTGCTGGGCGGCCAGGTCCGCTGGCGCGACCTGCTGCCGGGTGCCCTCGCCACGATGGTGGGACTGATCGGGCTGCGCGGCTTCTCATACCTCGTCTTCACGCCGCTCATCCTCGACAACGCGTTCAGCTACGGCGCGGTCGGCATCGTGCTGGTCGTGGAGTCCTGGCTGATCGGGGTCGGATTCGTCGTGTTCGGGGGCGCGATGGTCGGGCACTGGTTCTGCGAGCACCACTGGTGGGCCCGGAACATCGACCGCAGACCGGACTGATGCGGGGACGACCGCCGCCGTGGTCAGCGGCCGTGGTCAGCGGCCGTGGTCAGCGGCCGTGGTCAGCGGCCGCCGCGGCCCCGCAGGCCGCCCGCGAGTGCCGCGGCGGCCGCACCGGTCACGGCGGTGGCCAGGGCGAGCGACCTGCGGTGGCGGGAGATCCAGAACTGGATGCTGCGCGGATGGGACTCGTCGTCGAAGACGCCGTGTGCGCCGTAGTCGTCCGGGGCGGTGTCGTCCGGCGGCTTCCACAGGTTGACCGGCCGTGACGGGTCGACGGGCCGACCGGTCTGCTGCCCGTCGTAGCCAGTGCGGGCCAGATAGCGGTCCAGCAGCCCGGGGGCGAGCTTCTGGCCCAGCAGGGTGGCGACGGTGGAGCCGCCGACCCAGTACATGCGCCGCTGGGGGTGGTCGGCCGCGTACAGCACGGCCTCGGCGGCCACCTCGGGCTGGTAGACGGGGGCCACCGGGCGCGGGTGGCGGGGCAGGCGGGTGAGGACCCAGCTGAACTGGGGCGTGTTGAGCCCGGGCATCTGGACCATGGTCACCCGTACCCCGCTGCGGTCGTGCAGCAGTTCGCAGCGCAGCGACTCGGTGAACCCCTGAATGGCGTGCTTGGCGCCGCAGTAGACGGCCTGGAGCGGGACGCTGCGTTCGGCCAGGGCTGATCCGACCTGGACGATGGTGCCGCGGTCACGCGGCGTCATGCGCCTGAGGGCGGCCTGGGTGCCGTGCACGAAGCCGAAGTAGGTCACCTCGGTGGCCCGTTTCAGCTCCTCGGGCCGGATCTCCGCCACGGGCGCGAAGACGGTCGAGAACGCGGCGTTCACCCATACGTCGATGGGGCCGAGCTCTTCCTCGATCCGGCCGGCCGCCGCGTCCACGGCCTCCGCGTCGGCGACGTCCACGACCAGGGGCAGTGCCCGCCCGCCGGCCTCGCGGATCTCCTCGGCCGCACGCTCCAGCGCGTACTCGCCCCGCGCGAGCAGGGCCACCGCGGCCCCCTGGGCGCCGAAGGCCCGGGCGGCGGCCCGGCCGACGCCACCGGTGGCACCGGTGACGACGACGACCCGGCCCCGGCGGTGCGCGCCGCTCACTTCTTGCCCCGGCCGGGGAGGTGCTCGGCGTACTCGGTGAGCTTCTGGCGTACGCCCTTGGTGGCGATCCCGGTGGCCTGCGGGTCGTGCAGCGCGGCCTTGACGGCCTTCTTGCCCTGCTCCTTCATGATGTGCGGCGGGATCGGCGCGATCTCCGCGTCCACCTTGAACTCCAGGACCACGGGGCGGCCGGCGGCGAGTGCCTCGTCCCATGCGGCGCCGACCTTCTTCGGGTCGTCGCAGACGATGCCCTTGAGGCCGAGCAGTTCGGCGTAGGCGGCGTAGGGCACGTCGGGGATGTCCTGGGAGCCCGGGTACTTGGGGTCGCCGGCCATGGCGCGCTGTTCCCAGGTGACCTGGTTGAGGTCCTGGTTGTTGAAGACGCAGAAGACGAACGGCGCGGGGCCGGACAGGCGGTCCAGGTACCGCTTGACGGTGATCATCTCGTTCATGCCGTTCATCTGGAACGCGCCGTCCCCCACGAAGGCGATCACCGGCCGGTCCGGATAGGCGAACCGCGCCGCGATGGCGTACGGAGTGCCCGGGCCCATCGTGGCCAGCGTGCCGGACAGCGAGGCCTGCATGCCGTCGCGGAGCTTGAGGTGGCGGGCCCACCAGTTGGTGCCGGAACCGGAGTCGGCCGACAGGATGGCGCCGTCCGGCAGCCTGGACGAGAGTTCGGCGGCGACCGACTGGGGGTTGATGGTCTTGCCGAAGTGCTCACCGGCCCAGCGGTCACACAGGTCGTTCCACTCGCGGACGTCCTTCTCGATCTTCTTCCGCCAGCCGCGGTCCTTCTTGCGTTCGAGCAGCGGGATCAGCGCCTTCAGCGTCTCCTTGGAGTCGCCGACGAGGTGGGCGTCCATCGGGTAGCGGATGCCGATCATGCGGCCGTCGATGTCGATCTCGACGCCCTTGGCCTGGCCCTCCTCCGGCAGCCACTCCGAGTAGGGGAAGCTGCTGCCGATCATGAGCAGGGTGTCGCAGCCCTGGATCATGTTGTCGCTGGCCTTGCTGCCGAGCAGCCCGATCGGGCCGGTCACGAACGGCACGTCGTCGGGCAGGACCTCACGGCCGAGCAGGGCCTTGGCGACGCCGGCGCCGAGCAGTTCGGCGGTCTCCATCACCTCGGCCTCCGCCTTGGCCGCGCCCTGGCCGACCAGGATGGCGACCTTCTCGCCCGCGTTGAGGACGTCGGCCGCCTTGCGCAGCTCGTCCGGGTCGGGCAGGACACGGGGCCGGCTCCAGCCGACGCTGGAGAAGACCGAGCCGTGCGCCCTGGGAGGAGACGGCATGGCCTCCTCCTCCTGGATGTCGTTCGGGATGATGATCGTGGCGACGCCCCGGGTGGTCAGCGCGGTCTTGAAGGCACGGTCGACGACGTGCCGCGCCTGCCCCGGGTGCACGACCATCTGGCAGAACTCGGACACGTCCGCGAAGAGCTGGTCGAGGGCGATCTCCTGCTGGTAGTGGGTGCCGAGCGAGAGCCGCTTCTGCTGGCCCACCACCGCGACCACGGGCTGGTGGTCGAGCTTCGCGTCGTACAGGCCGTTCAGCAGGTGCACCGCACCGGGGCCCGACGTGGCGACGCAGCAGCCCACCTCGCCGGTGAACTTGGCGTGCGCGCAGGCCATGAACGCGGCCATCTCCTCGTGCCGGGCCTGGATGAACTCCGGGTCCCCGTCCGCCCGGTCGAAGGCGCCGAGCAGTCCGTTGATCCCGTCACCCGGATAGCCGTACACCCGCTTGACGCCCCACTCGGTCAGGCGCTGGAGGACGAAGTCGGCGACTTGGGTCATGGGGCACTCCCGGACGTGGGGGGACAACGGTCGGGTTGTGGGGTTACCCTCCCGGCCGCCCCTAAACGGTCCGGTACGTCCCTTGGGCCGCTCCCCTGCCCCCGCTCGCCGCCTACGCGCGCGGTGGCGCCGTGCTCGCCCGGGTCACCAGCCGGGTCGGCACCAGGGTCGTGCCCCGCTCCGGGCCCGCCTCGCGCATCTTGCGCAGCACCGCCGCCACGCACAGCCGCCCGACCTCGGCGAAGTCCTGGTGCACGGTGGTCAGCGGCGGCAGGAAGGAGCCGGCCTCGGGGATGTCGTCGAAGCCGATGACACTGACGTCCTCGGGCACGCGCCGGCCGCGTGCGTGCAGGGCGCGCAACAGGCCGAGGGCCATCTGGTCGTTGGCCGCGAAGACGGCCGTGCACTCCTCGCGGGCGGCGAGTTCGAGACCGGCCCGGTAGCCGGACTCGGCCGACCAGTCGCCCCGGACGAGGGGCGGCGGGGTGCGGCCGGCCTCGGTGAGCGTGCGCCGCCACGCGTCGGTGCGGCGCTGGGCGGCGAACGAGCCCTCGGGGCCTGCCAGGTGCCACACCGTGTCGTGGCCGAGGTCCAGCAGATGGCGCACGGCGGCGCGGGAGCCGCCGGCCTGGTCGGTGTCGACGACCGTGTAGTGGTCGCCGGCGTCGGAGTCGACCACGACGACCTGGACGTGCGGCGGCAGGGTGAGGGAGGCCGCGTCCAGGAGGTGGACCTCCATGATCACGATGACCGCGTCGACGGCCAGTTCCTCCAGCCGCGAGAACGCGCCGCGCACCTCGTCCTGGGTGGGGACGGCGACCGGCAGCAGCGTCACCGCGTACCCCTCGCTCGCCGCGGAGGTCGCGATGGCCTCCAGGGTGCGGACGTTGCCCGTGGTGGCCAGCGAGAAGGTGATGACGCCGATGGTGCGGAACTCACCGCGCTTGAGGGCCCGGGCCGCGCTGTTGGGCCGGTAGCCGAGTTCCTTCATGGCAGCCAGCACCTGCCGCCGGGTCCCCTCGGTCACGCCGGCGTAGCCGTTCGAGACGCGGGAGACGGTCTGCGAGGAGACTCCCGCCAGCCGGGCCACGTCCGCCATGGAGGCCGTGCGCTCCCGGCGGTGCCGGGGTCGCGCGGGCGCGCTCGTCGGGACTTCCTCAGCCGCGCTCACTCGCCGTCAGCCGCCTCTCTGTCGCTGTCGGGCCCGCTGCGAAAGGACCCTTGACCGTCGTCCACGGGGCAGTGTAGACATGCCGCCATCAAATGTTTACGTAAACATAGCAGCCCTCCCGCAGACCTCGACGGTCCCGTCCGGCGGGTGATGTTTACGCAAACACGCCGGGCCCCACCAGGCTCCGGAAGCTCCGGGACGTGACGAGCGAGGAACGAGATGACGACGCTGCAACCGCCGGCCGCCGCCGAGCCGCGGCCTGCCCCGCCCCCGGTGCGGCGGGATCGCCGCTCCTGGACGGGGTGGGGCTTCCTCGGCCCCTTCGTGGCCGTGTTCGCCCTGGTGTTCCTCGCGCCGATCGCGTACTCGGTCTACCTCAGCCTCTTCCGGGACCAGCTCATCGGCGGGACCACCTTCGTCGGCCTCGACAACTACGCCGAGGCGCTGAAGGACGAGCAGTTCTGGGCCTCGCTGGGCCGGGTCTCGCTCTTCCTCGCCGTACAGGTGCCGATCATGCTCGGCATCGCGCTCCTGGTGGCCCTGGCGCTCGACAGCGGGCGCCTGTACGGGCGGGACTTCTTCCGCATCTCCATCTTCCTGCCGTACGCCGTCCCCGCCGTGGTGGCCACCCTGATGTGGGGCTTCATGTACGGCACCCGCTTCGGCCTGGTCGGTGACATCAACAGCGCGCTGGGCGTCTCGCTGCCCGACCCGCTCTCCCCCGACCTGGTGCTGGCCTCCATCGGCAACATCGTCACCTGGGAGTTCGCCGGCTACAACATGCTGATCTTCTACTCGGCACTGCGCGTCGTCCCGCACTCGCTGTACGAGGCGGCCCAGATCGACGGCGCCGGCCAGATCCGGGTGATCACCGCGATCAAACTCCCGGCCATCCGCGGGGCCCTGGTGATCGCCACGATCTTCTCGATCATCGGCAGCTTCCAGCTCTTCAACGAGCCCAGCATCCTGCAGCCCCTGGCGCGCAACGCCATCACCACGGACTACACCCCGAACTACTACACGTACGCGCTGTCCTTCAACGGGCAGCAGCACAACTACTCCGCGACCGTCGCCATCGTCATGGGGCTGATCACCATGGTCATCGCCTACGTCGTGCAGCTGCGCGGCATGCGCAAGGGAGTGTGAGACAGCGATGACCGGCCCCGTCGCCACCGTCCCCGACCGCCGCCCGGCCAGGCCGTCCGGCACGTCGGGCCCCGCGCCCCGGCTGCGCACGTCCCGGCGCCGCCACTCCTCGGACAAGCCCCGGCGCAGCGTACTGCTGACCGTACTCACCTCACTCGTGCTGCTGTACAGCCTGGTGCCGCTCGTCTGGCTGGCCGTCAGTGCCACCAAGACGCAGGAGGGGCTGTCCCGTTCCGCCGGTCTCTGGTTCGACGGCGACTTCGCGCTGTGGGACAACATCGCCGAGACGTTCACCTACGACGACGGCGTCTTCACCCGCTGGCTGCTCAACACCTTGCTGTACGTGGGGCTCGGCGCGGGCGGTGCCACCCTCCTCGCGGTGCTCGGCGGCTACGCGCTCGCCAAGTTCGACTTCCCCGGCCGGCGAGCCGTCTTCGCCGTCGTCATCGGCGCGGTGGCCGTGCCGGGCACGGCACTGGCGGTGCCGACCTTCCTGATGTTCAGCAAGATGGGGCTCACCAACACGCCCTGGGCGGTGATCATCCCGTCCCTGATCTCGCCGTTCGGCCTCTACCTGATGTGGGTGTTCGCCACCGAGGCCATCCCGACCGAGCTGATGGAGGCGGCCCGTATCGACGGGGCGGGCGAGGTGCGCACCTTCTTCCGGGTCGCCCTGCCGCTGCTGGCGCCCGGCATCGTCACCGTCCTGCTGTTCACCATGGTCGCCACCTGGAACAACTACTTCCTGCCGCTGGTCATGCTCAAGGACCCCGACTGGTATCCGCTGACCCTGGGCCTCAACAGCTGGAACCAGCAGGCGGCGACCGCGGGCGGCGAGGCCGTCTTCAACCTCGTCGTCACCGGGTCGCTGATCACCATCCTGCCGCTGATCGCCGCGTTCCTGCTGCTCCAGAAGTACTGGCAGTCCGGTCTCGCCGCCGGAAGCGTCAAGGAGTAGCCCTCCCCCGCTCCCCCGTCCAGGAGTAGCCCCTCCCCCGCTCCCGTCCCTCACCGACAGCCCCTCCCACCCTCAACCGGTGCCGGTTCCGGCCACGAAGAAGTGGAAGCACGCCCATGCCCACACACCTGACCAAGCACACGCGCCGCCTCCTGCGCGCCACGGCCCTCGTCTGCGCGCTCGCCCTGGGCGCGACCGCCTGCGGCGGCTCCGACGACGGCGGGTCGAGCGACAAGGCCGTCTCCGAGGCGGACATACAGGCGGCCCTCAAGGAGGGCGGCACCATCACGGTCTGGGCGTGGGAGCCCACGCTCAAGCAGGTGGCCGCCGACTTCGAGAAGGCCCACCCGGGCGTCAAGGTCGACCTCGTCAACGCCGGTACCAACAAGGACGAGTACACGGCGCTGCAGAACGCCATCTCGGCGAAGAAGGGCGTCCCCGACGTCGCCCAGATCGAGTACTACGCGATGGGCCAGTACGCCCTGACCAAGCAGCTCACCGACCTCAAGGCCTTCGGCGCCGACAAGCTCTCCGCCAAGTTCTCCCCCGGTCCGTGGAACGGGGTGAAGGCCGGTTCGGACGGCATCTACGCGCTGCCGATGGACTCGGGCCCGATGGCGCTGTTCTACAACAAGAATGTCTTCGACAAGTACGGCATCAAGGTGCCCACCACGTGGGCCGAGTACCTGGACGCCGCACGCGACCTGCACAAGGCCGACCCGAAGGCGTACATCACCGCCGACAACGGCGACGCCGGGTTCGCCACCAGCATGCTCTGGCAGGCCGGTTCGCGTCCCTACACGGTCGACGGCACCAAGGTGAAGATCGACTTCTCCGACCAGGGTGCCAAGACGTTCACCGGCACCTGGCAGAAGCTCATCGACGAGAAGCTGCTCGCCCCGGTCCCGGCCTGGACCGACGAGTGGTACAAGGGCCTCGCCGACGGCAGCATCGCCACGCTGGCGACCGGTGCCTGGATGCCCGCCAACCTCGAGTCGGGCGCGAAGGCGGCGTCCGGCGACTGGCGGGTCGCCCCGCTGCCCCAGTGGACCGCCGGCGGCAAGGTCAGCGCCGAGAACGGCGGCAGCGCGCTCGCGCTCCCCGAACTGGGTGGGAACGAAGCGCTGGCGTACGCGTTCGTCGAGTACGCGAACGCCGGGGACGGTGTGCAGAGCCGACTGGAGAACGGCGCGTTCCCGGCGACCACGGCGGATCTGCAGTCCACGAAGTTCCAGGACACCGCGTTCCCGTACTTCGGCGGCCAGAAGGCCAACGAGATCTTCGCCGAGTCGGCCGCGAACGTTCCGGACGACTGGTCCTACCTGCCCTACCAGGTGTACGCGAACTCGGTCTTCAACGACACCGTCGGCAAGGCCTACGTCTCCGGCACCACGCTCGCCGAGGGCCTCGAGGCCTGGCAGGAGGCCTCGGTCAAGTACGGCGAGGAGCAGGGCTTCACCGTCGAGAAGTAGCGCACGCCCCCACACCGGAAGGACCGCCATGATCTCCACCCTCCACACCCGCACGTACCGCGGGGCGGACGGTGCCCCCGCCCCCCGTCTCGCCTACGGCGCCGACTACAACCCCGAGCAGTGGCCCCGGGAGGTGTGGGAGGAGGACGTACGGCTGATGCGCGAGGCCGGCGTGAACATCGTGTCGCTCGGCATCTTCTCCTGGGCCCGCATCCAGCCGGGCCCGGACACCTGGGACTTCGCCTGGCTCGACGAGGTGATGGACCTGCTGCACGAGCACGGGGTCGGTGTCGACCTGGCGACCGCCACCGCGTCCCCGCCGCCCTGGCTGACCACGGCCCACCCCGAGATCCTCCCGGTCACCGAGCGGGGCGAGACGCTGTGGCCGGGAGCGCGCCAGCACTGGCGCCCGACCTCGCCCGTCTTCCGCGAGCACGCCCTGCGCCTGGTGCGGAAGCTGGCGACCCGCTACGCCGAGCACCCCGCCCTGGTCGCCTGGCACGTCAACAACGAGCTGGGCTGCCACAACGTCTACGACTACTCCGACGACGCCGCCCGCGCCTTCCGCGACTGGCTGCGTGCCCGGTACGGCACCACGGACGCCCTCAACCACGCCTGGGGCACGGCGTTCTGGTCGCAGCGCTACGGCGACTGGGAGGAGATCCTGCCGCCCCGGCTGGCGGCCTCGCACCCGAACCCGACCCAGCAGCTGGACTTCAAGCGGTTCTCCTCGGACGCGCTCAAGGACTACCTGCGCGCGGAGCGCGACCTGCTGCGCGAGCTGACCCCCGACGTCCCCGTCACCACCAACTTCATGGTGATGCCCGGCACCAAGGGCATGAACTACGCGGACTGGGCCGGCGAGGTGGACTTCGTCGCCAACGACCACTACGTGGTGCCGCACCCGCAGGCCCGCGACGAGCTGTCGTTCTCGGCGAACCTCACCAGCGGCATCGCGGGCGGCAAGCCCTGGTTCCTGATGGAGCACTCCACGAGCGCGGTGAACTGGCAGCCCGTCAACCTGGCCAAGCTGCCCGGCGACATGGCGCGGGACTCGCTGACGCACGTGGCGCACGGCGCCGACGCGGTCTGCTTCTTCCAGTGGCGCCAGTCGGCGGCCGGCGCCGAGAAGTACCACTCGGCGATGGTCCCGCACGCCGGCGCGGACAGCGACCTGTTCCGTTCGGTCACCGCGCTCGGCGACACGCTGAAGACCCTCGCGCCGGTCGCCGGGAGCGAGCGGGAGCCCGCCGAGGTCGGCATCCTCTTCGACTGGGAGTCGCGGTGGGCGAGCGAGCAGGACTCGCACCCCACCTCGCTGCTCGACTACCACCAGGAGGCGCTCGACTGGTACTCGGCGCTGCTCAACCTGGGCATCCGCGCCGACGTCGTCACCACCGGCGCCGATCTGAGCCGCCACCGGGTGCTGATCGCACCCGTGCTGCACCTGGTCCCGGCCGAGCTGGCCAAGGACCTCACGCGCTGGGCCGAGCAGGGCGGGCACCTGGTCACCACGTACTTCTCCGGTGTCGTCGACGAGAACGACCACGTGTGGCTCGGCGGCTACCCGGGCGCGCTGCGGGACCTGCTCGGCATCCGCGTCGAGGAGTTCGGCCCGCTGCCCGCGGGGCAGAGCGTGGAGCTGGACGACGACGGCACCGGCAGCCTGTGGACCGACCACGTCACCGTCACCGCCCCCGAGACCGAGGTCCTCGTCCGCTACCGCACCGGTGCGCACGCGGGCCGCCCCGCGGTCACCCGGCGCGGCGCGGGCAGCGGTTCGGCCGCCTACGTCTCCACCCGGCTCGGCGCCGACGGGCTCGCCGCGCTGCTGCCGAGGCTGCTGGAGCCGGCCGGGGTGACGAGCGAGCTGCCGGCCCGGGCACGGGGGCGGGTCGAGGCCACCGTGCGCCGCGGCCCCGGCGGACGCTTCCTGTTCCTGGTCAACCGCACCGACGAGACCGTGACCGTCCCCGGGATCGCCGGGGAGGTCCTGGTGGGCACCACCGACGACGAGGGGGCCGTCGTCCTGGCGGGCCGGGCGGTCGCCGTCCTGCGCACGCCCACTGACTGATCCCCCACCCCTGACTCCCCGGAGCGGCACGCACCCGCTCCGGGGCCGTCCCCTCCTGCCCCGGGCCGGGTGGAGGGGGCCACCGCAGCGACCACACCTTTCCGTTGGGAGCACACGATGGCACGCCGTATCCGCAGCAGACGCCTCCTCGGGGCCGCTGTTCTGACCTCCCTGGCCACCGGGGCCGGCCTGCTCGGCGTCCCCGCCCAGGCCGCACCGGACGCGGCCGCCGCCTCCGTCACGGTGCGGCCGGACCCCTCGTACCGGCAGGAGGCGTTCGAGGGCTGGGGCACCAGCCTGGTCTGGTTCGCCAACGCCACCGGCGACTACCCGCCCGAGATCCGCGAGAAGCTGGCCCGGCTGCTCTTCGGCGACGACGGGCTGGGCCTGAACATCGCCCGGTACAACATCGGCGGCGGCAACGCGCCGGACGTCGAGGACTACCTGCGCGCCGGTGGCGCCGTCGAGGGCTGGTGGAAGGCGCCCGCCGGCACCACGCGCGAGGACACCGACTGGTGGAGCGCCGACGACCCGGCCGACTGGAACGAGGACGCCGACGCCACCCAGCGCTGGTGGGTCGAGCGCATCAAGGACGACATCGACCACTGGGAGACCTTCAGCAACTCCCCGCCCTGGTTCATGACCGTCAGCGGCTACGTCTCCGGCGGCTTCGACTCCTCCGCCGACCAGCTCAGGCGCGAGTCGGTCGACGACTTCGCCGCCTACCTCGCGGGCGCGACCAGGCGGCTGGAGAAGGCCGAGGGCATCAAGGTCGACACCGTGGACCCGTTCAACGAGCCCAACACCCCTTACTGGGGCACCCGACTGGACGCGGACGGCGAGCCCGTCGGCGGCCGGCAGGAAGGGGCCCACATGGGTCCCGAGCTGCAGCGCGAGGTGCTCCGGGCCCTCGCCCCGGCGCTGAGGAAGGCGAAGGTCAAGGCGGACATCTCGGCGATGGACGAGACCAACCCGGGGACCTTCGCGAAGAACTGGAGCGCGTACTCCGACGCCGACCGCGCCCTGGTCGGGCAGATGAACGTCCACACCTACGGAACCGGGCAGCGCACCACCGTGCGGGACCTCGCCAAGGCCGCGGACAAACCGCTGTGGATGAGCGAGGTGGGCGGCGACTGGGGCGACGGCCAGGACTTCGAGGACATGCGGCCGGGCCTCGGCCTCGCCCAGCAGATCGTCGACGACCTGCGGGAACTGGAGCCCCGGGCCTGGGTGTTCTGGCAGCCCGTCGAGGACTACGACAACATGAAGCCGGGCGGCGAGTCCGCGAAGGGCGGCAACTGGGGCAGCATCCAGATCCCGTTCGACTGCACCGCCGGGGACACCCTGGAGACCTGCCCGATCCGGACCAACACCAAGTTCGACACCGCCCGCAACTTCACCCACTTCATCAAGCCCGGCGACCGGCTGATCAAGACGGACGACACCTCCAGCGCCGCCGCCGTCACCCGCGACGGCAAGGGCGCCTCCGTCGTCCACGTCAACCGCACCGCCGAGGCCCGCACGGTCACCATCGACCTGTCGAAGTTCCGTGACGTGAGCCGCCGGACCACCGTCACCCCGGTCGTGACGAGCGCCGACGGCAAGCTGGAGCGGCAGGCCCCGATCCGGGTGAGCGACCGCACGGCCACCTTCACCGTGCCCGCCCGGTCCGTCACCTCCTTCTCCATCGAGGGGGTCTCGGGCGTCGCGAAGGACGCCGCCGAGCTGCGCAAGGGCCACACCTACACGCTGACCGGCGTACAGAGCGGCAAGGCCGTCACCGTGGCCGGGAACGGCACGAACCTGGTCCTCGGCACCGGCGCCGACGCGAGCGCCGAGCAGTGGCGGCTGAGCGCGGTGCGCCAGGACGGCGGCGTCCGCGACCGCTACGTCTTCACCCGGGCCGGGGACGGGACACGACTGGCCGTACGGGACGACGTCCCGGTGGCCGAGCCCGACACCGGCAGGCGCGACCGGGCCGCCGAGTGGATCGCGTCGAGCACCGGCGACGGCACCTGGACCCTGGTCAACGCGGCCACCGGACGCCTGCTCGAAGTCGGGGGCCAGGCGACCCACGCGGGCGCGGCCGTCACGACCTGGCCGCCCAACTCCGGCGCCAACCAGCGCTGGACGCTGACGGACGTGTCCGCCGGCTGACTTCCCCTGACGGCGGCCCCGTCCGCGCGGCCGCACGCGGGCGCGGGCGGGGCCGCGGTCCATCGACACGACACGAGGAGACCGCATGACCACCGACCCCCGTGAGCGGGAGGTCCGCCGCAGGATGGCGGCGACGGAGCTCTACTCGGACGGCGCCCCGGGCCTGGAGGGCATGGCCGAGGAGCGGCTGCGCGGCAAGGAGCTGGCCGACGCCTACAACCGGACCGGCGCGCGGGAGGAGGAGGGACGCCGGGCGCTGCTGGAGGAGACGTTCGCCTCGCTGGGCGCGGGGGTGTGGATCGAGCCGCCGCTGCACGTGGCCTACGGCAGCCGTACGCACCTGGGCGACGACGTGTACGCCAACTTCGGCCTCACCCTCGTCGACGACGTCGAGGTCTTCGTCGGGAACCGGGTGATGTTCGCCCCGCACGTGACGATCAGCACGACCGGCCATCCCGTCCACCCGGACCTGCGCAGGGACGGCACGCAGTTCTCCGCGCCGGTGCGCATCGAGGACGACGTGTGGATCGGGGCCGGCGCGCTGATCATGCCCGGCGTGACCGTCGGCCGGGGGTCGGTGGTCGGCGCGGGCAGCGTGGTGACGGCACACGTGCCGCCGATGACGGTCGTCGCCGGGACCCCGGCCCGGGTGCTGCGCGAAATCACCGACGCCGACCGCGAGTGGTCCTACCGTCCGCCGCGCACCATGCGCCACCAGACCGGGTGAGCCGAGGGGGGACGGCAACTTCCCCCGTCCGCCGGGCACATGGTGCGGTGACACGGCAGTACGATGATCGAAAACTGCGGCGGAGCGTCACCTCCCGGACCACGGAGCCTGCCATGACGACGGACCATTCCCAGCCTCCCCACATCGACACCGGCCGGGCCCACCCCGCGCGTGTCTACGACTGGCTGCTGGGCGGCAAGGACAACTACCCGGTCGACGAGGCGGTGGGCGAGACGCTGCCGCCCGAGGCGCGGGACGCGGCGCGGCAGAACCGCGCGTTCATGAACCGCGCGGTGGCGCACCTCGCCGCGCGGGGCATCGACCAGTTCCTGGACATCGGCACGGGCATCCCGACCGAGCCCAACCTGCACCAGATCGTCCAGCGGACGGTGCCGACGGCCCGGGTCGTCTACGCCGACAACGACCCGATCGTGCTGCGGCACGCGGAGGCGCTGCTGGTGAGCAGCCCCGAGGGGGCCACGGACTACATCCAGGCCGACGTCCGCGAGCCGGACGAGATCGTGCGGCACGCCCGCGGGATCCTGGACTTCGACCGGCCGATCGCGCTGTCGCTGATCGCCCTCATGCACTTCGTCCCGGACGACCAGGACGCCCACGGGATCGTGCGGGGGCTGGTGGAGACGCTTCCCTCCGGCAGCCACCTGGTCCTGTCGCACGCCGCGATCGACCTCTTCCCCGAGCTGGCGGAGCAGGTGATCGCCCAGTACGCCAAGGGCGGCATCCGGCTGGGCTTCCGCACCCGGGCCGAGGTCGCCCGCTTCTTCGACGGCCTCGAACTGGTGCCGCCCGGCCTGGTCACCGCCACCGAGTGGTTCGGCGAGGGCCTTCAGCCACCCGCGCCGGAAGAGAGCGGGATCTACGCGGGCGTGGCGCGCATTCCCTGACCGGCGCGGGTCCGGCCGCCACGCGGGCTCAGCGGCGGCGTCCGCGCGTCGCCCAGCCGCCGCCGATTCCGGCGACGTGCAGGGCCAGCAGGGCGAGGCCGATGAGCATCACGTTGGTGGAGGTGAAGACGTCGTTGGTCGACACCTCCGCCGCGTTGATCAGCCAGGCGAGGAGGAACAGAACAGCCGCGACGATGGCGAGCACGGTGCACATCCCTTCGGATCGGCGGCACCGGGGCGGTGCCGTGCAGCACGTATGCCCCCGAAGGGCGGCGTGACACGACCGGGAGGTGCCGGGCGCTTCGTACAGTGGAGGTACCGGACCGTGGCGGATCCGCCCGGTCACTGCCGCGTCCTCGTCACGGAGCCCTCATGCACGACCCGTCCACCGCGCCGGACGACGGCTCCGGCGCCCTGTTCGGCCTCGACGCCCTGGTGTCCGGTCCGCCGGCCGCCGCGCCCGCGGCCGGACCGTGCTTCCGGGACTCGGCCGCCGCCCGCAGGCTGCTGCCGGTGCGGGAGATCCACGCCGAGCCGGCGGCGGCCGCCTCCCCGCGCGGCCGGCAGATCCTCGCCCGGTTCCCCGGGGCCCGGGTGGTCGAGGTGGACTCCCACTGGGGCATCCCCGGCCTGCACGGCAACGAGGGCAACGTCGAGCGCTGGGTGCGGGTCAAGGGCGAGACGCTCGTCCTGGGCGAGCGCAAGACGCTGACCACCCGCCCCAACGGCCGCTCCGCGGACTGGATCGCGCCGGGCGCCTCCAACGGCTGCGCGCTGGCCTGCGCCTACTGCTACGTGCCGCGCCGCAAGGGCTACGCCAATCCGATCACGGTCTTCACCAACGTCGACCGGATCATCGCCCACCTCGGCCGGCACATCGCCCGGCTGGGGCCCAAGCGCGAGCCGAACCAGTGCGACGCCGAGGCCTGGGTCTACGACGTCGGCGAGAACGGCGACTGCTCGGTGGACGCCCTGATCTGCGACAACACCGCGGACCTGGTGCGTGCCTTCGGGCGGTGGCCGACGGCGAAGGCGTCCTTCGCGACCAAGTTCGTCAACCCCGATCTGCTGGCGCTCGACCCGCGCGGCCGGACCCGGATCCGCTTCTCGCTGATGCCGCCGGACGACTCCCGGCTGCTGGACGTGCGCACCTCCCCGGTCGCCGAGCGGATCGCCGCGGCCGGCGACTTCCTGGACGCCGGCTACGAGGTGCACTTCAACCTCTCCCCCGTGGTGGTGCGGCCGGGCTGGGAGGAGGCGTGGGCGGAGTTGCTGCGGCACCTCGACGACGTCCTGCCGGACCGCGTCAAGCGGCAGGCCGCCGCCGAGGTGATCATGCTGACGCACAACCGGGAGCTGCACGAGGTCAATCTGGGCTGGCATCCGCGCGCCGAGGAGGTGCTGTGGCGGCCGGAGATCCAGGAGGCCAAGCGCTCCGAGAACGGCGCGCGCAACGTGCGGTACCGCGTGGACGTCAAGAGCGGGGCGGTCGCCCGGCTCCGTGCGCTGGTCGCCGCTCACGCGCCCTGGCTGCGGATCCGTTACGCCTTCTGAGAGCGGTTCTCCCGGGTTTGCGAGGGCGACGCCCGGTGTTAGGTAAGGCGTACCTAAGATCAGACCATGTTTAGTACGCAACAATCTTCGGACGCCGGCCCCGGCCCCACCGCAGAGGAGGGCTGGGTCGAGCTCGGCTCGCGCGCGCAACTGCGTGAACTGCTGGGCGATCCCTGGCCCGTCGTCATCGACAAGGTCCACGACCGGCTCACGGACGACGACCGGGCCATCCTGGCCCGCTCCTCCTTCTGCCTCCTGGCGACCTCCGACGCGGGCGGCAACTGCGACGTGTCGCCGCGCGGCGACGCACCCGGCTTCACCCACGTCCTCGACTCCCGGACCCTCGCCCTGCCCGACCGGCCCGGCAACCGGCGCGGGGACAGCTTCCACAACATCCTCGACAATCCGCACGCCGGCCTGCTCTACCTGATCCCCGGCGGCAAGGAGGTGCTGCGGGTCAACGGCCGGGCCCGCATCCTCACCGACGCGCCCTTCTTCGACGCGATGACGCGTGACGGCAGGCGACCGGACCTCGCGCTGATCCTGGAGATCGACGAGATCTACCTCCACTGCCCGATGTCCCTGAACCGGGCCGGCCTGTGGAAACCCCGGCCCTGGACGGCGAGTTGAGCTCTTCGCCCCGGCGAGGGACGAGGGAGCGGAGCGGCCGTCGCGAGGCCTGTGTGAGCCCCGTCTCTACCAGCAGTTTTTAGGTTAGGCTAACCTTCGCCACGTGAGATCAGCTGAAGACGCAGCCGGTACCCCGCGCCTGCGCGGTCACGAGTTGTCGGCGACGGGCGTGACCGTCGCCTACGACGGCGTGGACGTCGTGCACGACGCGGGTGTCAGGCTCAAGCCCGGCGAAGTGACCGTCCTGGTCGGCCCCAACGGCAGTGGGAAGTCGACGCTGCTGCGGACCGTGGCCCGGCTGCAGCGTGCCCGCAGCGCCACGATCGACCTCGACGGCGGCACCGACGCGCTGGCGCTGACGTCCCGTGAGTTCTCGCGGTACGTCGCCCTGCTGACGCAGGGACGGCCGACGCCGGGCGGGCTGACCGTGCGGGACGTCGTCGAGTTCGGCCGCTATCCGTACCGGGGCCGCTGGGGGAGGCCCGACCCCGAGGGCCCGGCCGCCGTCGACCGGGCGCTCGCGCTCACCGGCGTCGACGAGCTCGCCGGCCGCGGCGCCGACCACCTCTCCGGCGGTCAGCTGCAGCGGGTGTGGCTGGCGAGCTGTCTCGCCCAGGAGACCGGCGTACTGCTCCTGGACGAACCCACGACCTACCTCGACCTGCGCTACCAGGTCGAACTGCTCGACCTGATCCGCGACCTGGCGGACGACCACGGCATCGCCGTCGGGGTCGTCCTGCACGACCTCGACCAGGCGGCGGCCGTCGCCGACCGGATCACCCTTCTCGAAGCGGGCCGGATCGTCGCCGACGGCCCGCCGGAGGACGTACTGACGCCGGAGCGGTTGACCGCCGTGTACGGCATCCGCATCGAGGTCGACACCGATCCCCTCACCGGCCGGCTGCGCACCCGCCCGATCGGCCGCCACCACATACGAACCCCCGAAAGGCTCGGCACCACCTCATGAGACGCCTCCTGCTCACCGCGGCCGCCACCACCGCCGCGGCGCTCACCCTCGCCGCCTGCGGCACCACCGAACCCGCCGCCGACAAGACGGAGAAGAAGGCCTCCGAGGCGATCACGCTCAAGGACGGCAAGGGCACCGAGGTGAAGCTCGACGGGCCGGCCAAGAAGGTCGTCGCCACCGAGTGGAACGTCGTCGAGAGCCTCGTCTCGCTCGGCGTCGACCCGGTCGGCGTGGCGGACGTCAAGGGCTACAAGACCTGGGACAGCGCCGTTCCGCTGAAGAACGAGCCGAAGGACATCGGCACCCGCGGCGAGCCGAGCATGGACACCGTCGCCTCCCTCGCCCCCGACCTCATCGTCGCCACCACGGACCTCACCCCGGCCGCCGTGAAGCAGCTGCGCGAGGTCGCCCCGGTGATCGAGGTGACGTCCGCCGACGGCACCGGTCAGATCGACCGGATGCTGGCGAACGTCGACCTCATCGCCAAGGCCACCGGCACCACGGACCGGGCGAAGTCGCTGCGCGAGGACTTCGAGGCCAAGGTCGCCGAGGGCAAGAAGGCCCTGGCCGACGCGGGGATGGCCGGCAAGGACTTCGCCTTCGCCGACGGCTACGTCGCCTCGAACCAGGTCTCGATCCGCCCCTACACGGCCACCTCGCTCATCGGTGAGGTCAACGAGGCTATCGGTCTGAAGAACGCCTGGACGGTGAAGGGCGACGAGGCCTACGGTCTCGGCACCACGGACGTCGAGGGTCTGACCAAGCTGCCGAAGGACACCCAGTTCGCCTACATCGGCAACGACGAGGACCCGAGCGCCACCCCGTTCACCGGTGAGCTGGCCGAGAACGCGGTGTGGAAGTCCCTGCCGTTCGTGAAGGCCGGGGACGTGCACCGGCTCGACGACGGCATCTGGATGTTCGGCGGTCCCGGGTCGATGGAGGCGTACATCGACGCCGTCGTCGGCGCCCTGACGAAGTAGCGGGGCCATGACCGTCACCGCAACCGAACCCACCGCTGCCCCGGCGGCGACGGTTCCCACGTCCCGGTCGGGCGCGGCCGCGGTGACGGCCGGGATCGTCCTGCTGGTCGCCGTCCTCGCCGTCGTCGACATCACGCAGGGCACCGCCGCCGTCGGTCCGTCCGAGGTCTTCAAAGCCCTGACCGGGCGCGCCGACCCGGACGACGCGTCCGTCGTCGTCGCCTCCCGGCTGCCCCGGATGACCGCGGGGCTCCTCGTCGGCGTCGTCCTGGGCATGGCCGGCGCCGTGCTCCAGGCGGTCAGCCGCAACGTGCTCGCCTCCCCGGACACCCTCGCGGTGAACGCCGGTTCCTACCTGGCGCTGGGACTGGCCGGTGCGACCGGTGTGTCGCTGCCGATGCTCGCCTCCTCCGGCGTCGCCTTCGCGGGCGGACTCGCGGCGGCCGCCGTCGTGCTCGGCCTGTCCGGTCTCGGCACGGGCACCGTCCGGCTGGTGCTGGCGGGCACCGCGCTGATGCTGGGCCTCAACTCCATGACGGAGGGCCTGCTGCTGCTCTTCCCGGAGCAGACCGAGGGCCTCTACGCGTGGAACCAGGGCAGTATCGCCCAGAACGGCTTCGACGGCGTCCTGCAGATGCTGCCGATCGCCCTGATCGGGCTGGCGGGGCTGATGCTGACGGCCCGCCGGGTGGACGCGCTGACCCTCGGCGACGACGCGGCGCGCGGTCTCGGCGTCCCGGTCCGGGCCACCCGGGTCACGGTCGTCGTGCTCGCGGCACTGCTGTCCGCCGCCGCGGTCACGCTCGCCGGCCCCATCGGCTTCGTCGGTCTGTGCGCGCCCGCCCTGGTGCGCCCGCTCGCCCGCAGGTTCCGCGGCTTCACCCGCTCCCGCGGCGCCATGCCCGCGGCCGCCCTCACCGGCGCGGCCCTGGTGCTGGGTTCGGACGTGCTGCTGCGCGCGCTGGTCGCCGGCGACCGCGCGGTGTCCGTGCCCACGGGCGTGGTCACCAGCCTGGTCGGCGCCGTGTTCCTGGTCGCCATGGCCATCCGGGTGCGGGACACCGCCGGGGCCGGGGCGCCGGACCGGCTGCGTACGCCCGGGCGGGGAGTGTTCCTGGCCACGGTCGCGGTCCTCGTCGTGGTCCTGGTCGGGCTCGTGATCGCCGCCGTGCTGGTGGGCGACACCAAGCTGCTGCTCGGCGACGTCGTCAACTGGGCCCAGGGGCGGGCCGGGCGCGCCGTCTCCTTCGTGCTGGACACGCGGGTGCCGCGGGTGCTCGCCGCTCTGGGCGCGGGGGCGGCGCTCGCCCTGGCGGGCACGCTCGTGCAGGCCGTCACGCGCAATCCGCTCGCCGAGCCGAACGTCCTCGGCGTGACCGGCGGTGGCGCGCTGGGGGCCGTGATCTTCGTGACCACCGTGCCGGCCGCCGGAACGTGGGGCGTCGCGGGAGCGGCGTTCGCGGGGTCCGCGGTCACCGCGGTCCTCGTCTTCGGGCTCGCCGCCCGGGGCGGTTTCCGGCAGAACCGGCTGGTCCTCGTCGGGATCGGCGTGGCCTCGGGGACGGCGGCGCTGATCAGTCTGCTGATCGTGCTCACCGACCCGTTCAACGCGACCAAGGCGCTGACCTGGCTGTCGGGTTCGACCTACGGGCGGACCATGCCGGACGTCGTGCCGGTCGCGCTGGCCCTGGTCGTCGGCATCGGTGTGGCCGTCGCCCGGCGCACCGAGCTGGACCTGATCTCGCTGGACGAGGACACGCCGCGCCTGCTCGGCCTGCGGCTGGCTCCGGGGCGCCTCGGCTTCCTGGTGATGAGCGTCGTCCTCAGCGCGACCGCGGTGGCCTGCGCGGGCACGATCGGGTTCGTCGGGCTGGTGGCTCCGCACGCGGCGCGCGCCCTCGTGGGCCGGCGGCACGTGCGGGTCGTGCCGGTGGCGGTCCTGCTGGGCGCCGTCCTCGTCTGCGCCGCCGACCTCATCGGCCGCACGGTCATCGCCCCGGCCCAGCTCGGCGCCGGTCTCATGACGGCCGTGATCGGTACGCCGTACTTCCTGTACCTGCTGGTACGGAGCCGTCGCTAGGGGATCCGCGGGCGGAAAACCGGGTGCCCCCGGATCCGTGCCCCCGTACGGTGCCGCCATGGACCGACGCGGCGCGCACGGGGGCCACGCAGGCCTGCTGAACGTCATCGATCTCGAGGCCACCTGCTGGGAGGGGCAGCCGCCGCCCGGCGCGGTGAGCGAGATCATCGAGATCGGTCTCGCCGTGGTGGACCTCGGAGCCCGGGAACGGGTGGCCCGGCACCGGATCCTGGTGCGGCCCGCCCGCTCCCGGGTCGGCGCGTTCTGCACGGAGCTGACCGGTATCACCCAGGGGGAGGCCGACCGGGGCGTCACTCTCGCCCAGGCCTGCGACACGCTGGTGCGGGAACACGGCGCGGGCGTGCGGCCCTGGGCGAGCTGGGGAGACTACGACCGCAAGCAGTTGGTACGCCAGTGCGCGGCGGACGGGATCGCCTGCCCCTTCGGCCACCCGGCCGAGCGCGCGCACACCAACGCCAAGGCGGTCTTCACCGAGGCCCACGGGCTGCGCAGGCGTCCCGGCATGGCGCGGGCGCTGGAGATCGCCGGGCTGCCGCTCGAGGGACGGCACCACCGGGGCGTGGACGACGCCTGGAACATCGCGGCGCTGGTGCTGCACCTGGCCGGCCTGGGCGCCTGGCCCGGCTCTTGTTAGACGCGGCGTCAAGTTACTGAACCGTAATGAGCCGGGTGCTACCCCTGGTAACCCCTGCCCGGTTACGGTCCCGTAACCCCACAGGAGCAGCGCGGCCACGGCCCTGACCCCACGGGACCGCGGACGACCGGATCCGGCCCTTCCCCAGGAGGTTCGCCATGCCCCCACGTCCACGCATGCTCGCCGCGGCGATCACCGCCGCGCTCGCCCTCGGTGCGCAGGCCGTCCCGGCCGCCGCGGCCGACGGCGCGGCCACCGGCCCGTCGGCCACGACGTCGCGCGGCGTCGAGATACCCGCCTTCTACACCCCGCCGTCCGAGCTCCCCGGCGCCGACGGCACCCTGATCCGCACCGAGCCGCTGCCCCTGGCGCTGAGCCTGCCCGGCATCGACGGCCCCCTTCCGGGACGGGCGACGCGGCTGATGTACAAGTCCACCGACGCGAACGGCGAAGCCGTCGCCGTGACCGGCGCCTACGTCGAACCGGCCGCGAAGTGGCGCGGCGGCGGACCGCGCCCGCTGGTGGCCGTCGCACCCGGCACCATGGGCCAGGGCGACCAGTGCGCCGCCTCGATGGCCCTGGAGCACCCGTTGCGGTTCAACGGGCAGACCGTCTCCGTCGGTTACGAGGACCTGTCGGTGTACCGCCTCCTGCTGCGCGGCGTCGCCGTCGTCGTCACCGACTACGTGGGCCTCGGCACCACCGACCGGCTGTACACCTACGTCAACCGCGTCGACGGGGCCCACGCCGTGCTGGACGCCGTACGCGCCGCGCGCTCCCTCGACCAGGCGTCCGTCACCTCCGAATCCCGCGTGGGTCTGTTCGGGTACAGCCAGGGCGGCGGAGCCACGGCGGCCGCGGCCGAACTCCAGCCGTCCTACGCCCCGGACGTCCGGCTGGCCGGCACCTACGCCGGTGCCCCGCCCGCCGATCTGACGGAGGTGACGGAGGCGATCGACGGCGGCGACCTGGCGGGCGCGCTGGGCTGGTCGCTGAACGGCTTCCTGCAGACCGAGCCGGCCCTGCGGCCCCTCGCCGACCGGTACGTCAACGAGGCGGGCGAGGAGGCGCTGAGGGACCTGTCAACCATGTGCGTCGGCGACGCGCTCTTCGGATACGGCGGCCGGAGCAGCACGGCCTGGACGAAGACCGGGCAGTCCCTCGGCGACATCATCCGGGCCGAGCCCGCGCTCCAGACGTTCCTGGCCGAGCAGCGCATCGGCTCGCTGAAGCCCGGCAGCCCCGTGCGCGTGGCCACGGGCACCGGCGACGACCTGGTCCCCCACGCCCAGGCCCGCCGGCTGGCCGTCGAGTGGTGCGACAAGGGCGCGAAGGTCACCTACGTACCCGTGGTCCTGCCGGGCGTGGGCAGCGGCCTGCTCAACCACTTCGCCCCGTTGCTCGCCGATCAGGGCAACGCCGTCTCCTGGCTCACCGACCGCCTCTCCGGCGAGCCGGCCGGCTCCAACTGCTGGAGCATGCCGGTGCAGCCCTGAGCCGTACGCACCGCCGCGGCCCGGGGCGTCCGCGCCACCCCGGGCAGCGGCTCCGGCATGCGCCCCTCCCCGGTTGCGGCACAGAATTCGCTCAGGCGAACTGTGGCGGAGCGACAGGAAGGCAGCGGCGTGGTCGACGCGAAGTCCGACGACGGGTCCGGTCCCCGGGGCGGGGCGAAGATACCGAGTACGGTCGCGCGACTGCCGCGGCAGGTGCGCGAGGAACTGGCCCGCCGGCTCCGCCGCACCAAACGGGCCTTTCGCGAGGACGACGTCCAGGTCGTCGAGGCGCCGCTGCTCAAGCGCGCGGTCGGGGCCTCGGCGCTCGGAAACTGCATGGAGTGGTTCGACTTCGGCGTCTACAGCTATCTGGCGGCCACCATCGGCAAGGTGTTCTTCCCCGGGGCCTCCCCCGCCGCCCAGGTGATCTCCTCCTTCGCCACCTTCGCCGCGGCCTTCGTCGTACGCCCGCTCGGCGGCCTGGTCTTCGGCCCGCTCGGGGACCGCGTCGGACGGCAGAAGGTGCTCGCCACCACCATGATCATGATGGCGCTGGGCACCTTCTCCATCGGCCTCATCCCCAGTTACGCCACCATCGGCATCGCCGCCCCGATCCTGCTGCTGCTCGCCCGGATGGTCCAGGGCTTCTCCACCGGCGGCGAGTACGGCGGCGCCACCACCTTCGTCGCCGAGTACTCACCCGACCGGCGGCGCGGCTTCCTCTCCAGCTGGCTCGACTTCGGCACCTTCGCCGGCTACGCGCTGGGCTCGGCGCTGGTCACCGTGCTGAACCTGACGCTGACCGACGATCAGATGCTGCACTGGGGCTGGCGGCTGCCGTTCCTGATCGCGGGCCCGCTCGGCGTCATCGGCCTGTACATGCGGCTCAAACTGGAGGAATCCCCCGCCTTCCAGCAGCAGCTCGACGAGCACGAGAAGGGCCTCGCGCAGGAGTCGGCGGGCAGCGAGTTCAAGACGATCGTGCGCGAGCACTGGCGGCCGCTGCTGATCTGCATGGGCCTGGTACTGCTCTACAACGTCACCAACTACATGGTCACCGGCTATCTGCCGACGTACCAGACGGAGACCCTGGACCGTTCCAGCGGCTTCGCGGACGTGCTGGTGCTGATCGGCATGGTCTGGATCGTGCTGCTGATCACCTTTCTCGGCCGGCTCAGCGACCATGTCGGCCGCCGCCCGCTGTACGCCGTCGGCGCGGCGGCGATGATCGTTCTCGCCGTCCCGGCGTTCCTGCTGCTCAAGTCGGACGGCGTCTGGGCGCCGGTCCTCGGGGTGCTCCTGCTGTCCACCCTGCTGGCCTGCTTCGCCGCACCCAGCGCGGCCACCCTGCCCGCGCTGTTCCCGACCGCCGTGCGCTACGCCGCGATGGCCATCGGCTTCAACTTCGCCGTCGCGGCCTTCGGCGGCACCACGCCGCTGGTCACCGAGGCGCTGGTGAGCATCACCGGCGACGACCTGATGCCCGCCTACTACCTGATGGTCGCCGGCGCCATCGGGCTGGTCACCGTGAGGTTCCTGCCGGAGAGCGCCCAGGTGCCGCTGCACGGCTCGCAGCCCATGGTCGGCTCCCGGCAGGAGCAGCGGGAGCTCATCACGACCTCGAGGGACCTCTACAGCTTCTCCAAGGACCGCTCGAAGGCCTCCTGACGCCCGGCCCCGGCTCGCCGCCCGCGCGCAGGCGGCCGCACCGCTCCCGACCCGACGGCGACCCCGGCGAAGACCAGGGCGCTGCCCACGGCCTGCGCCGCGCCGTAGGAGCCCGTGCCGACGAGCGGGGCCGTGCAGGCGGCCGCGACCGGGATCAGCCCGGAGAACAGAGTGGCGCGCTCGGCGCCGATCCGCTGCATGCCCATGTACCAGCACACGAACCCGACGACGGTGACCACCACCGCCTGCCACAGCAGCGCGCCCGCCTCCACCGCGTCCGGCCGGCGCAGCCACCCGGCCCCGTCGGCCAGGACGCCGACGACCGCCGACTCGGCCGCCGCGACGCCGCACACCACGGCGGACAGCAGCCGCGGTCCCAGGGGCCGCAGTACGGGCACGGCGAGCACGGCGAACCCGACCTCCCCGGCCAGCGCGCACACCGAGAAGGCGATGCCCGCGCCGTCGGTGCGCCCCCAGCCCTGCACCGTGAAGGCGCCGAGGGCCACGAACGACGCCCCGTACAGGACGACCCGTTGCGGTCCGCGCCCCTCCAGGAGGGGAACGACGACGGCGACGACCACGGGCGCGCAGCCCACGAAGACGCCGGGTACCGCGGGTTCCGCCGTGCGTTCCGCGGCGAGGACGGCCAGGTTGAAGCCGACCATGCCCACGGCCGCGAGCAGCGCGAGGCGCACCCACCGGCCGGCGCCGAGCGCGCGCAGCCGGGCCGTGGCGCCGGGGCCGGCCAGCGGAAGGAGCAGCAGGAAGGCCAGGCCGTAGCGCAGGAACTGCCCGCCCGCGTACGGGTAGTCGCCGAGCAGGCTGTTGGCGGTGAAGGACCCTCCGACGAGGACACAGGCGAGCGCGGCGAGCAGGGCCCCGCGCGTGGTGGTGGCGTTCATGCCGACGACGCTAGGAAACGCGGCGGTCCCTTACGGGGTCCACTTCGAGGGCGTCGTCGGGGACCACTCGCCGACCACTCACCGGTACGGCGGCCGTCACCGGTCGCCGTTTCCCGGGCCGTCCGGCTCCCGCTCCCGGTCCGAGCGCGGCCACACGTAGGGCAGGTCGTCCGGGACCCCCGGGAACAGCTCGGCGTACACGGCGGGCTCCTTGCGCACCAGCGCCGAGCGGTGGCTGCGGTGGAAGGCCTCGTCGCCGAGCCAGGGCGGCAGTTCCCCGGCCTCGGCCAGCTCCCGCTGGTCCCGCACCGGCTCGCCCGGACGGCACTCGGCGAGCCCCGCGACGAGTGAGGCGGCGCAGCTGTCCTGGTGGCCCTGTTCGCGCCAGACCCGGCAGACGTCGAGGCCGTAGCGGACGAGCGCCTCCTCGTAGCCCGTCCACATCCGCACCGCGGGGTGCCGGCGCCAGCCGTAGCCGGGGACGGTGAGTCCGCGCAGCACCTGGAGCGCCTCCACGCGCTGTTTGCCGAGGCGGCGCCGGTCCAGGGTCAGGGCCGAGTCGCGGAAGCCGGGGTGGGGAAGGAAGGTCTGCATCGCGGTGCCGCTCCGTTCAGCCGGGGAAGAGGCCGCGGGCGCGCAGCTGTGCGCGGCGTTCGGCGTAGGCGAGGTCGTCGCGCCACAGGCGGCCCGCGGTGGCCCGCATCAGCGGCCGCAGCGCCGGTGCCAGGCGGCGGGCCACGGGGAATCCGGGCCGGTCCGAGGTGGCGAGCACCGCCTCGACGACCGCGGTGCGCGGCCGGCCGTTCGGGTCCGGACCCAGCGGCGTCGCGTGGCTCTCCACGACGGATCCCGCTCCCTCGCCCTCGGTGATGCGCATGACGACGGTGCGGGGTCCGGGCGCGGTGAACTCGGCCCGTACGGGGACGACGAGACGGCCGGTCACCCGGAAGGACACGTCCACGACGAAGCGGTCGCCGTCCCCGTCGGGGGGCGTGCTCTCCCCGGGTGCCTCGACGACGGTGAGGTCCACGAAGGAGTACGGGTGGAACCAGGCGCCGTGCCAGGGGTCGAGCCGGTTGGCGACGACGTCCTCGGGCTCGCAGGTCCCCACCCCGCGCCACACGGACGTCAGGGCCGTCGCCCGGGGCGGCCGGGCGGGGACGAGGGGCGCCGGGGTGGGCGGCTCCTCCCCCACGCTGTCCAGCCGCACCCACACCAGTACGCCGTCGTCGTGCACGGGCAGCGGCTCCCAGCCGGCGAACGGGGCCCCGTCCAGGGCGAGTCCGTGCCAGTGGCACACGAGCGTGCCGCACCGCACCGGGCTGTCGGCCAGCGGGGCACCGAGGTGGGGACAGGCTCCGGGGCCGCCCACGAGACGCCCTCGCGCGTCCCGCCAGACGACGGCCTCGACACCGGCGACGGCGCCGGAGAGCGGACGCGTGGGACGCACGTCCGTGGTCGCGCCGAGTACGTACCAGTTGCCGGAGGGACGGGCCCCGGCCCGTTTGAGGGCCGCGGCGATGACGGCGGGGCGGGCCTCGCGCCACGTCGGGCGCTGCCGCTCCCAGGGGACCGCGCGGCGCCGCAGCCGCAGGGGCAGGCGTCCTCGGCGGGGGCGGTGGTCCGTGCTCATCCGGGCTCCTTCGCGGGCAGGGCGTCGCCGCCGTACGGCACCGGCGTCGGCGGGGTGGAGCGGCGGGCGCGGAGCCGGGCGGCGAGCACGCGGGCGAGCCCGTCCGCCGCGACGGCCGCGCGCCGCCGGCGCGGCACCACCGCACGCCGGTGCAGTACCGCGTACCCGCCGTCCGCGATGGTGTCGAGGATGCCGCGGTAGAGCAGGTACGCGGTGCGGATGCAGGGCCGGGCGACGGGGTCGAGCAGGGCGAGGCCGGGCCCGGCCTCGCGGTAGACGCCCCGGGTGAGGTCCTCGGCGGCCCGCAGCGCGGCGGTGATGCGCCGGTCGTGGCGGCCGGTGCGCCTGCTCCAGAGCAGCAGGTCCCGATGGACGCCGTGCGCGGCGAGCAGGTCGGCGGGAAGGTAGATCCGGCCGCGGTCCAGGTCCTCGCCGACGTCCCGCAGGAAGTTGGTCAGCTGGAAGGCGACGCCCAGTGCGGCGGCGTGCGGGGCGGCCGGGGCGCTGCCGGTCACGGTGCCGAGGACGGGGAGCATCTGGAGGCCGATGACGGCGGCCGAGCCGTGCATGTAGGCGCACAGGTCGGCGTAGGTGGCGTAGTCGGTGACCGTGAGGTCGGCGCGCATCGAGGCCATGAAGTCGGTGAAGTGCGCCGGTTCGATGGCGTACCGGGCGGCGGTGTCGGCCAGGGCGAGCACCACGGGCTCGTCGGCCGGCGGGCCGCCGGTGAGCGCCCGCCGCAGCAGTCGGTCGAGGCGGTCGAGGGCGGCCGCGCGCTCCGCGGGCGTGGCGTCGGTCCGTGTGTCGTCGACGATGTCGTCGGCCCAGCGGGCGAACCCGTACAGGGCGTGCACGGCGGGCCTGCGGTCGGCGGGCAGGAGGCGGGTGGCCAGGAAGTAGGTGCGGCCGTGGCGGGCGTTGAGGAGCCGGCACCGGGTGTAGGCGGCCCGCAGTTTCGGGTCGGTGATGCCGGCGGCGTCGAGTTCGCGCCCGGTCATCGCCGCCCGCCCCTCGCCGCCCCGGTGCGGGCGGGGGCGCCGGTGATGCGGGCGGCGGCCAGCTTGCCGGAGATCAGAACGGTCGGTACGCCGACGCCCGGGGTGGTCCCGCAGCCCGCCAGGACCGCGTTGTCGGTGCCGCGCACCAGGTTGCGGGGGCGGAACGGCCCGGTCTGGGCGAAGGTGTGGGCGACCGAGAACGGGGTGCCGGCGGCATGCCCCTGCGCGGTCCAGTCGGCGGGTGTCACGAGGCACTCCTCCTCCACGGCGGCGGCGATGCCGGTCAGTCCCCGGCGTTCCAGGGTGGCGAGCAGCCGGTCGCGGTAGCGGGGCGCGAGGTCCCTCCAGGCGCGGGCGCCGGGGCCGATGTCGGTGTTGGGGCAGGGCGCGAGGACGTAGTGGAGATGGCGGCCCTCGGGGGCGAGGGAGGGGTCGTGGGCGGTGGGCCGGGTGATGAGCAGGGAGGGGTCGGTCATGAGGGTGCCGGTCCGGGTGAGTTCGTCGAAGGTCCGTCGCCACGCGGCGCCGAAGGAGAGCGTGTGGTGGGCCAGGTGCGGCCAGGTGCGGGTGGTGCCGGCGTGCAGGACGACGGCGGAGGGCGCGTGCCGCAGGGCGACGGGACGGCGCGGGCGGCGGCCGAGAAGCCGGTGCACGACGGGCAGGTCGGGGGTGAGGACGACGGCGTCGCACGGGATGCGCTCGTGGTCGGTGACGACGGCGGTGACGCGGGAGCCGGACCGCTCCAGACGGGTGACGTTCCGTCCCAGACGCAGGTCGGCCCCGGCGTCGGCGGCGGCCGCGGCCATGGCGCGGGGCAGGGCGTGCAGGCCGCCGCGCGGGAAGTAGACGCCGGCGACGGTGTCCATGTAGGCGATGACGGCGTAGGCGGCCAGCGCCCGGGAGGGTGCGACACCGGCGTACAGGGCCTGGAAGGAGAAGACCCGCTGGAGCCGTTCGTCCGTCAGGAAGCGTCCGATGCGGGTGTCGAGGCGGCCGAAGCCGCCGAGGACGGCGAGCCGGGCCAGGTCGGGGGTGAGCAGGCCGAGCGGCGAGTCGAAGTTGGCGTCGATGAACCGGCGCATCTGCACGGCGTACAGCCGCCCGAGCCAGTCGCGCAGCCGCCGGTACCCGGCCGCCTCGCGGGCCCCGGCGAACCGTTCGACCTCCGCCTCCATCGCGTCGGCGTCGGTGTGCACGTCCAGGGTGGTGCCGTCGGCGAAGCAGGCGCGGTAGGCGGGGTGCAGGGGCAGGAGTTCGACGCGGTCGCGCAGCCGCTCGCCGACGGCCGCGAAGGCCTCGTCGGCCAGGTCCGGCATGGTGAGCACGGTCGGGCCGGTGTCGAGGTGGTAGCCGCCGAGCGCGCGCCGTCCGGCCCGGCCGCCGGGCAGCGGGTCGCGTTCCACGACCGTCACCCGGCGTCCCGCGCCCAGCAGGTGCAGGGCGGCGGACAGCCCGGCCAGGCCGGCCCCGACGACCACGACGTGGTCGGTGCGCCCGGCCACGGTCCGCGTCATCGCGCGCCCCGGTCCGCGAGCGGTTGGTCCGGCCGGTGTCTGCCGTGGGCGACCGTGCTGGGGCGCATGGCGGGTCCTCTCGTACGGGTCGGCGTCATGTCTTCCCCGTCGGCCTCCGGCGCGACGCCGCGGGGGCGGGTTCCCGCCCGGCAGTCACCCGCCCGGCGGTATCGCGTCCCCCGGCGGGTACCCGTCTCGCGCCGTCCAGCGCGCCGCACGTCGCACGGACGGCGGCGGGCGGAATACTCCGCCGGACCGGACCGGACCGGACCGGACCGGCGGACGGAAGGGAAGGAGGCGGGCGTGCTCGACGCGGACATCGTGGTCGTCGGCGCGGGGGCGGCGGGTCTCTCCCTGGTGCACCGGCTGTCGGCCGACGCGCGGCGCGGTGCGGCGCCCTCCGTCGTCCTGGTCGATCCGCCGCCGGGCCCGCTGCGGCCTCCGCGACGCACCTGGTGCTTCTGGGAGGCCGGGGCCGGCCGCTTCGACCGGGCCGCGACGGCGTCGTGGGAGTCGCTGCGGGTGCACGCACGGGACGGGACGGCCGTACGGCGGCACATCGCGCCCGCCCGGTACAAGATGATCCGCTCGGACGACTTCGAGGCGCTGGTGGAGCGGGACCTGAAGGACCGTCCGGGGCTGCGGCGCGTCGAGGCCGCCGTCGGCGCCGTGACCGGCCTGCCCGACGGCACCGTGCGGGTGGCGGCCACGGACGCCGCGGGGGCACCGGTCGGCCTGCGCGCCCGCTGGGTCTTCGACTCCCGGCCGCCCGACCGGCTGCCGGCCGCCCGCACCCGGCTGCTCCAGCACTTCCGGGGCTGGTTCGTCCGCACCCGGCGGCCGGTCTTCGACCCCGACGTGGTCGACCTGATGGACTTCCGCACCGCGCAGCCGCGGCGGGGCCTGTCGTTCGGCTACGTGCTGCCGACCGGACGGCACACCGCGCTGGTCGAGTACACGGAGTTCGGCCCGGCGCCCTTGCCGGCCGAGGTGTACGACGGCGCGCTGGAGGACTACACGCGCCGTGTCCTGCGCACCGGCCCCCTGGAGGTCCTGTCGACCGAACAGGGGGTCATCCCGATGACCGACGCCGTCTTCGAGCAGTGTGCCGAGGGCTGCGAACGGGTCTTCCGGATCGGTGTCGCGGGCGGCGCGACCCGGGCGTCCACCGGCTACACGTTCGCCGCCGTGCAGCGCCAGTCCGAGGCCGTGGCGCGGGCGGTGCGGGCGGGCCGCCGCCCGGTGCCGCCGCCCCCGCATCCGGCGCGGGCCCGGTGGATGGATGCGGTGCTGCTGCGGGCCCTGGCCACGGGCCGGGTCGACGGTCCCGACCTCTTCTTCCGCCTGTTCGACCGTGTCCCCGCCGGGCGGCTGCTGCGCTTCCTCGACGGCCGGTCTCGGCCGTACGAGGACCTCGCGGTCGGCGTGTGCGTCCCCGTCCTGCCGATGCTGCGCACGGCGGCCGAACTGCCGTGGGTACCGCGCCGCCACCTGCCCGTCCGCTGAGCACCGATCCCCCGGGAGTCCCGATGCCCCTGCCGCGCGACGCCGCGCCGACCGCCGGCTCCGCCCGCGGGACGGGCGGCCACGACCGCCTCGCCGCCCTCGCGCCGGGCCGCCACGCCCCGGTGGGCCGCTGCGCCCGCCGTCCGGTCCTCACGGGCGGCGGCGCCGGACGCCGGGTCCTGGACCCGGGCGGCCGCACGAAGGCCCCGACCGCCCTGCCTGCGGCGGCCTCCCCCGGCGACGCCGGCCTCCGGACGGGCGACCGAGGGTACGGCGGTGTCCGCGCCGGCGGCACGCGTGCCCGCCGCGCGTGCGGCGGGGGCGCTCGGTGATCCGGCGGGGCGTGGGCGCCGGGGGCGACGAGGCGCGGCGGCCCGGGCGGGACCGGCGGGCGCGGGTGCTGAGTCCCGGGCCGGGGCGGGAGCGGGTCGAGGGCGATCCGCCGTCGGTGGCGGTGATCGGCGGCGGCATCGCGGGCCTCGCGGCGGCGACGGTGCTGGCCGAACGCGGGGTGCGCGTCGTGCTGCACGAGCGCGAGCCCGTACTCGGCGGCCGGGTCGCGGGCCGCACGATCGCCCTGCCGGACGGCACACCCGCCACGATGAGCCGGGGGTTCCACGCCTTCTTCCGCCAGTACTACAACCTGCGGAGCCTGTTGCGCCGTTGCGATCCCGGCCTCGGCATGCTGACCGGACTGCCGGACTACCCCCTGCGGCACAGCAGCGGACTGCACGACAGCTTCCGCAGGATTCCGCGCACTCCCCCGTTCAGCGCGCTCGCCTTCGTCGCGCTGAGTCCCAGTTTCGGGCCGCGTGACCTGGCGGCCCTGCGGCCCGCCGCGGCACTGCCGCTCCTCGACGTCCGCACCCGCCGCGTCCACGAGCGCCTGGACGACGTCAGCGCCGCCGCCTTCCTCGATTCCCTGCGCTTTCCCGCGGCCGCGCGGCATCTGGCCTTCGAGGTGTTCTCCCGCAGCTTCTTCGCGGACCCGCGCGAGCTGTCGGCCGCGGAGATGGCGCTGATGTTCCACATCTACTTCCTCGGCTCCAGCGAGGGGCTGTTGTTCGACGTGCCGCGTGAGCCGTTTCCGCAGGCGCTGTGGGATCCCCTCGCCGGGTATCTCGCCCGGCACGGCGTCGAGGTGCGCACGAGCACGTCCGTCGAGGCCGTCCGGCCCGCTCCGTCCGGCGGCCGGCTCGTGGTCGACGCCGCCGGGGCCCGGACGTACGACGCCGTGGTGCTCGCGACGGACGTCGGCGGCCTGCGGGGCGTGGTGAGCCGCTCGCCGCATCTGGGTGACGCCGCGTGGCGGGCGCGGGTGGCGGGGCTGCGCAACGCTCCGCCCTTCCTGGTCTCCCGGTTGTGGCTGGACCGCCCGGTCGCCTCCGGCCGGCCCGGGTTCCTCGGCACGAGCGGTTACGGCTCGCTGGACAACGTCAGCGTGCTCTCCCACTGGGAGGGCGAGGCGGCCCGCTGGGCGGCGCGCACCGGCGGCTGTGTCGTCGAACTCCACGCCTACGCGCTGCCGTCGGCGGCCGTCCGGGAGGTCGAGGAGAAACGGCTCGTCGACCAGTTGCACCGGGTGTACCCGGAGACCCGCCGGGCCCGCGTGGTCGCCGCACGGCACGAGTGGCGGGCGGACTGCCCGCTGTTCACCGTCGGGGGCTACCGGGACCGTCCCACGGTGCGCACCCCCGATCCGGCCGTGGTGGTCGCCGGGGACCTGGTCCGTACGGATCTTCCGGTGGCGCTGATGGAACGCGCCGCCACCTCCGGGTTCCTCGCCGCGGGCGCCCTTTTGGAGCGGTGGGGAGTGCGGGGCGAGACGCTGTGGACGGTGCCCGACCGGGGCCGCTCCGCGCCGCTGCGTGCCCTGGCACGCCGGTTCGGGGCCCACTGACACGGGCGGGCGGGCGGCCGCGCCGGGCCCCGAGCACGGTCGGGAGGGCACTGTGCTCGGCGACCAGCTCGGCCAGCTCCTCGGGGGCGGCGGCGACGGTGGTCGCCTCGACCCGGGCGTCCGGCGCGTGGCGGCGCACGACCCCGTCGGCGTCGACGACCCGCACCGGGCGGCGGACCGGCCTGAAACGGCGGTGGACCTCGGTGCCGTAGACGGTGGGGGCCGGGGTGCCCGCCAGGACGTGCACCTTCGACGGGTCGGTCCTGAGGCCGGCGGCGGCCAGCCGCAGACGCTCGGCGTCGTCGGTGCGGTGGGCCCGGTCCTGGGTGCCGGCCGGCCACGGCGGTTCAGGATGCAGCGGTACGGGCGGCCGCAACGCCGCGTGCCCCGGCCGGCCCGCGACGCCGCGTCCCCCGACGCACCGGTCCGGAGCACGCAAGCCGACCGGCCGCGGCGAGACCGGGCGCACCGACACGGGCAGGCCGCAGCGGCACGGGCACAGGCGCGCCGGTTCGGAGTCCCCTCAAGCCGGCCGGCCGCGGCGGCGCGGGGCGCGGCGGAACGGACCGACCCCGGCGGTTCCGGGCGCACGGGCACCGGGGCACTTCGGGGCGCATGGGGTCGGGGTGCATCGGGTCGGGGCGCATCGACACCGGCAGGCCTCGGTGGCGCGGTGGCTACCGCCCCGTGTCGGCCGCCCGGTCGGCCAGGCCGCCCGCGCCCAGTGGGCCGGTGTGGCCCAGCGAGCCCTCGGCCTCCATCCGGGGCAGCTCGTGGCGGGACAGCCGTACCACCACGGGCGGCAGGGTCACGCGTCCCCACTGGACCAGGCGCAGCCAGCCCGGCACGTACACGGCGGTGCGGCGGCGCTCCACGGCGCGGACCACCCGGGCGGCGACGTCCTCGGGCGGGAACGTGCGGCGGGCCGGGGGCGGCATGTGGGCGCGCAGTTCGCGCAGGACCGGGTACCGGTCGGCGTCGCGGATCATGTCGGTGTCGATCCAGTTGAGGTAGGCGATGCCCACGGCGACGCCGCGGTGGGCCACCTCGGCGCGCAGCGAGTGGGTGAAGGCCTCCACGCCCGCCTTGGAGGCGCAGTAGGCGCTCATCAGGGGCGCGGCGCCGAGCGAGGCCAGCGAGGCGATCTGGAGGTGGTAGCCCGCCGTGTCGAGCAGGTCCGGCAGGAAGGCCCGGACCGTGTGGGCGCTGCCGGACAGGTTCACCTCGACGACGCGGCGCCACTCGGCGGGATCGGACGTGGCGAACGGTCCGCCGTGCGCCACACCGGCGTTCGCCACGACGACCGACGGCCTGCCCAGGCGCCGGCGGGTCTCGTCGGCCGCGTCGGCCAGCGCGGCGGGGTCGGTGACGTCGGTCTCGACGGCGAGCGCGGGGGTCGGCAGCTCCGCCGCCAGGGCGTCCAGGCGCGGCTTCTCGAGGCCCAGGAGGGCGAGCCGGGCGCCGCGGCGGGCGCAGGCGCGGGCCAGTTCGGCGCCGAGTCCGCGTGCGGCGCCGGTCACCACGACGATGCGGTTCTGGAGGGGACTGTCTGTCACCGGTCGGCCCTTTCCTCGGAATTCGTCACGGGCTGTGCGGACGCTCTCCCGCGGTCAGCACCGGTCGCCGGCCCGGTCCCGGCGGGTCAGGACCCGCTGCACCCGGGCGAGGGCCGCGAACCGGTGCTGGCGCAGGGCGGCGCGCGCGGCGTTGGCGCCGGGTGCTCCGTGCACCCCGCCTCCCGGGTGGGCGCCCGCCGAGGCGAGGAAGAGACCGGTCACCGGCGTCTCCGGCCGTCCGGTGCCGGGCACGGGCCGGAAGACGAGTTGCTGGTGCATGGCGGTGGTGCCGCCGTTGATGGCGCCGCCCTCCAGGTTGGCGTTCATGGCCTGCAGCGTCGGCGGGGCGAGCACGCGGCGGGCCCGGACCAGTGCGCGGAAGCCGGGCGCGAACCGTTCCACCTGGCGTTCGACCCGGTCGGCCATCAGCTCCTGCTCCCCGGCGTCCCAGGTGCCGGTGATGCCCTCGTCGCCCGCGTCGGCGCGGATGTCGTGCGGTACGTGGGTGTAGGCCCAGGCGGACTCGGTACCGCTCGGTGAGCGGGTCGGGTCGGTGGTCGTCATCTGGCCGAACAACGCGAAGGGGCGGTCGGGGACCTGCCGCATGGCGATCTGGGCGGCGAACCGGGTCAGCTCGTCGAGGCCGTCGGCGAGGTGCACGGTACCGGCCCGCGCCGCCTGTTCGCACCGCCAGGGCACGGGTCCGTCCAGCGCCCAGTCCACCTTGAAGGTGGCGAAGTCCCACTGGAAGTGCCGCAGGTCGGCGCGGACCTGGTCCGGCAGGTCCGCCGGGGGGACGAGCCGGCCGTAGAGGGCGGGGACGGAGACGTCCGCGAGGACGGCGCGACGGGCGGTGACCGTCTCCCCGTCGGCGGTGCGCACACCGACCGCGCGCCGGTCGCGGACCAGGACCCGATCGACGCGCCGTCCGCAGTGCAGGGTTCCGCCCCGGGCGCGCAGCCGGTGGACCAGGGCCTCGGTGAGGACGCCGGAGCCGCCGACCGGCACGGGGAAGCCGTAGGTCTGGCCGAGCATCGACATCAGCCAGCCGAAGCCGCCGCTGCCGGCCGCTTCGGGGGCGAGGTCGGCGTGCAGGGCGTTGCCGGCCAGGAGCAGTTTGCCGCCCTCGCCCCGGAACTCCTCCTCACCCAGGCGGCGCACCGGCAGGACCAGCGTGCGGGCGAGCCTGAGGCCGCCCGCGCCGCGCAGCCGCAGGGCCAGCCTGGCGCCGGCGCGCACCGGCGGGAAGGGGGTGAACAGGGCGTCCACGATGTCGGCCCGGTAGCGGTCCCAGACCTCGTGGAGCCGTTCCCAGGCGGCGCCGTCCCCGGGTGCGAAGGCGTCGAGCGAGTCGGCGGTGGTGGCGACGTCGCGGTCGAGGACGGCGCAGGTGCCGTCGGTCAGGGGGTGGGCCAGTACGTGGGGGGCGTGGGCCCAGCGCAGCCCGTGGTCCTCCAGCCGCAGACCGCGCAGGACCGGGGAGGCGGCGGCGAGCGGGTAGAAGGAGCTGAACAGGTCGTTGACGAAGCCGGGGGCGACCGCGTCGTCGTGCCGCACCGCGCCGCCCGGCTCGGGCTGCTCCTCCAGGACCGTCACGCTCCAGCCGGCGTCTGCCAGCAGGTTGGCCGCCACCAGGCCGTTGGGCCCGGCTCCGACCACGACGGCGTCGACGGCATCAGTCACGGCCGGTTCCCCATCGGTAGCGCACGGAACCCACCGCGTCGGGCGGGTCGGGCCGGCACTGGTCACCGGCGCGCGACTCGCAGAGCTTCGCGAGCCTGGCGAGCATGGCGCGGTGCCGCACCTGGATCAGCGCCTCGACACCGACGTTGTGCACCAGGCCCCCGGGACCCCGCAGGGGGTGCTCGTCCACGATCACCAGGCACTGCTCACCCCAGGGGCGGAGTTCCACGGCGATCCGGGCCGTGCCGAGCCGGCCCGCCTTGGCCTCCAGCTCCAGTTCTGAGCCCTCCACGCAGCGTCTGACCACCGTCTCGTTGTGCAGCAGCAGCGGCCCTAGCCGCACCTCGTACGCGATCGTGGCGCCGACCTGCGGCCACTGCCCGGACTTGGGGACGACCTCCGAGGGGCCGACCACCCATTCCACGTATCTGTCTCCGTCCGCGAGGACGTCCCAGACGGCCTCCGGGGTCGCCTGGATCAGCCGGTGCCGAACCGCCATGTGTGCCTCCCACGTCCAGCGGCCACCGCCATGGGGCCGTCATTGCCGGGACGGTGCCTGAGTGCCCCGTAGGCGACCGGCCAACCGGGGCGAACGGGTCGGGGCGCCGGGGCGTGGAGGCGGCGGTGCGGAAAGGCGCTGCATTGGCATGGACCTGATGACAAGGGCTGGCTAAGCTCGAAGCGA
Organism: Streptomyces sp. CCM_MD2014; assembly: GCF_000772045.1. GTDB lineage: Bacteria > Actinomycetota > Actinomycetes > Streptomycetales > Streptomycetaceae > Streptomyces > Streptomyces salinarius. Next base: position 7,908,352 of record NZ_CP009754.1, on the reverse strand, counting down.
CCCGATGAGAGCGCTCTCAAACCGCGGTTGTTCCATGCCATCTGTTCCACCCCCACCTTGCTGGAACGACGAAGGGCAACTCCCGTGAGACGCAGCAGACTCAGGCACCTCGGCCTGGCCGGCCTCCTCGTGCTCGGCAGCCTCACCGCGGTCGGCACCCTGCCGGCCTCGGCGGCCGACGCCCCCTCCGCCTCCCCCTCCGCCAACGAGCAGCCCGCCTCCGCCGGCCTCCTGGAGGCCATGCGGCACGACTTCGGCCTCACCCGGGCCGAGGCCGAGCAACGGCTCGCCGCCGAACGCGACGCCACCGCACTGGAACCGGTGGCACGCCGGGCCGCCGGAAAGGCGTTCGGCGGTTCGTGGTTCGACGCCGACGCCGGGAAACTGACCGTGGCCGTCACCTCGGACGCGGCACCCTCGACCCTGCGCGCGGTACGCGCCACCGGCGCGCAGGTGCGCACCGTCGAGCACAGCGCGCGGCAGCTGGACGCGGTCAAGGCACGCGTCGACCGCCTCGACGCTCCCGCGGGCGTCAGCAGCTGGCGCGTGGACCAGAGCGCCAACACCGTGGTCGTCGACGTGGTCGCGAGCGACCGCGCTGACAACGATGTCCAGGACTTCCTGAAGCAGGCCCGCGAGGCGGGGCCGGTCACGGTGCGCTCGGTGCCGTCGGCCCCGCGGACCTTCGCCGCGGGCACCGTCGGCGGCGACCCGTACTACACCGGCAACGTCCGCTGCTCCATCGGCTTCTCGGTGCACGGCGGGTTCGTCACCGCCGGGCACTGCGGCCGGGCCGGCGCCGGTGTCAGCGGCTGGGACCGCTCGTACATCGGCACGTTCCAGGGCTCGTCCTTCCCCGACAACGACTACGCGTGGGTCAGCGTGGGCAGCGGCTGGTGGACGGTGCCGGTCGTGCTCGGCTGGGGCACGGTCTCCGACCAGCTCGTGCGCGGTTCGAACGTGGCACCGGTGGGCGCCTCGATCTGCCGCTCCGGCTCCACCACGCACTGGCACTGCGGCACCGTGCTCGCCCACAACGAGACGGTCAACTACAGCGACGGCTCGGTGGTGCATCAGCTGACCAAGACCAGTGTGTGCGCCGAGCCCGGCGACTCCGGCGGCTCCTTCATCAGCGGTGACCAGGCGCAGGGCGTCACCTCGGGCGGCTGGGGCAACTGCTCCGGCGGCGGGGAGACCTGGTTCCAGCCGGTCAACGAGATCCTGAACCGCTACGGCCTGACCCTCCACACGGCCTGATCCGGCGGGGGTGGGGAGGGGCGGGCCGTTCTCCGGTCCGGCCCTCCCGCACCACCGGCCTCCGGGCCGCCCCACCATGGCCGCGTGGCCGGGCGGTTCAGACGTCGCCGGGACCGGCCCCCGGCTCCGGTGCGTCGAGGACCGTCGCCGTGGTCAGCCGGCGGTAGGCGGCCCGCGCGTGGACCAGGCGGGCCAGTGCCGTACCGACGAGGGCCGCGCCGAGCAGGCAGGCCAGCCAGAACGCGTCCCGCCGGCCGGCCCAGGTGAGGACGCCGGCCGGCGGTATGGCGAAGCCGTTGAGGGACAGCCAGCACAGGACGGCCGTCCCCGGTGCGGCCGTGAACCGGGCGCAGAGTCCGAGCAGCGCCGCCAGCAGGGAGAGCGCGACCAGGGCGAGGCCCGGACGGCCCGAGCCCACGGTGCCGTTGAGGAGCGCGACCAGGAGGAGGGCGCCACCGAACGCTCCCGCCCACACCAGGGGGGCCGCGATCGGCCTGGGGACGGGTCTGGCACCGCTGCCCAGGGGCACCCACTCGATCATGCTGACGGCTCCTTCCGGTCCCGGACGCGTCCGGCCACGGCGTCGTGGCAACGGCCCTGTGGGCAGATTGTCCCACCGGGACAGGCAGTGCCCTTCCGCCCGGGGCGGCGACCGGCCACCTGCTGGCCTCCCCAGGACGCCCTTTCCGGCCAGACGCTCCGCCGCCGTGTGCGCCGACGAGGGGGCATCCTCGCTCCGTCTCCGCGACAGGACTGCGAGGGAGGGCCCTAACGCTCCGCCTCCGCGTGCGCCGAGGAGGGCGAGGGGCCGGACGAAGAGGAGGCCCGGGCCGGCACCGGCCTCCTGTCCGCCTCCGTGTCCTCCGCGGTCCCGCCGCCCGGCACCGCGGCCGTCGCCGTCGTCCCGGGCAGCAGCCGGCCGCCGGCCCGCAGCGCGCCGGCGAGTACATGGGCGCGTCCCGCGACGACGGGGCCGAGGACGGCGAGGACGAGCACGTATCCGGCGATGAAGGGCGCGAGCCGCGCGTCCAGTCCGGCGCCCGCGGCCATGGCGGCCAGAATCAGCGCGAACTCCCCTCTCGCCACCAGGGTGGTGGCGATCTCCGCCGCCGGTTCGCTGCCGTAGCGGTAGACCCGGGCGACGCACAGCCCCGCCACGACGTTCATGACGACGGTCAGGGCCGCCGCGGCGGCGACCGGACCGGCGACGGAGGCGAGGTCGCCGGGGTCGATGGCCAGCCCGAAGGCGAAGAAGAAGATGGCCGCGAAGGCGTCGCGCAGTGGATGCACCAGTTCACGGATCCGCGGCCCCGAGGGAGTGCCGGCGAGGATCAGGCCGACCATGAAGGCGCCGATCGCGTCGGCGACGCCGAGGACTTCGGAGACTCCGGCGACGAGCACCGCGGCACCGAGGAAGCTGATGACGAGCAGTTCGCTGTCCCGCGTGTCGATCAGGCGGCCCACGAGCCGGGTGCCGTAGCGGGCCGCGGCGGCCAGGACCAGCAGGAAGCCGAAGGCCTTGCCGGCCTGCAGCGCCGTGTCGGCGATGCCGTGCGCGCCCGAGATCACCGGTTGCAGGGCGGCCAGGTACAGCGCGAGGAAGATGTCCTCCACGACGATGACGCCCAGGATCAGCCGGGTCTCCGGGCGGCCGATGCGGCCCAGGTCGATGAGGATCTTGGTGACGATCGCGGACGAGGAGATGCCGAGCACGCCCGCCAGCACCAGTGCCTCGCGCACACCCCATCCGAGGACGAAGCCGAAGCCGAGCCCGGCGCCGACGTTCAGGAGCAGATAGACGCCCCCGGCGGTGAGCAGCCGTTTGCCGCCGCTCTTGAGGTCGTCGAGGTGGAACTCCAGTCCCAGATAGAAGAGCAGCAGCACCAGTCCGAGCGCGGAGAGCATTTCGAAGTCGTGCGCGTCCTCCACCAGGACGAAGCCCGGTGTGTGCGGACCGAGCAGGATGCCGGCGAGCATGAAGAGGGGGATCGTCGGAAGTCCGATCCTGCCGCCGAGGCGGGCGAGGAACGCGGCGGCCACGAAGGCACCGCCCATGGCGAGCAGGGTGTCAGCGTGACCCACGGGTCACCGCCTTCACTCGCGCGGAGGGTCGGGAGGGCTTCACTGGACGGGGATGGATGCGCATTCTCCTTCGTCGGTCGTGCGTCGGGTTGGTCGTTGCGGGGTCGGTCGTCGTCGGGGTCGGTCGTCGTCGGGGTTGTCCGTCGTCGGACGGACCGGGGCGGGGACCGGCCACGAGCCCGCACGCCGAGGACCCGTACACGGGTCGCGTCCGCGGCGGTGTGCCGGCCCGACCGGCCGCCCAGGCGCCCCGGGTGCGCACGGGACACCGCACCGAACCAGGCGGAAGGGCCCGCGAACGGGCGAGACCGGGCTTTCCCCGAGCGTCGGCGGCCCCGAAAAGACCCCCCGGGGCGCGACGTCGGTCAACGGTCACACGCCGGGGGGCCGGGCGGCCATCGGGGACGACACCCAAATGGTCCGACGGCCGACACCCATCGGCCGGCCGGGCAGGCGAGCCGCTGGGCGGTCCAAGGAGGAGGCGCCGCGGCCGACTCGGGGATCCCGGCCGCGGCGCGTCCTGCCGCCCCGGGCGCGGGAGGACGGCGCGCGGCGGGGCATGACCGGCGACTTCCCCGGCTCCCGGCCGCGACACTGCACCACCCGAGTGATCGTCAGGGGCCGTGCCGGGGCAGCCCGGTCCGGGAAGCCGACCGGTTCGCCGGGGCCTGGACGACGTCGTGCGGCGTTTTCGCGGCCCCGACCCGCCCACGGATGAGCGGGTTCGCGCACGCGCACCGCGCCAGGCTGTCCGGCGTGGCCCGGCAGACCGGCGGCCGGGCGGCCGGCCGGATGCCCCGACCGGACCCTCGCACCGGCGCGGGTACGCCGTCCGCCCCGCCGCGGGAAGCGGCGGGGCGGACGGTTTGCGGACGGTCCGTCAGCACGGTGTGGTTGCCATCAACTTCTCGAAGGAAGCCATGCAGTCCGGGCAATGACGCGCCCGTTCACCGTCGGATGCTTCTCTGCGTTCGCGGAGCTGCTGTCCGCAGAGTGTGGCCGCGGCCTGTTTGGCCAGTACGTGCCACACCAACGCTCCGCCCGCCTTCTCCGGGCCCACGCACATTTCGTACATGATCGGCCTCCCAGCCTGGACGCCGCTGACACCCTCCAGGAGACACCGGTTCGGCCGCGACCAGTAGCGTGCGGGGGCCATTCGGGTGACGACCCCTTCCGCCGCCCGGGGGCGGCCGCACACCCGCACGGCTGCAAACGATCAGCCAACCGGTCCTGCACGGGTGCGCGTGACGTGCCGTCAGGGTGCGCGCACGCCGGTGACAACGAAGCCGCTGCGGGGGCGGGTCGGGATGCGGCGCAGCGGGATCCGCAGGTCCTGGTCGGGGACGGTGCAGTCCAGGCGCGCCAACCGCACCGCCAGCGCCTGGAGCAGGCCCACGGTGATGCGCTCGCCGGGGCAGCGGTGACTGCCGGCGGGGTCGCCGCCGCCCTGCGGGATCAGTTCGTCGGGCGCGGGGGGCCGGTCCAGGAACCGTGCGGGGCGGAAGGAGTACGGGTCGCCCCAGAGCTCCTCGTCGTGGTTCTGCCCGTACACGTCGAGCAGCAGGATGCCGCCGGCCGGGACGGACTCGCCGTGCCAGGACAGTTCGGTGACGGTCCTCGCGCCGAGGAACGGGGCGAACGGGTAGAAGCGGCGGACCTCGTGCGCGAAGGCCGTGGCGAAGGCGTCGTCACCGGTGCGCAGCCGCTCGCGGTGGGCCGGCCACCGGTGCAGGGCGTGGGCGGCGAACGCCACGAACCAGCTCACGGCGACGGTGGGGCGCAGGACGTTCAGCAGTTCCACCGCCGCCGTCCGGGAGTCCAGCGGGCCGTTCGCCGTGTCCCGGTGCCGAGCCACCCGCTCCAGGACCGAGTCCGCGGGAGCGGCGGCCGTGCCCGCCCTGGCCTCCTCGATCAGGCGGCCCATGCGGGCCTCCTGGCGGAAGCGGGCGCGGCGGGCCCGCAGATGGCGGGGGCCCGGGGTGGCGAAGCCGTCGACCATCGCGACGAGGTCCCGGGACAGGGCGTCCGCGTCGACGGCCCCGGGCGGAACTCCCGCCCAGTCGCACACCCCGCGGGTGAGCACGACGGCCGCCTCGTCGAACAGCACGACCCGGTCGCGCTCGCTCCAGGCGCGCACGGCTTCGTCCCAGGCCCCGGTGACGTGTTCGGTGAGGCGGGCGACGCGGCCGGCTTCGAGTAGCGGCAGGAACAGTTCCTTGCGCGTGCGGTGGGCGGCGCCGTCGAGGGTGTGGACCGCGCCCTGCCCGAACAGGGTGTCCAGGATCGGTGGCGGGATCGCGCCGTGCCGGTGGACGTGCGACTCGTCGTAGAAGAAGGGCACGGCATCCGGGCCGCGTACGGCCAGCGCGGGCCTGCCGAGCAGCCGGGTGCGCAGTACGGAGCGGGTGCTGTCGCGCATGCGGTTGGGCAGCCAGGCGTAGCCCTCGGTGAGCAGTGCCGGGGTGCGGTCCAGCAGCGGGCGGCGGTGAGCGTCCATGGCGGGTGGGTGCCCCGGGGCGGCGGGCGGACACCCGGCCGGGGCGGCGTCCGGACCGCCCGCCGCCCGGTTCGGCACAGCTCGCCGACGGCCGTGGAACCCGGCGCCCGGGGGCCGAGCGGCTCGCCGCCCTCCTCGCGCCCGCCTCGACGGCCGAGGACGCGGACACGCCTGCCCCGCGGCGGTCTGACCGGGCCTGCGGTTCGCCGGCGTCGTCCGGGTCTTCCCGCGCGACACGGCGGGACCGCCGTGGGTTGTCCCGGAGTTCTCCCGTCCTCGCCGGTGTTCTCCCGTCCTCGCGTTCTGGCCGCCTTCGTCGGGCCGGCGCTCGTTCAGCCGGCCGCGTTGTCGGTGCGCATCCTCACCTGCTCCTCGAGGCGCCGCAGGCTGCCGTCGAGTGCCTCGGCCACCGACCGCTCCCCCGGGTCGTGGCTGTCGTCGAAGAACGACAGGTGCACCGTGACCTCGCTGGCCCCGCTGTCCAGCCCGGCGACCTGCAACCAGCCGGCGTAGCTGCCCTGCTCACGGGTGCCCCACTCGAGCCGCATCTGCTCGGGCCGGGCGCTCAGCAGGGCCGAGGTGTCCTGGTCGGTGCGGTCCTCGTGCACGGTGACGGCGGGCGGCTCCTCCGGCTCCACGTGCAGGTCCCGGGGCAGCCAGGTCTCCAGTTGTCCGACGTTCGCGGCCTGGTCGAAGACCTGCTCGGGCTGGGCGGGCATGGTGCGGGAACGCTCGTACTCGGTCATGCGGCACCACTCCTCGGCGCTCGGGGTCGTACGTGGTGACGCGTGCCCCTTCTGCCGGGACCGAAGCGCCGCACGGACGACCGGCCCGACGGGCGGGGCGGGGAGCCGGGTGCCAGAGTGCTGGGCAGCATCACCCGCCGCGGCGGGCTCCCGACGAGAGGAGGCGAGGTGTCCACGTCGGATCCGGGCGACGCGGCGCTGCGGCGGTTCCTCGCCGATCCGGCCCACCTCACCCTGGACCTGCGTACCGCCACGGCGCGGACCGCCAAGGCGCTCGGGCTGCGGCACGCCGTCGTCTACCTCGTCGACATCCAGCAGCGCCGCCTCGTCCCCCAGACGGCCGTCGCGCCGGCGCTCCCGGTGGACGACTCCCTGGCGGGCTGGGCGTACCGCACGCAGTCGCTGCGGGTGGAGGAATCCGCGGCCGGCGGCGGCATCACCGCGTGGTTCCCGCTTCTCGACGGCGCGGAGCGGCTCGGAGTACTGGCCGTCGACGAGCCCTCCCTCACCGCGTCCTCGCTGACGCGCGGGCGGGCGCTCGCCTCGCTGCTCGCCATGGTGATCACGTCCAAGCGCGCGTACGAGGACTCCTTCGTCCGGCACACCCGTACCCAGCGGATGCAGTTGCCCGCCGAGATGCTCCGCGCCCTGCTGCCGCCGCGCACCATCGGCGACGGCAACGTCGTGTCGACGGCCGTGCTCGAACCCGCCTACGAGATCGGCGGCGACGCCTTCGACCACGCGCTCACCGAAACGACGCTGCACGTGGCCGTCCTGGACGCCATGGGGCACGACCTGGCCTCCGGACTCACGAGTACCGTCGCGCTGGCGGCCTGCCGCAACGCCCGGCGCAGCGGCATGCCCCTGCCCGAACTCGTGCGCGGCGTGGACGAGGCGCTGTCCAGCTGGCTCCCGGACAAGTTCTGCACGGCGGTCGTCGCGCAGCTTGACCTGGTCACCGGAGTGCTGCGCTGGGTCAACTGCGGTCACCCGGCGCCCATTCTGATCCGCGACGAACGGCTGGTCATCGACGCCATGGAGCGTGATCCCGACCCGCCCATGGGCATGCCGTCCCTGCTCACCTCCCAGGCGCGCCGGACGCACGAGCTGGCCCTGAAACCCGGGGACCGGGTGCTGATGTACACGGACGGCGTCGTGGAGGCCCGGACCCGGGAGGCCAAGCTGCTGGGCCTGGAACGCTTCGCCTACTACGTCATCCGGGCCACGGCCGGGGGAGAACTGGCGCCGGAGTCGCTGCGCCGTCTCATCCACTCGATCCTGGACACGCAGGAGGGGCAGCTGCGGGACGACGCGACGCTGCTGATGTTCGAGTGGCGGCCGCCGCCGAAGGCCGGGCCGGCGCACCCGCGCCCGCTCCTGCCCGGCTGACGGCCGGCGGCCCGCTCCGTTCCCGGCTCACACGGCGTGCCCCCGTGCGCGCAGCCAGGCGTGGACGGTGTCCTTGTCCGAGGGCGTGATCCGGACGGCTCCCGCCACGTAGGGGCCCTCGTCCTCGGTGAACCCGGTGTCCGTCACCCTGGCGGTGACCCAGGTGGCCAGGTCCTGCGCGGCCTGTTCGGACAGCGCGCCCCGTTCCCACCCTTCCCGGGCCCGCCCCGCGGCCTCGGGGGCGTGCCGTTCGGTCTCCGCCAGCCACGCCGCCACCAGCCGGGCCACGGTCCGCCGGCCGGCCGGGTCGTTCTCCTGTCGCACGCGCTCGTCGCTCATGCCGGCCGAGTGCCCGCGATCGCCGCACCGCGCACCCGGCACCGAGCAGGGCGACGGGCCGCGGTGTCGGCGGTACCGCACCGGGTACCCGTTCGCGCAGGGTTGGGCCGGTCCGCTCCGCCCCTGCGACGGCGCCGGCCCGGGAAGGGGACAGCGATGAGGCAGCCCGCCGACGACCACGCCCGCGACAGGCGCGCCGGCGTCTCCGAGCTGCGCCCGGCCGGCGGGGACCCGGGCCCCGGCCGCCCCCGGCACGAGGCTCCCCGCGAGGACCTCCCTCTCGACCGCAATCAGGCGATCCTCCAGGCCGCCAAGCAGGTGGGCTCGATCCTCAAGAAGGCGCAGCATCCCTTCGCGCTGGCCGGCAGCGTCGCCGTGTACGCGCACGGCGGCACCCAGAACCTCCAGCACGACGTCGACTTCTGCATCCGGCCCGAGGACGCGGACGCGGTCGCGGCGACGCTGCGGGAGGCGGGGCTGGTGGTCTACACGCCGCCCGAGGACTGGCTGCTCAAGGCGGACTGCCTGGGGCAGCAGGTCGACCTCATCTTCGAGCTGGCCCACGAACCCGTCACGACGGGACTGCTGTCCCGGGCGCAGGAGCTGTCGGTCGACTCGGTGCTGATGCCGGTCCTGGCGCCGACCGATCTGCTGCGCGGTCTGCTGGCGGCCTTCTCGGAGCACCACTGCGACTTCGGTGCGGTACTGCCGATCGCCCGGACGCTGCGCGAGAAGATCGACTGGGAGGCGCTGCGCCGTGACTGCGGCGACGCCCCGATGCCCGCCGCCTTCTTCTTCATCCTCGAACGGCTGGAGATCATCCCCCCGGCCGTTCCCGCGGCCACCGCCCCGAAGGAGGAGCAGCCATGAGCGACCCTGTCGGACACCAGGGCCCCGCGGCCGGCGGCCCCCCGGCCGCGGGAGGGAGCGCCGGAAGCCCCCAGTCCCCCGAGAACGTGGAGTACCGGGTGGCCCACCTGCAGGAGCGGCTCGCCGCGGAGGAGCTCGGTGAACTCGGCGTGCGGGCCGAGATCCGGGCCGGGGCGGTCGCGGTCACGGGCACGGTGCCCTCGGCGCGGTGCCGGGAGACCGTACTGCGCGTGGCCCGTGAGGAACTGGCCGGGCTGACCGTGCACACGGACGTCGTAGTGGCGGAGACCACCAGCCCCGACCATGCCGAGGAGCTGTGATGATCCGCGTCGCCGCCGTCGGGGACATCCACATGGGGCCCGACAGTCAGGGGCTGCTGCGGCCCGCGTTCGAGACCCTGCCCGACTGTGCCGACGTGCTGCTCCTCGCCGGGGACCTCACCCGGCACGGCACGCCTGAGGAGGCACGGGTGGTCGCCCGGGAGGTACGCGACCTGCCGGTGCCGGTGGTGGCCGTCCTCGGCAACCACGACCACCACGACGAGCAGCCCGGGAAGGTCACCGCCATCCTCCGGGAGGCCGGTGTGACGGTGCTGGAGGGCGAGCACACCGTCGTGGACTGTGCCGGGGGCCGGGTGGGGATCGCGGGCGCCAAGGGGTTCGGCGGCGGGTTCGTGGGGCGCAGCGCGGGCGAGTTCGGCGAGCCGGTGATGAAGGAGTTCGTGCGCACCACCCGCCGCTCGGCGGACAGCCTGCACGCCGCCCTGAAGGAACTGGACGAGGAGGACTGTGCGGCGCGGGTGGCCCTGACCCATTTCTCCCCCGTCGCCGACACGCTCGCCGGGGAGCCGCCGGAGATCCATCCGTTCCTCGGCAGCTACCTCCTGGCGGAGGCCATCGACACCGCCGGCGCCGACCTGGCCGTCCACGGTCACGCCCACCTGGGTGCGGAGCACGGGATGACGGCGGGCGGGGTCAGGGTGCGCAACGTGGCGCAGCCGGTCATCCGCCGGGCCTTCAACGTCTACCGGCTGGGCGCGTCCTGAGCGCAGGAGCCCGCCCGTCCGCGCCCGCTGCGGGCGCGCGCCGCCCCGCCGCCGGCCGTCAGGTCCGTGCCGCGTCCTGCGTCGTACGCCCCAGGCAGGTGACGTCCGCCGGGTCGAGCCCGGCCGCGGCGATCTCGTGGAAGCCCAGCCGGTCGTAGAAGGCCCTGGCCGGTGTGTTGGCCGTGGCCATGACGAGGTGGACGGCGGGGACGCCGCGCTCGCGCAGGGCGCGCCAGAGCGTCCGCATCAGGGTCCGGCCGTGGCCCTGCCCCTGCCAGTCGGGGAGCAGGTCGATGTGCAGGTGGGCCGGGTACGCGGCCAGCTCGGGGACGATCATGCGTTCGGGGTCGTGCAGCAGTCCGGCCATGACCTCGTCCGGGGTGCGGGTTTCGGGCGGGCCCTGCGGCGCCGGGTAGCGGTCCGCCACGCGCGGCAGCCACTTGGTCCGGAACTCCTCGGCGAAGCGCGCGGTGTCCGCCGTGCCGAGGATGTAGCCGACGGCGCGGCCCTCCCCGTCGTCCAGCACGAAGGCCAGGTCCGGGTCGAGGTGGACGTAGGGGGCGGCGAAGATGGCGGGGAGCACCGAGGGGTCGGCGTACACGGGCCGGCTGTCCCGGCCGTTGTGCGCGGTCCGGATGCAGATGTCGTCGAGGGCCGGGGCGTCGGCGGCGCGGTAGGGGCGTACGGAGGCAGTCGCTGTCACCGCAGCATCCTGCCCGCTTGGGAGCGCTCCCACAAGTGGTTCGCTTCGGTCGGCCGTCCCCGGGTACCCGCCGCCGCGCACTGTGACGCAACGACGGAACGCGGACGGAAGTTGGCGGGAGGCCGGCGATGGAGGATGCGGCGGACCGGATCGCGCACCCGTGGGGTCCCAGGGTGCCCTACGGACGGCACGAGACGTGGCCGGCCCGGGTGGACACGTTCCTCGCGGACGGGGTGGAGCCCGGGGCGGTGCAGCGATGGGTGCAGGCCGCGTCGATCCTGCACTCGGACGGCGACGCCATGGACATCGCGGTGGCCGACGGCCGGATGGTCGGAGTGCGGGGCCGGGACGTGGACCGGGTCAACCGGGGGCGGCTCGGCCCGAAGGACCTGTTCGGCTGGCAGGCGAACGCCTCCCGGGACCGGCTGACCCGGCCGCTGGTGCGCCGGAACGGACAGCTGGTGGAGACGGACTGGGACACGGCGATGGACCTGGTGGCCGCCCGCTCGCGCGCACTGCTGGAGGAGCGCGGGCCGGGCTCGATCGGCTTCTACACCACCGGTCAGCTGTTCCTGGAGGAGTACTACACGCTGACGGTCCTGGCCCGGGCCGGCATCGGCACCAACCACCTCGACGGCAACACCCGGCTGTGCACCTCGACGGCCGCGGAGGCTCTCAAGGAGACCTTCGGCTGCGACGGGCAGCCCGGCAGCTACGACGACTTCGACCACGCCGACGTGATCGCGCTGTTCGGCCACAACATCGCCGAGACCCAGCCCGTGCAGTGGATGCGGCTCCTCGACCGCTTCGAGGGGGCCGACCCGCCGCGCCTGCTGTGCGTGGACCCGCGCCCCACCCGCGTCGCCGAACGCGCCGCCGTCCACCTCGCGCCGCGCAGCGGCACCAACGTCGCCCTCCTGAACGCGCTGCTGCACGAGACGATCCGGCACGGGTGGATCGACCGCGACTTCATCGCCGCGCACACCGTCGGCTTCGACGAACTGGCCGCCCGCGTCGCCGACTGCACACCCCGGTGGGCCGCGGAGATCTGTGACGTCCCGGCCGCCCGGATCGAGGAGGCGGCCGAACTCGTCGGCACCACCGACCAGCTGGTCTCCACCGTCCTCCAGGGCGTCTACCAGTCCCACCAGGCCACCGCCGCCGCCGTCCAGGTCAACAACCTGCACCTGATCCGCGGCATGCTGGGCCGCCCGGGTGCCGGACTGCTCCAGATGAACGGCCAGCCCACCGCCCAGAACACCCGCGAGTGCGGCGCCAACGGCGATCTGCCGGGCTTTCGCAACTGGCAGAACGACGCCCATGTCGCCGACCTCGCACGGGTGTGGAACGTCGAGCCCGAGACCGTCCCGCACTTCGCGCCGCCGACCCACGCCATGCAGATCTTCCGCTACGCCGAGCAGGGCTCGCTGCGGATGCTGTGGATCAGCGGCACCAATCCCGCCGTCTCGATGCCCGAGCTGTCCCGCATGCGCTCGATCCTGTCGCAGGACCGGCTGTTCACGGTCGTCCAGGACCTCTACCTGACGGAGACGGCACAACTGGCCGACGTGGTGCTGCCCGCCGCCACGTGGGGCGAGAAGACCGGCGCGCTCACCAACGCCGACCGCACCGTGCACCTCTCCGAGAAGGCCGTGGAACCGCCCGGCGAGGCCAGGCCCGACCTGGACATCTTCCTGGACTACGCGCGGCGCATGGACTTCCGGGACAAGGACGGCGGTCCGCTGATCACCTGGGACGGCCCCGAGTCGGCGTTCGAGGCGTGGAAGCGGTGCAGCGCGGGCCGCCCCTGCGACTACACGGGCCTGTCCTACGCCCTGCTGCGCGACACCAGCGGCATCCAGTGGCCCTGCGACGAGCGGAACCCGCGGGGCACCGCGCGCCTCTACACGGACGGCATCTCCTGGGCCCACCCCGACGTGTGCGAGAGCTACGGCAAGGACCTGGAGACCGGCGCGTCGCAGGAGGCCGTGGAGTACCGCTCGCTGAACCCGGACGGCAGGGCGATGCTGAAGGCGGCCGCCTACCGGCCGCCGCACGAGGAGCCGGACGAGCAGTACCCGTTCCAGCTCACGACGGGCCGGACGATCTACCACTTCCACACCCGTACCAAGACCGGACGCGCCCCCCAGCTCAACGACGCCGCTCCCGACGTGTGGGTGGAGATCTCCACCGGCGACGCGGAACGGCTCGGCCTCGGCGAGGGCGATCTGGTGGAGGTCGGCAGCAGGCGCGGCGCCCTGCGCGGCCGGCTGCGGGTGACCGGCATCCGCGCGGGACTGCTGTTCGTGCCGTTCCACTACGGCTACTGGGACACCGGGGGCGGGTCGGGCCCCGGCCCGGACACTCCCGGGCGGGCCGCGAACGAGACGACCGTCACCGACTGGGACCCCGTCTCCAAGCAGCCGCTGTTCAAGACGGCCGCGGCCGCGCTCACCCTCCTGGAACGCGGGGACGGCCGGCCCTCGCCCGCACCGACCACCACCGCGTCGGCCCCGGCCGCCGCGGGCGTCGTCCCGCCCACCTCGGGCGGACCGGCGGCGCACACCATGCGGCAGGAACCCACCCAGTTCCCGCACGGCCACGAGGAAGGCGCCCGGTGAACGGCATCACCCTGACCCTGCGCACACTGCACCGCGGCGAACGGCACCTGGCACACCACCTGGTGACCGTCGCCGAGCGGCACCGCACCGAGCACGAGGTCCACCACGTCGCCACCGACCTCGCCCTCTGGTCCCGCGAGCACGTGCGGCGACTCGCCGAGGCCGGCGCCGAGCACGGCGTGAAGCTGGGCGACCCGCCGGACCCCTCCTCGGACGGCGTCCTCGCGACGCTGCGCGAGAAGGCGTCCGAGGCGGTCGTCCACCGGCCGGAACCCGGCCTGCTGCTCCTGCGCGACCTGCGGGAGCTGCACGTCGCCGCGGCGGAGAACTCACTGCACTGGGAGATGCTGGCCCAGGCCGCCCAGGCGTCGAAGGACAGCGGGCTGCTGGCACTCGCCTCCTCCTGCCACCCGCGGACACTGCGCCAGATGCGCTGGACCAACACCATGATCAAGCACTTGGCGCCCCAGATTCTCACCAGTCTGTGACCTGCGTGTTCCCCGTCCGGCGCGGTGCCCGCGGACACCGGTGCCGCACCGGACGCCGAATGGCGCCGACCGCCGGGAGCACCTGATGATCCCAGTGGGGCCACACCCCGCTGATGCCCCTGTCGACACTGACAGCCCCTCAGAAGAGAGCGAGACAGCGTCATGAGTCTTCTGCGTCTGGCCGGCCGGCCGATGCTCGCCTCGATGTTCGTCGCGGGCGGCCTGCAGTCGTTGCGCAGGCCGCAGGACGTGGCCCCGGCGGCCGAGCCGATCGTACGGCCGGTGGCCGACCGCGTACCGGTGCTGCCGGACGGCACCGAGCAACTCGTACGGCTCAACGGCGCCGTTCACGTGGTGGGCGGCCTCATGCTCGGACTCGGCCGCTGTCCGCGGCTGGCCGCGCTGGCCCTCGCGGTGACGCTGGTTCCCACCACGCTGGCGGCGCACCGCTACTGGAACGCGGAGGACCCCTCCGACCGCGCACAGCAGCGCATCCACTTCCTGAAGAACCTGTCCATGATGGGCGGGCTGCTGATCGCCGCCGACGACACGGGCGGCGCGCCCTCGCTGCTGTGGCGCGGCCGGCACGCCGCCCGGGACCTGCGACACGACGCCCGCTTGGTGCACCGTTCGGTCCGCGCCACGGCCGGCCCCGCCGCCCGCGCGGGCGGCGTCCGCGCCAGGCTGGGCGCCTGAACGGGCGTTAGCCCGCCGCGCGAGAGGGGACCCGGTCGTCCCGATGCTTCCGTGGCGGTTCGGTCCCGCGACCGCCACGACCCTCTGGAGGTGGAACATGGGACACGGAGGAAACGTCATCGACGAGCTGACGACCGATCACCGCGAGGTCGAGGAGCTCTTCGGCAAGATCGAGGCACTGCCGTCCGGTCACAAGGACCGCAAGCTGTACGCCGATCAGGCCACGATCGAGCTGGTCCGGCACTCGGTGGCGGAGGAGGCGTACCTCTACCCGGCCGTTCGGGAGCACGTGGCGAACGGCGGCGCCCTCGCGGACAAGGAACTCGAGGACCACGCCGAGGCCGAGCAGATCATGAAGGACCTGGAGGGCTGCGCGGCGGACGACGCCGAGTTCGACCGGTTGATCGGCAAGCTGATGAGCGAGATCCGCGCACACGTCGCCGACGAGGAGGGCAACCTGTTCCCGAGGCTGCGCGAGGCGTGCCCCGCGGACGCCCTGGACCAGTTGGGCGAGAAGGTCCGGCAGGCGAAGAAGACGGCCCCGACCCGGCCGCACCCGGCCACCCCGGACAAGCCCCCGATGAACAAGCTGCTCGCCCCCGGTGCGGGCATGGTCGACCGGGTGCGGGACGCCCTGTCGGGTCGGGGCAAGTCCGGCTGAGCGGCCACCGCCGGCATGTGCGAGGGGCCCGTCGCCGTGGCGACGGGCCCCTCGCACATGCCGGGTGACGGCAACACCCGTTCCTACGCCCGCCACTCCCCCGTCCGCTCCTCCGCCGGGCCCCCGGCCGCCGTGGGCACCGGATCGGGCCGTTCACGGAGCGCGGCGACGGTGCGCTCCAGACCGTCCCGCCAGGACACGCTCGGCAGCCAGCCGAAGATCTCGCGGGCGAAGCCGGTGACCGGCCGGGGCTCGGCCCGCCCGTCCCCGGTGTCCTCGACGAACACCGGCGGCGAGTCGGAGCCGGTCAGCTCGGTCACCACCCGGGCGATCTCCGCGGCCGTGGGCTCCTCGTCGCCGCCGATGTCCACCGGCCGCACGGAGCGTCCGGCCGCGACCAGCAGAATGCCGTCGACCATGTCGTCGACGTAGCACAGGGGGTGCCTGCGGCTGCCGTCCCCGGGGACGGTGACCGGCCGCCCGGCCAGCGCCTGCTCGATAACGGCGGCCGGCATCCCGCCGCCGTCCGTCCGCATGCCGGGACCGTAGCCGGTGAACAGCCGGACGATCCCGGCGTTCGCGCCGTGGGCGACCGCGTGGGCGGCGACCAGGGACTCGGCGAACCGGACGGCGTCGGCGCAGGCCCGATGGGGCCCCACCGGGTCGGCGTCGTCCGGTGCGCCGCCGCCGCGGGCGTCGGGGCACACCGGCGGAGAGGAGGCGAGCAGGAACCGGGCACCGTCCCGGCCGGCGACGGCCAGCGCGGCACGCGTGCCCAGGCTGCCTGCCTCGAGGACGTCCACGGGCCGCTCGGGCCGGGCGGCCCGGGAGTCGGGGACGGCCAGGTGCAGGACCAGGTCGTAGGGGCCGGGGAGCGCGTCCGCACAGCCGGGTCCGGAGACGTCCCGTTCCAGGAAGCGGAACCCGGGACGGCCCGCCAGGTGGGCCACCTTCTCCGCACGCCCGGTGGAGAGGTTGTCCAGGCAGTCGACCTCGGCGCCCGCGTCGAGCAGCCGGGTGCACAGGTGGGAGCCGAGGAATCCGGCGCCGCCGGTCACCAGGACACGGCCCCAGGGCGCGCGGGACTCCCCCCGTGGGCTGAACGCCGCAGTCGGCATCATGAGGACGACCCTTCTTCCTCGACGAGGCGCCGCCCGAGCCACGCGGTGTGCGTTCACGGTGTGCACACCGTGGGCTCACGGAGCGCCGAAAACGTGCCCCGAGTGCCCCACCCGGGCGCTCACATGCGCCGGCGCCCGCCGTCGGGCCGTCTCACCGTGACCACGGTCACGGCCGAAGGTCCCGCCCCGCGGCGCCCGGCGATGCGGCCGAGTGCTGTGATCAAACCCACTCGGCTCGCCAACTCCGGCGCCGACGGCGACGGTTGGCCCGCCCGGACCGCGGGCGGGAGCGCGGAGCGGCGACGACTCGCCGGTCCCTTCTGCCACGATGGTCGGCGCCGTCTCCGGCCCAGTGGAACGACCGCGCAGCGCAGCCGGCCTACTCGTTCCCGTCCGTATCCCCCTCCGGGTCCCGTGACCCGCGTTCGAGTGGCGCCCTGTGTCTTCTTCCCCCGTCTCCGCCCCGCCGCCTCCCGCCCCCGTGCCGTCCGGTCCCGCGAGCACCTCCCCGTGGCGCTCCCTGAGGTACCGCAGCATGCGCTGGTGGTCGGTCGCCAACTTCGTGTCCAACGCCGGTACGTGGATGCAGCTGACCGTGCAGAACCTGCTGGTCCTGCAGATCACCGGGTCGGCCGCCGCGACCGGCCTGTCCATGTCGGTCCAGGCCGCGCCGGCCCTGTTGATCAGCGTGTTCGGCGGTGCGGCCGTCGACCGCTGGCCGCGCAGGCTGACGGCCGCGGTCAGTCAGGCGCTGCTCGGCGCGGTCGCCTTCGCGACCGCGCTCATGGTGGCGCTGGACCGGCTCGACGTGGCCTCGCTGATGGTCCTGGCGGCCGTCACCGGTGTCATCGCCACCGTGGACGGCCCGGCGTGTTCCCTGCTGGGCAACGACCTCGTCCCGCGCGAGGACGTGCCCTCCGCGATCGGGGTGGGCGCGCTGGTGCACCAGGCGGGACGGCTCACGGGGGCGGCGCTCGCCGGCGTGACGGTCGGTTTCCTCGGCACGGCCGCCGCCTACGCCGCCAACGGGCTGTCGTTCCTGTTCGTGGCTTCGGTGATCCCCTTCCTGCGACCGGTGCGCGGTGCGGCCGGGTACTCGGCCGAGGTGAAGGACGGCGCTACGCGGGACACCATGAGCGTGCGGGAGGGACTGGCCTTCTTCGTCCGCCGGCCGCGGCTGCTGGCGCTGGCGGGTGTCACGGGGGTGAGCGCCGTCTTCGGGCGCAACTACCAGCTGACCCTGGCCGTGCTGGTCACCGGGCCGCTCGCGGGCGGCGCGGGGTCCTTCGGCACGGTGTCCACGGTGCTGGCGGTCGGCGGCATCGTCGGCGCCGTCCTGGGCGCCCGGCTGCGCCGCCCGTCCGTACGGGTGGTGGGCGCGCTGGCGGCGGCGGGCGGGCTGCTGCAGGTGGTGGCGGGCATGTCGCCGTCGCTGGCCGTCCTGCTGGTGATGGTGCTGCCGATGGCCGTCGTGGAGTCCGTCTCCGACACCGCCGGCACGGCGGTGCTGCAGACCGACCCGCCCGCGCACCTGCGGGGCCGGGTGCTCGGCGTGTGGGGCAGCATCGGCACGGTGTGGAGCCTGGGCGGGCCGCCCGCGCTGGGCCTGCTGATGGAGCTGGCCGGTGCGCGCGGCGCCCTGATCGCGGGCGGGCTGATCATCGCCGGCACCATCGGCGCGGGCCACCTCCTGCGCCAACGCCGGACGACGGTGCCCCGGGTGTCCCCGGTGGCGAACCTGGAGACTGCCGCCTGAGGCCGCACCCCGGTCATTCCCCCCCTCGGGTGTGCGCCGTGCCCCCGGACGGGCTCGGCTCAGGCGACGAGGGCCTGGCCCGGATCCAGCCGGGCGACGAGCTGGGCGTGGTGCAGGGAGGCGACGGGGGCGACGAGGTCCGGGTGGCGCAGCAGGGCCGCCGCGCGGCGGTCCGCCTCGTCGGGTGCGAGCAGACGCCGGAACTCCACCGGCGTTCCGGCCGAGGGGCCGCGGTCGTCCAGCGCGGCGACGGCCGGCCCGGCCAGCGCCGGGTCGGTCAGCAGACAGGCCGCCCAGCTGGCGGCGACCTCGTCCACCCAGGTCCGCCAGGCGTCCGCGTCCGGGTCGGCGCACGTCGCGCCGTCGGCGCCGGTGATCCAGTCGAGCCGGGCGGACCCGCCGGGACCCGTGACGCCCAGCAGGGCCACGTCCATGGCGGTGGGGTAGCGCAGCCGGGCCGCGACCGTCACGGCCTGCCGGGCCTGCGCCTCGCACAGGGCGTCGGCCAGCGCGCCGCCGGACGCCGGGTAGGCACGCGGGAGCCACTGGGCGGTCGCCGCGATGACGGGGGAGAGATCTGTGTGCACTGCCGGGCCGTCCGAACTGCTCGTCGTGGGGAACACGGGTCCGTGGAAACGGTAGCCCGCGGCGCACCCGGCGGGACATGGCGCGGCTCTCGCGCGCGGCGTGGCATCGGCCACACGACGTCCCGCCGACCGGGACCCCGGTCCCGGGTGCGACCCTGTACCCCGTTCGCCGATCACCGGGTTCCCGCCCGGCTCACCGGTGTGGAGGAGAAGCCCTGAGTACCACCGTCCTCTCCGAGGCCGTCCCCGTCGCCCTGCTGCTGGGCGTCCTGGCCTTCGCCGTGCTGCGCCCCCGGGGGCTGCCGGAGGCGGTGGCCGCCGTGCCCGCCGCCGTGCTGGTGGTGGCGCTCGGCACGGTCACCCCGCACCAGGCGTGGGAGCAGACCCGCACGCTGCTGCCGGTCGTCGCCTTCCTCGCGCTGGTGCTGATGCTGGCGTACCTGTGCGCCAAGGAGGGCCTGTTCGAGGCGGTCGGCGCGGCCGTGGCCCGCCGGTGCGGGGGAAGTCCGCGGCGGCTGCTGAGCGGGGTGTTCGCCGTGGCCTGCGTGGTCACCGCCGTGCTCAGCCTGGACGCCACGGCGGTCCTGCTCACGCCCGTCGTCCTGGCCACGGCGTCCCGGGCCGGCGCCCGGGCCCGCCCGCACGTGTACGCGACGGCGCACCTGGCGAACTCCGCCTCGCTGCTGCTGCCGGTGTCCAACCTCACCAACCTGCTGGCGTTCACGGCCAGCGGGCTGACCTTCACGCGGTTCGCCGCGCTGATGGCGCTGCCCTGGCTGGCCGCGATCGCCGTCGAGTACGCCGTGTTCCGCCGCTTCTTCCGCGCGGACCTGGCCGAGCCCGTGTCCGCCGCGCCCGCGCGCGTGGGCCCCGTGCCCGTCGCGGGAGCGCGTGGCGGCCCCGTGCCCGCGAAGGCGCCGGACCACGCCGCCGGTGCCGGACCGGCCGTGCCGCCCGCGCCCACGGTGCCCCGCTTCACCGTGGTCGTCGTGGCCCTCACCCTGGCCGGGTTCGCGCTGGCCTCGCCGGCCGGGGTGGAACCGGCCTGGGCGGCGCTCGGGGGCGTGCTGGTGCTCGGGGTGCGGGCCCTGGCCCGGCGCCATGTCGCTCCCCGGGAGCTGGTGGGCGCGGCGGCACCGCTGTTCTGCCTGTTCGTCCTGGCCCTCGGCATCGTGGTGCAGGCAGTGGTGGTGAGCGGCCCGGCCTCGGGCCTGGGGCGGCTGCTGCCGGACGGGGACTCGCTGCCGGCGCTGCTGGGAGTGGCGGCGGTCGCCGCGCTGCTGGCCAACCTCGTCAACAACCTGCCGGCCGTGCTCGCCCTGCTCCCGCTGGCCGCGCCCGCCGGTCCCGCCCAGGTCCTCGCCGTACTGATCGGCGTGAACCTGGGTCCCAACCTGACCTACGTCGGTTCGCTGGCGACCCTGTTGTGGCGGCGCATCCTGCACCGGCACGGCATCGAGGTGGAGCTGGGCCGGTTCACCCTGCTGGGGCTGCTCACCGTGCCGGCCACGGTCGCCGCCTCGACGGCGGCTCTGTGGGGGGCGGTGCGCGTCATCGGCGCCTGACACCCGCGGCCCGGCCCCGCGCCGGGCGTCCGCTCACTGGGTCGCGACGACGAGGCAGCGCCGCAGTTCCGTCACGGCCTCGGAAGCTCCCTCGACGCTCACGCCGCCTTCCCCGTCGTCGCCCGCCCGGTTCCAGAGCCACCTCAGCACGCTCTGGGGGGAGCCGCTCAGCGTCACGTCGGCCGTGCCGTCGCCCGCGCCGTCCGTGACGGTGAACTCCCCCGGCCCGGTCCGCACCCGCCACGCCGCGTCGTCGCCGGCCCGGACCAGGAAGGTACGCCCCGGCGAGCCGTCCAGGATGTCGGTGAAGTAGTCGCCCCACTCGCTCACGGCGTACGCGGCGAACACCTTGAGCAGTTCGTCGATCCCGTCCACGGCGAGGTCGTCGGGCACGGCGGTGACGGGACGGCCGGTGGCGAGTTCGGCGTCGATGCGGTGGACGACGGTCTCCTGCGCCATCCGCCGGATCCAGAAACCGACGCTCTGGTCGGGGCCGTACCAGGTGGCGGCCGGGTCCTCGGGGGCGCGGGTGGCGAACTCGGCACGCAGCGCGGTGTAGCCCCGGTCGAGCAGTGCCGTCGGCGCCTCGTCGGCGAACTCCTTCGGCGGCCAGGTCTCGGGCTCCGCCCCGTCGCGCATGGCGGCGGTCTTGTGCAGGTAGACCGCGCCGACGTGGCGGGTCAGATCGGCGACGGTCCAGCCGGGGCAGGTCGGCACGGGGGCGTCGGCGCCGCTCTCCACGACGGCCCGCAGCCGGTCGTGGTCGGCCGCGAGGCAGTCGAGGAATCGGGTGTACTCCATGGCGTCCGAGCCAAGCACACGTTCAGGGCCGGGGCACGGTGTTTTCCGCGGGCTCCGCGCTCACCAGGCCGGGCTGGGGACCGCCGGGCGGCGGACCGCCTCGGCCGCGTCGCGCAGATGCAGGGCGACGGTGATCAGGGCCCGCAGCGCGGAGGGCCGCAGGCTCTGGGCGCTCTCGGCGGCCAGCACCAGCAGACAGCCCGCGGCCTGCTCGACGACGGGGACGGAGAACGCGAAGTCGTCACCGTCGGCCCCGCGGAACGCGCGCCACGGTGTGGCGGCGCCGTCGATGGCCTTGTGCACCGCCTGCTCGAGGTGCTGTGCGGCCTGCCGGCACACGGGGGCGGGCAGGGTGATCGTGCGATGAAACGCTGAACTGGTCATAGTCCCATTGCTCCCCCGTGTCCGGGGTGTCCGATCGGCGCACCCCGCGCTTTTCACCGTGTCGGCGGCAGCCTGGGCCGCGCTCCGGACGCGGCGCGCACCCGCCGGGCCACGGTACGAGCCCGGCCGCCCCGGCCCGCTCCCGGCCTACGGGCGCGCCGGGACCGGGCGCGCCCCGCCCGCCGCACCGCCGCGGGTCGGCCGAATTCGGCACGGCCGGGCCGAAGGCCGCACGGACCCCGGCGTCCCCGGGCGTGCTCCTGGCCCACCGCGAGACGGCACCGGTCCGCCGTGGCGTGGACCGGCTCGGCCGTGGTGCGGTCCTAGGCTCGTGGCATGGGTTCCGTCAGTACGTCCTCGGCCGCCGCGGCGGCCCGGTTCACGGGTCGCGCGGTGACCGGTGAGCGCCCGCTGTCCGGGGCGCTCACCGAAGTCGGCCTCGACGACGGCCGCACGGTCGTGGTCAAACTCGCGGACGCCCCGGGCGCGGCGCGGGCGGAGGCCGCGGGGCTGCGCTGGCTGGCCGACGCGGGCACGGTGCGGGTCCCGGTGGTGTACGGCGTGGACGAGCGCCGGCTGGTCTCCGGCCGGGTGGCGCAGGGACCGGCGAGCGCGAGCGCGGCGGTGCGGTTCGGCCGGGATCTGGCCGGGCTGCACGCCGCCGGGGCGCCGGCCTTCGGTGCCGCGCCGCCCGGCGGACCCGAGGAGGCGTACATCGGGCTCGCCCCGATGCGCAACGTCACCGGGGACGACTGGCCCCGCTGGTACGCCGCGCATCGTGTACTGCCGTATCTGCGCCGCGCGGTCGACGCCGGCACCGTCCGGGCGGGCGAGGCGGCCGACGTCGAGCGCGTCTGCGAGCGGCTGCCCGAACTGGCGGGGCCCGCGGAGCCGCCGGCGCGGCTGCACGGAGACCTGTGGAACGGCAACGTGCTGTGGGGCGCCGACGGGCACGTCCACCTGATCGATCCGGCCGCGCACGGCGGGCACCGGGAGACCGACCTGGCGATGCTGCACCTCTTCGGCTGTCCCCACCTGGACCGGATCCTGGCGGGTTACGAGGAGGCGGCTCCGCTCGCCGAGGGCTGGGCCGGCCGGATCGGCGTGCACCAGCTCTTCCCGCTGCTGGTGCACGCGGTGCTCTTCGGGCGGGGATACGCCGAGCAGGCCGTCACGGCGGCGCGCGCCGCGTTGCGCCGGGCGGGGTGAGACCCGCCGCGGGCCGCACGGCGGGCCGCTCCCGCCCGCCCACGACATGTCCCATCGGGTCACATGTCCCACTGGGACATTTCCGGGTGTACGCTCGAAGGCATGACGGCAACGAAGCCCTCCCGCACCGCCGAGGACCCCACCGGGGACCGGCGGCAGCGCAAGGCGCGGCAGACCCGCGACGCGCTGGCCACCGCCGCCTGCGACCTGATCCTGGAGCGCGGACCGGCGGCCACCACGGTGGAGGCGATCGCCGAGCGCGCGGACGTCACGCGCCGCACGTTCAGCCGGCACTTCGCCGGGAAGGAGGACGCGGCGCTCGACTTCGTCCGCCGGGACGGCGACCGGATCAACGCGCTGCTGCGGTCCCGCCCCGCCGCGGAGCCGCCCCTGCTCGCCTACCGCAGGGCCGTGCGGGACTGGCTGGCCGACGGGGAGGACCCGGCCTGGCACGTGCGCCCCCGGATGCGCCGCCTGCTGGCCCTGGCCGGCACCGAGCCCGAGTTGTTCGCCGCCTACCAGCGCATCCGGGTCGACGCCCAGGAGGAGTCGATCCGCATCGTCGCCGGCCGGCTCGGCATCGACGACACCCGGGACGTGCGCCCGGCCGCGGTCGTCGACGCCGCCGCCGGAGTCCTGATCGCCGCCCTGCGCCTGTGGGCGCGCGGCGACGAGCGGGACTCGGGAGCCGCAGACCTCGCCGCCCTCGTGGAGCGGGCCTACGACGCCCTGACCTCGGAGGCCGCGGCCGCGACCCCCGACAGCACCACCGAAGAGTGAGAACAGCACCATGAGCACCACCGACACCACCCCCGCCATCACCGAGTACGCCGCCGAGTTCGCCGGCCGTACCACCCTGGTCACCGGCGCCGCCTCCGGCATCGGACTGGCCACCGCCCGCCGGCTCGGCGCCGGCGGCGCGAACGTCGTCGTCGCCGACTTCAACGCCGAGGGCGCCGGGGAGGCCGCCGCCCGGCTCACGGAGCAGGGCGTCCGCGCCGCCGCCGTCGAGCTGGACGTGACCCGCCCGGAGTCCATGGAGGCGGCCGTCAAGTTCACCGTCGACACGTACGGCGGGCTGGACCTCGCGGTGAACAACGCCGGCATCGGCGGCCCCAGCGCCCCGACCGGCGAGTACGACGTCGAGGCCTACCAGCGCGTCATCCGTACCAACCTCGACGGCGTCTTCTACTCGATGCGCTACGAGCTGCCCGCCCTCCTGGCCACGGGCCGGGGCGGCGCCGTCGTCAACGTCGCCTCCATCCTCGGCTCGGTCGGTTTCGCCGGCTCCCCCGCCTACGTCGCCGCCAAGCACGGAGTGGTCGGGCTGACCAAGGCGGCCGCCGCCGAGTACGCGGCCCGGGGCGTGCGGATCAACGCGGTCGGCCCGGGCTTCATCGACACGCCGCTGCTGAAGACCATGGACGAGGCCGCCTACAAGGGCCTGGTCGCCCTGCACCCGGCCGGCCGCCTCGGACGGTCCGAGGAGGTGGCCGAACTGATCGCCTTCCTGCTGTCGGACCGCGCGTCCTTCGTCGCCGGCAGCTACCACCTGGTCGACGGCGCCTACACCGCCGTCTGAGCACCGGTCGTCCACCCCGGGGGGAACGAGAACAGAGGAGTTCGGTCCATGAAGGCACTGCAGTACCGCACCATCGGGGCTCCGCCCGAGGTCGTCACGGTCCCCGACCCGGAACCCGGCCCCGGCCAGGTGCTGCTGAAGGTGACCGCGGCCGGCGTCTGCCACTCCGACATCGCGGTGATGAGCTGGCCCGCCGAGGGCTTCCCGTACGAGCTGCCGCTCACCCTGGGCCACGAGGGCGTCGGCACCGTGGCCGCGCTCGGCGCCGGGGTGACCGGTCTCGCCGAGGGCGACGCGGTCGCCGTGTACGGGCCCTGGGGCTGCGGCACCTGCGCCAAGTGCGCGGAGGGCAAGGAGAACTACTGCCTGCGCGCCGACGAGCTGGGCATCCGCCCGCCGGGGCTCGGGCGTCCGGGTTCGATGGCGGAGTACCTGCTGATCGACGACCCCCGGCACCTGGTCCCGCTGGACGGGCTCGACCCGGTCGCCGCGGTGCCGCTCACCGACGCCGGGCTGACGCCGTACCACGCCATCAAGCGGTCGCTGCCCAAGCTGGTCCCAGGCTCGACCGCGGTGGTCATCGGCACCGGCGGTCTCGGCCACGTCGCCATCCAGCTGCTGCGCGCCCTGTCGTCCGCCCGGGTCGTCGCCCTGGACGTCAGCGAGGAGAAGCTGCGGCTCGCCCGCGAGGTGGGCGCGCACGAGGCGGTGCTGTCGGACGCGAAGGCCGCGGACGCGGTGCGCGAGCTGACCGGCGGTCTCGGCGCCGAGGCCGTGTTCGACTTCGTCGGCGCGGCGCCCACGGTGAAGACCGCCGGGGCCGTCGCGGCCGTCGAGGGCGATGTCACGCTGGTCGGCATCGGCGGCGGGTCGCTGCCCGTCGGGTTCGGGATGCTGCCGTTCGAGGTGTCGGTCAACGCGCCGTACTGGGGCAGCCGCAGCGAACTGATCGAGGTGCTGAACCTGGCCCGCTCCGGCGTCGTGTCGGTGCACACCGAGACGTACTCGCTGGACGACGCCCCGCTCGCCTACGAGCGGCTGCACGACGGCAGGGTCAACGGCCGCGCGGTGATCCTGCCCCACGGCTGACACCCCCAAGGGGCGCGACCGGTCCCCCGTTCCGGTCGTGCCCCCTGCCCGTCGAACCTACGTGGACGGCTCCGCCGTTGTGAATCGTGCCGGTGCCCGCCGAGGGGCCGGGAAGACTCAGTCGTGCACAGGTGAGTCCGGATGGCCCGGTTTCGTCCCGAGCAGGAGCGGCTGATCGAGGTCGCCGGTCGCCAGGTGGGCCAGCACGACCTCGTACAGGTCGCTGCCGGCGGCGAGCAGCTCGCGCTCGAGGACGGGCTCGGCGCTGCGGACGTGCTCGCGGACGGTCTGCGCGTGCATGCCGATCTGGTGCGCGGCACGCTCGGCGTTGCCGCCGGCGGCGATCCAGGTGCGCAGCGTGCGCCGCAGGTCCCGGCCGTCGGGGTCGAGCCGCCCCAGCAGGTCGCCGGCCCAGGCCCGCAGCGCGGGCCCGGAGAGCAGGTCGGCCAGGCGGGCGGCACCGCCCCGCCGGCCGGCGCCCGGCGGGGTTTCGGCGAGCCCCACCTGCGAGTTCAGCGCGAGGTGGACCGCGGCCCGGACGGTCAGGTCGGCGAAGTCCGTGCGCAGCAGCGACCCGACCCGGTCCATGCGGGCGCGGACCGTGTTGCGGCTGACGCCGAGCACCTTCGCCGTGTTGACCGCCGTGAACTCCAGGCCGAGCCGGGTGGTGGCGAGCAGTTCGGCGCGCGTGTGGTGCGACAGGGTGTCGAGAGGGCTCAGCACACCGGCCGTCCAGTCGTACAGCTCCGCGGGGTCCATCAGCAGCTCGGGCCGGGTGCGCTCGGCGTACAGGGCCGCCCGCTGGGACCGGAACCGGGCCACGGCCAGGGCACTGACAGCCTGTCCGTAGGCCGCGGCCGTGCGGTCGAGGCCCTGCCGGGCGCTGCCGCCGAGAAAGACGCCGGGGCGGCGGCCGACGAGCGAGCGCAGCTCCTGCCCGGCCTCCTGGAACGGCGCGAGGACGATCACGTGTGCGTCCACCGCCGGGCACCGGACGACCAGCGCCCGTTCCCCCGTCGCCGACACGCACTCCTCGGCGAGACGGTCCCGTTCGGCGGGGTCGCTCTCCACGACGTACACGCAGGCCGTCTCGGTGTCGAGGAGCCCGGGCCAGAGGCCGGCGGCCACACGGCGGGCGGCGACGGTGTCCTCCACCATCAGCAGCTGCAGGATGGCCAGACGCAGGTCGGAGGTGGCACGCCGCAGCCGGTGTCCGGCCGCGTTCGACTCGTGGCCGGCCAGCAGCAGCTCGACCACCTGGGCGGTGTGCGTGACGATGTCGGAGACGCGCCGGTCGAAGGGCGCCTCGCGGGCCACCGTCAGGACGGCGGCCCGCGCCGGGTGGGACCGCTCCACGCGGACGAGCCGCAGGTGACGGCCCCGGTCCTCCAGCGCGGCCGACGCGATCCGGCCTGAGGTGACGTCGGCGACCAGGCCGTCGTCGAGCGGGACGCGGGTGCCGGCCAGCAGCCGGCCGGTGCCGTCCTGCAGCGACACGGTGGCCTGCGCGGTGCCGGCGAGCCAGGCCACGACCCGGGTCAGGTCGCGTCCGGCCGGACGCAGGTGCTCGAGCAGTTCCCGCGCCCAGCCCGCGTACTCACCGGCCCCGGATGTCCGCTGCCGTTTCGCGTCCTCTCGGCCCGCCACGTCGGCCTTCTCCTCGTCTCGCCCGGTCCCCGCCCCAGGTCGGGGACGTTACCTCATCGCTTCGTGGCGGGCCCCGTCCCGGCGTCGGCGGCCCGGGCCGCCGGGCCTGCCGGGCGGGGCGGCCGAGCGGGCATAAGCTCGGTGAATGGCGAAGTACTTCGACGTGCACCCCGACAACCCCCAGCCGCGCAGCATCGCCCAGGTCGCCGACAGCGTCCGCTCCGGCGCGCTGATCGCGTATCCGACGGACTCCTGCTACGCGCTGGGATGCCGGCTGGGCAGCCGCGACGGCATCGACCGCATCCGGTCGATCCGGCACCTGGACAACCGGCACCATTTCACCCTGGTCTGCCAGGACTTCGCGCAGCTCGGCCGGTTCGTGCAGATCGACAACGACGTGTTCCGGGTGATCAAGGCGTCGACCCCCGGGAGCTACACCTTCATCCTGCCTGCGACGAGGGAGGTGCCGCGCATGCTCCAGCATCCGAAGAAGAAGACCGTGGGCGTGCGCATCCCCGACCACGTCGTCACCCAGGCCCTGCTCGCGGAACTCGGTGAACCGCTGCTGTCCAGCACGCTGTTGCTGCCGGACGAGGAGGAGCCGATGACGCAGGGCTGGGAGATCAAGGACCGGCTCGACCACGTGCTGGACGCGGTCGTCGACTCCGGGGACTGCGGCACCGAGCCGACCACGGTCGTCGACTTCTCGGGCGGCGAGGCGGAGATCGTGCGGCGGGGCGCCGGCGACACGAGCCGGTTCGAGTAGCGCCGCGCCGCGCTGCACCGCCCCCTCCCCCCGAGTGAGCGGCCGAACCGCCGCGACCACCGAGAGAAAGGCAATCTGCCCGATGACCGCCGTAGCCGGAACCGCCGTGGACATCCCCACCGACGACGGCACCGCCGACGCGTATCTGACCCACCCTGCCGACGGGGAACCCCGTCCCGCGGTCCTGCTGTACATGGACGGCTTCGGGCTGCGCCCGTCCCTGCGCGCCATGGCGGACCGGCTGGCCGGGGCCGGGTACACCGTCGTGGTGCCCAATGTCCTCTACCGGGAGGGCCGGGCACCGGTCGTGGACCTCCCCGAGTTCATCGACCAGGCGTCGCGGCCGAGAATTTTCGAGCGCCTCGGACCGATGATGCGGGCCCTCACGCCCGAGCGGGTGGAACGGGACGCCGACGCGTATCTGCGGTGGCTGACCGGTCGCCCGGAGGCGGCCGGCGGACCGGTGGCGGTGGTGGGCTACTGCATGGGCGCCGGCCTCGCCCTGCGCACCGCCGGCACGTATCCCGACCGGATCGCGGCGACGGCCGGCTTCCACGGCGGAAACCTGGCGACCGAGGCACCGGACAGCCCGCACCGGGTGGCCGGGCGCCTCACGGGCGAGGTGTACTTCGCCCATGCCGACCAGGACCCCGGCATGCCCGCCGAGCAGCAGCAGCGACTGGAGGCGGCCCTGGCCGCGGCGGGCCTGACCCACCGCTGCGAGGTCTACGCGGGGGCGCAGCACGGCTACACCCAGGCCGACACCTCCGCCTACGACGAGCAGGCGGCCGAACGCCACTGGGAGGCGCTGCTCGACCTCCTGAACCGGACATTGTGACCCCGGCGTCCGCGAAACCGCCCGCACCGGGCCGGACTTGGCGGTCCGGCCCCGTCCGGCACCCGGACCGGGCGTTGTTACCGTGCCCGGGTGTCCAACTCCTCACGTGATTCCGCCGAAGGCGCCGGCTGGGGCTCCGCCGCGCCCGGCGCCTACCGGGCGCTGATGCCGCAGCGCACCGAGAAGCTGTCCTGGCTGGACCCGAGAACGCTGTGGGCCGCCCGCAACGGTGTGCTGGCCTCCTGGTTCGGTGACCCCACGGGCCGCACCCGCTCCCGCTGGGTGGCGCAGCGGTCCGCGGCCGGCGCACCGGCCGACAAGGTGATCCGGCGGGACGACCCCGACCGGTTCTCCTTCCTGGTCGTCGGCGACACGGGAGAGGGCGACGGTCCCCAGTACGCCGTGGTGCCCGGGCTGTTGAGGGCGGGCGGTGACACCCGGTTCGCGGTCCTCGCGAGCGATGTGATCTACCCGGTGGGCAGCGCCGACGACTACGGCACGAAGTTCTTCCGCCCCTACCGCGACTACCAGGCGCCCATATACGCGATACCGGGCAACCACGACTGGTACGAGGACCTCGGCGGCTTCATGCGCGTCTTCTGCGACGACGCCCCGCCCCTGCCGCCGGAGCCGGCGCCGCGCCCGTTCACCCCCGCATGGCTGCGGCACCTGTTGTGGCACCGGCCGCGCCCCGACGACGGCCGGCACCTGGACGAGGCGCGCAAGCTGCGCCCGTCCCCCGCCCAGCAGGCCGTCCAGCCGGGGCCGTACTGGGCCGTCGACGCCGGCCCGGTGCGGATCGTCGGCATCGACACGGGGCTGCTGGGCACGGTCGACGCCGAGCAGGGCGCCTGGCTGCGCGAGGTGTCGGCGGGAGACCGGCCGAAGATCCTCGTCACCGGCTCGCCCCTGTACGTGGACGGCGAGCACCACCCGTGCCCCATCGAGGGCGGCGGCACGGTCGACGACATCGTGCGCGATCCCGCCCATCACTACGTCGCGGCGATCGGCGGCGACATCCACAACTACCAGCGCTATCCGGTCGACGTGGGCGGCCGCACCGTGCAGTACGTCGTGGCGGGCGGCGGCGGTGCGTTCATGCACGCCACCCACACCATTCCGCGCGTCTCGGTGGCCGGGGTCACCGAGGACGACTTCCGCTCCTATCCGCTGCGCGGCGACTCGCTCGCCTTCTACAGCGCCCTGTACGGCCGCCGGCTGCGGCTGCGCCGCTTCTTCACCCTCACGGAGGCCGAGGCGACGGCCGTGATCGCCGAGCGTCTCGGCATCCGCACCGGCCGCGCCCCGGGCGGCGACGCGCGGGTCACCCGGCGCGTCCGGCTGGTCGCCGGACTGCTGGGCACGGCACGGCGGCCCGAGCGCCGCAAGCGGTTCCGGCTGCCCGTGCGCAAGATCTACACGCAGTTGTTCTCGCCCGGCTCGGCGACCTACAGCCCGCCCTTCTTCAAGTGCTTCCTGCGCCTGGACGTGACGCCGGAGGCGGTCCGGCTGCGCTGTTACGCGGCCACCGGCAACCGGGCGCAGGAGGAGGACCCGCCGGTCGAGGACGAGGTGACGATCCCGCTCGAGTGACGTGGTCCCGGCCGTCCGGTTGATCACCCGTCCCGGCGTGGGCGAGGCTGGAACCGGGCGGCACACCGCCGCGCACAGTCGAGGGAAGGTCCCACGGTGATCAGCATCCCGGCGTACACGCTCAACGACGGCACCACGCTCCCCGCCCTGGGCCTGGGCACCTGGCCGATGAAGGACGACGAGGCGGAGCGGGCGGTCCGCGAGGCCCTTCGGACGGGGTACCGCCTGATCGACACGGCGACGAACTACCGCAACGAGACCGGCGTCGGCCGCGGGATCGCGTCCGCCGGCCTGCCCCGCGAGGAGATCGTCGTGACCACCAAGCTGCCCGGCCGGCACCACGGCTACGAGGAGACGCTCGCCTCCTTCGAGGAGTCCCGCGCCCGTCTCGGCGTGGAGTACGTCGACCTGTACCTGATCCACTGGCCGCTGCCGCGCGTGGACAAGTACGTCGACTCGTGGAAGGCCATGGTGAAGCTGCGCGAGGACGGTCTCGTGCGGTCGGTGGGCGTCTCCAACTTCACGGCCGAGCACATCGAGCGGCTGGAGAAGGAGACGGGTGTCCTGCCGTCCGTCAACCAGATCGAGCTGCACCCGCTCTTCCCGCAGGACGGGCTGCGCGCCTACCACGAGCGCAAGGGCATCCGCACCGAGAGCTGGAGCCCGCTGGGCCGGGGCAGCGACCTGCTGGACGACCCCGCCGTCGCCGCGGTCGCCGAGGCGCACGGGGTGACGCCCGCCCAGGCGGTCCTGCGCTGGCACACCCAGCTGGGCGCGGTGCCGATCCCGAAGTCCGCCGACCCGGCGCGGCAGCGGGCGAACCTCGACGTCTTCGGCTTCGAACTGGACGCCGGGCAGATGCGCACGGTGGCGGACCGGGCGCACCGCCGGATCGGCGGCGACCCGGAGGTGCACGAGGAGTTCTGAGCGGGGTACCCGGTCCCGGTCGGGGGATCTCCCGGTCCCTCCGTCTCCCGGTCTCCCGGTCTCCCGGAAGGAGCGTCAAGTGGGCGGCGAGAGCGACGCGCTAGGCGCGTACCACGGCAAACGGGACTTCGGCCGGACCGGTGAGCCGGCCGGAGAAGGGGCGCCCGGCGAGGGCGGGGAGCCCCGCTTCGTCGTGCAGATCCATGACGCGAGCACCCTGCACTTCGACTTCCGGCTGCAGGTGGCCGACGTGCTCAAGTCCTGGTCGGTGCCGAAGGGGCCGTCCGCGGACCCGAGCGACAAGCGGCTCGCGGTGCCCACGGAGGACCATCCGCTGGAGTACGAGGAGTTCGAGGGCGTCATCCCGGCGGGTGAGTACGGGGGCGGAACGGTGATCGTGTGGGACCACGGCACCTACGAGCCGCTGAGCCACGACCGCCGGGGACGGCCGGTCGACTTCGCCGAGTCGCTGGCGCACGGGCACGCCCGGTTCCGGCTGCACGGGGCGAAGCTGCGCGGCGAGTACGCGCTGACCCGCTTTCGCGGTGGTCCGGACCGCGCGGCCGGTGAGGACGCGGCGTGGCTCCTGGTGAAGACGGCCGGCGGCGGGCGCGGGCGCGGCACCCCGGACCCCCGGCGGGCCCGGTCCGCGCGCACCGGCCGCACGCTGGCCCGGGTGGCGGCGGAGGACGGCCGGGGTTAGCCGGGCGGTTCACTCCGCGGGCAGCGGCTGTTCGGCCCAGATGGTCTTGCCGGTGTCCGTCTGGCGGCTGCCCCAGCGCTGGGTGAGCTGGGCGACCAGGAGCAGTCCGCGGCCGCCCTCGTCGTAGGCGTGGGCGCGGCGCAGGTGGGGTGAGGTGGAGCTGGCGTCGGAGACCTCGCAGATGAGGGCGGTGTGGCGGATGAGACGCAACTGGATGGGCGGCTCGCCGTACCGGATGGCGTTGGTGACCAGTTCGCTGACGACGAGTTCGGTGACGAAGGCGGTGTCGTCCAGTCCCCACGCCGTCAGCTGCTCGCCGACGGACCGTCTGACGGCCGCCACGCCGACGGGGTCCGGGTCGACGTCCCAGGTGCGCACCCGGTCCTCGCCCAGCGCCCGGGTGCGCGCCAGCAGCAGCGCGACGTCGTCGCCGGGCTCTTCGGGCAGTACGGCCTTGAGCACGCCGTCGCACAGCGCGTCGAGCGAGGTCGCGGGCGCGGCCAGGGCCCGGCACATTTCCTCGGTGGCGTGGTCGACGTCGCGGTCGCGGTCCTCCACCAGTCCGTCGGTGTAGAGGGCGACGACGGAGCCTTCCGGCAGTTCCAGCTCCGTCGCCTCGAAGGGCAGTCCGCCCACTCCGAGCGGCGGCCCGGCGGTCATGGTGACGATCCGGGTGCTGCCGTCGGGCAGGAGGAGGGCGGGTGCGGGGTGGCCGGCGGCCGCCAGGGCCAGTCGCCGGGACACGGGGTCGTACACGGCGTACAGGCAGGTGGCGCCCAGTTCCGCGATCTCCGCGTCGCCTTCCCGCGCGCCGACGGCCGCGAGGTGGGTGACGAGGTCGTCGAGATGGGTGAGGAGTTCGTCGGGGGGCAGATCGACGTCGGCGAGGGTGCGTACGGCCGTGCACAGCCGGCCCATGGTCGCCGTGGACGGGATGCCGTGGCCCACGACGTCGCCGACGACGAGGCCGACGCGGCTGCCGGAGAGCGGGATCACGTCGAACCAGTCGCCGCCGATGCCCGCCGCGGACGCGGAGGGCAGGTAGCGGTGGGCCACCTCGACCGCGGCCTGTCCGGGCAGGTCCCTGGGGAGCAGGCTGCGCTGGATCGCCAGGGCGGTGGAGCGCTCGCGGGCGAAGCGCCGGGCGTTGTCGACGGAGACCGCGGCCCGGCCGGCCAGTTCCTCGGCCAGTACGGCGTCCTCGACGGCGTACGGCTCCCTGGGCGCGGTCCGGACGGCCAGCGCCACGCCCAGCGTGGTGCCGCGGGCCCGCAGGGGCACGGCCAGGACCGAGCAGACGGCTTCGCGGAAGGGGCGGTTGTGCGGGGCCTCGGCCTCGCGGGTGCGCATCCACCGGTCGAATTCCGGGTCGCCCGGGCCGGTGAGGACGACGCGGCCCTCCCGCATCGCCCGGGCGGGAGGGCTGTCGGCCGGGTGGACCTCGTGTCCGCCGAGGTGCACGGCGGGAGTGGGGAAGTTCTGGGTGGCGGAGGTGTGGGCCACCCGGCGCAGTTCGGCGTGCTCGGGCGGCTTGGCGAAAGGTTCGTCGTTGCCGAGGACCCAGTCGAGCAGGTCGACGGCGGCGAAGCCGGCGAATCGCGGTACGAGGAGCCCGATCAGCTCCTCGGCGGTACGCACGACGTCGAGGGTGGTGCCGACCGTGCCGGCCGCGTCCAGCAGGGCCAGCCGCTCGCGGGCCCGGTGCTGTTCGGTGCTCTCCAGCGCGGCCATGGCGACGCCGGTGAGCGCGCCGGACGCGTCGTGGACCGGCCAGATCTCCACGGTCCAGGCGTGCAGACGGGTGCCGGCCGGCGCGGGCGCGTAGCTCTCGTACTGGACGCGTCGCCCCGTGTCGGCGACGACGCGCACGTGGTGCACGAAGGACCGGGCATCGCCCTCGAAGTCCGCCAGCGTGTCGGGCAGGCGGCGGCCGATCAGCTCGCCGGCCGGCCGGCCCATCATCCGGCACGTCGTCTCGTTGACGTGCACGAAGCGCAGGGCGGGGTCGAGGACGGACATCGACAGGGAGGCCTGCCGTACGGCGTCGTCGACCAGGGTGGGAACGGGGCCGCCGGGCGGGTCGGCGGTCACCGCCCAGCCGCCCGGTGCTCCGTCGGCGCCCGGCAGCGGGCCCGCCCGCAGCCGCAGGCTCACCGGGCGGCCGTCGCGGTGCCGGATCACGGCGGTGCCGGACAGGGCGGGGCCGGAGGGGGCGTCCCGCGCGAGCAGGTCCCGCGCGGGGCGCCCCACGACCTCCTCGGCCGTGTATCCGGTCAGGCGCCGCGCGCCGTCGCTCCACCCCGTCACCAGTCCGCGGGCGTCGACGATCACCGTGGCGGAGGAATCCTCCATGCCGTCCAGGATCATCCCAGGACGATGCGGTATCAACCGGGGCGGGGCGCGAGTGGCTCGGTCACTGCCGGCGGGCGCGGAGCGCGGCGAGGGCGCGGTCGGCGTGCGCGTTCATCCTGATCTCGCTGCGGACGACCTCCAGCAGGGTGCGGTCCTGCCCGACGACGAAGGTGACCCGCTTGGTGGGAGCCAGGGCGAACCCCCGCTTCACCCCGAACCGCTCCCGGACGGCGCCGTCGGCGTCGGACAGCAGCGGCATGCCGAGGGTGTGGCGTCCGGCGAACTCCTGCTGCCGGTCGACGGGGTCGCCGCTCACACCGACCGGCCGCGCGCCGACCGCGGCGAACTCGCCGGCCAGGTCGCGGAAGTGACAGGCCTCCGCGGTGCAGCCGGTGGTGAGGGCGGCCGGGTAGAAGAAGAGGACGACGGGTCCGTCGGCGAGCAGTTCGGACAGGCGGCGCGGGGTGCCGGTCTCGTCCGGCAGGGTGAAGTCCTCGACGGTGTCGCCCACGGCCGGGACCCGGCTCACGACCGGCCCTCGCTGCCCCGGGCCACGCCGCGCGCCCACAGCACGAGCGGCACCTGCACGGGCAGCCGCCCGAGGGCGGCGGCCTTCTGCGGGGTGGGGCGGTGCCGCCAGTCCCAGGCCATCTTGACGTTGGCCGGGAACACCCCGACGAAGAACGCGGCGGCACTCAGCGCGGCCGCCTTGCGGGTGCGCGGCACGGCGAGTCCCGCGGCGAGCGCGAGTTCGGCGACGCCGCTGGCGTACGTCCACGCCCGGGGCGTGCCCGGCAGGGAGCGCGGCACGGTGGCGTCGAAGGGCCGGGGCCGGGCGAAATGGGCGACGCCCGCGGTGGCCAGCAGGCCGGCGAGCAGCAGCGGTGAGCGTTCGGACCGTGACACGGTTCCTCCTCATGGGGGCCTGCCGCGCGATATTACTCGACGGTAAGGTCGCCGGTGTCCACGACCTCCGGGCGCGTGCGGTCCCGCTGCGCCCGGACCGGGGCGGGCCGGCCGCCGCGCGGCCGGGTCCGGTCGGCCACCCGGAACGCGCGCGTCACTTCCCGCTTCGGGGCGTGACGGGCGCCAGCCACATGCCCACGATCGCGTCGACGAGGCCGTCGGCCGCTTCCTGCCAGCTGCTGCGCGGGGTGGGGCGGTTCTCGGCGAGGGCCCGCTCCCGCTCCTCCGCGGTGTGCACGATGAGGTGACGGGCCATGTCGCCCCGCTCCGCGGCGACCTCGGCCGGCAGCGCGGGCATGCACCGGTTGCGGCCCTCGATGATCGCCCGCAGGGAGACGGAGGCGCGGGACTCCTCGGTCATGATCTGGCGCAGCGCCGGATCGGTCATGACCTGGGCGCAGAACCGCGCGTACCAGGTGGGGCTGCCCAGTGCCGCCAGGTGGTCGAACTGGGGACGGACCAGGCAGTCCACCCAGTCACGGAGGTCGGGCGAGTCTCCGAGGGCGGCGAGCTGCCGGGCGCGCAGTTCCTCGACCTGCTCCGAGTGGCGCTGTGCGATGGCCCGTACGAGATCCGCCTTGGTACCGAAGTGGTAGCCGACGGCTGCGTTGTTCCCCTGCCCGGCGGCCTCGCTGACCTGGCGGTTGGAGACGGCGTACACGCCGTGCTCGGCGAACAGCCGCTCGGCGGTGGTCAGGATGAGCTGCCGGGTCGCGCTGGACTGTTCCGTCCGGACCGTCCTGCTCGCCATGATCACCACCGCGCCGGGACTCTCTCCGCACCGCCCACGACGACCAGTCCCTCGAGTCGTCGCAGGTCCGCCGCCGTACGGCGGGTTGTCACGGAAGCCTACGGGGCGGCTGCGCGAGACCGCCGCCCGCCCCGGACGGGCGCTCCTCTCCACACCCCGTAGGATACTTCAATCGACTGACTTAAATGCTCGTGCCCGGTTGCCGCACACGCGGCAGCACGCATCGCTCGAAAGGCTCTTCCATGCCCGCTTCCCCCGCCACGCCACGGCCGAACGCCGTGGTGGCGGTACTGGCCCTGGCCGGGATCGTCGTCGCGCTCATGCAGACCCTGGTCATCCCGATCATCCCGGAGCTGCCGAAGCTCCTGGACGCGTCGGCCTCGGACGCGGCCTGGGCGGTGACCGCCACGCTGCTCGCCTCCGCGGTGGCCACTCCGGTCGTCGGCCGGCTCGGCGACATGTTCGGCAAGCGGCGGATGCTGTTGCTCAGCCTGGTGCTGCTGATCAGCGGCTCGGCGGTCTGCGGACTGAGCGACGCCCTGGTCCCGATGGTCGTCGGCCGCGCCCTGCAGGGCCTGTCCGCCGCCGTGATCCCGCTCGGCATCAGCATCATGCGCGACGAGCTGCCGGCCGAGCGGCTGGCCGGCGCCACCGCGGTGATGAGCGCCTCCCTCGGGGTCGGCGGCGCGCTCGGCCTGCCCGCGGCCGCGCTGATCGCGGACAAGCTGGACTGGCACATGCTGTTCTGGCTCTCCGGCGCGCTCGGCGCCCTCTCCCTCGTCCTGGTGCTGGCGCTGGTGCCGGAGTCGGCCGTGCGCACCGGCGGCCGGTTCGACCTGCTCGGCGGCGTCGGCATGGCCGCCGGCCTCGCGAGCCTGCTGCTGGCCATCTCCAAGGGCGGCGACTGGGGCTGGTCCTCGGGCACCACCCTGGGCCTGTTCGCGGCGGCCGTCGTGATCCTGCTGGTCTGGGGCTGGTGGGAGCTGCACACCCCGGAGCCGCTGGTGGACCTGCGCACCACCGCCCGCCGTCAGGTGCTGTTCACCAACCTGGCGTCCGTCGCCATCGGCTTCTCGATGTTCGCGATGTCCCTGGTGCTGCCGCAGCTGCTTCAGTTGCCCGAGGCCACCGGTTACGGACTCGGCCGCTCCCTGCTGACCACGGGTCTTGTGATGGCGCCGTCCGGCCTAGTGATGATGGCGTTCGCCCCGGTCTCCGCGAAGGTGTCCAGCTCCCGCGGCCCGAAGGTGACGCTGATGATCGGCGCCCTGATCGTCGCCGCCGGCTACGGCCTGAACATCGTGCTGATGTCCGAGGTCTGGCACCTGGTCCTGGTCTCCTGCGTGATCAGCGCGGGCATCGGCTTCGCCTACGGCGCCATGCCGTCGCTGATCATGGGCGCGGTGCCGCCGAGCGAGACGGCCGCCGCCAACAGCCTCAACACGCTCATGCGGTCCCTGGGCACGTCGGTCGCCAGTGCCATCGCCGGTGTCATCCTGGCCCAGATGACCGTCGACCTCGGCGGCTTCGCCCTGCCCTCGGAGAACGCGTTCAAGGCGGTCATGGCCATCGGCGCCGGCGCGGCCCTGCTGGCGGCCGCCATAGCGTCCTTCATCCCCCGGCACCGCCCCGCCGGCCCGGCGGCCGGCCCGGCACCCGCAGAGGGGGTGCCGGCGGAGGCCGCCGCCACCCGCTGACCGCGACGGCGCCGGCCCCGCCCGGGACCGGCGCCGTTCAGGCGAACCTCGCGGGCAACGCGCGTGACGGCGTCGGGACCCGTCGAGAACTGACCCGTGGAGCTGCCGCTGATCCCTCCGATGCTCGCCACCGCCGGCACCCTGCCGCCCGCCGCGCAGGACGCGCGCTGGGCCTACGAGACCAAACAGGACGGCCAGCGCGTGGTGGTCTACCTGCCCGGCGACGGGAGTGTCCTGCTGCGGGCCCGCTCCGGCCAGGACATCACCGCCGCCTACCCCGAGCTCGCGCCGCTCGCCGCCGCGCTCGGCGACACCCCCGCCGTACTGGACGGCGAGGTGCTGGCCCTGGACGAACGGGGCCGCGCCGACTTCCAGTTGCTCCAGTCCCGGATGGGCCTCGCGCACGCCCCGGGCCGGGCGGCGCACCGGGCGGCGAGGGTCCCCGTCCACCTGGTGCTGTTCGACGCCCTGCACCTGGCGGGCCGCTCCCTGCTGCGCACGCCCTACGCCGACCGCCGCGGGCGGCTGACGGACCTCGCCCTGAACGGGCCGTCGTGGTCCACTCCGGCCGCGCTGGTCGGACACGGCGAACAGGCCCTGCGGGCCACCCGCGAGCACGGCCTGGAGGGACTGGTGTGCAAGCGGCTGGACTCGGTGTACGAGCCCGGGTCCCGCTCCCGGGCCTGGATCAAAATCCGCAACATGCGCAGCGAGGACGTCGTGGTCGGCGGCTGGCTGCCCGGCAAGGGACGGCTCGGCGGCCTGCCCGGCGCCGTCCTGGTCGGCCAGCGCGCTGCCGGCCGGCTGCGCTATGTCGGCGGCGTCGGCACCGGCTGGAGCGAGGGCGAGCGCACGGAGCTGGCCGGGCTGCTGGCGGCCGCCGCCAGCGACGTCTGCCCCTTCGACCCGGTGCCGCGGGTGCCCGGGGCGCGCTGGGTCGTGCCCCGGCTGGTCGGCGAGGTCCGCTACAGCACCCGCACCCGCGAGGGCATGCTGCGCCAGCCGTCCTGGCTCAGGCTCCGCCCGGACCTGACGCCCGAGGAGTCGGCCGCGGACGTTCCGGACGACCTGGTGTGAGGGGCTGACCGGCTCCCGGGTGTTGGGCCGCCCTTCACCGCGGCGACGCCCGGGCCCCCTTGGCGCGGGAGTGAAAAGACGGGACCCTGAACTCCCCTTCCCCCCACAGCCGTTGGGCTGCTCCAGCCTGAGGAGAACGCCATGCGCCCGCGTACCGCCGCGACGTCCCGCCAAAGATGGCTCACCGTACCGCTCGGTGCCCTCGCCCTCGTCCTGGCCTTCCCCGCCACCGCCTTCGCCGCCCCGCCGCCGGGGCTGCCCGGCAACGCCGACGCCCTGGAACGCACGTTCCAGCCCGCCTACGACTACGACACCGACGGCTGCTACCCGACCCCGGCCATCGGCGCCGACGGAGCGGTCAACGGCGGGCTCAAACCGACCGGCGCCCTCAACGGCAACTGCCGCGACGCCTCCGACCTGGACAACACCAACGGCTACGCGCGCGCCAAGTGCGACGGCGACTGGTGCGCCTACATGTACGGGCTCTACTTCGAGAAGGACCAGGCACTGCCCGGCAGCAGCCTGGGCGGGCACCGGCACGACTGGGAGCACGTGGTGGTGTGGGTGAAGGACGACACGGTGCGGTACGTGTCGACGTCCAACCACGGCTCGTTCAGCGTGCACGAGCGGTCGGCCGTCCGCTTCGAGGGCACCCATCCGAAGATCGTCTACCACAAGGACGGCATCAGCACCCACTGCTTCCGCCTGGCGACCTCGGGCGACGAACCGCCGGAGAACCACAAGGGCGCCTGGCAGTACCCGACGCTGGTGGGCTGGAACGGCTACCCGGCGGGACTGCGCGACAAGCTCAGTGCCTACGACTTCGGCAGCGCCAACTTCGGCCTGAAGGACGGCAGCTTCGCCTCCCACCTGGCCGCCGCCAGGCCCGCGGGCGTCTCCTTCGACCCGTACGCGTGAGACGGAGGGCGAAACGGGCCGTTCGGGCGAACCTCGGCCCGTGGACGCCTCCGCGCGCACTATCGTGTCCGCATGACCGCCCCCGAACTGATCCGCATCGTCTCCCGCGACTCCCCCATGGCGCTGGCTCAGGTCGAGCGCGTCCGGAGCGGGTTGGCGGCCCTCCACCCCGGCGTGCGCACCGAAGTGGTACCGGTGAAGACGACCGGCGACAAGTGGCTCGGGGACCTGTCGCAGGTGGAGGGCAAGGGGGCGTTCACCAAGGAGGTCGACGCCGCGCTGCTGTCGGGCGAGGCCGATCTCGCCGTGCACTGCGTCAAGGACGTGCCCGCCGACCGGCCGCTGCCCGCCGGCACGGTGTTCGCCGCGTTCCTGAAGCGGGACGACGTGCGGGACGCGCTGGTCCACCCGGGCGGGCTCACCCTTGACGAGCTGCCGGAGGGGACGCGCGTCGGCACGTCCTCGGTGCGCCGGATCGCCCAGCTGGCCGCCACCCACCCGCATCTGCGGTGCGTACCGTTCCGCGGCAACGCCAACCGGCGGCTGGCGAAGCTCGCCGCGGGCGAGGCGGACGCGCTGCTGCTCGCGGTCTCCGGCCTGGAACGCATCGGCCGGGCCGACGTGATCAGCGAGGTGCTGTCCACCGAGGCGATGATGCCGCCGATCGGCGCGGGCATCCTGGCCCTGCAGTGCCGTGAGGGCGACAGCGGTCTGATCGACGCGGTGAGCGGCCTCGGGCACCCCGAGACGCACCGGGAGGCGACGGCGGAGCGCATGTTCCTGCACGTCCTGCAGGGGCACTGCAACAGCCCGATCGCCGGACACGCGCACGTGGACCGGAGCGGTGAACTCTCGCTGCGGGCCTGTGTCTTCACCCCCGACGGCAAGGTCCGGCTGAACGCCCACGAGTGGGCGGGCCGCCTGGACCCGGCGACCCTCGGCACCTCGGTCGCCGTGGCGCTCCTGCGGCAGGGCGCCCGGGAGATCATCGACGGCATCGCGCACTGAGAGCCGGGCTCCGGCGCGGCCGCCCCGCGGTCAGGCGGAGCCCTCCTCCGACTGGCCCCGCAGGAAGGCGCTCACCTGGTGCGCCACGCCGTCGTCCCGCACCGTGCCGCACGGGACCGCGCCGGCCCCGTCGGGCAGCCCCAGGGCGCCGCTCCACAGCCGGCGGTCGGCCCACTCCTCGTCCACCCGCAGCTGCACCTGGACGTCCACCTGGCTCAGGCTCGCCTCCGGGCCGGCTCCGTAGAGCACGGCGGTGACCCGGCGCAGCGGGTAGACGTCGAAGCCCTCGACGAACTGGGAGTTGCGCCAGTCGAGGAAGGCGCTCTCCCCGTCGGGGCCGATCCGCACGTCGATCTGGCCGTCCTCCAGGTGGATGCCGAGAGGGCGCGCGCCCCGGTTCTCGACGGTCACCCGGACCCGGAAGTAGGTCAGTCCCTCGGCGGCGTCGTCACGCCCACGCGGCGGCTCGGCCGGCTCAAGACGGTGCACCCGGACCCGCAGGCCGACGTGCTCGTCGTACTCCTGCCAGTCCCCGACCACGTTCGGCTCGTACACGGTGCCCCTCTCGACCTCTCGACGCTGCTTCCTATCTGTGCGCCGATCGCACTGTCAAATGAGCGGAATGCGCTGTGGCCAGCGCCTTCGCCCCTTTTGATCGATGATCAAGCGTTGCCCAGGGACGATCCGCCGCCGCCCGTTCCCGCGATCACCCGCAGCGTGCCGCACATCACGTCCGGCGACGGGGCGGCCGCCCGGTCACCGGTATGCGGCCGTTCGAGTGGCCGTCCGGGCCATTCGCGCTCAGTATCCATATATACGAGGACTTGCCAGCTCCCCTGCTGAGGGAGGTGCGCGTGATGCGTGTCGCCGGCAGAACCCAGCCCCACCCGCACGACGACGCCCCCGACACGGCCGCGGCGTTCGAGCGGCTCGCCGGGCTGCCCGAGGGACCGGAGCGCAAGGCGCTGCGGGACGAACTCATCCGGGTCTGGCTGCCCATGGCGGAGCGGATCGCCGTCCGCTTCCGGGGCCGCGGCGAGAACCTGGAGGACCTCTATCAGGTGGCGGCCCTGGGCCTGGTCAAGGCAGTCGACCACTACGACCCGGAGCGCGGCCACGCCTTCGAGGCGTACGCGGTGCCGACCGTGACGGGAGAGATCAAACGGCACTTCCGCGACCACATGTGGACGCTGCACGTGCCGCGCCGGATCCAGGACCTGCGCAACCGGGTCCGCCGGGCGGCGAAGGAGCTGGCGCAGACCACGCCGGGACGCGCCCCGACCGTCGAGGAGATCGCCGAGCACGCGCAGCTGACCACGGTCGAGGTGCGGACCGGCATGGAGGCCCTGGAGTGCTTCTCCGCGCTGTCGCTGGAGGCCGAGATGCCCGGCACCGACGGGTACGCCCTCGGTGACGCGCTGGGCGGCCCCGATCCCGCTTTCGACGCGGTCGTGGACCGGGTGGCGGTGCGGCCCTGCCTGGAGGCGCTGCCCGAGCGTGAGCGCACCATCCTCTACCTGCGCTTCTTCGGGGGGATGACGCAGAGCCGCATCGCCCAGCAGCTGGGCATCTCCCAGATGCACGTCTCCCGGCTGCTCACCGGCTGTTTCGACCGGATACGCGAGGAGATCCTGCAGGAGGCCCGCTGAGCGGGCGCCCGCTGCACGCGGGCCGGCCCAGGCGCTCCTCCAGAGCGGCCAGGATTTCCGGCGGCATCACTCCGGTGCGCCCCCAGATGAGTATCGTTTCCGCCACATTGCGGAGTTTGATGTTCGTATGCTGGGAAACTTCCTTCAGGACGCTCCACCCCTCGTCCGGCGTCACCCCGCCGAGGACGATGATCACACCGATCGCCTGGTCGACGACGGCGTGCGAGACGACCGCCTCCTTGAGCTGCCGGACCTGCTCCTGCAGCCGGAATATCTGGTCCGAATCGGCGTCCGGGTCCGGGCCCGGACCGGGGCCCGGACGCATGTCGGCGGGGGGCACGGTCACCTCGGGGCCTCCGTTTCGGCGCCATGTGCGGGGTACTCGCCAGGCGCCCGCCGCACTCCCGGCCGGACACTGGTGGCGAGCCGGTGGCTGCCGGTGGACGAGACCAGGACGCGACTGCCATGAACCACGACACGACCTCCACCACCCGCGAAGACGGCCTGCTGTCCACGCACTCCGTGTACGGCGCCCCCTGCTGGGTGAGTCTCACCAGCCGTGATCTGAAGGCCACCGAGGAGTTCTACTCCGCCGTGCTGGGCTGGCAGTGGCGGCCCGCCCGGCTGGGCGACCCTTTCCGGATCGCCCTGGCCGACGAGGTGCCGGTGGCCGGCATCGCGGCCGTCGCCGCGATGTGGCAGATGGCGGTGGCCTGGACGCCGTACTTCGCCGTGCGCAGTGCGGACGAGGCCGCGTCGCGGGCGCAGGAGCGCGGCGGCACGGCGGCGGTCGGGCCGATCTCCCTGCCGCCGGGGCGGGCGGCCCTGCTCGCCGACCGGGACGGCGCGACGTTCGGGGTCTGGGAGGGCGAGTTGTTCTCGGACTGGGACGCCTGGCGCACCAAACGTCCCGCCTTCATCCGGCTGCACACCCGTGACGCCTTCGACGCCGCCATCTTCTACGGCGAGATCTTCGAGTGGGCGTCGGGGCAGGGCTGCTGCGAGGTCCGGTACGAGGGCGACGAGGTGGTCCTGCGCCACGAGGGCCAGGTCGTGGCCCGCATCGAGTCGGGGGCGCTGGGCGCGGCCCCGGACCCGGCCGTGCGGCCGCACTGGCAGGTGCACTTCGCGGTCGAGGACGTCGCGGCGTGTGCCCGCGCCGCCGAGCTGCACGGGGGCAGCGTGCTCTCCCTGGACGCGGACGAGGCGGTGCTCCGGGACGCCGACGGCGCGCAGTTCACGGTGACCGCGCGCCGCCTCGGCAGCTGACCTCACCGGCTCACCGGCCGGTGCGGGACGGCCGGGAGAGCAGCACCAGGCTGCGCTGCTCGACGGTCAGCCTGGTGCCCGCCTTGTGCTCGGCCTCGTCGGGGACACCCTCCGGGTCGGCGGTGTCGACCAGGGTCGTCCAGCGTTCACCGTAGGTGACGTCGGGCAGCCGGAAGTCGGCCGGCTCCCAGTGGCTGTTGAGCAGCAGCAGGAAGGAGTCGTCGACGACGGCCCGGCCTCGGGAGTCGGGTTCGGCGATGGCGTCGCCGTTGAGGAACACGCCGACGGTGTGCGCGTCGGAGCGCTGCCAGTCCCCGTCGGTCATCTCCCGCGCGTCGGGCAGCAGCCACACCAGGTCGGGCAGCGGCTGGTCCGCGTGGGTGAGGGTCTCCCCGCGGAAGAAGCGGCGCCGGCGCAGCACCGGGTGGTCGGCGCGCAGGGCGATCAGGCGCCGGGCGAAGTCCAGCAGCGCGCGCTGTTCGTCGTCGAGCCGCCAGTCGATCCAGGAGATCTCGTTGTCCTGGCAGTAGGCGTTGTTGTTGCCGCGCTGGGTGCGGCCCAGTTC
The DNA here is from genome assembly GCF_000772045.1 of Streptomyces sp. CCM_MD2014. GTDB lineage: Bacteria > Actinomycetota > Actinomycetes > Streptomycetales > Streptomycetaceae > Streptomyces > Streptomyces salinarius. Next base: position 7,864,138 of record NZ_CP009754.1, on the reverse strand, counting down.
GTCGCCGTGGCAGATCATCGGGATGCCCTGGGAGAGCAGCAGCGTGGCCAGGAAGTTGCGCTGCTGCCGGCCGCGCAGCTCCCGCACGGCCGGGTCCTTGGTCTCGCCCTCGACGCCGCAGTTCCAGGACCTGTTGTGGCTCTGGCCGTCCCGGTTGTCCTCACCGTTGGCCTCGTTGTGCTTGTCGTTGTACGAGACGAGGTCGCGCAGCGTGAACCCGTCGTGCGCGGTGACGAAGTTGACGCTGGCGCGGGGGCGGCGGCGGCTGTGCTGGTACAGGTCGGAGGAACCGGTCAGCCGGGAGGCGAACTCGCCGAGCGTGTGCTCCTCGGCGCGCCAGAAGTCCCGTACGGCGTCGCGGTACTTGCCGTTCCACTCCGACCACAGCTGCGGGAAGTTGCCCACCTGGTAGCCGCCCTCGCCCACGTCCCAGGGCTCGGCGATCAGCTTGACGCGGCTGATCACCGGGTCCTGCTGGATGAGGTCGAAGAACGCGGACAGCCGGTCCACCTCGTGGAACTGCCGGGCCAGGGTGGCCGCGAGGTCGAAGCGGAAACCGTCGACGTGCATCTCGGTGACCCAGTACCGCAGCGAGTCCATGATGAGCTGGAGCACGTACGGGTGGCGCATCAGCAGGCTGTTGCCGGTGCCGGTGGTGTCGTAGTAGTGCTGCCAGTCGCCGTCCACCAGGCGGTAGTACGAGGCGTTGTCGATGCCGCGGAAGGAGAGGGTGGGGCCCTTCTCGTTGCCCTCGGCGGTGTGGTTGTAGACCACGTCGAGGATCACTTCGAGGCCGGCCTCGTGCAGGGTCTTGACCATCGACTTGAACTCGCTGACCTGCTGGCCGCGGGTGCCGAGGGCGGCGTAGCCGTTGTGGGGCGCGAAGAAGCCGATGGTGTTGTAGCCCCAGTAGTTGGACAGGCCGCGATCCTGGAGCACCCCGTCGTGGACGAACTGGTGCACCGGCATCAGTTCCACGGCCGTCACACCGAGGGACGTCAGGTGCTCGACGACCGCCGGGTGCGCGAGGCCGGCGTAGGTGCCGCGCAGCTCCTCGGGCACACCGGGGTGGGTGCGGCTGAGCCCGCGGACGTGGGCCTCGTAGATGACGCTCTCCGAGTAGGGGCGCCTGGGCGGACGGTCGTCGCCCCAGTCGAAGAAGGGGTCGGTGACCACGCCGAGCATGGTGTGCCCGGCGCTGTCACCCGGGTCCGCCTTGCCCCGGGCCCGCTCGAAGAGGGAGGCGTGGTTGTCCACCAGCCCGTCCACGGCCCGGGTGTACGGGTCGAGGAGGAGCTTCGCCGGGTTGCAGCGGTGGCCGACGGCCGGGGCCCACGGGCCGTGGACCCGGTAGCCGTAGCGCTGCCCCGGGCCGACGCCGGGCAGGTAGCAGTGCCAGACGAAGCCGTCCACGTCGGGCAGCGGGACGGTGCTGTGGTTGCCGTCGTCGTCGACGAGCACGAGGTCGACCCGCTCGGCGACCTCGCTGAACAGGGCGAAGTTGGTGCCCTGACCGTCGTACGAGGCCCCCAGGGGGTAGGGGAGCCCGCTCCACACGGGCGCCCCCTTCCAGTTCGGCCTGGGCCGGGTCACCGGGCCTCCTCCAGCACACCGTCGCCCGTACGTGCCCAGCCGGCCACCCGGGCCACCGGCATGATCTCGCGCGGCACTTCCAGCCCCTCCTGGGTGATCGGCTCGGGATCCGTCGCGACCAGCGGGACGCGCTCGCCGGCGCGGGCGCGGCGCGAGAACCAGATGACCTTCGAACCGGTGTCGGTGGCGCAGCAGCCCCAGCCGTCGCTGTTGGCGGCTAGGTGCTGCAGACAGGTGCGCAGGTCCTGGTCGGGACGGAGCGCCTGGTCGTTGCCCCCTACGGCCGTGATGAGGTGCTGGCGGTTCCACCACATCTCGATCGACGTGTTCTTGTCGCTCGCGTGCTCGTCGATCGCCAGCAGCAGCATCTCGGCGCCCGAGCAGACGGGTTCGACGAGGTTCTCCAGGTCCCAGAACCGGAGGTGAGCGGCCAGGATGCGCCTGACCTGTCCGACCCGTTCCGGGCTCACTTCCACGTCGAGGTGGTAGTAGCAGGGCACTGCGGTCTTCATCGTCGTGGCTCCTCACCGCGAAGACTCTCGCTCCTCCTCGTCCCTTGGGGGACGGGCTCCCCGATCACGAAGCGTGAGCGCTGATCGCTTCTGAGTCACTCCAGAGTGGAAGCGGTAGCCCATTCGTGCAACACGAGCAGCTCGGGGCCGGGATCCGGGCCGGGGCGGGCCCCGCAAAGCAGTTGAAGATCCAACAAGACGGGGTGTCACCGTCCATGCACCATGTGTGAAGAACTCGATCGTCCGTACCACCGGACCGTCCGGAAGGTGACCGGCCATGCTGCTCCCCGCGAAGAGCGAAGTCGCCCGGCAGCTGCGGCATTACCGCGCCTGGGAACGTTCGATGCTGGCGTCCCCCACGGACGTCACCGTCCGGACCACCTTCGAGGACTCCGGATACACCCTCTGCGTGCTGATGGGGAAGCGGTGCGCACGCGAGGCCGCGGACGCCGCCGAAAGGTATCTGCGCACGAACCTCGTCACCCATGCGCAGGAGCAGCCGGAGCGGTTCGCCCCGTCGGGGCACAAGGCCCCCTCCGGCGCGGCCTGACCCGATCGGCCCCACCCGATCGGCCCAACCCAATCGGCCGGGCCCGCGCCCGGCCCCGAGCACGGCGGAGGTGAGACGCGGATGAGTGCGACCGTGGGGATCGGACGTATCCCGGTGCGGGACGTCCATCCGGTGGTGGAGAACGGCAGGCGCCCGGCGAAGGCGGTGACGGGAGAGACGTTCGAGGTCACCGCGACCGTGTTCCGGGAGGGGCACGACGCGGTGGCCGCAAACGTCGTCCTGAAGGACCCCGAGGGCCGGCCGGGTCCCTGGACGCCGATGCGGGAACTGGCCCCGGGCAGCGACCGCTGGGGCGCGGAGGTCACGCCGGGGGCACCGGGCGAGTGGACGTACCGGGTGGAGGCCTGGAGCGACCCCGTCGCGACCTGGCGGAACACCGCGCGGATCAAGGTTCCGGCCGGCATCGACACCGGTCTCGTGCTCGAGGAGGGGGCCGAGCTCTTCCGGCGGGCCGCCGCGGGCGTGCCGGCCGACTCCGGGCGGGCGGTCGTGCTGGCCGCGGCACACACCCTGCTCGACGACACGCTGCCGGTGGCCACCCGTCTGGCGGCGGCGTTGACGCCGGAGGTGGACGCGGTCCTGGCCCGGTATCCGCTGCGGGACCTGGTCACCTCCTCCGAGCCCCTCCCGCTGCTGGTCGAGCGGGAACGCGCCCTCTACGGCGCCTGGTACGAGTTCTTCCCCCGCTCCGAAGGCACCCCCGACCGGCCCCACGGCACCTTCCGCACCGCCGCCCGACGCCTGCCCGCCATCGCCGCCATGGGCTTCGACGTCGTCTACCTCCCCCCGATCCACCCCATCGGCACCACCCACCGCAAAGGCCGCAACAACACCCTGACCGCCACCGCCGACGACGTCGGCGTCCCCTGGGCCATCGGCTCCCCCGAAGGCGGCCACGACAGCGTCCACCCCGCCCTCGGCACCCTCGACGACTTCGACCACTTCGTCGCCGAAGCCGCCCGCCTGGGCCTGGAGATCGCCCTCGACTTCGCCCTCCAGTGCTCCCCCGACCACCCCTGGGTCCACAAACACCCCGAGTGGTTCCACCACCGCCCCGACGGTTCGATCGCCCACGCCGAGAACCCGCCCAAGAAGTACCAGGACATCTACCCGATCGCCTTCGACACCGATCCCGACGGCCTCCACGCGGAAACGGTGCGCGTCCTGCGGCACTGGATGGACCACGGCGTGCGGATCTTCCGCGTCGACAACCCCCACACCAAACCCGTCGCCTTCTGGGAACGCGTCATCGCCGACATCAACGCCGCCGACCCCGACGTCGTCTTCCTGGCCGAGGCCTTCACCCGCCCCGCGATGATGCACACCCTCGCCCAGATCGGCTTCCAGCAGTCCTACACCTACTTCACCTGGCGCAACACCAAACAGGAACTGACGGAGTACCTCACCGAACTGACGGGGGACGCCGCCTCCTACATGCGGCCGAACTTCTTCGCCAACACCCCCGACATCCTCCACGCCTACCTCCAGCACGGCCACCGCCCCGCCTTCGAGGTCCGCGCCGTCCTCGCCGCCACCCTCTCCCCCGCCTGGGGCATCTACAGCGGCTACGAACTCTGCGAGAACACCCCCCTGCACGAGGGTGGCGAGGAATACCTCGACAGCGAGAAGTACCAGCTCAAACCCCGCGACTGGGCCCGCGCCGACCGCGAGGGCACCACCATCGCCCCCCTCATCACCCGCCTCAACACCATCCGGCGCGCCCACCCCGCGCTGCACCGGCTGAGGAACCTCCGCTTCCACCACACCGACAACGACGCGCTCATCGCGTACAGCAAGCGCGCCGGGTCCGACGTCGTCCTGGTGGTCGCCAACCTCGATCCGCACCGCACCCAGGAGGCCACGATCTCGCTCGACATGCCGCAGCTCGGCCTGGACTGGCACGAGTCCGTGCCGGTGCACGACGAACTCACGGGACGGACCTACCACTGGGGCCGGACGAACTACGTGCGGCTCGAGCCCGGCCGGGCTCCCGCGCACGTCTTCCACGTCCGGCGGCCGTCCGCCGGCGCGCCGCAGAACGGAGGGGCAGGAGCCTCATGACCGTCAACGAGCCCGTGCCGGACACCTTCGAGGACACCCCTGCGGGGGAACGGCACCCGGACTGGTTCAAACGAGCCGTCTTCTACGAGGTCCTCGTCCGCTCCTTCCACGACAGCAACGGCGACGGCGTCGGCGACCTCAAGGGCCTCACCGCCAAGCTGGACTACCTGCAATGGCTGGGCGTGGACTGCCTGTGGCTCCCGCCCTTCTTCAAGTCGCCGCTGCGCGACGGCGGCTACGACGTCTCCGACTACACCGCCGTCCTGCCCGAGTTCGGCGACCTCGCCGACTTCGTGGAGTTCGTGGACGCGGCGCACCAGCGCGGCATGCGCGTGATCATCGACTTCGTCATGAACCACACCAGCGACCAGCACCCGTGGTTCCAGGAGTCCCGCAAGAACCCGGACGGCCCCTACGGCGACTACTACGTCTGGGCCGACGACGACACCCGGTACGCCGACGCACGGATCATCTTCGTCGACACCGAGGCGTCCAACTGGACCTACGACCCGGTCCGCGGCCAGTACTTCTGGCACCGCTTCTTCTCCCACCAGCCGGACCTCAACTACGAGAACCCGGCCGTCCAGGAGGAGATGCTGGCCGCCCTGAAGTTCTGGCTGGACCTGGGGGTGGACGGCTACCGTCTCGACGCCGTGCCCTACCTGTACGCCGAAGAGGGCACCAACTGCGAGAACCTGCCCGCCAGTCACGCGTTCCTCAAGCGGGTCCGCCGGGAGATCGACGCGCTGTACCCGGACACCGTGCTGCTGGCGGAGGCCAACCAGTGGCCGGAGGACGTCGTCGACTACTTCGGCGACTACGCCACCGGCGGCGACGAGTGCCACATGGCCTTCCACTTCCCGGTCATGCCCCGCATCTTCATGGCGGTCAGAAGGGAGTCGCGCTACCCCGTCTCGGAAATCCTCGCCAAGACCCCCGCGATCCCGTCCGGCTGCCAGTGGGGCATCTTCCTGCGCAACCACGACGAGCTGACCCTGGAAATGGTCACCGACGAAGAGCGCGACTACATGTACGCGGAGTACGCCAAGGACCCGCGCATGCGCGCCAACATCGGCATCCGCCGCCGGCTCGCCACCCTGCTGGACAACGACCGCGACCAGATCGAGCTGTTCACCGCGCTGCTCCTCGCCCTGCCGGGATCACCGATCCTCTACTACGGCGACGAGATCGGCATGGGCGACAACATCTGGCTCGGCGACCGCGACGCCGTGCGCACGCCGATGCAGTGGACCCCGGACCGCAACGCCGGCTTCTCGACCTGCGACCCGGGGCGCCTCTACCTGCCCACGATCATGGACCCGGTCTACGGCTACCAGGTGACCAACGTCGAGGCGTCCATGGCCTCGCCCTCGTCCCTGCTGCACTGGACCCGGCGCATGATCGAGATCCGCAAGCAGAACCCCGCCTTCGGCCTCGGCACCTACACCGAGCTGCCCTCCTCCAACCCGGCGGTCCTGGCCTTCCTGCGCGAGTACGAGGACGACCTGGTGCTGTGCGTGAACAACTTCGCGCGGTTCGCCCAGCCCACCGAACTCGACCTGCGCGAGTTCGCCGGACGCCATCCGGTCGAGCTGTTCGGCGGGGTCCGCTTCCCCGCCATCGGTGAACTGCCGTACCTGCTGACCCTCGGGGGCCACGGCTTCTACTGGTTCCGGCTCACCCGAGTCGCATCCCGCATCGGCCGCCGCGCTTGAGCGTGGGCCGAGGAAAGGACGCGTCACCATGCCGAAGACCGCACCCCTGCGCCCCAGACGCGGGCAGCTCGCCGAGCCGATGGCGTCGCTCGGCGAGTTGCTGCGCCAGTGGCTGCCGCGCCAGCGCTGGTTCGCGGGCAAGGACCGGCCCGTGGCCGAGCTGGGTCTGCTGTCGATGACCGAGCTGTTCCCCGGCTGTCTGCATCTCCTGGTGCACACCGGCCAGGGTTCCGTGCCCTCCCCCGGCGGCACTCCCCCGGCCGGGGACTGCTACCAACTGCTGCTCGGCGTGCGCGAGCAGCCCTCGCCGCGGCTGGGCCGGGCGATCATCGGGCAGGTGCAGGACGGTCCGCTGGCCGGGCGGACGGTCTACGACGCGCTGCACGACCCGCGCACCGCGCAACTGCTCCTGGAACGGCTCCGGCATCCCGGCAAGGCGGGCCCGCTGCGCTTCGAGGCCGACCCCGCCCGTCCGGTGCCCGGCGGGCTGGCGCCGCGGCTGCTGGACGCCGAGCAGTCCAACTCCTCGCTGGTCTACGGCGACGAGTTCATCCTGAAGCTGTTCCGGCGCGTCCAGCCCGGCGTCAACCCCGACCTGGAGGTGCCGGGCGCGCTGGCCCGCCAGGGCTGCGGCCGGGTCCCCGCGCCGGTGGCGTGGATGCGCACGACCCATCCGTACGGAGCGACGCTCGGCGTGCTGCAGCCGTTCCTGCCGGGCGCCTCCGACGGCTGGACCCTCGCCCTGAACGCCCTCGCCGCCGGGGACGAGTTCACCGTGCAGGCCCACGAGCTGGGGCGGGCGATGGGCGACGTCCACCTCGCGCTCGCCTCCGCCTTCCCGGTCGGTGCCCCCGGCGAGAACGGCCGCACGGCGGCGGCGATGACCGAGCGCCTGAACGCGGCCGCGCACTGCGTGCCCGCGCTCCAGCCCTTCGTCCCGGGGCTGCGGGCGGCCTTCGCGGCGCTGTCCACCTGCGACTGGGGCCCGCCCGCCCAGCGCATCCACGGCGACCTGCACCTGGGGCAGGTGCTGCGGGCCGGCCGGGACTGGTTCGTCATCGACTTCGAGGGCGAACCCTCCCGTCCGCTGGCCGAACGGCGCAGCGCCCACTCCCCCGTCCGCGACATCGCGGGCATGCTGCGCTCCTTCGACTACGCCGCCCGGCAGCGCCGCCCGTGGCGCCCGGAGTGGGCGCGCCGCTGCCGGGAGGCGTTCTGCGCGGGCTACGCCGCCCGCGCCGGATGGGACCCCCGCAAGAAGCACGGCCTGCTGCGCGCCTACGAGACCGACCGCGCCGTGTACGAGGTGCTGTACGAGGCCCGGCACCGTCCCGACTGGCTTCCCGTACCCATGGCGGCGATCGAACGACTCGCCGTGAGAGGAGACTGACCCGTGGCCCTCCGCGACACCTCGATCCCCGAGCCGTCCGCCCCGGCCCCGCACGCACCCGGTGCGTGCGCGACCGCGCCGCCGCTGGACCCCGCCGACCGCGGGCGCCTGCTGGCGGGCGCCCACCACGACCCGCACGCCCTGCTCGGCGCCCACCCGGTGCCCGGCGGCATCGCCTTCCGGGCGCTGCGCCCCTTCGCCCGCGAGGTGGGCGTGGTGGTCGACGGCGAGCGCCACGCCCTCGTGTCGGAGGGGGACGGCCTGTTCTCGGCCGTCCTGCCGCTGGCCGCCGTTCCGGCGTACACGCTGGTGGTGGCGTACGAGGACGGTGAGCCGCAGGAGACGCACGACCCGTACCGCTTCCTGCCCGCCCTCGGCGAGCTGGACCTGCACCTGATCAGTGAGGGCCGGCACGAGCAGTTGTGGCGGGCACTGGGTGCGGAGCCGATGACCCACGAGGGCGTCACCGGCACCCGGTTCACGGTGTGGGCTCCCAACGCCCAGGGCGTACGGGTCGCCGCCGACTTCACGCACTGGGACGGCACGGCGTTCCCGATGCGCTCGCTGGGTTCGTCCGGGGTGTGGGAGCTGTTCCTGCCGGGCGTCGGCGAGGGCACCCGGTACAAGTTCGAGATCCACTCCCGCTACGGGCACCGGTTCCTCAAGGCCGACCCGATGGCCCGTGCCACCGAGGAACCGCCGAACACCGCGTCCGTGGTGACCGCCTCGCGCTACGAGTGGGGCGACGCGCAGTGGATGCGGACCCGCGCCGACACGCCCGTGCACGAGGCCCCGTTCTCCGTCTACGAGGTGCACCTGCCGTCCTGGCGGCCGGGGCTGACCTACCGCGAGCTGGCCGAGGAGCTGCCCGCGTACGTCAAGGACCTGGGCTTCACCCACGTCGAGCTGATGCCGGTCGCCGAACACCCCTACGGGCCGTCCTGGGGCTACCAGGTCACCGGCTTCTACGCGCCGACCGCACGCCTCGGCTCCCCGGACGACTTCCGCTTCCTGGTCGACGCGCTGCACCGGGCCGGACTCGGCGTGATCATGGACTGGGTGCCGGCGCACTTCCCGAAGGACGACTGGGCGCTGGCCCGTTTCGACGGGGACCCGCTGTACGAGCCCGGGGACGACCGGCGCGCGACCCACCCGGACTGGGGGACGTACACCTTCGACTTCGCGCGGACGGAGGTGCGCAACTTCCTCGTGGCGAACGCCGTGTACTGGTGCGAGGAGTTCCACATCGACGGGCTGCGCGTGGACGCGGTCGCCTCGATGCTCTACCTGGATTACTCCCGCGACTCCGGCCAGTGGGAGCCCAACCAGTACGGCGGCCGGGAGGACCTGGCGGCGATGGCGTTCCTCCAGGAGATGAACGCGACCGTGTACCGGCGCTGCCCCGGCGTGGTGACCATCGCCGAGGAGTCGACGGCGTGGGGCGGGGTGACCCGGCCCACCGACACGGGCGGGCTGGGCTTCGGCCTGAAGTGGAACATGGGGTGGATGCACGACTCGCTGGAGTACGTCGCCCACGAGCCGGTGCACCGCAAGTACCACCACCACGAGATGACGTTCTCGATGGTGTACGCCTACAGCGAGAACTACGTGCTGCCCATCTCGCACGACGAGGTGGTGCACGGCAAGCAGGCGCTGGTGAGCAAGATGCCCGGCGACTGGTGGCAGCGGCGCGCGAACGTGCGCGCGTACCTGGGCTTCATGTGGGCGCACCCGGGCAAGCAGTTGCTGTTCATGGGCCAGGAGTTCGCGCAGGGCGCCGAGTGGTCGGAGAAGCAGGGGCCCGAGTGGTGGCTCCTGGACGAGGGATACCACTCGGCGGGCGACCACCGCGGGGTGCGGGACCTGGTCCGCGAGCTCAACACCCGCTACGCGCGCACGCCCGCGCTGTGGCAGCGCGACACCGACCCGGCCGGTTTCCGGTGGGTGTCGGTGGACGCGGCCGAGGACAACGTCTTCGCGTTCCTGCGGTACGGCGCGGACGGCGCCCCGCTGCTGGCGGTGTCGAACTTCTCCCCCGTCGTCCGGCACGAGTACGGACTCGCCGTCGGCGACGAGGCCGTCGCCTGGCAGGAGGTGCTGAACACCGACGCCGAGGAGTACGGCGGCAGCGGCGTGGCCAACCCGGACCCGGTCAAGCCGGAGGACGGGAGCATCCGGATCACGCTGCCTCCGCTGGCGACGGTGTGGCTGATGCCGTACGCCGGGTGAGGCGACCAGGTGTCCGACCGGCTGCACGGGGCAGTCGGTCGGTGGCACCGGCCCTCGGAAAGGCGGCATCACCTTGCGCACCGTCGGAGTGGAGGAGGAACTCCTCCTGGTCGATCCCGCGACCGGTGAGCCGCGGGCGCTGTCCGCCCCCGTGCTCGCCCGGGCCTCGCTGGACGACGCCGAGCAGGACGTGTTCGAGAAGGAGCTGCACGAGCAGATGCTCGAGTTCGCCACGCATCCGCAGGCGGACATGGAGCGGCTGCACGCGGAGATCGTCCGCTGCCGTGAGGAGGCCGGACGGCACGCCGGGGGGATCGGGTGCGCCGTCGCCGCGCTCGCCACGTCACCGCTGCCGGTGACGCCCTCCATCGGCGTGAACCGGCGCTACGAGTGGATGGCCGAGCAGTACGGCGTCGTGGTGCACGAACAGCTGGTCCTGGGCTGCCACGTGCACGTCTCGGTGGAGTCCGACGAGGAGGGCGTCGCGGTGATCGACCGGGTGCGGCCCTGGCTGCCGGTGCTGGCCGCGCTCAGCGCGAACTCGCCGTTCTGGCAGGGCCGGGACTCCTCCTACAGCAGCTATCGCAGCCGGGTCTGGCAGCGCTGGCCGTCGGCCGGTCCCACGGAGCTGTTCGGCTCGGCGGAGCGCTACCACCGGCGGGTCGCGGACATGCTCGCCACCGGGACGATCCTGGACGACGGGATGGTCTACTTCGACGTCCGGCTCTCGCAGCGGTACCCGACCGTCGAGTTCCGGGTCGCGGACGTGTGCCTGGACGCGTCGACGGCCGTCGTGCTGGCCGCGCTGGCCCGCGCGCTGGTCGACACGGCCGCCGGGGAGTGGCGCCGGGGCGCGGAACCGGCCGACCACAGCGTGAGCCTGCTCCGCCTCGCGGCCTGGCGGGCCGCCCGGTCCGGGCTGACGAGCGAGCTGCTGCACCCCGCGACGATGCGGCGGATGCCCGCGGAGAGGGTCGTACGGGCCCTGCTGGAGCACACCGGGGACGCCCTCGAGGCCGCGGGCGACCTCGACCGGGTGAGCGAGGGCGTCGAGACGCTGCTGCGGCACGGCAACGGCGCTCAGGTGCAGCGGGAGCTGCTGGAACGCACGGGCAGTCTGCGCGAGGTCGTCTCCGCGTGTGTACGCCGCACTCAGGCGGTCTGAGGCGTCAGAAGATCAGGGCGAGGGCGTAGCCCAGGAGACCGACGGCGAAGATCAGCACGACCGCGAGGATCAGGACCATCGGCCCCTTCGACCAGCCCTTGGCCGGATTGATGCGCAGGTCCTGGGGGCCGGCCTCCGGCATGCTGCTCTCCGCCGGCGGGGTCTCCCCGGGCGGCACGCCGCCGCCGGGCTCCAGACCGGTGCTGAGTCGGGGTTCGGGATCGGGGTTCACGTAGCTCATGTCCCCCGGGTCCCCCGATCGGGCCGAATCACCGGGTGGGAACACTTCTGCCGTCCCGGCCCCCCGCCGCCTGCGGCTGGGCTAGCCTCCGAGCACCGTCGGCCACGGTACTCGTCGACGGCGTCACCGTCCGTACACGTCAGGAGCCGGCGCATGCGCGAGACCGCACTCGCTCCCCGGGCCGTCCCGCCGCTGACCGGCGGGCTCGCCGACAGCCTCTTCGAGACCGCCGCCCGCACGCCGGCCCTGCCGATGCTCGCCCGTCGCCGCGGCCCCGGCTCCGCGGCCTGGGACGACGTGACGGCCGTGGAGTTCCGCGACGAGGTGGTCGACGTGGCGAAGGGCCTGATCGCGAGCGGTGTCTCGCCCGGCGACCGGGTGGCGATCCTGGCCCGCACCCGGTACGAGTGGACCATCTTCAGCTACGCTCTGTGGACGGTGGGCGCCGAGGTCGTGCCGATCTATCCGACGTCCTCCCGCGACCAGGTCGAGTGGATCCTGCGGGAAGCGGGCTGCGTCGGCGTGCTCGTCGAGGACGAGCAGAGCGTGATGACCGTCGGATCGGTGTGCGCGTCATTGCCCGCCCTGCGCCACGTCTGGCAGCTGGACGCGGGCGCGCTGGACACGCTGGTGGAGCGCGGCGCGTTCCTGCCGTCCGCCACGGTCGACTCCATGCGCCGCATCGTGCTGCCGGACTCCACCGCCGTGGTCGCCTACACCTCGGGCACCTCCGGACGCGCCCTGGGCTGTGCGCTGAGCCACCGGGGTCTGGCCGGCCCGTGCGACACACTGCTCGCGGGCTGGGGTCACACGGTGGCGCCGCCGGGCGAGCAGGGAGCGGTCCTCGCCTACCTGCCCTTCTCGCACGTGTACGGGCTGATGATCCAGAACCTGTGCGTCCGGGGCGGGTTCCTCATGGCGCACGAGCCCGAGATGACCGGCGAGGCCCTCTCCTCGGCCCTGCGTTCCTTCCGGCCGACGTACCTGTACGCGGTTCCGTCGGTCCTGGAGAAGATCTACAAGAATTTCCTGCGCACGGCTCAGCAGGCGGGGCGGGGCGCCCTGTTCGAGCGGGCCGCGGGCACGGCGCGGGACTTCGCCGCCGCGCTGGAGCGCCAGCGCCTCGGCCGCGGCTCCGGGCCCGGCTTCGACCTGCGTCTGCAGCACGCCCTGTACGAGCGGACGGTGTACCGGCGGCTGCGCGACGCGCTCGGCGGCAGGGTGGGCCGGGCGACGTCGGGCGGTTCGCCGCTCAGCCGCGAGCTCTCCCTCTTCTACGAGGGCATCGGCGTCTACGTGCACGACGGCTACGGTCTGACGGAGACCAGCGGCGGGCTGACCATGCAGCCGTGGGGCCGGGAGAAGTCGGGCACCGTCGGGCAGGTGCTGCCCGGCATGGAGATCCGGGTGGCCGACGACGGGGAGATCCTGGTACGCGGACCGTCGCTGTTCCAGGGCTACGTCGGTGACGAGTCCGCCACCCGCGAGGTGATGCGCGGCGGCTGGCTGGCCACCGGCGACCTCGGACACCTGGACGACGAGAACTACCTGGCGATCACCGGGCGCAAGAAGGACGTCATCATCACCAGCGGCGGCAAGAGCGTGGCCCCGGCCGCACTGGAGCAGCGGCTGCGGATGCACCCGCTGGTCCACCAGGCGGTGCTGGTCGGCGACAACCGTCCCTGCGTCGGTGCGCTGATCACCCTCGACCCGGAGTTCCTGACGCACTGGCGAGTGTCCCTGGCCCTGCCGGGCGACGCCCCGGCCCGGGAGGCACGCGAGGAGAACGCGCTGCGGGAGGAGATCGCGCGGGCCGTGGCCGCGGCGAACAGCGCCGTGTCGCGCTCGGAGTCCATCAGGGTCTTCCGGGTCCTGCCCGATCCCTTCGACGTGGCCGGCGGACTGCTCACCCCGTCGATGAAGCTCCGGCGGGACGAGATCGTACGGACCTACGCCCTGGAGATCGACGCGATGTACGAGGCCCGGTCGCACCGCCGGCCGGCCGGGACGGCGCCCGGGGAGCCGGCCGCCTGGGACGACGCGGACAACGTCTTCCTGCGCTGATCCGGTGTCCGTCCCGCTCCTGGCCAGGTGGTCCCGGACGCGACTAGGTTCGGTCGGCACGGGCACTTACAACGGAGGGAAGGCGAAGGAGAAGGTACGGCGCCCGGCCGGTGCCGGGCCGGGAAGGCGCAATGGCAGCCGAGTCGCGTTGGGACAGGACACTGGCTTCCGAGGAGATCACGAACCGCACCGCCAGCTTCACCGGGGAGCTGCACAATGTGACCGGTGCGCGGCTGGTCGCGGAGGAGTTCCTCTACGACCTGGCCCGAGCGGCGCCGCCCGCGGCGCCCGAGTACTGGGACGACATACTCCTCGTCGTCACGGAGCTGGCGGCGAACGCCGTGCAGTACGCTCCGGGACCGTTCCAGCTCCGGTTGCGCCGCACCTTCGACGGCGTGCACGTGGTGATGCACGACACCAGCACGACGGAGCCCGCGCCGCGGCCCTTCCACCCCAGCAAGGGGGGCGGCGGCATCGGATGGCACTTGATCCACACGCTGTCCGACCAGGTGAGCGTCGTCACCGGGGAGCAGGGCAAGGACATCCACGTCTTCCTGCCCTGGTGACCTCGGCCGTCACGGGGCGTCCGCGGCGCGCAGGGGCACCAGCGCGCTGATCGTCTTCCCGCCCCCCGGCCGGGGTTCGACGGCGATGTCCCGGGCGAGGCGGGCGACGATCGGCCAGCCGTATCCGCCGCCGGGATGGGCGGTGGGGAACGCGTAGACGTATTCGGGCACCACCGTGTTGTTGTCGTGGACGGCGATCCACAGTCCCTCGTCCGTGGGCCGGACCTCGAAGCCGGCCAGCCCGTCGCCGTGCCGGATCGCGTTGGTGACCAGTTCCGACACCACGAGCAGCAGGTCGGCGACGTCCTCCTCGCGCGCCACGCGGCCCGGGCCGCCCCACCGCGTCCGCGCCACCGACTCCGCGTACGCCCTCGCGGCCGCCGCGCCCGCCCCGGCGCCCGGCGCCGGTGTGCCGGCGGGCGCGACGTCGGGCGGTGCCGTGACGGCCGTGACGGGCGTGGTGATCCGGTCGGTCGGTCGCATGTCAGTGGTTTCCCCGGTCTCCGCGTGCTGTCGTTCGGTCCGGTCAGGTCGCGGGGCGCTCCGGCGGCGGCAGCCGGTGATAGTAGTCGCCGACGGACGCCAGGTAGTCGCGGTCCATCGTCTCGCTGTCGGTCCGGAACCGGGGCGCGGCCTTGACCTGGGCCCTGGTGCAGTTCAGCGTGACCGTACGGGCCTCGGCGTCGATGCCGCTCACCAGTCCGACCGGCACGAGGACGCTGCGGCCGAACACCCAGACGCCGGTGTCGACGACGAGATGGCGCATGCCGAAGTGCTCGGCCTGCCGGTCCACGTGTCCGATGGTCCCGTCGTCGGCGACGACGGTGCAGCCCGTCAGGTCCGCTCCGGCCTCCAGCCCGCTGCCCGCCGTGTACGACCAGATGTTCTCCATCGGCACGCTGCCCTTCCCTCCCGTTTCGGTGACGACCTCGGGGCCGGGCGGACGCAACGGGCCGGACCGGCTCCACAGCAGCGGATACCCGGCCGGGGCCGCCGCATTCGGGCCCGGCGGAGCCGTGCGGTGGCGCTTTCCGTGAGCCGTACGGCGGCGGGCTCGGGCCGGTCGCGCCGGGCGCCGCCCGTTCGGCGTGCCCCGTACGGGGGGTCGCCTCCGACCGGGTGACGCATCGCTTTGTCCGCGCCCGGAACCTGGGTTAGCCTCTGACGTATTTTTCTGCTGGGGGAATCCGTGAACTGCGCAGACGCGGGCACGGAAGCCGGATCGCGCCCGCGCGGTCCGGAGGGGGTGGTGAGTCCTCGCCGCGAGGACTCCCGGGGAGCGGAACGAGGGTACGCATGACCAGCGACAGCACCGGATCCGTCGACGCGGTTCCGGGCGATCAGGAGCTGCGCCGTCTCCTGGCGGGCCTGACGGCCGTGCGGGACGGCGACTTCGGCACCCGTCTGCCGGACGACGCGGACGGGCTGATGGGCGACATCGCCAAGGTCTTCAACGGCATGGTGGACCAGTTGTCCGTGTTCACCTCCGAGGTCACGCGGGTCTCCCGCGAGGTCGGCACCGACGGACGGCTCGGCGGCCAGGCGCGGGTGCCGGGGGTCTCGGGCACCTGGGCCGACCTGACGGACTCGGTCAACGCCATGGCCGGCAACCTCACCACCCAGGTCCGTGACATCGCCCAGGTGGCCACCGCGGTCGCCCGGGGAGACCTCTCGCAGAAGATCGACGTGGACGCCCGCGGCGAGATCCTCGAGCTGAAGAACACCATCAACACCATGGTCGACCAGCTCTCCGCCTTCGCCGACGAGGTCACCCGCGTCGCCCGCGAGGTCGGCACCGACGGACGACTCGGCGGCCAGGCCGACGTCCAGGGCGTGAGGGGCACCTGGCGCGACCTCACCGACTCGGTGAACTTCATGGCGGGGAATCTGACCAACCAGGTCCGCAACGTCGCCCAGGTGGCCACCGCCGTGGCCAAGGGCGACCTCTCGCAGAAGATCACCGTGGACGCCCGAGGCGAGATCCTGGAACTGAAGAACACCATCAACACCATGGTCGACCAGCTCTCCGCCTTCGCCGACGAGGTCACCCGCGTCGCCCGCGAGGTCGGCACGGCCGGCAACCTGGGCGGCCAGGCCCGCGTGCGCGGCGTGTCGGGCACCTGGAAGGACCTCACCGACAACGTCAACGTGATGGCGTCCAACCTGACCGGCCAGGTCCGCTCCATCGCCCAGGTGGCCACCGCGGTGGCCCGGGGCGACCTGTCGCAGCGGATCACCGTGGACGCCGAGGGCGAGGTCGCGGCGCTGGCCGACGTGATCAACACGATGGTGGACACGCTCTCCGCGTTCGCCGACGAGGTCACCCGCGTCGCCCGCGAGGTCGGCACCGACGGGCGGCTCGGCGGCCAGGCGCACGTGCCGAACGTCGCCGGCACCTGGAAGGACCTCACCGACAACGTCAACTCGATGGCCAACAACCTCACCAACCAGGTGCGCAACATCGCGCTGGTGACGACCGCGGTGGCCCGGGGCGACCTGTCGAAGAAGATCGACGTCGACGCGCGCGGCGAGATCCTGGAACTCAAGACGACGATCAACACGATGGTCGACCAGCTCTCCGCCTTCGCCGACGAGGTCACCCGGGTGGCCCGCGAGGTGGGCACGGAGGGCCGGCTCGGCGGCCAGGCCGAGGTGGAGGGCGTCTCGGGCACCTGGAAGCGGCTCACGGAGAACGTCAACGAGCTGGCCGGCAACCTCACCCGCCAGGTCCGCGCGATCGCCGAGGTGACCTCCGCCGTCGCCGAGGGCGACCTGACCCGCTCGGTCAACGTGGAGGCGTCCGGCGAGGTCGCCGAGCTGGGGGACAACATCAACGCCATGGTGGAGTCGCTGCGCGAGACCACGCGGGCCAACCAGGAGCAGGACTGGCTCAAGACCAACCTCGCCCGCATCTCCGGCCTGATGCAGGGCCACCGGGACCTGCCCGTCGTCGCCGAGCTGATCATGGACGAGCTGGTGCCGCTGGTGTCGGCCCAGTACGGCGCCTTCTACCTGGCCGAGGACGGCGAGGACGGGCCCGAGCTGCGACTCGTCGGCTCCTACGGCTACCCGGAGGACACGCACAGGCCCGCCCGTATCGCCTTCGGCCGCACCCTGGTCGGCCAGGCCGCGCGCAGCCGGCGCACCATCACGGTGAACGAACTGCCGCCGGGCTACCTGACCATCTCCTCGGGGCTCGGCGAGGTGGTGCCGACCGCGCTGGTGCTGCTGCCCATCGTGGTCGAGGGGCAGGTCCTCGGAGTCATCGAGCTCGCCTCCGTCACGCAGTTCACGCAGATCAACCGGGACTTCCTGGAACTGCTGATGGAAACCATCGGCGTGAACGTCAACACGATCGTGGCCAACGCCCGTACCGACGAGCTGCTCGCCGAGTCGCAGCGGCTGACCGCCGAGCTCCAGGCCCGCTCCGCGGAACTGCAGGCCCAGCAGGAGGAACTGCAGCACTCCAACGCCGAGCTGGAGGACAAGGCGTCCCTGCTCGCGGCGCAGAACCGCGACATCGAGGCGAAGAACCTGCAGATCGAGCAGGCCCGCCAGGAGCTGGAGGCACGCGCCCAGCAGCTGTCCCTCGCCTCGAAGTACAAGTCGGAGTTCCTGGCCAACATGAGCCACGAGCTGCGCACCCCGCTCAACAGTCTGCTCATCCTGGCCCAGCTGCTCGCCCAGAACCCCTCGCGCAACCTCACCCCGAAACAGGTCGAGTACGCGGGCATCATCCACTCGGCGGGCTCGGACCTGCTTCAGCTGATCAACGACATCCTGGACCTGTCGAAGGTCGAGGCGGGGAAGATGGACGTCTCCCCCGAGCGCGTGACACTGCGCCAGCTCATCGAGTACGTCGAGGCCACCTTCCGGCCCATGACCGGCCAGAAGGGCCTGGAGTTCACGGTCACGACGGCCCCCGGGGCCCCGGCGGACCTGCTGACCGACGACTCCCGGCTGCGTCAGGTGCTGCGCAACCTGCTGTCCAACGCGGTGAAGTTCACCGAGCGGGGCGGCGTGGAGCTGTCCGTCGAGCCGGCTCCCGACGACGAGGTGCCCGCCGGTGTGGTCCGGGGCGGGGCCGTGGTGGCCTTCCGGGTGAAGGACACGGGCATCGGCATCCCCGAGCAGAACCTGGAGTCGATCTTCGGGGCCTTCCAGCAGGCGGACGGCACGACCAGCCGCAAGTACGGCGGCACCGGGCTCGGCCTGTCCATCACGCGGGAGATCGCCCAGTTGCTGGGCGGCGCGGTCACGGTGGACAGCACGCCCGACCGGGGCAGCACCTTCACGCTGTACCTGCCCGTGGCCCGGCCCGACTTCGAGGACCTGCTGGCGCGCGGCCCCGGGCACCTCCCGGCCGACGTGTCCGCCGACGTCCTGGACCGTCCGGTGCCGGTGGCCGAGCTGACCGGCGGGCACCGGCAGCGGCCGCGGCGCCTGCTCGTCGTGGAGGAGCGTCCGCGCGGGCTGCTCACCCTCGTCGCGGAGAGCGTGGTCGCCGATCTGACGCACGGGCGGGACGACGCGGGCGACCGGCCCCCGCTCGACGTGATCACGGCCGTGGGAGCCGAGGAGGCCGCCGGCGCGCTGGCGGCCGAGCCGTGCCACTGCGTCGTACTGGAGCTGGGCATGCCGGACGGCGAGGCGTCCCGCTTCCTGCAGGCGCTCCGGGGCGACTCGGCGCTGGCGAGCGTGCCGGTGCTCGTGCACAGCGGCCACCGCGCGGACGCCGCCGTGGAGGAGGAGCTGCGCTCGGGGTCGGCCGGCCGGACGCTGGAGTTCCTGGCCGGCCTGGACGAGCTGCGCGAGCGCATCGCCCTGCACCTGGCCGCCGAGGAACCCGGGGACGTGCTGACCCTGGTCCGGCCGGAGGAACCGCCGCGCCCGGCCCCGCAGGCGGGTGAGGATCCGCCCGCGGGGCGCACCGTCCTCGTCGTCGACGACGACGCGCGCAACCTCTTCGCGCTCAGCGGGATCCTGGAGCTGCACGGGTTCCGGGTGCTGCACGCGGAGAACGGCCGCCGGGGCATCGAGACGCTCGTGAACCACCCGGACGTGGCGCTGGTCCTGATGGACGTGATGATGCCGGAGATGGACGGGTACACGGCGACGGCCGAGATCCGCCGGATGCCGCGGTACGCCGAGCTGCCCATCATCGCGGTCACGGCGAAGGCCATGCCCGGCGACCGGGAGAAGAGCCTCGCCTCGGGCGCCAGCGACTACGTCACCAAGCCCGTCGACACCCAGGACCTCATCGCCTGCGTCCGACGGTGGCTGCCGGCATGAGCGGGTCCGAGCGTCCCGGCGATCCCGGCGGTGACGTCCGGCGGGCCGCGTCCGATCAGGTCGGCATGACCCCGCTGTCCCCCGTGGGCAGGCTGGCGGCCACGGTCGACCGGCTCAGCCGCGAGGTGCGGGCCGCGCAGGCCGAGGCCGAGGGCCGGGCGCTGGTCGAGCTGGCCAAGGGCATCCTGGTCGCACGGCTCGGCTGCGGTCCGGCCGAGGCCGCCCGGCAGCTCGCGGAGCTGGCCGAGCAGTCCCGGGCGACGCCGCTGGAGTTCGCGGTGGACGTCATCAACCAGGCCGCCCGCGACCGCATGTCGGAGGTGACGGCGGCGTTCCTCGCGGCCACCGCCGCCGTGCGGACCACGGCACCCGAAGACGGCACGGAGGATGCTCGGGGGGCGGGCGCCTCGGACGCCGGGGAGGCGGCGGCCGAGTCGGCCGCCGTACGCCTGCGGGCCGCCGAGAGCGGCGCGCTGGCCGCGGACGACACCCAGGCCGTCGCCGACGCGCTGCTGGAGCAGGCGCTGCGCCCGCTCGGCGCGGTCGCGGTGGCCATCTGGGCGGCCGGGCACGACGGGTCGCTCACCCTGGTGGGCAGCGCGGGGTTCCCGCCGGCCGAGGCGGCCCGCTGGCGCTATGTGCCGCCGGACGTGGCGACGGTGGCCCGGTGCGGTCTGACCGAGCGTGCGGGGCAGTGGTTCACGTCCCTCGCGCGGACGGGGCTGCCCAGTGTGGGCCGGCACCAGTACCCGGACGGCGGGAGGGTCGCCGTGCCCGCCGGGACCGGGGGGCGCATCCACGGAGTGCTGGAGATCGCGTGGCCGGCGCCGCTGGCCCCGCAGCCGCCCCAGGTCGTCCGCCAGGTGGAGGCCCTGGCGGAGCTGTGCGCGCACACGCTGGAGTCGTACACGCCGCCGCGCGAACCCGGGCAGGGCCCGCGGGTGGTCCCGGACGCGGTGGAGCTGATGGACCTGGCCGACGGGCTGCACGACCCCGCCCTGGTCCTGGTGCCCCACCTGGACGCGGCGGGGCACCTGGCGGACTTCCGCATCCAGCACGTGAACAACCGCTTCATGGACCCGGCCGGGCGGCCCCGTGCCGTCGTGGGCGGCGCGCTGCTCCTCGAGGCGTACCCGATGGCCGCCGGGGACAGCGAGCTGTTCCAGAACGTCGAGCGGGTCTACGCCACGGGCGAGCCGTTCCGGGCCCGGCACATGAACCTGACCGCCCTGGTGGACCAGGTGCCGCTGTCGGCGGTCGCGGACATCAGCGTCAGCCGGCACGGCAACGCGGTGCTGCTCATCTGGCGCATCGAGGACGAGACGGCCCGGCTGGCCAGCCTTCTCCAGCACGCCCAGCGGCTCGGCCGCATCGGCGGCTTCGAGGAGAACCTGCTGACCGGCGAGATCACCTGGAACGGGCAGCTGTTCGACCTCTACGGGCGCCCGCACACGAGCACGCCGGTGCCGCTGGAGGAGCTGGCCGCCCACGCCCATCCGGACGACGCCGTCGCCATCGGACGGTTCCTGCGCACCCTGCTGCACCACCGGCGGCCGGCGTCGGCGGCGTTCCGGCTGCGGCGGCCCGACGGGGTGACCCGGCACGTGCGGGTGGTGGCCGAGCCGGTCCTGGACACCGACGACCGGCTGCTCCTGGTGCGGGGCGCCTGTCAGGACATCTCCGCCCAGCACTGGACGGAGGTGGCGCTCGCCGCGACGCGCGACCAGCTCGCCCAGACCGAGCAGCAGGCCGTGGAGCGCGCCCGGCTGACCCTGCAGCTGCAGCACGCCATCATGCCGCCCGCCCAGACGCCCCTGCAGGTGCCGGACCTCCAGGTGGCCGTCCGGTACCGGCCGGCGGAGACGGAGCAGCTGGTGGGCGGCGACTGGTACGACGCGGTGATGCTGCCGAGCGGCCGTGTGCTGCTGTGCGTCGGGGACGTCGCCGGGCACGGGATAGAGGCGGCGACCAGCATGGTGGTGCTGCGCAACGCACTGCGCGGTCTCGCGGTGACCGGGGCCGGCCCGGGGCAGCTGCTGTCCTGGCTCAACATCGTGGCGCACCATCTGACGGGCGGAGTCACCGCCACGGCGGTGTGCGGCCTGTACGACCCGGCCCGGCGCACGCTGCGCTGGGCCAGGGCGGGCCATCTGCCGCCGGTGCTCGTGCGGGGCCCCGGGGCCGCGCCGCTGCCGCTGGTCAAGGGCATGCTGCTGGGCGCGGTGGCGGAGGCGGCGTACGAGGAGGCCGAGGCGGAGCTGGCCGCCGGGGACACCCTGCTGATGTACACCGACGGTCTCATCGAGCGCCGCGACCGCCCGGTGGAGGAGGCGCTGACCCAGCTGCTGAGCACGGTGCGTCCGACGCCGAACACCCTGGACCAGCACCTGGACCGGCTGCTCACCTACAGCAGGTCGGACACGGACGACGACACGTGTCTGGTGGGCATCCGGGTCGGATGACGACGCCCGTACGAACCGGGTCCCGGTCGGCAGGTGTGGGGCCGGGATTCGGGGGTAACCGCCCGGCGCGGTGGGCCACACGACGGTCCGCCGCGCCGCCGCATTGTTGGAGGTACACGTGCCCATAGCCCAGAACCCGCTGTCCGTCGAGGTGACCCTGCCCCGGGAGGACGTCGCGCTGCTCAAGGTGGAGGGCTACCTGGACGTCGACACCGCGACCGAGTTCCAGCACCATCTGGCCAACCAGCTCCACCACGGCCGACGGCACTTCCTGCTGGACCTGTCGGAGGTGCCGTTCATGGACTCGTCCGGCATGAACATCATCCTGCGCGTCTACCAGGAGGCCCGGGACCTGCCGGGCAGCGTGCACATCATCTCGCCGGCCCCGGCGGTGCTGCGGGTCCTGGATCTGACGGGGGTGAGCATCACGGTGCCGGTCTCCGCGAGCGTCGACGAGGCGCTCTCCCGGGTCGACGCGCACCCGGAGGGTCCGCGGGTGCCCGACGCCTGAGCCCTCCCGCCCCGCGTCTCGTCCCGACCGGTCGTGCGGAAGCGGGTGCCGTGCCAGGTCGGCGGGTGGATACAGTTGTCGCCCGGCAGAGTCACGTCGCCGGCACGTCGCCCCGTGGGGGCGAGGTGCGGCGCAACGCGGATGAGGAGTGGGACAAGTGCCGGACCAGGCGGAGGGAACGGCGGCAGCGCCGACGCACGAGATCAGGGAGTTTCTGCGGCGCCGTCGTGAGCAGATCGCCCAGCGGTGGGCGGACGAGCCCGTGTTCCGGACCGTGTTCACCGTCTCGCGCGACGAGGCGGTCGAGGCGGGCAAGGCCGTCGTGGACGCGCTGGCGCAAGTGGCGGACGCGGCGCGGGTGGAGGACCCGGACGCCGCCGGATTCACCACGGTCCGCGAGCAGTTGGCGCGGATGGGCGCGGCCCGCTCGCGGGCCGGACTGAGCACGGCACAGGTGTCCAGCGAGCTGGCCGCGCTGCGTCCTCCCGTGGAGAACCTGCTCGTGTCCGACCTGCCGGAGGATGCCTCCGCGGAGCACGTCCGGGCCTGTGTCACCACACTGAGCGTGCTGATGGGGACCCTGCGGGTCGTGGTCATGCAGACGGCGCTCAGCGAGGGACAGGCGCTCATCGACCGCCAGCGGCTCCAGCTGCTCGAGGTGGCCACGCCGGTCATCAAGCTGTGGGACGGCATCGTGGCGGTGCCGCTGATCGGCACGCTGGACAGCGCGCGCAGCCAGGTGGTGATGGAGACCCTGCTGGAGTCCATCGTCGAGCAGCAGGCGCGCTACGCGATCCTGGACATCACCGGCGTTCCGACCGTCGACTCGCTGGTGGCCCAGCACCTGATGAAGACGGTCGCGGCGGCCCGGCTCATGGGCGCCGAGTGCATCGTCTCCGGCATCCGGCCCGCGATCGCGCAGACCATGGTGCACCTGGGACTGGACCTGGGCACGGTGGTCACCCGGGCGAGCCTCGCCGACGCGCTGGGGTACGTGCTGCACCAGCTCGGGGTCGGCATCGTGACGCCCGGCGAGAACGGTGCGGTCGTACGGTGAGCCAGGCGTTTCCCGGACCCCACGGGGCTCCGGTGTCAGGGCATGTTCCGGTGCTCCGGCTCGGCGAGGTCCTCCTGGTCACCCTTCAGGGAGACCTGCACGACAGCACGGCACAGCAGCTCCAGGAGGACCTCGCCGAGACCATCGTGCGCAGCGGTGCCACCGGTGTGGTCATCGACGTCTCCGGCGTGGAGATCGTCGACTCCTTCCTCGGCCGGATCCTGGCCGAGATCGCGGGGCAGACCGGCCTGCTGGCCGCGCGGACCGTGCTGGTCGGCATGCGGCCGGCGGTCGCCATCACGCTGGTGGAGCTCGGTCTGACGCTGCCGGGCGTGCACACCGCGCTCAGCACCGAGGTGGCCCTGGAGCTCCTCAGGCAGCAGGCCCCGTCGTCCCGCTTCGGCGGCCTGCGCCAGGAGAGTCAGTGATGCACACTGCCGCGGGCTCCCAGGCCCGCCTGCCGATCCGCTCGGACATGGATCTGGTGTGGGTACGACAGCATGTGCGGCAGGCCGCCGCCCAGCTCGGCTTCGGTCTGGTCGACCAGACCAAGCTGGTCACCGCGGCCAGTGAGCTGGCCCGCAACACGCTCGTGTACGGCGGTGGCGGCACGATGGAGACGGAGCCGCTGGTCGAGGGCACCACGCACGGGCTCCGGCTGACCTTCAGCGACGAGGGGCCCGGCATCCCGGACCTGGAGCAGGCGCTCAGCGACGGTTTCACCTCCGGCGACGGTCTCGGCATGGGGCTGGGCGGCGCACGGCGCCTGGTGCACGAGTTCGGGATCGAGAGCGCCCCGGGCGCCGGAACGACCGTGCGGGTGACGTCCTGGGTGGGCCGGCCGCCGCGCCCGCGTGAGGAGTCCTGATGCCGCGCGTGTGGGACGTCCCGGTGCACGACTCGACCCGGGTGCGGGACGCCAGGGTGGCCGCCGAGCACGCGGCGGCCCTGGCCGGTCTCGACGAGCAGCGGACCTCGACGACGGCGCTGGTGGCGACCGAGCTGGCCACCAACCTGCTCAAGCACGCCGGGGGCGGCCAGGTCCTGATCGACGTGGTCGCGCCTCCCGTCCTCGCGGCCGGCCGGGAGGCGACGTGGCGCGTGCAGATCGTCACGGTCGACCACGGTCCCGGGATCACCGACGTGTCCGCCGCGCTGCGCGACGGTTTCACCACCACGGGCTCCCTCGGTGCGGGGCTCGGCACCTGTGCGCGCCTGGCCGACGACTTCGACCTGCACAGCGTCCCCGGCCGGGGCACGGTGGTCGTCGCCCGGGTGGGCGCCGTACCCGAGGTCCGCGCCGCCGACACCGGGCCGGCGGGCCGGCTGCGGGCCGGCGCGGTGAACGTGCCGTTCGGCGGTGCGGAGTACTCGGGCGACGCCTGGGCCTGGGTCCGGGACGGAGACCTCGTCACGCTGATGCTGGCCGACGGTCTCGGCCACGGCCCGGAGGCGGCGCGTGCCTCGACGGCCGCCGTGGAGACGCTGCGCACCTCGGCCCACCTGCCGCCGGCGGAGGCGGTGCGGCGGCTCGACCGGGCGTTGTCCGGCACCCGCGGCGCGGCCGTCGCGGTGGCCCAGGTCGACGCGCGGGCCGGGGTGCTCCGCTTCGCCGGTGTGGGCAACATCGGGGCACGGCTGTGCGAGGGCGGCGCCTGGCGGCATCTGGTGTCGCGCCCCGGCATCGTCGGCACCCACCGGCCCACCACGCTGCGCGAGGAGAAGACGGCCTGGGCGGACGACCGGGTCCTGGTGCTGCACAGCGACGGTCTGCCGAGCCGGTGGTCGCCGACGTCCGACACGTGCCGCCCCGCGACCGACCCGGCGGTGACCGCCGCCGTGACGATCCGTGACGCCAGCAGCCCGGCCCGGCCCGTGCGGGACGACACCGCCGTCGCCGTGCTGGTCCCGACCCCGCCGGATGGCCCATGACCCGAACCTGGCAGATCAGCGACTTCACCGAAGCGGCCCGGGCGCGCATCGCCACCGCGCGGCTGGCGGCGGCCTACGGTGTGCCGCCGGTGGACCGCGCGCGGCTGACGGCCTCGCTCGGTGCACAGCTGCGGTCGTGTCTGACCAAGGGCGGCACCTGGCGGCTCACCCTGGAGACGGGCACCGTCTCCGGCACCCCCGCGGGGACCGGCGAGGAGGTGCTGCACGCCGTGGTGACGCCGTCGCCCGAGGCCGCTGCGGCCGGGCAGCCGCCGTGGCGGGTCACGGTGCCGTGCCCCGAGGCGGTGGCGGACGTCGGCGTCGGTGCCGTGGCGGACGACCCGGCGGAGCTGGCCCAGGCGCTGCTGGGCGCCGACGAGGACACGGCGCTGGTCCTGGAGAGGCTGACCGAGCAGGAGCGCCTGGTCGACTTCCACCGGGAGGAACTCCAGCAGACGAACCAGGGCGTGGTGGCGCTGCACGCCGAACTCGACGCCGCCGGCCGGGCCCAGCGCGAGGCGTTCGCGGCCGAACGCAAGGCGCGCACGGAGGCGGAGAACGCCCGGCGCAGGCTGACCTTCCTGGCGGACGCGAGCGCGGTGCTGACGGCGTCGCTGGACCACCACGAGATCGTGCGCCGGCTGCCGGAACTGCTGGTGCCGGAGTACGCGGCGAGTGTGGACGTCTGGCTGTTCGACCAGGACGGCGACCGGCCGGGCCCCGCCCACGCGGCCGCCGCGGTGGTCGCCGCGCGCACCGGACGGCCGCAGTACGCCGCCGCGCACCCCGGCGGCCTGCCCGGCGTGGAGGACCAGCCGCCCTCGGCGCTGGCCCCGGACCGGCCGCTGCTGTGCATCCCGCTGCCGACCCGGCAGGCACCCCTGGGTGTGGTGACCCTGTCCCCGCCCGGGGAGCGCTGGGACCCGGACGACGCCGTGATGCTGGTCGAGCTGACCCGGCGGGCCAGCATCGCGATCGACCACGCCCAGCGCTACCAGCACAACCGGGACATCGCCGAGACGCTGCAACGGGCGCTGCTGACGGAGTTGCCGGCCCCGCCCGGCCTCACGCTGGCCGCGCGCTATCTGCCGGCCACCCACGGGCTGAACATCGGCGGCGACTGGTACGACGCGTTCCGTCAGCCGGACGGCGGTGTCATCGCCGTGGTCGGTGACGTCACCGGCCACGGGCTGCGCGCGGCCGTGATGATGAGTCAGCTGCGCACCGCCCTGCGCGCGTACGCGGTCGACGGCGGCAGCCCCGGGCAGTTGCTGACCCGGCTGCACACCTTCCTGCACCACCTCCAGCCCGACCTGTTCGCCACCGCCGTCATCGCGCGCTTCCACCCCGACGACCCGACCATGACGTGGGCGGCGGCCGGTCACCCGCCGCCGGTGCTGCGCTCCCCGGACGGACGGGTCCGTACCCTGGACGCCAAGCCCGGTGCGATGCTCGGCATCCCGCTGCGGCAGGAGATCGCGGACCACACGGTGCCCATGGCGCGCGGATCGACCCTCGCGCTGTACACGGACGGTCTGGTGGAGCGTCGCGCCCGGGGCATAGACCCGGGCATCGCGCGGCTGGCGGACGCACTCGGCTCGTTCGGCCCGGCCGCACTGGACGCGGACCTGGAGGGTTCGGCGGACGGCATCCTGCGTCCGATGCTGAGCGACTCCGAACGCGACGACGACGTGTGCCTGCTGCTGTGTCACCTGAGCGGTACGGGCTGATCCACAAAATCCGCGGGAGAAAGTCCACGCGGTTCGCTCCCGCCCGGTGCGCCGCGGGCCCGGGCGGGGCATGGTGGTGATCGGGACCCGTCGCCTGCCTGCCGCGTCCGGCTGGCCGAGCCGGGGTGGGCGCGGTGGGATGGGCGAGGTGCGAAGCGGCGATCCCCGGGCAGGCGAATGGCGTTCGCGGCGGACCGCCGCCCCTGAGCCGCAGAAAGGGATGAACACCGTGACACGACCCAGGATCCTGGTGGTCGGCGCAGGTTTCGCCGGCGTGGAGTGCGTCCGTCGTCTGGAACGCAGGCTCTCGCCGAACGAGGCCGAGATCACTTTGGTGACACCGTTCTCCTACCAGCTCTATCTGCCGCTGCTGCCGCACGTCGCCGCCGGGGTCCTCACCCCCCAGTCGATCGCGCTCTCCCTGCGCCGCAGCAGCAAGTACCGGACCCGCATCATCCCGGGCGGCGCCATCGGGGTGGACCTCAAGGCGAAGGTCTGCGTGGTGCGCACCATCACCGACCGGATCGTCAACGAGCCCTACGACTACATCGTGCTGGCGCCCGGCAGCATCACCCGCACCTTCGACATCCCGGGGCTCACCGACCACGCGTTCGGCATGAAGACGCTGGCGGAGGCCGCGTACATCCGCGACCACGTCATCTCGCAGCTGGACCTCGCCGACGCGAGCGAGGACCCCGTGGAGCGTGCGTCGCGGCTGCAGTTCGTGGTGGTGGGCGGCGGCTACGCGGGCACCGAGACCGCGGCCTGCCTGCAACGGCTGACGCACGCGGCGGTCAAGCGCTACACGCGGCTGGACCCGGCCCTGATCAAGTGGCATCTGATCGACATCGCGCCGAAGCTGATGCCGGAGCTGGGCGAGCAGCTCGGCCGGGACGCGCAGCGGATCCTGACGCGGCGCGGCATCGAGATCTCCCTGGGCGTCTCCATCGCCAAGGCCGGCGAGGAGGAGGTCACGTTCACGGACGGCCGGGTGGTGCCCACCCGCACGCTGATCTGGACGGCGGGCGTGGTCGCGAGCCCGCTGATCGCCACGCTCGGCGCGGAGACGGTCAAGGGGCGGCTCGCGGTCACCGCGGAGATGTGCCTGCCGGACCACGACGGGGTGTTCGCGCTGGGCGACTCCGCGGCCGTGCCCGACCTCGCCAAGGGCCAGGAGGGTGCGGTCTGCCCGCCCACCGCCCAGCACGCGATGCGGCAGGGCCGGCATGTCGCCGAGAACCTCATCGCCACCCTGCGCAACCAGCCGATGCGGCCGTACGTGCACAAGGACCTCGGTCTCGTCGTCGACCTCGGCGGCACCGACGCGGTCTCCAAGCCGCTGGGCGTCGAGCTGAAGGGTCTGCCCGCGCAGGCGGTGGCCCGGGGCTACCACTGGTCGGCGCTGCGCACGGGCGTGGCCAAGGCCCGGGTGGCGGCCAACTGGGCGCTCAACGCGGTCGCCGGGGACGATTTCGTCCGCACCGGCTTCCAGGCCCGCAAGCCGGCCAAGCTGAAGGACTTCGAGTACACGGACGCCTACCTGACTCCGGAACAGGTGCGGGAGCAGGTGAAGGGGGCGCACCGGGCCGAGTTGTGATCCCGGCCGCCCCCGCGGCCCGTACCGGACCGGGGCATGACATGCTGAGAAGTGGATCTCGGCGTGAACCGGCCGGGACATGGCTGGAACCGGCCGTGAGGGCCGGCTGTGAATCGGGAGAGTGTACGGCGGCGTGAAGGCAGCGGGACGCTCGGGTCGGACACGGCTGCGGGACCGCGTCGCCGCGTCCGACCCGGGGCTGTTGCGGCTGACGGCGGGCTTGCGGACGGTCGGCGCCATCGCGCTGACGCTGGGCGTGCTCGCCGCGTTCGGCGTGGACGTCAAGCACCTGGTGGCGGGCGCCATGACGGCGATGGTCGCGACCTTCGCCATCCGGGAGAAGGAGCCGGGCCCGCAGGCGGTCACACTGGCGCTGGGGCTGCCGGTCACCCTGGCGTCGGTCTCGCTGAGCACACTCCTCGCCTCGCGGGTCGTCGTCGGCGACGCCTTCTTCGTCGTCCTGATCTTCTGTGCGGTCTTCGTCCGCCGGTTCGGCGACCGGGGCACGGCGCTCGGGCTGATCGGTTTCCAGGTCTACTTCGTGTCGCTGTTCGTCGGCGCGAAGGTCTCGGGGCTGCCGGGGCTGTGGGCCGCCGTCGCCGTGGCGTTCGCGTCCAGCGCGGTGGTGCGCTTCGCGGTGGTCCCGGCGACGCCCGCGCGCATCCTGCGCCTGCTGCGGCAGGCCTTCCGGGCCCGGCTGGCCCAGCTGATCGCCGCGCAGATCGAGTTGCTGGACGCCGGTCCCGACGCCATGGACAAGACGCTGGAGCGCCTGCGCGACGGCACCGCGCGCCTGCACGAGACGGCTCTTCTGATCCAGTCCCGGCTGGACGAGGGCACGCCCGACGCGTCCACGGCGCGCCTGGTGCAGCGGCGCATCGCGGACGCCGAGATCGCCGCCGAGCGCCTCGGCCTGCTGCTGCTGACCGCGCGCAGCGCCGAGCGGGCGGACACGCTCACCCTGCATCTGCCGGGCGCGCCCGCTCCCGCGGTGGGCCGTTCGCCGGCGCCGGGCGAGGCCACGGAGACCCTGCGCCGCGATCTCATGGCCCTGCGCACGCTGGTACTGCGGCCGCCCGCGGAGGCGCGCGGCACCGCGCTGTCCCATCTGCGCAACCGGCTGCTCGGCTACCGCGACGAGGAGAACCTGCCCGAGGCGACCGCCGCCGTCCAGGACGTCTTCCGCGGCATCGGTGAGACGGCGCGGGCGGTCATGGGGCTGAGGATCGCGCTGGACGGACCGCAGGACGAGTCCGACGACTCACCGGCCAC
Organism: Streptomyces sp. CCM_MD2014; assembly: GCF_000772045.1. Lineage (GTDB taxonomy): Bacteria > Actinomycetota > Actinomycetes > Streptomycetales > Streptomycetaceae > Streptomyces > Streptomyces salinarius. The sequence continues at coordinate 7,834,178 of NZ_CP009754.1, read as the reverse complement.
GGCCCGTTCCCGGGAGGAGCTGGACGCCGAGGACGCGGCCATCGACGCCGGTGAGGAGGCGGCGCCCGAGGAGGAGCAGACCGGGCTGCGGCGGCCCACCACGCGTGCCGCGGTGCAGGTGGCCGTCGGGTCCTCGCTGGCCATCGTCGGCGGGGAGTTCCTGTCCACGCAGCGCTGGTACTGGGCGGTGCTCACCTGCTGGATCGTCTTCATCAACACCGCCTCCACCGGCGAGATCCTCGTCAAGGGCTACCGGCGCCTGCTGGGCACCGTACTGGGCGTGGTGGCGGGGATCGTGCTGGCCGGCCTGGTCGGCAACCACACCTGGACCGCGTTCGGGCTCGTGCTGGTGCTGATCTTCGCCATGTTCTACACCGCGCCGCTGTCCTACACGCTGATGTCGTTCTTCGTCACCGCGATGCTCGGACTGCTGTACACGCTGCTGCACACCTACAGCATGTCGGTGCTGCTGCTGCGGGTGGAGGAGACGGCCCTCGGCGCGGCCTGCGGGATCGTGGCGGCGGCGCTGGTGCTGCCGATCCGCACCGACCGGCGTACGAACGAACTGCTCGGCACGGTGCTGGAGCGGCTCACCGACGTCACGGAGGGTGCCGTCGACCAGCTCAGCGGCGGTCCCGCGGCCGACCTGCTGGACACGGCGCGGGAGCTGGACCAGGCGCTCGGCGATCTGCGCGGCGCCACCCAGCCGCTGACCCATCCGATCACGCCGCTGCGGGCCCGGCGCGACACGGCCCAGTACGTGGTGGCGCTGCTGGAGACCTGCGCCTATCACGCGCGCTCGCTCGCGGCGACGGCCGAGCTGCTGCCCACCCATCCGTCGATCGCGGCCGACCCGCGGCTGCGCGGCGCAGTGCGGCGCACGGTGCGCAACATCGAGGCGATCGCCGCCCGTGTCGCCGACGACGACGCCGGCACCGAGGTGGAGACCGGTCCGAGCATCGCCTCGCTGCTGGAGCCGGACGCCGCCGGGGTGCCGCGGTACGGCCGCATCACGGGCCGCGTGCTGCGGCACCTGGAGCGGCTGGACGAGGCGGTGGTCGGCCTCGCCCGGCCGCTGGGTGTTCCCGTCAAGGCGCCGCAGCGGTGACGGTCCCACCGGCGCGGTGAGGGTCAGAAGTCGCTGGGCAGACCGCTGGCCTCGGCGATGCCGCGCAGTTCCTCGTTCTGCTGGTGGCGTTCCTTGAGGTAGTCGGCGATCTCGCCGAGACGCTCGGGGTCGGAGGCGGTGGCCGCGTCGGTGACGACCCGGACGGGGCCGGTCTCGTCGGTGTCGATCTCGACGACCTCGTTGTCGAGACGTCCGGTGACGGCGGTGGCGATGACGAGTGCGGCCTCGTCCCTGATCTCCTGGGGCAGCGCCTCGGCGCTGTCCCCGTCCAGGGAGAAGTCGATGGTCGGCATCTGCTGCTCGTCGATCGCCCGGAGGACCGGTTCCACCACGCTGAGCAGCAGCTGGTAGGCGTCGTTCGGCATGCGAACGCGCAGGAGGTCGAGGTAGACGTCCACGGGACGTCCGTCCGGCGGAGGAATCTCGTGTTCGTTCATTCGCCCCGTGTTCCCCGTGGCGGGCCGCTCAGACCCTCCGCGGGCGGGCGAGCACGCCGGCGGCGAGTCCGGCCCCGGCTGCCCCCGTCGGCCGGCGTCCCGGCGTTCTCCCCGGGCGAGGCCCGGTGCGGTCGTCGGCGCACGGCTGCCCGCACCCCCGTCAGACGGGTACGGGCAGCCGTGGCGTCGTGCCCCTGTTCGTTCTCTTGTCCGTGCGTCCCCGGTCGGTCCGCGCGTCCCCGGTCCTTCCGTCCCCCGGCCTGCCTCTCCCGCGTCAGTCCGCCACGCCCGCGTGCGCGCCGCCGGGCACGGGCGCCGGCTCCAGCGCGTCCGCCAGCTGGCGCCGGGCCGCCTCCAGGGCCCGCCGCACGTCACGGGTGCCGGTCGACACGCACAGCGTGTAGGCCAGGTCCCGGGTCCGCGGGCCCGGTTCGCCCGTCGCTCCGGCGGGCTCGTCCACCGCGGCGGCCTCGTACTCCGCCAGGAGCCTGCGCAGTACCTCGGGGTGCGGCATCAGCATCCGTCTCCTCCCTCCCTGGTCCCCAGTCCGTCCCGAGTGCCGTCCGTCCGCGTCATCGGGTGCGCACCGCGTGGCCCGGGCGGGCGGTCCGCTCCCCCATCGCCTCGTCGCGCACTCGGGCGCAGCTGCGGCTGATGAGCCGCGAGACGTGCATCTGCGAGATCCCCAGGCAGTCGGCGATCCGGCTCTGCGTCATGTCCTCGAAGAAGCGCATGTAGAGAATGGCGCGCTCACGCTCGGGCAGCCGGCGCAGGCCCTCTTTGGCGGACTCGCGGTCGATCACGGTGTCGTACGAGGCGTCGGCGGCGCCGAGGGTGTCGGCGAGGCTGTAGCCGTCGTCGCCGGCCGACAGTTCGGCGTCCAGCGACAGGGTGCTGAAGCTCTCCAGCGCCTCCATCCCGGCGCCGACCTCCTCCTCGGTCAGCCCGGTGTGGGCGGCGAGGGCGGCCACCGAGGGCTCGGGGCTGCCCGGGCTCTGGGCGAGTTCCCGGCGGGCGACGCGCACCTTGTTGCGCAGTTCCTGGACCCGGCGGGGCACCCTCAGGGCCCACATCCGGTCGCGGAAGTGGCGCTTGACCTCGCCGGTGATGGTGGGCACGGCGTAACTCTCGAAGGCTCCCCGCTCCGGGTCGAAGCGGTCGATGGCCTTGACCAGGCCGAGCGCCGCCACCTGGCGGAGGTCCTCGAGGGACTCGCCGCGGTCCCGGAAGCGCCCGGCGATCCGGTGGGCCATGGGCAGCCAGGCCGTGACCAGTTCGTCGCGGACGGCATCGCGTTCGGGCCCGTCCGGCAGTCCGGCCAGCCGGCCGAAGAGTGCCATGGTGTCGGGGGCGTCGTCGTGCCGGCGGCGGGCCGGCGTGGCCGAGGGGTCGGCGGCCTGGGGGGTGGTACCGGGACGGATGGTGGGCGTTTCTATGAGCATGCGGATCCGCTCCTGAACGGTGGTCTCAGGGGACTTTCCGCGGGAACGGCGCTGTCCGGGTCGCCCCGGCACAGCCGGAGTACCGAAACAGCCGTACCGCTCCCGCTGCTGCGCCTCCGGTCCGAAGCACGAATCTGCGACTGCCCCTGCCCCGGTGGAACAAACTCCGCTTTTCCAAAAGTCATCAGGACAGCGGAACGACCACGGTGATGCACTTGCCTCCCGAGGGAAGATCTGCCACCCGTACCTCCCGGGACAGCCGGCACACGATCGGCCAGCCCCGCCCGCCGAGACGCCGGCGGCCGCGGTCGTCGGTGGGCGGCACGGCCACCGGGAGGTCGTGGCTGCGGTCGCACACCGACAGCCGCACTCCGGGCCGCATGCCGGGTCCCACGACGTCGACCTGGAAGTCGGTGATGCCGCCGCCGTGGAGGATGGCGTTGGTGGTCAGCTCCGAGGCCACGAGCACGGCGTCCGCCAGGGCGCCCACGCCGCACGACGCGGCATCGTGGAGGCCGGTGCACGCGGTGACGGCGTGCTCGACCGCTCTGCGCGCGTCGGCGGGCCGGCACGGCCGGCAGTGCGGGTGCGTGCCGCGCTCTTCGACGGTCCGGGTCGTGTCCCTCTCGCTCATCCGTCGGCTCCCTTGGTCGGTGGACGGTTCGGTCTGGCCGTGCGCGCCGTGCGGCCTGTCACTCTCGGCTCACCTGTGCCGGTACCGGCAAACCTCCGGTCCTCCTCGCGGCCCAAGGGCCATCCGGCCGCCGTGCGGGGGTACGCGGAGTGCATGACGGATGTTGTGGACTCGGACGAACTGCTGCGTCGCATGCACCGCGCGAGGGCCTGTGCCCTGGAGGAGGGACGGAGCTGGCGGGCGCGCAGCGAGGCGCTGCGGCCGACCGACCCGGAGGGTTCGCGGGAGGCCGCGGTGAGGACGATGGCCTACGAGGCCGTCCTGCGGGTGCTCGACGAGGTGCTGACCCCGGGCCGGAGGACGCGGGTGAGGGACGGCGGGACGGATTGACGCGCCGTCGGCAGGGAAACCGGGCGGCATGACAGCCGACCACCGCCGCGCACCGGTCCTGGAAGCCCTCGTCGAATACCGCCGTGAGGGGCGGCTGTCGTTCACGCCGCCCGGACACAAACAGGCTCGCGGTGCGGATCCGGCGGTGCGCGAGGTGCTGGGCGACGCCGTGTTCCACGGTGACGTGCTGGCGACGGCGGGGCTGGACGACCGGCTCACCCGGGGCCGGGTGCTGCAGCGCGCCCAGGAGCTGATGGCGGACGCCGTGCACGCCGATCACACGTTCTTCTCGACATGCGGGAGTTCCCTGTCGGTGAAGGCGGCGATGCTGGCGGTCGCGGGGCCGCACGAGAAGCTGCTGATCGGCCGGGACGCCCACAAGTCCGTGGTCTCGGGGCTGATCCTGTCCGGCATCGAACCGGTCTGGGTCGAACCGCGCTGGGACGCCGGTCGGCATCTGGCCCACCCGCCGGCCGCGGAGGCGTTCGAGGAGGCGTTCGCCGCCCATCCCGACGCGAAGGGCGCCCTGGTCACCAGCCCGACGCCGTACGGTGCGAGCGCCGATCTGCGGGCCGTCGCCGAGGTCTGCCACCGGCGTTCGAGACCGCTGATCGTCGACGAGGCGTGGGGCGCGCACCTGCCGTTCCACCCCGACCTGCCGTCCTGGGCCATGGACGCGGGCGCCGACATCTGCGTGACCAGCATTCACAAGATGGGCAGCGGTCTGGAGCAGGGCTCGGTGTTCCATCTGCGCGGCGACCTGGTGCAGCCGAAGCTCCTCGGTATGCGCGCCGACCTGCTGAGCACCACGAGCCCCTCGGTCCTGATCTTCGCCGGTCTCGACGGCTGGCGGCGCCAGATGGCGCTCGGCGGGCAGGAACTGATGGGCGGCGCGCTGGAACTCGCGGCCGAGGTACGCGCGGCGATCGAGAAGATCGACGGCATGCACGTGAACGACCGCGACGACTTCTGCGGCCCCGGGAAGGCCCACGGCTTCGATCCGCTGCCGGTCGTCATCGACCTCGACGGGCTCGGCGTGTCGGGCTTCCGGGCGGCGGACTGGCTGCGCGAGCACCGCGGCGTGATCGCCCACATCACCGACCACCGGCGCATCGGCGCGCAGATCACCCACGGCGACGACCGGGAGACCGCGGACGAACTGCTCACCGCCCTCAAGGACCTCGCCCGCGCCGCCCCCGGACTGTCCCCCGCTCCGCGCGTCGAGGTGCCGTCTCCGGCCGAGCTGCGGATGCCGCAGGTGTGCCTGCCCCGGGACGCGTTCTTCGGCCCCACCGAGGACGTGCCCGTCGACCGGGCCGCCGGCCGGATCGCGGCGGAGATGATCACACCGTATCCGCCGGGCATTCCCGCCGTCCTGCCGGGTGAGCGGCTGGCCGAGCCGGTCCTGCGCTATCTGCGCAGCGGTCTGGAGGCCGGGATGTACCTGCCCGATCCGACCGATCCGGCACTGGAGACGATCAGGGTCGTCGCGGAGCGTGACGGCTGAGGCGCGGACCCCGGGAGGGCGAGTGAAACAGGTCACTCGCCCCGGTACCGGATTTCGCGGAACACCCGGAGATGGTTTAGCGTTCATCCATACGTGGCGACGGGGTCGACGGAAACGTCCTCCGCAGTCACCGCTTACGGCCCTGGCCGGCCTCCCCCGTCCGGCCAGGGCTTTTTCACGCCCTTCTCCGGTCTTCGCGCCTCCGTCCCCGGTTCCCGCACGGAATCCGTACGGGATCCGTCGTCCGCCGAGGTGCTCAGGGCGCCGGCAGCGACTGAAATGGGCATAGGGAAAGCCCCGGATCCGAATCGCCGGCGAGGAGATCCGTGCCATGACCAAAGCGATCAAACTCCTGACCGCCCTCCCCCTCCCCCAGCGCGCGCGGCTGATGGAGCTGGCCCAGGAGGTCGTCTTCCCGGAGGACCACCGGATCTTCGAGGCGGGAGGCAGGGCGGACCGCTTCTGGGTCGTCCGCTCCGGCGCGGTTTCCCTGACCCAGCGGGTGACGTCCCTGCAGCGGGTCACCGTGGCCAGCCTCGGCGTGGGTGACCTGCTCGGCTGGTCCTGGCTGTTCCCGCCCTACGAGTGGGACTTCGGCGCCGAGGCGTTCAGTCCGGTGCGCGCCTACGAGTTCGAGGCGGCCGCGGTCCTCGACCTGTGCGAGCGGGACCCGCAGCTGGGCATCGTGCTGGTGCGCTCGGTCGCGGAGATCCTCGCGCACCGGCTGGAGAGCACCAGGGGCCGGCTCATGGAGCACTACGCGCTGCACGGACGCGGCGCCCTGTGAGGTGCCGTCAGACCCGGTAGCGGCGCAGCGCCGGCATCGCGGCGGCCAGGGCCAGCATCACCGCCACGACGAGCAGACCGCCCCCGGCCACGGCCTCCCGGGCGCCGAGGGCGGAGCCCGCCCCGCCGTGCAGGACGTCGGCCAGCCGCGGGCCGCCCGCCACGACGACGGTGAACACGCCCTGCATCCGCCCCCGCATCTCGTCGGTGGCCGCGGACAGCAGGATCGCCCCGCGGAACACCATGGAGACCATGTCGGCGACTCCGGCCACGGCCAGGAACGCCACCGCGAGCCACAGGCTGCCGCTCAGCCCGAAGCCGGTGATGGCGGCGCCCCACACGACGACCGCGCCGATCACCATCCAGCCGTGCCGCCGGGCCCGTGAGAAGGTGCCGGAGAACAGCCCGCCGGCCACCGCGCCGATGGGGATCGCCGCGAACAGCAGGCCCAGCGCGAGCCCTTCGCCGTAGGACGAGTACGTCTCGGCGGCGAGCTGCGGGAACAGGGCGCGGGGCATGCCGAGGACCATGGCGACGATGTCGGCCAGGAAGGACAGCAGCAGCACCTTGTGCCCGGCGATGTAGCGGAAGCCGGCCACGACCTCGCGCACGCCCGCGCGTCGCACCGCCGTGCCGGTCAGGGGCGGCAGGGCGGGCAGCTTGTAGACCGCCCACACGGTGACGCACAGGGCCAGGGCGTCGATCAGGTACAGCTCGGGCAGTCCGATCAGCGGGATCAGCGCACCGGCGAGCAGCGGGCCGACCACCTGCCCGGTCTGCATGACGGTCGAGCCGAGCGCGTTGGCCGCGGGCAGCTCGTCCTCGGGCACCAGGCGGGCGATGGAGGCGTTGCGGGCCGGGGCGTTGAGGCCCCAGAAGGCCTGCTGCAGGGCGAGGAGCAGCATCAGGGCGGCGACCGACTCCATGCCGGTGACCGCCTGTATCCAGAAGAGCAGCGAGGTCACCGCGATGCCGGTGTTGGTGATCAGCAGCAGCCTGCGGCGGTCCATGGTGTCGGCGACCGCGCCGCCCCACAGCGCGAACACGATGAGCGGCAGCAGGCCGGCGAGGCTCGCGGCGCCCACCCAGGCGGAGGAGCCGGTGATGTCGTAGATCTGCTTGGGCACGGCGACCGCGGTGAGCTGGCTGCCGACCGCGGTGACGATGGTCGAGGACCACAGCCTGCGGTAGGCGGGGCGGCGCAGCGGGCGGGTGTCCATGGCCCAGCGGCGCCACCCCCGCCGGCGTGTCCCGTCCGGCGCCGGGTCCTTCGCCGGTGACTCGGTGCCGCTCCCACTGCTGCTCTCGCTGGTGTCCACGCGCTTCCCACATGCTCGATACATCTTTCGATTGCGGGGATCACTATCGCAGGTGCGTTCGAGTTCGCGTGGACGTGTGTGGCCGGATCTCCCGACCGCCGTCAGGCTCCGGCGACCAGGGAGACGCCGAGGACGATCATGGTGGCGGCCACCAGGCCGTCGAGGACGCGCCAGGCCGAGGGCCGGGCCAGGAAGCGGCCGAGGAAGCGGGCGCCGAAGCCGAGCGCGGCGAACCAGACCAGGCTGGCGAGAGCGGCACCGAGGCCGAAGGTCCAGCGCAGCGGGCCCCGGTCGGCGGCGACGGAGCCCAGCAGGAAGACGGTGTCCAGGTAGACGTGCGGGTTGAGCCAGGTCAGCGCCAGGCAGGTGAGCACGGCCCGGCGCCGTGAGCCCGCGGCGTCGCCGTCCGCCCGCAGCGCGCCCGACGGACGCAGCACCCGCCGGGCGGCCAGGGCGCCGTAGCAGAGCAGGAAGGCACCGCCGATCCAGCCGACGGCGGTCAGGGCTCCCGGCCAGGCCACCACCACGGCGCCGACGCCGCCGACACCGAGGGCGATGAGCACGGCGTCGGACAGCGCGCAGATGCCGACCACGGCGAGCACCGCGTCGCGGCGGGCCCCCTGACGCAGGACGAAGGCGTTCTGGGCGCCGATGGCGACGATGAGCGAGAGTCCGGTGCCGAAGCCGGCGGCGGCTGCCGTGAGGGCGTTGTTCATGCCCTCGACGCTAAGCGGACGATCACAGGACGTACAGCTAAAGATTCTTACGTAACATGAGGAAATGTGATGACGACCTTCGCGGAGCTCCCGCTGGACCATGTGCGCACCCTGCTGGCCGTCGTGGACGAGGGCACGTTCGACGCGGCGGCCGCCGCCCTCCACGTGACGCCGTCCGCGGTCAGCCAGCGGGTGAAGGCGCTGGAGCAGCGCACCGGCCGGGTGCTGCTGCTGCGCACCAAGCCGGTGCGGGCGACCGACTCCGGTGCCGTGCTGGTCCGGCTGGCCCGCCAGGTGGCCCGGCTGGAGCGGGACGCCTCGGCCGAGCTGGGCCTGCGGGGCGAGGGCGAGCCGACCCGGGTGTCGGTGGCGGTGAACGCGGACTCGCTGGCGACGTGGTTCCTGCCCGCCCTGACCCGCCTGCCCCGGGAACCCGGCCTCTGCTTCGAACTGCGCCGCGAGGACGAGGGCCACACGGCGACGCTGCTGCGCGAGGGCGTGGTGATGGCGGCGGTGACGTCGTCGCCCGAACCGGTGCCGGGCTGCACGGTGCGGGCGCTGGGCCGGATGCGCTACCTCCCCTGTGCCGCGCCGGACTTCGCCGCCCGGCATCTGGCGGGGCCGCCGCAGGAGGCCGTCGCCGACGCTCCCGTGGTCGTCTTCGACCGGCGGGACGACTTCCAGGACGCCTTCGCCCGCCGGCTCGGTCACGGCGGCGCGAGTGCCGCCCGGCACTACGTGCCGACCTCGGAGGGCTTCGTCGAGGCGGTCGCCGCCGGACTGGGCTGGGGCATGGTCCCGCAGCCGCAGGCGGAACCGCTGCTGCACGGCGGCCGGCTCGTCGGCTTCGCCCCGGACCTGGCGGTGGACGTCCCGCTGTACTGGCAGCAGTGGAAGCTCGACTCCCCCGCGCTGGCCGCGGTGGCGGACGCGGTGGTGACGGCCGCCGCGGCGGCGCTGCGGCGGTAGGCCCGTGGCCCGCCGGCGGGTCCGCACCGGTTTCGTCCCGCGGTCGACAGGTCACCCGCAATGGAGTAAGCCGTGCACGAGGGCGCGAACGATACCGATCGCAGGTGACTTTGATGGACAACTGGCGAGAGCACGCCGCATGCCGGACGGAGGACCCCGACCTGTTCTTCCCGATCGGCACGACCGGACCGGCCGCACTCCAGACCGAGCAGGCGAAGGCGGTCTGCCGGACCTGTCCGGTACAGGAGCAGTGTCTGCGCTGGGCGTTGGACACCGGGCAGACCATCGGTGTGTGGGGCGGGACCAGCGAGCTGGAACGCCGGGCGCTCAAGCGGCGCGAGGCAGCGCGCCGCAGGTCCGGCTGACCCGGGCACCCGCGCCGGGCGTAGGCTCACGAGAGCGTCGTCGGCCGCGGGAGGACCGTCATGAACGTGCGAGTGCGCCGCATCTACGAGCCGCCCGACCCGGACGACGGCGTGCGCGTCCTCGTGGACCGGCTGTGGCCCCGGGGCGTGGCCAAGGACGCGGCGCACGTGGACGAGTGGCCCAAGGGGCTCACCCCGTCGAGCGAGCTGCGCCGCTGGTACCACGCGGGCGAGGGCTCCTACGAGGACTTCGCACGGCGGTACGAGGCGGAGCTGGCCGCCCCGGCGGCGGCCGAACTCCTCGACCGCGTACGGCAGCTGGCGGGTGAGGGGGACGTGACACTGCTGACCGCGTCCAAGTCCCCGGACCGGAGCCACGCCGCCGTGCTGCTCCGCCTCCTCGGCCGCCAATGAGAGGCGCGGAGCGGCCGGCGCGGGCCCGCGTCGTCGCTCAGGCGGTCTGCCGTGCCGCGGCCCGGCCCGCCGCCCGTCCGGAGAACAGGCAGCCGCCGAGGAAGGTGCCCTCCAGCGCGTTGTACCCGTGCACCCCTCCCCCGCCGAAGCCGGCCACCTCGCCGGCCGCGTAGAGGCCCTCGACCGGGGTGCCGTCGGCGCCCAGGGCGCGGGAGTCGAGGTCGGTCTGGATGCCGCCGAGGGTCTTGCGGGTGAGGATGTGCAGCTTGACGCCGATCAGCGGGCCGGCCGCCGGGTCGAGGAGGCGGTGCGGGGTGGCGACGCGGCCGAGGCGGTCGCCGATGTAGCGGCGGGCGTTGCGGATGCCCTGCACCTGGGCGTCCTTGGCGTACGGGTTGGCCATCTGCAGGTCCCGCGCCTCGATCTGGCGCCGGAGCGCGGCGGCGTCCAGGAGGGGCTTGTCGGTCAACGCGTTCATCCTGTCCACCAGTTGCTCCAGGTCCGGCGCGGTCACGAAGTCGGCGCCGTGGCGCAGGAAGGCGTCCACCGGGGCCGGGGCTCCCTTGCCGAGGACGCGTTCGCGCAGGAAGCCGGCGCGGTCCTTGGCGGTGATGTCGGGGTTCTGCTCGGAGCCGGAGAGGGCGAACTCCTTCTCGACGATCTTCTGGGTGAGCACGAACCAGGAGTGGTCGTGTTCCGCGAGGCCCTCGGCCGTGCGCAGGTGACGCAGGGTGCCCAGGGTGTCGTAGCCGGGCAGGTACGGCTCGGGCAGCCGGCGGCCCAGCGCGTCGAACCACATGGAGGACGGTCCGGGCAGGATGCGGATGCCGTGGCCGGGCCAGATCGGGTCCCAGTTGCGCACGCCCTCGGTGTAGTGCCACATGCGGTCCCGGTTGACCAGGCGGGCGCCCGCCTCGGCGGTGATGTCGAGCATCCGTCCGTCGACGTAGGCGGGGACGCCGGTGACCATCTCGGCGGGCGGGGTGCCCAGGCGCGCGGGCCAGTGCCGGCGGACGATGTCGTGGTCGGCGCCGATGCCGCCGGAGGTGACGATCACGGCCTGTGCGGTGAGTTCGAACTCCCCGGCCGGGTCGCGGTTGGAGGCGACGCCGCGCGGTGAGTCGTCCGGGGCGAGGACGGTGCCGCGCACCCCGCGCGCGACGCCGCCCTCGACGACCAGGTGGTCGACGCGGTGGCGGTGGTGGAAGGTGAGCAGCCCGTCGCCCACGGCCTGCTTCGCGTACCGCACGAACGGCTCGACGACTCCCGTGCCGGTGCCCCAGGCGATGTGGAACCGGGGCACGGAGTTGCCGTGGCCGCCGGCGCGGAGGTCGCCGCGCTCGGCCCAGCCGACGGTGGGCAGGAAGGTGATGCCGTGCCCGGCGAGCCAGGACCGCTTCTCCCCCGCCGCCCACTCGACGTACGCCCGCGCCCAGCGCACGGCCCAGGAGTCCTCGTCGTCGGTGCGGTCGAAGGCGGCGCTGCCCTGCCAGTCGTTCCAGGCCAGGTCGAAGGAGTCCTTGACGCCGAGCCGGCGCTGCTCCGGGGAGTCGACCAGGAAGAGGCCGCCGAAGGACCAGAAGGCCTGCCCGCCGAGGTTGGCCGCGTTCTCCTGGTCGACCAGGGCGACCCTCCGGCCCCGGCTGGTCAGCTCGTGGGCCGCGACCAGGCCCGCGAGACCCGCTCCGACCACGATGACGTCGGCATCCATGGCGACCGTCCCTTCCTGTTGTGTCGGTGACCCTGTGGTCAGTGACGCGTGCTGCCGTCGGTGAGCAGCGCGGTGAGCAACTGTCCCAGCCAGGCCCTGGCGCGGACGACGTCCCGGTCGAGGAGCAACTGGACGGTGACCCCGTCGTACGCGGCCACCACGGCGTGCGCGGCCCCCTCGACGTCGCCCAGCACGGCGGGCAGGGCGGTGTGCCCGCGGGCCCGGGCGAGCCGGTCGGCGATCGCCCGCCTGAGGCGGGCCCGGTGCTCCAGCAGGGTCCGGGCGACCTTTGGGTCGCGGGCGGCGTGCACCAGGAAGTCCGTCTTCACCAGGAGCCAGTCCCGGTCCAGGAGCAGCGCCTCGGTCACCCGGTCCACGGCGGCCGGCACGTCCAGGCCGGGGCCGTCGGAGGCGAGGGCGGCGGCCACCTGCTCCGCGATCAGGCCGGCCCGTTGCTCGTAGAGGGCGAAGAACAGCTCGTCGAGGCTGTCGAAGTTCGAGTAGAAGGCGCCTCGGCTGTACCCGGCCGCCTCGCAGACCTCCTCGATCGACACCCGCCCGAACCCCTTGGCGGCGAACACCGCGAACGCGGCGTCCAGGAGGTCGGCACGGGTGCGCGCGCGCCGCCTGGTCACCCGCCCGCCGGTCGCCTTCGCCGTCATGCCGGGCCTCCTCGCTCAGTTCGATGCATGAATGTATCGGATACACCGGTGTATCGAAAGGGGTGGCGACGGGAGACCGCAGGACTCCCGGCCCTCCGCGATCCTCCGCGAGCGCGAATAGAACACAGTTTCGAGACAGGAGTACGCTGGTCCCATGACCACGCATCTCCAGGCCTCGCTCTTCGACCAGACCGACGAGGTCCGGCTGGCGCCGCTCGACGGGCTGCGCCGCACCCATCTCGGCTCCGGGGCCTGGATCGACCTGCTCCCCGGGTGGCTGAGCGGAGCCGACGCGCTGTTCGAGCGGCTGGCCGCCGAGGTCCCCTGGCGCGCCGAGCGGCGCGAGATGTATGAGCGCGTCGTCGACGTGCCCCGGCTGCTGGCGTTCTACGGCGCGGGCGATCCGCTCCCGCACCCGCTGCTGACCGAGGCGCGCGAGGCCCTGTCCGCGCACTACGCCGAGGAGCTGGGCGAGCCCTTCACCACCGCCGGTCTGTGCCACTACCGCGACGGCCGGGACAGCGTCGCCTGGCACGGCGACCGGATCGGACGCGGCGCGCGCCAGGACACGATGGTCGCGATCCTCTCCGTCGGCGCACCCCGCGACCTGCTGCTGCGCCCGGCGCGCGGGGGCGGCGAGACCGTGCGCCGCCCGCTGGGCCACGGCGACCTGATCGTGATGGGCGGCTCCTGCCAGCGCACCTGGGAGCACTGCGTGCCCAAGAGCACCCGCGCCGCCGGGCCCCGCATCAGCGTCCAGTTCCGCCCGCACGGCGTGCGCTGAGGCCGGGCAGCCGTACACGCCCCGTCTCTGATTGGCTGTCCCTCGCTGGCGCAGCCGATCAGAGACGCGGGAGACCATGAGCGCGGACGTACGGCAAGTGGCCGACGGCACCTACCTGGTGCACGGCGGCAACACCAACTGGGTCATCCTCACCGACGGCGACGCGGTGACGCTCGTCGACACCGGCTACCCCGGCGACCGCCGGGCGCTGCTCGACTCCCTGGCCGCCGTGGGGAGTTCGCCCGAGGCGGTGGCGGCGGTGCTGATCACCCACGCCCACAACGACCATCTGGGCTCGGCCGAGTACCTGCGGGCCGCCCACGGCACCCCGGTCCTCCTGCACGAGGCCGAGGTCCCGCACGCCCGGCGGGACTTCCTCCAGCAGGTGTCGGTCGCCACCGTGCTGCGCAACGCCTGGCGGCCCGGCGTACTGCCGTGGATGCGGCACGTGCTGCGCACCGGCGGCACCGAGCAGCATCCGGTGACCGCGCCCGCGGCCTTCCCGGCGGACGGTGCCCTGGACCTGCCCGGCCGTCCCGTACCGGTGCACACCCCCGGGCACACCGACGGCCACTGCGTCTACCACCTCCCGGACGCCGGGGTGGTGATCTCCGGGGACGCGCTGGTCAGCGGGCACGCCATCTCACGGATCGAGGGACCGCAGCTGCTGCCCGACCTGTTCCACCACGACCGCACGCGCGCGGTCGCCTCGCTCGACGTCGTCGCCGGCCTGGAGGGCGACCTGCTGCTCCCCGGCCACGGCCCGCTCCACCGGGGGCCGGTGAAGGACGCCGCGGACCTGGCCCGGGAGCGGGCGCTCTAGAGTCGGAGCATGGCCTTGCAGATCAGCGCCACCAATCCGGAGCACCCCGCACTCCTGCTCGAACTGCCCTGGCAGTTGCCGCTGGAGCAGTGGCCCGAGGAGTACCTCGTGCCGCTGCCCCGCGGCATCTCCCGGCACGTGGTGCGCTACGCGCGCGCCGGGGACGAGGTGATCGCGGTCAAGGAGCTGGCCGAACGGCCCGCGCTGCGCGAGTACCAGCTGCTGCGGGACCTGGACCGGCTCGCCATCCCGGCGGTGGACGCGCTGGCCGTGATCACGGGCCGCACGGACGCCGCCGGCGGTGCGCTGGAGCCGGTGCTGGTCACCCGGCACCTGGGCGGCTCGCAGCCGTACCGGTCGATGTTCGAGACCACGCTGCGCCCGGCGACCATGCACCGGCTGATGGACGCCCTCGCGGTGCTGCTCGTGCGGCTGCACCTGGCCGGGTTCGCCTGGGGGGACTGCTCGCTGTCCAACACGCTCTTCCGGCGGGACGCGGGCGCCTACGCCGCCTACCTGGTCGACGCCGAGACCGGGGAGCTGCACCCCCGGCTGAGCCCCGGGCAGCGCGACTACGACCTCGACCTGGCCCGGGTCAACATCAGCGGCGAACTGCTCGACCTGGAGGCGTCCGGGGCGCTGCACCCCTCCGTCGACCCGGTGGACTTCGGCACGGAGATATGCGCCCGCTACCGGAGCCTGTGGGAGGAGCTGACCCGCACCTCCGTCTATCCGGCGGGCAAGTACCACTACATCGAACGCCGGATCCGGCGCCTGAACGAACTCGGCTTCGACGTGGCCGAGATGCAGATCGAGCACGCCTCCAACGGCGACACCGTCACCTTCGTGCCCAAGGTCGTCGACGCCGGTCACCACCAGCGCCAGCTGCTGCGCCTGACCGGCCTGGACGCCGAGGAGAACCAGGCCAGGCGGCTGCTGAACGACCTGGAGAGCTGGATGGCCACCCAGGACGACTACGCCCCGGGCGACCCCCTCGGCGCCCGCCCCGAGGTCCTCGCCCACCGCTGGGTGCGCGAGGTCTTCCGGCCCACCGTGCGCGCCGTTCCGGTGGAGCTGCGCGGCGCGATGGACCCGGCGGAGATCTACCACGAGCTGCTGGAGCACCGCTGGTACCTCTCCGAGCGGGCCCAGCACGACATCGGCCTGGACACGGCGGTCGAGGACTACATCGTCAACATCCTGCCCAGGGCGCGGGAGACGCTGCAGCCCACGGCGGACTGAACGGCCTCCCCCGCCGGATGCTCACCGGTGCGGGACCACCGCAACCGGGCACTCGGCGTGGTGGAGCACGCCGTGCGCCACCGAGCCGATCCGGGCCCCGACGGCGCCGCGCCGGGCGCGGCGGCCGACGACCATCAGCTGGGCGCCCCCGGCCACCGACAGCAGCACCTGGCCGGCGCTGCCCATCTCCACGTGCTCGACCACCGGGACGTCGGGGAAGCGCTCGCGCCACGGAGCGAGCGCCTCGCCGAGCGCCTTGCGCTCGTACTGCTCCAGGCCGCCGGCCTCGTCGGCGAGGGCCATGGAGCCCGGGCTGTAGGTGAAGACGGTCGGCAGCGCCCAGGCCCGCACGGCGCGCACGGTGGCGCCCCGCGCGGCGGCGGCCTCGAACGCGAACCCGATGACGTCGGCGCTGTCCTCGGGCTCGCCCTGCTGGCCCACGACGACCTCGCGGCCGGCCGCCTCGGCGCTCGCCTCGTCCCCGGCCCGGACGAGGACGACCGGCCCGGGCGCTTCGGCGATCACCTGCCGGCCGACCGAGCCGAGCAGGAAGCCGACGACCGGGCCGTGGCCGCGCGAGCCGAGGACCAGCGTCCCGGCCTCGGCCGCGGCGGCGAGCAGGGCCGCGACGGCGTCGCCCTCGCGCAGGTCCGTGGTGACCGTGAGGCCGGGGTGGCGCTCGGTGACGGTGCCGACCGCTGCGGCGAGGGCGTCCCGCGCCCACCCCTCCTGGGTCTCGCGGGTCACCGTGCCGCTCACGCCCCGGTCCTGGAACCGCCAGGCGTGCACGGCGTGGAGCGGGACACCGCGGCGGACCGCCTCCCTCGCCGCCCAGGCCAGTGCGGCCAGACTCTCCTCCGAACCGTCCAGGCCGGCCGTGATCGGGCGCGTCATGCGGGTCCCTCCCTGTGTCGCGGTCGCGTCGTTCATGACGCCCAGTCTTCCCCAAGCCGTCCCCCTCACCGCGCAGGGGAGCCGGTCGGCACCGGCGCCCCTCCGCTGCCTGAGCGAGGCGCGGCGATCGAACATACGATGGGCTCAGGCCGGTGCGGTGACGGGGACGCCGTGCCGTGAACCCGGCCGCTCGACGTGGGGGACGTATGGCACAGGCCGACGGGGAGACACGGACCGTCATCATGACCGTGGACGACGATCCGGGGGTGTCCCGCGCCGTCGCGCGCGACCTGCGGCGGCGCTACGGCGCGACGTACCGGATCGTGCGCGCGGAGTCCGGCGAGTCGGCGCTGGAGGCGCTGCGGGAACTGAAGCTGCGCGGCGACCTGGTGGCCGTGATCCTCGCCGACTACCGGATGCCGCAGATGAACGGCATCGAGTTCCTGGAACAGGCCCTCGACGTGTACCCGGGCGCCCGGCGGGTGCTGCTGACGGCGTACGCGGACACCAACGCGGCGATCGACGCGATCAACGTCGTCGATCTGGACCACTACCTGCTCAAGCCCTGGACCCGCCCGAGGAGAAGCTCTATCCGGTCCTGGACGACCTGCTCCTGGCCTGGCGCTCGGGCGACCACCGCCCGGTGCCCAGCACCAAGGTCGTCGGGCACCGCTGGTCGGCACGGTCGTCGGAGGTCCGCGAGTTCCTGGCCCGCAACCAGGTGCCGTACCGCTGGTACTCCTCGGACGAGCCGGAGGGGCGGCGGCTGCTGTCCGCGGCCGGGCAGGACGGGCAGCGGCTGCCGGTGGTGGTCACGCCGGACGGGACCCCGCTGGTGGAGCCGGAGGCACCCGAGCTGGCCGCCCGGGTGGGCCTGGCGACCACGCCGACGGCCGACTTCTACGACCTGGTGGTGATCGGCGGCGGCCCTGCCGGGCTCGGCGCGGCCGTGTACGGGGCCTCGGAGGGGCTGCGCACGGTGCTGGTGGAGCGGTCGGCGACCGGTGGGCAGGCCGGGCAGAGCTCCCGCATCGAGAACTACCTGGGCTTCCCCGACGGCGTCTCCGGCGGCCAGCTCACCGAGCGGGCCCGGCGGCAGGCGGCGAAGTTCGGCGCCGAGATCCTCACCGCACGCGAGGTGACCGGGCTGGAGGCGAACGGCGCGGCGCGCGTCGTCCGGTTCTCCGACGGCTCGGCGATCGCCGCCCACAGCGTCATCCTGGCCACCGGCGTCTCCTACCGGCAGCTGACCGCGCCCGGCACCGAGGACCTGGCCGGCTGCGGGGTGTTCTACGGCTCGGCCCTGACCGAGGCGGCCTCCTGCCAGGGCCACGACGTGTACATCGTCGGCGGGGCCAACTCGGCCGGGCAGGCGGCGATGTACCTGGCCCGGGGCGCCAAGTCGGTGACGCTGCTGGTGCGCGGCGGCTCCCTGGAGGCGTCGATGTCGTACTACCTGATCCAGCAGATCGAGGAGACGCCCAACATCCGGGTGCGCTGCGGCACCGTCGTCGAGAGCGCGCACGGCGACGGCCACCTGGAGCGGCTCACGCTGCGCGACGCGGTCAGCGGCGCCACCGAACTCGTCGACGCGCAGTGGCTGTTCGTGTTCATCGGCGCGGCCCCGCTGACCGACTGGCTGGACGGCACGGTGCTGCGGGACGAGCGCGGTTTCATCCTCGCCGGGCCCGATCTGACGCCCGACGGGCGGCCGCCGGCCGGCTGGGAGCTGGACCGGCCGCCGTACCACCTGGAAACCAGCGTCCCCGGCGTGTTCGTGGCGGGCGACGCCCGCGCGGAGTCCGCCAAGCGGGTCGCGTCCGCCGTCGGAGAGGGAGCCATGGCCGTGATGCTCGTCCACCGTTACCTGGAGCAGTCGTGAGCGGCCGGCCGATGCCGTGCAGCCCCGCGGAGATCGGGAAGCTCTTCCTGTTCGAGAAGCTGACGCCCGAGCAGCTGGGCCGGCTGTGCGCCGAGGGCCGGGTGGAGTTGTTCGAGCCGGGTCCGGTGTACACCGAGGGCGAGGACGCCACGTGCTTCTACGTCATGCTGGAGGGGACGGTCGTCCTGTCCCGCCGGGTCGGCGTGGACGACGTGGAGACCAACCGGACCTCGCAGCGCGGGGTGTACGCGGGCGCGATGCAGGCGTACGTCGGTGACCGGGTCCCGCAGGTCTACAACAACTCGATGCGGGTCACCGAGCCGACGCGGTTCTTCGTACTGCCGGCGGACACGTTCGCGGCCGTCATGCGCGAGTGGTTCCCGATGGCGGTGCACCTGCTGGAGGGGCTGTTCTTCGGCTCCAAGAACACCCAGCGCACGATCGGGCAGCGCGAGCGGCTGCTGGCGCTGGGCTCCCTGTCCGCCGGGCTCACCCACGAGCTGAACAACCCGGCGGCGGCCGCCGTGCGGGCCACCTCGACGCTGCGGGAACGAGTGGCGAAGATGCGGCACAAGCTCGCCGTGATCGCCGAGGGCCCGTTCTCCCGGGACGCGCTGGCGGGGCTCATCGAGATCCAGGAGCGTACGGCGGAGCGGGTCGCCAAGGCGCCCTCGCTCAGTCCGCTGGAGGCGTCCGACCGGGAGGACGCCCTCGGCGACTGGCTGGACGACCACGGGATCGAGCAGGGCTGGCAACTGGCGCCGACCTTCGTGCAGGCCGGTCTGGACACCGAGTGGCTGGAGCAGGTCGCGGCGGCCGTGGACCCGGAGATCCTGCCCGGAGCGGTCGGCTGGCTCAACTACACGGTCGAGACCGAGCTGTTGATGAACGAGATCGCGGACTCCACCGCCCGCATCTCGCACCTGGTGGACGCGGCCAAGCAGTACACGCAGCTCGACCGGGCGCCCTACCGGACGGTCGACGTGCACGAACTGCTCGACACCACCCTGCTGATGCTCTCCGGCAAGATCGGCCCGCGGATCGACGTCGTCAAGGAGTACGACCGTACGGTGCCGCGGATCCCGGCGTACCCGGCGGAGCTGAACCAGGTGTGGACCAACCTGATCGACAACGCGGTCGCCGCGGTGAACGACGCGGGCGGCGAGGGGACGCTGACCGTGCGGACCGCGCTCCACCACGACCGGCTGCTGGTGGAGTTCCGCGACACCGGCACCGGGATCGCGCCGGAGGTCCGGGAGCGGATCTTCGACCCGTTCTTCACCACCAAGCCGGTGGGCGAGGGCACCGGGCTCGGCCTGGACATCTCCTGGCGGATCGTGGTCGACAAGCACCACGGCGACCTCCACGTCGAGTCCGAGCCGGGCGACACCCGTTTCCAGGTGCTCCTGCCGCTCACCGCCGCGGAATCGGATCCGGCCGATCCCGCCGATCCCGCCGATCCCGCCGATCCCGCCGATCCCGCCGATCCCGCCGATCCGACCGATCCGACCGATCCGACCGATCCCACCGATCCAGTCGACGCCACCGAGGAGCCGGTATGACCAGTGACACCGGAATCGACCCCACCGTCCCGCCGAGCGGTACGGGCTGCGCCGAGTGCGACGCGGCCGGCGGCTGGTGGTTCCACCTGCGGCGCTGCGCGAGCTGCGGCCACGTCGGCTGCTGCGACAGCTCCCCCGGGCAGCACGCGACCGGCCACTACCGGTCCACGGGGCACCCGGTGGTGCAGAGCTTCGAACCGGGCGAGGACTGGTACTGGGACTACGCCACCGACGAGGTACGCGCGTCGGGCCCGGACCTCGCCCCGCCCGCCAGCCACCCGGACGACCAGCCGTCACCCGGTCCGGCGGGCCGGGTCCCGGCCGACTGGGCGAGCGCCCTCCACCGCTGACCCGGCCGCGGGCCGGCAAACGGGGAGGCCCGCTGTCCGGCCCGCGTGTCAGGATGGGCGGTGTGCCGCTGACCTCTCTCACCAGCCCGCTCGTCGGCCGCGAGGACGAACTCGCGCGTCTCACCGGCGTACTGGACCGCGTCCGCGCCGGCGAGGCCCGCGCGGTGCTCGTCGCCGGGGACGCCGGGGTCGGCAAGACGCGGATCCTGGACGAGGTCGCGGGACGCGCCGCCGCGGCCGGGACGACGGTCCTCACCGGTCACTGCGTGGACCTGGGCGACGTGGGCCTGCCGTATCTGCCGTTCACCGAGATGCTCGGCGCGCTGGCGGCCGACGAGCGGTTCGCCCCGGTGCTGGCCGGGCATCCGGTGGCCGAGCGGCTGCTCGGCGGCGGCCCGGGCGACGGAACGGACGCCGCGCCCTCGCGGCTGCGGCTCTTCGAGGGTGTGGCCGCCCTGCTGGCCGAGCTGGCGGACGCCGCCCCCCTGCTGCTGGTCCTCGAGGACCTGCACTGGGCCGACCAGTCCTCCCGGGACCTGCTGAGGTTCCTGCTCAGCCGGGGAGTGCTCCAGCGGCCTGCGGGCGGGGTGCCCGGCCACCGCCTCGCGCTGTTCGCCTCGTACCGCGCGGACGACCTGCACCGCCGCCATCCGCTGCGCCCGCTGCTGGCGGAGCTGGTGCGCCTGCCCGCTGTGGAGCGGCTGGAGCTGCGTCCGCTCCCCGACGCAGACGTGGCGCGGCTGGTGCGCTCGCTGCGGGAGCAACGGCTGCCGGACACCACCGTGCGCCGGATCGTGGAGCGGGCCGAGGGCAACGCCTTCTACGCCGAGGAGCTGGTCGCCGCCACGGACACGCCCGCCTCGGGTGTGCCCAGCGGGCTGGCCGACGTGCTGCTCATCCGGTTCGAGCAGCTGTCCGAGACCGCCCAGCAGGTGCTGCGCACCGCAGCCGTCGCCGGTCGCCGGGTGGGACACGACCTGCTGCGGGACGCCGTCGGACTGCCCGAGGAGGAGCTGGAGTCGGCCCTGCGGGAGGCGGTGGAGCGGCAGTTGCTGGTCTCCGGCGACGGGGGCACGTACTCGTTCCGGCACGCGCTCGCCCGGGAGGCGGTCTACGCCGATCTGCTGCCCGGCGAACGGGCCCGGCTGCACGGCGCGTTCGCCCGGCTGCTCGCCGGTCCGGGCCGGCGCCCGGACAGCGCGGCCGAGCGCGCCCACCACTACCGCGAGAGCCACGACCTGCCCGAGGCGCTCGCCGCCTCCCTGGAGGCCGCCGACCACGCCCAGCGGATCGGCGCGCCCGCCGAGGAGCTGCGGCACGTCGAGGCGGCCCTCGACCTGTGGACGGCGGTGGACTCGACCGCGCGGCCGGCCGGACCGGACGCGGTGACGCTCACGCTGCGCGCCTCGGCGGCCGCCGTGCACGCCGGTGAGCTGCACCGCGCGGTCTCCCTCACCCGGTCCGCGCTGGCCGGCCTCGGCCAGGACGCGGACCTGGAGCTGGCCGCCCGGGTCCGCTACACCCTCGCCGGCAATCTCCTGGACGTCGACAACCTGGAGGCGGCGTACGCCTACAGCAGCGAGGCGCTGGGGCTGATCCCCGCCGATCCGCCCTCCGCGACGTGGGTGTGGGCGGCGGCCACCCACGTGTCGACGGCCCGCCAGGTCGGGGAGAACGAGACGGCGCGGCGGGTGGCCCGACGGGCGCTGCGGGCCGCCGAGGAGCTGGGGGTCACCGACGCCCGCGCCGATCTGCTGATCTCCCTGACGAGCCTGGAGGGCCACAACCGCGCCACCCCCGAGGGCCGGGAGCGGCTGCTGGAGGCACGGGAGCTGGCGCGGCGGGCCGGCAACGCGCCGGTGGAGCTGCGGGCGCTGTTCAACCTGGCCATCGGCTGCTTCGAGTCCGGCGACCTGGAGGAGTGCCTGCCCTGGGCGTCGGAGGGACTGGACCGGGCCCGCCGCGCCGGGCTGCTGTCCTCGCCGTACCCGCGGGAGATGCGGTATCTGCGGCTGCTGGTGCGGTACACGCTGGGCCACTGGGACGAGGTGCTGCGCGAGTCCGCCGAGGACGCTGGGGAGGGCCGGGCCGTGGACGGCCACGCCCTCGGGCCCGGGCTCTACGTGGCGCTGGCGCGCGGCGACGCCGGGGCGGCCGACCGGGCCAGGAGCCTGCTGAAGGGGCCGTTCGACTGGATGGCGCGGATGGTCGCGGCCGTCGTGCTGACCGACGCGGCGGCACTGCGCGGGGACGCCGAGGACGCCGTGCGGTGGATGCGGTCCAGCGTCGAGGCGCTCACCGAGGCGGGCACGCGGCCCGCCGTGACCCTCCGGCTCGCCACCCTCGCGCTGGCCGCGGTCGCCGACACCGTGTGCGAGCTGCGCCGTGCCGGGGACGCGGCCGGGGTGGCCCGCTGGACGGACACGGCTGCCGAACTGCTGGCCGACGCCCGTTGGTCCGCCGCGCACGGCTACGACGACGCCCCCCAGGGCCCGGAGGGCCGGGCGTGGCTGGCGCGGGCGGAGGCCGAGTGGTCCCGGGTCCGTGCCGACGTACCGGATCCGGCGGCGTGGGAGAGGGCGGTGGCCGCCTTCACGTACGGCGACGCCTACGAACGCGCGCGGTGCCGGCTGCGGCTGGCCGAGGCCCTGCTGGCGGCCGACCGCCGCGAGGAGGCGGCCGCCGAGGCGGACGCCGTGCGCCGGGAGGCCGACCGGCTCGGCGCGACGGTGCTGCGGGAGCGGCTCGACGACCTCGCCCGCCGCGGCCGCCTCACGGACCCGGCACCGGCCGGGGAGGGCGCCGCGGTGCTGACCGCCCGCGAGCGGGACGTGCTGCGGCTGCTCGCCCTGGGCCACAGCAACCGCCGGATCGGCGAGGAGCTGTTCATCAGCGCCAAGACGGCGAGCGTCCACGTGTCGAACATCCTCGCCAAGCTGGAGGCGGCGAGCCGCACGGAGGCGGTCGCGGTCGCCCACCGGCGAGGACTCGTCGCCCCGGAGGCCACGTCGTCGTAGCCCGGTCCCGCCCGATCTTGGCGGAACGGAACGCTCCGGGCCAGGATGCCGTCATGAAGGGTGACCTCTTTTCCAGCGAGCACATGGTGCAGCCCGCCACGGCGCCGGGCATGACCGTCGAGAACTCCAAGTGCATCAGGTACGCGGTGAACGGCGAGATGCTCGCCCGGCAGGGCGCGATGATCGCCTACCGGGGCAGTCTCCAGTTCGAGCGCAAGGGCCAGGGCGTGGGCGGCATGCTCAAGCGCGCGGTCACCGGGGAGGGGTTGCCGCTGATGGCGGTGCGCGGGCAGGGCGAGGCCTGGTTCGCCAACGAGGCCCAGAACTGCTTCATCGTCGAGGTCGAGCCGGGCGACGAGTTCACGGTCAACGGCCGCAACGTCCTGTGCTTCGACGCGTCGCTGTCGTACCGCATCGCCACCGTGAAGGGATCGGGCATCGCCGGCGGCGGACTGTTCAACAGCGTGTTCACCGGCCACGGCAGGCTGGGCCTGGTGTGCGAGGGCAACCCGCTGGTCATCCCGGTCTCGCACCAGTACCCGGTCTACGTGGACACGGACGCGATCGTCGGCTGGTCCGCGGGGCTGGCGACCTCCCTGCACCGTTCGCAGTCCATCGGTTCGATGCTGCGCGGCGGTTCGGGCGAGGCGGTCCAGCTGGTGCTCCAGGGGGAGGGCTTCGTCGTCGTACGGCCGAGCGAGGCGACACCGCAGAAGACGCAGCAGCACTGAACCCTCCGCCCCGGGAACTTGTTGACCTTGGGGGCCTCGCGCGAAAGGCTGCGAACGGGCGCGGATCACCGCCCGCGCCGGAAGGAAGACTGCCTTGATCGCGATCACGGAGATCGAAGCCGCGGCCGAGCGGATCGCCGGACATGTCGTACGCACCCCGACCGTGCCCAGCCCGGGGCTGTCCGCTCTGCTCGGCGTCCCGGTCAGCGCGAAGCTGGAGCTGCTCCAGCGGACCGGTTCGTTCAAGGCGCGCGGCGCGACGGCGAAACTGCTGTCGCTGACCGAGGCCGAGCGGGCCGCCGGTGTCGTCGCGGTCAGCGGCGGCAACCACGGCATCGCGGTGGCGGTGATGGCCGCGGCCCTGCACGTGAAGGCCACGGTGGTCATGCCGCGTACGGCGCCGGCCCGTTCCGTGGAGATCGCCGAGGAGGCGGGCGCCGTCGTGCGCCTCACCGACGGCATGGACAGCGCCTTCGCACTCGTCACCCGGCTCCGCGAGGAGGGGCTGACCCTGGTGCACCCCTTCGACGACCCGGTGGTGATCGCGGGGCAGGGCACCGTGGGACTGGAGTTCGCCGAGGACGCCTCCGACCTCACCGACGTGCTGGTGAGCATCGGCGGCGGCGGGCTGATCGCGGGAGTGGCGGCGGCGCTGCGGGCGCTGCGGCCGGGGGTGCGGGTCTGGGGCGTGGAGACCGAGGGCGCCGAGGCCATGTCCCGGGCTCTGGCGGCGGGCGGGCCGCTGGCGGTGCCGCTGTCGTCGGTCGTCACGACGCTCAGCGCGCCGTCCGTCTCGCGGCTGACGTACGACCATGTGGCGGAGCTGGTCACCGAGGTGCTCGTGGTGCCGGACCGGGAGGCGGTCCGGGGTTCGCTCGCGCTCGCCGAGCACGCCAAGGTGTGGACCGAGCCGGCCGCCGGCTGCCTGCTGCCGGCGGCCCGGCGGGTGGTGGAGCGGGTGGGCGAGGGCGCCCGGATCGGGCTCGTGGTGTGCGGCGGCAACGCCACGGTGACGGACATGGCGGGGTGGGCGGACCGCTTCGGACTGCGCTGACGCCGGGCCGGACCCGCGACGACGCGTCCTTTTTTGAAGAAGGGTCAGAAACGGCGCCGGAAGGCGCGTTCGCTGAACGCACCCCGGTCCCCTCGACGTACCCCTGGTCGAGCCGAGAAACGACGGTGCGAACGAGGGATGGCCATGGTCAGGGCGCACGTCTCCCCACACGGGCTGGTCGCCGGGCGCTACCGCCTGTTCGAGGTCGTCCAGCGCGAGACGAATCGCGTCTGCTGGTCCGGCGAGGACGCCACGACGGGCCGTCCGTGCCTGGTCACGCAGATCGCGCTGCCCGAGGATCAGGCCGGCGAGGCCGGCCGCCGGGCTCCGGGCCGGGTGATCCGCACCGGTGAGACCATGGCGTCGCTGTGCCCCGGGCGGATCGCCGCGGTTTCGGACGCGGTGGTCGTGGACGGCACGCTGTGGACGGTGGCCGAGTGGGTCGGCGGCGTTCCGCTCGGCGACCTCCTCGACCGCCGGGGCGCGTTCAGCTACGCCCGGGCCGCACGCGTCGGCCTGGAGCTGCTCGCCGTGCTGGAGGCGGCGCACGCGCACGGCGTGACGCACGGCGAGCTGAGCCCGGGGCAGGTGTTCGTGCGCGAGGAGGGCTCCGTCGTCGTCACCGGCTTCGGGCTGGCCGGCGCCACCCTCGCCCCCCGGCTGACGGCGCCCGCGTACGCCCCGCCCGAGCAGGCCCGCGACGAGCGGATCGGGCCGGCGGCCGATCTGTGGACGCTGGGCGCGATCCTCTACACCATGGTCGAGGGCCGTCCGCCGTTCCGTGACCGGGGCAGGCCCGAGGCGACGCTGAGGGGGGTGGACCGGCTGCCGCTGCGCACGCCGGTGCGCGCGGGTCCGCTCACCCAAGCCGTGCAGGGGCTGTTGCGCAAGAACTCCCGGGAGCGGCTGCCCCGTCCGGTGGTGCGCGCGGCCCTCGCCCGGGCGCTGGCGGAGGATCCCGACGCGGCTGCCGGCGAGGCGATCCGGCCCAGGCTGCGCGGCGGGTACGCCCTCGCCCGGAGCACGGGCGGCGACCGGCCGCGGGGGACCGTCGTCGCCGGGATCGCCCTGGCCCTCGTCACGGTCGCGGTCACCGTCCTCGCCGTCACCGGCCGGCTCCCGGGCACGGGCGACGACGACGCCGGCGCCGGGCAGCGCCCCTCCTCCCCCGCCGCCGGCGCCGGGCAGCGCCCCTCCGCGCCCGCCGCACCGCCCACCGGTTCCGCCCCCTCCTCCCCCGCCGGTCCGCCGCGCGCGAGCGCCTCGTCCTCGCCGACCGGCTCCCCGCCACCGGCCGGGTTCCGCCGCTACGACGCGCCGGAGGGCTTCTCCGTCGCCCTTCCCACAGGCTGGCGGCGGCTGGACACCGCACGGGTGCCGGACGGCGCGTACCGGATCGTCTTCGGCGCGTCCGGCGACCCGCGCACCCTCGCCGTCACCTACAGCAGGCGCGCGGGCGACGACCCGGTGGCCGTCTGGCGCGACGACGTGGAGCCGGGCCTCGCCCGCTCCGGCGGCTACCGGCGGATCGGCGGCATCCGCGCCACGACCTACCGGGGACGCGAGGCGGCGGACATGGAGTGGCTGGCCCGGGACGACGGCGCCCGGGTCCGCACCTTCGGCCGCGGCTTCCTGCTCGGCGGGGGACGCAGCTTCTCGCTGCGCTGGACGACCCCGGCCGGTGACTGGGGCGACACCGAGAACGAGCGGGCGCTGGCCGCCGTCCTCGGCACCTTCCGGGAGGACGGGAGCTGACCCCGTCCGCCCCGTTTCCCCCGGTTTTCCCTCGGGCCCCGCGGGGGACTCGGCCGCCATGGCACACATCGGATACACGATGATGACCGAGCAGGCCGGCCCGCGAGAACTCGTCGGCCATCTGGTGCGCGCCGAGGAGGTGGGGTTCGACTTCTCGGTGACGTCGGACCACTACTTCCCCTGGCTGCGCTCGCAGGGCCACGCGCCGTACGCCTGGAGCGTGCTGGGCGCCGCGGCGCAGGCCACGTCCCGCATCCCGCTGATGACCTACGTGACGTGTCCGACGTTCCGCTACCACCCGGCGGTGGTGGCGCAGAAGGCGGCGACGCTGCAACTGCTCTCCGAGGGCCGGTTCCGGCTGGGTCTCGGCTCCGGCGAGAACCTCAACGAGCACGTGGTGGGCGGCGGCTGGCCGTCGGTCGACGTACGGCACGAGATGCTCCAGGAGGCCGTGGAGATCATCCGCGCGCTGTTCGGAGGCGGCCACGTGAACCACCGCGGCGCGCACTTCGACGTGGAGTCCGCCCGGCTGTGGGACCTGCCGGACAGCCCGCCGCCCATCGGCATCGCCGTCTCCGGGGAGCGCTCCGCCAAGCTGGCGGGCGAGTTCGCCGACCTGGTGATCGCCACCGAGCCGAAGGCGGGGCTGCTGGAGGCCTTCGGCCGGCACGGCGGCGAGGGCAAGCCGCGCGTGGGTCAACTGCCCGTCTCCTACGACCCCGACCGGGACACGGCGATCAAGCGGGCCCACTCCCAGTTCCGCTGGTTCGGCAGCGGCTGGAAGGTCAACTCCGAACTGCCGCACCCCGACTCCTTCGAGCAGGCCACCCAGTTCGTGACGCCCGACGACGTCGCCGAGTCCATTCCCTGCGGTGACGACCCCGACGCCTTCGTGGCGGCCGTACGCCCGTACGTCGAGGCCGGGTTCACCGAGATCGCCCTGGTGCAGATCGGCGGGGAGTCCCAACCGGCCTTCCTGGACTGGTCGGAGAGCACCCTGCTGCCCGCGCTGCGCGAGGAGTTCGGCCGCGACTGAGACCGGCGGCCGAAACCGGCGGACGGGCGAATCACTCGAACGACTGAGCATCTTGCCCGTGAACCGGGTACTAGAGGGCTTTACGTCCGTCCCCCTGGAGGCTCTCGTGAACACCGTCGTGCACAGGACCATGGTCGTGCAGCTCCAGGCGGGCGACGCCGCCGACCGGTTTCCCGTCCTCGCGCACCTCGGATACGACGCGGCGGACCCGTTCGCCCTCACCGTGGTCTTCAGCCACGACGGACGGGTGCTCGCCGAGTGGACGCTGGACCGGGAGATGGTCGCTGAGGGCCTCGTCCGCCCGGTCGGCGTGGGCGACGTGCGGATGCGGCCCGAGTCGCGGGGCATGTGGGACGAACTGCGCATCGAACTGCTCGGCGACGACCGGGCCGACGGGGAGCGCCACCGCGCCGTGGTGTTCGTCTGGGCCGCGGCCGTCGAGGCGTTCCTGCGCGAGACGCACACGGTGGTCCGGCCCGGGGAGGAAGAGGTCTGCGTCGACGACTTCCTCGCCACGCTGACCGCCGAGGGCTGAGGGCCCCCGCCCGGGCCGCCGGGGGACGGCGCCTCAGCGGGCCGTGTGGCGGTGCCGGGTCCACAGCGGGATCCCGAACCAGCACAGCAGGTACCAGAGCACCACGCCGGTGACGAGGTAGGGCACGAAGCCGTCGTGGGTCGCGACGCGCAGGATCAGCAGGAGCGAGCAGGCCGTCGTGGCGAGCAGCAGCACGAGGCCGAGCAGCGTCAGCCGGGACGCCCACCGCACCGCGTGGGGTTTCACCCGCCGCCCGGAGACGAGGCGGTGCAGGGACACCGGCCCGATCAGGGCGCCGGTCGTCACGGCCCCGAGGACCACCGTGACCAGGTAGATCGTCTGGTCGGTGTCCGAGAGGGTCTGGTACTTGGGCTGGAACACGACGGTGAGCAGGAAGCCGAACAGGATCTGCACGCCCATCTGCGCGACGCGGACCTCCTGGATCAGCTCCGTCCACATCCGGTCGGCCCGCTCCTCCTCGGTCTCGTTGCGCCCCCTGCGCCGAGCCTGTCCCTCAGCCGATCCCGAGTCCGAGTGCGTCACGTCTTCCTCCCGTCGACCGCCGTCTGCGTCTCCTTCCCTGTTCCCGGGATCCCCGTACTCAGGCGCCGGTCCGTGCGGGCGACGCCCGGTTTGGGTGATCGGGGGACGGTTACACGGGCCGGGAACGACCCCGGCTCGGCAAGGAAGGCCAAGATGTCCGACACTCAGCTCACCGTGACGTTCGACGGCGGCGGCATCGACGACGCGCGGGCGATCGTCCGCGCGCTGGAGGGCGTTTTCGGGGCCCCCGGCGACCTGCCCGCGGACGAGGGGGCGACGGTGCGTACCGCGACCTTCGACGCCCCGGACGCACCTCGCGCGGACGCCGCCCCGGCGACGGGCGGGTCGCTGTCGGCGCCGGTGACGGTCACCGTGCAGGGCACACCGCAGGCCGTGGAGGCGGCGAGCCGGACCCTGGCCCGCGCCTTCGGCGCGCGGAACGAGGGGGCGGCCTCCGGCGACCAGGAGCGGGAACGGCAGTTGCTCCTGGAGCCGTGAGGCCGCGGGCCGCCGCCCGCCGGCCCTCTACCAGCGGCTCTCGACCTGGTCCTTGATACGGCGGTCGTAGAGGTCGCGGATGGCGGCGAGGGTGTCCTCGGACAGCTCCGGCAGCCTGGCGGCGTCCGTGTTGGCGCGGGCCTGTTCGGGCGAACGGGCGCCGGGGATCACGCTCGTCACGCCGGGCTGCTGGACGATCCAGCGCAGCGCAAGCTGGGCCGGGGTGTACCCCTCGGGGGCGAGCGCGGCGAACTCGGCGGCGGCCTCCACGCCCGTGGCGAAGTCGACGCCGGAGAAGGTCTCGCCCTGGTCGAAGGCCTCGCCGTGCCGGTTGAAGTTGCGGTGGTCGTTGGCCGCGAAGACCGTGTCCTTGGTGTACTTGCCGGACAGCAGGCCGGACGCCAGCGGCACCCGGGCGATGATGCCCACGCCTGCCTCGCGGGCCGCGGGCAGGACCTCGCGCAGGGGCTTCATGCGGAACGGGTTGAGGATGATCTGGACGCTGGCCACGTTCGGCCGGGCGATCGCGGTGAGTGCCTCCTCGCACGTCTCCACACTGACGCCGTACGCGGCGACGCGCTCCTCCTCGACGAGGGTGTCCAGGGCGTCGAACACCTCGTCGCTGGAGTAGACGGGCGTCGGCGGGCAGTGCAGCTGCACCAGGTCGAGGCGGTCGACGCCGAGGTTGCGGCGGGAGCGGTCGTTCCACTGCCGGAAGTTGTCCAGGACGTAGTTCTGCGGGATCTGGTCGACCCGGCGGCCCATCTTGGTGGCGACCAGCACGTGCAGGTCGGGCCTGCTCGCGAGGAAGGTCGCGATGGTCTGCTCGCTGCGGCCGTCGCCGTAGACGTCCGCCGTGTCGAAGAAGGTCACCCCCGACTCGGCCGCCGCCTCCAGTACCGCGAGGGCTTCCTTGTCGTCCACGTCTCCCCAGTCGGCGCCCAGTTGCCAGGTGCCGAGGCCGATCACCGACGCGTGCTGATCCGACCTGCCGAAAGTGCGCTCGTCCATGGCGTCAGTCTGTCATCCCCGGTGCGCGGGCACCGCGCCGGGACGCCCCGCACGGCCCGCTCCGTCGCCGGCGGCGAGTCTGCGCGCCTGGACCGTGCGCGCGAGCACGGGCCCCAGCCGGCGCTTGAGCCGGCGCAGCGTCTCCACTCGGCCGGCCGCCCGGTCCATCCGGTAGTACAGGCGCGGCGGGAGGTACGGCAGCAGCGGCGAGTGCCGCTGGCCGAGCAGGGCGAACATCTGCTCCGGGGGCAGGCGGATGTAGCGGGGCAGGTTCTCGTACCACTGTGCGCTGAGCCGGGCCGCGCTCTGCACCGGCAGCAGGGCCGCCCGGCGTTCGCGTTCGTAGCGGGCGAGGGCGTCCGGGAGGGGGGTGTCCGGCTCGCGCAGTGCCGTGGCCAGCGCCATGGCGTCCTCGAGCGCGAGCGTGGTGCCGGCGCCGACGGAGTAGTGCGTGGTGTGGGCCGCGTCGCCGAGCAGGACCAGGTTGCCGCGGGACCAGGTGCGGTTGGTGAGGGTGCGGAAGACGGGCCAGGGGGCGCTCGCCCGGCCGGAGGACCGCGCCGTGAGCGGGTGTCCGTCCAGCACGTCGGCGAACAGCTTCTCCAGCAGGATCAGTCCCTCGGCCTCGTCCGCGCGGTCCAGGCCGAGGCCGGTCCAGGTCTCGGGCGCGCACTCGACGACGCAGGTGCTGCCCTCGGGGCCGTAGCCGTAGCCGTACGCCCAGATCCAGCCGTGCTCGGTCTCGGCGAAGGCGAAGGTGAAGGCGTCGAAGACCTTGGGGGTGCCGAGCCACACGTAGTGGTTGCGGCCGCCGGTGATCTCGGTGCCGAAGTGGCCGGCGTGCCGGCCGCGCAGGGCGCTGCCGGCGCCGTCGGCCGCCACGACGAGGTCGGCGGCGGGCGGGTTCGCGCCGGTCACGGGGTGCTCGAACTCCAGGCGTACGCCGAGGTCGCGGGCGCGTGCGGCGAGGAGCGCGAGGAGCCGGTGGCGGCCGATGCCGAAGCCCTCGTCGCCGTGGTGCCGGGTGGTCAGGTCGCCGACGTGGGCGACGCCGTCCCGCCAGCGCACGGAGTGCTCCTCGACGGCGCGCGCCGACTCCGGGTCGTGTTCCTGGAGCCGGTCGAGCAGTCCGCGCCAGTAGGTGACGCCCCAGCCGTAGGTGGAGCCCTCCGGGTCGCGTTCGTACACGGTGACGTCGTGGGTCGGGTCCTGCCGCTTCAGCAGGATCGACAGATAGAGTCCGGCGGGCCCACCGCCGACGCAGGCGACCTTCACACACACCCCTGGTATGCACTCATAACGGTCATTCGGGACCGCAGAGTAACAAGGGGAGAGGGGTGGGCCGCCGCTACGCGGCCGTGGCCGGCGCGGATTACCCGGCGGCCGCCGTGCGGCACTCCGGGTGGCCCCAGCCCTGGTCGTTCTTGGCGATGGACTCGCCGGCCGCGTACGAGCGGCCGCACAGGCAGCGTCCGGGGAACTTCGCCTTGATGGTGCGGGACGAGGAGCCGCTCTTGCGTGCCGCGCCCGAGCCGCGGCGCGGCGCCTTGCGGGTCGCCGGGACGTCCGGGGCGGGCGGCGGCTCGGGCGAGCCGAGAGCGCTGCCCGCGGCTTCCTGGACGACGGCCGCCTGGCTGGCGGCGCGGTCGGCGAAGTCGTTGAGCCGGTCGCCGTCGACCTGGTGGGCGGGGACGTAGCGGAACTCGACCGAGCGGCCGTCGAGCAGCTCGTCGATGCGCACGACCAGCTCCTGGTTGGCGACCGGCTTGCCGGCGGCCGTCTTCCAGCCGTTGCGCTTCCAGCCCGGCAACCAGGTCGTCACGGCCTTCATGGCGTACTGCGAGTCCATCCGGACCTCGAGCGGCACGTCGGGGTCGGTCGACGCCAGCAGCCGCTCCAGCGCGGTCAGTTCGGCGATGTTGTTGGTGGCCCTGCCGAGCGGGCCGGCCTCCCAGCGGACCGGGGTCTCCGACTCGTCGGCCACCACCCAGGCCCAGCCGGCCGGGCCCGGGTTTCCCTTCGAAGCCCCGTCGCACGCGGCCACTGCACGTTCACGCATGCGCTCGATCATGCCATGGTCCGGCGGGGCCTCGGGACGTGGTTCAGGAGACCTCCGCGACCTCCGGCATCTCCCCCTCGGTCGTCGTGACGTCGATCACCGAGAAGGAGGCGCCCTGCGGGTCGCTCAGCGCTGCGAACCGGCCGAACGGGGTGGTCATCGGGCCGAACCGCAGGATTCCGCCGAGCTTCGTGGCGCGGGCCACGGCGTCGTCGCAGTCGGCGACGGTGAAGTAGACGTTGATGTACGGCGGGACCTCGGGCGGGAAGTCCTCCGTCATGGCCATGCGGCCGAGGACGGGGTCGCCGCCGAGGTCGAAGAGGCGGAAGTCCATCTGGTCGTCCCGCATCTGCTTGGCCCCGTAGGAGAAGACCGCGGGGAAGAAGGCGTCCGACTTCGCGGGCTCGCGGGTGAAGACCTCGGCCCAGCAGTACGCGCCGGGCACGGCCGTCGCCTCGAAGCCCTCGTGCCTCTCGCCCTGCCAGACGCCGAAGACGACGCCGCCCGGGTCGCGGGCCAGGCACATGGTGCCGAAGTCGCCGACCCGCATCGGCTCCAGGAGCAGTTCTCCGCCGGCCTCGCGGATCCGGCCGGCGGTCGCCGCCGCGTCCGGGGAGGCGAAGTAGAGGCACCACTGGGACTGGTCCTCGTGACCGGGCGGAGGCGGGACCACGGCGGCCACCGCCTTGCCGTCGGCGTAGCACTGGGTGTAGTCGCCGAACTCGGACGACGACTCGCCGAAGGTCCAGCCGAGGACGTCGCCGTAGAACCTCTTGGCTCCCTCGACGTCGGTGAACATCGCGTCGGCCCAGCAAGGGGCCCCTTCCGGTGATACGGCCATGTCTGCCGCCTCCTTGGCGAAC
The DNA here is from genome assembly GCF_000772045.1 of Streptomyces sp. CCM_MD2014. Lineage (GTDB taxonomy): Bacteria > Actinomycetota > Actinomycetes > Streptomycetales > Streptomycetaceae > Streptomyces > Streptomyces salinarius. The sequence continues at coordinate 7,801,058 of NZ_CP009754.1, read as the reverse complement.
GTGGGTGTGGGTCGGTGCGGGCGGGTGGTCACTCCCCGGCGTACGCGTGTTCCAGCGCGGCGATGTCCAGCTTGCGCATCGACATCATGGCCTTGCTGGCGCGCGCCACCCTGGCGGGGTCGGGGTCGCGGAACATCTCCTCGAGCCGGCGCGGGACCACCTGCCAGGACACGCCGAACCGGTCCTTGAGCCAGCCGCAGGGGCCGTCCTCGCCGCCGCCCTCGGTGAGCGCGCTCCAGTAGTGGTCGACCTCGTCCTGGTCCTCGCAGGTGATCTGGAAGGAGATCGCCTCGTTGAACCGGAACTGCGGGCCGCCGTTGAGGCCCACGAACTTCTGGCCGTTGGCGGTGAACTCGACGGTGAGCACCGAGCCGGCGGGCTGCGGCGCTCCCTCGGGATAGCGGGTGACGGCGCCGATGCCGGAGTTCTTGAAGACGGAGACGTAGAAGTGCGCGGCGTCCTCGGCGTCGCCGTCGAACCACAGGCACGTGGTGAACCCGTCGGTGCTCATGACTACCTCCTGGGGGCGGAACACGGTCACCAGTACCGACCGGTGCGGGCCGCCGAACTCATCGCTCTGCCCGTGGCGAATCTGCCGCGGGCAGAGAAATGCCCGGCGGGGACCGCGGCGGGCCGACAGTGGAGGAACCGCGGTGCCGTCGGCCGCGCACCACTCCCACCACTACCACCCCTCACGACTCGCTACGACTCGACAAGGAGTGCCGATGTCTCCACTCATCGCAGGCCCCGCCCCCGCCGCACCGCCCAGGGCCGAGGACGGCGACACCCCCGCGACCCGGTTCGACGACCGGCTCGCCGAGCAGTTGCTCGACCAGCGGATCGTGCTGCTGGGCACCCAGGTCGACGAGGTCTCCGCGAACCGGGTCTGCGCCCAGCTGCTGATCCTGTCCGCGCAGGACCCGCGCACCGACATCAGCCTGTACGTCAACAGCCCCGGCGGCTCCGTGCACGCGGGGCTCGCCATCTACGACACCATGCGGCTGATCCCCAACGACGTCTCGACGCTCGCCATGGGGTTCGCCGCCAGCATGGGGCAGTTCCTGCTGAGTGTCGGCACGGCGGGCAAGCGGTACGCGCTGCCGAACGCGCGGATCATGATGCACCAGCCGTCGGCGGGCATCGGCGGCACCACCGCCGACATCGAGATCCAGGCGGACAACCTGGAGTTCACCAAGCGGACCATCGAGCGGATCACCGCCGAGCACACGGGGCAGACCCCGGAGACGATCTCCCGGGACGGCGACCGCGACCGCTGGTTCACGGCCGAGGAGGCCAGGGAGTACGGAATGGTGGACCGGGTCGTGCAGTCCCTCGCGGACGTGCGCCCGGCCGCCACCCGCCGGCGGATGGGGCTGTGACATGGGCAGCTACACGATTCCGAACGTCGTCGAGCGGACCCCGCAGGGCGAGCGGTCCTACGACGTGTTCAGCCGGCTGCTGTCGGAGCGGATCATCTTCCTGGGGACCGAGATCGACGACGGCGTGGCCAACGTCGTGATCGCGCAGCTCCTGCATCTGGAGTCGTCGGCCCCGGAGAGCGAGATCGCGATCTACATCAACTCCCCCGGCGGCTCGTTCACGTCGCTGATGGCGATCTACGACACGATGACCTTCGTGCAGGCGCCGATCTCGACGTTCTGCGTCGGGCAGGCGGCGTCCACGGCGGCGGTGCTGCTGGCGGGCGGGGACCCCGGGCGGCGGTTCGTCCTGGAGCACGCCCGGGTCCTGCTGGGGCAGCCGGCCAGCGGCGGCCGGCAGGGCACGGTCTCCGACCTGGCGCTCCAGGCCAAGGAGATGGTGCGCATCCGCTCCCAGGTGGAGGAGGTGCTGGCCCGCCACACGCGGCACGACGTGGCGACGCTGCGCGCGGACATGGACCGCGACAAGGTGTTCACCGCCGAGGACGCGGTGGCGTACGGACTGGCCGACGAGGTGCTCGTCCGGCGCCTGGCGCGGGTGTGAGCGCACGGGCCGGCGCTCCGCTCCGGACGGGGCTCCGGCCCGTGCGCGTCCGCGCGCTCTCAGGCGGCCAGGCACATCCCGTCGAACCGTGCGCCCGACGTCGGCGTGCCCCGTCGCGCTCCCGCGCCGGTGTGCCGGGAGGTGAGGCGGACGAGTTCGCCCTGAGCGCGGGCCAGCAGGTCGCCGAGGCTCAGGCCGAGGGCGCCGGCGGCGGCCGCAAGCACCTCCGAGGAGGCCTCCTTGCGGCCACGTTCCACTTCCGACAGATAGGGCATGGAGATCCGGGCGGCCTCCGCGACCTCTTTCAGGGTGCGCTCCTGCTCGAGGCGTTCCCTCCGCAGGACGTCCCCGACCAGGTCCCGCCACAGGGGCTCGCGCACGGTGGGCGGCCTTCGCTCCGGGGGGACCTGTGGGGCGGCGGGACGGGCCCCCGGGCGCGCGGCCTGCGGGCGCAGCGGAATGACGCGGGCTTCGTTCGGCACGTGGCTGGTCACCTCCTCAGCCTAGGGTTCCGGGCGGATCACGGAAGGGGGCGACGTTCTGCCCTCAGGGAAATCCCGGCGGGAACCGGAGTGCCGGGCGACGCGGGCGGGACTACGCTGAGAAGGTACGAAGTACCCCGCGAAGACGCCGCGGCGCGGGCATCGCGCCCCCCGTGAAAACGGGAGGCATGTGCCGCCGCGACCCGGGTACCCGCAAGCGGGAAAAGCCTAGGGAGACGTCCAACCGTGACTTTCGTGGGAGAGGCAATGGAGACCGCCGTGGTCCGGCCGGAAGCGCAGGCCGTCGAGAAGACCGCCGGGAGCTGGACGGGTGAGGGAACACCGCGGGGCGTCGTGGACCCCCGCGCCGTGGCCCCGCGTGACGCACGGCAGCTGTCCCGCCAGTTCTTCCGGCGCCTGACGGAACTCGAAGAGGGCACGCACGAATACCAGTACGCGCGCAACACGCTCATCGAGATGAACATGTCGCTCGTGCGGTTCGCCGCGGGCCGCTTCCGCGGTCGCGGGGACGACATGGAGGACATCGTCCAGACCGGGATGATCGGCCTGATCAAGGCGATCGACCGCTTCGAGCTGTCGCGCGAGGTCGAGTTCACGTCCTTCGCGCTGCCGTACATCGTCGGCGAGATCAAGCGCTTCTTCCGTGACACGACCTGGGCCGTGCACGTGCCGCGGCGTCTTCAGGAGCTGCGCGTGGAGCTGGCCAGGGCCCGCGAGGAGCTTTCCTCCCGCCTGGACCGCGAGCCCACCGTGGCCGAACTCGCCACGCTGATGAACATCAGCGAGAACGAGGTGATCGAGGGCCAGATCGCGTCCAACGGCTACAACTCCTCCTCGCTGGACGCCGCGCTGACCGGTGACGGCCCCGAGAACGGCGAGTCGGTCCTGGCCGACTTCATCGGCGTGGAGGAGGACGGGCTGCGACTCGTGGAGGACTTCCACTCGCTGGCCCCGCTGATGGCGGAGCTGAGCGAGCGCGACCGGCAGATCATCCACCTGCGGTTCGTGGAGGAGGCCACGCAGGCGGAGATCGGCGAACGGCTCGGCTGCTCGCAGATGCACGTGTCCCGGCTGATCAAGCGGATCATCACCCGGCTGCGCGAAGGAATGCTGGGCGAGCTCGGCTGCGCCTGAGACCCGGCCCCACGGGGGCGGTGACGACGGTGCCCTTCACCCTTCGGTGAGGGGCACCACGGCGCGCACGCGCTTGCCGACCGGGACGCGTTCGACGACGACCGTCTCCACCAGGGCGTGCACGATCTCCAGTCCATGCCGTCCCACGCGCTCGGGGTCCCGGGGGAAGCGCTCCGGCACCGCTCCGCTGCTGTCGTAGACGGTCACCGTCACCGAGGTACCCGTGCCCTCCAGCTCCAGGATGTACGGCCCCTTGCTGTGCCGGTCGGCGTTGGTGACCAGCTCGCTCACCACGAGGAGCACCGCGCCGTCGGCGCGGGGACCGATCGTGGCGCACCACTCGGTCCTCAGCTGGTCGAGGAAGAGCGAGGCGAAGGAACGTGCCTGCGCTATGCATCCCGGCTCACCGGAGTAGTGCGCCGCCCGCCTCAGCGGTTCAACGGGTACGTCGAAACCAGTCGGTATCACTGCCCCGTCCAGGTACTCGGTCATGCGTTTCTCTCTCGGACGCCGGACTGGCCGGACTCTGCTGCACCTGTCCTCGTACCCCGAGCCGCGCATCGCAGTCCCCGTCTCTTCGCAGTGCGGGCATCGTCACAGTCGTGCGGGGAACCCGTGGGTGCGAGAAGGGTGTGCGAGCGGGTGGGGAAGGGTGTGCGATGAACGAACTGATGGCCGCACGAAGCCTCACCACCCGGCCGGTGGTCACCCTCGGCGGCGATGCCGTCGCCCATGTCAAGGACACCGTATGCGACGCCGCCGCCGGCCGGATCACCGGTTTCACCCTGACCGGACGGGGCCTGCTGTCCGGACCGCTGAAGGAGGGCCTGCCCTGGCAGGCGGTGCACGCGCTGGGCCACGACGCGGTGATGATCCGGGACCGGCGCGGCCTGGTGAACGCGGCGGCGATGACGGCGCACCGGCAGAGCCTGCGGGCCCGGTTGCTGGGGGCCAGGGTGCTGACCGAGGCGGGGACGGAGATCGGCACGGTGCTCGACGTCGTCGTGGAGGGCGGCACCGGTGGACGGGTCGTCGGCTTCCGGGTGGCGGCCAGCCGGCGGTTCGTGCCGGGCCCCACCCGGCACCGGCGCCGGGTGTACGTGCCGCGCGGCGAGTCGCTCACGGTCACCGGCCGCGCCCTGGTCCTGCCCGAGGACGCCGTCCGGCACGTCGCGGACGACCTGCCCGGCTTCACCGCCCTGGTCGGCGGTGTGCCCGGCCCCTGGAAGGGCTCGCTGCCGTGATGCTGTTCACCGAGGTGCGCGGGCTGCCGGTGCTGGTGCCGGACGGCGGCGGACCGCTCGGCACCGTGACGTCCCTGACCGTGGACGCCCTGTCCGGATCGGTGAGTCACGTCCGGTTCCGTGCCGGCAGGTTCGGCCGGGAGAAGGAGGTGTCCTGGGACACGGTGGAGACCGTCGGGCCGGGTGCCGTCCGCCTCCGCTCGGCCACCGCGCCCGAGCCGGCGCCGTCGTCCCACCACGAGTTGCTGGGCCGCCGGGTCCTCGTCGACACGGGCACCGAGCACGGCACGGTGCTGGACGTCGCCTTCGACACCCGGACGGCCCGCCTCCTCGCGCTCTTCACCACCCGCGGCGAACTGCCGGCCGGCCGCCTGCTGGGCCTCGGCGACTACGCCCTGGTCGTACGGGAGGGCTGAGCCCTCGGCCGGTCCACGACGACGGCCCGCCGGTCCATTACCGGTCCGTACGCCGCCGACAGGGGCCGTCTCTCGGCGCGGACGGCCCTGTCGGCGGGCGTGCCCGGCGGCCGCTGCTTAGCGTGGCAGCGTGAGTCAGCGCCCCCCGTCCGTACCTCCCGTACCTCCCGTGCCTCCCGCGTCTCCCGGACCGTCCGGCCGGACGCTCGCCCGTCACGGCTGGGTGCAGGCCCTGGGCACGGTGCTGGCCGGGCTGGTCGCCATGGGGGTCGTGGCCGCGCTCGGGCTGTGGGCGGCCGGTGCCGCGGACCTGCCCGACAACGCCTTCCCCCGGGTCGTCGTGGCGACCGTCGTCACCGCCGTGGGCGGCGCCCTGGAACTGTCCGGCGACGCAGGCGAGCTGGCGGCCACCGACGCGGGGCTGACCGTGATGCCGCTGTCCGTCACCCTGACCGGGGCGCTGGTGATCGCCCGGGGCTTCCTGCGGCCGCTGCGCCACCGGGCCGTGACCGGCGTCCCGGAACTGGCCGGCTGGGCCGCGCGGATCGCCGTCCTGTGGCTGCTCGCCCTCCTCGGGACGGCGTTCGCCGCGCGGCAGACCTTCGAGGTCTCCCTCGGGGAGGGCCTGCTGAGCGACCTCGGCGACCTGTTCGGCATCACCCCGACGGTCGGCTTCACCACCGACGTGCCGCTGACCGTCCTCTTCGGGCTGCTGTGGCTGGCGGGAGTGCTCCTCCTGGCCCTGCTGGTCTCCCCCGGGGCGCCGCTGCCCGAAAGGCTGCTGCGGCTGCGGACGTCGGTGCGGCCGGCCGCCTACGCGATGGTCGCGCTGCTGCTCGCATACGTGGCCGTCGGCGTCGTGGTCGCCCTGGTGACCGCCGGGACGCGGGGCCACCCCGCGGACACCTTCGCCGTCCTGCTGCTCGGGCTGCCGAACCTGGCCTGGCCCGCGCTCACGATCGGCCTCGGAGCGACCTGGAACGGGCGGGTCGAGGGACCGTTCGGACTCCCGATGCCGCACGTGCTCGACGAGGTGCTGCGCACGCCCGACGTCTCGACCGTGAACGTGGGCACGCTGGCCGAGCAGGACGGGCGGATGTGGTGGCTCCTGGTCGCCGCGGCGGTCCTGGTCCTGGCGGCCGGTTTCCTCACGGCGTCCCGCTCCCCGGCCGGAATGCCGGCCTGGCTGCTCGCCGTGCACATGGCGATCGCGTTGGCGCTCACGGTGCTCATGATCGGCCTGACCGGCCGGATCTCCGCCCATTACGGGCTCTCGGTGATCGGCATCGGTGACCTGGGCGGCGGGCTGGCCGGGAAGCTGTTCCTGCGGCCGCGTCTGTGGGGCACCGTCGGTCTCGGGCTGCTGTGGGGGCTGGTCGCCGGGTTCCTGGGCGCGCTGCTCGCACGGTGGGTGCGGGGACGGTCCGGCCGGGTCCGGTCCTGAAGCGTGACGATGCGGCGTCGCGGAGGTCAGGCGACGGGGACGACCAGGGGCGGGGCGGCCCGCTGCATGCGCAGCGCGTCCACGGACTCTGCCATCAGCTCGTACTCGGTGGTCTCGTCGCTGGTCGCGACGCGCACCAGATGCCCTGCGGCCAACTCGTCGGCGACCAGCTCCTGTTGTACGTCGTCGGCGCACCAGGTGCGCAGCATGCGCGGCACGTCGGGCGCGTCGTCGGCGACGGGAGTCAGGGCGCCGCGCGGTAAGTGGGGGGTGTCGGGCTGCGGGTCCAGCCGCTCGGCGATCCACGACGCCCGGTCCCGCAGCCACCACAGGGCCAGGGCGAGGGTGGGCGCCCGGTAGGTGCCCAGGGGGACACCGATGCGGCGGCCGTCGCAGACACCGTAGGCCGTGACATGGCACAGGAACTCGTCGTGCACTGCTGCCCTCCCCCGTCACCCAGCGCGCCTGCCGGTCCGGCATGACGTCCGTGCGGCTCGTGTGCTGTGCGTGAGGGCTCTGTCGCGTGGTGTGAGAGGCCCTAGTGGTGAGTATGTTCACGACTGAACCACTGTCACCATGAATTTCCGGCCAGTCTCCTGGCATATTCACGGCACTGATTGGCCGAAACGCCGCGTCGCCGCCATGACTTCGGAGGTAATCGACGCCGCCCCGCGGGGGCGGGCATGGTGGCCGCACCGGGTCGCAGAGACCGGGTCCGGCCCCGGCCGGCACACCCACCTCATCGGAGGCTGATCGCCATGTCCGCACCCACCCGTCGTTACGAGGACGCCGTCGCCCGCTACTTCGAGGCCTGGAACGCGGCCCCGGACGCGGTGACCAAGGCGGTCGCCGCGGCCTGGACGGAGGACGGGGGCTACACCGACCCCCTGGCCGACGTGCGCGGCCACGAGCAGATCGCGGCCGTGGTGGCGGCGGCACACGAGCAGTTCCCCGGTTTCTCCTTCCGGCTGTCGGGCGCCGTGGACGGGCACCACGACACGGCGCGGTTCTCCTGGGAGCTGGTGAGCGAGGCCGACGGTTCGGCGCCGGTCGCCGGCTTCGACGTGATCACGCTGGACGGCGAGGACCGGATCCGATCGGTGTTCGGCTTCCTCGACCGGGTGCCCGAGGGGGCGTGAGGAGGCCGGGGCGCGCACGCCCGCGAGCCGGGTCCCAAGGCGGCGGCACCGCCTTGGGACCCGGCTCGCATCCGCACGAGCGGTCCTTCAGCCCTTGACGATCTTGTCGATACGGGCCAGTTCGTCGGCGTCGAAGTCGAGGTTCCCGATGGCCGCGACGCTGTCCTCCAGCTGCCGCGGGCTGCTCGCGCCGACCAGGGCGGAGGTCACCCTGCCCTGCCGCAGCACCCAGGCCAGGGCCATCTGGGCCAGCGACTGTCCGCGGGAGCCGGCGATCTCGTGCAGGGTGCGCAGCTTGCCGACCAGTTCCTCGGTGACCGCGTCGGAGTTGAGGAAGGGGCTGTCGCTCGCGGCGCGGGAGTCCTCGGGGATGCCGTCGAGGTACCGGCCGGTCAGCAGGCCCTGCTCCAGCGGGGAGTAGGCGATGGAGCCGACCCTCAGCTCGTCCAGGGTGTCGAGCAGGCCGCTGGTCTCGGGGCGGCGGTCGAGCATGGAGTACCGCGGCTGGTGGATCAGCAGCGGGGTGCCCAGTTCCGCGAGGATGCGGGCGGCCTCGCGGGTCTGCTCGGGCGAGTAGTTGGAGACGCCGACGTACAGCGCCTTGCCCTGCTGCACCGCCGTGTGCAGGGCGCCCATCGTCTCCTCCAGGGGAGTGTCCGGGTCGGGGCGGTGCGAGTAGAAGATGTCGACGTAGTCCAGGCCCATCCGGGACAGGCTCTGGTCCAGGGACGACAGCAGGTACTTGCGCGAGCCCCACTCGCCGTACGGACCGGGCCACATCAGGTAGCCGGCCTTGGTCGAGATCACCAGCTCGTCGCGGTACGCCGCGAAGTCGGCCTTCAGCGCCTCGCCGAGCGCGGACTCGGCCGAGCCGGGGGGCGGGCCGTAGTTGTTGGCGAGGTCGAAGTGGGTGACGCCGAGGTCGAAGGCGCGGCGCAGGATGGCGCGCTGAGTCTCGACGGGGCGGTCCGGGCCGAAGTTGTGCCACAGGCCGAGCGAGAGCGCGGGGAGCTTCAGGCCGCTGCGTCCGGTGCGCCGGTAGGGCATCTCCGCGTAGCGGTCGGGGTGTGCGGTGTACAACGCGACTCCAGAGGGGTTGGCCCCCGAGGTACGGGGCTCGAGGCTTGGGCGGAACCGTCCCCCACTCTCCCGTGACCTGCGGGCAGTGGTCCAACAGAAGAATCCGATGGGATTGCGCGGTTATGCTTCTCAATCATGGAACTGCGTCATCTCCAGCACTTCGTGGCGGTCGCCGAGGACCAGCACTTCACCCGGGCGGCGGAACGGCTGCTGGTGTCCCAGTCCGGTCTTTCGGCGTCGATCCGGGCCCTGGAGCGGGAACTGCGGGCGCCGCTGTTCGTGCGGACGACCCGCCGGGTGACGCTGACGGAGGCGGGGCGGGCGCTGCTGGGCGAGGCACAGCGCATCCTGGCCCAGGTGCGGTCGGCGCACGAGGCGGTCGCCGCGGTGCAGGGGGTGCTGCGCGGGACGCTGTCCCTGGGGGCCGAGCAGTGCATCGCCGGGGTGCCGGTGGCCGGGCTGCTGGCCGGCTTCCGGCGACGCCATCCCGACGTGGAGATCCGGCTGCGGCAGGCGGGCTCCGGCGAGCTGGCGGAGGAGGTCGCGGCGGGGCGGCTCGACCTGGCCTTCGCCTACCGCACCCAGGCGGACACGGACCAGCTGCGGTCGGTCTCGCTGGCCGGCGAGCCGATGACGGTGCTGTGCCATCCGGACCACCGGCTCGTCGCCGACGGCGCGGTGCTGACCCCGCACGACCTGGCCGACGAGGTGTTCGTCGACTTCCACCCGGACTGGGGTCCGCGCCGCGTCACGGACGCCGTCTTCGCCGCGGCGGGCGTACGCAGGACCGTGCCGCTGGAGGTGAACGACGTGCACGGGCTGCTCGACCTGATCGACGAGAACCTCGGCATCGCGGTGGTCCCGCGTCATTTCCGGCACAAGCGCGCCGCGCTGACCTCGCTGCCCCTCAAGGACGCGGACGGGACGGAGTACGAGACCATCGCGCTGCTGCCGCCCGCGCAGGCCACCAGTCCGGCGGCGCGGGCTCTGATGGGGCTGCTGGACGCGGGGAGCCTGTGAACGGGGCGCGCGGACGGGCCGGCTGCGCCATGGTGGACGTATGCATGCGAAGGACATCCTCATCGAGGGCTACGGCCGTATCCAGGAAGAAGTCCACGCCGCCGTCGAGGGTCTGGAACCCGACGGCCTGAACGCCCGCCCCGCCGCCGGTGCCAACTCGGTCGCCTGGCTGGTCTGGCATCTCACCCGCGTCCAGGACGACCACGTCGCCGACGCCTTCGGGCTCGACCAGGTCTGGCTCACCGGGGGGTGGGAGAAACGCTTCGGCCTGGGCCTGCCCCGCCGGGACACCGGGTACGGTCACAGCTCCGCCGAGGTCGGGAAGGTCCGGGTCGACTCCGGGGACCTGCTGACCGGCTACTACGACGCCGTGCACGAGCAGACGCTCACGGCCCTGCGCTCCCTGACCGCGAAGGACCTGGAACGGGTCGTCGACGACAGGTGGGATCCGCCGGTCACCCTGGCGGTGCGGCTGGTCAGCGTCCTGTCCGACGACCTCCAGCACGTCGGACAGGCCGCCTATGCGCGCGGGCTCGTTCAGAGCGCGGACGCGTAACCCGGGAGGACCACGTCCTCGATGAGGGCCTTGCGCTCGTCGAACGGGACGAAGGCGCTCTTGAGCGCGTTCACGGTCACCGTGCGCAGGTCCTCGACGCTCCAGCCGGCCTGCTCGACCAGCAGGGACATCTCCCGCGTCATCGTCGTCCCCGAGACCAGGCGGTTGTCGGTGTTGAGGGTGACGCGGAAGCCGAGGTCCTTCAGCACGGTGATCGGGTGCTCGGCGATCGAGGTCGCGGCACCGGTCTGGAGGTTGGAGGTCGGGCACATCTCCAGGGCGATCCGGCGGTCGCGCACCCAGGCGGCGAGCCGGCCGAGCTTGCCGGCCGCCGGGTCGGGGATGTCGTCGGTGATGCGCACGCCGTGGCCGATGCGCTGGGCGCCGCACACCTGGAGGGCCTGGTGGATGCTGGGCAGCCCGTGCGCCTCACCGGCGTGGATGGTGAAGGGCACGTTCTCGCGGCGCAGGTGCTCGAAGGCGTCGAGGTGGTCGGCGGGCGGGAAGCCGTCCTCGGCGCCGGCGATGTCGAAGCCGACGACACCGGCGTCCCGGAAGGCGACGGCGAGGTCGGCGGCCTCCCGGACCCGGTCGAACATGCGCATGCCGCAGAGCAGGGTGCCGACCCGGACGGGCGTCCCGGCGGCGGCCGCCTTGGCCATGCCGGTGGCGAGCCCTTCCTGGACGGTCTCCACGACCTCCGCCATCGACAGCCCGCCCCTGGTGTTCAGCTCGGGGGCGTAGCGGACCTCGCCGTAAACGACGCCGTCGGCGGCGAGGTCGAGGACGTACTCCTCGGCGGTGCGCAGCAGGCCCTCGCGATTCTGCATCACGGCGAGGGTGTGCTCGAAGGTGGCGATGTAGCGCACCAGGTCACCGGAGTTGGCGGCCTCGTAGTACCAGGCGGCCAGCTCGTCGGGGTCGGTGGTGGGCAGGGTGTGGCCGACGCTCTCCGCCAGCTCGACGACGGTGGCGGGACGCAGACCGCCGTCGAGGTGGTCGTGGAGGACCGCCTTGGGGAGGCGGCGGAGGGTCTCGGCGTCTATGCGCGTAGATGACATGTGCGGTGGTTCCTCGGCGGTTCTGTGCGTGAAGGCGGGGACTGGTTCGGGCGGGGACGGTCAGGGGGCGGCGGGCTGGAGCAGGTCCCAGCGGTTGCCGTACAGGTCCTGGAAGACGGCGACCGAGCCGTAGGACTCGCGGCGGGGTTCCTCCAGGAAGGTCACACCGGCCGCGGTCATGCGGGCGTGGTCACGGGCGAAGTCGTCGGTGTGCAGGAAGAACCCGACGCGCCCGCCCGTCTGGTCGCCGATGCGGGCACGCTGGTCCTCCCCCTTGGCGCGGGCCAGCAGCAGGCCGGTGCCCGCGCCCGGGACGCCGGGCTCGACGACGACCCAGCGGGAGCCGTCGGGCCGGGGCGTGTCCTCGGCGAGGCGGAAACCGAGGGCCTCGGTGTAGTAGCGGATCGCCTCGTCGTAGTCGTCGACGACGAGGGCGACCAGGGCGATGCGACTCATCGGCACCTTCCGGGACGGGCGATTGACGGGAGAGGTTATACGTAAAACTCCCCGGACGCCAAGTCCCGGCACCACATGCGCCAGATCCCTTCAGATCCCTTCAGATCCCTTCAGATCCCATCAGCTCCCGGCTGCGAAGCTCGGCGCCGCGGCGGTGCGGGTCACCCCGTGCGGGCGCCGTCGAGTCGCGCCAGTTCCTCGCCGGTGAGGCGGAGGGCGCCCGCGGCGACGTTCTCGGCGAGGTGCTCGGGGTTGCCGGTGCCGGGGATGGCGAGGACGTGGGGGCCCTGGTGCAGGGTCCAGGCGATCCTCACCTGGGCGGGGGTCGCGCCGTGGGCGTCGGCGACCGCGCGGACCTCCTCCTCGTGCGCCGTGCCCGCGCCCCGCGGGCCGGCCTCGCCCGCGATGGCGTAGAAGGGGACGAAGGCGATGCCCTGCTCGCGGCAGAGGGCGAGCAGCTCGTCGGTGCCGGGGTCGTGGAAGCCCAGTCCGTACCGGTTCTGGACACTCACCACCGGCGCGACGGCCTGCGCCTCGGCGAGGTGCCGGGGCTCCACGTCGGAGAGGCCGAGGTGGCGGATCATACCGGCCTCGCGCAGCTCGGCCAGGGCGCCGAAGTGCTCGGCGATCGACTCCTGCCGCATGCGGCGAAGGTAGACGACGTCGAGGTGGTCGCGGCCGAGCTGGCGCAGGTTCTCCTCGACGTGGGCGCGCAGGTCCTCGGGGCGGGCGGAGGTGCCCCACTCCCCCGACCAGTCGCGGTACGGGCCGACCTTGGCGGCGACGACCAGGTCGTCGGCGTAGGGGGCGAGCGCGGTGTTGATCAGTTCGTTGGCGGACCGCAGGGAGGAGAAGTAGAAGGCGGCGGTGTCGATGTGGTTGACGCCGAGTTCGACCGCCCGGCGCAGGACGGCGAGGGAGCGCTCGCGGTCGCTCGGGGTGCCGAGGTGGAAGGCGGCGCTGCCCGTCAGCCGCATCGCGCCGAAGCCGATGCGGCGGACGGGCAGGTCACCGAGGCGGAAGGTGCCCGCGGACTCCGCGGTGATCGTTTCCGAGGTCATCGGCGGAGTGTCGCACACCCGTGGTGAGTCAGCAGTACAGGTTCCCGCCCGGGGAGACGCCGAGGATCTGGCTGAACTGCTGGTACTTGGTGACCCGGCTCTGGACCTGGGCGGGGTTCTTGCCGTCGCACTCCAGCGAGCCGTTGATGGAGCGGATGGTCTGGCCGAAGCCCGCGCCGTTGACCATCGCGTTGTGCGGGGTCATGGTGCCGGGTCCGGACTGGGTGTTCCAGTACCACAGGCCGGTCTTCCAGGCCACGGCCGCGTCGTTCTGCACCAGCCAGGGGTTGCCCAGCAGGTCGATGCCGAGGGCGTCGCCCGCGGCCTTGTAGTTGAAGTTCCAGCTGAGCTGGATCGGACCGCGCCCGTAGTAGGCGGCCTGGCCGGCCGGGCAGCCGTAGGGCTGGTTCCAGTCGCAGTAGTGGGGGTAGTTGGCGGTGTTCTGCTCGACGATGTGCACGAGTCCGCCGGTCTCGTGGCTGACGTTGGCGAGGAAGGCCGCGGCCTCCTGCTTCTTGGTGGTGTCGCTGCCGGTGTTGGCGAAGCCGGGGTAGGCGCTCAGCGCGGCGGTGAGGCCGCTGTAGGTGTAGAAGGAGTTCCGGTTCGGGAACATCTGGTTGAACTGGGCCTCGCTGACGACGAAGTCGCCGACCGGCGTCTGCGAACCGCCGCCGTCACAGGCGTACGGGTCCCAGTACCAGGTGCTGATGAGCGGGTCGTAGCCCGGGTTTGCGTGCTCGGCGATGTAGGCCTTGCCGTCGGTGTAGCGGACGACGTCGCCCGCGTTGTAGTTCGCGTCGGCCGACCAGGCAGGGTAGCTCGAACACGCGGCGGCCGACGCCTCGTCGGCGGGCATGAGCAACGGCACGGCGCCCGCGAGCGCGAGCGCGGTCACCACGGCGGATATACGGCGCCTCGACACAGGTTCGTCTCCTTCTTCGGAGCACGGCCGCTCCCGTACCGGGACAGGGCGGAGCGGAACCTGGTGCGCACGTGCCGGCCGGGCCGGCCACGGCGTGGGGGCGGCCGTGGAGGGGGGTGTGGAGGCACACTCAACCGCGTTGGTCTGTACCAGTCAAGGGTGTAGACCAGTCCAACTCGGCTGCCTGCCCGCCGGGTTGGCCGACCTGCGCGCTGCTCAGCCCGCCGCGGCGAGCACAGAGGGCGCCGGCGCGGGGACGGCCGGGCGGGTGGCCAGGGCCGCCGAGAACTGGTCGACCACGTGGTGGAGCGCCTCCGCGGCGCCCGGGGCGACGGTGACCGTACCGTCCTCGTGGGCCGTGATGTCCCGGTCCAGGGTGAACCAGCCCTGGACGACGTGCGCCGGGCCCATCGAGTTCAGCACGGGGCGCAGCGCGTAGTCGATCGCCAGGACGTGGGCGGTGGAACCACCGGTGGCGAGCGGCAGCACCGTCTTGCCGGTGAGGGCGTACTGCGGGAGAAGGTCGAGCAGGGCCTTCAGGACGCCGGAGTACGAGGCCTTGTAGACGGGCGTGCCGACGACGACGCCGTCGGCGCGGGCGAACAGCTCGGCGGCCTCGCTGATCGCGGGATGCCGGAAGTCGGCGCCGAGCAGGGCCCGGGCGGGGACGGTGCGGACGTCGAGGGGAATCACCTCGTGGCCCTGCGCGGTCAGCCGGTCGTCGAGGTGGCGCAGCAGCCGGTTGGTGCGGGAGGAGGCGGACGGACTGCCGGAGACGGACAGGACGGTGGCCATGGGTCCTCTTTTCGGGAATGCGGGCGCGACGGAATGCCCGGCTGAGCCTCCTGCGGGAGGAGCGGGCGGGCGTGGTTCGCCTGGGACAGGGGAAGCACCGGGCCCGACCGGCTCGCGGCGCGGGCGGGTTCAGGCGGTGCGGAAAGCTGCCGGCGGAGCGGTGCCGGGGCGGTGCGGCCGGGGGTTGCCGAGGCGGCGGATCGGCGGGATCAGGCCGCGGTGCGACAGGAGGCGCTGGAGACGCGCGCGAGGTCGACGTGGCGTCGCCGCGTGAGGTCCGGTCGCGTTGTCATGCCGACGATCGTGGCAGCCGCGGCCGAGAGGGGTCAAGGAGAACCGGACCCGTCTCGGCTGCCGGTCCCGGATTTCACAGGGGCGTGACAAAGCGAACCGGCCGGGCCTCCAGCACTACACATAAGGATGGAATAAGAGCACAATGGACTTATGCGGCGCTACCGCACACCGCACCAGAAGCGGATGGCCCTGCAATTCAAAGGAGACGACTTATGGCCAACGTCTCGCACCCCCGAGGTGACATCACCAGCCACCCGGATGCCCCGGAGATGCAAGCGCGCTACGCGCGCATGCTCGGTGGTCGTGACGTGGCACTCGTGGACGGGCCGGTGTTCCTGCTCGGCCTCTACTGTGCCGTGTCCCCGTGGATACTCCACTTCACCACCAGCCAGCCGCCACTCGTGGCCCACAACCTGATCGTGGGCATCGCCCTTGGTCTGCTGGCGCTCGGATTCACCCGCGCCCCGGAGCGCATGTACGGCCTCAGCTGGGCCATGTGCGCGATCGGCGTATGGATGATCATCTCGCCATGGATCGTCGGCTCGCACCCGGACGCCGGCGTCATCTGGAACAACGTGGTCATCGGCGCACTGGCCGTGATCCTGGGCATGGTCTGCGCCGGTACGGCGGCGCGGAGCGCCCCCCACAGGCACTAGACGCACCGGAAGGAGACGGCACGGGCCGGTCCCGCCACAGGCGGACCGGCCCGTCGCCCTTGCCTCGGCAATCACCCCTCCGGCTCCCCGCGCCCCCTTCCGTCCGGCCCTCGCGCCTTCCGTCCGGCCCTCGCGCGTCCGGCCGACGGCGGACTGCATCCGCTCGCAGCGGGCAGACGCACCGGTGCGGGGCCTTGAACCGAAGGGGTGGAGATGGAGATCGACGGCATAATCAGCGCCATCGTCATCGGTGTCGTCATCGGCGTACTGGGCCGGCTCGTCGTTCCGGGGCGGCAGCGCATCGGTGTGCTGTGGACGATTCTCGTCGGCGTCGTCGCCGCGTTCATCGGATCGTGGATCGCGTCGGCCCTCGACGTGGCCGACACCGACGGCGTCGACTGGGTCGAGTGGCTCATCCAGATCGGCCTGGCCGCGGTCGGCGTGGCCGCGCTGGACCGGTCCCGGCCCCGCCAGGGCCGTCGCGGACGGGCCTGACGCCTACCGGCTGCGGAGCCACGCCTCGTACCAGGTGACGGTCGCGTCCACGGTGTCCACGAGCGGCGTCGGCGCGACCCGGAAGAACCGCTCGAAGGCGCTGGAGTCCATGATCTGCGGCTCCGTGTGCTGGTAGAACATCTCCTCGTACTCGGCCATCATCCGCTCGTCGAACGGGCCGAAGGGACGGGGCCGTTCGAGCACCACGACGTTGAGCGGGCGACCCACCCGCTTCTCCACCATCGCGTGGATCTCGCGCGTGCCGACGGCGGGCGCGGTCGGCAGGTGCCACACGCGGCCGTCGCCGTCGGGACGCTCGCCGAGGGTGGCGAGGCCGGCCGCCACGTCCGCTATGGCGGTGTAGCTGTGCGGCAGGTCGATGTCACCCATGGCCACGACGTCCCCGCCGGTGAGCGCTCCGGGGAAGACGGCCGCCCCCAGCGACGAGTTGAGAACGCCGGGCCCGACGAAGTCGGCGCTGCGCCCCAGAGCCACGCGGACCCGACCGGACCGGTGGGCGGCGAGGTAGCGCTCGTCCAGCTCGGCGCGCATCCGGCCCTTCCTGCTGGTCGCCTTCCAGGGACTCTCCTCGGTCATCACCGCTCCCCCGGTCTCGCCGTACGGATAGAGCGTGTCGAGCACGACCAGCCGGGCGCCGCTCGCCTCGGCGGCGGCCAGGACGGCCTCCTGGACCCGGGGCATCACCTCGACCTGGAGGTGATAGGCGACGTTGACGCAGTGGTACACGACGGCGGCGTCACGGACGGCGGCCACGGCGCCGTCGACCGTGCTCACGTCGGCGGCGATCCGCTGGACGCCCTCGATCTCCGGGCCCGCGGCCCTGCGGTCCACCAGCCGGACGGGGTGCCCCCTGCGCACCAGCTCACGAGCGAGCGCGGTGCCGGCGGGGCCGGAGCCCAGGACGGTGTGCGGGGCCTGCGACTGCGGGATTGCGGTGGACATGACGCTCCTCTGCCTCGACGGGCTATTGCCATTCTCTTTCGTTAGAGACTCTAACTCGAGCGAATAGCGATAGCAAGAAACGCCGGAGCGCGGAGACCTAGGCTGGGTGGAAAACGATCACGCGACGAGGAGGACCGCACCATGGTCGTGAAGGACGCCGAACTGCCCCACCTGCGCCGTTGCGTGGAACTGGCGGCCGAGGCACTGGAGGCCGGGGACGAGCCGTTCGGGTCGGTACTGGTGGGCGGGGACGGCACGGTACTGGCCGAGGACCGCAACCGGGTGGCCTCCGGCGACCGCACCCGTCACCCGGAGTTCGAGCTCGCGCGCTGGTCCGCCGCCCGGCTGAGCCCCGAGGAACGGGCCGCGGCCACGGTGTACACGTCCGGCGAGCACTGCCCGATGTGCGCCGCCGCCCATGCGTGGGTGGGCCTGGGGCGCATCGTGTACGTCGCCTCTTCGGAGCAACTGGGGGTATGGCTGGCGGAGTTGGGCGTTCCGGCGGCTCCGGTGCTTCCGCTCCCGGTGCGGGAGGTGGCGCCCGGCGTGACCGTGGAGGGGCCGGTGCCGCACCTCACGGAGGAGATCCACGCCCTGCACCGTCGCTTCCACACGGGACGCGACTGACCCGGGGCGCCCGCCCGGACCGGGGCGCCCCGATCGGCACGTTCAGCCCTCGGCGCCCGGACGGAAGCGCCGGTGGAGGGCGGCTCCGCCCAGCACGAGCGCGGCGGCGCCGGCGAGGGCCGGCAGGGTCGCGTCCGCCCCGGTGTGGGCGAGGGAGACCTGTTCCCGCGGCGGGGCGGCGTGCGGGGACGCTTCGGGCCCGGTGCGCTCCTCCTCGGGGGCGGACGGCTCGGGCCGGGCCGGGGGCCGGACGGGCTCCGGGTGGTCGCCGGAGCCGTTCACCGACTCGTTGCCGACGGCCGGGTTGCCGACGCCGACCACGTTAACGCTGTTGCCGCTGACGTTCACCGGGAGGTGCACCGGCAGCTGCACGCCGTTGCCGGAGAGCACACCCGGCGAATCCTGTGCGCGTGCCTCGGCCACCGCGCCGCCCGACGTGCCGCCGGAGGCGCTCCCGGACGTACCGTCCGAAGTGTCTGCCGCACGGCCCGCCGCGCCCGGGCGCGGCGCCTGCTTCTCCCCGGTGTCGGCGCAGCCGTTGCCCGCGGCCGGGTTGAGGAGCCCCACCACGTTCACGGTGTTGCCGCACACGTTGACCGGCACGTCCACCGGGAGCTGAACGGTGTTGCCGGAGACCAGCCCCGGGGAGCCGGCCGCGGATCCGTCGGCGCCGGCACCGTCGGACGCGAACGCCGCGTACGCCGGCATCGTCACGGCGAGCGCGCCCGACGCGGCGACGGCGAACACACCGTTTCGGGTAACCCTTCTCATGAGGTTCCCTGCCTTCCAGACATGGTCGCGGGCGTTCGCCCGCACCGGTTAAACCGCGGGCGCACCATCCGAGTTATGGCTTATCGGTCTTTCACCCCATCGAGTGGGCGGTTCATCGAACAAGCGGTGCACCGACCGGTGCCCTGCCGCCCGGAGGCGCCGGGTGCGAAGCCCGCTTATGGTGAGCGAGGGCGCCGGCCACCGGTCCGCGACGGGGCGCCCGGGAGGCATCGATGCAGGCCAAGCTGGAGACTCGGCGCTCGGTCCGGCGCTGCGCGGTCACCGGGGCGCTCGGCCTGGCCCTGCTGGGTACGGGACTGCCCGCCGCGAACGCCGCGAACGCCGCGACCACGGCTTACTCGGCGGCCGTGCGGGATGCCGGATCCGGTCTGTCCGGGTTCTACGACCAGAAGATCAAGTGGTCGGCGTGCGAGGGCACGGAGATGCCGAAGGACCTGCAGTGCGGCAAGGTCACCGTCCCCGTCGACTATGCGCGCCCCGAGGGCAGGACCCTCGACATCGCCCTCGCCCGCTACCGGGCGACCGGCCACTCCCGGGGCTCGGTCCTGCTGAACTTCGGGGGCCCCGGCGGTTCCGGTGTGAACGAACTCGCCGTCGGCGGCAACGAGTTCATGCACCTCACCAACGGCTACGACGTCGTGACCTTCGATCCGCGCGGCGTCGGCCGCTCCTCGCCGGTCTCCTGCGGACCGGCCACCCTGAAGATCATGGAGGCGACGGACAGCGACGAGGGAACGGCCGACCCGGACGAGGCGCTGAAGCGGCTGCGGGACGCGGCGGCCGAATGCGTCAAGTACTCCGGTCCCGTGCTGCCCCACATCGGCACGGTCGACGCCGCGCGCGACATGGACGTGATGCGCCGGGCGCTCGGCGACGACCGGCTCAACTACCTGGGCTTCTCCTACGGGACGCGGCTGGGTGCGGTGTACGCGGCCCAGTTCCCTGACAAGGTCGGCCGGATGGTGCTCGACGGCGTGGACACGCTGACGGAACCGCTGACCGAGCAGGGACTGGCCGGCGCACGGGGGCAGCAGACCGCGCTGGACAACTTCCTCGACTGGTGCGTCGAGGACGTCGCCTGCCCGTTCGGCCAGGACGCCCGCAGCGCCCGGGACCAGGTCGTGCGGCTCGTCGGCTCCCTCGACTCCGACCCTGTGCCGTCGGCCTTCGGCGAGCCGTTCACCGGGCAGGACATGGTCGGCGCGATCGGTCAGGCGCTGTACAGCCGGGAGCTGTGGCCCTCGCTGGAGCGGGCGCTCGCGCAGCTGCTGGAGGCCGGTGACACCGGCGGCCTGGAGAGTTTCTCGTCCGGCGGCGTCACCTTCCCGGTCCGTGCGCCGGTCCGTGCACCGGCCCCGGAGGACAAGGGCGGCGCCGGACTCACCGCCGAGGAGGACGTCCCCATGGACAACCTCCCGGCCGCCCTGATGGCGATCAACTGCGCGGACGACCCCGACCGCCCCACCGCCGCCCAGGTCACCGCGTCCCTCGGACGACTGCGCGCGCGGTACGAGGAGGCCTCGCCGGTCTTCGGCCGCTACCGGCTCACCCAGGTGCTCATGTGCTACGGCCGGCCCAAGGGAACGGACTACATCCGGGACGAGGTGAAGGACCTCGACACCGCGAAGATGCTGCTGGTCGGCACCCGCGGCGACCCGGCCACGCCGTACCGCTGGACGACGGAGACGGCCGACCGGCTCGGCCCCTCCGCCGTCGTCCTGGACAACCGGGGCGAGGGCCACACCGGCTACGCGTCCTCCGAGTGCGTGCACCGCAAGGTCGACGACTTCCTGCTGTACGGCTCCCTCCCGCCCGACGGCAGCTCCTGCGGCCCCGAGTCCGCCGGCGAAGGGTCGCGCTGAGCGGCCGCCCGCTCCGAATGCCCGATATGCCCATGCGTCCTATCGTGCTGACATGGAGCACGATCTGAGTCCCGCCACCCTCGCCGGGCTGCGGCGCCCCCGCCCGTACCCGGCCGTGTCCGTTCTGACGCCGACGCATCGCCGTGAACCGGACAACGCCCAGGACCGGGTCCGGCTGCGCAACGCGGTCGCCGCCGCCAAGAAGCAACTGGAGGAGGATCCGTCGGTCAGCCGCGACCGCCGCGCGGAGGTGTCCCGCGAACTCGACCGGGCCATGGCCGAGGTCGACCTGACGTACGCCGAGGACGGTCTGGCCATCTTCGCCGCCCCCGGCGAGCACCAGGTCTGGACGCTGAGCCGTTCCGTGCCCGAGCGGGTGGTCCTCTCGGACACCTTCCTGACCCGCAACCTCGTCGCCGCGCAGGCCGCGGAGCGGCCGTTCTGGGTCCTGTCGGTCGCCGCCGACCGCGTCAAGCTCTGGAGCGGCGGTGCGGGCCGGGTCGTGGAGGAGCACCTCGGAGGCTTCCCGCTGGACCGGCCCGCGGAGGACTTCGACCCCGAACGCCAGGAGCGGATCGGCGACGCGCCGAGCACGTTCCGGGACGAGGGCACCCGCAGGTTCCTGCGCGACGCCGACGCCGCGATGGGCAAGGTGCTGCGCACGCACCCCCGTCCGCTGTACGTCACCGGTCCCGAACCGGCCCTCTCCCTGTTCGACGAGGCGGGCGCACTCGCCGCACAGGCGGTGCTCGTCCCGCACGGCGGGCTCGCGCACGGTTCCGCCGAGGCGGTGTGGCAGGCGGTGCGGCCGGTGCTCGAGGACGAGGCGCGCGGGGCGGTCCGGGCGCTGGCCAGGGAACTGGACGCGGCGCGCGGCCGCAAGGATTTCGCGGCCGGGGTCGACGAGTTGTGGGAGAGCGCCCGCACGGGCCGCGTCCGCCTGCTGGCAGTCGAGGAGAACTTCAAGGTCACGATGCGCGACGACGGCGAGCACCTGCTCCCGGCGGAGGACGGCGATCTCGACGCCCGGGAGGACATCGTGGACGAGATCGTCGAGCAGTGCCTGGAGACGGGCGCCGAGGTGCGCTTCGTGCCGGACGGCACGCTCGGGGACGCGGACGGCATCGCGGGCGTGCTGCGGTACTGACGCCCGCACCGCACCCGGGAACCGGCCCTCCCG
Source organism: Streptomyces sp. CCM_MD2014 (assembly GCF_000772045.1). GTDB lineage: Bacteria > Actinomycetota > Actinomycetes > Streptomycetales > Streptomycetaceae > Streptomyces > Streptomyces salinarius. The sequence continues at coordinate 7,779,375 of NZ_CP009754.1, read as the reverse complement.
TGACTCTTGACGGGCGTGAAAGCCTGTTCGCCGTACACGTACCCGCTGCTCGCGGGTGCGGCGGACGGCGAAGGAGCGGGTGCGGCGTGAGTGAACTTCTGGGTGTGGCGGTCCTGGGCGCGGGCCACATGGGTGCCGACCACGTACGACGCCTGGACCGGGTGGTGAGCGGCGCCCGGGTCGCCGCGGTGGCGGATCCCGAGGCCGAGCGGGCGAAGGAGGCCGTGGCCGGCATCGACGGGGTCTTCGTGCACACGGAGGCCGAGGCCGCGCTGGACGCGCCGGGCGTCGAGGCCGTCCTGATCGCCTCGCCCGGCGAGGCGCACGAGGAGGCGCTGCGGGCCGCCTTCGCGCGGGGGCTGCCGGTCCTGTGCGAGAAGCCGATGGTGCCGGACAGCGCGGGCGCGCTGCGCGTGGTGGAGGCCGAGGCACGTCTCGGCCGGAGGCTGGCGCAGATCGGGTTCATGCGGCGGTACGACGCCGAGTACCGGCAGCTCAAGTCCCTGCTGGACGGCGGACGGCTGGGCCGGCCGCTGATGCTGCACTGCGTGCACCGCAACGTCTCCTCTCCGCCGCACTTCACCTCGGCGATGCTCGTCAACAGCTCCGTGTCGCACGAGATCGACGCGGCCCGCTGGCTGCTCGGCCAGGAGATCAGTGCCGTCACGGTGCTGCGTCCGCGCCCGTCGGCGGGTGCGCCCGAAGGCCTGCTCGATCCTCAGTTCGTGCTCTTCGAGACCGAGGGCGGCGCCGTGGTGGACGTGGAGGTCTTCGTCAACTGCGGCTTCGGCTACGAGGTGCGGTGCGAGGCCGTCTGCGAGTCCGGCAGCGCCCGGATCGGCGAGGCGCACACCATGGTGGTGACGGCGGCCGGCGGCGCGCGGGAGGAGGTGCCGCAGGACTATCTGGTGCGGTTCGCGGACGCCTACGACCGCGAGGTGCAGAGCTGGGTGGACGCCACCCGGCAGGGCCGGGTCACCGGGCCCGGCACCTGGGACGGCTACGCCGCCGCCGCGGTCGCCGAGGCCGGGGTCCGATCCCTGGAGACGGGCGCGCGCACGCCCGTCGAACTGGCACCCCGCCCGGCCCTCCGGACTCCGGCATAGAACACGGGTTCGTCGAACTCCAGGGCGACGACGCTCCGGGGTCCGGACCCTCCCCAAGTCGCGTAGTACGCCTACGACTTGCCCCTGGACCCGGGCACGCCGAATGCGTAGGCACGTCACTCCGGGAAGACTGTGGCATATGCCGGAAGCACCACCGTATCGTGTGTTGCCAAATCCCTTACGGGGCGTGGCGGGCTGTGCAACAGTCATAACGGTCCTTCCGCCCGCCTCGGTTCCGCCTTGGTCGTACCGTCAGCACATCGGAGTGCGTCATGTCGTCCCATCTCTCCGCGGACCACCCGGCCGCCCAGCCACCGGGGAACGGCTCGGTCGAGGCGCTCATATCGCAGGCCCGGCGGCTGCGGGGCGACGTGGACGCGGTACGGCGGGACAGCCAGGAGGACGCGGCGGACCCCCGGGGGCGCTGGCAGCGCGCGCTGTACGACCTGGCGCTGCACCAACTCACGGACCTTGACGCCCACTTGGCCCAGTTGCGGGACGGTCCGGCGCCCGCGCCACGCCCCGGTTCGCTGCTCAGCCGGGTCGGCAGCGCGGAGTGGAACCTGCTGACGGACGAGGCGGAGTGGTCCGGGGAGCTCTTCCACATCCTGGGCCGCGACCCCGCGTCGGTCCCGCTGAGCCTGGACGAACTCCCTTCCCTGGTCCTGGCCGAGGACCGCCCGAAACTGACCGCGATGGTCACCGACTGCCTCGTCGACGGCCGCCCCATCGACGGCGAGTTCCGCGTCGTGCACCCCGACGGGGCCGTACGCACCGTGCACATGATGGGTGAGCCCGTCCTCGACGCCGACGGCAGCACGGCGTCGATGTGGGCGGTGCTGCGGGACGTCAGCGAACTGCGCCGCAGCCAGCGGGCGGTGAGCGAGACCCGTGACTCGCTCCGGCGACCTCCGCCGCCGCCCTGGCACGAGTTCCTGCGGTTCCCGGACGAGGGACGGCCCGGTCTGGCCCTGGCCGCCGCCCACCTCCCGTCCGCATCGACGGCGGGCCGGTCCCGGTACGGCGGCTGGTACGACGCCTGTTCACTGGGCACCGACGGCGAAACCCTCCTCACCGTGGGCGACTTCGAGGACCCGGGGGCCGAGGCGCACGGGCCGGCGGTGGTCATCGGCGCCCTGCGCGCTCTGGCGCTGGCCGGCACCCGGCCGGCGCGGCTCGGGGAACGGCTCGGCGCATGGGGCGGGGCGACCGCCCTGCCGCCGGTGCGCGCCGGCGTGTACTGCGGCTACCGGCCGCTCACCCGCACCCTGACGTGGGCCCACGCCCGAGGCCCCGCCCCGCTGCTGTTCCGCGGCGGGACGGGGCGTGAGCTGCCCGGGCAGGACGGGCCGTCCGGGCAGGCCGAGGCACCCCTCGAGGCGGGCGACCTGCTGCTTCTGCACACCGGGGCACTCGAGCCGGACGCCGTGGAGCACCTCCTCTCGCTGGCCCCCCGCCTCACCGGAGCGGACTCGGCACAGGACGCCGTACGGATCGTGATGTGTGAACTCGGTGAGTCGCCGGGTCGTCGGGACGCCTGCGTCCTGGTGGCCCGGGTGACGCCCTAGGCGGGCGCGACGGTGCCGTCCGGTCCCTTCCCCTTCGGTGACTTGCCCTTGGGCAGCGCCAGTTTGATCTCCTCGCGCAGCTCCTGGATCTTCGGATAGCCGGCGTACTCGGCGGTGAGCCGGTACATCTGGCGCAGCCGGTCCCAGGTGCGCTGGGAGGAGTTGGACCCCATCGAGACCAGGGCGAGGCGGGCGTACCGGTCGGCCTGCTCGGGGTCGTCGGCGATGAAGCAGGCGGAGGCCATCGACAGATAGTCGAAGATCTTCGACCGCTGCCGGCCGTCGATCCTGAGGGCCAGCGCCTTGTCCGCGTAGTGCTGCGCGTGCGCGGCGGCCCCCGGCTCGAACTCGGCGAGCGTCCGGTAGGCCAGGGCCTGCATGCCGTACAGGTCCTCCTCCTTGAAGGTCTGCATCCAGTCCGGGGGCGGCACGTCCGCCTTGTCGGAGACGAAGAGGTCCTCGGCCCGTCCCAGGGTGCGGCGCATCGCCTGCCCCTTGCCCATCGAGGCCTGCGCCCATGCCTCGATGGTGTAGAGCATGGCCTTGGTGCGCGGCAGTACCTGCTCGCCGGAGCCGGACTGGGCGAGCTTCATGAGGTCCAGGGCCTCGTCGGGCTTGCCCAGGTGCACCATCTGGCGGGCCGCCCGGGACAGGGCCTCGCCCGCCCGGGGCCGGTCACCGCCCTCGCGTGCGGCGTGTGCGGCGATGACGAAGTACTTCTGGGCCGTGGGCTCCAGGCCGACGTCGTGCGACATCCAGCCCGCGAGGACGGCGAGGTTGGCGGCGACGCCCCACAGACGCCGCTGGAGATGGGGTGGGTGGTGGTAGGCGAGCATGCCGCCCACCTCGTTGAGCTGGCCCACCACGGCCTTGCGCTGGAGGCCGCCGCCACGGGCGGCGTCCCAGGCCCGGAACACCTCGACCGAGCGCTCCAGTTCCTCCACTTCCTGCGACCCGATGGGGGCGGCCTCGTAGCGGTCGAACCCGGCGGGGTCGGCGTGCAGGGGTTGGTGGAGGTCGGGGGCGTCGGCCGCCAGCACCGGATCGGTGTGCAGCCAGTCGTGCATGGCGCTGCTGAGTGCGGAGCCCGCGGCGAGCGCGGCGCCCGCGCCCACCAAGCCGCGTCGGTTGAGCATGAGGTCCATTCCCGTGAATTCGGTGAGGACCGCCGCAGTCCGCTCGGGCGCCCACGGCACACCGTCGGGATGCTCTTCGCTCCCGTCCTGTGGCCGTTTCCCCGCACGCCCGTGCCGGACCAGACCGAGGTCCTCGATGGTCACGACACGGCCGAGACGCTCGGTGAACAGAACCGCCAGCACCCGCGGCACCGGATCGCGCGGGATCTCTCCCATGTCGATCCACCGCCGCACCCGCGAGGTGTCGGTCGCCAGCTGGGGGTGGCCCATGGCCGCCGCCTGCCGGTTGACCAGCCTCGCGAGTTCGCCCTTGGACCAGCCGGCCAGGCCGAACAGGTCCGACAGACGGGTGTTGGGTTCTTTGCTCACGTCAAGCCCCCAGGTTCTCGGCTGAGTTGACAGTAGCCCCGTGCGGGTTGCCGGGCGACTATTCGCCACCGTTCGCCAGGGTGCGCCAGATGGTGTGCCACGGGCGCCCGGGTGTCAGGTAGGAATGCGCCACCCCGACCCGGTCACCGCGGGGACACTCCCCAGGGTGGCCCCGGGCGGCCGGTCGGGAGGCGCGACGGCTTTCGGAAGGCGCGCGCCGGCACCGAACGGAACGGTCCGGCACCGCTCTTCAGGCAGGCACAGCAGGCACACGAAGGGATCTGTCTCGCCCATGTACGCAGCATCGTCCTCCGTGTCCGCCCCGCAGCGCTCGCTGCACCCCCGTCCGACGGCGGGCGGCGGCCCCTATCTCGCCCCCGCGCGTCCGGCGGCCCCGGTGCTCGGGGCCGGCAGGGCGCGGCTCGGCGCGGGGCCCGGCTCACAGCCGCTCAGCGGAAGAATCGACCTGTCCGGCCCTCAGGGGGCCCAACTGCGCACGGCGATCGCGGCCGTGCACCGGATCTGCCCGGAGTTCTCCCCCGTGCAGGTGCTGCGGCGCAGCGGGCGGTCCGTGCTCCTCGTCGGTACGACCGGACGCAGCACGGCGGTGGCCAAGTGTTTAGTGGACCACTCCCCCGCGTGGGCGGAGCGCAGCCGGCACGAGATAGGGGCATACCGCTCGTTCGTCCGGCAGCGCCCTCCGGTGCGGGTGCCGAGGCTGATCGCGGCGGATCCGGACAACGGCACGCTGGTGATCGAGCGGATGCCGGGGCGGGTGGCGGCCCTGCAGCGCCACCCCCTGGAAGCCCCGCCACGGGCGGACATCAGGGCGGCGATCGGAGCGGTCTGCCGGCTGAACGCGTGGCGGCCGCCGGCCGGCACCTTCGACGCCCCGCTGGACTACGCGGCCCGGATCTCCCGCTACCACGAGTTGGGACTGCTCACCGACCGGGACCTGGGCGACCTGCAGAAGCTGCTGCACGGCATCGCCCACGCGGGCGGACGCCAGGGCATGGGCCAGTTCTGCCACGGTGACGCGCTGCTGTCCAACGTTCTCATGTCCCCGGCCGGTCCGGTGCTGGTGGACTGGGAGCACGCGGGCTGGTACCTGCCGGGCTACGACCTGGCGACGCTGTGGGCCGTCCTCGGCGATGCCCCGGCGGCCCGCCGTCAGATCAGCCAGATCGCCCAGGCGAACGGCACGGCGGCGCGCGACGCGTTCCTGGTGAACCTGATGCTCGTCCTGACCAGGGAGATCCGTACGTACGAGACGGCCGTGCAGCGTTCGATGCACGACACGGTCGCGGCGGCGCCGGCGCCGGCCCATCCGGGTGCCGCACCGACCGGCGAGGAGCAGCGGTTGCTGCTGCGCCGGCTGCACGACGACTGCCAGCTGGCCCGCCGGGCCGTGCGCGCGGCGGTCGGTACGCGCTGACGGCAGCCGCGAGAGGACGACGACGGTCCGCGGTGCGCCCCCTCGGGAGTGGGGGCGCGCCGCGGTTTTCGTGTTCCCGGCGGACCGGTCCGCCGGGGAGCCAATGGTGTGAGCCACTGACGCCGCGCAGGCCCGTGGGCCGCCGCCGCGAAACTCGCCACGCCCCTCGCTGACGTGGGAAATCTCCACGACGACGGCATGATTGACGGATCGTCGGACCGCCGGGTACCACTGACCCACGCCCGGCCCCGCACGCCCCGTCACGCCCGACCGTCACAGGAGGCCGCTTTGCGAGGATCCCCCGTCGTGCCCGCCCTGGCCACCGCGGCGCTGCTGCTGCCGCTGCTCGGTGCGGCACCGTCCGCCGCCGCGCCCCCGGACGCGCCGCCCGCGCCGGACCGTCTCCAGCGGGCGTTCGCCACCGCGGCGGCCGAGTACCACGTGCCGCAGAGCGTCCTGCTCGGCGTCTCCTATCTGCAGTCCCGTTGGGACGCGCACGACGGCGCGCCGAGCGTGACCGGCGGCTACGGCCCGCTGCACCTCACCGACGCCCGCACGGCGCTGGCCGAGACGCCCGGGTCCCACCACGGCGAGGGCTCGGAGGACCCGCGCGGCGACGACGCGCGCGCCCCGCTGCACCCGGCGGACGGGGCCGCGCCGTCGTCCGCCGACCTGCCGGCCCGGCTGTCCACGCTCCCGAAGGCCGCCGAGCTGACCGGGCTGAGCCCCGAGGCGCTACGCACCGACCCGGCCGCGAACGTGGCCGGCGGTGCCGCACTGCTCGCCGCCGCCCAGCGGGAACTGGGCGAGCCGCTCAGTTCCGACCCGGCGCAGTGGTACGGGGCGGTGGCCCGCTTCTCGGGCGCGGAGGACTCCGCGACGGCGGCGGCGTACGCCAACGACGTGTACGAGGTCATCCGCACGGGTGAGCGGCGCACCACGGACGCCGGCCAGCGGGTCACCCTGGCCGCCCGCCCCGACGTGGCGCCGGACACCTCCCTGCTGGACGGCGCGGGCCTGCGCGCGGCGTCCGCCGCCGGCACGGAGTGCCCGAGGTCGGTGTCCTGCGAGTGGGTCCCCGCGCCGTACGAGGAGTTCGGCGACGGCGACTACGGCAACCACGACCTGGGCGACCGGCCTGCCTCCCAGCGCATCCGGTACATCGTCGTGCACGACACGGAGGGCGCCTGGAACGGCGTCCTCAACATGGTCCAGGACCCGACCTACGTGTCGTGGAACTACACGCTGCGCTCCACCGACGGCCACATCGCCCAGCACGTGAAGGCGAAGGACGTGGCCTGGCACGCGGGCAACTGGTACGTGAACGCCAAGTCGATCGGCCTGGAGCACGAGGGCTTCCTGGCGGACCCGGACGCCTGGTACACGGAGGCGATGTACCGGTCGTCGGCGCGGCTGGTGAAGTACCTGGCGAAGAAGTACGACATCCCGCTGGACCGGCAGCACGTCCTCGGCCACGACAACGTGCCCGGCACCACCACGGCGACGATCCCGGGCATGCACACCGACCCGGGACCCTACTGGGACTGGCGGCACTACTTCCAGTTGCTCGGCCGCCCCTTCGAGCCGACCGCCGGCAAGAAGTCCTCCCTGGTGACGATCCGTCCGGACTACGACGCCAACCGTCCCGAGTACACCGGCTGCGAGACGGCGGGCGAGCCGTGCGCGGCCCACGGTTCCAGCGAGGTGCGGCTGTACTCCGACCACGACGTGAACGCGCCGCTGATCAAGGACGTCGGTCTGGGCACCACCCCCACGACCGGGGTGAACGACCTGTCCTCCCGGGTCTCCACGGGCCAGCAGTACGCGGTGGCGGACCGGTGGGGCGACTGGACGGCCATCTGGTACCTGGGCCAGAAGGCCTGGTTCCACAACCCGCCGAAGAGCCCGGCGGCGGTGCCCGCGTCGGGGCGTGTGATCACCCCGAAGAAGGGCCTCGCGAGTGTCCCGGTGTACGGGCGCGCGTACCCGGAGAAGGCCGCCTACCCGGCGGACGTGCCCGCCCAGGCGGTGTCGCCGCTGCCGTACACCCTGCCCGCGGGGCAGAAGTACGTGGTGGGTGAGAAGGTGCCGGGCGAGTACTACTACGCGGTCACCTTCGACGAGGCGTCCCACCGGGTGGTGACCGGCGAGGACCAGTACTACGAGATCCAGTACGGCCACCGGGTGGCGTACGTGCGCGCCGCCGACGTGACGGTCTCGGCCGTGCGCTGACGGCCGGCCTCAGCCCTGCTGGAAAAGCTCCGCCGGGAGCGGCTTCAGCAGGGCGTACAGGTCGTCGGTGATGGGGCGGTCCCAGGCGGCGATGGTCACCAGGACGCCGTCGCTGCGGTCGAACTGCACGCAGGAGATCCGGCTCTCGGAGAGCTTGAGGCGGCGCACGATCAGCAGGTTGTCGCCCTGCATCACGGGGACGTCCTCGGCGCCGACGACGGTGATCTCCTCGTCGTTCTCCAGGGCGAGCAGCAGCTGGGCCACCTCGAAGGGGATCTCTCCCTCGGGGACCTCGCGGGCCGGGGAGCCGTCCGGCAGATTGCCGATGATCATCGCGGGGCCGCGGCCGCCGAACAGGTCGTAGCGCAGGAAGACGCCCTGACAGGTGCCGTCGGGCGCGGGCAGCAGGCCGGCCCCGAGGTTTCCGGGCCAGTCGCCCGGGTCCATGGCCAGTACGTCGAAGTCGGGCCCGGCGGGCGTGGCGCTGCGGCGGCGGAGGAACGACATGCCGCCATGGTACGTGGCCGCGCGGGGTGAACGGCGTGCGGGCGGACGCCGGCCGGGCTACGCCCTTGGCCGGTGCCGCTCCTGGTGGCGGGCCACCCGCGCCCGGTTGCCGCAGGAGGGCTGGCACCACTCCTGACGCGGGTGCTCCTTGAGGAAGTACCGCACGCAGCGCGGGGCGTGGCAGGCCCGCAGCCGCTGCCGGTCGGGGCCGGCGAGGAAGCCGATCACCGCCTGTGCGAGGACGGCGGCGAGGTCGCTCCGGGCGCCCGGCGCGGGTACGGAGCGTACGACCGGGGCGCCGGCGTCGGCCCAGGCCAGCACGGGGACCGTGGGTGTGCGGGCGGCTGCCTCGTTCAGGCGTCGCAGGGCGTCCGGCACGGGCAGCAGCCGGCCGGCGTCGGCGGGGCTGGGCTCGCCGGGGCGTACGGCGCGGGCGAAGAGGGAGCGGGCGGCGGCCCGCACGTCCCGTACGGCGGCCAGGGTGGACGCGTCGGCGGTGAAGTCCTCGCCGTCCGGCACGATCCCGGGGTGGTCGCCGGCCCAGGCGGTGAGTCCCGCCAGGTCGGCCAGGTCGTCGGCGACCGAGCCGTGTCCGTCGTGCCGGACGGTCAGCGCGAGGTCGAGCGCGATCCTGGTGTCCGCGCTGGGCGAGTCCTGCATGGGCCCGATGATAGGCACCCGGTCACGGGCGGGGGACGGGCGGGCGTCCCCGGCGGACCGGCACAGCGGCTGGCGTCCCCGGAAGGGCCGCGGAGGGGTGCCGCACCGAGCCGCCGAGGGCGCGCGAGCGACGGATACGGACGGCCGCACGAGGCTCCGGACGGCCCGCCGAACCCGCGTCGTCACTCCTCCGGCGGCGCCGGGGGTACCACCGCGACCGGGGACGCCGCGTGCAGCAGGACGGCGTGGGTGACCGAGCCCATCATGCGGGCCGGGGCCAGCAGGCGCCGGCGGTGGCGGCCGACGACCACCAGATCGGCGTCCCGGGAGGACGCGACCAGATGTCCGGCGGCGTCGCCCGGCGCGACGTAGGGCTCGGCCCGGACGTCGGGGTGGCGTTCGCGGTAGGGGGCGAGGAAGCCGTCGGCGAGGACCCGGGTCTCGCTCTCCAGGGACACTTCGTCGATCACCGGGGGCACGATCTGGCCGGCGGCGGCCCAGGTCTGCACCGGCCACGGGTAGGCGGCGACCACCTGGAGACGGGCTCCGCGCAGCTCGGCCTCGGTGAAGGCGAAGGACAGGGTGGCGTCGTCGGGGCTGTCCACGTGCAGCCCGACCACCACCCGGGGCCCGGGTTCCTCCGGGGCCTCGCCGTGGACCTCGCGCCCGGGGCGGGGCACCACGACGACGGGGCACTCGGCGTCGCGGGCGGCGGCCATGCCGTTGGAGCCGAGCAGCAGGCCGGTGAAGCCGCCCCGGCCCCGGGAGCCGAGGACCAGCAGCTGGGCGTCGGCGCCCAGTTCCGGCAGCAGGGCGCCCGGTACGCCCTCCATGCCGACGTACTCCGTCGGCACCGCGTAGGCCCGCCCCTGGAGGTGCGCGCGGGCCTGCTCGAGCGCCGGGTCCTCGGCGGTGTCCGGCGGGCCCGCGACCAGGACGTCGGTCTGGGCCCAGGCGGCGTACTGGCGCACGTGCACCACCCGCAGGGGTGCCTCGCGCCGGTGGGCGGCGTCGAGCGCCCAGTCCAGGGCGCGCAGGCCGTCGTCCGAACCGTCGACCGCCGCGATGACCGGCAGGGTGCTCATGGGTCCTCACCTCCGGAGTACGGACTTCCCCCCGGCGGCGGACCGAACACCCCGGTTCGGCCGGTCGGCGCACCCGCGGTCCTCCCGCGGTCGTCCTACGTGAGGTCGAACTCCCCTTCTCGTGCTCCCGACACGAACGCCCCCCATTCGGCCGGGGTGAAGATCAGGGAGGGGCTTTCCGGGCTGCCGCTGTTGCGCATGGCGATGAACCCCTCGACGAAGGCGATCTGGACATCCCCCAGGCCCCGGCTGCTGGACTGCCACTGCGCGTTGCTGAGATCCAGCTCCGGCTTGTCCCAGCCCGTGAGCGGGCGCTGGTGGGTGGTGCTCTCGGCCACGTCCGTGCTCCTCCCGGTGTCGTCGTGCGCGGCCAGCCTAGCGATCCGGTCCGACCGCCGACAGGCCGTCGCGGCGTCAGGAACCGGCGAAGCGGTCCCGCAGCTCGCGCTTGAGGATCTTGCCGCTGGCGTTGCGGGGCAGGGCGTCCACGAACCGGACGCGTTTGGGTGCCTTGAAGGCGGTGAGTTTCTCGCGCGCGTGGGCGATCAGTTCGTCCTCGGTGACCTCGCCGCGCGGGACGACGACGGCGGTGACGGCCTCGATCCACCGTTCGTCGGGCAGGCCGACGACCGCCACCTCGGCGACGGCGTCGTGCGTGTAGAGGGCGTCCTCGACCTGACGGGAGGCGACCAGCACACCGCCGGAGTTGATGACGTCCTTCACCCGGTCGACGATCGTGTAGTAGCCGTCGGCGTCCCGTACGGCGAGGTCGCCGGAGTGGAACCAGCCGTCGCGGAAGGCGGCCTCGGTCTCCTCGGGTTTGTCCCAGTACCCCTCGCACAGCTGGGGTGAGCGGTAGACGACTTCGCCGGCTGTGCCGTCGGGCACGTCCCTGCCGTCCTCGTCGACCACGCGCGCGTCGACGAACAGGACGGGGCGGCCGCAGGAGTCCATCCGGCCCTCGTGCTCGTCGGGGCCCAGAACGGTGGCGAGAGGGCCGATCTCGCTCTGGCCGAAGCAGTTGTAGAAGGCGAGGTGCGGGAGGCGTGCGCGCAGCCGCTCCAGGACGGGCACCGGCATGATCGACGCACCGTAGTAGGCCTTGCGCAGGCCGTCGAGGTCCCGGGTGGCGAAGTCGGCGCGGTTGGCGAGACCGATCCACACCGTGGGCGGTGCGAACAGGCTGTCGACGCGGCCCGCCTCGATCAGGTCGAACAGCCGGTCGCCGTCCGGTGCGTCCAGGACGATGTTCGTCGCGCCGACCGCGAGGTAGGGCAGCAGGAACACGTGGGTCTGCGCCGAGTGGTAGAGCGGGAGCGCGTGCACGGGACGGTCGCCGGCGCGGAGGTCGAGGGCGGTGATGGCGCTCAGGTACTCGTGCACGAGCGCGCGGTGGGTCATCATCGCGCCCTTGGGCAGCGCGGTGGTGCCGGAGGTGTACAGGAGCTGCACCAGGTCCTCGGCGGCCGGTTCGGGTCCGTCGTACGGGGGCGCCGCCGCGAGGCGGGCGAGGAGCGAGTCGCCGGCGTCGCGCAGCGGCAGGGTGCGGGTGCCGCCGGGGAGCCGGGCGGCGAGGCCGGGGTCGGTGAGCACGAGTGCGCTGCCGGACTGGGTGACGAGGTAGGCGAGGTCGTCGCCGGTGAGGTTCTGGTTGACCGGGACGTGCACCAGGCCGGCGCGGGCGCAGGCGAGGAAGGCGATCAGGTAGGCGTCGGAGTTGTGGCCGTAGGCGCCGACCCGGTCGCCCCGGGACAGCCCTTCGGCCAGCAGGACGCTCGCCGCGCGGGAGACCGCGGTGTCGAGTTCCGCGTACGTCCAGGTGCGGTCGCGGTACTCCACCGCGACGCGGGCCGGAGTGCGTCGGGCGCTGCGCCGCAGCACCCCGTCGACCGTGCTGCCGTGTCCGGGCGTCATGACATGATCCTCGGCCGGTCGCGGGGGCGGGTCAAGCCGTGTGCGGCGGTCCGCCGGCTCCTCGCGTGGGCTGTGCACGCCCCATTGACACAGCCCGGCACTGACAGGAAAGTTTCAGTCCGCACGGCGATCCGGGAAAGATACTTTCAGCTTCGGCGGCGGGAGGCTCTTCGATGGCCGGTCAGGCGACGAACGGATGGACGCGGCGTCAACTGGGTGCCGGAGCCCTGGCCCTGGGCGGCGCCCTGGCCATCGCCCCGTTCGCGGCGGGCCCGGCCGCGGCCGTCCCGGACAAGGGCCGCCGTCCCACTCTCCGGCACGGGTCCGCCGAGCGCGCCGGACTGCTCCCGGGCCATCTGCGCCGGCTCGTCACCGACGCCGAGACGTTCCTCGGCCCCTCGCCCCAGCACCCCTGGTACGCGGGGGCCGTGCTGCTGGCCGGCCGGGGCGGCACGGTGGCACTGCACGAGCCGATCGGCATGGCGGTGCGCTACCGGGCCTACGACGAGACGACCGACACCGGTGTGGAGTTCCCCGCCGGGCAGCAGATCCCGATGGCCGAGGACACGGTGTTCGACCTCGCGTCGATCTCCAAGCTGTTCACCTCGATCCTCGCCGTGCAGCAACTGGAGCGGGGCGCGCTGGAGCTGGAGGCGGCGGTCGCCTCGTACCTGCCGGACTTCGGCCGGGCGGGCAAGCAGGACGTGACGGTCCGTCAGCTCCTGACCCACACCTCGGGCTTCCGGGCCTGGATCCCGCTCTACAGTGCGCCCACCTACGAGGAGAAGGTCCGGCTCGTCTACGACGAGGCGCCGGTGAGCGCCCCCGGCACGGCGTACCTGTACTCGGACCTGAACATGATCTCGCTCCAGCTGGTGCTCGAGAAGGTCACCGGCCGCACCCTGGACGTGCTGCTGCGCGACGAGATCACCCGGCCGCTCGGTCTCACCCGCACCCGTTACAACCCGCCCGCCTCCTGGCGGCCGCGGATCGCGGCCACCGAGGACGCCCGCCTGCCCTGGTCCGGCCTGGACCGCGGCCTCGTGTGGGGCGAGGTGCACGACGAGAACGCCTTCAGCCTGGGCGGCGTGGCCGGTCACGCGGGGGTGTTCTCCTGCGCGTGGGACCTCGCGGTCCTCGGCCGCACGCTCCTCAACGGCGGCTCCTACGGCCGGGCGCGCATCCTGCGGCCGGAGTCGGTGGAGCTGATGTTCACCGACTTCAACACCGACTTCCCCGGCGACGAGCACGGCCTGGGCTTCGAGCTCTACCAGCACTGGTACATGGGCGCGATGGCGACTCCGCGCACGGCCGGGCACACCGGCTTCACGGGTACCTCGCTGGTGCTGGACCCGACGACCGACTCGTTCCTCGTCGTCCTCGGCAACTCCGTCCACCCGGTCCGCAGCTGGCGTTCCGGCTCGGCCCCCCGGGTGGCGGCGGGCACCCACCTGGCGCGGGCGGTGCCCGTGCGGCCCGCGCACGGACGCACCGCCTGGTTCTCGGGGACCGCGAACTCCACGACGGCCACACTCACGCTGCCCGCGCTGGACACCTCGGCCGGACGGGCGCGGCTGCGCTGCTCGCTGTGGTGGGACACCGAGCCCGGCCCGGACGCCCTCGTCCTGGAGGCCTCGACCGACGACGGGACCTCGTGGCAGCCGGTGCCGTTCACGACGTCCCGGCGGGGCGAGGCGCCCCGGGAGCATCCGGCGGGCTCGGCCACCGGCTGGTCGGGGCGCGTCTGGCACCGGCTGAGCGCCGGCCTCCCGGCCGCACGCGGCCTCACCCTGCGCTGGCGGTACACGACCGACCGGCTGTACGTGGGCCGCGGGGCGTACGTGGACGGACTGCGCGCGGAGGCGGGCGGCGACGTCCTGTTCCACGACGCCCGCCCGGCGGACGCGGCGCGCGTCGAGGCGGTGGGCTGGTCGGCGTCGGCGAACTAGGACCTGCGTGCGACGGGCCGCGCGGGGCCGCTAGCCGTTGAAGACGGCCTTCTGCACCTCGTTCGGACCGTCGAAGCTGTTCTCCTTCAGTCCGTCGAGACGGCTCACGACCTTGTCGTCGGCCTTGTTCTTGCGGGCGCAGTCGACGAGCGACTTCTTGTCGGCCGGGTAGTCCATGCCGTTGAGGGCCTTCTGCAGGTCGATGGGGCTGAGGTCCGCCATGACGGGCTCCTTGTCGTGCGGGTTTCGCGTACGGTATGTCCGCTATGTCGCGGTACCCCTCCCCGTCGCGGGCATGCGCGCGCGACCGTCAGCTCCCGGTCCCCTCCAGCACCGCCATCGCCGCGTTGTGCCCCGGCACCCCGCTCACCCCTCCCCCGCGCACGGCGCCCGCGCCGCACAGCAGGACGTTGGCCCGGTCGGTCTCCACGCCCCAGTGGCCGGTGCCCTCCTGGGCGTGGGGCCAGGACAGTTCGCGGTGGAAGATGTTCCCGCCGGGCAGGCGCAGGTCGCGGTCGAGGTCGAGGGGCGACCTGGCCTCGATGCAGGGCCGCCCGTCGGCGTCGGTCGCCAGGCAGTCCGCGAGGGGCTCGGCGAGGTGGGCGTCGAGCTGGGCGAGGGTCGACTTCAGCAGTTCGTCGCGTACGGCGTCGTTGTCCCGGGCGAAGAGGCGGGCGGGTGTGTGCAGGCCGAACAGGGTGAGGGTGTGCATGCCCTTCGCGGCCAGGCCGGGGCCGAGGATCGTGGGGTCGGTCAGCGAGTGGCAGTAGATCTCGGAGGGCGGCGCGTCGGGCAGTTCGCCGGCGGCCGCCCGGGCGTGCGCGGCGGCCAGTTGCCCGTAGCCCTCGGCGATGTGGAAGGTCCCGGCGAAGGCCTCGCGCGGGTCGGCCTCGGGGTCGCGCAGCCGCGGGAGCCGGGTCAGCAGCATGTTCACCTTGAGCTGGGCGCCCTCGGCGGGCGGGGGCGGCGCCTGACCGGTGAGCGCGGCCAGCTCCCGCGGGGAGGCGTTGACCAGGACGTGGCGGGCGGCACTCACGTACTCGCCGTCGGCCGAGCGGTGGGTGACCTCGGCCGTCCGCCCGTCGGCCTCGATCCGTACCGCCTCGTGTCCGGTGGCGAGCACGGCGCCGGCGGCCCGGGCCGCGTCGGCCAGCGCGTCGGTGAGGGCGCCCATGCCGCCGACCGGCACGTCCCAGGCGCCGGTGCCGCCGCCGATCACGTGGTAGAGGAAGCAGCGGTTCTGGACCAGGGAAGGGTCGTGGGCGTCGGCGAAGGTGCCGATCAGTGCGTCGGTGAGGACGACTCCCCGGACCAGGTCGTCGGCGAAGTGCTCCTCGATCACGACGCCGACCGGTTCCTCGAACAAGGCCCGCCAGGCCGCGTCGTCGTCGACCCTGCGGCGCAGTTCGTCCCGGGTGGGCAGCGGTTCGGTGAGGGTCGGGAAGACCCGCTGGGCCACGCGGCCGGTCATGGCGTAGAACCGCTGCCAGGCCGCGTACTCCCGGTCGGAGCCGGTGAGCCGGGCGAAGGACTCGCGCGTGCGCCGCTCGCCCCCGCCGACGAGGAGCCCGGTGGGCCGCCCGGCGCGCTCGACGGGCGTGTACGAGGAGACGGTACGGGTGCGCACCCGGAAGTCCAGGCCCAGGTCCCGCACGATCTTCCTGGGCAGCAGGCTGACCAGGTACGAGTAGCGCGACAGCCGCGCGTCGACCCCGGCGAACGGACGCGTGGACACGGCCGCTCCGCCGGTGTGGTCCAGCCGTTCGAGCACCAGCACCGAGCGGCCGGCCCGGGCCACGTAGGCGGCGGCGACCAGCCCGTTGTGGCCGCCGCCGACGATGACGGCGTCGTAGGTGCGGGAGGTGCGCGCGGTGCGGGGCGGGGTCGTCATGGCTCTTGGTAACACGGGCCCGTCGGGGGCGGCCAGCCCGCCGTCGGTCACCGCCGGGAGCCGGCGCCGGCGTCCTGGGCCGCGTTCCGCCTCAGTGCGCCGCCGCCCCGCGCAGCCCCGCGACCCTGCCGTACAGCTCCCTGGCCTCGGCGGCGCGGCCGAGTTGTTCCAGGCAGTGGGCCTCGTCGTCGCGGGCGACGAGGGTGCCGGGGTGGTCGGGGCCGAGGAGCCGTTCGCGGGCCGCGGCGACCAGGCGGTACTCGGTGAGGGCGGCGGACCAGCGGCCCAGCCAGCCCAGGGCGACGGCGACCTCGCGGCGGCTGACCAGGGTGTCCGGGTGGTCCGGGCCGAGGACGCGGTCACGGATCGCGCGGACCTCGCGGGCCTCGGCGAGGGCCTCCCCCCAGCGGCCCAGCCTGCCCAGGTTGACGCCCAGGCCGTGCCGGGCCCGCAGGGTCTCGGGGTGGTCGGCGCCCTGGGAGCGCGTCCGGTCGTCGATCAGCTCGGCGTACACGGTCAGCGCTTCGGCGCAGCGGCCGAGGCGGCCCAGGGCGATGCCGGTCTCGTAGCGGGCGGCGAGGGTGTCGGGGTGGTCCGGGCCGAGCGCTCTCGCGCGGGCGGCGGCCACCTCGCGGTAGGTCGCCAGGGCCTCCTGCCAGCGGTCCAGCCGCCCGAGTTCGTAGGCGATCTCGTAGCGGGTGACGAGGGTGTCGGGATGCTCGGGGCCGAGTACGCGGGCCCGGGCCGCGGCCACCTCGCGGGCCGTCCGGTGGGCTTCCTCGGTACGGCCGAGCCGCCCGAGGTTGAAGGCCAGGTTGTGGCGGCAGCGCAGGGTGTCGGGATGGTCGGGCCCCATCGTGCGTTCGCGGGCGGCCAGGACCGACGCGTACACCTGGTGGGCGTCGGCGTACCGGCCCAGCCGGCCCAGGGTGTAGGCCATCTCCTGGCGGACGGCGAGGGTGTCGGCGTGGTCGGCTCCCAGCATCCTGATCCTCGCCTCGGCGACGCCCTTGTACGCGCGCAGCGCGTCGGCGGCGCGACCGGTGCGGCCGAGGACGAAGGCGGCCTCGTAGCGGCTGGCGAGCGTGTCGGGGTGCTCGGGGCCGAGCAGGCGCTCGCGTTCGGCGGCGACCGCCCGGTGCACCTCGCCCGCCTCCGCCCAGCGGCCGAGCCGGCCCAGGCTCAGCCCCGCCTTGTGGCGTCCGGCCAGCCTGACGACGGCCTCGTGCACCGGGGCCGTCCGTCCGGCCGGGACGGGTCCGGCCGGCCGGTTCTCGGCGGTCCGCTCTCCGGCACCACGGTCACCGGAGGTCCGCTCTCCGGCGCCGCGGTCACCGGCGCCCCGGTTCGCACAGGCCGGGGAATCGGCGGTCCGGTCACCGGCCGCCGGGCTCTCGGCGGGACGCGGGATCCACTCGCCGGACAGGCCCGCCGCGGGGTCCGGGGGTGTGGCGCGCGGGCCCGTGCCGGCCGCCTTGGGTCCGGTGGTCATGGTGCGGGTCCAGGAGGGCAGTCCGGCGCGGCGGCCCGCGACCTGCTCACGCGCCGGCGTCCGGGCCGTCGCCGGAGCCGGCGCGGGCGCCCGTCCCACGCGTCCGGCGCCGATCCGGCGGGCCAGTTCACGGGCGTCGTCGGGGCGCTGCTCGGGCCGTTTGGCCAGCAGGTCCAGGATGATCCGGTCCAGGTAGGCGGGTAGTTCGGCGCGGTGGGTGCGCGGTGGTGCGGGTTCGGTGTCGCGGTGGCCGACGAGGATCGCCCAGGCGTCGTCGAGGTCGAAGGGCGGGGCACCGGTGGCGATCTCGTAGAGCACGCAGCCCAGGGAGTACAGGTCGCTGCGCCGGTCGACCTCGTCGCCGCCGATCTGTTCGGGCGACATGTAGTGCGGGGTGCCCATGGCGATGCCGGTGCCGGTGAGCCGGGCGGTGAATCCCGCGTCGTGACCGAGCCGGGCGATGCCGAAGTCGCAGATCTTCACGGTGCCGTCGGCGGTCCGCACGATGTTCGCGGGTTTGAGGTCGCGGTGGACGATGCCCTGATCGTGGGTGTAGGCGAGCGCGGCGGCGACCTGCTCGGCGATGTCGACGACGTCGGGGACCGGCAGTGGATGGCCCTTGTTGTCCTCCAGGAGCCGGCTCAGGTCGTGCCCCTCCAGCAGCTCCATGACCAGGAAGAGCACGCCGTCCCACTCGCCGAAGTCGTGGACGACGGTCACCCCCCGGTGCTGGAGCGCGGCGGCCACCCGCGCCTCGCGCCGGAACCGCTCCCGCAGGACGCGGGTGAAGGACTGGTCGTGCTGCGTGCCCAGTGGTTTGAGGCACTTGACGGCTATGCGACGGCCCAGTGACTCGTCCCGCGCCCGCCACACCTCGCCCATGCCGCCGCGCCCGATCCTCTCGAGCAGCCGGTACCGGCCCTGGATCAGCGTGCTGTCCCCCATGACTTCGCCGCCCCCGTGGTTCAGTCCGCCGCGCCCTCCCCTGGCGGGTCCAGTATGGCCGCTTGTCGTCCGATTTTGTATGGCGCCGGGCGGGCGGCCGGGCCGAGCCGGTCCATGGCCCGCAGGATGTGCCTGGGCGGCAGTTGCCAGCGCAGCCGGGCGGGGATCGCGCGCAGCACGGTGCCGGTGGCGCGGAGCCGGCGGGTGACGGTGGCGGGCGGGGGCGCCGGTCGGCCGTAGAGCTCGTGCGCGTACGGCGGCAGGGAGTCGTACGCGAGACGGGCGACCCGCCGCCACAGCAGCTCGCGCGCCGGGACCAGGAGGGGGTGCGTGGGCGGGCGGCACAGGAAGTCGTCGACCTCGTGTGCCTCCGGCCCGGCGGCCAGTTCGGGCCGTACGCGCGCGAAGTAGGCGGCCAGTTCGGCACGGTTCGCGGGCACGGACCCGGGGTCCAGGCCGACGAGGCGGGCGCTGTGCCGGTGTTCGGCGAGGTAGCGGTCGGCGTGGGCGGCGGTGAGCGGGAAGCCGGAGCGGCCGAGGACGTGCAGGTAGGAGCCGATCTCGGCGCAGTGCACCCACAGCAGCAGGGCGGGTTCGTCGACGCCGTAGCGCTCGCCCGTGTCGGGGTCGGTGGCACCGAGCATGCGGTGGATCTTCCGTACCCGGGCGCCGGCCCGCTCGGCGGCCTCGGTGGTGCCGTACGTGGTGGTGCCGACGAAACCCGCGGTGCGCATGAGGCGGCCCCAGGCGTCGCGCCGGAAGTCGCTGTTCTGCATCACGCCGCGCACGGCGCGCGGGTGCAGGGCCTGGAGGTAGAGGGCGCGGATCCCGGCCACCCACATCATCGGATCGCCGTGCGCCTGCCAGGTCACGGAGTCCGGGCCGAAGAGCCCCGGATCGCCGCCGGTCCGCGTCGCCGCCATACGGGCAGGCTAACGCGGCGCGGGTCCCGCTCCCAGGCCTCAGCGCAGGGTGGCCAGGAACTCTCCGCAGGCGCGGGCGCAGTCGCGGCAGGCCTTCGCGCTCTCCTCGGCGCCCGGGTGGCCGTCGAAGACGTGGGCACTCTCCAGGCACACCTGGCGGCACCACTCCAGTTGGGCGCGGATGGCGGCCTCGTCCACCTGGTTCTGTTCGGACAGGACCCGGCAGGTCGCGTCGCAGACCTCCGCGCACATGATGCCCTTGCGCCGCACGAGCTCCTGGTTCTCGGTCCCGTCCGGATCCACGAGGCTCGCCCGCAGGGCACAGGCCCGGGCGCACTCGGTGCACGCCTGCGCGCACGCGAAGCGGTCCTCGAGGAAGCGGAACAGTTCCTGCTGGGAAGTCGTCGTCGATGTCACACCGGCCGGGTTGCCGCCGGCGCCGCCGCCAAACCGCCGGGCCCCGCGGCACCAGGGGCTCCGGGCCGTTTTCCGGGTGGGTCGCAGGGGACCCGTGGACCGCCCCCGCGACCGGTGGGGGTGACGCGGCCGAAGACGCACGGAGGTGCACGGACATGCCGGGACGACAGGAACTGCCGTCGACCCTGGAGCGCTCCCCGCAGGAGGCCCGGCGCACCTGGATCAAGGCCCACGGCTCCGCCGTCGAGGAGTACGGCGAGGGCGAGCGGGCCCACCGGGTGGCGTACGGGGCGCTCAAGCACAAGTTCGAGAAGGTCGGGGACCACTGGGAGCGCAAGGAGGGCGGCCGCAAGGGCCCCTCCGACCCCCGGTCGGGGCGGCCCCGCGGACGGGGCGGGCGCAGCGGCGAGGGCGTCGACGAGAAGGCCTCGAAGGAACACCTGTACGGCGTCGCCCGGCGCCTGGGTGTCGAGGGCCGGTCGAAGATGTCGAAGGCGGACCTGCTCGAAGCGATCAGGAAGGCCAACCGCTCGCGGACGCGGGCGTCGCGGTCGGGGTGAGCGGGTTGGTGCCGGGGGCTGCGGGTACCCGCGCTCCATGACCAACGCATGGATGGACCTGGCCGCGGGCTCCGGCGGTTTCCCCGTCTGGCTGATCGTCGCGGCCGTCGTGGTGGTGGGTGTACTGATCGGCGCGTTCGCGTTCGGCAGCCGGCAAAAGCGCCGCGAGCCCCCGCCGCCGACGGCCGACGAGCAGCCCCGTCTGCCCGACGAGGGGGCCGTCCACGAGACGCGGGAACGCCGGGAACCGAACGAGATGCCGCTCAGCGACGCACGCACACTGCCGCACGAACTCGGGCACCAGGGCAGCCGTACGGCGTCCGATCAGCAACGGCCCCGCTGGGACGAGGGCAGCAGCGGCTCCTTCGGCAGCGGTGGCCCGGGCGGACGCTGACCGGCGCACGGTGTCGTACACAGGGAAGTGAGAACCATGGCGGACCCCGCTCGCAACGACCTGCCGTTGCCCGACTACGACCATCTGCCGATCGGTGGACTGGAGAGCCGGATCCGGTCACTGGGCGCGGACGAGGTGGAGAAACTGCTGGCCTACGAGCGGTCGCACGCCGACCGGGTCCCGGCCACGGAGGTGCTGTCGACCCGTCTGGAGCAGTTGCGCTCCGGCGCCGAGCCCTCCTCCGGCGACCCGGGCGCCGTCCGGCCCGAGCAGGGCGCGGGCCGGACGGGCTCCCCGGTGTCGCCCGCGACCTCTCCGCAGCCGTTCTCCCCGCCCCCGCACGGCACCCCGGACCAGCGGGGCAAGCCGAAGGGTGACCGAACCTAGCCGGGGCGTAGTTTCCGGCACGGGCCGCGGGGAACCCATGCGCCGTGCTGTTGTTGCAGAGGAGAAGGGCCCGTGCCGGTGCGCGGGCCCGCCACGCGGCCGAACGCACCGTCGACTGGGCCGACGGGCGGCTCCCCGTCTCCGAGGGCGGGGGGCTGCTGCGCAAGGCCTTCCCCGAGCACTGGTCGTTCCTGCTGGGCGAGATCGCCCTGTACAGCTTCGTCGTGCTGCTGCTGACCGGGGTCTGGCTGACGCTCTTCTTCAAGCCCTCGATGACGGAGGTCGTCTACGACGGCTCGTACGAGCCCCTGCTGGGGGTGAGCATGTCGGAGGCCTACCGCTCGACGGTGGACATCAGTTTCGACGTGCGCGGCGGGCTGTTGATCCGGCAGGTGCACCACTGGGCGGCGTTGGTGTTCCTGTCCGCCATCGGGGTGCATCTGCTGCGGATCTTCTTCACGGGGGCGTTCCGCCGGCCGCGTGAGGTCAACTGGCTGATCGGCGTCACGCTGTTCATGCTGGCCCTCGTCGAGGGCTTCGCCGGATACTCCCTCCCCGACGACCTGCTGTCGGGGACGGGGCTGCGCATCGCCCAGGGCATCATGCTGTCCATCCCGGTCGTGGGGACGTACATCAGCATGTTCGTGTTCGGGGGCCAGTATCCCGGCGAGGACATCGTGCCGCGGCTGTACTCGCTGCACATCCTGCTGCTGCCCGGGCTGCTGCTGGCGCTGGTCACGCTCCACCTGATCCTGGTGTTCTACCTCAAGCACACCCAGTGGGCGGGCCGCGGGCGCACCAACCGCAACGCGGTGGGCAAGCCGATGTTCCCCCACTTCATGACGAACTCCTCCGGTCTGTTCTTCATGGTCTTCGGCGTCCTGACCGTGCTGGCGGCGGTGGCGCAGATCAATCCGATCTGGACGTACGGCCCCTACCGCCCCGACATCATCTCCACGGGCTCGCAGCCGGACTGGTACGTCGGGTTCCTGGAGGGATCGCTGCGGCTGATGCCGCCGTTCGAGACGGCGGTGGCGGGCCACACCGTCATGTGGAACGTCCTGGTGCCCGCGGTCCTGCTGCCGGGCGCCCTGTTCGCGGTGCTGTACGCCTACCCGTTCTTCGAGCGCTGGGTGACCGGCGACCACGAGGAGCACCATCTGTGCGACCGGCCCCGGGACAAGCCGGTACGGACCGGGCTGGGCGTCGCGGCCATCGTGTTCTACGGAGTGCTGCTCCTGGCCGGCGGCAACGACATCCTCGCCCACACGTTCGACATCTCGCTGAACCTGCTGACCTGGATCTTCCGGGTCTCCCTCGTGGTGGCGCCGCCGCTCGCGTTCGTCGCGACCAAGCGGATCTGCCTGGCGCTGCAGGAGCACGACCGCGAGCGTCTGACCGAGGGCGAGGAGACGGGCGAGGTGTACCAGACGCTCGCCGGCGGCTACGCCGAGCGTCACGGCCCCCTCGACCCGGAGGAGCGCTACGTGCTGCGGGCCCGTCAGGAACCCGAGCCGCTCGCGGCGTCGCCCAAGGAGGGCGAGTCACCGCACGTGGGACGGCTGCGGGCGACGCTCAGCGGCTGGTACTACGACGACCGGGTCGACGTCGAGGAGCCCGAGCAGGGAACGGAGCGGGGGCCGGGGTCGGCACTCGAGGCCGCGCGCGACGCGGCGGCTTCCGGGCCCGAGGTCTACTCGGGCGAGTCGGAGCGCTGAACGCCCCGGTCGGCGTACTGGAAGACCATTCCGCAGACCCCCATGGCGAGCAGGCCGAAGCCGATCAGCGCCAGCCACAGGCCGAAGACGATGCCGAACGCGAGCACCACGGCGGCCAGCGCGATGGTGATCGGCCAGGGGCTGTGCGGCGGGAAGAAGTCCAGCGGGCCCACGGTGTCGACGACCTCTCCCTCACCGCGGTCCTGCGCCCGCAGGCCCCGCTTGCGGTACTGCACGCGCAGGAAGAACGCGATGAGCGAGGCCATCAGGAAGGCGATGACGAGCGCGGCCGTGCCGGCGGGCTCGCGCGACCACCAGCCGTAGAGGGCGGCTTCGCCGCCGAAGAAGACCGCCACACCGGTGAACAGACGGAATTCGGTCCTCACTGGACATGCCTCTGGTCGTGTCGGGTGATGTCGGGGTGGTGGAGGTCGAACGCCGGGGACTCGGAGCGGATCCGGGGCAGCGACGTGAAGTTGTGGCGCGGCGGCGGGCTGCTGGTGGCCCATTCGAGGGAACGGCCGTAGCCCCAGGGGTCGTCCTGCTCGACCTTTTTCCCGTAGTGGTGGGTGTGCCACACGTTGTACAGGAACGGCAGCGTGGACAGGCCGAGGAGGAAGGCGCCGATGGAGCTGATGGTGTTGAGCGTGGTGAAGCCGTCCGCGGCCAGGTAGTCGGCGTAGCGCCGCGGCATGCCCTGCTCGCCGAGCCAGTGCTGGACGAGGAACGTGGTCTGGAACCCGGTGAAGAGCGTCCAGAAGTGAATCTTCCCGATGCGTTCGTCGAGCATTTTGCCGGTGAACTTGGGCCACCAGAAGTAGAAGCCGGCGAACATCGCGAAGACGACGGTGCCGAACAGCACGTAGTGCAGGTGCGCGACGATGAAGTACGAGTCCGTCAGGTGGAAGTCCAGGGGCGGCGAGGCGATGAGGACGCCGCTCATGCCGCCGAGCAGAAAGGTCACCAGGAACCCGCAGGCCCACAGCATGGGTGTCTCGAAGGACAGTGAGCCGTGCATCATCGTGCCGATCCAGTTGAAGAACTTCACCCCGGTCGGTACGGCGATGAGGAACGACATGAGGGAGAAGAAGGGGAGCAGCACGGCGCCCGTGGCGAACATGTGGTGGGCCCACACCACCGCGGAGAGAAAGGTGATGGCGATGGTGGCGCCGACCAGGCTGACGTAGCCGAAGACGGGCTTGCGGCTGAAGACCGGGATGATCTCGGTGACGATGCCGAAGAACGGCAGCGCGACGATGTACACCTCGGGATGGCCGAAGAACCAGAACAGGTGCTGCCACAGCAGCGCCCCGCCGCTCGCCGCGTCGAAGACGTGCGCGCCGAACTTCCGGTCGGCTTCGAGCATCAGCAGCGCGGCGGTGAGCACGGGGAAGGCGGGCAGCACCAGGATCGAGGTGAACAGGATGTTCCAGGTGAAGATCGGCATCCGGAACATGGTCATGCCGGGAGCGCGCAGGCAGATGATGGTGGTGATGAAGTTGACGGCGCTGAGCGTGGTCGACAAGCCGCTCACCACCAGGCCCATGGTCCACAGGTCGCCGCCCGGCCCCGGGCTGAAGGTCGCGTTGTTCAGCGGCGCGTAGGCGAACCAGCCGAACGAGGCCGCTCCCCCGGGCGTCAGGAAGCCCGCCACCACCATCAGGCCGCCGAACAGGTACATCCAGTACGACAGCGCGTTCAGCCGCGGCAGGGCCAGGTCGGGGGCGCCGATCTGCAGGGGCATGATGGCGTTGGTGAACCCGGCGAACAGCGGGGTCGCGAACAGCAGCATCATGATGGTGCCGTGCACGGTGAACAGCTGGTTGTACTGCTGACTGCTGAACAACTGCAGTCCTGGACGGGCGAGTTCACTGCGCATCAGCATGGCCAGGACGCCGGCGAAGACGAAGAAGCCGAACGACGTCGCCAAGTAGAGCCGGCCGATCACCTTGTGATCGGTCGTGGTCGCCCACCGCACCAGCACCCGCCCGAGCGTGCGGTTCGTCCGCTGCCGAGCCGGTGTCCGGCGCGGCGGCCCGGTCCTTCTGTCCACCGCCATGCGGCGGAGAGTACCCAGGGGTCGTGGGCTCAGACGTACGACCACGCCGTGGTCCCGGCCGGGCGTCCGGCGGATGGGCCACCCGGCGCACGCGGGGTTCTCGGTGGGTCGTCAGCCGCCGGTTCCGCCCACGCTTCCGCCGGTCCCGGGGGGCGCGGCGGTTCTCGGGGCGGCGGCGGTCCCGGCCGGACCGTCCGGCTCGCGGGGCGCGCCGGCCGGGCAGTCGTCGCTGGAACGGCCGGCGAGTCGGCCGCCGGGCTGCTCGACGGTCACCTGTGCGCTGCCCAGCGCCGGGTCCTGCCGCAGCCGGGCGACGGCGACCGTGCAGGCCAGTTGGTCGACGGCCGTGTCGCTGAGGCTCGCGGCGGTCCGTAGCAGCTGGACGTTGACCACCGTGCCGTCGGTGCGGATGGTGGGGGCCACGGCGGCGGGCGGCAGCTCGGTCGTCAGCCCTCTCTGCCGCTCCTCGGCGTCCGGTCCCTTGAACAGCATGAGGACGGTGCTGCCGAGGTCGGTCGAGCCCGCCACGGTGCGGGAGACCGCCGTCAGGGCTCCGTCCTCGACGAAGTAGAGCGGGACCTTGACGAGGGGCACCGCTTCGGGTGCGCTCTCCGACGGCGCCGCCGTGACGCCCGGCTGCAGGACTCCGGTCGCGGGTTCGCCCGCCTCGACCACTCCGGTCTCCGGGATGCCGCAGGCGGAGAGCGGGAGCAGCGCGGCCAGCAGAACGGGGAGCGCGCGCAGGGTGCTTCGGCCGGCCCGGCCGCCGAGCGGCCGCGTGCGCGGGGCGGTGACCGTCGCAGCCGGTCGAGCCGACGCCTTCATTTCCGCACCTCCGTCACCGAGTCCACGCGCACGCCGGGGCCCGGCTCCGCCTTCGGGTTCGACTCCCCGTGCGGGTCCGGGCCCTGAACGGGGTCCGGATCCGAGGCCGGGCCCGAGGCCGGAGTCAGGTCCGGGTCCGGGGCCGGGGTGTCCGTGCTGTCCGGGCGCAAGGGGAGGAGGACGGTGAAGACGGCGCCGCCGTCCGGGTGGTTGGCGGCTCGGACGGTGCCGTCGTGCAGGCGTACGTTCTCTGCCGCGATGGCCAGCCCGAGGCCGCTGCCCTCGCTCCGGGCGCGGGCGTCGTCCGACTTGTAGAAGCGGTCGAAGACATGGGGCAGGACGCTTTCGGGGATGCCGTCCCCGCCGTCGCGGACCGTGACGACCGCCTGCCTCCCGGCGTCCGGACCGTCCTGGACACGGAGGTCCAGGCGGACCGGGGGCGCGCCGTGTCTCAGGGCGTTGGCGACGAGATTCGCCACGATCACGTCGAGACGTCGCGGGTCGACCCGGCCGCGCAGTTCCCCCGGGCCCGGCAGGCCGGTCTCCACGGTGTCCTGCCAGCCGCGGGTGGCGAGCGTGCGTCGCAGCGACTCGGCGAGGTCGATCTCGTCGAGGTGCAGGGCGGCCGCCCCCGCGTCGAACCGGGAGATCTCCATCAGGTCGTCCACGAGAGCGGCCAGCTTCGTGGTCTCCGTGCTGATGAGGCGCACGGCCGTCGCGGTGTCGTCGTCCAGGCCCGCCGCGTCCTCGTCCAGCACGTCCGTGACCGCCGACATCGCCGCCAGCGGCGTGCGCAGTTCGTGGGAGACGTCCGCGGCGAAGCGCCGGGCGCCGGCCTCCATGCGCCGCAGTTCCGCCACCGAGACCTCCAGCGCCGCCGCGGTCTCGTTGAAGGTGCGGGACAGATCCGCGAGTTCGTC
The DNA here is from genome assembly GCF_000772045.1 of Streptomyces sp. CCM_MD2014. Classification (GTDB taxonomy): domain Bacteria; phylum Actinomycetota; class Actinomycetes; order Streptomycetales; family Streptomycetaceae; genus Streptomyces; species Streptomyces salinarius. The sequence goes on along the minus strand of NZ_CP009754.1, from coordinate 7,752,883 downwards.
GGAGCCCTGCACGGCGAGCCGCGTGTCCAGGCGGCCCTCGGCGATGCTGCGGGTCGCCCGGCGCAGCGCCCGCACCGGCCGCAGGACGCCGCGAGCGGCGAGGAGCGCGATCAGGACGGCCAGGACCAGCGCCGGCACGGTGGCGCGTTCGATCGCGGCGACCAGCGCGTCGACGTAGCCCTGCTCTTCCTGCTGCGGCACCGTGAGGTAGACCTCCAGGCCGGAAGCGCCCCGCTCGGTGCTGTACTGGCCGGCGAAGGTGACGGGCATGCCCACCACCAGCGAGGAGTGGCCGTCGTGGGACACGCGCTGGAACACGGTGGCCCGGCGGGAGCGCACGGACTCGCGCATCGCCGGGGACAGTTCGCCGAAGGAGTCTCCGGGGACGGAGGTCGCGCTCGTGTCCCGGTAGGCGACCAGCACCCGCCACGGCTGGGACCGCCCGCCCCTGGAGACGTCGTCGGCGAAGGCCTGCAGGTCGGCCGGCTCGGGCGGGAACCGGTAGTTGGGGACGAGGGTGTTGACGCGGTGCCGGAAGTCCTCGATCACCGTGTCCTGGCTCTGCTGCAGGACCCCGGTCCGCGCCTCACGGAAGGTCAGCGCGCCGGTGGTCACCGTGGCCACGACGGCGACGAGGGTGAAGGCCACCACCAGCCGCAGGCGCAGCCCCACCAGCGCCCGCAGCACCCGCGGAACCCTCACCTGGGGCCGAACCGGTAGCCGAAGCCGCGCACGGTGTGGACGTAGCGCGGGCTGCCCGGGGGTTCGCCGATCTTGGACCGCAGTCGCTTGACGCAGGCGTCCACGAGCCGCGCGTCCCCGTGGTAGTTGTGCTCCCACACGGCCTCCAGGAGCTGCTGGCGGCTGAACACCTGCCCGGCGGAGGCGGACAGGGTGAGCAGCAGCCGCAGTTCGGAGGGACCGAGGGCGACCGGCCGTCCCTGGTGGGTGACGGTCAGTCCGGCGCGGTCGATGACCAGGTCGCCGTGGTGCTCGGTGCGCGGGGTGCCCTGGTCGTCGGAGGCGCTGCCCACGCGGCGGAGCACGGCGCGTATGCGTGCGTCCAGTACGCGGGCGCGCACCGGTTTGACCACGTAGTCGTCGGCTCCGGACTCCAGCCCGACCACGATGTCGGTGTCGTCACCGCGGGCGGTGGCCATGATGATCGGCAGCTGGTCGTGGGCGCGGATGCGGCGGCACACCTCCAGGCCGGACATGCCCGGCAGCATCAGGTCGAGGACCACGGCCTCGGGCCGGAACGTCCGCAGCTGTTCCAGACCGTCCTCGCCCGTCGCGGCGGCGGCGACCTCGTGCCCCTGCCGGCGCAGGGCCAGAAGAAGGCCGTCCCGGACGGCGCGGTCGTCTTCGATGATCAGGACCCGTGGCATGGACCTCAGTATGCGCGTGCGCGGGCGTGAGTCCGCGTGCGGGTGACGGCTGTTACACAGCGGTCCAAAAGGCGTCCCCGCGCGATCACACGCCCGGGGCACGCTTTGTGATCATGAACGAGCGCCGTCGACCGACTCCTCCACCGTCCTCCGCCGCCGGCCGCCGACGCCGCGGCGGCCGTGCCCGCCGCCGACGGGGCGGTCGGCCCCGCCTGCTGTGGCCGGGGCTCGCGGCCGGCGCCGTCCTGGTGCTCGCCGGCGGTCTGGCGCTCAAGGGGGGCACGGAATCCGCCGGCCACTCCACCGGCTCGGCCGATGCGTCCTCGGTGACGGAGACCGGTGGGCCGCGAGCGGCGCGGAAGGACTCCCCCACGCCCGAGCCCGAGAAGGAGAAGGACGAGAAGGAGAAGCAAGGGGAGAAGGACGCCGACGCGGGTGGTGGGAAGAGGGCGGGTGAGAGGCCGGACCCCGACTCGATACCGTCGTCCGGGCCCGGAACCTTCGCCACCGCCGACGGCGGCGGCGACCGGGTCGGCGGCAGCGCGCGGACGCTGACCTATGTGGTGCAGGTCGAGGACGGCATCGGCATCCCGGCGCGGGACGTCGCCACCGAGGTCGAGCGCATCCTCGCCGACGAACGGGGCTGGACGGCCGACGGGAAGGTGGGCTTCCGGCGGGTGTCGGGCGGCTCGTCCGACTTCCGGGTGCGGCTCGCCACGGCGGGCACGGTGGACGACATATGCGGCCAGTACGGCCTGGACACCGGCGGCGAGGTCAACTGCAACGTGGGCCAGGACGTCATGGTCAACCTCAAGCGGTGGCTGCTGGCGACGCAGTACTACGCGGACGACGTGACGTCGTACCGGGCGCTGATCATCAACCACGAGGTCGGGCACTTCCTCGGCCACGGCCACGAGGGGTGCCCCGGGGCGGGACGTCCGGCGCCGGTGATGATGCAGCAGATCAAGGGCCTGCACGGCTGCCGGACGAATGTCTGGCCCTACGACGCCGACGGCCGGCCGATCACGGGGCCGGCCGTCGGCTGAGTGCTCACGCGGCGTGGCCCTCGGGGGGCACGCCATTGGCCCTGGCCGCGTCGGCGAGCGCCTGGGCGGCGGCCTCCGCGGCCTGCGCCGTGTCGCTGGCGGCCTGGGCGGCCCCGTCGTCCGACGGGTGTTCGCGGGTGGCCGGCGACTGCGGCAGTGCTTCGGTGAAGGCGCGGGACACTCCCTGGAGCGCGGAGGTGACCTCGCTGGGGATGACCCAGAAGGTGCTGCCGGAGCCCTGTGCCAGTTGGGGCAGCACCTGGAGGTACTGGTAGGCCAGCAGCTTGGGGTCGGGGTCGTTGCGGTGGACGGCCTGGAAGACCTCGTCGATGGCCCGGGACTGGCCCTCCGCCTTGAGGATCTCCGCGGTGCGGTTGCCCTCGGCGCGCAGGACGGCGGCCTGCTTGTCGCCCTCGGCGGTGAGGATCTGCGACTGGCGCTGCCCTTCCGCGCCCAGGATCGCGGCCCGCTTGTCCCGCTCGGCCCGCATCTGCTTCTGCATGGCGTCCTTGATGGACTGCGGCGGGTCGATCGCCTTGATCTCCACCCGGTTCACCCGCAGTCCCCACTTGCCGGTGGCCTCGTCGAGCACACCGCGCAGCTGGCTGTTGATGGTGTCGCGCGAGGTGAGGGTCTTCTCCAGGTCCATGGATCCCACGACGTTGCGCAAGGTCGTGACGGTGAGCTGCTCGACGGCCTGGAGGAAGTTCGCGATCTCGTAGAAGGCCGCGCGCGGGTCGGTGACCTGGAAGTACAGGACGGTGTCGATCTCGACGACGAGGTTGTCCTCGGTGATGACGGGTTGCGGTTTGAAGGAGACGACCTGTTCGCGCAGGTCGATCACCGGATAGACGCGGTCGATGTACGGGATGACCACGCTGAGTCCGGGTTTCAGGGTGCGGTGGTAGCGGCCGAGCCGTTCGACGTTGCGGGCTCGGGCCTGCGGCACGATGCGCACCGCCCGCACCACGGTGAAAACGGCGAGAAGCGCGACGATCACACCGGCGATGAGGAACGCCGAGGCTTCCATGGTCACTCCCGGGGATAGACGAATGCGGTGGTGCCGCTGATCTCCAGAACGTCGACGGTCGCACCCCGGGGAATCACCAGCGTCTCGTCGTAGGAACGGGCCGTCCATTCCTCGCCGCCTATACGGACCCTGCCCTCCCTCCCCGTCACGTCGGAAACGACGTAGGCGGCCTGGCCGACCAGGGCGTCCACGCCGAACCGCTCGGTCTGGGGCTGGTGGAGGTGGCGCACCGCGACGGGGCGCAGAAAGAGAAGGGTGACCGCGGAGACGACCGTGAACACCAGGAACTGAAAGGGAGTGGAAAGGCCGGCCGCCGCGGACGCGGAGGTGATCAGCGCGGCCGCTCCGAGCATTCCGAGTGCGGCGGTCAGGGTGAAGATCTCCGCCACGATCAGAACGGCGGAAACGATCAACCAGATCAGCCACGGATCCATTGCGGCCCCCTTTCCGCTTTTGAATTATTTTACCGGCTTTCAGGAAAAGCGGACCCGTTCGTCACCGTGGATCGTCAGTGCGCCGGCGGGGGCCGGCACGCGCCTCGCTCGGGGCGGGTGCCGGCCCACCGCGGTCACACGGCCGGGAGGTCAGGCGGCCGCACAGGCTCCGAGGTCTTCCCAGACACCCCACTCACCGGTGGTGCCGGGCTCCTCGCCCGTCACCCACCACTTGGCGCGCCAGGTGTGGCCGCCGTAGGAGACGGTGTCCCCGCCGCCGTAGACGCTGCCGGCGCTCCACAGCGGCGCGTCGCAGGCATCCGGGTCGCCGTCGCCGCCCCCGTCGCCGCCACCGGTGCCGCCGATGTTGACGTCGATGCAGGAGTAGAACGCGTTGCCGGTGTCCGCCACGTTCCAGACGGCCAGTACCTTCTGACGGCCGGTGAAGCCGCCGAAGTTCACCTGGTGACTCACGTCAGGGGCGGGCTGCGCACCGTGACCGTCGAATTCGGCGATCTTCTGGTTTCCGATGAAGTACTGCCAGTTGGCGGTGGCGTGCCGCGCCGTGTGGTGCCACGTGAAGGTGTGCGTCGTGCCGACCGGGGTGACGCGCCAGCCCTTGCCGTCGTCGTCGAGCTCGGCGAACTGGCTGTTCCCGCCGCTGCAGCTCTTCAGGCCCTTGGGGCCCTCGACGCTCTGGGGCTCGTACTTGATCTGGCCGCAGTCGACGATCCCCGCGGCGCACTGGTCCTGCCGGCTGCCGGGCGAGGTCACCCAGCCGTGGGCGTTGGCGGTGCTCGCCGGAAGGCTGACCGCGAGCAGCGGAGCGACCAGCGCCCCGACCGCGAAGGCCACCCGTCTCTTGGTGCGCATCTCGTGCCCCTTTCGGATACAGGTCTAGACCTGACGAGTTCAGGTCTAGACCATAGCGGCGAAGCCCGTCCGGTCAAGGGCCCGCACAACATCAACCGACTTCCGCCGGTGCGGACTTGGCGAGAGGTCCTCGAGCGCAAGTCGTCGCGCTATTGGTCTAGACAAGACTCGCCGTGATGGTTAAAAGTCGAATGGGCCGCGCGTCTCCCCCCTCCCTCGGGACGCCGTCGGGCCCTGCCCCGTGCTGCGCGCCATCCCCACCGGCCGCCCGCTTCGCCTGCGGTCGTTGCGCGAGAAAGGAGCACCACCGTTGGAAGCGTTGGAGAAACGCAGGGAGCACGTGATCGCGCTCTTCCGCATCGTCGTAGGCCTGCTGTTCGCCTGCCACGGAGTCGCCACCCTGTTCGACGTCCTGGGCGGACCGCACGGACCCGCCCCCGGCTTCGCGGCATGGCCCGGCTGGTGGGCCGCCGTGGTGCAACTCGTCGGCGGCACACTGGTCCTGTGCGGTCTCGCGACCCGCACCGCGGCCGTCCTGTGCTCCGGGTCCATGGCGTATGCCTACTTCGTCGAGCACCAGCCCGACGGGCTCTTCCCCATCGAGAACGGCGGGGAGTCCGCGGCCATGTTCTGCTGGTCCTTCCTCCTGGTCGCAGCCGTCGGACCGGGCCGCTGGAGCCTGGCCTCCCGCCTCCGCCCCCGCCGGAGGGACGAGGACCGGTCGGGGTCGCTGCCCGCGGACACGCCGACGTCCGCCTGAGCCGTCATCCGACGGCCACCCCGAGAGCACCATCGTCCACGCGCGGCCGCGAGCAGTTCCCCGCCACCGCAGGGTCGCCCTCGTCCTGACCCCGTCACGGCACCTCACCGGCTCGGCGCGCAGCAAGCCGGCCCCGGCCGGCCCCGACGGCGCACACACTGAGCCGGACCTCGGTGTGTGCGCCGTCTCACGTATCCCGAAGCCACCCAAGTTGCGTGAGTCACTGCGCAAATGCCCCTTTCGCCCGCATGCTCGAAGGAGCAGCGGCCGCTCGTAGCCGCCGGAAGTGGTGTGCTGCGGCGTCGACTTGGTCGCCAACGTGCCCAGGCGTGCGCCGCCCCTTCCCTCGCAGCCTCCGTAGAAAGGTGCCGATCGTGGCCGCATACCTGTGCGCTCCCGCCGTGATACACGGCGAGCACTCCGTGAAGACCGAAGAGATCGTGGCGGAAGTGCACGGTCGGCACCCGGACGCGGCCTGGGCGCCGCGGGTCGACGGCATCGCGGCCAGTACGGGCATCGAGACCCGCGGCTGGATGCTTCCCCTGGAGGCCGCCGTCGCGCCCGGCAGCGGGGGCGGTCCGGGGTCCGCCGGTCCCGCCCGGGAGGCGCTGGTCCGCGAGGGATTCACCGAGCAGGACGCCGACCGTGTGATCGCCGCTCTCGACGCGGTGCCCGCACCGCAGACCGTGCAGGAGCGCACCGCCCCGGCCTGGGATGCCGTGCAGTCCTACGGCGAGCGGGCGGCGCGCGGGGCCCTGCAGATCGCCGGCCTGGACGTCGCGGACGTCGACTGCCTGATCACCAGCAATTCCACCACCCCGGCACTGCCCGGACTGGACGTCGCCCTGGCCAACCGGCTCCCGCTGCGCGGCGACACCATGCTGCTGCCCGCCACGCAGTGGGCCTGCGTGGCCGGGACCCGTTCCCTGGCACTGGCGGCGGACCTGGTGGCGGCGGACCCCGACCGGGTGGTCCTGGTCGTGATCTCCGAGGCGCTGAGTACGACCTACCAGCCCGCGGACGACACCCTGGAGTCCCTGATCGTCCGGCTGCTGTTCGCGGACACCGCGGTCGCCGCGGTGGTCACGGGCCGCCCGAGGCCCGAGTCGGTGCTCCGGCTGGACGCCTCCTGGCACCACACCCTGCCGGGCACGCAGGACCTGCACCGCCTGGAGACGCGGGCGGACGGCACCCACTTCGTGATGGACCGGCGCGGGCCGCGGGCGGTGCAGGACACGGTCACCGCGATGTGGCAGTGGCTCCGCGTCCGCTACGAGGACGACCCCGCCGCCTGGCACCCCGACGTGCTGCTCGCGCACCCGGGCGGTACCCGGGTGCTGGAGTACATGGAGCAGACGATGCCCGCCGAGTGGCCGTCGGGACTCCTGCGGTACAGCCGGGACAGCTACACCACCGGCAACCGCGGGGGCGCCGCCGTCTTCGACATCCTGCGCCGGGCGCACGACGCCGGGCAGGAGGCGGGCAGCCGTGCCGTGCTGTACGCGGCGGCGCCCGGCCTGACGGCCACCGCTCTGGAAGGGGAGTGGCTGTAGGGCGGAGGCCGCAACGGGAGCGCCGGCCGACGGTTGCTCCGTCACTGTCGGTGTTCGCCGGGTGCCCTTGGTGTGGGCGAAGCGTCCGCCGGTGTTATTGAATGGGGTGTGCGGTCGGGGTACTCGGGGCCCTTCCGCACGGGTTCGGGTACGGCCCCGGCACTGTGCCGGGGTTGGCGAGCGAGCTGAGGGAGCCGCATGGACTCCACACCCCCCTCTTCGTCCTCGTCTCCGTTCGACCTGGTCAGCAGCGCCCTGGGGCGCTACATCCCGCGTGGCCAGGCGTCGGGTCCCGACCCTGCCGCGGCGCAGGCCGACCCCGCCGGACACCCGGCGGAGCACGACCTTCCGGCAGCGGGCCCCCAGGAGCAGATCCTGGGCGCGGTCAATCTCGACCGGGAGCTGAGAGTCACCCACCGCAATCTCGACGCCCCCGTCTTCGCGGGACTGGACGCCGCGATCGGGAGTCCGTTCGTCGATCTGCTGCCGCAGGGGGACGTACCGACGGTCACCCGGCGGTTGCGGCAGGTCCTGGAGACCGGTGAGGCACACGTCGCCCGGGTGCAGCGCCTGCGGCGGGCGGACGGGTCGGAGCTGGTGGTCTCGATGAGCATCCTGCCCGCGGCGGCTCCCCGGGAGGGCCTGACCGTCTCCGTGATCGCCATGGCCAGGAGGCTGCACCTGTACGCCGCCGAGACCGCGATCGGCACCTCGCTGGACATCGGCGAGACCGCGCAGTCGCTCGCGGAGTCCCTGCTGGCCTGGGGAGACGTGGCGGCCGTCGATCTCGACTTCGCCGTGTGGACGGGCGAGGGGGTCACCGAGCGGGCGCAGGACCGCATCCGGCTGCGGCGGGCGGCCCTGGTGCCGGACCGGGCGTGGCCCGAGGGCTACGTCACCCTGGGCGAAGATCTCCCCGGCGACGCCAGCCGTCTGCTGGCGCAGGCGATACGGCGTGCCGACGCCCCGCAGTCCATCGTCATCCCCGACCGTGAGGCGATCGAGCGCGTGCTCGGAAGCCCGCGGCTGGTACGCGCCCTGGTGCCCGGGGAGCGTTCGGCGGGGGTGGCGTGCGTACCGCTGGTCCTGGAGGGCGATCCGCCCGTGGTCCTGGGCGTGGCGGAGGTCTGGCGGCGGGCGGACCGCCCCTTCGCCGACAGCGAGCTGTTCGACCTGCAGGAACTGGTGGCCAGGACCTCCCACCACGTGGACCTGGCCCGCCAGCACCAGCGCGAACACACGCAGGTCCTGGCTCTGCAACGGCGGCTGCTGCCGCGGTCCGGCGGCGGCACGGTCCAGACCGCCAGCGTCTACCAGCCCACCACGCCCGACAGCGCGGGCGTCGGCGGTGACTGGGTGAACAGCTTCCCGCTGCCCGACGGACGTACCGCGCTGGTGGTCGGTGACGTCGTCGGCCACGGTCTGGGAGCCGCGGCGACCATGGGCCAGTTGAGCATGGAGGCCCGCGCGCTGCTGTCGGCGGGGCTCGCGCCCGACGAGGTGCTGGAGCACCTGGACGAGACCGTGACGCTGCTGGACGACACGGAGTCCGGGCTGACGGCCGGCTACAGCGCCCTCGGGTCGACCTGCTGCATCGCGGTCTACGACCCGGTCAGCCACCGGCTGGCGTTGTCCAACGCGGGCCACCTCCCGCCGATCCTGGTGGCGCCGGACGGAGACGCCGGCCCTCTCGCGGTCCACCCGCACCCCGGCCTGGGTGCCGAGTTCGCCCTGCGGGAGCCGTTCGGCGTGCACACGTTCGCGGCTCCCCCGGGCTCCCTGCTGGCCCTGTACACCGACGGCCTCGTGGAGGATCCGGCCGTGCCGATCGACGAGGGCATCGGCAGGCTGACGCAGGCCGTGGCCGCGGTGCACCCCTGGGACGCGCTGCCGCAGGCCGCACGGCGGGTGGTCTCCGAGGTGATGCCGGAACGCCGGCGCGACGACGTGAGCCTGCTGCTCGCGCGCCTGATCGGCTACCGCAAGGGCGACACGGCGACCTGGCGGCTGCCGGCCCGCGAGGACGCGGCCGCGCGGGCCCGCGCGCTGGTCTTGGCGCTGCTTCGGCAGTGGCGCACCCGGGACGGCACCCGGGACAGCGTGCTGCTCCTGGTCAGCGAGCTGGTCACCAACGCGGTCCGCCACGCGCGCGGACCCATCACCGTACGGCTGATCAGGGCCGGCCCCGGTCTGCTGTGCGAGGTCGGCGACACCGGCAACGGCAGGCCGCGGCTGGGCCGGGCCGGGCTCCTCGACGACGGTGGCCGCGGCCTGCACGTGGTGCACCGGCTCACCTCCCGGTGGGGGGTGCGCTGGACGGAGACCGGCAAGGTGGTCTGGGCGGAGGTCGTACGGTGACGCGCCCGGGGAGCCCTGCCGCGCAGCGCGGGGAACCGGGCGCGGGGAGCCTGCGTCCGTCGAAGCGCAGGATCACCAGTGCGCGCCCCGAGGAGTCCGCGATGACCGGCACCGCCACCCGCTACCTCTACCTCGCCCGGCACGGCGAGGCGTCACCGGACGAGACCGCACTGACGGACGCCGGCCGGCGGCAGGCAACCCTGCTCGGCAGGCGGCTGAGTAACGTCCCGCTCACCTCCTTCCACCACGGTCCCCTGCCGCGGGCGCGGCAGACCGCGCGCCTGATCGCCGACGAACTGACCGGCGTCACGCCACGCGTCGCGGACACCGCCGACGACTACGTCCCGCACGTGCCGGAACGGGCCGAACTTCCGCCCGACTCGGCGGACCACTTCCTCCGCTTCCTCGCCGGTGTCACCGACGAGGAGCGGCGGCACGGCACGGAACTCGCCCGCCGGGCGCTGCGCCGGTTCACCGGTCCGGTGACGGAGGGCACGGAGGACCGGCACGAGCTGGTCGTCACCCACAACTTCCTCATCGCCTGGCTGGTCCGGGACGCCCTGGACGCGCCGAAGTGGCGGTGGCTGGGCCTCAACCACGGCAACGCGGCGCTCACCGTCATCCGCTACGCCCCCGGCCGGGCTGCCTCCGTCCTCGTCTCCAACGACATGCGGCACCTGCCCGCCGAGCTGCGGTGGACGGGATTCCCGCCCGAGCTGCACGTCTGACGCGGCGGCCGGGCCGGGGCGGTGACTGCGCGGCGCGTGCGCACCCGGGCGGCGGCGGTCGCCGCCGCGACCCGCCGTCGCCTGCTGCCGTGACCCCGGCCGCTCCTCCGTGGCCCGGCCGGCCGCCGGACCGGAGGGAGGGCCGCCGCGCGGGACGGAGCGCGTACGAGTTGATTTCGCGTACGAGTTGATTTGCGGCACACCGGCCACGCGCGTTACATGTGCAGGGGGCTGTTCGCCCCGCCCCCGTGGTGCCGCCGTCCGAAGAGCGCGGCATCGGGCCGGCACGCCCGCACCGTCCGGGGCCGCGCCGGCACGGGCGTGCCGCACGGAGAGGTGACGCGGTCGTGAGCACAGCGAAGGGCACGGCGCTGGTGACGGGTGCCTCCTCGGGGATCGGCGCCGCGTACGCGCGGCGGCTGGCGGCCGAGGGATGGGACACCGTCCTCGTCGCCAGGCGGGCGCAGCGCCTCGACGACCTGGCCCGCGGTCTTCGCGCGGAGACGGGCACGACGGTGGAGACCGTGGTGGCCGATCTGTCGGCGCCGGACGACCTCGCCCGGGTCGCCGGGCGGGCGGCCGGGGAGGACATCGGTTTCGTGCTCAACAACGCCGGGATCAACGGCTACGGCCCGTTCGCCGCCCTCGAGCCGTCGCTGCTGCGGAAGGTCCTCGACGTCAACGTGCTCGCCGTGACGGCGCTGGCGCGCGCCGCCGTGCCGGGGATGCTGGCCCGCGGCCGGGGCACCCTGGTCAACGTGGCCTCGCAACTCGCGTTCGCCGGATCCCTCCCGCCCGGTCCGCTGCCCGAGCGCGCGGTGTACGCGGGCAGCAAGGGGTACGTCGTCACCTTCACCCGCACCCTCGCGGCCGAACTGTCCGGCTCCCCCCTGCGCGTCCAGGTGCTGTGTCCGGGGCTGACCGCCACCGAGTTCCACCGCTCACGCGGCGAGGACCCGGTCCCGGGGCGGGAACCGACGGTGCACGAGGAGGGCGGAACCCCGGTGGGCGAGGTGGTCGACGCGTCGCTGGCCGCCCTCGATGCCGGGGAGGTGGTCTGCGTGCCGGGGCTGCCCCGGTACGCACCGGTGACCTCGCTCGAACGGGCGGAACTGGCGCTGCGTACGGCGTCCCGCCCCGGCCGGTGAAGGCACCCTGGCCGCGCCCCGCCTCCACCGGGCGGCTCCGGGCACCTCGGGGGGTTCAGGGGCCCGGCGCCCACTCCTCCACGGCCTCGGTCTCGGTGTCGTAGCTGCGCAGGGTCACGAACCTGGCCGACAGGGGCGGTGGCGGCAGCAGGTCGGCGACGTGCCGGCCGGAGAAGGCGCCGGCCCGTCGGGTGCGGCCGAGGGTGATGTGCGGCCGCCAGCGCCCGGGGCGGTGGAACGGGCTGAGCGCCTCGGACGGACTGTCCGAGGCAACCGCCTCCCATACCCGGCGGTGCAGGCCGGCCAGCGCGGGGCCGGGGTCCAGGGACCAGGCCAGCACGGAGGTCGGCCGCTCGAAGCGGACCACTCCGGTGAACCGGGCCGGCAGCGGCAGGTCGGCGGCCGCTTCCGCCAGTGCCCAGCGGATCGGGGCCGTCAGCTCCGGGCAGGTGGCCAGGGTGAGGTGCGGGCTGTTGGCCGGCGAGCGGTGCCGCGCCTGGCTGGGCAGTCCGGAGTCCGCCAGCCGCCGCCAGGCGTCCCGGACCGAGGACTCCGTCGGTTCGTCCAGGAGGAGTTCGACCGTGCGCACCGCCGCAGCCTACCGGCGGCACGGAGCGGTCCCGGCGGCGGGCGTCGACGCGGGGAGGGCACCGGCACGGGAGGGCCGTGCGGGGCGGCGTGACGCCGCCCCGCACGGCGCTCACCCCGCCGGTGGCGCTGGCGCGAGCGTGTGCCAGCCGTTCTCCAGGATGTCGAAGGCCCGGTCGACCGCCTGCCGGGGGTGCTCGTGGTGGAGGGCTGCCCGGGGGGCTTCGAGGGCGAAGTGGGCCAGGGCCGTGCAGGCCGGGTCGTCCGCCGCGAGGCCGCTCTCCTCGGCGATGACCCGGGCGAGCGCGGCGGTGTGGCGCAGCCACATGGTCTGGGCGTAGTCGCGCAGTGCGGGCGTGCGGGCCACCAGTTCGTTGAAGGCGGCGAAGCGGGCGTCGCCGTCGGCGGCGACCAGCCGGGTGGTCAGGGCGTGGTCACGCAGCGCGCCCGGGACGGACCGGCCCTCGGCCCGGTCGCGGACGGCGGCGAGCAGACGGGCCTCCTGGTCGGCGTCCTCGTCGAATACGAGGGCTTCCTTGACCGGGAAGTGCTTGAACAGCGTGGTGGTGGAGACGTCGGCGGCGTCGGCGATCTCCCGGATGCCGACCGCGTCGTATCCCCGCTCCAGGAACAGGCGCAGCGCCGCGTCCGCGATGGCCTGCCGCGTCGCGGCCTTCTTGCGTTCACGGCGCCCCATCGGTGCGGCGGAGGGCTCCGCCGCGGCGCCGGTCGTCGTACTGGACATGCCGACACTGTACCCGACGGTTAATCGAGTTCAAAAGTTGCACCGTTGCACTTATTGATCCGGTGTGCTTTTGTTGGGCGCGGCCGGGAGCAGTCGCCTTCCGGACTCCCCCGCCCATCGACGGCCCTGCGCGTCGGCACCCCGTGTCCCTCCCGGGCGGGCCGCCGCGCGCGCCACTTCCCACCCGGATCGAACGGAGCACCCGTGACCACCACCGCCTCACCCCGCATCGCCGTCGTCGGCGCCGGCCCCGGAGGGCTGACCTGCGCGCGCATCCTCCAGCGGCACGGCATCACCGTCTCGGTCTACGACCGTGACGCCGGTCCCGACACCCGCGACCAGGGCGGCTCCCTCGACCTGCACGCGGACAACGGCCAGATCGCCCTGCGCGAAGCCGGCCTCCTGGACGACTTCTTCCGGCTCTCCCGCCCCGAGGGTCAGGAGATGCGGCAGCTGGACCCCTCGGGCGCGGTCCTGTTCCACCACGTTCCCGAGCGGGACGAGCGGTTCAAGCCGGAGATCGACCGCGGCCGGTTGCGCGACCTGCTGCTCGGCTCGCTCCACCCGGGCACCGTGCGCTGGGGCCACGCCCTGCGCGCCGTCGACGGCCCCGCCGACGGCCCTCGGCGGTTGCGCTTCGCGAACGGCGCCGTCGTCGACTGCGACCTCGTCGTCGGGGCCGACGGCGCCTGGTCCGCGGTCCGGCGCGCCCTCTCCGGGGCGACGCCCCGGTACAGCGGTGTGAGTTTCCTCGAGGCGTGGTTCCACGACGTCCCGGCCCGGCACCCCGAAGTGGCCGAACTCGTCGGCCCGGGCGGGGCTGCGGCAGCCGACGGCGAACGGGGGCTGTTCGCGCAGCGCAACGGCGGCGACCACGTCCGCGTCTACGTCATCCAGCGCGTCCCCGCGGACTGGATCGCCGCCGCCGGCCTCGACCCCCGGGACACCCGCGGCATCCGCGCCCATCTCGTGGACCGGTACCGCCACTGGTCGCCCCGGCTGCTCCGGCTCGTCACCGACAACGACGGCCCCTACGTCGACCGCCCGATCCACGCTCTGCCCGTCCCCCACACCTGGGAGCACAGTCCGACGGCCACCCTGCTCGGCGACGCGGCGCACCTCATGCCCCCGCTCGGCGTCGGCGTCAACCTCGCCCTGCTGGACGCCTGCGAGCTGGCCCTCGCCCTCGCCCACCACGACACGGTCGGCCGAGCCGTGCGCGCCTATGAGGAGACCATGCTTCCCCGCTCCACGCGGACGGCCCGGCTGCTCGACGGCGCCGCCGAGCACCTCCTCTCCACCGAGCTGCCGGACTTCGCCGCCGCCGACGGCCGTTGAGGCCCGGCGCCTGGCCGGAGCCGTCCGTGTCAGGCGTCCCCGCGCGGCAGTACGCGCCTCGGCGACCTCGGCCGCGGTGCGGACGCACCGGGCGAGCGCGCGGGCGCGGCGCCCCTCGGACCAGACGGCGACGAGAGTGGTGCGTCGGACCGGCGGTCGCCGACGCCGTGACCCTGCTGCGCCGGACCGGCGCCCTGGACCCCCGGGGTGAGGGCGGGTCGCCCGCCCGCGCACAGCGTGGGAGGGCCACAGGCGTGGGAGGGCCACAGGCGCCGGCAGGCCCGCACGGGCCACTGCCGTGCGGGCCTGCCCGCGCCGCCACCGGGCGGGTCGGCGGTGCTGCCGCCCCGCCCGGTGGCACCTCCTTCGTCGGGTCAGGACCTCTCCAGCTCCTTCCGGAAGGAGCCCCCGCGCTGCAGGGCGCGCTCGATGCTCTCCAGCGAGCGCCCCCGGGTCTCCGGCACCTTCGCGGCCACGAAGAGGATGCACACGACGTTCATCAGCGCGTAGACGAGGAACGTGCCGGAGCGGCCGATCGCCTGGATGGCGGTCAGGGCGGTCACCGCGATCAGCAGGTCGACTCCCCAGAGCGTGACCGTGGCCAGACTGGTCGCCGGGCCGCGCACGCTCAGCGGCACGATCTCCGGGCCGATGAGCCAGACCACCGCCTGGATCCCGATCCCGTTGAACAGGATGTACGCGAACAGCGCGACGATCACGGTCCAGCGCTGTGCCGCCGATCCCTCCGGGCCGAGGAAGGCCAGGGCCATGACCGTCATGGCGATGCCCGAACCCGGCAGGAACCACAGCATCGTCCGCCGGCGGCCCACCCGGTCGACGGCGATCGCGCCGACCACGCCCGCGACGACCAGCATCACGCCGATGCCGACGCCGGTGAGCAGGGCGGCCGAGTCGCCGAACCCGGCGTCGACGAGGATCGTCGGCGCGTAGTAGACGACCGCGTTGATCCCGGTGAGCTGGGAGAAGGCCGCGATGCCGACCGCGATCAGCAGGGCCGGACGCATCCAGCGCTGCCGCAGCTCGCGCCAGCCGCCCACGGGCGTCGCCGCGGCCACCTGGGCGATCTCCTCGATCTCCCGGCGCACGTCGGCGCCGGCCGGCCGGAGCCTGGCGAGCACCCTCGCGGCCTCGTCGCGCCGGTCGTGCTCGACCAGCCAGCGGGGACTCTCGGGAAGGCAGAGCATGCCCACGCCGAGGACCACGGCCGGCAGGACCGCCAGGGCGAACATCGTGCGCCAGCCGCCGCTGCCCGACAGCGCCCATCCGCACAGGTAGGCGATGAGCTGGCCGCAGGCGACCATCAGCTGGAAGAGCACCATGAGCCGGCCGCGGATCCTGGCGGGAGCGGCCTCCGCGATGTAGACCGGCACCATGTTGGAGGCACCGCCGACGGCCAGCCCGAGCACGAAGCGCGCGGCGATCAGACTGCCCACCCCGGGGGCCGCCGCGGCTGCCGCCGCCCCGAGGGCGAAGACCACGGCGACCGCGACCACGACCCTGCGGCGCCCGTGCCGCACGGCCAGACGGCCCGCGAGCAGCGCCCCGGCCATCGCGCCGAGCAGGATCACGCTGACGACGATCTCCTGCTCACGGGAGGACAGATCCATGTCGTCCCGCAGGTGCAGCAGCGCGCCGGAGATGATGCCGGTGTCGTAGCCGAAGAGCAGGCCGCCGAGAGCGGACACGCCGGCGACCGCGTACACCAGGGCCGGCGTCCTGTCCCGGTCCCCGGCCGCCACCCCGGTGGTCCCGGCCCCGGCGGTCAGCTCAGGCATCGCCCATGACCAGACCCTCGATGGTGTGCTTCTGGGTGATCGGCTCCAGCTCGTCGACGACGGGGCAGTCGAGGTGGCGCCGGACCCGCTCCGGCAGGGCCTCCCAGTACGCGCGGGTCACGGCCGTGTCGTGCCGCTCGCTGTTGTCGGCCTCCGGCCCGTCGACGCCCAGGACCAGCACCGGACGGGACTTCGCGGAGTCGTTCTTGGTGCCGCGGTGGATGGTCAGCGCGGTGCGCGCGGAGATGTCGCCCCGCTGCGGGTACTTGCGCACGGCCCGCTCCTCGTAACGCGGGTAGTGCGGGCGGGGCGGGAACATGCCGTGGCCGAACTCGGGGCTGTCGTCCCACTGCGTGCCGGGCGCGATCTCGAAGGGGCCCATGTCCTCCTCCGTGTCGACGGCCGTCACGTTGAAGGCCAGGGAGGTCAGCCGCCGCTCCGTCCGCGTCTCCTCGGGCATCGGGAAGTCGCGGTGCCAGGGCTGGTTGACGGCGCCCTCCAGCGGCACGTCGAAGCCGAGCTCCACGATGCGGTACTCCGGACCGAGCACGGCGGTGCAGACGGACCGCACCCAGGGGTGGTCGACCAGCTCGACGAAGTTCCGCAGCTGCTCGGGGTGGATCTCCACGTAGTAGCGGTGGGGCCCCCGTCCGACGGCACCGCCGGGCCGCGCCAGGGCCTCCTGGAAGGCCGCGTCTATGTCCTCCCGGAGCCGGTCGGCCCACTGGGGGGTGAAGGCTCCCTTGCGGGCGGTGATGCCGTCCGTGTACAGGGCGTCGACATCGGCCGACACGTCCAGGTCCAGGTCGGCCGTCGAGACGCCGGGGTAAACGTGCGGACTCATGGTGCCTCCTCGCACATGCGGTGGTTCCGTCCGCCTCATGTTGCATCGTTGAATTCAACGTGGCAATAGCTGTCGGCGGGGATCTTCGTCGGCCTCGCGGTGCTCGTGCCACGATGTGCGGGTGAGCAGCAGCCTGAAAGACGTAGCCGCCCGCGCCGGGGTCTCCGCGCGTACCGTGTCGAACGTGGTCAACGGGTCCGCCCGGGTGTCCGCACAGACCCGGCAGAAGGTCCAGGAGGCGATCGACGAGCTGGGGTACCGCCCCAACCTCGCCGCCCGCAACCTGCGGGCGGGCCGAACGGGTGTGATCGGCCTGGCCATCCCGGAACTGCATTCGCCCTACTTCGGGGAGCTCGCCGGGCTCCTGGTGGACGCGGCCCGCCGGCGGTCGTGGACGGTGGTGATCGACCAGACCCACGGAGACGCGGAGGCGGAGCGGCGGCTGCTGACGGGCGACAGCGGCCGGGCCATGGACGGCCTGATCATCAGCCCGTGGGCGCTGGAGGCTCAGGAGGTGGCGAGCACGGCGCGCCCGCTGCCCGTGGTGCTGCTCGGCGAGCGCAGCCCGGAGGGACTGGCGGACCGGGTGGCCGTGGACAACGTGGCGGCCGCGGACGACGCCACGACCCACCTGCTGGCACTCGGCCGCCGCCGCATAGCGGCCATCGGGCTGCAGCCGCACCTGCACAACGGCACGGCCGAGCAGCGGGCCGAGGGGTACCGCAGGGCACTGCACCGGGCGCATCTGGCGCCGAGGCCGGAGTGGGAACGACCGGTCACCGCCCTGCACCGGCAGGACGGCGCCCGGGCCATGGCCGAGCTGCTCGACGGCGGCGCCTCACCGGACGCCGTCTTCGCCTTCACGGACGAACTGGCGCTGGGTGCGCTGCATCTGGCGCACACACGGGGGCTGCGGGTGCCCGAGGACCTGGCGATCGTCGGCTTCGACGACATCGAGGACGGCCGCTTCAGCCATCCGACGCTGACCACCGTCTCGCCCGACAAGGGTCAGATCGCCGAGCGCGCCCTGCAGTGCCTGGCCGACCGCATCTACAGCCCGGAGAACGAGGTGCCCGCCCTGGACCTCACCATCCCGCACCGGCTGGTCGTACGACGCAGCACCGTCCCCGGGGCTCCGGCCGACTGATCCGCCGTTCGCCGTCGGCGGCCGGGACCCACGGCGCCGTCCTGGCCGCAGGGCTCCGCGGGGCTCTCCCCCGGCCGGCCCCTCCCCCGGCCTGTGCCGCGTTTCGGCCGCGTTCGGCCGCGTGCGCTCACGTCCGTTCCCCGACCGTCGGCGCGCGTGCGCCGCTCGGCAGGGCAGCGGCCGCGGCCCGTCGGGCTCACCGGCTCGCTTCGGCGCTCTCCTCCCCGCGCCGCTGGGACGGCGCCGTGGTGCGGGTGAGCCCTGCCTGGACGTCCGGGGTCAGGCACTCGATGAGGTAGTGACCCGTATCGGGGGCGCGGGTCACTCCGTGCGTCTCGCTGCCGAATCCCGGGAAGTGACGGTCGAACGCCTCCAGGGCGCCGAGGTACCGCAGGAGGGGACCGTCCTGCCGTCCCACGCTTTCGCCCGGCATCAGGACGGGGATGCCGGGCGGCGTCACCGTGACCATCGCCGCGGCGACACGGCCCGGGGCGTCCGCCAGAGGAATGCGCTCCGTGCCGCCGCGCACGAGGCGCCGGTAGCACAGCTGGGGCGGTACGACGGGCTCCGGGAGCTGCTGGAAGGCGGCGTCCAGCAGCTCGACCAGGCGCGCCTCGCGCAGGTGGTCGTGCATCTCCTGGCACAGGTGCCGCAGGCCCCGGCCGGCGTAGCGTCCCGGATGGGCCGCCACCAGACCGGGCAGCACGCGCTCCAGCGGGGCGTCGCCGTCGTAGAGGTCCTTGAAGTCCATCAGGGCGTCCAGCAGCGTGCCCCACTTGCCCTTGGTGATGCCCATGGAGAAGAGCACCAGCGCCGTGTAGCTGTCGGTCTTCTCCACGACGATGCCGCGCGTGGTCAGATAGGCGGTCAGAGCGCGCGCGGGGATGCCCTGTTCGCCCATCGTGCCGGTCGCGTCGAGGCCCGGGCAGGTGAGGGTGACCTTGATCGGGTCGAGCATGCAGTAGCCCTCGGTGAGGCCCGGGAAGCCGTGCCAGTCGGCGCCGGGTGCGAGGTGCCAGCAGGAGGGCTCGGTGCGCAGCAGCTCGGGCGGCGCCTCGTCGAAGGGCAGCCGCTCCCCGCCGGCGGGGTCGGTCACCGCGTCGGGCTGCCAGACTCCGAAGAACCAGGGCGGCCGGTCCCCGGCGGCCTCGATCCGGCGCCCGATGCGCACCATCTCCTGGCGGAACCGGATCGCCTCCGACACCGCTTCGTCGATCAGCCACCGCCCCTGCGGACCGTCCATCATGGCCGTGGCCACGTCGAGGGAGGCGATCATGGGGTACAGCGGCGAGGTGGTCCCGTGCATCATGAGCGCCTCGTTGAACCGGTCGTGCTCGACCGGGGCCCGGGGCGCGGGCCTCACGTGCACCATCGCTCCCTGCGACAGGGCCGCCAGCAGCTTGTGCGTGGACTGGGTCGCGAAGACGGTCGGCCGGTCGGGAC
Source organism: Streptomyces sp. CCM_MD2014 (assembly GCF_000772045.1). GTDB lineage: Bacteria > Actinomycetota > Actinomycetes > Streptomycetales > Streptomycetaceae > Streptomyces > Streptomyces salinarius. The sequence goes on along the minus strand of NZ_CP009754.1, from coordinate 7,733,664 downwards.
CCGGGAAGGTCTCCTCGTCCACCGACATGCCGTACCGCCCCGCGTAGAGCGGGTGGAAGCGGGCGTACGCGAACCACGCCTCGTCGAAGTGCAGCCGCGGGGTGCTCGCGGCGAAGGCCCGGGCCGCCGCCACGGCGTCGTAACAGAGCCCGTCGTACGTGGAGTTGGTGAACACCGCGTACTGGGGGCGGGTGGAGACCGCGTCCCGGGCGAGGACACTCGCGGCGCCGCGCGCGGCCACCGACTCCGGCGCGATCTCGGCCGGCGGCAGCGGCCCGGCGAGGCCGTAGCCGTTGCGGGTGGGGACGAGGTACACCGGCCGGGCGCCGGAGACGACGAGGCCGTGCAGGACCGACTTGTGGCAGTTGCGGTCGACCAGGGCGATCTCGTCGCCGGTGACGCTGAAGTGGCCGACCAGCCTGTTGCACGTGGAGTCCCCGTGCAGGACGAAGTACGTGCGGTCGGACCCGAAGACCCGCGCGGCGTTGCGCTCGGCCTCGCCGATCGGGCCGGTGTGCTCGAAGAGCGAGCCCAGCTCCTCCACGGAGATCGACAGGTCGCTGCGCAGCAGCCGCTCCCCGAAGTAGTCGTGGAAGGCCCGGCCCACGGGGGACTTGAGGAAGGCGACACCGCCGGAGTGCGCCGGGGTGTGCCACGAGTACTCGTGCGCGTCGTCGAAGCGCCGCAGCGCCTTGAAGAACGGCGGCAGCAGGTTGTCGCGGTAGGTGCGCGCGGCGGTGGCGATCCGGCCCGCGATGAAGGCCGGGGTGTCCTCCAGCGGCCATACGTAGCCCACCACGGACTGCGACACCCACAGCGGCAGCTCGCGCAGTCCCTCACCGGCCATGACCAGGAACACCGGGAGGTTGTGGAAGCGGCGCCCGATCCCGCGCAGCACCGCCGCGCCGCCCGGCCCGTCCCCGGTCGCGGCAGGGAGGTCCCACGCGACCACGGCGGCGGCCACCCCGGCTTCCGTCCGCAGCACCGCCTCGGCGTCCGTGGCGCTCACGACCCACCGCACGCGCAGGCCGCTCTCCCGGATCGCCTCGGCGATGCGCGCCAGCTGGCCGGCCGCGGCGCTGCCGTCCTCCGGACGCTCCTCGACCGCCAGCAGTACCAGGCCCTCGGCCATGTCTCCCCCTCCCCCGGTGGCCCGCGCCACCCCCGGGTGCCAGTGTCGGCACCCGGGGCGCGGGGCGGCGTCCGCGGCCGGGCAAACCACCCCATCGTGGGGATGAGCGGCCCGCCGCTTGACGCGGCACCCACCGTGCCCGGACCACCGTCCCGGAGCGGGGCGGGACTCCGCGCCGGCCCGGCCCAGAGGCTCACGGCGTCGAGGAGGACGTCGCTGACCGCACTGGCGGTGCCGGGCGGGTACGGCGCGCCCGGCGGCACGTGGACGGGCGGATCGACGGCGAGGACGCGGACGGCTCCCCCGGCTGCGGGCTCGGAGCGGCACGCCGTGCGGCCTCCGGCGGCTCGACCTCCTGCCCGAACCGCCCGGCCGCCTGCCTGCGTACCGTCCCCCGACGCTGGCGCCCCGCAGCGCTCAGCCCACCCCCATCCGGGAACCTCATGCACCAGGGGATACAGCCGACAGGCCATGCCCACGAGGCACGTCGAGGACGATCGCCCTGACAAACCGGGGTCAGTAGCTCGCCGCGCCCCTCCTGTTTCGCGGCGCCAGATGCAGAATCAGCGACGCAGCCGTGACGAACACCGGCCCAAGCAGCGGAGCGAAGCCGTGCATCAGCCGCTCGAGGATCGCGAATGTGGCTGCGCCGAGAATCAACAGCCCCATCGTGGTCAGCGCACGCCGCTGGAATCGCCTCAGTGTCACGGCGTCGACAACGGCCTGGGTCAACAGGCCAGTCAGGTACGCGGTCGTCACATGAGTGCCCAGGACCGCACGCACTCCCGCGTTCTGACACCCCATAGCGGCCGACACGGTGCCCAGCATCGCGGTACGCGCCCAGCCACTCGGGTGGCCGTCCACCGAAAGCCACCAGACAGCGACAGCCCACAGCAGTACGACTTCGAGGAGGAGAAAGCCGATGCCCGCAGATCGCGAAGCCCGACGAGCACCGACCACCGCCCAACTGCCGCCCGCAGCACCCAGCACGTAACAGAGCACCGCGAGGCCGGCCAGCCGACCGAGCGCAAGGTCCTCACTTCCCAGGCCGATGCCGATCATCGCCGAGTTGGCGGTCATGACGCTCGTGAAGGCTCCGCCCAGTGCGAGAAAGCCCCAGGCGTTGACCGCGCCGGCAGAGAGGGTCAGCAGGCCGGCGGCCCAGCCGTACCCGGGCTCTCGGCCATGAGCGGGGTTTCCCCGGCGACACCTCACCATGCCACTCCTCGCCTCTCCCCCGGGTGGCGTGCCATGAACGGCCGTCCCTTCCGGCAGCGTTGAGGCAGCCCCTCGACCCGACCACTAAGGCATCGGCCGTCGTGCACCGGACCCGTCACCGACGTTCACGGGCATCGCCAAGTGCGCGAGGTCTCCTGGCGGCGGCGTGAACACCGGCCACAGCGGCGCGGGAACACCATCGGCGGCCGCAGCCGGTGCGTCAGTCAGACGCATGCGTTCGCGCAACCGACCATAGAAGTCCATGGGTCCCAGCCGAACGGCGCGCAACCGGCGAGGGGCGGCATAGACACCGATCCAGTCACCCGGATCGAGTACGCCCCTCAACTGACCGTCGATGCTCACGGCCGCCTGGCCCGACCGCTCGAGAATGCGCAGCGCCACGGGTTCGTCCGGTGCGGTGACCACGGAGCGGTCGAAGGTCATGTGCGGGGCCACGGCCGTGAAGACCAGCGCCTCGGCCCTGGGAGAGACCACGGGGCCGCCCGCGGCGAAACTGTAGGCGGTGGATCCTGTCGGAGTGGCCACCAACAGCGCGTCGGCGGAGTACAAGGCCAGCAGCCGGCCGGCGACGTAGACGCCTACAGAGATCTGCCGGTCTCTCGACAACTTCTCCAGTACCACATCATTGAGCGCCATCACGTTCAAGGCGACGCCCCATTCGTCGCCGCTCTCGCAGTCGGTACGTACTCGCGGAGGTGGCAGCAGCGGACCGCGTCCATAACGCAGCAGCGTCTCCATCTCCGGTGGGATCTCCAGCGTCCGGGAGGCCCGCAGAGTGAGCAGCATGCGGCTCTCCGGCTCGAGGTGATCGGCCCGGACCGCGTCGAGAGCGGATCGCACAACCGACTGGGGAACCTCGGTCAGGAAGCCGACCCGCCCCAAATCCACGCCCAGGATCAGAGCGTCGTTTTCCGCCGCCAGCCGAGCGCCACGCAGGAAGGTGCCGTCACCGCCGAGCGTGACGATGAGGTCTGGGTCGCCCGCCGCCTCCACCTCTTCTCGGGCGCTGTGCCGACCCTCGCTGCTCCACACATCGATGTCCGTGCACCCGACCGCGTTCTCCCCGCACCACTCCCGGACCTTCTGGGCCGCCTCCCTCGCACCCTCGCGCCCGCCGTGCACCACGAGTCCGACTCGTGCAATCGCCACATCTGCCTCCCTGCGCGTTCAGAAGGGAGCGGTAAGTTCGTCGGTTCGCGTCGAGGTTGTCGCACCGAACACGGACCGCTTGTTCCCGTCACCAGTTCTTTCTTCGGCTACAGACGTCGGAATCTTCGCCGACCGTCATGGCGAGCGGGCCGCGACATGCCGAGTCGAGGCAGGTGACAAGGTTCGTACGAGCCCCCCGAGGGCCAAGAAGTGCCCTTCCGGTCATCCGGTCGTCGGACTGCTCGTGGGGGGATGGGGACCGCCCTGTCGTCGAGACGCGCCACCTGAGCCGCAGTGCGTGCCCGACGACGCCCCGCACCGGCGAGGAACAGCCCTTGATGCTGAGGGGTACAGGCTCTCCTTCGAACCGCAATCGGTCGGCTACTGGCACGGCCCGCTGCGTGCCCGCCGCACGGGTCCACCTCCATCCGCCGCACCAATGTGCCTACGGGCAGGCACACTTGGTGTGCACCAAGCAGGCAGGACCGCGGAGCGGAAGGTGCGACGGTCGGCTCCCCGCCGAGGTTACGGAGACGGCATGCGCAGGGCCATGCGCCAGCGTCCATGCCACTTGTCTCATCGTCCGAGGCGCCTGATCGGGAACCGCGCGAAGTGACGCACGGTCCGCAGGCGTGGCAACAGCGCCGGGTGGGGTCGCCAAGGGCAAGGTGCGAAGGCGGGGGCGTTGTGCGGCGGTGGAGCGGGAGCGGTGGGGACGATGGCATCGGCGCCGGGGCCGCGCACGGGCCCGGGTGCGGATCTTCTTCCAGTTGAAGTACTGCCTGAACGGTTCCCCGACCACGGCGCACACTCACGTCGAGCATGCGTGGACGGTCCACCAGGGGTGACCTGCTCAACCAGCGACCTGCCGGCCAAGGCCCGCAAGACGCCGGCATCCGGCGCAGCCCGCTCCGGGACCTGGGCGCGCCCATGGCGTTCTCGCGCGTGACCTTCGCTGCCGCAAGGCCGATACTGCCGACAGCAGGGATCACGACCAAGCCGCACCCGACCGTCCGACAGACCTGACGAGCCGTCACCGAAGCCGGCATCGAGTCAGCAGCAGTACCGCCACAACCCGCTCCCAGCCGTCACGGAGCGCCAGGACCGAGAACCGCTCACACCCGCTCTGACCAGCAAAGAGGCAGGTCACTGACTGGCCTGCCAGGTTTCCCAGGAGGTACCCGTGAAGATGCTCATCAACGTCCCCGAGACCGTCGTCGCGGACGCGCTGCGCGGTATGGCCGCCGCCCATCCCGAGTTGACCGTGGATGTGGAGAACAGGGTGATCGTGCGGCGCGACGCCCCCGTGGCCGGGCAGGTCGCGCTGGTGTCGGGGGGTGGTTCCGGGCACGAGCCGCTGCACGGCGGGTTCGTGGGTCCCGGGATGCTGTCGGCGGCGTGTCCGGGTGAGGTGTTCACCTCGCCGGTGCCGGACCAGATGGTGCGGGCCGCGGCGGCCGTGGACAGCGGAGCCGGGGTGCTCTTCGTCGTCAAGAACTACACCGGTGACGTGCTGAACTTCGACATGGCCGCCGAACTGGCCGAGGACGAGGGCATCCAGGTCGCGAAGGTGCTGGTCAACGACGACGTGGCGGTGACGGACAGTCTCTACACCGCCGGCCGGCGCGGCACGGGGGCGACCCTGTTCGTGGAGAAGATCGCCGGGGCGGCGGCACGGGAGGGGCGGCCGCTGGAGCAGGTGGAGGCGATCGCCCGCCGGGTCAACGACGGCTCGCGCAGTTTCGGCGTGGCGCTCAGCCCCGTGACGACGCCGGCCAAGGGCAGCCCCACCTTCGACCTTCCCGCCGGCGAGCTGGAGCTGGGCATCGGCATCCACGGGGAGCCCGGTCGGGAGCGGAGGCCCATGATGACCTCGGGCGAGATCGCCGAGGCCGCCGTGGACGCGGTGCTGACCGATCTCGCTCCGCGCAACCCCGTCCTAGTCCTTGTCAACGGCATGGGGGCGACCCCGCTGCTGGAACTGTACGGCTTCAACGCCGAGGTGCAGCGGGTGCTCGGCTCGCGGGGCGTGGCCGTCGCCCGCACCCTGGTCGGCAACTACGTCACCTCGCTCGACATGGCCGGCGCCTCGGTCACCCTGTGCGAGATCGACGAGGAACTGCTCGGGCTGTGGGACGCGCCGGTCAGCACACCGGGGCTGCGGTGGGGCATGTGACGGCGAACGGGGAGAGAATCGCGACGTACCTACCAGGCAAGGAGATCCCGTGCTCGACGCCGACTTCTTCCGCCGTTGGATGACGGCGACCACCGCGCTGGTCGACCGTGACGCGGAACGGCTCACCGCTCTCGACTCACCCATCGGCGACGCCGACCACGGCAGCAATCTGCAGCGCGGATTCACGGCCGTGGCCACCGCGCTGGAGAAGGACGCACCCGACACTCCCGGCGCGGTCCTCGTCCTCGCCGGACGGCAGCTCATCTCCACGGTCGGCGGCGCCTCGGGACCGTTGTACGGGACGCTGCTGCGCCGTACGGGCAAGGCGCTCGGGGACGCCGCGGAGGTGAGCGCGGAGCAGCTGGCCGAGGCGCTGCGGGCGGGGGTGGACGCCGTCCGGACGCTGGGCGGTGCCGCGCCGGGCGACAAGACCATGGTCGACGCCCTGGTGCCCGCCGTGGACGCCCTGGGCGACTCGTTCGCCGCGGCCGGCGCCGCGGCCGCGGAAGGAGCCGAGGCGACCACGCCGTTGCAGGCCCGCAAGGGCAGGGCGAGCTATCTGGGCGAGCGCAGCGTCGGTCACCAGGACCCGGGGGCGACCTCCTCCGCGCTGCTCTTCGAGGCGCTGAAGGAGACGGCCGGTGAGTGACGAGCAGCAGCTGGTGGGGATCGTGCTGGTCTCCCACAGCGCCGAGGTGGCCGCCTCCGTGGCGGAGCTGGCGAAGGCCCTGTCGGGCGGCGCCGGGGCCGTGGCCGTCGCCCCCGCGGGCGGTACCGCCTCCGGCGAGTTCGGCACCAGTTCGGAGCTGGTCGCGTCCGCCGCCGCGTCGGTGGACCGGGGGGCGGGGGTCGCCGTCCTCACCGACCTCGGCAGTGCGGTCCTCACCGTCAAGGCGCTGCTCGCCGAGGGCGACGAACTCCCGGACAACACCCGTCTGGTGGACGCCCCCTTCGTCGAGGGCGCGGTGGCGGCGGTCGTCACGGCCTCGACGGGCGCCGGCCTCGCGGCCGTGGAGGCGGCGGCCGCGGAGGCGTACTCGTACCGGAAGACCTGAGCGGACGGTCTGAGCGGCCCCCGGCCGTCTCCGGGCCGTCTCCGCCGCTCAGCCCCCGTCCACGAACCTGCGCGCCAGCCGCTCCCCCGCCTTCTCGGCCGCGGCCGTGTCCTCGATGGGCCGCACCTCGGTGTCCTTGAAGACGATGTACGTCACGTCGGAGGCGACCCCGCCGCCCGCCGGGTCCGCCGGGATGCCGAGGGAGCGTGCGGCGGCGTAGGAGGCCTCGCCGATGAGATCGGTGGGGCCCACGTCGCCGACGACGGCGTACCGCACCCGGTCCCCGTGGACCAGGGCCGCGAGCGAACCGCCGCGGACGTCGTCCTCCCCGGGGTCCCAGGTGTCACTGGGGCCGGGCACGACGACGTAGGGCAGGCGCTCGGCGTCCAGCGGACGGCCGTCCGACTCCGTGTAGGCGGTGGCGGGGGTGAAGTGCGGGTCGGTCCGGCCGTTGCACCGGTCGCCGGGCCGGCCGTCGCAGTCGACGTCGAGGTCGGCCTTCCAGTACACGGCGTCCCGGGTGCCGCAGACCGGGATGTCCGCCGGTGCTCCGGCGTCGCTGCGGTAACGCCCGCGCGAGACGGGCTCGCAGTCCCGGACCCTGGCCAGCAGCTCGGCGGCGCGGACGGGACGGTCGCCCTCGGTCCGCTCCCCACCGGCGCGGGCACCGGTCCCGGAGTCCGGCCGGGCCGGCGAGGTCGGCGCGGCCGGGCCATGGGGAAGGGGGCCGACCCGGACCCCGGACCGGTCGGCCCGCAGCGGCACGGCCCGGTCGGGGGCACCGGGCAGCAGGATCCGCGCCGGGTCGGGCAGTGGCGCGGGCGGAGCGTCGGGGAACGTCGACGGGGCGAGCAGGGCGGCGCTGGCCGCGACCAGTGTCAGCGACTGGACACGCACGATGTGGCCTCTCCTCGGGGGCATGGGCGGCACTCGGCCCCATCTGTCCCCGAAACGCTCGCGCGACCACCATTCGCAGGGCCAGACGGTGCACGCGCGCCGGCCGGGCCGCGTGCGGAGGGGAGGCTCGACCGGGGGCGGGCGGGCCGGGCCCGTTCCGGCTCCGGCCCGTCCGGCCGCCCCCGCCGGCGCGGGGTCAGCGACGACAGCGGTCCACGCGCCACCGGCCCGAACCTCCCACTGAACACGGGGAGTTCGGCCGTGAGGTAACTCAGCATACGTAACCCGTCCGGGTGACCGTGACCCGCGACCCTCTTGATGTGACCGCATCACAGGCGTCATATTGGTCCGGACCATTGCAGGCGGAGTGGGAGGCCGAGCCGTGCGTGACGTTCCCGTTGCCGCTCCCGCTCGCCGGTGCGCCCTGCTCTGCGGGGCGCTCGTCCTGCTCGCCTCCTGCGGCTGGGGCGGGGGCGGTGACGGAGACGGAAACGGCGGTGGGCTGCCCGCGGTGCCCACGGGCGTCACCGCGCAGGCCGGCAGCGCGACGACCGTGCACGTGATGTGGAACGCGGTCGAGGACGTCGAGACCTACGAGGTGTACCGGGACGGAACGCTGGAGAAGAAGGTTCCGGCGGCCGAGCGGATGGTGGACGTCACCCGGCTGAGCCCCTCGACGGCGTACGCCTTCACCGTGCGGGCGCGCGACGCCGACGGACGGCTCGGGCCCCGCAGCCGGGAGGTGCGGGCGACCACTCCGGCCGCGGTGGCCGACGAGTCGGCTCCGACCCGCCCCGGGGACGTGCACGGCCGCGCGGTGGGCAGCCGGGCGGTCCAGCTCGGCTGGTCGGCCGCGAAGGACGACCGCGACGTCGTGTCGTACGACGTCTACCAGGGCGGCGCCAAGGTGCACAGCGTCGGGGGTGATCAGACGGCGGCCGTGGTCACGGGGCTGCGGCCGGGCACCGCTTACGCGTTCACCGTCCGGGCGCGGGACGCCGCCGACAACGTCTCCCCCGCGAGCGCCGCCGTCCGGCTCACCACCCCCGGCGCCGACGACGGGCGCGCCACCGCGCCCACGGAGCTGCGCGCCGCCTCCCACCGGGCCGACGGGGCCTACTACCTCGACCTCTCCTGGGTCCCGCCGCGCACCGAGTCGCCGGTGACCGAGTACCAGATCCACCTGGACGGCCGTGCGGCGACCTCGCTGGTCTACGGCGCCGACGCGCCGCGCGACCGCGCCGAGTACAGCTTCTACGCCGGGCGCGAGGCCGGCGTCACGCACCGGGTCCGGATCCGGGCGAGGCTGGCCGACGGCACCTGGGGCGGGTTCTCGGAGGAGCGGAAGGTGACCACGGGCGCGGGTCGGTGACGCCCGTCCGGCTCGGCGTCCGGGCGGGGCGGTGAACGCGTCACCTGGGCGGTCGCGCTCCGCATGCGGGCGCGGTCCGTGCCCTGTTGGCTGCCAGAGGGGGCACGGGCGTTCCCGATCCCGGCGGCGCAAGGGATGTACCGCCGACCGTGCCGCCGGAGGGCAGTCCACATGCGCATCTCATCGCCACTTCTCCGCTCCGGTGCGACCGTGGCAGCCGTCGCCGCGCTGCCCGTCGCCCTGGCCCCGGGACCGGCTCTGGCGGGTCCGGGGATCTCCGTGAGCACCACCGGGACCACGGTGTCGGTCACGACCACGGCCTGTGCCCAGCTCAACGGCAGTTGGGGCACCGCGTCGCTGCTCACCAGCAGTCAGCGGGACTTCGCCCAGGGGCGTCAGGTGGCGCTGTCCGGCAGCGCCTCGGGGCAGTCCGCGGCCTGGTCGGGCATCACGCCGGGCACGTACACGGTGATCGTCATGTGCTCGAACAACAGCACCGCCGGCACCCAGACGGTCATCGTCTCCTCGGCGCCCTCCCCCTCGCCCTCCCCCAGCCGCTCCGCCGCGCCCTCCCCGTCCGCGTCGCCGGGCGGTGTCATGGGCGGTCTCGGCGGGGCCGTCCGGGACTACGGCACGGCCACCCTGGTGGCGGGCGGCGCGCTGGTGGGGACCGGGGTCATCGCCGCGGCCTGGTTCCTGCGCCGGCGCGCGAAGCCGTACCGGTTCTGAGGGAACACGCCCCACCGCGGCCGGCCCGGTCAGGCCGGTTCGTCATCCGGCAGCTCGGCGAACTCCGCCAGCGCGTGCCGGAGCCACCGGGTCCAGAACGTCTCCAGGTCGATGCCGGCCCGCAGCACCAGGTGGCGCAGCCGGTCCTCGGTGCTGTCCCGGCCGGGCGGGAAGTCGCGCTCCTCGATCTCCTCGTACTCGGCCAACTGCCTCTCGTGCAGCTCCAGATGCCGGCGCAGGTCCGCCTCGAGACCGGCGGTGCCGACCACGGCGGCGGCGCGCAGCCGCAGCAGCATCGTGTCCCGCAGGGGTTTGAGGTCGTGCGGGGCGGCGGTCCAGCGGGCCAGTTCGGCGCGGCCCGCGGGCAGGACCTCGTAGGACTTCTTCTGCCCGCGGGCCGGCTGCCGGCCGGGCAGGGCCCGGATCAGGCCCTCGGCCTCCAGCTTTCCCAGCTCGCGATAGATCTGCTGGTGCGTGGCCGACCAGAAGTAGCCGATCGACTTGTCGAACCGGCGGGTCAGCTCCAGCCCGGACGACGGCTTTTCGACCAGGGCGGTGAGGATCGCGTGCGGGAGTGACATGGGCTCATCCTAGGGACGGCCCGCCCGCCCCCTACAGCGCCGCCGCCAGCTCGGTGCCCTGCTTGACGGCGCGCTTGGCGTCCAGTTCGGCGGCCACGTCGGCGCCGCCGATGAGGTGGGCGCCGACACCGGCGGCGATCAGGTCGTCGTACAGGCTCCGGCTGGGCTCCTGGCCGGTGCACAGGACGACCGTGTCGACCTCCAGGACCGTGGACTCGCCGTCGACGGTGATGTGCAGTCCGGCGTCGTCGATCCGGTCGTAGCGGACGCCCGGGACCATGGTGACGCCGCGGTGCTTCAGCTCGGTGCGGTGGATCCAGCCGGTGGTCTTGCCGAGTCCGGCGCCGACCTTGGTGGTCTTGCGCTGGAGCAGGTGGACGGTGCGCGGCGGGGCCGGGCGCTCGGGCGCGGCGAGGCCGCCGGGGGCGCGGTAGCCGGTGTCGACGCCCCAGAGGCGGAAGTACGTCTCGGGGTCCTCGTGCGCCTTGTCGCCGCCGTCGGTGAGGTACTCGGCGACGTCGAAGCCGATGCCGCCCGCGCCGAGGATGGCGACGCGCTCGCCGACGGGGGCGCCGTCGCGCAGGACGTCGAGGTAGCCGACGACGGACGGGTGGTCGACGCCGGGGATGTCGGGCGTGCGGGGGGTGACGCCGGTGGCGACGACGACCTCGTCGTGGCCGGTGAGGTCCTCGACGCCGACGCGGGTGTTCAGGCGTACGTCCACGCCGTGGGCCGCGAGCTGGGTGCGGAAGTAGCGCAGCGTCTCGTCGAACTCCTGCTTGCCGGGGACCTTGCGGGCGACGTTGAGCTGTCCGCCGATCTCGCCCGCGGCGTCGAACAGGGTGACCTCGTGGCCGCGTTCGGCGGCGCTCACGGCGCAGGCGAGGCCTGCCGGTCCGGCGCCGACGACGGCGACGCGCTTGCGCAGCCGGGTCGGGGTGAGGACGAGTTCGGTCTCGTGGCAGGCGCGCGGGTTGACCAGGCAGGAGGTGATCCTCCCGCTGAAGGTGTGGTCCAGGCAGGCCTGGTTGCAGCCGATGCAGGTGTTGATGGCCTCGGGACGGCCGGCGGCGGCCTTGGCGACGAAGTCGGGGTCGGCGAGCATGGGACGGGCCATCGAGACCATGTCGGCGGTGCCCTCGGCGAGCAGCCGTTCGGCGACCTCGGGGGTGTTGATGCGGTTGGTGGTGACCAGCGGGACGGAGACCTCGCCCATGAGGCGCTTGGTGACCCAGGTGTAGGCGCCGCGCGGCACGGAGGTGGCGATGGTGGGGATGCGGGCCTCGTGCCAGCCGATGCCGGTGTTGATGATCGTGGCTCCGGCGGCCTCGACGGCCTTGGCGAGGGTGGTCACCTCGTCCAGGGTGGAGCCGCCGGGCACCAGGTCCAGCATGGACAGCCGGTAGACGAGGATGAAGTCCTCGCCGACCGCCTCGCGCACCCGGCGGACGATCTCGACGGGGAAGCGCATGCGGTTCTCGTACGAGCCGCCCCAGCGGTCGGTGCGGTGATTGGTCCGGGCGGCGATGAACTCGTTGATCAGGTAGCCCTCGGAGCCCATGATCTCGACGCCGTCGTATCCGGCCCGGCGGGCGAGGCGGGCGGTGCGGACGTAGTCGTCGACGGTGCGCTCGACCTCGGTGTCGGTCAGCTCGCGCGGCACGTGCGGGCTGATCGGGGCCTGGAGCGCGCTCGGGGCGACCAGGTCGGCATGGTAGGCGTAGCGGCCGAAGTGCAGGATCTGCAGGGCGATGCGGCCGCCCTCGCGGTGCACGGCGTCGGTGACGACCCGGTGCTGCTCGGCCTCCGCCTCGGTGGTGAGCCTGGCGCCGCCCTCGTACGGGCGGCCCTCGTCGTTGGGGGCTATGCCGCCGGTGACGATCAGACCGACTCCGCCGCGGGCCCGGGCGGCGTAGAAGGCGGCCATGCGCTCGAACCCGCGCTCGGCCTCTTCCAGGCCGACGTGCATCGAGCCCATCAGGACCCGGTTGGGCAGCGTGGTGAAGCCCAGGTCGAGCGGGCTCAGCAGGTGCGGGTAACGGCTCATCGGGCCCTCCGTGCGCGGTGTGGTGCCTCTGTTGTAGAGGACCGCCGCCCGTTTTTGCAACTAGTTGCACAACCGGGGTGGCGCACACCTCACCGCACACGGCGGGACCGGGTCAGTGGCTTTCGAGCCGTACGTGCAGCTCCCGTTCCTGGTCCCCGGAGGCCGTGCTCAGGTCGTGCACGGTGAACAGGGAGTCCAGGGTGGTGCGGAACCGTTCGATCGCCCAGTAGCCGCCCTGCACGTCGGCCTCCACGGACGCCCCGAGCCGGGCGGGGTCGCACGCGCCGCCCCGGGCGTCGGCCACGTCGAAGGTGCCGAGCCAGACGGTCGGGCGCACCTCGTGGTACTCCCGGGTCGCGTCGCCCGCGTGCCGGTCGGAGGAGAAGCACGCGCACAAGGTGTCGAACACGGTCCGGGCGTCCTCCTTGCTGCATCCGCTCAGCTCCACCGAGACGGACTCCGGATGCAGTCGCTCACCGTTCATCGTGATCGCTCCCTCTGGTGGGCACGGCCGATACCACCAGAAAAGCACCACCCGCCGCCCGGCGCGAGGGGCCGGGTCAGCCGCTGGTGAAGCGGTACGTCTTGCTGTCCGTCAGCACGCAGAAGCCGGGCGACACGACGATAACGCGCAGGGTGCCGGTACGCCGGTCGTAGTCGACGCCCTCCGCCTCGAAGGAGCCCGAGCAGGCGCTGCGCAGGGGCAGCTGGCGCAGGGCGGTGACGTGTCCGGTGACGTCGGAGGAGCCGGTCGGCGGTGCCGACAGGTCGATCCGCAGCAACGGCTTGGTGATGCCGAAGAGCGCGCCCTCAGGGTCGTCGGAGGAGCACAGCAGCGTGGTGGCGTCCAGGAAGTCGCAGCCCTGGACGTCGCGCACGGCGTGGTCGAGGTGCACGGTGGCCGCCTGCGGGAGGTTCGCCGAGGGCGAGGTGGCGGGGTTGACGCCGGGGGTCGGGAAGACGAGGAGCCGGTTCATGGTGCCCCACTCCCCCGCCAGCATCCACTGGCCGTCGGGCGAGATTGCGGACCACGAGTTGTTCAGCGCCTCCCCGGCGCTCAGCGTGTGCACGTACTCCGACCAGCCGCCGTCCGGCGCCTGCACGCGGAACATCTTCGTGTTCCCGTCGTCGCGCTGGTACGGCTCGACGTAGTGGCCGTCGTAGGAGGCGTCGGGGTCGCCGACGTGGTTCCAGCCCCGGACGCTGAGGCTGAGCGGGATCGTGCCGATGCCGGTGTAGCGGTTGGGGCTGCCCGCCGGAACCTCGACCGAGGCGAGGCCCTGGCTCTCGGTCAGCGGGTCGGCGCGGTCGGAGCCCACCTCGGTCCAGGTGCCGGCGGCGGGAGCGGCCGCCTGTGACGGACCGGCGAGGACGAGTGAGAGGGCCAGGACGGCGAGTCCCGTCAGGACGGAGTGACAACGTTGCCGGGCGCTCAGGGTCATGGAGGCTCCTCGGTGGGGTCGGCCGGGCGGCACGGGCGGGGGCGGCACTCGGGGCACAGTCTGGACCGCCCGTACAGTCATGTACAGACCAACTCCGGACGCCTTCGTGCGGCGCTCCGCGTCCCGCGGGGAGATGCTGGGAGGAGGCGGCGGCGCCCCGCGGAACCGGCTCCGGGCGCGGTGGAACGCGGTACAACAAGGGAGTCGGCATCGAAGGGCGTGCCGCGTCGGACGGTGAAGGCGGGGCGTGGATGAGTGCAGCGGGGTCTGCCGGGTTCGGGGGCGAGCCGTCGCCTCGCGGCCCCGTGCGGCCCAGTGGACTGCTCGACCTGCTGAACGTGGCCTCGATCGTGCTGGACTCCGAGGGCCGGATCGTCCTGTGGAGCCCGCAGGCCGAGGAGCTGTTCGGGTACTCGGCGCCGGAGGCCCTGGGCCGGTACGCGGCCCGCATCATGGTCCACGAGCGCCATCTCGACCTGGTCGTCAAGCTGTTCGACGACGTCATGAAGACCGGCCGGAGCTGGGCCGGCGCCTTCCCCGTCCGGCACAAGGACGGCAGCACCCGGCTGGTCGAGTTCCGCAACATGCGGTTGCTGGACGACCGCGGTGACGTCTACGCCCTCGGACTCGCGGCCGACCAGTCGATGGTGCGCCGGCTGGAGCGGGACGTGGCCCTGTCCACGCGGGTCATCATGCAGTCCCCGATCGGTCTGGCCGTCCTGGACACGGAGCTGCGGTACGTGTCGGTCAACCCGGCCCTGGAGGAGCTCAACGGCATCCCCGCCGAGGAGCACCTCGGCCGGACGATCCGCGAGCTGCTGCCGCAGGTGGACGCCGGTCCGCTGGAGGCGGCGGCACGCGAGGTGCTGGAGACCGGGCGGCCGGTCGTCGACCAGCCCGCGACCGGGCGGACCCCCGCCGACCCGGACGAGGAGCACGCCTGGCCGGTGTCGCTGTACCGGCTGGAGGACGCCCTGGGTGCCGTGCTGGGCGTGGCGGTCTCGATCGTCGACGTCACCGAGCAGTACCGGACGGCCGCCGAGGCCGAGGGGGCGCGGCGCCGGCTGGCCGCGGTGGCGGACGCCTCCGCCCGGATCGGCACCACCCTGCGCCTTGACCGCACCGCGTACGAGCTGGCCGACGTGGCCGTGCCCGGCCTCGCCGACATCGCGGCCGTGGACCTGCTGGACGCCGTGGTGGAGGGCCGGCGCAGCACGCTGGGGCCGGCCGAGTCCGCGGTGATCAGGGCGCTGGCGGTGCGGGCCGACGACGGCCACGACGCGCTGCGGGCGGCCGACCGGCCCGGCGAGGTCGCCCGGTACGGACCGGACCGCCTGGTCACCGAGTGCGTGCGCACCGGCCGGCCGGTGATGGTGGCGCGGGTGACGCGCGAGGACCTGGGGCGCATCGCCCGCTCCCCTCGGGCGGCGGAGCTGCTGGGCCGGGCGGGCGTGCACTCGTACCTGGCCGTGCCGCTGATCGCGCGGGGGGAGGTGCTGGGCGCCCTGGACCTGAAACGGACCGCCAATCCCCTGCCGTTCGGCGAGGACGACCTGCTGCTCGCCCGGGAGCTGGCCGCGCGGGCGGCGCTGCAGATCGACAACGCCCGCTGGTACCAGAACGCCCGCGACACCGCGCTCACCCTCCAGCGCAGCCTGCTGCCGAGCCACCCGCCGGTGACGGGCGGGCTCGAGGTCGCCTCCCGATACCAGCCGGCCGGGGGCACCAGCGAGGTCGGCGGCGACTGGTTCGACGTGATCGAGCTGGCGGACAGCAAGACCGCGCTGGTGGTGGGCGACGTGATGGGCAGCGGTATCGCGGCGGCGGCCTCCATGGGACGGCTGCGGACCGCGACGAACACCCTGGCCGCCCTCGAACTGGACCCGGCGCAGCTGCTCGGGCACCTGGAGCGGACCACGGCGGGCCTGGACCAGGCCATCGCCACCTGTCTGTACGCCGTGCACGATCCGCACCGGCGGCAGTGCCGGATCGCCAACGCCGGACACCTCCCCCCGGTCCGCCTGCGGGCCGGCCGGCCGCCGGAGCTGCTCGACCTGCCCACCGGGGTGCCGCTCGGGGTGGGCGGCGTCGCCTTCTCCACCACCACCGTCGGCCTGGAGCCGGGCGACCGGCTGGTGTTCTACACCGACGGCCTGGTCGAGACCCGCCGGCATCCTCTGGACGAACGGCTGGACGCGCTCCTTGCCCTGCTGGAGGGCCCGGACCGTCCGCTGGAGGAGGTCTGCGACCTGCTGCTGCCCACCTTGCACCAGCCGGAGAACTCCGACGACGTGGCCCTGCTGATCGCCCGGGCCACGCCGCCGGTGCCGTAGGCCCCGGCGACGGCCGGCCTCCCCCAGAGCAGGCACCCGACGCCGCCGGGCCCGCCCGCCGGGCGGACGACGGGTCCGTGACGACAGGCCCTGGCGGCACGGGGAGCGGGCGATCAGTCTCTGACGCCGACCACCACGTGGGCGTACAGGTCCTCGCAGACCGCGAGGCGGGTGGTCAGCCCGGCCCGGACGAAGGCGTCGACGGCGTCGGCCGCCTGGCGTTCGCTCGTCTCGACCAGCAGGCAGCCGCCCGGGGCCAGCCAGTGCGGCGCCGCCGCCGCGACCCGGCGCAGCACGTCGAGGCCGTCACCGCCGCCGTCGAGGGCGACCAGCGGTTCGTGGTCACGGGCCTCCGCGGGCAGCAGAGCGACCTCGCCGGTGGGGACGTACGGCACGTTGGCCGCGAGGATGTCCACCCGGCCGCGCAGCGCATCGGGCAGCGCGTCGAAGAGGTCACCGGCGTACACCCGGCCGCCCGCGTCGGCGAGATTGCCGCGGGCGCAGTCCACGGCGGCCGGGTCGACGTCGGCGGCGTGCACCTCGGGCCGGCCGAGCGCGGCGGCCAGGGCCGCGCCGACGGCGCCCGACCCGCAGCACAGGTCGACGACGACGTCCGCGTGCGGCGCGTGGGCCAGGGCCTGGGACACCAGGAACTCGGTGCGTCGGCGGGGTACGAAGACACCGGGGGCGACGGCGATGCGCAGACCGCGGAACTCGGCCCAGCCCACGACGAGTTCCAGGGGCAGGCCGCTGACACGGCGCTCGACCAGCGCGGTGAGTTCCGCGGCGGTGCGGGCAGTGTCCAGGATGAGCGCGGCCTCGTCCTCGGCGAAGACGCAGCCGGCGGCGCGCAGCGCGGCCACGACGGCGTCACGCGACGGAAGAGCCTGCGGGAACGCCGTGAAGACGGCGGGAGAGGAAGAGGCGGGGAAGGAGGATGAGGACATGGAGCGAGAGCCTTTCGGGAACCGAAGGGCGCTCTCCCGGTCACTCGCTTCCGGTGACCGTACTGCCGTGAGGTGAGAGCACCCGGGCCGACACAGCGGTAATCGGTCTCACCTCCCAGTCGTCCGCGGCCGGGGCGGTCCGCGGCCGCGGTCACATTACCGCAACTGATCAGGCGCCGGTGGCGTCGTGAGTGGTTCACGCGACCCGCCGGCTGAGTTGTAGTCTGCAACCAGCGACGCGAGGAGGATCCGTGACGGCTGCCGAGACACCCGACGAGACGACCGCCGTCCTCGACGGAACTCCCGCGGACGCGGCCGTGGAGACCATTCACCGTGAGATGACGGCCTTCGCCCGCCGGGCCAGGGCCTCGGCGGGGCGCATGCACCCGCAGCTGTCGCTGGTGTCGTACACGCTGCTCGGGCATCTGGAGGAGCGGGACGGCCGCCGGGCCACCGACCTGGCCGCCCACTACGCGCTGGACAAGTCCACCGTCAGCCGCCAGGTGTCCGCCCTGCAGCGCGCGGGGCTGATCGAGCGGCGGGTCGACCCCGAGGACCACCGCGTGCAGGTCCTGCACCTGACCGAGTCGGGGCGGCACATCCTGGGCCAGGTCACCGAGAGCCGCCGGGCCGCCTTCCGGGAGCGGCTCGCCGGCTGGCCCGAGGAGGACCTGCTCCGCTTCGCCGCGTATCTGGAGCGGTACAACGCGTGGCCGGGTGGCGCACCGGACGAGGAGCGTGAACGTTCGGCGCTCCGGGACACGTACCGTTGACGGGTACGCACTGATCACGCCGGCCGCGGGCGGAGCGCCCCGACGGCCCGAAAGGCACCCACCGCATGAACACCACCCGAGGCTTCACCGGGCGTCCGCGCGCCGCCCGGCCGGGCCTGCCGCCCGGCCAGTACGACGCGGGCGACGACTGGCCCGTGCTGTCCGCCGAGGTCACGCCCGAGATCGCGCCCGCCGACTGGACCTTCCGGGTGGGCGGTCTGGTGGCCGAGCCCCGCACCTGGGACCTGGCCGCCGCGCGCCGGCTGCCGGCGTCTCAGTACGCGGGCGACATCCACTGCGTCACCGGCTGGTCGAAGTTCGGGGTGCGGTTCGGGGGCGTGTCCCTGGACGCCTTCCTGGACGCGGCCGGTCCGCTGCCGTCCGCCACGCACGCCGTCGCCCACGCGCACACCGGCTACACGGCGAACCTGCCGCTCGCCGACCTCACCGGCGGGCGGGCCTGGATCGTGTGGGAGTACGACGGGCGGCCGCTCGCCCCCGAGCACGGCGGTCCGGCCCGGCTGGTGGTCCCGCACCTGTACTTCTGGAAGAGCGTCAAGTGGATCGCGGGTCTCGAGCTCCTCGACCACGACGAGCCGGGTTTCTGGGAGCAGAACGGCTACCACGCGCGCGGCAACCCCTGGGAGGAGCAGCGGTACTCCGGTGACTGAGACAGCGACGCACACGGCGGGGACCTTCACTCCCCCGACGAGGTTCGCCGTGCCCGGGCGGATCGAGGTGAACGGCGAGGTGGCCGGGGCGTGGCGGACGGCCGTGCTCACGGAGATCCGACGTGAGACGCCCCGCGCGTCGACGTTCCGGCTGGCCGTGCCCGGCTGGGCGGGCCACCTGCCCGGCCAGCACCTGATGCTGCGGCTCACCGCCGAGGACGGCTACCGGGCGCAGCGCCACTACTCGCTGGCCTCCGCGCCGGACGACTCCGGGCACATCGAGCTGACCCTCGACCGCGTGCCCGACGGGGAGGTGTCCGGCTGGTTCCACACGGTGGCGCGGCCCGGCGACGAGATCGAGGTCCGCGGTCCGCTCAGCGGCTTCTTCGCCTGGCCGGGCGACCGGCCCGCCCTGCTCCTCGGCGCCGGCTCCGGGGTCGTCCCGCTGATGTCGATGGTGCGGCACCACCGGGCGCGGGGCCTGACGGTGCCGCTGCGCCTGCTCGTGTCGGCGCGCGGCCCCGAGGAGCTGATCTACGCCCGTGAGTACGGCGCGGAGACGACGCCCGTGTTCACCCGTACCGCGCCGGCCGGGACGCCCGTGGGCCGGCTGGCCGCCGCGCACCTGGCGCCGCTCCTGGCCGAGCCGCCCGCCGGCGGCTGGGAGGCCTACGTGTGCGGATCGAACGCCTTCGCGGAGCACGCGTCGCGGCTGCTGGTGGCGGCCGGGCAGCCGGTGGACCGGATCCGGATCGAACGCTTCGGCTGATCCCGCCCGGATCGTGGGCGAGGCCCGCCCAACTGGGTACCAGACCAGTGCGGGCACTCGCACACGTGGCGCGGCACGAAGGCGCGGCGGCCCTCCCGTACTCCCCCGGCCGTCCGTCCGCTCCTCCGGCCGCGGCGATCGCGGGGAGGTCGACATGCGAACACGGGTACGCGGCTGGCGCTGGCGGCGCAATCCGCTGCGGCGCCGTTCGGACGTCGTCGAGGCCTGGACCACGGTGGTCGTCGCCCTCCTGCTGGTCGTGGGCGCACCGCTGCTCGGCGCGGCCACCGCCTGGTGGGGCTACGGCCAGGCCCAGGCGATCGTGGCCGAACAGCGGGCCGAACGGCACCAGGTCCGCGCCACGGTGGCCGACCGCACCCCCGACTCCCTTGCGACGGGGCAGCTGGGCGGACAGCACTCCTACCGCGCGACCGTCCACTGGAAGACACCGGACGGCACGGAGAAGAGCACCACGGCTCCGGTGCCGGCCGACGCCCGGCACGGTGACACCGTCGACGTGTGGCTGGACGCGCACGGTCAGAGCGTGCCGCCGCCTTCGGACGGTGCCGAGATCTGGCAGCACAGCGCCACCGTCGGCTCGTTCACGGCCCTCGGGACGGCGCTCACGGTGCTGCTCGCGCACCGCGCCGTGCGCGCGGTGACCATGCGGCGCCGCATGGCGGAGTGGGACCGGGACTGGGCGCTCACCGAGCCGCAGTGGACCCACCGCCGGGCCTGACGGCCGGGCCCGCCCGCGCGGCCCCGGACAGCGGCCGGACCTGGCGGTTCTTCCGGCCGCTCACGTACGGTGTGATCACCCGTACGGTCTGACACATCCCCGCAAAGGCGGTTCTCGATGGCCCTGTTCGACCTTCCGCTCGACGAACTCCAGGCGTACCGCAGTGCGTCGGCCGAGCCGGCGGACTTCGACGCGTTCTGGAGCAAGACACTCGCCCAGGCCCGTGAGTACGAGCTGGACGCGCGCTTCGAACCGGTCGAGACGGGACTGTCCACGGTGCGCGTGTACGACGTGACGTTCGCCGGGTTCGGCGGTCACCCGGTGAAGGGGTGGCTGACCCTGCCCGCCGCGGCGGCCGAGCCGCTGCCGCTGGTCGTGGAGTTCGTGGGGTACGGAGGCGGGCGCGGGCTGCCGCACGAGCACCTGCTGTGGGCGTCCACCGGCCGGGCCCACTTCGTGATGGACACCCGCGGCCAGGGCAGCGCCTGGGGCGGCGGTGGCGGGACCCCGGACCCCGTCGGCGGCACTCCCGCCTACCCGGGCTTCATGACCCGGGGCCTGGACGCTCCGGAGAACTACTACTACCGCCGGGTCTTCACCGACGCCGTGCGCGCGGTCGAGGCCGCCCGCTCCCACCCGTTGACCGACTCGTCCCGCACGGTGGCGCTGGGCGGAAGCCAGGGCGGCGGCATCACGATAGCGGTGGGCGGTCTGGTGCCGGATCTGGTCGCCGTCGCGCCCGACGTGCCGTTCCTGTGCGACTTCCCGCGCGCGACCACGCTCACCGACCGGCACCCCTACCGAGAGATCGGCCTTTATCTGAAGACGCACCGCGGCCGGACCGAGGACGCGCTGCGCACGCTGTCGTACTTCGACGGCGTGCACTTCGCGGCGCGGGGCCGGACGCCGGCCCTGTTCTCGGCGGCCCTGGAGGACCAGACCTGCCCGCCGTCGACCGTTTTCGCCGCGTTCAACGCCTGGACGCACGAGGACAAGAGGATCGAGGTGTACGACTTCAACGACCACGAGGGCGGCGGGCCGTTCCAGGAGGCCGCCAAGCTGCGCTGGCTGAGCTCGTACGCCTGAGGTCCGCCGGTGGTCACCGGCGTCCGTGAGGGGTGTTTCGGCCGATCCGGCGGCCCGGGCTTCCCCGCTGGTTTAGACCAATGGTAATTCTGGTGGCGCACCGAGCCCACGCGGCTACCGTACGTCATCAACAGGAGGCGCGGCATGGCCCGCACCACCCCCCACGACCAGTCCACCACCGGCACCCGGCCACCCCTGTACCGGCGGGTGGCGGACCAGTTGCTCACCGGGCTGCGGGACGGAACCGTCCCGCCGGGCGAACGGCTGCCCGGCGAGCGCCGGCTGGCGGAGCACTTCGGGGTCAGCCGGGAGACCGTGCGCCAGGCACTGGACGTGCTGCGCCGGGACGGTCTGCTCAGCACCGACCGGCGGGGCAGTCACGTCGCCCTGCCGGGACCGCCGTCCGGAAGCCCGGCACCGCTGGTCTTCCCGGTGGGCGCCCGGTCGGCGGAGCCCCGCACCGGCGACCGGGCCACCGTCATCTGGGGGGCACCGCCGCCGGAACACGCCGCGGCGCTGGGGCTGGTGCCGGGCCGGCCGACCCTGGTGCACCGCTACACGTCGGCGGCGGCCGGAGGAAGCGGCAGGCGGACGGCTGTGACATCGTTTTCCGCGGTGGCGCTCGCCGAGGTCGAGGAGCTGGCCCGCTACCGCGACCGCGCCGACGGTGTCGCCTGCGCCGAGCTGCGGCGGACCTACGACTGGATGCGCCGGGCCGGCCTGACGCTGCATCACCGGGACACCATCACCCTCCAGCCCGACACCGCGTCGGTCCGGGTCGTGCGGCGGGTGCACGACCAGTACGCGCGACCGCTCGAGATCACCGACCTCCTGGTGGACACCCGACAGGACGCCCTGGTCTACGAGTTCACCCTGCCGGCGGCCGGCTGACCCGGCCGGCTACGCGCGGCGCCGGGCCACGACCAGCCGGACCCGGGGGCTGCCGTCGGGGCGGCGTCCGAACTCCGGCAGGGCGTGCAGGTCCGCCCGGAAACCCGCGCGGGACAGCTCGCGGCCCACGTCCCCGAGCCGGAAGGTCCGGTAGTACATGACGAACGGCGGCCGCCACAGCGCGTTGCGCACCCGCATCGCCGCGTCGAAGCCGAGCAGCGTCCAGTACCCCCGGGAACCGGGCCGGGGCGGGGCGGCGACGGGGAAGGCGAAGCAGCCGTTCGGCCGGAGCACGGAGCGCACCTGACCGAACAGGCCCGGCAGCTCGCGGGGCAGGAAGTGACCGAACGCCCCGAAGCTCACCACGAGGTCGAAGGCGGGGCCGAACGGCAGGGCTCGGGCGTCCGCGCGCACCCAGGAGACCGCCGGGCCCGGCGGCGGGACGCGGCGGCGCGCGACATCCAGCATGCCGGCGCTGAAGTCGACCCCGGTCACGCTCTCCCGGCACACCCGGGCCAGGACGCCCACTCCCGCGCCGGTGCCGCAGCACAGGTCGAGTCCGGCAGGGAAGGGTCCCATCGGCTCAAGCGCGCGGGCCACGGCGTCCAGCACCCGGTCCGGTGTCCGGTACGGCGTGTGGTCGAACTTCGGGGCGAGCAGGTCGTAGCCCCGCTCGACCGACGACAGCGCCTGGACGGCGAGTTCGCGCAGGGTGGGACCTCCGGGACTGAACACCGGGTCAGCCTAGGGCCTGTCCGGCGGGTCCGGCCGGGGCACGCCGCTCGCTCAGCACGGTGAGCACGCGCTCGCACCAGCGGGCGTTCTCCCGCTCGAACGCGATTCCGGCGGCCAGGGTGAGGTAGGGGCCGACGCGGTCGGCGTCCCGGAGGTGCTCCTCCTCGGTGCGGCCGTCCAGGAGGCGTTCCCGCACCCGCTCGTAGCGGGCGAGCTTGCCCAGCGCCCAGGCCCTGCGCTCCTCGACCAGGGCGCGGACGGCCAGGGGGTCGACGCCGTCCATGGCCTGCATCTTGATCAGGAACTCGTCGCGGATGGCGGTGGGCCGCCGGGTCGGCTCGGCGGCGAACGCGCCCAGCTGCTCCCGGCCGGCCGCGGTGAGCGAGAACAGCCGCTTGGTGGGCCTGCGTTCCTGCGGCACGGTCCGGGCCTCGATGAGTCCGTCGCCCGCGAGGCGCTCCAGCTCCCGGTAGAGCTGCTGCGGCGTGGCGGGCCAGAAGTTGGCGAGCGACACGTCGAAGATCTTGGACAGCTCGTAGCCCGAGGCCTCACCCTCCAGGAGGGCGGCCAGGACGGCGTACTTGAGAGACATGTCGACACGCTAGCAAGCACGGATCAAGACGACTACTCTACTCCGCACCTATTCAAATAGTTCAATATGAGGGAGTGGCGATGCGAGCTTTCCGCGAGGCGGTCGAGGCGCACGACCTGGACGCCGTCGAAGCACTGCTGGCCGACGACGTGGTCTTCTCCAGCCCCGTCGTCTTCAAGCCCTATCGGGGCAGGGCGATCACAGCGGCGATCCTGCGCGCGGTGGAGCGCGTCTTCGAGGACTTCCGCTACGAACGCGTCATCGGCGAGGCGGACGGCCCCGACCACGCCCTGCTCTTCACGGCGCGAGTGGGGGACCGGGAGATCAGCGGCTGCGACTTCCTGCGCCTCGACGCGTCCGGCCGGATCGCCGAACTGACGGTGATGGTGCGCCCGCTGTCGGGGGCGCAGGCCCTCCAGGCGGCCATGGCCGCCCAGTTCGAGCGGATCGCACGGGAGGCGGAGGAGACCCGGGAACGTTCGGCCGGCTGAGCCGGTACGGCATGCGCGGAAGGAAGACGGGATGTCGTGGTAGGGTGACTTCAGCACTTGTGTACGCCCCCTCGTTCGGGGCGCCGGTGCGAGTTTCCCTTCGGTTCGCGGGCCCGCCCGCCCTGGTGCGACCGGCGCGTCCGCTTCTCAGCACAACCTCGTGAGCAGGGCTTTCATCCCCGCCGAGTCCGAGGTGCTGTTCCGCCGCCCGGAGGCGTGTCGTTTCCGACCCCTCGCGGCCCCCTCCTTCCTTCCGCATGCTCCATGCCCGTGTCCTCGAAAGGACCGACCACCATGACCACCACACTCGAACACCCCCCTGTACAGCAGTCCCCGGCCGACGTCGCGAGCGGTGTCCTCGACATCGAGGCGGGCGGCAAGGGCCGCCTGCGGGGCGAAGGCCTGCGGCCCGACCCCTCCGACCTCGCCCTCTCCCCCGCGCTGATCCGCCGGCACGGGCTGCGCAGGGGCGACCTCGTGGAGGGCGTGCGCGGCGACCGGCGCACCCTGACCGAGGTCGTCCGCGTCAACGGCCGTACGCCGGACCGGATCGGCGGCCGGCGGCACTTCGCCGACCTGACCCCGCTGCACCCGCACGAGCGGCTGCGGCTCGAACACCCGGCGGCCGGCCTCGCCGGACGCGTCACCGACCTCATGACCCCGGTCGGCAAGGGGCAGCGCGGCCTGATCGTGGCTCCGCCGAAGACCGGCAAGACCGTCCTCCTGCAGCAGATCGCCGCCGCCGTGGCCGGCAACCACCCCGAGGCACGGCTGATGGTGGTGCTGCTCGACGAACGTCCCGAGGAGGTCACCGACATGCGGCGCTCGGTGCGGGGGGACGTGTACGCCTCGACCTTCGACCAGGGCGCCAAGCAGCACATCGCACTCGCCGAGTTGGTGATCGAGCGGGCCAAGCGGCTCGTCGAGGCCGGTGAGGACGTCGTCATCCTCCTCGACTCCCTCACCCGGCTGTGCAGGGCGCACAACAACGCCGCCTCGTCCGGCGGCCGCACCCTCAGCGGCGGTGTCGACGCGGCGGCACTGCTGGGCCCCAAGCGGTTCTTCGGCGCCGCCCGCAAGGCCGAGGAGGGCGGCTCCCTCACCATCCTCGCCACCGCACTGGTCGAGACCGGCTCGCGCGCCGACGACTTCTACTTCGAGGAACTCAAGAGCACCGGCAACATGGAACTGCGGCTGAGCCGGGACCCCGCCTCCCGCCGCGTCTTCCCTGCCGTTGACCTGACCGGCTCGGGCACCCGGCGCGAGGAACTCCTGCTGTCCGCCGCCGAGACGACCGCCGTGCGCGGGCTGCGGCGGGCCCTGGGGACGCGGGACGGGCAGTCGGGCCTGGAGACCCTGCTGGAGCGGCTGCGCCGCACGCCGGACAACGCGACCTTCCTGCGACAGGTACAGCCGACGCTGCCCGCGGACTGACCCGCCCGCCGGCGTCACGCACCGACACCGTCCTCCGTTACGGCATCCGAGTGCTCGCGGGCGCGACCCGGCCCGGTCAGCGTGGCGGGTCGGGGGGCCGTTCCTACGTTTGCGGTATGACTATCGGATTCTCATCCCGGACGGCTCGGTCCGCCTGCATGCTCTGCCTGGCAGGGCTGCTGACCCTCATGCCGGCCGCCGCGGCCGCCACTGCGGGACGGCCGGACCCCGGGCCGCCCGGCGGTGCGGCGGACCGGACGTCGTCGCTGTACCGCTCCGGCACCCAGGTCCGGCCGCACCCCGGAGCTCCCCGGGTTCCCGATGTCTCCGCTCTGTCCTGGGTCGTGGCCGACGCCGGCACGGGCGACGTGCTGGCGGCGAACGACGCGCACCGGAAACTGCCCCCGGCCAGCACCCTCAAGACGCTGTTCGCCCTCACGGTGCTGCCGGTCCTGCCGGGCGGCCTCCACCACGAGGTCAGTCCCGAGGACCTGTCCGGCATCGGCCCGGGCAGCAGCCTCGTCGGTGTCGTCGAGGGCGAGACCTACCGCGTCTCCGACCTGTGGAACGGCGTCTTCCTCAACTCCGGGAACGACGCCGTGCACGTCCTCGCCGCACTCACCGGCGGCTGGAGTGCAACGGCCGCCCGGATGCAGGCGAAGGCCCGCGCACTGGGCGCCCGCGACACCCACGTCCGTTCTCCCGACGGGTACGACGCGCCCGGCCAGGTCTCGTCGGCGTACGACCTGGCCGTCTTCGGCCGGGCGGGGCTGCGGCGGCCCGACTTCGCGCGGTACTGCGCCAAGGTCGACGCGATGTTCCCCGGCCGCGACGGGAGGTCGTACGGGATCATGAACACCAACCGGCTGCTCACCGGGGCCGGCGGTGTGGCGCCGTACCCGGGGCTGATCGGCGTCAAGAACGGCTACACCAGCAACGCCGGCAACACGCTCATCGCCGCCGCCCGCCGCGACGGACGGACCCTGCTCGTCACGGTGATGAACCCTCAGGAGGGCAGCGGCCACGCCGTCTACGAGGAGGCCCGTGCCCTGCTCGACTGGGGCTTCGAGGCGGACGGACAGGTCGACCCGGTGGGCTCGCTGGTCCCCGAGGGGGCCCGGCCCCGCCAGGGGCCGCAGGCGGCGCCCGCGGCGGCGCCCGCGGCGAAGCCGGCCGAGGACGAGCCCGGCTGGCCGGAGACCGGCGCGATCCTGGGTGTCGCGGCGCTCGGCGCGGGCGTCACGGCACTCGCCCTGCGGCTCAAGCTCGTGCGGGACGACGGGAGTTGACCGGGGCGGTTCAGAACACCGACAGTCCGGTCAGGGTGGTGAAGCGGTCCAGGGCGGCCACCCCGGCCACCGAGTTGCCCCGCTCGTCCAGACCGGGGCTCCACACGCACAGCGTGCAGCGGCCCGGTACCACCGCGATGATGCCGCCGCCCACCCCGCTCTTGCCCGGCAGCCCCACCCGGTGCGCGAAGTCGCCGGCGGCGTCGTAGGTCCCGCAGGTCAGCATCACCGCGTTGATCTGTTTGGCCCTGCTGCGGCTCAGCAGCCGGGTGCCGTCGGCGCGGATGCCGTGCCGGGCCAGGAAACCCGTCGCCAGGGCCAGGTCGGCGCAGGACGCGGTGACGGAGCACTGGCGGAAGTACTGCTCGAGGAGGACCGGCACGGGGTTGTCGATGTTGCCGTACGACGCCATGAAGTGCGCCAGCGCCGCGTTCCGGTCGCCGTGCGCGGCCTCGGAGGCGGCGACCTCCTCGTCGTGGGCGAGGTCCGGGTTGCCGCTCTCGGCGCGCAGGAACGCGAGCAGTTCGCCGGCCGCGTCGCCGGTACGGGTGTGCAGCCGGTCGGTGACGACGAGGGCGCCCGCGTTGATGAACGGGTTGCGCGGGATGCCGTTCTCGTACTCCAGCTGCACCAGGGAGTTGAACGGGTTGCCGGAGGGCTCGCGGCCCACGTGCTCCCAGAGGGCGTCGCCCTCCCTGGCCAGGTCGAGGGCGAGGGTGAAGACCTTGGTGATGGACTGTGCGGAGAACGGCTCCCGCCAGTCCCCCACCCCGTACACCGTGCCGTCCGGCTCGGCGACGGCCATGCCGAAGCGGCGCGGGTCGCGGGCGGCGAGCGCGGGGATGTAGTCGGCGGGCCGGCCGCTGCCCGGGGTGCGCTCGATCTCCTCGGCGATGCGCTCCAGGACCGGACGGAAGGTCGTCGGTGTGCTCATGATCGCCATTCTCCCTCCGGGCCGGTCCCGGCGGCGCGAGGACCACGGTGGGCGGACCCCCGCACGGGGGTGGTGCTGGCCTCACCCCCGTTTCGGGGGCGGACGCCATTCTGCGCCCGGCGAGCCGTTCACATACTCGAGTGCATGGTCAATTCAACGGTGCTCGTCGAGAGCCCGCCCACGGGCGCACAGGAGAAGAGTCGCGGCAAGGGAAGCGACTTTTCCGAACTCTCCAGGCGCATAGCCGACGCGGGGCTGCTCCGGCGCCGCCCGCTGTACTACACGGTGCGTTTCGGCGCCGTCGCCCTCGCCCTGGCGGGCGGCGTCGCCGCGTTCGTCGCCCTGGGGGACAACTGGAGCCAGCTGTTCGTCGCGGTCGGGCTCGCCGTCGTCTTCGGCCAGCTGGGACTGGCGGCCCACGACCTCGCCCACCGGCAGGTCTTCTCGCGCCGGCGCCCCAGCGAGGCGGGCGGCCTGCTCGCGGCCAACCTGCTGCTCGGCATGAGCTACGGCTGGTGGATGAACAAGCACACCCGCCACCACGCCAATCCGAACCACGAGGAGAAGGACCCGGACGTCTCGCCCGACATCCTGGTGTGGTCGCGAGGGCAGGCGAGCAGGGCGACGGGTCTGCCCCGTTTCATCGGCAAGCACCAGGCGGCCCTCTTCTTCCCGCTGCTGACGCTGGAAGGCCTCAACCTGAGCTTCAACAGCTTCAAGGCGCTGGGCGGCCGGGCCGTGAAACGGCCGGTCCTGGAGGGCACGCTGCTCGTCGCCCACTTCGCCGTGTACTTCGGCGGACTGTTCACGGTGCTCTCCCCGGGCAAGGCGCTCGCCTTCCTCGCGGTGCACCAGGGTCTGTTCGGGATCTATCTGGGCTCGGTCTTCGCGCCGAACCACAAGGGCATGCCGATGATCGAGGAGGGCACACGGCTGGACTTCCTGCGCCGTCAGGTCCTGACCTCCCGCAACGTGCGGGGCGGTGTGCTCGTCGACGCCTTCATGGGCGGCCTCAACTACCAGATCGAGCACCACCTCTTCCCCAGCATGCCGACTCCCGCGCTCGCCCGGGCGCAGGCCGTCACCGAGGCGTACTGCGCCGAGCTGGGCGTGCCGTACCACCAGACGGGGCTGCTGGCCTCGCACCGCGAAGCCCTGCGGCACATGAGGAGCGTCGGGGAGCCGCTGCGCGCCGCACGCTGAGCGGCGGTCAGCTGTGCAGCACGCCCGTGCCCAGCAGTCCGAACAGGAGGACGCCGACCGCGATGCGGTAGACGACGAAGGCGTTGAAGGAGTGCTTGGCCACGAACTTCAGCAGCCAGGCGATGGAGGCGTAGGCCACCACGAAGGAGACGAGGGTGCCGACGGCCAGGGGCGCGGCACCCGCCCCCGTGCCCAGGGCGTCCTTCAGCTCGTACAGTCCGGCCCCGGTCAGGGCGGGGATGCCGAGGAAGAAGGACAGCCGGGTGGCGGCGACCCGGTCGAGGTCGAGCATCAGGGCCGTGGACATGGTGGCGCCGGAACGGGAGAAGCCCGGGAAGAGCAGGGCGAGGATCTGGGAGCCGCCGACCAGCATCGCGTCCTTGAAGGACGTGTCGTCCTCGCCCCGCTTGTGCCGGCCGGTGCGGTCGGCCCACCACATCACGCCGCTGCCGACGATCAGGGAGCCGGCGACCACCCACAGCGAGGCGAGGGGGCCCTTGATCAGGGGTTTGGCGGCCAGGCCGACGAGGACGATGGGGATGGTGGCGAAGATGACCCACCAGGCGAACTTGTAGTCGTGGTGGTAGCGCTCCTCCCGGTCGCGCAGTCCGCGCGCCCAGGCGGAGACGATGCGCGCGATGTCCTTGGAGAAGTAGACGAGCACGGCGGCGATCGCGCCGACCTGGATGACCGCGGAGAAGCCGATGACGGCGTCGTCGTCGACCGGGATGCCCATCAGCCCCTCGACGATCTTGAGGTGTCCGGTGGAGGAGACGGGCAGGAACTCGGTCACCCCCTCGACGGCTCCGAGGATGACGGCCTGACCGATGCTGATGGCGCTCATGGCATCCAGTTCCTACTACACCCGGCTGTGTGCCCGGCGTCAGCTCCAGAGCGCGTCGGCCAGAGTCACCCCCGCGAACGCCGCCGCGAGGCCGGCCACCACGCTCCCCACCACGTTGGCGGCGGCCTCCAGACGCGCGCCGGTCTCGGTCAGGCGGAGGGTCTCGTAGGAGAAGGTCGAGTACGTCGTCAGCGCGCCGCACAGGCCGGTGCCCAGCAGCAGCCGCACCTCGGAGCCGACCGCTCCGGCCAGGGCCGCGCCGGTCAGCAGGCCGAGGACCATGCTGCCGGTCACGTTCACCGTGAAGGTGCCCCAGGGGAAGACGGAGTCGTGCCGGGACTGCACGGCGCGGTCGGTGAGGTAGCGCAGCGGGGCGCCGACCATGCCTCCGGCGACGACCAGCAGCCAGTTCACGACGGCCTCCTGCCCTCGTACCTGACGACCTCGCACGGGTCGAGGGTGACCAGGCCCTCGGTGACGAGTTCGTCGAGCCGCGGCAGGAAGGCCCGGACGCGCTCCTCGGTGTCGACGACCACGACGGCCACCGGCAGGTCCTCACTCAGGGAGAGCAGCCTGGTGGTGTGGACGACCGAGGAGGCGCCGAAGCCCTCGACGCCCCGGAAGACGCTGGCGCCCGCGAGGCCCGCCGCGTGGGCGCGGTGGACGATCTCCGCGTACAGGGGGCGGTGGTGCCAGGTGTCGTTCTCGCCGACGAAGACGGTCAGGCGCAGGGCGCCGTGGGTCAGCCTCGTCATGTCTGCCTCCACTTCAGGACCCGGCGGGTCGCCCATGCGGCGAGCCACACCGCGGTGAGTGCCGCGAGCGGGGTCGCGGCGAGGTGGGCCAGGCCGGCGGGGACCCGGCCGTCGGCGAACAGGGTCCGGCTGTCGACGGCGTAGGTGGAGAAGGTGGTGAAGCCGCCGAGCACGCCGGTGCCGAAGAAGGGCCGCACCAGGCGGTGGGCGGACCGGACCTCGGTGACGACCACCATGAACACGCCGATCACGGCACAGCCGACGACGTTGACCCCGAGGGTCGTCCAGGGGAAGCCGCCGGTCGGCGTCGGCCACCACAGGGACGCCGCGTAGCGGGCGGCGGCGCCGGTGCCGCCGCCGAGGGCCACGGCCGCGACGACCGGCGCCTGGGCGCGCCACCGCGGCCGTTCCGGGGCGCCGGGCCGGGTCCGGCCGACGCCTCCGGTCTTCGGGACTGTCATGGTCGTACGTCTCCTACTCGCCGGGCAGGGGGAAGCCCCCGGTACGCAAGTAGGGACCGTTGGCGGCGCCTGAGCCGCGGTTCGGGTACGGCGGGCCCCACCGCCGCGCCGCGTCCCAGCGGGCCGCGGCTGATGCTCAGCGTAACGCCGGGGCGGCGCACGGGTCACTCCGGGAAGGGCGCCCGCGCCTGCCAGCCCTCCCCGAACATCCGCGCCACCTCGGCGATCCGCACCTCGTCGCGCCGGTAGTACGTGCGGCGGCGGATCCGCGTGGCGCGCAGGAGGCCGAGGCGGGTGAGGAGGCCGAGGTGCGTCCGGGCCGCGCGGCGGGACACCCCGAGCTTCGCGGCGACGAGGCCGGCGTGGACGCCGTGCTCGACGGGATCGACGCGACGCTGCCGGGGAAAGTGCGCGGCCGGGTCCTTCAGCCACTCCAGGATGTCGAGGCGCGTGCCGTGCACGGGGCTCCTCGGCATCTCGTGCTCCCTCCGCGCCGGCCCGGCTCGTACCGTGTCCCTCCACCTTCCCGCAGCCGGAGCCCCGTTGTCCGACAACCGGGCCATTTGCACATTCAACCAATATCGGTTGCGGTGCTACCGTTCAGTCATGGCAGCCAGGACCGCCGGCGCGCGGCTCGAGGAACGATGGCGGGACATCCTCGCGGTGCACGCGCGCACGATGTGCGAGATCGACCGGGCACTGCATCCGCACGGTCTGGGCGCGAGCGACTTCGAGGTGCTCGACCTCCTCGTGACCGAGGCGCCCGGGGACGGTGACCGCTGCCGGGTGCAGAATCTGGCGGGCCGGGTCCACCTGAGCCAGAGCGCGCTGTCCCGGCTCATCGCCCGCCTGGAGCGGGACGGACTGGTGACGCGCTCGATCTGCGCGGAGGACCGGCGGGGTGTGTATGTCGCGCTCACCCCGAGGGGCCGCGACCTGCACGCCGCGATACTGCCGCTCCAGCGGGCCGCGCTGGCCCGCGCGCTCGGCGACGACGAGGGCCCCCGCCCCTCCTGAACGGGACGGAGGCCCATGGGGCGAAGCCCTCAGGGACGGGCCAGCAGTGTGCGCACGCCGTCCGAGGTGAGGGTGAGGCGGTGCTCCGAGCCGGCGTCGATGGACAGGGACAGGTCGTCGGCCGGCCACTGCGCGGCGAGCGCGCCGAGCGGCACCATGCGGTAGCGGGAGACGTACGGCAGCAGGTCGGCCATCTCCAGCTCCGAGGTGAACACGGGCACCACCTGGCGGCCGCCCTGCTGTTCCAGCACCGGCAGCGCCAGCATCCCTGGGTCGGCCGCCTCCTGGTCGTTCGCGTCGTCGGGCACCGGCACGAGGACGTCGCTGCTCGCGAGCGTGTCGAGCGCCGCCGTGTTGTCGGCGGTCTCGGGGGACTCGGCCAGCGTGTCCAGCGCTCGCTGAGCGGGCGTGACGGGGTGGTCGTTCGCGGGTGTCTCCATGGCAGATTCCCTGGTAGCGGCGGTGGTACGGCCCGCGCGGACGATCGGCACGGACGCGGTCAGGGCTCGCGTACCCCGGTCGTCAGCGGCGCAATCATGTGCGACTTCCCCACCCGGACCCGCCCGGATCCCGTACTCATCTGATCGGCGAGGGGCCCACTTGATCGATCGGAAACGCGGTCGGGTTAGCATATGAGCGCCGCCTAGCTCGAAAGATAGAGACGTGACTGTCAACGACGACTCGTTCACCAACTGGAAGCACCGCGAAGAGATCGCGGAATCGATGATCCCGATGATCGGGAAGCTGCACCGGGAGCAGGACGTCACGATCCTGCTGCACAGCCGTTCCCTGGTGAACAAGTCTGTGGTCAGCATCCTCAAGACGCACCGCTTCGCCCGCCAGATCGCCGGCGCGGAGCTGTCGGTCACCGAGACGATGCCCTTCCTGCAGGCGCTCACCACACTCGACCTCGGGCCCTCGCAGATCGACATCGGCATGCTCGCCGCGACCTACCGGGGCGACGACCGCGGTCTGTCGGTCGAGGAGTTCACCGCCGAGGCCGTCGCCGGAGCCACCGGCGCCAACAAGATCGACCGTCGTGAGGGCCGCGACGTCGTGCTGTACGGCTTCGGCCGCATCGGCCGGCTCGTCGCCCGGCTGCTCATCGAGAAGGCGGGCTCCGGCAACGGGCTCCGGCTGCGCGCCATCGTCGTCCGCGGCGGTGGGGAGCGGGCCGCCGAAGACATCGTCAAGCGTGCCTCGCTGCTGCGCCGCGACTCCGTGCACGGGCAGTTCCAGGGCACGATCACCGTCGACGAGGACAACAGCACCATCCTCGCCAACGGCAACGCCATCAAGGTGATCTACGCGGACGACCCGACGCAGGTCGACTACACGGCGTACGGCATCAAGGACGCCATCCTCATCGACAACACGGGCAAGTGGCGCGACCGCGAGGGCCTGTCGAAGCACCTGCGTCCGGGCATCGACAAGGTCGTCCTGACCGCGCCGGGCAAGGGCGACGTCCCGAACATCGTCCACGGTGTCAACCACGACACCGTCAAGCCGGACGAGCGGATCCTGTCCTGCGCCTCCTGCACCACCAACGCGATCGTCCCGCCGCTCAAGGCGATGGAGGACGAATACGGCGTACTGCGCGGTCACGTGGAGACGGTGCACTCCTTCACCAACGACCAGAACCTGCTGGACAACTACCACAAGTCCGAGCGCCGCGGCCGCAGCGCGCCGCTGAACATGGTCATCACGGAGACCGGTGCCGCCTCCGCCGTCGCCAAGGCGCTGCCCGACCTCAAGGCGCGGATCACGGGCAGCTCGATCCGCGTTCCGGTGCCGGACGTGTCCATCGCGATCCTCAACCTCCAGCTGGCCCGCGAGGCGAGCCGCGAGGAGGTCCTGGACCACCTGCGCGAGGTGTCGCTGACCTCGCCGCTCAAGCGCCAGATCGACTTCATCAGCGCCCCGGACGCCGTCTCCAGCGACTTCATCGGCTCGCGCCACGCCTCGATCGTGGACGCCGGCGCGCTGAAGGTCGAGGGCGACAACGCGATCCTCTACCTCTGGTACGACAACGAGTTCGGCTACTCCTGCCAGGTCGTCCGCGTCGTCCAGCACGTCTCCGGGGTGGAGTACCCGACGTACCCGGCTCCGGCGGCCTGATCGCGGCGCACACGGGAAAGGGGCGGTGGGAGGTCGTCTCCCGCCGCCCCTCACGTCTGCCCGGTCAGGACGTGAGGCCGTCCGCGAAGAGCCGGGTCAGCGCGGTCGGCGCCGTGATGGCGGTGCCCACGACGACGCTGTGGGCCCCGGCGGCCAGGGCCCGTGCGGCCTGCTCGGGGGTCGCGATACGCCCTTCGGCGATCACCGGGGTGTCGAGCGCGCCGGCGAGGTCGGTCACGAGCGCGAGGTCGGGTGCGTCCTGCACCGGGGAGCCGGGCACGTAGCCGGAGAGCGTGGTGCCGACGAAGTCCGCTCCCTGGCCGGCGGCCGTGCGGCCCTCGCCGAGCGTCGACACGTCGGCCATGACCTGCGCGCCCGCCGCGTGGACGGCCTCGACCAGCTCGGCGAAGGTGCTGCCGTCGGGCCGCGGTCGCGCGGTGGCGTCGGCGGCGACGACCGCGGCGCCGGCCTCCACCAGGGCGAGGGCGTGGCGCACGGTCGGGGTGATGAAGACGCCGCTGTCTCCGTCCTTCCACAGCCCGATCACCGGCAGGTCCACGGCCGCGACGGTGGCGGCGACGACCTCCGGGTCGTTGACCCGTACGGCCGCCGCGCCCCCGGACCGCGCGGCCAGGGTCATGCGGACCAGGGTGTCGGTGTGGCGCATCGGGTCGCCGGGAGGCGCCTGGCAGGAGACGATCAGGCGGCCCTCGAGCCGGTCGGCAAGGGACGGGGACCCGGGGGCGGGCGGGGTCATGACGGTGCTCCGGTGGTGTGGGGGTGGTGCAGGGGCAGGGTGCGGGGCAGCGCGGCCGCCCCGAGGACCGCGGCGTCGGCGCCGCCCCGCGGCGGGCACGGGCGCAGGTCGCGCAGCGGGGGCATGAGTTCGGCGGTGAAGGCCGCGCACAGGGCGTCCCAGTAGAGGGGGCCGATGCGGGGTACGCCGCCGGCCACGACGACGCGGTGCGGGCCGAGCGCGTTGGCGAGGCCGCCCAGGGCGCGGCCCGTCGCACGGGCGCCGAGCGTGATGGCCGCGGTCGCGTGCGGGTCGCCCTCGGCAGCGCGTGCGGCGACGGTCTGGAGGCGGTCGGCCGGCGGCCCGCCGAGCCGTGCGCAGTGGGCGGTGATGGCGGGGCCCGCCGCGATGGCCTCCAGGTGGCCGGTGGCTCCGCAGGTGCAGGGCAGTCCGTCGGCCTCCGGGCTGGGCAGGTGCCCGAGGTGTCCGGCGATTCCGGCGGCGCCGTGCAGCATGCGACCGGCCGCCGCGACGGCGCCGCCTACACCGGTGCCTACAGCGGCGTAGAGGAGGGTGGTGTCGTCGGGGTCGTCCAGTTCCGTCGTGGCGGCGGCGCGTACGTCGTTGTCGCAGGCCACCGGGAGGCTGGTACGGGCGGCGAGGCCGGCGGCCAAGGCGGTGCCGGCCCAGCCGCGGATCGTGTCGGTGGCGCTGGTGACGGTCCCGGTGACGGGGTCGATCACGCCGGCCGCCGCGACGCCGATCGCGGTGGCGCCGTCGGCCCGTACCGCGCGGGCGGCGACGGCCAGGGCGTCCAGCACCGCCTCGGCGCCCTGCGCCGCCGGGGTGGGCAGGGTGTGCCGGGCCAGGACGGTGCCGCCGGGGCCGACCAGGGCGGCGGCGATCTTGGTGCCGCCCAGGTCGAGGCCGATGACCGGTGCGCCGAGGTGTCGCCCGGTCATCGGACCGGCAGCAGCCCGGCGCCGCGCAGGTGCCGCTCGACGTGGGCGACGGCGTCCTCGCCCAGCTGGATCTGCGGCGCGGCGGTGGTGCCGTGTGCGAACACGCCGAGCAGGCGCAGGGCGTGCTTGAAGGCGCCGATGGCCGAGGAGTTGCGGCCCATCTCTCCCTCCGGGCCCGCATCGACCAGCCCGAACAGCTCGACGAGCCGCTCCTGTTCCTTGACGGCACGGTCCAGGTCCCCGCCGCGCACGGCGTCGTAGAGACGGACGTAGCCGGCCGGGTCCACGTTGCCGAGGCCCGGGACCACTCCGTCGGCGCCGGCCAGCAGGGCGGCGTCCACGGTCAGTTCGGAACCGGTGAGGATGCTGAAGGAGGGGGCGGGGCCGTCGGCGCGGCCGTGGCGTCCGCCGAGTTCGACCATGAGGCGGCGCAGACCGCCCTCGTCGCCGCTGCTGTCCTTGAGGCCGGCCAGCGTGCCGTCCTCGGCGAGTTCGCGCACCAGGGCGGCGGAGAGCTTGCTGTGCACGGAGACGGGGAGGTCGTAGGCGTACAGGGGCAGGTCGACGGCGGAGCGGATGGCGCGGAAGTGGGCGGCGATCTCGCGCGGGTGGGTGCGGGCGTAGAAGGGGGCGGTGGCCACCAGGGCGTCGGCGCCGGCCATGCGGGCGGCCTCGGCGTGGACGAGCACCCGGGGGGTGGTCATGTCGATGACTCCGGCGAGGACCGGGACGCGGCCGGCGACCGTCTCGACGACCGTGTCGAGGGCGGCGGCCCGCTGCCGGTCGGTGAGGAAGGCGACCTCGCTGCTGGAGCCCAGGGCGAACAGCCCGTGCACTCCCCCGCCGACGAGGTGCTCGATGAGCCGGGCGAGCGAGGCGGTGTCGACTTCGCCCGACGCGTCCAGCGGAGTGCAGACGGGCGGCACGACGCCGCTCAGGGGCTGGGACGAGGACATGGTGTTTCTCCTGGGCTGTGCGAGTGGTGGTACGGGGTGGAACGGGCCGCCGGGCGCCGGGATGCCGGCGCCGGGCGGCCCGTGGCCGGCTACGGCTGGGTGACGGTGAACGTCGTGTCGCCGTAGGAGTGCTGGCGACCGCGGACCTCGTAGGTCGCGGTCGTCCGCACGTCGCCCGCGGTGGCGTTCGCGGGGACCGTGACGGGGATCTTCATGTCGGCGCCCTGGCCGGGGTCGAGCGCGGGCACGTCGACCGCCGGGGCGCTCCAGCCGTCCGGCAGGTCGAGCCAGACCCGGCCGGCGGGGAGCCGGACGTCGTTCTGGCTGACGACGCGGACGGTGACGCTGGTGGTCCGTCCCGCGGGCAGGGAGGCGGGCGGGGTGACGGTGACCGGCGCGCAGACCCCGCCGAGCCACTGGAGGTCGAAGGAGGAGTAGGTGATGTGGTCGACGTTGCCCCGCTCCCACAGCAGGCCCATGCCCGGGTTGGGTCCCGTGCCGTCGCCGAGCGGGGTGAGGGTCGAGTAGGCGGCGGCGCCGGACTCGACGGTCTTGCGCACCGGCCAGGTCTGTCCGTTGTCGCAGGACAGGCGGACGGTGAGGTTGCTGCGGCTGTCGGTCGTCGCGGTGTTGCTGAACACGAGCCACG
Organism: Streptomyces sp. CCM_MD2014; assembly: GCF_000772045.1. GTDB lineage: Bacteria > Actinomycetota > Actinomycetes > Streptomycetales > Streptomycetaceae > Streptomyces > Streptomyces salinarius. The sequence continues at coordinate 7,696,460 of NZ_CP009754.1, read as the reverse complement.
AGGCGCGGGGGTGCGAGGCGTCCACGTCCGGCGCGAAGCGGGTGACGGAGCCGTTGTTGGCCGGGTCCGGCAGCTCGGTGTCCTGCTGGAAGGGGGTGTAGGTGACGCCGCCGTCGGTGGAGTAGGCGACCGTGCGGTACGGCTTGGAGCGGTTGTTGAGCATGATGCGGCCGTCGGACAGCTCGACGGTCTTGTTCTCGTCTCCGCCGGGGCCGACGGGGGTGCCCATCCTCCAGGTGGCGCCGTGGTCGTCGCTGTAGGCGCTCACCGCGTAGTTGGCGCCGTCCTTGCGGATGGCGTACTGCTGGACGAGCCGGCCCTTGTACCTGCCGTGGCGCAGCTGGATGCCCTCGCCGGAGGAGGCGAACATGCCGGCCCAGGAGGGGTCCTTGATGTCGGCGGTGATCCGCTCGTGCTTCCAGGTGAGCCCGTCGTCGTCGGAGTAGCTGTAGTCGGCCTGGAGGACGTTGGGGTCGCTCTCGTCGTTTCCGGTGGCCGAGCCGAAGAAGCCCTGGTTCACGGAGGCCGCGTAGAAGAGGAAGATGCGGCCGGTCTCGCGGTCGACGAGGAGGCTGGGGTCGCCGTAGCCCTTGGGGGCGGCGTCCTTGCGGACGACCTGCTGGGCCTGCCAGGTGGTGCCGCCGTCGGTGCTGCGCCTGAGGACGACGCCGATGTTGCTCGGCAGGTCGCCGAGGGTGGGGCGCGCGTCGTAGGCGGCGATGAGGGTGCCCTTGGTGGTCCGGGTCAGGGCGGGGATGCGGTAGTAGGGGGAGCCGGTGCCGGCGGTGGCGAGGTCCTGCGAGGTGAGGGTTCCGGCGGCCGCGGCGGCCTTGCGGGGGGAGTCGGCGCCGTGGGCGGCGGGGACGGTGGCGCCCAGGACGGCCAGGGCGGCGGTGCCGACGGCCAGAGTGACTCTTCGCTGCATGAACAGGCCTCTTCTCGGGTGAGGGGTCAGGCGAGTTGGGGGTCGTGCAGGACGGAGACGGTGGTGGGGGTCTGGGGGCGGGGTGCGGTGAGCAGTTCGCGCACCCAGTCGAGTTGGACGCGGCGGTGGTGGCCACCGCCGCCTTCGTGGCCGTTGAACTCGTAGACGCGCAGGTCCTTGGGGCCGCCGTAGCGGTGGAAGGCCGCGAAGCTCGTCGAGGGCGGGCAGATCTCGTCCATCATCGCGATGGAGAAGAGCGAGGGGGCGGTGGCGCGCGCGGCCAGCAGGGCGGCGTCGACGTAGGACAGGGTGGCGAAGACGGTCGCGGTGCGCTCGCGGTGCAGGCGCAGGTACTCGGCTATCTCGGTGTAGGGCGGCCGGGCCGCGATCGTGGCACCGCGCCGGATGTCGCAGAGGAAGGGGACGTCGGGCATCACCCCGGCCAGGCCCGGGACCAGCCCGGCCACCGCGAGGGCGATGCCGCCGCCCTGGCTGACGCCGGTCACGACGACCCGGTCCGGGTCCACGGCCGGGTGCGCGCGGGCGGCGTCGACGAAGCGCACGGCGTCCGTGAACACCCTGCGGTAGTAGTGGTCGTGGGGGCTCTCGACGCCGCGGGTGAGGAAGCCGGGAACGGTGCCGTTCAGGGCGGCGGTGTCGGGGGTGTCGCCGCCCGCGGTGGACCAGCCCTGGCCGCGGGTGTCCATGACGAGGTGCGCGTGGCCGGCGTTGGCCCAGAGCACCTGCTCGTGCGGCAGACCGCGGCCGCGGCCGTAGCCGAGGAACTCCACCACGCAGCCGAGCGGCCCGCTCGCCCGGGCGGGCAGGTGCAGCCAGCCGCGGACGGGCTCGCCGGCGAAGCCGGGCACCGTGACGTCGTAGGTGGACACCTCCGTCAGGCCGGTGTCCACCGGCGTGAAGCCGGGCACGTCGCCGGCCTGACGGGCTTCGCGGAGGGTCTGCTCCCAGAAGGCGTCGAGGTCGGCGGGTTCTTCGAGGTCGGGCCGCAGTGCCAGGCACTGGGCGAGGGTGAGGTCCGTCAGTGGCATGGAGGGGCCCCGGTGGGTGAGGCGTGCGCGCGGCGCAGCGCAAAGGAACGGGCGGGCCGGCGGTGCCGGATCCGGGTGCGGAGCGATCGCTCCCGATCAGCAGACGTCTGATGTCTGCTGATCGAGGACACTAGAGATCCCCGCGACGACCGTCAAGTGCCCCCGCTCCCCGGCCGTGCGGCGGACCCGGCCGGCGCCGGGCATGAAGAAGGCGCCCCCGGCGGGGGGCGCCCTGTCGTCCGCACGAGCCGGTCAGCGCCGGGCGCGGGCCTCTTCGATCCGCCGGCGCACCGGCGCGTAGTGCTCGGCGAGGGCCGCCGCGAACTCGGCCGGGTCGCGCTCGCGCACGGCGTCCACGATGCGCTGGTGGTTGGCGATGGTGGCCGCCTCGTGCTCGCGCGTGAACACGTCGAGGTGCGGCGCGACGATGACGTAGACGTCCCAGAACGCCGCGGAAAGCTGGCCGATGAGGTCGTTGCCGAGCGGGGCGAGGAGCAGCGTGTGGAAGGCGCGGTCCGCCTCGACGAACCCGTGCCCCTCCCCCGCGCCGGCTCTGCGCATCTCGTCGACGTGGGCGTCGAGGCGGGCGATCTGCTCCTCGTCCAGGGAGGAGACCAGCCGTTCGGCCATGCCGCGCTCGAACAGCTCGCGCACCTCGATGAGGTCGCTCATGACCTGGAAGTCGTCGTCGGGGCTGAGCAGGCCGCGGAAGGTGAGGCTCTCCACCAGGGCGGACAGGCTCAGCCTGCCGACGTAGGTGCCGTGCCCGTGCCGCACCTCGACGATGTCGAGCGCGGTGAGGATCCTGATCGCCTCCCGCACGCTGGAGCGGCTCGCGCCGAGCGCCTCGCACAGGGCGGGCTCGGTCGGCAAGGGATCCCCCGGGCGCAGTTCGTTGCGCAGGATGTAGGCCTTGATGCCGTCCACGACCTCCTGCCGCAACGGTTGTCGTGCCGTCTTGGGCTCCGGCACCGTCTGCCGAATCGCCCTTTGCCCCACCGCCACCTCTTGACCCCTCTCACTTGCCCGGCTACGTTCCCACGTTATCAAGCATCAGACATCAGACGTCTGATGCACTGTCGGTGAGGCGCCGACCACACTCGCCTCCTCCACCTGCTCGACTCTCGTTCCCCGCCTGGAGGACTCCTTGCCCGCGCGCAGTGCAGCCGGCGTCGATCGCCGCACCTTCATGAGATACACCAGCGCCATCGGTGTGGCGACCGCGGTCACCACGGGCCTGACGGCCTGCGGGGGCCCGGCCTCCAGCGGTGACGGCACCGGTGGCTCGGGCAGTGGCGGCGACACCATCGAAGCAGGCATCTCCTACCCGCTCTCCACCGGCTTCGACCCGATGATCACCTCGGGCGCGACCCCGTACGCGGCCAACATGCACATCTTCGAGGGGCTGGTCGACCTCGACCCGGTCACGCTGGTGGCGCGGCCGACGCTGGCGACCGGGATGCCCGAGAAGATCAACGCGACGACCTACCGGGCCACCCTGCGCGAGGGGGCGACCTTCCACGACGGCTCGGCGGTCACCGCGGACGACGTGGTGTTCAGCTTCGAGCGCGTGCTGGACGAGGCGAACGCCTCGCTGATGGCGCAGTTCGTCCCGTTCATCGACCGGGTCACGGCCGTCGACGGGTCGACGGTGGAGTTCAAGCTGAAGTACCCCTTCGCACTGTTCCCCTCCCGCATATCCGTGGTGCGGATCGTGCCGAAGAAGATCGCGGGCGCCGACGCCAAGTCCTTCGACGCCAGGCCGGTGGGCTCGGGCCCGTACAAGTTCGTCTCGGCGGTCCGCGAGGACAAGATCGTCATGGAGGCGTACGACAAGTACAACGGGCCCCACCCGGCCAAGGCGAAGAAGATGGTCTGGCGGCTGATGTCCGACCCGTCCGCGCGGGTCAGCGCGCTCAAGTCGGGCCGCGTGCAGGCCATCGAGGACGTGCCCTACATCGACGTCAAGGGCTTCACCGGCCAGGACAAGGTGGAGTCGGTCCAGTCCTTCGGGCTGCTCTTCCTGATGTTCAACTGCGCCGACCCGCGGTTCAAGGACAAGCGGGTGCGCCAGGCGCTGCACTACGCCCTGGACACCGAGAAGATCATCTCCACCGCGCTGCTGGGCAACGCCGAGGCGGCCTCCGGGTACGTCCCGGCCACCCACCCGGACTACCACAAGGCCGCCACGGTCTACGCGCACGACCCGGCCAAGGCCAGGAAACTGCTCGCCGAGGCGGGCGCGGGCAAGCTCTCCTTCACGCTGATGCTCACCGACAACGGCTGGGTCAAGGACATCGCGCCGCTGATCAAGGAGAGCTGGGCCGCGGTCGGCGTCGACGCCAAGCTGGACATCCAGCAGTCCGCCGCCCAGTACGCCGAGATCGACCAGGGCAACTTCGAGGCCCTGGCCGCGCCGGGCGACCCGTCCGTCTTCGGCAACGACGCGGACCTGCTGCTGCGCTGGTTCTACTACGGCTTCTGGCCGGAGAACCGTTACGGCTGGAAGGGCAGCGACGCCTACAAGCGGACCAGGTCGCTGCTCGACAAGGCCGCGGCCGAGGCCGACGACGCCAAGCGCAAGGAGCTGTGGGGCCAGGTGACCGACCTGGTCGCCGACGAGGCCGCCCTGTACCCGATCCTGCACCGCAAGCTGCCCACCGCCTGGCGGGAGGGAGCGCTGACCGGGTTCAAGCCGCTGCCCACCACCGGGCTGTCCTTCCTCGACGTCGGCCGGGGCTGAGCCCGCACGCCCACGCCGTCGGGCCGCCGCGCCGCCGCGGGCGGCGGCCCCCGCCCCAATCGCTAGGAACCTCACGATGGTTGCATTTCTCCGGCTCGCGCTGCGCCGCGTCGCGATGATGCCGGTGATGGTCCTCGGCATCGCGCTGCTGGTCTTCGTGGTCCTCCAGTTCTCGCCGACCGACCCCGCGTACAACGCGCTGGGCGAGTCGGCGAGTCCCGAGGCGCGAGCGGCGTTCGCCGAGGCCAACGGACTCGACGACCCCCTGCCCGTGCGCTACTTCGCCTTCCTGGGCGATCTGCTGCGGGGGGACCTGGGCGTCACGATGTCGCCCAGTCAGCCCGTCACCGACCGGATCGCCACCGCCTTCCCGCTCACGCTCCAGCTGACGCTGCTCGGCCTGGCGCTGGCCGTGGTGCTGGCGCTGGTCTTCGGTGTGCTCAGCGCCGTCTACCGGGACCGCTGGCCGGACCAGGTCTTCAGGGTCCTGTCGATGGCCGGCATCGCACTGCCCTCCTTCTGGATCGGTGTGCTGCTCATCCAGCAGTTCGCGCTGAACATGCCGCTCTTCCCGACCGGCGGCTACGTCAACCCGGCCGACTCGTTCTCCGGCTGGCTCGAGAGCATGACGCTGCCCGCGCTCTCCCTCGCCCTGCCGGTCGCCTCGTCGCTGGCCCGCCTCGTCCGCACCTCGATGGTCACCGAGCTCGACCGCGACTACGTGCGCACCGCCAGGGGCAGCGGCCTGCCGCCGTTCCTGATCATCCGGTCGGTGCTGCGCAACGCGCTGGTGACCCCACTGACCGTGCTCGGCGTCAAGGTCGGCTACATGCTCAGCGGTGCCGTCGTCATCGAGGCGATCTTCGACCTGCCCGGCATGGGCAAGCTGATCCTCGAGGGCGTCAACGGGGGCGACGTCGGACTGGTGCAGGGCACCGTGCTCACCATCGCGATCGCCTTCCTCGTGGTCAACGTCGTCGTCGACCTGCTCTACCTGCTCGTCAACCCGCGCATCAGGACGGTGTGATGTTCGCTCCACGCTCCCTCGCCGGGCACCTCGCCCGGCCCGGCACCCGCCTGCGCCGGCTGCCCCTGCCCTCCCGGGTCGCGCTCGGGATTCTCCTCGTGGTGGTGCTGGGCGCGGTCTTCGCGCCGCTGCTCACCCAGGACCCGCTCGCCACCGGCGTCCCGGCCCGGGCCCCCGGTGCGGACCACTGGTTCGGCACCGACCGGGCCGGCCGCGACGTGTTCGCCCGCGTCGTGCACGGTGCGCGCTACTCCCTGGTCATCGGCCTCGGCGCGACCCTGCTCGCGCTGGTCCTCGGCTCCGCCCTGGGTGCGCTGGCGGCCACCTCGCGCAAGCTCGCCGACGAGTCGGTGATGCGCACGCTCGACGTCGTCATGTCCTTCCCGCCGATCGCGCTGGCCGCCGTGCTCGTCGCGGTCTTCGGGCCCAGCGTCCCGGTCATCATCTTCACCATCGCCTTCGTCTACTCGCCTTCGCTGGCCCGCGTGGTGCGGGCGGGCGTACTGGAGCAGTACGGCGAGGACTACGTGGCCGCCGAGCGCGTCATCGGCGCCCGCCGCGGCCACATCGTGGCCCGGCACGTCGCCGTCAACTGCGCGGCGCCCGTGCTGGTGTTCGCGACGGTCATGGTGGCCGACTCCATCATCTTCGAGGCGAGCCTGTCCTTCATCGGCGCCGGGGTGCAGGACCCCGACCCGAGCTGGGGCAGCGTGCTGGCCTACGGCCGGCAGATCCTGCTGTCCGGCGGCTGGTGGGCGACCCTCTTCCCCGGTCTGTGCGTGCTGGTCACGGTGCTCGCGCTGAACGTGCTCTCCGAGGGCATGACCGACGCCGCCGCCTCCCCGGACAGGTCCCGCACCGGCGGCACCGACACCGACGACGGCGCCGCCGAGCCCGCGCCGGCGGCCGACGAGGCCGAGGTGGACGCCGCGCTCGCCGAACTGGCGGCCCGGCTGGAGGCCACGGAGCCCGCCGTGCGGCCGCTCGCCGAGGACGCGGCCGACCTGCTCGTCGTCCGCGACCTGTCCATCCGCTTCCCCGACCGCTACGGCGACACCCGCGTCGTCGACGGCATCTCCTTCACCGTCCGCGAGGGCGAGACCCTCGGCCTGGTCGGCGAGTCGGGCTGCGGCAAGTCCGTCACCAGCCTCGCGATCATGGGCCTGCTGGCCCGCAACGCCGCGGCCGAGGGCGAGATCCTCTACCGGGGCCGCGACCTGCTGAAGCTGACGCCGAAGGAGCGCCGGGCGCTGATGGGCCCGGAGATCGCCATGGTGTACCAGGACGCCATGTCGTCGCTGAACCCGTCCGTGCTGATCGGCACCCAGCTGAAGTGGCTCACTTCGCGCGGCGGCACCCGCACCCCCGCCGAGCTGCTGGAACTGGTCGGCCTCTCCCCCGAGCGCACCCTGCGCAGCTACCCGCACGAGCTGTCCGGCGGTCAGCGCCAGCGCGTCCTGATCGCGATGGCGCTCTCCCGCAGCCCGCGCCTGCTGATCGCCGACGAGCCGACCACCGCGCTCGACGTCACCGTGCAGGCGCAGGTCGTGGAGCTGCTGGTCCGGCTCCGCGACGAGCTGGGCTTCGCGATGGTCCTCGTCTCCCACGACCTGGCCCTGGTCGGCGACCTCGCCCACCGGGTCGCGGTCATGTACGCCGGGCAGGTGGCCGAGGCCGGTGACACCCGCGCGCTGCTGACCGATCCGGCGCACCACTACAGCCGGGGCCTGCTCGGTTCGGTCGTGTCGCTGGAGTCGGGTGCCGAGCGGCTGCACCAGATCCGCGGTGTGGTCCCGGCACCGAAGGCGTTCGGCGCCGGCTGCCGGTTCGCGTCCCGCTGCGCCGCCGCCACCGAGCTGTGCGCCACCGCCCCGCCGCCCGCCACCGACCGCGAGGCGGGCCTCGACCACCGCTTCGCCTGCCACCACCCGGCGTCGGCGCGCCGGCCGGCCGCCGCGAACGGCTCCGCGAAGTCGCTGGAGAGTGCCCGATGACCGCCACCGAGGACAGCACCATGGACCCACTCGTCCGGCTCGACCGCATCCACGTACGGCACCGGGCCCGCAGCGGCGGCATCCTGCGCCGGGACGCCGTGCACGCCCTCACCGACGCCTCCCTGGAGGTCAGGCGCGGCGAGATCCTGGGGCTCGTCGGAGAGTCGGGCTGCGGCAAGTCCACGCTGGCCCGCGTGGTCACCGGACTTCAGCGCCCCACCGAGGGACACGTCTACTTCCGGGGCCGGGACCTGTGGACGATGGGCGCCGCCGAGCGGCGTACCGGATTCGGGGCCTCGGTCGGCGTGGTCTTCCAGGACGCCTCCACCGCGCTGAACCCGAGGCTGCCCGTGCGCCGGATCCTGCGCGACCCGCTGGACGTGCACCAGCGCGGTACCCGGGCCGAGCGCGAGAGCCGGGTGGAGGAGCTCCTCGACCTGGTCGGGCTGCCCGGTCACACGCTGGACGCCCTGCCGGGCCAGCTCTCCGGCGGTCAGCGCCAGCGCGTGGCCATCGCCCGTGCGCTGGCCCTGGAGCCGGAGCTGATCGTCGCGGACGAGCCCACCAGCGCCCTGGACGTGTCGGTGCGCGCCCAGATCCTCAACCTGCTGGTGGACCTGCGCGCCCGGCTCGGCCTCGGCATGGTGTTCATCTCGCACGACGTCCAGACCGTGCGCTACCTCGCGGACCGCATCGCGGTGCTGTACCTGGGCCGCGTGGTCGAGCAGGGCGGGGCCGCCGAGGTCTCCGGCGCCTCCCGGCACCCCTACACCGAGGCGCTGCTCTCCGCGACGCCGAGCCTGCTGGAGCGCCCCGAGCGGATCGTGCTGCACGGCCCCGTGCCGTCGGCCACCAACCCGCCCTCCGGCTGTCCGTTCCGGACCCGCTGCTGGAAGGCGGACGACGCCTGCGCCACCGCCTTCCCGGCGGCGACGGAGGGACCCGGCGGACATCGGTGGTACTGCGTCCACCCCCAGGAGAGCAGGGTCCCCGGCGAGGTGGTGCGCGGAGGCTGACAGGTATCGGCCGGCCCGCGGCGGGGCATGCGTGTGAGGGCACTGCCCCGCCGGACGCCGTGCGGCACGGCGGCCGGCCGATACGAGAATGGTTCCATGAACGCACTGGTTCGGCGCTCGCCCTGGGTCGAGGTGCTGGTCTGGTGCGTGGCGGTGCTGAGCCTGACCGTCCTGGCCGCGGCGGCCGTCGTCCGCAGCACGGTGCTCGATCCCGAGTTCTACGACCAGGTACTGGAGGACGAACGGGCCTACCAGCGCTTCTACGACGAGGTGCTGGTGGACCCGGGCAGCACGCCGTTGACCAGCGACCTGCTGGAGCGGCTGCCCGTGCCGCAGTCGACCATCACCTCGAACCTCAAGGTGGTGATCCCGCCCGAGACGCTGCGGACCATGGGCGAGGGGCAGATCGCGGAAATGGTCCACTACCTGGAGGGCGACCGCGACCGGCTGAGGATCAGGGTCGATCTGGAGCCCGTCGTCGCCAACGTCGAACGGCTCAGCCAGGCGTACTTCGGTGACGCCGTCGCCGCTCTGCAGAAGCGGTCCGAGCCCGACTTCCAGGCCTTCGTGCAGCGCCTGTCCGAACTGGTGGCACGGGTGGTGGCCGGTGAGGCGCCGCTCGACGAGCTGCCGACGCTGCCCCTCTCCCACAGCCAGGCCGCCGCGGCCACGGACGCCCTGATGCGTCTGGTGCCGGACGGCGCGGCGCGCGACGGGGTCAGATCCACCGTCCTGGCGGCGCTGGACCGCGGCGACGTGGCCTCGGCCCTGGCCGCGATCGCGCCGGTCGCCCTCACCGACCAGGTCCGGGACGCCGCCGAGGAGCTGCTGGCGGAGGCCAGAGAGGGCACGTGGGTCGTCACCGTCGACGTCGAACCGGGCACCGAGGCGCTGGCCCCGCTGGACCGCGCCCGCACGGTCACCCGGCTCTTCCAGGACGTGGTGGAACCGGCGGCGGCCGTGCTGTGCGCCGCCGCGCTCACCCTGCTGTGGTTCCTGACCCCGTCGCCCGCCAAGCGGCGGCTCATTCCGCTGGGCTGGGTGCCGGCCGCCGCGGCCGCGCTGATGGCGCTCACGGTTCTCCTGCTGCGCCTCACGCTGGGCGACACACTGTTCGGCACCCCGGCGTCGTGGCCTCCGGCGGCCTCGGGTCTGGTCGCCGACGTCGAGGCCGCCGCGCTCGACCGCCTGCTGACCACCGCCGTCGTCGTCGCGGTGATCCTGCTCGCCGCGGGCGCCCTGCTGATCACCGTCGGCTGGGTCTGGCAGACCCGGCCGAGCGTACCGGTCCTCACCGATCCCCGGCACCTTCCGGCGCTGACCTTCACCGTCACCGCCGTCGCCCTCGTCGGGACGATGCTGGCGCCGGTGGCGATCACCGGTTCCTCCCCGCGCATCTGCCAGGGCAGCGCGAAGCTGTGCGACGCCCGCTACGACGAGATCGCCCAGCTCGCGTCGCACAACGCGATGGCGACGACGGCGGACCGGTTCATCGGTCCCCTGCAGGACCCGGACATCGTCGGTCAGCTGGGCGCCGGTTCCCGGGTCCTGCTCCTCGACACCCACCGCTGGGAGCGGCCCGAGGAGGTGGCGGAGCGGCTGGCCACCTCGGACTTCTCCCCCGCCGAGCGCCGCCGGCTGACCGCGATCCTGGAACGGGTGAACCCGCCCCACTCCGGCCTGTGGCTGTGCCACTCGGTGTGCGGCGCCGGCGCCCTCGAACTGGAGCCGACGCTGCGGCAGATCGGTGACTGGCTGCGCGACAACCCCACGGAGATCGTCACCCTGATCCTGCAGGACGGCGTGGACGCGGTGACGACCCAGGACGCCTTCGTCCGGGCCGGCCTGTCGGACCTGCTGTACGAGCCGAACCGCGATCCGGACCGTCCGTGGCCGAAGCTCGGCGACATGATCGACAGCGGCCGGCGGCTGGTCGTCTTCGCGGAGAAGGCGGACGGACCCGCACCCTGGTACCGGAACCTCTACCGGTACGCCATGGAGACGCCCTTCGCCTTCCGCAGCCCGGACGAGATGTCCTGCCTGCCCAACCGGGGCGGCTCGGACAAGCGGCTGTTCCTGCTCAACCACTTCGTCACGGCGGGCGGCGGGCTGCGCCTCGACGCCGGGGTCGTCAACTCCCGGCAGCGGGTGCTGGAGCGGGCGCGCACCTGTGAACGCCAGCGCGGCAGGCCGGTCAACTTCATCGCGGTGGACTACGCGACGATCGGCGACGCGCTCGGCGCGGTGAACGAACTCAACGCCGAGCGCCTGGAGGACGACGGCCCCCGTGTTCCCGTCGAGCGCTCGCCGGGCCGGCTGGAGGGCGTGGCGGAAGCCCGGCGGCGCGGTGGTGCTCCGCGCCGCCGGGCGGTCTCCTGCTGACCGGCTACGGCCGGCCGGCTCCTACCGGTTGATCTTGAACTGGGAGCCCGGCTCGATCCGTATGTCCTCCTCCGCCGAGTTGGTGATCGTGACGTCGGTCAGGGTGGCGCTGCCACGGGCGCCGCCCATCGCGAGGATGCCGGAGCCGTTGTTCGACTTGTCGATGCGGACGTTTTCGATCTTCACGTCCGGCATCGCCCCGCCTCCCGTCTTGAACTGGATGCCGTCGTAGGTCGAGTCGAGGATCTCGGTGTCCCGGATGGTCACACCGGGGATGTCCTGGCCCTGCGCGAAGAGGGTGATGGCGCCGAACTCCTGCGCCTCGCCCCAGAACGCGCCGCCCGTGCGGTGCAGGGCGTTGCCCGCGATGAGGGTCTGCCCGGAGAAGGGCAGCGGGTCGTGGTCGGTGGCGAGCATGATGCCGGGGTAGTTCATGGTGTCGGAGACGACGTTGTTCTCGACGGTGTTGCCGTAGCCGCCGTACACCGCGATGCCGTTGGCCCGCCACGGCAGCTGGATCGTGTTGTTGCGGAAGTGGTTGTCGTGGCCGATGTCCACGGACGTGTCCTTCACGTACTTGTTGGCCCAGACCGCGAGCGAGTCGTCGCCGGTGGTGCGGAAGGAGGAGTTGTACACGGACGAGTTGCGGGTGCCGTTGGAGAAGTTGATGCCGTCCGCGTAGGTGTCGCGGATGCGCATGCCGGTGAACTCCAGGCCGTCGGCGGGGCCCCACAGCTCGGGGATGTTCGAGTAGTCGCGGCCGACCCAGACGCCGACGTTGGCGTGCTCGATCCACACGTTGCTGATCTTGGTGTCCTTGCCGAAGCGGCCGTTGAGCCCGACGCCGCCCTCCGCGTTGCCGTCGCCGCCGCGGATGGTGCCCGAGCCGAAGATGGCGATGTCGGAGATCTTCGTGTTGCCGTCGATGTCGAAGCCGAAGTTGCCCTCGTGCGGGTGGTTGATGCCGCCGGCCTCGTGCGGCGGGGTCAGGGTGTAGAGCTGGGAGTGCCACATGCCGGCGCCGCGGATGGTGACGTTGCTGATGCCCACCTGGTTGTACTGGCCGCGGTTGAGCGGGTCGTCGGTGAGGATCTTCTGCTCCTGGCGCCACTGTCCGGCGGGGATCCAGACGCAGTCGATCCTGCCGTTCTGGTCGTCGGTGACGGCGCGCTGGATGGCGTCGGTGTCGTCGAGCCCGTCGCCGGGGACGGCCCCGTACTCGGTGATGGACGTGCACTCGGCGGGCTTGGTCTTGGCGGGCGCGACCTGCTCCAGGTCGATCAGGTCGATGACGTAGAAGGCGGCCGAGTCGCCCGCGTCGCGCTGGAGGCGGAACTCGGTGCCCTGCGGGAAGGTCCGGTCGAGCAGCGCGTGGGACTCGTCGAAGAGGCGCCGGGCGTCGCCGCCGGGCCGGTTGGTGAGCCCTTCGGGGTCGTCGGTGCTGCCGTAGAGCCAGCTGTGCTTGGACGACAGGGTGAGCTTCTGCACGAACTCGCCGTCGGCGTAGAGGCTGATGGTGGCCTCGGCACCGCCTCCGCCGGGAGCGTCGGGGATGGAGTTGCGCACCACGATGGAGTTGGTGGGTGTGGTGGAGGTGAACTCGACGTACTGGCCGGTCGAGTCGAGCCGGACGGACTTGCGGCCCGAGGACTCGGTGCCGAAGTTGGTGTGCCCGAAGGTCCGCTTGGCGTCGGTGGTGAGCAGGGTGCCTTCGTACCGGCCGTCCTCCGCCTCGTACTCGGTGTACGGCACGGCGGCGCCGCGTCCGACGACGAGGGACTTGGCGAACACGTTGTTGTTCTCGTTGGTCTCGGCGACCCGGGCGGTGGCATCGGCGGTGGCGGTGAGGGTGACCCCGCCGCTCGTCGCCTTCCAGGTGCCGTTGACCGGCACGTTCACCGTGGCGCCTGCCTCGACCCGTCCGGTGGTGCCGTCCAGGGTGGTGGAGCCGGCCTGGACCCGGGTCACCGAGCCCGCCTCGACGGCGCTGGTGCCGCCGTTGTGCACGGCGACGGTGAAGGAGACGTCGGCGCCGACCGCGGGGTTGGCCGGGTTGGTGGTGATGGAGCGCACCTCGAGGTCGGGTCCGGGCGCCCGGTCGACGACGAGGCGGTCGGTGGCGGCGCGGCTGTTGTTGGTGTCGTCCAGCTCGGCGACGGTGTCCCGCGGGTCGACGACCGCGGCGACCGCGTAGCTGCCGGCCGCGTGGGTGCCGGTGGAGACGGCGACCTCGGCGGACTCGCCGGGGTCGAGTGCGGGGACCGCGGCGCTGCCCGCCGCCCGGCCCTCCACGGTGACCTCGGTGGTGGTCGCGGCCGAGGCCGCGGTGCCGGCGTTGCGGACCGTGGCGTCGACGGTGACCTCGTCGCGCTCGCTCGGTGCGGCGGGCGACCAGTCGAGGCTCGTGACGGTGAGGTCGGGGGCGGGTGCCGCGGTGCCGAGGACCTGGAACTCGGCGACCTGGCCGCCGCCGGCGCCGGTGTTGGAGAAGAACCGGAGCCGTACGTCGGAGACCCGGCCGCTGACCGGGATGGTCACCGTGTTGTCCTGGCCGGGGCTGAAGGCGTAGTCGGCGCGGTCGCGCAGCGAGGTGAAGTCGCTCTCCCCCTGGGCCCGTCCGAACACCTGGATGCTCTGGGTGCGGGCGGACCAGACCGGGTCCGGATTGAGCGTGACGACGACGCCGCTGACGTCGGCGTCGGCGCCGAGCGCGACGGTGAGGTCGGCCGGGTTCCCCGCGGCCTCCCAGTACGTGGAGGTGGAGTCGTCGGTGGCGTTGGCGGCGACGTAGTTCTGGGTCGTCGAGGTGGCCTCGACCGGCTTGTTGCGGGCGAGGTTGGTGCCGGTGGGCGGCGGGCCGGTGTCGACGTCGTCGCCGTAGACCTCCAGTTCGGCCAGTTGCGCGGCGTTCCAGCCGGTGTTGCCGGTGATGTCGACGCGGACGTAGCGGGCCTCGGCGGGTGAGTCGAGGTCGATGGCGACGGTGCCCGCCTGCGCCGGACCGAACGCCCGTCCGTCCGAGGCGTCGAGGGTGCGGAAGGTGGTGCCGTCGGTGCTGCCCCGCAGGGAGAGCGTCTGGGTGCGGCTCTCCCAGCCCGCGGGCAGTTTGAGGACCACCCGGTCGAGGTCGCGGGCGGTGCCGAGATCGACCTGGAGCCACTCGGGGAAGGTGCCGGCCGGACCCTCCCAGTAGGTGGCCTGCTGTCCGTCGGTGGCGTTGCCGGCCGGGTAGGCGCCGTGCGAGCCGCCCGCCTTTGCCGGGCGGCCGAGGGCCAGATTGACGTCGGCGGCGGCCGTCACCGGCGCAGGCGCCGCCTGCGCGGTGGCGGCTAGGGGCAGTGGCAGCAGCCCGACCGTCATCAGCCCGGCGACGGCGGCGCCCGTGAGCGTCCGCCGGCCGAGGGATCTCCGTCTCATGGGGTCCTCTGTTCCGTGGGGAGTCGGGGAGGGCGCGACGGTCCGGCAGTTGGGGGGAAGCACCGACTCTGCGCGCCAATTGAGCAGGACAGTCGATTCTTTGCGGAAAGTGCGTCATCAGGTTTCTAGCGCGTCACCTGTTTGTCAACGGTCGCGGTTGAGGCCGAAGTTGGTACGCAAACTGCTTGCGTCGCTTGCGATGTCATTGCGTAGCACTTGAACAGGCAATCAGATCTACGAGCGGGCGGAGAGGGGCACGGAAAGCTCGCAACGCCCGCAAGTGATGCACGGTGAAGAGAAAACAGAAGGGCCGGCCCGACGCCCCGAGGCGTCGAGCCGGCCCTTGCCGGTGTGCGGTCCCCGGACGGGGACGGAGGGATCAGTCCGTGCCGGACTCCATCGCGGCGCGGTCCAGCAGCTCGTCGTCGCCGGAGACCTCGCCGCGGGAGGCGATGGCCTGGGCGCCGCCCTCGGGCATGGCGCCGATCAGCCCGGTCGCGGCGGCCTGGGCGGCGCCGATGGCGGGGTTGGCGGTGCCGATGAGGCCGAGCCCGGCGTACTGCTCCAGCTTGGCGCGGGAGTCGGCGATGTCCAGGTTGCGCATGGTCAGCTGGCCGATCCGGTCCACGGGGCCGAACGCGGAGTCCTCGGTGCGCTCCATGGAGAGCTTGTCCGGGTGGTAGCTGAACGCCGGGCCGGTGGTGTCGAGGATCGAGTAGTCCTCGCCGCGCCGCAGCCGCAGCGTGACCTCGCCGGTGACCGCCGAGCCGACCCAGCGCTGCAGCGACTCCCGGATCATCAGCGACTGGGGGTCGAGCCAGCGGCCCTCGTACATCAGCCGGCCCAGGCGCCGCCCCTCGGTGTGGTACTGGGCCAGCGTGTCCTCGTTGTGAATGGCGTTGACCAGGCGCTCGTAGGCGGCGTGCAGCAGGGCCATGCCGGGGGCCTCGTAGATGCCGCGGCTCTTCGCCTCGATGATCCGGTTCTCGATCTGGTCGGACATGCCCAGGCCGTGCCGGCCGCCGATGGCGTTGGCCTCCATCACCAGGTCGACGGCGGAGGCGAACTCCTTGCCGTTGATCGTCACCGGGCGGCCCTGGTCGAAGCCGATCGTCACGTCCTCCGGCGCGATCTCGACCGACGGGTCCCAGAACCGCACGCCCATGATGGGCTCCACGGTCTCCACGCCGGTGTCGAGGTGCTCCAGCGTCTTGGCCTCGTGGGTGGCGCCCCAGATGTTGGCGTCGGTGGAGTACGCCTTCTCCGTGGAGTCCCGGTAGGGCAGGTCGTGGGCGACCAGCCACTCCGACATCTCCTTGCGGCCGCCGAGCTCCGTCACGAAGTCCGCGTCGAGCCAGGGCTTGTAGATCCGCAGCTGCGGGTTGGCGAGCAGGCCGTACCGGTAGAACCGCTCGATGTCGTTGCCCTTGAACGTGGAACCGTCGCCCCAGATCTGGACGTCGTCCTCGAGCATCGCCCGGACGAGGAGGGTGCCCGTGACGGCACGGCCCAGCGGCGTGGTGTTGAAGTAGGCACGCCCGCCCGAGCGGATGTGGAACGCGCCGCAGGTGAGCGCGGCCAGCCCCTCCTCGACCAGCGCCGCCCGGCAGTCGACCAGGCGCGCGACCTCGGCGCCGTACGTCTTGGCACGGTCGGGCACCGAGGCGATGTCGGGCTCGTCGTACTGGCCGATGTCGGCGGTGTACGTGCAGGGGACGGCGCCCTTGTCACGCATCCACGCGACCGCGACCGAGGTGTCGAGGCCGCCCGAGAAGGCGATACCGACGCGCTCGCCGGTGGGGAGGGAGGTGAGGACCTTGGACATAGGAAGAGTATGCATGATTACGCATGACCATGCAAAGCCTCGTTCCGCGTCGTCTGCGTCACCCCGCCGGCAGCGCCACGTACTGGTACTCCAGGAACTCCTCGATCCCGACCCGGCCGCCCTCCCGGCCGAGACCCGACTGCTTGACGCCGCCGAAGGGCGCGGCGGGGTTGGAGACCAGGCCGGTGTTGAGCCCGACCATGCCCACCTCCAGGCGCTCGCTGACCCGCAGGGCGCGGTCCAGGCCCTCGGTGAAGACGTAGCCGACGAGCCCCCAGGGGGTGTCGTTGGCCCGGCGGACCACCTCGTCCTCGTCGTCGAAGGTCAGGATCGCGGCGACCGGGCCGAAGATCTCCGTCGTCATCAGGCGGCTGTCCGGGGAGACGTCGGTGAGCACCGTGGGCGGGTAGAAGCAGCCGGGGCCGTCCGGCGTGGTGCCGCCGACCAGCACCCGGGCGCCGCGCTCCACCGCGTCGGCGACCAGTTCCTCGACCTTGGCCCGCCCGGCGGCGTCGATGAGCGGGCCGACGTCGACGCCGTCGCCGGTGCCGGGGCCCACCACCAGCGCGCCCATCCGACTGGCCAGCCGGTCGGCGAACTGCCCCGCCACCGAGCGGTGCACGAAGAAGCGGTTGGCGGCGGTGCACGCCTCGCCCATGTTGCGCATCTTGGCGACCATCGCGCCGTCCACGGCCGCGTCGAGGTCCGCGTCGTCGAAGACCACGAACGGCGCGTTGCCGCCCAGCTCCATCGAGGTCCGCACGACGGTGTCCGCGCACTGGGCCAGGAGCAGCCGCCCCACGGCCGTCGAACCGGTGAAGGACAGCTTGCGGATGCGCCCGCCGCGCAGGAGCGGTTCGCACACCTCCCCCGCCCGCGAGGTCGTGACGACGTTCAGCACCCCGTCGGGCAGTCCCGCCTCCTTGAGGATCGCGGCCAGGGCCAGGCTGGAGAGCGGGGTCTGCGGGGCCGGCTTGAGCACCATGGTGCAGCCGGCCGCGATCGCCGGGCCGATCTTGCGGGTGCCCATGGCGAGCGGGAAGTTCCACGGGGTGATCAGCAGACAGGGGCCGACCGGGCGCCGGGAGAGCAGCATGCGGTTGCGGCCGTCGGGCAGGACGCCGTGGCCGCCGTCGATCCGGACGGCCTCCTCGGAGAACCAGCGGAAGAACTCCGCCGCGTAGGCCACCTCGCCGCGGGCCTCGGTCAGCGGCTTGCCCATCTCGGAGGTCATCAGGCGGGCCAGCGCGTCCGTGCGCTCCAGGATGATCTCGTAGGCGCGGCGCAGGATCTCGCTGCGCGCCCTCGGTGCCGTACGGGCCCACTCCCCCTGTGCCTGGACCGCCGCCTCCTCGGCGAGCCGGGCGTCCTCGGGGCCCGCGTCGGCGACGTGGGCCAGGATCTCGCCGGTCGCGGGATCGTCCACGGGCATGACGGCTCCGTCCGCGGCGTCCACCCAGGCACCGCCGAGGAAGAGCTGCGTGGGAGTGTCGGTCATGGGGTCCCTCCTGAGCGCCGGTGCGTCGTCCCCGCGGGGCGGGTCGTGAAGCGGTGCGCGACGGCCGTCATCGTCCCGCCGCTCCCGACGTACCGGCCTCGACGGCGGCGGCCCACGCCCGCAGGCCCTCGTCGACGGCCGTCTCGTCGATCACCAGGGCCGGGATCATGCGCACCACCTGGTTCCACGCCCCGCACAGCAGCAGGAGCAGTCCCTCGTCGACGGCGGCCCGCTGCACCCGGGCCGCGGTCTTCGGGTCCGGCTCGCCGTCGGCGGTGACGAACTCGCTGGCCAGCATCAGTCCCATGCCCCGTACGTCGCCGACGGCCGGGTTCCGCGACGCCACCGCCTCCAGGCCGTGGCGCAGCCGGGCGCCCATCGTCTCGGCGTTCTCGACGAGCTTCTCGTCGCGTACGACGTCCAGGGTGGCGCAGGCCGCCGCGCACGCGACCGCGTTGGCGCCGTACGTCCCGCCCTGCGAGCCCGCCCAGGCCTTGCGCATCAGCTCCTCGGGGGCGGCGATGCCGGACAGCGGGAAGCCGCTGGCCAGTCCCTTGGCGGTGACCAGGATGTCCGGCGTGACGCCGAAGTGCTCGTGGCCCCAGAACCGGCCGGTGCGGCCCACGCCGGTCTGCACCTCGTCCAGGATCAGCAGGAAGCCGTGCCGGTCGGCGCGCTCGCGCAGGCCTTCGACGAAGGCGCGGTTCGCGGGCACGTACCCGCCCTCGCCCAGGACCGGTTCCACGATGACGGCGGCGGTGTCGGCGGGCGAGGAGATCGTCTGGAGGGTGTAGTCGAGCTCCCTGAGGGCGAAGCGGGTGGCCGTCTCCTCGTCCCAGCCGTACCGGTAGGCGGTCGGGAAGGGGGTGACGACCACGCCGCTCATCAGCGGTGAGAAGCCGGACCTGAAGCGGGTGCCGGAGGTGGTCATCGAGGCGGCGGCCACCGTACGGCCGTGGAAACCGCCGTGGCAGACCAGCACGTTGGGCCGGCCGGTGGCCTGGCGGGCCAGGCGCAGCGCGGCCTCGACCGCCTCGCTGCCGGAGTTGGTGAAGAAGAGACTGTCCAGGCTTTGGGGCAGCACCTCGCCGAGCTTGTCGACCAGGCGCCGCAGCGGCGGGTGCATGACGGTGGTGTACTGCCCGTGGACCAGGGTGGCGACCTGCTCCTGGGCGGCGGCCACGACCCGGGGGTGGCAGTGGCCGGTGCTGGTGACGCCGATGCCGGCGGTGAAGTCCAGATAGCGGCGGCCGTCCTCGCCCTCGATGTGGACCCCCTCGCCCCGGACCGCCACCACGGGGGTGGCCTGGCGAAGGTGCGGCGACAGTGCGGTCATGCTCGTCTCCCGGCCTGCTCGTCGGTCTCCTGCGGTCCCCCGAGCCTTCCCGCCCCGGCGGGCGCGGCAACGCGTGATCTGTCCGGCCGGGGCAGCGTGTCCGGACGATGTGTCAGGCATCCGGCGTAACGTGAGTACCCAGGGAGGCACCGTGAGCGAGAACCGGGAGCCTGGCCCGGCGGGCCGGTCGCCCACCGTGGCCGACGTGCTGGCGCTGCCCGTGCTGGCGGGAGGCGGGCCGCGGGTGGTCGCCGGCGAGGAGCACGTGGACCGGCCGGTCCGCTGGGTGCACATCACCGAACTGACGGACCCCGCCTCCTTCCTCAAGGGCGGCGAACTCGTCCTCACCACCGGCATGCCCCTGCCCGAGGATCCCGCCGGGGTGCGCCGCTACGTCGACGAACTCGCCGCCGTCGGCGCCGCCGCCCTGGTCATCGAGCTGGTCCGCCGCTATCACCGGCCGCCCGACGCCCTGGTCCGGGCCTGCCGTGCACGCGGCCTGCCGCTCGTCACGCTCGCCAGGGACGTCAACTTCCTGGAGGTCACCCAGGTGGTCCACACGCTGATCCTCGGCCACCAGGCGGAGGCGATGCGCAGAACCCAGGGCGTCCACGAGGCGTTCACCGCCCTCACCCTGCGCGGCGCGGACCCGGAGGAGGTGGTGCGCACCGCGGCCGGGATGAGCGGCCGCACCGTCGTGCTGGAGGACCTGGTGCACCGGGCGCTGGTCTGCGAGGCCCCGGGGTCCACGGCCGGGGCCGCGCTCACGGACTGGGAACGGCGCTCACGCACCACTCCGGTCACCGACCGCGCGGAGGTGTCGGGCTCCGAGGGCTGGCTCACGGCTCCCGTGGAGTACCAGGGCGAGCGGTGGGGCCGGGTCGTCATGCTGCCCGTGGCACCGTCCGACCGCGGCTTCGGCCCCGAGGACGTCACGGTGCTGGAGCGGACCGCGATGGCGCTCACCATCGCCCGTCTCACCCGCCCCACGCCCTGGGAACGCACCGCCCACCGCGGCGTCCTGCGCGACCTGGTCGAGCAGCGGCACCGCGACCCCGGGGACGCGCGGGCCCGGGTCGCGGCCCTCGGACTGCCCGCGGAACACACCCGCTTCGTCGCCGTCCTGGCCGACCTGCCCGCCCGGGGGGACGCCGGGGCGGCCGAGACGCGGCTGTCCGGGGAACTGACCGCGACGGGGGCGCAGGTCCTGGTCGGTCTGCTCTCCCCCACCCGGCTCGGGGTGCTGCTGGCGCTGCGCCCGTCCCGGCCGTGGCGCGAGGCCGTGGAGCGGCTGAGCCGCGCCGTCCTGGACGCGGCCCCGGGCGCGACGGTGTGCGTGGGCTCACCGGCCGGCGAACTCGCCGACGTGACCCGGTCGTTCCGCGAGGCGGCCCGGGTGGCCGAGGCCACCGCGCCCGGCCTGCCCCTTCCCTCCGGCCGCTCCTTCCACGAGCGGTCCGACATCGGTCTGCGCGGCCTGCTGTTCGCGCTGCGCGACGACCTCCGCGTCCAGGACTACGCGGAGCGGCAGTTGGGCCCGCTCCTCGACCACGACGCCCGGCACGGCACCGATCTCGTGACGACCCTGCGGAGCTATCTGGACGCGGCGGGCAACAAGACGGTCGCCGCCCGCTCGGCGGGTCTGTCCCGGGAGACCGTCTACCAGCGGCTGCGCGCCATCGAGCGGTTGCTCGGCCGCGACCTGGAGTCCGGCGAGCAGCGCACCGAACTCCATGTCGCCCTGCACGCCGTCGACGCACTGCGGGCCCGCCGGCAACCCGGAGACCGCGACCGCGGCGGCGACCGATGAGTTCTGCGCCGGCCACCGGTCGTCAGGGTGGACCGACCGCACGCCAAACCTTGAGGAACCCCGCATGCGTACCCTGATCAGCACCGCCTTCGTCTCGCTCGACGGTGTCGTGGAGGCCCCGGGCGGCGAGCCCGGCTACCGGAACTCCGGCTGGACCGTCGAGCTCGTGGACTTCCTCCCCGAGGCGTTCGAGATCAAGGGCCGGGAGCAGGAAGAGGCCTCGGCGCTGCTCCTGGGCCGGGTCAGCTACGAGGCGTTCAGCCCGGTGTGGCCGGACATGGCGGAGTTCCCCGGGTACCGGGCGATGCCGAAGTACGTCGTCTCCACCACCCTCGCCGAGGACGACCTGGTCACGAACTGGGGCGAGACGACGATCCTGCGCTCGCTCGACGAGGTCGCCGCGCTGAAGGAGACCGAGGGCGGCCCCGTCATCGTCCACGGCAGCGCCGCCCTGAACCGGAGCCTGTCGGACGCCGGCCTGATCGACCGCTACCACCTGCTGGTCTTCCCGCTGCTGCTCGGCGCGGGCAAGCGGCTGTTCAGCGACACGGACAAGGACGCGCAGAAGCTGAGGCTCGTCGAGCACGAGGTGTACGCCAACGGCATCCAGAAGAACGTCTTCGACGTCGTCCGCTGAGCCGGCGGCGAGCGGTGGTGCCACGCCCGCCGCTCGCCGCCGGTGGCAGCTCAGACGCCTTCGACGGCCTCCTGCGTGAACACCGCGTGCAGCCGCCGTGTGTGGTCGACCTGCCGCTCCGCTCCGGTGAGCGCGACCGTCGCCGTGAGCCGCGGCTCGGTGCTGGAGGCGGCGAACCGCAGCTCCAGGTCGCCCGGTTCGACGACGCGGCGGCCGTCGCGGCCGGTGAAGGAGGCGAGGTCGGCCGGCACCTCGACGCGCACCCTGCGGGCCTCGCCGGGGGCCAGCGGCACCCGTGCGTAGCCGACGAGACGCTGCACCGGCTGGACGACGGAGGCGACGGGATCGTGCAGGTAGAGCTGCACCACCTCGGTGCCGTGCCGTTCGCCGGTGTTGCGGACGGTCAGTTCCAGCGAGAACGCACCGTCGGTCGGCGCCTCCTTGGTGTGCGTCACGAGGTCGCTCCACGCGAACGTGGTGTAGGTGAGCCCGTGCCCGAAGCCGAAGGCCGGTGTCGGGTCGATGTTGGACACCTCGCTGGCCTGGGCGAGCCGCGCCCCGAGGTAGGTGGTCGGCTGGGCACCCGCGCTGCCGGGCACGCTGACGGGCAGCCTGCCGGTGGGGCTGGTGCGTCCGCTGAGCACGCCGGCGAGCGCCGCGGTGCCCTCCTCGCCGGGGAAGAAGGACTGCACGATCGCGGCCGACTCGGTCGTGGCGCGGCCGAGTGCGTAGGGCCGTCCGGCGAGCAGCACGGTGACCACCGGGGTGCCGGAGTCGAGCAGCGCGTCGAGAAGCTGCTGCTGGGCGCCGGGCAGGGTGAGGGACTCGGCGTCGCAGCCCTCGCCGCTGGTGCCGCGGCCGAACAGGCCCGCCCGGTCGCCGAGGACGGCGACGACCACGTCCGCCCCGCGGGCCGCGTCCACCGCCTCGCCGATGCCGGAGACTTCCCCGTCGTCGACGCCGGTGCCGCGGGCGACGGTGATGTCCGCGTCGGGGAACTCGGCGGTCAGGGTGTCGTACAGGGTGGGCAGGTCGATGCCGACCGGGATGTCCGGGTGCCGCACTCCGACGTGGCGCGGGAAGGAGTAGCAGCCGAGTACGGCGGTCGCCTCGGTGGCGTTGGGGCCGACCAGGGCGATGCGGCGGGGCCGGGCGAGCGGCAGGGTGCCGTCGTTGGTGAGCAGGACGACCGCCTTCTCGGCGATCTCGCGGGCCAGTTCCCGGTTTTCGGTCCGGTCGAGGTCGATGCTGCCGCGCAGTGCTTGCGGGTCCGCGAGGTCCACACCGTCGAGCGCGGGCGGGACGGGGCTCCAGTCCGGGTCGAGCAGGCCCAGCAGCGCCTTCTGGCCGAGGACGCGGCGCACCGCCCGATCGATCAGGGACTCCGGGACGCGGCCTTCGGTGACCGCCTCGACGAGCGGCGCCCCGAAGGTCTTGACGGTGGGCAGTTCGACGTCGACACCCGCCTTCAGCGCGGCGCCCGCCGCGTCGGCCCAGTCGGCGGCGATGCCGTGCAGGGTCTTGAGGAAGGCGATGCCGAAGTAGTCGGCGACGACCGTTCCCTCGAAGCCCCAGGTGTCGCGCAGCAGTCCGGTCAGCAGCGTCTCGTCGGCCGCGGCCGGTACGCCGTCGATGTCGGTGTAGGCGTGCATGACGGAGCGGGTGCCGCCCTCGCGGACCGCCATCTCGAACGGGGGCAGCAGGACGTCCGCCCGTTCGCGGGCGCCCACGGAGGCGGGGGCGAGGTTGCGGCCGGCGCGTGAGGCGGAGTAGCCGACGAAGTGCTTGAGGGTGGCGACGATCCCGGCGGACTCCAGGCCCCGCACGTAGGCGGTGCCTATGGTGCCGACGAGGTACGGGTCCTCGCCGATGGTCTCCTCCACCCGGCCCCAGCGGGCGTCGCGGACCACGTCGAGGACGGGTGCGAGGCCCTGGTGGATGCCGACGGAGCGCATGTCGCGGCCGATGGCGGCGGCCATCCGGCGCACCACGTCCGGGTCGAAGGTCGCGCCCCAGGACAGCGGCACCGGGTAGGCCGTGGCGCCCCAGGCTGCGAAGCCGGCCAGGCACTCGTCGTGCGCGACGGCGGGGATGCCGAAGCGGTTCGCCGAGGTGATGCGGGCCTGGGTGCGCATGAGGGAGAGCGCGCCGAGCGCGGGGTCGACCGGGACGGTGCCGAACGGGCGGGTGAGCTGCCCCAGCCCGGTGGGGAGAAGCTCGTCGAGGTCGACGGCCTCCTCCATGTCGTGCTGGTGCGGGGCGACTTCGCCGCCCTCGTCGGAGGCGCCCACCCACACTCCGTAGAGCTGGGCGATCTTCTCCTCGAGGGTCATCGCCGCGACGAGCGCGTCGACGCGGGTGGCCACGGGGTGGTCGGGGTTGTTCCAGAGGGGGATTTCGGGGGTGGTCTCTACGGCCACGTCGGCAGTCACTTTCCTCCGACACCCATCAGCCCCTGGACCAGGGCACGACGGGCGAACAGGTAGACGAGCAGGATGGGCACCATGGACAGCACCACGGCTCCCAGCAGACCGGGGATGTCGATGCCGTGCGCGGTCTGGAAGTTGTACAGGCCCAGGGTGACCACCTTGGTGGACTCGGACTGGGTCAGCACCAGCGGGAACAGGAATCCGTTCCACGCCTGGAGCGCGGAGAACACCACGATCGTGGAGAGTCCCCCGCGGGACAGCGGCACGACGAGCTGGAAGAACATGCGCCGCGGGCTCGCGCCGTCCATGGCCATGGCCTCGTACAGCTCCGGGGAGATGTCCCGCATCGCGCCGCTGAGGATGAGCGCGGACATCGGCAGGCAGAACGCGGCCGTGGGCAGGATGACGCCGAGCAGATTGTCGTACAGCCCGGCTTCGCTGATCAGGTAGAACATCGGCACGATCACGGCCTGGGCCGGGATGGCGAGGCCGAGCAGGAAGAGCCGGAAGATCGCCGACGTGGCCCGGCCGCGGCTGCGGACGATGGCGTAGGCGAGCGGCGGGACCAGCAGCAGCACGATGCCGATCACACAGGCGGTGACGACGAGCGTGTTGAAGAAGTACTGGCCGAAGCCCGAGTCGAAGGCGCCGGTGTAGTTGTCGAACGTGAAGCTGTCCGGGATCGAGACCGGGCCGTTCTCGGCGTAGTCCTGGCGGGTGCGCAGGGTCGCGGCCAGCATCACGTACAGCGGCAGGCCGACCAGGAGGAGCCAGACGAGCGAGCCGGCGCCGGCCAGGTAGTTGGGGCGGCGCCTCATGACACACCCTCCATGGAGCTGCGCATCTTGTCGTAGCCGGAGACCCGGACGACGATCAGCGAGATGATCGTGGCCGCGACGACCAGGGCCAGGGCGATCGCTGAGCCGATGCCGTAGTCGAAGCTCTTGAAGGCCTTGTCGTACATGTAGTAGGCGCTGATGGTGGTGTCGGTGCCGGGGCCTCCCTGGGTCAGGATGAGGACGGTCTCGAACGTGGTCAGGCCGCCGACGATCATCAGGATCATCGAGGTGATCATGGACGTGCGCAGCTGCGGCAGGGTGATGTGGAAGAACTGCCGGTAGCGGCCCGCCCCGTCGATCTCCGCCGCCTGGTACAGCACTTGCGGGACCGCGCGGGCGGCGCCCTGGTAGATCAGCGTGTGGAACGGGGTGAACTGCCAGGTGCTGACGAAGGCCAGCACGCCGATGGCGGTGGTCTGTTCACCGAAGAGGTTGCCGTCGCCGAAGAGCCAGGCCGCCTCCGCCGGGATGCCGAAGTTCGGGTCGAGCAGCGCCCGCCACAGCACGGAGACGGCCGTCGCGGAGAGCAGCAGCGGGATGAAGTAGATGACGGACAGGACGGCGCGGTTGCGCTGGTGACCGGCGGCCCAGACGCCGAGCAGGATGCTCAGCGGGGTCTGCAGGACCACGCCGAGCGCGGTCAGCAGGAGGGTCAGCCAGATGCTCTTGAGCATCACGGGGTCGTCGATGAGGCGCGACCAGTTGTCCGTGCCGACGAACTCGGGCGAGTTGATCCCGTCCCAGCTCATGAAGGACAGCACCGCCACCATGATCAGCGGGACGATCGCGAAGAGGAAGAAGAACACTGCGGCGGGCACCGCCCAGCCGAAACCGGGGCGGCCCACCGTCGTCGCGGACGAGGCGGGCGGCCGCCGCCGGGACTCCTTGCGGGGTCCGGCGGCGGGCCGAGCGCTCGTGAGGTGTGTGGTCATGAGCCGTTCGTCACTCGGTCGGGAGGGCCTGCATGGCCTTGATGAAGCCGTCCGTGTCGAGCGTTCCGTTGAAGAACTGCTGGATGGCCTTGTGCAGGTCCGAGCTGGCCTTCTGCGGGTACGCCTGGTCCCAGGACAGCTGGAAGTTCGGCGCGTCGGAGACCAGGTCGTACTGGAAGCGCGAGTACTCGGGGGTGCCCGAGCTGTCGATGAACTTGTCGGTGTTCGTCGTGGTCGGCAGGTTGCCGATGTCCAGCTGCGCCTTGACGAACTCGTCGGAGTACATGAGCTTCAGGAACTCGGCGACGGCCTCGGGGTGCTTGGTCTTCTTCATCACCGAGTAGTAGTTGTTCGTGTTGCCGGCCACGTTGGCCGGGTCGCCCTTGCCGCCCTCGACGCTCGGGAAGGCGGTGTAGCCGAGGTCCTTCTCGGCGAACTCCTTGTGGTCCGTGAGCTGCTGGGAGTAGTACCAGGAGCCCATCAGCTCGAAGCCGGCCTTGCCGGAGGCGACCAGCTGGACCGAGCCGCCGTTGGTGTACTTGACGGAGTCGTAGTTCTTGCCGAAGGCGCCGCTGTCGACGAGCTCCTTGATCATGTCCAGGGCCTTCTTGCTGTCCGGGCTCTCCCAGGCGCTCTTGTCGCCGCCGACGGCCTTCGCGAACAGCTCGGGACCGGCTATGCGGTCGTAGAGGTACTGGAACCACATCTGGGTGGGCCAGATGTCGCCGCCGCCGAGCGCGATCGGGGTGACCCCCGCGTCCTTGAGCTTGCCCACCGCGGCGAGCAGCTCGTCCCAGGTCTTCGGCGGCTGGACGCCCGCGTCCTCGAGGACCTTCTTGTTGTGGAAGAGCAGGACCGGCTGGGTGCCGCGCATCGGGATGCCGTACGGCTTGCCGTCGACGGCCGCGCTGTCGAAGACGGACGGCAGGAACTTGTCCTTCAGGTCCGGGTTCTTCTTGATGAAGTCGTCGAGCGGCAGCAGCAGGTCCGCCTTGACGAACGGCTTGATGCTGCCCCCGCCCCAGTTGAAGAAGACGTCCGGGGCCTGGGGGGTGTTGATGATCGTCTGAAGCTTCGTCTGGTAGTCGGCACCCGGGATGGTGTCGAGCACCGCCTTGACGTCGGACGTCTTGTTGAAGGTGTCGACGATCTGCTGTTCGACCTTGTTGCTGGCGTCCCCGTAGACCAGGACATGGATCTTGCCGTCGTCCGACGACGCCCCGCCGTTCCCGTCACCGCAGGCCGACAGGCTCAGCGCCAGGGCGAGCGTCGCACCGGTGGCGACCAGTCTGGGCAAGCGCGCACGTGTCTTCATCGTTCGCCTTTCGAAAGTTTCGGCACCATCACCGAAAGTCCATGCTGGTCGGACAGTAAAGTGAGACCCGATTTCCGGTCAATGGTCGTGCGGCTGCCGACTCAAAACGTTATCGATCGCATGGCCTATCCTGCGTGCATGCACGATGAAGTTGAGGTGGGCGGCAGGGTGACCCTGGCCGGGATTGCGAAAGAGGCGGGGGTCTCCCCGCCGACAGTTTCGAAGGTCCTCAACGGTCGTTCGGATGTCTCCAGCACCACGCGGGCCCGGGTGGAACGGCTGCTGGAGGCGCACGGTTACCGCCGCCGGAACGCGGGCCGGCCGCGAACGCCGCTGGTCGAGCTCGTCTTCCACGAGCTGGACAGCGTCTGGGCGATGGAGCTGGTCCGGGGCGTGGAGGACGTCGCCAAGGCCCACCGGACCGAGGTCGTGCTCACCCGCAGCGGCACCCGGCACGCGCCCGCGCCGGACTGGATCGACGGCGTGCTCAGGCGCAGGCCGCTGGGTGTCGTGCTGGTCTTCTCCACGCTCCCCGCCGAGGTCAAGCAGCGGCTGCGCGCGTGGAACATCCCCTTCGTCATCGTCGACCCGGCCGGCGATCCCGACCCGGACGTCCCGTCCGTGGGCTCCGCCAACTGGGCCGGGGGCCTGGCGGCCACCCGCCACCTCACCGACCACGGACACGAACGCGTCGCGATCATCACGGGGTTCGACGACATGCTGTGCTCGCTGGCCCGGCTCGACGGCTACCGCTCGGCGATGACGATGGCGGGCCTGCCGGTCGACCCGGCCCTGATCCGCTACGGCGACTACGACGTGCAGAGCGGCTTCGCGCACGGCATGGACCTGCTCGCGGGGCCCGACCGGCCCACGGCGATCTTCGCGGGCAGCGACCTCCAGGCGCTCGGCGTGCTGGAGGCGGCCCGCGTCAGCGGCCTGAGGGTGCCTCAGGACCTGTCGGTCGTCGGCTACGACGACGTGCCGCTGGCCCAGTGGTCCAGCCCGCCGCTGACCACCGTCCACCAGCCGCTGCGGCACATGGCCGAGGAGGCCACCCGCATGCTCTTCCGCCCGGACGGCCCCGCCCGGGCGGGCCGGCGCATCGAGCTGGCGACACATCTCGTCGTACGGCAGAGCACCGCGCCACCGGGCGGGGCCACGGCGGCGCCCGGTGACGCGGTCGCGTGAGGGAGTCCCCGGCGGAACCCCCTACCGGGCGGGACCGGCGGGCACGTCGGTCATGCGCTCGTCGTAGCCGGTGGCGGGGTCGACGACGCGGCCCGCGGCCCACCAGTTCTCCGCGGCCGTCTCGAAGGCCACCAGCAGGACGTCCTCCTCGGGCACGCCCGCGTGGCGCCGGAGGTTGTCGACGATCGCCCGGAACAGCTCCGCCTTCTGCTCCGCGCCGCGCCGGTTGAAGGACAACTGGATGAACAGGGTGCCGCGGCCGCGCGGGAGGCCGAAGACGACCGGCTGGATGACGAAGTCGTCGTCCGGCACCTCGTGGAAGACGTGGAACTGGTCGTCCTCGGGGATTTTCAGGACGTCCACCATGGACGTGTGCAGGGCTTCGGAGACGCGGCGGCGGTAATCGGGCGTGGTTCCCTGACGCAGGGAGATGGTGACAAGGGGCATGGACCCCACGCTAGGAGCCCCGTCGGCATGCGCCCAGCGAATGTTCCGCATGCCGGATATGCTGCCCGCTCATGGGCATGACCGATGTGACGCTGGTGGGGCTGCGGGTGCTGCGCGAGGTGGCGGAACGGGGCACCTTCACGGCCGCCGCGCAGGGCCTCGGGTACACGCAGTCGGCGGTCTCCCGGCAGGTGGCCGCGCTCGAACAGGCGACGGGGGCCCGGATCTTCGACCGCTTCCCCGGCGGTGTGCGGCCGACCGGTGCGGGCCGCGCCCTGCTGCGCCACGCCGTCGCCGCCCTGGACGCGCTGGAGGCGGCCGACCGGGAACTGCGCGGCGCCCGGGACACGACGAGCCGGATCCGGCTGGGGTACTTCCCCGCCGCCGGAGCGGTGCTCGTGGCCGACGCCCTGGCGGCGCTGCGCAGCGAAGGCCCGGGCGTGCGGGTGACGACGCGGGAGGGGAGCACTCCGGCGCTGGTGCGCGCGCTGCGCAGCGGCACCCTCGACCTCGCGCTGCTGACCTCCCGCCCGCCGCACCGCTCGCCCGACACGGACGCCCCGCCCTTGCGTGTCGAGCCGCTGCTGGAGACACGGCTGGCCCTGGCGGTTCCGGCGGACAGCCGGTTCGCCGACCGCGGTACGGCCGATGTCGAAGACATCGCCGGGGAACCCTGGATCGCCGGTCCGGGGGGCGCGGGTGAGCCGCTCCTCGGTGTCTGGCCGGGGCTGCCCGGCCGGCCGCGCATCGCCCACACCGCCCGCGACTGGCTGACCAAGCTGCACCTGGTCGCGGCCGGGGCGGGCATCACCACGGCCACGCCGGCGCTGCTGCCCGTCGTCCCGCCCGGCGTGCGCTTCGTCGAGGTCACGGGTGTCGCCGAGGAAGTGCGGCGCGTCAGTCTGGTGTCACTGCCGGACCGGGCCGCGGCGGCGTCCGGGGCCCTGGTGGACGCCCTGCGCCGGCGGGCCGCCGACCTGGCCGGCTGACGCCGACCGCGCGGCGGCAGCCGTCCTCGGCCCCGGGGCCGGGCAGGACCGCGCCACCTGACGAAGCGTCACTTCCTCGACGTGACCGCGTCCCGGTGCCTGCCGAAGACGGTGCCGGCGCAGCGGTGCCCGGTGTCGGCGGCGACGAACAGGGCCGTACGGCCGGGTCCCCGCGGCGTTCCCGCAGCGCCGTCTGGCAGGCGGCGCCGGCGGACGGTGGCCCCCGGCCGGAGGTTCCGGTCGGGGGCCACCGTCGCGGAGACGGGGTCCGGTCGGCGGTGGGCTACTCCTCGCAGCTCCCCGCGAAGGCCGGCCGGGTCACCACGTCCGTGGCGGCTGCCGAGGTGTCCAGCCAGGCGACGCGCTGTCCGTCGCCGAGGGAGGGCGCGAGCTGGGCACCGGACGAGCAGGAGACCCTGCCGAAGGCCGCGCCGCCGGCCACGACGTCACCGGTCCTGGCGACCTGCACCTTGCCGGGGCCGGTCCAGGAACCCATCGAGCCCCAGAGGTCGTAGGTGGAGTAGGCGAGGTAGTCGTCCGTGACGGAGAACTGGGCCAGGGCCAGGTTCGTCGGGAACTTCAGGTTCGCCATCCGCGACAGGTCGGAGACGGGCGCCGACCCGATGTTCGTCATCGGGAAGAGGAATCCGCCGGAGACGCGGTAGAAGACCCGGTCGGAGGTGAGCTGGATGTCCGAGAGGGTGTAGAGCAGCCAGCCCCCGATCCGCTTCGACTGGAGGGATCCGGTGGCGATGTCGTAGACGTTCAGGTACGTGGCGTCGGCGCCGCCGGCCCAGGCCACCGTGCCGTCGTGCATGGCCAGGCGCGAGGCTTTGGTGCCGGACTCCGGCGTCAGGTTGACGGTGCGGCCGTCCGCTCCGCGGAGCATCACGTCCTGTTCGCCGTCGGGGGTGGTGCGGATGTAGGCGAGCGCACCGTCCTCCGTCACCGGCTCGGTCTCGTCGGCGTCGGGTTCGTCGACCAGCTTCTTGATCGCGCCCTGCCCCTTGGCGCCCGTGCGGTAGACGCCGATGCCGTCGGCGCTGACGCGGGTGAAGACCATGCGGTCGTCGTCGAGCGAGGGGTCGAGGAGGTAGGCGTCGTCCTGCGCCACCTCGCGGCCGTGCTGCTTGCCGAACCGGCCCACGGTGATGCCGAAGGCCGCGGAGCCCCGGTCCCAGGCGATGGCGTCGCCGTGGCTGATGGCGTACACGTCGCCGTTGATCTGCGCGGCCTGCTCGTCCACGCCGCTGTACACCTCGTAGGCCGGCAGCACGTCGCGGGCGAGGGTGGTCCCGTCGTGCGTGCCGCCCTTGTACTCCCAGCCCTTGACGATGCCGTGCCCGTCGAACGCCTCGTTCACGGCGGCGAGTTCGGCGCGCGACACCTTCAGGGACTTCGCCGCGAGGGTGACGGCGTCGCGCATGTCGGTGAAGCCCGACAGGGGCGTGAGGTAGTTCTGCGCCGCGCGGTAGACGATCCGGTCCGCGAGCTGGGGGTCGATGCTCTTGCGCAGGTCCCACAGCGCCCCGCCGACGATGGTCGAGTTGTAGTGCACGCCGCCGTTGTCGATGTCCAGCGGAATGGGCTCGTAGTCGCGCTGGGCGTCGCGGCCGTCGTTGAGGTCGCGCAGCGCGCACTCCGCGAGCGGCTTGGTGCCGTTGCACAGGTACTCGCCGACGAGACCGGAGGTCGGGTCGTCCATCGCGACGCCCTTGTCCCGGACCTCCATGGCGTTGCCGAAGTAGTCGGATATCGCCTCGTTGAGCGCGCCCGGCTGGTTCAGGTAGACGAGCCCTGCGCTGTGCTCGGTGACGCCGTGGGTCATCTCGTGGCCGACCACGTCGAGGCCGACCGAGAGCGGTACGCCCTCCATGTGGCCGTAGACCATCTTGGAGCCGTCCCAGAAGGCGTTGGCGTAGTCCTTGCCGTTGCTGGAGACGTTGACGACGGAGTGGATGCTCCCGCCCTTGCCGTCGATGCCGTCGCGGCCGATCTCGTCCTTGTAGAACTCGTACACCTTGGCGGCGTTGACGTGGGCGTCGACGGCGCCGGAGCGGGTGTGGTCGCCGTCGAAGCGGTCGGTCGCCGAGGTGACCAGCGGGACGGAGTCCGGGACCGGTCCGCCCGCGAGGTCGGCGTAGTTGGCCCGCCGGGCGTCGTAGGTGCGGATCTGCCCGCCGGCG
This sequence comes from Streptomyces sp. CCM_MD2014, assembly GCF_000772045.1. GTDB lineage: Bacteria > Actinomycetota > Actinomycetes > Streptomycetales > Streptomycetaceae > Streptomyces > Streptomyces salinarius. The sequence continues at coordinate 7,664,476 of NZ_CP009754.1, read as the reverse complement.
GCGGCGTACATCGGGCGACTGGAGTCGACGAGCGTGTAGGTGCCCTCGGCCGGCCGGTCGGCGTTCAGGGTGACCTCGCTGCCGTCGACCCGGACGCCGGTGGCGGTCGTCGGGGACGCGTCGGCGGCGTCGATGTTGTCGTACGACAGGGCCAGCGCGCCGACGTGGGCGTCGACGTAGGACTCCCGGCGTACCGGGCTGCCGTCCGGGCGGCCGCCGGTGACGGTGAAGTGCCAGGCCAGACGGCCGCCTTGGGCGTCGGGCAGCACGACGAGGCCGTGGTCGGCGGTGCGGCGCCCCTCGACGCCCGCCAGCCGGGGGTCCAGGGTGAACAGGCGCTTGCGGGCCGTCGCCTCGTCGACCTCGGGGGTGGTGGAGACGGTCAGGACCGTGTACAGCGTGCCGGTGGCCGAGGTGACGCGGCGGCCCTTCTCCCCGGCGCCCTCGGTCTGCACCGCGTACCGGGCGCCGAAGACGGGGACGCCGTGGTGGCGTTGCTCGAAGCGGACGGCGGTCTGGTCGCCGTCCTCGGTGGTGCCGACCGTCCTGAGGTCCGACGCGGGGACCTTGTAGACGTCCTGGTGCGCCTTCATGTGGGCCCGCGCGGCCTGCGCCGGGGTACCCGGCCGCGGCGCCTCGCGGTGGACCCGGACAGCACCTCGACCGGGGCGCCCGAACCCCGCACCTGTGTCATGCGGTGCCGTTCGGCGAGGTCCGTGACCAGGAACTCGGCCCGGTGGAGGGCGGCGCGGCGGGCTTCGAGCAGCGGACCGAGCGCCAGCAGCGGGGAGGCGGCGCGGTAACGGGGCGGGCCGTCGGCGCGCTCGCGGTGCACGCTGGCGAGGCCGCGCTCGACCAGGGCGTCCAGGGCCCGTTGGACCCGTTCCGGGTCCAGCCGGCCCGCCAGGTCGGCCGGTTCGCCGTCCGCCCGGTCGACCAGGAGGTGGTAGACCGCGTCCTCGTCGGCTCCGAGACCGAGCAGCGTGAGCAGCGGATCGTCGGCGGGACCCTGCCGGGGTCCCGGCGGAGGGGGGTGGCCGGCGTCGGCCCGGTGCCCGGTGGCGGTCTCGGCATCCGTCACCGTCATGCACCTCCGTGTCGTTCACGCCGCCCCCTGGACGCGGCCGCGCGGACACAGTAACCGACCCCGCGAGGGCGAGCGCCGAACCGGTGCCCCCGCTGCCGGACGGGCCGGCCGCGACCGCCACGACGCAGAGCACAGATTCCCCCATGACCGCCCTCTTTCCGTCAGATACCAACACCCCTACTGTGAGCGTGCGTTGACGGTGCGTATGTGCCTCGCCCGCCAAGACCGACGAGCCGCGGAGGAACGTAACGATGCGTCACCTTGCCTTGCGCACACCACGCGTCACCGGGCGCAGAGCCCTGGGCGCGATCACCGCAGGACTGATCGCCGCCGGAGGGCTGGGGGTGAGCGCGCACGCCGCCCCGGCGGCGGCACCGGCTCCGGCTCCCGCTCCGGCGGCGGTCGGTCAGGAGGGACTGGCCCTCACCCCGCCGATGGGCTTCAACAACTGGAACTCCACGCACTGCCGCGCCGAGTTCAACGAGTCGATGGTCAAGGGCATCGCCGACCTCTTCGTCGAGCGCGGTCTGAAGGACGCCGGCTACGAGTACGTCAACCTCGACGACTGCTGGGCGCTGCCGGAGCGCGACGCCGACGGACAGTTGGTGCCGGACCCCGAGCGCTTCCCCAACGGCATCAAGGCCGTCGCCGACTACGTCCACTCCAAGGGCCTGAAGTTCGGCATCTACACCAGCGCAGGCACCAAGACGTGCAGCAGCATCGGGTTCCCGGGCGCACTGGGGCACGAGTACAGCGACGCCCGGCAGTTCGCCGACTGGGGTGTCGACTACCTCAAGTACGACAACTGCAACAACCAGGGCGTCGACGCGAAGCAGCGCTACACCACCATGCGCGACGCGCTGGCGGCGACCGGCCGGCCGATCGTCTACAGCATCTGCGAGTGGGGGCAGAACAAGCCCTGGGAGTGGGCCGGCGACCTGGGCCAGCTCTGGCGCACCACCGGTGACATCAGCGACTCCTGGAGCTCGATGTCGTCGATCATGAAGGCCAACCTCGAACTCGCGCCGTACGCCCGGCCCGGCGGCTGGAACGACCCCGACATGCTGGAGGTCGGCAACGGCGGCATGACGGACACCGAGTACCGCACGCACTTCTCCATGTGGTCGGTCATGGCTGCCCCGCTGCTGATCGGCACCGACCTGCGCTCGGCACCCGAGTCGGCGTTCGAGATCCTCACCAACGACGAGGTCATCGCCGTCGACCAGGACCCGCTGGGCAAGCAGGGCGAGGTCGTCTCGTCCGAGGACGGCCGGTGGGTCGTGTCGAAGGAGATGGCCGACGGCAGCCGGGCGGTCGCGCTGTTCAACGAGGGCTCACGGGCCCAGCGGATCGAGACCACCGCGCATGCCGTCGGCCTGCCCGAGGCGCGCGGCTACACGATGCGGGACCTGTGGAAGCACGCCGACACCCACACGACGGGCACCATCGCGGCGACGGTGCCCGCGCACGGCACCGTGCTGGTGCGGGTGAAGGCCGACCGGAAGTGGGCGCAGCACCCGCCCGCCGTGGACGTGAGCGCCGACGGCGGCACGGTGACCGAGGCCGGCCGGACCGAGCGGATCACCTCCGAGGTCACCGACCTGGGCGGCACCGCGGCCCACTCGGTGAGCGTCGCGCTGACCGGCCCCGACGGCTGGCGCATCGCCCCGGGATCCGCCACGTCGGCCCGCGCCCTGAAGCCGGGCGGAACCCTGGCGACGGACTGGGACGTCACCGTCCCCGCGGGCACCTCGGCGGGCGACCGGGACCTGACGCTCACGGTCCGGTACCGCACGCCGTCCGGAGCCCGGCTCACCACCGCGGTGCCGGTCACGGTGCGCGTCGGCGTTCCCCTGCCCGCGGGCGAGTCCGCCCTGTCGGACGCCGATCCGCTGAGCGCCTCGAACGGCTGGGGTCCCGTCGAGCGGGACCGGAGCGTGGGCGAGAGCGGCGCCGGCGACGGCGGGCCGATCACCATCGGCGGCCAGACGTTTCCCAAGGGGCTCGGCGTGCACGCGCCGAGCAGTGTGGAGTACTACCTGGGCGGCCGGTGCGCCACGGTGACCGCGCGGGTCGGCCTGGACGACGAGACGGGCGACCGGGGCAGCGTGGCCTTCGAGGTCTGGGCCGACGGGACCCGGGCCGCGTCGACGGGCACGGTGACCCACGCCGATCCGGCCCGCGCGGTCTCGGCCGACGTCTCCGGGGCGGACGTCGTCCGCCTGGTGGTCACGGACGCCGGGGACGGCAAGGACTACGACCACGCGGACTGGGCGGACCTGCGGGTCACCTGCGCCTGAGCCACCGGCACGGGGCGTGCCCGCGGGGTGCTGCCCCCGTGGGCACGCCCCGTGCTTCAGGCGGAGCCGGCGGGTTCGAACCACGCGGGCGCGTCGGACAGGGCCTGCTTGACCCTGGTCTGCCCGAACTCCTTGATGTCGGGCAGCGCGTCCACCGCGAACCAGCCCACCTCCAGCGACTCGTCGTCGTTGACGCGGGCCTCGCCCCCCACGGCCCGGCAGCGGAAGGTGATGTCCATGAACTGGCAGACGTCACCGTTGTCGTAGGTGACCGGCTTCAGCGCCTGCACGAGGACCAGCCGTTCGACGACGCACCGGACGGCGGTCTCCTCCTCGACCTCGCGGACGGCGCAGGCGGCGGGCTGCTCGCCCGGTTCCGGGATGCCCCCGATCAGCGACCAGCGCCCGTTGTCGGACCGCCGGCCGAGCAGCACTCTGCCCTCGTCGTCGAAGACGACGGCGGTGACTCCGGGGAGCCACAGAAGCTGGTGTCCGGCCGAGGTGCGCAGGTCGCGGATGAAATCGGGAGTAGCCATGGGCCCGACCCTAACGGGACGGGCGGGCCGCTCCCGCCGATGTCACGGGGGCGTGCGACGGGCGTACGGCTACACGTCACGGGCGCGTCGCCCGCGCACGGCGGCGCCGACGGCCCAGCCGAGGCCGCCGGCGGCGACCAGCACCAGGGCGATCTCGGGGGCGGTGCCGAGCCGGGTGGCGGGCGTCTCGGAGGAGCGCAGGGGCACCTCCTGGACCAGGGAGTCCGCCACGAACATGCCCGTCTTCTGGGTGATCCTGCCGTCCGGCATGATGATCGCACTGACGCCGCTGGTCACCGGAACGGTGACGGTGCGGCTGTGCTCGACCGCGCGGATCCGGGACATGGCGAGCTGCTGGTAGGTCATCTCGCTGCGGTCGAAGGTCGCGTTGTTGCTGGGCACGGAGATCATCTGGGCGCCGTCGGCGACCTCGGAGCGCACGGCCCAGTCGAAGGCCGCCTCGTAGCAGGTCACCAGGCCGACCTTGGTGCCGGCCATGGTGAACACGCCGGGTTCGGTGCCCCGGCTGAAGTCGCGGCTGACCATGGTGGTCCAGGTGTCGTTGATCGCTCCGATGAGCGAGCGCAGGGGCAGGTACTCGCCGAAGGGCTGGATCTGCCGCTTGTCGTACGTGTCGACGGGGCCCTTGTCCGGGTCCCAGAGGATCTGCTCGTTGAGCAGCTTGCCGTCGCGTTCCACGACCCCGCCGACCGAGACGGGCACCCCGACGGCCCTGGCGGCCCGGTCGATGGCGGCGCGCGCGTCCGGGTTGGCGAAGGGGTCGATGTCCGAGGAGTTCTCGGGCCACAGGACGAAGTCGGGGCGGGCCACCCTGCCCGCCTTCACCTCGGCGGCAAGGCGCAGGGTCTCGCGCACGTGGTGGTCGAGTACGGCCCGGCGCTGGTCGTTGAAGCCGAGGCCCGCGCGGGGCACATTGCCCTGGACCACGGCGACGGTCGCGGTGCCGTCCTCCGCCTTGTCGCTGACCAGCGGACGGGCGGCCACGGCGCCCACGACGGGGACGGCCACGCCGAGCAGCGCCACCGCCGCGGCACCGCGGCGCACCTCGACGCCCCGGCGGGCCCGGACGGCCAGGCGTACGGCGTCGCAGATGCCGAAGCCGCACAGGACGACCGCGAAGCCGAGCAGCGGGGTGCCGCCGACCGCCGCGAGCGGCAGGAACACGCCGTCCGCCTGACCGAACGCGATCTTGCCCCAGGGGAAGCCCTCGAAGGGCACGCGCGCGCGTGCGGCCTCCCCCGCGATCCACAGCGCCGCCGCCCAGACCGGCCACCCCGGCAGCTTCGACACCGCGGCGACGCCCGCGCCGACCGCCGCGACGAAGAGCGCCTCGATCGCGACCAGGGCGAGCCAGGGGCCGGGGCCGACCTCCACACCGGTCCACACCAGCAGGGGCAGCAGGAAGCCGAGGCCGAAGAGGTAGCCGAGGCCGAGGCCCGCCTTCCAGCCGCGTCCGCGCAGCGCCCAGCCGAAGACGGCGAAGGCGGGCAGCGCGAGCCACCACAGGGTTCGCGGCGGGAAGCTGACGTAGAGCAGCACTCCGGAGAGCGCCGCGGCGGCGGCGGGGAGGAGGCGCATGAGCCGCGCGGCGGCCCGGGAGGCGGGCGTGGTCTGCGGCTGCGTACGGTCCGACTCGCCGACGGAGGTTGCGGTGGCTGTCACCCCCCGGAGTGTACGGCGGTCGCCCGGCCTGCTGACAGGACGGTCCGAGGAGGTCGTGGGGCTGTGGGCGGCCTGTGCCGCGTCGTCCGCCGCGTCCGCGCGCCGGCGGTCCGGTGGGCTCAGTGCGCCGGGCCCGGGGTCTTCGGGCGCAGGCGGTCCTTGATGACCTGGACGGCCGCCTCCGCGTCGTCCACGGTGACCGTGAAGCTGTGGCCGTCCCACATCCGCAGGATCAGCCCCTCCCCGCGCCGTACGACGACGGCGGTGCCCCGCTCGGGCCGCCACCGGTAGCCCCAGCCGCCCCAGTGGCGAGGGGTGACGTGCGGCGCGAACTCGGCGCCGGCGACGTGCGAGAGGGGGATGCGGCGGCGGGGCACGCCGATGTGGCCGCAGCGGACCTCGAGGCAGTCCTCGTCGACTCTCAGCGCGACGTGCACGAACGCGAGCGTGCCGAACAGGACCAGCAGTCCCGCCGCGATGCAGCCGACGACGGCCATGGCGAGCGGGGCGACGCCGGACTCCCAGGCCGATTCGACGGCCAGGGCGATGCCGAGCGCCACGCAGGCGGCGCCGATGAGCGCCAGGAACCACTGGATCCGGCTGGTGGCCCGGCCGGTCCAGACGTTCGGCTGGGGGACGGTCTCGCCGTGGCGATGCCTCATGGATATGAGGTTACTCATGTTTCGCTGCGCGGGTACCTCGTCGCGCAGGGTGACTGGGCCGACCGGGCGGGCGCGCCCGTCACCCGGCCGGCGTGACCGCGTGCAGGAGCCTGCCCTCGTCGTAGGCCAGCGCCGGCGCGGGCAGGGTGCCCTCTCGTCCGCTGAGCAGTACGGTCAGGGTGCCCGTCGCCGGGGCGCCGGGGTCGGGCCGGGCGCCGATGCGGCGCAGCGCCTGGGCGGCCACGGCCCCGGCGGAGCCGTGCAGGACCAGACGCGGGGCGCCGGGGCGCTGGACGGCGGCCCGGATGCGCTCGGCGACCAGTTCGTAGTGGGTGCAGCCGAGGACGACGGTCGTCACGTCGTCGGGGGTGAGGGCGGCCGCGGCACCGACGGCCGCGGTGATCGCCGCCTCGTCCGCGTGCTCGACGGCGTCGGCGAGTCCCGGGCACGGCACCTCGGTGACCGTCGCACCGCCCGCGAACTCCTCGATCAGGCCCCGCTGGTAGGGGCTGCCGGTGGTGGCCGGCGTCGCCCAGATCGCCACGGGGCCGCCGCCCGCCGCGGCGGGCTTGATCGCGGGGACGGTGCCGATGACGGGGACCTCGGGCTCGAGGCGGGCGCGCAGCGCGGGCAGCGCGTGCACGGTGGCGGTGTTGCAGCCGACGATCAGGGCGTCCGGACGGTGGGCTGCCGCGGCCTCGGCCACGGCGAGAGCGCGTCCGGTCAGGTCCTCGGGGGTGCGCGGGCCCCAGGGCATGCCGTCGGGGTCCAGGGAGAGGATGAGATCGGCGTCCGGTCGCAGGCGCCGTACCGCTGCGGTGGCCGCCAGCAGACCGATTCCGGAGTCCATGAGCGCGATCTTCACCCGGCCACCATAGACGATGCGACGCCACCGGCCGGTGCCGTGGGGCAGACTGCGCACGTGAGCGCCGATGCGTGGACTTCCGTCGTGACCGTCGTGACCTTCGGGTCAGCCCTCTCCCTCGCGGCCTGGCTGTGGCTGCTGCTCGCCCGGGGCTTCTTCTGGCGTACGGATGTCAGACTCCCGGCCCGGGAGGAGCCCGACGTGTGGCCCCCGGTGTGCGTCGTCGTGCCGGCGCGCGACGAGGCGGCGGTGCTGCCCGCGAGCCTGCCCTCGCTGCTCGCCCAGGACTATCCGGGGCGGGCCGAGGTCTTCCTGATCGACGACGGCAGCACGGACGGCACGGGTGAGCTGGCCTGCGAGCTGGCCCGGCGGCACGGTGGGCTGCCGCTCACCGTGGCCTCGCCCGGGGAGCCGCCCGCCGGCTGGACGGGCAAGCTGTGGGCGGTGCGGCACGGCATCGACCTGGCACGCGCGCGTGAACCCGAGTACCTGCTGCTGACCGACGCCGACATCGCGCACGCGCCGGACAGTCTGCGCGCACTGGTGTCGGCGGCCGGCACCGGGGGGTTCGACGTCGTCTCCCAGATGGCCCGGCTGCGGGTGGAGAGCCTCTGGGAGCGGCTCGTGGTGCCGGCCTTCGTCTACTTCTTCGCCCAGTTGTATCCGTTCCGGTGGATCGGCGGCGGCCGCGCGGGCAGCGGAGGGACGCGGACGGCGGCCGCGGCGGGCGGGTGTGTGCTGCTGCGGACCGACGCCGCCGAGCGGGCGCGGATCCCGGACGCCATCCGGCAGGCCGTCATCGACGACGTGGCCCTCGCCCGCGCGGTCAAGGGCACGGGCGGCCGGGTCTGGCTGGGCCTGGCCGACCGGGTGGACAGCGTCCGTCCGTATCCGCGGCTGCACGACCTGTGGCGGATGGTCTCGCGCAGCGCCTACGCGCAGCTGCGGCACAACCCCCTGGTGCTCGCCGGAACGGTCATCGGCCTGGCTCTGGTCTACCTGGTGCCGCCGGCTTCGGTGTGCGTCGGCCTGGCGGCGGGGCAGGGCACGACGGCCGTGCCGGGGGCCGCCGCCTGGCTGGTGATGGCGGGGACGTATCTGCCGATGCTCCGTTACTACCGGCAGCCCCGGTGGCTCGCGCCGCTGCTGCCGTTCACCGCGTTCCTCTATCTCCTGATGACGGTCGACTCGGCGGTGCAGCACTACCGGGGGCGCGGCGCGGCCTGGAAGGGCCGCACCTACGCCCGCCCGGGTGCCGTGCCCGAGGAGGGCTGAGCACCCGCCCCGCAGCGGGTCATTTGCGGCCGGGGGTCCAGTTCATGCCCCAGCCGTACGCGTAGTCGACCGTCCGCTGCGGGCTCACCCCCCGATCGGGCACCAGGTAGCGGGCCTCGCGCTGGACGACGAGGTCGTTTCCGGTGTTGGTGATCAGCGCGAGGGCGCACACCGTCGAGGGCACGGTGCACTCGTCGAGCGAGAAGTCGACCGGGGCGCCGTACTGCGGCTGGAGGGTGACCGTGGCGTGCAGGTCGGCGAATGAGCGGGCGCCCTCGTAGATGGTCACGAAGACGAGGATGCGCCGGAAGTACTGCTTGTGGTCGAGGCTGATGGTGAGGTTCTCGCCGGTCGACACGGCGCCGGTGCGGTCGTCGCCGTCGAGGTGGATGAACGGCGGCTGGTGCAGCGCCCCGAAGGCGTTGCCGAGTGCCTGGACGACGCCCTTGCTGCCGTCGCTCAGTTCGTACAGGCAGCACAGGTCGAGGTCGAGGTCGTCGTGCATGGCGACCGCGCGGCCGAGCTTGCGGCCCCAGCCCGAGAACTGCTTGCGCACCTGCCAGTTGAGGTTGACGCGCATGGCGCCCGAGGTGCCGCCCTGCTTGGTCAGCGAGACGGAGGGCGCCGACTTGGTGAGCGTGACCTTGGTCAGGCGGACCGGCGCGGCGGAGGGCGGCGCGACGGACGGGGGCGGGGTGGCCGACGGTCGTACCGAGGGCGGCGCGGGAGGTGCGGGCGGAGCCGCCGGCGCCGGGGGCGCGGCCGGGGGTGTGTGCTGGGGCTCGTCCACCGAGATGCCGTAGTCGGTGGCCAGGCCCTCGAGTCCGCTGTCGTACCCCTGGCCCACGGCGCGGAACTTCCAGGCGCCCTGGCGACGGTAGAACTCGCCCAGCACGAAGGCGGTCTCGACGGTCGCACCCGGGTTGTCGAAACGGGCGACGACGGTGTTCCGCGCGGCGTCGCGGACCTCGATGTACAGATCGGGTACCTGTCCGAACGGTCCGCCGTCCGAGGAGGCGGCGAGGATCACGGTCTCGATCGCGGGCTCCACGCGCGCGAGGTCGACGAGCAGGCTGTCGGTCACCCGGCCGCCGGTGTCCCGCTTGCCCTCGTGGCGGACCGAGCCGGAGGAGTGGGCCGGCTGGTTGTAGAAGACGAAGTCCGCGTCGGACCGGACCCTGCCGCCCACCAGGAGGAGGGCGGAGGCGTCGGCGTCGGGCACGCCGGGGCCGGATCGCCAGCCCAGTTCGACCCGCAGTGCCGTCGTCGGCACCGGGGTGTTCGAGCCTTTCGACATTGACATGTCCGCCCCCATCACGTGTCACCGAGCCGGGCCGTGTCCCGGCGAATCGTCGAGTTCTCGACGCCCAACCTATTCTCCGGTCCGCCCGCCCTTGGAGAGGAGTGCGGCAGAAGGTTCGGTCAACCGCCGGTAACCCGCCCGGAACTCGGCCTTTACCGCAAAAACGCGCGGCACGACGCCCCATTTTGCCAAGTTCGCTCGCATTGGGGATGCCAGGTCACTGCGGACACGGAAAACAACCCTCTTATCGGTCTCCCCAACCAGCACATCGTGGGCTTAACTTATGGCCATGACCTCCCCCCGCTCCACTTATGGCGGCGGCTACTACTCCGCCTCCTTCCCGGACACCCCGATCTACGACTCGCTCGTGGCCGAACGGGGCACACCGCAGATCGCCCCGATCCGGGTCCCCGCCGCGTACGACATGCCGAGCAGCAGCCACCTGCCCGCACTGCCGTCCGCCCTGCCCGCCCTCCCGGCGGGCCCCTCGCAGCCCTCCTACGGATATCCGCAGCAGGCTCCGCAGCCCGCCCCGCTGCAGCAGGCCCCGGCCGCGTACATCCCGCACCAGGCGACCGCCCCGCGCGGGTACCCCGGCCCCCAGCAGCCGCAGCAGCCCCGCCCGGCCGCGCCCGGCCCGGCGGGGTACGAGGCGATGCGTCCCGCGGCTCCCCGGCCGGCCCCCGCGCCGTACCAGGACCCGTACAACCAGCAGCAGTACCGCGGCTACTGAGCCGTCCTCGGGGTCGTCGGTGCCACCCGGCACGATGACTTCACGGGGTACGCGCGACTGCAGTCGATCCACGTCCATCCGGTCAGGGCCTTCCGGAGCCAGTCGCTCCAGGAGGCCGTCGTGGAGCCCTGAGGACCGGCCGGAGACCGACGCCGGATGCTGATCGACGACGGGGGAAAGGTCGTCACGCAACGCACGCAGCCGCGCCCCGCCCTGGCCGCCGCCGAGCTTCCGCCCGGCGGCGGCGTACGGCTGTCCGCGCCCGGCACGGCACCGTGGTGGTCAACGGCAGTGGGAAGCCGCCGCGCCTCGCTCGACGCGCTCAACTCGCTGCCGGCACCGGCGCTTCGACGGCAGACTGGCTCTTCGGGCAGAACCCGGTCCCCCTCGGCGGCGGCACGGTCAGGTTGGCGATCCGTGCGGATCGTCGAGTGACGTGCGGCCGTTCGCACCGGGCGGACGACACCGGACCGCGTTCCGGACGAACGGCCCGGCGACGGGAACCCGTTGCGGGGTCCGCGCGTTGGGCTTGATGAGAGGTTCATGAGAACCGTCAGGCCCGGGCCGGCGAGCGGGCATCACGTTCCCGCGGTCCGGCCCCGGCCGGGGGCGGCGTGAACGGCTCGGCGGGGGGAGGCGGAGCGAGCGGGAAGGGGGCGTGGGCGTGCGGGCGATCAGAGGTCTCTGGCGCTGGCGAGGCAACCCCCTGTGCCGCACGAGCGACCTGGCCGAGGCGTGGGTGGCTCTGACGGCGCTGGTGCTGATGCTGTCCGTGGCCCCGCTGATCGGCGCCCTCGCGGGCGGCGCCGCGCAGAACGCGCTGCAGCGGTCGGTGCGCGAACAGCACGAGTCGCGGCACCGGGTGACCGCCACCGTGGTCCGTCCCCTGGAGCGTTCTCCCCTGAGCGTCGATCCGGAGGGCGCCTCGGGGGAAGACCTGCGCAGCCGTGTCCTGGCCGGATGGACGGGGCCGGACGGCTCACGGCACGAGGCTCCCGTCCTGGTGGGGCTCGACGACCCGCGCAGCGGCGACCGGTTCGCGATATGGACGGACGCGCGGGGCCGCCAGGTGGCCCGCCCGCTGGACTCCGCCACCGCGACCACCCACGCCGTGCTCGCCGGGTTCGGCACCGCGGTGACGGCCGCGGCCCTCGTGGAGGCCGCCCGGCGGATCGTGGTCTGGCGCATGGTCCGCCGCCGGTACGCACGCCTGGAGCGGGAGTGGGAGCGGGCGGGACCGGACTGGGGCCGGACCGGCGCGGGCAGTTGACGGGCTTCCGCCTCCGGTCAACTCACCACCTGCGCGCACGCTACGGTGGACCGGCCGAACCGAATCGGCGACGACCCGCGTACGACGAGGTGGGGGCACAGCAACGCCATGGCACAGGGCACGGTCCAGGTGACGCACACCGGCACCTCGCGGTGGCGGCGCCGCACGGGTGAGTACGCATCGCTCGCCGCCGCCCTGGAGGCAGCGGCCGACGGTGACGTCCTCACCGTCGCCCCCGGGACCTACCGGGAGAACCTCGTCGTCCAGCGGGCGGTGACCCTGCGCGGGCCCGAGGGCGCCCAGGGCTCGGTGCGCATCGCGCCCGCCGACGGCGTCCCGCTGACCGTGCGCGCCTCGGCGGTGATCCAGGACCTGCACGTCGAGGGCCAGGACGCGGCGGCTCCCGCGGTGCTGGTCGAGGACGGTACGCCGGAGCTGCTGGGACTGCGCGTCGTCGCGCGTTCCGCCTCCGGGATAGAGGTGCGCGGCAGCGCGCGTCCCACGGTGCGGCGCTGCACCGTCGACAATCCGGCCGGTGCCGGCATCGCCGTCCTGGACGGCGGGGGCGGCGTGTTCGAGGAGTGCGAGGTCGTCGCGGCCGGGCAGGCGGGCGTCGCGGTGCGCTCCGGCGCTCGTCCTCGGCTGGAGCGCTGCCGGGTGCACCACGCCGCGGGCTCCGGACTGACGGCGACGGGCGAGGGCTCCGCGCTGGAGGCCGTGGGCTGCGAGGTCTACGAGGTCCGGGGCAGCGGCGTCCAGGTGACCGGCCGGGCCACGGCCCACCTGACCGACTGCGACGTGCACCGCACCACCGGCGACGGCGTCACCCTGGACACGGACGCGGTGCTCACCCTCGCCGACTGCCGCATCCACGACATCCCGGAGAACGCGGTCGACCTCAGGTCCCGCTCGGTCCTCACCCTGACCCGCACCAGCGTGCGGCAGTTCGGGCGCAACGGCCTGTCGGTGTGGGACCCGGGCACGCGCGTGGACGCCAACCAGTGCGAGATCTTCGACAGCACCGGCGACTACCCGGCGGTCTGGGTCAGCGACGGTGCCACCGCGGTGCTCGACTCCTGCCGGGTGCACGACGTGCCGGACGCGCTGTTCGTCCTGGACCGGGGCTCGCGCGCGGACGTCGTCGACAGCGACCTCTCCCAGGTGCGCAACACCGCCGTCTCGGTGAGCGACGGCGCCACCGCGCAGCTCGACGACTGCCGCATCCGGGACGCCGCCACCGGCGCCTGGTTCCGCGACCACGGCAGCGGAGGCACCCTGAACAACTGCACCCTGGACGGCAACCGCACCGGTGTGATCGTCACCAAGGGCGCCGACCCCACCATCGAGCGCTGCACGGTCGACTCACCCTCCGAGGCGGGCGTCTACGTGTCGGCCGGCGGACGCGGCAGCTTCCTGAACTGCCGGGTCACCGGCAGCGCGGGGTACGGCTTCCACGTGATCGACGGGTGCCGCACGACGCTGCGGAAGTGCCGTACGGAGCGGTGCGCGCGCGGTGGGTTCGAGTTCGCCGAGGGCGGCCCGGACACGGCGTACGACTCCGGGCCGCTGGTCGAGGACTGCACCAGCGACGAGAGCACCGGTCTGACGGCGCCCGCCGCGACGCCCGAGCCGGTGGTGCAGACGGCGGCCCAGTCCCCCGGTCTGCTGGGCTCGATCCCCGGGCAGCGCACCACCGAGCAGGAGCCCATGGTCGCGGCCACCGCCCCGCCGGAGCCCGCCCGGACCTCCAAGGCCGTCCTGGGCGAGCTGGACGCCCTGGTGGGCCTGGACAGCGTCAAGCGCGAGGTGCGGGCGCTGACCGACATGATCGAGGTGGGCCGGCGCCGGCAGCGGGCGGGCCTGAAGGCCGCGTCGGTCAAACGCCACCTGGTCTTCACCGGCTCCCCCGGCACCGGCAAGACGACCGTCGCCCGGCTGTACGGCGAGATCCTCGCCTCGCTGGGCGTCCTGGACAAGGGCCACCTGGTCGAGGTGTCGCGCGTGGACCTGGTGGGCGAGCACATCGGCTCGACGGCGATCCGCACCCAGGAGGCGTTCCAGCGGGCGCACGGCGGTGTGCTGTTCATCGACGAGGCGTACGCCCTCTCCCCCGAGGACGCGGGCCGGGACTTCGGCAAGGAGGCCATCGACACGCTGGTCAAGCTGATGGAGGACCAGCGGGAGGCCGTCGTGGTGATCGTCGCGGGGTACACGGCGGAGATGGAGCGCTTTTTGTCCGTCAACCCCGGCGTGGCGTCCCGGTTCTCACGGACCATCACCTTCGGCGACTACGGCCCCGGGGAGCTGCTGCGGATCGTGGAGCAGCAGGCCGACGAACACGAGTACCGGCTGGGACCGGGCACGTCGGAGGCGCTGACGAAGTACTTCACGGAGATTCCCAAGGGCCCGGCCTTCGGCAACGGGCGCACCGCCCGCCAGACCTTCGAGGCGATGGTGGAGCGGCACGCGAGCCGGGTCGCCCAGCTGTCCGACCCGAGCACGGACGACCTGACGCTGCTGTACCCCGAGGACCTGCCCGAGCTGCCGTAGAGGAACCGGCAACGGCACCCGGCAGCTCTCAGCAGTTCCCGGTCGCGTCGTCCGCCGCCGGGACGGACGCCGCCGCACCGCTCGTGTGGCGCGGCGCCGGGACCTCCGGGCGCAGCCTGGCCAGCAGCCGCGCGCGTTCCTCCGCGAAGGCGGGATCGGCCTGGTAGTCGGAGTGACCGAGGATCGGCGCCGGCAGCGGGTGGAGTTCGGTGCGGCCGTAGGTGAGCGGGTCCTTGAGGGGTGCGCGGTCCACGGCGGGGCCCGCGTCGCCCGGCAGCCGCATCGGGCCGCCGATGGGGTCGGTGCGCCGGTACAGGTTGCGCCAGCAGTCGACCTCCTCGTGCAGCGAGGCGAGCGCGCCGGGACCGAAGTGGGCCGGGAACCAGCGGCCGTACAGCCGCTCCAGGGGGGAGCCGTAGGTGAGCAGGGCCACCCGCTTGCGGGCGGACGGCTCGAGCTGCCAGGACGCGGCGGCGGCGAGGACGCTGCCCTGGGAATGCCCGGAGATGACCAGCCGCCCGCCGGTGACGCGGGTCCAGGTCGCCATGCGCCAGGTCAGGTCGGGCACCGCGCGCTCCGCGTAGCAGGGCGGTGCGAAGGGGTGCGCGGCGCGCGGCCAGAAGGTGCCGACGTCCCACAGAATGCCGATGGTGCGCCGCGCGGAGGCGTCCTTGTAGGCACGCCGGCCCCAGGTGACGAACAGTATGAAGCCGAGGCCGATCAGCCAGGAGCCCAGTTCCTGTGCGGTCTGCGCGGCGCCCTGGACCACCGCGTACGTGCCGCGCGCGGCCTCGCCGGGCACCTGCTCGGTCGTCAGGGCGCCCACCAGGGCTCCGGCGCCGAGCAGCAGGGTCGCGGTGGAGGTGATGGCGACGAGGAGGGGCGCCCGGTCGGTGAGCGTGGCCGTGGCCCGGGTCAGCGCGATGCGCCGGGTGCGCCCCGCGTCCCCGGTCTCGCCCGGGTGGTCGCGTTCCACCGCGTCCCGTTCCGCGCGGGCGAGACGCAGGGTGTGCCGGGCGAGCACCGCGCACATCAGCAGCACGACGAGGAGCAGCGGCGGGATGACGGATGCCTGCCAGGTCAGCAGGACGGGCGGGCCTTCCAGGAACGTGCCGGTGCCGTCCATCCAGTCGGAGACGCGCTGGGCGACGCCGCCTGACATGACGCCGCCCAGCGCACAGGCCAGCATGGCCACGGCGGGACCGCCCAGGCCCCGGACTGCGGCCCGGGCGTCGGGGCGGCTGCGGTGGAGCAGGTGGGCGACCGCGGCCAGGGCGATGACGAGCAGCCCCTGCACCAGGGCGACGGTGCCGAAGGCCAGGTCCCCGGAGAGCCGGCCCTGCGACGTCCACCCGGGGCGGGCCCAGCCGCCGTACAGCAGGGCGAGGACGAACAGGAGAAGAGCGGCGAGCGGCAGGCTGCGCACGAGGTGGGCGTCCAGTTCCCGGTCGAGGCGCCGCTCGCTGCGGCCCCGGCGGCACACCACCGCGACCACGGCCATCGCCCCCGCGACCAGTGCCCCCAGCAGCGCCCATCCCAGTGTGTCGAGCACCGCGGGTCCGCCCGGCCGGCGGTCGAAGCGGGCCGCCGGGACACCGACCCCGGCGGCGACGGTCAGCAGCCCGGCGGCGGTGTGCGCGGCACGCAGCCGGGCCACCAGCCGGCGCCCGTACCAGAACCCGGGCCGGCCCAGCGCTCCGCCGCGGGGGTCCTCCTCGGGGTCGGTCTCGCGGGCCATGGGCTGCTGGGACTCGTACGCCCGCCAGGTGCGCAGCGACAGGTACCACAGCAGCCCGGTCAGCGCGGCGGGCACCGCGGCCGCGAGGGCGAGCCTGCGGCCGGGCGTGCTCCACCAGCCGCCGTCCGACATCACGGGCGACAGGAAGCCCAGCCAGGAGTGCCGCTCGGCGCACGCGCGCGTGCCCGCGCACTGCCAGGCGACGAGGTCGAGGGCGACCTCGCAGGCGGCGGCGACCAGCAGCACCGTCAGGGTGAGACCCGTGAGGCGCAGCAGCAGCCCGTAGAGGCGGACCGTGCGGATCCGGCCGTCGGCGGCGGGCCGCATCCAGTGGGCGATGTTGACCACCATGAAGGGCAGGAGCAGCAGCCACAGGGCGCGGCTGCCGTTGCCGGAGGTGAGGTTGCACCAGACGTAGGCCTCGGGCACCGGGCGGCCGCGGTAGTCCTCGGGCCGGGACTCGGCGTCGGCGTCCTCGGTGCGCCGGAAGACGGCCGCGACGTGGTCGCCGGTGATCCGCACGGTCCGCGGATCGTCCAGCATTTCGGCCGGTGTCGTACCGCCCACTCCGTGCACCAGGAGTTCCAGGGCGGTGCCGCTCCTCCCGTCCGTCCCGCCCTTCCCGGCCCTTTCCTGTGCCTCTTTCACTGTCCGCACTCCCCCGTGACGCGCCGTCGGCTGTGTCCGTGCGGGCACAAGGATCTCCATTCCGCGGGCGTCCTACACCCCTCGGCACGGAATCTCCCCGAACCGTGTGACCGGTGCGGCCGGGCGGGCGGTGGCGCGGGCCGTCGCGGGGCGTGCGAGGATGGGACGTCCGCGCACGGGTGCGGGGAGAAGTCCTCATCGGAGCGAGTGCGTCGGCGTGTCGGACGGTTTTGCGGCGAAAGGACCGAAGCGTACGTGAGTGAGAATCCCAACCTCCTCGCGGAGCAGCGACGCGCCCTGATCCTCGACGAGGTCCGCCGCCGGGGCGGGGTCCGGGTCAACGAGCTGACCCGCAAGCTCGGCGTGTCGGACATGACGGTCCGCCGCGACCTGGACGCGCTGTCCCGGCAGGGGGTCCTGGAGAAGGTGCACGGGGGCGCGGTCCCGGTGGCCGAGGCGAGCACCCACGAGCCCGGGTTCGAGGCGAAGTCGGGTCTGGAGCCGACCGCCAAGGAGGACATCGCACGGGCCGCCGCTGAACTGGTCGCGCCGGGCGCCGCGATCGCCCTGTCGGGCGGCACGACGACGTACGCGCTGGCGCACCGGCTGGTGGACGTGCCGGATCTGACGGTGGTCACCAACTCGGTGCGGGTGGCCGACGTGTTCCACGTGGCGCAGCGCACCTCGGGAGCGCGGCAGGGCGCGGCGACAGTGGTGCTCACCGGCGGGGTGCGCACGCCCTCCGACTCGCTGGTGGGCCCGGTGGCCGACCAGGCGATCGCGACGCTCCACTTCGACGTGCTGTTCCTGGGTGTGCACGGCATATCGGCCGAGGCCGGCCTGTCCACGCCGAACCTCGCGGAGGCCGAGACCAACCGGCGTCTCGTCCAGTCGGCACGGCGTGTCGTCGTGGTGGCGGACCACACCAAGTGGGGCGTGGTGGGCCTGAGTTCGTTCGCGGCGCTGGAGCAGGTGGACACGCTGGTGACCGACTCGGGCCTCTCGGCGGGGGCTCGCGCGGAGGTCGCCGAGCACCTCGGACTGGTCGTGGCGGGCGAGCCGGAGCCCGCGGCCGACTGACGTCGGCGTGGGCGCCGGATTCGGATTCAGCTTCGGCTTCGGACTCGGCTTCGGCTTCGGTGTGCGCGAGGGCGCCTGCCGTGCTCGGCATCGCGCGGGCTGCCCGGTGAGGCACCGCGCAGGCATTCCGTGTGGTGCCCGCCACACTGACACCCGACGCGCCCGGGGCTATGGTGGCGCCACCCGGCCGATCGTCCGCACGCGCGGCTTCGCACAAGGGGGTGGTGGTCATGGCGCGCCGACTGCGACCGGTGGGTCTCGACTTCGTCGAGACGGCGCCGGTACGCCTGGTCTTCGCGCGGGAGGTCTCCGCCGCTCCGGACGCGGTCTTCCGCGCCCTGGCCGAGGACGTGCCCGGCTGGACGGCGTGGTTCTCCGCGGTGACCTTCGCCCGTCCCATCGGTGAGGGCGCGGGGCGCGAAATCCGGCTCAGGGGCGGTACGCGCTTCGTGGAGACGGTGCTGGCGGCCGAGCGTCCCGAGGTGTACGCCTACCGCGTCGACGTCACCAACACACCGGGGGCCCGGGCCATGCTGGAGGAGTGGCGGCTGATGCCGGCCGGTACCGGAACGCGGGTGCGGTGGACGTTCGCGGCGGACGGCACCGCGCTGTTCCGTTTCGTGCTCGACCGCGCGCGTCCCGGACTGGGACGGGCCTTCCGGGGCGCGGTGACGTCCCTGGACCGGCGGCTGCGGCGTCCGTAGCCCGGCACGGCCGTGGTCGGTCAGTGGGGCCAGGCCCCCGTGCGCAGCAGCGACTCGATCGCCTCCGTGTACGGCTCGATGTCGAGGCCCTGTCCGGCGAGCCAGTCGTCCGAGTAGTACTTGTCGAGGTACCGGTCCCCCGGGTCGCACAGCAGCGTCACGACGCTGCCCCGCTCCCCCGCGGCCACCATCTCGGCGACGATCTTCAGCGCGCTCCACAGCCCGGTGCCCGTGGAGCCTCCCGCCTTGCGTCCCACGGCCCGCTCCAGGGCGCGCACCGCCGCGACGCTCGCCGCGTCCGGCACCTTCATCATGCGGTCGATCGCGCCCGGGACGAAGCTCGGTTCCATCCGGGGCCGGCCGATGCCCTCGATGCGGGAGCCGCGGTCGCAGGAGACGTCGGGGTCGCCGGTGGTCCAGCCCTCGAAGAAGCAGGAATTCTCCGGGTCGGCGACGCAGACACGGGTGTCGTACTGCATGTAGTGGACGTAGCGGGCGAGGGTCGCGGAGGTGCCGCCGGTACCGGCCGTGGCGACGATCCAGGACGGCTCGGGATACCGTTCCAGCCGCAGCTGGCGGAAGATCGACTCGGCGATGTTGTTGTTGCCGCGCCAGTCGGTGGCGCGTTCGGCGTAGGTGAACTGGTCCATGTAGTGGCCGCCGGTCTCCGCCGCGAGGCGGGCCGACTCCTCGTACATCCGCCGGGAGTCGTCCACGAAGTGGCACCGTCCGCCGTGGAACTCGATCAGCCGGATCTTCTCGGTGCTCGTCGTGCGGGGCATGACGGCGATGAACGGCACGCCGATCAGCTTCGCGAAGTACGCCTCGGAGACGGCCGTCGAGCCGCTGGACGCCTCGATCACCGGTCGGTCCGGACGGATCCAGCCGTTGCACAGGCCGTAGAGGAACAGGGAGCGGGCGAGGCGGTGCTTGAGGCTGCCCGTCGGGTGGGTCGACTCGTCCTTCAGGTACAGGTCGATGCCCCAGCGCTCCGGGAGCGGAAACAAAAGAAGGTGGGTGTCGGCCGAGCGGTTGGCGTCGGCCTGGACCTTGCGGACGGCCTCTTTCAGCCAGGTGCGGTAGGAGGCGTCGCTGCGGTCGACGTCAAGGGTGGCGCCGGGTGCGGTCTGCCGGTCAGTGCTCACTTCTGGGCTCCTTACGCTGCGCGCCGACGGCGGACAGCGCGGCCGACAGCTCGATCATAAACACCTTCCACACGCTTCTCACCTGCATAAACACCTCTTTGAGAGCCCCAAAGGCCCCCTGGGGCGGCGCCGCGGAGGGGCGGGGGCGCGGTGGAGGGGGCGCATTCGCGCGAGTGCTCCGGTCTCCTCCGGAAAGGGGCGGCGCGTACTGGTGCTCGGGGCGCGGTCCGGGCAGACTGCCAGCGGCGGGACCGGATTCCCGTCGCGGGCGCACACTGGAGCACGACACGAGCCGGTACCGGGAGCACCGCGGTCGGTGCACGGTCCGGCAACCGACGGGCACGAGGGGGCGACGGCCATGGCGGAGCCGGAGTTCAGGGCCACGGGGGTGCGGATCGGCAAACGGCTGCGGTCACTCACCCGGGCCGGGACGGTCCGGATCAGCGGCGGCCGGGTCGAGTTGCTCACCAGCTACGGCAGCGAGATAGACAGCGCGCCGGTTCAGGCGGTGCGCGCCTCCCGCCCGTGGTTCGGTCCCGAGGACCGCGCGCTCGCCGACCTCAACGGCAAGCGGTATCTGCTGACCCTCGGCGAGCGTGACCCCGCACCCGGCGAGCCGGGCCCGCCCGCGGCCCGCCGCTTCATCGAGGCGGTGCGCAGGGCGGCCGGACGCCGCGTCTGAGAGATGTCCGTAAGTTGCGGTACCTCACCCCTTGCGTCACGCTGGTCTCACGTCACTCTGGGTTTACCGGCGATAACGCTGCGAACCAGCCCGCCGGGCATGACAGCGGGCGGCGTGCGCCGTGTGCGCCTCGCTGGATCCGAACTCCGTGTTCTTCCGGACCTCTATGTCGGGGAGTCGCAGCCGTGATCACTCACCCAAGCAGACATTGCACGGTGGAGCTGCAAGCCCTGCCGTCGCGGATCGGCCAGGTCCGCAGAATCGTATCTGCGCAATTGCGCTACTGGCATATGGATCTCCTGATCGACCGGGCGGTGCTCGGCGTGACGGAGTTGCTGACCAACGTCCACCTGCACGCGCGGCCCGAGAAGACGTGCACCGTGGAAATAGAACTCCTCCTGGACCGGCTCACGGTTTCCGTGCGCGACCACGATCCGCGGCTGCCCGTCGTGGACGACGCCGAGCCGCTCGCGACGTGCGGGCGGGGGCTGGCGATGGTGGCCGCGATGAGCGAGAGCTGGGGCGCGCGACCGGAGGGCGAATCGGGCAAGGTCGTCTGGTTCACACTCCCGACGGCCGTCACCGCCCAGCCGCCCGCCGCACCGCCCGTGTCGGCCCGTCCGCCGCGTCGTCTGGTCGAGGAGGTGCCGGCCGCCGCGTTCGCCGAGGCCGAGCACGCGGTCGGGCTCGGCAGTCCCCAACCCGCTCCCGCCCGGTCGGCCGTTGTCGGCTGACCGGGCGGTGACCGTCCACTGCCGCGGACCGTGCACCGCGGTCCCGGCGGCGTCCGCACGGCGGGTCCGCGTCCCCGGCCGTCGGCAACCGGCGGGTCGGTACCGCCCCTGACGGCGCGTCGGCCGTCCGGAGGACGCGGGACGGTGCGGAGAGCGGCGGCACGACACTCGGCGGCCAACGGCAGCGGGCCCGGTACGGGGTGGGCCGGCGGCCGACGTGGAAGGCGGGACCGCCGGCAAGGGGCGTGGTGTCCGGAACGCTTCCGCTCCGGTGCGGCACCCGCCGTGGGGTGAAGGGCGGGTGCCGCACCGGCGGCCGGGTTCGCCCGGGGATCACCGGGCGAGCACGGGCTACTCCGCGGCGACCGCGCGCAGTACGTCCAGACGGGAGGCCCGCCGGGCCGGGCGCAGTCCCGCCAGGGCGCCGGCCGCGAGGCCGACCAGGGCCACCACCGCGAGCCGCACGGGCGGCACGGTGAAGGCGAACGCGCTGTCCGAGGCGCCGTCGGAGGCCGCTACGAGGACCCAGCCGAGGAAGGCGCCGAGACCGAGCCCGCCGGCCGTGCCGAAGGCGGCGACCAGGACGGACTCCCAGCGGACCATGGCCCGCAACTGGGCCCGGGTCTGCCCGACGGCCCGCAGCAGCCCGAGTTCGCGGGTGCGCTCGTGCACCGCCAGGGTGAGGGTGTTGGCGATGCCGAGCAGCGCGATGAGCACCGCGAGGGCGAGCAGCGCGTAGACGAGCGTCAGCATCATGTCGATGCCGCCCGCCGAGGACTCGGCGTACTCGGCGCGGGTCTGCACCTCGGGGTTGCCGAACCGGCCCGCGACCTGCTCGACCGCCGCCTTGCCCGCGTCCACGTCCACGCCGTCCTCGAAGGCGACGGCGACCAGGGTGTCGGAGTCCTGGGTGCGGTGCGGGGCCCAGGCCGCGCGGGTGATGACGTAGTCGCCGGCGAGTTCGGACTCTCCGTAGACCGCGCGGACGGTGAAGGTTCCGCTGCGCCCGTCGGTGAAGGTGAGTCGCGTGGTGTCGCCGGTGGTCAGCCCCTGCTTGTCCGCCTCGCTCGCGGTGACCGCGATGCCGTCGGTGCCGAGGTCGCCGAGCGAGCCGTGGACGGTGCGAGGTCGAAGGTGCGGTCCAGGGCGACCGGGTCGGTGACGGTCAAGGCCCGTCCCTCGCCGTCCACTTCCGCCACTCCCCGCCCGAGGCCGACGGCGGTGTCCACCTCGGGCAGTTCCTGGACCGCGCCGGCCAGCCGCGGGCTCAGGCCGCTGCCGCCCGCGCCGAAGGACGGCGCGCTGACGGCGACGTCGCCCGCGAAGGAACGGGAGACGGTCTGGTCCATGGTCGCCTTGAGCGAGGCGCCGAACACCGTGAACAGCGACACGACCGCCACGCCGATCATCAGCGCCCCGGCGGTGGCCGCCGTCCGCTTGGGGCTGCGCAGCGCGTTGCGCCGGGCGAGGACGCCGGTGACGCCGCGCAGCCGGCTCAGCGGGGCTCCGAGGATCCGCACGGCGGTGGCGGAGGCGACCGGGCCGAGCACCACGAAGGAGGCCAGGGTGAGGACGGCGCCCAGTCCCGCGAGCCACACCGACGGGGTGAGCAGGACCCCCACGAGCGTCACCGCGAGGGCGAGCGCGAGCAGCGCCGTGCCGGTGAGTGCCCGCGCACGGGAGGCGCCGGAGGTGTCCACGGCCGTCTCCCGCAGCGCGGCCAGCGGTGCGGTGCGGCCGGCCCGGGCCGCGGGCAGCAGGGCGGAGCCGAGGCAGACCACCACGCCGACGGCGAGCGGGAGCAGCAGCGACAGGGCGCTGATCACCAGGGCGCCGTCGGGGAACGGGAAGCCGATCGCCGGGAACAGGGCCTGGAGTCCGGCCGCGATGCCGATGCCGCCCGCGAGTCCGGCGGCGGACGCGGTCACGGCCACGACGGCCGCCTCGGCGAGGGTGCCGGCGGTGACCTGGCGGCGGGAGGCGCCGAGGGCGCGCAGCAGCGCGTTCTCGCGGGTGCGCTGGGCGACCACGATGGCGAAGGTGTTGTGGATCGAGAAGGTCGCGACCAGCAGGGCGATGCCGGAGAAGACGAGCAGGAAGGTCGTGAACAGGGTCAGGAACTGACTGGAGATCATGTCGGTGTTCTCCGCGGCCGACTCCTGGCCGGTGATGGCCTCGACGCCCTTGGGCAGTACGGGGGTCAGCCGGTCGACGAGTTCCTGCTGGCCGACGCCCGGTCCGGCCCGCACCTGGATGCTCGCCGCCTTGCCCGGCCGCGCGGTGAGGTACTTCTCGGCGTCGGCCCGGGTCATGCCGGTGTAGGTCACCTGGGCCATGCCGTCCTCGCCGCCGAAGGTGGCGAGCCCGACGACGGTGACGCGGACGGGGTCGGGGGTGCGCAGGGTCGTGGTGTCGCCGATCGCCAGGCCGCCCTTCTCGGCGGTGCCGCGGTTGACGACGACCTCGCCGGACTTCTGCGGGGCGTGACCCTCGGCGAGGCGGTACGGGTTCAGCTCCGGGTCGGTGATCCAGTTGCCGGCCAGGGTGGGTGGGCCCTGGCCGCCGATCGGCTCACCGTTCGCGCCGACGAGCTGGCCCGCGCCCTGGATGCTGGGGGCCGCGGCGGCGACGCCGGGAACCCGCTCGATCGTCCGGACCAGGTCGGTGCCGACGGGCTGCCGTACGCCCTGGCTCTCGCCCGGTGTGGTGATGGCGTCGGCGCTGCGCACCACGGCGTCGGTGCCGCCGGCGGCGTTGCCGAACATGG
This sequence comes from Streptomyces sp. CCM_MD2014, assembly GCF_000772045.1. Lineage (GTDB taxonomy): Bacteria > Actinomycetota > Actinomycetes > Streptomycetales > Streptomycetaceae > Streptomyces > Streptomyces salinarius. Next base: position 7,640,714 of record NZ_CP009754.1, on the reverse strand, counting down.
TGTCGAAACTCGCGCGGAGCGTGTCGCCCATGACCAGGGTGCCGGCCAGGAAGGCGACACCCAGGACCACGGCGAGGAACGTCCCGGCGAAGCGGCGTTTGTGGGCCCTGAGCGAGGAGACGCTCAGGCGGACGGAGGCGTTCATGAGGGCACCTCGAAGGCTTTCATCCGGTCCAGGACCTTGTCGGCGGTCGGCGCGTCCATGCGGTCGACGAGGCGTCCGTCGGCGAGGAAGACGACCTCGTCCGCGTGGCCGGCGGCGACGGGGTCGTGGGTGACCATGACGACCGTGCGCCGGGTCTGCCGCACGGTGCGGCCGAGGAGGCCGAGCACCTCGCCGCCGGAGCGGGAGTCGAGGTTGCCGGTGGGCTCGTCGGCGAAGACCACGTCCGGCTGCCCGGCGAAGGCCCGGGCCACGGCGACGCGTTGCTGCTGGCCGCCGGAGAGTTCGGCGGGCCGGTGGTGGAGGCGGTCGCGCAGTCCGACCACGTCGATCAGCGCGTCGACCCACTCGGTGTCGCCCCGGCGGCCGGCGAGGTCGAGGGGGAGGGTGATGTTCTCGGCGACGGTCAGCGTCGGCACCAGGTTGAACGCCTGGAACACGAAGCCGACGCGGTCGCGGCGCAGCAGGGTGAGCCGACGGTCGTCGAGGGTGCTCAGGTCGGTGTCGCCGATGCGGGCGGTGCCCGAGGTGAGCGTGTCGAGTCCGGCGGCGCAGTGCATCAGGGTGGACTTGCCGGAGCCGGACGGTCCCATGATGGCGGTGAAGCGGCCGGCCGGGAAGTCGACGCTCACGCCGTCGAGGGCGTGTACGGCGGTGTCGCCACCGCCGTACACCTTCACGGCGTCCACGACCCGGGCGGCGGCCCGGGTGACGGTCGTCGTGGTCATGCCGCACCGCCCTTGCCCGTCCGGCCGAACTGCTCGTCCAGCACGGACAGCCGGCGCCAGTACTCGTCCTCGTCGATCTCGCCGGAGGCGAAGCGGTGGCCGAGCACGGTGATGGGCGAGTTCTCCGCGACGGTCGCCGGCCGTCCGGGTCCGCGGCGCCCGCGCCACACCGTGCGGCGCAGCAGGGTGATGCCGCCGCCGATGACCAGTGCCCAGATCACCGGGAAGAGCAGGATCCACGGGCCGGGCCCGCCGTCGCCGAACTGTGCCAGGGTCTCCATGTCGTCCAACTCCTCGGTCGCGATGTCCCTTGTGTCGCTTCCGAGCCTGGCTCCGGGAGGGGGTCCGGGTCGTCGTACGGCCGGCGGCGGTGTGCGTACCCCGCGGGGAGTACTCCGGAGGTCCGCGTCTGCTTCCGCCGGCTTCGCCTCTCCGGGTTGCGTCGGCCGCTCGATTTGTAACTACTAGTATGTACAGTAGGTGCATGAGCACCTCGGAACGACTGATCGAGTCCACGCGCGAGCTGCTGTGGGAGCGCGGGTACGTGGGCACCAGCCCCAAGGCGATCCTCGAGCGGGCCGGGGCCGGGCAGGGCAGCATGTACCACCACTTCAAGGGCAAGCCCGATCTCGCGCTCGCGGCGATCCGGCGCACGGCCCGGGAGATGCGCGCCGCCGCCGGTGCCGTGCTCGCCGGGCCGGGCACGCCGTACGAGCGCATCGAGGCGTATCTGCTGCGCGAGCGCGACGTGCTGCGCGGGTGTCCGGTCGGCCGCCTGACGATGGACCCGGACGTGATCGCCGACGACGCCCTGCGCGCCCCCGTGGACGAGACCCTCGACTGGCTCCGCGAGCAGATCGCCCAGCTGGTGGAGGAGGGCCGGGAACAGGGCGAGTTCGCGCCCTGGCTGGACGGCGAGGAGGTCGCGGCCGCGGTCGTCGCGACCGTCCAGGGCGGCTACGTCCTGGCCCGCGCCTCCGGCTCGCCCGCCGCCTTCGACGCGGGGGTCCGGGGACTGCTCGCGCTGCTCGCGCCGTCGCACACCCGCACGCGGTAGCGGACTTCACGCCCACCCGATCCGACCGGAGGATTCACGTACCCGTGCATGCCATGCAGTACGGCTTCACTCTGCCCGCCGACTACTCGATGGACGTCATCAGGGAGCGCGTGGCCCGTACCGGGCACCTGCTGGACGACTGGCCAGGGCTCGGCCTCAAGGCGTATCTGATCCGCGAGCGCGGGAAGGACGGCTCGCCGGTCAACCGGTACGCGCCGTTCTACCTGTGGCACACCGTGGAGGGCATGAACTCCTTCCTCTGGGAAGGTGCCTTCCAGCGGCCCACCGACGACTTCGGCCGGCCCTCGGTCCGGCAGTGGACGGGCCTGGCGTACGAGGAGGGCGGTGCCGCCGGCTCGCCCGCGCGGGTGGCGGTCCTGCGGCGGCGGCCGGTGCCGGACGGGGTGCCGCTGTCGGAGGTCGCGGCGGGGGCGGTGCGGGAGACCGGGCGGCTGGCGGCCGTGGACGGGGCGCTGCTCGCGGCGGCGGTCGTGGACACCGGGCGCTGGGAGCTGGCGCACTTCTCGCTCCACGCGGGCGAGGCGCCGGACGGGGCCGTGGGCGAGGTCTTCCGGGTGCTGCACCTCTCCGCGCCCGGGCGGGGCCTGCTGCCGAGGGGGCGCCAGTGGTGAGCGCCGTCCGTACGGTCCTCGGGGACGTGCCCGGTGAGGAGTTGGGCGTGTGCGACGCGCACGACCATCTGTTCTTCGCCAGTCCCCGGCTGCCCGGCCAGGAACTCGACGACGCGGCGGCGGCCCGGGCGGAGCTGGCCGCGTTCCGTGAACGGGGCGGCGGCGCGGTGGTGCAGTGGACGCCGTACGGACTGGGCCGGCGGGCCGCCGATCTGCCGGGCCTGTCCCGGGCCACCGGCGTGCACGTGGTGGCCGCGACGGGACTCCACCAGGACGTCCACTACGACGAGGACACGCTCGCGGCGCTGCGGGGCCGGGCCGCCGGGGTCTTCGTCGCCGAACTGACGCGGGGCATCGGGACGTCGGGCGTGCGCGCCGGGCTGATCAAGGTGGCCGGCGGTTTCCACGGGCTCGACGCGCACGCGCGGTGGACGCTGGCGGCGGCGGCCGAGGCGCACCACGCGACGGGGGCGCCGATCGCGGTGCACCTGGAGCTGGGCACCGCCGCCCTGGACGTACTGGAGTCGCTGTGCGGCGAGTGGGGCGTGCCGCCCGGCCGGGTGGTCCTCGGCCACCTCAACCGCTCCCCCGACGCCGTGGTGCACCGGCAGGCCGCCGGGTCGGGCTGCTGGCTGGCCTTCGACGGGCCGTCGCGGGCGCATCACGCCACCGACTGGCGGATGCCGGAGGCCGTGCGGGAACTCGCCGAGGCGGGGTTCGGCGACCGGCTGCTGCTCGGCGGCGACACGACGACCGCTGCCGCCCGCTCGGTGGACGGCGGTCCGGGGATGCCGTACCTGCTGCGCCGTGTGGCCCCCCGGCTGGCGCTCGCCGTGGGCGAGGAGCTGGTGCGGCGGATCCTCACCGAGAACCCGGCACGGGCGTTCGCCGTCGAGTGGCGCTGACACCCCCCTTAGCGGCCCCGTCCCGGCCCCACCCGACAGGAGGAGAGTTCATGCCCTTCGTCCGTATCGACGCGTACGGCGGCGCCGACGACGACCGTCTCGACGCCCTCGGGCAGGCCGTCCACGACGCCCTGGTCGAGACGCTCGGCATTCCGCCCGACGACCGCTTCCAGGTCCTGACCGCCCACGACCCCGCCCGCCGCACCCTGCGCTACGACGGCTACCTCGGCGTGCGCCGGGACGAGGGCATCGTCTTCGTGGCGATCGCGCTGCGGGAGGGGCGGACGACCGGCCGGAAGCAGGCGCTGTACCGCCGCATCGCCCAGCTCGCCGAGGAGTACGCGGGCACGGACCCCGGCAACGTCTTCGTCACGCTGACCGAGAACACCTCAGCCGACTGGTCGCTGGGCAACGGGCGCGCGCAGTACGTAGGGTCGGGATCATGCTGAGACTCGGAATCCCCGTCATCGGTGTCACCGACCTCGCCCGCGCCGTCGCCTTCTGGACGCAGGCGCTGCCCCTGGTCGCCGCGGAGGAGTGGAGCAGCGAGACCTGGCGCACGCTGGAGTACGCCGACGGTTCCGGGCACGCCCTCGGTCTGATGCGCAGCGACTCCCCGCCCGAACCCCGGCCCCGGCTCCATCTCGACCTGTACACGGACTCGGCCGAGGAGCAGCAGGCGCAGGTGCGGCGGCTGATCGGCCTCGGGGCGCGGGCCGTCGAGTGGGACCTGTACCCGCCCGATCCCGACTTCGTCGTCCTGGCAGACCCGGACGACAACATCTTCTGCGTCGTCGACCTCGGCCACGCCCCGAGCGGGGGCGACGGGCCCGCCGCCTGAGGCGCACGGCGTGCTACGCCGGTACGCCCAGCGGGTCGTCCAGGACCGGCTGCCAGGCCAGCTCGGCGGCGCCGACCAGACTGTTGTGGTCCAGCCCGCAGGGCAGGATCGGGACACCTCCGCTCTGACCCCACAGGCTGCGCCCGGCGACGACCGCGCGCAGCCGCTCCGGGTCGGCGTCGAGCAGCGCCCGGTGCAGTCCGCCGAGGATGATGCGGTCCGGGTTGAGGATGTTCACCAGACCCGCGAGGCCCAGGCCCAGGCGGTCGATGAGGGTCTCGGCGGCGGTGCGGACGGCCGGGTCGGCGTAGTGCTCGCGGATCAGGTCGTAGGACTGCTGGAGCAGGGACACCTCGGGTCCCGGTGCGCGCCCGGCCGCCGTGAGGAAGGCCAGCGGGTCGGTCTCGACGTCCAGGCAGCCGCGGCTGCCGCAGTGGCAGGGGCGGCCCTCGGGGTTGACGGCGAGGTGGCCGACCTCCAGGGCGAGTCCCGAACTGCCGGTGTGCAGACGGCCGTCGAGGACCAGGGCGCCGCCGACCCCGCGGTGGCCGGTGGCCACGCACAGCAGGTCGCGGGCGCCGCGTCCGGCGCCGTGGCGGTGCTCGGCGAGGGCGGCGAGGTTGACGTCGTTGGCGGCGAACGCGGGTCCCTCGATCCCGGCGGCACGCACCTGCTGCGCGAAGATCTCCCGCACGGGCGCGCCCGCGGGCCACGCCAGGTGCAGCGGGTTCAGGGCCAGCCCCTCCGGTTCCGCGACGGCGGACGGCACGGCGAGCCCGGCGCCGACGCAGCGCCGCCCGGTCTCCCGCAGGAGCTCCGTACCCGCCTCGACGACGGAACCCAGCACCTTCGCCGGGTCGGCGTCGACGACCTCGCAGCCGGGCGCGGTGGCGACGATCCGGCCGCCGAGACCGACCAGGGCGGCGCGGAAGCCGTCGGCGTGGATCTGGGCGGCGAGGGCGACGGGCCCGTCCTCGGCGACCGAGAGGCGGTGCGAGGGGCGGCCCTGCGAGCCGGCCGCCGCGCCGGGCCGGGCGTCCACCCGGATCAGGCCGAGCGCCTCCAGTTCGGCGGCGACCGCGCCGGCCGTGGCCCGGGTCACGCCCAGTTCGGCGGTGAGGACGGCCCGGGTGGGGGCGCGTCCGGTGTGCACGAGCTCCAGCGCGGGTCCCAGCGCGCCGCGCCCCCGGTCCAGCCGCGTCCTCGAGGTGGTCCCTTCCCCCGCCGCCCGGGGGTCCGCCTTGCCGCTCATGAGGGGGAGTCTCCCATGATCCGTCCCGCGCGGGTGCCTAGAGCCCACTGACCCGGAGCGTGATGTTCAGCCGCCCGGTGAGCCCCAACTCGGGCGGCGCGGTGCCCGGGTGCACCCTCGGCACCCCGTGGTACGCGAGCCGGGACGGGCCGCCGAAGACGAACAGGTCGCCGCTGCGCAGCTCGATGTCGTCGTGGGGGCGGGCACGGGTCTCGGGGTTGCCGAAGCGGAAGACGCAGGTGTCGCCGAGGCTCAGGGAGACCACGGGGGCGCCGGAGCGCTCGTCCGCGTCGCGGTGCATGCCCATGCGGGCGTCGGCGTCGTAGAAGTTGATCAGCGCGATGTCGTACGGCTCCGGCGACAGCACGTCGGGGCCGAGCGCCTCGGTCACCGCGCGGCGGGCGAGGCCGTCGAGCCATGCCGGGAACGGCTTGACGGGGGCACCGTCGCCGTCGACGGCGGTGGGTGCGTAGCCGTACGGGTACCAGTGCCGGCCGAGGCAGACCTGCCGGGCGGTCATGGTGCCGCCGCCGGGGGTGCGCACCGTGCGCAGTCCGGCGGGCGGGCGCGCCCAGCCGCGGCAGGCGTCCAGCAGCTCGCGCTGCCGTTCCGAGGCCAGCCAGTCCGGCACGTGCACGGCGCCGGGTGCGGTCTCGGTACGGCCCCGGGGAAACAGCTCGGCGTCCATGCCGCCCATCATGCCTCCGGCCCCCGCCGCCCTGCCGGGCGCGACCGGCGCCGAGCCGGGGCTCGGCTAGCCTGGGCACACGATGAACGACCGCAGCACGAAGGACCGCCGCACGAACGGCCCGGGCACGAACGACCACCGCGCGAACGACCGCCGCACGAACGACCGCGGCGACGGCGGCGACCGTATGACCACCCCGTGGGGCGAGCACGTGCTGTCCCGCTACCCCGAGGACGCGCGTGACCGGCTCCGTGCCTGGGACGCCTCCGACGAGTACCTGCTCGGGCACCTCGCGGAGCGCGACGTGGCTCTGGACGGCACGGTCGTGGTCGTCGGCGACCGCTGGGGAGCCCTGGTGACGGCGCTGGCGGCGCACCGTCCGGTGCAGATCACCGACTCGCACCTCGCCCGGGAGGCGACACGGGCCAATCTGGAGCGCGGCGGCGTCGAGCCGGGCTCGGTCGGCCTGCTCACCACGCAGGACCCGCCGCCGGACCGCGTGGACGTGCTGCTGGTGCGGGTGCCGAAGAGCCTGGCGCTGCTGGAGGACCAGCTGCTGCGGCTGGCGCCCGCGCTGCACGAGGGCACGGTCGTGGTCGGCACCGGGATGGTGAAGGAGATCCACACCTCGACGCTCCGGCTGTTCGAGCGGATCGTCGGCCCGACCCGGACGTCCCTTGCCGTGAAGAAGGCCCGGCTGATCTTCGCGGAGCCCGATCCGGCGCTGAAGCGGCCGGCCAACCCCTGGCCGCTCCGCTACCGGCTCCCCGACGACGTCGGACCGCTCCTGTCCGGCCGGCCCGTCGTCAACCACGCCGGTGTCTTCTGCGCCGACCGCCTCGACATCGGCACCCGCTTCTTCCTGCGGCACCTGCCGGACCCCGGGGGCTTCGGGCGGGTGGTGGACCTCGGCTGCGGCAACGGCGTGGTCGGTACGGCGGTGGCGCTGGCCGACCCGGACGCCGAGGTGCTGTTCACCGACGAGTCGTTCCAGGCCGTGGCCTCGGCCGAAGCGACGTACCGGGCGAACGAGGTGGCGGGCCAGGCGGAGTTCCGGGTCGGCGACGGGCTGGCCGGGGTGCCGGACGGCAGTGTCGACCTGGTGCTGAACAACCCGCCCTTCCATTCCCACCAGGCGACGACCGACGCGACGGCGTGGCGGATGTTCACCGGGGCGCGGCGGGTGCTGCGCCCCGGCGGCGAACTGTGGGTGGTCGGCAACCGGCACCTGGGCTACCACGTCAAGCTGCGGCGCCTGTTCGGCAACAGCCGGCTGGTGGCGGGCGACCGGAAGTTCGTGGTGCTGAAGGCGGTCAAGGAGTAGCGGGAGGCAGGGGTACGGCCGCGGTCCGGGCCACCACCTGGAGGAGCGTCGCCACCGTCCGGACCATGGCCTCCCTCCCCGCGGTGAGGTAGCCGCGCGAGTCGACCGCCTCGGGACGGGCGGCGAGGTGCTCCCTGATCGCGCCGGTCATGGCGATGTTGAGCGCGGTGCCGACGTTGACCTTGGCGATGCCGCCCGCGACGGCCGCGGCGAGTTCGCCGTCGGGGACGCCCGAGGAGCCGTGCAGCACGAGCGGCACGTCCAGGGCGCCGGACAGCTCCTTGAGCAGGTCGTGGTCGAGGGCCGCGGTGCGCGTGGTCATGGCGTGCGAGCTGCCGACGGCGACGGCCAGGGCGTCCACGCCGGAGTCGGCGACGTAGGCGTGTGCTTCGGCGGGGTCGGTGCGGGCACCGGGGGCGTGGGCGTCGAGCGGCGGGGCGCCGTCCTTGCCGCCGACCTCCCCCAACTCGGCCTCGATCCACAGCCCCTGGGCGTGCGCCCAGTCGGCGGCGGCCCGGGTCGCCGCGAGGTTCTCGGCGTACGGCAGCCGGGCGGCGTCGTACATCACGGAGCTGAACCCGGCGTCCGGGGCCTGGCGCAGCAGGCCGTCGCTCTGAACGTGGTCGAGGTGCAGGGCGACGGGCACGGCGGCGCCCTCGGCGGCGGCGACGGCCGCGCGGGCCAGGGGCAGCAGGCGGCCGTAGCGGTACTTCACGGCGTTCTCGCTGACCTGGAGGACGACGGGCATCCGCACGGACTCGGCGCCGGCGACGACGGCCTCGATGTGCTCCAGGGTGATGACGTTGAAGGCGGCGACGGCCGAGCGGCCGGCCGCGGCACGGCCGACCAGGTCGCCGGTGGTGGCGAGGGGCACGGTCTGGTTCCTTCCCGGGCGTCGGGCGGCGGTTCAGGGGGCGAGGATCACCGAGCGGGTCAGGTGGCGCGGCCGGTCCGGGTCGAGCCCCCGGGCGGCGGCGACGGCGACGGCCAGCCGCTGGGCGCGGACCAGTTCGGCCAGCGGGTCCAGCTCGCCCGGCACCCACATCGCGCCGGTGTCGCGGACCTGCTCGGCCAGACCGTGCGGCGCCTCGCCGAACATCCAGGTCGCCGTGCCCGCGGTGCTGATGCTGATGGGGCCGTGCCGGTACTCCATCGCCGGGTAGGCCTCGGTCCAGGACAGGGAGGCCTCGCGCATCTTGAGCCCGGCCTCGTTGGCCAGCCCGACGGTCCAGCCCCGGCCGAGGAAGGTGAACTGGGTACGCTCCACGAGCCCTTCGGGAAGCCCGGCCGCGAGTGCGGCGCGGGCGTCGGCGACGACCGCGTCGGTGTGCAGGCCGAGGTGGGCGCGGAGCAGCGTGAGCGCGGTCGTCGCGAACCGCGTCTGCACCACGGACCGTTCGTCGGCGAAGTCGAGTACGACCACGTCGTCGGCGGCGCTCATGACGGGCGTCCCCGGATCGGCGGTGAGCGCGACGGTGCGCGTGCGGCCCTTCAGCTCCGAGAGCAGTTCCAGTACTTCCGTGGTGGTACCGGAGCGGGTGAGGGCCACGACCCGGTCGTACGCCCGCCCGCGCGGGAACTCGGACGCCGCGAAGGCGTCCGTCTCGCCGAGGCCCGCGTCCTCGCGCAGGGCCGCGGCCGACTGCGCCATGAAGTACGAGGTGCCGCACCCCACGATCGCCACCCGCTCCCCCGCCGTTGGCAACGCCGCCGTGTGGCGTGCCGCCTCCTCGGCGGCGCGCGTCCAGCACTCGGGCTGGCTGTTGAGCTCGTCCTCGACGTACGTCATGTCGCACACTCCCGGAACACAGACTGATTGTTCCTGCAAGATATAGCGAGCTTTCAAGCACAATCAAGCAATTCGGGGAACGCTGCGGTGCGCTAGGGTCGGCGGAGATCGAGGAACGGAGGCGCGGATGTCGCGCGACGCCCGCTGGAAGGCGCTGCTGGAGCTGCTCGTCGAGCGCGGCCGGCTGGACGTCGAGGAGGCGGCGACGGAGCTGGAGGTCTCGGCCGCGACGATCCGCCGCGACTTCGACCGGCTCGCCGAGCAGCAGATGCTCGTGCGCACGCGCGGGGGCGCGGTGGTGCACGGGGTGTCGTACGAACTGCCGCTGCGCTACAAGACCGCCCGCCGCGCCTCGGAGAAGCAGCGCGTCGCGCAGGCGGTCGCCGCCCTGGTGGCGCCCGGCGAGGCGGTGGGGCTGACCGGGGGCACCACCACCACCGAGGTGGCGCGCGCCCTGGCCGTGCGCTCCGACCTGGCTTCCGGCACCCCCGCACTGACCGTGGTCACCAACGCGCTCAACATCGCCAACGAGCTGGCGGTCCGGCCGCAGTTCAAGATCGTGGTGACCGGCGGGGTGGCCCGGGCGCAGTCGTACGAGCTGATCGGGCCGCTCGCGGACGGGGTGCTGGGCCAGGTGACGCTCGACGTGGCGGTGCTGGGCGTCGTCGCCTTCGACGTCGCGCACGGTGCCGCGGCGCACGACGAGGCGGAGGCCGCGATCAACCGGCTGCTGTGCGAGCGCGCCGAGCGGGTGGTCGTGGCCGCCGACTCCAGCAAGCTGGGCCGACGGGCGTTCGCCCGGATCTGCGCGACCGAGTCGGTCGACACGCTGGTGACGGACGGGGCGGCCGACCCGGAGCTGGTGCGGGGGTTCGAGGAGGCAGGAGTGCGGGTCGTCACGGCCTGAGGGCCCCCGGGTGACGGCGCCGCCGCTCAGTGCCCGTGGCCGTCGGAGTGCTCCGGCGCGGTGGCCGGGGCCGACTCCCGCGCCCCCGGAGTCGATCCGGCGCGCACGGTGAACGCCGCGGTGCGGACCTCGCCCCCGTGCCGGAAGTCGAGGAAGAGGCGGTAGGTGCCGCCGCTGGGCGCGGTGGCCGTGAAGGAGATCTCCGGACCGGGCTCGGTGGTGCCGTCGCCGGGTTCGCCGTTCGGGTGGACGTGGAGGTAGGCGAGGTCGCCGGAGCGCAGGGCGACCAGGTGGCCGTATGCGCCCAGGTAGGGCTGGAGGTCGTCGACGGGTTCGCCGGCGCGGGACACCTTCAGCTTCAGCTCGCTCGCCTTGCCGGGGCGCAGGGCGCCGGCGAGTTCGACCTGGTAGCCGTCGGTGCGGGCGATGCCGCTGAGGGCCGGCGGCCGAGCGGGCTCGTAGGGTCCGGAGACGGCGAGGTCCGCGCCCAGGGTGAGGTTCTGCGCACCCTCGCCCGCCGGGGTGAAGTCGGCGAAGACGCGGTAGCCGCCCGCCTCGGGCAGTTCGACGGGGGTGCTCCAGGTGCCGTCGGCGGCGCGGGTGGGGTGCAGGTGGCGGTAGGTGACCAGGTCGCGCGAGGCGATGACGAGGTGGAGTTCCTTGTCGTGCTCCCGCTGGTACGCGGTCAGCGCCGCGCCGCTCGCGTCCCGGATCGTGAAGCGCAGTTCGGTGTGCCGACCGGCGGCGAGGCGCGGGGTGGCGAGATCGAGGGTGTAACCGTTCGCGGAGATCTCCAGGCCGCCGGCCGGAGTGCCCCCGTGCCCTCCGTGACGCTCCCTCTGCTGTGGTCGCTCCGATGACTCACCGTGCCCGTCGTGCGGCGCGGATTCGCTCCGCGCGACGATCGGGTCCACTCCCCTGCCCACCCCGTAGGCGGTGCCGAAGGTCGCGGCCAGCGCGGCGGCGAACGCGGTGATCCTCAGTCCGGTGTGCATGGCGGTCGTCTCCTCGAATTCCGGGTCCCCGGCTCAGCCGGAGGCCGTTCCATGCACTTCACCATACCCCTAGGGGGTACCTAGTCAAGACATGGAGCAGCTTGCGTTCGGTACCCCCCAGGGGTATACATGGAGACCGGACGGGAGATACCCCCGCCCCGTATCCATCACCCTTGACCGGAGGAAGCCATGTCCTCGAACACCACCGCCCCCGCCACCACCACGTACGCCGTCGCCGGCATGACCTGCGGTCACTGCAGCGCGACGCTCACCCGGGTCATCGGCGAGCTGGACGGTGTCACCGGTGTCGACGTCGCGCTCGACACCGGCCGCGTCACCGTGACCTCCGCCGCCGAGCCGGACGACGCCGCGATCGCCGAGGTCGTCGACGAGGCCGGCTACGAGCTGACCGGCCGCGTCTGACCCGGCCCGCACTCCCCAGTCGACCCGCCGCACGGCCGGGACCCGCACGCCGGGTCCCGGCCGACGGCCCCCGCATCAGGAGCAGCCATGACCACCACCCGTACGACCAGCGCACCAGCCGAGGTGGAACTCGCCATCGGCGGCATGACCTGTGCCTCGTGCGCCGCCCGGATCGAGAAGAAGCTCAACCGGATGGACGGGGTCACCGCCACCGTCAACTACGCGACGGAGAAGGCCAAGGTCAGCTACGCCGGCGACGTCTCGGTCCCGGAGCTGATCGCCACCGTCGAGGCGACCGGGTACACGGCCCGTGAGCCCGAGCCGGTCCGGGCCGAGCCCGCGCCCGGCGCGGAGGGCGCCGAGCCCGCCGACGAGCTGCGGCCCCTGCGGGAGCGGCTGGTCACGGCCGTGGTGCTGGCGGTTCCGGTCATCGCGATGGCGATGGTGCCGGCGCTGCAGTTCGAGTACTGGCAGTGGCTGTCGCTGGCCCTCGCGGCGCCGGTGGTGACCTACGCCGCCTGGCCCTTCCACAAGGCCGCGTTCACCAACGCCCGGCACGGTGCGGCCACCATGGACACCCTGATCTCGGTCGGCACGTCGGCCGCCTTCCTGTGGTCGCTGTGGGCGCTGTTCTTCGGCAGCGCGGGCACACCCGGCATGACGCACCCCTTCGAGCTGACGATCGCCCGCGGTGACGGCGCCGGGAACATCTACCTGGAGGCCGCCGCCGGGGTGACCGCCTTCATCCTGGCCGGCCGCTACTTCGAGGCCCGTTCCAAGCGCAAGGCCGGCGCCGCGCTCAAGGCCCTGCTGGAACTGGGCGCCAAGGACGTGACCGTGCTGCGGGACGGGCGTGAGGAGCGCATCCCGGTCGGCGAGCTGAAGGCCGGGGACCGTTTCCTGGTCCGTCCCGGCGAGAAGATCGCCACCGACGGCACGGTCGTCGAGGGCACCTCGGCCGTCGACGCGTCGATGCTCACCGGCGAGTCCGTCCCGGTCGAGGTCGGCGTGGGCGACGGTGTCACCGGGGCCACCCTGAACGCCGGCGGCCGGCTGGTGGTCGAGGCGACGCGGGTCGGCGCGGACACCCAGCTGGCGCGGATGGCGCGGCTGGTCGAGGACGCGCAGAACGGCAAGGCCGCCGCCCAGCGGCTCGCCGACCGCGTCTCCGGCGTCTTCGTCCCCGTCGTCATCGCCCTGGCACTGGCGACCCTGGGCTTCTGGATCGGCAACGGCTCCGGGCTGACCGCCGCGTTCACCGCCGCCGTGGCCGTCCTGATCATCGCCTGCCCCTGCGCCCTGGGGCTCGCCACCCCGACCGCGCTGATGGTCGGCACCGGGCGCGGCGCCCAGCTCGGCATCCTCATCAAGGGCCCCGAGGTCCTGGAGTCCACCCGCAAGGTCGACACCGTCGTCCTCGACAAGACCGGCACCGTCACCACCGGCCGCATGACGCTGCTCGCCGTGCACACCGCCGGCAACGCCGAGGAGAGCGAAGTGCTGCGGCTGGCGGGCGCGCTGGAGCACGCCTCCGAGCACCCGATCGCCCGGGCGGTGGCCGCGGGGGCCGCCGAACGGGTCGGTGCTCTGCCCGCCCCCGAGGACTTCGCCAACGTCCCCGGTCTCGGTGTCCAGGGCGTCGTCGAGGGCCACGCGGTCCTGGTCGGCCGTGAGAAGCTGCTCACCGAGTGGGCCATGGAACTGCCCGCCGGTCTGGCCCGCGCCAAGGCCGAGGCGGAGGCGGCCGGCCGCACCGCGATCACCGTCGCCTGGGACGGCGAGACCCGCGCGGTCCTGGAGGTCGCCGACGCGGTCAAGGACACCAGCGCCGAGGCGATCGCCCGGCTGCGCGCCCTGGGCCTGACGCCGGTCCTGCTGACCGGTGACAACGAGGCGGTGGCCCGCTCCGTCGCCCGCGAGGTCGGCATCGACGCCGAGCACGTCGTCGCCGAGGTCATGCCCGAGGACAAGGTCGATGTCGTCAAGCGCCTCCAGGACGAGGGGCGTTCGGTGGCGATGGTCGGGGACGGCGTCAACGACGCCGCCGCGCTCGCCCAGGCCGACCTGGGGCTCGCCATGGGGACCGGCACCGACGCCGCCATCGAGGCCGGCGACCTCACCCTCGTACGCGGCGACCTGCGCGCGGCCGCCGACGCCATCCGGCTCGCCCGCAGGACCCTCGGCACCATCAAGTCCAACCTGTTCTGGGCCTTCGCCTACAACGTCGCCGCTCTGCCGCTCGCCGCGGCCGGACTCCTCAACCCGATGATCGCCGGAGCCGCCATGGCCTTCTCCTCCGTCTTCGTCGTCGGCAACAGCCTGCGGCTGCGGGGCTTCAGAGCCGGGGACTGACCCGCCACCACGATGCCGAGCCGCCGGCCGACCCGCAGGGAGTCGGCCGGCGGCTCGGCGTCGTGCGCCCGGTCGTACCGCGCCGCCCGCTCGGACCGCACCGCCCGGCCGGGACCGCACCGCCCAGCCGGGACCGCTCCCGCCGCCGGTCCCCCGGACGGGCCCTGCCCACGCGCCGTCGGGTCCGGGCGCGGCCAGCATGGTCAGGGTCCCGTCTCCCCGCGGAGCAGAAGCACATGACCGAACCGACCAACGCCGACGGCGACACCCGCGGCCCGCTCGCGCCGGCTCCCGCTCCCGGACCCGCTCGCAGGCGGACCGTCGCGGCCGTGCTCGCCGATCTGCGTGCCGTGGACGGCGCGCTGTACGCGGCGGTGGCCGCCACGCCCACGCCCACGCTCGACCGCGCCCTGCGGCGCCTGTCCCACGCCGCGGACCGCTCGAAGGTCTCGCTGGGGATCGCGGCCGCGCTCGCGCTGGGCGGGGGCCGGGCCCGGCGGGCTGCCCTCGTCGGGGTGGGCGCGGTCGCCGTGGCCTCGGCCTCGACGAACCTGCTGGGCAAACGCCTGGTGCACCGGGCGCGGCCGGACCGGGAGGCGGCGCGGGTGACGGTGGACCGGTACGTGCCCATGCCCGCGTCGGCGTCGTTCCCGTCCGGGCACACGGCCGCGGCGGTCGCGTTCGCCACGGCCGTCGGCGTCGTCCTGCCCGAGGCCGCCGTTCCGCTCGGCGCGCTGGCGAGCGCCGTCGGCTACTCCCGGGTCCACACCGGCGTGCACTACCCCGGTGACGTCGCCGCGGGCGCCGTCCTGGGCATCGCCAGCGCGGCGGCCGCGCTGGCGGCGGCGCCCCGTCAGCCGAACACCTTCACCGCCTGGTAGTACGTCCAGGCCGTGCTGTCGCAGGCGGTCTTGGTGGCGCCGCCGTAGCGGGCGCAGACCCGCTTGAGGTCCTCGTAGAAGGCGCTGTCGAGGCGGGACTTGTTGGCGTCGAAGGTGCCCGCGTCCTTGTAGTTGCGGTAGCCGAAGTCGTGCCGTGCGCAGGAGGTGCTGAAGGGGAAGCCGAACGGGTTGTCCGGCGAGGAGGAGCAGTAGTCGGTGGTCCAGTCGAACCCGTAGGCGGACCAGGCGGACTTGTCCGCCCGCGCGGCGGTCCAGGCGTTGTAGCTGGACGCGCTGGTCTGCGTCCAACTGGCGAGCACCTGGGCCTTGTCGGAAGGAGCGGCGTCGGCGGCCGCGGCGGTGGCGACGACGGTGGTCACGGCCAGCGCGGCGGCGGTGAGTCCGGTGGCGAGTCTGCGGTGCATCCCACACCTCCATGAGGCTGCGGCCCGCCCCTCGGGCCGCAGGTTCATGTCAAGATGATGCGCACCGGGGTCACCTGTTCACACCTCAGATGGCCCAACTCCCTGTGAACATTACGGCTTTGGCGCGCTACGCGCGTTCTCCCGGCGCCCAGTCGGGGTGCTCACCGTGCATGGCGGCGTAGTACGGGTCGCCGGGAGCGATCTCACCGGCCCGCACCGGCCGCCCGCTGAACGCCGCCTTGTACAGGGCCGCGGCGAACTCCAGCGTGGCGCGGGCCTCCGGGCCGCTGCCGGGCGGCCGGCTGCCGGCGTCCCAGGCGTCCAGTACGGCGCCGAGCTGGGCCGTGTGCGAGCTGGGCACGTCGGCGGGCGGAGTGCGCCAGGCGGCGGCGCGTTCGGGGGCGACGTGCCGGGCCGGGGTGTAGGCCCAGTCGTCGTTGCGATGCCCGTACAGGTGGGTCAACTCGACCGTGGCGTCGGCGCAGTCGACGCGTATGCGGCTCGTCTCGTCCGGGGAGAGCACGCTGTTGACGACGGTCGCGAGTGCCCCGCTCTCGAAGCGCACCAGGGCGGTGGAGACGTCCTCGCTCTCGGTGTCGTGCACCAGGCGCGACGCCATGGCCCGTATCTCGGCCCAGGGGCCCAGCAGATGGAGCAGCAGGTCGTACTGGTGGATGCCGTGGCCCATGGTCGGGCCGCCGCCCTCGGTGGACCAGCGTCCGCGCCACGGCACCGCGTAGTAGGCGGCGTCGCGGTGCCAGGTCGTCTGGCAGTGGGCGACCAGCGGGGCCCCCAGCTCGCCGCTCGCGATCAGCTCGCGGGCGTGCGCGGCGCCGGATCCGTACCGGTGCTGGAAGACCACGGACGCGTACGCACCGGACGCCTTCTCGGCCGCCGCGACGGCGTCGTACTCGGCGAGGGAGAGGCACAGCGGCTTCTCGCACAGCACCCAGGCGCCCGCCTCGAGCGCGGCCACCGTCTGCTCCCGGTGCAGGGCCGGCGGAGTGCCGACGAGCACGAGGTCGGGGCGTACGGCGGCCAGCATGGCGCCCGTCGACGCGTACCCGGCGATGTCGCCGGGCGCCTGCGCGCGGAACGCGTCGAGCCGCGCGGGGTCCACGTCGACGGCGGCCACCAGCTCGGTGCGGTCGGCGTGGGCGGCGAGAGCGGGCAGGTGGCCGCCGGTGACGATGGCACCGGTACCGATCACCGCGACCCGGCGGCGGGCGGGGCGTGGGGACATGCGGTCCTCCCTCGGACTGCGTGGCGCACGCGCACACCGTGCCGCGCGGCGCCCCGTCGATAGAAAGCGCTTTCAAGCAGGGTCGACCATAGGCGGACGGCGATGGCCCGGACAACCCCCACCGTTTGCGGGCCGGGCGCACGGCTGGTCGACTGTCGCGGGGGGACCGGGGCCGGCGTTCAGCGCCGGTCCGCCCTTCAGTCCTCTCCGGAAGGAGTCCAGGCGTGAGTTCCCCGAAGCCGAATCCCTCGTCGTCCGCGGAGCAGCGGTCGGACGGCAGCCAGCCCTGGCTGCACCAGAAGGGCCGGACCATTCAGGAGTTCGGCACCGTCAAGCAGTTCCCCGTCGCGCTCAGCATGGAGACCCGCCTCTACTCCTGCCAGCGGCTCAACAAGGTCCTGGCCGACACCCGGATCCTGCACGACCTGTACAAGAAGTACCACTGGCTGATGCGCGGGGCGACGTTCTACCAACTGCACCTGCTGCTCGACAAGCACGCCGGCGAACAGCTGGAGCTGATCGACACCGTCGCCGAACGCGTCCAGACGCTCGGCGGTGTCGCGGTGGGCGACCCCCGGCACGTCGCCGAGATCACCACCGTGCCGCGCCCGCCGGACGGGGTGGAGGAGGTGCCGTCGATGCTCTCCCGGCTGCTGGAGGCGCACGAGCTGATCCTGACCGAGTGCCACGACGCGGCGGCCCGCACCCAGGAGTACGGGGACGACGGCACCAACGACCTCCTGGTCTCCGAGGTCGTGCGCACCAACGAACTCCAGGCGTGGTTCGTGGCGGAACACCTCGTGGACACGCCGCTGGTCCACTCCTGACGCCCTCGGACATGGCACACACGTCCCAGGACACCGACGACAGCTCACCGGAGCGCGGACGGTGGTCCGCGTTCCGGCGGTCGCCGTTCTGGCCGGCCACCGTCCTGGTGCTGATCCTCGCGGCCGCCGCGGGTCTCTTCGCGGGCTCGTACACCTACTCGATGGCGAACCCGACGCCGCGCCTGATCCCCACGGCCGTGGTCGGCTCGTACGAGAAGGCGGGCGCCCAGGCCTATCTTCGCGGCCTGGAGAAGGCGCTGGACACCTCGGTGAAGGTGCATCCCTACGAGACCCTCGCCGCGGCCCGCGAGGCGATCGAGCAGCAGGAGGTCTTCGCGGTCTTCGAGCTGCGCGACGACGGGCGGACCGCCGCTCTCGACGTGTCCGGCGCGTCGGGCTCGTCGGTCGCCGAACTGCTCTCGCAAACGGCACCGGCCGTGGGGAAGAGGCTCGGTGTCCGGGTCACCGTCCGGGACGTCAACCCGTTGCAGGAGGGCGACCCGCGCGGACTGGCGATCTTCTACATCTCCCTGGCCGCCGTGATCATCGGTTTCGTCGGGGCGATCCAGCTGAGCGTGCACGCGCGCTCGCTCACGCCGTTCGAGCGCATCCTGTTCACGGCGGCCTACGCGCTGCTCGGCGGGTTCGTCATCGCCGCCACGGTGGACTGGCTGCTGGGCGCGCTGAACCTTCCGTTCGCCGAGTCGTGGCTCATCCTGGCGCTCACGATGTTCGTGTCCGGCATGGTCTTCACCATGTTCAACACCCTGTTCGGCCGCTGGGCGATGCTGCCCACCTGGGGCCTGATGGTGATCATCGGCAACCCTTCCTCCGGCGGCGCGGTGTCCTGGCCCCTGCTGCCCTCCCCGCTGGGGACGATCGGCCGGTGGCTGCCGCCCGGCGGCTCGGTCAACGCGCAGCACACCGCGGTGTACTTCCAGGGTCACCAGCACGCGTTCCCGTTCCTCGTGCTGGGCGGGTGGGCGCTGCTGTCCTGCACGGTCTTCTGGGTCTGGCGGCACCGGCACCCCGGTGGCCGCGACAAGGATCCGACGGGGGCGGAGGAGCCCTGACCGGACCGTCGCGGACCTCTGTCCCGATCGGCGACCTGCTGCGATCATGAGGCGAAAGTCCCCGGGTCCGGGAGCCCCTGCTTCCGGGAGCTCCCGCCTTCGTTTGGAGTGCGCACATGGCCCTCGACGTCGACGCGATCCGCGCGCAGATACCCGCCCTCAAGTCCGGCTCCGCCCGCTTCGACGCGCCGGGCGGCACCCAGACCCCGCAGCCCGTCATCGACGCGATCGCCGAGGCACTGTCCAACCCGCTGGCCAACCGCGGCCGGACGACCGAGGGCGAGCGCAACGCGGACGGCATCGTCGCGGACGCCCGCGGCGCGCTGGCCGACCTGCTGGGCACCGAACCGCGGGGGATCGTCCTCGGCCGCAGCGCGACCCAGCTCGCCTACGACCTCTCCCGGACGCTGGCCAAGTCGTGGGGGCCCGGGGACGAGGTGGTCGTCACCCGGCTGGACCACGATTCCAACATCCGGCCCTGGGTCCAGGCTGCGGAGGCGGCCGGCGCGACCGCGCGGTGGGCCGACTTCGACCCGGCCACCGGTGAACTGCGTCCCGAGCACGTCGAGGCGGTGCTCTCCCCGCGCACCAGGCTGGTGGCGGTGACGGCCGCCTCCAACCTGATCGGCACCATGCCCGACCTGCCGGCGATCGCCCGCCTGGCGCACGGCGTGGGTGCGCTGTGCCACGTCGACGCGGTGCACTACGCCTCGCACGCCGTCGTCGACCCGTCGGCCCTCGGCGCGGACACGCTGGTGTGCTCGCCGTACAAGTTCCTCGGTCCGCACCTGGGGGTGCTCGCGGCCCGGCCGGAGTTCCTCCAGAGCCTGCGTCCGGACAAGCTGCTGCCCTCCAGCGACGCCGTTCCCGAGCGTTTCGAGCTGGGCACGCTGCCGTACGAGCTGCTGGCCGGCGCGCGAGCCGCGGTGGACTTCCTGGCCGGGCTGGAGCCGGAGGCGCGCGGCACGCGCAGGGACCGGCTCGTCGCCTCGTTCGCCGCGCTGGAGGCCCACGAGGGCGTGCTCCGCGAGCGGATCGAGCAGGGGCTGGCCGGTCTCGACGGCGTCACCGTGTACGCGCGGGCCGCCCGGCGCACCCCGACGCTGCTGTTCACCGTGGCGGGCCTGCGCCCGGCCGACGTGTACCGGCAGCTCGCCGAGCGGGGCGTCGACGCGCCCGCCGGGTCCTTCTACGCCCTGGAGGCCTCGCGCCGCCTGGGCCTGGGCGACGAGGGCGCCGTCCGGGTCGGACTGGCGCCCTACACCAGCGCGGACGACGTGGACCGCCTCCTGACCGCGCTGGCCGGCCTCGACCGCTGAACCCACCGCCTCACGACAGCGGTACGGTCACCTCCCCTTCGCCCTCCGCGCTCGCGCCGCCCGCGACCCGGACGGTGAAGGGGCGGTCGGTGCCGCCGGCGGTGACCCGCAGGACGTCTCCCTCGCGCCGCACCCGGAAGGTCGCGGCCGGGGTGCCCAGCAGGTCGGGCACGGTGACCTCGGCCGCGTAGCCGGCGTCGGCGCTCGGGTGGACCAGCAGCGTCGGGGCGTCCAGCCAGTCGCCGTCGGGCCGCCGGTCGTCGGAGGCCAGCGGCAGGACGGCGCCCTCGCGGACGTATAGCGGCAGGCTGTCGTAGCCGTGCCGTTCGGTGCGCCAGGCCGGGCCGGAGACGCGCTCGCCGGACAGGAGGTGGGTCCAGGTGCCCTCGGGGAGGTAGACCTCGACCTCGCCGTCCTCGGTGAAGACCGGCGCGACCAGGACGTCGGAGCCGAGCATGTACTGGCGGTCCAGCGTCCGGCAGCCCGGGTCGTGGGGGTACTCCAGGAGCATCGGCCGCATCATGGGCACGCCGGTGCGGTGGGCCTCGGCGGCGACGCCGTACAGGTAGGGCATCAGGCGGTGCTTGAGGAGGGTGAAGCGGCGGGCGACGTCCACGGCCTCCTCGCCGAACTCCCACGGCACCCGGTACGACGAGGAGCCGTGCAGCCGGCTGTGCGAGGAGAGCAGGCCGAAGGCGAGCCAGCGCTTGAAGACCGCCGGGTCGGGCGTGCCCTCGAAGCCGCCGATGTCGTGGCTCCAGAAGCCGAAGCCGCTCAGGGACAGGGACAGGCCGCCCCGCAGTGACTCGGCCATCGCCTCGAAGGACGACCAGCAGTCGCCGCCCCAGTGGACGGGGTACTGCTGGCCGCCCGCGGTCGCGGAGCGGGCGAAGAGGACGGCCTCGCCCTGCCCGCGCTCCTTCTCCAGGAGTTCGAAGACGGTGCGGTTGAACAGGTGCGTGTAGTAGTTGTGCATGCGCTCCGGGTCGGAGCCGTCGTGCCAGACCACGTCGGTGGGGACGCGCTCGCCGAAGTCGGTCTTGAAGCAGTCCACGCCCTGGTCGAGCAGCGGCTTGAGCTTCCCGGCGTACCAGTCGCGGGCGGCCGGGCTGGTGAAGTCGACCAGGCCCATGCCGGCCTGCCACAGGTCCCACTGCCAGATGTCGCCGTCCGGCCTGCGCACCAGGTGGCCGAGGGCGGCGGCCTCGTCGAACAGCGGGGACTTCTGGGCGATGTAGGGGTTGATCCAGGCGCTGACCTTGAGTCCCTTGGCCTTGAGCCGGGCGAGCATGCCGTCCGGGTCCGGGAAGACGTCCGGGTCCCACTGGAAGTCGCACCACTGGTACTCGCGCATCCAGAAGCAGTCGAAGTGGAAGACCGAGAGCGGGATGCCGCGCTCGGCCATGCCGTCCACGAAGGACGTCACCGTCCGCTCGTCGTAGGAGGTGGTGAAGGACGTGGTGAGCCACAGGCCGAAGGACCAGGCCGGCGGCAGGGCGGGGCGGCCGGTGAGGGCGGTGTAGCGGGTGAGGACGTCCTTCGGGGTGGGCCCGGCGACGACGTAGTACTCCAGCGTCTGGTCCTCGACGCTGAACTGCACCTGGCCGACGGACTCGGAGCCGACCTCGAAGGAGACCGCGCCGGGGTGGTTGACGAAGACGCCGTAGCCGCGCGAGGAGAGGTAGAACGGGATGTTCTTGTACGCCTGTTCGCTGCTGGTGCCGCCGTCGGCCTGCCACATGTCGACGACCTGGCCGTTCTTGACGAACGGGGTGAAGCGCTCGCCGAGGCCGTAGATCTGCTCGCCGACGCCGAGGGCGAGGCGGCCGAGCATGTGGTGGGCGCCGTCGCCGGTGGTGGCGAAGGCGGTGCTCTTGGCGTCGGCGCGGGTCAGTTCGCGTCCGTCCGCGTCGCGGAAGGTGAGGCCCCAGGGACCCTCGCGGTCCAGGCGGAGGGTGAGCGGGCCGCTGGTCAGCTCGGTGACGGTCCCCTCCTGGCGCACCTCGCCGGCGCCGTCCTCCGCCTCGGTGAGTGCGAAGTCGGGGCCCGGCCGGCGCTTGCCGGCGTGGTGGGTGACGCGGACGCCGATGACGCCCTCGGCGGGAGAGAAGCATTCGACCGTGAGGAGCGGCGCGTTGAGCGTGTCCCCCCTCCGCGTCACCTTCTTCACGGCGGCATGGGCGGTGAAGCGCTTCGATTCAGAGCGTACATCTCGTACCTCGGTGGCGTACGAGAGATGCACGCCCTCACGGATGAGCCAGAAGCCGTCGGTGAACTTCATGATCTTCCTCGGGTGGGGCGGGAGCTGTCGGATGGGGAGCACGGAGGCCGTCTCACAGCGATGCGATCGTACACAAGACAAATCCCCGCGCCGAGGCGTTTGCCATGCATACGCCGCTCTGATCAGGAGTTATCACGCCAGAGAACGACTTCGTCACCGCACGGAGCGGAGAGAGAGGGGCCACTTTGCTCTAGCGCGGAAGCAGGTCGGTGACGTATTAGTCATCACACCAAACAAATCGGTCCGGCAAGGAAGCCGGACGGTACGACAGCAAGGGCCGCACCATGTCGAAGCGCTTCACCTCGCTCGCCTTGACAGCACACCCTCCGGCTGCCACGCGCCGCGGGCGAGGACGCTCACGCCGAGTCCTCGCCCCGTTCACCGCCGTGTCCGTGCTGGTCGCCGGAGCGGCGCTGGCCGGCTGCGGACAGCAGCGCGACGCCGACACGTACACCGTGATGAACTCCTCGACCGACGAGTCGTACCACCGCTGGGACGCGGAGGCGATGGCCCGCTGCGGCAAGGAGCTGGGCGTCACCATCGAGCAGCAGAGCGTCCCGGCCTCGCAGGTGATGACGAAGGCGCTGCGCATGGCGTCGTCCAAGTCGCTGCCCGACATCGTGCAGTTCGACGCGTCCGAGATGCCGACCTTCGCCGACGCGGGCGGCCTGGTGGACCTGAGGACCCTCGGCCTGAGCACCGACGGCATCCCCGACGGGATCGTCGACTTCGGCTCGTACAAGGGCACGTACTACGGCGCGGCCCGCTCCGTGAACACCCTCGCCCTCTTCTACAACAAGGACGTCCTCGACAAGGCGGGCGTGAAGGTGCCCACCACCTGGGCCGAACTGCGGGAGACGGCGAAGAGGCTGACGCAGGGCAAGCGGTACGGCCTGGCGCTCAGCGCGGGCGGCGCGGAGGACGGCGTCTTCCAGTTCACGCCGTTCATGTGGTCCAACGGCGGTGACGAGACGGACCTGGACGGCCCGGAGGTGGTCGAGGCCCTGGACTACTGGAAGAGCCTGCTGAAGGACGGTTCGCTCTCGAAGGCCACGGTCAACTGGACTCAGGCGGACGTCAACGACCAGTTCATGGCCGGCAACGCGGCGATGATGATCAACGGTCCGTGGCAGGTGGAGACGCTCAACGGCGACAAGTCGCTGCACTGGGGCATCGCCCCGATCCCGGTGCCCGAGGCGGGCGACGACTCGGTGGGCCCGCTCGGCGGTGCCGTTCTCACCGTGCCCAACACCGGTGACGAGGCCCGGGAGAAGACGGCAGGGAAGATCGTCGCCTGTCTGTCGAGCGAGAAGGAGCAGCTGACCTACGCGCTCAACAGCTGGATGGTCCCGGCCAACGCCAGGGCCGCGGCCGTCTGGCGCGAGAAGGTGCCCGAACTGGACTCCCTGGCCGACCAGGTGGCCGTCGCCCGGTCCCGGACGGCGAAGCTCGGCGCGGGCTGGTCGAGCGTGTCGCTCGCCCTGCAGAGCGCCTTCCAGTCCGCCCTGACCGGCCAGTCCAGCGAGACCGCCCTGAAGCGCGCCCAGCAGCGGGCCACGAGCGGGAACTGAGGTACGCCCCCATGACCACGCCCATGCCCACGTCCGCCGTCGCCGCGCGGACGCCCGCGGAGCAGAAGCCCACGGCGCCCGCCGCGCCCGACCCCGGCCGGATCGCGCGCCGCCGCAGGCTCGCCCAGTGGGGGTTCGTCGCCCCCGCCGTCGTCTTCATGCTGCTGTTCTTCGGCTACCCGCTCGTGCGCAACGTCGTGATGAGCTTCCAGGACTACACGCCGAAGACCTTCTTCACCGGCGAGGCGCCCTTCAACGGCGCCGACAACTGGTCCAACGTGTTCCAGGACGCCCTGTTCGGCAAGGCCCTGTGGCACACGCTCGTCTTCACGGCGGGCTCGTTGCTGGGGCAGTTCTGCATCGGCCTGGCGCTCGCCGTCTTCTTCAGCCGCCGATTCCCGCTGAACGGGGTGCTGCGCTCGCTGATCCTGCTGCCCTGGCTGGTGCCCATGGTGGTGTCCGGCATCGTCTGGCGCCGCATCCTCGACCAGGACACCGGCGTGCTCAACTCGTTCCTGGACACCCTCGGCCTCGGTGGTCACACGCCCTGGCTGACCAGCCCCGGGATGGCCCTGCTGTCGGTCATCCTGGTCAACATCTGGATCGGCATCCCGTTCAACATGGTCATCCTGTACGGCGGTCTCCAGGAGATCCCGAAGGAGCTGCACGAGGCGGCCGCGCTCGACGGCGCCTCGGCCTGGCGGACCTTCCGGTCGGTCACCCTGCCGATGCTCAAGCCCGTCGTCACGGTCGTCCTCGTGCTGGGCTTCATGTCGACGGTGAAGATCCTCGACCTGATCCTCGCCCTGACCGACGGCGGCCCGGCCGACGCGACCCAGACGCTGGGCACCCTGACCTACCAGAACTCGTTCGTCCAGCTGGACTTCGGCGCGGGCGCCGTGGTCGGCAACGTACTCATCCTGATCTCCGCCGTGTTCGCGGTGTTCTACCTGCGGGCCAACCGCACCGAGGGGAAGTGACGTCCATGGCCTCCCACACGCCCACCGCCTCCCGGCGCCGCTGGGGTTCCACCGTCGCCGGCGTTCTGATCCTGTGCGTGATGCTGTTCCCGCTGTACTGGATGCTCAACACCGCGCTCCAGCCCGACTCGGGGCTGCTCCAGGTCGACCCGGTGCCGGGCAGCCTGGACCTGTCCGGCTTCTCCAAGGCGGTCAGCGACCAGGGCGGGCACCTGCTGACCTCGCTGGCGGTCTCGCTCGGCGCGGTCGCCATCTGCCTGGCGATCTCGGCGCCCGCCGCGTACGGTCTCGCCCGGTTCGGCCTGCGCGGCTCTCGCACCATCGTGTTCGGCACGCTGATCACCCAGATGGTGCCGGGCATCGTCATCGCCAACGCGCTCTACAACTCCTACGTCGACCTGGGCCTGGTCAACTCCTACTTCGGCCTGATGCTGGCGGACGCGTCGCTGGGCATCCCGTTCTCCATCGTGCTGATGCGGTCCTTCATGGTGTCGATCCCGGGCGAGGTGATCGAGGCCGCGCAGATCGACGGTGCCGGGCCGGTGCGCACCTTCGTCCGGGTGGTGCTGCCGATGAGCCGCAACTCCCTGATCACGTCGGGCCTGTTCGCGTTCCTGTTCTCGTGGAGCGACTTCATGTTCGCGCTCACCCTGAACACGACCGACGACGTCAAGCCCATCACCCTGGGCATCTACCAGTACATCGGCGCGCACGTCGGCGACTGGGGCTCGGTGATGGCCGCGTCGGTGCTGTCGGCGGTGCCCGCCGCGATCCTCCTCGTCCTCGCCCAGAAGTACATCGCCGCCGGGATCACCGGCGGTTCCGTCAAGTGAACCTCGCACGCCCCGCACGTACGGAGATGACAGCACAGCATGAGTGAGTACCCCGGTTTCCCGCCCGGCTTCGTCTTCGGCGCCGCGACCGCCTCGTACCAGATCGAGGGCGCGGCGACCGAGGACGGCCGCGGTCCGTCGATCTGGGACACCTACAGCCACACTCCCGGTCTGGTGGTGAACGGCGACACGGGTGACGTGGCCTGCGACCACTACCACCGCTACCCCGAGGACGTGGCCCTGCTGCGCGACCTGGGCGTGGACTCCTACCGCTTCTCGATCGCCTGGCCGCGCGTCGTGCCGGACGGCTCGGGCGCGGTGAACCCCAAGGGGCTCGACTTCTACTCCCGCCTGGTGGACGAACTGCTGGCGGCGGGCATCGAGCCGGCCGCCACCCTCTACCACTGGGACCTGCCGCAGGCCCTCGAAGACGTCGGCGGCTGGCGGGTGCGGGAGACGGCGGAGCGGTTCGCCGAGTACACGGCGGTGGTCGCGGAGCACCTGGGCGACCGGGTGCCGCGCTGGATCACGCTCAACGAACCGTGGTGCAGTTCCTTCCTCGGCTACTCCATCGGCCGGCACGCGCCCGGCGCCAAGGAGGGCCGGGGTGCGCTGGCCGCCGCCCACCACCTGCTGGTCGGGCACGGGCTGGCGGTGAAGGCGCTGCGGGCGGCCGGGGTGCGCGAGGTCGGCATCACGCTCAACCTGGACCGCAACCTGCCCGCCACCGACTCCCCCGCCGACCTGGCGGCGGTGGTCCGCGCGGACACCCAGCACAACCTGGTGTGGACCGAGCCGATCCTCGCCGGCCGCTACCCGGCCACGGAGGAGGAGACCTGGGGCGGGCTGATCACCGGCGAGGGCTTCCGGCGGGACGGCGACCTGGAGCTGATCTCGCAGCCGCTGGACTTCCTGGGCGTCAACTACTACCGGCCGATCGTGGTCGCCGACGCCCCGTACCGCGAGAGCGATCAGGCGCGGCGGGTGGCGACGGACAACCGGTACGAGGAGGTGCGGCTCCCCGGGGTGCGGCACACGGCGATGGACTGGCCGGTCGTGCCGGACAGCCTCACCGACCTGCTCGTCGCTCTGAAGAAGCAGTACGGCGACGCGCTGCCGCCGGTCCACATCACGGAAAACGGCTCGGCGGAGGACGACGCGGCCGCCGCCGACGGCACGGTGCACGACACCGACCGGGTCGCCTACCTGCGCGACCACCTCACCGCGCTGCGGGCGGCGATCGACGCGGGCGTGGACGTGCGCGGGTACTACGTGTGGTCGCTGCTGGACAACTTCGAGTGGGCGTACGGCTACGACAAGCGCTTCGGCATCGTGCGGGTCGACTACGACACGCAGGAGCGCACACCGAAGGACAGCTACCGCTGGTACCGGGAGCTGATCGCCGCCAACCGCGGATGAGGTGAGCAGGGCGCGCCCCGCGGACGATCGGGCGGGGCGCGCCCTCGGTGCTCCCGGGGTCAGGCCGGCAGGTTCCACTTCTGGGTGCCGAGGCCGTTGCAGTCGTAGATCTGCAGCCTGGTGCCGTTGGCGGTGCCGCCGGACGGGATGTCCAGGCAGCGGCCGGACTGCGGGTTGAACAGCGAGCCGTCGGCCTGGTGGCGCCACTGCTGGCCGCCGACGCCCGGGGCGCAGTCCCACACCTGGACCTTGGTGAAGTTGGCCGTGCCGTTGCCGTCGATGTCCAGGCACTTGCCGAACGCGCGCACCGTGCCGTCGGGGGCAACGGACCAGCGCTGTCCGGTCGCGGTGTTGCAGTCCCACAGCTGGGCGGCGTTGCCGTTGCGGCTGGTGTTGGTGTCGACGTCCAGACACTTGCCCGCGACCCACGGCGTGGTGACCTGGCCGACCGGTCCGCCGAGGCCGCCGGTGCCGAACCGGACCTGGCACTGGTTGCCGGTGCCGAGCCAGGTGGCGGTGAGGTAGAGGAAGGAGCTGCCGTCGGCGCGCGGCACGATCGGTGAGCTGTAGCCGGGGCAGGAGGGCTCGCCGGGGTTGTAGCCGCCGGTGGGGCCGGTCAGGACCGGCGCCTCGATCTCGGTCCACTCCCCCGCGCCGAGGCGGGTGTTGGCGAAGACCACGGTGCCGGACTCCGCCAGCACCGTCTTGTTCCCGGTGGGTCCGCTCACCACGCGCTGCCCGGACATCAGCAGCGTGCCGTCGGGGCCGCCGCCCGGTACCCAGGCGAGGTAGGGGGTGTGCAGCAGTTCCCTGCCGTCGGCGGTCCGCACGAGGGTGCCCGGGTTGTCGGCGGGCGCCCAGTTCAGACCGTCGGGGCTGGTCTTGGTGTACACCTCGCAGGCGTGGTCGGCGTCGGTGGCGTCCCGGCACATCTCGTACGCCATCATGAACCGCCCGTCGGGCAGCGGGACGACGATCGACATGCCGGGGCGGGCGAGGTCGTCCGCGGGGAAGGCGACGTCCTCGGTGAGGGTGCCGCTCCAGGTGCGGCCGCCGTCGGTGGAGGTGTAGTGGCCGATGACCTGGTTGTTGGTCGGGCTGTTCGCGGGCCGCTCGTCGGAGATGAAGCAGGCCAGTGTGTTGTCGGGGGCGAGCAGGAACCAGGGTTCCCAGATGCCGTGCCCGATGGTGTCGGGCAGGCCGCTGGTGCGGGTGCAGTCGGAGAGGTACTGCCAGCTCAGACCGTGGTCGGTGCTCTTGAACACCTCGACGCGCTGTGTGGTGTAGTCGCCGGCCTGCCAGGCGGTGCCGGCGGCGAGGAGGTCGCCCTGGTCGAGGCCGTTCGCGGTGCGCGGCACCTCGTAGAGGACCGGTGCCTCGATGTCCCAGCCCGGGGTGTGAGAGGTGATGGTGGAGATCGGGGCGGCGCTCCAGGTGCGGCCGCCGTCGGTGCTGCGGTGGACGGGCAGGGTGTTGGCGGCGCCCTGTTCGCGCTTGGCATAGGTGGCCAGCATGGTCTGGCCCGCCGAGCCGTCGTGGTCGAGGCGGACGGCACGCGGGTAACTGTTGTCGCCCTGCGGGTGGGCCGCGAGGTCGGGCGAGGCCAGGACCTGCCCGGCGGGCGCGGCAGAGGCGGGCTGCGACCACAGGGACAGCAGGGCGGTCACGAGGGCCAGGACGGCGAGCAGGGCCGGTGATCGCCTGCGGGCGGGTGACGGGTTGCGCACGGATCGACTCCTTGGTGGTGGGGAGGTCGGGATGGTGCGGGGTCCGGTGGGCGGGTGGTGGTCGGGGCGGACGGCCGTGCCCGCGGCCGGTGGGGGGCGGGCACGGTCGCCGCCCCGGGCGGCGGGCGCGGCCGCGGGGCGGGGTCAGGCGGCGGGGCGCGCCAGCGGGTCGTCGCCGATGCGGGGTGCCGTCCGTGTGTCCACGTCCAGCGCGGTCCGGGCGGTGACGGTGCCGTCCACGACGAGCGCCAGGTGCAGCCGGCCGCTGGTCCAGCCCTCGGGCAGCGTGGCGGGCACGGTGACGGGGGCGCCGAGGACGTACGGCTTGGCTTCGGCACGGCAGCCGGGGACGGCGTCGCCGGGTGTGCCGGGCGTCCCGGCGTACACCGGCGTCCAGGTGGTGTGCAGGGTGCCCGCGACCGGGTCGGTGCCGTGGTGGGAGACGTGGACGTCGACCGTGAAGTCGCGGTCGTCGGTGAGCAGGTCGCGGCCGGGCGCCACCGGCGTGACGTCCAGGACGAGGGTCGTCGGCGCGTTGGCGTGGGCCGGGTCGACGCCCGCGAGGTCCTTCGCGCCGCGTCCGAAGTCCAGCAGCCCGGCGCTCTCGTGCTCGATGTCGTACAGCTCCGTGTACACGTACCCGGCGAGCCGGTCGTGGCGGCGCAGTTCCTGGGTCTGCCAGCGCAGGTGCCAGGCGCGGTCCAGGCCGGTGAAGCCGCCGCCGTACTCGCTGTTGAGGTTGGGCAGGCCGCGCAGTGGCTGCCCCGGGACGGCGAGCTTCTTGTGGACGACGAAGTCGGGGCCGAGCTTGACGGGGAAGTCGTCGCGTTCGCCGGAGAGCAGGCCGGCCACGGTGGTGGCCCAGGAGGCGGCGCTCTCGTCGTAGTAGTGCCAGTCGAGCAGGTCGGTCTTGACGTGGGTCCAGCCGGAGTTGTCGACGACCGGGCGGGTGGCGTCGAGGGCCTTGAGGCGGTCGTAGGCGTCGGCGGTGGCGCGCTGCTTGGCCGGGTCCCCGGGAATGTCCCAGTCCAGGCCCCACTCCTCGTTGTACAGACCCCAGATGACGATGGCGGGGCTGTTGCCGTCGCGCTCGACCATGGGCTCGATCTGGTCGGCGAAGGCGGCGGTGGAGGCGGGTGAGAAGCGGCCGGGCGAGGCGGGTTCGGCCCACAGGAGCATGCCGAGGGTGTCGGCGTGGTGCGCGAAGCGGGGGTCCTCCAGCTTGAGGTGCTTGCGGACGAGGTTGTAGCCGGCCTCGGCCGCGAGTTCGAGGTCGCGGCGCAGGGCGGTGTCGTCGGGGGCGGTGATGCCGGTCTCGGGCCAGTAGCCCTGGTCGAGCACGCCGCGCACGAACAGCCGCCGCCCGTTGAGGTACAGGGATTCGCCGTCGACGGTGATCGTGCGCAGCCCGGTGTAGGCGGCGACCCGGTCGGTGCCGTCGGCGGAGGTGAGTTCGGCGTCCACGTGGTAGAGGTGCGGGTCTTCGGGCGACCACAGCCTGGGTGCGGCGAGGGGGAGCTCGGTGCGCAGGCGGCCGTCGGGGTCCAGGGTCGCCGTGACGGCGGTGTCCTCGTCGCGTACGCGCAGCCGGAGTTCGGCGCGGTCCGTCGCGGGGCCGTGCACGACGGCCTCGACGGTGATGCCGGTCAGGTCGTCGTTCGGGCGCAGCCGGAGGGAGGAGAGGTGGGTGGCGGGGCGGGCCTCGAGCCAGACGCTCTGCCAGATGCCGGAGGACGGGGTGAAGCAGACGCCGTCGTAGTCGTCGCGGGGCATGCTGCGCTGCTTGCCGTGGGCGATGTCGAGCTTGTCGGCGGGCGCGTGCACCCGCACGGTGAGCAGTTGTTCGCCCTCGCCGAGGGTGTCGGTGACGTCGGCTGCGAAGGGGGTGTAGCCGCCCTCGTGGTGGGCGACCTCGGTGCCGTTCACCCAGACCGTGGCGGCGTGGTGCACGGCGCCGAAGTGGAGGACGACGCGCTGTCCGGCCCAGTCGGCCGGCACGGTGAACGTGCGCCGGTACCAGGCGGTTTGCAGCCAGTGTTCGGCGATGCCGGAAGCGGGCGTCTCCCAGGCGAAGGGCACGGTGATCGCCCGGTCGTAGCCGTCGGGCGCGTCGGCGGAGTACCGCTCGCCGGGGTCGGCGCGGAAGTCCCAGGTGCCGTTGAGGGTGAGCCAGGAGTGGGACCGGTCGAAGTGGGGCCGGGGGTATTCGGGACGGGGGGTGGTCATGGGCGTGAGTGCTCCGATTCGGTGCGGCTGTGAAGAGTCGGCGGGGTACGGGGAGGGAGGTCAGCCCTTGACGCTGCCCGCGAGGATCCCGTTGATGAAGTGGCGTTGCAGCAGGACGAACAGGGCGAGCACGGGCAGCATCGCGATGCTTCCGGCGGCGAGCAGTTCGCCCCAGACGGTCGCGAAGTCGGCGCCGACGCGGTTGCCGGTGACGTTCTGCGCGAGGGTGGAGAGCACCACCTGGAGCGTCTGGTGGCTCTCGTCGTTGACGGCGACGACCGGCCAGACGAAGTCGTTGTAGATGTTCATGGCGGTCAGCACGCCGAGCGCGGCGATGCCCGGCCGGATGACCGGCACCACGATCCGGGCGAAGATGCCGAACTCGCTCGCCCCGTCCACGCGTCCGGCGTCGAGGAGTTCGTCGGGCACGGCCGCGATGGTCTGCCGCATCCAGAAGATGCTGAAGGCGTCGATGCTGCCGGGCAGGATCAGCGCCTGGTACGTGTTGACCCAGCCCAGTTGGCTCATCTCCAGCAGCAGTGGAATGACCAGCACGAGGGTCGGCAGCATCAACGTGAGCATCAGCACGCCGAAGAGCAGGTTCTTGCCGGGGAAGCGGTACTTGGCGAAGGCGTAGCCGGCCAGCGGGCAGAAGAACATGGTCATCGCGCCCTTGACGGCCACGACGAGCACGGTGTTGACGAAGCCGGTGCCGATGGGCACGTCGTCGAACATCGCCCGGTAGTTGTCGAGCGTGGCCGAGCCGAGCGAGAAGGACAGCGGGTCGCGGACGATGTCGGCCGGCGGCTTCAGCGAGGAGCTGACGGCCCACCAGATCGGATAGACGAACACGACGGCGAGCAGGCCGAGCACCAGGTACTGCAGCGGCCCCGGCCTGGGCTGGGACAGGCTCCGGCCCGTCCTCTTGGTCTGGCTGGTCATGGTCACTCGTCCTTGGAGCGGAGCAGGCGCACGGACAGCAGGGACAGGGCGAACACCAGCAGCACGAGCAGGAAGGAGTTCGCGGCGCCGGTCCCGAGGTCGGACGCCAGGATGTGGTTGTAGAGGTACAGCCCGCCGGTGGTGGTCGAGCCGTACGGGCCGCCCTGGGTGACGACGAACGGTTCGGCGAACATCTGGAACACCGCGAGGGTCTGCACCACGACGAGGAAGGCGATGCTGCGCCGCATCAGCGGCAGGGTCAGCGACCAGAACTGCCGTTTGCGGGAGGCCCCGTCGAGGGATGCCGCCTCGTACACGTCGGCGGGCACGGCCTGGAGCCCGGCCAGCAGGATGATGATCGCGAACCCGGTGGTCTTCCACAGGAACAGCAGCGCGAGCGTCGGTTTGGCCCAGGCGGTCGACTGGAGCCAGTCGACGTCCGGCAGACCGACCAGGTTGAACAGGTGGTTGACCAGCCCGTAGTCGGTGTCGAAGGCGACGATCCAGACCTGGGCCATCGCCACCAGGGGGGTGACGAAGGGCGCGATGAAGGCGACCCGGAACATGCCGCGCAGCCGCAGCCGCGCGTTGGCGAGCAGGACGGCCGCGGCGAGGCCGCCGACGATCTGGAGGGGCACGATCAGCAGCCACATCACCGCGCTGTTGCCCAGCGAGGACCAGAACTCCTCGCTGGTGAGCAGGTAGGTGTAGTTCTCCAGGCCGATGAAGTTCGCCTCGCCGGCGCCCTTCCAGTCGGTGAAGCTCAACTGGAGTGCGAAGACGAGGGGGTAGAGGCCGAAGGCGGCGAAGACGACGTAGAACGGAGCGACGAAGAGGTACGGCGCGAGGAAGGGCCTGCGGCGGGAGCGCGCGGGGCGTGGCGCGGCCGGGGCCGCCCGTTCCTTGCGCGGCGGGGTGAGGGTGCCGGAGGTCATGCGCGGTCCACCAGGTTGCGCTGGATCTTCTTGGTGGAGTCGTCGATGACGTCGTCGGGGGCCATCTCGCCCTCGATGAGCCGCTGGAGGTTGTTGCCGAGGTAGTCGACGGACTTGGCCCACCAGGCCGGGATCGGCGCGGCGGACGGGATGGTGTCGGCGGCGTCCACGGCGACCTTCCAGAGGTCCTGTCCGCCGAGCGCGGCCACCGGTTCGAACAGCGGCCTGTCGGGACGGCGCGCGGGTCCGTAGCTGGGCACGGAGGTGGTCAGTCCGTCCGGGTACACCTCGCCCGGCCCGTACACGGCGCTGTAGCCGGGCTCTTTGAAGCACAGGAACTCGTAGAGCAGCCAGGCCAGTTCGGGGTTCTTCGCCTTCGCCGGGATGATGAAGCTGCTGCCGCCCATGGCGCCGCTGCGCGCTCCGCCCGGGGTCCAGGCCGGCAGCGGCGCGGCCCGCCACTTGCCCTTGCCCTTCTTCAGCAGCTGCTGGGGTGCGAAGGACCACCACACCGCCCACGGGACCAGGGCCTGCTGCCCGTTCTCCAGGGCGGCGAGGTCGGCCTGCTTCAGGTATTCGGCGTGGGTGACCAGGTCGTCGTCGACGGCGTCCCGGACCCAGTTGAGGATGTTGCGGTACTCCTTGGAGTCCAGCCGCACCTGTCCGTCCGCGTCGGCGAGGCTGGTGCCCTGCTGGCCCGCGAGCATCTCCAGCCAGAGCTGCCCCAGGAAGGGGTCCTTCTCCATGTGGAGGGGGCGGGCCTTGGGGTTCGTCTCTTTGAGGGAGCGGGCCGCCGCCAGCAGATCGTCGTAGGTCTTCAGCCCGGCCGGGTCGACTCCGGCGTCCTCCAGCAGGTCCTCGCGGTACCAGAGCAGCCCGGGGTCGAGGTCCCAGGGGACGCCGTAGATCCGGCCGCCCACGGTGTTGACCGAGAGCTTGTACGCCGAGGTCTTGTCGCGGTAGGGCGCTATCAGGTCCGTCAGGTCGTACAGGTGCTCCGCCTGGCCGCCGATCTTGGCGTCGTCCCAGAAGCTGCCGTCGGGCAGATCGGTGCCGCTGATCAGGGTGTTGGCCAGCTTGGCGTCGATGTCGACGGCCTGGTGACGGACCTTGATGTCCGGATAGGCCTTGCGGAAGGCGTCGATCGCCGCGTCGAAGACCTTGAACAGGTCGCCCGAGCGGTTCCAGATGGTGATCTCGCCCTTGGCCGACGCGCTGGGCGTCCCGGTGAGCTTGCGCGGCTCGGACCCGGAGGAACCGGGGGCGCACGCCGCGAGGGGACCGGCGGTCGCGGCGAGCGCGCCGGCGCCGAGCGCGCCGCGCAGGACGCTGCGCCGCGGGACGAATGATCTGGACATGAGCACGGCTCCTCGGTCGGAAATGCGGCTGGAGTGCGCGAAAAGGGGGTCGCTGAGCGGGAGTGGACGTGGACGCGCGCAGGCGTCGTCGGCGGCGCGGCGGTACGCGCTGGACCCGTACCGCCGTGCGCTTTGCAACGATGCAGAGATGATGCGTCGCCTTTTGCATCGATGCAATACCTGGGTAACATCAACCTGCGTCAGCGCTGGTCCGCACCGGCGCGAACAGGAGATGCTGCCGACCGATGCCCCGCGGGGGCCGTGAGGGGGAACTGGATGGCCGGCTCCACGCTCCGCGACGTCGCCCGACGCGCCGGAGTCTCGATCCGCACCGTGTCCAACGTGGTCAACGGTTCGGTGCCCGTCTCCGACGAGTTGCGGGTCCGGGTGCAGGCCGCGCTCGACGAACTCGACTACCGGCCGAACCTGGTGGCCCGCAATCTCCGCCGGGGCCGCAGCGGCATGATCGCGCTGGTCGTTCCGGAGCTGGACGTGCCGTACTTCGCCGAACTGGCCCGCGAGGTGATCACCGCGGCCCGCGCCCACCATTACGTGGTCATGCTCGACCAGACCGACGGCGACGGAGAGCGCGAGCGGGAGCTGCTGGGCCGCGAGTCCCGTGCCACGATGTTCGACGGCCTGCTGCTGAGCCCGCTGTCCATCTCCGCGGACGAGCTGCGCCGGCGCACCAACCGTGTGCCGGTGGTACTGCTCGGCGAGCACATCTTCAACGGCAGCTTCCACCACGTGGCGATCGACAACGTCGTCGCGGCCCGGGAGGCGACGGAACACCTCCTCGGCCTCGGCCGCCGGCGCATCGCGGCCATCGGCGATCAGCCCTACAGCACCGGTGAGACCGCGCAGTTGCGGACCACCGGATACCGGCAGGCGCTGGAACGGGCGGGGCTCACGGTGGACGACGAGCTGATCGTCCCCACGCCGCGCTTCCACCGCCACCTCGGCGCCCAGGCCATGGAGCGGTTGCTCGCCCTGCCGGAACCGCCCGACGCGGTCTTCTGCTACAACGACCTGCTGGCCATCGGCGCCATGCACACCCTGACCCGCGCGGGGGTGCGGGTGCCGGACGACATCGCCGTCGTCGGCGTGGACGGCATCCAGGAGGGCCGGTACAGCTCGCCGTCGCTGACCACCGTCGCCCCGGACAAGGCCGCTATCGCGCGCACCGCGGTCAGCACGCTGCTCGGCGTCATCGACGGCTCGGCACCCGTACCGACGGAGACCAAGGCGCCGCACCGGCTGGTGGTGCGCGAGAGCACCGCGGGAGCACGGACCGACTGACGGACGCCCTTGCCGCGAGCCCGCCCGGCACCTAGCCTCCTTTTGTGCCGCAAATAAACAAAGCCCGTTCGCACAGCGCCGTGCCGGGCTCCCGTACCGATCTCACCCGTCTCCGCATCGCTCTGACCTCCTTCTTCGCCCTCGACGGCTTCGTCTTCGCCGGCTGGGTGGTCCGCATCCCCGCCATCAAGGAGCAGACCGGCGCCTCCGCCAGCGCCCTCGGGCTCGCCCTGCTCGGTGTCTCGGCGGGCGCCGTCGTCACCATGACGCTCACCGGACGGCTGGTCCGGCGCTACGGCAGCCACCCCGTCACCGTCGCCTGCGCGGTGCTGCTCTGCCTCAGCATCGCCCTGCCCCCGCTCACCCACTCGGCGCTCGCCCTCGGCGCCGTGCTGCTGGTCTTCGGCAGCGCGTACGGCGGGATCAACGTCGCCTTCAACAGCGCCGCCGTCGACCTGGTCGCCGTACTGGGACGTCCCGTCATGCCCAGCTTCCACGCGGCGTTCAGCCTCGGCGGGATGGTCGGCGCGGGGCTCGGCGGCCTGGTCGCCGGGGCTCTGTCGCCGACGCGGCACCTGCTCGCCCTCACCGTGACCGGTCTGCTGGTCACCCTGTTCGCGGGCCGCGCCCTGCTGCGCTGCGAGCCCGCCGCGCCCCCGGACCGCACACCGGACGAGGCCGACGCCCCACGCCACCGTGACCGTCGTACCCGCCGCCTCGTCGTCACCTTCGGCCTGATCGCCCTGTGCACCGCGTACGGCGAGGGCGCGATGGCCGACTGGGGCGCCCTGCACCTGGAGCAGGACCTCGACGCCTCCCCGGGGCTGGCGGCAGCGGGCTACTCGTGTTTCGCGCTCGCCATGACCGTCGGCCGGCTGACCGGGACGACGCTGCTGGAGCGGCTGGGCCGGACGGCCACGGTGGTGGCGGGCGGCACCACGGCGGTGGCCGGCATGCTGCTCGGGTCGCTCGCCCCGTCCGTGTGGGCGGCGCTGTTCGGCTTCGCGATCACCGGCCTCGGACTGGCCAACATCTTCCCGGTCGCGGTCGAGCGGGCCGGTGCGCTCGGCGGCCCGAGCGGTGTCGCGACCGCGTCCACCCTGGGCTACGGCGGCATGCTGCTCGGACCGCCCGCGATCGGTTTCATGGCCGACTGGTTCTCGCTGCCGGCCGCCCTCACCAGTGTCGCGGCGCTCGCCGCGGTGGCCGTGCTGGTCGCGGTGGCGACGCACCGCGCGGGAGTCCAGGGCTGAGGCGGACCCCGAAAGTGCCGCGCGGCGTGCCGTCGGGTGCGCTCCGTGCGGCAGACTGCCTGCCATGAGGACCGCCGCGTACGTCGAGATCCTGGACCGTGAAGGAGCGTTGCTGGCCGCGGCCGCCGAGGCGGCGGGCACCGACGCCGAGGTGCCGACCTGCCCGGGCTGGCGGGTTCGGGACCTGCTGCGGCACACGGGGATGGTGCACCGCTGGGCGACGGAGTTCGTCGCCGAGGGGCACACCGGTCCCCGGCGGGCCGACGACCCGCCCGCCCTAGACGGCGGTCCGCTGCTGAGCTGGTTCCGGGAGGGACACGAACGGCTCGTCGGCACCCTCGCCGGCGCCGAGCCCGGCGTGCGGTGCTGGCACTTCCTGCCCGCGCCGTCGCCGCTGGCCTTCTGGGCCAGGCGGCAGGCGCACGAGACGACCGTGCACCGGATCGACGCCGAGTCCGCCCGCGGCGGCGAACCCACCGCCGTCGGCGCGGACTTCGCGGTGGACGGCATCGACGAGCTGCTGTGCGCCTTCCACGCCCGTCCGAAGAGCGCGGTGCGCACCGAGGGACCCCGCACGCTGCGGGTGCGGGCGACGGACACGCCGGACGCGGTGTGGACCGTACGGCTGTCCCCTCAGCCGCCGGTGACCGTGCGGGAGGAGGACGCAGACGCCGACTGCGAGCTGTCCGGCCCCGCCGCGCAGCTCTATCCGGCGCTGTGGAACCGCCGGCCCTTCCCGGAGGTGAAGGGCGACGGCGCCCTCGCCGCGTTGTGGCGCGAGCGGTCGGGCGTCACCTGGAAGTGAGCCGAACGCCCGAGGGACCGGTCAGCCGGCCAGCATCCGATGCAGCACCGCCCGCTGCACCGGGAGCGCCTCGCCGTGCCTGGCCCGCCCCTGCGGGGTGAGCGCCACCCGCGTCCCCCGCCTGTCCTCTGCGCACACGGAGCGCTCGACGAGACCGTCCTTCTCCAGCCGGGCGACCAGCCGCGAGAGAGCACTCTGAGTGAGGTGGACCCGCTCGGAGATCTCCTGGACCCGGTATCCGAAGGAGCCGGGACCGTCCTCGTCCCGGGTGCCGGCCAGGACGTCGAGGACCTCGAAGTCGCTCGCGCACAGACCGTGTCCGTGCAGCGCGCGGTCGAGTTCGCACTGGACACGGGCGTGGAGGACCAGGATCGAGCGCCACCGGGTCACGAGCGCCTGTTCGGCCTTCTTCGCCGCCATCCGCGCACCGTAGCAGAGCCCCTCGCGGCGGTCACCGCGCTGACGGAACCCCGCCCGTTCCGGGAGACCCGGCACCGTGGAGACCTACGGGGGACGGCGCACGCAGGGTGAACGGGACGCCGTCACGATCGAGATCGGCTACGCGCTGTGCAGCGCGGCGTTCGCGGCGGCGGTGCTGTTCGGCGCGCTGGCGGGGCCGGCGTATCTCTTCGACCCGACGGGCGCGCCGCGTACCGCGTTCGTCGGGGCGGGCGTGGTGCTCGCCGTCGTGGTGTTCTCCGTCCGGGTGGTGAGCGTGCCGGCCCGGTTCGCGCGCGGCGGTCAGCCGAGCCAGCCCGGGCGTACGAGCCCCGACTCGTAGGCGAGGACGACCAGTTGGGCCCGGTCGCGGGCGCCCAGCTTCACCATGGTGCGGCTGACGTGGGTCTTGGCGGTCAGCGGGCTGACGACCAGCCGGCGGGCGATCTCCTCGTTGGACAGTCCGATGCCGACCAGCGCCATCACCTCGCGCTCCCGCTCGGTCAGCCGGGCCATCCCGGCGGCCGCCGCGGGTTCCTTGGAGCGGGCCGCGAACTCGGCGATCAGCCGGCGGGTCACCCCGGGTGAGAGCAGCGCGTCGCCGTCCACCACGGCCCGCACGGCGCGCAGGAGTTCCTCGGGTTCGGTGTCCTTGACCAGGAAGCCGGAGGCGCCGGAGCGGATCGCCTCGAAGACGTACTCGTCGAGTTCGAAGGTGGTGAGCATGACCACCTTCACGTCGCGCAACCCCGGGTCGCCGGTGACCTCGCGGGTCGCCGCGAGGCCGTCCAGCAGGGGC
Organism: Streptomyces sp. CCM_MD2014; assembly: GCF_000772045.1. Taxonomy (GTDB): domain Bacteria; phylum Actinomycetota; class Actinomycetes; order Streptomycetales; family Streptomycetaceae; genus Streptomyces; species Streptomyces salinarius. The sequence continues at coordinate 7,602,024 of NZ_CP009754.1, read as the reverse complement.
ATGCGGATGTCCATGAGGACGACGTCGGGACGCAGTTCGCGGATCGAGCGCACCGCCTCCCGGCCGTCGGCGGCCTCCCCGACCACCTCGATGTCCGACTGCGCGTCCAGCAGCGCCCGGAAGCCGGCCCGTACCAACGACTGGTCGTCGGCGAGCAGTACGCGGATCACCGGTCTTCCTCCTTGGCGCGTGTCGTGTGCTTCACGTCGATCGGCAGGGCCGCCAGCACCCGGAAGCCGCCGTCGGGACGCGGGCCCGCATCGATGGTGCCACCGAGGGCCGCCGCGCGCTCCCGCATGCCGGCCAGCCCGTTGCCGCTGCCGCCCGCCTCGGCACCCGTCGCGGGGCCGTCGTCGTCGACGCGCAGCAGCAGCGTGCTCCCGTCCCGGTCGAGGCGGACGTGCGCGCGCCGGGAACCCGAGTGCCGTACGACGTTGGTGAGCGCCTCCTGCACGATGCGGAACGCGGCCAGGTCGGTACCGGGCGACAGGCGCGGCGCTTTCCCCGCCACCTCGACGGTGAGGCCCGCGCTCGCCGCCTGCTCGACCAGTTCGGGGAGCCGGCCGAGGCCGGGAGCCGGAGCGCGCGGCGCGTCCCCCGGGCTGCGCAGGGTGTCGAGTACCTGCCGCACCTCGCCGAGCGCCTCCTTGCTCTGGTCCTTGATGGTGGTGAGCGCGGTGCGGGCCTGTTCCGGGTCGGTGTCCAGGAGGGCCAGTCCGACACCGGCCTGCACGTTGATGACGGAAATGCTGTGCGCGAGGACGTCGTGCAGCTCGCGGGCGATCCGCAGCCGCTCCTCGTCCGCGCGCCGGCGTGCCGCCTGTGCCCGCTCCGCCCGCTCCCGTGCCCACTGCTCGCGGCGGGCCCGGGCCAGTTCCGACAGGGCCGCGACGGCCACCACCCAGGTGGCGATCACGAGCTCCTGCCCCCACGACGCGGCGGAGTCCCCGGACGGCGGCAGCCACCGGTAGAGCCAGTGCGCCACCAGGGCGTGCCCGGCCCACAGCGTCCCCATCGCCGCCCAGGCCGCCTTGCGGTGCCCGGCGACGACGGCGCTGAAGCAGGCCACGGCGACGGCGACGAACACCGGGCCGTACGGGTATCCGGCCCCCAGATAGACCAGGGTGGTGACCGCCGTGCCGAAGACGACCGGCACCGGGTACCGCTGCCGCCACAGCAGGGCGGCGCCCGTCACGAACAGCAGCACGCGCGCGAAGGGGTCCAGGGCCGCCCGCTCCCCCGCCTGCGCGTGGGCGGCGAAGTTCGAGCCGAACAGCACGAACGCCGTGATGAGCACGGTGGAGCGCCAGGGCCACCGGGGGTGGCGCTCCTCGTCGCCCCGCCGGTCCCACCACGCGGGCCCGTGCCGCCACCACCGCGGTGCCCGGCCCCCGGGATCGTGCTGTCCGTCCATGTCCGCCACGCTAGACGCCGGGCACGCCGGGCGGCGTCACCCGCGCGTGGTCATCGCACGTACTCCCGGCGAAGTACGTCTCACCGGCCGCGGAGTCCCCTGGACCCCGAGGCGGCACCGGACACCGTGGTCCCGGGCGGTGACGCGCCGCCGACGGCCGGAAGCCGACGGTCAGGTGCCGGTCGCGTCCCCCGTGGACCGGTCGGACGCCTTGGCCGGCGCGGGCGCGGCGGACGGGTCGGGCTGCGCGGCCGGGTCGGGGCGCCGGTCCATCGCCGCCAGCGCCCGCTGCGCGAGCGGGTGGCTGCGGACCAGCTCGCCCAGCGAGGTCGAGCCCTGTGTGATGTCCTTGAACGCCTTCCAGGCCGGGCGGAACCCGGTCAGGGCCGCGTGGAAGAGCCCGGGCCGGCGCTCGAACACCGCCAGCATCCGCTTGCCGACGCCCATCTCCACGCCGAGACCGGCCTTGATGGCGAACGCGTAGTTCAGGGCCTGCTTGCGGGCGTCCACGGCGTCGTGCGCCTCGGAGATGCGCACCGCCCACTCCCCCGCGAGCCGTCCCGAGCGCAGTGCGAAGGAGATGCCCTCGCGGGTCCACGGCTCCAGGAGCCCGGCCGCGTCCCCGCACACCAGGACCCGGCCGCGCGAGAGCGGCGAGTCGTCCGCGCGGCAGCGGGTCAGGTGGCCGGAGGAGATGCTGGGCTCGAATCCGGCCAGCCCGAGCCGGGCGACGAAGTCCTCCAGGTACCGCTTGGTCGCCGCGCCCTCGCCGCGCGCCGAGATCACACCGACGGTGAGCGTGTCGCCCTTGGGGAAGACCCAGCCGTAACTGCCGGGGATGGGGCCCCAGTCGATGAGCACCCGGCCCTTCCAGTCCTCGGCGACCGTCTCGGGCACCGGGATCTCCGCCTCCAGGCCGAGATCGACCTGGTCGAGCTTCACCCCGACGTGCGCGCCTATCCGGCTGGCACTGCCGTCCGCGCCGACGACGGCGCGGGCCAGCAGGGTCTCGCCGCCCTGGAGGACGACGGCGACCGTGCGCCGGTCCGGGACCGCCGACCCGTGCTGCTCCACCCGGGTCACCGTCGCCCCGGTGCGCAGTTCGGCGCCCGCCTTCTGGGCGTGCTCGACGAGCTGCAGGTCGAACTCCGGCCGGTTGATCAGCCCGAACAGCATCTGCCGGGAGCGCCGGGTCCGGGTGAAGCGCCCGTTGTTCGAGAAGGTCACCGCGTGCACACGGTCCTGGAAGGGCAGCTCGAAGCCGGGCGGGAGGGTGTCGCGCGAGGGGCCGATGATGCCGCCGCCGCACGTTTTGTAGCGGGGCAGCTCGGCCTTCTCCAGCAACAGGACGCGCCGCCCCGCGACCGCCGCCGCGTAGGCGGCCGAGGCCCCCGCCGGTCCCGCGCCCACCACGACCACGTCCCAGACCTGACGCGCGTCGTCCGCCGAAGAGTTCTCGCTGCTCACGATGGTCTACTGCTCCGATCAAACCGCATGCCGCACCTGACCCCCGCATCCTACGGCGGGCATCGCCGCAGGCCACTGTGGGAGGATCGGCCCGTCATTCCAAGTACTCCTTGGTACAACGTCGCACCCACAAGGAGCGTGCCCATGTCGCCGAATCCGGTCGCCGAGACCGTCGCTTCGCTGATGCCCCGCGCGAAGGAGGAACTCGCCGCGCTGGTGGCCTTCAAATCGGTGGCCGACTTCGACCAGTTCCCGCGCAGCGAGAGCGAGGGTGCCGCCGACTGGATAGCGACGGCCCTGCGCGCCGAGGGCTTCGAGGACGTGGCCCTGCTGGACACGCCGGACGGCACGCAGTCGGTCTACGGGTACCTGCCGGGACCCGAGGGCGCGAAGACGGTGCTGCTCTACGCCCACTACGACGTGCAGCCGCCGCTGGACGAGGCGGGCTGGGTCACGCCGCCGTTCGAGCTGACCGAGCGCGACGGCCGCTGGTACGGGCGCGGCGCCGCGGACTGCAAGGGCGGTGTGCTGATGCACCTGCTGGCGCTGCGCGCGCTGAAGGCGAACGGCGGCGTGCCGGTGCACGTGAAGGTGATCGCCGAGGGCTCCGAGGAGCAGGGCACGGGCGGCCTGGAGCGGTACGCCGAGGCGCACCCGGAGCTGCTGGCCGCCGACACCATCGTCATCGGCGACGCGGGCAACTTCCGCGTCGGCCTGCCGACGGTCACCTCCACGCTGCGCGGCATGACGCTGCTGCGCGTGAAGGTCGACACGCTCGAAGGCAACCTGCACTCCGGTCAGTTCGGCGGTGCGGCGCCCGACGCGCTGGCCGCCCTGATCCGCGTACTGGACTCGCTGCGCGCCGAGGACGGCTCGACGACCGTCGACGGTCTGGCGGCGGACAGCACCTGGGAGGGGCTGGCCTACGACGAGGAGCAGTTCCGCAAGGACGCGCGCGTGCTGGACGGCGTGGAGCTGATCGGTTCCGGTTCGGTCGCCGACCGGATCTGGGCGCGGCCCGCCGTCACGGTGCTCGGCATCGACTGCCCGCCGGTCGTCGGCGCCACCCCGTCGGTGCAGGCGGGCGCCCGGGCGCTGGTGAGCCTGCGGGTGCCGCCGGGCGTGGACGCGGCCGAGGCCACCAAGCTGCTCCAGGCCCACCTGGAGACGCACACGCCGTGGGGTGCCCGGGTCGCCGTCGAGCAGATCGGCCAGGGCCAGGCGTTCCGCGCCGACACCACGAGCCCGGCGTACCAGGCCATGGCGGACGCGATGGCGGTGGCGTACCCGGGTGAGGAGATGCAGTACGCCGGTCAGGGCGGCTCCATCCCGCTGTGCAACACCCTGGCGGCCCTCTACCCGCAGGCGGAGATCCTGCTGATCGGCCTGAGCGAGCCGGAGGCCCAGATCCATGCCGTGAACGAGAGCGTCTCCCCCGAGGAACTGGAGCGGCTGTCGGTGGCCGAGGCCCACTTCCTGCGCAACTACGCGGCGAGCTGAGCCCGCGCCCGTCGCGCGTTCCGCCGTCGGCAGGGGCTTCGCCGCACGGCGGGGCCCCGCGCCGGCCTCAGCCGACCGGCGTGCCCGCCTCCAGGTAGTGGGCGGCGCCGCGCTCGCGTGCCCTCAGCGCCCAGCGCAGGCGCTCGTAGCGGGCCGGGGGCAGCAGAGCGGCGGCCTCGTCCTCGGTGGCGAAGCGCCAGGCGCGCAGCTCGGCGCCGGGCAGCAGGACCCGGTCGGCGTCCGCGGAGTCGAGCCGGCCGCCGTCGAAGAGCAGCCGCAGACCGCCGTGGGCGGGGGGCGCCGGGGGTTCCCAGTCGACGACCAGCAGGGCGGGCACGTCCCGCAGGTCGAGGCCGGTCTCCTCGGCGACCTCGCGCATACCGGCGCGGGCGGGCGCCTCGCCTGGTTCGACCACGCCGCCGGGGAACTCCCAGCCGGGTTTGTAGGTGGGGTCGACGAGCAGGACCCGGTCCCGGTCGTCGAAGAGCAGGACGCCGGCGGCGACGGTCTCACCGGTGGGTTCCGGTGTCTGCACGATCTCGCAGACCGGCACGGCGCCCGTGCCGACGGCCTCGGCGACCCGGACGGCGGCCTCGTACGGGGTGAGGGCGCCGGTGTCGACGGGATGGGCGTCGGCGGTGAGCCAGGAGGCGAGGGCCGCGCGGTAGGGCTCGATGTGGTCGTAGGACCACTGCCGTACCCGCATCTCGCCGTCCGGCAGGTCCTCGGGTGTCTCGCGGCTCGCTATTCGGTCCCGCAGGATCGTTTCGGCCGGGGCCAGCAGGATGTGCCGGACGTCGATCCGGCGGGCGGCGAGACCGCCGAAGATCTCGTCCCGGTACTCCTGGCGCAGCAGGGTCATCGGCACCACGAGCGTCCCGCCGAGGTCGGCGAGGAGCGCGGCCGCCGTGTCGATCACCAGTCGGCGCCAGATCGGCAGGTCCTGGAAGTCGCCCACCTCGGCCAGGCGTTTGGGCGGCAGGAGGTGCGCGAGCGCCCCGCCGATGACCTCGGGGTCGAAGAGCGTGCTGTTCGGGATCAGTTCGATCAGTTCCCGTGCGGTGGTGGTCTTCCCCGCACCGAACGCGCCGTTGATCCAGACGACGGTCACAGGTCCCCCTCTTCCGTTGGCCCCCTGTGGCTTGCCCGCTTCACCCTGCCACGGAAACCAGGCGGAGTTGAGGCCGCGCGAAAGGGCATATGACAACGGCGCCGGCGCCCCTCCGGGGCACCGGCGCCTTGAGGTCCGGGCAGGGCGGGACGCCCCGGCCGAGGGCGTCAGCCCAGCGGTCCCAGGGCGTCCTTGTCCAGGGTCAGGCTGTCGGTCGCGACGGTGTCCTGCAGGCTGCTGACGGTGTCGTCCACGTCGAGACTGAGCGGGAGGTCGCTCGGGGCGGCGTGGGACGGGCTGACGGCCGCGACGACGAAGCCGGTGGCCAGGGAGGCGAGGGCGAGCATGCTGCGCTTCTTCATGCCCCGTTCAACTACGCCGACGCGCCGGGGTCACGGGCACGGCCCGGAAAGCCCGCGAACACACCGGCTCCCGCGGACTCCCGTCGGCTCCCCGGCTCAGGCACGCGTGAGGGCCGCACCGCCCGGTTCGGACGCGCGTGCGCGCCGCCACACGCCCCTCGGACACGTCCGGCCGTCACGCCACCGCACTACGACGTGCCCGGGGCCACGGCACCACCACCGCGCCCAGACGTGCGCGGCCGTCACAGCGTCGTGACCGGACGCGCACCCGGCACACCGCCACCCTCCGACACGCCCGCCCGTCGCACCGCCGTTCATCTCGGACGCGCCCCCGCCGCATCCCCGCACCCAGACGTCCGCGGCCGTCACAGCGTCGTGACCGGACGCGCACCCGGCACACCGCCGCCCTCCGACACGCCCGCCCGTCGCACCGCCGTTCATCTCGCACGCGCCCCCGCCGCATCCCCGCACCCAGACGTCCGCGGCCGTCACAGCGTCGTGACCGGACGCGCACCCGGCACACCGCCGCCCTCCGACACGCCCGCCCGTCGCACCGCCGTTCATCTCGGACGCGTCCCCGCCGCGTCCCCGCACTCAGACGTGCGCGGCCGTCGCGCTCGCCGTCCGTGACAGGGCCGCCGCGGCCGCGCCGACCAGTCCGGCGTCCGTGCCCATCTGGGCGGGCACGACCACCAGCCGCTGCACGAAGGACAGCGTCGCGTAGTCGGTGAGCGCCTTGCGCAGGGGGGCGAAGAGGACCTCTCCCGCCTTCCCGACGCCCCCGCCGACCACGGCGATGTCGATCTCGACGAGGGTCGCGGTGGCCGCGATGCCGGCGGCCAGCGCCTGCGCGGCCCGCTCGAAGGAGGCGACGGCGACGGGGTCGCCCCGTCGGGCGGCGGCGGCGACCGCGGCGGCGGAGGTGTCGCCGTCCGGGCCGGGCAGCCAGCCGGCGTCGAGGGCGCGGCGGGCGATGTTGGGGCCGCTCGCTATGCGCTCCACGCAGCCGCGCGCACCGCACGGACAGGGGTCGCCGTCCAGGTCGACGCTGATGTGCCCGATGTGGCCGGCGTTGCCGGTCGGTCCGGGGTGCAGCCGGCCGCCCAGCACCAGACCGCCTCCGACGCCCGTCGACACCACCATGCACAGCGCGTTGTCGTGCCCTCGGGCGGCGCCCTGCCAGTGTTCGGCGGCCGTGATGGCCACCCCGTCCCCGATCAGCTCCACGGGCAGACCGCCCACGGCGTCCCGGACCCGCCGGACCAGCGGGTAGTCGCGCCAGCCGGGCACGTTCACCGGACTGACCGTACCGGCCGAGGCGTCCACCGGGCCCGCGCTGCCGATGCCGACGGCCGTGGCCCTGCCCCACAGGGGCGACGCGGTCAGCTCCGCGAGGACGGCTTCGACGGCCCCCATCACGGTGTCACCGTCCTGCCGGGCGGGTGTCGCACGCTGTGCGCGCGCCTGGATACGGCCGTGGCCGTCCACCAGCGCGCCGGCGATCTTGGTGCCGCCGATGTCCAGCGCTGCCACGAGGTCGGTGTGCATCAGAGTCGGATCTCCCCGTCGGACCGAAAGCGATAAAGCCGTACACAAGAGCGCGCGGCGACCGGCCCCGCGGTGGGGACGAGGGCCGGAGAGTGCGATGGACAGTGTCTCCCGCATCTGACAACGTTGTCCAGGCTCTATGCTCGACGCCACATCCTCATACAAGCCCATCACCGACACATCCCCCCTGGACAGCAGGAGCCGACGCATTCCCGTGGACGACAGGACAGGACACCGCATCGTGCCCGACACGACCCGCCGCGCAGACCGCCTCCCCGGGAACCGTTACGGCAACCGCCCGACGATGAAGGACGTCGCCGCCCGGGCGGGTGTCGGCCTCAAGACCGTCTCCCGGGTGGTCAACGGGGAGCCCGGCGTCACCCCGGAGACCGAGCGCCGCGTCCAGGAGGCCATCGACGCGCTGGGCTTCCGCCGCAACGACAGCGCACGGGTCCTGCGCAAGGGCCGCACCGCGAGCATCGGCCTGGTCCTGGAGGATCTGGCCGACCCGTTCTACGGGCCGCTCAGCCGCGCCGTCGAGGAGGTGGCCCGCGCCCACGGCGCCCTGCTGATCAACGGGTCGAGCGCGGAGGACCCGGACCGCGAGCAGGAGCTGGTGCTGGCGCTGTGCGCACGCCGCGTGGACGGGCTGGTCGTGATCCCCGCCGGGGACGACCACCGGTATCTGGAGCCCGAGCTGAAGGCGGGCGTCGCCACGGTGTTCGTGGACCGCCCGGCGGGGCAGATCGACGCGGACGTGGTGGTCTCCGACAACTTCGGCGGTGCCCGCGACGGCGTGGCCCACCTGATCGCGCACGGGCACCGCAGGATCGGCTTCATCGGCGACATGCCCCGCATCCACACGGCCGCCGAGCGGCTGCGCGGCTACCGGGCCGCGATGGAGGACGCGGGCATACCGGTCAAGGACTCCTGGATGTCCCTGGGTGTCACCGACCCCGTGCGGGTGCGGCGGGCGGCCGAGGAGATGCTCGCCGACCCGCACCCGGTGACCGCGATCTTCACGGGCAACAACCGGGTGACGGTCACCGTGATCCGGGTCCTGGCCGAGCACACCCGGGGGGTGGCCCTGGTCGGCTTCGACGACATCGAGCTGGCCGACCTGCTCCGGCCGGGCGTCACCGTGGTCGCGCAGGACGCCGCCGCCCTCGGCCGCACCGCCGCCGAGCGGCTCTTCCGTCAGCTGGACGGCACTCTCCTCGCCCCCGACCGCATCGAGCTGCCGACCAGGCTGGTCACCCGGGGCTCGGGCGAGCTGCCGCCGGCCGACTGAGCCGGCGAACGGCGGACGACCGCACCGGCGTGGGCCGCCAGGACCCGGCCCGGGCACGGGCGGCCGACGCCCCGTCCCACCCCCACCGTCGGGAGGAAGCACACCGTGTCCCCACCACCGAGCGAAGGCCGCTCACCCGCGGCGGTGCCGCCCGGCGAGGACCGCACGCTGCGGGCGCTCGGGCTGGACGGGGTGCCGCGCGAGGAGCCGCTGCTGTATCCGGGCGCGTGGCCCCGCGAGTCCGGGCTGCTGGTCGGGGACCGGCTGCTGCCGCTGGACCAACCGGCGCGCGAGGAGTGGGAGGGGGAGGACGGCCGGATCCCGGTGCTGGCGATCGGCTCCAACGCGAGCCCGGCCCAACTGCGGCACAAGATGGCCGAGTTCGGGATCGACTCTCCGGTCCCGATGGTCCGGTCGCGGGTCACCGGGCTGGACATCGGCGTCTCCGCGCACGTGAGCCGCATGGGCTACGTGTCCGCCTCACCGGTGGGCGCCCCCGGCGTCGTACGGGAGCTGTTCGTCCTGTGGCTCGACGCCGAGCAGCTCGCGGTGATCGACGCCAGCGAGGGCGTGCCGATGGCGGGCGGCAACTTCGACCGCGTCCGGCTGCCCGCGCCGGACGTCCGCGTCGAACCGGGGGACGGCTCGGTACTGGCCGGCGTGTACGCGTACGTCAACCGCCACGGCGTCCTGCACGACGGCACCGGCGCGCCCCGCCGGCACCCGGGCGAGCAGCGGCCCCTGATCACCGAGTTGCTGCACGGGTCGGCCCGGCTGCGGAAGCTGTTCGGCAGGACGCCGGAGGAGTTCTGTGCGCGGGCACGCGCGGACCGGCGGCTGTGCGACCGGGGGACGCGGCTGTTCGCCGAGGAGGGGCGGGTGACGGCGTCCGGCCTGGAGCGGTACGCGGGCGCGGTGCCCGGGGAGCCCTTCGCCGGGGGCCGGACGCCGTCGGCGGACCCTACTGCGCCGATGCCGTGAGGTCGCCGCGCCGCGGGCCCGAGAAGCCCTCCAGGTCGGCGCGGGTCAGGCCGGTCAGGCGGGCGACCTCGCCGATGTCGAGGGCGCCGCAGTCCAGACCGCGCAGCAGGTAGCCGCTGAGGGCCTTGGCGGTGGCGGGCTCGTCCATGACGTCGCCGCCGGTGCGGTTGGCGTAGCGGGCGAGACGGGCGGCGGCCTGCTCGAACCCCTCGCGGTAGAAGGCGAAGACGGCCGCGTACCGGGTGGGGATGTGGCCGGGGTGCATGTCCCAGCCCTGGTAGTACGCGCGGGCCAGGGCGCGGCGGGTGAGGCCGTAGTGCAGGCGCCAGGCGTCGTGGACCTGGGCGGTGGGTCCGACCGGCAGGACGTTGGTCGAGCCGTCCGAGACGCGTACGCCGGTGCCGGCGGCGGCGACCTGCATGACCGCCTTGGCGTGGTCGGCGGCCGGGTGGTCGCTGGCCTGGTGGGCGGCGGAGACGCCGAGGCAGGCGCTGTAGTCGAAGGTGCCGTAGTGCAGGCCGGTGGCACGGCCCTCGGCGGCCTGGATCATGCGGGCGACGGTGGCGGTGCCGTCGGCGGCGAGGATGGACTGGCTGGTCTCGATCTGGATCTCGAAGCCGATCCGGCCGGGCGTGAGGCCGCGCGCCTTCTCGAACGCCTCCAGGAGCCGCACCATGGCGGTGACCTGCTCGGGGTAGGTCACCTTGGGCAGGGTGAGGACGAGGCCGTCGGGCAGGCCGCCGGCCTCCATCAGGCCGCTGAGGAAGACGTCCAGGGTGCGGATGCCCCGGGCGCGCACCGGAGCCTCCATGCACTTCATGCGGATGCCCATGTACGGGGCCGCCGTGCCCTGCTCGTACGCCTCGGCGACCAGCCGGGCGGCGCGGGCGGCCGCCTCGTCCTCCTCGGCGTCCGTACGGTTGCCGTAGCCGTCCTCGAAGTCGACGCGCAGGTCCTCGATCGGCTCGCGCTCCAGCTTGGCGCGCACGCGGGTGTACACGGGCTCGGCGAGGTCGTCGGCGAGGCCGAGGACGGCGGCGAAGGAGGCGGCGTCCGGGGCGTGTTCGTCGAGCGCGGCGAGGGCCTGGTCGCCCCAGGAGCGGATGGTGCCGGCGGCGAAGACGTCACCGGGGACGTAGACGGTGTGGACGGGCTGGCGGGTGCCCGGGTCTCCGGGGTAGCGGCGCTCCAGCTCCGCGTCGACCGGCGCGAGGGAGGCACTGATCTCCTCGCCGACGGCGCCCGCGAGGCTCGTCGCCACCTTCTCCTGCTGACCCATCCGACACCCTCCTGATGTTCATTTTTCCGCTGAACGGAATCAGTTATCCGTAGTGCGAAGTTATCTGTCGGTCTCCCGCCGGTCAACACCCATCCTGCGCAGACGCCGAGGCCCCCGCGACCATGGACGGTCGCGGGGGCCTCGGCACGGCGTTGCGCCGGGAGGGTCAGCCCTTGCGGGACTTCACTTCCTCGGTGAGCTGCGGGACGACGTCGAAGAGGTCGCCGACGACGCCGTAGTCGACCAGCTCGAAGATCGGGGCCTCGGCGTCCTTGTTGATCGCCACGATCGTCTTCGAGGTCTGCATGCCGGCCCGGTGCTGGATCGCGCCGGAGATGCCGGAGGCGATGTACAGCTGCGGGGAGACCGACTTGCCGGTCTGGCCCACCTGGTTGGTGTGCGGGTACCAGCCCGCGTCCACCGCGGCGCGCGAGGCGCCGACGGCCGCACCGAGCGAGTCGGCGAGGGCCTCGATGATCGCGAAGTTCTCCGCGCCGTTGACACCGCGGCCGCCGGAGACGACGATCGCGGCCTCGGTCAGCTCCGGACGGCCGGTCGACTCGCGCGGCGTGCGCGAGGTGACCTTGGTGCCGGTCGCGGCGGCGGAGAAGGTGACCGACAGGGCCTCGACGGCGCCGGCGGCCGGGGCGGGCTCCACGGCGGCCGAGTTCGGCTTGACCGTGATGACCGGGGTGCCCTTGGAGACGCGGGACTTGGTGGTGAAGGCGGCGGCGAACACCGACTGGGTGGCCACCGGGCCCTCGTCGCCGGACTCCAGGTCGACGGCGTCGGTGATGATGCCCGAGCCCAGGCGCAGCGCCAGGCGCGCGGCGATCTCCTTGCCCTCGGCGGAGGACGGGACCAGCACGGCGGCCGGGGAGACGGCCTCGACGGCGGCCTGGAGGGCGTCGACCTTCGGCACCACCAGGTAGTCGGCGTACTCGGCGGCCTCGTGGGTGAGGACCTTCACCGCACCGTGCTCGGCGAGCGCGGCGGCGGTGTCACCGGCACCGGCGCCCAGCGCGACGGCGACGGGCTCGCCGACGCGGCGGGCGAGCGTCAGCAGCTCCAGGGTCGGCTTGCGGACGGCACCGTCCACGTGATCGACGTAGACGAGAACTTCAGCCATGGGACTTCTTCTCTCCTGCTTGCGAAAGATGAGGGGCGGTCAGCGGGGCGGGGCTCAGATGAACTTCTGGCCCGCCAGGAACTCGGCGAGCTGCTTGCCGCCCTCGCCCTCGTCCTTGACGATCGTGCCCGCGGTGCGCGCCGGACGCTCGGCGGCCGACTCGACGACCGTGTAGGCGTTCTCCAGGCCGACCTCGTCCTCGTCGATGTCGAGGTCGGACAGGTCCCAGGACTCCACCGGCTTCTTCTTGGCCGCCATGATGCCCTTGAAGGACGGGTAACGCGCCTCGCCCGACTGGTCGGTGACCGACACGACCGCCGGCAGGGAGGCCTGAAGCTGCTCCGTGGCCGAGTCGCCGTCCCGGCGCCCCTTGACCGTGCCGCCCTCGACCGAGACCTCGGACAGCAGCGTCACCTGCGGCACGCCCAGGCGCTCGGCGAGCAGCGCGGGGACGACGCCCATGGTGCCGTCGGTGGAGGCCATGCCGGAGACGACCAGGTCGTAGCCGGCCTTCTCGACGGCCTTGGCCAGGACCAGGGAGGTGCCGATGGCGTCGGTGCCGTGCAGGTCGTCGTCCTCGACGTGGATCGCCTTGTCGGCACCCATGGACAGCGCCTTGCGCAGGGCGTCCTTGGCGTCCTCGGGGCCCACGGTCAGGACGGTGACCTCGACGTCGTCGTCGGAATTCTCGGAGATCTGCAGCGCCTGCTCGACCGCGTACTCGTCCAGCTCGGAGAGCAGACCGTCCACGTCGTCCCGGTCGACGGTCAGGTCATCGGCGAAGTGCCGGTCGCCAGTGGCGTCGGGCACGTACTTCACAGTGACAACGATCCTCAAGCTCACGCCGGCTCTCCTACTGCGTCGACATTTCCAGTGCTGCCTCTTGCAGGCAGCATAGGCGCCCCAAGCGGCCGATCCCGGTCGGGGCGACCCGCGCTCCGCCCGGAATATTACTCGTCAGTACACCCAGTTCCTGCCCGCTAAGCAAGCGCTTTGAACTGTGACCTTCGCAACGCAGCGTAACCGGAACTCGACGCCTTCGCAGAAGGCGTCCCGCTGGCCGGTCAGTCGCGCAGGCCCCGGTAACGCCCCTGGTGATACAGCAGCGGCTCGCCGGCACCGGTGGCGTCGCCGAGCAGGACCTCCGCCAGCACGATCCGGTGGTCCCCCGCGGGCACCCGGCCCACCACACGGCACAGGAGCCAGGCGAGTACGCCGTCCAGCACGGGAACGCCCTCGGGTCCCTCCCGCCAGGCGGTGGGCGCCGCGAAGCGGTCGGCGCCGCTGCGGGCGAAGGTGGCCGCCAGCTCCTCCTGGTGCTCGCCGAGCACGTGGACGCCGACGTACTCCGCCTCGGACACCGCGGGCCAGCAGGAGGAGCCGGTGCCGATGCCGAAGGAGAGCAGCGGCGGGCGGGCGGAGACGGAGGTGAGGGACGTGGCCGTGAAACCGGCCGGACCGCCGGACCCCCGCGCGGTGATCACGGCGACGCCCGCCGCGTGCCGCCGGAAGACGGACCGCAGCAGGTCGTCGGTGGCGGGCCGTGGCGCGGCGAGGTCCGGTGTGGCCGTCATTGGGGCTGGTCCTTCTGTGGTGCGCCTCGGCCCCGGGAGCCCGGAGCGGGGCACGGGGGCGGGCTGACGACGGATGGCACACACAGTCAATTACGTCCCGGATCTCGAAGCTGTGGAGAAGACCTCACCACCGAGGTGGCACTCGTCACACCGCCTCGCCCAGCGCGGCGATCACGTCCGCCGTGCGCGGCTGCCCGACGGCACGCCGTACGACACGGCCGTCGGCGTCGAGCACCAGCACGGTGGGGGTCTTGAGGACGTCGAGAGCGCGGACCAGTTCCAGGTGGCCCTCGGCGTCGATCTCGACGTGGGCGACACCGGGGACCATGCCGGCCACCTCGCCGAGCACGCGCCGGGTGGCCCGGCAGGGCGCGCAGAAGGCGCTGGAGAACTGCACGAGCGTGGCGCGGGCTCCGAGTTCGGCGCCCAGGTCGGCCGCGTCCAGCCGCGGGGCGACGGCCTCCGGCCGCCCGCCGTCGTCCTGCTCGCGCACCAGCGCACTCCGTTCCGCCGCCACAGCGGCCGCCGTGGGCACGCGTACCCCGCGTGCCGCCGATCCCGTCCCGTCGAAGTCAGCGCCGCCGAAGCGGCCCGGATTCCCGCCCACCGTCGCATTTCGGCCACGAAACGGCCGGGTGAGTGATGAGGATCTCGCCGCACCCGGGCACCAAGGCTGGTACACCGGCCGTTCTTGGGGCACGATCGGCGACAAGCCGTAAACCTACGGCTGCGTAACTTTCGACTGGGAGCCCCCTTCCCAGGCTGACAAGGAAGGGTCCGACCCGCCCATGGCAGAACTCGTCTACCGTCCGGTCATCGGTCTCGCCCGCACCATGTTCAAGGTGTGGGACCTCAAGATCGACTGCCGTGGGTCGGAGAACATCCCGCGCACGGGCGGCGCCGTACTGGTGAGCAACCACATCAGCTACCTGGACTTCATCTTCGACGGCCTGGCCGCGCTGCCGCAGAAGCGGCTGGTGCGCTTCATGGCGAAGGAGTCGGTCTTCCGGCACCGCATCTCCGGCCCGCTGATGCGCGGGATGAGGCACATCCCGGTGGACCGCAAACAGGGCGAGGCGGCGTACGCCCACGCCCTCGACTCCCTCAAGTCCGGCGAGATCGTCGGGGTCTTCCCGGAGGCGACGATCTCCGAGTCGTTCACCCTGAAGAGCTTCAAGTCGGGAGCCGCGCGGCTCGCGCAGGAAGCGGGCGTGCCGCTGGTCCCCATGGCACTGTGGGGTACTCAGCGGCTGTGGACCAAGGGCCACCCGCGCAACTTCAAGCGCAGCCACACCCCCATCACCATCCGGGTCGGCGAGGCGATGGAGGCCTCGCGGGAGCAGTACGCGGGCGCCATCACCCGGCGGCTGCGCGAGCGGGTGCAGGAACTGCTGGAGGCGGCCCAGCGCGCCTACCCGGTGCGCCCCAAGGGGGCTGACGACACCTGGTGGATGCCGGCCCACCTCGGCGGCACGGCGCCGACACCCGAGCAGCTGCGCACGGCGCAGGCGCACTGAGCCGGGCGTTTCACAGGGCGGCGGGGAGGCTCTCCCACAGGTGCGGGCGGTCGGCGGCCGCCTTGAGGACGTCCAGCACCTTCGGATGCGGTGCCGCGTACAGCTCCGGAAGGTCCGCCTCGCCCGCCGCGCGGTCCGGCGCGAAGGCCAGCCGCTCCGTCCCCAGGGAGAACCGCGCGTTCACGCCGGGCTTGTTCCCGCGCGGATCCTGCCGGTGCCAGGCGCCGTCCAGGCGCACGGCGACCAGCCCGTGCACCACGTCGAGCCGCTGGTAGCACAGCGCCGTGGGGATGTCCTCGGCCCGCAGGAGCGCGGCCAGCGCGTGGGCCTTGGCGTAGCAGATGCCGGTGCGCTGCTCCAGGACGTCGGAGGCCCGCCAGGTGACGCGCGGGTCCCCCGAGTCCTGCGAGTGCGGGATGGTGTCGCGCACGAACTCGAACGCCAGCCGCGCATAGGCATACGAGTCCTCCGCCTCCCTGGCGAGCCGGCCGGCCACCTCGCGCACATACGGGTGCTCGTGGTTGATGGCCTCGTCGGCGGCGAGATAGGCGGACAGGTCAGAGGTCTTCTGGATCAGCTCCATGCCCGCAGAGCATAGAAATGCGATCACCCGTCAGTCAATGACTTTTCAGGAGACCGCATATCTATGCAAAGCGAGTGGTAACCCGAGCGGGTCTCGTCAGCGCGCCATCTCCTCCTTGACGGCGGCCACGAACGCGTCGACGTCGCCCTCGGTGGTGTCGAAGGCGCACATCCAGCGCACGTCCCCGGCGGCCTCGTCCCAGAAGTAGAAGCGGAAGCGCTTCTGCAGGCGCTCGCTCACCTCGTGCGGCAGGCGGGCGAAGACCGCGTTGGCCTGCACCGGGTAGAGGATCTCCACACCGTGCACGGCGCGCACGCCCTCGGCCAGACGCTGGGCCATCTCGTTGGAGTGCCGGGCGTTGCGCAGCCACAGGTCCTTGGCCAGGAGCGCCTCCAACTGGACCGACACGAAGCGCATCTTGGAGGCGAGCTGCATGGACAGCTTGCGGAGGTGCTTCATGTGCCGCACCGCGTCCTGGTTCAGCACCACGACCGCCTCGCCGAACAGGGCGCCGTTCTTGGTGCCGCCGAGGGAGAGGAGGTCGACGCCGACCGCGTTGGTGAACGTGCGCATGGGCACGTTCAGCGAGGCGGCGGCGTTGGCTATCCGGGAGCCGTCCAGGTGCACCTTCATGCCGTGCGCGTGGGCGTGCTCGCAGATGGCGCGGATCTCGTCGGGCGTGTAGAGGGTGCCCAGCTCGGTGCTCTGGGTGATCGAGACGACCTGCGGCATCGCGCGGTGCTCGTCGTCCCAGCCGTACGCCTGCCGGTCGATCAGGTCGGGGGTGAGCTTGCCGTCGGGGGTCGGGACGGTGAGCAGTTTGAGACCGCCCATGCGCTCGGGGGCGCCGCCCTCGTCGACGTTGATGTGCGCGCTCTCGGCGCAGATCACCGCGCCCCAGCGGTCGGTGACCGCCTGGAGCGCGACGACGTTGGCGCCGGTGCCGTTGAAGACCGGGAACGCCTCGGCACCGGATCCGAAGTGGCTGCGGATCACGCGCTGGAGGTTCTCGGTGTAGTCGTCCTCGCCGTACGCGACCTGGTGCCCGCCGTTAGCCAGTGCCAGGGCGGCGAGCACCTCCGGGTGGGCCCCGGCGTAGTTGTCACTGGCGAAACCGCGGACCTCCGGGTCGTGATGGCGACGCGCGTCGGTCTTCGGGGGGTTCACGGCTTCTCGGTCAGCCACAGACGGTTTCCGTTCACTTCCGCGGCGGGCTTCTCCCAGACTCCGGCGACGGCCTCGGCGAGGTCACTCACGTCCGTGAAGCCCGCGAACTTCGCGTTGGGGCGCTCGGCGCGCATCGCGTCGTGCACCAACGCCTTGACCACCAGGATCGCAGCCGCCGACGTCGGCCCCTGCTCGCCCCCCGCCTTGCGGAAGTAGTCCGCCATGGCCAGCGTCCACGCCTCGGCGGCTGCCTTGGCGGCGGAGTAAGCGGCGTTGCCCGCGGTGGGGCTGGACGCGCCGGCGGCGCTGATCAGGACGTAGCGGCCGCGGTCGCTGCGCTGGAGCGCCTCGTGGAAGGCGAGGGAGGTGTGCTGCACGGTGCGGACGAGCAGCTTCTCCAGCAGGTCCCAGTCACCGAGTTCGGTCTTGGTGAAGGACTTGCTGCCGCGCCAGCCGCCCACGAGGTGGACCATGCCGTCGATCCGGCCGAACTCCTTCTCGGTGCGGTCGGCCCAGGCCCGGGTGGAGTCCAGGTCGAGCAGGTCGACGGTCTCGCCCGTGACGGTGGCGCCGCCGTGCGCGTAGCGCGCCGCGTCCACGGCCTCGGCCAGCCGCTGCGGGTCGTTGTCCGCGCCGACGACGGTCGCACCCGCCTCGGCGAGCCGCAGCAGCGCGGCCCTTCCGGCCGGTCCGCCCGCCCCCGCCACCGCGATCACCGCGCCGTCGAGCGCCCCGTTCCCCATGGTCCTCGCCTCCCGAGCCTGCTGAGCCTGTGTCTGCCGTGCCTGTTCCTGCCCGTTGCCGCCGTCGCTCACGCGGCGGCCCGCTCGGCGCCGTCCGCGGCCGCGGTGATGCCCCGGGTGGAGGCGATCACCTTCTTGAGCTTCTTGGACAGGGCCTCGTAGAACATGCTCAGCGGAAACTCGTCGGGAAGCACGTCGTCGACGAGTTTGCGCGGCGGGAGGGTCAGGTCCAGGGCGTCGGGGCCCTTGGCCCACTTGGAGCCGGGGTGGGGGGCGAGGTAGGTGGAGACCAGCTCGTAGCCGGCGAACCAGTGGACGATCTTCGGACGGTCGATGCCGTCGCGGTAGAGCTTCTCGATCTCTCCGCAGAGCTGGTTGGTGACCTGCGGAGCGCGCTGCCAGTCGATGAAGAGCTTGTTGTCCGTCCAGCGGACGACGTCGTGCTTGTGCAGGTAGGCGAAGAGGAGCTGGCCGCCGAGGCCGTCGTAGTTGCGCACCCGCTCGCCGGTGACCGGGAAGCGGAACATGCGGTCGAAGAGCACCGCGTACTGCACGTCGCGGGCCTGCGGGACGCCCTCGTCCGCCAGCTTCACGGCCTCCTTGAAGGCGGTGAGGTCGCAGCGCAGCTCCTCCAGGCCGTACATCCAGAACGGCTGGCGCTGCTTGATCATGAACGGGTCGAAGGGCAGGTCACCGTGGCTGTGGGTGCGGTCGTGGACCATGTCCCACAGCACGAACGCCTCTTCGCAGCGCTTCTGGTCGTGGACCATCGCGGCCACGTCCTCGGGCAGCTCCAGGCCCAGCAGCTCCACGGCGGCCTCGGTGACGCGGCGGAAGCGGGCGGCCTCGCGGTCGCAGAAGATGCCGCCCCAGGAGAAGCGTTCGGGGGCCTCGCGCACGGCGATGGTCTCCGGGAAGAGGACGGCCGAGTTGGTGTCGTAGCCGGCCGTGAAGTCCTCGAAGGTGATGCCGCAGAACAGCGGGTTGTCGTAACGGGTACGCTCCAGGTCGGCCAGCCAGTCGGGCCAGACCATGCGCAGCACGACCGCTTCGAGGTTGCGGTCCGGGTTGCCGTTCTGCGTGTACATCGGGAAGACGACCAGGTGCTGGAGCCCGTCCGCGCGGTTCGCGGCGGGCTGGAAGGCCAGCAGCGAGTCGAGGAAGTCGGGGACCTGGAAGCCGCCGTCGGCCCAGCGGCCGAGGTCGCTCACCAGGGCCTCGTGGTAGGCGCGGTCGTGCGGCAGCAGCGGGGACAGCTCGCGCACGGCCTCGGTGACCCGGCGTACGGCGTCCGCGGCGGTGGTCGGGGCCGGGGCGCCCTCGGCGTCGAAGTCGATCGACCCGTCCGCGGACTGCCATGGCCGGATCTGCTCCACGGCATCCTTGAGCACGGGCCACGCCGGGTGCTCAACCACCCTGCTCGCCGGAGGAATGCTTTCCTCCGCACCCACCTGCACAAGAATTTCCGTCATGTCCCATCCTCCACGGGAGAAGCTAGCGTCACGACACCGTAGACATACGACGTTTCTCCAATCAAGGGGAGGCTCCGTAAATTATCCTGCCTCACCCCGGCCTTCGCCGCATTTTTTCCTGCCGAGCGCCGGGTTCGTATACCCGGCGCGGCACGGGGGAAACGGTCCGGCAGGGCCGTTAGGCTGCGCCCTGCCCACGCCGACGTCGACGGAAGCGAGTCGAGCCTTGAACTTCCTCACCATCGGTCACCGCGGAGCGATGGGTGTCGAACCCGAGAACACCCTGCGCTCCTTCGTCGCCGCCGAGCGGGCCGGCCTCGACGTCGTCGAACTGGACCTGCACCTGAGCAAGGACGGCGCGCTCGTCGTCATGCACGACGCCGACGTGGACCGCACCACCGACGGCACCGGCGCGATCGCCGACAAGACGCTGGAGGAGCTGCGCGCCCTGGACGCCGGACGCGGTGAGCGGATCCCGGTCTTCGAGGAGGCACTGGACGCCGTGTCGCTGCCGTTGCAGGCCGAGATCAAGGACGCGGCGGCCGCGCGCGTCCTCGCCGAGGTGATGCTCCGCCGGGACCTGGTGGACCGGGTGGAGGTGATCTCGTTCCACGACGAGGCCATCGTCGAGATCGCCCGGCTGGTGCCGGGCGTGCGGACCGCCCTGGTCGCGCAGTACTACGGCCCCGAGGTCGTGGACCGCGCGGTTGAGGCCGGGGCGCGGACCCTGTGTCTGGACATCAACCGGGTCACGCTGGAGATCGTGCGGAAGGCCCGCAAGGCGGGGCTGCGCGTCTTCTCCTGGACCGTGAACACCCAGGACCACCTGCGGCTGGTGCGCGCCCTGGGCCTGGACGGCGCCACGACCGACTACCCGGAGATCAAGCGCACCGGCCGTTTCACGGCCTGAGCGGCCGGAGGCGGCCGGTCGGCCGCGTGTGCGTCACGCCAGCGGCTTGACCAGCAGCTCGAACCGGAGGTCGTCGCGCTGCGGGATGCCGAAGCGCTCGTCGCCGTACGGGAAGGGGGTCGTCTCTCCCGTACGGCGGTAGCCGCGGCGCTCGTACCAGGCGATGAGGTCCTCGCGCACGGAGATCACGGTCATGTGCATCTCCGTGACGCCCCACGTCTCCCGGGCCTGCCGTTCCGCCTCCGCGATGATCTCCTTGCCCAGTCCCTCGCCCTGGAGCGGCGGGCTCACCGCGAACATCCCGAAGTAGGCGTGCGTCCCGCGGTGCTCGAGCTGGCAGCAGGCCACGATCCCGCCCTCCCGCTCGACCGTCAGCAGGCGGCTGTCCGGCGCCTTGACGACCTCCAGCACACCCTGCGGGTCGGTGCGCTGCCCCTGGAGGATGTCCGCCTCGGTGGTCCAGCCTGCCCGGCTGGCCTCGCCCCGGTAAGCGGACTCTATGAGCGCCACGAGAGCGTCCACGTCGGCGGCGGTGGCGTCGCGGTAGGTCAGTCGGCTGGGCGCGGTGTCCATGGGGGGCGTCTCCGGTTCGTTCTCGGGCGCGTCGCGGGCACCGATGAGCGTAACGCCGCCGGCGCCCGCCACTACGCTCGGGACGCATGGTGCACGTACTCAGCAGCCGGACCCTGCTCCGCCCCACCGACCCCGACCGCTCGCGCGCCTTCTACGGCGAACAGCTCGGCCTCGCCGTCCACCGGGAGTTCGGCACGGGCCCGGAGCGGGGCACCGTCTACTTCCTCGGCGGCGGCTTCCTGGAGGTCTCCGGGCGTTCCGAAGCCTCCGTCACCCCCGCGCTCGCCCTGTGGCTCCAGGTCGAGGACGTGACGGCGGCCCACGAGGAACTGCGTGCCAGGGGGGTCGAGATCGTGCGCCCGCCGGTCGAGGAGCCGTGGGGCCTGGTGGAGATGTGGATCGCGGACCCGGACGGCACCCGGATCGTGCTGGTGGAAGTTCCCGCCGAGCATCCGCTGCGCTACCGGCCGGGGATCTGAGCCGCCCGGGACCTGCGGCGACCGGTGTGCGCAGCCGTCGGATGGCCGCGGCCCCGGCCCGGCCTTAGCGTGCAGAGGGGGACGGACGGTCCGCGGCCCCGGCGGAAGGACGCCACCACGATGAAGCTCCACGAACCGGTGACCGGCGGGCCCTGCTGGGCGGAGCTGGGGACCACCGACCTGGAAGCCGCCAAGAGGTTCTACACCAAGCTGTTCGGCTGGTACCCGGAGACGGACCAGCGGCAGCAGGCGGGCGGCTACACGATCGCCCGGATCGACGACGCGGCGGTCGCCGCCCTGACACCGCTGTACCAGCCGGGCCAGCCGGTCGCGTGGAACGTGTCCTTCGCCGTGCGCGACGCGGACGCGGCCGTACGAGCGGTGACGGCGGCCGGCGGGGCGGCGCTGCAGGGGCCCACGGACGTCTTCGACGCGGGCCGGTTCGCGGTGGCCGCCGATCCCGCCGGGGCGGTCTTCCAGCTGTGGCAGGGCCGCTCGTTCCCCGGGGCCGGGCTGTTCAACGCGCCCGGTTCGCTGGGCTGGGTGGAGCTGCTGACCCGGGAGCCCGACCGGGCAGCCGACTTCTACGAGACGGTGTTCGGATGGAGCGTGACCGCCTCGCGGCGCTATCCGCAGTGGGGCATCGACGGGGCGGACTTCGGCGGCATGGTGACGATGGACGACAAGTTCCCGCACGAGGTGCCGGCGCACTGGCTGCCGTACTTCGCGGTGGCGGACGTGGACACCGCCGCGGTCGACACGACCGACGGCGGCGGCAGCGTGCTCATGGAGCCGACCTCGGTGCCCGACCAGCCGCGCATCGCGGTGCTGCGGGACCCGCAGGGCGCGATGTTCGGCGTGTACCGGGCGGGCGCCGAGCGCTGATCCGCCCGGCGCGCGGGAGGCCGGCGCCGTGCGGGATGCGTTCAGGCCCGCAGCGCGTCCAGGCGGCCCTCCAGCTGGCCGAGGAGCCCGCCGAGGAGCGCCGCCAGCTCGTCCTGCCGGGGCCCGTCCACGCCGGACAGGACGGCGGACTCGTAGGCGAGCTGTTCCGGCAGGATGCCGTCCACGAGGTCGCGCCCGGCGTCCGTGAGGCGGAGGTGGGCGACCCGGCGGTCGCGCGTGTCGCCGCGCCGCTCGACGAGGCCGCGCTCGGTGAGCTGCTTGAGGCGCTTGGTGACCGCCGCGCCGGACGAGAAGGTCTCCCGGGCCAGCTCGCCCGGAGTCAGCTCGTGGCCCGTGCGGCGCAGGGCGCCGAGGAGGTCGAACTCGGCGCGGCTGAGGCCCGCCCGGCGCAGCGGCGCGTCCTCGGCCTGCTGGAGGAGGGCGGCGCAGCGGTTGATCCGGCCGATGATCTCCATCGGCCCGGTGTCGAGATCCGGGCGGACGGCACGCCACTGGCGGACGACGGCGGCCACGGTGTCCCCGCCCGGTCCCGTCCCGCCGTCACCGGCCTGCCCGTCGTGGGCTCCCCCGTCGGTTGCGGTCATGGCCGTACGTCCTCCGTTCTCGTGCCCGTGTCCCGGTCCGGACGCGCTGCCTGGCGTCGCACCGCCTCGGCGAGCGTACGGTGTCCGGACTGCTCGGCGAGCACGACCCTCTCCTGGGGCAGTGCGCGTCCCCACCATTCGCCGGCCGCCCCGTCGGCGGTGGCCCGCAGGTCGGTCAGCGCGGCGGCCAGGCCGCGGCGGGCGGCCTCCAGGGCGCCGGGAGCGGGGGCGGGCTCCGCGAGCAGGCGCGCGGTGCGCTCCCGGGCGCGGTCGGCCGCGGTCACCGCCTGCTCGACGCGACCGCCGGCACGCCGGTTGGTGACGACCACGGCGGCCAGGAACCCGACCAGGGCCCCGACGAGGGTGTCCACGGCCCGCTCGGTCATCAGCTCCCCGGGGGCCTGGTACCCGGCGAACTCGGTGACGAGCAGGGCCATCGGCGTCACACAGACGCTGCCCAGCCAGTAGTTGCGGGTGATGAGGGCCTCGGCGCCGAAGTTGAGGGCGAGGCAGCACAGGACGAGCAGCACCTGCCCGAGGTGGGCGAGCGGGGCTATGGCGGCGAAGAACAGCACGCCCGCGAGGTTGCCGACGACGCGCTGCACGGCCCGGCTCCAGGTCAGGGTGATGTTGGCCTGGTAGAGCGCGGCGGCGGTGACCAGGGCCCAGTAGGGGCGGCCGATGCCGAGGGCGAGGGAGGCGTAGCCGGCCAGTGCACAGCCGAGGGCGGTGCGGACGGCGATCGGGGTCAGCGGACCGAGCCGGTGCCACAGGGGCGCCGGGCGGGCGGCGAGTTCGGCGTCCGCGCCGAGGAGTTCGTCGGCGTCGGCCTGTGCGTCGCCGGTACGGGGGATCCGGCCGCCGCCGCGCAGCGCGTGGGCCCAGGCGCGCAGCCGCTCGGGGTCGGTGTCGGCCGGTGCGGCCAGGGCGACCTCGGCTCGGACGACGAGGCCTTCCAGGGCACGCCGGGTGGAGGCGCGGGCGCCCGTCGCGGGCAGGGACAGCAGCGTCTGCCACGCGGCCTGTACGGCGGCGTACCCGGCGGCGCGCAGCGGGGCGTGGCCGTCGCCGGTGCCGCGGGTGGCGGCGTACGCGGCGGCGGCGTTCAGCGCCTGGGCGGTGGCGCGGCGTTCCGGGCCGTGCGGGCGGACCAGGGCGGGTGCCATACCGACGAGCCAGGCCCAGACGCCCGCGGCGGCGGCCAGCGCCAGGTGCCCGGGCACCTGGGCGAGGGTCTGCGGGACGAAGAGGGCCGCGGAGCTGATGAAGGTCAGGACCACGTTGCCCGGCGGGCCGACGCGGGTGGCGTCGCACAGCGCCTTCTGCACGGCGGCGAGCAGCGCGCCGACGGTGACGAGAACGACGGCGTCCCGGGTGAGTGAGGCGGTGAGCAGCGCGACGGCGAGACCGCCGATCATGCCGAGCACGACCCAAGCCAGGGTGCGGGCACGGGCGGCGTAGGGGCGGTTGTGGGCGTAGAGCGCGCACAGGGATCCGGCCATCGTGTACATCGCCAGGTCGAGCCGGCCGAACGCCAGCAGGAGGAGATTGGGAGGGGCGACGGCGGCGACCGAGCTCAGGGCGGGTTTGAACCAGATCTCGGAGGGACGGCGCAGGCGCAGCACGCCGGCCAGGGACAGACGTCGGGCCGGTGAGGTGCCGGAGGTGGGGGTCGCACTGCTCATGACGATGAGGTTAACAAGTGTTTTACCTGTAAATCAAATGCGATGTGCGGGCCGGCCTGCCCGACCGACCAGCGTCGATCCACTGCGGCAGGCGCGCACGCTCCCCCTGATGCCCCCGCGTACCCCCTTGCGCTCGCGTGCGCGCCGCATGGCCCGGGCAGTCCTTGACAGACCGTGGACCGCGGAACGGGGAGGTGCGTGTGCACGGACCGGCGTCGTCCGGATGGCTGCTGGTAGCGCTGTGCGCGGCGACCGGCGCCTACTGTCTGCTGCGGATGCGCAGCAGTGTCGAGGAACAGCGCAGCGCCGCGGGCGGTGAGGCCCTCATGGGGTTCGGCATGGCGGCCATGGCCGTGCCCGCGGCGGTGTTCACGCCGCCGGCCTGGGTCTGGCCCGGCTACGCGGTGGTGTTCGGCGCGGCGGGGCTGCGGGCGCTGTGGGCGGCCCGGTCCGGGCGTCATCATCTGCACCATCTGGTGGGCGCCGCGGCGATGGTCTACATGGCGGTCGTGATGGCCGGCTCCCCGGCCCACGCGCACGCCCACGGCACGTCCGGCACGCCGGTGCTGACCGGGGCGCTGCTGCTCTACTTCACGGGATACGTCCTGCTGACCGGCGTACGTCTGATACCCGTCGTGGCAGCAGCCGGGAGCGGCGCGGGGGCACCGCCCGTGCCCCTGCCCGGGCAGGGGCCGCGGGCCGACGGACCCGCGGCGGACGGGTGGGGCGACCGGCCGGAGTTGGCGCGCGCCTGCCGGCTCTCCATGGCGATCGGGATGCTGGCCATGCTGCTGCCCCTGTGACACCGGCGGGGACTCGGGCCCACGAGTCCGCCCGCGGCTCGGGGCCCGTCCGGAAGCCACGGGGTTGCCCAAGGCCACGGGGCTGCCCTGGGGCCCACGGTCCGCCCAGGCGCCGCGGCCCGCCCAGGCGCCGCGGCCCGCACGGGGGCCGTAGTCCCCGGGGCCGCAGTCCCCGGGGCCGCAGTCCACCCGGGGCACACGGTCCGCCCAGGGCACACAGCCCGCCCGGGGCCAGCGTCTATCCGGGACCCGGGGTCCACCCCGAGGCCCGCGGCTCACCCAGGGGCACACTGTCCACCCGGGGCGCACAGGCCGCCCAGGGCCCATGGCCTGCAGGGACCCGGGGCGCGCCCGGGACCTCCGGGTCCCCCGGAGTCCGCGGTCCGCCCAGGACCCCACTGCCGCCCTGGTCCGCCCCGGGTCCAGCCTGACCCGGGTTCGTCGTGGGCAATCGTTGCCTGCGTCACTATTGCGCCCGCGGCCGTACTGCTGACGGCGCCCCGCTCATAGGCTGCCCCCATGCTTCTCCCCGCGGCACTGCTGCTGCTCGGCGCGCTGACCGCCGTGCTCGCCCCCAGGCTGCTCGCCCGGGCCGACTGGCCGGACCGTGAACCGGTGGTCGCGCTGTGGGTCTGGCAGTGCGTGGTGGCGGCGGTGATCGTGTGCTGCGCGCTGTCGATGACGTTCAGCGCGGCGGCGGCCTGGCACGCGGTGGGCGGGCCCGTCTTCGCGACCGCTCCCGGACCGGTGGTCGAGGCCTACGCGCTGGGCACCTCCGGCCTCTGGGCGGACACGACCGCCGTCGCCCTGGCCTGCGGCGGCTTGTGGAGCGTCACCATGCTGACCCGGGAGGTCGTGCGGGCCCGTTCCCGGCGTCGGCTGCGCCGGGCCGAGCTGAGGCACCGCGCGCCGCTGCTGCCCGGCGAGGAGCCCGGCCAGAGCCGGCTCGTCGTCCTGGAGGGCGAGCGGCCGGACGCCTGGTGGCTGCCCGGCACTCCCCCGCAGCTGGTGGCCACCACCGCGGCGCTGCGCCGCCTCGAGGGCCGCCAGTTGGACGCGGTACTAGCCCACGAGAAGGGCCACGCGCAGGCACGGCACGACTGGCTGCTGAACTGCTCCACCGCGCTGGCGGACGGTTTCCCGCAGGTTCCGGTCTTCGCGGCATTCCGCGACGAGATGCACCGCCTGGTCGAACTCGCCGCCGACGACGTGGCCTCCCGCCGCTTCGGCCGGCTGACGACCGCCCTGGCGCTGGTCGAACTCAACGAGGACCGCGGCGTCTTCGGCCCGTGCCCGGCCGGCGAGGCCCACGTCCCGCAGCGGGTCCACCGCCTGCTCACCCCGCCGAACCGGCTGACGGCGGGCCGGAGACTGCGGCTGACGGCCGCCGCCGCGCTGGTGCCGGTGATCCCGGTCCTGGTGGCCTTCGCGCCGGGGCTGAGCGCACTCGGCTGACCGGGGAACTGGCCCCGGAACCACCGGTTCGGCGAGGATCGCAGCATGCAGACGCCGCCGGTCGACTCCCCGCCCGCCCCGCCGCAGCCGCCGCGCACCGCCCTCCGCGTCGCCTGGGTGCTGAGTGCGTGCTCCGCGCTCCTGCTCGCCCTGGTGGCCGTCGACTGGGGCCCGTTGGTGCGGCTGGACGACGACATCGCCGTCACCACCCACCGCTGGGCCGTCGACGAAGGCGGCGTCACCCACGCCATGCGGATCCTCACCGACTGGGTGTGGGACACCTGGACGATGCGTCTGCTGTGCGCGGTGGTGGTGCTGTGGCTGTGGTGGCGCCGGGCGGACCGGTGGACGGCCGTGTGGCTGGGGACGACGTGTCTGCTGGGCAGCCTCCTGCAACAGGCCCTCAAGGCTGCGGTGGACCGCCCCCGCCCGGTCTGGCCCGACCCGGTGGACTCCGCGCACTACGCCGCGTTCCCCTCCGGGCACGCCATGACCGCGACGTTCGTGTGCGGCCTGCTCGTCTGGCTGCTGCACCACTACGGCGCCGACCGCGAGCTGCGCCGGGCCGGTCTCGCCGTGGCCGTGGTCTGTGTGGCCGGGGTCGGCGTGACGCGGGTGTGGCTCGGCGTCCACTGGGCCACGGACGTCGTCGGCGGCTGGCTCCTGGGCGCCCTGGTCGTGGCACTCGCGGCGCTGGTGCACCGGCGATGGCGTTCGTAACGGGGAGCGGTCCACCGGGCCGGCCTCCGTCCGGATCGCCGCATCACCCCCTGCGGCCCCCACCACCTGCCTAGGATCCGGTCCATGACCGCCGTTCTGTTCGACTTCTCGGGCACGCTGTTCCGTGTCGAATCCACCGAGTCCTGGCTGCGCGCGACGCTCGACGGTGCCGGCCTGCGGCTGCCGGCGCCGGAGTTGGCCAGGACGGCCGAGGCGCTCCAGCGGGCGGGAGCACTGCCCGGCGGGGCACCCCCGCTGCGGGTGCCGGAAGAGCTCGCGGAGGCGTGGGAGACACGCGACGACAGTTCGGAGCGGCACCGGGCCGCGTACACCGGACTGTCCCGGCAGGTGCCGCTGCCGGACCCCGGCCTGCACGACGCGCTGTACGAGCGCCACATGACACCGGGCGCGTGGAGTGCCTACCCCGACGCCGCCGAGGTGCTGGGCGCCTTGCGCGGGCGGGGAATCGCCGTGGGGGTGGTCAGCAACATCGGCTGGGACCTGCGGCCGGTCTTCCGGGCGCACGGCCTCGACCGGTACGTGGACACCTATGTCCTGTCGTACGAGCACGGCATCCGCAAGCCCGATCCGAGGCTGTTCGGCGTCGCCTGCGCGGCGCTGGGCGTGGAGCCGGGACGGACGCTGATGGTCGGGGACGACCGGCGTGCGGACGGCGGCGCGACGGCACTGGGCTGCGGGGTGCACTTCGTGGACCACCTGCCGGTGGCCGAGCGTCCGGCGGGTCTGCGACCGGTGCTGGACCTGGTCCCGTAGCCCGAGGCAACCAACCTAGGGGTGCCGTCCGCCTCGGACGATCCCCCGTGTCGCCCGAGGCAGACGGTAGCCGGAGCAGCCCCGGAGGCCGCTCCGTCTGCGCCGAGTATAGTTGGCTGGCAGCCAGTCAACGCAGGAGTACAGGATGTCCCCGCGCAGCGCCTCGGTCAATGAAGAATTGCGGCGGCGCTCGAAGGAGCGTCTCCTGCAGGCCGCCGTGGAGCTCGTGGGCGAGCGCGGGTATGACGCGACCACGCTGGGCGACATCGCGGACCGGGCGGGTTCGGCTCGCGGACTGGTCTCGTACTACTTCCCCGGCAAGCGACAGCTGGTGCAGTCCGCCGTGCACCGGCTGATGCACCGCACGCTGGAGGAGGCCCTGGAGCGCGAGCCTCGCACCACCGAGGGGCGCGAGCGGCTGGCGCGGGCCATCGACGCGATCCTCGGGCTCGCCCGGGACCGTCCGGTGCTCATGCGCCAGCACATGGCGGGACTGCTCCAGGCCGAGGTGGGTTTCGTGCCCTGCCCGGAGCAGCGGCGGCTGGCGGAGCTGCTCCGGGACACGGTGGCCCGGCACGGCTCGCGGGACGTCGACCGCGACTATCCGATGCTGCGCGCCCAGCTGATGGGCGCCGTCTTCGCGGCGCTCGTGCCCGGGGTGCCGATGCCGGTGCCGGAGCTGCGCGCCGAGTTGTTCGAACGCTACCGGCTGGACTGGAAGCTGGGTGTCCCGCCGGACGCCGAGGAGCCCGGCGGGACGACGTGCGACCCCGACCTGTCGCGGTTCTTCGCGACCGGCGTACCGGACCGGCCGGCCCGGACCGACGAGACCGGCCGCTCGGACCGGGCGGATCCGGCGGGCCGAACCGCTCAGCCGAAGTAGTCCGGCCGCGTCCGCGTGGTGGACTCCCGCAGGTGAACCCGCTCCGCCGGGCCGGTGCGCGGGTCGCCGAGTTCGAGGACGAAAAACCTCTTGCCGGATGCGCGCGACGCCGTGACGGAGCGGCGGTTCCCTGCCGGGCCGAGCCCTCGGGACGGCTCAGCGACGCGCGCGACGGGGCGTCAGGAAACCCTCGTCGCGTGCCTGGCCGATCAGCCTGAGCGACTTGCGCCTGCTGTGCCCGGTCGCGCGCATCACCGCGAGGACCGGGTCACCGCCCTCCTCCCGGGCCGCCCGGTACTCCTGGGCGACGAGCCTGCACCCCTCCCGCCCGCGCGGCCACGCGGGCCGCGCCCGCCGCGAGGCGACCGGCACACCACGGGCGGGGGCGGGCACACAGGCCTCGAAGAGCGGCTCCTCCAGCCACTCGGCCAGCACCGCCAGGTCGTCGAGGGACAGCGGCGGCCGGGCCCTTACGTCCTCGACCCGCACGTCCTCACCGCACAGCACGGCGAGCGCGTCCACCCGGGCGCCGTCGGCGAAGGCCAGCCGGACGTCGAACCACGAGGTCGTGGTGGAGCCCTCGCTCACCACCCACGCATGCCGCACGGACATCTCACCGTCGTCCGGACAGCGGTCGGAAAGCTGAAGAGAACGATCAACGAAGGATGCTTCGAGCACATACGCAACGTAACCGAATGATCACATTCAATACGAACGGAACACGCTTCGTTCACCGGAAGCGGCACCCCGTCAGCGGAGCGGGCCCGCGCGGCTCCGGCCGGAGTCAGCCGCTCCGCACGGCCGCGGCCTGGCGGGCGGCCGCGGCCAGCAGGGCGTCGAGCAGCCCGGGGAAGAGGGCGTCCAGATCGTCCCTGCGCAGGCCGTTCATCTTGGCCGTGCCCCGGTAGGTCTGCCGCACCACCCCGCTCTCCCGCAGCACCCGGAAGTGGTGGGTGGTCGTGGATTTCGTGACCGGCAGGTCGAAGTGCGAGCACGCGAAGAGCGCCTCGCTGTCGGCGGCGAGGTCCCGCACGATGCTCAGCCGCACCGGATCGGACAGCGCGTGCAGCACCCCTTCGAGCCGGATCTCCGCCCGCGTCGGGTGGGGCAGCTCGCGGGTGCCGGCGGCAGTGGCGGCGGGGGTCACGGCGACTCCAGTTCGTTCGTCGGGGGCCTCACCGGTCGGGAGGGTGTCTCATTGTACGAGGAACGCCGTAGTTTGACATTCGACGTACTACGAGAGCTACCGTATGAGCCGTCCGTCCCGCCTCGACCCAGGGAGCAGCCCGCCATGAGTGCCCTCTTCCAGCCCCTCCGGCTCCGTGACACCACGATCCCCAACCGGGTCTGGATGTCGCCGATGTGCCAGTACTCGGCCGCCCCGGACGGCCCGTCGGCGGGCGCGCCCGGCGACTGGCACTTCGCGCACTACGGAGCCCGGGCGGCGGGCGGCACGGGCCTGATCGTCGTGGAGGCCACCGGCGTGTCGCCCGAGGGCCGCATCTCCCCCCAGGACCTCGGGCTGTGGAACGACACACAGGTCGAGGCGTTCCGCCGGCTCACGGGGTTCCTGCGTTCCCAGGGCACGGTGCCCGGGGTCCAGCTGGCCCACGCGGGCCGCAAGGCGTCGACCGCGCAGCCCTGGAAGGGCGGGGCGCCGGTCGGACCGGACGCGTACGGCTGGCAGCCGCTGGCCCCGAGCGCGCTGCCGTTCGACGAGCGGCACCCGGTGCCGACCGAGCTGACGGTCGCGCAGATCCATGAGGTCGTCGGCCGGTTCGCGGACGCCGCGCGCCGGGCGCTGGCCGCCGGTTTCGAGATCGCCGAGATCCACGGCGCCCACGGCTACCTGATCCACGAGTTCCTGTCGCCGCACTCCAACCACCGCACCGACGCCTACGGCGGCTCCTACGAGAACCGCACCCGGTTCGCGCTGGAGGTCGTCGACGCGGTCCGGGAGGTCTGGCCCGACGACAAGCCGCTGTTCTTCCGCGTCTCGGCGACCGACTGGCTGGAGGAGGGCGGCTGGAGCGCGGACGACACCGTCCGCTTCGCCCGCGACCTCCAGGCCCACGGCATCGACCTGCTCGACGCGTCCACCGGCGGCAACGTCCCTCGGGTCCGGATCCCGACCGGGCCCGGCTACCAGGTCCCGTTCGCCGCGCGCGTGAAGGCGGAGACCACCCTGCCGGTCGCCGCCGTCGGCCTGATCACCGACGTCGAGCAGGCCGAGAAGATCCTGGCCAACGGCGAGGCCGACGCGGTGCTGCTGGGCCGCGAGCTGCTGCGCAACCCGTCCTGGGCCCAGCAGGCGGCGCGGGAGCTCGGCGCGACCGTACGGGTGCCCGACCAGTACGGCTGGGCCGTGTAGGGCGGGCGGACGGGGGCGGGGTTTCGCGCGAGGCGTTGACCAGAAAGCGCTTACCCTCTACGGTCCGTTCATCAGCATGACCCAAACGAGCACTGCGGCTGCACTCCTCCACGCAGCCGCAGTCTCGTGCTCACGCTCAGGGTCATGCTGATGCACATGGTTCACGTACATGTTCCGTTCCACCCCCACTCCCTATGGAAGGGACCAGAACATGACCCCTGTGACACGCCCGCGCGCACTGCGGGCCGCGACCGGCGCGCTGGGCGCACTCGGACTCTCGGTTGGCATGCTCATGACCTCCGGGGCTCCCTCGGCACAGGCCGCCACCTGGCCGACCCCCAACGGCAGCGAAGGCGTCTCCTCCACCATCTCGGTCTCCGGCACCAAGGACTACGGGATGAAGCGCCTGTACGGCACCGGCGACCTGGGCACCGGCGGCCAGGACGAGGACCAGGGTCCAATCCTGGAACTCGCTCCGGGCGCCGTCCTCAAGAACGTGATCATCGGCGCCCCCGCCGCGGACGGCGTCCACTGCAAGGGCAGCTGCACGCTCCAGAACGTCTGGTGGGAGGACGTCGGCGAGGACGCGGC
The DNA here is from genome assembly GCF_000772045.1 of Streptomyces sp. CCM_MD2014. Taxonomy (GTDB): domain Bacteria; phylum Actinomycetota; class Actinomycetes; order Streptomycetales; family Streptomycetaceae; genus Streptomyces; species Streptomyces salinarius. The sequence goes on along the minus strand of NZ_CP009754.1, from coordinate 7,570,152 downwards.
GACCTTCCGGGGCTCCTCGTCGTCGAACGTCTACACGGTCTCCGGCGGCGGCGCCAAGGAGGCCGGCGACAAGGTGTTCCAGTTCAACGGCGCCGGCACGCTGAACATCTCCGGCTTCGCCGTCAAGAACTTCGGCACCTTCGTCCGGTCCTGCGGCAACTGTTTGACCCAGTACAAGCGGACCATCAACCTCAGCGGCATCGAGGTCAACTGGAAGGGCGGCCGGATCGCCGGCATCAACACCAACTACGGCGACAGCGCGACCCTGCGCGACATCACCATCGTCGGGGACAGCAACAAGAAGATCGTCCCGTGCCAGAAGTACATCGGCAACGACGACGGCGACGAGCCGGACTCGAACGGCTCGGGGGCCGACGGCACGTACTGCAAGTACTCCTCGTCCGACATCACCTACAAGTGAGGCGTCAGGTCCGGGTGCCGTGCGCCCGGACCTGAGCGGACTGCTCCCGCTGGTAGCGCGCGTAGGCGTCCCGCAGGGCCGCCCCCGGCCAGTGCGGCGGGAGCAGCTCCGCGGGCAGCACCGGGTCGGCGAGCAGGTGCCGCACGACGGCCGCGAAGGCCGTGAGACGGCCGGCCGGACGCCGGGCGAGGTCGACGTGGGCGAGCAGCGCCCGCGCCGTGTCCGCCCAGTCGTCCAGCGGCCACAGGCGCGCCGCGAGTTCGGCGGCCGGGGAGCCGGGGCGCGAGACGAGGCACTCGGCCACCCGGTCGAGATCCGCGGGCAGCGGGCGGTCGAGGTTGGCGGGGCGCAGCCAGACACCCTCGCGGAGTTCGGCCAGGCGCAGGGCCGTCAGCCGGGACCGCAGCTCGGCACGGGCGGCGGGGCCGCGCCCCGTCGCGGTGATCACGAGCGTCTCCCAGTCGCCGTCCCACGCGCGCGTGTGCGGTCCGAGCGCCTCGTCCTGGCGCCGCTGGCGCTCCAGCAGCCGCTCGCTGAGCCGGTAGCCGGCTTCCGTACGGCGCAGGTCCCCGGCGGCGGCCATCCGGCTGAGCGCCGCGCGCGCGGTGGAGGCACCTACGTCGAACCGTTCCACCAGTCGCACCAGCTCCCGGGCCGGCAGCTCCGGCGGGTGGGTGCCGAGCAGCAGGCTCAGGACCACCGACCGCGCGGACAGCGGACGCAGTGCGAGCCCGTCGGAGGCCCCGGAACCGTTCATCCGCGCGGGCCCGTGTCGTTCGTCCACATGGGCACGTACTGTACGTGCGCTCCATCGCGTTGCACTATTGCTGCGGCCGCACGGAAAGTGCAACACTCGGGTCATGACGACACTCGCGCAGGAGCCGCCGTACGAGTCCCACGAGCCATTCGGGGAGTCCGGGGGCGTCCCGGAGGGGTACGCGACGCACGACGTCACCAATCAGCCCCCTCCCCTGACGCCCTACGACGCGTCCGAGGACACCGCACTGCTGGAGGGTCTCCGGCGGGAGGGCGCCGGCTGGGCCGAGGACGGGCTGCGGCGGCTCGGCCGCCGGGCGGGGAGCGCGGAGGCGCAGGAGTGGGGCGACCTCGCGAACCGGCACGAGCCCGTGCTGCGCACGCACGACCGGTACGGCAACCGGGTCGACGAGGTCGAGTACCACCCGAGCTGGCACCACCTGATGCGGGTGGCGGTCGGCGAGGGCCTGGCCGGGTCGGCCTGGGCCGACGGCCGGCCGGGCGCCCACGTGGCACGGACCGCCGGCGGACTCGTCTGGGGGCACACGGAGGCGGGGCACGGGTGTCCGACCTCGATGACGTACGCGGCCGTCCCGGCCCTGCGCGCCCAGCCCGGACTGGCGAAGGTCTACGAGCCGCTGCTGACCTCCAGGGAGTACGAGCCGGGGCTGCGCCGGCCCACCGAGAAGCGCGGTCTGCTGGCCGGCATGGGGATGACCGAGAAACAGGGCGGCTCCGACGTCCGTACGAACGCCACGACGGCCACGGCGACCGCCGAGCCCGGCGTGTACACGCTGCGCGGGCACAAGTGGTTCACGTCGGCGCCGATGTGCGACGTGTTCCTGGTGCTGGCCCAGGCGGCCGGCGGGCTCTCCTGCTTCCTGGTGCCGCGCGTGCTGCCCGACGGCACCCGCAACACCTTCCGCATCCAGCGCCTCAAGGACAAGCTCGGCAACCGGTCCAACGCCTCCTCGGAGCCCGAGTTCGACGGGACGGTGGCCTGGCTGGTCGGGCCCGAGGGGCAGGGCGTCAAGACGATCATCGAGATGGTCAACTGCACCCGGCTGGACTGCGTGATGTCCTCGGCGACGCTGATGCGCAAGACCCTCGTCGAGGCCGGCCATCACGTACGGCACCGCAGCGCCTTCGGCGCCCGGCTGGTCGACCAGCCGTTGATGCGCAACGTCCTGGCCGACCTCGCGCTGGAGTCCGAGGCCGCGACGACGCTCACCCTGCGACTGGCCGGCGCGGCCGACCGTGCCGTACGCGGGGACGAGGATGAGGCGGCGTTCCGGCGGATCGCCACCGCCGTCGGCAAGTACTGGGTGACCAAGCGCGGGCCGGCGTTCACCGCGGAGGCCCTGGAGTGCCTGGGCGGCAACGGCTACGTGGAGGAGTCGGGCATGCCCCGCCACTACCGCGAGGCGCCGCTGCTGTCGATCTGGGAGGGCTCGGGCAACGTCAACGCCCTCGACGTGCTGCGGGCGCTGCGCCGCTCCCCCGCCACCGCGCACGCCCTCTTCGGCGAACTCGCCCTCGCGCGCGGGTCGGACGCCCGGCTGGACGCGGCGGTGGCCCGGCTGGAGACGGGGCTCGGCGCGGCGTCCGAGACCGGTGCCCGCCGGCTGGTCGAGCTGATGGCGCTCGCCCTCCAGGGCTCCCTCCTGGTCCGGCACGCCCCGCCCGCCGTCGCCGACGCCTTCTGCGCGACCCGGCTCGGCGGCGACTGGGGGCACGCGTTCGGCACCCTGCCGGACTCGGCCGACCTCGACGGCATCCTGGCGCGGGCCCTGCCGGAGGAAGGCTGACCGAGCACCCCTGCCAGGACACCTCATCGGACCCGACACCACCGCCTGACCTGCGGCGACACCCTTTCCAGGGGTGACTGTCAGTGGCTGGGTGCAGACTGGCCCGTGTCCGAGACTAAGGCGTCGACGAGGACGCCGCGGAGGTGATCGGCATGACCGAGGTACTGCTCGCCGTGGGCACCCGCAAGGGCCTGTTCATCGGGCGCCGGCGGGGTGGCACCTGGGAGTTCGACGAGAGTCCCTACTTCAACGCGCAGGCGGTCTACTCGGTCGCCCTCGACACCCGCGGCGACACCCCGCGGCTGCTGGCCGGCGGCGACAGCGCGCACTGGGGGCCGTCGGTGTTCCACTCCGACGACCTGGGCCGCACCTGGACCGAACCGGCCGCGCCGGCCGTCAAGTTCCCCAAGGAGACCGGCGCCTCACTGGAGCGGGTGTGGCAGTTGCACCCGGCGGCCGCCGAGCCGGACGTGGTGTACGCGGGGACGGAACCGGCGGCGCTGTACCGCTCGGAGGACCGCGGTGAGAGCTTCGAGCTGGTCCGCCCGCTGTGGGAGCACCCGACGAGGTCGAAGTGGGTGCCGGGCGGTGGCGGCGAGGGGCTGCACACGGTCCTCACCGACGCCCGCGATCCCGGGTCCGTCACGGTCGCCGTCTCCACCGCTGGCGTGTTCCGCACGGCCGACGGCGGCGCGAGCTGGGCGCCGTCGAACTCCGGCGTCTCCGCCGTCTTCCTGCCGGACCCCGACCCGGAGTTCGGCCAGTGCGTGCACAAGGTCGCCCGGGACGCGGCCAACCCGGACCGCCTGTACCTGCAGAACCACTGGGGGGTCTACCGCAGCGACGACGCCGGCGCGCACTGGACGGACATCGGAGAGGGCCTGCCCTCCACGTTCGGTTTCGCGGTGGCCGCCCACCCGCACCGCGGCGACACGGCGTACGTGTTCCCGATCAACGCCGACGCCGACCGGGTGCCCGCGGACCACCGGTGCCGGGTCTTCCGCACCGCGGACGCGGGCAAGAGCTGGGAGCCGCTCTCGGCGGGCCTGCCCCAGGAGGACCACTACGGCACGGTGCTGCGCGACGCGCTGTCCACGGACGACGCGGACCAGGCGGGCGTGTACTTCGGCAACCGCAACGGCGAGGTGTTCGCGTCGGCCGACGACGGCGACAGCTGGCGGCAGTTGGCCTCCCACCTGCCGGACGTGCTGTGCGTGCGGGCCGCGGTCGTCGCGTGAACCGGACCGGGGGGAACGGCCTTGGCCACCGGTTGATCGGCGTCACCCGTACGGCAGTAGGGTGACGCCCGTGGCACCACGACCCTTGAATGAAATCGTCGAAGCGGGCTGGGCGAAGGCCCTGGAGCCCGTCGCCGGACGGATCACCGCGATGGGTGAGTTCCTGCGCGCGGAGATCGCCGCCGGACGCACCTACCTCCCGGCCGGGGCGAACGTCCTGCGGGCCTTCCAGCAGCCCTTCGACGACGTACGGGTCCTGATCGTCGGACAGGACCCGTATCCCACCCCGGGGCACGCGGTGGGGCTGTCGTTCTCCGTCGCGCCCGAGGTACGCCCGCTGCCGGGCAGCCTGGTCAACATCTTCCGGGAGCTCAACACCGACCTGAACCTGCCGCACCCCTCCAACGGGGACCTGACACCCTGGACCCGGCAGGGCGTTCTGCTGCTCAACAGGGCGCTCACCACGGCCCCGCGCAAGCCCGCGGCCCACCGCGGCAAGGGCTGGGAAGAGGTCACCGAGCAGGCGATACGGGCGCTGGCGGCGCGCGGCAAGCCGATGGTGTCCATCCTCTGGGGCCGCGACGCCCGCAATCTGCGGCCGCTGCTCGGCGACCTGCCGGCCGTGGAGTCCGCGCACCCGTCGCCGATGTCGGCCGACCGGGGCTTCTTCGGCTCCCGTCCGTTCAGCCGGGCCAACGACCTGCTGATGCGTCTGGGAGGTCAGCCGGTCGACTGGCGTCTGCCGTGAGCGGCGTCGGCTTCCTGGCCGTGGATTCCGGCGGCTCGGGGCTGCGCGTCGTCGTCGGCACCGCCGTCGGCGACGGATCCGGTCCGCCCGGCCCGCGAGGCCGGCGTGTCTCGGGGGAACCCGTCCGCACCGGCCCGCGCGGGATCGATCCCGAACATCTCGTGGGGCAACTCCTGCCCATGGCCAGGGCGCTGGCCGAAGAGACCGGAGTGACCCGGCTCGACACCGTCGTCGTCGGGGCCGCCGGGCTGGCCACGCTCGGCGACGCGCTGCGCGCCGAACTGCCGGGCGCGCTGGCCCGGGAGCTGGGCGCGCGGACGGTCGCGCTGGCCGCCGACGCCGTCACCGCGTACGTGGGCGCCCTGGGTCCGCGGACCGGGGCGGTGGTGGCCGCCGGCACCGGGCTGATCGCCGTCGGCACCGATCTGTCCCGCTGGCGCCGGGCTGACGGCTGGGGACATCTGCTGGGCGACTGCGGCAGCGGCGCCTGGATCGGGCGGGCCGGCCTCGAGGCGGCGCTGCGCGCCCACGACGGGCGGGAGGGCGGCTCGCCGCCGCTGCTGGCCCGGGCCGAGGAGTGCTTCGGTCCGGCGGCGGGCCTGCCGGGGCGGGTGTATCCGCGCCCCGACCGTCCCGCCGTGCTCGCCTCCTTCGCGCCCGAGGTGGCCGTGTGCGCGGCCGACGACCCCGTCGCCGCGGGAATCCTGCGTGCCGCCGCGCGGCACATGGCCGACTCGGCCGCGGCGGTCTGCCCGGCCGTCGGTGAGCCCCGGGTCGCGGTCACCGGCGGACTGACGCGGATGGGCGATCCGCTCCTCGTGCCCCTGGAAGAGGAACTGGCCGAGCGGCTGCCGCAGGCGCGGTGGATTTCCGCGGCGGGTGATCCGCTCGACGGCTCGGTCCGGATCGCGACCGACCTGGCGGCCGGCTCGCTCGCCCTTCCGAGTGACGAGAGGATGCTGTGGGTGACGAGCGTGCCGAGCGGCTGAGAAGTGGTCGGCCGACGAGGTGAATCGTGCCGATGTCGGCCGATCCGTACATCACTCATCAGACAAAACCGGACGGATACCGCTCACCTGCACCCTCCCCGAACAGGGAAACCCCGGAAACCAGTAACATGCGGCGCCATGAGCTCCCCCACTGGGCCCGCGTCCGGCCTGCCAGTACGAATGCCGCGCCCCCGCCAGCCCGGACGGCACCGCCGTCCCGAACCCCTGGTGGCTCCCGAGGGCGCGCCGGCGCTCGTCCTCGCGGTGCCGGGGACGCCCAGCAGCGCCACCCGTAGCCTCGCCGACGAGGTCATCAGCATCGCCCGTTCCGAGCTGCCCGGACTCGACGCCCGGGTCGGTCACCTCGACGGGGACGACGACGCCGAGTTCCCCTCCCTGAGCAGCGTGCTCGTGCGCGCCGCCGAGGAGCGCACCGCCCGCTTCGAGCAGGCCCGCGCGGCCGGCCTGGACGTGAAGGAGCCCGAGGGTCCCGTCGCGGTCGTCGTGCCGCTGCTCGCCGGGCCGGACAACGCGCTGCTGCGCCGGATCCGGCAGGCCGTCATGGACAGCAAGATCGCGGCCGAGCTGACCGATGTGCTCGGCCCGCATCCGCTGCTCGCCGAGGCGCTGCACGTGCGGCTCTCCGAGGCCGGTCTCGCCCGTGCCGACCGTGCCCGCCTGTTCACGGTGGCGACCGCGGCGGACGGCATCATCCTGGCTTCCGTCGGCGGTGACGAGGCCGTGCAGGCGGCCGGGATCACCGGCATGCTGCTCGCGGCGCGCCTCGCCGTGCCGGTGATCGCGGCGGCGCTGGACGAGGAGGGCTCGATCGCGTCCGTGGCCGAGCAGCTACGTTCCTCGGGCTCCCAGCAGCTGGCGCTCGCGCCGTATCTGATCGGGCCGGAGATCGAGGCGTCCGTACTGGAGGAGGCCGCCAAGGAGGCGGGCTGCTCCACCGCCGAGCCGCTCGGTCCGTACCCGGCGATCGGCAAGCTGGCGCTGGCCAAGTACACGTCGGCGCTCGGGATCTCGCCGCAGCAGGTGCAGGGGGCGCCGGTTCGGTGACAGACGCGTGCGCTTGGGTTTCCAGGCGTGTGTGAAGGGGGCCGCTCCAGTGGAGGAGCGACCCCCTTCGGCGTTGCGGGGCCGTCGGTCGTGGACGCGCCCTGCGTGCCGGCGGGCCGGGAGGGTGGGTCGCGCGCCCGGCGCCGGCGGGGTGCCTCCCCCAGTGCCTGAACGGCCTGGGAGGCACACCCCCAGCGCCCACCCGTGCCACGCCCCAGCGGCACGATTGCCGCCCGCAGCCGGAGCGGGGCGGGGTGGCGGCTGCCCCCAGCTACGGCGACGCCGCGGCTGTCCGGGGTTCAGGGGGTGAGGATTACGCAGGAGGCTGCCGGGACGGCGAGGGAGCCTGTGCGGCGGGGGATGCCTGTGGCGGGGTCCAGGGCGAACCAGGTCACGTCTCCGGAGCGTTCGTTGGCCGCGTACAGAAAGCCGTCGGACACGGAGATGTCGCGAGGCCAGTGGCCGCCGCAGGGCACGGTGGCCGACAGGCGCAGCCCGTCCGGCTCCACGACGAACACGGACAGGAGGTCCTCCCCGCGAGTCGCCGTCCACACGAAGCGCCCGTCGGTCGAGACGGCGATGCCGGACGGGTAGGCGTCGCCCGCCGGGGCGCCCGGCAGCACCGGCACCTCGGTGAGGGGCTTGACGGTGCCGTCGGCGGCGTCCCAGTGGCAGACGGTGACGGTGGGCGCCAGTTCGTTGACGACGTAGACGTGGGTGCCGTCCGGGTGGAAGGCCAGGTGCCGCGGTCCCGAACCCGGCCGGAGCGCGATCTCCCGGTGCACTGCGGGGACACCGTCCACGAGGGTGCAGACCCGCACCGAGTCGGTGCCCAGGTCCACGCTGACGGCCCACCGCCCGCTGGGGTCGGGCCGTACCTGGTGGGCGTGCGCCCCCTGCTGCCGCTGGGCGTGCGGGCCGGAGCCGGTGTGCCGCAGGACGCCGGACGCGGACCGGGCGAGGGTGCCGTCGGCGCGGACCGGCACGGCGGTGACGGTGCCGGAGCCGTAGTTGGCTGTCAGCAGGTGCCCGGCGTACAGACTCAGATGGGTCGGTCCATCGCCCTCGACGGGCACCGGGCGCCCGGCGGGCTCGGGCCTCCCTCCGCTCACGCGGAAGGCCGCCACCGCGCCCTCGGCCGTCTCGCTGACGGCGTAGAGCGTGTTCCCGTCGGGAGCCAGGGCCAGGTAGGAGGGATCGGCCAGGCCGTCCGTGCCGCTCACGACCGTGAGGGCGCCGGTGTCGGGGGCGACGGTCGCCGTCAGGATTCCGGGCCCGCCGGCCGCCGTGAACGATCCGATGTATGCCCGCCGCTGCCGCGTGCCGCCGTCCTCCACCGCTGCCCCTCTCGTCCCGCTTCCTCTGCCCGCTGCGCTGTGCGTCGCGTCCGGTGCCGACCCGGTCGTCGCGTCCGGTGCCGACCCGGTCGGCCGACCCGGTCGACCGGCTCGACCGAGCCGGCTGATCGCCGCCGGGAGCGACGGTAGCAGTCGATCAGGTGCGGTCTAGACCAAACGGGTGTCGTCGGTGGGGAGGCGGTGGGGCCGCGTCAGGTGCCGGCCAGTCGCGAACCGGACGGGCTGCGCAGGGGCGCGGCGAGTTCGGCGAGGGCGTGCTCCAGGCCGTGGAGGTGGGCCAACGCGGGTTCGGCGGCGCGGGGCCCGCTCTCGTGGGCGGGGACGGAGCCACCGCCGGTGAGTGCCTCGACCGCGGCCTCGACACGCCAGCAGGCGGCGGCCAGCCGGGCGTCGTGCGAGGCCTCGGGGTCGGCGGCGACGGCGACCAGGCCGCGGATCTCCCGGGCGCAGTCGTCGAGCAGGTCGAGGACCCGGCGGGCCCGCCGCCTGCGGCCGTACATCGGGCTCAGCGGGTGCACGAGCGGGGCGACCGACAGCCGTACCCGGCCGAGCAGCTGCTCCAGTTCGGCCACGCGCGGCGCCGGGTCGGCGCCCTCGGTCCCGGCGAGGCGTGCGGCGGCCTCCGCGGTGCAGGCGTGCACGCAGCGCAGCGCACGCTGGATCCAGACGTCGGTGACGGCGTGCGTGGTGACGGGCAGGACGAAGAGCACGGCGAGCGCGGCGCCGAGCGCGCCCACGCCGGTCTCGGCGATCCGCAGCGCCAGCAGGCCGGGGCTGAGGACGCCCAGGAGGCCGTAGAGCAGCTCGGCGAGCAGGGTCACGCAGAGCATCATCCAGGTGTAGGAGACCGCGGCGGTGTAGAAGATGCCGAACACGCAGGCCGCGGCGAGGACGGCGGTGGGCACCGGCGAACCGGCCACCGGCACGGCGATCAGGAAGCCCAGGCCGATGCCGACGACCGTGCCGAGGACCCGGCGGAAGCCGCGCACCAGCGTCTCTCCGCGCGAGGTGGTGTTGACGAACACCCACCAGGTGGCGCCGACGGCCCAGTACCAGCGGTCGCCCGACACCAGCTGGCCGACGACCAGGGCGAAGCCGGCGCCCGCGGTGGCCTGCACGGCCTGGCGGGTGGTGATGCGGGCCAGACCGGTGCCGGCGGGCGGCGCGGGGACGGCGGGCGCGGGCCGGCGGCGCTCGTAGCACCACAGGCCGAACCGCACCGCCGCCGCGGTGGCCACGGACAGCAGGACGGCGGCGTACATCTCGGGCAGCCGGTCCGTGGTCGCGTGCAGGAACTGGGCGATGAAGAAGGTCATGAAGGCGAACACGCCCAGGCTGTGCCCGCGCGGCCCCCAGCGGCGCGCGTACACGCCCGCGCCGACGACGGCGAGGAACGTGAGGTCCCGTGCCACGGGGAGGTCGTGCAGCGCCGCGGCGGCGGTGAGCACGGGCAGTCCGGCCACCGGCAGCAGTGCGGTGGTGAGGGCCTGGCCGCGCACGGTGGCGTCGGTGACGGTGAACAGCGCGAGCAGGGCGGCGAGGCCGCCGATGATCGCGCCCACCAGGGAGGTACCGGCCAGCCCGCACACCACGACGGCCAGCCCGATGCCGAGGACGGCCCGGGCGGCGAACCGCAGCCGGGACCGTCCCGGGTCCGGGCTCACGAACACCTTCTTCAGCACTGATTACCGCCCCCTCGCTCACTCACGCCCACTGGCCCGGAAGTCGTCGCACGCAAAAGGCGCCGCGGAGTCCGCAGCGCCATCGACACGTCTATAGGAGCATCTCCACCGCCAGTGGCTCAACAGGCTGCTGACCAGGTGGTCCATTGGTACAGTGATCACGCCTTTTCCGCAGCCACGGACGGGCCAATGGCCGACTTGCCGACCGAAGGGGGCCGGATCCGCGATGGCCGTCGACGAACTCGACACCCGCATCCTGCGGCTGCTGCTGGAGCAGCCGCGCACCAGCGTGCGCGAGTACGCCCGGATCCTCGGGATCGCCCGGGGCACGCTCCAGGCCCGGCTGGACCGCCTGGAGCGCGACGGCGTGATCACCGGCACCGCCCCCTCCCTGTCCCCCGCCGCCCTGGGCCACCCGGTGCTCGCGTTCGTGCACATCGAGGTCACCCAGGGTCATCTGGACGAGGTGGGCGAGGCGCTGTCGGCGGTGCCGGAGATCGTCGAGGCCTTCTCGATCACGGGCGGCGGGGACCTGCTGACCCGCGTCGTGGCCCGCGACAACGCGCATCTGGAGGACGTGGTGCAGAAGCTGATCAGCCTGCCCGGCGTGGTCCGCACCCGCAGCGAGGTGGCGCTGCGCGAGCGGGTGCCGCACCGGCTGCTGCCGCTCGTGGAGTCGATCGGGCGCTCGGCCCGCAGGTGATCCTTGGCATCCTGGACCCCATGAGCAGCATGGGCGCACTTGGCGGCATCTCGGTCGTCTTCGATCTCGACGGAACGCTCGTGGACAGCGAGCCGAACTACTACGAAGCGGGCCGGCGCACCCTCGCCGCGTACGGCGTCGCGGACTTCACCTGGGCCGACCACGAGGCGTACGTGGGCATCAGCACCCGGGAGACGGTCGCCGACTGGAAGCGGCGGTACGGGCTGCGGGCCACGGTCGAGGAACTGCTCGCCGTCAAGAACCGCCACTACCTGGAGCTCGCCCGCACCTCGGCCCGCGCGTACCCCGAGATGCGGAAGTTCGTCGAGCTGCTGGCGGACGAGGGCGTGCCGATGGCGGTGGCGTCGGGCTCGTCGCCCGAGGCGATCGGGGCGATCCTCGCCCGCACCGGCCTGGACGCGCACCTGCGCACGGTCGTCTCGGCCGACGAGGTGGCGCGGGGCAAGCCCGCCCCCGACGTGTTCCTGGAGGCGGCCCGCCGCCTGGGGGCACGACCGGCCCGCTGCGTGGTCCTGGAGGACGCCGCCCCGGGGGCCGCCGCGGCGCATGCGGCCGGGATGCGCTGCATCGCGATCCCGTACGTCGCGGACCAGGCCGACGCCCCGGAGTTCGCCACCGCGGACCTGCTGCTACGCGGCGGGCAGGAGGAGTTCACCGCGCGGCTGGCGTACGACTGGCTGGTGCGCCCGGAGACGATGCGGCGGGAAAAGAACTGAGCTACTGCCCGAAACGGTGATCAGAACGCCGCTCGTATCCGTACCTCCTGGCGTCCGAGCCTGTCTTCGTCCCGGGAGGCACGATGCGCGTCACGCGCGCCACGGCAGGGACCGCCTTCGTGGCCGGTGCCCTGATCCTCACTCTCTCCGCCCTCGCCTACCCGGCCATGCTCGGGGTGCAGAACGCGGGGAGCGACCAGGCCCGGGTCGTCACCAACACGCGGTACGGGCCGCTCACCGAGCAGGACCGGGACTTCGTGGTGAAGGTGCGTGCCGCGGGGCTCTGGGAGCACCCGCTGGGGCTGATGGCCATGGAACGGGGGACGACACCGGAGATGAGGGAGGCCGGCGAGCACTTGGTCGTCGGCCACTCCCGGCTGGACGCCACCTGCCGCAGGATCGCGCCGGAGCTGGGCATCACCCTGCCCAATCTGGCCTCGCCGCAGCAGCAGCAGTTCGTGTCGACCGTGGACGGGACGACGGGCAAGCAGTTCGACACCACGGCGGTCAACATCATGCGGATCACGCACGGCCAGATCTTCCCGGTCATCGCCAAGATCCGCGCCAACACCAAGAACTCCCTGGTGCGGCAGCTCGCCGACCAGGCCAACGACACCGTGCTCGACCACATCACCGTGCTGGAGAAGACCGGACTGGTCAATTTCGACCAGGTCAACTTCCAGCAGACCGCCCCGCCGAACCTGCCCAAGGTGCAGCTCACTCCCCCGGCGCCGCAGCCGGGCGAGCCGGTGCTCTCGCTCACCGCTCCGCCCGGCCTCGAGGTCAACACGTCGGCGCCGACGCCGAGTCCGACCGTGCGCTGACGGTGCGCCCGCCGACGGGGTCAGCGGTGCCGGGGCCGGCCGCCGCGCCCCCCGCCCCTGCCCTTGCCCGCGCTTCCGGTCCGGCGGTTGCCGCCGGTACCGCGCCGGGCGACGCCGCCGGTCTGCTTTCCGCCGGCCTTCCCGCCCGACCCGCCGCCCGTCCCGCCTCCTGCCGCCTTGCGGCGCACGGAGCCGGCCGCTTCCCCGCGCCCGTCCTTCGAGCGCGCCGGTCCGGGCTGCCGGCCCCGGGTGCTGTTGACGGTCCGGCCCCGGACGATGCCGATGAAGTCCTCGACCCGGTCCGTGTGCGCGGACTCGGGCCAGGACAGGGCCACGCTCGACTCCGGGGCGTCCGTGACCGTGCGGTACGTGAGGTCCTTGCGGTGGTGCAGCCGGGCCAGCGACAGGGGCACGAGCAGGACGCCGATCCCGGCCGCCACGAGCTCCACGGCGTCCGCGGTGGTGGCCGGACGCTCCAGCGCGGGCCTGCCCGGCGGCCGGTCCCAGCCGAGGACGTCGTCCAGGGGGTGCAGCACGATCTCGTCGGCGAGGTCCTCGACGGTCACCTCGTCGGCCGCGGTGACGAGGTGGTCCCTGGGGATCAGCACGACCGTCGTCTCGGTGTAGAGGGGGATGGCGCTGAGCAGGGTCCGGTCGACGGGCAGCCGCACCAGTCCGGCGTCGGCGTCACCGTCCAGCAGCACGCGGCTCGCCCCGGCGGCCGGGACCTGAGCCAGGGCGAGAGGGACGTCCGGCAGCCGCTCGTTCCAGATGCGCACCCATTTGTCGGGCGTCACCCCCGGGACGTACGCGAGCCGGAACGAGGGGGGAGCTTCCGAACCTGTCACCCGGCCAGGTTACCGGGCGTGGTCGGGAGCCACTCACACGATCGATACCCTTGACGGCATGACGTCGCACCAGAACACCCAGACCATGAAGCCCGCGACCGCGGCGAAGAAGCTGGGTGTGTACCTCGAAGCCACACCCGCCGAGTTCCGGGAGGGCGTCGTCACGCGTGCCGAGCTGAACGCGCTTCAGGCCGACCCGCCCGCGTGGCTGCGCGAGCTGCGGCGCGACGGTCCGCACCCGCGGCCCGTGGTCGCGGCCAAGCTGGGCGTCTCCATCGCGGGCCTGCACCGGGGCGGGGTCGCCGAGCCGCTCACCACGGCGCAGATCGACGCGCTGAAGCAGGAGCGCCCGGAGTGGCTGGAGCGGGAGCAGGCCGTCCAGGCGGACGTGCGCAAGGAGGCGGCACGCGTGAAGAAGCTGCACGCGGAGCGTGCCGAGCGCGCCCAGCACGACTGAGCGACCGCCCGGCGCGGCGACGGCCCGCAGCTCCTCGGCCCGCCCGGCCCGGCGGTCGCGCCGAGTGCGTCTCGGCCGGCCGAGTGCCTCTCGGCCGCCGGGCCGCGGGCATCGCTCATTCGGCCACCGCTCAGCCTTCCGCCTTCTGTGCCGTCAGGCTCCACGCGTACTGCAACCAGTCCGACACCACGACCGCGCTCAGACCCGCGCTCAGCAGCCGCCCCGCGCGGGGCGCGACGGCGTAGGTGCCGACGAGTCCGCCGGCCACCCAGGCAGAGGTGCAGAACGGGCAGGAGACCAGGTCCCCGACCGCACGGCGCAGACCGGTGCCGCGCCCGGCGTCCATCACCTCGTTGGCGTTGCCCTCGCCCTCCCGGCTGGTGAAGGGCGCTCGCAGGAAGCTGGTGACCTTGTCCTTGGTCAGCAGCCGGGAGGCCTTGAACGTCGCCGTTCCGAGCAGGGCCACGTCCCAGGCGGGGACGGTGTCGGGCAGGCGGACCCCGCGGCGCCAGGCCGTGACCGCGAACACACCGGCGCTCGCCGCGAAGGTCGCCGCGAGCGTCGCGTACCCGGCCAGGGGCGTCTCCTCCTCGTCGGCGTAGCGCCGCTCGACGTCGTCCGTCATGGGTGTCTCCTCGGTCTTTCTCGGTCTTTCTCGGTCTTCGTCGGTCCTCGTGGGTCTTCCCCGGTCTCAGTGGGGGGCTCGGTCGGGCCGCTCTCCGTGGGGCACCGGGCCGCCGAAGAGGTCGGCACAGTCCGCGGGCAGGCGGGCCAGCAGACGGTCGACCCGTTCGCGCGGCACCGCTTCGGCGAGGGTGGCCAGCACGGCGCCCGCGTCCCACTCGGCGGTGCGCGGCCGGGCGCCGGTCTGCTGGGCCACCCGCCGCAGGAACTCCTCACGGCCGAAGGACTCGGGGCGCCCCCGCTCCAGGCGGAGCGCGTCGTCCAGCGGTGCGGGCAGCTCGGCGGCCAGAGCGGCGGCCTCCTCCGGAGCGACGCGGGACGCGATCACCCACAGGACGGCCGTGGTGACCTGCTCGGCCTCGTCGTCGCCGTGGAACTCGCCGCGGTCGCGGACCCGGGTCAGGAACTCGTCGAGCCGCACGGCGTCGCCTCCTTGTGCCGGTTCGCGCTCCGGGGCGGGTGCCCCGGGGCCGGAGGGGGAAACGGGCGCGTGCGGCCCCGTCGTAAGCGCGCTCTCAGCGTGGTGTGCGCGCACGGGCGGCGTCGGCGACGTCGGTCACCAGGGTCAGGGCGTCCGCGTTCCGGGTGAACAGCGCGCGTCCGGCGGCGATCCGCTGCTTCCGGGCCGGGCCCGGTGCGGTGAGCCGCCGCAACGCGTCCAGCAGCGCGGTCTCGTCCTCGGCGACCTCGGACACGCCGAGCGCGGCCATCCGCCGGACGCCGTCGGCGCCGTGGCCGGGGATCGGGCGGTGGCCCACGACCGGCAGTCCGGCCGCGAGCGCCTGTACGGCGGTCTGTCCGGCCGCGTTGTCGACGAGCGCCCGGGCGGCGTGGAGCAGGCCGGGCATGTCCGTCACCCAGCCCAGGGCGAGGACGCCCGGTGTGCCGGACAGCCTGTGCCGCAGCCGCTGGTTGTCGCCGCAGAGCACGACCGGGAGGAAGCCGTGGTCCGTCAGGAGCCGGACCGTGGCGTCCAGGTGCGAGCCGACGCCCCAGGCACCGGCGGACAGCACCACGGCGGGCCGGCCGGGGCCCAGCCGGTCGAACATGTCCCGCCACTGGGCGGCACCCGGCGCGTCGGCAGGGCCTGGGGAGAACTCCGGCGCCACGACGGGACCGCACACACCCGCAGGCGTGCCGGTACTCGCCCGCACCCGGCGCGCGGCGTCCTCGGTGAGGCACAGGCAGTGGTCGTTGCCGGGATGCAGCCACTGCCGGTGCAGCTCGAAGTCGATCACCAGGACGACGGCGGGCACGGGCAGCAGCCCGCGCTCCCTCAGGTGACCGGTCAGCTGGGCGCCCAGGTGGAAGACGGGCACGACGACGTCCGCCCCCGTGCGCTCGGCCAGCTCGCGCAGTCTGCTCCCGGCGAGCCGGGCCAGGGGCGTCCCGCTGGGGCGGCGTCCGGCGCCGGGCCGCAGGAAGAGGCGGTACACGGCGGCGTACGCCCAGGGGAAGTGCCGTACCGATCCGCGGTAGAAGCACCTGAGCAGCGTTCCCAGGCCGTACGGCAGCAGGGCGAGGACGTCGACGATCCGGGCGGCGTCGCCGCGCTCGCGCGCCCGGCGGACCAGTTCGGCGGCGACCGTGTCGTGACCGGCGCCCATGCTCGCGCTGATCACCAGCAGGCGTCTGCCGTCCCGCGGGCCGCGCGGGAGACCGAAGGGGCGGGACTCTGACGAGCTGCGAGGATGCACAGCGGACCAGGTTGCCGACACCGCGGGTTCCAAACCACGCCATATATCCGCATAAGGGCGTTTCGGACGCGCCGCCAGGGATACTCCGTGACCGCCCGTCCGGCCGGACGGCGGAGCCCGACCACCCGGTCGGTCGCTTCGCGGTGCCCGCCCCGAGCCAAGGTGGTCCTCATGGTCCATGCGTTCTCCCGTCCCCGCTCCGTCCCCGGACCGCAGGTCGTCGCCCCCGACGCGGACGACGCGAGGCCCCGGCGACGGCCCGTCGGGACCCGGGACCCGCGGACCCGTACGGCTCTGGTGACCGGGGCGTCCTCCGGCATCGGCGCGGCCGTGGCCCGTCGGTTCGGCGGCGAGGACGGCTGGCGGCTGGTGCTCACGGGACGTGACCCGGTGCGGCTGCGTCAGGTGGCCGACGACACCTCGGCGACCGCCTTCGCGGCGGATCTCACCCTCCCCGGTGCCGACCGGCAGCTCACCGACTTCACGACGGCCACGTCGGGCCCGGTGGACCTGCTGGTCGCCGGAGCCGGTGCGGGCTGGGCCGGGGAGTTCCTGGACATGCCCCCGCACCGTATCGACGAGGTCTTCGACATCAACGTGCTGGCCACGTTGCGCCTGGTGCGGCTGCTGCTGCCCGGGATGGTGGCGGCGGGCTCGGGGCGGGTGGTGCTCATCGGCTCACTGGCGGGCAGTGTCGCGGTGCGCGACGAGGCCGTGTACTCCGCCGCCAAGGCCGCGATCGGCGCCTTCGCCGACTCGCTGCGCTACGAGTTGCGGGGCACCGGCGTGGGGGTCACCCATGTGGTGCCCGGTGTCGTCGACACTCCGTTCTTCGAGCGCCGGGGCACCCCCTACCGACGGTCCAGGCCGCGCCCGGTGCCTCCCGAGCAGGTGGCCGACGCGGTGCGGAACGCGGTGCTGCGGGACCGGGACGAGGTATACGTGCCCTCGTGGCTGCGTCTGCCGTGCCGGGTGCGGGGTGCGGCTCCGGGACTCTACCGGCGGCTGGCCGCACGATTCGGATGACCGGGAGCCCGTCGCGGTGAGCGTCCTCACCGTCGTCCTCGCCCTGTTCGCGGCGCTGTCCAACGCGGCGGCGTCCGTACTGCAGCGCCGGGCCGCGGCCCAGGACGAGGACCGGGCGGGAGCCCGGCACACGGTGCTGCGTTCTCTGCTGCGCATGGTGCGCGACCGGTACTGGATCGGCGGGGCGGCGCTGCTCGCGCTGACGACGGTGTTGCAGGCGTCCGCGCTGGCGGTGGGCAGTCTGGCCGTCGTCCAGCCACTGATGGCCACCGAACTGCTGTTCACGCTGGTGGTGGGCAGTGCGGTCTTCCACCGGCGTCCGGACTCACGCACCTGGCTGGCGTTCGCGGCCCTGGCCGTGGGGCTGGCGCTGTTCCTCGGCTCCGCCGCTCCGTCGGCCGGCCACGACACCGCCACCCAGGGCCGGTGGATCTGGGCGGGGCTGGCGCTGTTCGTCCTGATCACGGTCCTCGCCTCGGTCGGCAGCCTGGTGCACGGCGCGCCCCGCGCCGCTCTGTTCGGATCGGCGTCCGCCGTGGGGTTCGGCGGTACGGCGGCGCTGCTCAAGGAACTCACCGGGCGGCTCCCCCAGGGCGTGGGCGAGGTGCTGACCCAGTGGCCGCCCTACGCCACAGCGGTGGTCGGCGTGGTCAGCTTCCTGCTGTTGCAGAGCGCCCTGCGGGCCGGGACCCTCGCCGCCTCGCAGCCGGCGCTGACTCTCGGCGACGCGCTGACCAGCGTCGCGCTGGGCTGGGCGCTGTTCGGCGAGGAGATCCTGCTCGGCGTGCGGGTGCTGCCCGAGCTGATCGGCGTGGCGCTGATCGGCCTCGGCAGCGTCGGACTGGCCCGGGCTCCGTCGGTCCACGGCGCCTGGGACACTGCCCCGGCGGCGCGGGACGGACCGGGGCGGGCGGTGAAGTGATGAGCGACCCGGGAGGGGCGAACCGAGGTCCACGAACCGAGGTCCACGAACGGAGATCGACGCGCTGAGGTCGACGAACCGAGATCGACGAAGCGAGACCAACACTCCGAAATCGACGAACCGAGATCAGCGAAACATCGGCGAACACAACGGCCCGGAGGCACCAGGATGCGTCAGAGGTTTCCCGCCGGACGGGTGGTGTGCGCCACCGCACCGGTCGTCGCCGCCGCCCTGGCCCACGTCGGACCGGCCGCGACCTGGCTGCCGGGGCTGCGCCGGCGCCGGTTCCCCGGGCTCGCCGGGCAGGGCAGCCCGAGTCACGTGGCGCTCACCTTCGACGACGGCCCGGACCCCGGCTCCACACCGCTCTTCCTCGACGCACTGGACGTGCTCGGCGTACGGGCGACGTTCTTCGTCCTGGGCGAGAACGTCGTGCGGCACCCAGAGGTGGCCCGCGAACTGGTCCGGCGCGGACACGAACTCGCCGTCCACGGCTGGACGCACGACCGCCCCTGGTGGCCGTCGCCGGCCCGGGACGCGCGTGAGCTGCTGCGTACCGCCCGGGTGGTGGGCGAGGTGGCCGACCGGGCTCCCCACTGGTACCGGCCGCCGTACGGCATCCTCACCTCCGGACGCTGGGCGGCCGCCCGCCGGGCCGGGCTGCGGCCCGTGCTGTGGACGGCCTGGGGCAAGGACTGGCGGCACGACGCCACGCCCGCCTCGGTACGCGCGACCGTCGCGGCGGACCTGCGCGGCGGCGGCACGATCCTTCTCCACGACACCGATCACGCCTCGGCTCCGGGCAGCTGGCGTGCCACACTCGGCGCGCTGCCGGACCTCGTGCGCGACTGCCGCGAGGCGGGCCTGACCGTGGGGCCGCTGTGCGAGCACGGGACGGGGCTCGGCGGGACGGACGAGGCGGATGGGGACTCGGTGCCGGCGGGTGCTGGGCGGAGCGGGCGGACCGAGCGGCCCGCACCGTTTCGGTCACCGGCGCCGGGATAGCCGTAGCGGCATGAAGGACAGCGACGATGCGCGCGCGACGCAACCGGACACGTCGTGCCCGCCCTGGGCGCTGCGCGAGTACGCCGTACTGGCCGATGGTGAACGGGGGGCGGTCCTGGACCCCCGGGGCCGGATCGTGTGGCTGTGCGCCCCGCGGTGGCACGACGACGCGGTGTTCTCCACGCTGATCGGCGGGGCCGGTCACTTCACCGTGGAACCCGCGGACCCCTGGCACGTCTGGGGCGGCTCCTACGAGGAGGGCACGCTGATCCGGGTGAGCCGGTGGGTGACCTCCGGCTGCGTGATCGAGTGCCGTGAGGCCCTGGCCCTGCCGTCCCGTACGGACCGGCTCGTGCTGCTGCGCCGCATGCGGGTGGAGCGGGGTGAGGCCCGGCTGAACCTGGGCCTGGACCCGCGGCCCCGCTTCGGTGAGGTCCGGATGCGCGAGCCCCGGCGGGAGGGAGACGTGTGGACGGCCGAGGCGGAGGGTCTGCGGATGCGGCTCGCCGGGGCGCCGGACGCGGTGTGGCGGGACGCGGCCGGACTGTGCGGCGTTTTCCGGCTGCGCGAGGGCGAGACGCACGACCTCGTACTGGAACTGTCCGCGGGACGGGAGACCGAGCGGCTCGACGCCGACGCGTTGTGGCGGGCCACGGAACGTGAGTGGCGGCAGGCGGTCCCGGACTGCTCGCGGCTGGTGGCGCCCCGCGACGCCAGGCACGCGTACGCCGTGCTGCGCGGACTGACCAGTGTCTCCGGGGGGATGGTCGCGGCGGCCACCACGTCCCTGCCGGAGCGGGCCAACAGCGGGCGCAACTACGACTACCGCTACGCCTGGCTGCGCGACCAGTGCTACGCCGGTCTCGCGGTCGCCGCGCACGGGCCGCACCCGTTGGCCGACGACGCCGTACGCTTCGTCGCCGAGCGCATCCTCGCCGACGGCGACGGGGTGCGCCCCGCGTACACGGTCGACGGCCGGCCGGTCGGGCACGAGCGCTCCCTGCGGCTGTCCGGCTACCCCGGCGGCAACGACCTCGTCGGCAATGACGCGGGAGCCCAGTTCCAGCTGGACACCTTCGGCGAGGCGCTGCAACTGTTCGCCGCGGCGGCCGCGCACGACCGGCTGACCGAGGAGGCGCGGCGGGCCGCGATCCTCTCGGTGGACGTCGTCGAGCGGCAGTGGCTGAAGCCGGACGCCGGTCTCTGGGAGTTGGAGGACCGGTGGTGGACCCACTCCAGACTGAGCGTGGTGTGCGGGCTGCGGCGGATGGCCGAAGTGCTGCCCGGGAAGGACGGACGCCGGTGCGCCGACCTCGCCGACACGGTGCTGCGGGAGACCCGGCGCCGGTGCCTGCTCCCCGACGGCCGCTGGCGGCGGGCCGAGGACGACGACGGACCCGAGGCCGCGCTGCTGGTGCCGATGGCCCGCGGCTGCACCTTCGGGGACGGCGACTGCGACGCGGCCACCCGGGCGTACATCGAGTCCCGCCTGACCGAGGACGGGTACCTGTACCGCTTCGAACACGCCGGAATGTCGCTCGGGGAGGCCGAGGGCGCGTTCCTGCTCTGCGGTTTCACGATGGCGCTCGCCACGCACCGCGTCGGCGACCGGGTCGGCGCGTTCCGCTGGTTCGAGCGCACCCGGGCGGCCTGCGGACCGCCCGGGCTGTTCGCCGAGGAGTACGACGTGCGCCAGCGCCAGCTCCGCGGCAATCTGCCGCAGGCCTTCGTGCACGCCGTGATGCTGGAGTGCGCGGTGCGCCTGGCCGGCGAGTCGACGCTGCCCTGACTTTCGGGCGTGCGGCGCCGGCCCGCCCGCCCCTGCGTGCGGGTCGCACGCAGGGTTCCGGCACGCCGCCCGTCGCGTCGGCCCCCGGCGGACACGCGACGGGCCGGTCGAACGGGGTCACGACTCGCCTGGC
This sequence comes from Streptomyces sp. CCM_MD2014, assembly GCF_000772045.1. GTDB lineage: Bacteria > Actinomycetota > Actinomycetes > Streptomycetales > Streptomycetaceae > Streptomyces > Streptomyces salinarius. Next base: position 7,549,262 of record NZ_CP009754.1, on the reverse strand, counting down.
GCCCTCTTTTTCTGGGTCTTTTCCGGGTCTCTTCTGGGGGGCGTCCGGCTGGGGCGGCGAGCCCGGCAGATGCCCCCCGGCGGGCCGGTAGCGATCGGCCCGCGGTCGCATGACCGGGACGGGTGTGCGCCAACGGCCGTCCGCCGGCTCACCGCCCCCTTTCCTCAAGCGGCAGCCCCCGTCACCTCCCGGTGGATCGGTGTGGCCCCGCCCGTCAGGGGGGCTCCCGTGCCGCCGCGGCGGAGGGCGACGATCTCCGCCGCGATGGACAGGGCCGTCTCCTCGGGGGTGCGGGCGCCCAGGTCGAGGCCGATCGGTGAGCGGAGCCGCGCGAGCTCGTCCTCGGTCAGGCCCGCCTCGCGCAGCCGTCGGGCGCGGTCCTCGTGAGTGCGGCGCGAGCCCATCGCGCCGACGAACGCGACCGGCATCCGCAGTGCCTCCGTGAGCAGCGGCACGTCGAACTTGGCGTCGTGGGTGAGCACGCACAGCATCGTGCGCCCGTCGGTCGGGGTGCTGCGCAGGTAGCGGTGCGGCCAGTCGACGACGACTTCGTCGGCCTCGGGGAAGCGGGCCCGCGTGGCGAAGACGGGCCGGGCGTCGCACACGGTGACGTGGTGTCCGAGGAACTTCCCCGCCCGCACCAGCGCCGCCGCGAAGTCGACGGCCCCGAAGACGATCATGCGCGGCGGCGGCACGCTGGACTCGACGAGCAGGGTGAGACCGCCGGGGCAGTGCGACCCGTCCTCCGAGAGCCCGACCGTGCCGGTCCGGCCGGCGTCCAGCAGGGCAGCGGCCTCGGCGGCCGCTGTGCGGTCCAGGTCGGGGTGGCCGCCGAGACCGCCCTCGTGGGTTCCGTCGGCGCGGACCAGCAGCGCCCGGCCCAACAGGTCGGACGGGCCCCGCACGATCCGGGCGAGGGCCGTGGTCCCGCCCCCGGCGGCGGTGGCCAGCGCCGACCGGAACACCTCCCGCGCCGGTGCGTCGGCGCCGACCGGCGTGACCAGGACGTCGACGATCCCGCCGCAGGTCAGCCCGACCGCGAAGGCGTCCTCGTCGCTGTAGCCGAAGCGTTCGCGGACCGTCTCGCCGCTGCGCAGGGCGTCGGTGCACAGCTCGTACACCGCGCCCTCCACGCAGCCGCCGGAGACCGAGCCGATCGCCGTGCCCTCGCTGTCGACGGCGAGGGCGGCGCCGGGCCCGCGCGGTGCGCTGCCGCCGACGGATACGACGGTGGCGACGGCGAACTCCCGGCCCTCGGCGAGCCAGCGGTTCAGCTCGTCGGCGATGTCAAGCATCCGTGCCGCCCCCGGTCGCGGGCACTCCCGCCGCCAGCACGCGGTCGGGCCGGATCGGCAGGTTGCGGTGGCGGACGCCGGTCGCGTGGCGCACCGCGTTGGCGACGGCCGCCGCGGCGCCCACGACCCCGATCTCGCCGACGCCCTTGATGCCCACCGGATCGTCCGGGTCGGGGTCGTCGACCCAGTCCGCCTGGACGTCGCCCACGTCGGCGTTGGTGGCGACGTGGTAGCCGGCGAGGTCGGGGGCGTAGAGGGCACCGCTGGCCCGGTCCCGTACCGCCTCCTCGTGCAGGGCCATGGAGATGCCCCAGACCATCCCGCCGACGAGTTGGTTGCGGGCGGTGAGCGGGTTGACGATCCGGCCCGCCGCGAAGATGCCGAGCATGCGGCGCACCCGTACCTCGCCGGTGGCGGGGTCTACGGCGACCTCGGCGAACTGCGCCCCGAAGGAGTGCCGTTCCTTCTGTGCGAGGCGGCCGAGGGCCTCGGTGGTGTCGGACCGCACGGTGATGCCCTCGGCCGGGATGTCGGCGCCCAGGGCGAGGCGCTCGCGCAGTTCGGCGGCCGCGGCCGTGATCGCCCAGGCCCAGGAGCGGGTGCCCATCGAGCCTCCCGCGATCATCGCCGGTCCGAAGTCGCTGTCACCGATGCGGACCCGGACCCGCTCGGGCGCGACCTCCAGCGCGTCGGCCGCGACCAGGGTGAGCGCCGTGCGGGCGCCGGTGCCGATGTCGGCGGCGGCGATCCGCACGGTGAAGGTCCCGTCCGCCTCCGCGGTCACCAGGGCCGTGGAGGGGCCGGCGCCCGAGTGGAAGGAGGCGGCGGCGGTGCCCGTGCCCAGCAGCCAGCGTCCGTCGCGGCGCACGCCGGGGCGCGGGTCGCGCCCGGCCCAGCCGAACCGCCGGGCGCCCTCGCGGAAGCACGCCTCCAGGTTGCGGCTGCTGAACGGCAGCCCCGACACCGGGCCCACCTCGGGCTCGTTGCGCAGGCGCAGCTCGATGGGGTCGACGCCGCAGCGCTCGGCCAGTTCGTCGAGGGCCGACTCGATGGCGAAGGAGCCCGGCGCCTCGCCCGGCGCGCGCATGAACGTCGGTGACGGCACGTCGAGTGGCGTGACCTCGTTGGCCGTGTGGTGCGCGGCGGCGTCGTACATCACCCGGGCCACGCCCGCGCTGGGCTCGACGAACTCGTAGACGGTGGACGTCTGGTTCAGCGAGCGGTGTTCCAGGGCGCGCAGCCGGCCGTCGGCGTCGGCGCCCAGCCGTACGCGCTGGACGGTGGGGCTGCGGTAGCCGGCCAGCGAGAACATCTGGCGCCGCGTCATCACCACGCGCACCGGCCGCTGCAGTTGGGTCGCGGCCATCACGGCGGCGACCTGGTGGGCGCGCAGGCCCTTGCTGCCGAAGCCGCCGCCGATGTGCTCGGAGCGCACCCGCACCGCGGACGCGTCCAGCGAGAACATGCTGGCCAGTTCGCTCTGGATCCAGGTGGTGCCCTGGTTGGAGTCGACGACCTCCAGCCGGCCGCCGTCCCACCGGGCCGTGGCGGCGTGCGGCTCCATCATGCTGTGGTGCTCTTCGGGCGTGGTGTACTCCTCGTCCACCACGACGGCGGACGCGGCGAGGCCGGCCGTCAGGTCGCCCTTGGCGGTCTCGCCGGGCATGACGCCGCCGGCCGGGTGGGCGCCCGGGTGGCCGGTGGTGAGTTCGGTGTCGTGCGGTTCCTCGTCGTAGGCGACGACGAGGGCCTCGGCGGCCTCCCGGGCCTGCTCGGGCGTCTCGGCGACGACGAGGGCGACCGGCCAGCCCGCGTGCGGCACGCGGTCCTGCTGGAAGACGGCGGCGGTCGGGTCCGGTGCCATGCCGAGCAGGCCGACGTAGTCGGTCTCCACGCGCGGGGCGTTGCCGTGGTGCAGGACGGCGAGCACGCCGGGCATGGCGAGGACGGGCTCGGTGTCGATCGCGCGGACGCGGCCGCGGGCCACGGTGGACAGCACCAGCCAGCCGTGTGCGAGGTCGGCGAAGGGGATTTCGCCGGCGTAGCGGGCGGCTCCGGTGACCTTGTCGCGCCCCTCGACGCGGGTGTGGGCGGTGCCGACGGCGCCCCGGGCCGTCGTGCGGCCGGTCGTGGCGGTGGTCATCGGGCGGCCTCCCCGGCGAGTTCGGTCAGGACGGCCACGACGAGGTTGCGCATGAGGGTCACCTTGTATCCGTTGTCGGGCAGCGGCCTGACGGCCGCGAGTTCGGCGTCCGCGGCGGCGGCGAAGGTCTCGCCGTCGGCCGGTGCTCCGGTGAGCACGGCCTCGGCCGCGCGGGCCCGCCAGGGTCGCGAGGCGACGGCGCCGAAGGCCAGCCGGGCCTCGCGCACGACACCGTCCTCGATGTCGAGCGCGGCGGCGACCGAACCGATCGCGAAGGCGTAGGAGGCACGCTCGCGCACCTTGCGGTAGCGGGAGCGGGCGGCGACCGGGGCTGGCGGCAGGGTGACGCCGGTGATCAGTGCGCCGGGCGGCAGGGCGGTCTCCCGGTGCGGGGTGTCCCCGACGGGGAGGTAGAAGTCGGCCAGCGGCAACCGGCCGGGGCCTTCGAGGGTTTCGTAGCCGACGACGGCGTCGAAGGCGGCGAGGGCCACGCCCATGTCGGAGGGGTGGACGGCCACGCAGTGGTCGGAGGCGCCCAAGACGGCGTGGTTGTGGTGCTCGCCGGTGATCGCGGGGCAACCGCTGCCGGGGGCGCGCTTGTTGCAGGGCTTGCTGAGGTCGGTGAAGTAGCCGCAGCGGGTGCGCTGGAGGAGGTTGCCGCCGACGGTGGCCATGTTGCGCAGCTGGCCGGAGGCACCGGCCAGGACCGCCTGGGCGAGGGCCGGGTAGCGGCGGCGTACTTCGGGGTGGGCGGCGAGGTCGCTGTTGGTGACGGTGGCGCCGATGCGCAGGCCGCCGTCAGGGGTCTCCTCGATGCCGTCCAGGGGGAGTTCGCGGACGTCGACGAGCCGGGCGGGGCGTTCGACGCCCGTCTTCATCAGGTCGACCAGGTTGGTGCCGCCGCCGAGGAAGCGGGCGTCCGGGTCGGCGGCGAGCAGGGCCACGGCGCCGGAGACGTCGTCGGCGCGCTGGTATCCGAACTCCCTCATGCCGCGGTCTCCTTCACCGTCTCGGCGGACAGGCCGCCGTCGCCGTCCCGCACGGCAGCGGCCTCGTGGGCCTCGGCCGCGCGGGTGACCGCCTGGACGATGGAGACGTAGGCGCCGCAGCGGCACAGGTTGCCGCTCATCCGTTCGCGGATCTCGTCCGGTGTCAGGGGCGGGGGCCCGGCCTCGGGGCGTACGTCCTCGGTGGCGGCGCTGGGCCAGCCGGCCGCGTGCTCCTCGATGACGGCGATCGCGGAGCAGATCTGTCCGGGTGTGCAGTAGCCGCACTGGTATCCGTCGAGGTCGAGGAAGGCCTGTTGGACCGGGTGCAGCCGGTCGCCGTCGGCCATGCCCTCAATGGTGGTGATCTCGCGTCCCTCGGCGGCGACGGCGAGGTTCAGGCAGGAGACGGCGCGGCGTCCGTCGACCAGGACGGTGCAGGCTCCGCACTGGCCCTGGTCACAGCCCTTCTTGGTACCGGTCAGATCCAGTCGCTCGCGCAGGGCGTCGAGCAGGGTGGTGCGGTGGTCGACGGTCAGCTGGTGCTTCTCGCCGTTGATGTTCAGGGTGACGGCGCTGGACGTCGACGAGGGCGTTGGGGCCATGGTCAGCCTTCTTTGGTGTCCGGTGACAGCGGGGTGTCTGTTGACAGGGAGAAACGGGCTGTAGGCAGTGGGGGGCATTCGCGGCCGGTCGACCACCGGCCGGGGTCACGCGGCCGCGTCCGCCGCTAGACTGGGCGGGTAACCGGACAACTGTCCGCTGCTGAAAACGTAACGGACAGCTGTCCGCTTAGCAAGGTCGGGATTCGGCCACAACCCGAAAGGGGGACGAGTGCCGCTGCCCAAGAAGGACACGCCGGACACTCCCTTGCGCTCGGACGCCCAGCGCAACCGCGAGCGCATCCTGGCCGTGGCCACCGAGGAGCTGACGCACTGCGCGAACGCGCCGCTGAGCGCCATCGCCAAGAAGGCGGGGGTCGGGCAGGGCACCTTCTACCGCAATTTCCCGAACCGCGAGGCGCTCGTCCTGGAGATCTACCGCTACGGGATGCAGCAGGTGGCCCAGGCCGCACCCGAGATGCTGGCCACCCGGGAACCCGACCTGGCCCTGCGCGAGTGGATGGACCGCCTCGCCGAGTTCGCCATGACCAAGGCGGGCCTGGCGGACGCCATCCGGCTGGTCACCAGCGCACCCGGGGCGCCGGAGAAGCCGCGCCCCACCCCGCTGGAGGAAGCGGCCGAGCTGCTGCTCCGTGCCAACCACGAGGCCGGTACGATCCGGCCCGGAGTGACCGGGGACGACTTCTTCCTCGTCCTCGGCGGTCTGTGGCTGATCGGTCCCGGCGAGGACTGGCAGCAGCGGACCACCCGGTTCCTGGACTTCGTCATGGACGCCCTGCGCGCGGGAGCGCCGGGCCGGTGACCGCGCCCCGGTAGCGGTAGCGGCGCTCGGGGCGGCCCGCCACGCCGTAGCGCAGTGAGACCTCCGCGCCGCCCACGGTGTGGAAGTACTCCAGGTACCTGCGGGCACTCACCCGGGAGATGCCGGTCAGCGCCGCGCACTCACTGGCCGACAGGGTGCCGTCCGCCTCCCGCAGGGTGCGCTCGACCAGTTCGGCGGTCTCCACGCTCATGCCCTTGGGCAGCGCGGGGGCCGTGGCCGTCTGCGCCGTGGCCCCGGCCAAGACGCGGTCGACGTCGGCCTGGCTGCGCACGACCGTGCCGAGCAGCCGGCCCCGCTGGACGGCGTAGCGCTCGAGCCGGACCCGCAGGTCCTCGAACTCGAACGGTTTGAGCAGGTAGTCGACGACGCCCTGCCGTACGGCGCCGCGTACCGCGTCCGCCTCGCGGGCCGCGCTGATGACCATGACGTCGCAGTCGTGGCCCGCGGCGCGCAGCCGCGGGATGACGTCGAGGCCGAAGACGTCCGGCAGGTACAGGTCGAGCAGGACCAGGTCGGGGCGCAGCTCGCCGACGGCGGTGAGCGCCTGTTCCCCCGTGCCGGCGACACCGAGGACCCGGAAGGGCTCGACCCGTTCGACGAACGCGCGGTGCACGCGGGCGACCATGAAGTCGTCGTCGACGACGAGGACGCCGATCGGGGCGGCGGCACGGGGTCCCTCCGGGTTCTCGGCGGTCGCGGCGGTCGGACCGGCCGGGTGGGTGGCGCCGGCGGTACCGGCCGCGGCGAACGTGCCGGCCGGGGCGGTCGCGTCGGACGTGCCGCTCGTAGCCGTCATGGTGCTGCTCCTTCCGCCACCGCGTCGGTGAGGTGGCTGACGGTCATGCGTGCGGTGAACATGGCCCCCTCGGGGGTGTTGGTCACCGAGATCTCACCGCCGTGACGTTCGCAGACCAGCCGGGTCAGCGCCAGGCCGATGCCGCGCTCGCCCTGCCGGGCGGCCTTGGTGGTGAAGCCGTGGGAGAAGACCTCCCGGGCCAGTTCGGGCGCGACCCCGGGCCCGGAGTCGCGGACCACGATCTCGACGCTGGCGGCGTCCTGCCGCAGCTCGACCTCGACCCACGCCTCGTGTGCGTCGCCCGGGGCCGCGGCGGCGTCCACGGCGTTGTCGACGAGGTTGCCGACCACGGTCGCCACGTCGGCGGCGTCCGCCGGCTCCAGCCGGTCCAGCGCCGTGCGGTCCGAGACCCGCAGGGCGACCCGGCGCTCGGCCGCGAGGGAGGACTTCGCGGTGATCAGCGCGGCCACGGCGGTGTCCCTGACCCGGCGGCTGAGGGTGACGTCCAGGGACTGGCGGCGCTGGTTGAGGCCGCGGATGTAGCGCACCACCTCCTCCTGCTCGCCGATCTGGATGAGCCCGGAGATGGTGTGCAGCTGGTTGGCGAACTCGTGGGCCTGGGCGCGCAGCAGCTCCGAGGTGCTGCGGAAGGAGCCGATCTCGCGCTCCAGGCGGGCCAGTTCGGTGCGGTCGCGCAGGGTGGTGACCGAGCCGAGCGGGCGGCCGTGCTTGGTGACGGTCATGCGGTTCATGACCAGGACCCGGCCGTTGCGGACGACGACCTCGTCGCGCGGCCCGGCGGCTTCGGGCGTGGCACCGGCGAGGACGTCGCGCAGCCGTCCGTCGATGCCGAGCCCGTCCAGGCTCTGGCCCACGCAGTCGGCGGGAAGGTCGAGCAGGCGCCGGCCCATCTCGTTGACCAGGGTGAGCCGGTGCTGCGGGTCGAGCGCGACGACGCCCTCGGCGATGCCGTAGAGCATGGCCTCCCGGTGTTCGGCGAGGCCCGCGATCTCGCGCGGCTCCAGACCGAGGGTCTGACGTTTGACGCGCCGGGCCAGCAGCCAGGAGCCTGCCACGCCGAGGCCGCTGGCGATGCCGAGGTAGGCGAGGAGGTACGAGGAGGCTCCGCTGAGGCGCTGCCACACGGTCGGGTCGGCCTCGCCGACCATCACCGTGCCGAGGTGCCGGCCGAGGGTCCCCCTGGTCGCGCCGAGCACCGGGACCTGGGCGACGAGCTCCCGGCTGCCCTGCACGGTCAGCGGCCCCGACCAGCCACTCCCGGCACCGGCGCCCTCATCGCGCGGCAGCCGGGCACCGATCAGTGTCGGGTCGGTGGAACTGACGACGCGGCCGTCGGCGTCGGCCACGGTGACGGAGGTGACCCCGGACTGCGTCTGTGTGGAGTTGACCAGCGGGGCGAGGGCCTCCTGCGGCACGGGACGCAGGAGCTGACTGCGGACGAGCGGCGTGGCGGCCAGTTGTTCGGCGAGGGCGGTGACCCGGCGGCCCTCGACGCGGTTGAAGGTGGCCCTGGACTGGGCGAGCGAGACGGCGGCGACCGCGAGCAGGACGACCACGACGATGGCGAGCTGGAGGACCAGCATCTCGCCCGCGAGGGTCTGACGTCGGAAGGTGGGGGCCACGGCGGACTCGTTCTCGGCTCACGGAGGGGGCTGGGGCGGGGTCGGGGATGCGGTGACCGGCGGGGCGGCCGGACGGTGTGCCGGGTCGCCATCATGGCGCCCACCTGCGGCGAGGGAAAGGGCCGCGCCTCCGATGTGCCTGCTTCGCAATGAACCGGCGATCCGACAGCGATGTGACGCCGCGAACCGGTCACGGGGTTGTGGCGACCGCAATGAACACAACCTCCCTTGGTTCCGCAAGGAAGACATGAGGCAGGCCCGCGGGCACCATGTGGCCCACGTCACCCTCCCCCACAGGGCTCCCCCGTACCGCTCTACCCAACCGACAGGTGGTGTCATACGTGCGCCTGCGCACCCCCCTTGCCCTGCTCGGGGCCGCCGTGCTCGTGCTGGCCGGACCGCCGTTGCTCTCCTCCGGCGACGACTCGGACTCCGGCACCCAGATCCCGGGCCTGCGCTTCATGGTTCCCAACACGCCCGGCGGCGGCTACGACATCACCGCCCGCACGGCCGCGAAGAACGCCGAGGACGCCGGGCTCACGCACAACATCGAGGTGTTCAACCTGCCCGGCGCGGGCGGCACCGTGGGCCTGAGCCGACTGGTGAGCGAGCACGGCAACGGCAAGCTCGCCATGTCCATGGGCCTCGGCGTCGTGGGCGCCGTCCGCTCCAACCACGCCCCCAAGACCCTCGCCGACGCCACGCCGATCGCGCGGCTCACCGAGGAGCAGGACGTCGTCGTGGTCGCCAAGGACTCGCCGTACAAGACGATCGACGAACTGATCGACGCCTGGAAGAAGGACCCGGGCAAGATCCCCGTCGGCGGCGGTTCTTCACCGGGCGGGCCCGACCACCTCGCGCCGATGCTCATGGCGCAGGCCGCCGGGATCAAGCCGAAGTCGGTCAACTACATCCCCTTCGACGGCGGCGGCGAGCTGCTCGCCTCGATCCTCGGCAACAAGGTCGGCTTCGGGGTCTCCGGCGTCGGCGAGTACCTGGACCAGATCAAGGCCGGGGAGCTTCGGGTGCTCGCGGTGACCGGTCCCGAGCGGGTGGACGACCTGAAGGACGCGCCCACGCTCAAGGAGTCCGGCTACGACGTGAACTTCACCAACTGGCGGGGCATCGTCGCCCCGCCGGGCCTGTCCGAGGCACAGCGCAACAAGCTCACCCGCCTGTTCGAGGAACTGCACGACTCGCCCGAGTGGAAGAAGTCCATGGACCACAACGGCTGGGACGACGCCTTCCTGACCGGCGAGAAGTTCGGCGACTTCCTGGACGCCCAGGACGAGCGCGTGGTGTCGGTACTGAAGGAGCTGGGACTGTGACGACGCGGACCGAACTCCCCGAGGACCGGGAGAAGACGGCCGCCGGCCGGCGCTCGTGGCTGCGCGAGCACTCCGAACTCGGCGTGTGCGCCCTGCTGCTGGCGCTCGGTGTGCTCGTCCTGACCGACGCGCTCACCATGGACGTCGACATCACCCAGCGCGGACCGGTGGGCCCCAAGACCGTGCCGGTCGTGGTCGGCGTCGGCCTGCTGGTGATCGCGGCGCTGCTCGCCGTCGACGTGCTGCGCGGCGGCCGGGGCGAGGCCGAGGGCGGCGAGGACATCGACCTGTCCGAACCGGCGGACTGGCGCACGGTGCTGCTGCTGTCCGGCATCTTCCTGGGCGCCGCGGCCCTGATCGAGCCGGCCGGCTTCCCGGTGGCGGGTGCGCTGCTCTTCTGGGGCGCCGCCTTCGCCCTCGGCAGCCGCCGCGTGGACCGCGATCCGCTGATCGCCGCGGTGCTGTCCCTGATCACCTACGTCGTCTTCGACAAGCTGCTCGGAGTGCCGCTGCCCGGCGGTCCGCTGATGGGAGTGCTCTGACATGAACGCCCTCAACTCCCTGATGGACGGGTTCGGTACGGCCCTCACCCCGCTCAACCTGCTGTGGGCCGCCCTCGGCGTGCTGCTCGGCACGGCCATCGGCGTCCTGCCCGGCATCGGCCCGGCGATGGCAGTGGCCCTGCTGCTGCCGGTGACGTACGGGCTGGACCCGGTCGCCGCGTTCATCATGTTCGCCGGCATCTACTACGGCGCGATGTTCGGCGGTTCGACCACCTCCATCCTGCTCAACACCCCCGGTGAGAGTGCCGCCGTGGTCGCGGCGATGGAGGGCAATCCCATGGCCAAGGCGGGGCGGGGCGCGCAGGCCCTGGCCGCCGCGGCCATCGGTCACTTCGCGGGCGGCATGATCGGCACCATCCTGCTGGTGGCGCTGGCCCCGACGGTCGCCGACCTGGCCGTGGACATCGGCGCGCCGGACTACTTCGCCATCATGGTGCTGGCGTTCATCGCCGTCACGTCGGTGCTGGGCTCCTCGCGGATCAGGGGCCTGGCCTCGCTGCTGATCGGTCTGACCATCGGCCTGGTGGGCCTCGACCAGATGACGGGGCAGCAGCGGCTGACCTTCGGTTCGCTGCAACTGGCCGACGGTGTGGACGTGGTGATCGTGGCGGTCGGCCTGTTCGCGATCGGCGAGGCGCTGTGGGTGGCCGCGCACCTGCGGCGCGGCGGGGCCGAGCCGATTCCGGTGGGCCGTCCGTGGCTCGGCCGCGGCGACGTGAAGCGGACCTGGAAGTCCTGGCTGCGCGGCCCGTTCATCGGCTTCCCGTTCGGCGCGATCCCCGCGGGCGGCGCGGAAATACCGACGTTTTTGTCGTACGTCACGGAGAAGCGGCTGTCGAAGCACAAGGACGAGTGGGGCAAGGGCGCCATCGAGGGGGTGGCGGGGCCCGAGTCGGCGGCGTCGGCCTCGGCGGCGGGCACGCTGGTGTCCATGCTGACGCTGGGCCTGCCGACCACCGCGGTCGCCGCGGTCATGCTGGCCGCCTTCCAGCAGTACGGCATCCAGCCGGGCCCGCTGCTCTTCGAACGCGAGCCCGAGCTGGTGTGGGGTCTGATCGCCTCGCTCTTCGTCGGCATGGTGCTGCTGCTCGCCCTGAACCTGCCGCTGGCGCCGGTGTGGGCGAAGCTGCTGCGCATCCCGCGGCCGTACCTGTACGCGGGGATCATGTTCTTCGCGGCGGTCGGCGCCTACGCGGTCGGCGGTGAGGTGATCGACCTGGTGATCCTGCTGGTCATCGGTCTGATCGGGTTCGGCATGCGACGCTACGGGCTGCCCGTCCTGCCCGCCGTGATCGGCGTCATCCTCGGCCCGAACGCCGAGCAGCAGCTGCGCCGCGCCCTGCAGATCAGCGACGGCAGCGTGTCGGGCCTGGTCAACACGCCGTTCTCGGTGACGGTCTACGCGGTGATCGTGCTGCTGCTGGCCTGGCCGCTGGTGAAGCGGCTGTTCAGCCGCGGGCGGGCGCGGGCGAACGCCTGATCCCGAGCCGGTCCGGCGGCGCGTCCGCGTGCTCAGGAGCGGTGTGAGCGGCCCGGTACGTCGATCCCGTACCGGGCCGTCTTGCGGTAGAGCGTGGCGCGGCTCATGCCGAGCCGCTGCGCGGCCTGCGCCATGGTCGTGCCGGGCTCGGTGAGGCAGCGCACGATCTCGTCGCGCTCCAGTTCCTGCAGGCGGCTCAGCCGGCAGCGGGCGCCGGTGAACACCTCCGCCGGCAGGTGCCGTGCGTCGACCACGTCCGCCCGGGACGCCGCCGCCCGCACCACCGTCCTCAGCTGACGCACGTTCTCGGGCCATTCGTACGCGGTCAGGGCCCGTACGGCCCCCGGTGTGAACGTCACCCCGTGGCCCCGGTGGCGGCGCGCGAAGCGGTGGGCGAGCGGCATCACGTCGTCCGGGCGGGCGCGCAGCGGCGGCACCTCGATGACGGTGTCGACGAGCGGGGCCAGCTCGGGCGGGATCGCGGACCAGTCCGACGCGGTCAGCGCGAAGGGCTGCAGGCGGGAGCCCGTGCCGTCGCCCGTGCGGCGGGCCGCGGCGAACAGCGCGGCCAGCTCGGCGGCGGCCCACCCGGGCAGGGCGTCCACGCGGGAGACGATGACGCAGGTGTCGTCCTTGGCCAGTTCGGGCGTCCACAGCGTCAGCCACGCCCGCATGTCCTCGGGCGCCGGTGGGCGTGCCGCCAGTACCCGCTCGCGCGGCGCGGTCGCTCTGCGCGCCGCCGAGATCAGCGCCGTCCGGCCCGCTCCGGGTTCGCCGACGACCGCGATCACCCGTCCCTCGGCGAGCGCCGAGCGGGCCGCGGCCACGCGCTGGCTCCACGCCGCGGACAGGGGGCCTTCTGCGTCGTCGTCCTGGCCGGGGCCGTCGGTGTACACCCGGAACACCTCGCCGCGCGGCAGCGGGCGGACGCGGCGGCCGGAGCCGCGGGCCAGCATCAGGGCCGTGGTGCTCCCCGCGGTGGCCTGCGCCAGGGCGAGCAGGAGCTGGGAGGAGGAGTCCGACCAGGTGGTGAGGTTCACGGTGCCGGCGACGTCGCCGCTGACCGGGTCGAGGACCGGGGCCGCGGCACAGGTGTAGCCGCGCAGTCCGGCGCAGAAATGCTCCTCGGCCCGCACGAGCGACGGGGTCCGGTCGGCGAGGGCGAGGCCGAGTCCGTTGGTGCCGGCGTTGGACTCGGCGAAGTAGAAGCCGGGGGCGAGGTGCACCCGGTCCAGGGAGCGGTCGATGGACGCGTCCTCGCTGAGCCGGCACAGCACCAGGCCCTCGTGGTCGGTGATCATGAGACTCACCGGTTCGTTCGCCAGGGTGCTGCGCAGTCCCCGCAGCACCTCGTGACCGCATTCGTACAGCAGGGAGCCGGTGTCGACGGAACCGGTGAAGACCGGTCGCATCTCCTCCGGCGTCAGGCCGTACGTCTCGCTGCGCCGCCACGACGCCCGCAGGCGGGTGGGGAGTCCGACGGCCGCGCCGCCTTGCCCGAGGGTGACGTCCGGGTGCGCGTTGTCCACTTCGACCTCCGCGGGACGCGTCGTTGCGCCGACCCCGCCCACGCTACTGGCCGACGGTCCGGATCTCGCCGGTCCGGGTGTCTCAAAGTGAGACACCCGACGGCTGCCGCCGCCGTCGCCCCGCTTCCTACGGTGCTCCACAAGCTGCCCGCGAGACGGAAGGGACGCCATGTACCGCAAGGACGGCGAGAGCTACTTCATCGTGGACGCGCACGTCGCTCTCTGGGACGCGCGACCCGGGAACCAGCGCAACATCCACGGGAAGCAGTTCATCGACTGCTTCTACGACTACCACCGCAACCTCAGCCCCGAGTCGGAGCTGTGGCCGTACGAGGACTACCTCTACTACGGCGGCGAGCGGCTGATGAAGGACCTGTTCGTCGACGGCCACGTCGACCACGCGATCTTCCAGCCGGCCCGGCTGGGCGCCTTCTACCGGACCGGTTTCGGGCAGACCGAGGAGGCCTTCGCGCTCACCCGCAAGCACCCGGGCAAGCTCACCTACAACCACTACTTCGACCCGCGCTTCGAGGAGGCGGGCCTCAGGCGGCTCCGCGAGGACGCCGCCCGCTTCGGCCTGAAGGGCGTCAAGCTCTACACGGCCGAGTGGAAGGGCGACTCGCGCGGCTACAAGCTCGACGACCCGTGGACCTACCGCTATCTGGAGGCCTGCCGGGAGCTGGGCATCCGGAACATCCACATCCACAAGGGCCCCACGATCCGGCCCCTGGACCGGGACGCCTTCGACGTGGCCGACGTCGACAAGGCGGCCACCGACTTCACCGACCTGAACTTCGTGGTCGAGCACTGCGGCCTGCCCCGGCTGGAGGACTTCTGCTGGATCGCCACCCAGGAACCCAACGTGCACGCGGGGCTCGCGGTCGCGATCCCGTTCATGCACACCCGGCCCCGCTACTTCGCGCAGATCATCGGCGAGTTGCTGTACTGGCTGGGCGAGGACCGCGTCCAGTTCTCCAGCGACTACGCGCTGTGGACGCCGAAGTGGCTGGTCGAGCGGTTCGTGGACTTCCGGATCCCCGAGGACATGACGGACGAGTACCCACAGCTCACCGTCGCGCAGAAGAAGAAGATCCTCGGCCTGAACGCGGCCGCCATGTACGGGATCGAGGTACCCGCCGAGGGCCGGCTGTCCGAAGCGGCGGTGGCCTGACATGCGGGCCGCGCACCTTCCGGCGGCGGCACGCGCCGCGCTCGGCACCGTGTACGACCCCGAGCTGGACGAACCGATCACCGACCTCGGCTTCGTCCGCTCCCTCACCGCCGACGACGGCCGGATCACCGTGCACCTGCGGCTTCCGACGTCGTTCTGCTCGCCCAACTTCGCCTACCTCATGGCCTCGGACGCCAAGGACGCGCTGAGCGCGCTGCCCGGCGCCCGTGAGGTGACCGTCCTGCTCGACGACCACCACGACTCCGACCTGATCAACCGGGGTCTGGCCGCCGACGCCGGGTACCGCGGCACCTTCGGCCACGAGGCCGAGCGGGACCTGGAGCAACTGCGGGACGTCTTCCGGCGCAAGGCCCACACGGCCGCCATGGAAAGGGCGCTCACCGCCCTGCTGCGCGCCCGGCCCGGCCTGGCCGGGGAACGGCTCGGCGAGGTGGTGCTGGGCGACCTGCCGGACACGGCCGCAACCCGGGCGCTGCTGCGCCGCCGCGCCGCCCTCGGGCTCGGCACCGCGCCCACCGACCCGGCCCTCGTGGACGACGAGGGCCGGCCCTTCCCGCCCGGGGAGATCCCGCTGCGCCTGCGGTTCGCCCGCTCCGTGCGGATCTCCATCGACGGCAACGCCCACTTCTGCCGGGGGCTGCTGCGCACCCGCTATCCCGACTCCGCCGCCGACCAGGCGCCTCGATCCTGCGACGACGGGAACCCGGTGGACGCCGCCCCCGCCGGCCACGGCAGGGCACCCGCCGGGAACCGAGCGACCACCAAGGAGACCCTCGCATGAAGGCAGTCCAGGTCGTCGGGTACGGCGACCACCCGCTCGACAACATCCGCATGGCGGAGGTACCCGCCCCCGAGGTGTCCGGCCCGCACGACGTGATCGTGCGGATCGGCGGCGCGGGGGTGTGCCGGACCGACCTGCACATCCTGGAAGGGCAGTGGGCCGAGAAGTCCGGCGTCGTGCTGCCGTACACCATCGGTCACGAGAACGCCGGCTGGGTGCACGCCGTGGGCAGCGCCGTCACGGGCGTCGCCGAGGGCGACAAGGTCATCGTCCATCCGCTGATGACCTGCGGGCTGTGCCGGGCCTGCCGGGCGGGCGACGACGTCCACTGCGAGCAGTCGCGGTTCCCCGGAATCGACACGGCCGGCGGCTACGCCGAGTACCTCAGGACGTCCGCCCGCAGCGTCGTCCGCCTCGACGACTCCCTCGAACCGGCCGACGTCGCGGCCCTCGCGGACGCGGGGCTGACCGCCTACCACGCGGCGGCCAAGGCGGCGCGGCGGCTCAGGCCCGGCGACCGGTGCGTGATCGTCGGCGCGGGCGGCCTCGGCCACATCGGCGTCCAGGTGCTGAAGGCGCTCACCGCGGCCGAACTCGTCGTCGTCGACCGCAACCCGGAGGCGGTGAAACTGGCCGGGTCCATCGGTGCCGATCACGGTGTCGTCGCCGACGGCGACCAGGTCGAGCGCGTACTGGAGCTGACCGGCGGCCACGGTGCCGAGGTCGTCGTCGACTTCGTCGGCGAGGGCGGCGCCACGCGTGACGGCGTCCAGATGCTGCGCCGGGCCGGCGATTACCACGTCGTCGGGTACGGCGAGAACATCGACATCCCCACGATCGACGTCATTTCGTCCGAGATCAACTTCATCGGTAACCTCGTTGGCAGCTACACCGACCTGTGCGAGCTGATGGTGCTCGCCGCCCAGGGCCGGGTAAGGCTGCACACGGCGACGTATCCGCTCGACCGCTTCCAGGACGCCCTGGCCGATCTGGACGCGGGCCGGGTCCGCGGACGCGCCGTCCTCGTGCCGTGACCGGAACGTCCGGTCACGGTCGCGCCCTCACAGAAAGCGAACCGAATCCATGATCTTCATCACCGCGAAGTTCCAGGTCCTCCCCGAACACGCGGACCAGTGGCCGGAGATCGCCGGCGAGTTCACCCGGGCCACCCGGGCGGAACCCGGCTGCCTCTGGTTCGACTGGTCGCGCAGCGTCGACGACCCGACGGAGTACGTCCTGGTCGAGGCGTTCCGCGACGACGAGGCGGGCGCCGCCCACGTCCAGTCCGCCCACTTCCGCGCCGCACAGGAGAAGCTGCCGCGCCACCTCGCCCGCACGCCGCGCATCGTGAACACGACGGTCGACCAGGAGGGCTGGTCGGAGCTGGGCGAGATGGCGGTGAAGTAGGACGCCGGAGCCCCGCGGACGGCCGACGTCAGCCGAGGAAGCTCAGCCGGACCCGGCGGTCGGGGTTGTCCCGGTTGGTGTCCACGAGGCACACCGACTGCCAGGTCCCGAGCTCCAGGCGGCCGCCGATCACCGGCAGCGTCGCGTGCGGCGGTACGAAGGCGGGCAGGACGTGGTCGCGGCCGTGTCCGGGGCTGCCGTGGCGGTGCTGCCAGCGGTCGTCGGCCGGGAGCAGGGTGTGCAGGGCGGAGAGCAGGTCGTCGTCGCTGCCGGCACCGGTCTCGATGATCGCGATGCCGGCGGTGGCGTGCGGGACGAAGACGTTGAGGAGGCCGTCGCGGCCGGCCGCCGCCTCGCGCAGGAAGGACTCGCAGTCACCGGTGATGTCGGCGACCCGCTCCGCCGAGCCGGTGGCGAGGTTGAGGACTCGGGTGGTGAAGGCATCTGGCATGGACCCATCCTGACACCGGGGGAAGATCAGGGCCTCCGGCGCCGTTGGTAGAAGCGTGAACAACTTGCGCGAGGTCGAGGTCGTCGTCATCGGTGCCGGTCAGGCCGGACTCGCCGCCGCCTACCATCTGCGGCGCACGGGGTTCGAGCCGGAGCGCGACTTCGTGGTGCTCGACCACTCCCCCGGGCCGGGCGGCGCCTGGCAGTTCCGCTGGCCGTCGCTGACGTACGGCAAGGTGCACGGCATGCACGCCCTGCCGGGCATGGAGCTGACCGGCGCGGATCCGGCGCGGCCGTCCGCCGAGGTGGTGAGCGGATACTTCGCGCAGTACGAGCGGACCTTCGGCCTGCGGGTGCTGCGGCCGGTCGACGTGCGCGCCGTGCGCGAGGGGACGGACGGGCGGCTGCTCGTCGAGAGCTCGGCCGGGACCTGGTCGACGCGCGCGCTGATCAACGCGACCGGCACCTGGGACCGCCCCTTCTGGCCGCGCTACCCGGGTCAGGAGACCTTCCGGGGACGGCAACTGCACACCGCGCGGTACGCCGGGCCCGAGGAGTTCGCCGGGCAGCGCGTGATCGTGGTGGGCGGCGGTGCCTCGGGGACGCAGCACCTGCTGGAGATCGCGCCGTACGCCGCGGCCACCACGTGGGTGACCAGGAGACCCCCGGTCTTCCGCGAGGGGCCCTTCGACGAGGAGGCGGGCCGGGCGGCGGTGGCACTCGTGGAGGAGCGGGTGCGGCAGGGGCTGCCGCCGAGGAGTGTCGTGTCGGTGACGGGGCTGCCGCTGAACGACGCGATCCGGGCCGGGCTGGAGTCGGGCGTGCTGGACCGGCAGCCCATGTTCGACCGGGTCACGCCCGAGGGGGTGGAGTGGGGCGACGGGCGGCGGGCGGCCGCGGACGTCATCCTGTGGGCGACCGGGTTCCGCCCCGCCATCGACCATCTGAGGCCGCTGCGGCTGCGGGAGGCGGGCGGCGGCATCCGGGTGGAGGGGACGCGTGCGGTCGCCGACCCGCGGATCCATCTCGTCGGCTACGGTCCGTCCGCCAGCACCATCGGCGCCAACCGGGCGGGGCGTGCGGCCGTGCGGGACATCAGGCGGCTGCTGGCCGAGGGGGAGCCGGTGGCCGCGTGACGCCCCGACCGGTCACTTGGCGGCCTCGGCCTGCTTCGAGGCGCTCTGCTGCAGGCGGTTGAACTCGTCCACATTGCGCTGGTGTTCGGCGTAGTCGGCGGTGAAGCGGGTGTCGCCCGGCTTGACCGTGACGAAGTACAGCCAGTCACCCGGGGTCGGGTTGATCGCCGCGCTCATCGCCTCGTCGCCCGGATTGGCGATGGGGGTGGGCGGCAGTCCCATGCGCTGGTACGAGTTGTAAGGACTGTCGATCTTCGTGTCCTCGGCCGTGGTCCTCAGGGTGGAACGGCCCAGGGCGTAGTTGATGGTGGAGTCCATCTGCAGCGGCATGCCGCGTTCCAGCCGGTTGAAGACGACCCGGGCCACCTTGCCCATGTCCTCCTCGGTGGCGGCCTCCGCCTGCACGATGCTGGCGATGGTGACCGCCTGATAGACGTTCAGCGCGTTGCGCTGGGCGCCCGCGGCGACCGGCGCGCCGGTGAACCTCTTGTTGGCCTTCTCGACCATGGCCGTCAGCAGCTTCTCCGGGGTGGGGTTCTCACCGAGCGGATAGGTCGCGGGGAAGAGGTAGCCCTCGGGGTTGCCCTCGGCGTCGTCCGGCAGCTTGAGGTTGGCCTTGGCCAGGGACTTCTTGGTGGTACCCGCGGGCAATGCGAGGACCTTGTCGACGGCCCCGTAGACCTGGGTCGCGCGCCAGCCCTCCGGGATCACGAGGGACGTGGGCCTGGACTCGCCCTCGTCGTCCGTCGTCAGCAGCGGCACGGCCACCGCGGTACCGGCCACGACGGCGCCGACCGCGATCAGTGCGACACGGCCCCGGCGCGTCAGCCGGATCGCTCTCCTCGGGCTCCTGGGACCTCTGACACCTCTGGGGTTCCGGAGGCTCCTCCTGGGGCCTCTGGCGCTCCCCGCGCTTCTCGCGCTCCGTGGTGGAGTGTTCATCTGCATGCGGGCACGGTAACCCCCATATGCAGATAAACCCGGCATATCTTCATCTTGTCGGCTCCAGTCGGGCGTCCCGGCGGACCAGCGCGGCATACCTCCCGTCCTGCGCGAGCAGCTCCTCGTGCGTGCCCTGTTCGGCCAGGCGTCCGGAGTCGAGGACCACGATCCGGTCGGCGTCCCGGACGGTGGACAGACGGTGGGCGATGGTGATCGTGGTGCGGTTGGCGGACAGGGCGTCGATGGCCCCCTGCACGGCGGCCTCGGTACGGGTGTCCAGGGCACTGGTCGCCTCGTCCAGGACGAGGACGGGCGGGTCGCGCAGGATGGTGCGGGCGATGGCCAGGCGCTGCTTCTCGCCGCCGGAGAACCGGTGGCCGCGCTCGCCGACCACGGTGTCGTAGCCGTCGGGCAGGGCGGCGATGTGGTCGTGGATCTGGGCCGCCCTCGCCGCCGCCTCCAGCTCCGCATCCGTGGCGTCCGGTTTGGCGAAGCGCAGGTTCTCGGCGACGGAGGCGTGGAAGAGGTACGTCTCCTGCGAGACGACGCCGACCGCGCGGGCGAGGGTGTCGAAGTCGAGGTCGCGCACGTCGATCCCGTCGAGGGTGACCCGGCCGCCCGTCACGTCGTAGAGCCGCGGCACGAGGTGGCCGAGCGTGGACTTGCCTGCGCCGGTGGGACCGACGACGGCGAGGCTGCTGCCGGCGGGGACGGTGATGTCGATGCCGTCGAGCACCGGGCCGCCCTTGCCGTCGTATCCGAACCGGACGTTCTCGAAGCGGACCTCGCCCTTGACGTGGTCGAGGTGGACGGGATCCTGCCGCTCGGTGATGTCGATCGGCAGGTCGAGGTACTCGAAGATGCGCTGGAACAGCGCGAGCGAGGTCTGGATCTGGACGCCCGTCGACAGCAGGCTCACGGTCGGGCGGAACAGCCCCTGCTGGAGCGAGACGAAGGCGACGATCGTGCCGAGGGAGACGTCGGGGCCGCCGAGTTGCAGGGCGATGCCCGCGGTCCAGTAGATGACGGCCGGCATGGCGGCCATGACGATCGTGATGACGGCCATCCGCCAGCGGCCCGCCATGTTCGACCTGACTTCCAGGTCGACCAGGCTCTCGGACTCGTCCGCGAAGGCGCGGGTGAGCGAGTCGGAGCGGCCCATGGTGCGGCCGAGCAGGATGCCGCTGACGGAGAGCGACTCGGTGACCGTGGCGGCCATCGCGGCCATCTGTTTCTGGCGCCGGGTGGTGATCTTCCTGCGTTCCCTGCCGACGCGGCGGCTGATCCACACGAACACCGGGAGGAGGAGCAGTGAGACGACGGTCAGGCGCCAGTCGAGGACGACCATGGCGACGATCGTGGCGACCACGCTGGTGAGGTTGGAGACCAGGGAGGTGGCCGTGGAGGTGACGGTGGCCTGCATGCCGCCGATGTCGTTGGCGATGCGGGACTGGACCTCGCCGGTGCGGGTGCGGGTGAAGAAGGCGAGGGACATCTGCTGCAGCCGGCCGTAGACGGCGGTGCGCAGATCGTGCATGACGCGCTGGCCCACGGTGGTGGAGATCAGGGTCTGCAGCACGCCGAAGACGCTGGTGAGGACGGCGCCGAAGATCATGCCGAGGGCGAGCAGGCTCAGCAGGCCCGTGCGGCCCTCGGGGATCGCGACGTCCAGGATCTCCTTGAGCAGGAAGGGCGTGGCGACCGACACCAGGGACGCCGCGCCGACCAGCAGGCCGACGACCGCGAGGCGGCCGCGGTAGGGGCGGAACAGCTTGAGGATGCGGCGCACCTGCCGGGGCTGTTCCTTGGCGTCGGCGGGTGCGGTCCAGGCGGATTCGCGGTCGGGGTGCATGGGCTCCTACGAGAGGCGGCGACGGGAGGTCCGCGAAACCGTCCGGACGGCAGTCCCTCGGGTACTGCCACGGGCGGGGCGCGGACCTTACGGATCACAGGTCATTGTTACCTATACTCACAATGAACGTCATCCTGATATTGTTCCCGTATGACCGCCCCCGATCCCGACGGCCTGCTCGCCGAGCAGTTGCTGCGGCTCACCCGCCGGGTGCACCGCATCCAGAAGCGCCATCTCGAGCACCGCGGCCTCGGCATCACTCCGGCCCAGTCCCGGCTGCTGCGCACGCTGGCGCACTACGGCTCGCCCCCGCGCATGGCCGACCTCGCCGAGCGCCTTGAGGTCGTGCCACGGGCGGTGACGACCCTGGTCGACGGGCTGGAGACGGCCGGAAAGGTGCGCCGCGTCCCGGACCCCGCCAACCGCCGCGTCATCCGGATCGAGCTGACCGAGGACGGGCGTGCGGCCCTCAGGGAACTGCGCACCGCACGCCGGTCCGCCGCCGAGGAGATCCTCGCCCCGCTGACCGACGAACAGCGCGCGGTGCTGGGCGTGCTGCTGGACACGCTGATCGACGGCCCCGACGGCGACCGGGGGCACCGGCACACGGCCTGACCCGGGTGCCGTGACGTCCGCGCTCAGGCCTTCAGGTTCGCCCTGTCCCCCATGACCACCACGGGGTGCAGGTCCGGGTCGAGCGTGCGCAGCAGGTACTCCATCGCCGACTTGGGCAGACTGACGCAGGCCGACGTACCGCTGCCGTGGTCCATGTGGAGCCAGATCGAACCGCCCTTCTCCGAACCCTCGGGACGGGTCGGGTCGTTCGGCGGTGTCCCCTTGACGCGGTTGTAGTCGATGGCGATGACGTAGTCGAAGTCGTGCCAGTACGACTTCGCCCACCAGCGCGGCGCGGCGAAGCTCGCGGACCGGCTGTACGGCAGGCCTGTGCCGGGGGCCGGATCCGGGTCCGGAAGCACGCCGCCCGCGTCGCTGAGCGTGAACACGCCGACGGGACTGCGCTTGTCGTTCTCGTGGTGGTCGGTCGTCCATCCCTTGGTGCCGTTGTGCGCCGCCCAACTGCGGGCACGGTGCCAGGCGGAGCCGTGCTTCGTGTAGAGCACGGCCGTGGCGTCGGCGGAGTTTCTGCCGTCTCCGTACACCGCGACGACCTGGCGCGAGTCGGCGGGGATGCGCCGCTGGAGCCGGTCGCCGACGCCGGGGATCGTGGCGGGGCCGGCCGTCGCACCGCTCCGGCCGGCTCCGCCGGGGGGCGCGCTCGCCCCGGTGTCCGCTCCGTGCCCCGACGGGCCGCCGCACGCCGACAGCGCCGTCATCGTCACCAGGGAGCCCAGGGCCGCCATCGCGACCGCCGCACGCCGTCCGCCACCACTCGCCATCCGTCCATCCTCGCACTCGCTTCGGGCCTGCCGTCAGGACTGCGGCGGGTGGGCGCGGGTGGGATGTCCCGGGCGGGCATGGGGGCGCCGCGGACGCGGGCGGACGATGTGCCGCGGGCCGCAGCCGGATGCGTGCCCCACTGCGGAAAACCGCTTGATTTTGGGCACGCGGCGACGCGAACCTGTCACGGTTTGCAGCCTCTCGATGCCGCCTGGCAACGGCACCTCCTGACACGAGCCACTGGGACGTCATGCAGATCCAAGACCTTCCGTATCCCGACCCGGGTGTGCCGGACGCACGCTCGGGCCCCCGATTCCTGTGGTGGCTGTTCCGCAACCAGCTCGGTGGCCAGCTCAAGTCACTGGCCTGGGGCCTGCTGCACTTCGCCTCCGTCTCCGCTTTGCCGTTCTGCGTCGGTCTCGCCATCCAGGCGGTCGTCGACCGCTCCGGCACCGGGCTCGCCGTCGCAGGCGGTCTCATGGTGCTGTGCTGCGCCGGCAACGCGATCGGCGACACCTTCCTGCACCGCGCCGCCGTCACCAACTGGATCACCGCCGCGGCCCGCGTCCAGCAACTCCTGGCCCGCAAGACGGCCCTGCTGGGCTCGGCGCTGACCCGCCGCGTCGCGGCCGGTGAGGTCGTGGCCGTGTCCACCGGCGACGTCGAGAAGATCGGCTGGTTCGTGGAGGCCGTCTCGCGCTTCACCGCGGCCGCGCTCACCGTCGTGCTGGTCTGTGCGGCCCTGGTCGTCTACCAGCCGGCGCTCGGCGTCGTCGTGGTCGTGGGCCTGCCGGTGCTGGCCCTCGCGGTCCTGCCCCTGCTGCCCCGCGCCACCCGGCGGGCCGACGTCCAGCGGGACAAGGCCGGCCGGGCCACCGAACTCGCCTCGGACACCGTCGCCGGACTGCGCGTGCTGCGCGGCATCGGCGGCGAGGAACTCTTCCTCGAGCGCTACCGCGGCGCCTCCCAGGAGGTGCGCCACGCGGCCGTACGCAGCGCCCGCATGTGGGCCCTGATCTCCGCGATCCAGGTGCTGCTGCCCGGCCTGCTGCTGATCGCGGTGGTCTGGCGCGGCGTCCACCTGGCCCGCGAGGGCCGCATCGAGGTCGGTGAACTCGTCGCCGTCTACAGCTCCGTCATGATCCTCACCTACCCCCTGCGGCACTTCGAGGAGATCGCCATGGCGTACTCCTTCTCCCGGCCCTCGGCCAAGCGGGCCGCGCGGGTGCTGGCCCTGGAACGCGCCACGGACACCACGGGTTCACGTGCCGCCGAGACCCCCGGCGGGGACCTGTACGACCCGGCCACCGGTCTCCTGGCTCCCGCGGGCCGGTTCACCGCCGTGGTGTGCGGTGACCCGGACGCCGCCGGACGGCTGGCGGAACGGCTCGGCGGACACCCCCCGGAGGAGGGCACGTCGGCTCTGCTGGGCGGGGTGCCACTGGACGAGCTGCCCCTGAAGTCCGCGCGCACCGCCGTGCTGGTCCAGGACAAGGATCCGGTGCTGCTCTCCGGCACGCTCCGGGAACTGCTCGACGTGCCCGCGTCGGGTGCCGTGGGTGCCGAGGACGCGCTGGCCGCCGCGCAGTGCGGTGATGTGCTGACGGCGCTCGCGCAGGGCTCGCTCGGCGCCGACGACCCGATGGACGCCCGCATCACCGAACGGGGCCGGTCGCTGTCGGGCGGCCAGCGCCAGCGGCTGGCGCTGGCCCGGTCCCTGATCACGGACCCGGAGGTGCTGGTCCTGGACGAACCGACCTCGGCCGTGGACTCGCACACCGAGGCACGGATCGCGCAGGGTGTGCGCACGCTGCGCGCGGGGCGGACCACGGTGGTGTTCACCTCGTCCCCGCTGCTGCTGGACCGCGCGGACCGGATCGTGTTCCTCCACGACGGCGAGGTCGCGGCGGTCGGCACCCACCGGGAACTGCTGCGCACCGAGCCCAGGTACCGGGCGGTGGTGACCCGAGAAACCGACGAGGAGACCGCAACGCTCCGCGACGGCGTGCCGGCCGCGGGAAGGCCGGCGAAGTCCCGCACCGACGACGACCGCGGTGTCGACCGTGGCGAGGGCTTCGGTGACGACCGTGCCGACGCCCTGAGCGACGGCGCCCTGAGCGACGACGACGTACTGCACCGACTGGAAGAGATCGAGGAAACGGCATGATCGGCGTCGCGCCCCCCTCCTACGACCCGGCGGCTCCCACGACGGCGAGCACCCTGCCCGTCGGCGCCCGCCCGACCGTGCGTGCCTACGTGGGAGAACTGCTGCGTCGGCACCGTCGCGCGTTCCTCTTCCTCGTCACCGTCAACACCGTCGCCGTCATCGCCTCCATGGCGGGCCCCTACCTGCTGGGCGGGCTCGTGGAGCGGGTCTCGGACGACACCCGCGAGTTGCGTCTCGGCCTGACGGCCGCACTCTTCGTGCTCGCCCTCCTCGTGCAGGCCGTGTTCGTCCGCGAGGTACGGCTGCGCGGGGCCGTGCTCGGCGAGCGGATGCTGGCCGATCTGCGCGAGGACTTCCTCGTCCGGTCGGTCGGACTGCCGCCCGGGGTGCTCGAGCGGGCCGGCACGGGCGACCTGCTGTCCCGGATCACCACGGACATCGACCGGCTCGCCAACGCCATGCGCGAGGCCGTGCCCCAGCTCGCCATCGGTGCCGTGTGGGTGGTGCTGCTGCTGGGCGGCCTGGTGGTCACGGCACCGCCCCTGGCGCCCGCCGTGCTGATCGCGGTACCGCTCCTGGTGATCGGCTGCCGCTGGTACTTCCGCAGGGCGCCCGCGGCCTACCGTTCGGAAGCCGCCGGGTACGCCGCGGTGGCCGCCGCGCTCGCCGAGACGGTGGACGCCGGGCGCACGGTCGAGTCCCACCGGCTCGACACCCGCCGCATCGAACTGTCGGAGCGCCGGATCAGGGAGTGGACGGCCTGGGAGCGCTACACCCTCTGGCTGCGGTCGGTGCTGTTCCCGGTCATCAACATCACCCATGTGACCGTGCTCGCTTCCGTCCTGCTCATCGGCGGTGTGTTCGTCCTCCAGGGCTGGATCGGGGTCGGTCAGCTGACCACGGCGGCGCTGATCGCGCAGATGCTCGTCGACCCGGTCGGCATCATCCTGCGCTGGTACGACGAGCTGCAGGTGGCGCAGGTGTCGCTGGCCCGGCTGGTGGGAGTGCGGGACATCGAGCCGGACGCCGGTGACGGCACGTTGTCCCCCGACGGACGGCACGTGCACGCCGACCGGGTGCACTTCGGCTACCTCGAGGGGGTGGACGTCCTGCGCAAGGTGTCGCTGGAGGTCGCCCCCGGCACCAGGCTCGCCCTGGTCGGCCCCTCGGGGGCCGGCAAGTCCACTCTGGGCAGGCTGCTCGCCGGCATCTACGGTCCCCGCGAGGGCCGGATCACCCTGGGCGGCGCGGAACTGTCCCGGATGTCCGCGGAACGGGTACGTTCGCACGTCGCCCTGGTCAACCAGGAGCATCACGTGTTCGTGGGCTCGCTGCGCGACAATCTCCGGCTCGCCAGGACCGGCGCCACCGACGCCGAGCTGTGGGCGGCGCTGGGCGCGGTCGACGCGGACGACTGGGCCCGGGGGCTGGACGAGGGCCTGGACACCGAGGTCGGGTCGGGCGGCTTCGCGCTCACCCCGGCGCAGGCCCAGCAGATCGCGCTGGCCCGCCTGGTGCTGGCCGACCCGCACACACTGGTGCTGGACGAGGCGACGTCGCTGCTCGATCCGCGGGCCGCGCGCCATCTCGAACGGTCCCTGTCCCGGGTCCTGGAAGGCCGCACAGTGATCGCGATCGCCCATCGCCTGCACACGGCCCACGACGCCGACGTCATCGCCGTGGTCGAGAACGGCCGGATCAGTGAGCTGGGCAGTCACGACGAACTCGTCGCGGCGGACGGCGCCTACGCGGCGCTGTGGCGGTCCTGGCACGGATAGCGGTGCAGCGCCTCCCTTCGCCGGCGGAACGGTTCCGGGCCGGACGACCGGGGCCGGGCCTGCGGGCGACGGCCGGGGCCGGTCGCGTGCGGGTCGCCTCGGGGCCACCACCCGGTCGGTGCCGGCCCCGGCGAGACGCGGTGCCGCCGGACGGGGCGGGCGGTGGCCCGGTGCAGGACCGGGCCGTGGGCAGGGGGCCGGCGGGCCGCCGGTGCCGGGTCCGTCCGCCCGGGCCGGCCCGGCCGGTGCACCCGGAGGGGCAGGCCCTGGGGGTCCCCCGGCGGAGTCCGTGCCGTTGCGCGGTCCCGAACGGGAGTGGAAGGCTGGGAACAGGCACCGGCTCGAGGCAGGCCCCGGAACCGCGCGGTTCCGCGAGGGGTGACGCCTGTGCCCCGTGCAGCGGCAGCCCGCCGCGGTGCACGGTGAGAAGGGGCCGGTCCCCACCCCCTGGAGGTACCCGTGAACAGCGTCGACGGATGGGGAGATGACGTCTACCAGCCCGACGGATCCGATCAGAGGGAGGACACCGGCCTGCTCGACGGCGAGGACACCCTCGAGGAGGACGGTGTCGACGATCCGCTCGACCGTGGCTGGTCCCCGCCCGAGCGTCCCTGGGCGGTGGAGCACACCGGAGTGACGGCCGCCGAACGCCGCCGCGGCGAAACGCTGGACCAGCGGCTCGCCGAGGAGCGGCCGGACGAGCTCGCCCCCGACGGTGACGGGCTGGGCGACTCCGACGGCACCGACGGTGAGCTGCTGGACAACGAGGTCGGCGCGGACCGTTCCGGCCGGCTCGTGGCCCCCGACGAGGGGGCGCACGAGGACGAGGAGCCGGCGCTGGTCGC
The DNA here is from genome assembly GCF_000772045.1 of Streptomyces sp. CCM_MD2014. GTDB lineage: Bacteria > Actinomycetota > Actinomycetes > Streptomycetales > Streptomycetaceae > Streptomyces > Streptomyces salinarius. The sequence continues at coordinate 7,522,105 of NZ_CP009754.1, read as the reverse complement.
CATGGACGTGGGCATCGACGGCGCGGCCGCCTCCGCCGAAGAGGCCGCGATGCACGTGGTCGACGAGGACTCCCTGCCGGGCTGACGCCACCGGCGACGGCGGACCCGTGCCGTCATACCGATGATCCCTGCCGTACGAGGAGCAGCCATGCAGCAGGACAAGCACCCCGACTACCGGCCCGTCGTCTTCCGTGACCGCAGTGCCGGGTACGCCTTCCTGACCCGGTCCACCGCGACCAGCGACCGGACGATCGAGTGGGACGACGGCGAGACCTACCCGGTGGTGGACGTGGAGATCTCCTCGGAGAGCCACCCCTTCTACACGGGCAAGGCACGAACGGTGGACTCGGAGGGGCGCGTCGCACGCTTCGAGCGGCGTTACGGCGCGGGCGAGGGGCAGGACGCCGGGGGAACCGGCTGAGCCGGCCCGGCCCGCGTCACTCAGATGTAGTTGAGCGCGGCGGCGCCGCCCACTCCCCCGAGCAGCATGAACGCCGGCATCAGCACCTTCAGCTCCACCCAGCTGCCCGCCCGGAACCGCATGGCCTTCGGCGGGCCGATGGGGTACCAGCGCTTGCGTCCCACCGGTATCGGCCAGAGTATCGGGCAGCCGGAGACGGTCAGAGCGTCCCCGATGTCGTGCACCAGAGCCCCGAGCACGATCGGCAGCCCCAGCCACAGGTACTCCTGGCCCGGCGCGGTGAAGAGCCAGTCCGCACCGCCGTCCGGCTTGTCCAGGATTCCGGCGAGGATCCACGCACTGGTCCCGGCCAGCAGCCAGACCAGAACGTCGCTGCTCGAACCGCGGGTGGCCCGCCAGAGCAGGCCCTCGATGGCCAGCACCATGTGCACGAAGAGGATCGCCAGGACCGCCCACCGGCCGCCCACGATCGCCAGCGTCGACGTGCCTCCGCCGATCAGGACCGCCCACAGCCAGGTGTGCGTCAGCGTGCGGTGTCCGCCGGAGCGGCGCGGGTCGCCCCGCTTCCTGGTGGCCTTGTAGACGGCGGCGGAGAGCTTGTCGACGATCTCGCACAGCCCCCGTGAGACCGGTCCGAAGGCCCGGGAGATGGTGGCCGCCTTGTGGTCGAGGTCGGGGGCGAGCGCCGCTCCGGCACAGATCAGGGCTCCGGCCAGCAGCACGGGCCAGGGCATCGGGTGTCCCGCGGCGGCGGTCGCCGCTCCGACTCCGAGCCACGCCGCGGCGCCCGACAGTGAGTGTGCTGGTCCCATCATCGCCGTTGCCCGCCCCATTCCTCGTGTGCCGCTGTGCAGTTGTCCGGGTCCGCTGTTGACGCGTCGGCGACCCAGCGTAGCGTTCGTGATCTTCACGCGGACAGCCGATTCCCCCATCGCGGCCCGGGACAGGCAAGATGGGGGCGTGACCCTCATCGATCAGCTGCCGCGGACCGCCGACCCCGATGCCTTGTACGAAGCCTTCGAGGCGTGGGCCCGGGAACGCGGTCTCACGCTCTACCCCCATCAGGAGGAGGCGCTGATCGAGGTGGTCTCCGGCGCGAACGTGATCGTGTCGACGCCCACCGGCTCCGGCAAGAGCATGATCGCGGCGGGCGCGCACTTCGCCGCCCTGGCCCGGGACGAGGTCACCTTCTACACGGCTCCGATCAAGGCGCTGGTGTCGGAGAAGTTCTTCGAGCTGTGCAAGATCTTCGGCACCGAGAACGTGGGCATGCTCACCGGCGACGCCTCGGTGAACTCCGACGCCCCCGTCATCTGCTGCACCGCCGAGGTGCTGGCGTCGATCGCGCTGCGCGACGGCAAGCACGCGGACATCGGCCAGGTGGTCATGGATGAGTTCCACTTCTACGCGGAGCCGGACCGCGGCTGGGCGTGGCAGATCCCCCTGCTGGAGCTCCCACAGGCCCAGTTCGTCCTGATGTCGGCGACCCTCGGTGACGTCTCCTTCTTCGAGAAGGACCTCACGCGCCGCACGGGTCGGCCCACCGCGGTGGTCCGCTCGGCCACCCGCCCCGTGCCGCTGTCCTACGAGTTCCGCTACACCCCGCTCACCGAGACCCTCACCGATCTGCTGTCCGCCCGGCAGGCCCCCGTGTACATCGTGCACTTCACCCAGGCGCAGGCCGTGGAGCGGGCGCAGGCGCTGATGAGCATCAACATGTGTACGCGGGAGGAGAAGGAGCGGATCGCCGAGCTGATCGGCAACTTCCGCTTCACCACGAAGTTCGGCCGCAATCTCTCCCGCTACGTGCGGCACGGCATCGGGGTCCACCACGCCGGCATGCTGCCCAAGTACCGGCGGCTGGTGGAGAAACTCGCGCAGGCCGGCCTGCTGAAGGTGATCTGCGGAACGGACACGCTCGGCGTGGGCGTCAACGTCCCCATCCGTACCGTGCTGTTCACGGCGCTGACGAAGTACGACGGCACCCGGGTGCGGACGCTGAGGGCCCGTGAGTTCCACCAGATCGCCGGCCGGGCCGGGCGCGCCGGGTTCGACACGGAGGGCTTCGTCGTCGCGCAGGCACCCGAGCACGTCGTCGAGAACGAGAAGGCGCTCGCCAAGGCCGGGGACGACCCGAAGAAACGGCGGAAGGTCGTCCGGAAGAAGGCTCCCGAGGGCTTCGTGGCCTGGTCGGAGAGCACGTTCGACAAGCTCATCGGCTCCGAGCCGGAGCCGCTGACATCCCGTTTCCGCGTCACGCACACCATGCTGCTGTCGGTGATCGCCCGCCCCGGTGACGCCTTCTCCGCGATGCGCCACCTGCTGGAGGACAACCACGAGCCGCGCCGGCAGCAGCTCAGGCACATCCGGCGGGCGATCGCCATCTACCGCTCGCTGCTGGACGGCGGCATCGTGGAGAAGCTCGACGAGCCGGATGCCGAGGGACGCATCGTGCGTCTCACGGTGGACCTGCAGCAGGACTTCGCGCTGAACCAGCCGCTGTCCACGTTCGCGCTGGCCGCCTTCGAGTTGCTGGACCCCGAGTCGCCGTCGTACGCCCTGGACATGGTGTCGGTCGTGGAGTCCACTCTGGACGATCCGCGGCAGATCCTCGCCGCCCAGCAGAACAAGGCGCGCGGTGAGGCCGTGGCCGCGATGAAGGCGGACGGTGTCGAGTACGAGGAGCGCATGGAGCGCCTCCAGGACATCACGTACCCGAAGCCCTTGGAGGAGCTGCTCTTCCACGCCTACGACACGTACCGCCGGAGCCACCCCTGGGTCGGCGACCACCCGCTGTCCCCGAAGTCGGTCATCCGCGACATGTACGAGCGGGCACTCACCTTCACCGAGCTGGTCTCCCACTACGAGCTCGCCCGCACCGAGGGCATCGTGCTGCGCTACCTGGCCAGCGCCTACAAGGCCCTCGACCACACCGTCCCGGACGACCTGAAGTCCGAGGATCTGCAGGACCTGATCGAGTGGCTGGGCGAGATGGTGCGTCAGGTCGACTCCAGCCTCCTCGACGAGTGGGAGCAGCTCGCCAACCCGGAGGAGATGACCGCCGAGGAGGCTCAGGAGAAGGCCGACCAGGTACGGCCGGTCACCGCCAACGCGCGCGCCTTCCGTGTCCTGGTCCGCAACGCCATGTTCCGCCGTGTCGAACTCGCCGCCCTCGACCAGGTCGGCGAGCTGGGCGAGATGGACGCCGACGCCGGCTGGGACGCCGACGCGTGGGGCGAGGCCATGGACGCGTACTGGGACGAGTACGACGACCTCGGCACCGGCCCCGACGCCCGCGGTCCGAAGCTGCTGGTCATCGAGGAGGAGCCGCAGAACGGGCTGTGGCGCGTGCGGCAGATCTTCGACGACCCGAACGACGACCACGACTGGGGCATCAGTGCGGAGGTGGACCTCACCGCCTCCGACGCGGAAGGCCGTGCCGTCGTCCGCGTCACCGATGTCGGCCAGCTGTGAGCACAGGAGAACCCCACCGATGACGAATCCGGCCGAGAGCCTCGTCGCCCTGCTCGACCTGGAGCAGATCGAGGTCAACATCTTCCGTGGCCGCAGCCCCGAGGAGTCGCTGCAGCGGGTCTTCGGCGGCCAGGTGGCGGGCCAGGCGCTGGTTGCCGCGGGCCGCACCACCGACGGCGACCGCCCGGTGCACTCGCTGCACGCGTATTTCCTGCGCCCCGGTCGCCCGGGTGTGCCGATCGTGTACCAGGTCGAACGGGACCGGGACGGGCGGTCGTTCACGACCCGCAGGGTCACCGCCGTGCAGCAGGGCCGCACGATTTTCACGCTCACCGCCTCCTTTCACAAGCCTGAGCAGGGAAGTTTCGAGCATCAGTTGCCGCCGGCCCGGAAGGTCCCGGACCCCGAGTCCTTGCCGACGGTCGCCGAAGAGGTGCGGGAGCACCTGGGCGCGTTGCCGGAGCAACTGGAGCGGATGGCACGCCGCCAGCCGTTCGACATCCGGTACGTCGACCGGCTGCGCTGGAGCGCCGAGGAGGTCCAGGGTGCCGAGCCCCGCAGCGCCGTGTGGATGCGCGCGGTCGGGCCGCTCGGCGACGACCCGCTCGTGCACACCTGCGCCCTGACCTACGCCAGCGACATGACCCTGCTGGACGCCGTGCGCATCCCGGTGGAGCCGCTGTGGGGTCCGCGGGGGTTCGACATGGCCTCGCTGGACCACGCCATGTGGTTCCACCGGCCGTTCCGGGCGGACGAGTGGTTCCTGTACGACCAGGAGTCGCCGATCGCGACCGGCGGGCGCGGTCTGGCCCGTGGGCGGATCTACGACAGGGAAGGACGGATGCTGGTGTCGGTCGTCCAGGAAGGGCTCTTCCGGTCCCTGTAGGTCAGGAGTCTCTGCGCCACAACCGGCCGAACAGGCTGATCAGCCCTCCGGGTTGCTCCGTTTCGCGCGGCTTTCGGTCCTCCGCTCGGTGTGGCTCCCGGCTCTTCGTCTCGCGTGGCACGCGTCCCCCTGTTGCGCGCGGCGGCGGAGCCGCCGTCTCACGCGGCGCCGCCCCTGGGCCGGCCGGGGCCGGCACGGCGTGCGGGACCGGGCGCGGGACGGGACACCGCCGGCGTGCCGCTTCCACCGCGTCCGCCAGGTCCGAGCGGAGCCAGTCGATCTCGTCCCGGTCGGCGGCCGTCGCGATCTCCTCGGCGAGCTGTGCGGCCGGGGAGCCCGGCGAGCCGTGCGCCGCCGGTGCGGGCCAGAACCTGCGCAGATGAGAGCGCTCGCAGGGGTCGGTGACGACGTCCGAGACCTCGGCGGGATCGAGCAGCGACGCCACGGCCGCAGCCCGGGCCCACGGGCCGTCGGCCGCTTGGCGGAGCAGGAAGCCCAGGTGCCGTCCCCGCCAGTTGCGGGGCCGCAGGTCCAGCCCCTCCCCCAGTTGGTCACGGAGGGCTGCGGGCGTGCGGCCCTCCAGTAGCGCGGCGTTGCGCTCGTCGGCCGTGAACCGCCGTAGCTCCTCGGCCAGATACAGCCAGACGACGGCGCGGTAACGGTTGACGTAGAACCTCACGGGCACCAGCAGCCCCAGCCGTGCCAGACGGGTGAACCGGGCTTTGGTCACGTCCATGAGCGCCGCGCCCTCCGTGGTGCCGACGGTCCGGACACCGGCGCGAAGTCCCTCGGGGAAACCGTCCGCCGCCCGGACCCGGTCGATCTCGTCGCGCGGGACGCGCCGTCCGCCGCCTCCGTCGTGGGGAACCGTGCGGATACGGCCGAGGCGCACCGCTAGGTCGAACTCGCTCCGCTTGAGGCCCAGTTCCCGAGCCGCGCGGCTCGGCGCGACAGCGGCGTCTCGAGTGGGGCCGCTCCGCTCGGCGGCCAGGGCGGTCTGGTACGTGACGGTGTTGCCGGACATGGTTCGTCTCCCCCGTGGAGTGTGTCGCAGGAGCGCTCCGCACCCGCTGACACAAAACCGTAGCCGCAACCCGAACTCCGGTGGCAGGCCTGTGGAAAACCCTGCGGCCAATCCCAGCGGCGACCGAAAACGCAGGTCAGAGCTCGGTTGGCGATATTCCTCCCGGCTGCCGCGCATCCACGTCGAGGTGCTCGCCCACCCGGTTGACGAGCAGCGTCATCTCGTACGCGATCTGTCCGATGTCGGCCTCCGCCCCGCTGAGCACGCACAGGCAGCTGCCCGTACCCGCCGCGGTGACGAACAGCACGGCGTCGTCGAACTCGACCATCGTCTGCCGTACCCGGCCGGCGCCGAAGTGGCGGCCCGAGCCCTTGGCCAGGCTGTGCAGTCCGGACGAGACGGCGGCGAGATGCTCGGCGTCCTCGCGTCGCAGGCCCGTGCTCGACCCGGTCACCAACCCGTCGTTGGACAGCACCAGCGCGTGCCGTACGTGTTCGACGCGCGCCGTCAGGTCGTCAAGCAGCCAGCCGAGCCCCTGGTTCTGCACCATGGTCCGATATCTCCCCGTGTCTTCCCGTACGCGTTGTCTCCCCCTGGCCGGGGGAACCCCTCCGCCAGCCTTCACCACGCCCGTGCTGCGGGCAAGGAGGATGGGGGCATGGCACAGAAGATGACCGATGAGGAATGGCGGGCGTTCGTCTCGAACGGCACCCGCACCGGAAAGCTCTCGACCGTTCGGGCCGACGGCAGCCCGCACGTGGCCCCCATCTGGTTCCTGCTGGACGGGGACGACTTGGTGTTCAACACCGGCAAGGACACCGTGAAGGGGCGCAATCTGGTCCGTGACGGCCGCATCGCCCTGTGTGTGGACGACGACCGCCCGCCCTTCGACTTCGTCGTGCTGCAGGGCCGCGCGCGGATCTCGGAGGACCCCGGCGAGCTGCGGCACTGGGCCGCCCGCATCGCCGCCCGGTACATGGGTGAGGAACGAGCCGAGGAGTTCGGGGCGCGCAACGGCGTCCCGGGCGAACTCCTGGTCCGTGTCACCGTGGACAAGGTTCTGGCCCAGAAGTCGGTGGCGGACTGAGAGCCGCCCGTCGGGACGCCGGCCGGGTCAGCGGACGGAGTCGAGGAGCCGGGCGGCGTGCATCCGCCCGGCGTCCTCGGCGAGCCGGATCAGCACCTCCTTGCCCCATTCCCGGTCCCGGGCCAGGGAGAGGCCGGACCGGACGGTGCTGCGGCCGAAGGCCATGGCGACGGTCGTGGTGACCTCCCGGTCGATGCCGTCGGTGTCGTCCACCAGTCGGCCGGCCTCGCTGAGCACTTCTTCCGTGCGCAGGGGCCTGACCTCGCTGACCGCGCCCACCAGAGTGGTCTTGGCCACGCCGCACCCTCCGGCGACCAGAATCTTCAACGCCAGCGCGGGCGTGTCGCCGTCCATGGCGTCGGAGCGTCCGGAGACCATCGATCACTTCTCTAGGTGCGGGCGGTCGTGTGCGTGTGCGGTCGGCGTCGTCAGGGTGCTCGTGGGCGACATGGTGGAACTGGGGTGTGTGACCGTCAGCCGTCCCGTGCCGCCCGCGCAGGTGGTCATCCGCCGTAGGGCGGCCGGGTGGCTGCACGAGGTGCGGTGCTGAAGTGCTCGCCGACGCGTCCGACCAGCCGTGCCATCTCATGGGCCACGAGACCGATCGGCGGTCACGCCGGTGAGGACGGCGATGCAGGAGCCGTCCCCCGCGGCGGCCACGAACAGGAACCCGTCGTCCATTTCGACCATGGTCCGGTGCACGCCGCCGGCACCGAAGTGCCGGCCCGCTCCCTTGGCCAGGCCGTGGAAGCCCGAGGCGACGGCGGCGAGGTGTTCGGCGTCCTCGCGGTCGAGTCGCTCGACGCCCCCACGGCGAGTCCGCCGTTCGACAGCACCACGGCGTGCCGCACCTCGGGGACGCGTCCGGCCAGGTCGTCGAGAAGCCGGTCGCGTTCGCGGGTCCGCCGGGTGGTCTCCGTGGCGAGGCCGGCCTGCCGTACACGCCGGGGCGGGTCGCCCGGTTCCCCGGCCGTCGGCTGCGGCGGGTGAGGGTCGTCCCTGACCGCGGATGCGCCGGCGGGGCCGGGAGCGTCGGGCCGGTACAGCCGCAGGGCGGGGGCTCCCGGAGGCCCACCCGTCGCAGTGGTGCGTGTGGCACCCGGTACGCCGGCTGTCAACGCGGGCCGGCCGACGGGGGCGGGAACGGGCTCCTGCCGTCCCATGCCGTCGGACACGCGCGTGTGCGCAAGCTCCTCGGGCCGGGCCGCCTCATGTGCGGCTCTGGGGAGAGCTTCGGCCGTTGCGCTGTCCAGCAGCGCGGTGGGCAGCAGGACGACCGCCGTTGTTCCGCCGTAGGGGGCGGTCTTGAGGTGCACCCCGATGTCCTGCCGGGCGGCGAGCCGGCTGACGAGGACAGGCGGAGCCGGTCGCAGTCGAACAGCGTCTCGGACCGTGCGGGATCATGGGAAGCATGAACGACGACCACGCGCACGTCCAGGAATTCTTCGGCTCCCGGGCCGCCGACTGGGACCGCCGGTTTCCCGACGACGGACCGGCCTACGCGGCCGCGGTCGCCGAATTGGGGCTTCGGCCGGGTGACCGTGTGCTCGACGCGGGATGCGGCACCGGGCGCGCCCTGCCCCCTTTGCGTGCGGCCGTGGGGCGGTCCGGGCTGGTCGTCGGCGCCGACCTCACCCCTGCCATGCTCCAGGCCGCCGTGCGGGCCGGGAGGGATCGTGACGGGCGCCTGCTGCTGACCGACGTGGCCGCGCTGCCGTTGCGTTCGCAGTCGCTCGACGCGGTGTTCGCGGCGGGCCTCATCGCCCACCTGCCCGATCCTGCCGGGAATCTGCGGGAGTTGGCGCGCGTCGTGCGCCCCGGTGGTGTGCTGGCGCTCTTTCACCCGGTCGGTCGTGCGGCGCTCGCGGCCCGGCAGGGTCGGCAGCTCACTCCGGACGACTTGCGTGCCGAGCCCAACCTGCGTCCGCTGCTGGCCGGTTCCGGGTGGAACACGACGTCGTACATCGACGAGGAGGCCCGCTTCCTGGCCCTGGCGGTCCGCGCGGGCTGAGTCCCCCTCCCGGCCGCCGTCGACGGGACCGTACCTACCGCCGCACGGGCCGTGCCCCGGGCCGGACTCGGCCGGTCGCGCGAGACGATCGCTTCGCGAGACGATCGCTTCACTCGGCGACTGAGGTGTCGATGTGGCGGACTGGGCAGCCCCGGACACCGGGGACCGGGCGGGTGCCCAGTTCTGCCAGCCGGTAGCCGTTCGGATATCCCTTGATCTCCCTGTTCTGACGGGCATGGTGCGGGGCACGCCTCGGCGGCAGCAGACGGACCACGCGCCCGCGCAGCCTGACGGCGCGACGCACGACCGCGCGGGTGACGGGGCTCGGCGGCGCGTAGTCGAAGGCCCGCAGGAGGGGTTCGTCGAGCAATGCGAGAGTCCCGGCGCGCAGGAGCGGCGCCAGGGGGCGCGGATACCAGGAGGCCATGAGGTCGAGTGTGGCGTCGGAGACGCGACGCCCGCCCTCGTCCCAGGCGAAATGGGCCTTCTCGTAGGCGTCGAGACAGGCTTCGAACTCCTCGTAGGAACCGGGGATGTCCTTGATGCCCATGTACCGGCCCAGCGTGCGGTAGTGGACGGCTGAGGCGACGGTCTCGTGGCGCGACATCCGGCGCCAGCCGTAGGCGTCGATCCAGCGCTTGGGGATCACGACGAACGTGCACAGGACGTACCGCATGTCGTCGTTGGTGATGTCGTAGCTGCGGTGCATCCCGTTGATGCGCCGGATCGCCGTGCGGCCCTGCTCGCTGTCGAAACCGTGCTCGACGACGGCGTCGAGCAGCAGCGCCGTGTCGTCGTACCGCTTCTGGGGCCGGTCGGTGAACTCGGCCGTTTCGGCCAGCAGGCGACCGATGCTCGGCACGGCGTAGGTGCGGTAGAGCGCCAGCTCCAGCGCGCGGGCGAAGTCCCAGGGGAACTCGTAGGCCGAGGACAGCCGGTAGATCTCCGAGGCGTTCTCGTAGGGATCCATGCGCCTGATCCGTGCCAGTAGTTCATAGCGCCGCGCCATGGCCGCCCCCTTCTGCAGTCGGGGCTTCAACTCTACGTTGGGCAGCGGGACATGTGGTCTCAGACAGGTGATCGCAAGGGGAGGGTGGTCCACTTGTTCGACAGGATGCGCGAGGCCTGGGACAGATCCCGCACCGCTCGGCGTACGGCAGCGGACAGGGACGGGGACGCGGGAGGCGGGTCGCGTTCGCACAATCTGTTCGAGGCCGCAGCCGCCTACGTCTCGGCGTGTGTGGACGATGATCAGGACCGGATGGACGAGGCGGCGGGCCGGGTGTCGCCGGAGGCCCTGTCCTTCGGGGTCAACGAACTGGCGTGCCGGGCCGTGATCGCGCTCGCGCGGGAACGGGACGAGCCTCCGCAGGACGTGGCTCGCGCGCTCCTGGGGCTGCCCGGGAGCTGAGTGCCGCTCAGCGGGGCAGTGTGGTCGATTCGCCCCCGTCCAACCGGAAAGCTGCAGCTCGGGTGCGTCTGGGAGTCGTGACAAGGGCTTCCCGGGCACACTAGGGTGCCCGCCATTGGACGAACCGATGGGGAGGCTGGGATGGCCGGGACGGACGAGGACACCGTCGCCGCCGCGGACGATGCGCTCTATGTGCTCACGGCGGTGCTGCTGACGCCGGCGAAGTTCCCGAGTGTGCTGGGCGACGACTACCCGGAGGCGTGCGCCGCGCTCGGTCTCCCACCGCTGGCCGACGGCTACGGCCTCGTGCTCGGTCAGGACGGTGACGGCGCCCGCTGGACGGTCGTCGTCGACGACGTCTCACTGGTCGCGGTGGCCGTGGCGTCCTGGGACTGCGGCATGGAGTACGACCTGTCTCCGGACGAGCGGACGGTCGTCACCGCGCTGCCCGGCTGGCCTCTCGCGGTCGCGGTGGCGGCACCCGGCGTGCCCGCACCGCACGACCCGGGCCCCGAGTCCGCCGACCTGCCCGCGCTGCGCCCGCCGGACACCACGGTCTGGGGCCCGGCTCAGCGACGCCTGGGGGCCGACGAGATCGCCCTGCAGTGGGGACAGTGGCGGGCACAGATCGACGACGCGGAGTTCCCGGACCCGGCCGCCGGTACCGATTCGACGGCCGACGCCTCCGACGGTGGCGGCGAAGGCGCTGCGAGCGCCGGCGAGGGAGCGCCGGCCGACGCTGAGGACGCGACCGCAGCCGCGGACGACCGGACCGGCGTGGGGGCCCCCGGGCACGACGGCGTCCGGCGAGTTCTCGCAGAAGCCCGTGCCTATGTCGACACGCCGCCGCCGCTCGGCCGGGTCCGGTCGTCCTTCGCACCGGGGGACGCGCGGACACTGCGGGCGGACGGCCCCGGCTGGTCGCTCGTCGCCAGGACCGACGACATCGCGTTCATTCTGCTCGACGAGGAGCCCGGCGAGGTGCTGCCGGTGGGGCGGGGGCCGGCGCTGCCCGGACTCCTGACCGCACTCGACAAGATGGCCGTACGGCCGAGCTGAACCGCGGGCGACGACGCGCTTGCCCCTGTGCTCCGACCGGGCCGGGCGCGCCGCGGCGTCAGCGCCTCAACGGCCGATCTCCTTGCGTGAGACACGGCGCAGCCGGCGCCGCTGCGAGGGATCCAGGGCGAGGTACGCGGCGGCCGGAACTCCCAGCACGATCAGCAGGGCAGCCCACCAGGGCAGCCAAATGAGCAGAATGAGCCCCGCCGCCACACCCCCCGCTGCCACCTTCGCGTTGTTCGACATGGTGTCGCCTCCTTCTCGGCCACTGCCGCTCTCTGTCCTGAGAACGGGCTCGCGCTCCCGGCGGTTCCGAACCGCGACCCTGACAACCCCCTGAGGAACGACCCCTACACACCCCTGAGAGCTCGTCGCCGTCCCGGTCCGGAGGTGTCCCGGAGGAACCTCTCCCCTCCTGAATGGTGACCCATGCCACACCCTGGTCACAGCCGACGACTTCAGCGATCGGGTACTATCGGCCGCCGCGTCCCCAGCTAGTCAAATTTGAGGAATACGTCATCGCTGCACTGAACGCCCTCCCCACCCGCTCCGAGATCACCACACTCGCCGACTGCTGTGCTGTCTTCCTGCCCGGCGACCCGGGCCGCACCGGCACGGTGGCCTTCTGGCGGTCCGACGGCGGAGCGCCCGGCATCCTCCCGTCGGGGACCTCGGAAAGCCTGACGGTCGTACTGCCCGACGGCGACGGCGTGGACGGGGTGAGCGTGCCGGCGGTGCTGTTGCCGGTACGGGCCGCCCTGCCGGTGCTCACACGCGCGCGGGCCGCCGCCGACGGCCACCGGGCCTCGGTCTTCTGGGGTGCGGTCGCCGTCGAGGCCCTGCACATCGTGGCGCGCGGCCTGTTGCTCGCCGGCCTGTCGGAGGCCGACCACGACGTGTGGCGCGCGGGCCCGCTGGACGCGGAGACGACCGAGCGCGTCCGCCATCTCGCCGCCGCCATGCCGCCCGAGGCGCACGCGGTCCCGGTGGACCGCACGCATCCGCTGCGACTGCCCGACCCGGAACACCTGGTGCGGTCCTTCCTGGACGCCGTCGCGGACACACTGCCCCGCTCCCCCGCCGCCGCACTCCTGACGGGCGGGCCCGCCTACTCCTCGTGGGAGCCCCGGCGGTCGCCCGGGTTCCGCGAATGGGCCACGGACGTGTCCGCCGGACACGACACCGGCGTGCGGCTGTCGCTGCGCATCGAGGTGCGAGGACTGTCGGCGCCGGCTGCCGCGGACGCCCGGCCGACGTTCCGGGTGGTGCCCCAGGTGCACAGCGTCAGCGATCCCGCCCTCGTCGCGGACACCGCCCAGGTGTGGGCCGGCACCGTGGGCGACGCGTTCGGCACGCGCGCGCGGATGGACGCCCTGCTGTCCCTGCGCCGGGCGGCACGGGCCTGGCCCTCCCTCTCCCCCCTGCTGTCGGCGGCCGTACCGGACGCCGTCGAGCTCACCGACGAAGAGGTCACCGAGCTTCTCGGAGCCGGTTCCCGGGCGCTCGCCGGCGCGGGGGTCGACGTGCACTGGCCGCGGGAACTGGCCCGCGGCCTGACGGAGCGTGCCGAGGTCGGGCCGCTCGACGACGGCCCGGCGTCGCATACGGCCGCGTCCGCAGCCGGCCGCTCGTTCCTGTCGGCCGACGCGCTCCTCGCCTTCGACTGGACGTTCGCCCTGGGCGGGAGGGGGCTCACCCGCGAGGAACTGGACCTGCTCGCCGAGGCCGGTCGCCCCGTCGTGCGCCTGCGCGACCAGTGGGTGCTCGTCGACCCCGAGGAGGCCCACCGCGCCCGTGCCCGGCGGGACCACAAGGTCACGCCGGTCGACGCGCTCGCCGCGGCCCTGACCGGCTCGACGGAGGTCGACGGACGGCGCGTGGAGGTGCGTCCCACGGGATGGCTGGCAGCCGTGCGGGAGCGCCTCGCCGACCCAGAGGCGCAGGAGGCCGTGGCGCAGCCCGCCGCCCTGGACGCCACGCTGCGCGACTACCAGCTTCGGGGCCTCGGCTGGCTGGTGCGCATGACCTCCTTGGGACTCGGCTGCTGTCTCGCCGACGACATGGGTCTGGGAAAGACCATCACACTGATCGCCCTGCATCTGCACCGGCAGGGGGACACGGACGCCGCCGGTCCCACCCTGGTGGTCTGCCCGACCTCCCTGATGGGCAACTGGCAGCGGGAGATCGAGCGGTTCGCGCCCGGCACGCCGGTACGCCGCTTCCACGGCGCCCGCCGCGACCTCGACGACCTGGCGGACGGCGAGTTCGTGCTGACCACCTACGGCACCATGCGTCTGGACGCCGACCGGCTCTCCACCGTGCCGTGGGGCATGGTCGTGGCCGACGAGGCGCAGCACGTGAAGAACCCCTACTCGGAAACCGCGCGGCAACTGCGCTCCATCGGCGCCCGCGCGCGCGTGGCGCTCACCGGCACACCCGTCGAGAACAACCTCTCGGAACTGTGGGCCGTCCTCGACTGGGCCACCCCGGGGCTGCTGGGCCGCCTCGGCGCCTTCCGCCGGCACTACGCCCAGGCCGTCGAGGGCGGACAGGACCCCGCCGCGGCTGAGCGACTGGCCCGGCTCGTACGGCCCTTCCTGCTGCGGCGCCGCAAGTCCGACCCCGGAATCGCGCCGGAGCTGCCGCCCAAGACCGAGACCGACCATCCCGTCTCGCTGACCCCGGAGCAGACGGGCCTGTACGAGGCGGTGGTGCGCGAGGCGCTCGCGGAGATCACCGGGGCCGACCACATGGCACGACGCGGCATGATCGTGAAACTGCTGACGAGCCTCAAGCAGATCTGCAACCACCCGGCGCAGTTCCTCAAGGAAGACCGGCCGAAGATCACCGGCCGGTCCGGAAAGCTCGAGCTGCTGGACGAACTGCTCGACACGATCCTCGCCGAGGAGGCGAGCGTGCTGGTCTTCACTCAGTACGTGCAGATGGCGCGGCTCCTCGAGCGGCATCTGGCCGCGCGCGGCGTGCCGTCGCTGTTCCTGCACGGCGGCACGTCCGTCACCGCGCGGGAATCGCTGGTGCGGCGGTTCCAGGACGGTGAGGTCCCGGTCTTCCTGCTGTCCCTGAAGGCGGCGGGCACCGGACTGAACCTCACGCGCGCGGAGCACGTCGTGCACTACGACCGCTGGTGGAACCCGGCCGTCGAGGCACAGGCCACCGACCGTGCCCACCGCATCGGGCAGACCCGCCCCGTGCAGGTGCACCGGTTGGTCACCGAGGGGACCGTCGAGGACCGCATCGCCGCGCTGCTGAACCGCAAGAAGGAACTCGCCGACGCCGTTCTGGGCACGGGTGAGGCGGCGCTCACGGAACTGACGGACGCGGAACTGGCCGACCTGGTCGAGCTGCGAGGGGGTACGCGATGACCCGGTACGACAACGACGCGGAACGAACGTTCGTCGCACTGCCGCCCGCGCAGGGACGCGGCTTCGCGCAGACCTGGTGGGGCCGCGCCTGGCTGAAGGCACTGGAGGACGCCGCGATGGACACGGCTCAGGTGAAGGCGGGCCGCCGCCTCGCCCGCGCGGGAGCGGTCGGCGCGGTTTCGGTGCGGCCGGGGCGCATCACCGCGGTCGTCCAGGACCGGGACCGTACGGCGCATCGGGCAGACGTGCTGCTGGAACGGCTCTCCGACGCACAGTGGGATCGCTTCGTCGACATGGCGATCGAGCGGTCCGGGCATGTCGCGGCGCTGCTGGACCGGGACATGCCGCCGCATCTGGTGGAGGACGCCGCGGCCGCGGGCATCGACCTGCTGCCGGGCATGGGCGATCTGGAACCGGAGTGCGACTGCGGCGCCTGGGACCACTGCGGTCACACCGCCGCGCTCTGCTACCAGGTCGCCAGGCTGCTGGACCAGGACCCCTTCGTGCTGCTGTTGATGCGGGGGCGGGCGGAGAGCGCCGTTCTCGACGCCCTCCAGACACACGGCTCCGCAGCCGCGGAGGAGGTCCCTTCCCGGACGGAGGGCGTGGACGCCGCCGAAGCGTACGCGGCGGGCCAGTTGCTGCCTCCGTTGCCCGCGCCGCCCGGCCTCCGGGAGGGCCCGGGAGCCCCACCGTCCCTGGAGACCGAGGTGGCGGCCCCGCCCGGCATCGACCCGTCCGCCCTGGCTTTTCTGGCCTCCCGGACGGCGGCGGAGGCGCACCGCCTGCTTGCCGAAGCCCTGCGGAACGGGCACGACGGGCAGTCCGTGGACCCGGAGCCGGCCGTGGCGCAGGACGCGGTGCGCCTGGCCGCGGGAGATCCCGGGCCGGACGCGCTGGACCGCCTCGGTGAGGGGTCGGGGCGCACACGGGAGGAGCTGGCCGCGGCCGTACACGCGTGGCGCCTCGGCGGCGCGGCCGCTCTGTACGTGCTCGAGGAAGAGTGGGCGGTGGCGGGCGACACGCTCGCACGCGCGCGTGCGGCACTGGAGTCGGCCTGGGAGGAGGACGAGCGGCCCTCGTTGCGGGCGCGGGCCAACCGGTGGACCGTCGTCGGCGCACCGCACCAGCTCCGCCTGGACCGGGAGGGGCGCTGGTGGCCGTACCGCAGGGAGCGCGGCCGGTGGGTCCCCGTCGGCGGGGCGGCCCAGGACCCGGCCACGGCCCTCGCCACGGCCCTCGCCACGGGGGACGAGCCCTGAGGCCTGTCCCGGCCCGTACCGTCCCGCCCTGCCTCGCCTTGGCTTTTTCTTCTCCTTCCGGTCCGTCCGACGGGCCCGGACCGGAAGGCTGTTGACGCCCCGCATCGGCTCCGGCCCCGTCCGCGCGGGAGGGGGCCGGAGCGTGCACGCCGGAACCGGCGGTCAGCGAGCGCCGAGCAGGTGGTCCATGGCGAGCTGGTCGAGGCGCTCGAAGGCCATGCCGCGTGCGGCGGCCGCGTCCACGTCGAAGGTGTCGTACGCGGTCCGGTCCGCCAGCAGGGCGGCGAGGCCGTCCTCGGCGGTCGGGCGGGCCAGTTCGTCCAGCCGGGACGCGGCCAGGGCCTCCTGCACCTGCGGGTCGGCGCGGAAAGCGGCTGCCCTGTCCTTGAGGATCAGGTAGTTGCGCATGCAGCCGGCCGCGGACGCCCACACGCCGTCGGGGTCCTCGGTCCGCGGCGGCTTGAAGTCGAAGTGCCGCGGACCCGCGTACCCGGCCCGCTCCAGCAGGTCGACGAGCCAGAACGCGGCCCGCAGGTCACCCGCGCCGAACCTCAGGTCCTGGTCGTACTTGATGCCCGACTGGCCGTTGAGGTCGATGTGGAAGAGCTTGCCCGCCCACAGCGCCTGGGCGATCCCGTGGGGGAAGTTGAGACCGGCCATCTGCTCGTGGCCGACCTCCGGGTTCACGCCGTACAGCTCCGGCCGTTCGAGGCGCTCGATGAACGCCAGGGCGTGACCCACCGTGGGGAGCAGGATGTCACCGCGCGGCTCGTTCGGCTTCGGCTCGATCGCGAACTTGAGGTCGTAGCCCTGCTCGGTGACGTACTCGCCCAGCAGGTCGAAGGCCTCCTTCATCCGGTCGAGCGCGTCCCGCACGTCCTTGGCCGCGCCGGACTCCGCGCCCTCCCGGCCGCCCCAGGCCACGTACACGCTCGCGCCCAGCTCGACCGCGAGGTCGATGTTGCGGATCGTCTTGCGCAGCGCGTAGCGGCGCACGTCCCGGTCGTTGGCCGTGAAGGCGCCGTCCTTGAAGACCGGGTGCGTGAACAGGTTCGTCGTCGCCATCGGCACCTTCATGCCGGTCGCGTCCAGCGCCTGCCGGAACCGCTTGATGTGCGACTCCCGCTCCGTGTCGCTCGACCCGAAGGGGATCAGGTCGTCGTCGTGGAACGTGACGCCGTACGCGCCCAGCTCGGACAGACGCCGCACCGACTCGGCGGGGTCCAGGGCCTGCCGGGTGGCGTCACCGAACGGGTCACGGCCCTGCCAGCCGACCGTCCACAAACCGAACGTGAACCTGTCCTCGGGAGTGGGCTGGTAGTTCATTCCGGGGCTCCTCACTCGCTGCCGATCAATCGCTGCCGACTATTTCGTCATGGCGCTTTACAAATTAGTATGCACACACGGTCCTGGGAAGGGACAAGGTGTCCCCGAAGGAGTGAGTCCGGGTCCGAGCACCCGCGGAAGAGGGAGAAGCCCGATGTCAGCAGCCGAGGGTCCGCTCGTCGTCGGCGTGGACACGTCCACCCAGTCCACCAAGGCCCTGGTCGTCGACGCGGCCACCGGCCGGGTCGTCGCGAGCGGCCAGGCGCCCCACACCGTGTCCTCCGGAGCGGGCCGTGAAAGCGATCCTCGCGAGTGGTGGAACGCGCTGGGCGAGGCCCTGAGCCAGTGCGGCGAGGCCGCCCACGAGGCCGCCGCGGTGTCCATCGGCGGGCAGCAGCACGGGCTGGTCACGCTGGACGCCCAGGGCGAGCCGGTGCGCCCCGCCCTGTTGTGGAACGACGTGCGCTCGGCCCCGCAGGCCCGCCGCCTGATCGACGAGCTGGGCGGGGCCAAGGCCTGGGCGGAGCGCACGGGGAGTGTGCCCAGCGCCTCCTTCACGGTCACCAAGTGGGCCTGGCTGGCCGAGCACGAGCCGGACGCGGCGCGTGCGGCCAAGGCCGTGCGCCTCCCCCACGACTACCTCACCGAGCGCCTCACCGGTGAGGGGACCACCGACCGCGGTGACGTGTCCGGCACCGGGTGGTGGGCATCGGGCCCGGAGGAGTACGACGAGGAGATCCTCGCGCGCGTGGGGCTCGATCCGGCGTTGCTGCCCCGGGTGGTACGGCCCGGCGAAGTGGCCGGGACGGTGCGCGACGGCCACGGCCTGCCGTTCTCCAAGGGAACCCTGGTCGCCGCCGGCACCGGGGACAACGCGGCCGCCGCACTGGGGCTCGGGCTGCGCCCCGGCGTACCGGTGATGAGCCTCGGCACGTCGGGGACGGTGTACGCCGTCTCGCAGCGCCGCCCCGCCGACCCGACCGGGACCGTGGCGGGCTTCGCCGACGCGCGCGGCGACTGGCTGCCGCTGGCCTGCACCCTGAACTGCACGCTCGCCGTCGACCGCGTGGCGGCCCTGCTGAACCTGGACCGGGAAGCCGTCGAGCCGGGCACCGGCGCCACGTTCCTGCCCTTCCTGGACGGCGAGCGCACACCGAACTTCCCGCACTCGTCCGGCCTTCTGCACGGACTGCGCCACGACACGACCGCCGGCCAGTTGCTCCAGGCCGCGTACGACGGCGCCGTCCACTCGCTGCTCGGCGCGCTCGACCTGGTCCTCGACGCCGACGCGGACCCGTCCGCACCGCTGCTGCTGATCGGCGGCGGCGCCCGGGGGTCGGCCTGGCAGCAGACGGTACGCCGGCTGTCGGGGCGCCCGGTCCAGATCCCCGAGGCGAAAGAACTGGTCGCGCTCGGTGCCGCGGCACAGGCGGCCGGTCTGCTGACCGGCGAGGACGCGGCCGCGGTCGCCCGACGCTGGAACACGGCCGCCGGGCCGGTGCTCGATGCGGTGGAACGGGACGAGGCGACGCTGAACAGGATCACCGGGGTACTCTCCGACGCGGCACCACTGCTGGAACGGGACGCGGCCTCTCGCTGAGGGCGCGCTCGCGCCGGGCGGGGCCGCCGTCCGGCAGCGTGAACCGTTCCTCGCGAAGCACCGCGGGAAGGGGGCGCGCCCGGAACGGGAACGCGGCGGCACCGCGACCGGCGCTTCCCGCCGTCGGCCGGCCCGCACGCGGGACACGACCAGTGGTCACCGGCGAGGTTCCGTTCCGGGCGTCGGCCGCGCCCCGCTCCGGCAGGGCCGCGGTCCGGGACCGGACCGAGCGACGACAGACCGAGGATTGACGGAGGCATGACCGCACCGCCGCACGAAGCCCACCCGGCCCGCCCCGGGCGCGCGCTGCCGGACACCCAGCAGGGAATGCGCCGCCGCAATCTCGCGCGGGTGATGCACACCGTCAGCGCCGAGGGCCCGCTGTCCCGGGCCGCCGTCGCCTCACGGATCGGTCTGACGCGAGCCGCGGTCTCCACCCTCGTGGACGAACTCATTCGCTCGGGCCTGCTGGAGGAGCTGGGCCCCGAGCGGCCCGGCCGCGTGGGACGGCCCGGGTCCGCACTCGCCGTCCGCGGGCAGGGCCCGGCCGGCATCGGGGCGGAGGTCGGCGTCGACCACCTCGCCGTCTGCGCGGTCGACCTGCGCGGACGGGTACGCGCGCGTGCCGTGCGGTACGGGAGCAACCGGGGCCGTTCCCCGGAGCCGGTGCTCGAGCAGCTCACCGGCCTGGTGGAGCGGGTCGTCTCGGATGCGGAGACCGAGGGCCTGTGGCCGGCGGGACTCGCCGTCGCCGTGCCGGGTCTCGTGGCGCGGGACGGCCGGACCGTCGTACGCGCCCCGAACCTGGACTGGCACGACGCGGACCTCGGCGCGCTGCTGCCCGCGGACCTGCCGCTGACCGTGGACAACGAGGCCAACTTCGGTGCGCTCGCCGAACTCTGGCTCGGTGACGGCACTCCCCGGGACTTCCTGCACGTCTCGGCCGAGATCGGCATCGGTGCGGCCGTGGTGTTCGACGGCCGGCTGCTGCGGGGTACCCGCGGGTTCGCCGGTGAGCTCGGCCATGTGCCGGTCCGTCCCGACGGGCCGGAGTGCCCGTGCGGCGGGCGAGGGTGCCTGGAGCAGTACGCGGGTGAGAAGGCGGTACTGCGCGCGGCGGGAATGGAGCCCGGGGAGGACCGGGTCGGGTTGCTCGCCCAGCGTGCCACGGAGGGCGACGAGGAGGTACGCCGTGCCCTGCGCGAGGCGGGCACGGCGCTCGGCATCGCTCTGACCGGTGCGGTCAACCTGCTGGACCCCGAGGGAGTGGTGCTGGGTGGCGCCCTCGCCGCACTCGCCCCCTGGCTGGTGCCGTCGCTGCGCGACGAACTCGCCGGGCGCACGGCCGGCCCGGCCTGCCCGGTCGCCGTGTCGGAACTGGGACCGCAGGGACCGCTGCTCGGTGCCGCACATTCGGTGGTGCGGGCCGTTCTGGACGACCCGGGCGCGGTGGCCGAGCGGGCCTGACACCGATCACGCCCCGCCGCCGGCGACCACGGAGCGGCCGCGGGCACCACACCGCGCTCCCGCCGTGCGCAGCGGCGACCGCTGTGGCGGCGACTGACCAACCCCGTGGATCCCCGACGTGCCCGGCGGTCAGGCGCTCGGGCGGGGCCCGGCCTGCCCACCCCGTTCACTCGATCGAGTGAGCGCGGTATCCACAAGGCGGTGGCTGTCCACGGAACGGCGCGGCGCTCTACTGCGCAACCCCCGCTCCCCGTACGGTGATTCACGCGGACGCACCTCGCCCTGGGGGCGTTCGGACGTCCGCGCCGGCGTTCTGCTCCGCAGTCATGCCGCTCCGTCGTGTCGAACGGCTGAGCACCCACCCCACTCCCCCCACCGGGCCCAGAGCCCACCGAAGAAAGGGCAATCCCCATGGACAGGGAAAGGACAGCACCCGTTCCTACCAGGCGGCGGCTCCTGAAGGGCGCCGCGCTGGCCACGGTCCCGTACACCCTGCTCTCCGGCACCCGGGCCGCCGCGCGGGACCGTGCCGCCGACTATCCCTCCGCCGAGTGGCAGCCGGCGAGCGCGTCCAACTACAGCCGCTCGAGCCGCCCCACGACCTATCCCGTCGACTACGTGGTCATCCACGTGACACAGGAGACGTACGCCGACACCCTGTCGATCTTCCGTGATCCGGAGAGGCAGGTGTCCGCGCACTATGTGGTCCGGTCCTCCGACGGACACGTGGCGCAGTGTGTCCGGGAGGCGGACATCGCCTGGCACGCGGGCAACTGGGACTACAACACCCGCAGCATCGGTATTGAACACGAGGGGTGGGTGGACCGGCCCGAGTACTTCACCGACGCCCTGTACGAGCAGTCGGCCCGGCTCACCGCGGCGATCTGCACCGCGTACGCCATTCCCAAGGACCGCACGCACATCATCGCGCACCACGAGGTGCCCGGCAGCGACCACACGGATCCGGGTCCCTTCTGGGACTGGACCCGCTACATCAGACTGGTCAACTTCGCCTGACCGCTCACCGCCCTTCGTCCCGTGCGCCCGGAACGCCGCGTTCGGGTGATCCGGTCGGCCGAAGTGGTTGTCCGCGCGTAGCCGCGGAGTGACGATGTCCCAAACCGCAACACCGTCCGGGGAGGCCGAGTTGACCGATTCATGGCTGGCTCTGGAACCGGGGGCCGATCCCGTGGAGCGTGCGCGCACACTGCGTCGGGCCCACGACACGTTCACCGAGGCGGGGACGGTGCCGCGACCCGTGCGGGCCGTGGTGGCGGATTCGTGGCGACGGTCCGTCCGGGCGGGTGTCGGCCCGGACGGCACCGCGAGTGTGGAGCTGACGGACGGCGACCTCGGCGCCTACCGGTCCGAACACCCGCTGGCGCGGGTGATGCCGCTGGTCCGGGAGCTGCTGGGAACGTTCGCCTCCGACGGCGAGCACCTCCTCGCGGTGTGCGACGCGCACGGCAGGCTGTTGTGGGTGGAGGGTCATCCGGCCACCCGGCGCCGGGCTGGGCGGATGAACTTCGTACCCGGGGCCCGTTGGGCGGAGTCGGCCGTCGGCACGAACGCACCGGGGACGGCCGTGGCCGTCGGCCGACCGGTGCAGGTGTTCAGCGCCGAGCACTTCATACGCCGGGTCCAGCCCTGGACCTGCGCCGCCGCTCCGGTGCACGACCCCCGCACCGGGCGGGTGCTCGGCGCCGTGGACATCACCGGCGGGGACGGTCTGGCCCATCCGCACAGCCTGGGTTTCGTACAGGCCGTGGCACGTGCCGCGGAGTCTCAGTTGGCGCTGCTCACCCCTGAGCGGGCGGGGACCGAGTCTGCCGAGCTGACCGTGCTGGGCCGTGACGAGGCCCTGCTGAGCGCGGAGGGCCGCCGGATCCGGCTGAGCCGGCGGCACAGTGAGATCGTCGTGCTGCTGGCGCACCATCCGGAGGGCCTCAGCGGCGACGAGTTGCTGTGTGCGCTGTACGAGGACGAGACGGTGACGCCGGTGACCCTGCGGGCCGAAATGGCCCGCCTGCGCGGCATCCTGGGACCAGGCCGGCTGGCCTCCCGGCCCTACCGGCTCACGATGCCCGTCGAGTCCGACGCCGCTGTCGTCGAACGCCGTCTGCGGGCCGGTGCGGTCACTTCGGCCGCCACGGCGTACGGGGGTCCCCTGCTGCCGGGGTCCCAGGCTCCGGCGGTGACACGGCTCAGGCGCCGGCTCGCCGACGGTCTGCGGGCGGCGCTGATCTCCTGTGGTGATCCCGACCTGCTGGCCGACTGGGCACACGCACCGTGGGGGGAGGACGATCTCGACGTGTGGCGCGCCCTCGCCGCGGTCCGGCCCACGGCCGCGACCGGCTCCCGGCTCGCCGCGCTGGAGTCCGAGCTGACGGCGGCGGACCCTCGGTGAGTGTCCGCTTGCGAGCGGCGGGCCGGGAGGCCGGACGGTGACGACGGCGCACGCAACGTCACTGCAACGTCCCGCTTCCTAGCCTCACGCGCAGAGCTGTCCAACGGCGGGCAGCGCTCGTCGAGGGAGGCACTCAGGATGACCCGTTACGCGGCGCCCGGCACCGAGGGCGCGATCGTCTCCTACCAGTCGCGCTACGACCACTTCATCGGCGGAGAGTACGTGCCGCCCGCGCGCGGGCAGTACTTCGAGAACCCGTCCCCGGTGAACGGCCTGCCGTTCACCGAGATCGCGCGCGGCACCGCGGACGACGTCGAGCGGGCGCTCGACGCCGCGCACGAGGCCGCTCCGGGCTGGGGCCGTACCTCGGTGACCGAGCGCTCCGGCATCCTGCTGAAGATCGCCGACCGCATGGAGGCGAACCTGGAGCGCCTGGCGGTCGCCGAGAGCTGGGAGAACGGCAAGCCGGTGCGCGAGACGCTGGCGGCGGACATCCCGCTCGCCATCGACCACTTCCGCTACTTCGCGGGCGCGATCCGGGCCCAGGAGGGGTCGCTCGGCGAGGTCGACGACGACACCGTGGCGTACCACTTCCACGAGCCGCTGGGGGTGGTGGCGCAGATCATCCCCTGGAACTTCCCGATCCTGATGGCGGCCTGGAAGCTCGCCCCCGCCCTCGCCGCCGGAAACGCCGTGGTCCTGAAGCCGGCGGAGCAGACCCCCGCCTCGATCCACTACTGGCTGAGCCTGGTGGCAGACCTGCTGCCGCCCGGCGTCCTGAACGTCGTCAACGGCTTCGGCGCGGAGGCGGGCAAACCGCTGGCGTCGAGCCCGCGGGTGGCGAAGGTGGCGTTCACCGGGGAGACCACCACCGGGCGGCTGATCATGCAGTACGCCTCCGAGAACATCAAGCCGGTCACGCTGGAGCTGGGCGGCAAATCGCCGAACATCTTCTTCGACGACGTCTGGGCGCAGGACGACGACTTCCGCGACAAGGCCCTCGAGGGCTTCACCATGTTCGCGCTCAACCAGGGCGAGGTCTGCACCTGTCCGTCCCGTGCGCTCGTCCAGCGCGGCAACTACGCCGAGTTCATGGAGGCGGCCGTCGCCCGGACCGAGCTGATCAAGCCGGGCCACCCCCTGGACACCGACACGATGATCGGCGCTCAGGCCTCCAACGACCAGCTGGAGAAGATCCTCTCCTACCTGGACATCGGCCGGCAGGAAGGCGCCAAGGTACTCACCGGCGGCGAACGGATCGAGCACGACGGCGAGTTGAAGGGCGGCTACTACGTCCAGCCGACGATCTTCGAGGGCCACAACCGCATGCGGATCTTCCAAGAGGAGATCTTCGGCCCGGTCGTGTCGGTCACCTCCTTCGACGACTTCGACGACGCGATCAAGACCGCCAACGACACCCTGTACGGCCTCGGCGCCGGCGTGTGGACCCGCGACATGAACACCGCCTACCGCGCGGGCCGTGCCATCCAGGCGGGACGCGTGTGGACGAACTGCTACCACGCCTACCCGGCGCATGCCGCCTTCGGCGGCTACAAGCAGTCGGGCATCGGCAGGGAGAACCACAAGATGATGCTGGAGCACTACCAGCAGACCAAGAATCTTCTGGTGTCGTACTCCGCGAAGAAGCTGGGCTTCTTCTAAGGAGCCGACAAGGTGCGCCCGGCCAGGCGGTTTGCCTGGTCGGGCATCCTTCTCGCACGCACCCGGAGCCGGGCGGCAGCATCGCCCCGCGCTCGTCCCACCGCCGCATGGAGTCCGGGATGCGGCACGGCATTCGCCCGCCGCTCGCCACCGCGGTTGAAGCGGCTGCCGAGGGCCCGGAGAACGCTGACGATCAGCTTCGGGCACAGGACACTAGGATCCCGCCATGTCGGAACCCGTGAGTCCACAACAGGGCGGTGCCGGCGGCGCGTTCGTCGCCCCGCCAAGACGGCCGTACTCACGCGGGCGAAGGCGGCTCGTCATCGGCACGGGAGCCGCCCTGGCCGCGGTCGCCACTACGCTCGCCCTCTGTTCCGGTCCCGAGCCCGGTGATCACGCACCGACCGTGGTGTGCTCCGACACCGACAACACCAGCCTGACCGCCGACGTGGACGCGGACGGCCGGCTGGACGAGATACACGACCCCGACCGCTCGGGAAAGGCGTCCGTCCTCTTCAGCCGGGCCGACGGCCGTGTCGAGGTCGGTGTCGGCGAGGCTCTCGGCACATGGCAGAAGGCCCGTGGCCTGCTGACGTCGGACCTGGAGACCAGGGGCACGTTCGGCGACTTCGACGGCGACGGCTATCTCGATCTGGCGTTGTTCCGCAGTCAGGAGGACATCGGGGACAGCCCCCGCTCCAACCTGCTCGTGCACGAAGTGCGCTACGGACCGCTCGCCCGGGACCTGAGCGGCAGCCGGAGCGGCACCGTCCGCGTTCAGGTCTCGTTCTTCGTCGCCGCGGTGCGTGCGACCGACGAGGACCAGGACGGGCGCGCCGAGCTGCACGTGTTCCAGTCTGCCGGAGACGGAGGATACGCGGAGTACATCGGCCGACAGGAGGACGGCGGCGTGACCCTGACCGAAGCCGGCACCGGCTACTACGGCCATGGTGACTGGGATGCGCTCCAGCCCGGGTGGAGCGACTTCGGTGCCTGCGTGTACACCAGCCCCGAGGGCACGCCGTCGGTCCGGAGGGAGCCCTTGGACGTCACGCCCACATCGGGAGCGGGGCGAGGGTGACGGGTACGACGCGGGGCCGGCCGGCGGCATGAAGTGGGCGTAGGTCCGCGCCAGCCGGTGATCGCGGCACCACCGGCGGCTGTCTACGGCGCTCTCCTCGACCGGGAGTCGCTCGAGGCCCGGCTGCCGCCGGACGGCACGCACGGGCGAGTCGAGCGGTGGGGACCCCGGCCCGGAGGCGGGTTCCGGATGTTCCCGACGATCACGAGGCCGGCTTCGCCCAGTCACCGGCCGATCCGGCGTCGTACGTCGAAGCAGTGCGCTGAGGCGAGTCGTTCGGCTGCAACAACGTGTCAGGTGCGAACGCACGCTCAGGCCGGCGTTCCGTAGCGCGACGCGATCATCGCTGCCCGGTCGTGCAGGGAAGTGCGCAGCCACTGCGGGGCCAGGACCTCCGTGTACATGGCGTGCTGCCACACCGCCCATTCGGCGTGCCGCGCATCCTGGAATTCGACGTTCAGCCGGAGCCAGCCGTCCGCGTCGGCCTCCTCGGCGCAGACGGCGACGACGGTGCCGACCACCTGCTCCCGGCGGGCGGGGTCCACCCGTATCAGCACGGCGCTTCTGTCGCCGCCCGTGCGGAACCGCACGTTGCGTTCGCGCCAGGCGCGGTCGAGGTCGACCGTGTCCGGGCGCTGCGCGGCTTCGTCGAGTTCCTCGGCGGCCAGGACCCGGCACAACCGGTAGGTGCGGTCCTCGGCGCCGCGCTTGGCCAGGAGGTAGCCCTGGTCCCTGACGGTGACCAGGCCGATCGGGTCCACCGTGCGCCACTTCGGGGGCCGGCCCACGGCCTCGTAGTGAATGCGCAGCCTGTGCCCGGCGAACACCGCCCGTCGTACCTCGGCGACGATGGATTCGGAGACCTCCTCGGGGGCCACTCGACGCGAGAGCAGGTCGGTCTCCGGGTCGACGAGCAAGCGCTGCGCCGCTCCGGCCGCGGTGTCCCGCAGTCCATCGGGCAGGGCGTCGACCACTTTGAGCATGGCCGAGGCGAGCGCCGATCCGAGGCCGAACAGCTGTGCTCCGCGCCGGGAACCGGCGACCAGCAGGGCCAGAGCCTCGTCGTGGTTCAGGCCGGTGAGCGCCGTCTGGAAGTCCGGCAACAAGGCGAACCCGCCGTGGCGACCGCGCTCCGCGTACACCGGGACCCCCGCCGCGGACAGGGCGTCCATGTCGCGGAGCACCGTCCTTGTGGACACCTCCAGCTCACGGGCGAGGGCGTCCGCGGTCATCCGGCCCCGCTGACGCAGCAGGAGCACCAGGGAAACCAACCGATCGGCCCGCATGTGATGAGCCTAGCGAAAATACATGACCAAGGTTGTCATGTTTTGTTGGGAGGGTCGTCAACACGACGTCACGGCGGGGCGGATGCCGACGCGGTGGGCGTGGTCAGTGTCAGTGTCGGTGAACCGAAGGAAGCAGGTGCGGCGATGGAACGCAGCGCGGTCAACCCGGTGTCGTGGTCGGTGGACATGGGCTTCAACCAGGGCGAGTTGGTCTCCGGGCACTCGCGGACCCTGTTCGTCTCGGGCCAGACGTCGATGAGCAAGGAGGGCAGGCCCGAGCATGAGGGTGACATGGCGGCGCAGCTCGCGCTGAGCATCGACAACGTCGAGGCGGTGCTCGCCGGGGCAGGCATGTCCTTGTCGAACCTCGTCCGGCTGAACGTCTACACGACCGACGTCGACCTGCTCTTCCGGCACTACGGTGTGCTGGCGGGCCGGCTGGGCGCCGCCGGCGTCGCGCCGGCCACCACCATGCTGGGTGTGACACGCCTGGCCGTCCCGGGTCAGCTGGTCGAACTCGAGGGGACCGCCGTCTCCTGACGCGACGACGGGTCCGCCGAGGCGGGCTACCGCACCTCACTCCCGGCGGACTTCGGTGTTCTGGCCGGCGTGCAGCAGCCAGCGGCCGTCGGCCTGCTTGGTCATGACGTACAGCGGTGTGCCCTCCGTGTCGCCCTCGGCCGACCGGTAGACCTGCCGGACCTTGACCGCCGCCACGTCGGGGCGCAGGAACCGCGTGTGGGCCACCTCGTAGGTGACGTCGCCGTCCCAGACGGCGTCGGGCAGTACCGCGCGGGTGAACGCGGCGATCGCGTCCAGGCCGAGCAGCACCTTGCCGTGGGCGGTGGTCCAGAGCGCGTCGGGATGGAAGAGGGTGAGGAAGCCCTCGGCGTCCTTGGCGCGCTGGGTGCGTTCGACGGTGGCCACCACGCTTTCGATGGCCCTGATGTCGGCGCTTTCCGCTTCGGTGGGTACGGCCTTCGGGTTCATGCCGGTCACTGTCCTGCCTCGACCGCGCTTGAGGTCAAGCGGCGAGTGGCCGGGGGCCCGCCGGCCGGGCCGGGCGGCCGAGGCGGACCGGTACCCCCGGAGAGTAGAGGACGCTGACCGGGGGGTCCGTCGGGGTGGGTATTCCGGCGCTCGCGACCAGGTCCTCGTCGCACGAGACGAGTCGGGCCCGGTGCAGGGGCCAGCGGGGGTGGTGGTTGGGCAGGTACGCGGCCCCGCCGAAGAACGTGTTGTGCATGCCCAAGCGGGCGGTGAGGAAGTGCTCCAGGGCCGTGGGCTCGTGGATGCGCTCCCCGGGCCGTACGGTGATGCGGCTGTAGGCGCCGCGCGGGCCGGGCCAGCGGCGGGTACTGGTGTAGGTCACGGTGCCGTCCGCCGAGCGGACGGTCATGCGGGACCACAGGTAGGGCAGCCGGAAGCCGACGCGTCCCATCACCACCGGCAGCAGCCGCGCGGCGTCCATCGACCGGAAGACCACGCCGCGCCGCCCGTGCCCGTCCACGCTGTACAGACGCACGTTCGTCTCCGGAAACGACCCGAAGTAGGGGATCCCGGGCAGGCGGAGCCAGCCGACCCGGTGCATCCGGAACGCGACGAGCCCGACGTACGTGAGCCCGTCGTGGGTGTCGGGAACCGTGCCGTCCGGCATCAGTCCCGCCACGACGGAGGGCTCGACGGCCCAGTGGAGGAAAGCGAGGTCGAGCCACTCCTGGGTGAGGAGCGGCGTCCGTATCGCCATGGGGGCGTCCGGGGTGACGGCGCTGGGATCGTGCACGACGCAAGAATGACAGGCGCACGGGTCGCGCGGGCCGGCCGGCTGCCCGGCCACTGCGGGAACGCCCCGCGATTGACCCTCGACCTGGTGAAGGGCCCAGGGTTCCGGACGTGGAGAACGCGATGCGCAGCATTGGGGAGATGGCCCGCGACAGCGGACTGGGCGTGAGCGCCCTGCGGTTCTACGACCGTGCCGGTGTGCTGGTGCCCGCCTGGGTCGATCCGGTGAGCGGCTACCGCTGGTACGCCCCGGAGCAGCTGGAGGAGGCGAGGGTGCTCGCCCGGCTGCGACGGGCCGGCATGCCCTTGGCGGACATCCGGCTGGCCCTGGCCGGCTGGTCCGGCGCGGACGCCGGCCTCGTGCGCAGGCTGCTCTGGGCGCACGTGCGCCGTCTCGAACGGGGGCTGGCCGAGGCACGCAGCGAGTTCTCCACGCTCCGAGCCCTACTCGATCACAGGGAGAACCCCATGACCGCTTCGCCGCGTACCGGCACCGTCCGGCTGTCCCTTTCCGCTCCCCGACTGGCGGGCGCGCTCGACGCGGTGCGGTTCGCCGTCGGCGAGGACCCCGAACTGCCGATGCTCGGCGGGGTCCTGTTCGACGTCGAGGGCGACGGGCTCCGCCTCGTGGCCACCGACCGCTACCGGATGGCCGTCGCGCGCAGCACCTGCGCCGGAGACGGTGGAGGGCGTGCACAGGTCGTCGTGCCCACCCCGCTCGTCGACGCGATGCGCGCGCTGCTGCTTGACGACGAACCCGTCCGTTTCACTGTGGAGGCCGACCGTGTGACGCTGGAGGCGGGGGAGCGTCAGGTGTCGGGGCAGTGCCTGACCCACGACTTCCCCGACTACCGTCGTCTCGTCCGGCTCCCGGCCGGGCGGCGGGTCGTCGTCGATGTGCCCGCGCTCCGGGAGGCGTTGGAGATCGGCCCCGTTCGCGTGGCGGGGTGGAGCGAGCCCGGCCGGTCCGCGCGCGACGTCAGTGTGCTGGCGACGGCTGACGACGGCACGGTGACCGTCTGCGGTGACGGCGACGAGGACGGGAGCAACGTCGGCGTCGACCGCGGGTTCCTGCTGGACGCGCTCGCCGCCGCGGACCGGGACCGCCTCGTCCTCGAGTTCGGCGCCGCGCCCACGGCACCGCTGGCGGTCCGCCGCACGGACGACGAGGGGACGTTCTCGCTGCTCATGCCGGTCCGCCTGGACGACTGACGGCCGGCCGGCCACCTCCCCACGGCCCGTCCTCGTCCCCCGCCCCCGCGCTCAGGGCGTTGCCAGGGGCCTCGCCGGCTCGGACAGCACGTACACGGCGGACAGGAGGGAACCGGTGACCGGCCCCCTGCCTGACCGCGCGGCGACCCACCGGCCCGGTCCCGGCGGCGGCCACGGGACCGGTGCTCGGCCGACCCCGCCCTCACGATCGCCCCACCGGGAGGGGGCGGGTCACCGTAGTATCGGATGATCTCGTGGGGGAAGGCGGGCGGACATGGGCAGGCAGCGTCCCGGTACGCCGACACTGGAGGAGGTGGCCGCCCTCGCCGGCGTGGGCCGAGGCACCGTCTCGAGGGTCGTCAACAACGCGGCGGGCGTGCGGGATTCGACGCGCCGCGCCGTGCAGCGGGCCATCGCTGAACTGGGGTACGTCCCCAATCTCGCGGCCCGTTCCCTGGCGGGGCACCGTGCCGACGCGGTCGCGCTGGTGATGACGGAGCCGGACTGGCGGCTGTTCGGGGAGCCCTTCTTCACCGAGATCGTCCACGCGGTCGGCGACGCCCTGACCGACACGCCGGTGCAACTGCTGCTCACCCTGGTCCGCACGGACACCGAGCGGCAACGGTTCGTGGAGTACGCGCGCGGTGGCCGGGTCGACGGAGTGCTGCTCATGTCCGTGCACGCCGAGGACCCGCTGCCGGACATGCTCGCCAAGGCGGGGCTGCCCACCGTCATGCTGGGCCGGCGTTCCGGCGAGGAGAGCGTCACCTATGTCGACGCCGACAACGCGGGCGGTGCGCGCGGCGCGGTCGCGTATCTGCTGGACTCCGGACGGAGCACGATCGGGGCCGTCAGCGGACCGCTCGACATGTACGTCGCCCAGTGCCGCCTGCGCGGGTACCGGGAGGCGCTGGAGTCGGCCGGCGTGGCGGCCGAGGCGTCGCTGGTCGTCGAGGGGAGCGACTTCACGGAGGAGAGCGGGCACCGGGCGACGACCGACCTGCTCGCCCGGCACCCGGAAATCGACGCGGTGTTCGCCGCCTCGGACACACTGGCCGCCGGGGCGCTCAGCGCGCTGCGGGCCGCGGGCCGCCGGGTGCCGCAGGACGTCGCGGTGATCGGCTTCGACGACTTCCATCCGGCCCGGCCCACGGACCCGCCGCTGACGACGGTCCGCCAGCCGCTGGAGGAGATCGGCCGCACGATGGTGCGGCTGCTGCAGGAGGCGATGGAGGACTCCTCCGCCGCCTGGCGGCACGTCATCCTCCGTACGGAACTGGTGGTCCGGGACTCCGCCTGACCGCCCCGAGCGCCGGGAGCGCTCCCGGCGCAGGCGCCTTCCACCTGGGACTTCGAGATTTGTTCGACAACTCGGGCGCGCACAGTCTTGTCAGGAACATGAACCGCTCCTACAGTCCTCAATCAACCGGTAAGTGGGAGCGCTCCCATCAGTGGGGAGTTGGGAGCGCTCCCGCACCGGCCCCTCCTTCCCCCCGCACCCCCGGAGAGGCCCCATGCGAACGTTACGGCCGTTACGGCCCCGAGTCCGCGCCCCGCGTGGCCTCTTGGGCGTCCTGAGCGCGACCTTGGCGACCTTCGCCCTCGCCGCGTCGCTGGTCACCGCGGCGGCGCCGGCCCAGGCGGACACCACCCTCTGCGAACCCTTCGCAACGACGACGATCCAGGGACGGTACGTCGTCCAGAACAACCGCTGGGGTTCCAGCGCCACCCAGTGCGTCACCGCCACCGACACCGGCTTCCGGGTCACGCAGGCCGACGGCTCGGTGCCGACCAGCGGGGCACCGAAGTCCTACCCGTCGGTCTTCAACGGCTGCCACTACACGAACTGTTCGCCGGGCACCAACCTCCCGGCCCGGCTCGACACCGTCTCCCGGGCACCGTCCAGCATCTCCTACGGCTTCGTCGGCAACGCCGTCTACAACGCCTCGTACGACATATGGCTGGACCCGACCGCCCGGACCGACGGGGTCAACCGGACCGAGATCATGATCTGGTTCAACAGGGTGGGCCCGATCCAGCCCATCGGCTCACCGGTGGGCACGGCGACCGTCGGCGGACGGACCTGGGAGGTCTGGAGCGGCGGCAACGGCTCCAACGACGTGCTGTCGTTCGTGGCGCCGTCGGCGATCAGCGGCTGGAGCTTCGACGTCATGGACTTCGTCCGGGCGACCGTCGCGCGCGGACTCGCCGAGGAGGACTGGTACCTGACGAGTGTGCAGGCCGGGTTCGAGCCCTGGCAGAACGGCGCCGGACTGGCCGTGAACTCCTTCTCCTCCACCGTCGAGACCGGCGGCGCCCCGGGCGGCACGGACCCCGATCCGGACCCCGGCGATCCGGGTGACGCGCCGGCGTGCGAGGTGTCGTACCGCACGAACGTGTGGCAGGACGGGTTCACCGCCGACGTCACCGTCACCAACACCGGCACGGATCCCGTCGACGGCTGGCAGCTCGCCTTCACCCTGCCCTCCGGTCAGCGGATCAGCAACGCCTGGAACGCCTCCGTCACGCCGGCCACGGGCAGCGTCACGGCGACCGGCGTGAGCCACAACGCCCGGATCGCACCCGGCGGCAGCCTGTCGTTCGGATTCCAGGGCACCTACAGCGGCGCGTTCTCCGATCCGGCCGGCTTCCGCCTGAACGGAACCACCTGCACCGCGGACTAGCGGGCGCCGCCCCCTGTCTCCCCGCCCGTCCGGTCGAAGCGCCCGCCCCGGACGGGCGGGGGTTCCACCACGACCCCCGCGCTTGTCATGACCTGATCATCCATGGAAATCATCGAACCCATCAATGGGACCAATGGGAGACCCCCCTATGGCTCGACGCAGCAGACTCCTGTCCTTGACGGCGGTACTGGCCACCCTGCTCAGCGCGCTCGGTATGACCTTCCTGCTCGGGCAGGGCCGGGCCGAGGCGCACGGCGTGGCGATGATGCCCGGCTCCCGCACCTATCTGTGCCAGCTGGACGCCAAGACCGGCACCGGTGCCCTCGACCCGACGAATCCGGCCTGTCAGGCCGCGCTCGACCAGAGCGGGGCGACCGCGCTGTACAACTGGTTCGCCGTACTCGACTCCAACGCGGGCGGCCGCGGTGCCGGTTACGTACCGGACGGCACCCTGTGCAGCGCGGGCGACCGTTCCCCGTACGACTTCTCCGCCTACAACGCCCCGCGCGGCGACTGGCCCCGCACGCATCTGACGTCGGGGGCGACGATCCCGGTGCAGTACAGCAACTGGGCCGCCCACCCGGGTGACTTCCGGGTGTACCTGACCAAGCCGGGCTGGTCCCCCACGTCCGAGCTGGGCTGGGACGACCTGGAGCTGATCCAGACGGTGACCAACCCGCCCCAGCAGGGCTCGCCCGGGACCGACGGCGGCCACTACTACTGGGACCTCGCGCTGCCCTCGGGCCGCTCGGGCGACGCGCTGATCTTCATGCAGTGGGTGCGTTCGGACAGCCAGGAGAACTTCTTCTCCTGCTCGGACGTCGTCTTCGACGGCGGCAACGGCGAGGTCACCGGCATCCGCGGCTCCGGCACCACTCCGGACCCGGACCCGACGGATCCGACCGACCCCACGGACCCGCCCACGCACACCGGTTCCTGCATGGCCGTGTACTCCGTGGAGAACTCCTGGAGCGGCGGTTTCCAGGGCTCGGTCGAGGTGATGAACCACGGCACCGAGCCGCTGAACGGCTGGGCCGTGCAGTGGAAGCCGGGCAGCGGGACCACGCTCGGCGGGGTGTGGAACGGTTCGCTGTCCAGCGACGCCGACGGCACGGTCACGGTCCGGAACGTGGACCACAACCGCGTCGTACCACCGGACGGGAGCGTGACCTTCGGCTTCACCGCCACGTCGACGGGCAACGACTTCCCGGTCGACTCGATCGGCTGCGTCACCTCCTGACACAGCCCGAGATTCCGTGACGCTCCCGGCGCGGTCCGGGACACGGTCGGCGGGGTCCCCCAGGGTTCCCCGCCGACCTCACGCGCCGGTTACAAATCGCTCAACCTCTGGTTGCGAAGCGGTGATCGGGCGACGATAGGGCCATGACTCTGGCCCAGCGCGCCTTTGAGCGGCTGCACGCCTGGCCCGACCTCTCCGCGGGTCCGGCCAGTTGCCGAACCGGACGGGCGCTGCGCTCCGTCCGCGACGAGATCGTCCACTTCCACTCGGACCGGGACGTGGACCTCCACCTCACCCACCGGGCCATCCAGCGCTTCCAGTACGACCTCGGCGGCTCCACCGCCATCCGGCTGGTGCCGGGCTCCCGTTGGGTGACCGTGCACCTGGACTGCGACGCGGACGTGGACCTGCTGCTGAGCCTGACGAGCATCGCGCTCAAGGCCCACCAGTCCCGGCCCCCGACCGACCTCGGCGCGGGCCCCTCCGGACCCTCGGGGCCGGCGGGGTGCAACTACCACCGGGTCACGGTGCTTCCGCGCGCCGCGGCCGAGGGGGCCTGAGCCCGGCCGGCACGTCGCCGCAGACGAGTGCCACGCCCGTCGCCACGGCGTCCGCGGCCTCCCGGAGACCGCCGGCCACGACCGGGGGCACGCCCGTCCCGGGCGGCCCACCGGACGGTCAACCGCCACCGACGCCACGCGCGCAACCCCCTCGCAACGTTCCCTTTGCTGACATGGCGGCATGGGCGACACATACGAGGAGACCCCGCGCGTCGCGCTGACCGCCGAGGCGTCCGCACTGCTGCGGCGGCTCCGCGAGGCGCACGGCCCGCTGATGTTCCACCAGTCCGGGGGATGCTGCGACGGCAGCGCCCCCATGTGCTACCCGGCCGGCGAGTTCCGCACCGGCGCCTCGGACGTCCTGCTCGCCGAACTGGCGGTCGCCGGCGTCGAGGAGCCCGTGGAGTTCTGGATGTCGCGCAGCCAGTACGAGGTGTGGGCCCACACCCGGCTGACCGTGGACGTCGTCCCCGGCCGGGGCAGCGGCTTCTCCCTGGAGGCACCCGAGGGGGTGCGCTTCCTCATCCGCTCCCGGGTCGTGGACGCCTGAGCCCCGCCGCCACCTCGGGGTTCTACGGTCTGAGGCTGCTCACGATCTCCGCGGTCGCGGTCAGCCCGCTGCTGATGGTCGGGGCGATGCTCGTGCTCGCCAGGTAGAAGCCGAGCAGCAGGCACACCAGTGCGTGCGAGACCTTCAGCCCGCCGTTGCGCAGGAAGAGCACCGCCAGGATGAACAGCAAGAGCACCACAGAGATGGAAACGGCCATCGTCAACCTCCTCCGCCACGTCCACTTCGCGGCGTTCGGCCGCAAGTGTGGCGTAGCGGAGGGTTCGTCCGGGCGGCTGACCTGTCCTCCGAACGAGTGGTGTTCCGATGCCGCCCCTATCGCTCGCGGCGGGCGTCGAGGAAGGCCTCCAGACCGGCGAGGTCGTCGGTGTTGAGGTGGTCGACGCCGGCGGCGACGAGTTCGGCCCACACGGCGTCCCGTGCGGGCCCCGCCGCGTCGGGCGTGGCCCAGAAGCGCACCCGCTGCCCGCGGGCATGGGCCGCGCCCACGATTTCGCGGAGCTTGCGCCGCTCGGCCGCCGGGAAGGCGCCCACGCCCTGCCAGGTGAAGTTCAGCGTCCAGTTGTCGCTGATCAGCGGTACGAAGGAGGCCGGTGCGGCGGTGCCGAGGTCGGTGAGCCGGCCGTCGTAGAAGGCCCGGCGGGTGCGCTGGGCCTCCATGGGCGCGCGGGCCGCCCGGTCGCCGGAGACCACCGCGGTGACCGCGCCCGGGAACACGCGGCCGTGGGCGTAGGAGGTGAACAGGTGCGGGTAGCGGCGCAGACGGCGGTCGAGTTCGAGGTACGTCGACTCGCCCTCGGTCTTGATGTCGATCAGGAGCTGGAGTGCCCCGCGGTCCCGGCGGTACACGCGGCCGTGGTGCGCGCGGACGCGGGCGGCGAGCGGGTCGAGGTAGAGCGACTCCAGCGTGCGGGACGGGTCCAGGTCCTCCGGGTCGTGGGCGACGAGGAGTTGGCCGTCGACCAGGTAGATGTCGGCCTCGACACTGCCGAAGCGGTGGTCGAGGGCGTCGAGGAGGGGACGGGGGTGCTCGTAGTCGTTGTGGGCGTGCGCGCGCCACAACGGGCGCGGCCAGCGCCTGCCTTCGGACGCCGACGCGGTGCCGGCGGGCAGGGCGA
This sequence comes from Streptomyces sp. CCM_MD2014, assembly GCF_000772045.1. Lineage (GTDB taxonomy): Bacteria > Actinomycetota > Actinomycetes > Streptomycetales > Streptomycetaceae > Streptomyces > Streptomyces salinarius. Next base: position 7,486,091 of record NZ_CP009754.1, on the reverse strand, counting down.
CCGCGCCCGCGAGGGCGGCGCCGAGGGTGGTGAGGGCTCTGCGTCGGGTGGTGAGGGCCATGCTCTGCCTCCCTGGAAGTGCCGTACGGGACCCCAGTGAGTATGGGGTCCCGGGGGCCTCGGGGAGCAGAGCCCTGCGGGGAGTTGGCCGGACTGCCTCCGGCCGTTCACCTCCGGCCGTTCACCTCCGGTGGTTCATGCCGCCGACGCGGTGCCGGGACAGGGCGTCAGGGTGCCCGCAGGTCGACGAGTTCGGCCAGCGCCGCCCGGTGGGTGCCGGCGGCTCCGTAGGCGATCGAGTCGGCCTTGGCCCGCTTGAGGTACAGGTGGACCGGGTGTTCCCACGTCATGCCGATGCCGCCGTGCAGTTGCAGCGCCTCCTCGGCGGCGTGGACGGCGACCCGCGCCGCGTACGCCTGGGCCACGGCGACCGCCACGTCGGTGTCCGCTCCGGTCGCCAGGGCGTCGGCGGCGTTGCGGGCGGCGGCGCGCAGGCCAGCGATCTCCAGCCACAGCCGGGCGAGCCGGTGCTTGAGCGCCTGGAACCCGCCGACCGGACGGTTGAACTGCTTGCGTTCCTTGAGGTAGCGGACCGTCTCGGTCAGCAGCCAGTCGGCGAGGCCCAGTTGCTCGGAGGCGAGCAGACCGGCACCGGCCCGCAGCGCCCGGCGCACGGCGGGCTCCGCGTCGCCGAGCCGGCGCCCGGACACACCGTCGAGGGTCACTCGCGCCGGCGGCCTGGTGGAGTCGAGCGAGACCTGTGGCGTCACCGTCGCGTCGGCGGCCCCGACCGCGTACAGGCCACCGTCGTCGGCCGGGACCAGCAGCACGTCGGCGACGGAGGCGTCCGCGATGCCCGTCAGCTCCCCGTGCAGAAGACCGCTGTCCAGGCGCACGCTCGCGACGGCACCGCCCGGCGCGACGTGCAGCCCGACGGCGAGCACGGCGACGGTCGTGGCGGCCGCAAGCTCACCGAGCAGGTCCTCGACCCCGCAGGCCAGCAGCGCCTCGGTGGCGACGACGGAGCTCGTCAGGTACGGCACCGGCGCGACCGCGCGTCCCAGCTCCTCCAGGACCACGGCGGCTTCCCGGTGCGTGGCGCCCTGTCCGCCCAGTTCCTCGGGGATCAGCAGGCCCGCGAGGCCCATCGAACCGGCGAGGGACTTCCACAGCGGCACGTCGTGCGGGGCTGCCGACTCGGTGCGGGTGACGACGTCCGCCGGGTCGCAGTGGTCTGTGAGCAGGTCCCGGACGGCGGCGCGCAGCGCCTCTTCCTCCTCCGAGTAGAGGAGAGCGGGTTCGGGCTGTGCGCTCATCGGGCGAGGTCCTTCCATGCGACGTCCTTGTCGGTGCGCGGCTCGGCGGGCAGGCCCAGGACGCGCTCGGCGACGATGTTCAGCAGGACCTCGCTGGTCCCGCCCTCGATGCTGTTGCCCTTGGACCGCAGGTAGCGGTACCCGGCGTCGCGTCCGGTGAAGTCGACCAGCTCGGGGCGGCGCATGGTCCAGTCGTCGTAGAGCAGGCCCTCCTCGCCGAGGAGTTCCACCTCGAGGCCGCTGATCTCCTGGTTGAGGCGGGCGAAGTTCAGCTTCATGCCGGCGCCCTCGGGGCCGGGCTGGCCCGCCACCAGTTGCTGGCGCAGGCGTACGCCGGTGAGGCGGGCGACCTCGGCCTCGACCCACAGGCCGAGCAGCCGCTGGTGCAGGTCGTGGGTGCGCAGTTCGGGGCGCTCCCGCCAGGTCGCGGCGATCTTGCCGATCATGCCGCCCTCGCGGGGGATCGGGGTGCCGCCGATGGCGACGCGCTCGTTGTTGAGCGTGGTCTGCGCGACCCGCCAGCCGTCGCCGACGTCGCCGAGGCGCCGGGAGTCGGGGATGCGGACGTCGGTGAGGAAGACCTCGTTGAACTCGGCCTCGCCGGTGATCTGGCGCAGCGGCCGTACCTCGACGCCGGGGTCGGTCATGTCGCACACGAAGTAGGTGATGCCCCGGTGCTTGGGCACGTCCGGGTCGGTGCGGGCGATGAGGATGGCCCAGCGGGCGAGGTGCGCGCTGGAGGTCCACACCTTCTGCCCGTTGACGATCCAGTCTCCCCCGTCGTCCCGCACCGCGCGCGTGCCGAGGGCGGCCAGGTCGGACCCGGCGCCCGGCTCGCTGAAGAGCTGGCACCAGACCTCCTCGCCGGTCCACAGCGGGCGCAGCAGCCGGCGCTTCTGCTCGTCGGTGCCGTACTGGAGGATGGTCGGGGCGGCCATGCCGAGGCCGATGCCGATGCGCCGCGGGTCGTTGTCGGGGGCGCCCTCGGCCGCCAGTTCGGCGTCCACGACGGCCTGGAGGGAGCGCGGGGCGCCGAGTCCGCCGAGCCCTTCCGGGTAGTGCACCCAGGCGAGGCCGGCGTCGAAGCGGGCCCGCAGGAAGTCCAGGCGGTCCGTGGTGGCCGGCGGGTGCGCGGTCAGCAACTCACGGGTACGGCGGCGCAGTTCCGCTGCGTCGGTCATACGACGGTTCCCTTCTCCAGCTTCTCTCCGGTCCGGCCTCGTCCGGTCATGACTTCTCCGGTACGACGGCCACCCGGCCGGTCGTCCTGCCGTCGGCGACGCGCTGCACGGCGTCCGCCGCACCGTCGAGCGGGACCCGCTCGCTCACCAGCGGCTCGATCGCGCCCCGCGCGGCCAGCTCGGTGAGCTGCTCGTGGCAGTGCCGGACCAGCTGGGGGTTCTTGGTGTTGTACAGGCCCCAGTGCAGGCCGAGGATCGTGTAGTTCTTCACCAGCGCGTGGTTCAGGGCCGGGCTGGGAATCGTGCCGCTCGCGAAGCCGACGACGACGATCCGCCCCTCGAAGGCGACGACCTTGGTGGACTGGGTGTACGCCGCGCCGCCCACCGGGTCGTAGATCACGTCGGCGCCCCGGCCGCCGGTGGCCTCCTTCACGGCCGCGACGACGTCCTCACCGCGCCGGTCGACGACCACGTCGCAGCCCAGCTCCCGGGCGACGGCCGCCTTCTCCGGTCCGCCGACGACGCCGACGACGGTGGCGCCGGCCGCCTTGCCGAGCTGTACGGCGGCGCTTCCGACACCTCCCGCGGCGGCGTGGACGAGCAGGGTCTCGCCGGCCTGGATGCGGGCCCGGCGGTGCAGGCCGAACCAGCCGGTCTGGTAGCCGATGTGCAGGGCGGCGGCCTCGGCGTCGTCCAGGGCGTCCGGCGCGGGCAGCAGGGCGCGGGCGTCGGCGAGGGCGTACTCGGCGAAGCCGCCGTGCGGCAGCGCCGGGTTGGCCAGGACGCGGCGGCCGTCCTCGGTCTCGCCGCAGATCTCCACGCCCGGCGTGAACGGCAGCGGCGGCCGGACCTGGTACTGGCCCCGGCACATCAGGGCGTCCGGGAAGTTGATGTTGGCGGCGCGCACCTTCAACAGGACCTGGCCCTCACCGGGCACCGGCGGCGGCACGTCCGCGAGGCGCATCACCTCGCCCGGCTCGCCGTTCTCGTGCACCTGCCATGCCTGCATGCGGGACCTCCACCGACTGCGTCGTCCGACCGGTCCTCCGCATACTAAGCGGTCGCTTGCCCATCAGGGAACAGGCTGGGGCCCATCGGGCGACAGGCCGGGCTCACGCCCGCGCGGGCCTCGCCCGTACGTGCATCCGCTCCCCCTGCGGACCGAAGAGGCTGAGGAACTCGACCGGCCCCTCCCCCGTCGATCCGAACCAGTGCGGCACCCGGGTGTCGAACTCGGCGGCCTCCCCTGCCGACAGCACCACGTCGTGCTCGCCGAGCACGAGCCGCAGCCTCCCGGAGAGGATGTAGAGCCATTCGTACCCCTCGTGGGTGCGCGGGTCCGGCTCCTCCCTGCGCCGGGGTTCCAGCACCTTGAACGCCTGGAGGCCGCCGGCCTGGCGGGTGAGCGGCCAGTGGGTGCGGCCGTGGCGCACGATCGGCTCGGCCCGCACCCGGGGGTCTCCGACCGGCGGGGCGCCGACCAGTTCGTCCAGCGGCACCCGGTGGGCCTGGGCGATCGGCAGCAGCAGTTCCAGGCTCGGCTTGCGCAGGCCCGATTCCAGCCGCGACAGGGTGCTCACCGAGATGCCCGTGGTCTCGGACAGGGCCGCCAGCGTCACCTCCCGCTCCTTGCGAAGCCGGCGGAGCCTGGGCCCGACACCGGCGAGAACGTCGTCTGCAGTCGTCATGCGTTTATTGCAGAACCGGCAAATGGGTTTGTCAATCCCGAGGCTGCGAGCGACCTTCTACGTGGAGGTGGTCACCATGACCCAGAACAGCACCACGACCGAGAAGAAGGACCCGACCGGGCGGTACGACGTGGTCGTCGTCGGTGGCGGCGCGGCCGGGCTCTCCGCCGCGCTCGTCCTGGGCCGCTCGCGCCTGCGCACCCTGGTCGTCGACGCCAGCGAGCCGCGCAACGCGCCCTCGGACCACATGCAGGGCTACCTGACCCGGGACGGCATGTCCCCGGCCGAGTTCCTGGCCCTCGGCCGGGAGGAGATCGCGCGCTACGGGGTGGAGCTGGTCCGCGACCGCGCCGTGGACGTCTCCCGCGGCGAGGACTTCGCGGTACGGCTGGCCGGCGGGGACACCGTGCACGCCCGCCGGCTGATCGTCACCACCGGACTCAGGGACGAGCTGCCGGCCGTCGAAGGGGTCGCCGAGCGGTTCGGCCGGGACGTACTGCACTGCCCGTTCTGCCACGGATGGGAGGTGCGGGACGAGCGCTTCGGCGTCCTGGCCACCAGCCCGCTCAGCGTGCACCAGGCACTGATGGTGTCCGGCTGGTCGGACGACGTGACGCTCTTCCTGCACACGGTCGCCGAGAGCGAACTGTCCGACGACGACCTGCGGCGGCTCGCGGCGGCCGGGGTCAAGGTGGTCCCCGGGGAGGTCGCGGGCCTGCGGGTCGAGGACGACCGGCTCACCGGGGTCCGGCTGGCCGACGGCACGGCGCACGACCGCACGGTGGTGTTCGTGGCCCCGAAGGCGGTCCCGCAGACCGGTCTGATGGAGCGGCTGGGGGCGGAGCTGCAGGAGACGCCGTTCGGCGCCTATCCCGTGGTGGACCCGACGGGCCGGACGACCGTGCCGGGCGTGTGGACCGCCGGAAACGCCCTCGGCTTCGCCGAGCAGGTCGTCCACGCGGCCAGCGGCGGCTACCGCGCGGCGGCGGCGATCGTCGGCGACCTGATCATGTCGGGCCTGGACGCGGCCCTCGCGGACTGAGGGTGCCCGGGCACCCGGAGTACGCGGAGTACGCGGAGTGGGCGGAGTACGCGTACGCCGGCACGCGGCACGCGCCCGTCGGGGCGTGCGGCAGTCGCGGGTGTACACCGGCCCTCTCCGGTGCACCATGACTGCATGCTGCTTGCCCGGTTGGCCCAGGTGTCCCGGGAGGTCGCCGCCACGTCGGCGCGGTCCCGGAAGACCGCCCTGCTCGCGGAGCTGTTCCGCGAGGCGGAGGCGGCGGACGTGCCGGTCGTCATCCCGTATCTGGCGGGGCGGCTCCCGCAGGGCCGGATCGGCGTCGGCTGGAAGGTGCTGAGCCGCCGGGTGCCGCCGGCCGACGCACCGACCCTGACGGTGCGCGACGTGGACGCCCGGCTCACCCGGCTCGGCGCGGTGTCCGGGGCCGGATCGCAGGCCGAGCGGGCCCGGCTGGTCGGCGAGCTGATGGGTTCCGCCACCGAGGAGGAGCAGCGCTTCCTGATCGGGCTGCTCACCGGGGAGGTCCGCCAGGGCGCCCTGGACGCGGCCGCCGTCGAGGGCCTGGCCGCGGCGACCGGCGCGCCCCCTGCGGACGTACGGCGCGCGGTGATGCTCGCGGGGTCGCTCCAGACGGTGGCCGAGGCCCTGCTGGCCGACGGTCCCGGCGCCCTGGAGGGCTTCCGGCTCACCGTCGGCCGGCCGGTGCTGCCGATGCTGGCGCACAGCGCGTCCTCGGTCGGCGAGGCGGTCGCCAAGCTGGGCACCGCCGCCGTCGAGGAGAAACTGGACGGCATCCGCGTGCAGGTGCACCGCGACGGCGGCACCGTACGGATCTACACCCGCACCCTGGACGACATCACCGACCGGCTCCCCGAGGTCACCGAGGCGGCCCTGGCACTGCCCGCCGGGCGGTTCGTCCTGGACGGCGAGGCGATCTCCCTCGACGCGAGCGGGCGCCCCCGCTCGTTCCAGGAGACCGCCGGCCGGGTCGGCTCGCGCACCGACGTGGCCACGGCGGCGCGGGCGGTTCCCGTCTCCGCGGTCTTCTTCGACGTGCTGTCCGTCGACGGCCGCGACCTGCTCGACCTGCCGCTAACCGAGCGGCACGCGGAGCTGGCCCGGCTGGTGCCCGAGCCACTGCGGGTGCGGCGCACACTGGTGCGCGGGCCGGAGGAGACCGGCGCCGCGGAGGAGTTCCTGGCCGAGGCACTGACACGCGGGCACGAGGGCGTCGTCGTCAAGGGGCTCGACGCCGCGTACAGCGCGGGCCGGCGCGGCGCGTCCTGGCTGAAGGTCAAGCCCGTCCACACGCTCGACCTGGTGGTGCTGGCCGCCGAGTGGGGCCACGGCCGCCGCACCGGCAAGCTCTCCAACCTCCATCTCGGCGCCCGCGCACCCGACGGCTCCTTCGCCATGCTCGGCAAGACCTTCAAGGGCATGACCGACGCGCTGCTGGCCTGGCAGACCGAGCGCCTGCAGGAGCTGGCCGTCGAGGAGCACGGCTGGGGCGTGACCGTACGGCCCGAACTCGTCGTCGAGATCGCCTACGACGGCCTCCAGCGCTCCACCCGCTACCCGGCCGGCGTCACCCTCCGCTTCGCCCGCGTGGTCCGCTACCGCGAGGACAAGCGCCCCGAGGACGCGGACACCGTGGAGACCCTGCTCGCCGCACACCCCGGGGCGGCCCCGTGAGACGGAGCGCGGGCCTGCTGCTGCACCGGCGCGCACCCGGCGGAGAGCTCGAGGTGCTGCTCGGGCACATGGGCGGCCCCTTCTACACCCGCCGCGACGCCGGGGCGTGGACCGTCCCCAAGGGCGAGTACGGCCCCGGGGAACCGGCGTGGGAGGCGGCCCGGCGCGAGTTCGAGGAGGAGCTGGGGCTGCCGCCGCCCGAGGGCGAGGCCCTGCCGCTCGGCGAGGTGCGGCAGGCGGGCGGGAAGCTCGTCACGGTCTGGGCCCTGGAGGCCGACCTCGATCCGGCGACGGTCGTCCCCGGCACCTTCCGCATGGAGTGGCCGCCGAGGTCGGGGCGGACCGAGGAGTTCCCCGAGCTGGACCGCGTGGCGTGGTTCCCGCTGGACCGGGCGCGCGAGGTGATCGTGAAGGCTCAGTCCGCGTTTCTCGACCGTCTGACGGAGCACTCGCACTGACGAGACACCACCAGGAACCACGACTGACGACGCGACCCGTCCGCGTTGCGGCACCCCGCGCCGCGCGCCAAGGTCGAAGCACGATTGCGCACCCAGGGAGGTCGGCCATGCCCATCGCGACGGTGAACCCGGCGAACGGCGAGACGCTCAGGACGTACGAGGCCATGGGCGAGGAGGAGATCGAGCGCCGGATCGAGCTCGCGGAGGCCACCTTCCGCACCTACCGCACTACGGGGTTCTACGAGCGGGCCGGGCTGATGCGCCGGGCCGCCGACCTCCTGGAGGCGGATCAGAAGGAGATCGGCAGGGTCATCACCACGGAGATGGGCAAGCCGGTCAAGCAGGCCCGCGCGGAGGCGGCCAAGTGTGCCAAGGCGATGCGCTGGTACGCCGACCACGCGGCCGAGCTGCTGGCCGACGAGGAGCCGGACGACGCCGACGTGAAGGACTCCGGCGCCTCCCGGGCCCTGGTCCGCTACCGCCCGCTCGGCCCGGTGCTCGCGGTGATGCCGTGGAACTTCCCGCTCTGGCAGGTGATCCGCTTCGCCGCGCCCGCGCTGATGGCGGGCAACGTGGGTCTGCTCAAGCACGCCTCGAACGTGCCGCAGACCGCCCTGTACCTGGAGGACCTGTTCCACCGGGCGGGCTTCCCCGAAGGCTGCTTCCAGACCCTGCTCATCGGCTCCGCCCAGGTCGACGACGTCCTGCGCGACGAGCGGGTGCGGGCCGCCACCCTCACCGGCAGCGAGCCGGCGGGCCGCGCGGTGGCGTCCACCGCCGGCGAGATGATCAAGAAGACGGTTCTCGAGCTGGGCGGCAGCGACCCGTTCGTCGTCATGCCGTCCGCGGACGTCGAGCGGGCCGCCGCGGTGGCGGTGACCGCGCGCACGCAGAACGCCGGGCAGTCGTGCATCGCCGCCAAGCGGTTCATCGTGCACACGGACGTGTACGACGCCTTCGCCGAGCGCTTCACCGAGGGCATGAGGGCGCTCAGGGTCGGCGACCCGATGGACGAGGAGACCGAGGTCGGCCCGCTCTCCAGCGAGCAGGGCGTGAACGACCTGGTCGAGCTGGTCGACGACGCGGTGCGCGGCGGTGCGAGCGTGCTGTGCGGAGGCGAACGCCCGGACGGGCCGGGCTGGTACTACCCGCCGACGGTCCTGGCGGGTGTCACCCGCGAGATGCGCATCCACCGCGAGGAGGCCTTCGGACCGGTCGCCACGCTCTACCGGGCGGCCGACCTGGACGAGGCGGTGCTGATCGCCAACGACACGGACTTCGGGCTCAGTTCCAACGTGTGGACGCGCGACGACGCCGACGTGGACCGGTTCGTCCGGGACCTGGAGGCGGGCGGCGTGTACGTCAACGGCATGACGGCGTCCCACCCGGCGTTCCCGTTCGGCGGGGTCAAGCGGTCGGGCTACGGGCGTGAGCTGTCCGGGCACGGAATCCGCGAGTTCTGCAACATCACCACCGTATGGCACGGAGCGTGAGCGTTCCGCGACTACGATCCCCTTTGTGAACCGCGAAGTGACCCTGCCTCTGATCGTCGACGACCGCGGCACGCTCCAGGTCGCCGCGTCCGACGTGAGCAAGCTGCTGCGCACGGTCGGCGGACGGTGGCTGCGGCTGGTGGAGAACGGCGAGGAGAGGCTGGACGAGGACACCGTCGCGGCCCTCACCATCGAGCTCGCCAAGCTGGCCGACCGGATCGACGTGGCGTGCATCGCCCACAGCAGCGGCCGCTCCTCCTGACGCCTCCCGCACGCCTCCCCGCGACGGCGCCTTCCCCGGGACGGAGTAACCCGGCGAGAGATCACCGCCCCGCTGAGTGATCGTGGACGGGCACCCCTGAGAAGGTGCAGCACTTTCCGGCCGGGGGGCGCAGGCCTTCCGCGAGGCGAAAGCAGGCACGGTTCATGGCGACTTTGTGCAGACCCTCGGTGTCCGTCCCGGAGCACGTGATCACGATGGAGGAGACGCTGGAGCTGGCGCGCCGGCGCCACACCGACCATCCCCAACTGCCGCTCGCGCTCCGGCTGATAGAGAACACCGGGGTCCGCACCCGGCACATCGTGCAGCCCATCGAGCAAACGCTGGAACACCCCGGTTTCGAGGACCGCAACAAGGTCTACGAGCGGGAGGCGAAGTCCCGCGTCCCGGCCGTGATCCAGCGGGCCCTGGACGACGCCGAGCTGCTCACCACCGACATCGACGTGATCATCTACGTCTCGTGCACGGGCTTCATGATGCCCTCGCTCACGGCGTGGCTGATCAACGAGATGGGCTTCGACAGCACCACGCGGCAGATACCCATCGCCCAGCTGGGCTGTGCGGCCGGAGGAGCGGCGATCAACCGCGCCCACGACTTCTGCACCGCCTACCCGGAGGCCAACGCGCTCATCGTGGCCTGCGAGTTCTGCTCGCTGTGCTACCAGCCCACCGACATCGGCGTGGGCTCCCTGCTCTCCAACGGCCTCTTCGGCGACGGCATCGCCGCCGCGGTGGTCCGCGGCCGGGGCGGCACCGGAGTGCGCCTGGAGCGCAACGGCTCGTACCTGATCCCCAAGACCGAAGAGTGGATCATGTACGACGTGAAGGCGACCGGTTTCCACTTCCTGCTGGACAAGCGGGTGCCGGCCACCATGGAGCCGCTCGCGCCGGCGCTCAAGAGCCTGGCGGGCGAGCACGGTTGGGACGCCGCCGACCTGGACTTCTACATCGTGCACGCGGGCGGCCCCCGGATCCTCGACGACCTCAGCAAGTTCCTGCAGGTCGACCCGCACGCGTTCCGCTTCAGCCGGGCCACGCTCACCGAGTACGGCAACATCGCCAGCGCCGTCGTCCTGGACGCGCTGCGCAGACTCTTCGACGAAGGCGGCGTCGAGGAGGGGGCACGCGGGCTGCTGGCCGGCTTCGGTCCGGGCATCACCGCGGAGATGTCCCTGGGCTGCTGGCAGACGGCGGATGTGCGGCAGAGCGTGCGGCAGGCCGTGACGCGGGACGCGTCCCGGGACGTGACGCGGAGTGTGAGGCAGCCGTGAACGAAGAAACGATCTCTCAGACCGTGCCGCCCGTCCGGGACTGGCCGGCCGTCGACCTGCCCGGCAGCGACTTCGACCCGGTGCTGACCGAATTGATGCGCGAGGGCCCCGTCACCCGCATCTCGCTCCCCAACGGCGAGGGCTGGGCCTGGCTGGTCACCCGCCACGACGACGTCCGACTGGTCACCAACGACCCCCGGTTCGGGCGCGAGGCCGTCATGGACCGGCAGGTCACCCGGCTGGCCCCGCACTTCATCCCGGAGCGCGGCGCGGTCGGCTTCCTCGACCCGCCGGACCACACCCGGCTGCGCCGCTCGGTGGCCGCGGCCTTCACCGCACGCGGCGTGGAGCGCGTGCGCGAGCGGTCCCGCGGCATGCTCGACGGACTGGTCGACGCCATGCTGAAGGCCGGCCCGCCCGCCGACCTCACCGAAGCCGTGCTGAGCCCCTTCCCCATCGCGGTGATCTGCGAGCTGATGGGGGTGCCGGCCACCGACCGGCACGCCATGCACACCTGGACCCAGCTGATCCTTTCCTCCTCGCACGGCGCCGAGGTCAGCGAGCGGGCCAAGAACGACATGAACACCTACTTCTCGGATCTCATCGGGCTGCGTGCGGACAGCACCGGCGAGGACGTCACCTCGCTGCTGGGTGCCGCCGTGGGGCGCGGCGAGATCACCCTGGCGGAGGCGGTGGGGCTCGCGGTCCTGCTGCAGATCGGCGGCGAGGCGGTCACCAACAACAGCGGGCAGATGTTCCACCTGCTGCTGAGCCGGCCCGAACTCGCCGAACGCCTGCGCTCCGAACCGGAGATCCGTCCCCGCGCCATCGACGAACTGCTGCGCTGGATCCCCCACCGCAACGCCGTCGGGCTCTCCCGGATCGCCCTGGAGGACGTGGAGATCAAGGGCGTGCGGATCCGCGCGGGCGACGCGGTCTACGTGTCGTACCTGGCGGCCAACCGCGACCCGGAGGTCTTCCCCGACCCGGACACGATCGACTTCGAGCGCAGCCCCAACCCGCACGTGTCCTTCGGTTTCGGCCCGCACTACTGCCCCGGCGGCATGCTGGCCCGGCTGGAGTCGGAGCTGCTCGTCGACACGATCCTGGACCGGGTGCCGGGACTGAAGCTCGCGGTGGCGCCCGAGGACGTGCCCTTCAAGAAGGGCGCGCTGATCCGCGGGCCCGAGGCCCTCCCGGTGACCTGGTGAGCGGGCTCGCCGCGGCGACCGAGGGCCTGTTGGTGCCGCCGGGCCAGGGCCGGGTGGTGCAGGCGCCGGCCCAGCACGTGACCTTCAAGGTGACCGGCTCGCACTCGCGCATGGCGTCCACCTTCGAGGTGATCGTGCCGCCCGGGTTCGACGTCGGCGCCCACGTGCACACCCGCAGCGAGGAGCTGTTCTACGTGCTGGAGGGCGAGCTGGACGTGCTCGCCTTCGAGCCGAGGATCCGTACGCCGGACAGTTGGCGGAACTGGGAGTCGAGTTCCGGCAACCGGGTGGTGCGCGCCACCCCGGGCACGGTCATCGTCGTACCCCCCGGCTGTCCGCACGCCTTCGCCAACCCGACGGGCGAGCCGGCCAAGATGTTCTTCCAGGCCAGCCCGCCCCCGGACCACGAGCGCTACTTCGAGGAACTGCTGGAGATCCTCGGCGGCGGAGGCCCCCCGGACCACGAGGCCATCGAGGCGCTGCGGGCCAAGTACGACATCGAGCAGCTCACACCGCTGCGGCACGCTTAGCGAATCGGCATCCCCGCGAGCGTCCGCGCGATCACCAGACGCTGGATCTCACTCGTGCCCTCGAAGATCGTGTAGATCGCGGAGTCGCGGTGCATCCGCTCCACCGGGTACTCCCGCGTGTAGCCGTTGCCGCCCAGGATCTGGACCGCCTGGGCGGTCACCTTCTTCGCGGTCTCACTCGCGAACAGCTTGGACATCGAGCCCTCGGCCGCCGTGAAGGGCTTGCCGTTGATGGCCATCCAGGAGGCGCGCCACACCAGCAGCCGGGCCGCGTCGATGGAGGTGCGCATGTCGGCGAGCTGGAAGGCGACGCCCTGGTTGTCGATGATCGGGCGCCCGAACTGCTGACGGGTCTGCGCGTACTCCAGCGCCACCTCGTACGCGGCCCGGGCCGTGCCGACCGCCATCGCGCCGACCGCCGGACGGGACGCCTCGAAGGTGGCCATCGCGGCGTTCTTCACTCGCTCGCCGCCCTTCTTGGCCTTCTCCCGGGCGCGGGCGAGGCGGGCGTCCAGCTTCTCCTTGCCGCCGAGCAGGCAGGAGCCGGGAACGCGCACGTTGTCGAGGACGACCTCGGCGGTGTGCGAGGCGCGGATGCCGTGCTTCTTGAACTTCTGGCCCTGGGACAGCCCCGGCGTGTTCGGCGGGACGATGAAGGAGGCGTGCCCCTTGGAGCCCAGCTCCGGGTCGACGACCGCGACGACCACGTGGACGTTGGCGATGCCGCCGTTGGTCGCCCAGGTCTTGGTGCCGTTGAGCACCCACTCGTCCTTGGCCTCGTCGTACACGGCACGGGTGCGCATGGAGGCCACGTCGGAGCCGGCGTCGGGCTCGGAGGAACAGAAGGCGGCGACCTTGACGTCGTCGGCGTCGCCGTACATCTGCGGGATCCAGGTGCCGATCTGCTCCTCGGTGCCGTTGGCGAGGACGCCGACGGCGGCGAGGCCGGTGCCGACGATCGACAGGGCGATGCCCGCGTCGCCCCAGAACAGCTCCTCCATCGCCATGGGGATGCCGAGGCCGGTGGGGTCGAAGTACTGCTGGGCGTAGAAGTCCAGGGAGTAGATGCCGACCTTGGCGGCCTCCTGGATCACCGGCCAGGGGGTCTCCTCGCGCTCGTCCCATTCGGCGGCCGCGGGACGGATGACGTCGGCGGCGAAGCCGTGCAGCCAGTCCCGGACCTCCTTCTGTTCGTCGCTCAGCTCCATGGTGAACTCGGCCATGTCCCCTCCAGTGACGCCCGTGCATGTTACTTGCGGTAACCCCGAGTCTGTTACCGGCGGGTAGGAAAAGTCAACTCCCCGGAGGCCCTCGCCCTCCCGTTCGATGTCACGTGCCCTGTGGGTGTTAGTTTGCGCAGGCGTCACCGAAACAGCACGGGTGGGGAGAGCACATGAACACCACGCAGCGGGCCGATCAGCAGACGTCCGCCGACCGCAGACGGCGCGAGCTGCTCGAGGCCGCCGACCGGGTGGTGCTGCGCGACGGTCCGCACGCCTCGATGAACGCCATCGCCGCCGAGGCCGGCATCACCAAGCCGATCCTCTACCGCCACTTCGGCGACAAGGGCGGACTCTACGCCGCCCTCGCCGTCCGGCACACGGACGCGCTCCTCGCCTCGCTGCGGGCCGCCCTGGACGCCCCGGCGGAGCGGCGGCAGCGCGTCGAGGCCACCCTGGACACCTATCTGGCGGCCATCGAGGCCCGCCCGCAGGTGTACCGATTCCTGATGCATCCGGCGGAGAGCGCCGGCGCCCCGGGGGACCCGTCCGAACCGGGCTTCGACGTGGGCAGGCACTCGGCGCCGCTGCTGCGCCGCATGGGCGAGGAACTGGCCCAGGTCATCGAGGAACGCCTCGACGTCGGACCGGGCACGCAGCAACTGGCCCGGGTCTGGGGGCACGGGATCGTCGGCATGATGCACGCCGCCGGGGACTGGTGGCTGGGGGAACGGCCCTGCCCCCGGGAGGAATTGGTCCGCAGCCTGGCCGACCTGCTGTGGGGCCGCCTCGCCGAGGCCGGCGACAAGGCGGGCGGGCCGGGGTTCTGACCGCCCGGTCGCCGCACCCCAGGGTCGCCCTCGGCGCGGACGCTCAGCGGTGCCAGGACGCCCGGGCCACCTGGCGCATCAGCTTCCGGTGGCGCCGGCCCGTCAGGCGATCGGCGTAGATCCGCCCCTCCAGATGGTCGCACTCGTGCTGGAGGCACCGGGCGAAGAACCCCGTGCCTCGTACGGTGACCGGCTCCCCGGCCACCGTGAAGCCCGTCACGACCGCCTCGTCGTACCGCTCGGTCCCCGCTTCCAGGCCCGGCAGCGACAGACAGCCCTCCGGACCGCGCACCACCACCCCGCCCGTCTCCACCAGCCGGGGGTTCACCACGTGCCCGAGGTGGCGCTCGTCCTCGTCGTCCGGGCAGTCGTACACGAAGACCCGCAGCGCCTCGCCCACCTGGTTCGCGGCCAGTCCCACCCCGTGGGCGGCGTACATGGTCGCGAACAAGTCCTCCACGAGCACCGCGAGTTCCGGGCCGAAGTCCGTCACCTGAGCGCAGGGGGCGTGCAGGACGGGGTCGCCGAGGAGGCCGAGGGGGCGGACGCGCCCGTGGGCGCCCGGGATGGAGCCTTGTCGCATGTCGGTCAGAGTAAGGTCCCTGTGTCCCCCGGCGGCACGCGCCCACCGCCGGAACCCGGTGGCCGGTGCCGCGATTCGGGAGTGCGAATGGATCTCGATAGGCTGAGGTCCACACCACGTGGCCGTCAGGCTTCACAGGCTTCAGGCGCGGCGCGTACGGCAAGGAGGATCGAGAACTGATGGCAGGCAACTCGGACCCGCTCACGCCGCGGGCCAAGATCGCCGTGACCGCGGGCAAGGCGGTCGCGGCGGCATCGCGCGCCGCGGGGCGCGGCAGCGGTTCGGTGATCGGCGGCCGGGTCGCGCTGAAACTCGACCCGGATCTCCTCCACCGTCTCGCCCAGCACCTGGACGTGACCCTGGTCTCGGCGACCAACGGCAAGACCACCACCACCCGGCTCATCGCCGAGGCGCTCAAGGCGGCCGGTCCGGTCGTCTCCAACGCGCTCGGCGCCAACATGCCGGCCGGTATCACCTCGGCGCTCGCGGGCGGCGCGGACTCCCGCTACGGGGTCATCGAGGTCGACGAGAAGTATCTCGTCGGCGTGGCCCAGGCCACCGACCCGAAGTGCATCGCGCTGCTCAACCTCTCCCGCGACCAGCTGGACCGCGCCGCCGAGACCCGGATGCTCGCCGAGGCCTGGCGCGAGGGCCTGGCCGGCTCGAAGGCCGTGGTCGTCGCCAACGCCGACGACCCGCTCGTGGTGTGGGCCGCCTCCTCCTCCCCCAACGTGATCTGGGTCGCCGCGGGCCAGATGTGGAAGGACGACGCCTGGTCCTGCCCGTCCTGCGGCGGTGTGATGCAGCGCCCCGGCGACGACTGGTTCTGCGGCGAGTGCGGCTTCCGCCGTCCCACGCCGAGCTGGGCACTGTCCGGCGACCACGTCCTCGACCCGCACGGCTCCGCCTGGCCGATCCACCTCCAGCTGCCGGGCCGCGCCAACAAGGCGAACGCCGCGTCCTCGGCCGCCGTCGCCGCCGTCTTCGGGGTGCCGCCGCAGGTCGCCCTGGAGCGCATGTACCAGGTGCAGGCGGTCGCCGGCCGCTACGACGTCGTCCAGTTCCAGGGCCGCGACCTGCGCCTCCTGCTCGCCAAGAACCCGGCGGGCTGGCTGGAGACCTTCTCCCTGATCGACCCGCCGCCGGCTCCGGTGATCCTCTCGGTGAACGCGCGCGGCGCGGACGGCACCGACACCTCCTGGCTGTGGGACGTGGACTACACCCGGCTGTCCGGCCACCCGATCTGCGTGATCGGTGACCGGAAGCTGGACCTCGCGGTGCGCCTGGAGGTCGCGAACCAGCAGTTCCAGGTGT
The DNA here is from genome assembly GCF_000772045.1 of Streptomyces sp. CCM_MD2014. Taxonomy (GTDB): domain Bacteria; phylum Actinomycetota; class Actinomycetes; order Streptomycetales; family Streptomycetaceae; genus Streptomyces; species Streptomyces salinarius. The sequence goes on along the minus strand of NZ_CP009754.1, from coordinate 7,470,000 downwards.
GCGAGGACCTCGACCAGGCGGTGCAGCTGTGCCCGCCGGGACGCATCGAGGTCATCGCGAACTACACCGCCTTCCAGGACCTGCGCCGCCGCGTGGGCAACTGACCGCGAGACTTCAGGGGATTTTCGTGAGCGACAACCAACTGCGGATCGTCTGGATCTACCCGGACCTGCTCAGCACCTACGGCGACCAGGGCAACGCCCTCGTGGTGGAACGCCGTGCCCGCCAGCGCGGCCTGGACGTGGCCCGCCTCGACGTGCGCAGCGACCAGCCGATCCCGACCTCCGGCGACATCTACCTGATCGGCGGCGGCGAGGACCGGCCGCAGCGGCTCGCGGCCGAGCGGCTGCGCCGCGACGGCGGCCTGCACCGGGCGGTGGAGAACGGCGCGATCGTCTTCTCCGTCTGCGCCGGCTATCAGATCCTGGGCCACGAGTTCATCAACGACCTCGGCCAGCGCGAGCCCGGCCTCGGGCTGCTCGACGTGGTCTCGACGCGCGGCGAGGGCGCCCGGTGCGTCGGCGACGTCCTCGGCGACATCGACCCGCGCCTCGGCCTGCCCCCGCTGACCGGCTTCGAGAACCACCAGGGCGTCACCCACCTCGGGCCGGGCGCCCGGCCACTCGCCCAGGTCCGCTTCGGCAACGGCAACGGCACGGGCGACGGCACCGAGGGCGCGTACAACGACACGGTCTTCGGCACCTACATGCACGGCCCGGTGCTGGCGCGCAACCCGCAGATCGCGGACCTGCTGCTCAAGCTGGCCCTCGACGTGAACGCGCTGCCGCCGACCGACGACCGCTGGTACGAGGCGCTGCGCAACGAGCGCATCGCGGCGGCGCAGCAGCCCGCCTGACCCCCTCGCCGGGGGCCCGTCTGATGGGGCATCCGCACAGGTGAGCGGGTGCGTCCAGTAGGCGGACGCACGGTTCGGCCCCGCCTCCCGATGCCGCTAGGGTGGCGGGGAATCGAACCGGACAGCGCGGTCCGGACCCGTGCCACGTTGAGAAGGTATTTCGGGCTATGCGCATTGGTGTCCTCACGTCCGGCGGCGACTGCCCCGGCCTGAACGCCGTCATCCGGTCCGTCGTGCACCGTGCCGTCGTCGACCACGGCGACGAGGTCATCGGTTTCCGGGACGGCTGGAAGGGCCTCCTGGAGTGCGACTACCTCAAGCTCGACCTCGACGCGGTCGGCGGCATCCTGGCCCGCGGCGGCACCATCCTCGGTTCCTCCCGGGTCCGGCCCGAGCATCTGCGCGACGGCGTCGAGCGGGCCCGCGGCCACGTGGAGGAACTCGGCCTCGACGCGATCATCCCGATCGGCGGCGAGGGCACGCTGAAGGCGGCCAGGCTGCTGTCCGACAACGGCCTGCCGATCGTGGGCGTGCCGAAGACCATCGACAACGACATAGCGGTCACCGACGTCACCTTCGGCTTCGACACCGCGGTCACCGTCGCCACCGAGGCTCTGGACCGGCTGAAGACCACCGCCGAGTCCCACCAGCGGGTGCTGATCGTCGAGGTCATGGGCCGGCACACCGGCTGGATCGCGCTGCACTCGGGCATGGCGGCCGGCGCGCACGCCGTCGTCGTCCCGGAGCGGCCCTTCGACATCGACGAGCTGACCGCGAAGGTCGGCGAGCGTTTCTCGGCGGGCAAGCGGTTCGCGATCGTGGTGGCCGCGGAGGGTGCCAAGCCGAAGGCCGGCACCATGGACTTCGACGAGGGCGGCAAGGACGTCTACGGCCACGAGCGGTTCGCCGGCATCGCCCGTCAGCTCTCCATCGAGCTGGAGGAGCGGCTCGGCAAGGAGGCCCGGCCGGTGATACTCGGGCACGTCCAGCGCGGCGGGACGCCGACGGCGTACGACCGGGTGCTGGCGACGCGGTTCGGGTGGCACGCGGTGGAGGCGGTGCATCGCGGGGAGTTCGGGATGATGACTGCGCTGCGCGGGACGGACATCGAGATGGTGTCGCTCGGCGACGCGGTGGAGTCGTTGAAGACGGTGCCGGACGCGCGGTACGCGGAGGCGGAGTGCGTGCTCTGATCTTTCGGGGCCGCTGAGAGCTCGGGTCCACTGGTTCTTCGCGGACCGCGGGTTCGCTGTGGTTGACCGCGCCCACGCGGCGGAGCCGCAGACCGATGAAGTCCCGCGCCCCTTCGGGCGCGTTTCACCGCCCCCGGTCGCGGATGTGGCCGGGGGCGGTTCTACGCTTGCCTTCGGACAAGCGGTGTTCAACCGCGCTCAACCCCCATGAAACAGGAGCGGGCGGATGGATCACAGCGGGCACGGCATGACGATGGATCTGCCGCCGTTCACGCTGGGGCGGGGCCTCGCCTGGTCGGCGGACCCCTTCTTCCTGATCGCCTGCCTCCTGGGGCTGGCGCTGTACGGCTGGGGCGTCGTCCGTCTGGTGCGCCGCGGTGACAAGTGGCCGGTCGGCCGGACCGTGGCCTTCGTGGCCGGGGTGCTGAGCGTCGCCCTGATGATGTGCACCAAGCTGAACGACTACGGCATGGTCATGTTCAGCGTGCACATGGTGCAGCACATGGTGATCAGCATGGTGTCGCCGATCCTGCTGCTGCTCGGCGCGCCGATCACGCTGGCGCTGCGCGCGCTGCCCCCGGCGGGACGCGGCCGCAAGGGGCCCCGCGAGGTGCTGCTGATGCTGCTGCACAGCCGGTACATGCGGATCATCACGCATCCGGCGTTCACCATCCCGCTGTTCATCGCGAGCCTGTACGCGCTGTACTTCACCCCCCTCTTCGACACGCTGATGGGCTCGCAGGCCGGGCACATCGGGATGATGGTGCACTTCCTGGCGGTCGGCCTGGTGTTCTTCTGGCCGATCATGGGCGTGGACCCGGGCCCGCACCGGCCGGGCTACCTGATGCGGATGCTGGAGCTGTTCGCGGGCATGCCGTTCCACGCGTTCTTCGGCATCGCGCTGATGATGGCCTCCTCCCCGATGGTCGAGACGTTCGAGAACCCGCCCGCCTCTCTCGGCATCGACGCCCTCTCCGACCAGAACGCGGCCGGCGGCATCGCCTGGGCGTTCAGCGAGGTCCCGTCCGTGCTGGTGCTGCTCGCGCTGCTGTTCCAGTGGTACGCCTCCGAGGAGCGGCAGGCGCGGCGCAGCGACCGGGCCGCCGAGCGCGACGGCGACAAGGAGCTCGCGGCGTACAACGCCTATCTGGCCTCACTGAACACACGCGGCGGCTGAACGGGGCACCATGGAGGGCAACGGACACGAGGAGGGTGTTGCGATGCCCGGTTCCACGGACAGTTCGACGAAGACGATGGGGGCGCTCACCATCGGCGGTCTGGTCGCGGTGACGGCCTACACGGTGGCGCTCGGAAGCAACGGCTGGTTGTGGTTCGGCTGGGTCGTACTCGGTCTGATCACTCTGGGGCTGGTGGCCGGCCGCCGCGCCTGAGCCCCGCCCGGGGCACCCCGGCTCACTCGCGGCCGAGCCGGGCCGCCGAGTGCACGCCCGGCTGGTACTTCGGCAGCCGGACCGTGATCTTCATGCCCGCGCCGACGGCCGTCTCGATGACGAGGCCGTGGTCGTCCCCGTAGACCTGGCGGAGACGGTCGTCGACGTTGGACAGCCCGATGCCGCCCGACGGGCTCACCTCGCGCGCGAGGATGCGGCGCAGCAGCTCCGGGTCCATGCCGGCGCCGTCGTCCTCGATGACGACCAGGGCCTCGGCGCCCGCGTCCTGCGCGGTGATCTGGATGCGGCACCGGTCGGACTTGCCCTCCAGACCGTGCTTGACGGCGTTCTCGACGAGCGGCTGGAGGCAGAGGAAGGGCAGCGCGACCGGCAGCACCTCCGGGGCGACCTGGAGGGTGACGGCGAGGCGGTCGCCGAAGCGGGCCCGTACCAGCGCCAGGTAGTGGTCGATGGCGTGCAGTTCGTCGGCGAGGGTGGTGAAGTCGCCGTGCCGGCGGAACGAGTAGCGGGTGAAGTCGGCGAACTCCAGGAGCAGCTCGCGGGCGCGTTCGGGGTCGGTGCGCACGAAGGACGCGATCACCGCGAGCGAGTTGAAGATGAAGTGCGGGGAGATCTGCGCGCGCAGGGCCTTGATCTCGGCCTCGATGAGGCGGGTGCGGGACTGGTCGAGGTCGGCGAGTTCCAGCTGGACCGAGACCCAGCGGGCCACCTCGCCGGCCGCACGGACCAGGACGGCGGACTCGCGGGGCGCGCAGGCGACGAGGGCGCCGTGCACCCGGTCGTCGACGGTGAGCGGGGCGACGACGGCCCAGCGCACCGTGCAGTCCGGGGTGTCGCAGGTCAGGCGGAACGCCTCGCCGCGGCCGGTGGCCAGCGGTCCCGCGAGGCGTTCCATGATCTCGGTGCGGTGGTGGGTGCCCACGCCGTCCCAGACCAGGACCTTTTCGAGGTCGGTCAGGCACAGCGCGTCCGTGCCCAGCAGGGAGCGCAGCTTGCGGGCCGACTTTCCGGCGGTCTCCTCGGTCAGTCCCGCCCGCAGCGGGGGCGTCGCCAGCGAGGCGGTGTGCAGGGTCTGGAAGGTGGCGTGCTCGACCGGGGTGCCGAGGCCGCCGAGGTGCTGAGGGCGGGCCGTGCGCCGGCCCAGCCAGAAGCCGGCGGCCAGCAGCGGCAGCAGGGCGACGGCCAGTCCCGCCAGGAATCCGCCCAGGGAGCCGCTCACCGCGTCCTCTCCTCGCGCCGGTCGGCCGCCGTCCGCTGATCGTCCGTGCCCGGCTTCGCCGCACGCAGGTCGTCCGTGCTCAGTGTTCCGGCACGGAGTTCGTCCGTGCGCGGTCCTTCCGTGCGCAGTTCCTCCGTGCCCAGCTCCTCCGGCAGGTGGAAGCGGGCCAGGATCGCCGCCGTCCCGGCCGGGACCCTGCCGGGGGTGGCCAGGGAGACCAGCACCATCGTGAGGAAGCCCAGCGGCACCGACCACAGCGCGGGCCAGGCCAGCAGCGCGTGCAGCGCCCCGTCGCCCGGGAAGCCCCCCATGGTGGCGGCGACGGCGAGCAGGGCGGAGCCGCCGCCCACCAGCATCCCGGCGGCCGCGCCGGGCGGGGTCAGCCGCCGCCACCAGATGCCGAGGACGAGCAGGGGGCAGAAGGAGGAGGCGGACACGGCGAAGGCGAGGCCGACCGCGTCGGCGACGGGCAGACCGCCGACCAGCGCGCTCGCCGCCAGCGGCACCGCCATGGCGAGCAGGGTGCCGAGCCGGAAGTGGGACACGGCACGGGACGGCAGCACGTCCTGGGTGAGCACGCCCGCGACGGCCATGGTGAGCCCCGACGCGGTGGACAGGAACGCGGCGAAGGCGCCGCCCGCGACCAGCGCGCCGAGCAGGTCGCCGCCGACGCCCCCGATCACCCGGTCCGGCAGCAGCAGAACCGCGGCGTCGGCCTTCCCGGTCAGGGTCAGCTCGGGGGCGTACAGGCGGCCGAGGGCGCCGTAGAGGGGCGGCAGCAGGTAGAAGGCGCCGATCAGGCCGAGGACGGCGACGGTGGTGCGGCGGGCGGCGACGCCGGTCGGGCTGGTGTAGAAGCGGACCACCACGTGCGGCAGGCCCATGGTGCCCAGGAACGTGGCCAGGATCAGGCCGTACGTGGCGTACAGCGGCCGTTCCGCGCGGCTCTCGGCCCGGGAGGGCGACAGGGCGTCGTCGGCGCCGCGCCCGGCGGCCGGAACGCGGGTGTCCGCGTCGAAGGTGAGGCGGGTGCCCGCCTCGATGCGGTGGCTGCCGGCGGGCAGGGCCACGCGAGCACCGTCTCGGGTGCGGCCGTCCACGGTGCCGTCGACGGTGACCGTCAGCGGCTCCTCGAGCTTGAGGGTGAGGGTGTCGTCGACACGGACGGAGCGCTGCTCGCGGAAGGTGGCGGGCTCCTCGAAGGGGCGGCCGGGGGCGCCGTCGCCCTGCCAGGCCAGCACCAGGAAGAGGGCGGGGACGAGCAGGGCGGTGAGTTTGAGCCAGAACTGGAAGGCCTGGACGAAGGTGATGCTGCGCATGCCGCCGGCGGCGACGATGGCGGTGACGACGACGGCGACGATCACTCCGCCCAGCCAGTCGGGCGCCCCGCTGAGCACGGTCAGGGTCAGCCCGGCGCCCTGGAGCTGGGGCAGCAGGTAGAGCCAGCCGACCCCGACGACGAAGGCTCCCGCGAGCCGGCGTACCCCCTGGGAGGCGAGCCGGGCCTCGGCGAAGTCGGGCAGCGTGTAGGCGCCCGAGCGGCGCAGCGGAGCGGCGACGAAGAGAAGCAGGACCAGGTACCCGGCGGTGTAGCCGACCGGGTACCAGAGCATGTCGGGGCCCTGGACGAGGACCAGTCCCGCGATGCCGAGGAAGGACGCGGCGGAGAGGTACTCGCCGCTGATGGCGGCGGCGTTCAGACGGGGGCCGACGGTGCGGGAGGCGACGTAGAAGTCGGAGGTGGTCCGGGAGATGCGCAGGCCGAAGGCGCCGACGAGGACGGTGGCCACGACCACGAGGGCGACGGCGGGTATGGCGTAGCCGGAGTTCATCGGTCCTCGACGAGGCGTACGAAGTCGCGTTCGTTGCGCTCGGCGCGGCGCACGTACCAGCGGGCGAGCAGGACCAGCGGGGCGTACAGGCCGAAGCCGAGGACGGCCCACTCCAGGTGGCGGGCGTCGGGCAGCGCCGCGAACAGCAGCGGGAGCGGACCGACGAGGAGGCCGAGGACCGCTAGGGCGGTGAGCCCGGCGCGCAGCTGGCTGCGCATCAGGGAGCGGACGTAGGTGTGGCCGAGGGTGGTCTGCTCGTCGATCTCGGTGCGCGGGCGGTAGGAGCCGGAGCCCTGTGGGTGCCGCCCGCGCGGGCGGTTCCGTGCGCTGGGGACGGTGCGCCTGGGCGGGCCGGTGACGGTGACGCGGCGTTCGGTGGGGTCCTGGGGCACGGCTCACGGCCTCCGCATGAGCAGGTCCCGCAGCTCGCGGGCGTGGCGCCGGCTGACCTGCAGTTCCTCGGCGCCGACCAGGACGCTGACGCTGCCCGCGTCCAGGCGCAGTTCGCCGATGTGGCGCAGGGCGACGAGGTGGCGGCGGTGGATGCGGACGAAGCCGCGGGCGCGCCAGCGCTCCTCCAGCGTGGACAGGGGGATGCGGACGAGGTGGCTGCCCCGGTCGGTGTGGAGGCGGGCGTAGTCGCCCTGGGCCTCCACGTGGGTGATCTCGTCGACGGGGACGAAGCGGGTGACGCCGCCGAGTTCGACGGTGATGTGGTCGGGGTCGGGTTCGTGCACGGGGATGCGCGGGGTGGGCACGGCGGCGGTGCCGCGCCGTTCGGCGGCCCGGCGGACCGCTTCCGCCAGTCGCTCCCTGCGCACCGGTTTGAGCACGTAGTCCACGGCCTTGAGGTCGAAGGCCTGGACGGCGAAGTCCTCGTGCGCGGTCACGAACACGACCAGCGGCGGCCGGGCGAACCCGGTGAGCAGCCGGGCGAGGTCCAGTCCGTCGAGGCCGGGCATCTGGATGTCGAGGAAGACGACGTCGATGGCGTCGGGCCCGTCGGGGCCGGACTCCAGGGCCCGGTTGATGCGGCGCAGCGCCTCGGTCGCGTCGCTCGCACCCTCCGCGGTGCCGATGCGGGGGTCGGCGTTCAGCAGGTACACGAGTTCCTCGAGGGTGGGGCGTTCGTCGTCGACAGCAAGGGCGCGCAGCATGAAGGTGGAGTGTAGGGGCGATCCGAGCGCCTGCACACGCCTGCGACGTGGCCGTATCCGCTGGATACAGTGCCCGCATGAACAGCAGGCCCGCTTCCTTCGACGAACTCGACCGGAAGATCGTCACCGCCCTGATGGAGAACGCCAGGACGTCCTTCGCCGAGATCGGCGCGGAGATCGGCCTGTCCTCGACGGCGGTCAAGCGCCGGGTGGACCGGCTGCGCGAGACGGACGTGATCACCGGGTTCACGGCGACGGTGCGGCCCTCCGCGCTGGGGTGGCGCACGGAGGCCTACGTGGAGGTGTACTGCGAGGGGGCGGCGCCGCCGCGGCGGCTCGCGGAGGTCGTGCGGGGCTATCCGGAGATCACCGCGGCGATGACGGTGACCGGCGGCGCGGACGCGCTGCTGCACGTGCGGGCGCGGGACGTGGAGCACTTCGAGGAGGTGCTGGAGCGGATTCGTGCGGAGCCGTTCATCCGCAAGACGATCAGTGTGATGGTGCTGTCCCACCTGATCCCGGACAGTCCGGAGGCGGGAGCGGCCCTGCTCGCTCCGGACGGCGCAGCAGACGTGCGCTGACCGGGCGGAGAACGCAGCGATCCTGCACAAACACGCAGCTTTCATCGCTTGTCGGGCTCGGGCGCCACTTCCTACCGTGGTGTCAACACCCCGTCACACACCGTGAAAAGCGGAGGTACCCCTCTGTGACCGAGTCCCGTGTGCCGCGCCGGCGGCGCTTCCTCGTCTGCGAACCCAGACACTTCGCCGTGCAGTACGCGATCAACCCGTGGATGAGCACCGACCGACCCGTCGACGTCATCCGCGCCCTCGACCAGTGGCAGGCGCTGGTCGACACCTACCGGGCCCACGGCCACACCGTGGACACCGTCGCTCCGGTCCCCGGTCTGCCCGACATGGTCTTCGCCGCCAACTGCGCGGTGGTGGTCGAGGGCCGGGTCTTCGGCTCCCTCTTCCACGCGCCCGAGCGGCGTCCCGAGTCCGTTCCCTTCGAATCGTGGTTCAAGACGGAGGGCTTCGAGGTCCACCACCCCGAATCGGTCTGCGAGGGCGAGGGCGACCTGGTTCCGGCCGGCCGCTGGATCCTGGCCGGCACCGGGTTCCGTACGACCCGGGACGCGCACCGTGAGGTGCAGGAGTTCTTCGGCGTGCCGGTGATCTCGCTGACGTTGGTGGACCCGTACTTCTACCACCTGGACACGGCACTGTTCGTACTCGACGACGGAACAGCGGAGAGCGGGGGCGACGGCGGGAACATCGCCTACTACCCGGGTGCCTTCTCGCCCGGCAGCCGCGAGGTGCTGGAGCGGCTCTACCCGGACGCGGTGATCGCCACCCGCGAGGACGCGATGGCGTTCGGGCTCAACTCCGTGTCCGACGGACGGCACGTGTTCATCGCCCCCGAGGCCCGGGAACTGGCCGACCGGCTCGCCGGTCGCGGCTACGTGCCCGTGCCCGTCGACCTGTCCGAGTTCCACAAGGCCGGTGGCGGCATCAAGTGCTGCACCCAGGAGATCCGGGAGACCCACTCATGACCGCACCCGCCCGCGCCGACCGCGGCTCCGAGGAACTGATCCGCGCCGAGGAGCCCGTCCTCGCGCACAACTACCACCCGCTGCCCGTCGTGGTCGCCCGCGCGGAGGGCGCCTGGGTGGAGGACGTGGAGGGCCGCCGCTACCTGGACATGCTGGCCGGCTACTCCGCGCTCAACTTCGGCCACCGCCATCCGGCCCTGATCGAGGCCGCCCACCGGCAGCTGGACCGGCTCACCCTCACCTCCCGCGCCTTCCACAACGACCGGCTCGCGGGCTTCGCCGAGCGGCTGGCCGCGCTGACCGGCACGGACATGGTGCTGCCGATGAACACCGGCGCGGAGGCGGTGGAGAGCGGCATCAAGGTGGCCCGCAAGTGGGCCTACGACGTCAAGGGCGTCCCGGCCGACCGGGCGACGATCGTGGTCGCCGCGGACAACTTCCACGGCCGGACGACGACGATCGTCAGCTTCTCCACCGACGAGACGGCCCGCTCGGGCTTCGGCCCGTTCACCCCCGGTTTCCGGATCGTGCCGTACAACGACCTGGCCGCGATGGAGGCGGCGGTCGACGAGACGACGGCGGCCGTGCTGATCGAGCCGATCCAGGGCGAGGCGGGCGTGCTGATTCCGGACGACGGCTATCTGGCGGGCGTGCGGGAGCTGACCCGCCGCAAGGGCTGCCTGTTCGTCGCGGACGAGATCCAGTCGGGTCTGGGCCGCACGGGGCACACCCTGGCCGTCGAGCACGAGTCGGTGGTGCCGGACGTGGTGCTGCTCGGCAAGGCGCTGGGCGGCGGCATCGTCCCGGTGTCGGCGGTCGTGGGCCGGCGCGACGTGCTGGGGGTGCTGCACCCGGGCGAGCACGGTTCGACGTTCGGCGGCAATCCGCTGGCCGCCGCGGTGGGCACGGCGGTGGTGGAGCTGCTGGAGACCGGCGAGTTCCAGCGCCGGGCGGCCGAGCTGGGCGCGGTGCTGCGCGAGGGTCTGGCCGCCCTGGTCGGCAAGGGCGTCGTCGGTTTCCGGGCACGGGGCCTGTGGGCGGGCGTCGACGTGGACCCGGCGCTGGGCACCGGGCGCGAGGTCAGCGAGCGGCTGATGCGCGAGGGCGTCCTGGTCAAGGACACCCACGGCTCGACGATCCGGCTGGCCCCGCCGCTGACCGTCACGGCCGACGAGCTGGCGGGCGCGCTCGGGACGCTGGAGAAGGTCCTGGCCTCCTCCTGACCGGCCCGCCGGACCTCACCGAGCGGCTCGGCGTCCCTCGTCGAGCCGCTCCACCCGCGTGACGTTGTCACGGTCCTCGGCGTCCTCGCTCCGCCCGGCCGCGAACCAGGCGTCCAGGATCTCCCGCAGCAACGGCCCGGACGTCAGCCGCAGGCTCAGGGCGAGCACGTTGGCGTCGTTCCAGCGGCGCGCCCCGTCCGCGGTGTACCCGTCGGTGCACAGGGCCGCGCGGACGCCCGGGACCTTGTTGGCGGCGATGGACGCGCCGGTGCCGGTCCAGCAGCACACCACGGCCTGGTCGGCCCGATCCTCGGCGACCTCGCGCGCCGCCTGCTCGGAGCAGACGGCCCACCGCGCGTCCGCGCCGGGGCTCAGCGCGCCGTACGCGTGCACGTCGTGGCCGCGTCCGCGCAGCTCCTCGACGAGGAGCCGGGCGACGGGTTCGTCCATGTCGGAGGAGACGGATATACGCATGCGCGAAGCGTACTCACCGGCCGCTCACCTCATCGGCCCAGTCACATGACCGAAGTCACGACCATACCCAGCATGATCGGGGGAACGGGTACGAGCTGAGACACGTACGACCGAGCAGTGCTCCGCCCGGAGTGGCTGCGCGTGGAAAGGGAGGCCGCCACGTCCCCCACCGAGAACGGCCCAGAGACCGACGTCGCCGCGGTGCGCCGCCACCCCGCCCTGTTCCGGGCGATCAAGCGGCGGAAGAACCCCCGACTGCGCCGGTCCGACATCACCGTCACGGACGAGGCCGCGGTCAAGCGTGCCGTCAAGGCGGCCTCTCTGGGCAATGCCATGGAGTGGTTCGACTTCGGCATCTACGCCTATCTCGCGGGCACCATCGGCCGCGTGTTCTTCCCGTCCGGGAGCGACACGGCGCAGCTGCTCTCCTCGTTCGCCACGTTCGCCGTGGCGTTCCTGGTGCGTCCGATCGGCGGCATGGTCTTCGGACCGATGGGCGACAAGATCGGCCGCAAGAAGGTGCTCGCGCTCACGATGATCCTCATGGCGATCGGCACCGCCGCCATCGGGCTCATCCCCAGCTACGACGCGATCGGCTTCTGGTCACCGCTGCTGCTGATCCTCTTCCGCCTGCTCCAGGGCTTCTCCACGGGCGGTGAGTACGGCGGCGCGTCCACCTTCATCGCGGAGTACGCCCCGGACAAGCGGCGCGGTTTCTTCGGCAGCTTCCTGGAGCTGGGCACGCTGGCCGGTTACACCGGTGCCGCGAGCCTCGTGACCGCCCTGACGGCGGGGCTGGGCAGCGACACCATGGACGCGTGGGGCTGGCGGATCCCCTTCCTGGTCGCGGCGCCGCTCGGCATCGTGGGTATCTATCTGCGGCTGAAGCTGGACGACACTCCCGCGTTCCTGAAGCTGGAGGACGCCAACGTCCACGTGTCCGAGGCGGCGAACGCGGTGGAGACCACCGCGCGGGGCGACCTCGCCAAGATCTTCCGCACGCACTGGCGGTCGCTGGTGCTGTGCATCGCGCTGGTCGGCGCCTACAACATCACCGACTACATGCTGCTGTCGTACATGCCGACATACCTGTCGGACGAGCTGGACTACAGCGAGAGCCACGGGCTGATGATCCTGGTGGCGACGATGGTGCTGCTGATGCTGATCATCAACCAGGTGGGCCGGCTGTCGGACCGCTTCGGCCGCAAGCCCGTCCTGATGACCGGCATGATCGGGTTCTTCGTGCTGTCGGCCCCCGCCTTCGTGCTGGTGCGGGAGGGCAGTCTGCTCGCGGTCTCGGGCGGCATGCTGATGCTCGGCCTGTCGCTGGTCTGTCTGCTGGGCACGATGTCGGCGGCGCTCCCGGCGATGTTCCCGACCAACGTCCGCTACGGATCCCTGTCGGTCGGCTACAACCTGTCGGCGTCCTTGTTCGGCGGCACCACGCCGCTGGTGATCACCGCCCTGATCAGCGTGACCGGCTCCGAGATGATGCCGGCCTACTACTCGATGGCGGCGGCCCTGATCGGTGTCGTGGCCGTGGCCTGCATGCGGGAGACGGCCCAGAAGCCGCTGGCGGGCTCGCCGCCGTCGGTGGGGACCGAGGAGGAGGCCGCGGAGATCGTCGAGGCGCAGGCGCCGACGCCGAAGTTCTGACGCCGGAGGCGTGAGCACGCGCCGGAAGGGGCGGTGGGGTTCCGTGCGAACCCCACCGCCCCTTTCGGCGTGTCAGGCGTGTCCGTCGCTCCTCAGACGGGTGTCAGAGGCGCTGCCAGAGCGCGGGAACGTTCGGCGGCTCCCAGCCGGGGTAGGCGGTGTGGCCCTGGATGCACCGGTAGCCGACGCCGTCGTAGGTGACCACGTCGCCGGCCGCGTAGGTGGCTCCCAGCCGCCAGGTGGTCTCACCGCCTCCGTCGCCGGAGACGGTGAGGGTGTACGTCGTGGTGTGGGTGACGGTGCCCGTGCCCGTGAGGGTCAGGGTGTACGTGCCGGCGGCCGTGCCCGCGGCGACCTGGACGGTGGCGGTCGAGGACTGGCCGGAGGTGACCGAGTCCGGCGTGAAGGTCACGCTCACGCCGGTCGGCGCGCCGGACGCCGACAACCGGACGTTCTGCGCGTCACCGCTGGTCGTGGCGGTGTTCACGGTGACGGACGCGGAGCCGCCCGGCTCGACCGTGCCCGAGGACGGGTTCGCGGAGATCGAGAAGTCGTCCTGCGGGTCGGGCGCGTCCCCGACGGCGGTCTTCCAGATCGTGTACGCGATGCCGTCGACGCTGCGGTTCAGCGCGGTGGCGTTGATGTTGGAGGTGGTGTCGCATGCGGAGTGGTAGCACGGGTCGTAGGACCGGCCCGCGGTGCCGCCCCACTTGGCGGCCTCCGTGGACGACTTCACGGCGGAGGCGCCGGTGGCGTAGCCGGAGGTGGGGATGCCGACCCGCTGGAACGAGTAGTCGTCGGAGCGGCCCTGGCCCTCGACGTTCTCCTGCGGGGCGAGGCCGAGGGAGGTCCAGTACTCCCGCATCGGGGCGGAGGCCGAGGAGGTCAGGTTGTTGATGAAGTAGCCGCCGTTGACGGAGGCGACCATGTCGAAGTTGTAGTACGCCTTGATTCGCGAGCGCTCGGTCGAGCTGAGCGTGCGGGCGTAGAAGTCGGAGCCGTTCAGGCCCTGTTCCTCGTCGGTCCACCAGGCGAAGCGGACGCGGTTCTTCATGGCCGGGTTCTGCTCGGCGAGGGTGAGCGCCGTCTGAAGGAGCGCGGCGGAACCGGAGCCGTTGTCGTTGATGCCGGGGCCGGCCGAGACGCCGTCCAGGTGGGCGCCGAACATGTAGACGCTGCTCGCGTCGCCCTTCGGCCACTCGGCGATCAGGTTGTTGCCCGCGCCGGCGGAGCAGCCGGAGGTGCAGGTCTGCTCGGTGACGGTGTAGCCGGCCGCCTGCAGCCTGCCCTTCACATATGCGAGGGAGGCGTCGTATCCGGAGCCGGTCGAGCGGCGGTTGCCGCCGTTCTGCGCGGCGATCGAGCCGAACTGCGCGAGGTGGGCCTGCACCTGGGCGACGTCGACGTCGGGCGGCGTGCCCGGCTGGCTGCCGCCGCCGACGGTGAGGGTGTACTGGGCGGTGTGGCTCTTGCTGCCCGCCGTGCCCCTGACGGTGATCGAGTACGTTCCGGCGGCCGTGCCGGAGGTGGTGGAGACGCGCATCGTCGAGCTGGACCCGGAGGTGACCGTCGACGGGCTGAAGGTGACGCTCACGCCGGGCGGGGTGCCGGTGGCGGTCAGGGACACCTGCTGGGCGCTGCCGGTGACGGTGCTGGTGCTGACCGTGGCGTTGACGGCGGAGCCGGCCTCGACGTTGCCGCTCGCCGGGCTGAGGGCCAGCGAGAAGTCGGTCTCCTGCCGGGCGCAGGTCGGGTCACCGGGCTGGGCCGGGATGTCGATCGCGTTCCAGGCCGCCTTGGTCGCGTCGAACAGGTCGCAGGACGCGTCCAGGTTCTTGGCCGCGGTGAGGGTGGCGGTGCGGTAGCGCTTGTAGGTCATGCCGCTGGTCTTGAGCAGCATGCCGCCGTAGAAGATCTTGCCGGCGTTCTGGATGCCGATGCCGGTGACCCGGCTGCCGTCGCAGGTCGGGCTGGAGGGCTTGCCGCCGCCGGGGTCGGAGCCCTCGGCGAGGAGGTAGAACCAGTGGTTCATGGGCCCGGCCGCCGCGTGCTCCTCGGTGCGCGGGATGGCGGAGGAGTAGCAGTTGGGGTCGTTGTTGACGAGCTGGGGGTTGTACATGTTGCGGATCGGGCCGCGGCCCTGGAGGTCGATCTCCTCGCCGACGGTGTAGTCGGGGGTGTCGTACCCGGAGGGCTGGTTGGCATAGGCCTCGGTGAGGGCGCCCATGATGTCGCCGGTGGCCTCGCCCAGGCCGCTCTCGTGGTTGGCGCCGCCAGGGGTGTAGCTGTCCAGGCCGTGGCCGAACTCGTGGCCCACCACGTCCATGCCGGCGATCCACTTGCCGGCGCTGTTGTGGCCGATGGTGACCCGTGAGCCGTCCCAGTAGGCGTTGAGCTGGTTGAGGCCGACGAGGACCGGCCAGCTGCCGCCGTTGCCGTTGTGTCCGTTGCGGCCGAGCCAGTCGCGGAGCATGTCCGACTCCTTCTGCGCCGCGTACATGACGTCGACGCAGCCGGTCTCGCGGCTGGAGGCGTTGCCGGTGCCCCAGTCGTCGTCCGGTCCGGTGAACAGGCCGCCGTTGTAGTCCGAGCACTGCAGGCCGGGGCGGGTGGTGTCGCGCAGGGCGTACTGACTGCCGGAGCGGGAGGTGTCGATGGTCAGCGGGTTCGGGCCGTTCCACTCGCTGTGCCCGGTGCCGGCCTTCACGTCGTCGTAGCTGTCGACGACCTTGCCGGTGCGGGCGTCCACGAAGACGTGCAGCCTGCTGGGCACGTCGTCCTTGGTGGTGCCGACGAGCACGGTCTCCCAGGCGAGGGTCTGGACGTCGTCCTTGACGCGGACCACCAGGCGCCTGGAGTCGACCTCGTCGACGTTCGCGAGCCGCTCGCGGCTGGTCCTCACCGCCTGCTCGGCCTTGATCCCGGCCTCGGTGGGCACGGCTATCGCGCCCTCGCTCGCGGACTGGACGGCGCGGACGCGGCCCTTGCCGTCGGCGAGGACGACGGCGTCGCCGCCGACCACCGGCAGACCGTGGTAGGTGCGCTCGTAGGCGACCGAGAAGAGGTTGTCGTCCCAGGGGGTGACCCGATGGCGGTCGTACTGCTCGTCGGGGCCGCCGGCGACCAGGGCGTCCAGGCCGCTGCGGACGGCCTGGTCGGCCGCGGCGACGGCCCTCTCGACGGGGCTGGGTTCCGCCGCGGAGGGCGCGGACCGCTCCGAGGCCGAGGCGAGGGAGGTCGGTACCACCACCCCTGCGAGTGTCATGGCCAGGACTGTCCCGGCCACCGCGGTCTGTCTGAGCATCGTGGCTCCTTGTGAGAGTGGGGGGCTCCTTGCGGGCCGGCCCGGGCCAGGACATGCCGGACGCGCAGCCTGGGGTGCGGAGACGCGTCCGTCGGAGGTGCGAGTGTCAGTTGCATGTCATGTCGCGGGCTGGCGGAACCCTCACACCCCGCCGCACCGGAATCAACGGCTCCGCGAGCTTGGTCCAGACCTGGCAAATTCCGGCAAGTACGGGTGCGTGCGGGAGAGACCCCGCCCTCCCGGAACCGAAGCCCTGCCCCTCACTCCCCCGCGTCCAGCAGCCGCTCCCGGTACTCCCGGACCTCCGGCAGGTCGGCCCACTCCCCGGTGAGCCGGCTGTGCAGTCCGCGCAGCTCGGCGGTGACCATCGACTCGCGTGAGCGCACTGCCTCCGGCAGGACCTCCGAGGCGAGGGCGACGGCGGCCCCGGGGTCGCCGGCGCAGGCCCAGCTGTCCGCCAGGCGGAGGGTGAGCAGCAGCCGGGCGCCCCGCATCTGGGGCGGCACCTGCGCGCGCGAGCGTGCGGTGGCGTCGACCGCGCGCCGGGCCGCCGTACGGTCCCCGGTCGCCACCGCGAGGTCGCGCAGGGCTCCGCCGATCGCCGAGTCGACCCGCATCGCGCCCTCGGCCCCGGCCAACCACGGCGCCTCCAGGTGGTCCCGCCGGCCGAGGCGGGCGAAGCCCCGCCGGGCCAGGGCGATGTGACGTCGGCACTCCGCGGCGTCACCCGCCAGGGCGTGGCCGCGCGCCTGGTAGAGGTGCGACAGGGTGGCCGTCCACCGGCGCCGACCGTCCACCGCGGCGATGCCCTGCGCGTAGCCGAGCATCAGCGAGGGGTCTCCGTCGAGCCGGACCAGGGTGCACATGTCGCTGAGCAGCGTCGCGCGGGCGGGGGCGTCGTGGACGGCGTCCGCCCAGCGCAGTCCGTGGCCGAACCAGGCCATCGCGACGCCGATCTGCCCGCGCTCCATGCGCAGCCGGCCGGCGACCTGGGCGTACTGCGCAGCGAGCCGCAACTGCCCGTAGGGCAGCCGGCCCCCGGAGTTGACCTCGTCGGCCCAGCGGGCCAGGGCCCGCAGGAGTCCCTCTACGGCCGTCACCCGGCCCTCGTGCCGGAACGCCTCGCGGATCAGGCAGGCCAGGACGGCGGTGAGGCCGTGCAGCAGCTCCGGCTCGGCGACGGCTGCTCCGGCGCCGGCCCACCCGGGTGCCGGGCCGCCGACCGGGCCCGGCCCGTCGAGCAGCGCCGGCAACTCGCCCGGATCGGGCACCGCGCACCCGGCGGTGCCGTGCAGCGGGCACACCAGTCCCTCGGCGGGCAGCCGCGCGGGCCACATTTGGGCGTCCGGCGCTCCTCGCCCCACGGGGGCGTCCGCACCGGGCAGCGGTGCGAACAGCGCCGGGTCGGCCGGGGACCGGCCAGGTCGGCGCGGCACCTCGCGCGGCGCGGCGACGATCGCGGCCAGCTCTCCGCCCGTCTGCAGCACCGTGTCGAGCCGGCGCACCAGTCCCACGGGCGGCTCACGCAGGCCGGCCTCGAGCTTGCTCACGGCCGAGTGGTGGTAGCCGACCCGCAGGCCGAGTTGCAGCTGGGTGAGCCCGGCCGCCCTGCGCAGGGAACGCAACCGCCGCCCGAACTCCGCCCAGGAAGCCCCGGCCGCCCGTGCCGATCCACCGGTCATCCGCCCTCCCCCGGTCGCGCCCCCGCCGCGGGCCGTGCGCCGCCCGGGCTTCGCGCATGCCGCCTCCCGACAGCACAGAGGACGGTGTGTGCCGCGTCAATCGAGTTGACCGAAGAGCGACCGAACCGCTCCCGGCCGGTTTCGGCCCGGTCGGGCTACGATCGATCACCGGTCGCGGACGACCGGCCGGGAGCCCGGAGAACTGGAGACCCACCGTGTTCTACTACGTGCTCAAGTACGTCCTGCTGGGCCCGCTGCTGAGGATCGTCTTCCGACCCCGGATCGAGGGCCTGGACCATGTGCCGGGGTCGGGTGCGGCCATCGTCGCGGGCAACCACCTCTCCTTCTCGGACCACTTCCTGATGCCCGCGGTGCTCAAGCGCCGCATCACCTTCCTCGCCAAGGCCGAGTACTTCACGGGGCCGGGCCTCAAGGGCCGGCTGACGGCGTTCTTCTTCCGCAGCGCCGGGCAGATCCCCGTGGACCGCTCCGGCAAGGAGGCGGGGCAGGCCGCGATCCGCGAGGGGCTCGGTGTGCTGGGCCGGGGCGAGTTGCTCGGCATCTACCCGGAGGGCACCCGCTCGCACGACGGCCGGCTCTACAAGGGCAAGGTCGGCGTCGCGGTGATGGCGCTCAGGGCCGGGGTGCCCGTCGTCCCCTGCGCGATGATCGGCACCTTCGAGGCGCAGCCGCCGGGCCGGAAGATCCCGAGGCTGCACCCGGTGGTGATCCGATTCGGCGAGCCCCTCGACTTCTCCCGGTACGCCGGCATGGAGGGCGAGAAGGCCGTGCTGCGCGCCGTCACCGACGAGATCGTCTACGCCATCCTGTCCCTGTCCGGCCAGGAGTACGTGGACCGGTACGCGGCGGACGTGAAGGCGGAGGAGGCCCGGAAGGCGGCCGAGGGGCGGAAGTTCCCCAGGCTGCCGCGCCGTTAGCCGGGGGCCTTGCGGGTTTCCGTCGTCTGCCGTCGGCAGAAGGGCGTGGCCGGCCGGCGACGGGACGCCTACGGTCGCCGTATGACACGTGCGGTGGTGGTCGGGGCGACGGGACAGATCGGACGGGCGGCGGTGGACACGCTGGCCCGGGACGGCTGGGAGGTGACGGCCGTCTCGCGCGGCGGCGACCGGGACGCGCGGTGGCCGGGGGACGTGAGGGTGGCACGGGCCGACCGGGAGGACGACGCGGCGCTGTCGGCGGCGGTGGGCGAGGGCTGCGACGTCCTGGTGGACGTGGTGGCGTACGGTGACGGGCACGCACGGCAGTTGCTCTCGCTCGCCGGTCGGGTCGGCTCGGCGGTGGTGATCTCCAGCGTGTCGGTCTACGAGGACGACCAGGGCCGCGGTTTCGACACGCAGACCGAGCCCGGCGGCTTCCCCCGGTACCCGGTGCCGGTCACCGAGGCACAGCGCACGATCCGCCCGGGCGACGCCTCGTACAGCACCCGCAAGGCGGCCCTGGAGCGGGAACTGCTCGCGGGGGGCGACCGGTTGCCGGTGACGCTGCTGCGGGCCGGCGCGGTCCACGGCCCGTACTGCGGGACGCCCCGCGAGCTGTACGTCGTCAAGCGCAACCTCGACGGCAGGCACCGGCGCGTGCTGGCGTACAGCGGCGCGAGCCGCTTCCACCCGGCGAGTGTGCGCAACATCGCCGAGCTGATCCGGCTGGCCGCCGCGCGGCCGGGTACGCGCGTCCTGAACGCGGTGGACCCCGACGCCCCGACGGTTGCGGAGATCGCGGCGGCGATCGACGCGGTGATGGGCGTCGAGACCGAGGACGTGCTGCTGGACGGCCCGCCGGTGGACGGCGTGGGCGACACCCCGTGGAGCGTGCCCTCGCCGGTGGTGTGCGACATGAGCGCGGCCCGGGAGCAGTTGGGCTACCGCCCGGTGGTCCGCTACGCGGACACCCTGCCGGAGACGGTGGCCTTCATCGAGGAGCGACTGGCCGGCCGGGACTGGCGGGAGGCCTACCCGAAGATGTTCGCGGCGTACGGCGACCTCTTCGACTACGCGGCGGAGGACGCCTGGGCCGAGCGACGGTAGCGGAAGGGGGAGGCGGCGACCGGTCCGACCGGTCGCCGCCTCCCCCATGTCCGCCGGCCGGTCTACGGCTTGGGCGTGGCGTGCGGCGCGCAGGTCACGTCGCGGGCGTCCACCTTGCCGGTGAGCAGGTAGGTGTCCACACGGTCGTTGACGCACGGGTTGACCAGCCCGGTGACGCCGTGCGAGCCGGCGTCCCGCTCGGTGATCAGGCGAGAGCCCTCGAACCGCCGGTGCAGTTCGACGGCGCCCTCGTACGGAGTGGCCGCGTCCCGCTCGGACTGGACGATCAGCACCGGCGGAAGTCCCTTGCCGGTCTTGACGTTCAGCGGGGTCTGCTGCTTGACCGGCCAGGTGGCGCACGGCAGGTTCATCCATGCGTTGGCCCAGGTCATGAACGGGTGGTCGCGGTGCAGTCGGGTGTTGTCCCGGTCCCAGGTGTTCCAGTCGGTGGGCCACTTGGCGTCGGTGCACTCGACTGCCGTGTAGACGGCGTTGCCGTTCTCCGCGGAGGCGTTGCCCGCGGTGTCGGACAGGTCGGGGGCGGCCGCGTCGACGAGGGCCTGGGTGTCACCGGCGACGTACTTGCTGAAGGTCGCGGCGATCGGTGCCCAGGCGGAGTCGTAGTACGGGGCGCTCTGGAAGAAGGAGATCAGCTCGGCCGGTCCGACGACGCCGCCCAGCGGCTCCTTCGCCGCGGTGGCGCGCAGCTTCAGCCACTGGTCCTGGACCTCGGCGCGGGTGTCGCCGAGGTGGTAGGTGGCGTCGTTCGCGGCGACCCAGTCCTGCCACTCCTTCCAGCGGCCCTCGAAGGCGACGTCCTGGTCCAGGTTGGCCTGGTACCAGATCTTGTCGCGGGAGGGGTTGACGACGCTGTCGACGACCATGCGGCGGACGTGGTCCGGGAAGAGCGTGCCGTAGACGGCGCCGAGGTAGGTGCCGTAGGAGACGCCGAGGTAGTTGAGCTTCTTCTCGCCGAGCGCGGCGCGGATGACGTCGAGGTCGCGCGCGGTGTTCGGCGTGGTCATGTGCGGCAGCATCTCGCCGCTGCGCTCGAAGCAGCCCTCGGCGTACTCGCGGGCGAGCTTGCGCTGGGCGAGCTTGTCCGCCTCGGACCCGGGCACGGGGTCGGCCTTGGGCGCCTTGACGAACTCCTGCGGGTCGGCACAGGAGATGGGCGCGGAGTGGCCGACGCCGCGGGGGTCGAAGCCGACGAAGTCGTAGGCCTTGGCGGCGTTCGCCCACACCGCGCTCTTGCCGGTCACGCGTGCCGGGAACCGCAGACCGGATCCGCCGGGCCCGCCGGGGTTGTAGATGAGCGCGCCCTGGCGCTCGCTCCTGCCCCCGGTGTTGCCGATGCGGTCGACGGCCAGCTTGATCTGCTTGCCGAACGGCTTGGCGTAGTCCAGCGGCACCGTGACGTAGCCGCACTGGATGGGCTTCGGCAGGTTCCAGCCGGCGTCGCAGTCCTCCCAGTCGACGCCGGCCCGGGCGGCGCGGGCGGCGGCGATGGTGACACCGCGCGCCTCCTTGTCCCAGCCTCGTGCGTGCGGGTGCCCACGGCCGTCGGCCGGGGCGGCGCTCGCGGCGGGCGCCGAGACGGCGCCCGCCATCAGCGTGGCGGTGACCAGCGCTCCGGCCGAGCCGAACGCGGTCGCCCTCCGCCGTATGCTGCTCTTGCTCAAGTGGCCCTCCCCGTACGTGTTCGCGACAAGTACGGGGATCCTCCCGGCTGTGGGATTCCCAAGGACAGAGTCAGTACTACTTTTTTGCCAATCCGATAAACGGAGAATCGCGTTCGATCGACGGACTCGCCGACGCGGTCCTCAGTCCAGCGTGGCCAGGGCTGCGTCCAGCAGCCGTCGCAGCCGCAGCCCGTCCGGTGCCACCGCGGTCACCAGGGCGGCGGACCCGCCGAGCGGCATGACGGCCGCGCCCTCCTCGAACACCCGCGCCGCCGGCGGTTCGTCGCCGAACTGAGGCCGTACGACGACCAGCTGGCCGACGGCACGGTGTCCCGCCAGGCCCGCCGGTCCGTCCCAGCCGCCCGGCGCGCCGGGACCGCAGGCCAGTTCCTGGTCGAGGACACAGCTTCCGTCGATCCGCACGGTCAGACGGCTGGTGAGGCGGCCGGGTTCCTCTCCGGCCCGCCCCAGCACCTGCTCCTCGCGCAGCAGCAGCCGTGCCCCGGCGGCGAGGTCGACGGACGTGGTGACGTGCAGATCGCTGCCGCCGCCGGAGATCAACTGCTCCGGCACCCAGCACAGCTCGGCATCGTCGTCGACGGTGAGCCGGACGTCGTAGCGGGCCCCGGCCTCGTCCTGGCCGGGCAGCGCGAGCGTGGCGGCGGCCGAGCCCACGCGCAGGCGGGCGCCGCGCTCCGCGTGGACCCCCACCGTGAAGTGGTCGCCGCCCAGCGGTCCGCTCATCGCGCCGACCAGCATCACCCGGGCCTCGGCTCCGCTCCCCCGGGTCCGGCGCACGGCGAGGGGACCTTCGCCCTCCAGCACCGGCAGCACGGTGCCGCCGCGCCCGTCGCAGCGGGCGAGGACGCGTGCGCTCGCCCGGACGCCGCCCGGCGCGGTGGTCACGCGGTCCACGCGGCGATCCGCTCCCGCACCCAGTCGGCGACCTCGCGCACCCCGTCCTCGCTCCGCAACGACTGGAGCACGACGGGCAGTTCACCGCGCACCGTCTTGGCGTCCGCGGCCATCCGCCCGAGGTCGGAACCGACGTAGGGCGCGAGGTCGGTCTTGTTGACGATCAGCAGGTCGGCGGTGGCGACTCCGGGCCCGCCCTTGCGCGGGATGTCGTCGCCGCCCGCCACGTCGATCACGAACACCTGCGCGTCGACGAGACCCCTGGAGAAGGTGGCGGTGAGGTTGTCCCCGCCGGACTCCACCAGGACCAGGTCGAGCGGCCCGACCTCGTCCTCCAGGTCCTCGACGGCCTCCAGGTTGGCGGAGATGTCGTCCCGGATCGCGGTGTGCGGGCAGGCGCCGGTCTCCACGGCGGTGATCCGCTCGGGCGGCAGCACGGCCTCGCGGAGCAGGAACTCGGCGTCCTCCCGGGTGTAGATGTCGTTGGTCACCACGGCGAGGGACAACTCCTCCCGCAGCGCCCGGCACAGCGCGGCGACGGTGGCGGTCTTCCCGGACCCGACGGGCCCGCCGAGCCCGATGCGCAGCGCACGACGGCTCCCGTCGGGCCGCCGGGCGTCGGCGGAGACGGCTGCGGGAGATTCGAGGTGATGATCAAGATGCACGAACAGCTCCTATGAAATCTTGGACCGGCCTCCTCAGCCCCGTCCGGCGTTTGAGGACGAGGCCGTTCAGGCCGAAAGGGGGCCAGGGGGCAGAGCCCCCTGGCGGTGTGGAAGGGGCAGAGCCCCTGGGGTCGGGAAGGCAAGGGGCGGCCGGGGCGAATCCCCACCTACGAGGCGAACAACCGCACGGCCCGGGCGGCATGCGCCTCCGCCCCGATCTCCAGCAACGGCGCGGACCGCGCCGGCAGCACCCCGACCCCGTCGGAGACGACCCGCTCGGCCGTCTCCACCGCGTCCCGCGCCACCCGGTCCATGTCGTCCGCGAGCCGGGCCAGCACCCCCGTCGCGTCGAACGGATCGAGACCGAGCAGCCGCACGACGGCGGTCGCCGGCCCGCTCACCCCCTCGTAGAGGGAGCAGTACGCGGCGTCGAGTGCCCCGAGACCGGCCGCGCGGGCGGCCGCCCCCAGCACGACGGGCTGATGGGCGCCCTTGGGGAACAGCGAGGCCACGGCGTCGAGTTCGGGGCTCGGCCAGGTCGCCCGGGCGGCCCGCATCAGCTGCCGCCCCAGCCTGCGCCCGGCCGCCCGCAGGGCGGGCGACGGGGTGCGGGCGTCGACGGCGCGGTCGAGGTCCCCGGGATCGGCCCCGAGGGCGGCGGCCGCCGCGACGCACGCCGCGACGACCCCGCTCGTGTGCAACCGCCCCCGGCAGAAGGCCTCCAGGCTCGCGGCGTCGGTGACGCGTCCCGCCCGGACGGCGGCCTCCGCCCCGCCGGAGTGGGCGTGCCCTCCGGCGGGGAAGCGGCCGTCCGCGAGGACGAGCAGTGCTGCGCGGCTCATCCCGGCGCTCAGAAGAGGAAGTACCGCTGGGCCAGCGGCAGCTCGGCGACGGGAGCGGGCTCGACGAGTTCGCCGTCGATGGTCACCGCGAACGAGTCCGCGGCGACCTCCACACGGGGCAGCGCGTCGTTCTCCCGCATGTCCGCCTTGGTCCGGCCGCGCGTCGACCGGATGGGCACGAACGCCCGCCCGAGCCCGAGCCGCTCCGCCAGCCCGTCCTCGACGGCCTGCTCGGAGACGAAGTTCACCGAGTTGCCGGCGGGAGCGGTCCCCATCGCCCCGTACATCGGGCGCGGCAGCACGGGCTGCGGCGTGGGGATGGAGGCGTTCGCGTCGCCCATCTGCGCGTACGCGATCTGGCCGCCCTTGATGACGAGCTGCGGCTTCACACCGAAGAAGCGGGGGTCCCAGAGCACCAGGTCGGCGAGCTTGCCGGTCTCGACGGAGCCGACCTCGTGCTCGATGCCCTGGGCGACGGCGGGGTTGATGGTGTACTTGGCGACATAGCGACGGGCGCGGAGGTTGTCCGCACGGGTGTCGCCGGGCAGGAGGCCGCGCCTGCGCTTCATCACGTGCGCGGTCTGCCAGGTCCGCAGGATCACCTCGCCGATGCGCCCCATGGCCTGGGCGTCGGACGACATGATGGAGATCGCCCCCATGTCGTGCAGGATGTCCTCGGCCGCGATGGTGCTGGGCCGGATCCGGGACTCGGCGAAGGCCAGGTCCTCGGGGACGGCGGGGTTCAGGTGGTGGCAGACCATCAGCATGTCGAGGTGTTCCTCGATGGTGTTGACGGTGTGCGGCCGGGTCGGGTTGGTGGACGCCGGCAGCATGTTGGGCAGTGACACCGCCGTGATCATGTCAGGCGCGTGGCCGCCGCCGGCGCCCTCGACGTGGAAGGCGTGCAGGGTGCGGCCCGCGACCGCGTCGAAGGTGTCGCCGACGAAGCCTGCCTCGTTCAGGGTGTCGGAGTGGACGGCCAGCTGGACGCCGGACTCCTCGCACACGTCCAGGCAGGCGGAGATGACGGCGGGGGTCGCGCCCCAGTCCTCGTGGATCTTGAAGCCGAGGACGCCGGCGCGCAGTTGGTCGCGCATGGACTCCTTCGACATGGTGCTGCCCTTGCCGAGGAAGCCGATGTTGACGGGGCTGGACTCCAGGGCGGCGAACATCCACGCGAGATGCCGGGCGCCGGGCGTGACGGTGGTCGCCTTGCTGCCCTCGGCCGGGCCCGTGCCACCGCCGATGAGCGTGGTGATGCCGGACGCCAGTGCCTCGTCGACGGCGTTCGGCGCGATGAAGTGGACGTGGGTGTCGATGCCGCCCGCGGTGACGATCTTGCCGTTGCCCGCGACGATCTCGGTCTCGGGGCCGATGACCAGGTCGGGGTGGACACCGTCCATGGTGTCCGGGTTGCCGGACTTGCCGATGCCGGTGATCCGGCCGTCGCGGATGCCGATGTCGGCCTTGACGATCCCCCAGTGGTCGATGATCACGGCTCCGGTGATCACCGTGTCGGGAGCGCCTTCGGCCCGGGTGGTGCGCGCCTGCCCCATGGACTCGCGCAGTACCTTGCCGCCGCCGAAGACGGCCTCGTCGCCGGAGCGGCCGGGACCGCCCGAGCGGTCCTCCTCGATCTCGACGAGGAGGTCGGTGTCGGCGAGGCGGATGCGGTCGCCGGTGGTCGGGCCGAACAGGTCGGCGTAGGCGGGGCGGGACAGCTCAGGCATCGAGGGCACCTCCGGTCGCGCCGCGCAGACCGACGACGACACGGGCCCCCGCAAGGGGGATCAGCCGTACGTCGACGGGGATGCCCGGCTCGAACCGGACGGCGGTGCCGGCGGCGATGTCCAGCCGCCTGCCGTGCGCCGCGCCGCGGTCGAACTCGAGACCGGGGTTGACCTCGGCGAAATGGTAGTGGGAGCCGACCTGGACGGGCCGGTCGGCGGTGTTGAGCACGGTCAGGCGGGTGACTTCGCGGCCTTCGTTGAAAGCGACCGGCTCGTCCGCGAACAGGATCTCTCCGGGGATCACGACTGCGGCCCCCGTCAGATGATCGGTTCGTGGACGGTGACCAGCTTGGTGCCGTCGGGGAAGGTGGCCTCGACCTGCACGTCGTGGATCATCTCGGGGACACCCTCCATGACCTCGTCGCGCTGGACGAGCTTGCGTCCGGAGGACATGAGTTCACCGACGCTGCGCCCGTCCCGGGCGCCTTCGAGGACGTGCGCGGTGATCAGCGCGACGACCTCGGGATGGTTGAGCTTCACGCCTCGTACGCGGCGCTTCTCCGCCACGTCGGCGGCCACATGGATGAGCAGTCTCTCCTGCTCGTGCGGGGTCAGTTGCATTTACCACCTCACAGGGCATGACGCCAGGACCGGACGGTCCGGCTGTCGCGGCTGCCGCGACGGCTCTAGATGTAACACACACGAACAGATCGGAATTCACCTACCGGTGCGCGGAAAACCGCAGGTGGATCGGGGTGCAGACTAGGGCTAGAGTGTTACGGCCACGTCACCCGGTTTTGACCGAGTGATTACCGATGCCGTCGGCGGTTTCCAGCGTGCCCACTTTCGGCGGGATACGTCCCGCATGTCCGCTTCGACGATCCCGGCTCGCGACGAACCGATCCGAAACGGACCAAAAGGCGTACCCCCTATCGGCGTAGGAACACGTCCGATTCGTCACCGGTCGAAGTTGCGGCACCGGCGCTGCCGACCTGTGGGACGCACCACTTCGCCGCTGGTCCCGGCGCCGCCACCGCACTCGCCGGCTCCCCGGATCCCGGGGCGTCAACCCGAACGGGTGAGCGGCACGTAACAACACAAGGAGCACGTTCCGTTGGGAATTTCCCCTGGGGCGGGACAAGATCCGTGACTGACGACAAGCCCCCGCCGCGGCGGCGGGGCGGTCCGGGCGGACGCCGAGTCCTGCCACCGTCCGGACGACCGGTCGCAAGGGAAGTGGATCGGCAGGAGTGGAGGACCCGAGCACGACGGGTCGCCGGCACGGCCGTCCTCGCGAGAGGAGCCGGGCCGAGCGGTCCTTGGGGTGAAGCCGCACGCGTGCGGCCGGGCAACTTCGCCAGCCCGAATCCGACAGGTCATCCTTCACAGGCGGCTGACGAAGGGTTGCGCATGTCCGCGCTCAATCGTGTCCCGTCCCTGATGGCCCGTGCCGGTACGGCCTCGGCCCTCACCCTCGCCGCCGTGGGCGGCTCCGTCGTGGTTCCCGGTGTCGCCTCGGAGGCGTCCGCGGCGAGCCATGCGGCGAAGGCCCTCAAGGTCGCGGCCTCGAAGAAGGGTGCCCCGTACCGCTGGGGCGCCACCGGCCCCCACCGGTTCGACTGTTCCGGCCTGACGCTGTACTCGTTCAAGAAGGCCGGCAAGAAGCTGCCGCGTACCGCGGCCCAGCAGTACAACAAGACCCGCCACGTCTCCGCCAAGAACCGCAGGGCGGGAGACCTGGTGTTCTTCCACTCGGGCCGCAGCGTGTACCACGTCGGCATCTACGCGGGGAAGGGCAAGCTCTGGCACGCCCCGAAGACCGGGGACGTGGTGCGCCTGCAGAAGATCTGGACGTCAAGCGTCTGGTACGGCCGGGTCAAGTAGCCCGCCCGCGGGGGTGACGGCGCTCTCCCCCGTCGTCACCCCCGCGGGTGCGCTCGGCCGGCCCGGTGTCCAGGGCAGTTCGATCGAGACGGTCTTGCCTCCCTCGCGCGTGGGCCGGACCCTCAGCCTGCCGCCGCACTCGGCGGTCAGCCAGCGGATGATCACCATGCCCCGCCCGTTGTCCTGCTGGACGGCGGCGGGCAGGCGCTTGGGGAAGCGCGGGTGGCTGTCGGTGACCCCGATGCGCAGCCGCTCGTCGCGGTCGAGAACGAGGTCCACCGTGAAGGTGGGCGACTGCCCCAGTGTGTGCTGGACCGCGTTGGTCGCCAGTTCGGAGACGATGAGCCGGACGGTCTCGGACAGGTCGGCGTCGGCGGGCAGCCCCCATTCCGCCAGCGTGCCGACCGCATAGGTCCGCGCGGCGGCCACCGAGGCCGGATCGCTCGGCAGAGTGACGGATGCTTCCAGATGGTCTGCCATGGCGACGTCGTCCCTTTCTCACGGCACCGCGGGCCCGACACGGAGCGGACGGTTCGAGTACGGTCCCGGACTGGTGCTTCGCCGCCAGACTGCCATTACCAGGCCCGCGAAGGGCGGCGATCCACCAAGATATGCATATATCTGTCGCTCGAAGCGGTGAACTCTGCGACGGCAGAGCGTATTCGGGCGGCTCATAGGGAGTAGGGGAGTTGTCCCATGCAGCACGGTCCCGTGGTGCGCCGTCGGAAGCTGGGCGCGGAACTGCGCGCCCTGCGCACTTCGGCGGGCATCACCAGCGGCGAGGCGGCCCGGCTCGTGGGCTGGCACCAGTCGAAGGTCAGCCGGATCGAGACCGGGACGAGCGGGGCGAAACCGGCCGACGTGCGGTTACTGCTGGACGCGTACGGCGTGGACGACGAGCAGTTGCGGGGGCTGCTGGTGATGCTGGCACGCTCCGAGGACGCGGGGGGCCGCAACCACTGGTGGCACGCCTATCGCGGTGTGCTGCCCCCGACCTACCGCGACTTCATCAGCCTGGAGTCGCAGGCCAGCGCGATGCGCACGCTGGAGACCACGGTGGTGCCCGGGCTGCTCCAGACGCCGGAGTACGCCCGCGCGGTCACGCGGGCCGCGGTGGACGGACTGCCGGAGGAACGGCTGGACACGCTGGTGGAGGTCCGACTGGCCCGGCAGGACGTGCTGCGGGCCCAGCCGCCGTTGGAGCTGATCGCGGTCCTGGACGAGGCGGTGCTGCGCCGGGAGGTGGGCGGGCCCGAGGTGATGGCCCGTCAGCTGGACCGGCTGGTCGAGGCCGCGCGGCTCCCCCATGTCCGGCTCCAGGTCCTGCCGTTTGCCGCCGGGGCGCACATCGGTGTCACCGGCCCTTTCGTAATCTTCTCATTTTCGAGCACTTCTGATCTCGACGTGGTTGTTCTCGACCACTTGACGAGTAGCCTGCACCTCGAACGGAAAGAAGACCTAGAGGCCTATACCGAGGCCTTCAACGCCCTTCTGATCCATGCCCTTTCGCCCGAGGACTCGTTGGACTTCATCGCCGCGACCGCGGCAGGCGCGTAAGGAGGCACCATGTCAGGCTTCATGTCCGAACGTCCCCGGAACATCCCTGTCAGCACCGATCTGCCCGGCGTGCGGTGGTTGCGCAGCAGCTACAGCACCGGGGCGAACAACTGTGTGGAGACGGCCCGTCCGTCGGCCGGCCCCCGGGCCGGACTGCTCGCCGTGCGCGACTCCAAGAACCCGGCCGGGCCCGCCCTGCTCTTCTCCCCGGGGAGCTGGACGGCCTTCACCGCGGGCGTCCGCGCCTGATCCGCGGGCACCGGACGACGCACGGCCGTGTCACGCCGACTCATGGCCGCGTTTCGCCGATCACCCGTACAGCGCGTTCGATCTGATCCCCGGAGAGGTCCCCGCGAGCGGTCAGCCTGAGCCGTGAGATCCCGTCGGGCACGGAAGGGGGGCGGAAGCAGCCCACGGACAGGCCGGCCGCACGGCAGTCGGCCGCCCATCGCACGGCCCCCTCCGGGGAGGGCGCGCGCACCGAGACCACCGCGGCGTCCGGACGTACCGCGTCCAGACCCGCGGCGGTCAGGCGTGCGTGCAGTTCGGCGGCTACGGCACGGGCCCGCGCCGCGCGCTCCGGCTCGCGGCCGAGCAGCCTGAGAGCCGCCAGGGCCGCCCCGGCCGCGGCGGGGGCGAGTCCGGTGTCGAAGATGAACGTGCGGGCGACGTTGACCAGGTGCTCGATCACCCGGGCCGGGCCCAGTACGGCGCCGCCCTGGGCGCCGAGCGACTTGGACAGCGTGACGGTCGCGACCACGTCGCCGCGGCCCGCGAGTCCCGCCCCCTGCGGGGCACCCCGGCCGCCGTCGCCGAGCACGCCGAGGCCGTGGGCGTCGTCGACGACCAGTCCGGCGCCGTGCTCCCGGCAGGCCTCGGCGAGCGCGTCCAGGGGCGCGGCGTCGCCGTCGACCGAGAAGACCGTGTCGGAGACGACGACGGCGGGTCCGTCGTGCGTCGCCAGCGCCTTGCGCACGGCGTCCGGGTCGGCGTGCCCTACGACCTGGGTGGTGCCTCCGGCGAGCCGGCAACCGTCGATCAGCGAGGCGTGGTTGCCGGCGTCGGAGACGACGAGACTGCCGTGCGGTGCCAGTGCGGTGACCGCGGCGAGGTTGGCCGCGTAGCCGGAGGAGAGGACGAGCGCGGCCTCGAACCCGCAGAACTCGGCCAGTTCGCGCTCGAGCTCGGTGTGCAGCCGGGTCGTGCCGGTCACGAGCCGCGAGCCGGTCGCGCCGCCGCCCCAGGTCCGCGCGGCCCGGACCGCCCCTTCGACGACCTCGGGGTGCCTGGTCAGTCCCAGGTAGTCGTTGCTCGCCAGATCCAGCAGCGGCGAGGCTGCCGGGCGGGGCCGCAGCACCCGTACGAGGCCCGCCTCGCGTCGCGAGCGGTCCTGCTCGTCGATCCAGCCGAACGCCATGGGCGGTCCTCCGGGGTTTTGTAGGCAATGAACAGACATTAGCGGTCCGGCCACCCCCGCGAGGTGTGGCAATACCCACACGTCGATCTGTCAGTGTTGTGCAAAGTCTCCTTGGCCGCGGACGGCCCCTTAGGACAGGATCGGCTCCCATGGACCTGCTGAACACGCTGGTGGACAAGGGGCTTCGGCGCGAGTCGCCGACCCGCGAGGAGGCGCTCGCCGTCCTCGCCACTTCCGACGACGACGTGCTCGACGTGGTGGCCGCGGCCGGAAAGGTGCGCCGCCACTGGTTCGGCCGACGGGTGAAACTCAACTACCTCGTCAACCTCAAGTCGGGCCTGTGTCCCGAGGACTGCTCGTACTGCTCCCAGCGGCTGGGCTCCAAGGCGGAGATCCTCAAGTACACCTGGCTCAAGCCCGACCAGGCCTCCGCGGCCGCCGCGGCGGGGGTGTCCGGGGGCGCCAAGCGGGTGTGCCTGGTGGCCAGCGGCCGCGGCCCCACCGACCGGGACGTGGACCGGGTCTCGGAGACCATCAAGGCCATCAAGGAGCAGAACGAGTCGGTCGAGGTGTGCGCCTGCCTGGGGCTGCTCTCGGACGGGCAGGCGGAGCGGCTGCGGGAGGCCGGTGCCGACGCCTACAACCACAACCTCAACACCTCCGAGGCGACGTACGGCGACATCACCACCACGCACACGTACGCCGACCGGGTGGACACGGTGAACAAGGCGCACGCGGCCGGCCTGTCCGCCTGTTCCGGTCTCATCGCGGGCATGGGAGAGAGCGACGAGGACCTCGTCGACGTGGTCTTCTCGCTGCGCGAGCTGGACCCGGACTCGGTGCCGGTCAACTTCCTGATCCCGATGGAGGGCACGCCGCTGGCCAAGGAGTGGCACCTCACCCCGCAGCGGTGCCTGCGCATCCTGGCGATGACGCGGTTCGTCTGCCCGGACGTCGAGGTGCGCATCGCGGGCGGGCGCGAGGTCCATCTGCGCACGATGCAGCCGCTCGCCCTGCACCTGGCCAACTCGATCTTCCTCGGCGACTACCTCACCAGTGAGGGCCAGGCCGGCCACAAGGACCTGGAGATGATCGCGGACGCCGGCTTCGAGGTGGAGGGCACCGGCGAGGTCACGCTGCCGGAACACCGGGCCTCGGCGCGGAGCGGCGGCTGCGGCTCGCACACGGACGGCGGCGGATGCGGGTCGCACGCGGACGCCGGCGGCGCGGGCGCCGGGGGCTGCGGCTCGCACGCGGGCGGTGGGGTGTGCGCCCCGGCGTCAGCGTCCACGCCCGCGCCGGCCCGCGCCACCGAGGAGCCCCGCACGGACCTGGTGGCGGTACGCCGCCGCGGCGCCGGGACGGACCTCGCGCCCAATGCCTGAGCCCGCGTTGAACGTCGCCGAGTTGCTGGCGCTGGACCGGCGGCACGTATGGCACCCGTACGGGCCCATGCCCGGCCGGCAGGATCCGCTCGTCGTGGAGTCGGCGAGCGGGGTGCGGTTGCGGCCCGCCGACGGCTCCGGAGAACTGGTCGACGGGATGTCGTCCTGGTGGTCGGCGATCCACGGCTACAACCACCCGGTGCTGAACGAGGCCGCACGGGAGCAGTTGGAGCGGATGAGCCACGTGATGTTCGGCGGGCTCACCCACGAGCCCGCCGTGCGGCTGGCGAAGCTCCTTGTCGACATGTCACCCGAAGGCCTGGAGCATGTGTTCCTCGCCGACTCCGGGTCGGTGTCGGTCGAGGTCGCCGTCAAGATGTGCCTGCAGTACTGGCGTTCGCTCGGCCGCCCCGGCAAGCAGCGCCTGCTCACCTGGCGCGGCGGCTACCACGGCGACACCTGGCAGCCCATGTCGGTGTGCGACCCGGAGGGGGGCATGCACGAGCTCTGGTCCGGCGTCCTGCCGCGCCAGGTCTTCGCCGACGCGCCCCCGGCGGAGTACGAGGAGACGTACGCCGACCACCTGCGGTCGCTGATCGAACGGCACGCCGGCGAACTGGCCGCGGTGATCGTGGAGCCGGTGGTGCAGGGCGCGGGCGGGATGCGGTTCCACTCCCCCGCGTACCTGCGGGTGCTGCGGGAGGCGTGCGACGCGCACGACGTACTGCTGGTGTTCGACGAGATCGCGACGGGGTTCGGCCGGACGGGCGCGCTGTTCGCGGCGGAGCACGCGGCGGTGACGCCGGACGTGATGTGCGTGGGCAAGGCGCTGACCGGCGGTTATCTGACCATGGCGGCCACGCTGTGCACGTCGCGGGTGGCCGAGGGCATCTCGCGCGGCGAGGTGCCGGTGCTGGCTCACGGGCCGACCTTCATGGCCAACCCGCTGGCGGCGGCCGTGGCGTGCGCGTCGATCGGGCTGCTGCTCGGGCAGGACTGGCTCGCCGAGGTGAAGCGGATCGAGGCGGGCCTGGGCGAAGGACTCGCGCCCGCCGCCGAGCTGCCGGGCGTGCGCGACGTACGCGTGCTCGGCGCGATCGGGGTGGTGCAGCTGGACCACGACGTCGACATGCGGGCGGCGACGGCGGCCGCCGTGCGGGAGGGCGTGTGGCTGCGCCCGTTCCGCGACCTGGTCTACACCATGCCGCCGTACGTCACGGGTGACGCGGACGTGGCACGGATCGCCCGCGCGGTGTGCGCGGTGGCTCGGGAGGGATGACATGCCGGTACTGGTGATCACGGGTACGGGCACGGAGGTCGGCAAGACGGTCGTGACCGCCGCCGTCGCCGCGGCGGCGGTGGCGGGCGGCCGGTCGGTGGCCGTGCTGAAGGCCGCGCAGACGGGCGTGGGCCCGGAGGAGGCCGGGGACGCCCAGGAGGTGGCCCGGCTCGCGGGTGACGTGACGGTCGCCGAAGTGGCCCGGTATCCCGAGCCGTTGGCGCCGGGCACGGCCGCGCGCCGGGCCGGGCGGGCACCGGTGCACCCGCCGCAGGTGGCGGAGGCCGCGGCCAAGCTGGCCACCGAGCACGATCTGGTCCTGGTCGAGGGCGCGGGCGGGCTCCTCGTACGCTTCGACGCGGACGGCGGGACATTGGCGGACGTGGCCGGGCTGCTGGACGCGCCGGTGCTGGTGGTGACGTCGGCCGGCCTGGGCACGCTGAACACGACCGAGCTGACCGCGCGCGAACTGCGGTCCCGGGGCCTGGAGCTGCCGGGGCTGGTGATCGGCAGCTGGCCCGGGTCCCCGGACCTCGCCGCCCGCTGCAACCTCGCGGACCTCCCGGACGTCTCCGGCGCTCCCCTCGTCGGCGCGGTCCCGGCCGGGGCGGGGTCCCTGTCCCCGGCCGACTTCCGGGCGACGGCACGGCACTGGCTGGCTCCGCCGCTGGACGGCACGTGGGACGCGGACGCGTTCGCCGAGGTGCACGGCCCCTGACCGGGGGTGCCTTCGGGACGGCGGTATGTCCCGGACGGGCGGCGCGTTCGCGCGGCGGTGCCTTGTGACCGGCGGCGGCGCGCCGTATCCGGCGGTGCGGCCGTGACGATGGCGGGCCCCGTGACCGGCGGCGCGTCCGGGGCGGCAGCGCGTCCGGGGCAGCGGCGTGTCCGGGGCGGCGGCGCGTCCGGGGCAGCGGGGCGTCCGGGGCAGCGGGGCGTCCGTGACCGGCGGTGCGTTCGGGACGGCGGTGCGTCCGGGGCAGCGGGGCGTCCGTGACCGGCGGTGCGTTCGGGACGGCGGTGCGTTCGGGACGGCGGTGCTTGTGACCAGAGTTCACCGTCCGCGACGAGGCTGGGGCCCCGGAACCGTGCGAGTCCCGGGTGGCCCCCGGCCTCGGCGGGGTGGCTCCGAGAGAGTCGTCGGCGCGGTGGGTGCGCGGGGCCCGGGCGGGGGAGAATCGCGGTAAGGCGTCACCTCGTGAGGGAGGTCCCATGCCGCTGCCATCCGTCCGGGCCCGCGGGCTGCCGCGGGATGCCGTGCACCATCCGCTGTTCGCCCGTTGGTACGCCCGGATGAGTGTGGGCGCCGAGACCCGGATGGGCATGGCACACGTGCGCGAGCGGCTGCTCGCCGGGCTGTCCGGGCGGGTGATCGAGGTGGGCGCGGGCAACGGGCTGAACTTCTCGCACTACCCGGGCACCGTCTCCGAGGTCGTCGCCATCGAGCCGGAGCGTGTGCTGCGGCGCCTGGCGGTGGACGCGGCGCAGCACGCGCAGGTTCCGGTGGACGTGGCACCCGGCACGGCGGAGGCGCTGCCGGTCAAGAGCGAGGCCTTCGACGCGGCCGTGGTGTCGTTGGTGCTCTGCAGCGTCCGGGACGTGCCGCGAGCGCTCGCGGAGCTGCGGCGGGTCCTGCGCCCCGGCGGACAGGTGCGGTTCTTCGAGCACGGCCGGGGCGGCGGGCGGGTGATGACCTTCACCCAGCGCGCGCTGGACCGGACGCTGTGGCCGCCCCTGTCCGGTGGCTGCCACCTGTCCCGCGAACCGGTCGCGGCGCTGCGGGACGCGGGGTTCGCTCTCGGTCCCTACCGGCGCTTGATGATGCCGGAGAACGGACCGGCGCTGCCGAGTTCGTACTGCGTGCTGGGCACGGCCTGGCGGCCGTCCTGAGCCGCCGCCGGCCTGGAGAAGATGCGGGCCTCCCTGGCCCGCACCCGGGAGCGACTCGACGACTACACGCTTGAGCTCCAGCGCCACGGAATGGAGTCCGTGGAGCGCGAGATGCGCTGGCTGAACGAGCTCATCGAGAGCGAGCGGGCGGGGCGGGACCCGAGGGGTTCCGCCGCGGAGGGGACCGCTCAACAGGTCACGCGCTCCACCGGCGCAGTTCGTCCGCGATCTCCTCGACCGACGCCTCGCCCCTCTTGACCAGCAGCGCGAGGTCCCGTACCTGCTCGGCCTCGGGGGCGACCTTGACCCCGCTCGCGACCAGGTAGGCGTAGGCGACCGCGGAGGCGAACAGGGCGTTGGAGCGCTCCAGCGCCGGGACGTGGATCAGCAGCTGGAGCAGGGCCGCGGCGCGGGCGTGCGGGGTGGTGTAGACCGGGGTGCCGAATATCTCGGCGCGGTGGCGGGCCACGGCCGCGACGAGCGCGCCCCAGTCGGTGACCTGGGGATCACCGGGAGTGCGCTGCTCGGCGAGCATCAGCAGCCAGGCGAGATCGATGCTGAGGTCGTTCATCCGGGGTGCGTGAGGGCTCAGCGACGGCCCTCGCCGACCTCCTCGGCGAAGACCTTCTCGTACTGCCGCATGAAGTCGGCGGCGGCCTCCACGAAGGTGTGGCCGGCCTCCCCGGTGTCCTGCCGGACCAGTTCCTCGATGTAGCGGTTGACGCTCATCCCCCGGGCCAGGGCCTTCTCGCGGGCCGCCCGGGCGGTGCCCTCGTCCACCCGCACGTTCAGCTGGGCCTTCCGGGTCTTCGCCATACCCAGAAGCTAGCGCCGAAACGCTAGCAACGGCAAGGCCTGCCCGGCGGGCCGGCGGGCCGGCGGGGGCTTCCTGCCCGGCACACGGAGGTGATTGACTCCTCGTGACCCGAAGTCACCCGTGTGTGAGGAGAGTTCATGCCGCGTCCGTTCCGCTTCGGCGTCAATCTCATGAGCGCCGCCCCGGCAGACGAGTGGGACGCCAAGTGCCGGCGGGCCGAGGAACTCGGGTACGACGTGATCCTGGTGCCGGACCACCTCGGCATGCCGGCGCCCTTCCCCGCGCTGATCGCCGCGGCCCGGGCCACCGAGCGGCCCCGGCTCGGCACGTTCGTGCTCAACACGGGCTTCTGGAACCCGGCGCTGCTCGCCCGGGAGGTCGCGACCACGGACGCCCTGACGGGCGGGCGCCTGGAACTCGGGCTCGGCACCGGCTACGTGCGCGCGGAGCACGACACCGCCGGCCTGGCCTTCGGTTCGCCGGGCGAGCGGGTGGACCACCTCCGGCGCACCGTCGAGGAACTGGAGCGGCTGCTGGGCGACGAGGAGCACCTGCCCCGGCCCGTGCAGCGGCCCGGGGTGCCGCTGCTGATCGGCGCGAACGGCGACCGGATGCTGGAGCTGACCGCCCGGCACGCCGCCGTCGCCGCGTTCACCGGCGGGCGGACCGTGCGGGGCAGCGCGACGGGACAGCTGGCGCCCCTCACCGCCGAGGAGCTCGACGAGCGGGTCGCCCGCTACCGGGAGCTGGCGGTGGGCCGCGAGGAACCGGCGGAGCTGAACCTGCTCATCCAGATGGTCGTCGTCACCGAGGACCGTGCCGCCGCCGTCCGCCCCTACCTGGAGTACCTGCCCCACCTCACGCCCGGACAGGCGCTGGAGCTGCCCATCTTCCTGGCCGGGACCCTGGAGCAGATCACCGCGCAGGTGCGGGCGCAGCGGGAGCGGTACGGCTTCACCTACCTGACCGTGCTGGAGCCGTACATGGAGGCCTTCGCCCCGGTGCTGGGGGCCCTGCGAGAGGACTGACCACCGCGGGCTCGAGCACCGCGCCGGTCCGCATGCCGGAAATGCCGCACGGGGGTCCGGCGCGCGTGGTGGGATCGCGGCCATGAGTGATCTGCGCATACGGCCCGCCGGGCCCGAGGACCTGGACACCGTGCTGGCCTTCTGGAAGACGGCCGCCGAGGGGACGAGCATCAGCGACGACCGGGACGGCGTGGAGCGCCTGGTGACGCGCGACCCGGAGGCGCTGATCCTGGCCGAGCGCGGCGGGGAGCTGGTGGGCACGGTGATCGCGGGCTTCGACGGCTGGCGCTGTCACCTGTACCGGCTGGCGGTGCACCCGGACCAGCGGCGCCGGGGCATCGGCTCGGCCCTGCTCACCGCGGCCGGCGAGCGGTTCGTCCGGCTGGGCGGGCGCCGCGGGGACGCGATGGTGCTGGTGGGCAACGAGCGGGCCCAGCATGCCTGGCGGGCGGCCGGGTACGAGCCGCAGGAGCAGTGGCGGCGCTGGGTGAAGCCTCTCACCGGCTGAGCGCCCCGGACGAAAGGTTGAAGGCTTGAACATCGGGCGAACCTCCGGTTCCTGGTCGATCATGGATCCGAGGTGACCCGATGACCGAAGTGCTCCTGCTGCTGGTGGCGATCCTGCTCTCGCTCGCGTGCGGCGCCTTCGTGGCGGCCGAGTTCTCCCTGACCACCGTGGAACGGGGCGAGCTGGAGCGGGCCGCGGCGCGGGGTGAGCGGGGCGCGGCGAGCGCCCTCAAGGGCGTACGGAACCTGACCTTCCAGCTCTCCGGCGCGCAGCTCGGCATCACGGTCACCAACCTGGTCGTCGGCATGCTGGCCGAGCCGTCGGTCGCGGCGCTGATCTCCGGGCCGCTGGAGGACCTGGGCATCTCCCGTTCGGCGGCCTCCTCGCTGGCGCTGGTGCTCGGCACGGCCCTGTCCACGGTCTTCCTGATGATCGTCGGCGAGCTGGTGCCGAAGAACTGGGCGATCTCCTCGCCGCTGGCCGTGGCCAAGCGGGTGGGCGGCCCGCAGCGCTGGTTCAGCACCGCCTTCCGGCCCTTCATCACCCACCTGAACAACACCGCCAACCGCGTCGTGCGCCGCTTCGGGGTGGAGCCCGCCGAGGAACTGGCGTCGGCGCGCGGGCCGCAGGAGCTGGCGGCGCTCGCCCGGCACTCGGCGAAGGAGGGCGCGCTGGAGCCCGACACCGCCGAGTTGTTCGTGCGCACGCTGAACCTGGCCGACCTGACGGCGCAGCAGGTCATGACCCCGCGGGTCCAGGTCGTGGCCCTGGAGGCGCGGGCGTCCTGCCAGGACGTGGCGAACGCGACGCGGGCGACGGGGTTGTCCCGGTTCCCCGTCTACCGGGAGACCCTCGACGCCGTGGTCGGCACGGCGCACGTCAAGGACGTCCTGGCGGTGCCCGCCGAGCGGCGGCCCGCAATGCCGGTGGCCGACCTGATGCGCGAGCCGTTGCTCGTGCCCGAGTCACTGACCGTGGACCGGCTCCTGGACCGGCTGTCCGGGCGGCGCACGATGGCCGTGGTGATCGACGAGTACGGCGGTACGGCGGGGGTGGCCACGCTGGAGGACATCGTCGAGGAGGTCGTCGGCCAGGTGCGGGACGAGCACGACCCGCACGAGACGCCCGACCTCGACCCGGCCGGCACGGACGAGGAGGGGCACGCGCTGTACTGGGCCGACGGTTCGGCACGCGTGGACCGGCTGGAACGGCTCGGGCTGCGGGTGCCCGAGGGGCCGTACGAGACGGTCGCGGGGCTGATCGCGGCCGGACTCGGGCGCATCCCCGCCGTCGGCGACCGTCTGGACGTCGTCGGCTGGCGGCTGGACGTCGTGGACGCCACGGGGCGCCGGGCGGCCCGGGTGCTGATGCACGCTCCCCTGGACGACGCGGCCGGCCCGGGCTCGGACTCCGGCTCCGGCTCCGGCTCCGGCTCCGGCTCCGGCGGGGAGGATGAAGGGGAGGCCGGCCGATGACCGCCGTACAGCTGCTGATCGGTCTGGCGACGCTGGTCGTCAACGCGTTCTTCGTGGGCGCCGAGTTCGCGCTGATCTCCGTGCGCCGCAGCCAGGTGGAGCCGTACGCCGAAGAAGGCGACGCGCGTGCCAAGCGCGTGCTGTGGGGGCTGGAGCACGTGTCCGCGCTGCTGGCCGCGGCGCAGCTCGGCATCACCCTGTGCACGCTGGTCCTCGGCATCGTCGCGGAACCGGCGATCGCGCACCTGCTGGAGCCGGTGTTCCACGCGGTGGGTGTGCCGTCGGGCGCGGGGCACGCCGTGTCCTTCGTGATCGCCCTGACGCTGGCGACGTATCTGCACATGCTGCTCGGCGAAATGGTGCCGAAGAACATCGCGCTGGCCGAGCCCGTCCGCAGCGCGCTGCTCCTCGGGCCCCCGCTGGTGGCGCTGTCCCGGGCACTGCGCCCGGTGATCTTCACGGTCAACGCCTTCGCGAACGGGCTGCTCAAGCTGCTCAGGGTCGAGGCGAAGAACGAGGTGGCGGCGACGTTCACGGACGCGGAACTGGCGGAGATCGTCAAGGACGCCGGCGAGGCCGGGCTGATCGACGACCGGGCCAGGGAGCGGCTGCACGACGCCCTGGAGCTGGGCCGCCGGCCGGTGCGGGACGTGGTGCTGCCGCTGGAGCGCGTCGTCCACGCGCGCGTGGGCATCACCCCGGAGCAGCTGGAGCGGCTCTCGGCGCAGTCCGGGTTCTCCCGTTTCCCGGTGGTGGACGAGGGGCGGCGGATCGTCGGCTATCTGCACGTGAAGGACGCCCTGGACGCCTCGCCGCGGGACGTGCCGTTCCGGCTGCGGGACATGCGTCCCATCGCCCGGGTGCGCGAGCGCACCCCGCTCGACGACGTGCTCACCGCCATGCGGCGCAGCCGCACCCACCTGGCGGCGGTGCTCGGCTCGGACGGGCGGCTCGCGGGACTGGTGACCATGGAGGACGTGCTGCGGGAGCTGTTCGGGCAACGGACGTGAGCGGTGTCCGCGCGGACCCGGGTGGCAGGCCCGGAGGGCGACCGACCGGCGGGTATGTGCAGGGGATACCATTTCCGTCGCCATGCAGACGAACCCCACGTACACCAGTCTCGTCGCCGTCGGCGACTCCTTCACCGAAGGCATGTCGGACCTGCTGCCCGACGGCTCCTACCGGGGCTGGGCCGACCTCCTCGCCGCGCGGATGGCTGCCCGCTCCCCCGGCTTCCGGTACGCCAACCTCGCGGTGCGCGGGAAGCTGATCGGGCAGATCGTCGACGAGCAGGTGGACGTGGCCGCGGCCATGGGCGCCGACGTGATCACGCTGGTCGGCGGGCTCAACGACACGTTGCGGCCCAAGTGCGACATGGCCCGGGTGCGGGACCTGCTGACCCAGGCCGTGGAACGGCTCGCCCCGAACTGCAAGCAGCTCGTGCTGATGCGCAGCCCGGGCCGTCAGGGCCCGGTCCTGGAACGGTT
Organism: Streptomyces sp. CCM_MD2014; assembly: GCF_000772045.1. GTDB lineage: Bacteria > Actinomycetota > Actinomycetes > Streptomycetales > Streptomycetaceae > Streptomyces > Streptomyces salinarius. The sequence continues at coordinate 7,429,831 of NZ_CP009754.1, read as the reverse complement.
CCGGCCGCGCATGGAGGCGCTGTTCGCCGTCATCGACGACCTCGCCGGACAGCACGGTGCCGTCGTCGTCGACCTCTACTCGGCCCGCTCGCTGGCCGACCCGCGGCTGTGGGACGTGGACCGGCTGCACCTGACCGCCGAGGGCCACCGCCGGGTCGCGGAGGCCGTGTGGCAGTCCCTCGGTCACGAGGCCGAGGACCCCGACTGGCACGCGCCGATCCCGCCGACCCCGCCCCCGGGCTGGGCGGCGCGCAGGACCGCCGACGTCCGGTTCGCCCGGCAGCACCTGCTGCCCTGGATAGGCCGCAGGCTGACCGGCCGCTCGTCCGGCGACGGCCTGCCGCCCAAGCGCCCGGACCTGCTCCCCTACGAAGGCCCCGCGCGGTGATCCCCCGGCGCCTCGGGTCGTTCGTAGGTTCCGACGAACGGCCCCGCGGCGCCGACCTGCACGAATCGCCAGTAGAATCCGTCCACGTGACTTCCGCTCCCGCCAAGCCCCGCATCCCGAACGTCCTCGCCGGACGCTACGCCTCCGCCGAGCTCGCCACGCTCTGGTCGCCCGAGCAGAAGGTGAAGCTGGAGCGGCAGCTCTGGCTCGCCGTGCTGCGGGCCCAGAAGGACCTGGGCATCGAGGTGCCCGACGCCGCGATCGCCGACTACGAGCGCGTCCTGGACCAGGTCGACCTGGCCTCGATCGCCGAGCGCGAGAAGGTCACCCGGCACGACGTGAAGGCGCGGATCGAGGAGTTCAACGACCTCGCCGGGCACGAGCACGTGCACAAGGGCATGACCTCGCGCGACCTCACGGAGAACGTGGAGCAGCTGCAGATCCGGCTGTCGCTGGAGCTGATCCGGGACCGTGCGGTGGCCGTCCTGGCCCGTCTCGGCAAGCTGGCCGGCGAGTACGGCGAGCTGGTCATGGCCGGCCGCTCCCACAACGTCGCCGCCCAGGCCACGACGCTGGGCAAGCGGTTCGCCACCGCCGCCGACGAGCTGCTCGTCGCGTACGGCCGGGTGGAGGAGCTGCTCGGCCGCTACCCGCTGCGCGGCATCAAGGGCCCGGTCGGCACCGCCCAGGACATGCTGGACCTGCTCGGCGGCGACGCCGGCAAGCTCGCCGAGCTGGAGCAGCGGATCGCCGGGCACCTCGGCTTCTCGCAGGCGTTCACCTCGGTCGGCCAGGTCTACCCGCGCTCCTTGGACTACGAGGTCGTCACCGCGCTGGTGCAGCTGGCGGCGGCGCCGTCGTCGCTGGCCAAGACCATCCGGCTGATGGCCGGGCACGAGCTGGTCACCGAGGGCTTCAAGCCCGGCCAGGTCGGTTCCTCGGCGATGCCGCACAAGATGAACACCCGCTCCTGCGAGCGCGTCAACGGCCTGATGGTGATCCTGCGCGGGTACGCCTCGATGACCGGCGAACTGGCGGGCGACCAGTGGAACGAGGGCGACGTGTCCTGCTCGGTGGTGCGCCGGGTGGCGCTCCCCGACGCGTTCTTCGCGCTGGACGGCCTGCTGGAGACGTTCCTGACCGTCCTCGACGAGTTCGGTGCCTTCCCGGCCGTGGTGGCCCGGGAGCTGGACCGCTACCTGCCGTTCCTGGCCACCACCAAGGTGCTGATGGGCGCGGTGCGGGCCGGCGTGGGCCGCGAGGTCGCGCACGAGGCGATCAAGGAGAACGCGGTCGCCTCCGCGCTGGCCATGCGCGAGCAGGGCGCCGAGCGCAACGAGCTGCTGGACAAGCTGGCCGCCGACGACCGCATCCCGCTGGACCGGGCCGCTCTGGACGCCCTGATGGCCGACAAGCTCTCCTTCACCGGCGCCGCCGCCGGCCAGGTCGGTGTCGTCGTCGGCCGGATCGAGGAGATCGTCAAGCGCCACCCGGAGGCCGCCGGATACACCCCCGGAGCCATCCTCTGACCCGCTTCACCCGGGCCGAGCTGGAGGCCGCCCGCGACCGTCTCGTACCGGACGTCGTCGCGGACGGTCTCCGTGTGCTGTTCTGCGGCATCAACCCCGGCCTGATGACGGCGGTGACGGGCCACCACTTCGCGCGTCCCGGCAACCGCTTCTGGCCGGTCCTGCATCTGTCCGGGTTCACGCCCCGGCTGCTGAAGCCGTCGGAGCAGGACCAGTTGCCGTCGTTCGGGCTCGGCATCACGAACGTCGTGGCGCGTGCCAGTGCGCGGGCGGACGAGCTGACCGCCGAGGAGTACCGGGAGGGCGGACGGCTGCTGGTCGCGAAGGTGGCGCGGCTGCGTCCCCGCTGGCTGGCCGTGGTCGGCGTCACCGCGTACCGGACCGCGTTCGACGAGCGGAGGGCGCAGGTCGGGCCGCAGGAGCGGATGTTCGGGAGTACCCGGGTGTGGGTGCTGCCCAACCCGAGCGGGCTGAACGCGCACTGGACTGCGCAGACGATGGCGGAGGAGTTCGCCCGGCTGCGGGTCGCGGCGGAGGCACGGCCGGAGACGTAGGCGGGACGGTCACGGTGGTGCCTCCTCCGTGACCACCGCCAGCAGCCGCACCTCGTCCGCCCCGTCGCGGTCGGCGACGGCCACGGCGGCCCAGCGGCCGGTGCCCTCCACCTCCCAGAGGTACGCCACGCGGGCGTGGGCGCTCAGGGCGGCCCACGGCTCGGGTATCTCCTCCCGCTCGGTCCGCAGCAGGACCGTCTGCAGGTTCCAGGGGGCCGTCGAACCCCAGCGCGGTGCGAGCCGTTCGCAGAGCGCGTCCCGCTCCTTCTCGTACTGCTCCACCGTCACCGCCCGCTCCGCCGGGTCTCGGCCGCCGAGACCGTGACTGCTCTTCAGCACCGCCCAGAAGCACCCGGGACCCGCGGCGCCCTCGGCCGACGGGCCGTGCTCCGCCGGGAAGGGCCGGAAGCACAGCTCGTCGATGAGGGCGAGGTGCCGTGCGATGTCCATGTGTCCAGTAAACCCGCCCCCACTGACAATTGGCGGGGCGTCAGACGGGCCCTGGCCGGCCGCGCGTGCTCAGGCGTCCCGGCGGCGCAGTCGCCAGAACCCGGCCAGGAGGGCGGCGGCCGCCCACAGCGCGGTCATCGCGAGCCCGGTCCAGGGGCCCAGCGTCCCGTCGTACGTCTGGCGGAGGACGATCTGCCCCGCCTTGTCCGGCAGGAAGTCGGCGATGGTGCCCGCCGCGTCCCCGATCACGAAGGAGACGATGAGGATGAACGGAATCAGGGTGGACAGGGTGGCCACGCCACTGCGGAAGAGGGTGGTGAGTCCGGCCGCGAACAGGGCCATGAGCATGAGGTAGATCCCACAGCCCACGACGCCACGGACCTGCTGACCGGCGGTGAGTCCGTCCGCCGCCCCGCCGAGGCCGGCACGAGCGGCGAAGAGGGCGGCGAGTGCGGTGACCAGCCCGACCGCGAGGGCCGGTACGGCGACGACCACCAGCTTCGCCGCGAACCACCGGCCCCGCTGCGGGACCGCGGCCAGGGTGAGCCGGATGCCGTTGCCCTGGTACTCGCTGGAGACGACGACGGCTCCGAAGGCGATGGCCGCGATCTGGCCCGGCATGACCCCGGACAGCGCCATGAACAGCGGGTCGAAGTCCGGGTCGGAGGTGTCGGACACCCCCGCCAGCGCGGAGAACGCCGTGGTGGCGGCGAACAGGGCCAGCAGGGTGCCGCACAGCGAGCGCAGGGTGAGCACCTTGAGCGCTTCCGCGCGGAGGACGGGCGTGAGGTTCATGGTCAGGCCTCCTGGGGCTGTGCGGCGAACTCGGTCTCGGCGGCGGTCAGGTCGAGGTAGGCCTGCTCCAGCGTGCCCTGGTCCGCGGTCAGTTCGAGGACGGGCACACCCGCGCCGGACACGATCCGGCCGATGTCCTCCACGCGCGCGTCGGACACGGTCCAGTACCCGTCGCCGTGTTCCACGGCGGCGTGGCCGTGCCCGGCGAGTGCGGCTTTCAGCGCGGTCGCGTCCGAGGTCCGGACGCGGACCCGTGGCCGCACGCGCGCGTCGATGAACTCCCGCATCGGTGTGTCGGCCAGCAGGCGGCCCCGGCCGAGGACGACCAGGTGGTCGGCGAAGGACGCGGTCTCGTTCATCAGGTGACTGGAGACCAGGACCGTGCGCCCCTCGGCCGCCAGCCGGCGCAGCAGTTCCCGGATCCAGACGATGCCCTCGGGGTCCAGCCCGTTGGACGGCTCGTCCAGCAGCACCACTTCGGGATCGCCCAGCAGCGCGGCGGCGATGCCCAGCCGCTGGCGCATGCCCAGGGAGTACGTCCTCACCCGGCGGCCGGCCACGGACGCGATGCCCGTCTCCTCCATCACCTCGTCGACCCGTCGGTGGGGGACGCGGTTGCTCGCCGCCAGGACCCGCAGGTGGTTCCGGGCGGTGCGCGAGCCGTGGGCGGCGTCCGCGTCGAGCAGGGCGCCCACGTGCCGCAGCGGCTCGTACAGGGTGGTGTAGGCGCGTCCGCCGACGGTCGCGCTCCCGGAGGTGGGCCGGTCCAGGCCCAGCACGAGCCGCATGGTGGTGGACTTGCCGGCGCCGTTGGGGCCGAGAAAGCCGGTGACGCGGCCGGGGCGCACGGTGAAGGTGAGGTCGTCGACGGCTCGTCGGGTGCCGTACTCCTTGGTGAGGTTCTGGACGTCGATGCTGGTCATGGCAGCAGCGTGCCGGTCGGTGCGCGGGCGGGGCCTCCCCCGCCGGTGGAGATCGTCTCCCCCTGGCGGGGGAGGTCCGGTGTCGGTGGCGGCTGGCACGATGACGGGATGATCCGCCTTCTGCGTCCGCTGTGCCGGGGGACGACCTACACACGGCTGCTGCACCTGTGGGTGCCCATGCTCGTGGTCAGTGTGTGGGCGCTCGTCGACGACACGACACTGTGGGTGCCGGCGGCGGTGCTGGTCCCGATCGGGTTCGTACCGGCCGTGCGGACCGGCGAGGGGGTGCAGGCCCGTCTGCTCCTCACGCCCGGCCACGAGGACTCCGCCTTCTCGGTGGCGCCCTCGGCGAACTGGCGGGACCGGCTGCGCACAGTGGTGTGGCTGCAGGTGCGCATGCTCCTGGGCGCCCTGACCACCGGCGTCTGTGTCTGGCTGCCGATTCTCGCCGTCGAGCTGGTCCGGCACGCCCTGGGCCACCGGGTGGACGACATACCGTTCCTGCGGGACGCGGCGCCGCACTGGGCGTACGTTCTCCTCACCCCGCTCCCCCTCCTCGCCCTGTACGGCTCCGTGGTCGCCCTCGGTTCCCTGGCCACGGCCGGGGCCCGTGCGCTGCTCGGCCCGTCCGCCGCCGAACGGCTCTCCGCCCTGGAGGAACGCACCGAGCAACTCCTGGAACGCAATCGCATCGCACGCGAGCTGCACGACTCCATCGGCCACGCGCTGACCGTCGCCGTCCTCCAGGCGGGGGCCGCGCGCGCGGCGAACAGCGCGGAGTTCACCGACCGTGCCCTGACCGCCATCGAGGAGACGGGCAGGGCGGCGCTGGAGGATCTCGAGCGGGTGCTCGGCGTACTGCGGGAGTCGGAGCGGCCGGCGAGCAGCAGACCGACTCTCGCGGACGCCGACCGGCTGCTGGAGTCCGCGCGGGCCTCGGGGGCCAAGGTCGACGCCGAGGTCGCGGGCCCGCTGGAGACGCTGCCGGGCCACGTCTCCCGTGAGGGCTACCGCATCCTGCAGGAGGCGCTGACCAATGTGCTGCGGCACGCGGGGGCCGTGCCCGCGCGCGTGCGCATCGAGGTGGCGGACGGCGCGCTCACCCTGGACGTGCGCAATCCGCTGCCGGACGCGGGAGCCGCGCCGGGACACGGGGGCGGACTGCGGGGCATACGCGAACGGGCCGCGCTGCTGGGCGGCCGGGCGCACACGGGGCCGGACGGCGCCGGTGACTGGACGGTGCGCGTAGAGCTGCCGCCGGGCTGATCTAGGCTGGCCGGATGCCGGTCAGAGTGCTCCTCGTCGATGACGAACCCCTGGTGCGCGCCGGTCTGCGGGCCGTGCTGGAGGCGCAGCCGGACATCGAGGTGGTCGGGGAGGCGGCCGACGGTGCGGCGGTCATTCCGCTGGTGCGGCAGGTACGGCCGGACGTGGTCGCCATGGACGTCCGGATGCCGTTGCTGGACGGCATCGAGGCCACGCGCGCGCTGCTGCGGACGGTGGCCCGGCCGCCGAAGATCCTCGTGGTGACGACCTTCGAGAACGACGAGTACGTGTACGAGGCGCTGCGCGCGGGCGCCGACGGGTTCCTGCTCAAGCGCGCCCGCCCGGCCGAGATCGTGCACGCGGTGCGGCTGATCGCCGAAGGCGAGTCCCTGCTGTTCCCCGCCTCGGTGCGGCAGCTGGCCGCCGAGTACGGCGACGGGGGCGGCAACCGGGCGGCCCGCGCGGCGTTGGAGCGGGCCCGGCTGACCGAGCGGGAGGGCGAGGTGCTGCGCCTGATGACGCGGGGGCTGTCGAACGCCGAGATCGCCGCGCGGCTGGTCGTCGGCACCGAGACGGTGAAGTCGCATGTGAGCGCCGTACTGGCGAAGCTGGGGGCGCGGGACCGCACCCAGGCGGTGATCACGGCGTACGAGTCGGGGTTCGTGGCACCGGGTTGAGGAACCGTCGCGGGCCGGGAAGCGGCGGACCGGAGCTCGCCGGGGGTCGGCGGGCCGAGTACCATCCGGCCAACACGCGCACTAGCTGGGAGGACGGACCTTGGCAGGCCTGACCGGCGGGGATCCGTCGCTGTTGCGGCGGATCAACTCCGCCGTGGTACTGCACGCGTTGCGTGCGACGGACTCCGCGACGCTGACCGAGATCACCCGGGTGACGGGACTCTCCCGGCCGACCGTCGAAGGCGTCGTGGAGGGGCTCATCGAGGCCGGCCTCGTCGTCGAGGCCGCCGCCGACGGGAGCACGGCCCGGCGACAGGGCCGTCCCGCGCGGCGGTTCCGGTTCCGGGCGGAGGCCGGGCATCTGCTGGGCCTGGAGATCGGTCCGCACCGCGTCGCCGCGCTCCTGTCCGACCTGGACGGCCGGGTGATCGGCGCCCAGGCGAAGGACGTGGACGAGAACGCGTCGGCCGACGAGCGCCTGGAGCGGCTGCGCACGGCCGTCGCGGAGCTGCTGCGCCGGGCCGGTGTGGCGCGCGGTTCGCTGCGAGCGGTCGGCGCGGCCACGCCCGGCATCGTCGAGGCGGACGGCACGGTGCGCCTGGGCACGGCGCTGCCCGGGTGGACGGGTCTCGGGCTGGGTGAGCGGCTGAGCCGTTCCTTCAAGTGCCCGGTGCTGGTCGAGAACGACGCGAACGCGGCGGCGGTCGCCGAGCACTGGAAGGGCTCCGCCACCGAGTGCGAGGACATGGTGTTCGTGCTGGCCGGGCTCAGTCCGGGGGCCGGTGCGCTGATCGGCGGGCGGTTGCACCGGGGGTACGGCGGGGCGGCCGGGGAGATCGGCGCGTTGCACCTGCTGGGCCGGGACGTGACGCCGGAGACGCTGCTGTCGACCACGGACCAGCCGCTGCACCCGCTGGACGAGCAGGCCGTCGCCAAGGTCTTCGCGCAGGCGCGGGAGGGCGACGAGCGGGCCCGCGCGGCCGTCGAGCGTTTCATCCAGCGGCTGGTGCACGACGTGGCGGCGCTGGCGCTGGCGCTCGATCCCGAGATGGTCGTCATCGGCGGCTGGGCGGCCGGGCTGGACGGCGTGCTGGAGCCGTTGCGCCGGGAGCTGGCCCGCTACTGCCTGCGCCCGCCCCGGGTGGCCCTGTCGCTGCTCGGCGAGGCCGCCGTGGCCACGGGCGCGCTGCGGCTGGCCCTCGACCATGTGGAGGAGCAACTCTTCGCGGTCGAGGGCGCGACGGCCCGCCGCTGACCCCGGCGACGGTCGTACGGCCTGGTGGCCCCGGGGCGGTCGGGGCCCGCCCCGGCCGTCCCGGGCCACCACACCCGGCGAGGCGCGGGCACCCGTGCGGCCGCCGTCGGGGACGGGCCCGGTGGGCGTGAGCCCGGGAGATGTGGTGACACGCGCCGGCAGCCGCCCGGCACCGGCCACGGGCGGTGGCCCGTCAGGGCCCGCTCACACCGGCCGGCGCGAACACACGCGCCGGAGCGCCGACGCCGTCAGCCGGTGAGCACCGCACCCGGCACGCGCACACCCCGGCCCGCTCGGGGCGAGGCCCGCGGCGGCAGGCCGTGGGGCGCGGTGGTCAGGAGGCCTGGGTCTGGGGGCTGTGGTGGATTTCCACGTCGCCGGAGTCGCCGAACGTCAGCCGGCAGGTGTCCGCGCGGTAGGTGGCGACGGAGAGCGCGGCGGTGCGGCCCTCGGCGAGGTAGCGGGTGGTGACCAAGAGGACGGGCGCGCCCGGGAGGCGGTCCAGCTCCTTCGCGTCGTCCGCGCCGGCCGAGCCCAGCTCGACGGCGCTCTCCCGTCCCTCCAGTGCCCCGCGCTGCAGTTCGCGCAGCACGGCACGCGCGCGTGCGGCGCCCGAGGGGGCGTCGATGGCGGGCAGACCGGGCACCGAGGACGCCGGGACGTACAGCAGTTCGGCGGCGACGGGCCTGCCGTGGCTGACGCGGGAGCGGCGGACGATGTGCACGGGCTCGTCGCGGCCCGTCTCCAAAGCGTCGGCCACGGCCGCGGGAGGTGCCGCGAGGGCGCAGTCGGCCGGTTGCCAGGCGTCGTCGGCCGTGCCGGGCCAGGCGTGCTCCCGGGTGCCGACGGCCACGCCGACGCGCGGCGGGGCCACGGTCGTACCGACGCCGCGCCGGCGCTGGAGCCTGCCCTCCAGCTCGAGCTGCTCCAGGGCCTGGCGCAGGGTCGCGCGGGCGACGCCGAAGCGGGCGGCGAGATCGCGTTCGTTCGGCAGGATCTCACCCACCTCGAACTCCGAGTCCAGGGCCTCGCTGAGCACGGTCCTGAGGTGCCAGTACTTGGGCTCCGGCACCGATTCCAACTGCGTGGTCCCCACCCTGTCCTCCGCAATCGCCGTGGTCCGGCGGCGTTTTGACGCCCTTGTTTATTAAAGGTTGTTGCAGTTCTCTGCGACCATAAAACGCCCCACCCCCTTGGTCAAGACCAATCCCGCGAACCGGACGGCCCCGGCTCCCGTCGGAGAACGGGGCCGGGGCCGCGAGGGGGCGGAGGGGCTACGCAGGTCGGACGACGTCGGCCAAGGACACCAGTTTGTCCGGGTTGCGGATGATGTACACCGCCTGGATGCGCCCGTCGGCGACGTCCACCTGGACGACGGAGTCGGGCTTGCCGCCGGAGCGGACCAGAACGGCGGGGCCGCCGTTGAGCTCCAGGAAGTCGAAGGACGCGTCGGGTACGCCCTGCCGCGCGACACCGAGCAGGAAGCGACCCACCTTGTCGGAACTCTCCAGCACGCGCAGCGGCGCCTTGGCCCGGCCCCCGCTGTCGCCCACCAGCCGGACGTCCGGCGCGAGCGTGGCCAGCAGGCCGTCCAGGTCGCCGTCGGCCGCGGCGGCGAGGAAGCGCTCGGTGAGGTCTCGGCGCTGGACCGGGTCCACGTCGTAGCGGGGCCGCCGCTCGTCGACGTGCTTGCGGGCGCGTCCGGCGAGCTGGCGCACCGCGGCCTCGCCGCGCTCCAGCATGGCGGCGATCTCCGCGTACGGGTAACCGAACGCCTCCCTGAGGACGAACACCGCCCGCTCCAGCGGGGACAGGGACTCGAGGACGACGAGGACGGCGAGGGAGACCGAGTCGGCGAGGACGGCCCGCTCGGCGGCGTCCGGCACGGCGTCCCCGAAGTCGGTGACACAGGGCTCCGGCAGCCACGGGCCGACGTAGGTCTCGCCGCGCGACTTGACCTGCCGCAGCCGGTCGATGGCGAGTCGGGTGGTGATGCGCACCAGGTAGCCGCGGGGTTCGCGCACGGCGGCCCGGTCGGCGCCGGACCAGCGCAGCCACGCCTCCTGGACCACGTCCTCCGCGTCCGCCAGGCGACCCAGCATGCGGTAGGCGACGCCCAGGAGGACGGGCCGGTGCTCTTCGAAGACGTCGGTCGCGGTGTCGGTGCTCACCACTCCATCCCAGCGGACGCGTCCCGCTGTAGGTTCCGATCTGAGATGTCGTCGGGCGTCGCACTGACCTGCGCCTTCGTGTGACTGTCCAGGCGGTTTGTCGGTGGATTCGTCCAGCCGATCTGTCAGATTCCTCAGGCGTACCGGGACACCGACGGAAGCCGCTGGTCAGGAGCTACGCCGGTGCTCCCGAAGATCGTTTCCCAAACCGTGCCGCCGATTTCCCCACGCCCCGGGACGGCGCTGGAAGCCCAGCTCGCGCCGATCACGGGCGCAGGCATTACCGCCCGCGCCGAGAAGATGCGGGCCGACGGCACCGCCTCGATCTGGTTCAGCGACCGGTTCTGCCCGCCCTGGCTCGGCACCGTCCCCTCCATACGCGTGGCCCGGCCGGACAGGGAAGCACCTAGCCGTCGCCCAGGGGCCTGGTGAAGTTCGACGGGCGCGGCTGGAAACCGGTCAGGGCCTGCAGTCAGCCCCGCGCATCCCGTCAACGACAACGTCCTTACGGCGGTCAGTCGCCTCTCAGATCTCCCTCGCAGAACCAGCCGGTCCTGAGAGGCCTTCTGCGACGGGCAACCTGGGCCAACGCGTCGGTCGTGCAGCACTCAGGACGTCTCTCAACTGGTCATTTGCAGAACCGGCGGCGACCGCCTCTTCGGCTCTAAGAAACAGCTGCGGGCATAGCTGTCTAGAGCGTATGATCGCGGCCGTGAGTACCAGAAGAAATGTGTGCATGGAGATCACGGAGACCACGCACAACCAGGTGGCACTGCTGGCGCTGGCCTGGGGGGTCTCTGAGAGCGAGGCAGTGCAGAGGCTGGTGGAGCACTTCCAGCGCTCTTCCACTCCCAAGAAGAGCGATCAGAGGGGGATGATCGATGTTTACGCCCTGTACGAAGGGGTGCGGATCGAGGGGCTGTACGATCCGGCGACGGAAAGTGTGACCGTGACGAACGGGCCGGCACAGGGGCGGTACAAGTCCCCGAGTGGCGCAGCCGCTGCGGTGCTGCGCGCGCAGAACCCCAAGGTGAGTGCGAGCCGGAACGGCTGGTCGTTTTGGATCATCGCGGAGACCGGCAGCCGGTTGCAGACCATCCGCCACTGAGCCGCGCTGGGTGCCGCACGGCACTAACCAGGGCCGTGCGTTGCACGCTGCGGCGGCGGATTCCTCGGGAGTCTCGTTATCAAAACGAGATCAGAAAATCGCGGGTCGTCAAGTTGGTGGGAGCTCGTCAAGGTTGACGCATGACGGGTCGTCAACTTCCCTAAGCAGGGCACTGATCGCTCCTCGTGGGGAAGTCCCCTGCCTGAGCCCCCAGGAGTCCCTGATGACAGGCAAACAAAGGACCCCTCCGGCACATGGCCTGAGAAACCGTGCCGAGGGGGCCCTCTGTCGATTCCCTTTGCCGCTCTGCAACGGATTGGAGAACCACAGTGCATGCTAATCCCATGTCTCATGGGGATGTCGAACCCCCGGGACGCTGGCAGCGGACGATCAAGTGGCAGCGCCGCCAGATCAAGGTCATGAGCAGGCGATTCTTGCTCGGAGCTGCCTATGGCGCCGGGTCGGGGTGCGTGAGTCTAATCATCTTTTGGGCTCAGCGCCGTCTTTGAAAGCGACGGCCCCGGCGGGGGCCCGCACGGGCCCCCGCCGGCCTCACTGTCATCCAAGATCGATCTCACCGAGAACCGCTGTATCGATGTTCCCCAAGGTCGCACTTCCTCGAAGGTCAGCCCGGTGGTCTCCTTCCACCAGCGTCAGGCCCGGACCGGGCAGAGGTGGGCGCGTGAGCCGTAGGGCACCTGATCGTGGTTCAGGTACGTCCGACGCTCTCGTCTACTCCGTTTCCTTGGGAGGGTATCCACGGCAATCGGACAAGCGAGCTGCTTTCTGAGTGCATCAGGGTGGTGAAGTGATCGACGAGCTTGCCGACGGCGATCGGGTCGCGGATGACGGCACCGACCTCCAGGTTGTCGTTGTACGCGTTGTCGGTGAGGTTCGCGCTGCCGAGCAGGACGGTGCTTCGGTCAGCGGCGATGACCTTGGCGTGCATGCTGCCGCGTCGGCCGCCAGAGCCGCGCCGCTCGGCGTTCGCCCATTGCCATAAGTGCACGTCCGGGTGGAAGCGCAGTGCATGGAATGCGATACGCCCGTCGGTCTCTCCGTGCAGCCTGCCGCCAGCGGAGCGCGCGGTCTCCAGGACCAGGTTCACGCTGACGCCACGGTCTGCGGCCTCTGTGATCTCGTTGACGATCTCCTGTATGCCGAATGCGGCGTAGCTGGTAACCAGGAGCGTGCGGGTCGCCGCCCGTATGACCTCGACTGCCGCGGATGCGGTGAGCCTGAGCGGCACGGTACCGCTCAGCGGGCCGGAGACGACGATGTCGACATGGTGGGAGGCGAGGTCCTGCTCGTAGCGGCAGATGGCAGCTTCGAGGGCCAGGGCCAGAGCGGGCCCCGGCAGTTGCGGATCGGTGGATCTCCAGGCGGACAGCAACAGAGCGGCGCGCGACCCGAGTCCCGCGCCGGGATGCGCGGCGATGAGACGGGACTCTGTCTGATCGTCGGGAACGGCGATGGTGCGCAAGACCCCAATCCAGGCTGCGAGATGGGTCTTGGGGAGGCTGGCGACGAGCCCGGAAATCACTTCGGGAAGGGAGGACGCGGCCTGGCCGGCATCGTGGCCGGTCATGGCGTGAAGAACCCGCCTGGCCGGCCGCTGAACGTCTCGACGAGCAGTTCGCGGTCCAGGAAATGGTTGCCTCGTTCGCAGGACGTTTCCGCGGCGAACAGGCAGGCGTGGCAGGCTGCGCCGTGCAGGCGGCCGTGGGCGACCGGGTTGTGGTCGGCACACAAGGGGTCCGAGCCGCACAGCCGCGCGGCCTCGAGCGCTTGGTCGATCAGAGCGCCGAGTCGGCGCTGCCCGCCGAGGGTGACCAGGCCTCCGAGGGTGCCCTCGCTGTCGGGGGCCGCAGTGTAGAGCAGGATCCCGGCCATCGGGTCGTTGCCGGAGCGTGCGTAGATACGTTCGCCGATGCCGGAGGCGCCGTAGCCGCACTCCAGGGCGAACTCGCGGATCAGGACGTGGGCGAAGGTGTGCAGCAGCAGGTAGCGGATGCCCGGCCACTCCGCGGCGGTCCGGCGCTGGGCGCACCACTTCCGGTGTGCGGCTCTCAGGATGCCGGCGCGTCGGATGACGTCCGGGTTCTGTTCCCAGGTGGCGACCCGTTGTTCGTCGAAGCGAAGGAATATCCCCTCGCCGCGGGTCTCCGCACATGGCACCCAGCTCGGCGCGGAGCTGGTCAGCGGTGCGCGGTTCTCCTCCTGCACCGGTCCGCCACTGGTCGCGGATCCCCATTCCGGTGCGTCGATCCGGCTGAACCCGTACAGGGCGGATACCTCTCGGAGCCGCTTGACGAGCCGCACCTGGCTGAGCCAATTGCGGTGGGTGGGCGGTACGGGTTCGTCGCTGACGCTGAAATCGGGGTGGCTCTGGGGACGGCCGGTGAAGGCGAGCCATTCCGGGCCGGCAATGTCCAGTGCGTCCACGTCCTCGACGGCGCCGGACTGCATTTCGTCGCGGTGGCGGGCGATCGCGTTCAGTACCTCGTCCGCGCCGAAGCGCTCGAGTTGCGGCCACATCACCTGGGTGGGCAGGACCAGGCGGGCGGTCTCGCGTGGCAGGTCCGCCACCACCTGCAGCCCAGGCCAGTGTTCGGCGACCGCGCTGTCCACCGGGTTCTCGGCGTGCGGCAGGGAGAAGACCCGCAGCTGCATCGCGAACCAGCCGTTCGTGGCGCCCAGCGCCATGGTCCGGGTCTGCTCGGTACAGGGCTCGAAGGTCCCCAGGTGCGGGTGCCGGCCCCGGCAGGCCGGCAGGACGAGCTCGCTGCGGGTACCAATGGCCTCGGCCATGGAGCGGGCCTTCACCTCACAGGAGCATTCGACGAAGATGTTCGCCGCCTCACCGGTGGTGCCGCGCTCGACCAGCTTCAGCGTGTGATCCGACCCGTGCGGCGCGCCGCGGTGGACGAAGTACATCCACGGGAAGTCGTCGAGATGCCCGGCCGGGCAGGCCGAGACGAACCTGGCCGGTACCGCGGTAGGCCGCCTGCGTCCGCTCTCGCGGCAGGAGTGGACGTAGCGGGTCTGGTCGGGAGCGAAGCTGTTCGGCAGCAGATGGAAGAGCCCGGAGTCAGCCGGTGCGAGCCGGTTGCAGCGATTGTCGGTGCACCGCAGCCAGCCCGGGAACACCGCGACCGGAACGCCGATCCGCGACCAGGCGCCGCTGAAGTCGTTCGGGTCCTCCGGCGTGTACGGCGGCATCCGCAGGTTCTGGACCTGGTTGCCGAGCTTGCTGCGCACCGCCGCGAGTAGCCGTTCCTCGGGAACGATCGCGGCCTGCTCCAACGCCCACTCGTCGAGTCCAAGGATCATCACCGAGAGGTTCGGCAGGTCCGCGACCGCGCCCACTCCATAGGTGTGCAGCAGCTGGCTGGGCCGCAACTCCCCGACCCGCAGGTCGTCCGCCGGTCGTGATCCGCTCGCGGTGCTGGTCATGAGAGGTCCCCTTGCTGCCTGACGCCATCAATGTCCGGGGTCGTACGTGGGAGGAAGGGGTGTTTCTCATGGTCGTCGATACTGCCCGGTGCAGCTCGCAGGACCAGACGGATACCCGGCTCGACCTCGCGCAACGAGGTCGGGCAGGTTGTCGGACCCCAAGGGCCGGCGTCCGGGCTGCGGAGCAGTCCCACGATGTCGTCGGCCTTGCCTTTGGCGTCGAAAGCAAGCCGGGTCGCCGGGCGTCGCTGCTCGCGCGCCCACAGATCCAGGATGCTGTCGAGTTCTTCACGTACCCGAGCTGCAACGGTGCGATCGGTGGAGATCTCGCCCGCGCGGCGTTCGAGGTAGCGGACGATGTGGTCGGCCTTGCTGCTGTGCGTGTCGAAGGTCTGTGCGCCGAGGTTGCCGTTGTCGCCGGCGTCCAGGTTGCGGGCCAGCGCCACCAGTACACCGGCCAGGCCGCGGTCTATGGCGCGCTCGGCGAACGGGGTTACCGAGAGGGCCTCGACGTGCCGGTACACGGTGGCGTGGAAGTGCTCGAAGGTCTCGTAGTGGGACAGGTCGCGTGGGCGGGCCCAGTTGAACACGGTGAAGACGAGGCCCGGGGTGGCACGGCCGACGCGGCTGGTCGCCTGGATGTACTCGGCGGTGGACTTGGGTTGGTTGGCCACGACCATGACGCCGAGGCGGGAGACATCGACGCCGACGGCGATCATGCTGGTGGCCAGGAGCACGTCGATGGGCGTCAGCTTGTTCACCTTGGGGAAGGTGTACTCCAGTTGATCGAGGATGTCCTTGATCTTCTCCGAGGTCAGACGTGAGGTGAGTTCCTCGAGTCGCAAGTCGTAGCGCCGGGACAGGCCGCGCTCGTTGACGCGTTCCAGTCGGGTGGAGACATCATCCTCCACGGAGAGACGCATGCCGCCCAGGTCGCGCAGGCTGTTGAAGTAGCCGACCAGCGTCATGTACGGATCGGTCACCGGGTTGCTTCCGTACTTCTTGTGCACGGTCTGAGCGGCGGCGAGCACGGCGACGTACACGCGGATCATCGTGGACTTTGTGCGCACCCCCTGCGCGCAGATCCCGATGTAGCGGCGTCCTGGATGCGAGTCGGCAGGCCGCTGACGGGCGAAGAAGCTGTCGCCGATCTCCAGGCCCTGTGGCGGGAAGACCTCGGTGCGCCGGTCGAACAGGGCGTGGATCTGCCGCTCCGCGCGGCGGACTGTGGCCGTCGAGGCGATCACCTTGGGTCGCACCGTCTTGCCCGGTGCGTACTCCCAGGTGGCCAACCGGTCCACGGCGGCCTCGTACAGGCCGGTCAGTGATCCCAGGGGGCCTGAAATCAGGTGCAACTCGTCCTGGACGATGAGATCCGGCGGACGCACCTGTGCGGCTGCGGTGAGCGCCGCGGCCCGGTAGCGGCCCTCCGCGATGTGGCTGCCGGCCTCCCAGCTCTCCTCCGCTATCTGTGCCGTGACATACCCGTGGCGTGAGCAGTGTCGTGACGCCCGCCCGAACAAGGCCTGGGTGCGCCCGTTCCAGGCCAGCTGCGCGAACTTGTCGACGGTCGCAATGACCAGGCTCGGCAGGACCCGGTAGATCTCCTCGTCGACCACGACGACCGGTAGGCCCTCCCCGTTCGGGTCCCAGCCGCCGAACGGGCAGGAGAACAGCTCCGGACAGCGCAGGTAGGTGCGGCGAAGAGTCATGTCGACCTCGACGTCGCGTCCCTTCTCGATCTTCGTGCCGCACCACGGGCAGCTGGTGAGCTGGTAGGGCGAGCCCGAGTCCCGATTGGGCCGCCCACTTGCCTTCCGTACGTCCTTGACCCATTTATCGGCATGGTCGGTCGTGTTCGGAGAGACCTTTCCGCCGACCCACAACCCGATCCGAAACGGCTCCGTGCCCCACCGCGTCTCGTCCGCCCGGCGCAGGACCTCGCAAGCGCAGATCAGCGCCGTGGCGCGCTGGAACTGCTGGATCGTCAGCAGCCGAAGGGTGTAGCGCATGAGGACCGCGACCCCGTGACGCGCGTCGAGACCGCCAAGATCCGGTCGAAGCCTGCGGATGGCCAGAGTGTAGGCAGTCAGGCCGAGGTATGCCTCGGTCTTGCCGCCACCGGTGGGGAACCACAGCAGGTCCGCCACCGCCTCGGCCCCCGTGGCACGCTCCGGGTGCGCCGGATCCGTCAGCGCAGGCAGGTTCAGCAGCAGGAACGCGAGCTGGAACGGGCGCCAAGACCGGTGGACCGGCTGGTCCTCCTGGAGGAACACCCCCTCGACATCGCGGGATGGGTCACGGCGCCGGGCCGCGGCGACCCGGGTGTGGATGCGCTGCAGGTGCATCGCACTGTTGGCGAACCGGAACGCGGTCAAAGCGTCGTCGTTCTCGAGCACCAGCTCGATCCCCGCTTCGATCCGATCCGCTGCACGTTTCGCGTCTCTCAGCGCCTCACCTGCCTGGGTCCGGTACTCGTCAAGGTGCTGGCCCTCCTGCCCGACCCGCCCTTCGGACCGCCCGATCCATGCCCGGTAGCCGGCCACCAGCGGCATCAGTCCCGCGCGCAGCTTTTGTCTTTCGCACGTGGCCAGCACCTTCATGTCGACCAGCAGATCGGCCAACTCCGGCAAGTCCGGGTCACTGTGTGCTGACGGGGCGTCGGTCTGCGCGATGTCATACTGCGGTGCGGCCTTCGTTCGAATCGCGACCGCCGTCATCGGATCGGTGTCACTTGCCGTCGCGCGTACGCCGGTGGCGTGTCCCACCGCGAATTCCGGACTGAACCGGTACGCCATCGCCAGACGTCGCTGCTCGGCTCGGTCGGCGCTGTCGCCGCCGGAGCCGGGCTCGTGCCGGGGAAGGAATACCGCCGCGCCCTCAGCCCCGGTCGCCGAGAGTTCGGCCTGGAAGGCCCAGTGCAGCGCGGAGTTGGAATCGGTCTCGGTTGTGTTGACTAGGAACAGCGTTACCAGCCAGTCGTCCTCGAAGCGACGTACCCGTCCACGCAACACCATCTTCTCGTCCTCGCTGTCGAGAACGAGCGGCTCCACGGCACCCTCGACCAGCTTGACCGGGACGCTGCCGGTGTGCGGCTCACGCCGCCAGATCAGCTTCTCGACGCTCGGATCCGTCGAGCGCGCGCGGACATAGCGTGCCCATTCACCGGTCACCTCCAAGCGGTCCGCGTCACCGCGTACCCGCGCGGTGAACCCGATCGAAGACGGGCTCAGGCTCGGCACGTTCGGCGCATCCGCGTCTGGTGCCCCCTCGTCCGCGCCGGCCAGCCTGCTGTCGCCGAGTGGGGCGTCCAGCTCCTCCGGAAAGATCGTGGTGCCGTTCGGTGCGAGCCGCCCGAGCACATACCAATCCGTCGGAGCGTCCGCGACCTCCTCCATCTCGCTGCCCACCGGCCCGAGTAGGTCCCGCACCACCAGCTCGGCCAGCTCGTCCCGGATCTCACCAGGGGACGGGACAGCCAGGATCGGACCGCTCGGCGGCGTCGTCGGCAACATGTCGCTCATGGGTCACCACGATAGGGCGCGACGCTGACAAGGCAGACGGATCGCTGCCAAGCAGCAGGTGGCTCCGCTACCAGAGCACGTCCCCGGGAGCATGGGGCGGTTTGCGGGCCGCGGCCTTCCTGGGTTTGGCCGAACCCTTCTTGCTGTGGAGGCCGCGGCGGACCTCGTCCTCGTAGAGGGCATGGTTGAGTTCGAGCAGGCGGTCGTTCATTTCGATCTGAACATCAGGATCGACAGTCCAGCGCAGGCCGTGGACAGTCTCGTGGAAGTCGTGGTTCAGCGCGAGCGGCGTCCAGCCGAACTGTGCGGCGAAAGGGTGCGCGAGGTAGGACTCGGCCACGGCTTCGTCGATCTCGACGTGGATCTCGCGTAGCCGCTGGATGTCGGTGTCGTGGTTGGCCGGGTTATGGACCTCGTTGTAGAGATCGGTCATGCCGAGCTGCGGCGTCCGCGACAGCTGGACATGGCGACGGTAGGTGTCCAGCTCCTCACCTGCGGCACGGATTCGCTGAGTGAGCTTCGGCTGGGGAAAAGTGTCGAATCCATCGGAGGGGGTGTAGCGAAGCCGCGTCTCCAGCGTCGACTCGCCCTTGACGGTCCACCAGTTGAAATGCCAGGTGCTGGTCAGGAGCGCGAGCTGCCCGTGCTGGTCAGCATCACAGAAGACAACCAGCGAGTCGGAATAGACCTGTTTGTTGGGGACCAAGCATGGCATTCCATACTTACTATGACGACCGATCACGAGCACCACAGGGAAGTTAGCGATCGCCGCACGCAGCTCCGGGCGCCGCCGATGGTGCTGCCACCAGCGTGGAGCATTGGCCGCTCCGGATGAATGCACCGGACGAACACGACCCTCCAACAGTTCGAACACTTCTCGGAAGGTCCGAGCTTCATCGATAGTCATGCCATCGAAGTCGATTGCCCATTTGGATGCGCGATATCTGGGATCACTGTTCACCTCATCGTTGATGAGATAAGGAAATACTACCTTCCTGTTTCTATCGTCGGCGGCAAACAGGGCCTGAGCTTGCGCTTTATCGATTACAAATGACGAGCGAACCTGGTATCCATTGGGAGCTTGGCCAGCGTGGGCGGCTAGTGGGCGAGGTGCCCCAGATACTCGTGATGGCTTAGTCAAACTTGAACTAATTCCTTGTGTTTGAGCACCATCGAGTATGGCCTGTTCGCCACCGCCAGTATTGCCGAGCCAAATTAGTGAGACGAAAACGCTCGCCTCGCCAGGCCAGCGCCGGGATTTGACTGCACGGAAGATTTTCCTGTCATAGGTGATTGCCCTGACGAGGCCAACCTGCCGCGAATCGCCTTGCGCGATCGTATTCACGACGATGAGCCCAGTGCGCCGGTTCAAGGCCAGTTGCAAGTTACGCAACAGGAAGTACGTACACAAGTCGGCGCGGCCGCCA
Organism: Streptomyces sp. CCM_MD2014; assembly: GCF_000772045.1. GTDB lineage: Bacteria > Actinomycetota > Actinomycetes > Streptomycetales > Streptomycetaceae > Streptomyces > Streptomyces salinarius. Next base: position 7,410,308 of record NZ_CP009754.1, on the reverse strand, counting down.
GCAGTAAAGCCGTCAGAGATGACCTGGCCGATGTAGCTGAGGCTGTCCTTTCCGATGCGGCTACTGATCTCGGTACCGCCGATGAATGGCGGGTTCCCCACTACTGCATCGAACCAGTGGTCGCCTCGAAGCGGGTCAGCGATGATCTCGGGAAATTCAAGCGGCCAATGCAGCGGACGCAGGGGTGCGGTGCGCGGTCCGCCAGCGGGACCGAGGAGCCAGCCGTCGACAATGGCACGGGCCTCGGCCTCCGCGTCACTGTCGTCCAGCAGTGCCCGCTCAACAAGGTCTGCAATAGAGGCGAGGCGGTCGCCGTAGGCGTCGTCGGACTTGGTCATCGCGGTTGACAGCTTCGCTGCCACCACGGCGTCCGCCGCGAGCCGCAGCCGTTCGGTCAACGACTCAGCCTCGGCGAGCTTCGCCGCCTTGTCCCGCGCATCGCGGATGTCGAAGACCTCGTGTTCCTCGATGTCGCGGCGCAGTTCCGCGGCCCTCGACAGTAGCGGGCCGATGACCTTGTCGATCTCGTCGGTGAGGCGGATCTTCATCCGGCCTTCGCTGGGCATGAGGTGGAAGGCCTCGATCTGGTCCACCGTGAGGCAGCCGATGAGGGAGTCGCCGCAGCGCAGGGCGTGGTCGACGAAGTTGAAGGGTCGGCCCTTGGCGAGGGTGACCAGCCACAGCGAGAGCTTGGCGAGTTCCACCGCCATCTCGTCTTTGTCGACGCCGTACAGGCAGCGGTCGGCGACCATGCGGCGGGCTTCGAGGAGCAGGGCGTCGCGGTCCTCGAGCTGTTCGCCTAGGCGTGCGGCAACCGTTTCCGGCACTCCGTCGCGGTCCCATGCTTCGACGACGCGTTCGGACAGGTACCGGCACGCCGAAACCAGGAACGCTCCGGAGCCCATCGCGGGGTCGAGGATCTTGAGCGCCAGGAGTTCCGAGGCCGGCCGTACTCGCCACTCGGCCGGTTGGATGCCGTCGGCAGGGCGCGGGATGCCGTCTGGAGAGCCGGGTGAGAAGCAGAGCGGGTCGAGGGTATGGAGCACGATCTCTTCGGCGAGGGCTCGCGGGGTGTAGTGCGTGCCGGAGTCGCGCCGGTCGCCGACCTGGGTGACGATGACCGTCCCGACGGGGTGGACGACCGGCTCGTCACGCAGGTCGCGGCGCAGCAGGCCGAAGAACGGCCTGACGCGGGCGGCGAGTTCGGGGTCATTGTCGCAGGCCGCGTCGAGCTGGCCGATCTCTTCCCCGGTCGGTTCGGTGGCCAGTGCGGTGGTGAACTGCTTGTCTGTCAGTCCGGCGAGCTTGGTTACCTCAGCCTGGAGGCGTCTGGTGGCGTGCCAGGTTTCGAGGTCGGCGAGCTTGGCGGTGCTACCGGACTTGCCCTTGAGTCCGAGGTGTGTCTCGTCGAGGCGGACGGCGGAGTATTCGAGGAGGCCTTCGTAGACATGGCCGATCTGTTCGACGTCGAGGCCCTTGTAGGAGAGGCGCTCCGGTGGCGCGCTCTTGCCGGTCGTGGTGGTGCGCTTGAGCATGATCAGCGCTTCGAGCATGGCGAAGACGACGCGGTCGCTGACCTTCAGCCGTTCCAGCCACGGGAACCTGCTCGGGTCGAACAGTGATCCGCCGTACGCGGGGATCCACATGTCCGGGTGGCGGGCGCCGCCGTGGATGGCCCGGAAGGTGGCGAGCAGGGTGGGCCAGGCGGCCCACTCACGGTCCGCAATGGTGGCGTCGTCCTGGTCGAGGCGCTCGTAGAGCTTGGTGACCGAGTAGGACTCCGCGTACAACTCATCGTCGGCGGGCAGCAGCGCCTGCTCCTCTGCGTAGAGGAGGAAGACGACGCGCATCATGACTGTCAGGGCGGCACGGTAGACGGTGCGGGGGGCGACGTCCGCCAGCGCCCTGCCGCCGGCCTCGCGGTCGCGGCGGGAGAGCTCGGCAATGAGGAGTTCCACGGCCGCGCGGACCTGCCGGCCGAGAGTCTTGGTGACGGCAGTGGTGTCCTGGGCGGTGCGGGTGAACAGGGCGCCCAGGGAGTCTGTGTCCTTGCCGTCGCGGTCCTTCGGAGCGATCGCGGCGCAGCGGGCTCCCAACAGGGAGACGAAGGCGCGAAGCAGCAATGGCTCTTCGGACCAGAGGTCGGCGTCGAAGACGGCGACGGACGTCGGCGTCGAGGGTCGTGCATGGACCAGGGCCCACAGGCGCCCGTTGGTGAGCAGCGCGAGGGGGACGGCACGCCGTCGGCACAGTTCGGCAGCCTGCTCAACCAGTGACGGCAGGCCCTTTCGGGCGCGGGTGAGGGATTCGCCCCAGGGACGGCGGTAGATCAGGGCGCGTTCGGCTGCGCCGGGCAGGCCACTGGTCGGGTCGGCCGGGCCCATCAGTAGCGCGTCGGGGAGGGTGCCGGAGCCTTCGGCGAGTTCGCGTGGCAGCATCGAGCCCTGGCGCAGCGCTTGCCCGCGGTAGTCGAGCAGTTCCTCCAGGACGAGGTTCTGCCAGGCGGAGCACAGGGTTTCCGGCGCGGCTTGGAGCTCGGCCCACGCCTGCCGGAGGCGGGCCCGGAGCGCGGTTTCGACGACGCCGAGGCCCTGCGGGAATGCCTCGGCGAGGATCTTCGCGCTGATGAAGGGGCCGTCCGCACGCAGTAGGTTGAGCCACTCGCCGTGCTGCTCGATCGGGGTCTGCTGCTTGAGTTTCGGGGTGCGTGCTGGCATCAGCGGCCTGCCTGGTGTGCGGTAGCGCTTACGGTCAAGGAAGCGGGGACGAGGAAGGTGACCGCGACGGGGAAGCGGCGGGCGACCGGGTCGGCGTAGCGGTGGCGCAGGGCAGCGGCCTCCGAGTCGCGCTGTGCGGGGATGGCCGCGCGGCGTGCCTCCAGTTCCGTGTGGTCCTTCTTGAGTTGCTCGCGTTCCGGGTCGGCGGTGAGTAGAGAGATCTGCTGCCACTGCGGGCTGGAGTCCAGGGATTCGCGGATGTTGCGTTCCAGTTCGGTCAGCACCGTCTGCATTGCCTTGACGTCTTCTTCGCAGCGCTTGGCCAGGACCTTGCGCTGTTTGCGTACGATCTTGTTGGACTCGACCGCCAGTGCCTTGCCGAGCGGTGCCTCCAGCGCCCCCCACAGTCCGGCGAGCCGGTCGAGGAGCTCGGGCGGCGGTGCGTCCTGCGACGCGGCGGCGAGCCAGCGCTCCAGGACGTCGGAGTCCTTCTCCACGGCCAGCTTGCCGTGCTCGATCAGTCCACCGGCCAGGGCGATCTGCTCGTGCAGGCGCACGCCGCGGTCTCCGGTGATCACGACACGGCCGTGTGCGATCACCGCCGGGCTGCGCAGCAGGTCACTGGGGACGACGCGGGCGGTGACCCGGGTCAGGTGGTCGCCGTGCTCGCCCTGGGACCACAGTTCGGCGCGCAGCAGGCGCAGGCACAGGTCGACCAGGGGATGGTTCAGGTGCAGCAGCACGACGTCGGTGCGGCCAGCGTAGTCCTGGTCGAAGGTTACCGGGCGCTCCTTGCCGCTCACCGGGTGCCGCAGGCCGTTGTTGCGGGCCTGCGCCCAATCTCCCTTGAGTTCGGGGAGTCTGAAGCAGCGCGCGGCAACCTTCTTGGGCGACGGCATGTCGATCAAGTCCTTGTTGTGGGCCAGCCGCAGCGCGGTGCGCACTACCCGCTCGATCGTCTGCGGGCTCAGGTTCAGCTCGGTGCGGGTCCGGGTAAGCTGGTCCTGGGCCTGCTGCAGGTCGTGCGCCAGATTCCGTTCGATCTTCAGTACGGCCTTGCCGGCTCGGCGTTGGATCTCCCGGTCGGTGGTCTGCCAGCTGGAGCGCCTGCCGAGCATCTTCTGCTCGACCTGGCTGGCGATCACGTCTCCGGCGCTGCCGAGGTCGGTGCGGATCTGTTCGACCTTGCGGACCGCGACGCCGAGGAACGCCATCGCGTCCTCCAGGGTGCCTTCGGTGAATCCGGTGTCCTCCTCGCGCTGCCGATCCCAGCCCTGGGGGACGAAGTGCACGATCTCGACCTTCGCGGCGGTCTGTCCGTGCCGGTCCACTCGGCCGTTGCGCTGCTCGAGGCGGTTGGGGTTCCACGGGATTTCCCAGTGCAGTACGCGATGGCAGTGGTTCTGCAGGTTTATGCCCTCGCTCGCAGAGTCGGTAGCGAGCAGGATGCGCACCGGGTCGACATCCAGGTCGTCCTGGAAGACGTTCTTGACGCGCTCGCGTTCGTCAAGGTCCTGGCCGCCGTAGAGCTGGGCGATGGCCTCGTGGGGGATCCCGGCGCTGATCAGCCGTTCGTACAGCCAGCGCTGCGTGTCGCGGTACTCGGTGAACACGATGACCCGCTCGCCGTCCCAGCGGCCCTTCACACCATCGGCACCCGTCTCGTTCCGCTGCACGTTCTTGCGCAGCCAGCCGAGGAACGCGGTGAACTTGCCGTCGGCCTTGTCCGAGTTGCGCAGCCCCCAGTCGCGCAGCTCCTCCAGGAGGGTCTTCTCAGCAGGGGACAGCGGCGGGACGAACCGGCGGGCGGTGGTGAGGGCCTCCCGCGCGGCCTCCTCGAAGGCGGTGTCGTCCTCCGCCGTCTCGTCCAGCTGCTCGATCATCTTGACCAGGATCTTCTCCGACGTCGTGTGCGCGCCGGAGTCACCATCCCGCTCGGGCTCGTCCTGCCGCTCCCGGGCCAGCATCGTCTGCAGATGGGCCTCCACCGTGTTGGCGAAGGCCTTTGGGCTGGATAGGAAGCGGCGCTTGAGGAGCGTAACGACAAAGTCTGCGGCGCGGCTCGGAGCTATGCCTGCCAGCGCCAACTGCCCGTTGACCGCCTCTCGACGGGACTGCGCGTACTGATCGAGCTTCGCGTAGGCATCGCGGGTGGCGGCGTCGTAGGCGACTTCCAGGGGATGGTCGAGGTCGCGCTCCGGGAAACGCGGGCTGCCGTCCCACTTCGGCGGCAGGTCCCGCTTCAGCCTGCGCACCATCACCTGGGCCTTGGCCTCCTCCGAGGGCTTGAGCGTGCGGGCGAAGCGGTGGCTGTCGAGCAGTGCCAGCAGTGCAGTGAAGGATTCCAGGTAGCCGTTGTGCGGGGTGGCTGAGAGGAACAGCCGGTGCTCGGTGTGCGGGGCCAGAGTCTTGATCGCGTTCGTGCGCTGAGAGTCGACCGCGTACCTCCCCGAGCCCGAGGGCGCGCAGGTGTGCACCTCGTCGACCACGAGCAGATCAAAGGTTCGCGGGTACTGGGGCACCGGCGGCAGAATCGAGCGCAGCAGCGCCAGCGGCCGCTCGCGCTTGAGCCAGTCGATCGAGACGATCAAGCGCGGATAGTGCGTCCACGGGTTCGCGTACAGGCCGCGTGACCTTCGCAGCTCCTTCAGCAGTTCCGCGTCCACGATCTTGAAGGCGAGACCGAACTTGTCCCGCATCTCATCGCGCCATTGCAGGGTGAGTGACGCAGGGCACACGATCAGCATCGTCCGGGCCCGGTGTCGCAGCTTCAACTCCTGCATCACCAGACCGGCTTCGATGGTCTTGCCAAGGCCGACGTCGTCCGCGATCAGCAAGTTCGTACGCGGCATCTGCAGCGCCCGCACCACTGGGTCGAGCTGGTAGTCCTCCGGCTTGACCCCGGAACGAAAGGGCGCCTGCAACAGCGTCTTGTCCGCCGTCGCCACCGCACCCCAGTGCACCGCGTCCAGAAAGGCGTCCAGCTTCGCCGGATCGTCGAACCCTGCAGCCGGAGAGGGCAGGGCGTGCTGCTCACGAGCCGTGGCACCGGGCTCCAGCTCCCACAGGACGCGAAGCTCCTCGTCGCCGGCGTCACCATCCACGGACACCAGAGAGACCAGGTGCTGGGCTTCGGCGAGTAGTGGGCTGCCCGGCTGCTCGACTGCGATCGAGGAACGTTCCACCGCCGTGGCCACCCATTGACGGTTGCGTACGGTGACCAGCTGCCCTACGGCCGGCACCGCAGCATCGTGCGTGAACACGTCCGCTTCGTCACGCTCTTCGACACCCACCCGCGCCAACTCTCCACTCCTGGATCACCTACCGCCCCTAGTGCATCCTGCCACGAGTCTGAGGGCTGCCCCAGATCCTGGGAGACGGTGAACAGCAACAGCTCGGAAAGCCAAGCGGTTTCCCATGATCTTGAGCAGCAGAAACCTGCGTGCATGGACAAAGCGGCCTACAAGGTGCCCAGGTAGTCCCCCGGTCGTTGACGGTGGTCAGGAGTCGCTGGTGATGGTGCGCCTCGGTGCGGCGGTGACCAACCGGACCCAGCGCGCCGCCAGGTCCGCTGGTGCCTGCTCACGGGTCCTGCAGCGCGGGCCGGGGTGGGTGCCGAGGTAGCCGGTCCAGCCGTTACGCCCGGAGCGGGAGGCCGTCGCTGTAGATCGACTCCATGGAGCCGATCACGGTGTCGCCGCTCCGCAGGATCCAACGGTGGTTGGGCCCGGTGTTCCGGGTGGCGCACCAATTCCGCGGCGTCGACGACAGCGCGGACCTAGCGAGCCTCTGCGGCCGCGGTTCGATCCCCCTGGGCGTGGCCGTTACCGGTGGATCATCACGGCGGTACGCGTCGCAGGCCAGGCGGCCCCGGTACTCCGCACCGAATCGCCACGTGACGCTCCCGGGCCAGTGACGGCAGCCGCCGTCCCACTCCTCTTCGGAGTTCTGCGTCGGGTTCTCCGCCAGGTACCCGATGAGGCGGTACGCGTACGTGTCGTCCTCCGGCGGAGGCCCTTTGAGCAGACTGAGGACTGTGGTGTGCGCGCACCCGATGGCACGGCCCAGTTTCGCCGATCCCGGCTTGCCTGCTTCCTCGTAGAGCTTGTGCAGCCACGTCAGGTAGTCGAGCACTGGTCCGGCCGGCCAGTGGACCTGTCCCCAAAGCGTCTTGTAGCGCGCTGTGCATTCTTGGAGTACAGCGTAGTGACTTGGAAGTCTGGTCCCTCGCCGCTGGGATGCTCAACTCAGCTTCAAAACAAAGGAGGTGAGGAGCATGAAGCTGGGAAAGGAGTGGTGGCGGACCGTCCGGTACGCCATCATGGAGGAGTGCCGGACTACCGCCTGATCAGCATCCTTGTGGTGGTGGGCGCCATCACGTTGGCACTGGTCGTGATTGGCAGCGGTGCCAGTGTCACCGTGACGATCGGCTGAGGCATGGTGCCGTGGGCGGGCACGACCTCGGTATCCAGTAGCAGGACAGCACATCGCGGGGCCCCGATCGAGACGGCCGGGACCTTCGCAATGCCTGGGGCCGCCGGCACGCTGCTACCGCCGGGAATTTTTGAGTCTTTGGCCTCAATCTTGCGCCGGGCTTCCAGCCTCCGGGAATGTCCCTTGCTCGACATCGAAGACGGCCAGTAGACGAGAAGGTTGGACGTGCAGGCCGCGAGCAAGATTGATCAGGGTCGTCAAGCTTGGATTGCGCTGGCCGTGCTCGATATAGACCACTCCGCGGAAGCTCAGGTCGCTATGAGCTGCCAGCTCCTCCAAGGTCATGCCGCGATCCTCGCGAATGCGCCGGAGGTGCATTCCGAACGCGTGGAGCACAGGGTCGGGCAGAGACGGAGACACGACACCGACTTGATCACTCGCGCCTCTTTGACCACCATGAACAGCTGTGCATAATTCTTCCAGTAGCGTGTGGAGACAGATCAGTAGGCTGCAGTCCGTGGCAGAAGTCCGGCCGTGCCGAACGGCTTGGAGGTAACGACGTGCCCGCTCAGCGCAGGTATCCGCCCGAGGTCATGGAACGTGCGGTGCGCATGGTGCTCGACATCCGCGCACAGGACCCGGACCGTGTTGGCGTGGTCGGTGCCGTCGGCGATCTCATGAAGATTCACCCTGAGGTACTGCGGCATTGGGTCAAGAAGGCCGAGGCGAGCCGTCGTGAGCCCACGGCCCAGGTTCCAGGGGACGATCGGCTGCGCGAGCTGGAGCGCGAAATCCGGGACCTGCGCCGTGCCAATGCAGTTCTTAGGGCCGCCACGCTGATGTTCGCCTCAGAGCTGGAGCTTGCCCAGACCCGCTGATGATTCCGGGCTTCCACGGTCAGGCCGGGCTGTCCTACCGCCGGGCCGAAGCGCGCGCCGCCGCCGAGTGCATGGAGGCCACAGGACAGATGTGAAGTCGAACATGTCCTCCACACGACTGAAGGACCAGTAGGGGCCCCGCAGGATGAGCATCTCGGGCCAGGTGACGATCTCGCACCAGCCCCAGGACGCCTTGGGGAAGTGAAGGCGCAAGTGCCGGTAGACCCCGTCATCCTTGAGTACGGTCATCGTCGCATCCTCACGATCGGCGGCGAAGCGTTTCCTGGCCTCGCGCATGGTGCCTCATCTCGTCGTACGGGTCCCTCACACCCATCCCAGCTCCCTCTCTGTATCCCGCCCCCGCCGGCCGGGGCGGCAAACACAACGACCCGCCCCACGACGGCGGATGCGCCGCTCCTTACGGAGAGTCGGACGATGCCCTTGTCGCGGACTCGTGTCCTTCGGCGCGGAGCTGGGCGACGCCGGGGAAAACCGCGGTGATGCGGCAGCCGACCCGGCAGAATCAGGTGATCGACACGCCCTTTGGGGGAGCAATGCAGGAACTCCGCTTCGACGACGACATCCGGTTCACCGCAGAGGTCAGCAGCGACCAGACATGGCTGAAGCGCGCACTGGGAGCCCACGAGTTGAGCGTCCAGGTCGCCGTCGGGGTGTCGCCCTTCACCGATGCAGGGAAGATCCTCGATCTGGAGGCGGACCTGTTCGGTTTTGAGGCGACGGGCCAGCGCTCCCGGCTCACCCGGACCACGGCGAACCTGGCCTACACCCCGACGGTGATCGTCCACCGCGTGAACCTGTCGTTTTCGCTGACGTCGCTTCAGGTCCACGCGATCGAGGAGGGCCGCGCTGGCGACGTACGGTTCGAGATCGACCTCAATGCGACCTTGCCGCAGGCGTCCGGCTACCCGGGGAGTGCCCAGGACACGGCGCACATCACCATCGCCAAGAGCCGGTGGGAACAGCAGCTCGCGCAGCTGGGGCCGTCCGCGGCGTTCGAGATGGCCGTGCCGTACCCGCTCGGCGACCCGGAGCGCGACGAGGTCGGCCGCACACTGCGGGAGGCGCAGCGGCTGCTGACCATCGGCGAGGTCCTGGCGTCCATCTTGCAGGTCAGGCGGGCGCTGGAGTGGGTCCGGGAGAACGTCACCTGGGACAACCCCGGGTCGAAGAAGCTCGGCAACCAGTGCAACCAGAGCGAGCGATGGTGGCGGATCCAGGACGCCCTGTACAGCCAGACCTGCGGCGCCCTGCACAACGACGTGGTCACCAAGACGTTCAAGTACAACCGGGCCGAGGCGGAGACGCTCCTGGCGATGACCGCCGCACTGCTGCGGAACGTGCCCGTCACCAGCGCGTGATGAGGCGGCCCGGTGCCCGCTCCGCGACCGAAAACGAGGACCGCATGGCAATCGAGCACAACGGCAGTGCAGGCCCCTACTTCGAGTACGACGGACTGCCCGCCCAGCACGTGGTGGACAAGGATCTGCCGCTGATCCATCCGTACGGCCCGGTGACGCCGGGCCGCTACCTCACGCCCGGCGGCGGACGGCTCACCATCCGCCCGGCCGAGATGCGCGCCCACGTCCGGATCACGCTGGACCACCTGGGCTGTCCCGCGCAGTTCACCGACGAGAAGAATGCCGCCTTCAAACGGCTCGCCCTGGCCGCCGAGGGCTACTGCGTGCAGGCCCGGTGCCGACACAGCGCCGCGTACGCGGACGGGGTGTTCCGCATCTTCGAGGTGCGCAACGAGAGCATCGCACTCGCCACGTTCGTGCGCGCCGCGCTTGCGGTCGAGCTGGGGGACTTCACCCTTGCGGACCGACTCGTGCAGGAGGCCGAAGCGCTGGCCGGGCCTGTCCGCCGGGAGGGTGAGGGGGAGCAGGTCAGCGGCGGCTAGACGCCCGATGTCCGCCTGCCGCAGCGGTACCGGCGGGCCCATGAAAGCGGGAGGTGCGGCGCCACGGGGGGAAGCGCCGCACCTGCGACCAGCGTAGCGATCTGGAGGGGAATCATGGTGCTGAAACGGGGCAGGAAAGGTGAGCTGGGGATCGAGGTTCTGCCCTTGATCGAGCTGGCCTTGGGTGAACCACCGGACGGCCAGACATCTGCACTCCTGCGGGACCGGCACCCGGAGACCATCGCGGCTATCAGCCGCGCACTGCGTGAGTCGCTGGACAACATTTCCCGGCTGCAGGGGCACCAGACGCAGTACGCCTTTGAGGCGGTGACTGTGGCGCTGGGTGCGATCCGCCTCATCAAGACCGAGGATGTGGGCCTGTACTACTTCGATGATGCCCAGGGCAAGCTGCTGCCGCCCGACTTCAGGATCGTACTGCGTGACGGCTCTGTGCTCTTGGTCGAGGTCAAGACGGTAGCGCCTGGCATGGAGGGGAAGGTCAAAGTACGGGCCGATGACATGGTCGCCGCACAGGCCTACGCCCGTATGACGGGCGGGCGCCTGCTCTACGCCCACTTCTGGGCCAGGCCCAAGCTGTGGACCCTTGTCGATCCCTCCAGGTTCGAGAAGGCGGGAGCGCAGCGGCGCCTTTCAATCTCATCTGCCATGAGGGGCAACGAGATGGCCCTCCTCGGTGACGCGACGCTCGCGGGGCGGTGGCCACTGACCATCTCCGTACTCTTCGACCCCGAGCAGGAGCAGCCGGCGACCGGACCAGACGCGCAGGAGGGTGAGCGTCAGGTCGCGGTCACCGGCCTCGAGTTGACTATCGAGGGACAGGTCATCACCGATCCCGTGGAGCAAAAACTGGCTTGGTTTCTCGCCCAATACGCCGGATGGGTGCCAGAAGAAGCAACCCACACCGACGGTGACGGCCGCATCGTCAGACTGGACTACAACCTTGCCCCTGACGGCGATGAGGAAGCCTTCGCTGCCTACACCCGGCAGGGTTTCGCCTTCTTTGGAGCGCTCAGTAGCCTCTACACACGGCGTTTTCTTATGTCCACGACCACCGAGAACGGTGACATCACCGCTCTCCGCCGGGAACCCAGCCCGGCATTGATGACTCAGCTTGTCCCCAACGACTACTGGGACCAGGGGCAGGAGCGCGTCCTCCGCCTTTGGCGATTCCGCCTGCAGCCATCCTGACCCGACAGTCAGAAAGCACGAGAACCATACTTGCCCCACGCGGCTGCGGCATTCAGGATTCCAGGACTACCAGCGCGATCACCGGACTGTCGTTCAGCGGCCAAGACTTCTGCGAGTTCCAGTGGCACTTCGGTCCAAAGCAGCCGCAGATCGTGACGGGCGGCGGGGGCCAACGGCCCACCCGTCGGGCCACCACCCAGGAATGCGCGCAGTCCGATGTCCCCACCCCGCGCCATGGTGTAGGGAGGCACCGAGTGCCGGGTCAGCGTGAGTGCTCCAGGGCCGCCCGCCGCTTCGGACGCGAACAGGCGTTGTACGGCATGGAAGTGGCGCTCCTGCAGCCACCGCTGTCGATCACACTGGCGTGACCCGGGACGGGGGTGCCCCGCTCCCACACCAGCGGGACGGCGGCCCGGTCGTGCACCAGGACGTGGGGGCCGCGTACAGCAGCGTCTGCTCATCGGCGGTGACGCCACCCCTGCCGGCAAGCCGCTCGATGACACACGCCCGGGCGGCCGGGGTCAGGGACCGAACCAGGTCGTCGAGCGCGCCGACCACGCCGGCCGAGGGGATCGTGGCGTACACCCCGTAGCGCTCCGGGATGAGCGACGACAGTAGCCGGTCCAGGCACCGTCGTGGCGGACGTCGTCGCCTTCCTCGCCTGGCCAGACGGGTGGTGGTTGACGGGCCAGAACATCCGTGCCAACGGAGGTGTTCTCTAACCGATAGGGGCACTGTGAGGCATTCCACTGATTTCGCTCCCTGCCGCTGCGGCCGGCAGCGATGTGAGTTGCGTCGAACGTTGCTGGAGTTCGTGCTCCGCGGCTCGGCGCCCTTCGGGTGTGAGCGCGTGGTATGTGCGGCGGCGGCCTGGGCCGCGTGTGGCTGGTGCCCGGGTGCGCCAGGAGACATCGTCCTCGGGGCGGCTGGTCAGCCATCCCGCGCGCTGGAGGCGTCTGAGCTGGTCGGAGACAGTTCCCTGGGAGAGACCGGTTCGGGCGTGGATCTGTGCTCCGTAGCTCTCCTCGTCGGCGTGGGAGAGAAGATCGTTGAGGAGCGTGAGGGTTTCCTGATGGATGCGGATGCGTTCGACGGCGATGCCGTCGAAGGGCGCCAGCGGGCCGCGTGGCCGCCTGCGGCGGGCGGCGGCTTTAGCTTCGGCGAGGGACGCGGCGTCAGGTTGGGGGCGGATCTGGTCGGGGGTAAGGGCGTCGTTCATCAGCTTCTGGATCTGGGGTCGGGCGAGGGCCTGCAGCAGTGAGTGGCCGCGCAGGGTGGGGCGGTGGGGTCTGGTCTGGACGGATCGGTAGTAGAGGGTGTGGCCGATGTCGGTCTCCAGTCGCTTGAACTGTGTGGTCAGGGCCTTTCGTTCGCATGCGAGGTAGGCGCTGGCGGTGGCCAGGTTCGGGAAGGCCATGGCGATCTGGAAGCGGTGCAGCCGGAGCCAGCCGTGCAGCGTTGCTTCGACAGCAGCACGGACGTCACGGGGGACGGAGCGGTCGAGTTTGGCGGTTATGACGGTCCGGCTGTGAACACCCTGCGGGCGCAGGGGAACGCCGAGCCGCCGGAGTCGGCGCCGAACGGTCTCGTCCTCAGTTCCGATCTCCTGGGCGATGTCGTAGGTGGAGCGTTTGCGGGTGAGGTATTGCTCGCGCAGCCAGTTCTCGTCGATCGGGACGGGACGCCTGGAGTAGTAGATCGTCAGCCCGACTGCGTTGGCCTGTTCGAGAACGATGCCCCGGGGCAGGTCGACCTCTTTTGCGATCTGGGCCAGGGCCTTCCCCTGCTGGGTGTATTCCCGCTCGAAGAACTCGGCGGTGAGGATCGTCTGCGCCCGCTTCCGCAGGCGCCAGGAGGCCAGTGGCGAGTGCCGGCTGGTCCATTCCTGGGGCTCGGCGCCGATGCGTTCGAGGCCGAAACGGACGTGGGTGATGGTTGTTCCCAGCTCTCGTGCCGCCTCACGAGGGGTGCGCTGTTCGGCGAACACGATGTGCTTCAGGGCGTCCAAGTTGATGTCGGTGAGCGGGCGGCCGGGCAGCGACAGACCGGCGGCGCACTGTTCGGGTGGCTCCCAGGTGAGGGCCTCGGCGATGCCGAGCCGGTCGAGGAGAGCGCGGGCGTGGGTGTGCAGGGCATGTCGTTGGTCGAGGGTGAGGGTGGGAAGGAAGGCGAGGTAGCGGCTGCGGTCACGGGCTGACTGCCAGGCCAGTGGGTGAGCGGGGTCGGCGAGGTCCGATCCGGTCAGCAGGTGGTGGAGGTAGCGCTGTGCCTGGACGATTCGAGGGGTCTGGGCGGACTGGCTGAGCGATTCACCGGGCTGCGTACCGGTGGCGAAGCACAACTGTTTCCACGCCTCGTAGCTGATGGGCTCGGGAGGGACGAGGTCGCGGCGTCGTTGGTAGTCGATGGCGCCTTGGTGCTCGTCGAGATGGTCGGCGAGCCGGCAGAGCGCGATCAGCACGTCGGGGTGCATGCGGGTGATCCGCCGCAGCACGACTGCCATGGTGCCCGACAGGTAGGGGTGGAGCCGGTCGGTGACCTCGCGCGGAGTGCGCTGTGGTTCGCGGGGCAGCAGAAGCAGTGCGCAGGCCATGGCCCGGAAGTAATCCTCGTCGATACCTGCGTGCGGCATGAGACGGACGGTCCAGCCCGGCCAGAGCACCTGGGGAACATGCCGGAGGCGGTCTGTTGACAGGGGGGAGCTGACCGCGGGGTGTCCGGCGTGAGGGGTGGCCGACCGCAGGCGGAGCCGGTCCAGAGAGCGCATGTCTGAGTCGGCGGCCCGCAGGAACCGCCGGTGGGCGGGTGCGGATAGCCGACGCCACTGGTGGAAGTCCATCCCCCGCGGTGCCGGAGATGCCGTGGGTTGCTGCTGCCGTAGTCGGCGGATGGCGTCGATGGCCTCGGCGTCGGTGCCTGCGAGGACGGGACGCACGATGTGGGCGATGATGCCTCGGACCGCTGGTGAGAGCGCTTGAAGACGGGTCTGGAGGCTCGGAGGCGGCTGCCGCATCCAGCCCTCGACGACCGCGGTGCCCAGATCCTCAAGATCCGTGGTGCGGATCGCGCGTTGCAGCCAGGACGTGCAGGCGTTCAAGTCCGAGAAGACCGTGTGGGCCTCGGCGAGGTCGTGCCGGTCCAGCAGATCGTCGATCCAGTGCTGGGCTTGGAGCAGAGCGTGGCCGGCCGGGAGCACGGTAGAGGGTGCGGTGGTCAGGTCGGTGCCGCAGACGGGTCCACTGCGGATCCTGCGCAAGCAGGTGGCCGGCGGGTGGAGGTGGTTCCCGCGGGGAAGATGGCGTCGCGGTGCGGTGTGGCAGCGCGGGCAGAGGTCATGCAGCAGCACCTGGTGGGTGGTGCAGGCGAACACCCAGGGCAGCCACCAGCGCAGCAGCCAGTGGCCCTCGCGTTCCTTCAGACACTTGGGACAGAAGCAACATCGGGGCTGCCGCTGCGGGCCCCAGGGCAAGTTGGGGTCCAGCACCAGTGCATCCAGGCGTCCTTCGGGAAGGTCGGTGACACGTTCGAGATTCCGCAGAACGTCCGGCTCCAGGCCGGTGACCAGGAGGCGAGTGGTGAGCACTCGCGGCAGACGCAGGATGTCCATCAGGGCAGGTAGCGACAGGCCGCTGCGGCGGCCAAGGGCTTCCAGCCAGCTGTCCAGGCTTTCCCCGGGCAGCGGGGCGACTCGCAAGGGCAGTACTCGCGGCGCCGTCATGAGGCCGCCTGGGTGCCGGTGAGGGTGCCGTGGGTGAGGGCGGCGGCCAACTGCTGCCGAGCCTGCTCGGAGGCTTCATCGAGGCGGACTTCATCAAGCAGGTCGCGAGTGAGAGCTTCGGTGCCGGTGCGGATCGCGCGGTAGCAGCCCCGCATGACCAGCGTGAAGTACGACCCAATGTGCCCGCTGGTGCGTTCGAAGAGGTAGTCGGCGTTGCGACCGAGCATCCCGGGGCGGTGATCGGCAAGGGTGAGCTGGCGTTCGGTGGCTTTGAGCAGGCTCCGCCAGTGGCGCCGGCCGTGGTCGGTGCTGAGGCAGAAGGGGGCGACCTCAAGTCGTGTCCAGCGCCGAGCGGTCTGGGCCAGGGCGACGTTCTTGCCGCTCAGGCCGTCGGCGAAGAAGCGCCGTTCGGCCAGGCCCACGCCGACGTAGATGAACGTGACCGGCAGC
Source organism: Streptomyces sp. CCM_MD2014 (assembly GCF_000772045.1). Classification (GTDB taxonomy): domain Bacteria; phylum Actinomycetota; class Actinomycetes; order Streptomycetales; family Streptomycetaceae; genus Streptomyces; species Streptomyces salinarius. The sequence goes on along the minus strand of NZ_CP009754.1, from coordinate 7,394,981 downwards.
TCGTTGGCGAGCCACTTGAGGTGGTTGGAGACCGCCAGGCCGTCGCGGCGGTCCAGGTCGATGAAGTGGATGTCGTCGATGATGCCCAGCTGGGTCTCGCAGGACAGTACGCAGTCCAGGGCATGGCTGGCCAGGGTGGCTGCGTTGGCGCGGTCGGTGGCCGGGTGGCCGTAGAACTCGCAGATCATCCGGTTCAGGGTCCGCAGCGTGGTGTTGGAGGTCAGTCCGACGCGGAAGGCAGGGACGCGTTCGTGCCCGGCGTCGGTGACCGGGCCCAGGCGGCGCATCTGCTGGCGGTCGAAGGTGCGGCCGAAGAGGTTGGCGACGGTGGTCTTACCCAGGCCGGGCAGGGCATCGATGACGGCCGCGGAACGGATGCGGTCACCGTCTTGCCGGTTGGCCGCAACGATCTCGTCCAACGCATTATGAACAGCGGCAAGTTGAGGAGTCTGGACGATGCCGAAGTTGGCGTGCCAGTCGTGCCGGGCGTCGTTGTAGTCCTCGGCCGCTTCCTCGCTCAGGGCCTCCAGCTGACGCCGAGTAAGGATCTCGGGCCGCTTGCGTGGTGCCTCGTCGACGAAGCGGCGCCAGCCCTCCTTGCGGGAGAGGCTGAACAGGTTGGGCTGCCTCATTCGATCACCTCGAAGGCGTCCGCGTAGTAGTCCTCGTCCTCCGGTGCATCGAAGATCTCCTCCTCGTCGTCGCTGTCCCCAGCTGGCGGATCTGGTACCACCGTCAGCTCGGGCCGGGCGGTGGCCGTGGTCTGGTCAGGAAGGGTGGGCAGGGACAGCGCGGCCCGTTCGGCCGACAACCGCACGGCCATGCGGCGTTCACGCCGATCCGTGACCAGCCCCTGGTCCCAGCGGGCCAGCAGTTCGCCCAGGGTCTCGGAGGCGTCGATGTGCCGTCCGGTGCGGGCGGCCAGCCGCCGGGCATAGGCGGCGGCCTCGGCGCTGAAGGCCATGCTCAGCGCGGGTGCATGTTCCCACTGCAGGGCATGCCAGGAGCCGTCGTCGGGGTCCTGGAAGTAGACGAACCGCACGTCGTCGGGATTGACCCGGATGGGCCACCGTCCGGCCAGCCGCCCGCCGTAGGGGCTGGTCGTTCCCCGGCGGCCGTCCAGTGCGGGCCCGTTGTAACGCATGCCGTCGACATCGACGCCGTAGTGCTGGATGGTGCGGGGCTTGATCTGCAGAAACTCGAATGCCAGCTCAGCCGTGGCGGGCATCCGCAGCCGTCCGGCCCGGTGCAGTCCGATGCGTAGCATCTCCAGTGGGGACAGCTCCAGCTTGGGCCACTGCGGGACGACGAGTCCCTCATGCGCGCGGCGATGGAACACCTCGCTGACCCACTCGCGGATGATCTCCTCGACCTCGTGGAGGTAGAAGAACGCCTGATCCTCGATCCGCTCTCCCCGGCTGTGAACGTCCGGGCCCTTGTAGGCGGGCAGATGCTGGATCAGCCCCTCCCGCAAAGTGCGGAAGAACCGCTCGACGGTCGGCTTGTCCGTCGGCTTCTTCGGCTGGGCCGGCTGGATCGACATGCCCAACCGCGTGCAGACGCTGATGACATGCGCGGACATGAACGCGCGACCATGGTCGATGATCAGCGTCTCCGGTGGACACAGCCCCCTGCCGGGGACCAGGCCCTCCTCGGTGAAAACCACCTGGTCCCATAGCCCGTGATACGGAGCCAGCTCAGAACGGGCGTCCTCCATCGGCGGGCAGACCGCCTCGAACAGCACGCTGGCGACATCCACCGCCTTGGTCGAGCACGCCGTCACCCGCAACCCCACGATGCAGCGGGAGAACAGGTCCTGGGCGACCGTGACCTGCACGGGCACCCACCGGCAGGTGACCGGCTCCATCGCGTAGATGTCCAAATCCTGCGTATCGAGCACCACGTACTCGCCCGGCCGTGTCGCCCGCAGCCGTCCGTAGGTGCCGCGGGGGCGATCCGCAATCGAACGACGGGCCTTGGCGCTGCCAGAGACAGCGTTCGTACCTTTCGCCAGCCGGGCCAGGCGGTTGTAGGCGGTGCTGCGGGACGGCAGAGGGACCGTTCCACGGCCGAACTCCTCAGTCAGCTGGTCCTCAATGCGGCGCAGCACTGCTGAGCGGGTCGGCGTGGAGGCGTTCACCAACTCCGCCAGCACCCGGCGCAGGGCCTCGTCCCACCGCGGATCCACCCGCGAACCCCGGCCCATGAGGGCCCGAGCGTCCACGAGTCCGGCCTCGCCGACCTCCCGGTAGGCCGCCACCCACCGGTCGATGGTCCGGGGCGAGACCTCCAGCTCCGCCGCCTTGGCCGCGGTGCGCTCACCGAGCGGCAAATCGGGATTGAACTGCTCACGCGGCTCGTCGCTCAGGGCCCGGCCCACATCTCCGGACCGGTAGCCGGTCAGCACCTCCCGGACGTGCCCCGCGCGCTCGTGTAGTTTCGCGCGCTGGGAGGCCGACAGGTTCGCCAGCAGAACAGACGCCCCCTGCACTTCTGGCTCATGCCTCTCTTCCAGAGACCGGGCACCGGCGGCCAGCCGCCCCAGAGGCAGCGTGCTGAACTCGCCTGTCCGCTCGTTGCGCAGCGTGGCGGCGAGACCCTCCAGCTCGACAACCTCCACCACGTCGCCACAGTAGAGCAGTCGCACTCCGGGGAAGACGGTCACTGCCTGCCCGTTCACAACGCCACCTTGACCGTGGTCGTCGACGCCAGGGGACGGCGCAGGTCCGCGACCAGCGCTCCGGACCAGATCAGGTGCAGCACCAGCGGACGCATCACCTCTACTGGAAGCCGACCGGCCAGGGCCGCTTCGATTCCGCCGACGGTCGACTGGCCTCGTGCCGCCGCAAGCACCGTCGGCACCCAGTCCATCTCCAGCAACTGAGGGCGCCGGAAGCCTGCGAGGAACCGGACGTTCTCCACCACGGTGGCATCGCCGCCCGACCAGGTCTCATAGGCCCACCCGCGTCGAGCGCACACGCGTCGCGTCCACGTGAACTGTGCGGTCACTTTCGGGTCCTTCATGCGTGAGGGGGCTTTGACATCGACGACGGTCACCAGGCCGTCGGCATGGACAAGCAGCAGATCAGGGACGTGGTGTCGAAGCCGGTCGCCGTCACGGCCGGCCAGATGGAAGGGTTGGGATGCGATCTCCACCACACTGTGGTCGAAGTCGGCCAGCAAGATTCGAGCTAGTTCCAGCAAGCTCTCGTAGGCCACCAGCCGCTGCACCGTGGCGGCGTAGTACCAGCCCGAGTAGTGGCGACGGCCCTTGTACCAGCGGAAATCCCGCACCGGCACACCACCGCTCACCTCGCCGACAACGAGGCGGTCCAGGTCGGTCTCAACCAGTCGACCGTCTGCCTGCCGATAGCGGACCGAAACCGTCCGACCTTCTGTCGCACTCTCCCAGCTGGGCACGCGTGCCACGGCAACTCCCTGTGCAGGTGATACCGACACGGGGACAATGGCGGGCTGCCAGCGCAAACTTGCTGAAAGCGCGCGATAAACCAACCGAAAGCGTGGTTCTTGAACCGAGATGACGTAGGTCGTTCGCGTACGGCCGCCCCTGGACGATGGGTCTCTAGACGACAAGTTGATGACACATCACTTGGACAACGACATCTCTAATCGGAACCTACACCCGCGGTGTCCAGGCGGAATCGGCCCGCCCGACACCGGGGCTACCCACCAGTAGTACTTACTGACAAGCTGTCTACCCCATGTCGATCCATTACGTGTTCCCGACAAGGAGTCCCATGTCGTCCGCAACGCTCTCCTTCACGGCCCCCACCGGGCACGGCCCGCAGGACATCACCCTCGCCTACGCGCGCGTGGGCGCCGGCGAGCCGCTGCTCCTCCTGCACGGCATCGGTCATCACCGGCAGGCCTGGGACCCGGTGGTCGACATCCTGGCCACCGAGCGCGAGGTGATCGCCGTGGACCTTCCGGGATTCGGGGAGTCGGCGGCGCTGCCGCACGGCCTCCCGCACGACCTGCCGACGACGAACGCGGTACTCGGCGCCTTCTGTGCCGCGCTGGGCCTCGACCGCCCGCACGTGGCGGGCAACTCGCTGGGCGGCCTGCTGGCGCTCGAGCTCGGCCGGGAGAACCTGGTGCGGTCGGTGACCGCGCTGTCCCCGGCCGGCTTCTGGTCCCAGGCCGAGCGGCGCTACGCCTTCGCTGTCCTGACGGGCATGCGCCGCACGGCGCGGGGGCTGCCGCTCCCCCTGGTCGAGCGACTGTCCCGGACGGCCCTCGGCCGCACCGCCCTGACCAGCACGATCTACGCGCGCCCCGGCCGGCGCTCTCCCGAGGCCGTGGTCGCCGAGACCCTCGCGCTCGCGCATGCGGAGGGGTTCGCCGAGACGCTGCGGGCCGGCCGGAGCGTACTGTTCACCGACGACGTGCCGGGCGTCCCCGTCACCGTGGCGTGGGGCAACCGGGACCGGCTGCTCCTGCCCCGCCAGGGCATACGCGCCAAGCGCACCATCCCGCACGCCCGCCTGGTACGGCTGCCCGGCTGCGGCCACGTCCCCATGAACGACGACCCGGCGCTGGTGGCCCGCGTCGTGCTGGACGGCAGCCGCGCTCAGGAGGCGAGCGCGGCGAGGACCTCTTTCAGCACGGTCGCGTTGTAGGGCATGCTCACGTGCGGCGTGTGGTCGTCCGGGTCGATGTCCTGCAGGACGACGTTCTTGACGTAGCGCCCCTCCGTCTGTTCCAGGGCGCATGAGGTGTACGGGGTGACCACGTCGTCGTACCGGGTGGCGATGACGGTGTGGCGGACCCCCTCCGTCGTCTCGCCGAGATCGGCCAGCTCCCGCTGGAAGGGGTGGTCGTGCTGCAGCTGGGGCCAGGCCGGCACGACCTCTCCGACGGCACCCTGTTCGAGCAGTTCCACCGCCCCCGGGATCTGGCGGGCCAGGTTCATCAGGCCCTGGGCGGTGACGCCGTGGTTGCTGGGTGAGATGCCGACGAAATTGTGCACCTTGGGCCCGCCGCCGAGCGCGTTGAGGAAGTAGCGCGGCATCATGCCGCCCTGGGAGAAGCCGACGAGGTCGACCTGCTGGGCGCCCGTGCGGCGGAGCACCTCGTCTACGAATTCCGCGAGCTGCCGCGCGGAACGCTTGATGTCGCCGAGGCCGAAGATCACCGGATTGCCGTGCTGGCCGTAGTCGAGCCGGAAGACCCGGTGCCCGTGCTCGCGCAACAGGGGGGTCGCGGTGCTCCAGGTGTAACCGCGGTTGCCGAAGGTGCCGTGCACGAGCACCACCGGACGTGGATGTTCCTCGCTCGGCGGCGCGTTCCAGTCGTCTTCTCCCGCCTGGACGTCGACGGTGGCGATGACCTGCGCTCCCCCGGCCTGGGCGATCGCGCCCAGGCGGTGCGGTGCCTCGGTGACGTCGGTGACGACGTCGTCCGAGTTGACGCCGGGGAGGCGGGGGTTGAGGAAGCTCATGGAGTTCTCCCTTTCCTCGAGAATGAGGCTGTGGCGGATCGGACTTCTCAGTCTCACGTCCATCAAATCCCGCAACGATCCCTCGCCCGGGGGAAAGAATTCACTCCATGGAGTAAATAGGGTTCATTTTTTCGAATCTCTTGAAAAGAGGGGTCGGAACGCGTTCTGAAACGGGGGTCGAGGTGCTGTCCGAGCGTAAAGACAGATGAGACGGACACTGCCAATGGGGCAGCAGCGCAAGGGGGTTGGGTCATGGCCGCAGGTCCCGGGGGTCCGGAGGCATCGGATTCCGGTGCGGGTGATGCCGGTTCGCGTTTCGTCCCGCCGAAGGGGCTGCCCGCGGCATGGCAGCCCCTGCTCGACCGGCCCGCCCTGGCGGAGCTGCTCGGGCATCCACTGGCGGGCGCCGCTCTGACGGAGATGCGCCGGCTACTGCCACCGCGCCTCGCCGTGCACTCCCTGCGGACGTTCCTGCTGGCCGACGCCTGCGCGCGCAGCCACGGGACGGCGTACGACCGGGTCGGTCTGCTGGCCGCCGCGGCGTTCCACGACGCCGGACTGGTGGGGCGCTCGGGGCTCGGCCGCGGCGGATTCCCGGGCCGTTCCGCCCAGTTGCTCGACGCGTTCCTGGCCCGGCACGAAGTGGGCCTGGGGCGGCGCACCGCCCTGACGCGTGCGGTGCGCGAGCACATGCGGCCGTTTCCCGCGCGCGACGCCGGGCCCGAGGCGCGGCTGCTGCACTTCGGTGCGTGGCTGGACGTCACCGGGCGCGGGGAGCGGCACGTGCCGGGCGACCGCGAGCGGTTGGCCGATCTGGCGCCCACTCCCTGGTTCGCCGTGTCCTTCTTGGCCCGGGTGGCGGCCTGCGGGCTGCGCCGGGTGCTGCCGCGTTCTCCCGTCGCCCCCCGGTGACCGGCCGGACCGGCAACTCGTCCTTCCCGTTGCGAAAGGAACCGCCAACATGCAAGAAGACCAGCGTGTTTTCGATGTCGCCATCGTCGGAGGCGGCATCGGCGGGACGATGCTGGGGACCGTCCTCGCCCGCCACGGCGTGCGCGTGCTGCTGCTGGAGGGCAGCGGCCATCCCCGGTTCGCCATCGGAGAGTCCACCGTCCCCGAGACCACCTTCGGGCTGCGCGTCCTGGCCCGCCGCTACGACGTCCCGGAGATCGAGCACCTGGCGACCAACGCGGCCCTGCGCCGCCACGTGTCGTCGAACTGCGGGGTCAAGCGGAACTTCGGTTTCGTCTACCACCGGGAGGGCGAGCCGACCCGCCCCGACGAGTGCACGCAGTACCCCACCTGGGGCCCGCCGCTCGGCCCCGACTCGCACTACTTCCGGCAGGACGTGGACGCGTACATGTTCCACGTCGCCGTGTCGTACGGCGTCACCGCCTACACCCACACCATGGTCGACGACGTGAAGTTCGAGGAGGACGGTGCCACTCTCGTCACCCGCGACCGCGGCAGCTTCCGGGCGTCGTACGTGGTCGACGCCGGCGGGATGCGGGCCATGCTTCCCGAGCGGCTCGGGCTGCGGCAGGAGCCGCCGTACCGCACCCGCTCACGCACCATCTTCACGCACATGGTGGGCGTGCGTCCCTTCGACGCGGTGTCGCCGCCGCGCGAACAGCACCGTATGCCGAGCCCCTTCAGCCAGGGGACGCTCCATCACATGTTCCAGGGCGGCTGGCTCTGGGTGATCCCGTTCGACAACCAGTCGACCAGCACGAGCGAGTTGTGCAGCGTCGGGCTCAATCTCGATCTCGACCGGTACCCGCGCCCGGACGACGTCTCGGCCGAGGAGGAGTTCTGGCGGCACGTGCGCCGGTTCCCCAGCGTGGCGCGGCAGTTCGAGCGGGCGCGGGCGGTCCGGCCGTACGTGTCCACCGACCGGACCCAGTTCGCCTCGCAGAAGGTGGTCGGCGACCGATGGTGCCTGCTGCCGCACGCCAGTGACTTCATCGACCCCCTCTTCTCCAGCGGCCTCGCGGTCACGGTGATGGCGCTCAACGCACTGGGGCACCGGCTCATCGACGCCGTGCGCCAGGACGACTTCGACACCGCCCGGTTCGCGTACCTGGACCACTGGACCAAGCGCATGTTCCGGTTCTACGACGACCTGGTGTCCTGCAGCTACATCGCGTTCGACGACTTCGACCTGTGGAACGCCTGGAACCGGGTGTGGACCCTCACCACCCTCTACGGCACGAACGCGCAGAACCAGGCCGCCGTGACGTACGAGAAGACGCACGACCCGGCATGCTTCGACATCCTGGAGATGCCGCCGTACCGGGGTCTCCGGGGGATGGACAATCCCTGGGTGGAGCGGATGTTCGACCAGTCGCGCGACGCCGTGCTCGCCTACCGGGCGGGCGAGTTGACGAAGGAGAAGACGATCGCCCGCATCTACGAGGTGCTGGGCGAGAGCGGCCTCGTCCCGTCGGTCTGGGGGACGCTGGACCCCGGCAACCGCTGCCCGTCCGGGGTGTTCACGCTCTGGCCGCTGATGAAGATCCTGCTGTGGGGCAAGTACCGCTCGCCCCGGCACGTGCGGGGCTCCTACTTCACCGGGGGCGCGCGGCTGGTGGGCAAGGAGGCCGTCCAGGCGTACACCAGCGAACTGCGCGCCGGCAGCTCGCTGGTCCACCAGACCGTGCGGGACATGTGGCTCAACTGGAACCGCGACTGGGCACGCCGGCCCGCTCCTCGGAAATGAGCGCGAAAAAACATTTCGGCCGACTCGCGGAAGCATACATTCCGGTTTGCCGCTCCAGAGGCTCGGGTAGGAAAACCACATGGCCGACAATTCGAAAGTCGGCCGCGGTTCTCCCTGCCCAATCCGAGAGACAACGGGCTGCAATCCACCATGGTGCGACATTCCACCTGCCAATCGCCCGCTGAATGCTCCTGGGAAGACATCTTCCAGCATCAGGACCGCCTCATGCGATTGGTTCGACGACGACTGCCGAGTTTCCAGGACGCGGAGGACTGCGTTCAGGAAACCATGGCACGCGCAGCCGCTCACGCCTCGTTGGACAGGAACCGGCTCGGTTCCTTTCTGACGTCCGTGGCGCTCCGCCTCTGCATCGACTTCTACCGCGACATGGAGCGACGCAGCAGACTTCTGCAGCGCGCAGTGTTCGTGGACACCTTCGGCACGACCGAGGACGACGTCTGCGACCAGGACTTCGGCCGATGGCTGCTGAACCAGGTGCAACACCTGCGGGGACGGGAACAGGAGGTCATACTCGCCCGCGCAAAAGGAATTTCCACTGCGGAATTCGCTCGCATGCACAACATTTCCGTCAAGGCGGCCGAGGCCGCTTTCACCAGGGGTCGCGCCCGATTGAAAAGCGCCTGCGCGAAATCCTTGGAAGGTTTCCCCGGATAACGGCCGGAAGCCTCACCTCTCCCATCGCAGAGAAACAGAAGGGGCCACACTCATGGGCAACAGCAAGAACATCCAGGACATCATCAAGGACTTGGTCGGTGATATGACCGACGCCTGGAAAGAGGCCTTCGACGACCTCCTGAACCGCGACGACGACTCGGGTTCGCCGAGCGGATCCGGCAGCGCCGTCAACACCCTGGCCGGGCTGCCCCCGAACGCGTTGGGCGCACTGGCCGGGGCCCTCAATCCGGCGACCGCGCTCGCGGGGGCCGCCAACCCGCTGGCCGCCCTCGGCGGGCTCGGCGGGCTCGGCGGCGCCGTCAACCCACTCGCCGCGCTCACCGGTGCGGCGGGCGGCGGCAACCCGCTCGCGGCCGCGCTCGGCGGGGCCGGCAACCCCCTGGCCGCGATGGGCGGTGCGGCCAACCCGCTCGCCGCGGTCGGCGGCGCCGCCGGTGCGCTCGGCGGGCTCGGCCAGTTGGCCGGAGGCCTCGGACACGCGGCGAGCGGCGCGGGTGACCTGATGTCGCTCCCGACCCAGCTCACCCAGCTCACCCAGGTACTCCCCAAGCTCGTCGAGGCGGTGCAGGGCCTGCAGAACATGGCCAATGTGCCGGCCCAGGCCGGACAGCAGGGCATGGCCGCGCTACAGGGACTGACGGGACAGCTGGGCGGTCTGACGGGTCAGCAGGGGGGCGACAAGCCCCACGGCGGTCAGTCCTCGGCCTCGAGCTGACCGTCGTCCCGCCGTCCCGCCGGCCGGCCCCACGCGGTACGCCGGCCGACGTCCGTACGCGCACCCCACCTGAGGAGGATCACACGCGATGGCGTCTGTCGTCGGCGATCGACTGCGTCTCGTGGTCAAGGTCCTTGGCAGCCTCGTGGCCGACGAGGTCGGACTGACCACCCGGCTGCGGGGGCGTACGAAGCGGGACTCCCGGTCCCCGGCGGAGGACGCCGATGCCTCCGCCGGGTCCGACCAGCGCCGTGCCAAGGCGGTGCGGCAGGCGCTGGAAAGCCTCGGCCCCTTCTACGTGAAGCTCGGTCAGATCCTGTCCACCAGACCCGACATGGTCCCCGAGTCCATCCGTGACGAACTCCAGAACCTGCACGACGAGGTCGACGTCCAGCCTTTCTCGGAGTTCGAGCCGGTGCTGGCCCGGGACCTGGGGCCGGACTGGAAACTGCGCTTCGACGACGTCGAGACCGCCGCCCCGCTGGGCGCGGCGTCCCTGGCCCAGGTCTACCGGGTGACGCTGCCCGGCGGACGAGCCGCCGTGGTGAAGATCCAGCGGCCCGGCATCCGCGAGGGCGTACTCGCCGACATGGCCCTGATGCGCCGGGCGTCGCGGATCGTGGCCCGGGTCGCTCCGCGGTTCAACGAGGTCATCGACATCGAGGCGATGCTCGGCTCGGTCTTCGACGCCATGGAACCGGAACTGGACTTCACCGGCGAGGCCCGCAACATGGACGAGGCCCGCGAACACGTCCGGTCCTTCCGTTCCCTCGAGGTGCCCCGGGTGCTGCACGCCAGTCCGCGGGTCCTCGTCCAGTCGCTGGCGGACGGGAAGTCGGTGCGGCACGTCGACCGCGCCCACTTCACGGACGGCGAGCGCGTGGAGATCGGCAAGGACCTGCTGCGCTTCATGTACCACGGGTACTTCGTGCACCGCTTCTTCCACGCCGACCCGCACGCGGGCAACGTCTTCGCCGCCCCCGGGGGCCCGGCGACGCTGATCGACTGGGGCATGGTCGGCCGGCTGGACCGGCGCACCAGCCTGCAACTGCTGCCGCTGTTCATGACGCTGGCCCAGAACGACGGCGCGGGCCTGGCCCAGCACTGGGCCGAGATGGGCCGGATGACGCCGTGGGCCAACATGCCCGCGTTCGCCGCCGACATGGCCGCCTTCGTGCCCAAGGTCTCCCACCTGGCTCTGGAGGACATGAACTTCGGCGTCTCGCTCACCACCGTGCTGGCCAAGGCGACCAAGCGGGGCATCGGTTCGCCGCCGGCGGTGTCGCTGCTCGGCAAGTCCTTCGCGAACCTGGACGGCTCGGTGCGCTGCCTGGCCCCCGAGATCACCCTTCCGGAGGTGTTCCAGGGGGAGGTGCCGAAGATCCTGTTCGCCCTCGGCCGCGAGTTCCTGGGCCGCAACCAGTTCGCCCGGAACTCCATGGAGCTGCTGCTGGCCGCGGTCACCGGTCCCGACCAGGTCCGGGGTGTCCTGTCCGACGTGGCCAACCGCCAGTTCGCGCTGAACATCCACGAGCCGCGCACTCCCCCCGCGATGGGCGGCCAGCGGCCCGCCCGCCCCTCCAAGGGGATGCTCGCGCTGGGTGCCGCGGCCTTCCTGCTGGGCCGCCGCCGCTCGGGCTGACACCGGCCCCGCACCGCCGCCGGTCCGTTCCACGGACTCCTCTCCGTCACACTCCGTCCGTTTCCAGGAGGTCCCATGCCGGAATCCACCCGACCGCAGTCGCTCACCGGGCCGCGGTCCCCGTCCGGGCCGGCCGCCCGAGCCCCGGAGGGCCTCTCGCACGCGGCGCTCTGGACGGCCGCCGCGCACGCGGCGGAGGCCCTGCGGCCCGCGCCGTTCGTCCTCGACCCGTGGGCCGCCGACTTCCTGTACGCGGCCCGGTTCCAAGGGGGCCCGCCCGGTGAGGGAGCGATGCAGCGCCTGCTGCCCGACTGGCAGGTGGTCCGGTCCCGCTTCTTCGACGACTACCTGCTCACCGCGGCCCGTTCGGGCTGCCGTCAGGTGGTCGTCCTCGGAGCAGGCCTGGACACCCGCGCCTTCCGGCTCGACTGGCCGACCGGCGTGCACCTCTTCGAGGTCGAGGTCCCCTCCGTCCTGGCCTTCAAGGACCGCGTGCTGGACGGCAGCCCGGTCACCTGCGGACGCCGCACCGCCGTCGGGGCCGACGTCACGGGAGCGTGGGGCGGGGAACTCGTCGCGGCAGGGTTCGATCCGGGCAGGCCGACCGCCTGGCTCTGCGAGGCCCCGCTGTACTTCCTCCGCCCCGACCAGGTGACGGCGGTCGTCGCCACGATGACCGGACTGTCCGCCGACCGCAGCACCTTCGGTGCCGAGTGTGTGAACGCCCGTGCGGTGGACTCGCCCCTCGTGGCGCCCTTCCTCAACGCCCTCGCCACGATCGGAGCGGCCTGGAACTGGCAGCTCGCCGAGCCGGAGGAGTGGTGGGCGGAGCACGGCTGGGACGCCCGGGTCGCCGATCTGTTCACCCTGCCGTACGCGATGGAACGGCTGGCCCTCTATCTGCCGCTGGTCGGCGAGGCCGCCGCCAAGTGCGCCTTCCTCACGACCGGAACGCTGCGCGGCACCCGCTGAGTGCTCGCGCCACGTACGAAGCCCCGGGTCTCCGCCCGGGGCTTCGTACGGTACGGCGAGCCGCACTCACCGGCGTTCCAGCTCCAGCAGCGCCGCGAGCCACAGGTCGGGGAGTTCGTCGGCGGTGCGGAGCGCCTCGTCGTGCACGACGGTCAGGCAGGCGGTGTCGTGCTGGCTGGTCAGCGTCACCACGCTGCGGATGCCGGACGCGACGCTGGTGTAGACGGCCGCCCGCCTGGCCGTGAGTCCCTGGTGGACCAGCGCCGTACCGAAGTTCACACTGCTCACCGGCCCCGCGACGAGCCTGCCGTGGACGAGGCGCACGCCGACCCGGGCGCCGGCCGACCGCGGGGTGGCCGCCAGGAGCGCGCGCATCGAGTCGCGGCGCCGGCCGGCCCGCAGCCCGTTCATCGCGGCCACCACCCGGGCCAGCGCCCGCTGCGGCGACTCCTCGTCGCAGGGCAGGAGGATGCGTGCGGTGACCATGCGGTTGCCGGGCGCCTGTTCCTCGCCCGGCGCGCGGACGGACATCGGGATCGCCACGGGCAGCGGCGGGTGGACCGCGCCGGTCTCCTTCAGGTGCCAGGTGCGGACGGCACGGGCCAGGGCGGCCAGGTAGACGTCGGTCACCGTGGCCCCGTACATGCGGCCGACGGCGCGGAGCCGGCCGAGCGAGGTGTCGGCGTGGCACACGTCGACGCGCCCGGTGCACACCCCGTCGAAGGCCGGTTTGGGGACGGCCGCCCCGAAGGCACCCGCCACGTCTCGCAAGGTGCCCGCGATGCCCGCCGCGGTGGGAAGACGGCGGGGTCTGGGGGCCGGTCCGCCCCCGGGGTCGTCGCCGAGCAGGGCACGGGCGGTGTAGGCGGCGCCCACCCCGTCCTGGAAGGCGTGGTCGGTGCGGTAGCACAGGGTGTGGCGCCCGGCCGGACCGTGCACCAGCCACACGTCCCAGGTCGGTCCGCCGTCGGCCGTCGGAGGACGGGAGAGCATCAGCCGGCCGGTCGCCGAGCCGTCGGTGTCTTCGGGCAGCCAGGCCTCGTGCACATGCCGGTCCACCGCGATCCGGTCCACCCGCCGGAACGTCCGGCTCTCGCGTGCGATGCGGTAGTGCAACGCCGGGATCCGGTGGGCGCGTTCGGCGACCCTCGCCCGCACGGAGTCCAGCGTCGGCGCCCCGCCGTCGAACGCGAACGCGAAGACGACGGGGAGCGGCCTGCCCCGCGCGGCCAGGTCAAAGGCGACGTCGACGGTGCCCATGGTCACGGACGGCGGCAGGCGGCCGTCCCTGCCGAGGCCAAGTCGCAGCATGAGATCCTCCCGGACGGTTTCAGGAACTGGAATGGGACACCACCGCACGCGGGCCGTCAGCAGACACGCCGCACGGCCCACCCGTGTGCGTCCACACAGGCGCGGAGCAGGGGGCGCACGGGGCCGCGCAGGGGCAGACGGGGGGCGCGCGAACGGTGCCAGGGCAGTGGTTCGCCCGGGTCCGGCTCGCCGAGCAGGGCCCCCGCCACATGCGCGCCGTGCGCCACGGAGAGCGCGAGCCCGTGGCCGCCGCAGCCGCCGATGTACCAGACGTCGGCGTGGCCGGGCACCGGCCCGACCACCGGCAGGTCGTCGCCGGTCATGCCGATCCGGCCGGACCAGCGGTGGGTGACCCGCACCCGGGCCAGGTCGGGGTGCAGGGCCCGCAGCCAGCGCTCCAGCCGGGCCCAGGCGCGCTCCCGCAGGGCCTGGAGACGGGAGGCGGCGAGCCCGGACGGGACCGCGGCGGTGCCGCCGCCCGCGATCAGGCCCCCGTCCGGGAGCAGCCGGAAGTACGGTGCCAGCGGCACGGCGTCGACCACGGCGGGTCCGGCGCGCCCGCCCAGCAGCTCGTAGGCGGCGGGACTCAGCGGCTCGGTCGCGACGGCGTACACCTCGAGCGGGAGGATCGTGCCGACCGGCAGATCCAGTGCCTGGGCCGCGGAGTTGACGGCCAGCACCGCCTGCCCGGCGTACAGGCGCCCGTGCGGGAGGACCAGTTCGGGTCCGACCAGGTCGCCGGGGCGCAGGGCGAGGAGCGGGCTGCGGCCGTAGAACCGTACGCCCTTGTCCGCGCAGGCACGAGCGAGCGCGCAGGTCAGGGCGGCCGGGTCGAGGGTGGCGGCCGGGCGGTGCAGGAGCGCGGCGCGGTAGGACACCCCGACGCGTTCGCGGATGCCGGCCGGGGAGAGGACGGGTACGTCCAGTCCCAGTTCGCGGCAGGCGCGGGCCTGGCGGACGAGTGCCACCAGGCCCGCGGGCGAGCGGGTCGCCATGAGCTGCTCGCCGGTCCGCAGTCCGCAGGGCACGTCGAGCCGCGAGCACAGGTCGAGCACGTCCCGTACCGCCTGCTGACTGGCCCGGTGCATCCGGCGGGCCGTCCGCGCGCCGAAGCGGCGCACCGCGCGGTCCAGGGCGGGTCCGGCCCGGGGGCCGAGGAGGCCGGTGCCCCGGCCGCTGGCCCCGGCGGCCGGGTGCTGTGCGTCGATCACGGCGATGTCGAGCCCCGGGGCGCGTTCGGCGAGGTGGTAGGCGCAGGACAGCCCGGCCAGACCGGCCCCGACGACGGCCACGTCCGCGGTGACCACGCCGTGCAGTTGGGGCTGCGGCGGCAGTTCCGCCCGCTCCCAGCACGGCGTTCCGGCCGGCTGCCCGCTCATCCGGCGGCTTCCGGCACCGGCTCGGTCAGGGTGCCGAACCTGCGGTCGTGCCACAGCAGCGGGCGGCCGGCGCCGACGTGCACGGCGGCCACCCGGCCGACGACGAGGTGGTGGTCGCCGTAGCGGCGGACGTCCTCGGTGAGACACACCGACCAGGCGAGCGACCCGGCCAGCACGGGGACGCCCAGCACCTGCCGGGTGTCCGTTCCCGCGAACCGCTCGGCGGCGGTCGTCGTGGGGGACGCGAACCGGCCGGCCAGCTCCTGCTGTTCCTCCCGCAGCAGGTGCACGGCGAAGGTCCGGCGGGAGCGTACGGCGGCGAGGGTGCGGGAGCCGTCCCGCAGACAGGCCAGGAGCAGAGGCGGCCGGGCGGAGAGGGAGGTGACGGCGGAGACGGTCATGCCGAGCGGGCCGTCCTCGCCGCGGGCCGTCACGACGGTCACCCCGGCGGCCAGCTTGGCGTAGAGGCCGAGGCAGCGGGCGGCGCCCGGCCCGGGTTCCTCGTGCAGGGGCTCCCCGTGCGGCGGTCCGGTGGGAGGGGACGGGAGATGGGCGGTCGCCGCCGCCCGGTCAGCCACGAGCCGCAGCCGCGTGCTCATCGATCACCTCCGCGTCCGCGAGGCCGCGCAGCACGCGGGCGATGTTGGTGCGCACGGTCGACTCGGCCACGGGGTCGAGGATCTCGGCCAGCGAGGGGATGCCCAGGTCGAAGGCGGCGGTGAAGACGACGAGGGTGCCGTCGCCCCGCGGCTCGCACCGCCAGCCTCCCTCGAAGGTCTGGAAGTCGCCGCTGAGCTGCTCGAAGGCGAGGGAGTGGGTCTCGGGCGAGTATGTGTCGCGCTCCCGCCAGCGCATCAGGCCGCCGCGGAACTCGACGGTCCAGTCCGAGACGGTGGAGCCGTCGGGCAGCGGCGGTTCGACGCGCACCTCGCGGAAGACGTCGCTGTACTCGGGGTAGCGGCCGAAGTCGCTGATGCGGCGGTAGACGTCGGCGGGTGCCAGGCCCTCGGCGAGGGCGTGCAGGACCACGTGGCGCATGGGGCGTTCGGTTCCTTTCCGGACGGTTGGCGGACGGGGGTGCCGGCCGGTCAGCGGGACATGCGGCCGGCCGTGCCGTGCAGGGCCTCGGCGAGGGTGGTCAGGAACAGGCCCAGCTCGTCGTCCTCGACCACGGCCGGCGGCGTCAGCCGCAGCACCCGGGTGGAGTTGAGGGAGTGGTTGACGAGGACGCCGCGGGCGATCAGCTCCAGCAGCAGTTCACCGACGGCTCGTTCCTCGGCGAACTCGATGCCGATCAGCAGTCCGCGGCCCCGCACCTCGCGGACCAGGCCGCCCTCGTGCGGCGCGCACACCTCCCGTACGGCGGCGAGGATCCGCGGGCCGAGCGCCGCGGCCCGGGCCACGGTGTTCTCCGCCTCCATCGCCCGTACGGTGGCCAGCGCGGCGGCGCAGGCGATCGGGGAGGCGCCGAAGGTGGAGGTGTGCAGGTAGGGGTCGCGGCTGAACGGCCCGTAGGCCTCCGCGGTGGCGGCCATGGCGGCGATGGGTACGACGCCGCCGCTGAGCCCCTTGCCGGCCAGCAGCACGTCCGGGCGCACTCCCTCGGCGTCGACGCCCCACCAGGTGCCGAGGCGCCCCATGCCGGTCTGGATCTCGTCGACGACCAGAAGCGCGCCGTAGGCGCTGCACAGCGCGCGCACCTGGCTCAGATAGCCGGGGCGGGGGATGCGGACGCCGCCCTCGCCCTGGACGGGCTCGACGATGACGCAGGCGCGGTCGCGCCGGGCCGCCAGCGCCTGTTCGAGGCCGGCCGGGTCGTCGTAGTCGACCTGGGTGACGTCGGGGAGGAGCGGCTGGAAGGGCGTCTGGTAAGTGGCGTTGGCGGTGACGCTCAGCGCGCCGAGGGTCTTGCCGTGGAAGCCGCGTCGGGTGGTGATCACCGAGGTGCGTCCGTGGGCGCGGGCGAGTTTCAGGGCGGCCTCGGTGGCCTCGGCGCCGGAGTTGACGAAGTGGACGTAGTCGACGCCGGGCGGGGTGTGGGCGGCGAGGGCCTGGGCGGCGCGGGCGGCGACGGGTTCGAGGAAGACGCGGCTGGCCAGCGGGTGGGTGTCGATCTGCCGGTGCACCGCCGCGACGACGGCCGGGTGGCGGTGGCCGAGGATGAAGACGCCGTAACCGCCGAAGTCCAGGAAACGGCGTCCGTCGTCGGCGTGGATCCAGGCGCCCTCGGAGCGGACCTCGGCCATCCCGCCCATGACCCGGCCCATGACGGCTCGGCCGGAGCCGATGTGCTGGAGGTAGAGGTCGACGACGTCGCTCCGCGCAGCGGGCTTGGCGGGCCGGGCCGGCTCGGCGGGTTCGATGGCCTCGGGCGGCTCGGCGGGCTTGCCCGGCTCGGCGGGCCGGGCCGGCTCGGCGGGCCGGGCCGGCTCGGCGGGTTCGATGGCCTCGGGCGGCTCGGCGGGCTTGGTGGGCTTGGCGGGCCGGGCCGGCTCGGCGGGCTTGGCGGGTTTGGCGGTGTCGGCTGTCCCGGTCGCTTCGGCGAGGCCGGCGGCGTCGGCGGGGGCCGGGGCTCCCCCGGGCGCGGCGGCTTCCGCGGAGGTGGGCGACACGGTCATCACGCCACCTCCGTGCCGGCCACCGCGGCCGCGGGCTCACGGCGTCGTCCGGGCAGGTCGGCCCGGTCCGCCGCCCAGCTCTCCAGGTTGCGTACCAGCGCGGCGCGGATGTCGGCGTGAGTGACGCGGGTGCCGCAGTGCGGCGTGCCGAGGGAGGTGTCGAACGGCAGCTCGCGCTGGAAGACCAGGAGGAGTTCGGCATAGTGCCGGAACCGCCGCCGGACCGAGGCGGGCAGTGAGGTGCCCTCCAGCATGGGCAGCAGCAGCCGGTGGACGGCCTCGACGGGGATGAGCCGGGGCCGCAGTGGCCGGGGCAGGCCGTGACGGACGGCGAACTCCGCGCAGGTGTCGGCGATCTCGCTCAGGGCGGGCGCCTGACTTCCCGCGGTGAGCCAGTACTCCCCGCTGCCGACGCCTGCGCGGATCAGGGCGCCGACGGCCCGGGTGACGTAGTCCTGGGGGATCATGTCGACGCGGGCGTCGGGGGCGCCGGGCAGCACCGGCACCTGGCCGAGGACCATCGCGCCGATCGTCTTGGTGAGGCCCTGCTGTCCGGCGATGCGCCCGGTGGCGGAGTGGCCCATGACGACGGAGGGCCGCACGATGGCACCGGGCAGCCCCGCCTCGCGCGTCAGCTGCTCGGCCCGGCTCTTGGAGTCGAGGTAGGCGGCGGCGCCCGGGAAGCGCTCCCTGTCCTCCTCGCTCGGCGTGTTGGCGACGAACGCGGTGCTGACCAGGTAGAACGGGGCGTCCGCACGGGCGGCGAGGTCGATCATCGTCTCCGCGCCGAGGGTGTTGGTGCGCACGATCTCCTCGGGCGGGGTGCGCCAGTTGGTCTGGGCCGCGGAGTGCAGCACCACGTCGACGCGCAGGGCCAGTTCGTACCAGGCGCCGGGGCTGAGCCCGAGGCGCGGGGCGAGGAGGTCGCCCTCGAGCTCACGCACCCGCGGATCGTGCAGGGGCCTGCTGCGGCGCAGGCAGAGCAGGTCGTAGTCGGGTGCCAGTTCGTCGATCAGGGCCCGTCCGAGGACTCCGGAACCGCCGGTCAGCAGCAGGGTGGGACGTTCGCGCACGGTGGCGCGGTGGGGTGTGGGCAGGGCGGTGGGACGGGTGGCGTTTCGCGGCATGGTGGGCTCCCCTCAACGGGTTTCGACTGCCGTGGAACCTGGGGGCGGTGGACGGCGGCCGGTGCTGGGCCGGGCCGGGCGGAACGGCGGCGGAACAGTTACAGGAACGGGAGGCAGGACGAGCCGGTCCGGCGTCCGGCCCGGGCCGGACGGGACGACGGCGGACCTGGGGCGGACGGGACGGCGGTCGGGCTGCCCGGGTGGGCCGGGCCGGGCTCGGGGCGGGGAGCGACGGCGGGTCACGGGCCCGCCGGCCACGATGGCCGCTGTCGCGGGCGCCCCGTGGCCCCCTGGCCCCGGTCGTCGGACGGCCGACGGCGCCCGGCGGCACCCGTGCGGTCAGGCGATGGCGAGCGGGCCGTCGGCCAGGTACGCCGCGAGCGGGCCCGTCATGCGCGAGCGCGACGGCGGGTGCAGGGACAGCCCGTTGGCGCACGCGGCCAGGTGGCCCACCTCGTCGGAGGTCATGAAGTTCAGCCCGCCGAGCAGTTCGACCGCGCGGGGGACGATACGGGCGAGGGCGTCCTGGACGCCGTAGCGCACGCACAGCGACTGGGCGAGGGCCGACTCGTCCAGCTCCCCGGCGTCCACCCGCCGGGCGACGCTCTCCGCCGTGGCCATGGCGGCCTCGGTCTCGACGAAGAGGCGCACGCGTTCGTGCTCGGGGACCCGCTCGTTCAGCAGCACGCGTTCCACCAGTGCGGACGCGGCGCCGAGGTAACTGCCCGTCATCAGCACCTGGAACCAGATCAGGCCGGCGGTCTGGAGCTCGTCGAGGCGGTCGCCGGAGGTGCTCGCGGTGCGCAGAACCAGTTCCGGCGGGACGAGGACGTCGGTGAGCGTGACCTGTTCGCTCTCGGCGCCGGCCAGGAAGGCGCTGGACCAGAAGCCGCTGACGCTCAATCCCTCGCTGTCGGCGGGCACGAGGGCGACGGCGAGTTCGTCGCCCTGCCCGTCCTCGCGCGGGATCACCACGCCGGCGGTGAGCACGTCCATCGAGTGGGCCAGGCTGCACGGCCGTTTGACGCCGTTGATCCGGATGCCGTCGGCGGTGACGGTGGCGCTCATCGACGGGTCCAGGATGCCGGCACCGGGGCGGCCCTCCGCGAACCCGGAGGCGATGACGCGGTTGCCGGCCGCCACGCCCTCGATCAGCATCCATTCCAGGCCGTCGCCGAGGCCGCCGAGACCGACCAGGGTGGCCATGGAGAAGTGGTGCATGGTGGTGGCCACGGCCAGGGACGGCGAGCGGCTGCCGATGGCCCGCTGCACGCGCAGCGCGTCCAGCGCGGTGGCGCCGCGACCCTGGTGGGACTCGGGGACGAGCAGTCCGGGACCGCCGCTGTCCCGGAAGAGGCGGATCCCCGGGCTGCCCGGCCGCTCCAGTTCCATGAGGGGGATCTCGCGCAGGGCGGGGTCCAGGCCGGGCAGCAGCTTGGTGAGGGTGTTGCGTTCACGCTCGAGGAATCTCATGGGCGTGCGATCCTCCTGGGTGGATGAGGGCTCTGCGGTGCGGGCGGGGCGTGCACGGGCACGCCGGTCGGCGCGGCCGTCCTCACACGGCGTTGGTGGCGCGCAGCAGTTGCCAGACGGCGCCGGGGCGGGGCCGGCCGCGGAAGGCGATGTACTCCGGGAGCACCGCGTGCGGAGCCCACTTCTGCTTGTACTCGAGCTGGGAGGCCGCCGGGTAGATCGCCTCGCCGTGCTCGGCGAGCAGGCGGGCGAAGCGGCTGAAGAGGCTGCTGGCGCCCGGCAGTTCGTGGCTCGGGTCGAGTCCGGTGAACGGGGTGAACCCGAAGTGCAGCCAGCCGGCCCCTTCGGCGGTGAGCCGTTCCATGACGGTGGCGTTGAGCGCCTCCATCACGCCGGGCGGCGCGTCGGGGCGGCGACGGCTGAGGTCGTGCAGCATGCCGGGGCGGCTGCCGTAGACCGGCGAGTAGTTCACGTACCCGACCACCTCGCCGTCGATCCGGCCGGCGAACAGACGCCGGTGCCGTTGCAGGCTGCCGGTCCGCTGGCCGACCAGGAACCGCAGCTCCTTGACGTGCCGCCCCTTGTCCCGCAGCCAGCGCCGGTCGATGCGGTCGAGTTCGGCGCAGTCGTCGCCGTCCCGCACCTCCTCGACTTCCAGACCGGCCCGCCGGGCGCGCGAGATCTTGTTCCGCAGACGCACGAACCGCGAGCCGCGCAGCGTGAAGCGGCTCAGGTCCACGGCGTACGAGGCGCCGATCTGGTTGACCGTGAAGCCGTGTGCCGCGTACAGCTCGGCGTCCGCCCGTTGCAGCTGTACGGCGACCAGGCGGCGTCCGGCGTGGGCGGCGAAGGCCTCCAGCAGCCGCGCGCGGTGCTCGGGTGCGGTGAAGGGGCCGCCGAATTGGAGGACGTAGCGGCCCGAAGTGCGGTAGGCGCAGGCGCCGTCGAACCGGTCGTCCTGGAAGTACGAGTTTCCGCTGTTGAGGGCGAGAAAGGAACTGGGGTTGTCACTGTGCGCGGTGAGCGTGTCAAGTACGGACGGCATCGGTACCCTCCACGGAATTCCGTGCCGCACCCCTCGCACCGGGCACACGGGGGCCGCGACGATCCCGCCCGGGCTCATACTTCTGCTCGAACAACCGGAACGCCGGGTTGGTTTGCGGTTCGAAGGCGACACCGAAGGGTTTCAGGGAGTTCCCGAACAGCGCCCGGTCGCCCATGAGGTGGATCGGAAGGGCCAGCAGTGCCCACTCCGGCCGGACGAACAGCGCCCACGCTCCGGCCAGGACACCGGCCGTGACCAGGCTGTGCATCGTGTTGTAGGCCACGTAGTAGCCACGCGGAACCGGCCGGTCCGGGCGCCGTCGGCAGGCGATCGCCCCGGGAACGTATCCGATGGCGTCGATCAGGGTGAACAGCAGCACGAAAACGCCCCAGCGGATTTCCGTACGGTGCTGGACCGCGAGCACGAGCGATACGGCGAGAAAGCCCAGCCATTCGAGTCGGGAGAGAGCGAAGGTGACCTTCGTCTCGAAACGGTTCTTCGCGTCCACGGGCGCTCCTGAATTGCGCGTACGATCCGGGGCCCGGCATCAGCCTGCCCCCTCGCTGTGGTCTGTCACTCCGGTTTACGCACCAGCACGTCCAACCCCTCGTAAAATGGGGGCGATTGGGACGTGTGATCCTCGGGGGGCTCATTACATGACGTCAGCGTGGGAGTTGCTGCTGCCCGCCGCGTCGGCACCGGCACGCGCGCGTGGGCGCGCACTGCAGGAGGCGCTGCGGGACGCGGTCCGCTCGGGCCGGCTCACCGCCGGCACGCGCCTGCCGTCGAGCCGGGACCTCGCGGCCGACCTCGGCGTGTCGCGAGGACTGGTCACGGATGCGTACGAGCAGCTGACGGCCGAGGGCTATCTGCGCAGTGGGCGGGGCGCCGGCACTTGGGTGGGCGACGCGGTGCGAGCCCCACGTCCACGCGCGCGTGATCTCGCGCCGCGCTCCTCCGGCGACCTTGCGGACTTCGTGCCCGGGACGCCGGACCTGTCGCTGTTCCCCCGCTCGGCGTGGGCCGCGGCGCAGCGGAGCGTGCTGACGGACCTGCCGCACGAGAGTCTCGGTTATCCCGATCCGCGGGGGCTGCCCCGGCTGCGGAGCGCCCTGGCCGAGCTGCTCGCGCGGCGCCGGGGCGTGGTGGCGGACCCCGAGCGGATCGTGGTCGTCTCCGGGGTGGCGCAGGCGACCGCGCTGCTGGCGGGCGTGCTCCACGCGCGCGGGATGCACACCGCGGGTGTCGAGGACCCGGGCAGCCCTCAGCACAGCGCGCTGTACGCCTCGGCGGGTGTCGGCACCGTGCCCCTGCCCCTGGACGGCGAGGGACTCGCCCTGGGCCCGCTGCGCGCCTCGGGCGTACGCGTCGTGGTGACGACACCGGCCCACCAGTTCCCCACCGGGATCGCCTACTCGGCCCGGCGCCGTGCCGAACTGCTCACCTGGGCACGGTCCGTGGACGGCCTCGTCCTGGAGGACGACTACGACGGCGACTTCCGCTACGACCGTGCCCCCGTGGGCGCGCTCCAGGGGCTCGATCCGGAACGCGTCGCGTACACAGGCTCGGTGAGCAAGTCCCTCGCCCCGGGGCTGCGGCTGGGCTGGCTGCTGGTGCCGGACTGGCTGGCGGACGACGTCGTCGAGCGCAAGCGCACCACCGACCTGGGACACCCCGCCCTCGACCAGGCGCTCTTCGCCCGCTTCGTCGAGCACGGCGACTACGACCGCCAGCTCCGCGTCTGCCAGCGCGCCTACCGGGAGCGCCGCGACACCCTGGTCGCGGCGCTGGCCGAGCACTTCCCCGGCGCGCGGGTCACCGGCATCGCGGCCGGCCTGCACGCGATCGCCACGCTTCCCGGGCGGCACGGTCCCGAGGAGCGCTTCCTCGCGCGCGTGAGGGAGGCGGGCGTCGCGGTGCGCCCGCTGACGGCCTACGGGCACGGCGGGGCGGCCGCAGCGCCTGCGAGGGAGGTGCGGCTGGTTCTCGGCTACGCGCATGTGACCCCGGGACGGATCCGGGCGGGGGTGGCGAGGATGGCGCAGGCCGTGTGACGCGGCGCGCCAGCCTCGCGCGCGGGTGCACAGGCCCACGGGACGTGCGTCGCTCGCTCGTCCGGGTTGTTCACCCGGAATTTCCGTGGGCGCCGCGCCGTGCCAGTAGGTCTGGCTCTGCACCATTGGCCCGAACGCACCCCGGCAACGGGCCGGATCCCGTCCCCTGGAGGCGCCTCCATGTCACCACGTCCGTTGCCCGGCCGCCGCAGCGTGCTGCGCGGTTCGCTCGCCGCGTCGGCGGCCCTGACCCTGCCCACCGCCCTCGGGGCGGCGCCGGCGTTCGCCCGTTCGGGGCGGCCGGGGGCGGGCTGGGGCGTGCAGACGGGAGACGTGACCTCCCACTCCGGTCTGGTGTGGGTGCGGTCCGACCGGCCGGCCCGGATGATCGTCGAGACGTCCGCGACCGAGTCGTTCCGCCGCCCGCACCGGTGGCACGGCCCGCTGCTCGGAGGCGACACCGACTTCACCGGCACCACCCGGCTGCGCGGGCTGCCGCCGGGCGAGCAGATCCACTACCGGGTGCTCCTGGCCGACCCGGACGATCCGCGCCGCACCGGCGAGCCGGTCACCGGCACCTTCCGCACCGTGCCGGTCCGCCGGCGCGACGGCGTGCGGTTCGTGTGGTCCGGCGATCTCGCGGGCCAGGGCTGGGGCATCAACCCCGACCTCGGCGGCTACCGCATCTACGACGCCATGGGCGCCCTGGACCCCGACTTCTTCCTGTGCAGCGGGGACAACATCTACGCCGACGGCCCCATCCCGGAGACGGCCGCCCTGCCCGACGGCGGCACCTGGCGGAACATCACGACCGAGGAGAAGTCCAAGGTCGCCGAGACGCTCGCCGAGTTCCGGGGCAACTTCCGCTACAACCTGCTCGACGAGAACCTGCGGCGCTTCAACGCCCGGGTTCCGTCGATCGTCCAGTGGGACGACCACGAGGTCCGCAACAACTGGTACCCGGGGCAGGTGATCGCGGCCACGGACGACCGCTACACCGAGAAGAGCGTCGACGTCCTGGCCGCCCGCGCCCGGCGCGCGTTCGCCGAGTACTTCCCGGTCTCCACCCTGCGCCCCGGCGCGCGCGAGGGGCGTGTGCACCGGGTGCTGCGCCAGGGCCCGCTCCTCGACGTGTTCGTGCTGGACATGCGGACGTACCGCAACGCCAACTCCCCCGGCGGCCAGACCGTGGACCCGCAGGGCATCCTGGGCCGCGAGCAGTTGGAGTGGCTCAAGCGGGAGCTGGCCCGGTCCCGCGCGGTGTGGAAGGTGATCGCGGCGGACATGCCCATCGGGCTCGTCGTGCCGGACGCGACCGAGGGCGCACCCAACATCGAGGCGATCGCACAGGGGGATCCCGGCGCACCTCTGGGGCGCGAGCTCCAGATCGCCGAGCTGCTGCGCTTCGTCAAGCACCGCCGGATCACCGGCACGGTGTGGCTGACGGCCGACGTGCACCACACCTCGGCCCAGCACTACCAGCCGTCGCGGGCCGCGTTCGACGACTTCGAACCGTTCTGGGAGTTCGTGTCCGGGCCGCTCAACGCGGGCGCGTTCCCGGCCAGCGAGCTGGACGGAACCTTCGGTCCCGAACGGGTCTTCGTGAAGGCGCCGACGGCGTCGAACGTCTCGCCCGCGGGCGGATACCAGTTCTTCGGCGAGGTCGACATCGACGGCGACAGCGCCGAGATGACGGTGCGGCTGCGCGAGCAGGACGGCACGGTGCTGTTCACGAAGGTGCTGCGGCCGGGCCGGGTCGGCCAGTAGTCCCGTATAGCCTGTCGGTGGGCCGCGCACCGGCGTCATCCCCCGGTGCGCGGCCCGCCCTGCCCCCTCGCGCGACGCGCGATTCGACTTCCCCGCCTTCGCGGCCGTTTCCGCAGGCCGGAGCGATTGTCAGTGGGCGCCTCTACGGTTTTTCCATGACGCGATCTTTGCAGGCCGTGGCCTATCGACGACCCTCCGTACTGGAATCCGCGGCGGGCGGACAGTGCCTGGGACTGGAGACCTCCCAGGGGGCGACGCCCGCCGGTGCCGTGGACCATCCGCGGTTCTTCGCGGGGTTTCTGACATCGCCCCGGAAGGCGTCCGCGGGCCTGCTCGCGGTGGCCGACGTGGCGGCCGCCCGGTACTACCAGCCGCAGTTGCGCGCCTCTCTCGACCCGGTGGTGACGGGCAGCGGCGACCGGCTCCGTTTCGAGTCCTTCTCCGGCTGCGGCGGGGTTTACGCCCGTCTGGACGTGCTGGAGGCGGGCCTCGACGGCGGCGAGGTCGGGCACGGCACGACGAACGTCGACGTCAACGACCCGTTGCGCGAAGCCCTGTCGCGGATCGGCGCCGACGATCCGCTGCACCTGCGGGTGGGCCCCGAGGAGCTGGCCGTGACCACGCTGGACGGTCCGGTGGTGGAGAAGAAGGTGCCGCTGCCCGACCGGTGGCTGCGCGGATTCGCCGAGGCCCAGGTCATAGCGGCCGGCTTCGACCTGCGGGCCGAAATGGACGCGGCCGAGGCGGTGCGTTTCCTGCGGGCGCTGCCCCGCGGCGGCAGGAGCGGGGCGGCCGGACTCCGGTGGGTGGTGCCCTCCGGGCGTTCGCTGCGGCCGACGACGCGTGCGGTGCCCGGCGCGGTGTGCCTGCCCGGTCCGGAGCGGTTGGCCGCCCTGCGCCGCGTGCTGCGGCACGCCACGGCGCTGCGGGTCTACGGGCCCGCGGTCGCCTCGGGCGCCGCCGCCACGGCCTCCGCCTGGGAGGTTCTCATGCCGGGCATGCGCCTCACCCTCACCCTGTCCCCCGACGCCGCACGCGGGTTCTCCGGCGAGGGCGGTGTCCTGGACGCGCTCGCCACCGACGAGGCCGCGGCGGACGCGGAACTGGTCTCGGTGCTCCTCGCCTGGGAGCCGCGGATCGACATCGCCGACCTGGCCGCCGCCTCGGGACTGACCGCGGAGCGGGTGCGCGCGGCGCTGGTCCGCCTGGGCACGTCCGGGCGCGTCGGGTACGACACGGCGGAGGCGGCCTACTTCCACCGGGAGCTGCCGTACGACGCGGAGCGCGTGGAGCGCCACAATCCCCGGCTGCGTTCGGCCCGCGCCCTGGTGGCGGCGGGCGCGGTCGCTCTGGACGGCCCGGTCGCGGCGGTCACGGCCGACGACGGTCATGTGCACCGGGTGCGCGAGGAGGCGGGGGTGCTCTCGTGCAGCTGCCTGTGGTGGGCCAAGTACCGGGGCGGACGCGGTCCGTGCAAGCACGCGCTGGCGGTGCGGATGGTACGGCGGGGAGCCGACGGGGCGCAGGGGACGGTTCGGATCGACGGGGGCTCGCGATGACGACGACGGTGACGGCTGCGAGTGCGGTTGCGACGGCGACGGCGACGGCGACGGCGACGGCGACAGCGACTGTGGCCGCAGACACGGACACGGCGGGGCTGCTGGTGGCGGCGGTGCGAGCGGGGCGGACCGCCGAGGTCGTGTCGTTGCTCGACGGCATGACCGACACCGAGCGGCGCGCTTGCTTCCCCCGGTTGAAGGCTCTCCGCCAGGAGCTGAGGACGGAGCGCTGGTCCGCGGAGTCCCGCCGGGCCCTCCCGGCCCTGCACGCCGCCGGGGCCGCCTGCCAGACCGGTGCGGCGGCCGTGGCGAACTGGCTCGCGGCCGTCGACATGCGCTGGTCGCAGGCGTCACCGGCGGTCCTGCTGCACGTACTGGGCGACCGGGACGCCGGGTGGCTGGCCGACGTGGTGCACCGGCTCGCCCGGCGCCCGGCGGCGTCCAACGTGTCGTACGAGCTGATGGCCGGCCTCGTGCGGTTGTCCGGCTGCCCGGTGCCGACGACGGAGGCGTACGTCCATGGCTGGTTGCTCCACATCGGTGGCGGTCGGCAACGCGGTGGCACGCTCCGCGACCGCCTGCGCCGGGACCCGCACCTGGCGGAGATGGTGGCCGCCGTCTTCCGCACCGAAGGCGTCGGCGCGCGGTTGGGGTGGCTGTCCGGCGACGGACCGGACGGCTGGACCAGCGCGCTGGCCGAGCTGACCGCCGAGGGCGCGCTCGACCGGCGGTCGATGGTCGACGCGTGCGTGGCCCGACTGCTGCGCGGTGGCGTGCCGGCCGAACCGCGGGTGTTCCTGCGCCTGTTGCACGCCCTCTCGCTCACCCGCGACGAGGAGCGGCGGCGGACGGCCGACTGGACGGCGCTCGCCTCGGACGCGGTGCCGGCGGTGGCCTCCCACGCCCAGTCGGTGCTGGGCGCCCTGGCCCTGGCCGGAGAGCTGCCGCCGCGGCAGTTGGCGGAGGTGACCGAAGCGGTGCTGTTCCGCACGGAGAAGAAGCTCGTGCGGGCGCAGCTCGTGCTGCTGGGAAAGGTACTGGCCCGGGACGGCGCCGCGGCGACCGTGCTGCTGCCGGCCGCCGCCCAGGCGTTCGGGCACGAGGACTCCGACGTGCAGGACCGGGCCCTGAAGCTGGTCGAGCGGCACGTCGGCAGGGTCACCGACCAGGAGGTCCGCAGGGAACTGGCCGAGGCGGCGGAGCAGTTGATTCCCGCCCTGCGGTCACGGGCGGTCCGCACGCTGGGAGCGGCCCCGGCCGACGCCCGGCCCGTGGCTCACGAGGAGGTGCTGCCCGCCGTCCCGGAGCGGGTGCGGCTGGCTCCCGCTCCCACTACGGCGGTCGAGGTCGCCGAGGAGACCGGCGCGCTGCTGGCCTCGGGAGGTGACGTGGCCGACTTCGAGCGTGCCCTGGACGGGCTGGTCCGGCACGCGCACCGGGACCGCAAGGCCCTGCTGGACGCCCTCGAACCGGTCGTCGCCCGCCGCTGGTGGGCCGAGCGGGAACGGCGGCTCGGCCACCCGTCGGACGACTTCTTCGCTCGGCGTCACGAACTCTTCGACGGTGAGCGCGCCCTCGACCTCCTCCTCGCGACCCTGTACGGGAAGGTGAGGACGGACACCTTGCACCGGGCAGTCCGGGACGGGGTGCCGAACTCCGGCTGTGTGCACAACTCGCTCGCCCGCGCCTTCGAGGCCAGGATGTGGGAGGTGGCGTACCGGCTGCGCACGGATCCGCTGCCCTTCCTGCTGGCCACCCCCACCTGGGGCACGGGTCTGCTCGAACCGGACGACCTGGTGGACCGTCTGGACGCCTGCCGGCGCGCGGGCGTCTGGGTCGCCGTGGTCGACTTCGGCCAGGCACTCCTGCGGGTGCGCCGGGACGACCGGGCGGCGGCGGTGGCGGCGGCGGAACGGGCGGCAGCCCTCGGGACCGAGGAAGGCGAGCGGCTCGCACGCCTGCTGACCGCCGAGCGGACCGCCCCTGCCACGACCCGGCGGACGGCGGACGCCCGCATCCTGGTGGAAGTCGGCGAGGTGCCCGAACTGCGGGCGGAGGAGTTTCCCTACGCCCTCCGGCTGCTGGGCCGCCCGGCGAGCCCCTCCGCGGACCGCTGGTACTGCAGCCACTGGAGCGACGCGATACGGCGGCACTGGCTCGCCCTGCTGCCCGAGCGGCCGGAGCTGGTGGCCGCCCGGCTGCTGCGCGACGTGTCCCAGGTGGCCGTGGACGACCAGCGGGGCGCCGCCGCGGCGGTACTGCCCCATCTCGCCGACGCGGACGGCGAGGCGGGCGAATCCGTGCACCTGTGCGTGGCGTACGGGCTGGGTGCGCGGCACTCCGAGGACCGGCTCGCCGCCGTGGACGCACTGCTGATGCTGGCGGCGCGCGGCCGGCTGGACCCGGACCGGCTGGGCGCGGACCTCGGGCAGTTGGTGCGGCGCGGTGCGGTGAAGCCGGTGCGGCTCGCCGACGCGGTGCGCACCGCCGCGGCGACGGGTGCGCAGGCCACGGTGTGGGCGGTCCTGCGGCGGGTGCTGCCCGTGCTGCTCGCCGACCTCGCCACCGGCGGCACGACGACGTCCTCGGCCCGTGGGCTCGGTGACCTGCTGACCGTGGCGGCCGAGTGTGCGGAACGGACGGGCGCGCAGGGGGAGCTGCCCCACCTGCCGGGGGTGGCGGACCGGCGCGGCACGTCACGGCTGGTGACGCAGGCGCGGCGACTGCGGGAGGCGCTGGCGGCGCCCGCGGCGGCCTGACCCCGGCCTGCCCGAAAGGGTGGAAAACGGCCCAGAAGCCTTCTTTACCCAGCGGTCACAGAGCGTTCGCGATCACGCAACACCGTTCCCTCACAGTGAGTGCATGAGTCGAGACATGTCTGATGTGACGGATGCCGTGGCACACCTCGCCGAACACGGCACCGCGGTGCCCGCCATGGTGCTGGCCTCGGTGGCGGCACTGATCGTCACGGCGGGCCTCCGCACCCGGTGGTCACGACGCCACGGGCACGCGCCGCCCGCGGACGATACCGGCGCCCGGCCGCCGACCGACGAGCGGCCGGCCGGGCCCGGGCGGACCGAACGGGAGGGCGGCGGGAGCGCGTTGTGGCGGATGCGGACGACGGTGCGGGACGAGCCGGGATCGCTGGCCGTGCTGTGCGCGGCCCTCGCCGAGGGGCGGATCGACATCCTGAGTCTGCAGACGCACCCACTGGCCGAGGGCACGGTGGACGAGTTCCTGCTCCGCGCCCCGGGTGAGCTGAGCGGGACCGAGCTGGTCGACGTGGTGACGGCGGCGGGCGGTGCGCGGACCTGGACGGAGCGTGCGGACGCCCACGACCTGGTGGACGCGCCGACCCGGGTGCTGGGCCTGGCCACCCGCACGGCCTTGGACGCCGCCGAGCTGCCGCTGGCGTTGAGGCAGTTGCTGGGCAGGTGCACCATCCGGTCCCTGCCCGCCACCGCCGGGGCCGAGGTCGCCGAGACCGTGCCTCCGGAGGGCGCGCTGGAGGACACCGTGCTGCGCCTGCGCGCCCCGGAGGGCGGGGCCATCAGCGTGGAGCGTCCCCATCTGCCGTTCACCCCGGCCGAGTTCGCGCGGGCGCGGGCCCTGGTCGAGCTGGACGCCCGGCTCGGTCCGCGGATCCCGCGCGGCCGCGACGTGCTGACGCTTCCCGAGGGGAGCGACATCACGGTCCGCCGGGCCGACACGCGTGACGTCCCGGCCGCCAAGGCGATGCACGAGCGCTGCTCGGCACGGACACTCGGGCTGCGCTATCACGGCCCGGTCCGGGACGCCGACCGGTATCTCGGCCACCTGCTGAGCCCGCGCTTCGGCCGCACCCTCGCCGTGCAGACCGCCTCCGGGCGGATCGTGGGGCTCGGACACCTGCTGTGGGACGGGGACGAGACGGAGGTCGCACTGCTCGTCGAGGACGCGTGGCAGCGTCGCGGCATCGGTGGCGAACTCCTGGGCCGGCTCGTCGCGATGGCGGCGGAGACGGGGTGCGAGAGCGTGTACGCGGTGACGCAGGCGTCCAACACCGGCATGGTCGCCGCGATGCGCGGCCTGGGTCTCCCCCTCGACTACCAGATCGAGGAGGGGACCCTGGTCGTCACGGCCCGCCTGGACCCCTCCGCCCGGTCCGCGGCACACCTGCCGCAGGGTGACCCGGTCGGCCGGGAGTGAGTGCCGACAGGCGCGGTCACTCGGCCCGTGACAGCGCCTGTCGCAGCGGAATCGCGCCGGCCGGCCGCTCCCCCAGCGCCCGGTCCAGGTCGGCCCACAGGTCGTCGACGTCCTCGAGGCCGACCGACATCCGCAGCAGCCGGTCGCCGACTCCGGCATCCCGGCGGTCGTCCGCGTCCACGATCCGGTGACTGATGGACGCCGGGTGCTGGATGAGCGTGTCCACGCTGCCGAGGCTCACGGCCGGGGTGATCAGCCGGACACCGCCGATGACCTCGTGCGGGTCGCCGTGGACCTCGAAGGAGACCATCGCGCCGCCGATGCGCGGGTAGTGGACGCGGGCCACCCGCGGGTCGGCGGCCAGCCGACCGGCCAGCTCGGCGGCGTTGGCGGAAGCGGCGCGCACCCGGACGGGCAGGGTGGACAGTCCCCGCAGCAGCAGGTAGCCGGCCAGCGGGTGCAGCACTCCACCGGTGGCGAAGCGGACCTGCCGCAACCGCCCTGCGAACTCCTCGTCGCAGGCGACCACTCCGGCCAGCACGTCCCCGTGCCCGCCGAGGTACTTGGTGGCGCTGTGCAGCACCAGCCGGGCGCCGTGCTCGGCCGGACGCTGGAGCACGGGCGTGGCGAAGGTGTTGTCCACGAGCAGCGGCACCGATCCGCAGGCGTGGGCGACGGCCCGGAGGTCGACCTCGGCCAGGGTCGGGTTGGCCGGCGACTCCACGAGCACCAGGCCCGTGTCCGGGCGCAGCGCGTCCGCGACGCCCGCCGGGTCGGTCCAGGTGACCTCGGACCCGAGCAGCCCGGCGGTCAGCAGGTGGTCGCTGCAGCCGTACAGGGGCCGTACGGCGACGACGTGCCGCAGCCCCATCGAGCCGCGGACCAGCAGGACCGCGCTCAGCGCGGCCATGCCGCTGGCGAAGGCGACGGCGGCCTCGGTCCCCTCCAGCCGGGCCAGCGCCGTCTCGAAGCGGGCGACGGTCGGGTTGCCCAGTCGGCCGTAGACCGGCGGCCCGTCCGGCTCGGCGCCGGTCGTGGCGAAGGCGTCGATGCGGGCGGCCTCGCCCCGGCTGTCGTACGACGGGTAGGTCGTGGACAGGTCGATGGGCGGGGCGTGCAGTCCCTGGCCGGCGAGGTCGTCGCGGCCGGCGTGCACGGCCTCGGTGGCCAGTGCCCGCCCGGTGGGTGCGGTGGTGCGTACGTCGTCGGGTGGTGACGCGTGCGTGCGCGCTGAGTCCATGGCCGAAGAGTGAACACCGACCGGCCTGATGGGACGCCCTACCGTGCTACGTTCGGGACATGGGCGAATCCGTCGTACTGGATCCGGTCGATCTTCATCTGCTGCGGCTGCTGCAGAACGACGCCCGGGCCACCTACCGCGATCTCGCCGCCCAGGTCGGTGTCGCCCCGTCGACGTGTCTGGACCGGGTGGCCCGGCTGCGGCGGGCCGGGGTGATCCTCGGCCATCGGCTCGAACTGGACCCGGCGAAGCTGGGCCGCGGCCTCCAGGCACTGCTGCTGGTGCAGGTGCGCCCGCACCGGCGGGAGCTGGTCGGCCCGTTCGTCGACCGGATCCGGGCCCTGCCCGAGTCACGCACCGTCTTCCACCTCACCGGGCCGGACGACTACCTCGTGCATGTCGCGGTCGCGGACATGACGGATCTGCAGCGGCTGGTCCTGGACGAGTTCACGTCGCGGCGTGAGGTGGCCCGGGTCGAGACCCGGCTGATCTTCCAGCAGTGGGAGTGCGGACCCCTGCTGCCGTCGGCCGCGTCGGCTCCCGGGGCCACGCCCTGAGCGAAATCCGGCCGCCCGGGCCGTCGGGCCCGCCCCGCAGGGCTGACGCGGCACCGGTATCCGTATGAGGATGTCCGCATGTCAGAGACGAACAGCCCGCTGCCCCGCGAGGTCGCCGACGCCTACGTCGACGAGCTCATCGCCCTCGACCCGGTCACCGGTACCTATCTCGGTGTCGCGGAGAGTTCCAGCCGTCTGCCCGACTTCTCGCCCGCGGGGCAGGAGGCCCTCGCGGAACTGGCCCGCACCACCCTGGCCCGGCTGGCCGAGGCGGAGCGCCGGCCGGGTGGCGACAGCGACGTGGAGCGGCGCTGCGCGCGGCTGCTGCGCGAGCGTCTGACGGCCGAACTCGCGGTGCACGAGGCCGACGAAGGCCTGCGCTCGGTCGGCAACATGGGCACCGCCGCCCACTCGGTGCGCGAGGTCTTCACCCTCACCCCGACCCGGACCGAGGAGGACTGGGCCCGGATCGCCGAGCGGCTGCGCGCGGTGCCGGCGGCGTTCGCGGGCTACCGCGAGTCCCTGTCACTGGGCCTGGAGCGCGAGCTGTACGCGGCACCGCGTCCGACCGCCACGTTCGTCGAGCAGCTCGGCGAGTGGGCGGACACGGGTGAGGGACGTGGCTGGTTCGAGGACTTCGCCGCCGACGGCCCCGAGGCGCTGCGCACGGAGCTGGACGAGGCCGCGCGGGCCGCGACCGCTGCCGTGGTCGAGCTGCGGGACTGGATGCGCGACGTGTACGCCCCGGCGATCGAGGGCGCCCCGAACACGGTGGGCCGCGAGCGCTACGCCCGCTGGTCGCGCTACTACAACGGCACGGACCTGGACCTGGACGAGGCCTACGCGTACGGCTGGGAGGAGTACCACCGCCTGCTGGCCGAGATGAAGGCGGAGGCCGAGAAGATCCTGCCGGGCGCCGAGACGCCGTGGGTGGCGCTGGCGCACCTGGACGAGCACGGCAGGCACATCGAGGGCGTCGACGAGGTCCGCGACTGGCTGCAGGGCCTGATGGACCAGGCCATCGAGCAGCTGGACGGCACCCACTTCGAACTCGCGGAGCGGGTGCGGAGGGTGGAGTCGCGCATCGCCCCGCCCGGCAGCGCGGCGGCGCCGTACTACACGTCCCCGTCGGAGGACTTCTCCCGCCCCGGCCGCACCTGGCTGCCGACGATGGGCCAGACCCGCTTCCCCGTGTACGACCTGGTCTCCACCTGGTACCACGAGGGCGTCCCGGGCCACCACCTCCAGCTGGCGCAGTGGACCCACGTCGCGGACGACCTCTCCCGCTACCAGGCGTCCGTGGGCATGGTCAGCGCCAACGCAGAGGGCTGGGCGCTGTACGCGGAGCGGCTGATGGACGAGCTGGGCTACCTCACCGACGCCGAGCAGCGCCTCGGCTACCTGGACGCGCAGATGATGCGGGCCGCCCGCGTCATCGTGGACATCGGCATGCACCTGGAGCTGGAGATCCCGGCGGACTCGCCCTTCCACCCGGGTGAGCGCTGGACGCCGAAGCTGGCGCAGGAGTTCTTCGGCGCGCACAGCAGCCGCCCGGCGGACTTCGTGGAGAGCGAGCTGACCCGGTACCTGACCATCCCGGGCCAGGCGATCGGCTACAAGCTCGGCGAGCGGGCCTGGCTCCTCGGCCGGGAGAAGGCCCGCGAGCGGCACGGCGACTCCTTCGACCTGAAGGCGTGGCACATGGCGGCCCTCTCGCAGGGCTCGCTGGGCCTGGACGACCTGGTGGACGAACTGTCGCGGCTGTGAGGCCCGTTCAGGTCGGCGCTCAGCGCCGGAAGCCGCCCTCCGAGTCGACGACCTGACCCGTGACCCACTCCGCCTCGTCCGTGGCCAGCCACGCGATGAGGCGGGCGGGGTCGTCGGGCATGCCCCACCGGCCGGCGGGGAAGAGCGCGGCGACCGCGTGTAGTCCTCGCCGGTGAGGTAGTCGGTGTCCACGGGGCCGGGGTTGACCGCGTTCACGGTGACGGCGTGCTCGGCGAGGGCGGTGGACAGGGAGCGCGTGACCGACGCCAGCGCGCCCTTCTGCAGCGCGTAGGCGATCTCCCCGGGCATGCCGCCCGCGATGTCCTGACCGGAGGTCATCATCACGACGCGTCCGCCGGGGGTGCGCGGCGGCAGTGCGGCACGGCGGCGGGCGTAGGCCTGGATCAGCAGCAGCACCGAGCGGGTGTCGACCTGCCAGTGCGCGTCGAGCATGGCGGCGTCGATGGTGTCGAGGGTGCCGTCGGAGCCGCTGAGCGCGTGGTTGGCGACGAGGATGTCCAGTCGTCCGCCGAGTGCTTCGGCGGCGGTGTCGACGAGTTCGCCGGGAGCTTCGGGGCGGGTGAGGTCGCCGGGGCCCGCGTGCACGGCGGCGTCGGGGTCGCCGAGCGCCGCGCGTACGGAGGCGGCCACGTCCTCGGGGCGGTCGGCGCCCCAGGGCATGGCGGCGTCGTGCGGGACGTGGTGGTGGAGGTAGACGCTCGCTCCGTAGGCGGCGAGCCGCCGGGCCACGGCGTGGCCGATGCCGCCGCGCCGGCTGGCTCCGGTGACGAGGGCGGTGCGGCCGCGCAGCGGCAGCGGGTCGCGGCGCAGGTCTTCGGGGGCAGGCTGGGGAAGTCGTGGCACGGTCACCCATGATGGGCGGGCCGCGACCGTCCCGCACGTCAATATCGTTACCGGCCGCCGCCCGGCGAGCCGCCGCTGGTGGTCCGCACCTCGGCACCCGGCGGCGGCCGGCGAGCCCAGCGAGCGGCCCGCACCGCGGTCGTCCCCCGCCGTCGGCCGACGAGCCCCCCCAGGTGACCAGCACCTCACCGTCCTCCCCGGCCGTCAGCCGACAGACCCGCGAGCGGCCCGCACGTCACTGCCGTCCCGGCTACCGGTCGGCGAGCCGCCGCAGGTGTACGAGGCTCAGCCAGGTCTCCGGTCCCGGGCGCACCTCCGCCGCGCGCACCGCGTACCGGCCGGACCGCAGCGCGACCCGTGCCCGGCCGGCGCGGTCCGATGCGGCGCCGGGCCAGGCGGCGTCGAACAGGAGCACGGGCCCGGGCACGTGCCAGGACACCTCGGACTCCCACTCGGCCGCGGCGAGCGCGGCGGGGACGCCCGCCAGCACCTCGTCCTCCGTGTCCGCGGCACACCAGCGCACGAAGGTGCCGTGGTCGGGCAGATAGGCGGTGGCGGCGGGTTCGTCGCCGAGTACCAGCGCGGTGGAGTCGCCGACGGGAAGCAGCCCGACGTGGCCGTCGACCTCGCAGGCCCGGTCGTAGTCGGAGTCCGTCTCCTCGCCGTCGGCGCCGGTCCAGAACGGCAGGACCGTCTCCGGGACCGCGATCAGCGGTCCTCCGCCCGACTCGACCCACTCCACCCGGCCCGGCTCCGCGTATCGCACCATGCGGCAGAACCTACACGCCGTTCAGCAACCGCAGTCGGCCGCGTCCACCGGAACGGTCAAGGGGTCGGCGGCGGGGTGCTCCACACCCCGCCACGACTCGAACTCGAGGCCCTCGCGCACCCAGTACTCGAAGCCGCCGAGCATCTCCTTGACCGGGTACCCGAGTTCGGCGAGGGCCAGGGCGGCGCGCGCAGCACCGTTGCAGGCGGGGCCCCAGCAGTAGGTGACCACCGGCACGGCCGGGTCGAGGAGCCGGCCGTGCCGTTCGGCGACGAGCGCGGTCGGCAGGTGGACGGCACCGGGGACGTGCCCCTGGTCCCAGGATTCGGTGGACCGGCAGTCGACGAGCACGAAACCGGGGTCGCCGCCGGCCGTGAGCGCGGCGGCGACGTCGGAGACATCCGTGTGGAAGGCGAGGCTCGCACGGAAGTACGCGGCGGCCTCGGCGACCGGTGCGGGGGCGACGCGCAGGACGGGGTTCGCGTGCGGGACGGCGTGGGTGGTGGTGCTGGTGCTCATGGGCCGAGCTCTCCTCGGTGGATCTGCCGGTCGGGGACGTGCGCCGGGAATCGGTGGCTCAGGGATCTTCCGCTCAGGGAGCTTCCGCTCAGGACTCTTTCGCTCAGGAATCTACGGTTCGCATCGCCCCGCCTGAAGGGCGTTTCCCCGGCCCACTCCTTGTTTCACCGGCGATTCCCTGCTATCCATCCCGGATGACCGAGTATTCCCCGGACAGTGTCGACTGGCTCATCCTGGACGCCCTCCAGCGGGACGGGCGGGCCAGTTTCGCCGAGCTGGCCCGCGCCGTCTCGATGTCCGCGAGCGCGGTGACGGAGCGGGTACGGCGGCTGGAGGAGGCCGGGATCATCCAGGGGTACACGGCGGTCGTCGACCCCGAGCGGCTGGGGCTGCTGATCCTGGCGTTCGTGCGGCTGCGCTACCCGGTCGCCAACTACAAGCCGTTCCACGACCTGGTCGCGGTCATGCCGGAGATCCTGGAGGCGCACCACGTCACGGGCGACGACTGCTTCGTCGTCAAGGTCGCGGCGCGCTCGATGCGACACCTGGAGGAGGTGTCCGGCCGGATCAGCGCCCTCGGCTCGGTCACCACGAGCGTCGTCTACTCCTCACCGCTCCCCCGCCGTCCCCTGGGCCGCTGAATCCGGTGCGGCCGACGGGACGGGGGACGCTCAGCCGGCGCCCCGCTGCCGCAGGGCCGACCCGGACCGCCCCTTCACGACCTCGAGTTGGGCGTGGATACGGCGCCGCAGGTCGGCGACGTGGCTGACGATGCCGACGCTGCGGTCCCGCTCCCGCAGGGCGTCGAGGACGTCGAGGACCTCGTCGAGGGTCTGGTCGTCGAGGCTGCCGAAGCCCTCGTCGATGAAGAGGGTGTCGAGGCGGACGCCCCCCGCCTCGTCGGTGACGACGTCGGCGAGACCGAGTGCCAGAGCGAGCGACGCGAAGAACGTCTCGCCGCCGGACAGAGTGGCCGTGTCGCGTTCGCGGCCGGTCCAGGCGTCGACGACGTGCAGGCCGAGGCCGCTGCGGCCGCGCCCGGTGCGGTCGTCGGAGTGGACGAGGGTGTAGCGGCCGGAGGACATGCGCAGCAGCCGGGCGGAGGCCGCGGCGGCGACCTGTTCGAGGCGGGCCGCGAGGACGTACGACTCCAGGCGCATCCGGCGTTCGTTGTCCGCCGAGGTGCCGGCGGCGAGGGAGGCCAGGCGGGCGACCCGGGCGTGCTCCTCGCGCAGCGGGGCGAGCCGGCGCACCGAGGCGGTGGCCTGCGCGGACAGCCGGTCCAGTTCGGCGCAGCACCGGGCGGCGGCGTCGCGGGCCGAGGAGGCCTCGCGCAGGCGTCGGCCCGCGTCGGCCGCCGCCCGTTCCGCCGCGGCGAGGTCGGCGGGCGGTCGCCGGGCGGCGTCGGCCGTGTCGGCCTCGGCGAGGACCGCGCGGACGGCGGCGTCCTCCGACTGCCAGGCGTCCAGCCGGTGTTGCAGCTCGCGGTGGGCGGTGTCGTCGAGCAGGGCGTCGGCGGCGTCCGCCGGGGTGTCGAAGCCGGCCCGGAAGGCGGCGTCGGCGAGCCGGGCGTCGGCGTCCTTGAGCCGCTGGGCGGTGTCCTCGGCGACGCGGGCGGTGTCGGCGGCCTCCGTGAGCAGTGCGGCCTGTCGCTCCAGCTGCGCCGCCCGCGCCTCCACGCTCTCGGCGATGCCGCGCGCCCGCGTCAGCTCTTCCTCCAGCGCGGCCTGTTCGCGCTCCAGCCGCTCACGCCCCGCGACCCGGGAGGCGGACCGGACGGCGGCCTGCTGCCGGGCGGCGACGCGCTCCTCGCGCTCGCTCTCGGCCCGCCGCAGCTCCTCCTGTGCCGTGTGCAGTCCCGAGGCGACCGCCCGCGCCCGCGTGTACTCCCGTTCGAGTTCCTTGGCCTCCTCGGCCAGCCGGGCCGTGGGCGCGTCGCCGGCCTCCGCGGTGGCGGCGGCGAGTGCCTCCCGTACGGTGCCCAGGTGCCGTTCGGCCTGCGCGCGCCGCTCGTCGGCGGCCTGGTGGGCGGCGAGGGCGCGCTCCTCGGCCTCGCGGTCGACGTGGCCGGCGCTCTTGCGGGCGGGCGCGGGGTGTTCGGTGGCACCGCACACCGCGCAGGGTGCGCCGTCGGTGAGGTTCGCGGCGAGTTCGGCGGCGATGCCCTGCAGCCGCTGTTCCTTGAGATCCAGCCAGTGGTCACGGGTCTCGACCGCTTCTTCGGCCGAGGCGAGCGCCTGCCGTCGCGCCTCTTCCACGTCGTCGGCGAGCCGGTCCCGCTGCCGGGCGGCGTCGAGCCGCCGCCGTGCCGGATCCCGCTGTACGGCGAGCTGTTCGGCGCGGGTCGCGGCCTCCTGCGCGGCGTCGACGCGGCCCTGGAGTCCGGCGCGGGTGGCTTCCCAGTCGGCGAGCCAGGTCTCCGCCTCCTGCCGGGCGTCGTCGTCGGCGCGTTCCTGGCGGTCGAGGGCGGCCCGTTCCTCGACCAGTTCGGTGAGGCGTCGTTCGGCGCGCCGGGCCGACTCCAGGCCCCCCAGTTCCTCGGCGGCCCGGCGTGCGGCGGCGGCGAGCCCGGGGGCACCGGCGTCGGCGAGGGCTTGCGGCAGCCGGACCCGCGCCCGTGCTTCCGCGGCCGCCGCCGCACGGTGTTCCGTCTCGGCGGCGTCCCGCAGCTCCAGCGCGGGGGCCACCGCCTCGGCCTTGCGGCCCCGCTCCATGCGCTGTTGCGCGGCACGGTGGGCGTCGGCCCGCTCCGCCAGCCGTGCGGCACGCTCCCGGGCCTCGGCGAACCGGCTTTGCAGCCGGTCGAGTTCACGGGTGTCGGCCAGGTGGCGTTCCGCCGCGGCCTGGGCGGACTCGGTGGCCGTGAGCCGGCCGTCGGCGACCGCCAGCAGTTCCCGGGCGGTGCCGCGGGCGATGGCGGCGGCCTCCAGCACCGCCTCGGCCAGGCCCGGCTCGCCCGGCGCCAGCTCGGGCAGTTCCATGGCGCTGCCCGCGGCCTGCTGCATCCGGTGCGCGTCGGCCAGCAGGGCGGCGTCCCCTTCGCGCACCCGGGCCTCGGTCGTCCGGCGCCGTTCGGCGAGGTGCTTCTCGACCTCGGCGAAGCGCCGGGTGTCGAAGAGCCGGCCGAGCAGCTTGCCGCGCGCCTCGGCGTCGGCGCGCAGGAAGCGGGCGAAGTCGCCCTGGGGCAGCAGCACGACCTGGCAGAACTGCTCGCGGCTCATACCGAGCAGTTGCGTGATCTCCTCGCCGATCTCCTGGTGGGAGCGGCTGAGGTCCTTCCAGGCGCCGGCCGTGACGTCGTACTCGCGCAGCCAGGTCTGGGCCTTGTCGACGGTCGTGCCCTTGCCGCGCAGCTTCGGCCGTTCCCAGGGCGGCTGCCGGGTGATCTCCAGCCGGCGCCCGGCGACGGTCAGTTCGAGGCACACCTCGGTCCGGGTGCCGGCCGCCGCGTGGTCGCTGCGCAGCGTGATGCCCTGACCGCTGCTGCTCTGCCGGGCGCCCGGGACGGAGCCGTACAGCGCGTAGCAGACGGCGTCGAGGACGGAGGTCTTGCCGGCGCCGGTGGGGCCGTGCAGCAGGAACAGGCCGGCGGCCGAGAGGTCGTCGAAGTCGACGCTGTGGGTGGCGCCGAAGGGGCCGAAGGCGGTGATGTCCAGCCGGTGCAGCCTCACCGGGCCACCTCCCGCACGGTGTCGTCCGCGCGCACCGCGTCGAAGGCGTCCCGCAGTACGCCCTGTTCGTGGGAGTCGGGCCCGGCGCCGCGCACATGCGCCACGAAGTCCTCCGCGATCTCCTGGTCGCTGCGGTCGGCGAGGCGCCGGGCGTAGGACACGCCCGGCGCCTCGGGGGCGCGCTCCGGATCGAAGACGAGGCTGAGCGTGTGCGGGAACCGCTCGGTGAGCCGGGCCATGGGCTCGTCCGGCCGGACCGGGTCGGTGAGGGTCGCCTCGACCCACGCGTCCTCGTGCGGGGTCAGCTCCGGGTCGGCGAGCAGGTCCGCCAGCGTGCCGCGCAGCCGGGCCAGGGCCCTCGGGACCGGGCAGTCGACCCGCTCGGCGCTCACCGCTCCCGTCGCGTCCAGATCGACGAGCCACATGCTCTTGCGGTGCCGGTGCTCGGAGAAGGAGTACGGCAGCGGGGAGCCGGAGTAGCGGACGCGCTCGGTGAGGGTCTGGCAGCCGTGCAGGTGCCCGAGCGCCACGTAGTCGACGCCGTCGAAGACACCGGAGGGCACGGCGGCGACCCCGCCGACGGTGATGTCCCGCTCGCTGTCGCTCTGCTCGCCTCCGGTGACGAAGGCGTGCGCGAGGACGACGGAACGGGTGCCGCGTGCACGCGTGGCGAGGTCGGCGCGCACCCGGTCCATGGCGGCGCCGAGCACGGCCTCGTGCCCCGCCTTCTCCACGCCGAACTCGGCCTTGACCAGAGCCGGTTCGAGATACGGCAGCCCGTAGAAGGCGACGTCCCCGTGGGCGTCGGTCAGCACCACCGGGGTGCCGCAGCCCGCCGGATCGGTGCGCAGGTGGATGCCGGCCCGGTCGATGAGCCCGGCGCCGACGCCGAGACGGCGGGCCGAGTCGTGGTTGCCGGAAATCATCATCGTCGGCACACCGAGGCCGGCGAGGCGGTGCAGGGCGTCGTCGAACAGCTCGACGGCGGCGAGCGGCGGCACCGCCCGGTCGTACACGTCTCCCGACACCACCACGGCGTCGACGGCGTGCTCGCGCACGGTATCGACGAGGTGGCCGATGAACCCGGCCTGCGCCCCGAGCATGTTCACCCGGTGGAACGCCCGGCCCAGGTGCCAGTCGGACGTGTGCAGCAATCTCATGAGATGACCCTGACCCGCATGTTTCTCTCGGTGACGCTCCAAAGAGCCGGCACAGACCGGCACGGGAGACCCGGGCAGGCGCCCACCACGCTAGCGCCTGCCGGTACCCGGTTCACCACCGACCGCACTGACCGCGTTCGTCACGAGCTCGCGCGCGTACGCGGCGTCCAGCCGGCCGGGGCGGAAGAGGATGCGGTACATGATCGGCGCCACGACACGGTCGATCAGCAGTTCCGTCTCGGGCACCGGCTCACCCCGCCGCACCGCACGGGCCAGCACGATGTCGATCTGCTCCGCGGCGTACGCCGAGCACTGACCGGCGTGGGTGCCGTCCGGGTCGCCGAGCAGGGCGTCCCGGATGTAGGCGCGCCCGGGCGGCGAGGCCATCTCGTCGAGGAACTGTTCCGCCCACGCGTCGAGATCCGCCCGCAGGCTTCCCAGATCGGCCGGCTCCGTCTCAGGGCGCAGCCGTTCGACGGCCACGTCGGACAGAAGCTCCTGCAGGTCGCCCCAGCGGCGGTAGACCGTGGAGGGGGTCACGCCCGCCCGAGTGGCCACCATCGGGACCGTGAGCGCGTCGCGGCCCACCTCCCCCACGAGTTCGCGTACCGCCGCGTGAACGGACTTCTGTACGCGTGCGCTGCGCCCGCCG
This sequence comes from Streptomyces sp. CCM_MD2014, assembly GCF_000772045.1. GTDB lineage: Bacteria > Actinomycetota > Actinomycetes > Streptomycetales > Streptomycetaceae > Streptomyces > Streptomyces salinarius. Next base: position 7,353,056 of record NZ_CP009754.1, on the reverse strand, counting down.
GGACGGACCATGGGCTTGGGACTCATGCGAACCACCTTAATGCGAGTGTGTCGCTTCTAGGCGGTGACGACGGCCGGGACGTCCGCCTTCCTCAGGCGGCGAGGGGGGCGAGCCGCCGCACGCCGGCCACCGATTCCTCATAGGCCCGGCCCACCCGGAGCACCGTGGCGTCGCGGAAGGGGCGCGCCATCAGCTGCATGCCGATCGGCAGTCCGGCGCGGTCGTGACCGACCGGCAGCGTGAGGGCCGGGACGCCGGTGATGTTGGCGGGGGCACACAAGCGCACGTAGCCGTCCGACACGGCCTCGGTCGTGCCGTCGGCCCACTCGACGGTTTCCCGCCCCGCCTCGACGGCGGTCATCGGCACCGTCGGCGCGGCGAGGACGTCGACTCCTTCGAACATGCGCCCCCAGGCCTCCCGCATCATGGTGCGGGCCCGCTGGGCGCGAAGGTAGTCGCCCGCCGAGGTGAGCGCGCCGGCCTCCAGCAGGATGCGAACGTCCGCCGTGTACAGGTCGGGCGTGGACCGCAGCGAACGCTCGTGGTAGGCGGTGGCCTCGGGGACCATCAGCCCCCACTGCACGGCCTGGATGTGGCGCGCCATCGGGATCTCGACGTCCACGAGCTCCGCGCCCAGGTCCGCCAGCCGCTCGATCGCGCCGCGCACGGACGCCTCGACCTCGGGCACGACCCGGTCGAAGTAGTAGTTCCGCGGTACACCGACCCTCAGTCCTCGCAGGTCGCCTCCCGGGAAGCGGTCCGGCACGGGGCCGGGAACGCTCGCCGGGTCGCGCGGGTCGTGGCCGGCGGTCGCCGACAGCACCAGCGCGGCGTCCCGGACGGTGCGGGTGAGCGGGCCCACATGGTCCAGGGACCAGGACAGCGGGGTCACGCCTGTGCGGGGGACCAGGCCGTAGGTCGGCTTGAGGCCCACCACACCGTTCAGGGCCGCGGGGACCCGTATGGAGCCGCCCGTGTCCGTGCCCATGGCGAACGTCGCCCCGCCGGCGGCGACGGCGACCGCCGAGCCGCCGCTCGACCCGCCCGCGACCCGGCTGTGGTCCCAGGCGTTGTTGGTCTGCGGTGTGATCAGGCCGTAGGCGAACTCGTGCGTGTGCGTCTTGCCCAGGAGCACGGCCCCGGCGGCGCGGAGCCGTTCGGCCACGGCGCTGTCGCGCTCCGCCACGTGCCCCGCGCGGACGTGCGAGCTCGCCGTGGTGGGCAGTCCTTCCGCGTCGATCAGGTCCTTGAGCGCCATGGGGATACCGTGCAGCGGCCCGCGCGGACCGCCGTCGGAAATCTCCCGTTCGGCGCGGACCGCAGCGGCCAGGGCCGCGTCGGCGACGACGGCGGCGTAGGCGCCCAGCCGCCCTTCGACGGCGGCGACACGGGCGAGCACCGACTCGGTGAGTTCGACGGGGGACAGCTCCCGTGCGCGCACCGCACGCGCGGCTTCGGTCAGCGACAGCTCAAACGGTTGCATCGGTGTTCCCCTGTCCGGCTCGGAAGGAGGACGCGGGAGGGGTCTCGCCGAAATCGAGCTCGCGCAAGGTGCTGATCACGGAGTGGATGTAGTCGGCCGTCATGGCCACTGCCTCGTGCCGGCCGTCCTCGAGGGGGAGTCCGGCCCGCAGCGCCCCTCGGGCTGCCGCTTGGGGGGTGAGTTCGCCGGTCATGGCTTCCTTCCGGATCTGTGCGGCGCGACGGGCCCGGCTGGACAGAGCCTTCGGCCACGGTCGCCGTCGCCGTCGCCGCCTTAAAAGCGAATCGTTTGCGTTAGTCGATCGTAAGACCTACCGTGACTTAAAGCAAACCATTCGCTTTAGCGCGAGGAGGGTCCTCCTCGCCACTCACCACAGACTCATCACAGGTGAAGGAGATCTCCGTGTCCGCCTCGGCGCAGACGACCAAGTCCCCCACTCCCCCCGCCCCTTCGTGGGCAGTGGGCGACCACACCGTGCGACGCATCGACGAAGTGGCCCTGCCCGCCCGGACCGGTCCATGGCTGCTGCCCGGGGCGACCCCCGGGCTCGTGGGCCGGTCCCCCTGGCTGAGCCCCGCGTTCGCCGACGGGCAAGGCGTCCTGCGCCTGGCGAGTCACAGCTTCGCCGTCGAGGTGGACGGCATGCGGGTGCTGGTGGACACCGGCATCGGAAACGGGAAGCCGCGTGCCAATCCGGCCTGGCACGACCTGAACAGCGACTACGAAGCACGGCTGCGGGCGGCGGGCTTCGCACCCGAGAGCGTCGACGTCGTGGTCCTGACCCACCTCCACGCCGACCACGTGGGGTGGAACACGCGTGCCGAGGGCGACGCATGGGTCCCCACCTTCCCGAACGCGCGCTATCTCACCTCACGCGCCGAGTGGGACTACTGGGCGGACGCGGACATGGAGGAGGCGCGTCGGCAGATGTTCCGGGACTCGGTCCACCCCGTCCGGGACGCGGGACTGCTCGACCTCGTCGATGTCGCCGACGGGGGCGCGGACGTCGCGCCGGGCGTCCGTCTGCTGCCCGCCCCCGGCCACACACCCGGGCAGGTGGCGGTGGCACTGAGCAGCCTCGGCGAGACCGCCCTGATCACCGGCGACAGCATCCACCACCCGGTCCAGATGGCACACCCGGAGCTGTGCAGCTGCGTGGACGTCGCCCCCGGACTCGCGGCCAGGACCCGGAACCGGCTGCTCGACTCGCTGGCCGGCACGTCGACGCTCCTGCTGGGGAGCCACTTCCCGGCACCGACCGCGGGACACGTGCGGCGCGAGGGCGGCGGATACCGGCTGGTTCCGGTCGCCCCGCGGGGCACGCGCGGGTGACGCGAAGGCAGCCGTCGGCCCTGCTCCCCGCCCACGGGGCGAAGCCTCCCGCCTCGCCGGCGGCCGCCGGCGAGGCCACGTCCGACGCCGTGTGTACACCGGGCGGGCCCGCGGGCACAGTGGAGGGGAGTGGGTGCCGAGGACGAGGGGGACGTCATGGGCAGCGAGCCGGCCGCGGGCTCCCGCATCCTGTCGGAACAGAACGGGGAGGCCGCCCGGCAGCGGTTGCGCGCGATGACGGTGTCGCATCGGCGGGCCCAGCGGCTCGCCAGCGCCCGCATGGGAGTCTCGGTACTGCTTGCGGCCGCCGGACTCCTCACCGTCTTCCTGCCCGGACTCACCGTGGCGGTGACCGTGCTGGGCGGAGTCTGGGCCGTGGCGCATTCGGTGGGCCTCACCTCGTGGGAGAGCAGCGAGTCGCGGCGCGCGGCGCTGCTGCAGGAGTCGTTCGACGTACGGCTGTTCCGTCTGGAGTGGAACGGCGCGATGGCGGGATCCCCACCCTCCCCGCAGTCGGTCAGCAGTCTCAGCCGGCGTTTCACGGGCGACGAGGCCGAGCTGCGCGACTACTACGAGATTCCCGAACTGCCGCACCCCTACGACGTGCTGGCCTGCCAGCAGCAGAACCTCGGGTGGGGCGCCCGGGTCCGCCGCCGCTACGCCCGGACCGTGCTCGCCTCCCTGCTGGCGTGGCTGGGGACGGGGCTCGTCGTCGGTCTCTCGGCCGGTACGAGCGTGCTCGACCTGCTGCTGCTGTGGTACGTGCCCTCCCTCGGCGCGGTGATGATGGGCGTGGAGGTGTGCCGTACACAGTGGGAGGTGATCAGGGAGCGGGAGCGTGTGCTGGAGTTGCTGGAGTCCAGGGTCGCCGCCGGGGGTGACACGGCCGCCCTGCTGGTCTTCGCCCGTCAGGTCCAGGACGTGATCTTCCAGTCCCGGCAGCGGCACACCCGGGTGCCCGGCTGGTTCTTCCGCCGCTTCAAGAGCGCGGACCGGGCCGATTTCCAGGCGGCGATGCGCGACCTGCAGACCGTCGTCGCCCGGGTCGCACCCCAACCGGGCTGAAACCGGGCCCGGTTCGGCACCGCGGGGCGGACCGGCGAGACCACGTGGTTTCCGTACCGCCGGTCCCGCGGGGTGAGGTACCGTCGGCGTCTGCTCACGTGGACCCCACGTCCGGACACCCGCGAGGCCGATCGACGCGGTGCGCGGCGACGGGCGGAGGCGGTCCCTGGACGGGGGAAGACCCGGTGGAGTACGAGGACGACCTCGGAGACCCGCAGGCATCGAAGGATCTGCGGGACCTGGGAGCACTGTTCGACGAGAAGGCGGTCTCCGACGCCCTGGTCCAATGGGCCCGCCACGGAGGGCACGGCGGCACCGTCCGGCCGCTCGTGCCGCCCTGGCGGCCGTCCGGAGCGAGCGCCAGCGGGGCCCTGCTGACGGCGGTGCTGGTCATGCCGCGCCCCGGTGCCGTGGTGGTCAAGGTGTCCACCGCCGACCAGGCCGGGGAGGGGCACGCCCACGCGCGCGCCCAGCTCACGGCACCGGACCGCATCGTCCCGCTGCGGTGGACCTGGCCGGTGGGCGACGGCCGCATGCTGACGTTCCAGTCCCCGGCCGGCGAAAGCCTGTACGACGTGAGCACGCTGGCGTCCCTGAGCGGCCGTGAACTGCCGGACGCCGCGGCCTTCGTGACCCGGTGGCTGCTGACCGGCTGGAACGACGGGCTCCACGTCCGGCAGACCACGCCGACGAGCCTCTCGGCACTCCTGCGCGGCGAACTCGGCGCGCTCGTCGCGAACGGTGGCTCGGTGCTGCTGTACGGCGCACGGATCGAGGGCCTGGAGCCGGACACGGCCCGCCTCCGGATCGACGGCCGGGACCTGCCGAACCCCCTCGCCCTGGCCACCGGCCACCCCCGGCTGCCCGACCCCGCCCTCCACCTCGCGCGCGGACGGGCCCACGGCGACCTCCACCCGCACAACATCATGGTGCCGCACCGGGAAGGCCGCCCCCGGTACGAGGACTTCCGGCTCATCGACATGGCGACCTTCGCGGAGGACGCCCCGCTCTCCCGCGACGTCGCGACGCTGCTCCTGTCCGCCCTTGCCCCGGAGGTTCCGGCGGAGGCGGCCAGGGGGGACGACACCCTGCTCCGGTATCTCGTCCGCCCGCACGAGGACCTCTCCGACCGGATCCCGCCCGCGACGAGCCGTCTGGTGCGGGCGGTGCGCGAAGTCTGCGCGCAGGCCGCCGAGGGTGGCATGTACGACCTGTGGAACGCCCAGTTCCTGCTCTCCCTCGTCGCCACGGGACTGCGCTTCAGCACGTACGCCAACCTGGGGGACGCCGGACGCTGGTGGTACTTCCGGCTCGCTGCCCACGCCGGCGGTGAACTGCTCGGGCGGCACGAGGAAGGCCCGAGCCCCGCCGGGCTCCCGGTCGAGGCGCCGCCTCCGGCCGGCCCCGCCGTACGCGAACCTCGACCCGAACGGCCCCCGCGGCCCGGCCCGCACCCCACGGCGGCAGCGCGGCCCGGGGCTCGCCCCACCGCGCCCGCCTCCCCCACGGCCCCGCCCACCGCACTCCTCCGTCTCGAGACCTACAGCCGTACCGCCGTCGTCGCCGCCGGGCATCAGGGCGCTTCCGGCCCTGGGGCTCAGCCCTTGGACCTGGCCGCGCTGGCCGTTCCCAGGGATCTGGAGCGGTCGTTGCTGGGGCTGCTGGGCGAGGGCCGTTCGGTGTGTGTGACCGGTGAACCCGGCACCGGCAAGACCACCCTGTTGTGGAGGCTGCACGGCGAACTGTCCCGGGATCCCGGCGGACCGAGGCCGTACTTCCTGCGTTCCGGCGACCTGTGGAACGCCTCGCCCGGCGCCGGACTCACCCTGGAGACCGTACGCGCGGCATGCGGCGCTCTGCCGGGCCCTGCGGTCTTCCTGCTCGACACCGCCGACCTGCTGGTCTCCGACACGTCGGGGCTCGTCCTGCTGCACGAACTGCTCACCGTCGCCGCCGAGCACTCCGTACCCGTCCTGATGACGTGCCGCAAGGAGGAGGCCCGCGCCCTGCGGCCGTACGTCGGCGACTTCGCCCTCGAAGGGAAGATGCTCGGCCCGTACGGCCCGCGCGAGCAGGAGGCGGCCATCCGCTCCCACGCCCGCTACTTCTACGAGGGCCTGGCCGAGGTCTCCGTGGACGAAGTCTGCCGTACGGTCTCCCACGCGGCGGTGCGGGGCCTGCCGATGCGGGAGGTGTGCCGGGCCCCGCTCACCCTGCGCATGCTGTTCGAGACGTTCGCGCCCAAGGTGCCGCTGGTGGAGGAGATCGACGCCACCACGCTCTACGACCTCTACTGGGAGCACCGTGTCGGCCGGGACCGGCGGGCGGGAGACGCCGCCCCGTCCGGCGCGACGCCGCCACCCGACCTTTCCGACGCCGGTGAGGAGGTGGCCCGGCTGATGCTCGAGGAGGGCCGGCTGGACCTGACGGCCAAGGAGGTGGATGCGCATCGTCCGGGCGGCTCCCGGAGCCCCGGCCTGGTCGACGGCCTCCAGGGGCTCGTGGCCCGCGGGGTGGTCGAACGCCAGGGCGTGAACGCCACCGAGCGGTACTCCTACTTCCACCAGACCCTGTTCGAGTACGCCGCCGGCCGCCGGCTCGCCCGGACGGCCTCGCCCGGCAGGCCGTCCCATCTGGGACTGCTGCTCGACTGGCTCAAGGAGCACCCGGACGACCAGTTCCGCCTGGCCGTCGCCGAGCAGGCACTCGTCCAGGCCGGTCGGGCCGGCGGCCGGGCGGCCGAGGCGGGCACCGCCCTGCTGACCGGCCTCCTCGCCGAGACCGGTCAGGGGCCGCCCGAACTGCACGGCCTGCGGGCCATGCAGATGCGCGTCTACGCACGGCTGCCCGCACCCGACCCCGGCCTGCGCCGACACTTCGGTCCCGCCGTGGCCGCGCTGCCTCCGATCCTCGGGCGGGTCTACCTGGAGGCGCTGCCGACGGTCTGCCATCAGGACCAGGCCCGGATCGTCGAGGACCTGCTCGGCATCTGGCGGGGCGGACACGAGGAACTGAGACAACCTCTGATCGTCGCCCTGAGCTGGCTGGCGGAGTCTCTGCCCGAGAGCGTGATCGACGTCATCGACAGGGCCTGCCCGTCCTCGGGGCGCGAGGGCGGCTGCCGCGGCACCGAGTGTGCGCCCCGTCAGTGCCTGTGGGCCTGGTTGCTGACCCGGGAGAAGTCCGAGGTCTTCAAGTTCCTCGCCGTGCTGGAGGCGTTGGCGCCCAAGCGGCCCGACTGGGTGTGGCCCCGGCTGCGCACGCTGATGACGGATCCGCACAGCGACCTGGTCCCGATGGCCCGCTGTCTGCGGCTCGCGGCACGGCGGCAGGACTGGCCGGAGCGCCCCTACCCGGCCGTCCGGCCGGTCGTCAGGCACCGCTGGGGCCGGGAACGCCCCCGCAACAAGGAGGGTTTCGAACTCCAGGTCGCGCTCGGCCGGTTGACGGCCGCCGCCTGGGCGGCCCGCGAGGAGCAGCCCTCCCTGGAGGCCGTCCTGACGGCGGCGGTCCGGCACCCGGAGGAGCCGATGTCGTACCCGCAGGTGCGGGCCGTCGGCGAGATGGCGGTCCGGGCGTCGTCGGACGAGGTACGCCACCTGCTCGACACCGTGGCGCGCAGCGCGGGCCCCGCGGCGATGACCCTGCTCACCGATCAGTTGCTGCTGCCCCTCCTCACCGCCACGCCGGGCACCTCCGACACGATCGGGGGCGACACACCGTCGAGCCGGACCCCCGGAGCCGAGCCCGTGGCCACCGGCACGGTCCGCACCTGGCTGGCCCGCAGCCTTCGCGCACTGGAGGATCCGGCCCCCGCCGACTTCGCCCGCGCCCTGGCGGAGCACACGTGGAGCCGCGGCCTCGACGTGGCCACCACGGCCCGGCTGGTAGACGAGGCCTGGCCGCACGACGACACCGGTCCGGGCTACGGCCGCGCCGAACCGCGGGACGAGGAACGGGACGAGGCGCGGCTCCGCCGGATCTGGCTCTCCGAACAGAGCGCCGTCCACCTGCTGGTGGCCGCCGTCGCGGCCGGACACCCGGACGCCCGGCGGGCCCTGCGGCTGTGGCGCGCCGACCGGGCGGCGAAGGGGCATGTCACGGGCCACACCCGGAATCAGGGGGTGACGCAGGAGGACCAGAAGATCGGGATCAATCTGCAGCGGCTGGTTCCCGAGCACCCCGAACTGCTCGACGAGTTGCTCGCGGGAGGCACCCTCGACCCGCGGCTCGACCCCGGCTGGCTGAACGAGGCCCTGCGGCGCGCCGGGGCGGACGGGGACCGGCGGCTGACCGCCGCGCTGCTCCGGCACGCGGACACCCTGGAGCGGCTGTGCGATCTCACCTGGACCGGCGACTACGGCTCGGCGAACGCCAAGAGTTCCCTCCATCTGCGGGCCAAACTCGTCGTCCGGGGTGTCCTGCCTTCCCCGGCCGCGGCGCGTCTCGGTGAGATCCTCGCCCGGGGTGGCCATCCGCATCACGTCAGGGCGGCGCTGTTCCTGGTCGCGACCGTCATCGAGCACAGTCCCAGCGGATCACTGGACACGGCTGACTGGCGGCGGCTGGAAGTCGTCCTGCGCGACTTCGTCCGCCCCGCCGCCACGGACGGGCGGGGCGGAGCAGGCCGGCACGAGGACACGCTGTCGGTGGCCCGCCGCTGCCTCACCGGCCTGGTGTGCCGGCACCACCCCCTGGACACGCCCGGGCGTGTCGCCACGGCGTGTGCGAGCGCGCGGGCGCACCTGGCGAGGGCCACCGAGGTGGACGAGGTCAAGGTGCTCGGGTGGCTCGTCGAGCGGCTCGCCGACGTGTCGCCCGAGGACGCCGTCGACCTGGTCGGGGCGGCCTGCGGCACGCTGCGCGGTCTGCCCAGGGGAAAGGCGATGTCGCTGGCCCAGCGCTGGTACCGCCCGCTGTCCCGGCTGGCCGAACGCGCCACGCCCCGTCAGTGGGAGGAACTCCTCGCGGGGTCCTGGGAGGGCCCCAAGGAGATCCTGCGCGTGCTGATCCGGGCCGGTATCCGCAAGCGCCCCGACGACCCGGGGGCGCATCTGCTGGCGATCGCCGACACCAGCCCCTGGCCCGACGTGGTCCGGGAGACGGTCCGCGTGGGCACCCTCCTGCGCACCGAGCGCAGTCCCCGGCGCTGGCTCCCGCCCCTCGATCCCGCCGACCACACCCGCTGACCCGGGCCTCGGCGAGCACTTCGGCGGGCGGAGTGCGCCGGACGGGGCGAGACGGGAACTGTGCGGCTCGCCCCGGCGTCCCACGCCGTGGCAGGCGGGGTGCGGCGCCGCCGCCTCGGGCGTGTCTAGGCGTCTCCGTACGCCTCTCCGCCCAGTTCGAACCCGGCCGATCCCGCGGTGGCGTCCGCGAGCCAGGAGCGGAAGGCCTCCACGTCGGCCTCCGGCAGGCCGACCTCGATGGTGACGGCCTCGCCGTACCGTACGTCGTGTATTGCGCGGCCCGCGGTGCGCAGGTCGTTCTGGAGCTTGCCGGCCCGCTGGTGGTCGACGGTGACCGTCGCCAGACGGAACCGGCGGCGGGTGAGGGTGCCGAGGTCGTCCAGGGCTTCGCCGACCGCACCGCCGTAGGCGCGGATGAGGCCGCCCGCGCCGAGTTTGACGCCGCCGTAGTAACGGGTGACGACGGCGACGACGTACCGCATGTCGCGGCGCAGCAGCATCTGGAGCATCGGGACGCCGGCGGTGCCGCCCGGCTCGCCGTCGTCGCTCGCCTTCTGGACGGCGGCGTCGGCGCCGATGACGTATGCCCAGCAGTTGTGGGTGGCGTCCGCGTGCTCCTTGCGCACGCCCGCGATGAACGCCTGGGCGTCCTGTTCGGTGGCCGCCGGGGCGAGGGAGCACAGGAAGCGCGAGCGGTTGATCTCGGTTTCGTGCACACCCGCGCGGGCGACCGTTCGGTACTCGTCCTGCATCCGGCCAGCCTATGCGCTCGCCGTGGCGGGCCCTCTCCCCGGTCGTCCCGGCGGGCGGGGCGCACGGTCAGTACGAGGTGCCGACGTCACGGGTGAGATGGAGGCCGAGGAACCGGTCGGCGTACGCGCAGATCTCGAACCGGGCTCCGTCCGGGAGGTCCGGGTCGGTCTCCACCTGACGCAGCACCCGCAGCACTCCGGGGGCGTCCAGGTCGTCCTCCCAGGCGGCCCGCAGCCGGTCGCGCACCTCGCCCGGAACCGGTCGCGAGGGGCGCCGGGCCCAGTCGGCGACCGCCCGGCGCCACCGGGCGAGGGTGTCCCGGGCCTCGTCGAGCGCGGGCGCGTCGAGTTCAGCGCGCGCGTGATGGCGCCGTTCCAGCAGGGCGAGGCGCACGGCGTCGGGCTCGGCGAGGCCGGGCTCGGCCGGGTGCGCGGGGCCGACGGCGACCGTGACCACGTCCGGGGCGCGCCCGGCCCCGCTCTCGCCCACGACGCGGACGGTCTGCCCGGTGCCCGGTCCGTGGCCGGCGGTGTCGCCGTCCTCGAAGGGCCGGATGCCGAGGGCGGCGGCGTCCTTCCGCAGCCGCTCCCCCTCCTGCGCGCCGGTGAGCACGGCCCACACCGGGGTGCCGTCGAGTTCCAGGGCGCGCGCCAGAAGGTCCGCGACGAGCATGACGCGCAGGGCGGTGGCGTCCCGCCCCGGCGCGTGCGCCTCGACGCGGGTCGGCGCCCGTCGGGTCGGGGCGGCGGGAGCGGGTTCTCCGGTCCGGGCGTCGATGATGCGCAGCACGAGGCGAGCGTAGGCGGGGCGGCTCGACGGCGCACAGGGGCGCGCTCGGGTGGTCGCTCCCGCCGCGGCGGGAATCGAGGCACCCCGCCGTCCGTTGTGGCGATCGGGTGGCGCGACCCGCGGGCCGCCCCGAGAGCACGAGGAGGCCGCCGGTGTACGGCGACGAGGCAACCGTTCGCAAGATCCTCACCGAGTCGGGCGACACCTGGGCCGTGGTGGGCCTGTCGAACAACCGGCAGCGTGCCGCGTACGGCGTGGCCGAGGTGCTGCGGCGCTTCGGCAAGCGCGTGGTGCCGGTACACCCCAAGGCGGAGCCGGTGCACGGCGAGCAGGGGTACGCCTCGCTCGCGGACATCCCGTTCGACGTGGACGTCGTCGACGTCTTCGTCAACAGCGACCTGGCCGGCCCGGTTGCCGACGAGGCGGTCGCCAAGGGCGCCAAGGCGGTCTGGTTCCAGCTCGGCGTGGTCGACGAGGCGGCGTACGAGCGGACCCGGGCCGCGGGCCTGGAGATGGTGATGGACCGCTGCCCGGCGATCGAACTGCCCGCCCTGCGGTAACGGATCGCCTGCCCGCACCCGGTTCCCTCCCCCACACCCGCTCAGTCGTGGAGCGGCCGGTCGCCGAGCCGGTGGTCGGCCACGTTGAGCGCCTCGTCGACCAGGCGGCGCAGGTGCCCGTCGCGCAGTGAGTACACGACCCGGCGTCCCTCCTTGCGGGTGCCGACCAGCCCCGCGAGCCGCAGCCGGGCCAGATGCTGGCTCACCGCGGGCCGGGCCGCCCCGCACACCTCGGTGAGGGTGGTGACGTCGGCCTCGCCGCCGGCCAGGGCGTGCAACAGGGTCAGCCGGGTGCGGTCGCCGAGCAGGGCGAGAACCTCCGCCGCGAGGGCGAACTGCTCCTCGCCCGGGGTGTGCGGGTGCGCATCGTCCGCAGGTGACAGGTGCATGCGTGCGCTCATACGCACATAATGACGGCGTGGACCACGCACGTCCACCCGTCGCACCGGCACCGCACCGCCGGTCACCGGGACGCCGGAATGACCGAAACACCGGAAGGGGCACCCATGAGCGACCCGCACCGGCATCGCCACCACGACGAGCGTTCCGGCCGGTGGCGCCGCCTCAGGCACCGGCTCGCGCACCTGCTCACCCCCCACGCGCACGAGAGCGCCGACAAGCTGGACCCCGCCCTGGAGTCCTCGGCGCGCGGACTGCGCGCGCTGTGGGTGTCGCTGGCGGTCCTGGGCGCGACGGCGCTCGCGCAGGCGGCCGTCGTGGTGCTCTCCGGGTCGGTGGCGCTGCTCGGCGACACGGTGCACAACACCGCGGACGCGCTGACCGCCGTGCCCCTGGGCGTCGCCTTCCTCCTGGGCCGGCGCGCGGCCACCCGGCGCTTCACATACGGCTACGGGCGGGCGGAGGACCTGGCCGGCGTCGTGATCGTCCTGACGATCACCGCGTCCGCGGTCCTCGCGGCGTGGACGGCCCTGGACCGGCTGCTCGACCCGCGCCCGGTCACGCACGTTCCGGCGGTCGCCGTGGCCGCCCTCGTCGGCTTCGCCGGCAACGAGTGGGTGGCCCGCCACCGGATCCGCGTGGGCCGGGAGATCGGCTCCGCCGCGCTGGTCGCCGACGGGCTGCACGCCCGCACCGACGGCTACACCTCGCTGGCCGTGCTGCTGGGCGCCGGGGGCGCGGCGCTCGGCTGGCAATTCGCCGACCCGGTCGTGGGGTTGGCGATCACGGCCGCGATCGTCCTGGTGCTGCGGGACGCGGCGCGCGAGGTGTTCCGGCGGCTGATGGACGCCGTCGACCCGGCGCTGGTGGACCGGGCCGAGCGGGTCCTGGGTGAGATCCCGGGCGTGCGCGGGGTGGGCGAGCTGCGGCTGCGCTGGATCGGGCACCGGCTGCGCGCGGAGGTCGCGCTGGTGGTGGACGGCGAGGCGACCGTGCGCGAGGCGCACCGCATCGCCGTGGCGGCCGAGCACGCCCTGCTGCACGCCGTACCGCGGCTCACCGCCGCCCTGGTCCACGCCGACCCGGCGCCGTCCCCGGGCGAGGCGGATCCGCATCTGGCGATCGCCCACCACGCCTCCGCGTGACGGTCAGGCGACGCCGAGCCCCTCCAGGACCTCCGCGCCGGGCAGCTCCGCGAAGGCCTTGCCCGGCACCAGCAGCTTGCCGCGCCGGCGTCCGCTGCCGACCAGGACGTACGGCAGGTCGGCGACGGCCGAGTCCACCAGCACGGGCCAGTCGCCGGGCAGGCCGACCGGCGTGATGCCGCCGTACTCCATGCCGGTCTCGCCGGTGGCGGTGTCCATCGGGGCGAAGGAGGCCTTGCGCGCCCCGAGGTGACGGCGTACGACGCCGTTGACGTCGACGCGGGTGGTCGAGAGCACGACGCAGGCGGCCAGCGTCGTTCCGCCACCGCGCTTGCCGGTGACCACGACGCAGTTGGCGGACTGTTCGAGCAGCTCACGGCCGTAGTGCTCGACGAAGGTGGCGGTGTCGGCCCATTCCGGTTCGGTGTCGACGTACAGGATCTGGTCGGCGGGGACGGTTCCGCTCCAGTGGCGTACGGCGTCGGCGACCGGGCGGGTCAGCTCGTCGAGGCATTCCGGGGCGGGGGTGGCGCTGTCGAAGTTCCCGATGGGTGCGTGCATGGCCGCACGCTAACAACGTCGGGCGCCACCGTGAACGGCCGTCTCAGCGGACGGGCGGCACCGAGACCGCCATGATCATCTCCATCGGCGCGTCGCCCTCGTTGCCGTACGTGTGCGGGGTGTCGGACGGGAAGGATGCGCTCGCGCCCGTCGGGACGCGGTGGGCCGCTCCGTCGACGGTGAGCGTCAGTTCCCCCGTGGTCACGTGCACCAACTCGACCGTGCCGGTGGGGTGCGGGTCGGAGAGACTGCTCTCGCCCGGCATCAGCCGCCACTCCCACATCTCCAGCGGGCCGGGTGCCTCCGCTCCGGCGAGGAGCCGGCTGAAGCTGCCGGCGTCGGTGTGCCAGAGGCGTACGGCCTGCTCGGCGGGGACGACGCGGACCGCGGGACCCTGCTCGTAGTCCAGCAGGGTGGTGATGCTGACGCCCAGCGCGTCGCCGATCTTCACGACGGTGCCGAGACTGGGGTTGGTGCGGGCCTGCTCGATCTGGATGAGCATGCCGCGGCTGACCCCGGCACGCGCCGCCAGCGCCTCCAGGGTGAAGCCGCGCTCGGTGCGCCAGCGTTTGACGTTGCGCGCGAGGGACTGGGTCAGCAGGTCGAGGTCCGCCACGTTCCGTCCAGGGACTTGAGCATCACTGTGCCTCACGGGGTGCGCCTCACCGCATGCTGGTCCGCCGCACCCGAAGATCCACGAACTGTACTGCGAGCCGCTGTGACGGCGCCGTGCGCCCCCGCCTCCCGCTCAGCTCTCCGCGGCCGGTTCGGCGAGCCTGCCGCCCACGTCCCCCGAACCGTCCAGCTCGGCGAGCCGGGCCACCGCCTCGTCGTCCAGCTTGGACAGCTCCCGCAGCTGTCCCGGCGTGATCCCGTCGGGGATCGGCACCGGTGCCGGGGTCCTGAGCGGCGGTTGCCAGCCCTCGGCGGGGGTCCAGCGCCGTACGACGCGGGCGGGGGCGCCGGCCACCACGGCGTGGTCGGGGACCGTGCCCCGGACCACGGCACCGGCGGCCACGACCACGTTCCGTCCGATCCGGGCGCCCGGCAGGATCACCGCGCCGGTGCCGATCCAGCAGCCGGGGCCGATCTCCACCGGGTCCATCCGCGGCCACTGCTTGCCGATGGGCTGGTGCGGGTCGTCGTAGGAGTGGTTGGTGGAGGTGACGTAGACGTACGGGCCGAAGTAGCAGTCGCTGCCGATGGTGACGGTGGTGTCCGCGATGACGTGGCTGCCGCGGCCGAGGACGACTCCGTCGCCGATGCGCAGGATCGGCTCCGGACCGAGGTCGAGGTCGGGCATGAGTCCGGCGGTCAGCGTGACCTGCTCGCCGATGATGCAGTGGGCGCCGACGTGGATCCAGGGCTCGCCGAAGACCGTGCCGAGCGGGAAGGCGAGCCGGGTGCCCGTGCCCAGCGCGCCGAAGCGGAAGCGCCCGGGGTGCGCCGCGGTGACGGAGCCGGTGCGCTGCACCCAGGCCCAGCCCGCGTGGACGGCCCGCTGCGCGAGGCGGCTCCGCCAGGACGAGAACGTGTTCTTGCGCTTCGGCACCCGCCCACGGTAGTCCGCGTGCCCTGCGGCCATGCCGCGGGAGGGCTGTGATCTTCACCCCACCGGGTGGCGTACGGTGCCGTACATCACCCGAGCAGGAGGCGAAAATGACGCAGAAGGCGCTGATCACGGGCATCGGTGGCAAGGACCCGAAGGTGGACGCCGAGGCCTTCGTGGCGCCGACGGCCTCGGTCGTCGGGGACGTGACGCTGCACGCCGGGGCCAGTGTCTGGTACGGCGCCGTGCTGCGCGGCGACGTCGAGCGGATCTCCGTGGGCGCGAGCAGCAACGTCCAGGACAACTGCACGCTCCACGCCGACCCCGGTTTCCCGGTCGCCGTCGGCGAGCGCGTCTCCATCGGGCACAACGCCGTGGTGCACGGCGCCACCGTCGAGGACGACTGCCTGATCGGCATGGGCGCCACGGTCCTCAACGGTGCGGTGATCGGCGCCGGTTCACTGGTCGCCGCCCAGGCCCTGGTCCCGCAGGGGATGCGGGTGCCGCCGGGGTCGCTGGTCGCCGGGGTGCCGGCGAAGGTGAAGCGGGAACTGACGGAGGAGGAGCGTCAGGGGGTCACGCTGAACGGCACGATGTACGCGGCGCTGGCCGGGCAGCACCGGGATGCGGTGGGTGAGGCTCTGTAATCGGCCGTCTGCGGCTTCGTCGTGGCTGCTCGCGCCCACGCGGCGAAGCCGCACACCGGCACGGTCCGTGCCCCCGTCGGGGCGCGTTTCACTCCCCGGCGGTGACCGGCTCGGGCTCCGGCCGGGCCCTGCCCGCCCTGCGCTTGACGATCAGCATCGAGGCGACGCCGATGGCGACGGCCACCACCAGGCCCAGCCAGGAGAAGCGCTTGAGCCAGTCCTCCGCGACGACGCCGACGTAGTAGATGACGGCGGTGGTGCCGCCCGCCCAGACGATGCCGCCCAGCAGGTTGGCGATCAGGAACTTCCAGTACGGCATCCGCAGCACACCGGCCAGCGGGCCCGCGAAGATCCGCAGCAGGGCGACGAAGCGGCCGAAGAACACGGCCCACATGCCCCACTTCTGGAAGGAACGCTCGGCGGTGGCGATGTGCCCCTCGCTGAAGTGCTTGGGGAACTTCCCGCCCAGCCAGGCCAGCAGCGGCCGGCCGCCCTTGCGGCCGATGGCGTATCCGACGGAGTCCCCGATCACCGCCCCCGCGCTGGCGCAGACGCCGAGGACCAGCGGGTCGATTCCGCCGTGCTGCGACGACAGCAGGGCCGCCGACACCAGGATGATCTCGCCGGGCAACGGGATGCCCAGGCTCTCCAGACCGATGACGAGCGCGACGACGGCGTAGACGGCCGCCGCGGGCACCGTGTCGAGCCATTCCTGGACGTGCAACGCCCCACCCTCCGCTTCGGAGCAGTTCCCGGTGCGCCTCGAACGAGGCGCACCGGGAAGCGTACCGGGTCGGCGGGGGTCAGCTGTTGGGGCGCAGGGTCCATATGACGGTCATCTCACCGGTGACGGCACCGTCCTCGCGCCGGATGGCGACGCTCACCGGGAATTCGGGGCGGTTGCCGGCGTCCAGTTCGGCGACGACTTCCGCGGCCGGACGGCCGAGGGTCGCGGTGGCGGTCACCGGGCCGAGGGCGATCTTCTTGAAGGCGATCTCCGCGGTCACCGGCAGCGGCACCGCCCGGGAGAGCTGGTCGCCGAAGGCGGCGAGCACGATCGCGCCGCTGGCCGACTCGCCCAGCGTGAACATGGCTCCGGCGTGCGGCCCGCCGACGTGGTTGCGGTACTCGCTCTGGTCCGGGAGGGCGAGGACGGCCTTCTCCGGTGTGGTCTCCAGGTACTCCAGGTTCAGGGTCCGGACCATCGGCACCGTGGCGGCGAGCAACTCGCCGATCGACATCTGATCTGCGCTCATGACGGCAGGTTACCCGCCAGTAGCAACCAGGGCCAGGCACCCGTGAAGATCGCCGTATGCTGAGTGCCCATGCGGCCAGGAGAGCAGTCACCGACCGGCGGACCGGATCCGCGACAGCCCAACCCGTACCTGCGGCCCGGCTACCAGCAGCCGTCGCCGTACGCGGGACAGCGGCAGGCCGGCCCCGCCCCCTGGGACGCCCCCACCGTCACGTCCGGCGGACCGGATGGGCGAGGGCCCGGCAACGGCCGTACGAAGGTGGTGGCGATCGTCGCCGCCGCGGTCGTGGTGGTCGCCGCCGCCGTGACCGGGACCGTGCTCCTGGGCGGCGGTGGGGACGACGAGGCCCGGCCCGGCCCGACCGCCTCCTCCGCGTCGGCCTCTTCCCCGTCCGCGTCCGCCGCCGACGACCCGCGCGGCGGTGACGGCGCGCCGAAGACCACCGTCGAGGGCTGGACGGTCGTGGCCAACCCCGATCACGGCCTCGCCTTCGACGTACCGGCCTCCTGGGTGCCGCAGTCGCGCGACTGGGTCACCTACGTCGCCGAGGACGACGACCCCAAGGAGAAGCCCCTGGTCGGGATGAAGGCCCCCGCCGTCCTGAAGGAGAAGTGGTGCGGGTCGGACGGCGACCGGGACGGCTCGGTGGACTACACGCCCCTGGCCAGTGCGGGCACCCGTGGCAACAACGGCGCGCGGAGCACCGAGGAGATCGCCCGGAACGACTCCGCGGCCTGGGTCTACGGCGGCTTCACCCAGCCGGACCACGACAAGGTCGCCACGGGACCGGTGACGTCCTTCACCACCGCCTCCGGCATCAAGGGCAGCCTCGCCACCTCCCGGTCGTCCGGGGTGGCGAAGAAGGGCAAGTGCGACGTGAACGGCAAGGCGACCACCTTCGCCTTCAAGTCGGCCGACGGCTCCTTGGTCTCGTGGTCGTTCTTCGGGGCGGCGGGTGTCGCCGACGAGGTGCCCGACGCCACCGTGCGCAAGATTCTGGCCACCGTCAGGGAGTACACGCCGTCGGAGTCCTAGGCCGCCCCGGGTTTCGGTACGTCCCTGACAAGGGCCGGTGACCGAATCGTGTCCTCGGCGGCATTAGGGTGACTGCTCATGTGGCCAGGACAGCAGCCGCCCGGGGGCGAGCAGAACCCGCAGAACCAGAACAATCCGTACCAGCAGCCGGGGTATCAGCAGCCGAATCCCTATCAGCAGCCCGGCTACCAGCAGCAGCCCGGTGCGTACGGGCAGCAGCAGTGGAGCACGCCGCAGCCGGCCACCGTCGTGGAGCCGGGGCCGGGCGGCGGTGGCGGAGGCGGCAACCGGACGAAGCTCGTCGCGATCATCGCGTCCCTCGCCGTGGTGGTGGCCGCCGGCGTCACCGGGTTCCTGGTGCTGGGCGGTGACAAGGACGACCAGGCGGACGACGGCAAGGAGACGCAGACGTCCGCGAGCCCGACCGTGGAGAAGTCCGAGTCCCCCACCGCCGACCCGAGCACGTCCGGCTCCGACGACAATCCGCGCGGCGGCGAGGGGGCGAAGGCCACCATCGACGGGTGGAAGGTCGTCGCCAACCCGCGCTTCGGCACCATGTTCGACGTGCCCGCGGACTGGGAGATCGAGAGCACCGACACCAGCGTCGGCTTCGAGTGGGAAGAGGACGGCAAGACCGACCGCACCAGCGTGACCGCCCCGGCCTACCTCAAGTCCGAGTGGTGCACGACCGACGAGAACAAGGACGGCCGCAAGGAGAGCACCGCGCTCGCCACCGCCGGCACCCGTGGTGAGAGCGGCGCCAAGGACACCGACCAGGCGGCCGAGACGCGCGTGCCGTGGTGGATCTACGGCGGTTACACGCAGCCCGACAAGAAGAGCGTGAAGTACGGCAAGCCGAAGGCGTACACGACCGCGTCCGGCATCAAGGGCAGCGTCATCACCGCGCACTCCGAGGGCACGCCCCAGAAGGGCAAGTGCGACAGCGAGGGCAAGGCGATCACCTTCGCGTTCAAGAACGGCGCCGGCGACTTCGTCACCTGGAACCTGTACGGCGCCAAGGGCGTCAAGGACGAGGTCCCGGAGGCGACGGTCCAGAAGATCCTCAGCACCGTGCGCCTCACCGAGGAACCGCCGACCGAGTCGTAGGCCCGGCGGGCCCGGTGGCCTCGCTCAGCCGATGCCGAACGCCCCGGCGGGCGGCTCGGGCGAGGGTACGGCCTCCTCGTCGCGCACCGGACGGGCGTCGCCGGTGAACTCCCGCAGGGCGGGCCCGTGCTCGACCCTGGCCGGGAAGGCGTCGGCGGCGGTGCGCCGGGCCAGCGCCGCGGTGTCCAGCGGGCGGTGCGCGGCGACGAGCACCGCGTTGCCGAAGCGGCGCCCGCGCAGCACGCCCGGTTCGGCGATCAGCGCCAGCTCCTCGAAGTACAGGGCGAATCCCGCCAGCTGGCCGCGCAGGAAGCCGAACGGCGCCCCGTCGGCCAGGTTGGCCACGTACACGCCGTCGGCGCGCAGCACCCGGGCCGCCTCACGCACGTAGCCGACCGAGGTCAGGTGCGCGGGCACGCGTGAGCCCCCGAAGACGTCGGCGACGAGTACGTCGGCCGAGTCCGCGGGGGCGGCTTCCAGCCAGGCGCGGGCGTCGGCCCCGTGGGGGGCGATGCCCGCGCCCGGTGGCAGGGGCAGGTGCTCGGCGACCAGGTCCAGCAGCCCCCGGTCGGCCTCCACCACGTCCTGCCGCGAGCCGGGGCGGGTCGCGGCCACGTACCGGGGCAGGGTGAACGCGCCACCGCCCAGGTGCAGGACGTCCAGCGCGCGCCCCGGCTCGGCGACCGTGTCCAGGACGTGGCCGAGCCGCCGCGTGTACTCGAACTCCAGGTGCGCCGGCTCGTCCAGGTCGACGTACGACTGCGGCGCCCCGTCCACGGTGAGCAGCCAGGCCCGTTCCCGGTCGACGTCGGGCATGAGCTTGGCGGTGCCGTGGTCGGTGACCCGGCTGACGGGTATGGCTTCGTTCACCCGCCCATTGTGCCGGTGTCCTGCGGGGCGCTCACGCCACCGCGGTCACCCCCACCTCGGTCACGGTGCCCGCCCCCACGGTCCGGCCGCCCTCGCGGATCGCGAAGCCGAGCCCCGTCTCCAGCGGCACGTCCCGCCCCAGTTCGACCGTCATGGTGACGGTGTCCCCGGGCCGGGCGACGGCCGCCTCGCCGAGGTCCACGTCGCCGACCACGTCCGCGGTCCGGATGTAGAACTGCGGCCGGTAGCCGGTGGTCAGCGGCGTCGAGCGGCCGCCCTCGCGCGCCGACAGCACGTACACCTGAGCGGTGAAGCGCCGCGCGGGCACGACGCTGCCGGGTGCGGCGACCACGTGCCCCCGGCGCACCGTGTCGCGGGCGACTCCGCGCAGCAGCAGCGCCACGTTGTCCCCGGCCTGGGCCTCCTCCATCGGCTTGCCGAAGGTCTCCAGGCCGGTGACGACCGTCTCCACGGACGCCCCGAGCACCTCGACCCGGTCCCCGACGCGCACGGTGCCGCGCTCGACGGCGCCAGTGACGACGGTGCCGCGGCCGGTGATGGTGAGCACGTTCTCCACCGGCAGCAGGAACGGCGCGTCCAGGTACCGCTCGGGCATGGGCACGTAGGTGTCCACGGCGTCGAGCAGCGCCTCGACGGACGCCGTCCACCGCGGGTCGCCCTCCAGCGCCTTCAGCCCCGAGACCCGTACGACGGGCACGGCGTCGCCGCCGTAGCCGTGCGCGGTGAGCAGTTCCCGTACCTCCAGTTCCACCAGGTCGGTCAGCTCCTCGTCACCCGCGTCGGCCTTGTTGAGCGCGACCACGACGTGGTCGACGCCCACCTGCCGGGCGAGCAGCACGTGTTCGGCGGTCTGCGGCATGATCCCGTCCAGCGCGGAGACGACGAGGATGGCCCCGTCGAGCTGGGCGGCGCCGGTGACCATGTTCTTGACGTAGTCGGCGTGGCCGGGCATGTCGACGTGGGCGTAGTGCCGGGTGTCGGTCTCGTACTCGACGTGCGCGATGTTGATGGTGATGCCGCGCGCCGCCTCCTCCGGGGCGCGGTCGATGCGGTCGAACGGCACGAACGTGCCGGCCCCGCGCTCGGCGAGGACCTTGGTGATGGCGGCGGTCAGGGTGGTCTTGCCGTGGTCGACATGGCCCATCGTGCCGATGTTCAGATGCGGTTTGGTGCGGACGTACGCCGTCTTGGACATGGCGGTACCTCGAAGCCTCGTGGCGGTGGTGGGGACCCCTGGGGCCGGCCGACCCTCCCCCTGCGGGGTCCGCCGGACGATCCGGGGAGGGTCAGCTTCGGGCGCCGTCGACTGCGGCGGTGAAGTGGGCGACGGCAGCCTTCGGGGCATCCGCGACCGCGGATGCTGCGAGGTGGAAGGCGTACCGGAACATGACGCCGATCATCGCCGACGCCTCGTCCCACGTCGAATGGTTTTTGAAGGAACGGGAGTTCGAGACCTCCGACCGCGGGGCTACGGTCCGACGGTCCGCAGTGCCTCCCGCACGGACAGGGGTGCCAGCCGGGTCCGGTGCTCGGCCACGAAGGCGCGCACGGCGTCCGGGTCGGTCTTGGCGTACTCGCGCAGGCACCAGCCGACGGCCTTGCGGACGAAGAAGTCGCCGTGGCCGGACTGCCGCGCGCAGTAGCCGAAGAGGCGGTCGGTGTCGGTGCGTTCCTTGTAGCGCAGCTGGTGGAGGAGGGCCGTGCGGACCAGCCAGAGGTCCTCGTCCCCGATCCAGGCGTCCATGACGGCCGTGAGGTCCCGGTCGGCGGCGACGAGGCCCCCGACGACGTGCGCGGCGAGCAGGTCGACGGTGTCCCACCAGGGCACCGTGGTGAGCAGGTGGCGGACCACGGGCAGGAAACCGGACGAGCAGCGCGTCACATGCCGGCGCAGGTAGTCGACGGCGAAGTAGTGGTACTCGCGCTCGGGCAGGCGCCAGCAGCGCAGCGCGACCGCCGCGCAGTCCGGCTCGTCCGGGCGGGGCAGGCCCGCCAGGACGGTGCGGGACAGGGAGCGGCGAACGGGCGAGGTCATGCCCAGGAACGGAGCCACGTCCTTCATGTACGCCCGCTGCCCGACCGCCCGCTCGGGGTCGGCCGCGGTGGGGTACTCGGCGGTGAGCCGCTCGAGTACCGTGTCGGCGAGAGCGCTGTGCGGCGCGTCCGGAACCGGCCGGGCTGTGACGCTCATGAGACGCAGCATACGGCGATCACACACATTTGTCGGTTAGTGTCACCGGATGCTCGATGCCACCACCCGCTCTGGGGGCACCGCCACGGTCACTCCCCGGACCGCCGCCACGGAACTCGCCGTCGCCACCACCGCAGGACCGGTCTCGCCGACCGGTCTCGCCCGTGTGACCAGAGTGCTGCTGTCCCCGTGGTCGCGGCTCTCCCTCCTCGTCGCCCTGCTGGCCTCGGCCGCGACGACGGTGGTGCTGTTCCAGCCGCAGCAGTTGCTGACCAACGGCTGGCCGCCGCAGCTCGGGGGTGCCGCCGCGGCCCTCGCCTACGCGGTGGCGTACGGGTTGTGCACGGTCGCCTTCGTGCCGCGTCCGCTGCTCAACCTGGCGGCCGGTGCTCTGTTCGGCTCGCAGCTGGGCCTGGCCTCCGCGCTGGCGGGGACGGTTCTCGGCTCCGGGATCGCCTTCTGCCTCGGCCGGGTCCTCGGCCAGGAGGCGTTGCGTCCGCTGCTGCGGGGCAAGTGGCTGAAGGCCGCGGACGGGCAGCTGAGCCGGCACGGTTTCCGGACCATGCTGGCGATGCGGCTGTTCCCGGGAGTGCCCTTCGCGGCGTCCAACTACTGCGCGGCCGTCTCGCGCATGGGCCTCATGCCCTTCCTGCTGGCGACGGGCCTCGGTTCGATCCCCAACACCGCCGCCTACGTCGTCGCCGGCGCCCGCGCCTCGACGCCCACCTCCCCGGCTTTTCTGATCGCGCTGGCCTGCATCGCCCTGCCGGGCCTCGCCGGGGCGGTGGTGGCCTGGCGCAAGCGGCACCGGCTGCGCGGGACCTGACGGGGCGCCGACGCCGTCGTCCGGCGGGACGCGCGCCCGTGGCGGGACGCACCGTCCGCGCGCTGCTCACCCCCCGTCGGCCGGGGTTCATTTTGGGGCGCTACGCTGCCCCTCGGCGCGCCAGGTCCCGGTCACCGCACACGAAGGTTCGGCGTGTCCGCCGACCGTTTCTCGATCGCCACTTGGACTGACGCAACTTCATGTCTTGGTTTGAATCCCTCGTCCTCGGACTCGTCCAGGGGCTGACCGAGTTCCTCCCCGTGTCCTCCAGCGCTCACCTGCGGCTGACCGCGGCGTTCTCCGGCTGGCACGACCCGGGCGCGGCCTTCACCGCGATCACGCAGATCGGCACCGAGGCCGCGGTGCTCATCTACTTCCGCAAGGACATCGGGCGGATCATCGCGGCGTGGACGCGCTCGCTCACCGACAAGTCGATGCGTCACGACCCCGACGCGCGCATGGGCTGGCTGGTGATCGTCGGCTCGATCCCGATCGGCGTGCTCGGCCTGACGCTGAAGGACCAGATCGAGGGCCCCTTCCGCGACCTGCGGATCACCGCGACGATGCTGATCGTCGTCGGCGTGATCATCGGCATCGCCGACCGGATGGCGGCCCGCGACGAGAAGGGCGGCCGGCACCGTGCGCCGCAGCAGCGCAAGGAGCTGAAGGACCTGGGCGTGCGGGACGGCCTGATCTACGGCCTGTGCCAGGCGGCGGCCCTGATTCCCGGGGTCTCCCGCTCCGGCGCGACCATCAGCGGCGGCCTCTTCATGGGTTACCGGCGCGAGGCGGCCGCCCGGTACTCGTTCCTCCTCGCGATCCCGGCGGTGCTCGCCTCGGGCGTGTTCGAGCTGAAGGACGCGATGGAGAGCGACCACGTCTCCTGGGGACCGACACTTTTCGCGACCGTCATCGCCTTCGCGACCGGATACGTGGTCATCGCCTGGTTCATGAAGTTCATCTCCACCAAGAGCTTCATGCCGTTCGTCTGGTACCGCATCGCGCTCGGCGTGGTGGTGATTGCGCTGGTCAGCATGGGTGTGCTGAGCCCGCACGCAGGCGAATCCGGCGGCTGAACCGGGGCCCGCCGGCTCTTCCCGGTCGCCGTGCCGTCGCCGGCCGCCACCTTCCGGCCGCGCGACGGCGCCCCCCCCCCGGCACACCCCGCCGGCACAGCTCCGACAACTCGTCGGGCACCAGCCGCTCAACACACCACCCGCGGCGGAGCCGTCGTCGCCGCCGCTCGGTCTGCCGGTGGTGTGCCCGGGCCGGCCCGGGCGTCCCTACCGTGGGCGGGTGGCGGCACCGGCCCCGCACGGCTGCGTGGCAACCGACTCACGAGCAGCGGTCGCTGCGTAGTCGGTCGGGGTCCGGCCGTAGTACCTGCGGAAGGCGCGGGCGAAGTGGCCGCTGTCGGCGAACTGCCAGCGGGCGGCTATCTCCGTGACGGTCATCCGCCGGTGCGGTGCGACGAGTGCGCGGCATGCCTCCTCGAGGCGACGGCACCGTATGTAGGTGCTCAGCGGTCGGCCTTCCCTGGCGAAGGCCCGTTGGAGGGTGCGCGGGGAGACGTTCAGCTCCCGGGCGAGAGCCGAGGGGGACAGCGCGGGGTCGGTGAGCCGGCGGTCGGCCAGGTCCCGCGCGGCTTGGGCCAGGGCCGGCGACAACAGGGGCTCGACGTCGTCCAGGCCGCCCCAGGCGGCGGCCCGGGCCAACTCGGCCAGAGTGCTGCGGGCGCCGTCGACCCCGGCCGGCCCGAGACGGTCCAGCATCCGGCCCACCATGGCGGCGTGCGCCGTCAGCAGCCGCACCTCGGCGGTGTCGCCCGGACCGGAGGCCGGCCCGCGCCGCCCGGACCGCACCTCTGCGGCGGGCAGGACGAGTACCTGCACGACGGTGCGTGGCGTCGCGGAGAAGTGGGACAGCGTCCCCGTCTGTACCAGCAGGCGACCGGCCTGTGCCGTGTGCTCGGCGCCTCCCGGTTCCTCGAACCGCCAGGTCCCCCGGTGGACGATCCAGAGGCGTACGTGATCGTCGGCCCCGACCCGTCGGCCCGCCGTCCGCAGGGCGGCCGCGGTCTCGAAGCGGTTGAACATCATGTCCCGCACCCGGAACCCGCGGGACCGCGCCGAGAAGCCGGACACGGTGGTCCGGCGGAAGGGCGCCAGCGCGAAGGTCTCGCCCATCCGGCTCCGCCACTCGTGTGCGAAGTCGCTGAAGGCGTTCGCGCCGCTCACGTCTGCCGAGAAAGTGCCGCTCATCGTTGTCGCGAATCTCCCGTTCGGGCTGACGCGCCGGTCCGAGGCGCCGGGACCACACGCTTCCTACCGTTGTTCCGGCATTGCATCGAAGATCCGACGTCCGCGGTCCGGAAGTCGATTCAAGGATAACGAGGTGGGGATTTGAGTACGCTCGCGATCGTGGGCGCGGGCCCGCAACTGGGGCGCGCGATCGGCCGACGGTTCGCCGCCGAGGGGGTCGACGTGGCACTGATCGCCCGCAGCCGTACGAC
This sequence comes from Streptomyces sp. CCM_MD2014, assembly GCF_000772045.1. Classification (GTDB taxonomy): domain Bacteria; phylum Actinomycetota; class Actinomycetes; order Streptomycetales; family Streptomycetaceae; genus Streptomyces; species Streptomyces salinarius. Next base: position 7,327,766 of record NZ_CP009754.1, on the reverse strand, counting down.
GCTGCAGGCGGTGGCCGACGACCTGTCCGACATGGGCGTGCGGGCCGAGGCGTTTCCCGCCGACGTGACCGACCGTCCCGCGCTGCACGCGGCGCTCACCGCCGCCGAGGAGCGGCTGGGACCGATCGGCATACTCGAGTACTCTCCCGCGCCGTCCCCGGCCGATCTGCGCCGGGCGCCGCTGGTCGAGGCCACGAAGGTCACCGTCGACTCGGTTCTGGCCCAGCTGGACCTCTATCTGCTCGGGGGCGTGGCGGCGGTGCAGCACGTCCTGCCCGGCATGCTGGAGCGCGGCACGGGGACGATTCTGATCAGCAGCGGGGCGGGGTCGGGGCCGGTGATCGCCCCGCACGTGGCGAACGCCCAGATCGCCACCGGCGGGATGCGCAACTGGATCCTCAACCTCCACGCGGCGCTCGCCGGCACCGGCGTCTACGCCGCACACGTGGCGATCGCCGCCTTCATCGGCCAAGGGGGCCACGACTCCCAGCCGCAGACGATCGCCGACGCCTACTGGCGGCTGCACACCGGCCGCACCGAAGCCGAGCTGGTCATCCGGGATCTGCCGGACGACTACCTGGAACGGGGTGTGGCGGACAAGTTCGTCGAGCCCTGATTCGCCGGCGGCTGCACGGCCGGGCCGGGCGGAGGGCGGTGTGCCGTTCCGGCCGTCCACGGCGGCAGTGGCGTGACCGGCCGGAACGGTGACCGGGAATCCGCTCGGGGCGCTCTCCGACGAACAGGCCGCGCAGGCGTGGCGGTTGATGGAAGCGGCAGGGGTGAAGGCCGACTACGAGTCGGTGCCGGAGGCGTCACACATGATGCACCAGTCCGACCCGGCCCGGTACGCCGAGATCTTCACGCGGTGGGCGGCCGCACTGGCCCCCGCCCCCTGACCGGCCGCGGCGCAGCATCGGCGCAGGTATCCCGACTCCTCCGAGCGGTGCGGCCCGCGGGCCCGCCCCGCGACCTGAGGCCGACCCGCTGTCGTCCCCGGGTGGGACCCGCACAACGCGTAGTACTGCGTATTCAGTACCGCGCAGTGTCGGCAGCCGGACGACGACAGGACACGCCCCTCTTCAGCAGTCTGGAGGCACCTTCGAGACCCGGATGTGGAGACCCTCCCCGTGGCTGCTTTCCTGTATCGAATGGGCCGCTTGGCCTTCAGGCGACGCTTGACCGTCGCCCTTTTCTGGGCCGCCGTGCTGGCCGCCGTAGGACTCGCCGGCATGACCGCGCCGGAGGCGGAGGAGGAACCCTTCTCCATGCCGGGGATCGAGTCGCAGGAAGCCTTCGACCTGATGGAGGAGCGGTTCCCCGGCGCCGCCGCCGACGGCGCCACCGCCCGCGTCGTCTTCGTCTCGCCGAACGGCGAGAAGGTCACCGCCGCCGAGAACAAGGAGGCCGTCGAGGCCGCGATAGCCGAACTCCAGGACGGCACCCAGGTCGCGAGCACCGTCGATCCGTACGAGTCCGGCGCGGTCAGCGAGGACGGCTCCACCGCGTACACGACCGTGACCTACAAGGTCGACGCCGCAGGCCTCACCGACGCCAGCCGCAGCCACCTGGACGAGTCGCTCGAGCACGCCCGTGACTCGGGGCTCACCGTCGAGGCAGGCGGCGACGCCATGGAGGACATGGGCGGACCCAGCGGCACCGCCGAGGCCATCGGCATCTCCGTCGCCGCCGTCGTCCTGCTGATCACCTTCGGCTCACTGGCCGCCGCCGGACTTCCGCTGCTCACCGCGCTCATCGGCGTCGGCATCAGCCTGTTCGCCATCACGGCCCTGGCCGGTCCGCTGGGCCTGGCCGACACCACCAGCACCGTGGCGATCATGCTGGGCCTGGCCGTCGGCATCGACTACGCGCTGTTCATCGTCTCCCGCTACCGCGAGGAGCGTGCCAAGGGGCGGACGCCCGAGGAGGCCGTCGCCCTCGCCACCGGCACCGCGGGCTCCGCGGTGGTCTTCGCCGGGCTCACCGTGGTCATCGCACTCGCCGGTCTCTCCGTCGTCGGCATCCCGATGCTGACGGAGATGGGCCTGGGCGCGGCGGGCGCGGTCGTCGTCGGCGTCCTCATCGCGCTGACCCTGGTCCCGGCCTTCCTCGGCTTCTGGCCCGACGCCATACTGCCCCGCAAGGACCGCAAGGACCGCAAGGACCGCAAGGGCCGCAAGGGCCGCAAGGGCCGCCGAGCGGGCGGTACGCCGCGGGAGACGCGCAAGGTCAACGGCGGCACCCGCTGGGCGAGCTTCGTACTGCGCCGCCCCCTGCCCGTGCTGCTCGCGGCCGTCGCGGGCCTCGGCGCCCTGGCGCTGCCGATGACCGACCTTCAGCTCGGTATGCCCGGCGACGAGGCCAAGTCCACCGAGACCACCCAGCGGCGGGCCTACGACGCGCTCGCCGAGGGCTTCGGCCCCGGCTTCAACGGACCCTTGACCGTGGTCGTGGACGCCAAGGACGCCGACGACCCGAAGGCCGCGGCCGAGACCGTCTCCGAGCGGATCGGCGGCACCGAGGGCGTGGTGTCGGTGTCCCCGGCCCAGTTCAACGAATCCGGCGACACGGCCGTCTTCTCCGTCGTCCCCGCCACCGCGCCGACCGGCCAGGAGACCAAGGACCTGGTCAACACCATCCGCGGTGACCGGCCCGGCATCGAGTCCGCGGCCGGGGCGACCTTCGAGGTCACCGGGACTACCGCGATGAACATCGACGTCTCCGAGAAGGTGCAGTCCGCGCTGGTGCCGTACCTGCTCGTGGTGGTCGGGCTCGCCGTGATCCTGCTGCTGGTGGTCTTCCGCTCGGTCCTGGTTCCGCTGAAGGCGGCCGTCGGCTTCCTGCTCTCGGTGCTCGCCTCGCTCGGCGCGGTCGTCGTGGTCTTCCAGCAGGGCCACGGCGCCGACCTGCTGGGCGTGGAGACCACCGGTCCCATCATGAGCCTGATGCCGATCTTCCTGGTGGGCATCGTCTTCGGCCTCGCGATGGACTACGAGGTCTTCCTGGTCTCGCGGATGCGCGAGGCGTACGTCCGCGGCGAGCGGCCCGCCCAGGCTGTGACCTCCGGGTTCGAGCACAGCGCCCGGGTCGTCGTGGCCGCCGCGCTGATCATGATCGCGGTGTTCTCCGGGTTCATCGGGGACAGCGACGCCATGATCAAGATGATCGGCTTCGGCCTCGCCTCGGCCGTCCTGCTCGACGCCTTTGTGGTCCGGATGGCGATCGTCCCGGCGGTCCTCGCCCTGCTCGGCGAGCGGGCCTGGTGGCTGCCGAAGTGGCTGGACCGGATCCTGCCCCGGGTCGACGTGGAGGGCGAAGCCCTGGCCCGCCCGGCCGAGCCCGAGGCGCGACCGGTCGAGAAGGACCTGACCCGCGCCTGACCGGATGCGCGGAAGCCGCCCGGGGTCGCCCCGGCGATCCGGGCGGCTTCGCATCGTCCACCATGGATGCCAGTCCCTCACCGAGAGAACCGACCATGAGCAGCAGCCTCGAGCGCTACACCGAGCGCGTGGAGCAGTACGCGTCGCGCTTCTCGCGCTTCCCCCGCTTCCTGGACGTGACGATGGTGCTGGCCCTCATCGGCTGCGCCTTCTTCGGCACCCAGCTCAGCCTCCCCGGCGTCGACCGCCCGGACACGGGGAAGTCGCTGGAGGTCATGCTCGGCGCGTCCTGCTTCGTCCTGCTGAAGTACCGCACCCACACCCGCACGGTCGTGGTCGTGGTCGCCGGCGTCACCATCGCCGCGATCGCGCGCGGCTATCTGCTCACCCCGATGCTGCTGGCCCCGCTGCTCGCCGCGATGTACTGGCTGGCCGTCCTGTGCGACCGCCGGACCGTTCGCCTGTACGCGCTCGTCACCACGGTGGCCCTGCTGACCGTGAACCTGTTCTCCGACGGCATGCGCGACCTTTCCCCGGTCCTGACCGTGATCGGCCCGGTGTTCTGGATGGCCCTGCCGCTCGTCGGCGGCAGCCTGGCCCGGCTGCGCGGCGACTACCTGGAAGCGGTCAAGGCCCGAGCCGAGCACGCCGAACGCACCCGGGAGGAGGAGGCCCGGCTGCGGGTCACCGAGGAACGCATGCGCATCGCCCGCGAGCTGCACGACGTCGTGGCCCACCACCTGGCCCTCGCCAACGCCCAGGCCGGCACCGCCGCCCACCTCTCCCGCAGCAACCCCGAGCAGAGCCGGAAGATCCTCGACGACCTCACCGGCACCACCTCCGCGGCGCTGCGCGAGCTCAAGGCCACCCTGGGCCTGCTGCGCCAGGACGACCGGCCCAAGGGCGAGGGCCTGGACCCGGCGCCGGGACTCGCCCGCCTTCCCGAGCTGATCGACTCCTACCGCTCGGCGGGCCTGGAAGTCGTCGTCCACCAGCAGGGCGTGCGCCGTCCGCTGACGCCGGGCGTGGACCTGACCGCGTACCGGATCGTGCAGGAAGCCCTCACCAACGTCGCCAAGCACGCCCCCGAACGCGCCGCCCATGTCGGCTTCACCTACGCCGACTCCCGGCTGCTCATCACCGTCAGCAATGACGGCCCGGCCACCGCCACCGCCACCGCCACCGCCGTCAACGGGACGTCCGGCGGTTTCGGGTTGCTGGGCATGCGGGAGCGCGCCCAGTCCATCGGCGGCGACCTGTGCGCGGGGCCCCGCCCGGAGGGCGGTTTCGAGGTCACCACCGCGCTGCCGCTGCAACCGTCCGCCGCCGTCGAAGGAGAGTCTCCATGACCGTGAAGGTGCTGCTCGCGGACGACCAGGCCCTGCTCAGGGCCACGTTCCGCATCCTGATCGACTCCTGCTCGGACATGGAGGTCGTCGGGGAGGCGTCCAACGGGGCGGAAGCACTGGAGCTGGCCCGAACCCACCACCCCGATGTGGTGCTCATGGACATCCGCATGCCCGGGACGGACGGCCTGTCCGGCACCGCTGGGATCTGCGCCGATCCAGAGCTGGCGAGCACCCGGGTGCTGATCCTGACCACCTTCGAGACCGAGGACTACGTCGCTCAGGCGCTGCGGGCCGGGGCCAGCGGCTTCCTCGGCAAGGACGTCACCGCGGACGCCCTGCTGGCCGGCATTCGCACGGTGGCCTCCGGAGAGGCGCTGCTGTCCCCCGGCGCCACCCGCACCCTGATCACCCGCTTCCTCACCTCCCCGGCCCCCGGCACCTGCCTGGCGCCCCCGGAACGGCTCGCAGACCTCACCGGCCGGGAACGGGAAGTGATGGCCCTGGCGGCCGAGGGCAGGTCCAACGCGGAGATCGCCGAGCTGCTGGTGGTCAGCCCGCTGACGGTACGGACGCACATTCACCGCGCGATGACGAAACTCGACGCCCGCGACCGGGCACAGCTCGTCGTCATCGCGTACCAGACGGGCCTGGTGCAGGCGGGAAGGGACAACGGGGCACCTGCCGAGGCATAGGAGCCGGGCCCCATCGGCCCGCCGCAGCGTCCCTGCCCCCGCTGCGGCCTCGCACCCGGGTTCGGCGGCCAGCGGCCGGGCCTGGACACCGTCCGCTCGCCCCTTTACAACGGGGCACCCGTCTGGGCGCGTGCGGGGGTGGAGAAGGCGGCGAACGCGGTGTCCAGCAGGTCGCCGAGGTCTTCTCGGCCGCCGCTCGCGCTCCAGTGCCCGAGGACGATCCACAGGCATTCGAGTGCTGCTGCGGCGCGCACGTCGGCGACGACCGCTGATCCGTCGGCCGGGGAGGCCGTCTCCTGCAGCCGGGCGACGATCTTGGGTCGCCATTCGGTCTGCTTCTCGCGGAGCCGTGCGCACAGGGCCGGGGTCTGGTCGACGAGGTCGAGGATCGTCGCAAGGTGCTGGACATCGCGCACGAGGAAGGTCGCGGCCGATTCCAGGGCGCCGCGCAGCCTGCTCCAGTCGTCCTCGTCGGCCCGCTCGGCGTCGAGCGCGTCGGCGATGACGTCACCGACGGGGTCGAAGACGAACAGGACCACGTCCTCCTTGGTTCCGAAGTAGCGCAGGAAGGTGCTCCGCGACACTCCGGCCGCCTCGGCGAGGTCGGCGAAGGTGACCTGGTTGAAACCGGTGAGGCAGAACCGGTTGAACGCCACGCGGGCCAGCTCTGCCCGTACCGCGTGACGGCCGATCTCACGGGTACCGACGGGTGCTGCACTCATGAAGCCAAGTGTACTCCGCCACACACGTTTGCTTTTCTGGCACTCGATTCATAACGTGATACTCAGTGTCAGGCATGAAGCCGAGACTCACCCACTCCAGTCCGCCGCGCGGCACGGTCGCGCCGCGGCCCTCATACGAAGTGGAGCCACCCCATGAGCTACGACGACCTCTCCGCCCTGACGATCAACGTCTCGGACGGGGTCGCGACGGTGACCATCGATCACCCGCCCCTGAATCTGATGGACGCGGTCCTGCTGCCGTCCCTGCGGGCGTTCGTCGCGCGGGTGCGTGACGACGCCGAGGTCCGTGTCATCGTCTTCGAGAGCGCCGACCCGGAGTTCTTCATCGCACACGGCGACATGGCCTACCTCACCGATCCGGACGCGCTGCCCGCAGCCACCCGCGCCGCGATCGCGGCCGCACCGGACACGCCCCTTCCCGAGGGGCTGAACATCCTCCAGGCGCTGAGCGAGGAGGTCCGCTCGCTGCCCCAGCTCACCATCGGCAAGCTCGCGGGTTTCGCGCGCGGTGCGGGCAACGAGTTCTTCATGTACCTGGACATGCGCTTCGCGGCGATCGGCAAGTCGGGGCAGGGACAGCCGGAGTCCTTGATGGGGATCCTCCCCGGAGGCGGCGGCACGGTGAACATGACGCGCCTGACAGGCCGAGCCCGCGCACTGGAACTCATCCTCGGCGCCGAACTCGTGGGCGCGGAACTGGCGGAACGCTACGGCCTGATCAACCGTGCACTGCCCGCCGAGGAACTCGACGCGTTCGTGAGCACCCTGGCCCGGCGGATCGCCGGCCTGCGACCGGAGGTCGTCTCGATCACCAAGGCCGCGGTCGACGCGATCGCTCCTCCGATTCCCCGCACGGCATACACCGTGGAGAACGAAGGCCTGTACGCGGCGTTCGGCGACGACGTCACCGAACTCGCCCACAAGCTGCTCGCCGCCGGGATCCAGACCCGTGAGGGCGAGCGGGACCACGAGCGCATCGCCAACAGCATCTGAACACCCGGGCTCGCGCCGTCGGTACGCAGGGGCTCCCCGGGAAGGGTCCGGTCAGGACCCGCATGGGTCACGAGGCCGCCGGCGTGGACGGTCTCTACGACGGGGGCCCTCGGTCCGCACGCCGTCTAGTCCGCCGGCCGAGGCGAACTGTTTGTGTAGCCGTCCGGTAGCGCAGTGTCAGTGCTTGCCCCTAGGCTTGGCGGCATGTCCCCCGATTACGTGACGCCTGGTTCCGTGCGGTCCGCCGCGGAACTGAACGATGAGATCCGCGCGCTGTGGCGCCGCGCGGGCGGGACCCTGTCCGCGCAGGAGCGCGTGGAGTACGAGCTGCTGGTGGTCGAGTGGGCGACCGCGATCCGCGGCGAGGTCGTCGAAGCGGCCTGAGCCGGCCGGGGCCGGCTCCCCGGGCGGCCGTCAGCGTCCGCCCGCCACCCGGAGCACCGTTCCCGTCGCGTACGACGCCTCGGGCGACAGCAGCCACGCGATCGCCGCGGCGATCTCCTCCGCCCGGCCCGCGCGACCCATCGGCACCGCCGCCCCGATCCGGGCCACGCGCCCGGCATCGCCCGCCGCCGCGTGCATCTCGGTGTCGATCACCCCGGGCGCGACGGCGTTGACCCGGATGCCGTCCGGGCCGAGTTCCTTGGCCAGGCCCAGCGTCAGCGCGTCGACGCCCGCCTTGCTCGCGGCGTAGTGCACGTACTCCCCCGGGCTGCCGAGGGTCGCGGCGCCCGACGACACGTTCACGATCGCGCCGCTCCCCCGCGGCGTCATCAGCCGCGCCGCCCGCCGGGCGCACAGCAGCACGCCCAGCAGGTTGACGTCGAGGACCCGGCGCAGATCCGCGGTGTCGCTGTCGGCGAGCCGCCCCAGCGGGCCGGTCACGGCCGCGTTGTTCACCAGCCCCGACACGGGGCCCAGCTCTTCCTCGGCCACGTCGAAGAGGCGCTCGACGTCGGCCTCGACGGACGTGTCCGCCCGCACCGGGATCCCCCGGCCTCCGGCCTCGCGCACCCCCGCCACGACCGCTTCCGCGGCCGCCGAGTCGCGTGCGTAGCCCACGACGACGTCGTGCCCGTCCGCCGCGAGGCGCAGACAGGTCGCAGCGCCGATCCCCCGGCTGCCGCCGGTGACCACCGTGATGGGTCGCGTCATCGATACCTCCACGCGTCTCGTTTGATCGATCATCGATCATCCTAGGGGAAGGGTGGGCAAAGTCTCCCGTGCTGGACGAACCTCTGTGTGATCAACTGAATTCGCCGTCGTCGCGGGCGCACACTGTGCGGATCACCGGGTAAGCACCATTCGGTAAGGAGGCGCCCATGCAGAAGTCCGACCACTGGCTCGCCTCCCCGTGGCGGCGCTCGGTCCTCGCCGTGCTCGCCGGAGCCCTGCCCGTCCTCGCCTTCCCGGGCCCCGCCCAGTGGTGGTGGGCCTGGTTCGCGCTGGTCCCCTGGGTCCTGCTGGCCCGTACCGCGCCGGGCGGGAAGCGGGCGGCGTACGACGGGTGGTGCGGCGGGTTCGGGTTCGTGCTGGCCATGCACCACTGGCTGCTGCCGAACCTGCACGTGTTCACGTTCGTCATCGCCGCGCTGCTGGGCGTGCTCTGGGCCCCGTGGGGCTGGCTGGTGCGCAGGACGCTGGGCGGGGCACCGTCCGGCGGCCGGGTCGCCGCGGCCCTCCTGGTGCTGCCCTCGGGCTGGCTGCTGGCGGAACTGGTCCGCTCCTGGCAGGGGCTCGGCGGCCCCTGGGGGATGCTCGGTGCCAGTCAGTGGCAGGTGGCCCCGGCGCTGCGGCTCGCCTCGGTGGGCGGGGTGTGGCTGCTCAGCTTCCTGGTGGTGGCCGTCAACGTCGCCGTCGCCGTCCTGGTCGCCGTGCGCCGGGCGAGGGTGCCGGCCCTGGCCGGGCTGGTCGCCACGGCCGCGGCCACCTCGGCGGCCTGGGTCTGGTCACCGCGTCCGGACCCCGGCGAGCGGGCGGCGATCGCCGTGGTGCAGCCGGGCGTCGTCGCCGGGGCGGACAGCGCCGACCGCCGGTTCGACCGCGAGGAGCAGCTCACCCGGCGGCTCGCGGACCGGGACCTCGACCTGATCGTCTGGGGCGAGAGCAGCGTCGGCTTCGACCTGGACGACCGGCCGGACCTCTCCCGGCGGCTCGCCGCGCTGTCCCGCGAGACCGGCGCGGACATCCTGGTCAACGTGGACGCACGGCGCTCGGACAAGCCCGGCATCTACAAGAGTTCGGTGCTCGTCGGCCCCGACGGCCCGACCGGCGACCGGTACGACAAGATGCGGCTGGTCCCCTTCGGGGAGTACGTGCCGTTCCGCTCGCTGCTCGGCTGGGCCACCTCCGTCGGCAAGGCGGCCGGCGAGGACCGCAGGCGGGGCACCGAGCAGGTGGTGATGGACGTCGGCGACGGGCTGCGGATCGGTCCGATGGTCTGCTTCGAGAGCGCGTTCCCCGACATGAGCCGCAGCCTCGCCGCCGACGGTGCGGAGGTGCTGGTCGCCCAGTCCTCGACCTCGACCTTCCAGCACACCTGGGCCCCCGGGCAGCACGCCTCCCTCGCCGCGCTGCGCGCCGCCGAGACCGGTCGGCCGATGGTGCACGCGACGCTGACCGGAGTCTCCGCCGTCTACGACGCGAACGGCGCCCGGATCGGCTCGTGGCTCGGCACCGACGCGAGCGCGTCACGGGTGTACGAGGTCCCCGTCACCCACGGCACCACGCCGTACGTCCGCTACGGCGACTGGACGGTGTACGCGGCGCTGGGGACCCTCGCGGCCTGGGGCGCCGCCGTGGGCGTACGGACGGTGCGGCTCAGGCCGGGCCGTCCAGCACGGCCCGGACCACCCGCTCGCACAGCTCATGGGTCTCCAGCGCGTCCCGGGCGCTGAGCACCTCGCCGGAGCGCACCGCGTCGAGGAAGGCCAGCACCGCCTGCTCGATGCCGCGCTGCCGGGCCACCGGGACCCAGTCGCCGCGCCGGCGCACGGTGGGCTGGCCCTTGTGGTCGATCACCTCGGCGAGGTTGACCACCTGGCGCTTGGTGTCCTGGCCCGAGACCTCCAGGATCTCCTCGGCCGAACCGCTGAGCCGGTTCATCACGCCGAGCGCGGTGAAGCCGTCCCCGGCGAGCTGGAGCACGACGTGGTGGAGCAGGCCGTCCTCGGCGCGGGCGCGCACGGTCACGTCGTCGACCGGCCCCGGCACCAGGAACCTGAGGGTGTCGACGACGTGGATGAAGTCGTCGAGGATCATCGTGCGCGGGTCCTCGGGCAGGCCGGTGCGGTTCTTCTGCATGAGGATCAGCTCGCGCGGGTGCTCGGCGCACTGCGCGTACCCGGGCGCGTGGCGCCGGTTGAAGCCGACGGCGAGGCTGGTGCCGCGCTCCTCGGCGAGGGTGACCAAGCGCTCGGAGTCGGCGAGTTCGTAGGCGAGGGGCTTGTCGACGTAGGTCGGGACGCCGGCTTCCAGCAGCCGGGTCACGATCTCGGGGTGGGCGGCGGTCGGCGCGTGCACGAAGGCGGCGTCGAGCCCTTCGGCGAGGAGCGCGTCGAGGCCGGCGTGGCGCTGCGCGGGCGGGATGCGCAGTTTGCCGGCGACGCGGGTGAGGGTGGCCGGGGTGCGGGTCTGCAGGTGCAGTTCGATGCCGGGGAGGGCGGCGAGCACCGGCAGGTAGGCCTTCTGCGCGATGTCGCCGAGTCCGATGCAGCCGACCTTCACGGGGTGTGCTCCTCTAACGCTCGTGGTGCTCGCCGACCTGGGTCCGCCGGGAAGCATACGGGGGCTGCGGGGGCCGCCAGTCGGCGATGCCGTCGAAGCCGCGCAGGAACAGGGCGGGTCCGGCCTTGGACAGGGCGGCGATCACGGCGTCCCGGACGGCGATCCCGGCACGGTTGCCCATCAGGTTGAGGCGGGCCACCTTGACGGCCTGGCGGGCGATCGCGGTCGTGCGGGGCAGCCGGGCGGCCGTGTAGGCGGCGAGGTCCCGGCGGTGGTGGGCGAGCACGATCGCGTCCTCGATGGCCTGGTTGCCGCCCTGGCCGAGGTTGGGCGGCATGGCGTGCGCGGCGTCCCCGAGGAGGACGACCCGGCCGCGGTGATAGGCGGGCAGCGGCTCGGCGACGTGGTGCACGTCGTGGCGCAGCACGTCCTCGGGGCGGGCGGCGGCGAGGACGGCGGGGATCGGGTCGTGCCAGTCGCCGTAACGGTGCAGCAGTTCGGCCCGCTCGTCGGCCGCGTGACCGCCGGCCGGGGTGACGGCGGCGGCGTAGGCGTAGACCCGGCCGTCCTTGAGCGGGTGCGTGCCCCAGATGCGGCCCCGGCCCCAGGTCTCGTGGGAGGCGAACTCCACGCCGGGGACCGGGATCACGATCCGCCAGGTGGTGAAGCCCGAGTACACGGTGCCGGGGTGGCGCGGGAACAGCGCGCGGCGTACGGCGGAGTGGATGCCGTCGGCCCCGACGACCAGGTCGGCCTCCAGCTCGCCGTCCGGCGTGCGCACCCTGGCCGGACGGTCGTCGTCGCCCGGGTCGGCGAGCTGCGCGTCGGCGCCGGTGCGGACGGCGTCCGGCGGCAGCAGCGCCGACAGGCGGTCGGCGAGGGTGGAGCGGTGCAGCAGCACCAGCGGACCGCCGAATCGCGCCTCGGCGGCCTCGGCGCTGGACCGGGAGAGCCAGCGCCCGCCGGGGGTGCGCAGTCCGCCGTCGCCCTGCCAGGCGGCGAGGTCGCGGATCTCGTCGCCGAGGCCGATCACGTCCAGGGCGCGCAGGGCGTTGGGCGACAGCGAGATGGCCGCGCCGACCGGCCGGAGCGAGGGGGCGCGCTCCAGCACGGTGACTCGCAGACCGCTCTGGTGCAGGGCCGCCGCCGCGGTCAGGCCGCCGATGCCGCCGCCGATCACGACGGCCGTCTTCGTGCTTGTCATGACTCTCCTCGACGCTCTGCTCCGCGCTGTGTCCGGCGCGGACTCACTACACCTGTAGTAGCAGACACCGCCGACTGTACTACAGCCGTAGTGAAGCCGGTAGATTGATCTCCATGTCCGCTCCTGCCGCCTCGTCCGGGCCCTCCGGGGCCGCGTCCGGCGCCTCCCGCGCCGACCTCGTCGCCGACGCCGCCCTGGCGCTGCTCGCCGAGCGCGGCATGCGCGGGCTCACGCACCGTGCGGTCGACGGGCTGGCCGGGCTCCCCCAGGGCTCCACGTCCAATGTCGCGCGGACCCGGCAGGCACTGCTGGAACTGGCGGTGCGCCGCCTGGCCGACCGGGAGGCGCGGGTGCTGGCCCTGCACGAGATGCCGGATCCGCGCGCCGGTCTCGAGGCCCTGGCCGACGCACTGGCGCTGGCGACCCACCGTGCCCTGACCCGCAACCGCGCGCTGACGCTGGCCCGCTACGAACTGGCCCTGGAGGCCACGCGCCGTCCGGAACTGCGGGCGCACTTCGACGCTGCGGGCGCCCGCTTCCGCGAGCAACTGGGCACCCTGGTCACGGCGATGGGCTCGGCCGACCCGGCCCGGCACGTGCTCTCCCTGGTCGCCTGGGCGGACGGCCTGATGTTCAGCTGCGTGGCCGGGACCTTCCACGCCGAGGTGCCGAGCCTCCAGGACGTGCGGTCGGGGCTGCGCGAGCTCCTGGACGGCATGCTGGACGACGGGTGCCGCGGCCTGCGCGAGGGTCCGTGCGGGGGCTGAAATCCCCTGGTGGGACGGGCCGGTCCGGGCGAGGATGCCGCCATGACGATTGAACGCCGTGAACCCCCCGTCGACGCCGACGAACGCGCCATGCTGGAGGGCTGGGTCGAGTATCACCGGCAGACCCTCGCCTGGAAGTGCGAGGGGCTGACCGACGAGCAGCTGAGGACGGCCGCCGTGGCACCGTCGACGCTGTCCCTGATGGGACTGGTCCGGCACATGGCGGAGGTGGAGCGCAGCTGGTACCGCAGGGTGCTGGCGGCCGAGGACGCCGGTCCGATCTACTACTCCGACGAGGACCCGGAGGGCGAGTTCCGGCTCACCGGGGCGGACACGTTCGCCGAGGCGCACGCCACCTGGCAGGCGGAGATCGAGGCGGCCCGGCGCAACACGGCCGGCGTCCCCCTGGACGAGCCCACCCGCGGCAAGCACCTGCGCACCGGTGAGCGCTACACCCTGCGCTGGATCCACACCCACATGATCGAGGAGTACGCGCGTCACAACGGGCACGCGGACCTGATCCGAGAGCGCCTGGACGGAGCCACGGGAGACTGACGTCACCTCCCGTCGCCCACGGGCCTCCGTACGGGGCCGGAGATCACCCGTGTGGGGCAACCTCCGCTTGTCCGGCTCCGGTTGACGGGCCCGAAGCAGCAGAGTGTCGCGGGTGCATCGAACGACGACCACCGCAACGCTTCTGCTGACCGTGGCTGTCTCGGCCCTGACCGGCTGTACGACGGTCGAGGGCCCGGCCGTGGACGACTCCTCCGGGGCCCGCGCCCGCTCGACCGCGCCCCGCCCGGACGGCCCGGCCGAGCCACGGGTCGTCCAGGCGCCGGCCCGCGAGGCGCTGGAGATGATCGGCCCCTCCCCCGGCCCGGAGCGGGCCACCGGGGAGCCGCGTCCTGCGAAGCCGCCGGCGCCGCGGTCCGCGCCGCACGATCCGCCGGCCGCCCGTGCCCCCGGACGGTCCGCCCGCCCGGCGGCACCCGAGCCCACCCGCGCCCCCGCGACACCCCGGCCCCGGGTGCCCGACCTGCCCGGCAGGCCCGGCGCCGGTGCCGGCGGGAAGGCGGACGTGTGCTCCCTGGGGAAGCAGTACGGCGGTTGGCGGCCGGGCAGCCCCGAGGCCCGCATTTGCGAGCAGGCCTACGGCCGCTGAGACCGGCCGACGCCCGTCGGGCCGGGCCCGAGTGCTACGGCCGCGGGCGCGGCGGCCGGCCCCACCCCTCGGTCCCGTCGAACCCGTCCCGCCCGTCCCGCCCGTCGAGGCCGTCAAGGCCGTCAAGGCGCAGCTCCAGCCGGTCGATCGAGGCGCGTACGCCCGCTCCGTAGCGGCCGGGGGCGAGGGACTCGGCGGCGGTGCGGGCGCGCCGCAGGTGGAGACGGGCCGCCTCGCGATGACCGAGCCGGTCGTAGTCCGCGGCCAGGTTCAGGTGGAGCGAGGGGTACAGGGCGCGGGCGGCGGACGTGGCCTCGTGCCGGCCGGCGAGACGGTCCTCCGTCAGTTCCTCGGCGGCCGACAGCGCCCTCAGGTCCCAGGCCAGCTCCTCGGCCGGGTCGTCCTGGGTGTCGGCGAGGTAGTGGGCCAGCGTGCAGCGGTGCAGGGGGTCGCCGCGCTCGCCGATCTCCGCCCACAGGGCGAGGAAGCGGTGCCGGGCCTCCTCCCGGTCCCCCGCGTGATGCAGCATGACCACCTGGCCGATCCGCGTCGGCACGGCGTCCGGCGCCGCCTGCTCCTGTCCCTTCGCCACCGCGTCCTCCGTGCCCGTGTCGGGTGTCCCGACGACGCTAACCGCACGCGCGCGCATTCCCGGTCAGGCGGCACCGGGCGTGCCCGGGCCGGTCCGCGACCGGCCGGCCCGGGCGCCGGGGTCAGCCCAGGTTCGGGATGGTCCAGTCGATCGGCTCGTGGCCCTGCGCGGCGACCGCCTCGTTGATCTGCGTGAACGGCCGGGACCCGAAGAACTTCTTCGCGGACAGCGGCGAGGGGTGGGCGCCCTTGACCACGACGTGCCGCGAGTCGTCGATCAGCGGCAGCTTCTTCTGCGCGTAGTTCCCCCACAGCACGAAGACCGCCGGGTCGGTCCGGCCGGCCACCGCGCGGATCACCGCGTCGGTGAACAGCTCCCAGCCGCGTGCCTTGTGCGAGTTCGCTTCGCCGGCACGGACCGTGAGGACCGCGTTGAGCAGCAGGACGCCCTGCTTCGCCCACGGCATCAGATAGCCGTTGTCCGGGATCGGGGTGTCCAGTTCCGCGTGCATCTCCTTGTAGATGTTGCGCAGGGACGGCGGGACCTTCACGCCGGGCCGCACCGAGAAGCACAGCCCGTGCCCCTGGCCCTCGCCGTGGTAGGGGTCCTGGCCGAGGACCAGTACCTTCACCCGGTCGAAGGGCGTGGCCTCCAGCGCGGCGAAGACCTCCTCGCGCGGCGGGTAGACGGGGCCGTTCGCCCGCTCCTCCTCGACGAACTCCATCAGCTCCTTGAAGTAGGGCTCTTGCAGTTCGCCGCCCAGCACCTCGCGCCAGGACTCGGGCAGCATGGCGATGTCGGTCACGTCAACTTCCTTACGCTGTGCGGTCGCTTCCAGTCCCGTAGAACCTACCGGCGCCCACTGACAACGGGTGCGCCGGCAGGCACCCGGAAAAGCGCTGTCCCGCGACGGAGCCGCGCTGATAGGAAGGGGCGATGACCGCCGAAGCGATGAGTCCCACGGAACGCCTGCTCGCGGAGCGGGCCTGCGAACGTCTGATCGTGGACCTGGTCCACCGTCTCGACCTCGGCGACCCCGGATCGGCGGCCGACCTGTTCACGGTGGACGGGGTGTGGGAATGGCCCGGCGGCGACCGCCGTGTCGAGGGCCGGGAGGCGCTGCGGACGTACTTCGGATCCCGGCCGGCGGACCGGTTGTCGCGCCGCCTGATGACGAACATCCTCGTCACCGTGGACTCCGCGACGACGGCGACCGCGACGTCCTACCTGACGACCTACCGTGTCGACGGGCACGTCGAGGGGATGGTCGCGCCGCGGCTCCCGGCCAACGTCGGCCACTACGAGGACACCTTCCGCAAGGTCGGCGGCGAGTGGCTGCTCGCCGCGCGGACCCTGTACCTCGCCTTCGGCGGTGCCACGGAGCGGCTGCCCGCCCCGGTGGCCGCTACCAGCTCGTCTTCCGGTGGAGCCGCCACATCATCATGATCGTCGACGGGTCCAGGGCCTGCTCCGCGCCCGAGATGTCCGTACTGGCGGCGACGTACTGCTTGCCCTGCCACAGCGGAAGCAGCCGCGCGTCGTTCACCATGATCTGCTGCGCCCGCTCGAAGTCCCGCTCCACGTTGCCCCGGTCGCTCTGGCGGCGGGAGCGCGGCAGCAGTTCGCCGGTGATCTCCGGGGTGAGGTAGGGCGTGCCGAGCGCGTTCTGCTCGCCGACGAAGGGGGCGATGAAGTTCTCCGCGTCGGGGAAGTCCGGCGACCAGCCGCGGCCGAACACCGGGTACTCGCCCTTCTGGTAGCCGGCGACGTACGTCTTCCAGGGGCGGCTCTTGAGGGTGACCTCGAACAGGCCCGAGGCGTCCAGCTGCCGCTTGATCTCCTTGAACTCCTTGGCCGTCTCGGAGCCGTAGCGGTCGGTGGTGTACCAGAGGGTCAGCGGGACCGGGTCGGTGATGCCGGCGTCCTCGAGCAGCTCACGGGCCTTGGGGACGCTGGGGTCGCCGTAGTCGTCGAAGAAGCCCGTGGTGTGACCGGTGAGGCCCTTGGGGACCATCGAGTACAGCGGATCGACGGTGTCCTGGTAGATCTTGTGGGCGATCGCCGCCCGGTCGATCACCTGGGCGACGGCCTGGCGCACTTCCCTGCGTCCCGCCCACGGGTCCTCGGGGTTGAAGACGAGGTAGCTGATCTCCGTACCGCTGCCCTCGACCAGTTGGAGGTTCTCCTCCTTGCCCGCCTTGCCCTGGAGCGTGATGACGTCGTCGGCGGCAAGGCCTCGGTAGGTCACCTGGATGTCGCCGTCGCGCAGGGCCTTCACCATGCCGGCGGAGTCCGTGAAGTAGCGGATGGTCACCGCCTTGTTCTGCCGTTCGGCGAAGCCCTTGTAGCGGTCGTTGCGCACGAGTTCGGCGCGTTCCCCGTCCTCGTACGACTGGAGCGTGTACGGGCCCGATCCCACGACACTGCTGCCTTCGCGCAGGGCGTCCGCGGGGTAGTCGTCGGGGGCGACGATCGACATGGCGGGCGTGGCGAGCACGAACGGGAAGGTGGCGTCGGGCTTGTTGAGGTGGAAGACCACCTCGCGCTCGCTGGGGGCCTGGACGCGTTCGAGACTGCCGAGCAGACCGGCCGGACCACCGTTGACGTTGATGTCCTTGATGCGGTCGATCGAGTACTTGACGGCCTGGGCG
The DNA here is from genome assembly GCF_000772045.1 of Streptomyces sp. CCM_MD2014. Classification (GTDB taxonomy): domain Bacteria; phylum Actinomycetota; class Actinomycetes; order Streptomycetales; family Streptomycetaceae; genus Streptomyces; species Streptomyces salinarius. The sequence continues at coordinate 7,310,510 of NZ_CP009754.1, read as the reverse complement.
TCGAGGGCGTCGCCGTTGGAGAAGGTCAGGCCCTCGCGCAGCTCGCAGCGGTACACCTGGTTCGTGGTGTCGGTGAACGCGCACTGCTCCGCGGCGTCGGGCTGGGGCGCGGTGGCACCACTGGGGTAGCTGAGCAGCGTCTGGTAGATGTTCCGGAACAACTCCCAGGAGCCGTCCCACGAAGCGGCCGGATCGAGGGTGCTGGGGGCACTGGTCGTCCCCACGACGATCGGCTCCTCGTCCTGCGAACTGTCGGACGACAGGATGCCGCACCCGGTGACCAGTGACGATATGGACACGATGACCGCGACCCGCCGCAGGCCCCGCTTCCGGTTGAACACGCGCACGCTCCTCGATCCGCCGTACCAAGGGTCGGCAGACCATACCGCAGCACCACGCCCCCTGAACCCCCTTCTGAACAGGGGTTTTGATCATTTGGCGATGACTACGTTGTCATCGTGCACCGGGTTCCGATACGCGGACACGGGCGCCGTTCTCGTCGACGGCGCCCGTGTCGGGGATCGATCTTGAGGGTCCTCGTGGGCGAGATCAGGCCACGCCGGCGTTCAGGAAGATGCCGCCGTCGACGACGAGCGTCTGACCGGTGACCCAGGCGGACTGCTCCGAGGTGAGGAACGCCGCGGCGCCGCCGATGTCGGAGGGCACGCCGAGCCGGCCCAGCGGGTAGCCCGAGGCGGCCTCCTCCTCGCGCCCCTCGTACAGCGCTGCGGCGAACTTGGTCTTCACGACCGCCGGGGCGATCGCGTTGACCCGCACCTTGGGTGCGAACTCGTGCGCCAGCTGCGCTGTCAGGTTGATCAGCGCGGCCTTGCTCACGCCGTACGCGGCGATGAAGGGCGAGGGCGAAAGGCCCGCGACCGAGGCGATGTTGACGATCGCGCCGCCGTTGTCCTTCTGCCAGGCGTGCCAGGTGCGCTGGGCGAAGCCGAGTGCCGAGATCACGTTGGTCTCGAAGACCTTGCGCGCGACGTTCAGGTCGAGGTCGGCGATCGGCCCGAACACCGGGTTGGTGCCGGCGTTGTTGACCAGGAAGTCGACGCGCCCGAAGGCCTCCATCACGCGCTCGACGGCGACCGCCTGGTGGGCCTCGTCGTGCGCCTTGCCGGCGACGCCGATGACCCGGTCGGCGCCGAGCTTTTCGACGGCGTCCTTCAGGGCGTCCTCGTTGCGGCCGGTGATGCAGACCCGGTCACCGCGTGCGACGAGCGCCTCGGCGACGCCGTAGCCGATGCCGCGGCTGGCGCCCGTGACGAGCGCGACCTTGCCGGAGAGGGCGGGGAGTTCAGTCATGTCAGTGGTCCCTAATCCCAGTGTTCCCTAGTCTCCGCGCGCCCTAGTCGAGCGGTCCGCCGGCCACGTACAGCACCTGGCCCGAGACGAAGCCGGCGGCCTCGCCGGTGAAGAAGGCGATGGCGTTGGCGATGTCGTCGGGCTCACCGACGCGCGCGACCGGGATCTGGGTGGCGGCGGCGGCCTTGAAGTCCTCGAAACCCATGCCGACGCGGTCGGCGGTGGCCTTGGTCATCTCGGTGGCGATGAAACCGGGGGCGACGGCGTTGGCGGTGACGCCGAACTTGCCCAGCTCCTTGGCGAGGGTCTTGGTGAAGCCCTGCAGGCCGGCCTTGGCGGCGGAGTAGTTGACCTGGCCGCGGTTGCCGAGCGCGGAGGAGGAGGACAGGTTGACGATGCGGCCGAACTTGGCGTCCACCATGTGCTTCTGGCAGGCCTTCGACATCAGGAAGGCACCGCGCAGGTGCACGTTCATGACGGTGTCCCAGTCGGAGACGCTCATCTTGAACAGCAGGTTGTCGCGCAGCACGCCCGCGTTGTTGACGAGGATCGTCGGCGCGCCCAGCTCCTCGGCGATCCGCGCGACGGCCGCCTCGACCTGCGCCTCGTCGGAGACGTCGCAGCCGACCGCGATGGCCCTGCCGCCGGCCGCGGTGATCTTCTCCACGGTGTCCTTGCAGGCGGCCTCGTCGAGGTCGATGACGGCGACGGCACGGCCCTCGGCGGCCAGTCGTACGGCGGTGGCGGCGCCGATGCCGCGCGCGGCTCCGGTGACTACGGCGACCCGCTGCTCAGTGGTGGACATTCGCTGCTTCTCCTCGTCCTGGGGATGCGGCCCGTGCGGAGCGTGCGCCCTCGGGTGAGCGACCGCTTAGTACCTTCCGCAGACGTGACGCTAGAAGCCCTGGCACCCGGTGTCAACGGGACACCGGGCCGGTGTGATCCATTACCCGCTCTTCCGGGCGCGCCGGCCCTCCCCGGTCGCCCGATCGGCCCAGCGCTGCGGGCCGCCGCGCTGCCGGGCCCCTAGCGTCGAAGCGCGAGCCACTCGTGGCCGGAAAGGAGGCGTCCATGCGCCGTCGTACCGGTGCAGCAGGCATAGCCGTCGCGATCGCCGCGATCGTGCCGCTGGCCGACCCCGCACCCGCCCAGGACCTCTACTCGAGCCTGGAACAGGACTGCCGGAGCTCCACCTACCAGGAAGCGGTACCGATCGGGCTGAACGAGGATCCGGGCGACCCGGCCCCGCTGTGCCCGGACGCGCTGTACGAAGACCCCTCCGGCGACGCGTCGTTGGGCGAGGGAACGCCCGACGACGGCCGCCTCGACGGGGGCGGAGCCGACGACGGGCGGCTGGACGGGGGTGGACTCGACGACGGGCGACTGGACGAGGGTCTGCCCGAGGGAGGCGGACCGGGCCAGGTCCGGCCGGAAGGGAACGCCCCCGGCGGAGGCGGCCTCGCTCCCGGTCGGCCGGGAGACGGCCGACTCGACGAGGGCCGCCCCGACCAGAACCAGAACCGTCCCGGGACGTCGCACTCCGACGGCCTGGACTCGTTCGACCAGGGCGGCATCCGTGAGATCCGGGACGGCGGCGCCGCGCATCCGCGCGGGGACCAGCTCCCGACGATCTCCGCCACCTCACTGCCGCGTCCGGCCCCCACGACGCCGGCCCCGGTCGTCACCACGCCCGCGCCCGCGGTCTCTCCCGCCGTGACGCCGACGCTCGGCACGCAGGGCGGCCTGGGCGGCGCCTCGGGCACCGGTCCCGGCGGCTGGGACATCGGCATCGGCCTGAGCTTCGTGACCGCCGCCGCGCTCGCGACGGGCTGGGTGGTCCGGCGCCGCCGACGCGCCTGAGTGTCCGGCGGGCCGGCCCGGAGGAAGGACGCGGTACCTCGTCGGCGCCGGGGCCTACCGCACCAGCAGGTCGAGGAGCCGTTCCGTCTCGGCGGCCGGGTCGGCGGTGAGGCCGGTGTGGACGGGGCCCGGCTGGACGATGGTCGAGCGGGGGGCGATCAGCCAGCGGAACCGGCGGCCGGGATCGTCCTCGGCCGCCTGGCCCGCCGCGTCCCCTCCGGCGCACACCCCCTCCACGGCACGCAGCGCCGCCCGCACCCCGGGCAGGTCCACCCGCGGGTCCAGGGCCAGCAGCCTGCCCTCGTCGAGGTGGGTGCGGGCACCGACGTAGGACCTGGCCCGGCAGTAGACGAGTACGCCGGCGTTGACGCACTCCCCGCGTTCGACGCGGGGCACGACGCGCAGCAGCGCGTACTCGAAGACGTGGCGGTCGCTCACCGCTCCCCCTTGGCTCACTTGACGCGTTCGTGGATCGTGGCGGCCCGCGCGAGCAGGGGCCCGGCGTAGGCCCTGCGGAGGTCGTCGGGTGTGGCGAAGCCGGGTTCGTCGCGCAGCCAGACGTCCGGGATCTCGGCGGTGACCTCGGCGAGGAGTTCCTCGGTGACCAGCGGCGCGAGGTCGGCGGCGGCCGAGCGGACGTCCGGCGCGAAGCGGGCGAGCGCGTGGTCGGCGGCGTCGTAGGGGCGGGCGGCGGAGGCCTCGGCGCCGGGCCAGTTGTGGTGCCAGATCATGGTGGCACCGTGGTCGATGAGCCAGGTCTCGCCGTGCAGGCGCAGCAGGTTGGGGTTGCGCCAGGAACGGTCGACGTTGTTGACCAGCGCGTCGAACCAGACGATCCGTCCGGCCTCCTCGGCGCTCACCTCGAAGGCGAGCGGGTCGAACCCGAGCGCCCCGGAGAGGAACTCCATGCCGAGGTTGGTGCCGCCGCTCGACTTGAGCAGTTCCTGCACCTGCGGGTCGGGTTCGCCGAGACCGAGCACCGGATCGACGTCGACGGTCACCAGCCGAGGCACCCGGAAGCCCAGCCGGCGGGCGAGTTCGCCGCAGACCACCTCGGCGACGAGCGTCTTGCGGCCCTGTCCCGCGCCGGTGAACTTCAGGACGTAGGTCCCGAGGTCGTCCCCCTCGACGAGTCCCGGCAGCGAGCCGCCCTCACGCAACGGCGTGATGTAGCGGGTCGCGATGACTTCCTTGAGCATCGCCCCAGGTTACCGGCGTGGCGCGGGTGCACGGCGCGTGACCGGTACGTGGTCGGTGCCTGGCCGGTGTGCGGCCGACAGCGAATCGACAGCCGTGTTTTACGCCCGCCAGACCGCCGACGCGACAGCATCTCGGCACGGTCTGAACAGCACGTGCCACGGGGCCGTACCTCTCGGCAGATCATCACGCCCCCACCCCGGAAGGGAACCCCAGCATGACCAGCGCACCGTTTCATCCCGCAGCGGGACCGGCCCGTCGTACCGTCGTGGCGGCGGCCGGAGCGGCGGGGCTCACCGCCGTGCTGGCCGCCTGCTCGGACTCGGGCGACGACGCTTCGAGCGACACGGGCACCGCCCCCTCCGGTTCCGCCTCCCAGGAGGCCGGCAGCAGCGGCTCGGGCGGCGGCGAGAACGCGGGGGCGGGACCGGCCCTCGCGGCGACCGCCGACATCCCCGAGGGCGGCGGGAAGGTGTTCCCCGACCAGAAGGTGGTGGTCACCCAGCCCGCGGCGGGCGAGTTCAAGGCGTTCTCCGCCACCTGCACCCATCAGGGCTGCGCCGTGAAGAGCGTGGCCGACGGGGTCATCAACTGCCCCTGCCACAACAGCAACTTCTCGATCACCGACGGCAGTGTGCAGGGCGGCCCCGCGCCCAAGCCGCTGCCCGCCGTGCAGATCACGGTCAGCGGGGATTCGATCCGGCTGGCCGGATGACCGTGACGCAGCGCCGGGGGCGCCGGATCATGATGACGTCCGGCGAGCTGGAGGCTTTCCTCACCACCCAGCGCACCTGCCGGGTCGCCACCGTCTCGGCCGGCGGGGCCCCGCACGTGAGCACGCTCTGGTTCGTCTGGGACGGCGCGTCGATGTGGCTGTACTCGGTGGTGCGCAGCCGGCGCTGGGCGCACCTGCGGCGCGATCCGCGGGTGGCGATCGTCGTCGACACCGGCGAGGAGTACGACGAGTTGCGGGGCGTGGAGCTCACCGGCCGGGCGGAGTTCGTGGGCGAGGCACCGCGCATCGGCGAGCTGTGCGCGGAACTCGACCTTCCCGAGACGCTGTTCGCCCGCAAGAACTTCGGTCTGCGGGAGATGCCGCACGACGGCCGGCACGCCTGGCTGCGGCTGACACCGGAGAAGGTCGTCTCCTGGGACTTCCGCAAGCTGGCGTCTCCTTAGGCGCGCGCGCCCGGGGGCGGGGTCCGGCTCACTCCGCCTGCCCCACCTCCCGCGCCGTCGCCCGCAGCGCGTCCACCGCCGCCCGGATCGACGGGCGGCGGTCGGCGTCGGCGCGCCAGACGACGTAGACGTGCCGGCGCACCCGCTGCTTCAGCGGCACGGTGACGACCTCCGGGGGCATCGGATGGCGGCCGAGCAGCGGAGCGATGCACACGCCGAGCCCCGCGGCGACCAGCCCGAGCTGGGTGTGGGTCTCGGCGGCGCGGTGCCCGACGATCGGCTCGATCCCCTTCGAACGCAGCGTGAACATCAGCCACTCGTGGCAGAACTCGCCCTCGCCCCAGGTGATCCACTCGTCCTCGGCGAACTCGGCGAGGTCCACCTCGTCCCGGCCCGCGAGCCGGTGGCCCGCCGGCATGGCGACGTCGGCGGGGTCGTCGAGGAGGGGTGCCTTGACCAGGCCGTCGGGCAGCGGGATCGGCTTGTTGTACCAGTCGAGCACGACGGCGAGGTCCAGGTCCCCGCGCACCACGCCGCTGATGCCGCGCTCCGGCTCCAGCTCCGAGGAGCGCAGGCGCAGCGCGGGGTGCTCGGCGCGCAGGGTGGCCAGCGCGGCGGGGAAGAGTCCGCGGGCGGCCGTGGGGAACGCCGACAGCCTCAGCTCGCCCGCCACCTGTCCGCGCTGCGCCTCCAGGTCGGCCTGGGCCAGCTCGACCTGGGAGAGGATGCGGGCCGCGTGCTCGGCGAGCAGGCGGCCCGCGTCCGTGAGGCGAACGCCGCGTCCGTTCTTGGCGAGGAGCCGCTGACCGGCTTCGCGCTCCAGCTTGGCCATCTGCTGGGAGACGGCCGAGGTGGTGATGTGCAGGCCGGCGGCGGCGCCGCTGACCGAACCGTGCCGGGCGAGGGCGTCGAGGGTCCGCAGGCGCTCCAGGTTCAACATGTAAGCGATACTACGAGATACTCAGTGCGAAATCTCGATTGTGCTACGAGGACGGTTGGCTCATCGTTGGCTGCATGAGCAGCAGTGTTCCGGCCTCCTCCGCCTCCCCCGCCTCCGTTCGCTCCACACCCCGCCGCGTCGTGGACTGGCGGCTGCGCTTCGGGCTCCTCTCCCTCGTGTGGGGTTTCAGCTTCCTCTTCATGAAGGTGGGCACCGAGAGTTTCGCCCCGTTCCAGGTGACGCTCGGGCGGCTGGCGTTCGGTACGGCGGTGGTCGCGGCGGCGATGGCGGTGAAGCGGCAGCGGCTCCCGCGCGGGGCGTGGACGTGGGTGCATCTGGCGGTCGCCGGGTTCCTGCTCAACGCGCTGCCGTTCTCCCTGTTCGCCTTCTCGGAGCTGACGATCCCGTCGTCGCTCGCGGGCATCTGCAACGCGACCTCACCGCTGTGGGGCATGGCCCTGTCCCTGGTCGCGCTGTCCGAGGACCGGCCGACGCGCCGCCGGGTGGCCGGTCTCGGCATCGGCTTCCTCGGCGTCCTGACGGTGCTGGGCGTCTGGCAGGGCTTCCACGGCCTCGACGTCACGGGCACGGCGCTGGCCCTGCTGGCCTCGTTCAGCTACCCGGTCGGCTGGATCTACGTCCGCCGCACGCTGGCCGGCTCCCGCCACTCCCACCTCTCGCTGACCGGCGCCCAGCTGGGCCTGGCGACGCTGCAACTGGCCGTCGTGACACCGCTGTTCACCTCGGTGCCGACCAGCTTCCCGGTGCTCCCGCTGCTGGCGGTCGCGGCCCTCGGCGTCCTCGGCACCGGGGTGGCCTTCCTCATCCAGTACGACCTGGTCGCCGAGGTCGGCCCGACGACGGCCCAGATGGTCACGTACTTCACCCCGGTCATCGCCACGGCCGCGGGCGTCGCGCTCCTCGGCGAGTCGCTGTCCTGGTCGACACCGGTCGGCGCGGTGATCGTCCTCGCCGGCGCGGCACTGACCCAGTCCCGGCCCAGGGCCGGCCGGGGGGAGGCAGCGCCCGCACCCGCGCCCCGGGGCTCCGCGCCGGTACGGCAGGGGACGCCGGGCTGAGGAGCGGGGCCGCTCAGGCGTAGCTCCGCGGCGGCCCCGATCCCGGCCCCACCGCTGCCGCGACCGCCGCCGCCAACGGCGCGAAGTCGCCCTCTTCCAGCGTCGAGACGGTGATCCTGATGCCGGGCGGGGCGCTCACTCGGAAGCGGGCGCCGGGAGCCACCGCCCAGCCGGCGTGCAGGAGCCGGGCGACGGCGCCGGTCTCGTCCGGCACCGGGATCCACACGTTCATGCCGCTGCGCCCGTACCCGGTGACCCCGTGTTCCGCTAGGGCGCCGAGGAGCGCGTCCCGGCGTCGTCCGTACACCCCCGCGACCGCGCGGGTGTCCACCGCGCCGTCCGTCCACAGCCGGGCGACGGCCCGCTGGGTGATGCGGCTGACCCAGCCGGGGCCGAGCCGCTGCCGCCCCCGGACGCGGTCGAGCGTGACGGGGTCGCCGGTGAGCACGGCGAGCCGCAGGTCGGGGCCGCAGGCCTTGGCGGCGGAGCGGACGAAGGCCCAGGCGCCGGTCGTACCGGCGAGGGGATGCAGCGGCAGGTCGACGATGCCGTGGCCGTGGTCGTCCTCGATGAGCAGGGTGCCGGGGTGCTCGCGCAGCACGGACCGCAGGGCACGCGCGCGTGCCGCGCCCACCGCCGCGCCCGTCGGGTTCTGCGCGCGGTCCGTGACCACCAGAGCGCGGGCGCCGGCCGCGAGGATCCGGCGCACGTCCTCGGGCAGCGGCCCCTGGTCGTCGACTCCGACGGGAACTGTGCGCAGCCCGAGCGCGGGCACCAGGTCGAGGAGGCTGCCCCAGCCCGGGTCCTCGACGGCGACGGCGTCCCCGGGCTTGAGATGGGAGGCGAGTACCCGCTCCATCGCGTCCAGCGAGCCGGACGTCACCGCCACGGGCCCGTCCGGCACTCCGTCGGCGTCCAGTCCGGTCCGGGCGGCGCGGGCCAGTTCCGGATCGACGGGCTCGTGCCCGTACAGCACCGGTTCGCGGTCGCCCTGCTCCGCCGCCGCGGCGAACACCGGGCCGAGCGCGGGCAGCAGCGCCGGGTCCGGGTTGCCGTCGGAGACGTCGCGCACGCCCTCGGGCACCTCGACGCGGACGAGGTCCCGTCCGGTGGTGGCCGGCTTCGCCCGCACCCGGCTGCCCCGCCGCCCGGCCGTCTCGATGACCCCGCGCTCGCGCAGGGTGCGGTAGGCGGCGGCGACGGTGTTCGGATTCACTCCGAGCCGCTGCGCCAACTCCCGCATCGGCGGCAGGGGTTGTCCCGGCTCCAGCTCTCCCGAGCCCACCGCGCGCTCGACGCTCGCGGAAATCTCCGCTGCGCCGCGCCCTGTGATCCGATATTCTCCTAGCACAAAGCCAATTATGCACTAGTGCAATGGAGAACGCCATGCAGGGGACCACGGGGACGCCGTCGCAGCCCACCGGCACCTACCCGCCCACCGACCGCACCGTCCCCACCCGCTCCCCCGAGCGGGCCGCGTACGACAAGGAGCTGGTGCACTCGATACTCGACGAGGGTTACGTCTGCCATCTCGGCTTCGTCCGGGACGGCGCCCCGGTGGTCCTGCCGACCCTGTACGGCCGGGTGGGCGAGCGGCTCTACGTGCACGGCTCGACGGGCTCGCGACCGCTGCGGATGACGGGCGCGGCGAACCCGGGGCTGCCGGTGTGCCTGACGGTGACGCACGTGGACGCGCTGGTGCTGGCCCGCTCCGCCTTCCACCACTCGATCAACTACCGGTCGGTGGTGGTGCACGGCACGGCGTACGAGGTGACGGACCCCGAGGAGCGGCGCACGGCCCTGGACGCCCTGGTCGACCACGTCGTCCCGGGCCGCTCCCACGACTCCCGCCCGGCCAGCAAGAAGGAGCTGGCCGCCACCGCCGTGATCCGCCTCGACCTGAACGAGGTCTCCGCCAAGCTCCGCACCGGCGGGGTGAACGACGAACCGGAGGACCTCGGCCTCCCGCACTGGGCCGGTCTCGTCCCGTTGCGCAAGGGGTACGAGGCCCCGGTCGCCGATCCGGCCCTGGACCCCGCCACCGCGCTGCCGGACTATCTGCCGGCCCGCTGACCCCGCACCCGCACGGCGGGCGCGGGGCCCCTCACCGTCCCCGCCGTCAGGCCGGCGTCGGCCGTGTCCGCGCCTCCCGCGCCGCCCGGGTCTCCGCCACCGCGAGCCCGGCGACCGAGCCGAGCATCAGCAGCGTGCCGGCCAGGGTGGCCGCCGTGAGGTGCTCGCCGAGCAGCAGGACGGCGAGCGCCGCCGCGCTGACCGGCTCGAGGAGCATGATCACCGAGACGGTCGCGGACCGCACCACGGCCGCGCCGGCGAAGTAGAGCCCGTAGGCGAGGGCGGTCGGAACGGCCGCGACGTACGCGAGGAGCCACAGGAGCCGGGCCGGTTCGGCGGTGTGCGGCACCAGGCCCTCGGCCAGGGCGAGCGGCAGCAGGCACAGGCTCGTGACGGCGAACGCCCCGACGGACGTACTGGCGGCGTCCGCCCCGCCGTCCCTCCCCCAGCGGCGGGTGAGCAGCGTCATCACCGAGTATCCGGCGGCGGACAGCAGGGCGAGGAGCACGCCCGGCAGTCGTACGGTCGCGGTCCCGCCGCCGAGGACGAGCACCGCGAGCCCGGCGAGCGCACCGACGACGGCCGCGGCGCCGCCGAGCCCCAGGTGTTCGCCGAGGGTCAGGCGCGCGCCGAGGGCGATCAGCACCGGCCCCGCGCCGAGGGTGACGACCGTGGCCACGGCGAGCCCGGTGGACTGCACGGCGGCGAAGTAGGCGGTCTGGAACACGGCGAGTCCGAGACCGGTGACGACGGCCCGCAGCGCCTTGCGCCCAAAGGGCTCACGGACGGCCGGGCGCACCCGCGGGCGCAGCGGACGTGCGGCGAGCAGCAGGACGAGCCCCGCCGCGCAGCGCCAGAACGACAGGGCGACGGGGCCCATGTCGCTGGCGCGGTAGACCAGCGAGGCGGCGGCACCGGCGGTGCCCCAGGCGACACCGGCGACGATCAGATAGAGGAGGCCACGCCCGACGGGCAGGCCGGAGACGGCATTCGACACGAGTTCTCTCCGCAGACGCGCACGAGGCGCGGAAGTACGAGGCGGCCCGGAATCAACGGGACGCGGGGACTCTCGTCTGCGGGCAGCACCGTCCGGCCCGGCGACAGTGCGCCGGGCTCGTCACAGGGGCCCGCCTCAGGCGGCCGGAGGCGGGAGGACGAGTGCGTCGGAATGCATGATCGCCAGCCTATGTCGCCGTTCCGCGGCTCGACAACTCCCGCTCGGGTCCCCCGCCGGCCACCGGGGTCGCCGAGCCCTTCGACGGGGTCGAGGACTGGGCGATGAGGGCACCGGCCAGCACCACGACGCCGCCGACGATCTGCGGGGCGGAGAGGTGCTCGCCGAGCAGCACCCAGGCAAGGACGGTCGCGATGACCGCTTCGAGGCAGGCCACGACTCCGGCGACCTGCGGCGACAGCCGGCGCACGGCGACGATCCCGGTGACGTAGGCGAGCACCGTGGCGATGAGCACGATCCAGGCCAGCAGCAGGGCCGCGGCGACGGAGGTGCCGTCCATGGAGGCGGTGCCGGCGAGGACGGACCAGTCCATCGACCAGGGCCGGGCGACGACGGTGAGCACCGCCGCCCCGACGAGCAGGCCGTAGGCGATGACGCCGAGCGGGTCGGGCGCCTCGTCACCGGCGTCGCTGCCCTGGTCGGACAGGACGAAGTAGCCGACCTGGCAGCAGGCGGCGCCGAGCGCGAGCAGCAGTCCGAGGGCGTCGAAGCCCAGTCCCGACCAGACCTCGACCACGCAGGCGAGCCCGCCGACCGCCAGGACCACGCCGAGCGCGGCGGCCCGTGTGACCGGCCGCCGCTGCACGAACCGCACCCAGCCGAGGACCAGGGCGGGGGCCAGGTACTCGACGAGCAGCGCGACGCCCACGGGGATGCGGGAGATGGCGGCGAAGTAGCAGGCCTGCACACCGGCCACGGCGAGCAGGCCGTACCCGGCGACCAGTGCGGGGCGGCGGCGCAGCAGCGCGCGGTGGCGCACGGCGAGCGGCAGCATCACCAGGGCCGCGCCGGCCACCCGCAGCCAGACCACGTGGAGCGGGTCGAGTCCGGCCTCGATCAGCGGTTTGGCCGCGACTCCGGAGCCGCCGAAGGCGACGGCGGAGGCGAGTGCCAGGCCGAGTCCGGTGCCCTTGCCGCGGCTGCCGCGGGCGCTGTCAGACGTATGCACCGGCACATGATGACAGGGGTCGACATGACCGTCACCCCCAATGACACCTGTCTCACCGACTGGACGGGCGGCGCGGCACCCGTCGGGGCGCGAGCGGGTCCGCCCGGGACGGCCTGGGGGCGTCGCGGGCAGCGGCGCGGGGCCGGCTCAGGGGGCGGTCGCCGGTGGCGACACGGGACCGACCCAAGACCCCTCGCCAACAGCGACGCGGGACCGGCCCGGGGAGAGGTCGCGGGCAGCGGCGCGGGGCCCGCTCACGGGACGGTCGCCGGTGGCGACACGGGACCGACCCAAGACCCCTCGCCAACAGCGACGCGGGACCGGCCCGGGGAGAGGTCGCGGGCAGCGGCGCGGGGCCCGCTCACGGGACGGTCGCCGGTGGCGACACGGGACCGGCCCAGGACTCCCTCGCCAACAGCGACGCGGGACCGGCCCGGGGAGAGGTCGCGGGCAGCGGCGCGGGGCCCGCTCAGGGAGCCGACTCGAAGTGGCTCTCCACCCGGGCGAGCACGGCGTGCGGCTCGACGGCGGCGCGGGCCAGCACCTCGACGGCGCGCGTGCGCGGGTCGGCGACCAGGGCGGCGAGCAGGTCCGCGCCACCGGCCCGGACCGCCCCGCGCCGGACCGCACGGGCGCACGCGTCCTCCATGGCCGCCGCGGCCGGCGGGGAGAAGCCGGCGACGCCGGTCATGACGGGCACGGCGCCGGAGTCCTCGACGGCGCTCTGCCAGCGCAGGCCGTAGCCGATGCTGCGCTGCACCAGGTATCCGAGGACGCGGGCGACCCGGGCCCCGTCCCCGAGGAGCGCACGGGCCTCGGCGTCGCACTCCAGCAGCGAGTGCAGCAGATGGGCGGTGTCGATCTGCCGGTCCCCGTCCCGCACCGCCCGGCGGCGGGCACCGGAGACCGCCGAGGCCAGTTCCGCGCTGAACCGGTCGTCGAGGTCGGTGCCGTCCGGGCACCGGCCGCCTTGCTCGCCGGCCGACTGCCGGGGGATACGGGGTTGCACGCCTCCCAGCACACCAGTCCCTCCGGGCCCGGTCATCCCCGAGGGGAAGCATTTCGTCGTCCCACGGGGAGTGGACCCGCCCTGCCGGAATCTCCTCCTTGGGGATGAGATCAGGCCGTTTCGGCGGTCCGGGCGCGCGCCGTGTTGCCACACGCCCCCCGGGGCAACCCAAACGTGCCGTCGCGGGTCGGACAGGGACATGAGGAGCAGGTGCTGGCTGGTGGCGCTGCCCGCCGTGGACGGCAGGCAGTACGTGTACCGGGTGGACGCCCCGGCGGAGGCACTGCTCGCCGACCTGTTCTGGGAGGCGTGGCACTGCCACGACGAGAGCGCGTTCCCGCGCGCGTGGGACGTCTTCGACGCGGCGGTGATACGGCGGGTCGACTGAACGCACCACGGCCATTCCACCGAAAACGCCACACGACCCTTCGACCGCACACGCCGCACGATCCTTCGACCGCACACGCCGCACGGCCCTTCGACCGCACACGTCGCGTGGGCACTCCACCGCACGGGCACTCCACCGCACACGAAGGGGCCCGGCGGACGGAATCCGCAGGGCCCCTTCGTCACGTCCGGCGTCAGTCCTCGTCGGCGAGGATCAGGTACAGCTTCTTGCGGGCGTCGCCGATGACGGCGAGCGCCTTCTCCCGCTGCTCCTTGCTGCCGGTCTTCCAGACCTGGCCGAAGGCCTCCATCAGCCCGAAGCCGGCCTGGCGGATGTCGTTGAGAGCCTCCCAGTCGACGCCCCGCGAAGCCTCTTCCCAGGGTGCCTCCGGGCCTTCCTCGGCCGCGGTGCGGCCCGCCTCGGTGAGCGCGAAGAGCTTCTTGCCGCCCTCGCTCTCGCTGGCGATCAGCCCCTCGTCCTCCAGCAGTTGGAGGGTGGGGTACACCGAGCCGGGGCTGGGCTTCCACGCCCCGCCGCTGCGCTCGGCGATCTCCTGGATCATCTCGTAGCCGTGCATCGGCCGGTCCTTCAGGAGGGCCAGGATCGACGCCCGTACGTCGCCTCGCCGTGCCCTTCCCCTGGGTCCGCCGCGTCCTCGGCCGCCCCAGGGGCCCCCGTGGCCGAAGCCCGGTCCGAAGGGACCGCCGGGGCCGCCGCCGGGGCCGCCAGGCCCGAACGGGCCGAACGCCGCACGCCGGCCGTCGAAACCTCCGCGGCCGAACGCCCCGAAGGGGCCGCCCTCTCCACGGCCGGGGCCGTGCCCACCGTGTCCGCCGTGTCCGCGCTCGTATCCGTGGCTGTGCATCGCCATCACTCCATTCAGTCGTTGATCTGTCGCGATGCCTCAACGATATATCGGAACGTATCGAACGGCAAGCCCCTGCCGGACGTCTACGGCTCTCTGCAGGCGAACCCGGTGCCGCACCGCCCGCGCCCGCCGCGTCAGCGGGCCGACGCCGCCACACGCAGCCGGCCGTCGTGCACCTCGGCGATCCGGTCGACGGCCGTGAGGTGGGTGCGGTCGTGGGTGACCAGCACGGTCGCGCTCGCCCGCTGGTGGGTGAGGCGGGTGATCAGGCCGATGACGGCGGCGCCGCGTTCGTGGTCGAGGGCGCTGGTGGGTTCGTCGACCAGGAGGACGGTGGGGTCGTTCATCAGGGCGCGCGCGAGCGCGACGCGCTGACGCTGGCCGCCGGAGAGCTGGTGGGGGCGGCGGCCCGCCTGGCCGGCCAGCCCGACGGCGTCGAGGAGCTCCATCGCCCGGCCCCGGGCGGTACGGGCCTTGCGGCCGTCGATCTGCGCCATGACCTGCAACTGTTCGACGGCGGTGAGGGACGGCAGCAGGTTGGGCTGCTGGAAGACGATGCCGATCCGGTCCCGGCGCAGTGCGGTCAGTTCGCCGCGGCTGAGGCCGGTGGTGGGGATGCCGTCGACGGTGACGGTCCCGGCGTCGGGGGTGATGAGGGTGGCGGCGACGGCCAGCAGGCTCGACTTGCCGGATCCGGAGGGGCCGACCACGGCGGTCAGGCTGCCCCTGGGGACCTCCAGGCCGACCCGGTCGAGCGCCGTCAGGCGGTCCTCGCCGTCGGCGTAGGTGAGGGTGACGTCGGTCAGGTTCAGGCTCATCGGGCGCTCCCCAGGGCGGTCAGCGGGTCGACGGAGGTGATCCGGCGGATGGACAGGGCGGCTCCGAGGGCGCCGAGGAGGACCATCACGGCGGCCGGGAGGAGGACGGTGGCGGGGGTGAGCAGGAACGGCACGGCCGAGCCCGCGACGAGCGCTCCCAGGGCCGCGGCGACGCCGGTACCGATCACGGTGCCGCCGACCAGCAGGACGAGGGCCTGGCCGAGGGCGTCCTTGAGCAGGCCGGCCGTAGAGGCACCGAGCGCCTTGAGGACGGCGACGTCACCGCTGCGCTGGATCGTCCACACGGTGAAGAACGCGCCGATGACGAGGGCGGAAATGGCGAACAGGAAGCCGCGCATCAGTTGCAGGGAGCCGTTCTCCGAGGTGTACGAGCCGATCGCGGACAGGGAGTCGTCGGTGGCGACGGTCCTGGTTCCGGCCTGCTCGTCGAGGGCCGTCACGTCGGCCTCCGGGGTGGTGTTCAGGGCGATCACGGTGGCGGTGGGTCCGTCCGCGCCGCCGGCGGCGGGAGGCGCGGCCTTCCGCCACACGTCCAGGCTGGTCCAGACGACGGGGGTGTGGCTGAAGAAGGCGTCTCCCGCCACGGCGGCCACCCTCAGCCGCTGCCCGGCCAGGGCGAAGGAGTCTCCGGTCCGCACCCCGAGGTCGTCGGCGGCCGTGGCGGACAGCACCGCCGCGTGGTCGTCGATGTTCGCGCCCCCGGGGGCCAGCCGGGAGCCGGGCCGCACGCCGAAGGCGGAGACACCGCCGCTGCGGTCGCCCGCGGTGGCCTTGGTGGTGGTGATGCCCAGCGGTTCGGCGCCCTCGACACCGGGGGCCGCTGCCCACCGCCGCCACTGCCGTTCGGTGACCGTGGAGTCGGCGTACGACAGGTCGCCGCCGCCGCGGGGCGCCTGGAAGGCGATCCGGTCGGCCGGAAGTCCCGTGATCGCGGAGGTGTTCTGCCGGCCGAGTCCCGCCGTCAGTCCGGACAGCAGCCCCACCAGCAGGGTGATCAGCACGATGACGGTCCCCATCAGGGCGAAGCGCCCCTTGGCGAACTTGAGGTCTCTCCAGGCGACGAACACGGTCTGGGCCTGTCCCTTCCGGCGGTGTGAGCGGTACGGCCCCACCGTCGCCGCCGAGCCCCCTCCCGCGCGTCCGGCGCAGGACGGCACTTCGCGGGCCGGAAGGCGGAACGCGGGTTGTAACTTTCGACGGAGGCCGCCGGGCCCCCGCTTTCGTAGCCTGGGACGCACTGTGAACGCTTCCGCCCCCGTCCTGACCCCGACCACCCGCGCCCTGGCCTGGTGCCTGCACCTGCTGGTCGTCGGTCTGCTCGTCCTGGTCGCAGCCCGGGCCGTGACGGACGGCCGGTCCCACGCCGGGGCGGTCGTCGCCGTCGCGGCGGCGTGCGGCCTGGTGTACGCGGCCGGGCCGCTGTCGCCCCGCGTCCGTCTGGTCCGGCGGGCCGCCGCCTGGTGGCTGGCCGCCGTGGGCGCCGTATGGCTGGTGCTGCTGGCGCTGTCCCCCGAGGCGGTGTGGGTGGCGTTCCCTCTGTACTTCCTCCAGCTCCATCTGCTGTCGCGCCGGGCCGGGCTTGCCGCCGTGAGCCTCACCGCAGCGGCGGCCGTCGCCGGGTACGCCGCCCACACCGGCTCCTTCGGCCCGGCCATGGTGATCGGTCCCACGCTCGGCGCCGCCGTGGCCGTCGCGGTGGTGTGGGGTTACCAGGCCCTGTACCGCGAGAGCGAGCAGCGCAGGCGGCTGATCGAGGAGCTCACCGCCACCCGCGCCGACCTCGCCCGCGCCCAGCACACCGCGGGGGTGCTCGCCGAGCGCGAGCGGCTGGCCCGCGAGATCCACGACACCCTCGCCCAGGGCCTGTCCAGCATCCAGTTGCTGCTGCGCGCCGCCGAGCGCGCCCTGCCCGGGCGGCCGGACGCCGCCGCCGGACACGTCGTGGCGGCCCGGCAGGCCGCCGTGGACAACCTCGCCGAGGCCCGCCGTTTCGTCGCCGCCCTGACCCCGCCCACCCTGGAGGGCACGACCCTGGCCGGCGCCCTGGAACGCCTGTGCGCCACGACGTCGGCCCGGCACCGGCTCACCGCCCGCTTCCACCTCACCGGTGCCCCGGCCCCGCTGCCGACCGCCCACGAGGTCGCCCTCCTGCGCATCGCCCAGTCGGCCCTCGCCAACACCGTCCGCCACGCAGACGCCGGCACGGCCGAGGTCACCCTGAGCCACCTCGGCGACCAGGTCGCCCTCGACGTCGTCGACGACGGCGTCGGTTTCGATCCGGACGAGCCGCCCCCTGCCGACCCCGAGGCGGGCGGCTTCGGGCTGGCCGCCATGCGGGCCCGGCTGGACGCCCTCGGCGGCACCCTGACCATCGAGTCCGCGCCGGGCCACGGCACCGCCCTGGCCGCCCGGTTGCCCCTCACCCCGCCCACCGAACCCGAGGCCCGCCCGTGACCGACACCCCCATCCGCCTGCTCCTGGCCGACGACCACCCCGTGGTGCGGGCCGGTCTGCGCGCCGTACTGGAGACCGAGCCGGGCATCGTGGTGGTGGCCGAGGCCGCCACGGCCGAGGAGGCCGTCGCACGTGCCGCGGGCGGCGACATCGACGTCGTGCTCATGGACCTCCAGTTCGGCAAGGGCATGAACGGCGCCGAGGCCACCGCCGCCATCGCCGCCCGCACCGGGGCACCGCGCGTACTGATCGTCACGACGTACGACTCCGACGCCGACACCCTGCCCGCCATCGAAGCCGGCGCCACCGGCTACCTGCTCAAGGACGCGCCGCCCGAGGACCTGGCCGACGCCGTGCGCACCGCCGCCGCCGGGCGCACCGCCCTCGCCCCCGCCGTCGCCGACCGGCTCATGAACCGGCTGCGCACCCCGGGCACGACCCTGACCCGGCGCGAGACCGAGGTCCTGGCGCTCGTGGCCGGCGGCCTGTCCAACCAGGCCATCGGGCACCGGCTCCACCTCACCGAGGGCACCGTCAAGTCACACCTGGCCCGCATCTACGCCAAGCTCGACGTCGACTCGCGCACCGCCGCCGTCGCCACCGCGACGTCCCTCGGGCTGATCCGCCGCTGACCGGGCACGAGAGCCCCGGGCCGCCGCCGAAAACGGTCCAGCAGAGCCGGATTGGCCTTGGTACGGGGGCTCCGGACGGTCCTAGCGTCGGGGCATGCGCATCCGAATCGTCGACGCCTTCACCGACCGGCCCTTCGCCGGCAACCCCGCCGGAGTCCTGCTCCTCGACTCCTTCCCCGACGACGACCGGCTCCAGCGGGTCGCCCTCGAGGTCAACCACTCCGAGACGGCGTTCGCCCACCGGCTGCCCGCGGGCGGCGAGGCCGACTGGGCCCTGCGCTGGTTCACGCCGGCCACCGAGGTCGCGATGTGCGGCCACGCCACGCTCGCCACGGCCCACGTCCTGCACACCACCGGCGCCCACCCGGGACCGGTGCGGTTCGCGACCCGCAGCGGTGTCCTGACCGCGGCACCCCGCGAGGACGGCTCGATCACCCTGGACTTCCCGACCGCGCCGCTCACCCCGGCCGAGGCGCCGGCCGGCGTCGGCGAGGCCCTGGGCGCCGAACCGCTCACCGTCCTGGACACCGGGCCGGACATCGGCGACCTGCTGGTCGAGGTCGCCGACGAGAAGACGGTCCGCGCTCTGACGCCGGACCTCGTGGCGCTGGCCGCCCACTCCGAGCGCGGTGTCATCGCGACCGCGCTCGCGGAGGATCCCGCCCGTGGCTACGACTACGTCTCCCGCTGTTTCTTCCCCAACGTCGGCATCGACGAGGACCCGGTCACCGGCAGCGCGCACACGGCACTGGCCCCCTTCTGGTCCGGGCGTCTGGGCCGCCCGGACCTCACCGGTCTCCAGGCGTCCGCCCGCTCCGGCCGGGTGCGCACGGAACTGCGCGGCGGGCGCACCCTGCTGAGCGGGCACGCGGTGACGGTCGTCGACGGCGAGCTGCTGGCCTGACCGCGCACGGACGGGCGCCGGCGGTCACGCCGTCGGCAGCCAGTCCACCTTCCCGGCGAGCAGCCCGTAACCGACGAAGGCCCCGATGTCGAGCAACGAGTGCGCCACCACCAGCGGACCCACCCGCCCCCAGCGGCGGTAGAGGTAGACGAAGACGACGCCCATCACCATGTTGCCGACGAATCCGCCGATCCCCTGGTAGAGGTGGTACGACCCGCGCAGTACCGAACTGGCCGCCAGCGAGGCACCCGTGCCCCAGCCGAGCTGGTCGAGCCGGCGCAGCAGGTAGCCGACGACGATGACCTCCTCCAGGACGGAGTTCTGCACCGCCGAGAGGATCAGGACGGGGTACTTCCACCACACGTCGGGCAGGGCCTCGGGCACCACGGTGAGGTTGAAGCCGAGGCCGCGGGCGGCGAGGTAGAAGGCGATGCCGGTGCTGCCGATGACGGCGGCGACGGCGGCCCCCCGGCCGAGGTCCGGCCACGGGCGGCTGCGGTCGAAGCCGAGGGTGCGCAGGCTGCGCCCCTCACGCAGCAGGAAGTGCGCGACGAGGGCGACCGGGACGAGGGCCGTGGTGATCCCGAAGAGCTGCCAGGCCAGGTCGAGCCAGGGACGGCCCGGCGCCGCCGAGGCGTTGAGGGTGGCCGCCTGGTCCTTGAGCCCGCCGGGCCGGGTGACCGAGCCGATGAAGCTGATGAGGGCGGACACGCCGCTCGCGCCGAGCGAGAGCGCGAGGACGAGCAGCGTCTCGTCCCGCAGGATCCGCCGCGAGAGGCGCTCGCCGTTCCATGACCGCTCGTCGAGTCGCTTCTGAGGGAACGCATCGTCCACCGGGCCCGCCTCCGCCATGCACACCTGCCTCCAGCTGGGACGTCACAGCTTGCCCGATCAGTATGGGGCGGCGCGCGGCGGGGGCGGGCCCGGCGGCGGTCAGCTCAGCGGCACCGGCTCCGGCAGCCCCACCGGCCACAGGTGCACGGGGTCGCCCTCGCGCATCAACTCGACGTAGCGGCGGGTCGTGGCGGCCAGCGCGGCCTCCCGGGACAGGCCCGCCTCCAGCGCCCGGTGGAACGTGGCGGCCTGCCAGGAGGCGCCGTTGACCCGGCGCCGGCACCGCTCGTCGATCACGCCGAGGTAGAGGTCCCGGTCGGCGGGCTCCACACCCCAGGCGTCGAGGCCCGCCTCGGCCAGCGGCAGCAGTTCGTCGCGTACGAGGACGGCGGCGTCGACCTCGGTGGTGCCGCCGAGACGACCGCGCCGGGGCCACTCGAAGCGGGCGTCGATGCCGTGGCGGCACGCGGCCTCGAAGTTGGCGGCGGCGGCCTCGAACGGCAGCCGGGTCCACACCGGCCGGGGCTCCTCGGCGAGCGCGCGGACGACCCCGTAGTAGAAGGCCGCGTTGGCGATGACGTCGGTGACGGTGGGGCCCGCGGGCAGGACCCGGTTCTCCACGCGCAGGTGGGGGACGCCGTCGGCGATGTCGTAGACGGGGCGGTTCCAGCGGTAGACGGTGCCGTTGTGCAGGACGAGTTCGGAGAGCGAGGGCACTCCGCCCGCGTCCAGGACCTCCAGCGGGTCCTCCTCGTCGCAGATCGGCAGCAGCGCCGGGAAGTAGCGCCGGTTCTCCTCGAAGAGGTCGTACGCCGAGGTCACCCACCGCTCCCCGAACCAGGTGCGCGGCCGCACGCCCTGGGCCTGGAGTTCGGGCGGGCGGGTGTCGGTGGACTGCTGGAACAGCGGGGGCCGCGACTCCCGCCACAGTTCGCGGCCGAAGAGGAAGGGCGCGTTGGCGCCGAGGGCGATCTGCGCGGCGGTGACGGCCTGGGCCGCGTTCCACACGTCCGCGAAGCGGTCCGGGGTGACCTGGAGGTGCAGTTGCACGGACGTGCAGGCGGCCTCGGGGGCGATGGACTTCGAGGTGCAGGTCAGCCGCTCGACGCCCTCGATGTCGAGGGTGAAGTCCTCGCCGCGGGCGGCCACGATCTGTTCGTTGAGCAGCGCGTAGCGGTCGACGGCGGAGAGATTGGACGAGACCAGGTCGTCCCGGTCCAGCGTCGGCAGAATACCGATCATCGCGATTCCCGCGTCGACCTCGCCGGCCTTGCGGTCCGCATATGCCAAAGACGTGCGGATCTCCTCCGCGAGCCGGTCGAATACCCGGCCGCCCAGGCGGTGCGGAGCTATGTTGACCTCCAGGTTGAACATGGCCAGTTCGGTCTGGAAGTCGCGGCTCGCGATGCGCTCGAGGACTTGCGCATTCAACATTTTCGGCATCCCGTCGGCACCGACGAGATTCAATTCGATCTCCAGCCCCATCAGGTTCTTGGGACGGTCGAACCGCTTCTCCGCCAGAAGTCGCTCCAGGCCCGTCAGGCACCGCTGGAGCTTCTCGCGGTAGCGCTGGCGATCGGACAGGTCGAACTGACCTGCCACGACCTTCTCCCCCATGGAAGAGTCCCTTCTCGGAGCGATGTGTGGAAGATCCGGCCGCCTGTGTCCGGCCGCCGGTCAGGTGGGATGATGCCCAGCCCAAGCGATCGATAACGTCCCCTCGGCGGCCCGGCAGCCGCTACGCTGTGCCGATGTGACCGCTGGCACATTCATCGGGCATGGCACGGCGAGCAGTTTCCCGGGCCGGCAACTCGTGAAAAACGCCGACGACAATTGGCCGACCGCTCGGTGAACATTCCCCGAGGTCATCGCCTTACACCCGGATCGAAATCCGGATGTTTCCCGCAAATCGACGGCCGAGTTCAACCTTGTACGACTTACCGGAATCGGCTAGCCGAAACACAGTCTGAACACATGTCGTATAAACTCCGCGGACAGGCAGTGGACCGGCTCCCAGGGCCGAAGGATCCTGCCGTCGAGCTGATGCGCGGCAGGCCTGTCCCGCTTCTCGTTTTCCCGGACCCGGCCCCTGCCTCTTCCAGCCCTGTGAGCCGACAGTGTCGTCCGCCCCGCTCCGCCCTCGCGCCACCGTGCCTTCGAATGAGAGGCGACCCATCATGTCCCTGCGTGTTCCCCAGGCCCCCGCGCCCGCCCTGCGCTCCGTCCTCACCGCCCTCTCCTCGCCCACCGCGGTCCGCGAGGCCCGGACCCCGGCCCTGCTCGGCGCCCAGGGACCCGCCACACCGGACCTGCCGCTGCCCGTGCACGTCCTCGACCGGGTCACGGCGGAGGGCGTGCCGGCGACGCGGCTGACCGGGTGGCGGTTCCACATCCGGTGCGCGGACGTGGTGGTGGCGGCCGCGGAGACGATGCTGACCGCCGACGGCTGGGCCTTCTCGCACTTCTTCGAGGGCCCCTACGTCGCCTCGACCGAGCGCGCGTTGCGGCAGGCCGAGTCGCTGCCCCAGTCGTACCAGCCGCGCCTGCTGTCGGTTCCCGAGCTGTACATGCTCACGCTGTGGCTGCACGGCGACCGCGCCG
The DNA here is from genome assembly GCF_000772045.1 of Streptomyces sp. CCM_MD2014. Lineage (GTDB taxonomy): Bacteria > Actinomycetota > Actinomycetes > Streptomycetales > Streptomycetaceae > Streptomyces > Streptomyces salinarius. The sequence goes on along the minus strand of NZ_CP009754.1, from coordinate 7,288,159 downwards.
CGGACCCGGCAGCCGGGCATCCCGCGGCCACCGACCTGCTGGTGCCGCTGGCGCCGGCGCCGCCCGGGATCGCGGCCCATCTGCCGCACCGCGTCGCCGAACTGCTGCCGGTCCTCACACACCGGATGACGCCGACACGGCTGCTGGGGTCTCCGGCCTGATCCGGCCGGCGCCCCGCCGGGACGTCACCTCGCCCCGTCGTCCCCGCAGTCCGGCGCGCCGACCCGCCCCTGTTCACCCGTTCCACCGGCCACCCGCGCGGACTAGTCCCGATCGGCCATGCCGAACCACCCGAAAGGACAGTGCAGTTGGGCTGAACCGTCCGCGCGGGTGACGCGTCCTCAACCTGTGAGAAGCGGTGCCGCGAAATACCTGCGGATCGACGCCCAGGGGGCAACACTGGGTCCGGACCGACTCGAACAACGGGGGGCGGCCATGAACGAGGCTTCACGCCGCGGTACAGACACGTCAGCAGAGTCAGCGAACTCACCCGTCATCACAGACCGAGAGACCCCACCCATGTGCCAGCACCAGCCACCGTGCCCGTCAGCCGTATCCGCCGACCGGGAGTCCGCCCGTCTCGCGGCGCACCACCCGGAGCAGGGGTGGAGCCTGCTGTGCAACGGTGTCGTCCTCTTCGAGGACACCGGTGAGCTACTGCCGGACGGTCAGGCGGCGGTCGCCCCCCACCGCCCCCTCGGTGCGGGGCTGACGACCGCCGCCTGACCGCGAGCCGGGCCCGTGTGACGCCACCGTGCCCGGCACCTCACGGGGCCGGCCCGCAGCCACGGCTGCGCACCGGCCCTCGCGCGTGTCCGGGGCCGGTCACTCTCCGTAAGTCGCCCGCAGCGGTGCGGTGACGGCCCGCTCTCCACGGCCGGTACGCCTTCCCCGGAGCGCCGGATTTCCGGAAGACTCCGGGGATAACTCGTGGTCGGTGTCGGTGGAGGTGCGGGAAGTGGCGGTGGACGGGGCCCGGGCGGGGACATCTTCCGGCGGCCGGGGCAGGGTCACGATCACGGACATCGCCCGCCGCGCGGGAGTCTCGGTGCCGACCGTGTCCCGGGTCGTGAACGGCCGGTCGGACGTCTCCCCCGGGACCAGGGCGCGGGTGGAGGAACTGCTGCGCCGGCACGGGTACCGCAAGCGCGCCGCCGCGCCCGGCCGCCGGTCGGCCCTGATCGATCTGGTCTTCAACGACCTGGACAGCCCCTGGGCCGTGGAGATCATCCGTGGCGTCGAGGAGGTGGCCCACGCGGCCGGGGTCGCCACCGTGGTCTCCGCGGTCCACGGACGCTCGGGCGGCGCCCGCCAGTGGATGCGCAATCTGCGGGCGCGGGCCTCGGACGGCGTCGTCCTCGTCACTTCGGCTCTGGATCCCGTGCTCCACCAGGAGTTGCGGGTCCTCGGCGTGCCCCTGGTCGTGGTCGATCCGGCGGGCTCCCCCGCCCTGGACGTGCCCACCGTCGGCGCGGCCAACCAGGCGGGTGGCAGAGCGGCCACGGAACACCTGCTGGCGCTGGGGCACCGCCGGATCGGCCTGATCGCCGGGCCGCCGAGGCTGCTGTGCTCGCGGGCCCGCCACGACGGCTACCGCGCCGCTCTCCACGGCGCCGGCGTCGCCGTGGACGACTCCCTCGTCGTCCCCGGCGACTTCCGCCACGAGTCCGGCTTCACGGCCTGCGCCGCCCTGCTGGGCCTGCCCGAACCGCCGACGGCCGTCTTCGCGGCCAGTGATCAGATGGCGCTCGGTGCGATCGAGGCGCTGCGCAGACGTGGCCTGCGGGTGCCGCAGGACATGAGCGTCGTCGGCTTCGACGACCTTCCGGAGGTCCGCTGGTCGGCGCCGCCGCTGACGACCGTGCGCCAGCCGCTCGCCGAGATGGGCAAGGTGGCCGCGCGCACGGTGCTCCGCCCGGCCCGCGACGAACGGCCTGACCCGCCACGGGTCGAACTGGGGACGGAGCTGGTCGTCCGCTCCAGCACGGCGCCCCCGCCCCGTCGCGCGGCGCCGTGCGGTTGATCCCTCCCGCTACGCTCCGCGCCCGAACCTGCGGCGCGGCGCACGCACCACGACCTGCCCCCAGCTGATCTCGCCCGCGATCTCCACCCTCAGCTCCACGGGCGCCCCGCGGTCGACGGTCCTCGGGGTCTTCACCTCGGCATAGCTCGTCGCGAGCGCGTCGGTGTCGACCACGATGCCGGGCCGGGTCACGATCCTGAGCGCCCCGGCCCGCATGTCGAGGTCGATGTGGAGCGTGTCGTGCGTGATCAGCGCGCGGGCGAGGTCGAGCGTCACCTCACCCCACGCCGACCGGATCTCCATCCGCCGCGGCACCGTCCAGCCCTCGCCCCGCCGGGTGGACGCGCCCTCCTGCTCGATGCGGACGACGTCCTCGGGCGCGAGCGCCGGGGCGCCGTCCGCCGCGGGCGGCAGGTCGGCGGTCAGAGCGGCCAGCTCCCCCTGGGTGCGCGCGACGAGTGCCGCCCCCACCCGCTCGTCCAGCTCCTCGGCGGTCAGCCTGCCGTCGCCTGCGGCGGCACTCAGCAGGTCCACGGCCCGGTCCCGGTCCCCGTGCGAGGCCCGGAGTGCGGGCACCGCACCGTCCTGTGAAGGCTGCACCGACATGGCTCCACCCCGTTCTCCCCGGGCGTCCCGCGAACGCCCCGCCACTGCGGTCCACTAACGCTATATCGCGTCATACCCAACGGCCAACCCCGCGTCCGCCGTCCCCCTCCCGCGGCCTATCGTGACCGGCATGCAGTCCTACACGATCGGCCAGGCGGCGCGGCTGCTCGGCGTCAGTCCGGACACCGCGCGCCGCTGGGCCGACGCGGGCCGGATCACCACCCGTCGCGACGAGGGCGGGCGGCGCGTCGTCGACGGGCGCGACCTGGCCGCGTTCTCGGTCGAGCTCGCCCGCTCCGGCGGCGCCGACGAGGAGACCCCGCACACCTCGGTCCGCAACGCGTTCCCCGGGATCGTCACCGCGATCAAGCTCGGCGACGTAGCGGCCCAGGTCGAGATCCAGGCCGGTCCGCACCGGCTCGTCTCGCTGCTGACCCGGGAGGCGGTGGAGGAACTCGGCCTGGAGGTCGGCGTGGAGGCCACGGCCCGGGTGAAGTCGACGAATGTCCATGTCGACAGAACCTGACCGCCCGACCACCCCCGCCACCCGGGCAACCGTGCGAACGCACATGCAAGGCTTTCCCTCGGCCGAGCTTGCTCATGCGATGCGACAGCAGACTTACACCTCGCAGATGCGGAAGTATGATCGGCGCAAGGGGAGTCGCCCGCAATCGGTCGCCGCACGCACGGTCGCCGAGCCCGTCGGCCCCCGCCCGGAGACGCCGAGGGAGTGCCCGTGATGACCCGTTCCGTGCGCAGGAACCACCGCGTCCGCCGTACCGCGCGTGCGGGCGGTGCGGGGGCCGCCGCGCTGCTGGCCCTGAGCGCCTGCTCGTCCTCCTCGGACACGGGTACGGACTCGGACTCCGCCGGCGCCTCGTCGTCCTCCTCGGCGAAGGTGTCCGGCCAGGTCACCGTGTTTGCGGCGGCCTCGCTCAAGGAGAGCTTCACGACGCTCGGCGAGACCTTCGAGAAGCAGCACCCGGGCACCGAGGTCACGTTCAGCTTCGCCGGCAGCGACACCCTCGCCGCCAGCATCACCGGCGGCGCCCCGGCGGACGTGTTCGCCTCCGCCAGCCCGAAGACGATGGCCACCGTCACGGACGCCGGGGCCGCGGCCGGCACCCCGGTCACCTTCGTGCGCAACCGGCTGGAAATCGCCACGCTGCCCGGCAACCCCGACCGCATCTCCTCCCTGAAGGACCTCACCGGGTCCGGCCTCAAGGTCGTCCTGTGCGACAAGACGGTGCCGTGCGGCGCCGCGGCCCGGAAGGCGCTGGAGGCCAGCGGTCTCGAGCTCACCCCGGTCTCGTACGAGCAGGACGTCAAGGCCGCCCTCACCAAGGTCGAGCTGAAGGAGGCCGACGCCGCCGTCGTCTACAAGACGGATGTGAAGGCGGCCGGTGACAAGGTGACGGGCGTGGACTTCCCGGAGTCGGCCGAGGCGGTGAACGACTACCCGATCACCGTCCTCGAGAACGCCCCGAACCCCGGCGCGGCCAAGGCGTTCATCGAGCTGGTGAAGTCCGCCGAGGGGCAGCGGGTGCTCACCGGGGCCGGGTTCCGCACGCCATGACCGAATCCGCCGGAACGACGCCCACGCCCCCCGGCACCGACCTGGCGGCCGCCGCGCCGCGCCGCCCCCGTCACCGGGGACGCATGGTGCCGGTGCCGCTGCTGGTGCCCGCCCTGATCGGCCTGGCCTTCCTGCTGCTGCCGCTGCTCGCCCTGGTGATCCGCGCCCCGTGGAGCGGACTGCCCCAGCAGCTGACCAGCCCCGAGGTGTGGCAGGCGCTGCGGCTGTCGCTGCTGTGCGCGACGTCGGCGACCGTGCTTAGCCTGCTCGTCGGCGTGCCCCTGGCCTGGCTGCTGGCCCGTACCGACTTCCCCGGCCGGGGCGTCGTCCGCGCCCTGGTGACGCTGCCGCTGGTGCTGCCGCCGGTGGTGGGCGGCGTCGCGCTCCTGCTGGCGTTCGGGCGCAACGGGGTCGTCGGACAGTGGCTGGACGCGTGGTTCGGGATCACGCTGCCGTTCACGACGACGGGCGTGGTCCTCGCGGAGACGTTCGTGGCGATGCCGTTCCTGGTCATCAGCGTGGAGGGCACCCTGCGTGCCGCCGACCCGCGCTACGAGGAGGCCGCCACGACCCTGGGCGCCTCCCGCTTCACCGCGTTCCGGCGGGTGACCCTCCCGCTGATCGCGCCGGGCATCGCGGCGGGCGCCGTGCTGGCCTGGGCGCGGGCGCTCGGCGAGTTCGGGGCGACGATCACCTTCGCGGGCAACTTCCCCGGCCGGACCCAGACCATGCCGCTGGCCGTCTACCTCGCCCTGCAGAACGACCCGGCGGCCGCCATCGCCCTCAGCCTGGTGCTGCTGGCCGTCTCCATCGCCGTACTGGCCGGGCTGCGGGACCGCTGGATGAATGCCTCATGACCGACACCGGTGAACGGAAGGCCGCCATGGAGTCCCCCGCCCCTGACGGCCACCGGTCCGGGGAGGGCCTCGACGCCCGGCTCGTCGTGGAACGCGGCGCCTTCCGCCTGGACGTCGCCCTCACCGCCGCGCCCGGCGAGGTCGTGGCCCTGCTGGGCCCCAACGGCGCGGGCAAGACCACCGCCCTGCGCGCGCTCGCCGGTCTGGTCCCGCTCACCGACGGTCACCTGCGCCTCGACGGCGCCGCGCTGGACCGTACGCCGCCGGAGTCCCGCCCGGTCGGGGTGGTCTTCCAGGACTATCTGCTCTTCCCGCATCTGACCGCCCTCGACAACGTCGCGTTCGGGCCGCGCTGCCGAGGTGCGGGCAGGGCGGAGGCCCGGGCGCGGGCCGCCGCGTGGCTGGACCGGATGGGCCTGGCCGCGCACGCCGGGGCCAAGCCGCGCCGCCTCTCCGGCGGCCAGGCCCAGCGCGTCGCCCTCGCCCGCGCCCTGGCCACCGGCCCCCGGCTGCTCCTGCTGGACGAGCCGCTCGCCGCCCTCGACGCCCGGACCCGGCTGGAGGTGCGCGCGCAGCTCCGCCGCCATCTCGCCGAGTTCGAGGCCGTCGCCGTACTGGTCACGCACGACCCGCTGGACGCCATGGTGCTGGCCGACCGGCTGGTGGTGGTCGAGGACGGCGCGGTGGTCCAGGAGGGCGGCCCCGCCGACATCGCCCGCCGGCCCCGCACGGACTACATCGCCCGGCTGGTCGGCCTGAACCTCTACCGGGGGCGGGCCGAGGGCCACATCGTGCGGCTCGACGCCGGCCCCGGCATCACCACGACGGAGGATCTCTCCGGTCCCGTCTTCGTGGCCTTCCCGCCGAGCGCCGTGACGCTGTACGACGAGCGTCCCGCCGGTTCCAGCGCCCGCAACCTCTGGCGGTGCGAGGTCGCCGGCCTGGAGAGTCACGGGGACCAGATCCGCGTGGACCTCACCGGCGAACTCCCGCTCGCCGCCGACCTCACCACGGTCGCCGCGGCCGAGCTGGGCCTCCATCCGGGTGCCCGGGTGTGGGCAGCGGTCAAGGCGACGCAGACCCACGCATACCCGGCGTAAGGTCTGCGCCGGGCTACGGTGCCCCCATGAGCCTGAGCATCCGCAACCAGCTCCCCGGCACCGTCACCGCCGTCACGCCGGGCGAGGCCATGGCGACGGTCCGGGTCCGTCTCTCCGGCGGCCAGGACCTCACCGCCGCGATCACCCGGGAGTCCGCCGAGGACCTCGCCCTCTCCCCCGGCACCGCCGTACGGGCCCTCGTGAAATCGACGGAGGTGGCCCTGGCCACCGGACGCGTCGAGGGCCTGTCCATCCGCAACCGGCTCCCGGGCACCGTCACCGCCCTCACCACCGGCGCCGCGATGGCCTCGGTGGCGGTCGCCGTCGAGGGCGCCGAGCTGACCGCCGCCGTCACCCGGCGGGCCGCCGACGACCTGGGTCTGGCCGTGGGCGTCCCCGTCGTCGCGCTGATCAAGTCGACGGAGGTGTCCCTCGCCACGGTGTGAGACACCGAGAGGCCCCGTCCGGACACGGGCGTCCGGACGGGGCCTCTCACTCTGCTACGGCGGGACTCAGTCCTCGTAGGCGTCCAGCGGCGGGCAGGAGCAGACGAGGTTGCGGTCGCCGTAGGCCTGGTCGATGCGGCGCACCGGCGGCCAGTACTTGTCGGCTGCGGAGACACCGGCCGGGAACACGGCCTCCTCGCGGGTGTAGGCGTGGTCCCAGTCCCCGCCGAGCGCGCCGGCGGTGTGCGGGGCGCCGCGCAGCGGGTTGTCGTCGGCGGGCCAGGCGCCGGAGCCGACCTTCTCGATCTCCGCGCGGATGGCGATCATGGCCTCGCAGAACCGGTCCAGCTCGGCCAGGTCCTCGGACTCGGTCGGCTCGATCATCAGCGTGCCGGCCACCGGGAAGGACATCGTCGGCGCGTGGAAGCCGTAGTCGATCAGCCGCTTGGCGACGTCGTCGACGCTCACGCCGGTCGCCTTGGTCAGCGGACGCAGGTCGATGATGCACTCGTGCGCGACCAGACCGCCCGGGCCGGTGTACAGCACGGGGAAGTGCGGTTCCAGGCGCTTGGCGATGTAGTTGGCGGACAGCACGGCCACCTGCGTGGCCCGCTTGAGGCCCTCGCCGCCCATCAGGCGGACGTAGGACCAGGAGATCGGCAGGATGCCGGCCGAGCCCCACGGCGCCGCCGAGATCGGCCCGACACCGGTCTGCGGACCGGCCGCGGGCTGCAGCGGGTGGTTGGGCAGGTACGGCGCCAGGTGCGACCGTACGCCCACGGGGCCCACGCCGGGACCGCCGCCGCCGTGCGGGATGCAGAAGGTCTTGTGCAGGTTCAGGTGGGAGACGTCGCCGCCGAAGTGACCGGGCTTGGCGAGGCCCACCAGGGCGTTGAGGTTGGCGCCGTCCACGTAGACCTGGCCGCCCGCGTCGTGCACCTGCGCGCAGATGTCGGCGACGTGCTCCTCGAACACGCCGTGCGTGGAGGGGTACGTGATCATCAGCACGGCCAGCTCGTCGCGGTGCTTCTCGATCTTGGCGCGCAGGTCCTCGACGTCGATCTCGCCGTCCTCGGCGGTCTTGACGACGACGACCTTCATGCCCGCCATCACGGCGCTGGCGGCGTTGGTGCCGTGCGCGGAGGACGGGATGAGGCAGACCGTGCGCTGCTCGTCGCCGTTGGCCCGGTGGTAACCGCGTACGGCGAGCAGGCCCGCGAACTCGCCCTGCGAGCCGGCGTTGGGCTGGAGCGAGACCTTGTCGTACCCGGTGACCTCGGCGAGCCGCTCCTCCAGCTCGCGGATGAGGGTCAGATAGCCCTGGGCCTGCCCGGCGGGCGCGAAGGGGTGCAGCGCGCCGAACTCGGGCCAGGTGACCGGCTCCATCTCGGTGGTCGCGTTGAGCTTCATGGTGCAGGAGCCCAGCGGGATCATGCCGCGGTCCAGCGCGTAGTCCCGGTCGGCGAGGCGGCGCAGGTAGCGCAGCATCGCGGTCTCGGAGCGGTGCTGGTGGAAGACGGGGTGGGCCAGGAAGTCGTCGGTGCGCAGCAGCGCCTCGGGCAGCGTGTCCCCGGCCTCAGCGTCCAGCGCCTCGACGTCGCCCTCGACGCCGAACGCGTTCCACACGCCGCTCACCTGGGCCCGCGTGGTGGTCTCGTCGCAGGCGAAGGAGACGTGGTCGGCGTCGACGAGCCGCAGGTTGATGCCGTTCTCGCGGGCGGCGTGCACGATCGCGTCGGCCCGGCCGGGCACCCGCGCGGTGACGGTGTCGAAGTAGGAGCCGTGCACGATCTCGACGCCGCCGGCGGCGAGACCGGCCGCGGTGATCGTGGCGTACCGGTGGGTGCGCCGGGCGATCGCCCGCAGGCCCTCGGGGCCGTGGTAGACGGCGTACATGCCGGCCATGACGGCGAGCAGCACCTGCGCGGTGCAGATGTTGCTGGTGGCCTTCTCGCGGCGGATGTGCTGTTCGCGGGTCTGCAGGGCCAGGCGGTAGGCCTTGTTGCCGTCGGCGTCCACGGAGACGCCGACCAGGCGGCCGGGCAGGCTGCGGGCGAACTTCTCGTGCACCGCCATGTAGCCGGCGTGCGGTCCGCCGAAGCCCATCGGCACACCGAAGCGCTGGGTGGTGCCCACGGCGATGTCCGCGCCCAGTTCGCCGGGCGAGGTGAGCAGGGTGAGGGCGAGCAGGTCGGCGGCGACGGTGACGAGCGCACCGAGCTCGTGCGCCCGGTCGATCACCGGCTTGATGTCGCGGACGGCACCGGAGGCGCCCGGGTACTGGATGAGGACGCCGTTGATCTCGCGCTCGGCGACCTCGGCCGGGATGCCCTCGCTCAGGTCGGCGACGACGACCTCGACGCCGGTCGGCTCGGCACGGGTCTGTATCACGGCGACGGTCTGCGGGAGGGCGTCCGCGTCGACGAGGAAGAGGCCCTTCTTGTTCTTGCCCATGCGTCGGGAGAGCGCCATCGCCTCGGCGGCGGCGGTGCCCTCGTCGAGCAGCGAGGCGCCGGAGGTGGGCAGGCCGGTCAGCTCGGCGACCATGGTCTGGAAGTTCAGCAGGGCCTCGAGCCGGCCCTGGGAGATCTCGGGCTGGTACGGGGTGTACGCCGTGTACCAGGAGGGGTTCTCCATGACGTTGCGCAGGATGACCGGCGGCGTGAAGGTCCCGTAGTAGCCGAGGCCGATCATGGAGTCGAGGACCTGGTTGCGGTCGGCCAGGGAGCGCAGCTCGGCCAGCACCTCGGCCTCGGAGCGCGCGCCCGGCAGGTCGAGCCGGTCGGCGTTCTTGATCACATCCGGCACGGCGGCGGCCGTCAGTTCGTCGAGCGAACCGTAACCGACCTGCGCGAGCATCTTGGCCCGGGCCTCGTGGTCGGGGCCGATGTGGCGCTGCTCGAAGGGCATGGTCCGTTCGAGCTCGGAGAGCGGAGTGCGATGGGCGGTCATTGCGGAGGCCTCCTGGTCTGACGACCTTCGAGGGGCACCACGGCGCGGGTACCCGGACGGCCTCCCCCTCTGTCATCTCAACCTGAGAGCTTCACCGGGCGAGCCCTGGGGCTCTCCCGGCTTTCACCGTCGGTGAGAGCGGAAGCCGTCGACACCCGCCCTGCTTTCCAGAGTGACCTCGTCCGTGCGGTACGTGAGCCTGAGAGATTCCGGGGAGGATTTGCTCCTTCGGCGCCTCCGGTGGTGTCCGGAGGACTCTCCCGCGCGGGGTCAGCGGCCGTTTGCCAGCGTACCAGCGAGGCACCCGCGCGACCCTCGAGTGGCCGACCGGCCACTTGTGCTCTTTTGTAGTACTTACGGATGATTAGGCGGCTGGTGTGCGACCCCAGTGCGGCCCAGTGGTGCGATCAAGTGGAGGGCCCCGTGCGTACTGACATCGATCCGCGGAACCTGATCGGCCGCAAGGCGTTCGACCGCGACGGCACGAGGATCGGCACCGTGGACGAGGTGTACCTCGACGATGCCACCGGCGTTCCCGAATGGGCGGCGATACGGACCGGCCTCTTCAGCAGGGACGCCTTCGTCCCCCTGGAGCCCAGCGAGCTGGTCGACGGCGCCCTGCGCGTGCCCTTCGACCGTTCCCTGATCAAGGAGGCGCCCGACTTCGGCGTCGGCCGTCACCTCTCGCCGGAACAGGAACTCCAGCTCTACCACCACTACGGCCTGGACGTGGCCGCCTCTCCCCCGCCGCCCGACCACGACTTCGGAAAGCTGGCCGGCAAGGGCAAGGACGAGGGCTGACCCACCGCCCCGCGCCATCCCGTCACCTCTACCCGGCCACCCGTCTTCCGGCCCCGTACCCACCGGGCCGACGGGCGGGCTCTCCGCCCGGTCCCCGCATCACGGGGGCGACCAGCGGCAGAGGGTCTGCCGGGACCAGGTCGGGGTCGTCCACCGGGAAGGTCCGCACCCGGCCGACCTCGGAGTACGGCGTCTCGAACCGGACGGTGACCCGCCCGAGTCCGCTGCCCTGCACCCACCCGTGGCCGAGCTCCGCGTGCCGTACGTCGTGCCCGGCGGGCCACCGGCGCTCCGCGGGCGAGGGACTGTGCTGCTCGACGGGCGCGGTCTCGGGCTCCTCGGCCGGTTCCTCGGGACGGTCCCCCGCCGCCTGGGCGAACAGGTCCTCCTGCGTGTAGTCGGCGAGGCCGCTCACGCCCACCCCGAGCAGCCGCACGCCGCCCGTGGTGTCCACCGAGTCCAGCAGTCTGGCGGCGGCCTCCCGGACCACCGCCGGGTCGTCGGTGGGCCCGCGCAGCGTCTCGGAGCGCGTCAGCGTCGAGAAGTCGTATCTGCGGACCTTGAGCACGATCGTCCGCCCGGACAGTCCGGAGGCGCGCAGCCGCCGCACACAGCGGTCCGCCAGCCGTCCCACCTCCACGCCGACCCGCACCCGGTCGTGGATGTCCACGTCGTAGGTGTCCTCGACCGACACCGACTTGGTCTCCCGCTCGGCCACCACCGGCCGCTCGTCCCGCGCCAGTGCCATGGCGTACAGCGCGTGGCCGTGTGCCTTGCCCAGCAGCCGCACCAGCTCGTCCTCGCCCGCCTCGGCGATCTCGCCGACCGTGGTGATCCCCGCCCGGCGCAGGTGGTCCCCCGTGGCCGGCCCCACCCCGGGGAGCGTCCGCACGGTCATCGGCTCCAGCATGGCCCGCTCCGTCCCCGGCGGGATGAGGACGAGTCCGTCGGGCTTGGCCTCCTCCGACGCGATCTTGGCGAGCATCTTGGAGGCGGCGAGCCCGACGGAGCCGGTGAGACCGGTGACGGCCCGGATGTCCGCGCGCAGTTTCGCCCCGGCGAGCCGTGCCGACGCCGCGTCCCACGCCGTCCGGCCGGCCTCCAGGTCCACGAAGGCCTCGTCCAGGCTCAGCGGCTCCACGAGAGGCGACAGCTCCCGCAGCAGCCGCATGACCTGCTCGCTGATCGACCGGTAGAGCTCGAAGCGCGGAACGAGATAGGCGGCGTGGGGCGCGAGCCGGCGTGCCTGGCCCATGGGCATCGCGGAGTGCACGCCGAACACCCGCGCCTCGTACGAGCAGGTGGCGACCACGCCGCGTGGTCCGAGGCCGCCCACGACGACCGCCTTCCCGCGCAGGCTCGGCTTGGACGCCTGCTCCACCGAGGCGAAGAAGGCATCCATGTCGAGATGCAGGATCGTGGGCGCGGTTCTCACATCTCCGATGCTGCCCTACGCCACTGACAATGCGGCCGCTCGCGGGAGGAGAACCGGGAGCGCCGCGGCGTTCATACCGCCCGGTTGTTGCGCCGCCGGGCCAGTTCGTCGGCCGGATTGTGCCCGACCAGGGTCTCGCCGGTGTCGATCCGCTCCCCGTGCAGCTGGGACAGCGCGCTCTCCACGTCCCGCCACACCACGCCGACGGCGATCCCGAAGATGCCCTGGCCGCCTTGGAGCAGTGCGTGCACCTCGTCGGGGGAGGTGCACTCGTAGACGGTGGCGCCGTCGCTCATCAGCGTCATCCGCTCCAGGTCGCGGAAGCCGCGCTCCCTGAGGTGCTGGACGGCGGTGCGGATGTTCTGCAGCGACACCCCGGTGTCGAGGAAGCGCTTGACGATCTTCAGCACGACCACGTCGCGGAAGCTGTACAGCCGCTGCGTTCCGGATCCGTGCGCGGGCCGCACACTGGGCTCGACGAGGCTCGTGCGGGCCCAGTAGTCGAGTTGCCGGTAGGTGATGCCCGCGGCCGCGCAGGCCGTCGGCCCGCGATAGCCGATCTGCTCGGACGCCATGGACGTCGCCCCTCCGCTGGTCGGCACCGCTGCCGGTCGCTGCGGACCGGGATCCGCCGCTCCACCGTGCCGGGCGTGGCCCGCGCCTGCGCGAAGCCGGGAGCCCGGGGGAGGGTACGGACCGCCCGCCCCGAGGCTGTGCCCGGGGCCACCCCCAACCGTACCGTCGCCGCTGGTTCTCACGCCGACCTCCGTCCTTGACCTGCCTCCTCGAAGGTAGGCAGTCACCAAGGGTGCGTCAACGATCGCCACACTCGGCACGCCGAGTGATAATCACCTTACGAGTGGTTTCCCGTGCCCGGTTCCGGGAAAGGCTAGTCGGATGTGCCCGGACAGGGCCGCGCATGGCCCCGGACCGGCACTCGCTCCTCACTGGTTGCTGGTTCCGAAGTCCTCGGGCGAGATCTGGTCGAGGAACTCGCGGAACTTCTCCACCTCGTCCTCCTGCTCGTCCGGGATCGAGATGCCGGCGTCGTCCAGGAGCGTCTCGCTGCCGTAGATCGGCGTACCCGTGCGCAGGGCCAGCGCTATGGCGTCGGACGGCCTGGCACTGACCTCGACCCCGCTCGCGAAGACCAGCTCGGCGTAGAAGACGTTGTCCCGCAGGTCGGTGATGCGCACTTCCGTGAGCTCCTGACCGACCGCCTCCAGCACGTCCTTGAACAGGTCGTGGGTCAGCGGACGTGCGGGAGCCATGCCCTGCTGGGCGAAGGCGATCGCCGTCGCCTCCCCGGGTCCGATCCAGATGGGAAGGTAACGGTCGCCGCCCACCTCGCGCAGCAGCACGATCGGCTGGTTGGAGGGCATCTCGACCCTGACACCTACGACATCGAGCTCGTTCACACAGCAACCCTAGGCCGTGTCCGGGATGTTTGGGTAGTCGGGCCGGGCCCGGGTGGGCGATCCGGGTCTGGTTCGGGCTCCCGATCCGCGTCCGGAGCGGGCGGGCACCCGGGTCCCCGGCCCGCCCGTTTCAGGGCAGCCGCACGCCCAGGGCGGTCTGCACCAGTGCCGCGTGCAGCTTCACCGCGAGACCCGCCAGCTCCTTGGTGCGGTCCTCCGCATGCGCCCTGGTCTGCGGGTTGCGATGCCGTTTCAGCGGAGCCACGACCTGCTCCACCAGCCCGGCCTCCCGGTCGGCGGCGGCCTTCATCACCCGCAGGTGCCGCGGCTCGATCCCGAACCGCCCAAGCTGCACCACCAGCGACGCCACGGTGACCGCCTCGGCGTCGTACGCACCGTCGGCCAGCGGGGCGAGGAGTCCGTACGACTCCCACTCCGCCAGCTCCCGGTCACCGATCCCGGCCGTGGCGAGCAGCTCGTCACGGCCGATCCTGGCCACCGTCGGACCTTCGGCGGGCTCCGGTGCGGCCGCCTCGCCCTCCCGCTGACGGCCGACCCGCGGCAGGGACACCGCCTCGCCGCGCTCCACGGCGTCCAGATGCTCGCGGATCACCTTGAGCGGCAGATAGTGGTCCCGCTGCATGCGCAGCACCTCGCCGAGGCGCTCGACGTCGTGCGCGCTGAACTTGCGATACCCGGCCGGGGTCCGTCGCGGCTCGACGAGCCCCTCCGACTCCAGGAACCGGATCTTGGAGATGGTGATGTCGGGGAACTCGTCACGCAGCGCGTTCAGCACTGCGCCGATGCTCATCAGCCCACTGTCCGTGGCGACGGCGCCTTGCCCGGCGCCGCCGCTCGGTGTTTGAAACATGGACCTTCCCTGGAGGTTCCCCGGGCGAGCGGCCCGGGGGCGGTCAGTAACCCCGCTGGCTCGCGTAGAACACCAGCCGGTACTTGCCGATCTGCACCTCGTCACCGTTGGACAGGGCGACCTGGTCGATGCGCTCCCGGTTGACGTACGTGCCGTTCAGACTGCCGACGTCGGCGACCGTGAACGAACCGTCCGGGCTGCGGCGGAACTCCACGTGCCGACGCGAGACCGTCACGTCGTCCAGGAAGATGTCGCTCTGCGGATGGCGCCCGGCGGTGGTCAGCTCGCCGTCCAGCAGGAAACGGCTGCCCGAGTTCGGCCCCCGGCGCACGACCAGAAGCGCGGAGCCCAGCGGCAGCGCGTCCACGGCCGCCTGCGCCTCGGGAGACAGCGCGGGCATCGCCGTCTGGCCGGTGGCCTCGGCGTCGTAGGCCTCCAGACCGGAGATGGAGATCGTGGAGGTCGTCTCGGACGCGCGCTCCGGGACCGCGCCGGGTCGCAGTGGAGCGCCGCAGTTGGAACAGAAGCGGCTGTTCTCCGCGTTGCGGTTGCCGCACCTCGTACACACCAGGGCCGACATGGACGGATCCTCCTGCCGCGCCTGCCCCGCCGGGGCGTTCGACGCGTACGGGTCGGGGTGGAAGCCTCCACCCGCACCCGGGGCCGAGGGCTGGCCGAAACCTATGCCGCCGGACTGAGCAGGGTCAACAGACGGCGCGCCGGAACCACCCACCTGGTCCCGGAACATCGGGCGCGAGCCCTCCGCGTCGGGCTGTGCGCGATGGCGGGCGGTCGCGTTCTCGCCGCCGCCCTCTCGCGCGCTCTTGCCGAACAACTTCGCAAACAACTTCACGGGCGATTCCCCTTGACCGAAACAGACCCGCCCGTGGGGCAGGACGAACCCTTGCTGAACGCACTGACCGACCCGGACACCTTCACAACGTCCGTCTCCACCAGACAGTTTCCACCACGCACCACCCAATCGGTGCGCCGACCCCCCGCAACCTCATGCCCTCGCCGGACACCCCCCATGCACCGCCGGTTCACTGGGAGGACGACCGAGCGTAGTCAGGCCGCTTCGCCGCTCGCAAGGCGTCCACGACGATCTTGCTCGACCGCTCAACGGTAACGGTGGCCTGTTCCTTCTCCAGAGTCTGCACCACTCCTCCAGGAATGTTGAGAGCCGGTTCGAGGTCCTGCGGCTTGCCGATGACCTGGAAACGATAGGGCGCGTTGATCTTGTTCCCGTCGACGCTGACGGAGTCGTCGGCCTCGGCGAAGTATGTGCCGGCGACGACCCGCACGCCGTTCACCTGGATCGCCTCCGCACCCGCGGCGCGCAGCTCCTGGATCGCGTCGAGCAGCATGTCCGCCTCGACCGTCCCCTTCGTGTCCTCGATGGTCACCGTGATGCCGGGCCCCTGCGCGGCCACGGTGCCCGCGAGAATGCCCAATTGCCGTTCCTTCTCGAGCGTCTGCTTGCGGGCCTCTTCCGCCTGGTCGGAGCTGTTCTCCAACTCGTCGCGCTGCTTCTCGAGGCCCTGCTTCTCGTCTTCAAGACGCTGAGTCCGGTCGTCCAGTTCATCGAGGATGCGGACCAGATCCTCCTGGCGGGCGCCCCGCAGCGCGCTGTCGCTGTCACTGTTGGACGCCACCTGGACCGCGAGGCCGAAGCCGAGCCCGAACAGGAGCAGGGCGACGATGAGTTGGGCCCGGGTCAGACGCGGCGGCCACAGCCCCTTCAGGAGCCGCTGCCGGCCGGTCAGCCCGTTCCGCTGCCCCTGCGCGTCCTGCGGCGGGGCGCCCGCCGGGTCGTCCGCGCCAGGCTGCTCCGCGGGCGGCACCTCGTCGGGCAGCTCCCTGCGCAGCCGGTTGGCGCTCTGCTCGTCGTGCTCGCTCATCGGCCTCACGCCCGGAAGACGTGGCGGCGGATCGCCGCGGCGTTGGAGAAGATGCGGATGCCGAGGACCACCACGACACCGGTGGACAGCTGGGCGCCGACGCCCAGCTTGTCGCCCAGGAACACGATCAGCGCGGCGACGACGACGTTCGACAGGAACGACACCACGAAGACCTTGTCGTCGAAGATCCCGTCGAGCATGGCCCGCAGACCGCCGAAGACGGCGTCCAGCGCCGCCACGACGGCGATCGGCAGATACGGCTCCACGGCCGCCGGCACCTCGGGCCGGACCAGCAATCCGGCCACGACTCCCACGACGAGGCCCAGTACGGCGATCACGATGTGCCCTTCTCGGTTATCGGCTGTGCTGTACGTACGATCAGACTCGGTGCGGCCGGCAGGTCGAGGTCGTCCGCGACGGAGATGGCGGTCCGGATGCCGTAGCTCTCCTGCAGGGCGTGCAGGTAGAGCCCGTCGGCGCTGTCCTGGAAGGCGGCGCTCAGCCGCTCGCCGTCCCCCACCGCGAGCACCGTGTACGGCGGCACCAGCGGCCTGTTGTCGACCAGTATCGCGTCACCCGCGGCCCTGATCGCCGACAGCGCCGTCAGACGCTGCCCGTTGACGGAGATCGCCTCGGCGCCCGACTCCCAGAGCCCGTTGACCACGCGCTGCATGTCGCGGTCGCGTACCCGGCCCGTGTCGGAGAAGCCCGAGGTGCCGCGCGTCTTCCCGTCGGCGCCGGTGCCCGCGTCCTTGGCGTCGTCGACCACGAGCTTCACACCCGGGCCGTGCACCTCGACCGCGCCCGCCAGGACTCCGACCAGGTCGGACCGGTCGCCCTCGCCGCTCTTCTCCAGCGCCTCGCGACGGCGCGCGTTCACGTCGTCGCGCAGTTCGTCGACGCTCTTCTCCAGCTTGTCGGCCGCCGAGGTCTCCCCCTCTATGCGGTCGACGAGTTCTTCACGCTCCTTGGCCACGACGGGTGCGGCCACCCGCGCCTGGGCCGCCCCGACCGTCACGACCAGGGCCGCGAGCACGAGGCCGACCGCCAGGCCCAGCTTGGCGCGGAGTGTCTTGGGCAGTCCGCCGCTGCCGTCGGCCTTCTTCCGTGCGGCGGCCTCGGCGTAGCCGTCGTCGAGGCTGTGATCCATGACGTTGGTGAGCAACGACATGGACGCGTCCGGACGGGCGGGCCGCGTGGATGTGCTCCGAACGGGGGGTGGCTGCGGCATGCCGCACATCGTCGCACGCCACCGCCGCTACCTCCGAATGGCCCCACCGGCGTGCCGGACAGGCCCCCTTGGGGACACTTGTCCGGCACGCGCGCGTGCGGTGCGTTTCAGCGGTGCGTTCTACCGCCCCGCGCTGTCCACCACCGCGGCCCACTCGTCCAGGAGTGCCTGCGCGGAGGCGTCGTCGGGGCCCTCGGCCCACAGATGGGTGACCGCCTCCGCCGGGTCGGGCAGCACCATCACCCAGCGCCCGTCGGTCTCGACCACCCGCACCCCGTCCGTGGTGTCCACGAACCGGTCGCCGGCCGCCTCCACGACCCGCCGCATCACCAGGCCCTTCACGGCCCACGGGGTGGCCAGATCACGCTTGAGCACGTGGGCCCGCGGGATCCGCGCGTCGATCTGGCTCAGCGTGAGCTGGGTACGCGCGACCAAGCCGATCAGTCGCACGAAGGCCGCCGTGCCGTCGTAGACGCTGCTGAACTCGGGGACGATGAAGCCGCCCTTGCCGTCGCCGCCGAAGATCGCGCCCTCTTCGCCCCCGACCCGCGTCAGATCGTCCGGCGAGGTGGTCGTCCACTCGACCTGCGTGCCGTGGTACGCGGCGACCTGCTCGGCGATCCTGGTCGTCGTCACCGGCAGCGCGACCCGCCCGCTGCGCCGCTCGGCGGCGATCAGGTCCAGCATCACCAGCAGCGCCCGGTCGTCCTCGATGATGCGGCCCTTCTCGTCGACGAGCGACAGCCGCTCACCGACCGGGTCGAACCGCACGCCGAACGCGGCCCGCGACGACGCCACGATCTCTCCGAGACGCACCAGCCCGGACCGTCGCATGTCGGCGGACTCCGTGGGCCGGGCCTCGTCGAGCCCGGGGTTGATGGTCAGGGAGTCCACTCCGAGCTTCCCGAGCAGGCTGGGCAGCACCAGCCCCGCGCTGCCGTTGGAGGCGTCGACGACCACCTTGAGCCCGGACTCGGCGATGCCGGTGATGTCGACGTTGCGTAGGAGCGATCCGGTGTAGGAGTCGAACACGCTGGACGGGAAGTGCAGGTCCCCGATCTCCCCCGGGAACGCCCGGCGGTACTCCTGCCGCGCGAACACCCGGTCCAGCTTCCGCTGGCTGCCCTGCGACAGGTCGGCACCCTGCCCGTCGAAGAACATGATGTCGACGGAGTCCGGCACGCCGAGGGTGGTCCGGATCATGATCCCGCCGGCACTTCCCCGCGCGGTCTGCTGCCGCGCCACGGGCAGCGGGACGTTCTCCAGGTCGCGTACGTCGATGGCGCTGGCCTGCAGCGCGGAGATCACCGCTCGCTTCAGCGCACGGGCACCACGGGAGTGGTCGCGGGCCGTGGTGACGGTGGACCCCTTCTTCAGGGTGGTCGCGTACGCACCGGCCAGCCGCACGGCGAGCTCCGGAGTGATCTCGACGTTCAGGATGCCGGAGACCCCGCGGGCACCGAAGAGATGGGCCTGTCCGCGGGATTCCCAGATCACCGAGGTGTTGACGAAGGCACCGGCCTCGATGGTCTTGAACGGGTAGACCCGCACGTTCCCCTGGATGATCGATTCTTCACCGACCAGGCACTCGTCGCCGATGACCGCGCCGTCCTCGATCCGGGCGGCACGCATGATGTCGGTGTTCTTGCCGACCACACAGCCCCGCAGATTGCTCTGCGGTCCGACGTACACGTTGTCCGCCACCACGGCCTTGTGCAGGAAGGCACCGCTCTTGACGACGACGTTGGACCCGACGACCGTGTGCTCGCGGAGCTCGGCGCCGGCCTCGATCTTGGCGTAGTCGCCGACGTACAGGGGCCCGCGCAGCACGGCGTCGGGATGTACCTCCGCGCCTTCGGCGACCCACACTCCGGGCGAGATCTCGAAGCCGTCGATGTCGACGTCGACCTTGCCTTCCAGCACGTCGGCCTGGGCCTTCACATAGCTCTCGTGGGTACCGACGTCCTCCCAGTAGCCCTCGGCGACATAGCCGTAGATGGGCTTGCCTTCCTTCATCAGCTGCGGGAAGACATCACCGGACCAGTCCACGGGCACATCGGGGTCGACGTAGTCGAAGACCTCCGGCTCCATGACGTAGATCCCGGTGTTCACGGTGTCCGAGAAGACCTGGCCCCAGGTCGGCTTCTCCAGGAAGCGTTCGACCTTGCCCTCTTCGTCGACGATGGTGATGCCGAATTCCAGCGGGTTGGGGACCCGCGTCAGGCACACGGTGACGAGCGATCCCTTTTCCTTGTGGAAATTGATCAGGTCGGTGAGGTCGAAGTCGGTCAGGGCATCGCCGGAGATGACGAGGAAGGCATCGTCCTTCAACGCCTCCTCGGCGTTTTTGACGCTTCCGGCGGTACCGAGTGGCTTCTCCTCGTTGGCATAGGTGAGCTCCATTCCGAGCTCCTCGCCGTCACCGAAGTAGTTCTTGACCAGCGAGGCCAGGAACTGGACGGTGACGACGGTCTCGTTGAGCCCATGCCTTTTGAGCAACCTGAGCACATGCTCCATGATCGGCCGGTTGACCACCGGCAGGAGCGGCTTGGGCATGCTCGAGGTCATGGGACGAAGGCGCGTGCCTTCGCCTCCAGCCATCACGACGGCCTTCATGTCGGAAGCGTCCTCCTCTGAGAGACGACGGTTTAGCCGACTTCACCCGTCCAGGGTCCCGCACTTTTCCAGCGGGGGCCATCCGGCCACCGGGACCACTCAATCAGCGAGTTCAATCGGCTGCGATGTCCGCACGAACCAGGCGGCGGACCTGCACCACGTAGAGAACACCTGCCCACCAATACAGGGTTGTACCCCATCCGGCGAACGCCCATCCGAAAACTGCGGCCAGTGACGCGATCCATCCGCTTCCGTCACTCAGCAGAAGCAGGGGGAAGGCGTACATGAGGTTGAAGGTGGCGGCCTTGCCCAGGAAGTTCACCTGCGGCGGCGGATAGCCGTGGCGCCGGAGGATACCCACCATCACCAGCAGCATCGCTTCCCGGGCCAGCAGTACGAGGGTCAGCCAGAGCGGGAGAATCTCGCGCCAGGTGAGACCCACCAGCGTGGAGAGGATATAGAGCCGGTCGGCCGCAGGATCCAGGAGCCGGCCGAGGCTGCTGATCTGATTCCAACGCCGCGCGAGTTTGCCGTCCAGGTAGTCACTGACCCCGCTGAGAGCCAGCACCAACAGCGCCCAGCCGTCGCTCTGCGGGCCGCCGAACTCGGGACGCAGGATGAGCCACAGGAACACGGGTACGCCGACCAGGCGCGCCATGCTGAGGATGTTCGGGATGGTGAGGACCCGGTCGGTCTGCACGCGGGTCTCCTGGACCTCCACGCGGGGGCCTCCTGGGGTAAACGAGCCAATGATGCTCACTGACCTTACCTCAACGCAAAAAAGCTCTGGCTCTCGGGCTGTATGCCCAAGAGCCAGAGCTCTAAAAGGAGTTCGGCGGCGTCCTACTCTCCCACAGGGTCCCCCCTGCAGTACCATCGGCGCTGTAAGGCTTAGCTTCCGGGTTCGGAATGTAACCGGGCGTTTCCCCTACGCTATGACCACCGAAACACTATGAAACAGACAACCAACCGGTAACCAACACGGTCTGATTGTTCGTGGTTTCAGAACCAACACAGTGGACGCGAGCAACTGAGGACAAGCCCTCGGCCTATTAGTACCGGTCACCTCCACACCTCACGGTGCTTCCAGATCCGGCCTATCAACCCAGTCGTCTACTGGGAGCCTTACCCCATCAAGTGGGTGGGAGTCCTCATCTCGAAGCAGGCTTCCCGCTTAGATGCTTTCAGCGGTTATCCCTCCCGAACGTAGCCAACCAGCCATGCCCTTGGCAGAACAACTGGCACACCAGAGGTTCGTCCGTCCCGGTCCTCTCGTACTAGGGACAGCCCTTCTCAAGACTCTACGCGCACAGCGGATAGGGACCGAACTGTCTCACGACGTTCTAAACCCAGCTCGCGTACCGCTTTAATGGGCGAACAGCCCAACCCTTGGGACCGACTCCAGCCCCAGGATGCGACGAGCCGACATCGAGGTGCCAAACCATCCCGTCGATATGGACTCTTGGGGAAGATCAGCCTGTTATCCCCGGGGTACCTTTTATCCGTTGAGCGACGGCGCTTCCACAAGCCACCGCCGGATCACTAGTCCCGACTTTCGTCCCTGCTCGACCCGTCGGTCTCACAGTCAAGCTCCCTTGTGCACTTACACTCAACACCTGATTGCCAACCAGGCTGAGGGAACCTTTGGGCGCCTCCGTTACTCTTTAGGAGGCAACCGCCCCAGTTAAACTACCCATCAGACACTGTCCCTGATCCGGATCACGGACCCAGGTTAGACATCCAGCACGACCAGACTGGTATTTCAACGACGACTCCACCCACACTGGCGTGCGAGCTTCACAGTCTCCCAGCTATCCTACACAAGCCGAACCGAACACCAATATCAAACTGTAGTAAAGGTCCCGGGGTCTTTCCGTCCTGCTGCGCGAAACGAGCATCTTTACTCGTAGTGCAATTTCACCGGGCCTATGGTTGAGACAGTCGAGAAGTCGTTACGCCATTCGTGCAGGTCGGAACTTACCCGACAAGGAATTTCGCTACCTTAGGATGGTTATAGTTACCACCGCCGTTTACTGGCGCTTAAGTTCTCAGCTTCGCCCAGACGAATCTGAGCTAACCGGTCCCCTTAACGTTCCAGCACCGGGCAGGCGTCAGTCCGTATACATCGCCTTACGGCTTCGCACGGACCTGTGTTTTTAGTAAACAGTCGCTTCTCGCTGGTCTCTGCGGCCACCCCCAGCTCAGAGTGCAAGACTCATCACCAGGCGTGGCCCCCCTTCTCCCGAAGTTACGGGGGCATTTTGCCGAGTTCCTTAACCATAGTTCACCCGAACGCCTCGGTATTCTCTACCTGACCACCTGAGTCGGTTTAGGGTACGGGCCGCCATGAAACTCGCTAGAGGCTTTTCTCGACAGCATAGGATCATCCACTTCACCACAATCGGCTCGGCATCAGGTCTCAGCCACAAGGTGTGCGGATTTACCTACACACCGGCCTACACCCTTACCCCGGGACAACCATCGCCCGGGATGGACTACCTTCCTGCGTCACCCCATCACTCACCTACTAACCGCTTGGGTCGGCGGCTCCACCACTCCCACTGACGGCAAAGCCGGCAGCGGACGGTTTCACGGCCTTAGCATCACGATGCTCGATGTTTGACGCTTCACAGCGGGTACCGGAATATCAACCGGTTATCCATCGACTACGCCTGTCGGCCTCGCCTTAGGTCCCGACTTACCCTGGGCAGATCAGCTTGACCCAGGAACCCTTAGTCAATCGGCGCAAACGTTTCTCACGTTTGTATCGCTACTCATGCCTGCATTCTCACTCGTCAACCGTCCACAACTACCTTCCGGTGCTGCTTCACCCGGCAGACGACGCTCCCCTACCCATCACGATCCCCGTTGGGGGTACATATCGCAATGACACGACTTCGGCGGTACGCTTGAGCCCCGCTACATTGTCGGCGCGGAATCACTAGACCAGTGAGCTATTACGCACTCTTTCAAGGGTGGCTGCTTCTAAGCCAACCTCCTGGTTGTCTGTGCGACTCCACATCCTTTCCCACTTAGCGTACGCTTAGGGGCCTTAGTCGATGCTCTGGGCTGTTTCCCTCTCGACCATGGAGCTTATCCCCCACAGTCTCACTGCCGCGCTCTCACTTACCGGCATTCGGAGTTTGGCTAAGGTCAGTAACCCGGTAGGGCCCATCGCCTATCCAGTGCTCTACCTCCGGCAAGAAACACACGACGCTGCACCTAAATGCATTTCGGGGAGAACCAGCTATCACGGAGTTTGATTGGCCTTTCACCCCTAACCACAGGTCATCCCCCAGGTTTTCAACCCTGGTGGGTTCGGTCCTCCACGACCTCTTACAGCCGCTTCAACCTGCCCATGGCTAGATCACTCCGCTTCGGGTCTTGAGCGTGCTACTGAAACGCCCTATTCGGACTCGCTTTCGCTACGGCTTCCCCACCCGGGTTAACCTCGCAACACACCGCAAACTCGCAGGCTCATTCTTCAAAAGGCACGCAGTCACGAGAACAAGGCAAGCCTTGTTCCGACGCTCCCACGGCTTGTAGGCACACGGTTTCAGGTACTATTTCACTCCGCTCCCGCGGTACTTTTCACCATTCCCTCACGGTACTATCCGCTATCGGTCACCAGGGAATATTTAGGCTTAGCGGGTGGTCCCGCCAGATTCACACGGGATTTCTCGGGCCCCGTGCTACTTGGGTGTCTCACAAGCAAGCCGCTGACATTTCGACTACGGGGGTCTTACCCTCTACGCCGGACCTTTCGCATGTCCTTCGCCTACATCAACGGTTTCTGACTCGCCCTGTTGCCGGCAGACAACAGAAGTGAGATCCCACAACCCCGCACACGCAACCCCTGCCGGGTCTCACACGTGAACGGTTTAGCCTCATCCGGTTTCGCTCGCCACTACTCCCGGAATCACGGTTGTTTTCTCTTCCTGCGGGTACTGAGATGTTTCACTTCCCCGCGTTCCCTCCACACTGCCTATGTGTTCAGCAGCGGGTGACAGCCCATGACGACTGCCGGGTTTCCCCATTCGGACACCCCCGGATCAAAGCCTGGTTGACGACTCCCCGGGGCCTATCGTGGCCTCCCACGTCCTTCATCGGTTCCTGGTGCCAAGGCATCCACCGTGCGCCCTTAAAAACTTGGCCACAGATGCTCGCGTCCACTGTGCAGTTCTCAAACAACGACCAACCACCCATCACCCCGGAAAAACTCCCGAGTGCACTGGGGCCGGCAACTGAAGGAAATTCATTCCCTCAGACACCCAACAGCGTGCCCGACCCGGTCCCCGTCCGGACTCACGTTCCACGCCGAAGCAGTACTAGTGATCCATCAAAGGAAACCGTGCCGAGTAGTCAACGTTCCACCCATGAGCAACCAGTGCGAGACGTTCGCTCGCATGCTGGCCTCTGACCAGCCCGAAGACCGGTAAGAAGTGCTCCTTAGAAAGGAGGTGATCCAGCCGCACCTTCCGGTACGGCTACCTTGTTACGACTTCGTCCCAATCGCCAGTCCCACCTTCGACAGCTCCCTCCCACAAGGGGTTGGGCCACCGGCTTCGGGTGTTACCGACTTTCGTGACGTGACGGGCGGTGTGTACAAGGCCCGGGAACGTATTCACCGCAGCAATGCTGATCTGCGATTACTAGCGACTCCGACTTCATGGGGTCGAGTTGCAGACCCCAATCCGAACTGAGACCGGCTTTTTGAGATTCGCTCCACCTTGCGGTATCGCAGCTCATTGTACCGGCCATTGTAGCACGTGTGCAGCCCAAGACATAAGGGGCATGATGACTTGACGTCGTCCCCACCTTCCTCCGAGTTGACCCCGGCGGTCTCCCGTGAGTCCCCAACCTCCGAAGAGTTGCTGGCAACACGGGACAAGGGTTGCGCTCGTTGCGGGACTTAACCCAACATCTCACGACACGAGCTGACGACAGCCATGCACCACCTGTACACCGACCACAAGGGGGGCACCATCTCTGATGCTTTCCGGTGTATGTCAAGCCTTGGTAAGGTTCTTCGCGTTGCGTCGAATTAAGCCACATGCTCCGCCGCTTGTGCGGGCCCCCGTCAATTCCTTTGAGTTTTAGCCTTGCGGCCGTACTCCCCAGGCGGGGCACTTAATGCGTTAGCTGCGGCACGGACAACGTGGAATGTTGCCCACACCTAGTGCCCACCGTTTACGGCGTGGACTACCAGGGTATCTAATCCTGTTCGCTCCCCACGCTTTCGCTCCTCAGCGTCAGTATCGGCCCAGAGATCCGCCTTCGCCACCGGTGTTCCTCCTGATATCTGCGCATTTCACCGCTACACCAGGAATTCCGATCTCCCCTACCGAACTCTAGCCTGCCCGTATCGACTGCAGACCCGGGGTTAAGCCCCGGGCTTTCACAACCGACGCGACAAGCCGCCTACGAGCTCTTTACGCCCAATAATTCCGGACAACGCTTGCGCCCTACGTATTACCGCGGCTGCTGGCACGTAGTTAGCCGGCGCTTCTTCTGCAGGTACCGTCACTTTCGCTTCTTCCCTGCTGAAAGAGGTTTACAACCCGAAGGCCGTCATCCCTCACGCGGCGTCGCTGCATCAGGCTTGCGCCCATTGTGCAATATTCCCCACTGCTGCCTCCCGTAGGAGTCTGGGCCGTGTCTCAGTCCCAGTGTGGCCGGTCGCCCTCTCAGGCCGGCTACCCGTCGTCGCCTTGGTGAGCCATTACCTCACCAACAAGCTGATAGGCCGCGGGCTCATCCTGCACCGCCGGAGCTTTCGACCCGCCAAGATGCCTTGGCAGGTCAGTATCCGGTATTAGACCCCGTTTCCAGGGCTTGTCCCAGAGTGCAGGGCAGATTGCCCACGTGTTACTCACCCGTTCGCCACTAATCCCCACCCGAAGGTGGTTCATCGTTCGACTTGCATGTGTTAAGCACGCCGCCAGCGTTCGTCCTGAGCCAGGATCAAACTCTCCGTGAATGTTTACCCGTAATCGGGTGACACCACGAGAGCGGAACATCGGGAGGAATAATCCCGACGTTCACAGCGTCCTCGCTGTGTGTTTCAAAGGAACCTCAACCCGATCAAACCGATCAGGTCGGGGTATCAATATATCTGGCGTTGACTTTTGGCACGCTGTTGAGTTCTCAAGGAACGGACGCTTCCTTTGTACTCACCCTCTCGGGCTTTCCTCCGGGCGCTTCCCTTCGGTGTTTCCAACACTATCAGGCTTTTCCGGTCCCTCTGACCACCGTCCTGCGGACATGCAGAAGGCGATCCAGAGATAGGATCTGATGAGTTGGGTACTGCCAGGGCCAGGATGCGTTGCTCGCACCGCTCAACCCTCAGGCAGGAGTAACGACTGTACACGGGGCCGCCGAACGGGTGCAAATCCGCGACGAGTGTGGTCTAGACCTCTATTGGTAAGACTCATGCGGAACCGGTACTTCCTATGACATACCCTGCTGCTCAGTGTGCCGTCCGGGACAAGCAGTGACGGCCCGTACAGATCTCCGCCCTGGGAGGCTTCCCATGACCACCGTCTCGTCCCCGCTCGCAGGACGCGCCATCGGCCTGGCCGCTGTGCCCGATCCCGTCTTCTCCGGGGCCATGGTCGGCCCGGGCACCGCCATCGACCCCGTGCGGGAGCCCTCCGAGGCGGTCGCCCCCGTGGACGGCGTCATCGTTTCTCTGCACCCGCACGCCTTCGTCGTCGTCGACGACAGCGGGCACGGTGTGCTGACCCATCTCGGCATCGACACCGTGCAGCTCAACGGGGAGGGTTTCGAGCTGCTGGTGAACAAGGGCGACACCGTGGTGCGCGGTCAGGGCGTGGTCCGCTGGGACCCGGCCTCGGTCGAGGCCGCGGGAAAGTCGCCGGTCTGCCCGATCGTGGCCCTGGAGGCCACGGCCGAGGCGCTCACCGAACTCCGTGAGGACGGCGACGTGAAGGCCGGCGAAAGCCTCTTCCTCTGGAAGTGACGTCGACGCCGTCGCGCGGCGGCATCGACGGCTGGTAGGACAACCACCGCGGCGGCGGGACCCGCCGCACGATCGGGACGGGTGAGATGGAGACAACGCTGCGAGGCGTCGGCGTGAGCCACGGTGTGGCGATCGGCGAGGTTCGGCACATGGGGACGGCGGTCCTGGAGCCGCCGGCGAAGCAGATTCCGGCCGAGGACGCGGAGCGTGAGCAGGGACGCGCCCGCAAGGCCGTGGAAGCTGTGGCGGCCGATCTGATGGCGCGCGGCAATCTGGCGGGGGGCGAGGCCCAGGCCGTGCTCGAGGCGCAGGCCATGATGGCCCAGGACCCCGAGCTGATGGCCGACGTCGAGCGGCGGATCACCGTCGGGAGCACGGCCGAGCGTGCCGTGTAC
This sequence comes from Streptomyces sp. CCM_MD2014, assembly GCF_000772045.1. GTDB lineage: Bacteria > Actinomycetota > Actinomycetes > Streptomycetales > Streptomycetaceae > Streptomyces > Streptomyces salinarius. The sequence continues at coordinate 7,260,949 of NZ_CP009754.1, read as the reverse complement.
GACGCCTTCGCTGCGTACCGCGCTCTGCTGGCCGGTGCCGGTGAGTACCTGGCCGGTCGCGTGGCGGACCTCGACGACGTGCGGAATCGTATCGTCGCCCGTCTGCTCGGGGTGCCGATGCCGGGCGTCCCGGACAGCGACGAGCCGTACGTGCTCATCGCGCGGGATCTGGCGCCGGCCGACACCGCGCTGCTCGACCCGACACTCGTCCTGGGCTTTGTCACCGAGGAGGGTGGGCCGACCAGTCACAGCGCGATCCTCGCGCGGGCACTCGGCGTGCCTGCCGTGGTGGCCCTGCCGGGCGCCGGTGAGCTTCCCGAGGGCACCGTCGTCGCCGTCGACGGCAGCACCGGTGAGATCTTCGTGAACCCGGGCGAGGAGAAGAAGGCACGGCTGGCGGCCGAGGCCGCCGAGCGCAAGGCCGCACTCGCCGCGGCGACGGGACCGGGGGCGACCTCGGACGGTCACAAGGTGCCGCTGCTGGCGAACATCGGTGGTCCCGCGGACGTGCCGGCGGCGGTCGAGGCCGGCGCGGAGGGCGTCGGTCTGTTCCGGACCGAGTTCCTGTTCCTCGACGACAGCGAGAACGCGCCGTCGGAGGAGAAGCAGGTCACCGCCTACCGCCAGGTGCTGGAGGCGTTCCCGGAGGGCCGGGTCGTCGTGCGCGTGCTCGACGCCGGCGCCGACAAGCCGCTGGACTTCCTCACCCCGGGCGACGAGCCGAACCCCGCGCTCGGCGTGCGGGGCCTGCGGACCCTGCTCGACCACCCCGACGTCCTGCGTACGCAGCTGACCGCGCTGGCCAAGGCGGCCGAGGGGCTGCCGGTCTACCTCGAGGTCATGGCTCCCATGGTGGCGGACCGGGCCGATGCCAAGGCGTTCGCGGATGCCTGCCGCGAGGCCGGGCTGCGCGCGAAGTTCGGCGCCATGGTGGAGATCCCGTCGGCCGCGCTGCGGGCCCGCTCGGTGCTGCAGGAGGTCGAGTTCCTGTCGCTGGGGACGAACGACCTCGCGCAGTACACCTTCGCCGCCGACCGCCAGGTGGGCGCGGTGTCCCGGTTGCAGGACCCGTGGCAGCCCGCGCTGCTCGACCTGGTCGCGCTGTCGGCCGAGGCGGCGAAGGCCGAGGGCAAGAGCTGCGGTGTCTGCGGCGAGGCCGCTTCGGACCCGCTGCTGGCGTGTGTGCTGACCGGTCTCGGTGTCACCTCCCTGTCGATGGGCGCGGCGTCGCTGCCGTACGTGCGGGCGACGCTGGCCAAGTTCACGCTGGCCCAGTGCGAGCGTGCCGCGGCTGCCGCCCGGGCCGCGGACAGTGCCGAGGAGGCGCGGAACGCCGCGCAGGCGGTGCTGTCCGGCGAGTAGGGGCCGGGTGTCGTTGTCGCCGTGACTGTGGTGCGGGGCGTTCCGCCTTCGGGTGGGGCGCCCCGCCCGCGTTCAGTGGTGGTGTCCCGGTGGCAGGCGGTCGTCTCCGAGGTCGGGCGGTGCGCAGTAGTCGACGTTGGATTCCGGGGAGATGAGGTCGCCGGACTCGACGTCCGTGCAGTAGGCGTCGAAGACCTCCGCGGCGGTGAGGGGTTCGAGGCCGTAGCCGCGCAGGCGCCAGCCGTGGATGCGGTCGGGGCCGTTCGGCGGGCTGATGCGCATGACGAGTCCGCCGGGGCTGTGGGTTGCCAGGCCGAGGGCGAGGACGCTGGTGAACTCCAGGGCCTCGGCCTCGTCGATGTGCGGGGTGCCGTCGCTCTCCTCCTCGACGAGCAGGACGGCGAGGAGGGTCTCCGCCGGGTGGCCCTTGACGCTGCAGACCAGGTGCCGGTTGCCCGGAGGCGCCGATTCCAGGACCCGGTGCAGGAGGCGGTGGGCGCGGGTGAAGGCGGCTCGTCCGAGGTCCTCGCCGCAGGTGGCGCAGCTGCCGAGGGTGGCGAGGAGGGTCGAGGTGTACTCCCAGGTCGCCTGGCGGACGGCTTCGTCGACGAGGGCCGGGAGCAGGTCGGTGAGGGACTGGCCCTCGTACGGCACGGTGGGGCCGTGGGCGGCCAGTTCGGCGGTGAACCGGGCACGGCTGGCGGAGGCGTCGGGTTCGAGGCCCGCGGCCGTGCAGAAGTCGGCGTACTCCTCCGGGTCGAAGAGCGCGATCGTGGTGTGGGTGCCTTGTGCCGCCCGTGTCCGGAGGATGGCTTCCACCTGGCGCAGGTAGGCGGCGTGGTCGTGGAAGGTGAAGCTGCGGTAGCGCCGCATGGCGCGGAAGTCGTGTTCGTCGGTGAGCAGGCCGATGGTGCCCGCGATCTCGCGGCGCAGGACGCGTCGCATGGTGTGATCGCTCTGGTCGGTGTGCGCCATTTCTTCCCCCTGTGCACGGTCGATCAATGCTCACTCACAGTAATCGGCGGCACTGACAACGGGGCGGGCGCGGGGAGCCGGCCGCCGGGCGGGGCGGCCGGCTCGTGGGTGTGCTGGTCAGGAGCGCTTGCGGGCGAGGTCCTCGTAGAAGTGGAGCAGGTCGAGGTTGTCGATGGAGCCGGGGTTGACGGCCTTGTCGAGCGGGGTGCCCTGGAGGAGGCGCTTGACCGGGACCTCGATGCGTTTGCCGGTGAGGGTGTGCGGGATGCCGGGAACCTCGATGACCTCGTCGGGGACGTGTCGCGGGGAGAGGTTGGCGCGGATGGTCTGCTTGATGCGGTCCAGGAGGGCGTCGTCGAGGGCGGCTCCGGGCGCCAGGTGTACGAACAGGGGCATCCAGTAGCCGCCGTCGGGCTGTTCGATGCCGATGACGAGGGATTCCTTGATCTCGGGGAGTCGCTCGACGGCTTCGTAGATGTCGGCGGAGCCCATGCGGACGCCTTGGCGGTTGAGGGTGGAGTCCGAGCGGCCGTGGATGACGACGGAGCCTCGGGAGGTGAGGGTGATCCAGTCGCCGTGCCGCCAGACGCCGGGGTAGGTGTCGAAGTAGCTGTCGTGGTAACGGCTGCCGTCGGGGTCGTTCCAGAACCGGATCGGCATCGAGGGCATGGGGTTGGCGACGACCAGCTCGCCCACCTCGTCGGTGAGGGGGTTGCCGTTCGGGTCCCAGGACTGGAGGTCGGTGCCGAGACCCGGGGCCTGGAGTTCGCCGATGTGGACGGGGAGGGTGGGGACGGCGCCGGCGAAGCACGAGCACACGTCGGTACCGCCGCTGACGGAGGCGATCCACAGGTCGGAGCCGTTCGCGGCGAATTCGTCGTGCAGCCAGCGGAAGCCGTCGGGCGGGAGCGGGGAGCCGGTGGTGGCGACGCACTGGATCGCGGAGAGGTCCAGGTCGCGGGCCGGGTGGACGTCGGCCTTGCGGCAGGCCATGACGTAGGCGGCTGAGGTGCCGAAGAGGGTGGCGCCGGTGCGTTCCGCGATGCGCCACTGGGCGTCCGTGGCGGGGAAGCCGGGGCTGCCGTCGTAGAGGACGATCGTGGTGCCGGTGAGCAGGCCGGAGACGAGGAAGTTCCACATCATCCAGCCCGTCGAGGTGTACCAGAAGAAGCGGTCCTCGGGGCCGAGGTCGCAGTGCAGGCCGAGCTGTTTGAGGTGCTCGACCAGGATGCCGCCCTGGGACTGGACGATGGCCTTGGGCAGGCCGGTGGTGCCGGAGGAGTAGAGCACCCACAGGGGATGGTCGAAGGGCACCTGCTCGAACTCGGGTTCCGTGTCCGCGGCGGTCAGGGTCTGCCAGTCCAGCGCGCCGTCGGGGGCCTCGGTGCCGAGGAGCGGGATGTGGATCACCGCGCGCAGGGTGGGCAGTTCCCGGCGGAGTTCGGCGACGGTGTCGCGGCGGTCGTGTTCCTTGCCCCCGTAGCGGTAGCCGTCGACGGTGAACAGGACGACGGGTTCGACCTGCTGGAAGCGGTCCAGGACGCTGCGGGCGCCGAAGTCTGGCGCGCAGGAGGTCCAGACGCCGCCCACGGCGGCCGTGGCCAGGAGGGCGACCACGGCCTGGGGGATGTTGGGGAGGTAGCCGCTGACGCGGTCGCCGGGGCGTACGCCGAGGGAGCGCAGTCCGGCGGCGAGGGAGCCGACCTGGCGACGCAGTTCGGTCCAGGTGACGGGGGTCGGATCGTGGGTCTCGTCGACGTACAGGAGGGCCGGTTCGTCCGCGCGGGTGGCGGCCGCGCGCAGGGCGTGTTCGGCGTAGTTCAGCCGGGCACCGGGGAACCACTGGGCGCCGGGCATCGTCCGGTCGCCCAGCACGCGCGCGTAGGGGGTCGAGAAGCGGACGTCGAACCACTCCGTGACGGCTTTCCAGAAGGTGTCCAGCTCGTCGACGGACCAGCGGTGCAGGGCGGCGTACCCGCCGTCGGCGGGGGCTCCGTGGTGCTCGGCCGCCCAGGTCTGGAACCTGGTGATGCGTGCCTGGGCGATGCGTGGTGCATCCGGCTGCCAGAGCGGCTGGGGGTTCTCGGTCGGCATGGGGCGGCTCCCGGACTGTGCGCGTCGTGTGCGTCCTGCGCGCACGGGCTGGGGTGTGCGCGTGACGCGGCTGACAGGGACGATGCCATGTGATCGACTTCCGCACCAGGGTGCGCTCCACACAGTCGGTGACATGAAGATGTGGTCCGGCCACGGGTGAACGGCAGTTGAACGACGCCCACGCGCGCGGTGGTGGATGGCAGGGTGATCGGCATGGACGGTCGTGACCTGGTGCGTTCGATGAAGACGGTGGGTTCCGCGGGGGTGGCGCACGGGTGGCGTTCGGTGCGGGGGGCGTGGCGCAGACGGCGTGCCGACGCCGCGGCGCTGCCGCCGCGGGGCGCGGAGCGGGCGCGGGTGCCGGGGGCGATGCGGGAGGTGGAGTCCGGGCCGGGAGGCGGTGTGGTCCGGTTCGGGCGGTCGGAGTTGCGGATCCTCGTCGCGGTGAACGGCGCCGTGTTCTGGGGCTGGGACGGGACGGGGCCGGAGTCCTCCTACGCGTTGGCGGGCCGCTGTCCGGAGCCGGATCCGCGGGCGGTGCTGGAGCCGGACAAGGACGGCGGTTGGCGGGTGGTGGCGGAGCGGGCGACGGTGGCGGTGTCCCGGAACGGGGCGGTCGAGGTCCGCACGCCCGGGGGTGTGGTCCTGCGTCGTGAGCTGCCGCCCCGCTGGTGGGAGCCGGTCGACGGCGGGCCGGCGCGCTGGACGCAGCGCTCGGAGGTGGCGGCCGACGCCCGGTTCTTCGGGCTCGGTGGGCGGTCCGTGGGTCCGCGGCTGCGCGACGGTGTGTACCGCCTGTGGAATGCCGGTTCCGGTCGGCCCCGCGCGGCCCGTGAGGACGCGGCGTCCGTCACGATGCCGGTGCAGATGGTGGTGGCGGACGCGGGGACGCACCTGGTGTTCCACGACAGCACGTGGGACGGCACGGTGGCGTTGCGGGAGGGTGCGGAGGGGGCCGGGTCCGGGCACGACCGGCCGGGGCGGAGTGTGCTGCGGATGGACGGCGGTCCGCTGCGGTGCTGGGTGATGGTGGGGACCCCCGCGCGTGTGCTGCTGGCCTGGGCGTCGCTGACGGGCGCGCCCGCGCTGCCGCCGGCGTGGGCGCTCGGGCACCATCACGTGCGGTCCGGGTACGGCGACGAGCAGGACGTGCGGCGGGTGGTGGCCGGTCACCAGGAGCGCGGCCTGCCGCTGGACGCGGTGCATCTGGGTGTCGGGCACGCCGAGGGCCGGCAGGCGTTCACCGTAGACGAGGAGCGGTTCCCGAAGCTGCCCGTGCTCGCGGAGGAGCTGCGCAGGGAGGGGGTACGGCTCGTGTCGGCGGTCGAGCCGGCGGTGGTGGCCGTGCCCGGCAGCGCCGTGTACGACGCGGGGACGCGCGGCGACGTGTTCGTGCGGGACGCCGCGGGGACGGTGGTCCAGGGTGTGGGGCCGGCCGGGGACGTGGTCTTCCCGGACTTCACGCACGCGCGGGTGCGTGCGTGGTGGGGCGGGCTCTACGAGGAACGGCTCGGGCAGAGGTTCACCGGGTTCTGGCACGACCTGGACGAGCCCACGTCCTTCGCCGCCTTCGGGGAGCCGACGCTGCCGCGGTCGGCCCGGCACGCGCTGGAGGGCGGGCGCGGCGACCACAGGGAGGCGCACAACGTCTACGCGCTGGGCATGGCGCGGAGCGCGTACGAGGGGCTGCGGACTCTGAGGCCGGGCGAGCGTCCGTTCGTCCTCTCCCGTTCCGGCTGGGCCGGCCTGCAGCGCTACGGCGGCACGTGGTCCGGGGAGGTGGGGGCGGGCTGGGCGGGGCTGCGGTCGTCGCTGGCGCGGGTGATGGGGCTCGGGCTGTGCGGGGTGCCGTATTCGGGGACCGATGTGGGTGGCTCAGAGGGGCCTCCGTCGCCGGAGCTGTATCTGCGGTGGCTCCAGCTGGCCGCCCACCTGCCGCTGTTGCGCACGCGCACCGGACACGGGGCGGGGTGCGGGGAGCCGTGGGAGTTGGGGGCCGAGGTCCTCGAGCACGCGCGCGTGGTGCTCGTCGAGCGGCGGCGGCTGCTGCCGTACTTCGTGACGCTGGCCCATCTGGCCCGGCGTACGGGGGCTCCCTATGTGCGTCCCCTGTGGTGGTCGGCGCCGGAGGACCGGGCGTTGCGGGACTGCGAGGACGCCTTTCTGCTGGGTGACTGTCTGCTGGTGGCCCCGGTGCTCGGTCCGGGTGCGGACCGGCGGGCGGTGCGGTTGCCGCGAGGGCGCTGGTACGACGTGGTGACGGAGCGGGCGTACGAGGGGCCCGCGCGGGTGGTCGTCGACGCCCCGTTGGCCCGGATCCCGGTGTTCGCGCGCGCGGGGGCGGTGGTTCCGGTGCGCGGCGAGGACGGCGGGACGGAGCTGGAGGTGTGGGCGCCCGCGCGGGGGCGGACCGGCGGCGGGCTGGTCGTGCCGGACGCGGGCGACGGCTGGGTGGAACCGGAGATCGAACGGTACGTGTCCCGCTGGGAGGGGCGGCGGGTGGTCGTGGAGCGGTCGGGCGAGGACGGCGTGAGTGAGCCGTCCTGCCCGGTCCGCGTCCGTGGGCTCGCGGAGCGGCCGGCTCAGATGTAGCGGCCCTCGAAGAACGCTTGCACGGCCCGGGTGTGGAGCGGAAAGGCGAGCTCTTCCGGCCGGCGCAGGAGGTGCCATCCCTCGGTCTCGTCCGTGGCGGCGGAGGGCGGCAGGTTCTCGGCGGGCCGCTCGGGCAGCAGCCCGAAGAGCAGCAGGTGGCCGTCGGGCGAGCTCATGGCGTCGGCGAGGCGTACGTCGCGGCTCGCGGCGTCGATTCCCGTCTCCTCCTTGAGTTCGCGGACGACGGCCTGCCGCCAGTCCTCCCGGTCGTCGATGTAGCCGCCGGGCAGGGCGACGCCCCCGCGCGCGGGGGTCACGGTGCGGGTGATGACGACCAGGGCGGTGCCCTGCGTGTCGTACACGGGCTGGAGGGCCACCGCGACCGGCAGCGGGTTGCGGTAGGCCACGGTGCCGCACGCGGGGCAGGTGCGGGGCCAGCCGGAGACGCCCTCTCCGTAGGGCGATCCGCAGCTCGAACAGTGTGAGCCGGGCGCGGAGTTGGGAACGGAGGTTTCAGTTTCGGACACGCGGCGGACTGTATCCGATCCCGGAGGTGGCGGCTCCGGCAGGCCGCCGGTCAGCGACGGCCGGCGAGCGACTTCGCGGAGACCGGGAAGTCGAAGTAGGTGTCGGGGTAGGGCTCGGGCTTGTACGTGAAGTGCCACCACTCCTCGGGCAGGTTCACCAGGCCGACGTCCTCCAGGGTGTTCTTGAGCAGCATCCGGTTGGCGTGCTGGGCGCCCTGGATGCGGGGGTCGAGGGTGTGCGAGCGGGTGTCGAAGCAGTCGTAGCCGGTGCCCATGTCGACGGAGTTGTCGGGGAAGCGCTCGTCCTGCGGCGCGAAACAGGGCACCAGGGTCTGTCCGGGGTGGTACGGGCGGGTGGGCTTCGCGGGGAGCCGCACGAGGGTGAGGTCCATGGTCGAGCCACGGCTGTGGCCCGACTTCTCCGCGATGTAGCCGTCGGCGAACAGACGGGTCTTGTCGACCTCCGGGTAGAACTCGGCCTTCATCCTCTGGTCGTCGAGGTCCTCGGCCCAGCGGACGAAGTGGTCGACGGCGCGCTGCGGCCGGTAGCAGTCGTACACCTTGAGGGAGTAGCCCTGGCGCAGCAGCCGGGTCTGGGCGCGGTGGAGGGCTTCGGCCGCGGGGCGGGTGAGGATACACAGGGACTGCCGGTAGCCGTCGACACGCTCGCCGACGAAGTTGTGCGCGGTGACGTAGCGCATCTCCTCGATGATCGTCGGGTCGACGCTGCGCAGCGCCACGAAGTCCTCCGGGGCCCTCGGTTCGGGCCGTGCCTGTGCGGTGGCGGGGACGGCCGTGACGGCGAGCACGGCGGCGAGGGCGGTGACCAGACCGCGGAGGGTGGTGGAGAGTCGTGTCATGTTCCCTGCATCTATCAGGGGTGGGGCGGACGGGGGAAGTGGCCGGGCGCGTTCAGGTCGTGACGGCCCGGCGGCGGTCCGAGGCCTGGGCCATCGCGTGCTGGACGACGCCGATGAGGACCTCCTTGACGGACTCCCGGTCGCGCGCGTCGCACATCACCAGGGGCACGTCCGCGTCGAGGTCGAGCGCCTGGCGGACGGTTTCGGCCGGGTAGCGCGCCGATCCCTCGAAGCAGTTGACGCCGATCACGAACGGGATGGCGCGCCGCTCGAAGTAGTCGACGGCGGCGAAGCAGTCCTCCAGGCGCCGGGTGTCGGCCAGCACGACGGCGCCGAGCGCGCCCTCGGACAACTCGTCCCACATGAACCAGAACCGCTCCTGGCCGGGCGTGCCGAAGAGGTACAGCACCAGGTCCTCGCGCAGGGTGATCCGCCCGAAGTCCATGGCCACGGTGGTGGTGTGCTTGCCCTCCACGCCGCTGACGTCGTCGACGGGCCGGCCGGCCTCGGTGAGCAGTTCCTCGGTGCGCAGCGGCCTGATCTCGCTGACCGCGCCGACGAGGGTGGTCTTGCCCACGCCGAACCCGCCGGCCACCAGGATCTTGAGCGTGACGGGCTCGACCGGCGGCTTGCCGCGCTGGGAACGCCCGAAGATCATCGGTTTCTTCTCCTTAACCTGCCGCCGCCCGACGTGCCCGGGGGACGGCTCACAGTGCCCTCAAGCCGTTGATCACGTCGCGCAGGATGTTCTCGTCGGGCAGTTCGGCCGGGGGCACGGGCCGGTTCACGTGGACGAGTTCGCTGTCCACGAGGTCGCCGACCAGCACCCGCACCACTCCGACGGGAAGGTCGAGTTCGGCGGCGAGTTCGGCGACCGACTGCGGGGTTTCGCGGCACAGCCCGACGATGTCCACGTGCTCCGGGGAGAGGGTGACGTCCGCCTCCGCCTCGTCCGCGTGGGGTTCCGTGACGACCACCGCGATCAGGTCGAGGCGGTGCTGGGCCGCGCTGGTGGTGCGGCCGCGTGTCATGGCGTACGGACGGACGACGGGGCCGGCCTCGTCGTCGAACCAGTGGTGTGTTCCCTGACCGTCTGCGCTCATGTCATCCCACTTACCCGCCGGAGGACAGATCGGTGCGCGGAGCGGTGCCCAGGTGCACGCCGACCCGTTTGACCAGCAGGGTCATCTCGTAGGCGACCTGGCCGACGTCCGAGTCGGCGTCGGACAGCACGGCCAGGCAGCTCCCGTCGCCGGCGGCCGTGACGAAGAGGAAGGCTTCGTCGAGTTCGACGACCGTCTGCCGGACGCTGCCCGCCTCGAAGTGCCGGCCCACGCCCTTGGCGAGGCTGTGGAATCCGGACGCGACGGCCGCCAGGTGCTCGCTGTCCTCCCTGGTGAGGTCCTTGGACACGCCCGTCGCCAGCCCGTCGCCGGACAGGACGACGGCTTTGCTGATGCTCGCGACCCGGTCCACCAGGTCGTCGAGGAGCCAGTTCAGCTCCCCGGACTTGGTCGCGGTGTGGCCGGTCGTCTTCGGTGCGGTCATCGACCGTCCCCCTTAGTCGTTCCTCGTGGTGCGGATGGTGCTGTGCCGCCGGACGGGTCCCCGGTCGCGGCGTTCTCCTTGCGGCCGCGCTGCCAGCCGCGCTGGAGCGAGGCCATACGGCTGCGCACCTCGTCGGCGTCGCGGTCGGCGGGGTCGGGGCCGTCCTCGGCGGGCGGTTCGGGGCTCTGCCGGAGCTGAGGGGCCAGGCTGGCCTGCCGCACGCGCCTGGGCAGCGCGCCGGGCTCGGCGCCGGCGGACGCAGTGCCCTCGCGCGCGGGCGGCGCGGGGGGCACGCCGCCGTCGCGGCCCTCGGCACGGTCTCCCGCGCGGTCGCCGCGGCGGCGGGCGGGCAGGGCCGGGAGGCCGTCCGTCCGGGTCCCGGGTGCGGCAGGACGCTCGGTCCGGTCCGTGCCGGTCGCGGACGGCTCGTCGGCGGTGTCCCGGGCGGGCCGTTCGGGGACGGGACGCCCGTGCGAGCTGACCAGCTTGGGGGTTCGACGGCGCGGCAGCGCGACCGGTTCGTTCGCACCGGTCCCGTCCTCGGTCGGTTCGTCGCCGTGCCGGGGCTCGGGGCGCCGCCGTCCGGGTCGGCGGGCCTGGTCGTCGTCGGCCGCGGCCAGCGGGCGGCGCGGGCGGAACAGGCCGCCGCGTTCGCTGTCCTGGTCGTCGAGGACGCCCGGCAGGTCGAGGGCGTCGAGGTCGACGGGCGCCTCCAGTTCGACCGGGCCGTCCAGCATCACGGCCGGCCGCTCGGGGAGCCGGGCGGGCACGTGGGAGAGGGCGGAACGGCGGCTCTCCTCACGCCCCTTCGTCTTGGCGGGCTGGGGGCGGTCGAGGCGGAAGCCGACGCCGTTGGTGTCCGGGGCGTCGTCGGTGAGCAGTGCGTCGGGGACGAAGACGACCGCGGTGGTGCCGCCGTACGGCGAGGGCTGGAGGGACACCCGGACGTTCTGGCGCTGGGCGAGCCTGCTGACGACGAACAGGCCGAGCCGGTCGGTGTCGGACAGCTCGAACTCGGGTGTCTCGGCCAGCCGGAGGTTGGCGTCGAGGAGGGCGTCGGCGGCCATGCCGAGGCCCCGGTCGTGGATCTCCAGGGTGAAGCCGTTGGCGACGCGCTCGCCGAGCACCTGGACGGCGGTGTGCGGGGGCGAGAACACCGTGGCGTTCTCCAGCAGTTCGGCCACCAGGTGGGTGAGGTCGGCGACCGCGGGGCCGGTGACGGCGACGCGCGGCAGCCTGCGCACCTCGATGCGCTCGTAGTCCTCGACCTCGGCGACGGCGGCCCGCACCACGTCCATGAGCTGGACGGGCTTGCGCCACTGCCGGGAGGGCGCGGCGCCGGAGAGGATGACCAGGCCCTCGGCGTGCCGGCGCATGCGGGTGGTCAGGTGGTCGAGACGGAACAGGTCGGCGAGTTCCTCGGTGTCCTCGGTCCTGCGCTCCATGGTGTCGAGCAGGGTGAGCTGCTTGTGCAGGAGCACCTGGCTGCGGCGCGCGAGGTTGACGAAGACCTCGGAGACGCCCGCGCGGAGTTCGGCCTGCTTGACGGCGGCTTCCACGGCGGCCCGCTGCAGGGTGTTGAGGGCCTGCCCGACCTCGCCCATCTCGTTCTTGTCGTACTCCAGACGCGGCACCTCGGTCTCGACGTCGACCTCCTCGCCCGCCGACAGACGGCGCATCACGCTGGGCAGGCGGACGCCGGAGGCCTCGTGCGCCTCCAGACGCAGCTGCTTCAGGTCGCGGATGAGGGAGCGGCCGACGCGCACCGACAGGAAGAGGGAGTACAGCAGGGCGATCAGGCCGAGCGCTCCGGCGATGACGACCTTGGCGATGGTGTTGGTGGCGACGGGGTCGACACGGTCCTGGTAGCGGTCGGCGGCGTCGTCGTCGAGTTCGCCGAGTTCCTTGAGGACGCTCCCGGCGGCGGCGTCCCAGCTCTGGGCGGTGACGCCGTGCGGTGTGCCGCTGTCTGCGGAGACGGCGGCCTGCTCGGCGACCCGGAGGGGGGCGGAGGACGCGTTCTTCCAGAAGCGCTGGTACCGGCCGCGTTCGGTGGCGGGCAGCAGCGGCAGGTTGATGTCGTACATCATGGTGCGCTGTGCCACGAGGTCGGAGACGTCACGTATCTCCGTGCGGGTGAGCCGTCCGGTGACCAGGGCGGAACCGAGGAGGGCGTCCTCACGGGAGAGCAGTTCGCGGGCGCGGGAGACGTTGACGAGCGCGCGGTACTGCTTGTCGAGGCCCACGTCGTCGACGACGTCGAGGTTGGCGAGCAGGTCGTGGCAGGGGTCGACCAGGCGGTTGTAGAGGCCGAGGGCCTGCGCGCGGTTGACGGTGCCGTCCTCGACGCTGCGGCGCAGTGAGCCGATGCCGTCGAACGCGTCCAGCACCGCGGTGAGCCGTTCCTCCCCGGCCCGGCCGAGGTCGTCCCGTACGTCGGCGTCGGCGGCGTTGCGTCGGATCTCGGCGACGGCCTCGTCGGTGGCGGTGCGGCTGCGCTGCAGGGCGGCGAGTCCGTCGGAGGCCCGCGGGTCGGCGAGATGGACGAGGGTCTGGCGGCGTTCCTGCTGCAGGACGCGGACGGTGTCCTCGATCGGGTAGCCGATCTCCTCGACGACGGTCGAGACGCTGAACAGCTGCGCCGCCTCACGTCCCGTCAGTACCGTCGCGAAGGCCCAGATCGCGGTCAGGGACACCAGCGGCACGAGGAGCAGCGCCACGATCTTCCGGCGGATCGACTTCCCGCGAAAGCGCATGGCCTCCCCCAGCTCGGCCCCCAACGGTGGGGGTACACATGTGCGTCAACAAACGGCGCGAGCCTACTACTGACCCACAGGTAACTCGAAGACTCATCCGGAGGCCGAACCTCCGTACCCGGCGTCGCCGATGGTCAGTTGTCCGGTCATTGCGGGAGATTGCGTCCCCGGATTCGGGTGACGGCAGGGAGGCCGTCGTTCCGTCGTGACGGGCGGATTGGCCGAATTTTTTCGACCGGGCAGGATTTCCGGGAATCTTGGGTACCCGTCGTTCGTCCTTCACTACGGGAAATGGAGGCGGATTCGGCCACAGGAGCCGCATCCTGCCCCCGGGTGGCGTAAAGCGGCGCAAGCCGGGCAGCCAGAGGGGAGCCGTGTCCCGGGACACGGGCGAGCTGTCTGCCGGCGGTGGGGAGTGACATGTCGATGAGCACGGCGGAGCGGCGCGGGGCGCCGGCGGACACGAGTGCGGGTGAACGACGGCCGGGATACCGGCCGTTGTGGATCGAGGAGCCCGCGCGGCGCCGACGGATGCCGGATCCGGTGCGTACGGCGGCCGTGCGCGCGGTGCTGGTCGTCGCCGTGACGCTGATACTGGCGATGGTGGCCTTCCTGTGCACGCTGGCGGAGTCCTGGCTGGCGTTCCCGATGGTGCTCGCGAGTGTCGCGGGCACGGTGGTCGCCACCTGGGGCGTGCTGGACGTGTGGGTGACCCGGCAGGTGTGGAACCAGCGGCACGGTGTGGTGTCGGTGCCGAGCAGCACCGCGCGGGCCGTGCGCCGTGAGCGTCGCCGGGCGCGGCGCCAGGCCCGGGCCGCCGAGCGGGGCCAGGAGCGGATAGGCCGGCGGGGCGGTGCGGGACAGCTCTCGCATCCCTGAGCGGCCGGGTGCCGTACGCCCGGCCGCTCCTGGATCCGCCGCCCCCTGACGCCCCCTCAGTCCTCGTCGCGCAGCCGGGCGGCCAGTGACGTCAGCGGCTCCGTCTCCTCGGTGTGCCCCAGGGCGGTCAAGTGGGAGACGGCCGCGTCCAGGCGGACCAGGGCGGGCGCGGGGCGTTTCAGATAGACGCCCTCCATGGCGGCCGCGAAGCGGACGCACTCGGCCCACTCGCCGGCCCGGTCGTTGTCCGGTCCTGGCTCACCGACCAGGGCGAGGGCCTTCTCCAGGGCGGTCAGGGCGTCCTCGTAGGCGCCGGCGTAGGCGTGAACCCGTCCGTACTCGTAGGCCAGCGCGGAGTCCAGGGGACGCCCGTGGGCCTCGTACCCGGCGGCGCGGGCTCCGTCGGCGACCCGGCCCGCGTCGGCGAGGAAAGCGAGCGCCTCGGCCAGGCCGTCGGAGCCCCGCTGCTGGGCCTGGAGGCGGGCCAGTTCGCGCAGGCAGTTGCTCAGCGCCTCGTGGCGCGGGTCGCGGGCGTGGGCCGCCAGCGCCTGGTCGGCCGCCTCGCGGGCCCGGCCGAACTCACCGGCCTCGGCGAGGAGTACGGCGGTCTCCGAGGCGATCATGGCGTGGCTTCCCGGGTCGTCGTCCCAGCCGGCGGACTCGGCCGCGAGGGCGAGGAACTCGGCCGTGGCCGCCCTGAGGTCCTCCCCCGTGTGCAGCGCCCGGGCGCGGGTCAGGCGCAGTTGGGCGACCAGCCGGTCGTCCAGCTCTCCGTCGGCGACGTCCGGTTCGGCCAGCAGGGAGTCGAGCAGCGCGATGCAGTCCTCGACGCGGCCGAGGTCCAGGCTGAGCGTGGCGGCGTTGCTGTAGGTGCAGTATGCGTCGAAGCGGTCGCCGCGCCTCAGGTTCAGCTCCGCGGAGCGGGTCAGGTGCCGCAGCGCCTCGTCGGGGCGGCCCAGGTGCATGCAGGCTTCGGCGAGGTCGCCGTGGAGGCGGGCGGTGTCGACGGCGTCGGCCGGCCAGTCGGCGGCCAGTCGCAGCGCCTCGCCCAGGTCCGCGTGGGCGGCCTGCGCGTCCCGGAGCCCGAGTCGGAGCCGGGCGCGCAGGCCCAGCGCCCGGGGCAGGTGCCAGGCGGGGCCGTGCGCCTTCAGCCGGTCCAGGAGCGCGTCGGTCTCGGCGAGGGCGGCGGGCAGGTCGCCGGAGATGGCGTAGGTGCTGGCCCGCAGCATCAGGGCGCCGGCGATCTGCCCGGGGACGTCGTGCCGGGTGGCGAAGGCGTGCAGCAGCTCGACCTCGTCGAGGACCGCGGTGACGTGCCCGTCGCTCCCGGACGCTTGCAGGCGCAGGCCCAGCGCGGTGGCCCTGAGCCGCAGCAGGCGGGCCTCCTGGTACGGGGCCAGGCCGGGAGTCTCCTCGTACAGGCGGACCATGGCCGCGTGGGCGGCGGTCAGCGCGGCGATCTTGGCCGGGGTGGCATCGGCGCCGTCGGCCGGGGGCTGGAACGGCGCCGCGGGCACGGCCCCGGGTGGCGCGGACTCCCCGGCCGGCGCAGCCGCGACAGCCTCGGCGGACATCGCAGCCGCCGCTTGCCTCGGCGGTGCGGCGGCGGTCTCCCCGGCGGCAGCGGGGCTTGGGGGCGGGGCCTCGGCGGTGGCGAGGAGGGCGTGGGCGCGGGCGAGTGCCGCGTGGGCCGGCGTTCCGGCGTCGTCGTAGAGGGCCGCGGCCTCCTCGTAGAGGGCGGCCGCCTCGGTGAAGTCGTCCTTCTCGCCCAGCCGGCTCGCCTCGTCGGCCAGCAGGTCGGCGCGCAGCCGCTCGAGCGGGCCCACGGCGGGGTCGTCGGGGTGCGTGTAGTCACGGGCGGTGACCCGGGTGCGCAGCGCCGCCCAGCAGGACCGCGCGTCCGGGTGTCCCCGTTCGTCCAGCTCCCGTGCCCGGGCGACGAGTTCGGGCAGTGATTCGGAGGCGGCGGGGGTGGTGGCGGGGACGGGAGCGGCGACCGGGGCGGCGGCCGGGGCGACGTCGTCGAGCCGGCGGGTGCGCAGGGTCAGTTCCAGCGACTGAAGGAGCGGGGCGCGGCCGAGGCGGGCCGCGCGGCGTTCCGTGTGGGTCGTGGTGCCGTTGCGGGCGTCGAAGCGAGCGGCGAGATCGCCGGCGCGGTCGCGCACCTCGGCGCGCAGCCCGGTCACCGTCCAGGTGCGGCCCGGGTGACCGGCGGCGGGCAGTTCGCCGTGGCCCAGCTGTTCGACGCGCTGGAGGAGGACCTCGACGCCGGTGAGGAAGTCGAGGAGTTCCAGTGGCGAGTCGACCTCGGTGAACAGAGCGCGGTTCTCGGCGAGCAGTTCGAGGCCGCGGGCCTCGTTGCCGGTCAGCGCGCAGAACTCCAGGTGCCGGCCGACCTCTCCGGACATCGAGGGGTTGCGGCGGCAGCCTCGGTATCCGACGAGGTGCAGCTCCCGTGCCCGGTCGGTGCGGCCGGTGCGCAGCAGGGGCAGCAGGGCGTAGGCCATGGAGCGGGCGGGTTCCTCCTGGCACGACTCCTTGCCGGCCAGGACGGGCTCCCAGGTGCGCAGCGCCCGCTCGTCGTCGCCCGACGCGAGGTGGTACAGGGCCCGTTCGCAGATCTCGCAGGCCTCGCAGTCGCTGAGCCGGGTGCGCGCACGGCCCGCCCACAGTTCGAACGCGGGCGCCTCGTCCTCGCCGACGTGGGCGGCGAGCCGGTAGGCCTGCCCGTAGTAGGGCTGGAGGCCGTGACCGGCCTTCTCGTACCTCTCGCGCATCTCGGTCAGCCACTGGCGCAGGCTGGCCAGCGGTATCTCCGGCAGGGCGCGCAGGGCGGCCGCCACCCACTTGAACCGCCAGAACAGCAGGTGGCGCAGGTTCTCGTCGAAGACGTCGGGCTGCTCGTCGAAGAGGGTGAGCAGCCGGGCGAAGGCCACGGGCGACTTGCGGGGCTCGGAACCGTACGTGTACGCCTCGTGGAGTTCGAGCAGCGCGCGGACGAGCGGCAGGGGCTCATCGAACTGCTCGGCGGCGTCGACGAGTTCCTCGGCGGTGACGGTGCGCGAACGGCCGTAGGGGCGTTGCTGGTTGGCGCGGAGCGCCTCGTACAGCTCGTCGATGCTCTGGGGATGGGGTGCGGTGGGCATCGTCAGTTGTCCTTGCGGAGGGCGTGGGCGAGGAGGTCGAGGAAGGAGCGGTTGATGAGGCTCGACTCGGCGGGCCTGAGCGGGCGCCGGGACAGCAGCGCGGCCTGCCCGTAGAGGGCTTCTGCGCTGGTGCGGGCCAGTTCGGGCTCGTCGATGGCGACGGCGGTGCGGACCAGCGGGTTGAGCTGGTTGAGGATGAGCTGGGCGCGCGGGGCCTCCTGGCGCAGGGCGCCGAGGATGTCGCCCCACAGGCCGCCCTCCTGCTCGCGGGCGAGCTGGGAGCGGGTGCGCTCGTGCCGGGCCTCTCGGCTGTCGACGAGGAGGGCGGGGGCGGAGGCGGGCTGGAAGGTGCGCAGCGCGACGTCGCAGTCGAAGACGGCCAGGGCCTCGCGGGCCCGGGCGAGGTAGGCCGCCGCCGCGAGTTCCGTCTCCCGGTCGACCGGGTCGAGGTGGGCGGTGAGGGTCGCCGGGTCGAGGTCGGCGACGCTGGTTTCCGGCCGGATCTCGGGCAGCCGGTGGACCAGTTCGCGGTCGTAGGTGTAGCCGCCGTTGACGACGCCGAGCCCGGCGGCCGAGGCGATCGCGGCGACCTGCCGGAACTCCTCCACGCTCGACGTCACGAGCACGGTGCGGTGGGTGCGGGCGAACTCGTCGAGGGTGGTGTGCCCGTCGGTGGTCTCGAACGGCAGCCAGGGCAGCAGCATCCGCAGGATCTCGTCGTCGTGCACGGCGAGCGACTTCACGGCCAGGTGGTGGGCGTGGAGGAAGCGGGCGAGCAGGTCGGGGTCGCTGGCGGCGGCCCGGGCGATCCAGGCGCGCAGTCGCTCGGCGAGGGCGTCGCGAACCGCGGCGAGGGTGTCGTCCTCGTAAAGGGACTCGCGGGAGGCCGTCGGGCGCAGGCTCTCGGCGTCGACGACGCAGCGGACGAAGAACGCCCACTCGGGCAGGATCTCCTCGGCCTGTTCGGACAGCAGCATGCCCTTGACGTGGACGCGGTGGCCGTGACGGCGTCCGGCCGGTACCGCCTGCGGCAGCACGCAGGCGATGCCCTTCAGGCCCACGGCCGGCAGGTCCAGCTCGATCGTGTCCAGCGGCGTGAACCCGAAGACCTCCTCGCCGTACGCGGCCAGGGCTCGGGAACGGGCCCCCGGGGTGGGATACGTACGGGCCCAGGGCGCGGGCTCGGGGTTCACGGGGGCGCCCGTACCGCCCGTGCCGTCGTCGAAGGTCACGGGATGCCGCAGCAGGGAGCCGAAGTGCCGGGCCAGCGCCTGCACCCGCGCCGGCCGGGTCCACTCGCCGGCGTCGGCGCGGGGCGTCAGGGTGACGGTGGTGCCGGGCCGGGGCCGGGCGGAGGCGCGCAGGGTGCGGACGGTGTAACTGCCGTCGCCGCGTCCGCGCCACTCCACGGCGGGTGCGTCGGGGGTGCGGGCGGAGCGGCTCACGACGTGGATCTCGTCGGCGACCAGGAAGCAGGAGAGCAGTCCGATGCCGAACTGGCCGATGAAGTCGCCGCGTTGTTCGGCGACCTGCTCGGCACGCTTGCTGCTGCGGCCGATGGTGGCGAGGAAGGTGTGCACGTCGGCCTCGGTGAGGCCGACACCGTCGTCCTCGACCCGTACGACCGATCCGTCGGCGTACAGCCGGATGCCGAAGGCGCCCGCCGGGGCGGCCGGTTCCAGGCTGTGCCGGGCGGTCAGCGCGTCCACCGCGTTCTGCAGGAGTTCGCGCAGGTAGACGCGGGGGCTGGAGTAGAGGTGGTGGGAGAGGAGGTCGACGAGGCCGCGCAGATCCACCTGGAAGGTGCGGTCGGCGCCGGCCGGGTTCGAAGGAGCGTCGGACAGAGTCATCGGGCAGTCCCGGGGTGGCGTGGTGGAGTAGTGAGGGGATCATGGGGCGCGAGGGGCGCCGGACCGGGCGTGCCGGAGGCCGGAGTACGGTCCGGCCGGGTCGGCGTCGCAGCGGCCGGAGCAGGACCCGACCGGCTCACGCGTGACGGCGGCCGGGATGCGGCCCGCCGGTTCGGGCGTTGCGGCCCGGCCGGTTCAGGCGTGACGGCGGAAGCGGGCGTAGGCCTTCTCGGGCTGTGCCATGTAGCGCCAGGGCCACGGCGTGCAGGCGCCGCCCAGCTCGTGGAAGACCCGCGGGGCGACGACGCTCTCCGAGGCCAGCGACAGGGCCATGGCGAACATGTTGAAGTCCTGCTGCCAGCCCGGGCGCCGCTCATAGGCGGGGTGGAGGATGCTGTGCCGCGCCGCCTCCCGCAGCTCCTTCTGGATGTACGGCAGGTCCAGGCAGCTGGGGCTGTCCGACTCCACCCAGTCCTCGATGTGGGCCATGGCCACCACACAGCCGAGGCGGTGCCCCTCGGGTGCGCGGGTGAACGCCTCGCGGGCGTACCTCATTGCCTCCCCCGGTTCGCCGCCCCAACGGGGCTGGAGCTGGGAGACCCGCTCGACATGGGCTTCCAGGTCCAGCGGGTCGCGGCGCAGCGCGGCCTCGTACCGGGTGAGTTTGACCTCGTCCGGCAGCGACATGCCACGGGCGGAGGTGAGGAGGCGGCACCAGGGGGTGATCCAGTCCGGCCGCAGCTCGGCGGCGAGCAGCAGCTGTTCCTCGGCGATCTCGAGCCGCTCGTGGAAGACGCGCCACTGCTCCTGCGTGACGTTCACGGCGAGATCGGCGGTCCGTGCCTCCCAGCCCCAGGCGATGTGGCGCGCCCCGGATATGAGCAGCGCGGTCGCCCGGTGCTCCGCGTCGTGCTGGACGGCCCCGCCGATCCAGTCCTGCACCCCGTCCAGGTCGGCCAGTTCACCGAGCACCTGGTGGTCCCGGCCGAGGTCGAACGGGCTCAGCGCCGCCTTCACCCCGTCCCAGTCCCCCGCGTCGGCCGCTTCCACCAGCGCCAGCACCCGCGTGTCGCCCAGGGCGCGGACCATGTACGTCCCGTTCCTGCGCCCGGGCAGGACGCGGAGGGCGTGCGGATCCGCCGCCGGTCTCTCCCCCGCCCTGCCGAACAGCTTGCCGAACATGTCGCGCCCTCCCCAGGTGCCGCTTGATCAACTGGAGCAGCATAAGGGGGACCTCTGACATCGCCTCCACTTCATTTCCACACCGGCTTCACGTCCTGAGCGGGGCGGGTGACGGTGGGCGCGGACCGCGGTTACGCGGGCGACTGCGCGGGGCGCTTGAACATGCGGGTCGCCGTGATCTCGCTGTGCACCGCCTCGCCCTCTCCCTCGGCGGCGGGGGCCGGCTGGGGCAGGCCGGGCCTCAGGTGTTCCTCCACGCTGATGTACTTCAGGCCCGCCCTGAGGTCGGCGTCGTTGCGCAGCCGGATGACCAGCGGGAACTCCGCCAGCGCGGTCGTGTCGAACAGGCCGGTGGTGTACAGGAGCTGGACGCCGAGCGCGTCGGACACGGCCCGCTGGAGCTCCAGCAGATAGGTGGCGTTGGCGCGGCCGATGGGGTTGTCGAGGAACAGGGTGCCGGCGTGGCGGTGCCGGTCGCGACCGCGGTCGTTGCTGCGCAGTGCGGCCATCGTGCAGTACAGGGCGATGGCGGCGGTGAGCAGCTGGCCGCCGGAGAAGACGTCGCCCATCTGACCGACGGGGACGCGCTCGGCGCGCAGTACGGCGTCGGGCTTGAGGATCTCGACGGCGACGCCCTTGGGCTGCAGGGCGGCGGCGACGCCCCGCAGCAGCAGGGACATGCCGTCGCGGCGCAGGTCGGAGTTCTTCTTCACGGCGGCGCGGGTGGCCTCGTCGACGACTTCGCCGAGCCGCTCGGTGAGGGTGGCCTGGTCGGGTTCCTCGAAGCGGATGCGCAGGAACTCCTGTCCGGACCACTCGCCGAGGCCCTCCGGCAGCCGGGACAGGCGCTGGGCGGAGCGGAGGGTGGCGAGAGCGGACTCCACCAGTCCGCGCAGCCGGTCCACGATCGAGTCGCGGTTGCGCTCGAGCTGGGACAGCTCGTCGGTGAGGACGCGCAGCCGGGGCGCGAAGGCGTCCGCCCACTTGGCGGCGTGCTCGGGCAGCGCGGCGGCGGGCAGTTCGCGGATCTGCTGACGGGCGGGGGTGCGGACCTGCTCGTAGCGGGTGGAGTTGGCGTGCCGGACGAGGACATCGCTCGCCTCGCGTACGGCGGCCTCGGCGGCGGACAGGTCGGCGGCGCAGGCGCGCAGCGAACGGCGGGCCTCGGCGGCGCCCCTGCGGGCCTCCTCCAGGTCGCCGGCGTAGGGCTCGGGCTCGTCCTGCTCCTCCTCGGGCGCGTGGTCGCGCAGCAGGTCGCGGAGCATGGCGGCGATCTCGTCGAACCCGCCCGCCGCGTCCTCGGCGGCGCGGTGCGCGCCGAGCAGCTCGGCGTGGGCCTCGCGGGCCTGGGCCAGCGCCTCGGTGCGGGAGGCGAGTTCGGCCGTCGCCGTGCGCAGCAGGGTCTGGGCGTGCTCGGTGTCGCGCGGCTGGAGCTCCTCGGGCAGGTCGGTGTGGGTGTCGCCGTCCTCGGGTGCGTGCCGTTCGGCCTCGCCGCGCAGCCGGCCGAGCTGTTCGCTCGCGCTGGACATGCGGGTCTCCAGGAGCTGCACCAGTTCCTCGGCGCGGGCGGCGGCGGCCTGCCGGGAGGGCCCGTCGGAGCCGTCGGGCGACTCCAGGAGCTGTCCGGCGCGGGTGCGGACCTTGTTGCTGAGCCGGTCCAGCTCCGCGCGGGCCGCACTCTCGTCGCTCTCCGCGCGGGCCTGCTCGGCGCGCAGGTCGGCGCCGACGCCGACCTTCTCGTACACCTGGGAGGCGGCGCGGTAGGCCTCGCGGAGGTCGGGCAGGGACGCCTTCGACGCCTCGGCGCCGTCTCCCGGTGCCTCCTCCGGTACGTCGGCGGGGGCGCCGGCGATCTCGGAGCGCTCGGCGCGCAGGGCGCGGGCGGTGCGGCGGGCGTCGTCGGCGGCCCGCTGGGCGGCGCGCCGGTCCTCGTCGGCGGCGCGGGCCCGCTCCAGGCAGGCCTGGGCGCGGGCCTCGGCCTCGGCTCCCTCGTCGGCGAGCTCACGCACCTTGGCCTGCCAGCCGGCGCGTTCGCGCAGGCGGAAGGCGAGGCCGGCGAGGGCGTCGGCGGCGCGGCGGGCCTTCTGCGCGGCTTCCTGCCGCTCGTCCCGCAGGTGGAGGGCCTCCGCGGCGCTCTCGTCGGCCTCGGCCCGCAGGGTGCGGGCCTCGGTCAGCTCGGCCTCGGCCTCCTCGGCGAAGGCGCGGGCCTCCTCGGCGGTGCGGGCCAGCTCCGCGAGGCGTCCGGCGGGGCAGCCGGTGCGCCAGGAGGCGAGCCGGGCCGCCAGCTCACGGTCCTTGCCGAGGCGGGCGGCGAGCGTGCGGATCTCCTCGTCCCGCTCGCCGGCCCGGGCGCGCAGCGCGTGCCGCTCCTCGTCGGCGGCCTGCTCGTCGTGCATGGCCGGGTTCGGCGGTACGAGGAAGACGTCCCCGGTGCCGGACTCGGGGGCCGGGGTCGGCGCGAGGAGGGCGGCGGCCGTGCCGACGGCGACGGCGGAGCGCGGCAGCAGGGCCGCGTCGCCGAGGACCTCGCGGGCGCGGGTGTGCGAGTCCGGGTCGGTGATGATCACGCCGTCGACCAGCTCGGGCCGGGCGGCCAGCACGCGCGCGTGGTCGGCGGGGTCGACGGCCTGGGCGAGATAGCGCCAGCCGGGCAGGGCGGGGATGCCGTGCTCGCCCAGGAACTCGACGGTGGCCAGCACGTCGGGGCCGGGCGGCAGGAGCCCGCCGTCGCCGAGCGCGCCGAGGATGCGGGAGTCGTCGGCGGCGGCGGTGCGCAGCTCGAACAGCTGGCGCTCGGCGGAGGTGACGGTGTCGTCGAGCAGTTCGCGCAGTTCGTCGGCGAAGCGGTCGAGTTCCTCGGGGGTCAGCGCGCCGTCGGACCCCCTCGGGGCTGCGGCCCGGTCGTCCCGGTCCGTGTCCCGGCGGGGCTGGGGGATGCCGGGGCGGGACTCGGCGACGAGGCCGAGCAGCTCCGCGAGCCGTTCCTCCGCGGCCAGTGCCTCGGCGGTGCGCCGCTCGCCCTCGAGGGCGCGCTCGGCCGCGGCGGCCGCGTCCGCCGCGCGGGCCGCGGTCAGTTCGGCGCGGCTCTCCGCGGCGGCGGCCTCACGGGCGTGCTCGGTGGCCCGGCGGGCTGCCTCGCGGGCGGCGTCCCAGGCGGCGACGGTCGTCTTCTCCGCGTCGCTGGCCGCGAGAGCGGCGCGGGCCGGATCGGCGTCGGGCGTGCTGTCGTCCAGCCAGCCGGCCCGGACTGCCTCGGCGGTCTCCTGCTCCACCTCGGTGAGGCGCTGGCGCAGGTGCCCGGCCTCGCTGCGGGCGCGCTGGGCCTCGGTGGCGGCGGTGGTGGAGTCCCGGTGGGCGGCGTCGCTGACCTCCTGGAGGGCGGCGGACCTCGCCTCCTCCTCGTTGGCGTGGTCCTCGGCCTTGCCGGCCGCCGCGTGCAGGGCGCGGACGAGGTCGACAGCGGCCTTGGTACGGGCGGCGAGGGCCGGGGCCGCGTCCCGCTCGGCCTCCTGGATGGCGGCGGACACGCGGGCGACGCGGTCGGCGGCGGCCCGGTGGCGCAGCACGGCCTCGGCAGCCTGCCAGGCGGAGTGCAGGGTGCGGGCGTCGGCCAGTTCGCGTTTCTGCGCGGCGGCGGACTTCTCGGCGCCGGCCAGGGCCAGCGAGGCGTGCCGGTAGGCGAGTTCGGCGGCGACGAGACCGCTGCGGTCCCGGGCGGACTCGGCATGCGTGACGGCGTACGCCGCGGCCGTGACCCGCTGGGCGAGGTCTCCCGCCCGGACCCGCTCACGGGCACCGCGGGCGGAGAGCCGGCGGGCCAGGTTCCTGGTGCGGCGTTCGGCGGCGGTGTGGATGTCGCGGGCGCGGGTGCGCGCCTCGGCGGCCTCGACGATCCGGCCCAGGAGGTCGACGGACCCGGCGGTGAAGTCGCGTTCGGCGATCAGCTCGGCACGCCGGCCCAGCTTGTTGCCGAAGCCGCCGACCAGGTCGGCGAGGCCGTCGGTGTCGCGGGTGTCGGTGACGGCCCGCAGCAGCAGGTCGGTGAAGTCGGAGTCCTTCTTGACCGCGAAGAGACCGGCGGCCTCGCCCTCGTCGGCATTCATCTCGCGCTGGTAGCGGAAGAGTTCGGGGTCGAGTCCGAGGTCGCCGAGGTGCTCGATCCAGCGGTCGTGGATCTCCTCCCAGTGCACCTCCAGGTGCGGGTAGGCCTTGCCGGCCTCGGTGAGCGCGTCGCGGAAGCCCTTCATGGTGCGCCGCCTGCCCTGCGCGCCGGAGGCGCCCTCGACGGGCGGGCGCACGGCGGTGGCCTCGGCGACCGGCAGGTTGTCCAGGGTCAGTCCGGGGCCGGGCCGGAAGGAGTACCAGGCTTCGGCGAACTTCCGCGGGTCGCCCGAGACCTGCCGTCCGCGCCACTCGCTGACCTTGCCGACGACGACGCACTCGCCGGTCTGCACGTGCTGCCACTCCAGCGCCACGTGTCCGCAGTCGTCGGCGAGCAGGAACTTGCGCAGCACGCCGGAGCTGGCGCCGCCCAGGGTGTTGCGGTGGCCCGGCAGCATCACCGAGAAGATCAGTTTGAGGAGCACGGACTTGCCGCCGCCGTTCTCCAGGAAGAGCACACCCGCGGGCGCGGGCCGGCGCGGCGGGCCGACCGGCTCCTCCTCGAAGAACTCCGCCTGCGCGGGCGCGGGGTCGGGCACGGGCTCGCCCACACCGCGCAGGTCAAGCACGGTGTCGGCGTAGCGCGCACCGGCGGGTCCGATGGAGTAGAGGCGGACCCGGGACAGCTCGTACATGGCGGACTCTCGTAAGTCTTCGGAAGTCGGGGACGTTCGGATGGAGCAGAGTGGAGCGGCCTTCTGACAGGGCCGGGCGGTCAGGAGGAGTGGAAGGGCAGTCCGGCGTCGGCGACCAGCTCCAGGTCGTCCGTCTCCTCGGCGGGCAGCAGTGTCGCGGTGCCGTCGGTCACCGGGACGACGCCCAGGTCGAGGAGCTCGGCCATGGCGGCGCTGCCCGCCATGTCGCGCACCTGGAGCTGGTAGCGGGCCGTCGTGCGGTAGGTGCCGCCGTGGTCGTCGCCGGTGCGCTGGAGGAAGCCGGACTCGGTGAGGAAGGCGGCGGCCTTTCCGACGATGCCGGTGGTGGAGCCCGGAAGTCTGCGCGCGTCCTTGGTGGCGCCGGTGGCGCTGCGCCTGGCCCAGATCCGCCAGGCGGCCTCCAGGCCGGGGGCGTCGGTGGCCGGGTCGGTGTTCTCGCCCCGCTGCTCCGACCGCTCCTCGAGTCTGCGGCAGGCCTGGCGGACGAACGCGTCCACGCCGTTGACCGTGACGCGGCCGATGTAGCCGTCGTCGGCGAGGTCTTCGGGGCGCGGGTAGGCCATGGCGGCCACGGCGAGGTGGGCGAGGCCGTGCAGGAAGCGGTCGCCGGAGTCGGTGGCGGCGCGGCGCGCGTAGTCGCCCATGCGGACGGCGAACACCGAGTCCTCGGCGGCGGTGACGGCCATCCCGGCGCGCGGGGACACCTCCAGGACGACCAGCCCCAGGCCTGCCGCCACGGCGTCGGCGAGCCGCGCGAAGGGCGGGTCCTCGCGGTAGCGGCGCAGCAGGTCGGCGTACTCCTGGTCGCGGGCGGGCAGCAGCTTGGGCTGGAGGCCGAAGGCGACGAGCCGCGCCGCGTCGGCCGCGTCGGCGGGCGTGACGGCCGCGGTGGCCGGCGCGGCACCCGCCGCCGGCTCGCTCCGGTCGACGTGCTCGGTCACGGTCGGTACTCCTTGCTCTGCTGCCGCTCTGCGTCTCGGTGTCGGGCCGGGCGGTGGGTGGGACGGTGGTCGGGGCGGCGCGGGCCGGTCATGCCGCCTCCGTGCGGTCCGCGGCCATGCTGGCCGCGTCCAGCAGCGCCGTGCCGACGATGAGATCGGCGCCCCCGAACTCGGGGTCGTCCAGCTCGGTGCCGTCGTCCACGGCGAACAACAGCTTCGGCTCGCCCTGGCGGTAGGCGGTGCCGACCGGCGGACTGGCGGCGTGGACCGCGAGCAGGGCGACGAGGTACGGCAGCTCCGGGTCCCGGCCGCGGGCGTCCGCCAGCAGCCCCGAGAGCCGGCGCGGGGCGTCGTGCGGCAGGTCGAGCAGCTCCATGGCGGCGGCGAGCTGCTCCTCGCTGAAGCGGCTGTCGTCCGGCGTGGCGATCAGGTCGGGCTCCGGCATCTCGGCGCCCAGGTGCTCCCGCTCCACCGGCGGGGTGAGGAGTATGTCGACGAGGTCGCCGACCCGGACGGAGACGGGCGTGCGCAGGCCGGTGCCCCGGGCGAAGAAGGCGTCGGTGACGCGCAGCGCGCTCTCCACGGGCAACGGCAGCACGGGGGCGACGAGGTGGCCGTACAGGTCGAGGCCTGAGGTGGTCAGGGGGGTGGCGAAGGCCTGCCGGTCCTGTTCGGCGCGGAAGAGCGGGCCGGCCTCCAGGAGGCGGGACTGGAGCTGGGTGTGCCGGCGGATGCAGTCCTTGACGATGTCCACCAGCTCGGCGGCGCGGCGCTTGTGCTCGGCGTCCTCGGTCTCGTCGCGGGCCTTGCGGATGTTGGTGAGGATCGCGTTCTCGTGCCGGTACCGGTCGGCGACGTGGTCCAGGGCCTCGGCGATCATGTCGGGGACGGCGCTGAGCCAGTCCACCGCGCGGACGTTGCGCCGGGTGGCGTCCAGGGCCCTGCGCAGGGTCTCGGAGTACTGCACGGTCCGGTACCGGGCCTGTTCGGCGGCGAGCTGGGCGTCGGCGAGGCGGCCGCGGCTGATCAGCACCTCGAGCTTGACCTCGGCGGCGATCTGGGCGCTCGTGACGTCGGTGTCCAGGGCGCCGACGAGGACGTTGACCGCCTCGTCGGTGGTGCGCAGGTAGACCGTGCCGCCGGGTCCCGGGACCTCTTCGAGCAGCTTGAAGTCGTAGTCGCGGCGGACGTAGGTGCCGTCGGGGCCGAAGGTCCCGTACACGGCGCGGAAGCCGCGGTCGACGCTGCCGACGTTGATCAGGTTCTCCAGGACCCAGCGGGCCACCCGTTCGTGCTCGGCGGCGGGGCGGTGCGGGGCCTGGGCGGCGACGCGCGGGATCAGCCTGGCCACTATCTGGTCGTGGTCGGCACCGGTGTCGAAGTCCATGTTCAGCGTGACGAGGTCGATGGCGGCGAGGGCGACCTCCGCCATGCCGTACACCGAGTACTCGCCGGCGAGGTTGGCCTTGCGCGCGTCGAGGTCGTGCAGCGGCGCCGTGCAGGCGAGCGCGCGCAGCCGCCGCGCCAGCCCCTCGTCGGCGGCCGGGCCCGGGGCGGGGCGCGGCCCCGCGCTGAGCTGGGGCGGAACGCTGTCCGTCGGTGCAGGCGAAGTCACGGTGCACAGACTAGGTCCTCGGTCCGACATCGGCCCAAACGACGCAGACGGGCCCCTTGCCGGCCGGGGCGGGGGACGCCCTGCGCCCTGCCCTACGCGTCGTCCCCGACCCGCCGCTGGTAGACCTCCACGACACGCTTGAGCGAGTTCTCGAGGTAGACCGCGAGCAGTCGCGCCGCCTTCTCCCGCTCCCCCTCCTGCAGGGTCTCCAGGAGCTCCGCGTTCCTGGCGATGTAGGGCTCGTGCAGACGCCGCGGGTCGTCCACGACGTGGAAGGCGAGGCGCAGTTCGGCGAAGACGCTGCGCATCAGTTCGTCGGTGCGTTCGCTGCCGGCGAGGGCGACCAGCTCCCGGTGGAAGTGGATGTTGGCCGTACCCACACCTTTCCAGTCACCTTCACGGGCCGACCGGCGCCCCTCCTCGACGGCCTCGGCGAGCCCGTCCAGCGGATACGGCGGCTCCCCCAGGCCGCGGACCACGGCGCACTCGACGAGGGAGCGGGTGCGGTAGATGTCCTCGACGTCCTCGACCGTGAGGACCCGGACGAAGACGCCGCGGTTCAGCTCGTGGACCAGCAGGCGTTCGTGCGTGAGCAGGCGGAACGACTCGCGCAGGGTGTTGCGGGAGACGCCGAGGGCGCCGCCGATGCTGTCCTCCGACAACCGTGTTCCCGGCGGGAAGTAGCCCTCGGCTATCCGGCTCCTGAGGATGTCCGAGACCCGCTCGGCGGTGCTGGTCCGCCCGAGGAGGGCACGGTCGTCGGCCAGCCCGGTCAACTGCTCTGCCATGCCCGGAATTCAATCGCAGATGTCAGAACGAAACAACAGGGGTATTGAGGGATCGTTGAACGATCCCCTACGGTGCCACCCAGTACCGCTCGATGTACCGCTCGACCAGCACCCTCCGTCCTCCCCTTGCGAGGTGCACCATGAGCACACCCCCTCCACCCCAGGCACCGCCCGCCGGCACCCGTCCTCCCGGCACGGCCGAACGCGCCGTCGACGACGGCCCGTTCGGCTGGCTGCGCGCCCTCGGACCGCGGGGCCGTCGCGCCTTCGGCGGCGCGTTCGGCGGTTACGCCCTCGATTCGTACGACTACTTCACGCTGCCGCTGACCATGGTCGCGCTGGCCGCGTACTTCGGTCTGGACAGCGGCCAGACCGGGCTGCTGACGACGGTCACCCTGGTCGTCTCGGCGGTCGGCGGCGCGCTCGCGGGTGTGCTGGCGGACCGCGTCGGCCGGGTCAGGGCGCTGCTGATCACCGTGATCACCTACGCCGTGTTCACGGTCGCCTGCGGCTTCGCGCCCACCTACGAGACGCTGCTCGTCTTCCGCGCCCTCCAGGGCCTCGGCTTCGGCGGCGAGTGGGCGGTCGGCGCCGTCCTGGTGGCCGAGTACGCGAGCACCAGGCACCGGGGGCGCACGCTCGGCGCGGTGCAGAGCTCCTGGGCCGTCGGCTGGGCGCTCGCGGTGGTCGTGTACACGCTGGTGTTCTCACTGGCCGGGGACGACCTGGCCTGGCGGGTCATGTTCTGGACCGGCGCGCTCCCCGCCCTCCTCGTGGTGTGGGTGCGACGCAGCGTCCACGACGCGCCCAGGGCCGCCGAGGTGCGCGAGAAGGGAGCGGGCAAGGGTTCGTTCGCGGCGATCTTCAAGCCGGGCACGACGGGCTCACCGGGCCTGCTGCGCGTCACGCTCTTCGCGAGCCTGCTCTCCACCGGGGTCCAGGGCGGCTACTACACCCTCGCCACCTGGGTGCCGACGTACCTGAAGGACGAGCGCGACCTGTCGGTCGTCGGCACCGGCGGCTACCTGACGTTCCTCATCTCGGGTGCCTTCATCGGCTACCTCACCGGCGGCCACCTGACCGACGTGCTGGGCCGCAGGCGCAACATCTGGCTCTTCGCGCTGCTGTCGGCGGTCTGCATCCTGGCGTACGCGAACATCCCCAGCGGCGCCAACACCCTGCTCCTGGTGCTGGGTTTCCCGCTCGGCTTCTGCATGTCGGCCATCTTCAGCGGGTTCGGCTCGTATCTCAGCGAGCTGTATCCGACGGCGGTGCGGGGCGCGGGCCAGGGCTTCACGTACAACACCGGACGCGCCGTGGGCGCCGTCTTCCCCACCACGGTCGGGTTCCTCGCCGACAGCTGGGGCGTGGGCGGCGCGCTGGTCTTCGGCGCCATCGGCTACGGCATCGCGGCCCTGGCCCTGCTGGGGCTGCCGGAGACACGCGGAAGGGAACTGGCATGAACCAGCCGCACCCCGCGACCGGGGACCGGCCGCTCGCCCTCGTCGACGAGCACGCGCACGCGTGGAGCCCGAAAACGGCCCGCGCCCGCTTCCGGGAAGGGCTGACCGGCCCCACGGCCGGGGTCGCCGCCGGCCACACCCAGGCCAACCTCATCTCCGTGCCCGCCGACTGGGCGTACGACATGCTGCTGTTCTGCACCCGCAACCCGCAGCCGTGTCCGGTGCTGGACGTCACGGATGCCGGGGCCTGGACCACCGTGCTGGCCGACGGCGCGGACCTGCGCACCGATCTGCCGCGCTACCGGGTGTGGCGGGACGGCGAGCTGGTGGACGAGCCGACGGACGTGCGCGCGTACTGGCGGGAGGACCTGGTGTCGTTCCTGATCGGCTGCAGCTTCACCTTCGAGTGGGCGCTGGCCGCGGCGGGCGTCCCGATCCGGCACGTCGAGCAGGGCCGCAACGTCCCGATGTACGTCACCTCGCGCCGGTGCCGTCCGGCCGGGCGGCTGCGCGGGCCGATGGTGGTGTCGATGCGTCCGGTGCCGCCCGCTCACCTGTCGGCGGCGATTCGCGAGAGCGGCCTGCTCCCGGCGGTGCACGGCAGCCCCGTGC
Source organism: Streptomyces sp. CCM_MD2014 (assembly GCF_000772045.1). Lineage (GTDB taxonomy): Bacteria > Actinomycetota > Actinomycetes > Streptomycetales > Streptomycetaceae > Streptomyces > Streptomyces salinarius. Next base: position 7,230,942 of record NZ_CP009754.1, on the reverse strand, counting down.
ACTGCGGGGACCCGTCGGCGCTCGGCATCGCGGACCTGGACCGGCCCGACTTCGGCGACGCGGTGGAGCGCGAGCCGGACGACATCCCCGTGTTCTGGGCCTGCGGCGTGACTCCGCAGGCGGCGGTCATGGCCTCGCGGCCGCCTTTCGCACTCACCCACGCACCGGGGCAGATGTTCCTCACCGACGCCCGTGACGAGCAGTACCGCGTGGGCTGATCCAGGATGCCGGGACGCGTCGCCGTAGCGCCCGCGCCGGGCTCGCACCGGAGGCGGCACGGCGTCCGCCTCGTGCGCCGTGAGGGCACGGTGCCGGGGACACCGGTGCGTTCCGTGGCCGAGGACAGCGGCCGGTCCGACGGCACACCGACGCCCGGGGCCGCATCGCCGGCGCCGTGGCCGCAGAAGCGGGCCACCCGCCTGCCCGGCGGCCACGCGTCGGCGGCGCACCCCCTGCGGGACACCGGGGCCGGGGGCCGCCTCGGTGGCCCGCCCACCGGCGCCCCGCGCTCCACGGCGGTCACACGGCAGGCGTGTCCGGGCCGAAGCGGCTGCGTACCGCCGTCTGGACCTCGTCCTCCTCGGCCGGGTCGGCGGCGAGTCTGCGGAGTCGTTCGACGACGCGGTTGTCGCCGGTCTCGGCATGGCGGGCGGCGAGTTCGCGGGTGGTCTCCTCGCAGTCCCACAGGCACTCGACGGCGAAGCCCGCCGCGAAGGACGGATCGGTGGCGGCCAGCGCGCGGGCGGCCCGGCCACGCAGGTGGGAGGAGGCGGTCTCACGGTAGACGTGGCGCAGTACGGGGGCGGCGCAGGCGATGCCGAGCCGTCCGGCGCCGTCGACGAGGGTCCACAGGGTCGGCGCGTCGGGGCCTTCCCCGCGTACCGCCTCCCGCAGCGCGGCGAGGACGAGATCGCGGTCCTGGGCGGCACCCCGGCAGGCCAGCACGCGTCCGGCGGCGGCGCCCAGGGCGTCGGGTCGGTGCACCCAGCCGCGGGCCCGGTCGACGGCGGCGAGGCTGCGCATCCGCTCGTAGGCGGCGACGGCGGCCTCCACGACCGGGGTGGCGCCGGTGGCCACGGCACCCTCGATCAGGTCGAGGACGTCCGGGTCGTTGCCGTCGGCGAGATAGCGCAGGGCGGTGCAGCGGGCGCCCTCGGTGCCGGACCGCGCGGCCTCGAGGATCTCGGGGCGGTCCTCGGGGCCGGCGACGGCCGTGAGGCAGCGGGCGGCCGGCACATGGAGCGGGGTGCCGCGCTCGACGCCCTGGTCGGCCCACTCGAACACGGCTCGCACGCTCCAGCCGGGACGCGGGCCGGTGGAGTTCATCTGGCGCTGCCAGCGATCGAAACAGCCCGTCTCCTGCGCGGCACGCACGCGCGTGGCGATCGATTCGCGGGGATCGTCGGCCCACAGCCGCCAGGGCCGGGGTTCGAAGGCGTCCCGCACGGCGGCGGCCAGCTCGGCCTCGCCCTCCGCGTCGCGCGGGAAGCGGGCCAGCACGGGCGCGGCGAGGGCCCGCAGACCGGCGTCGTCGTCGCGCAGCGCCAGCTCGTCCAGGGCCCACGCCCAGTTGACGCCGTGGGCGGCGTACCGGCGCAGCAGCCGGAGCGCGTCCGGCCTGCCGTAGGAGGCGAGGTGACCGAGGACCGCGAGGGCCAGCCCGGTGCGCGACTCGTCGGCGTCCAGGACGTCCTCGGGGTCGAAGAGGTGGGCCTCGATCGCGTCCAGCTCGCCGTTCAGGTCGAGGTAGAGGCGGGCGTAGTAGAGGGAGCGGTTCTCGACCTGCCAGTCGTGGCGGGGGTCGTGGAGCACACAGTGGTTCAGCGCCGCGAGCGCCTCGGCGCGCGGAGCGGTGAGCGCGTGCAGCGTGCCGTCGCCGCGACCCCGCTGAAGCAGGCCGAGCAGCGTACCGCTGGGCGCTATGACCGGATCGAACATGGGAAACAGCCTCACATCAAGCGTCGACGCAACCGGGGAGCACGCGTTACCTGGCCGTGCGCCAACACGTCGGAGCGCCCGCCGTCTCTTGCTTGCTGAAGACCATGTTCCTCTGCCTCTCGTCGGTGGCCCTTGCGGGCCGTGTCACGGCCCGCGCGGTGCGGCAACACCTGCCCAGCCATCACGTCCGTGAACCACGTCGTCATGATGACCCGGCGGTCACATCTGCCGCGACCGAAATTTCGGCGGCCCTGTACCGCCTCCCCCGTTTTCAGTGTTTTCCCTGGTCAGAAAGTGTGGAGTGGACCCGGTCGGGGCCCCTTCCGCCGTCCCGTCACGAGGCGCCGAACAGCTCCAGCAGATCCGTCCGGGCGAACATCCGCGCCGTGTCGACGGCCGACGGAGTGCCCGCCGACGGGTCCGCGCCGGCCTCCAGAAGCGCCTTGGTCACTTCCGTCTCACCCTTGAAGGCGGCTCCGGCGAGCGGGGTCTGACCCCGGTCGTTGACACGGTCGGCGTCGGCGCCACGGGCGAGCAGCGCACGCACCGCGTCGGCGTGGCCGTGGTAGGCGGCGAGCATGACGAGGGAGTCGCCGCGGTCGTTGGTGAGGTCGGCCGGGACACCGGCGTCCACGTAAGCCACCAGTTCCTCGGTCCGCCCCTGCCGGGCCAGGTCGAAGATCTTGGTCGCCAGCTCCACGACCTCGGGGTCGGGGGCTTCACTCATCGGCCGGACCACCTCTCACTGCGCAATCACTGCGAACGTGACGCCCGTCGGGGAAGGCTGACGAACGCCGGGGACAACGTGTGCGCACGGCCACGAGCGGTGTGGCCGTGCGAGTGAATCGCCAGGGTACTGGCTCGCGGGGCACCCGAGCGGATCAAGGACCTCTCCGCCACCTGGGGCAATTCTCGCGAATTTCCCCCATTTGCACCTTTTATCGTATGGATACATGCTGTGAGCCTGGAAGTACTCATGGTGACTGTCCCCGTGAACCAGGAGAACTCACATGATCCTCTCGATCTCAGGCGTCGTCCTGCTCGGCGTCGTCGTCTTCATCTTCTTCCGCAAGGACGGCCTCAAGGCCTCGCACCTGCTGGTCGCCGTGCTCTTCGGGTTCTATCTCGCGAGTACGGCCATCGCCCCGAGCATCAAGGCGGGCGGCGAGAGCCTGGCGGGCCTGCTCGGCGGCATCAAGTTCTGACCGGCCCGCTCCCCCGCCCGACACCCGCACGTACGCACCTCCAGGAGGCAGCAGTGGCCCGGCGGCCCCTCCCCCGCATTCTGAGCAACGGCGGCGCGCAGCTCGCCCGGAGCCGGGAGCTGGCCCGGACGGCGGCCGACAGCGCCACCGACGTCCTCCAGCCGCTGATCACGATCGCCCGCGGTCTGCGCCGACTGGCCGCGGCCGCGCGGCGCAGATGGGCCGAGACCCCCAAGGACCGGCGCGGCGCGCTCCTGTTCCTGGTGGCTTCAGTGGTCCTGGTCGTGGCGCTCGTGCCGTACGGCCCGCTGCTCGCCGTCATCGTCCTGATGGCGGCGGCAGCCTGGCAGGGCAGGGACCGCACCCCGCCCGTGCCCGAGGGGACCGACGACTCCCGGAACCTGCGTCTGCAGTCCCTCTACGAGGCGCTGGTCCCGTACTTCTCGATCGCCGAGGACCCCGCCCCCCTGTACACCCACGGCGGTGGGTGGGAGAAGGCCTTCCCGGCCCACGACTTCGACGACGACGGCCGCGTCGCCCACCTGGTGATCCGCTACCCCGCCTACTTCACCGACGGCGAGGCGGAGTCCCGGGCCCGGATCGAGCACCTGCTCACCGCGAAGGCCGGCCGGGGCCGTGAGTACCGCTTCACGTGGGACGAGGAGGCCAACCACCTCTCGGTGGACGTGCTCCCCGCGCTCCCCACCGACATCGCCGCCCAGCGCTTCGTGACGGCACCCGGCGAGACCGTCCTCGGCTTCACCGACCCCACCGGGGTCCAGCGCACGCTCCCGCTCACCCACGGCGCGGAGCAGCGGGACGTACCGCCGGTCGTCTGGCGCACCGGCATCCGCTCGACCGAGCCCCACCTGCTGGTCCTCGGGCAGCCCGGGACCGGCACCTCCACCCTGCTGCGCTCGGTCGCCCTCCAGGCGCTGCACCACGGCGACCTGCTGATCGTCGACGGCGGCGGCACCGGTGAGTACACCTGCCTGGTCGGCCGGGACGGTGTCCTGGCCGTGGAGTGCGGCCTCACCGGCGCACTGACCAGCCTGGAGTGGGCCGCCGCCGAGACGGAACGGCGTCTGATCTCCGTCAACCGGGCCCGTCAGCAGGGTCTGGCGGCGCCGGAGGACACCCGGCGGCCCCTGTGGGTCTTCCTGGACCGTCCGACCGCGTTCACGCACCTCGCCGACACGGACGGCCGCCGGGACCCGCAGACCCTGCTCCAGATCCCGCTGCGGCACGGCCGGGCCGCGAACGTGACCGTGGTCGTCGCCGACCAGCTGGACGCCCTGGACGGCCTGACCGACGCCGTACGGCAGCACACACGCGCGCGTGTCGTGCTCGGCCCGGCCACGGCGGACGAGCTGACGACCGCGCTGGGCGCTCCCCCGCACACGACACCCGTCGACCAGGTCCCGCCCGGCCGGGGATACGCCCGCCTCGGCACCGGACCGGTGCACCGCCTCCAGGTTCCGGCCACCCCGGACCCCTACGACGACGCGACGAGCGAGACACACCGGCAGGCGGTGCTCGATCTGCTCCCCCGCGCACGACGCCGGCGGACGGGGAGCAGGCGCCCCTTCCCCCGGAGGCGAAGGCGGAGGCCGACGCGGAGTCGAAGGCCGTCTCCATGGAGAAGGAGGACGCCCCGGACCCCGCGGCCGCGAGCGAGCCGGAGGAGGCCGCGGCGGACACGGAGCCGGTCACCGCGGCAGCGGCGGAGCCGGGCTCCGCCGAGCCGGTCCCGGCCGAGGCGGTCGCGGCGGAAACCTCCTGATCCCTACGGCGGGGCCGGGGCCGGCGCGACCCACCGCGCCGCCCCGGCCCCGCCGCACCCGGCTACCGCCCACCGGTCAGCCGCGCCGCCAAACCGCCGGGACGGCACAGCTACGCCACGAACGTCCGTGGCGCCTCGCCGCCGCCGACGCCGCCGCCGTTCTCCACCAGCCGGGCCGCCGCGGCCAGTCGCACCGCCGCCTCCTCGGCCACGGCGCCGCCGACCGTGAACGGCAGCCGGACGTACCCCTCGAAGGCGCCGTCGACCCCGAAGCGCGGCCCCGAGGGAACACGGACGCCCACCCGCTCCCCCGCCTCGGCGAGCCGGGAGCCCGACAGGCCCCCGGTCCGTACCCAGAGGGTGAGCCCGCCGCGGGGCACCTCGAACTCCCAGGCGGGCAGCTCCCGCCGTACCGCCGCCACCAGCTCGTCCCGGTTCTGCCGGGCCTGTTCACGGCGCACGGTCACGGCCTGTTCCCAGCCGCCGGTGCTGAACAGCCAGTTCACGGCGAGCTGCTCCAGCACCGGGGTGCCCAGGTCGGCGTAGGCGCGCGCGGCGACCAGGCTGCGGATCACGTCGGGGGCGGCGCGGACCCAGCCGATGCGCATCCCGGCCCAGAAGGCCTTGCTCGCCGAGCCGACGGTGATCACGGTGGACCCGGCCGGGTCGAAGGCGCACACGGGGCGCGGCATCTCGACGTCGTCGTCCAGCCACAGCTCGCTCATGGTCTCGTCGGCGACGAGCACCGTCCCGGCCGAGCGGGCGGCGTCCACCAGGCGCCGTCGCTGGTCGTCGTCGGCGAGGGCGCCGGTGGGGTTGTGGAAGTCGGCGACGACGTAGGCGATGCGGGGCGCGGCGTCGCGCAGCACCTGGCGCCAGCGCTCCACGTCCCAGCCGGTGAGCCCCTCGGCCATCGCGACGGGCACCAGCCGGGCACCGGCCTCGCGCATGAGCTGGAGGATGTTGGCGTAGGAGGGGGACTCCACGGCGATGCGCTCGCCGCGCCCCCCGAAGAGGTGGCAGATGGCGTCGATCGCACCCATCGCCCCGGTGGTCACCATGATCTGCTCGGGCATGGTGGGGATGCCCCGCGCGGTGTAGCGCTCGGCGATCATCGCGCGCAGCGCGGGCAGTCCGGCCGGGTAGTCGCCGTGGGTGTGCGCGTACGGCGGCAGCTCCTCGAGGGCACCCTGCACCGCGCGGGTGAGCCAGGGCTCGGGCGCGGGCAGCGCCGCGCAGCCCAGGTCGATGACGGAGCCGAGGGCCTCGGGCGGCAGCGGCTCCAGCCCTCGCGCGGGCAGCGGGTTTCCGGCCGGGACGGCGGTCCAGCTGCCCGCACCCCGCCGGGACTCCAGGAAGCCCTCGGCCCGCAGCGCCTCGTAGGCGGCGGCGACGGTGGTGCGGCTGACGGTCAGGGCGAGGGCCAGTTCGCGTTCGGCGGGAAGCCGGGCGGCGACCGGGACACGGCCCTCCAGCACGAGCAGCCGGATGCCGTCCGCGAGCGCGCGGTAGGCCGGTGGGCGGCGGGTGCCGGGCCCGGCCGGGCGGTCCTGCTGCGAGCCGAGCAGCCGGGCAAGCTGCCCCGCCCCCACGGCCGAGGTCCACTGCGCCATGGAAATCAGTCCACCTTCCCCGAATTGGCCATGGTTGACTCTCCCTATCAAGCCACAGGGTGTCATGCGGCAGGCCACCACGACCACCCAGGGGGCATCTCTTGACCAGGAAACCCAGGCAGCCCGGGCAGCCCAGGCAGCTCAGGCAGGGCCACCTCGCGCGGCGGCTGATCCAGCTCTACGGCGGTCTCGTCCTGTACGGCGCGAGTTCCGCGCTGCTGGTCAGGTCCGGGCTCGGCCTCGAGCCGTGGAACGTGCTGCACCAGGGCCTCGCGGAGCACACCGGGCTGTCGATGGGCCTGGTGCTGACCGTCGTGGGAGCGGTGGTCCTGCTGCTGTGGATACCGCTGCGCCAGCGGCCGGGCCTCGGCACGGTCTCCAACGTGCTGGTGATCGGCGCCGCGATGGACGCCACGCTGAGCGTCGTCCCGGACGCCCACGGCTGGACGCCGCGGATCACCGCGATGGTGGCGGGCATCGTCCTGAACGGCGCGGCGACCGGGCTGTACATCGCCGCACGGTTCGGCCCGGGCCCGCGTGACGGCCTGATGACGGGGCTGAACCAGCGCACCGGGCTCTCGGTGCGGCTGGTGCGGACCGCCGTCGAGATCACCGTCGTGGTGACGGGCTTCGCCCTCGGCGGCACGGTCGGCGTCGGCACCCTGCTCTACGCCGTGTCGATCGGCCCGCTCGCCCAGGTGTTCCTGCGCGTGTTCGCCGTGCCGTCGACACCGTACGGCAGCACGGTGGTTGCCGCCGGCCGGCCCCGGCGCGCGATACTGCGTCGGTGACCACCCCGATACGCCATCCCTACCTCGACCGTCCCGGCCCGCTCGCGTTCGCCCACCGGGGCGGGGCGGCGGACGGCCTGGAGAACACGCTGCGGCAGTTCCGCCGCGCGGTGGAGGCGGGCTACCGGTACATCGAGACCGACGTGCACGCCACCCTGGACGGGAAGCTCGTCGCCTTCCACGACGCGACCCTGGACCGGGTGACGGACGCAGCGGGGCGGATCGCGGACCTGCCGTGGGAGAAGGTGCGGCACGCGCGCGTGGCGGGCGCGGAACCCGTGCCGCTGTTCGAGGAGCTTCTGGAGACCTTCCCCGAGGTGCGCTGGAACATCGACGTGAAGGCGGAGCCGGCGCTGGAGCCCCTCCTGGAGCTGATCCGGCGGCACAACGCCTGGGACCGGGTCTGCGTCGGCTCGTTCTCCGAGGCCCGTGTGGTCCGCGCCCAGCGGCTGGCCGGTGAGCGCCTGGCCACCTCGTACGGCACCCGTGGCGTCCTCGGCCTGCGGCTGCGCTCCTGGGGCCTGCCGGCCGCACTGCGCCGCTCGGCGGTGGCCGCGCAGGTTCCCGAGGTCCAGTCGGGCGTCCGGGTGGTGGACCACCGCTTCGTGCGCGCGGCCCACGCGCGCGGGCTGCAGGTGCACGTCTGGACGGTGAACGATCCGGACCGGATGCACCGGCTCCTCGACCTGGGAGTGGATGGCATCATGACCGATCACATCGACACACTGCGCAAGGTCATGGAGGACCGCGGCGTCTGGGCATGAGGCCCGGCCGCGCCCCGGGGACGGTGCGCGTGCACGGGGAAGCGAGGGCACGGGTGGGCACCGACACCCTGCGGACGGACGCGGCCGACGGGGCCGACGGGGCGGCCGAGCGGCGGCGCGAGCAGCGCGGCTGGTACTTCTACGACTGGGCGTGCTCCGTCTACTCGACGAGCGTGCTCACCGTGTTCCTGGGCCCCTATCTGACCTCGGTGGCCGAGTCCGCGGCAGACCCGGACGGGTACGTCCACCCGCTGGGCATACCGGTGCGCGCCGGGTCGTTCTTCGCGTACTCGGTGTCGCTGTCGGTGATCGTCGCGGTGCTGGTGATGCCCCTGGTGGGTGCCGCCGCCGACCGCTCGGGCCGCAAGAAGCCGCTGCTGGCCGCCGCCGCGTACACCGGGGCGGCGGCCACGACCGGCATGTTCTTCCTCGACGGCGACCGGTATCTCCTGGGCGGCGTGCTGCTGGTCGTCGCCAACGCGGCGCAGTCGGTCGCGATGATGCTCTACAACTCCTACCTGCCCCAGATCGCCCCGCCCGAGGAGCGCGACGCGGTCTCCTCCCGCGGCTGGGCCTTCGGCTACGCGGCCGGCTCCCTCGTCCTGGTCGTCAACCTGGTCCTCTACACCGGCCACGACTCCTTCGGGCTGAGCGAGAGCGCGGCGGTCCGCATCTGCCTGGCATCGGCCGGTCTGTGGTGGGGCGCCTTCGCGCTCATTCCGCTCCGGCGGCTGCGCGACCGGCGCGCGGTGGCCCGGGAGGCCGCGCTGCCCGGCTTCCGGCAGCTCGCGGCGACCGTCCGCGACATGCGCCGCCGTCCACTGACGCTGGCGTTCCTGCTCGCGTACCTCGTCTACAACGACGGCATCCAGACGGTGATCTCCCAGGCCTCGGTCTACGGCTCCGAGGAACTGGACCTCGGGCAGTCCACGCTCATCGTGGCGGTGCTGCTCGTCCAGGTGCTGGCGGTGGCGGGCGCGCTGGCACTGGGCCGGCTGGCCCGGAGGTACGGGGCCAAGCGCACCATCCTCGGATCGCTGGTCGCCTGGACGGTGACCCTCGCCGCGGGGTACTTCCTGCCGGCCGGCGCGCCCGCGTGGTTCTTCGTGCTGGCCGCGGGGATCGGGCTCGTCCTGGGCGGCAGCCAGGCACTGTCCCGCTCCCTGTTCTCCCACCTGGTCCCGCCGGGCAAGGAGGCCGAGTACTTCTCGGCGTACGAGCTGAGCGACCGCGGAATGAGCTGGCTCGGGCCGCTGCTCTTCGGGCTCACCTACCAGCTGACCGGGAGCTACCGCGACGCGATCATCTCCCTGGTCGCCTTCTTCGTGATCGGTTTCGTGCTGCTCGCGCGGGTGCCCGTACGGCGGGCGATCGGCGACGCGGGCAATCCGGTGCCCGAAAGGATTTAGCACTCGGCGCGAAAGGGCTGTAGTGTACGCGTTTGGCCTGCCAGGCGTACCGTTACTGCGCGTCAAAGGTGCCGAATCGCTATGTCACATCTGTCAGCAGAGGTGACAAACCGGACGTCGGCGGGTACTGCACTGGTTGCAAGGCTGCGGCTGCGACGGCGACGCAGGGCCCGGATCGGGAGTCGGGACGGGAATCTTTACCGCCGCCCGGACGTTGACCGGATGACGACGACAGCGACACCTGTCCTGTGGGCGACAAGCCCGGGAGGCACGATTCATGAGTGAGCGAGCTCTTCGCGGCACGCGCCTCGTGGTGACCAGCTACGAGACGGACCGCGGCATCGACCTGGCCCCGCGCCAGGCCGTGGAGTACGCATGCGAGAAGGGGCATCGATTCGAGATGCCCTTCTCGGTCGAGGCGGAGATCCCGCCGGAGTGGGAGTGCAAGGTCTGCGGGGCCCAGGCACTTCTGGTGGACGGCGACGGCCCTGAGGAGAAGAAGGCCAAGCCCGCGCGTACGCACTGGGACATGCTGATGGAGCGACGCACCCGCGAGGAGCTCGAAGAGGTCCTCGAGGAGCGGCTGGCCGTTCTGCGCTCCGGCGCGATGAACATCGCGGTCCATCCGCGTGACAGCCGCAAGAGTGCGTAGCGGGAAACCGTAGGCGACACGACAGCACAACCGCGGGTGCCGTACATGAGCTTCATGTACGGCACCCGCGGTTTTGTCGTGTCCGTCGCGTGCCGGGTCCAGGCCGTGGCGGGTCCGGGACGTGGGACGGAGCCGCAGGTCAGCGCGTCAACGGCGGCCGGGGGTCCTGGGGGAAGTCGTCCGGGTCGTCCCGTACGACCTCACCCTGGACCACCTTGCCGTCCGGACGGTGCATCCGGGCCTGGCGGAAGGCGTCGCCCAGGGTGCCCGGGCCGGCGTCGCGGAGCTTGCGCTCGACCGTCCGCTGGGCGTAACGGCTCACGGCCTTCTGCACCGGGGGCAGCAGCATGAGCAGGCCGAGCGCGTCCGAGATCAAGCCCGGCAGGATCAGCAGCAGCCCGCCCAGCATCATCAGGCCGTTGCCCTCGCTGTTCGGGCGGGCGGCCTCGGGCGGGGTGCCCGACTGCTGCTGGTTGAGCGTCTCCGTGAGGTTGCGGAAGGCCCGGCGGCCGGCCGCCTTGATGACCACGGACCCGAGGACGACGCCGGCGACCAGGAGCAGGAAGACCACGAAGCCGCTGGACGCCCCCGCGACCATGACGAGCAGCCAGATCTCCAGCACGAGCCACGCGGCGACGCCCAGCGGCAAGAAGGTGCGCAGCCGGGAGCGCGGAGGCCGGGCGGGGGACCTGGGGGTCTGAGCGCCAGTCGTCATACTCCCAGTGTGCCTGGCCCCGGCTCAGTGCGGCATAAGGGGCCGGTCGGGCGGCATAGGGAGCCGGTCAGGCGTTGCCGTCGGGCACCTTCGTCGGCTCCGCAGGCTTCGTCGGCTTGCCGCCGTGCGCCTCCGGCCCGCCGGGCACCGCGTCGGACCGCTTGTCGCGCCCCAGGACCTTGCCGACCCTCTCCCCCACACCCCAGGTGGTGACCCGCCACAGGGCCTCGACGAGGATGTCGCGGCTCATCTTGGAGTCGCCGAGTTCGCGCTCGACGAACGTGATCGGCACCTCGACCACGTGGTATCCGGCCTTGATCGCCCGGCGGGCGAGGTCTACCTGGAAGCAGTACCCCTGCGAGGCGACCTCCTCGAGGCCGAGACCTTCCAGGGTCTCGCGGCGGAAGGCGCGGTAGCCGCCGGTGATGTCGCGCAGGGGCAGATCGAGCGCGATCCGCGAGTACATGCTGCCGCCGCGCGAGATGAACTCGCGGGACTTGGGCCAGTTCACCACGCGCCCGCCCGGCACCCAGCGGGAGCCGAGCACCAGGTCGGCGCCCTTGAGGGCGGTCAGCAGACGGGGCAGTTCCTCGGGCTGGTGGGAGCCGTCGGCGTCCATTTCGATCAGCACGCCGTAGCCGTGCTCCAGGCCCCAGCGGAAGCCCGCGAGGTAGGCGGCGCCCAGCCCTTCCTTGCCCTTGCGGTGCATGACCTGGACGTGGTCGTCCGCGGCCGCCAGTTCGTCGGCGAGCCTGCCGGTGCCGTCGGGGCTGTTGTCGTCGGCCACGAGCACGTGTGCCTCGGGGACGGCCTCGCGCACGCGCGTGACGATCGCCTTGATGTTCTCCGCCTCGTTGTAGGTCGGAATGATCACCAGGGCCGTGCCCAGCGGGCCGAACCGCCTCTCACGCCCCGCAGCCGCGGGCGTCCCGTCGCCGTCGTTCACCACTGCCCCTTCGTGTCCGTACGCAGAGGACCACCATAATCGCCGCGGCCTGCGTCAACGTGACAGGACGGTCCTACGGTGGTGTCGGTTCCCGGAAAGCGGGGTAGCGATAGCCGTTTCGGGACGTTGTGCGACGGATGGGGGCCCGGCGCCCTTCGGGCCGGCCCGGGACCCGCCGGCTGCGGGTCGACCTGGGTCGTTGTCTACTGAGCGCCCGGGCCCCACCCGGGTCACACCTCCCGACCGGCCGGAACGTTCCCTCGTCGCGGTGCGGGCACTGAGCCTGGCTCCCAGTGACGGTACCCCGGTGCGGCACACCGTCCCTGACTCAGCGGCGCCGCGACGCGTATGCGGAAGATTCCCCGGTCGGGCGTCCGGTGGTGGACTCCGCCGAACCTACCGGCCCCCCGCCGCCGCCTGTCAACAGTCGTTCGACCTGCGCCTTTTCCATCAATGCGCAGGTCAGCCCGGCGGCGAAGCAGGTCGTGGCCCTGCGAAGATCATCGCCCCGTCGGCCGTGGAGATCACTCGCCCGGCTGTACGAAGACGGTCCGGCCGCCGACCACGGTACGCAGGCAGACGGGCAGGTCCCGGCCGGGGGTGAGGTCGGGCAGGCCGGGCGTGCCCGAGCGCGGGTCGGTCGACCAGCGCGCGACCCGGTCGTCGGGGGCCTGGACCACGAGGTCGCCGGTACGCCACACGGCGTAGTCCGCGGGCACGCCCGGCACCAGGACGCCCGCGTCGTCGCGGCCGATCGCCCGCCAGCCGCCGCGCGTGTGCGCCGTGAACGCGGCGCGGACGGAGACCCGGTGCTCCGGAGTGCGGTGGAAGGCGGCGGCCCGGACCGTGCCCCACGGGTCGAGGGGTGTGACGGGGCTGTCGGAGCCGAAGGCGAGCGGCACGCCGGCGCGCAGCAGGGCCGCGTAGGGGTTGAGCGTGCGGGCCCGCTCGGTGCCCAGGCGCTGTGCGTACATGCCGTCCTCGCCGCCCCAGAGCGCGTCGAAGGCGGGCTGGACCGAGGCGGTCAGGCCCAGTTCGGCGAAGGCCGCGACGGTCTCCGGGGTGAGCATCTCGGCATGCTCGATCCGGTGGCGGGCGGCGCGGACGCGGGCGAGGCCCACCTTGTCGGCGGCGGCGCGCACTCCCTCCACGACGGCGGTCACGGCGGCGTCGCCGATGGCGTGGAAGCCCGCCTGGAGGCCCGCCTCGGTGCAGGCGACGACGTGCGCGGCCACTGCGGAGGCGTCCAGGTGGGCGGTGCCGGTGTGTCCGGCGTCGGCGTAGGGCTGGTGCAGGCAGGCGGTGTGCGAGCCGAGGGAGCCGTCGACGAAGAGGTCGCCGGCGGCGCCGACGGCGCCCAGTTCCCGCGCCTTGTCGACGTCCTGCTCGGCCCAGTAGCCGATGACCCGCGGCCCGGGCTCCTCGGCCGAGAGGCGCAGCAGGCCGGTCAGGTCGTCTTCGGAGGAGATCTCCGGGCCTGCGCATTCGTGAACGGTTCCGATGCCGAGGGAGGCGGCGTGCGCGAGGGCGGCGCGCTGGGCGCCGGCGCGCTGGGCCGGGGTGACGGCCCCGAGGGCGGCGGCGCGTACGGCGTGGTGGTCGTCGCCGGTGAGCGGGCCGTCGCCGCGGGCGAGGCCACCGGGCGCCAGGTCCAGCAGCGCGGTGGTGACGACGGCCGAGTGGACGTCGATACGGCTGAGGTAGAGGGGGCGGCCGCCGGTGGCCGCGTCCAGTTCGGCACGCGTCGGGGGCTGCCCGTCGGGCCAGCGGGCGGCGTCCCAGCCGTGCCCGAGGAGCACCCGGTCGTCCGGGCGGGCGGCGGCGAAGTCCCGTACGAGGGCGAGGGCCGCCTCGCGGGTCGGGGCGCCGGACAGGTCCAGGCCGGTGAGCGCGAGGCCCGTGGCGGTGGTGTGCACGTGTGCGTCGGTGAACGCCGGGGTGACGAGGGCGCCGTCCAGGTCGATCACCTCGTCGACCCCGTCCGCGAAGGCGTCCGCGGCGCCCTCCGAGCCGACCCAGGCGACCTGGCCGCGTTCGACGACCATGGCCGTGGCGAAGGGGTCGGCGGGACTGTGGACCTCGCCGCGGCGCAGCAGGACGGTCGAGGACGGGGTGGTGGACTCACTCATGGACACCAGTCTCGCCCCTCACGGACGCCGCCCGGCAGCCGGGGCGGCGCGGGTGGCCGGCGTCGCCCGGCGCCGTCTCGCGGGGCCGGTCAGATCCGCGGCGGCCGTGACTCGTAGGGGGTCGAGAGGACGACGGTGGTGCGGGTGGAGACACCGGCGAGGGAGCGGACGCGCGCGAGCAGTTCCTCCAGCTCGTGCGGGGTGGCCACCCGGACCTTGAGGATGTAGTTCTCGTCGCCCGCGACGCTGTGGCAGGCCTCGATCTCGGGGACGCCGGCGAGGCGGTCCGCGATGTCGTCGGGGGCGCTGGGGTCGAACGGTTTCACCGAGATGAAGGCGGTCATCGGCAGCCCGACGGCCTCCGGGTCGACGACCGCGGCGTAACCGCGGATGACGCCACGCTGTTCCAGCCGCCGCACCCGCTGGTGCACGGCCGACGTGGACAGGCCCGTGGCCTTGCCCAGGTCGGTGTAGCTCATCCGCCCGTCCTTGACGAGCAGCTGCACGATCTGTCGGTCCAGCTCCTCCATGGCGCAAGAACCTACAGTGCGGTTGATCTCCTCGGATAGCCGAGCGGCCCAGGTCATGCCCCGTTCGTGATCCGACGGGGCGCCGGACGCGAGCCGAGCGGGGACAAACCCGCCGCAGGGGGCATCTGCGAGCGGCATGTGACGAAGACCACACTGGTTGAACGTTCTCCGTAATGTTCTCGTGATTACCCCGGAGGGGGGACGGGAAGTGCTTGCTGTGGTCGAGGCCGCAGTGCCGTCACGGCCCAGCCCGAGGGGGAGATCCCATGCAGAGTCTTAAGCGCCCTGGTCGTACCGCGTCCAAGCGGCAGCAGCCGGTCGTCGAGCCCGTATCGGAGGGCGTCGAACCGGACGCCTTCGAGGACGAGGAACTCGACGCCTACGACACCTTCGAGATGTACCGGGTGATCTGCCCGGACTGCGCGCAGCCCATCGCACTGCTGGCGGACGAGGAGACGCTGCCGGAGCACGCGCTGTGCGCCTCGCCGTGGAACCCGTTCGGGCTCACGGTCTGCGCCGGCACCGGCCGCCGGGCCACCGAGGCGCGCCCGGCGGACGAGTCGTTCCAGCCGCACGAGCAGGACACCGCCCTGCTGTTGACGCTCCCCCGGGGCCTCGACTGGCGGACCCAGCCCTTCTCCCACGTCGGCGGTCCGGGCTCGCGCCCGATGCGGATGCCGACGATGCGGCGCGAAGCGGCCTGAGGCGTCCGGACGCCCCGTTCGGGACCGTGGCCCGACCCCCTGATCGCAGGGGCGGCCGACGGGGCGTCAGGACCGTGGCGGAAAGCGGCACATGCCCGTGGACGCCCGCGAACTCACGCTCGAATACGCCCGCCGGTGACCTGTCCGCACTGCGACGCGTTGCCCGGGTATGACCCCCACGTACTCGTCGACCGGGAGTCGGCGCCGCGTGTTCGTACCGGTGCCCGCGGGACCGGTTCCCCCGGCCCCGCAGATCCCGGACCCGCCGATCTACCGCGAGCTGATGCGGGCCTGGGCCGACGGCGGCCGCACCCTGCCGGGGCGCCACGACCCGGAGTGGGTGAGGCTCGCGGAACCCCCGCGCGGGCTCGGCGACTTCTTCGCCACGGGTGACTTCTTCACCACCGGCGACTTCCGGGTCGGCGGCGACTTCACCGTCGCCGCCGGCCTCACCGCTCCTCGGGACCCGCGAGGTGACGGGCGATGACCATCCGCTGGATCTGGTTGGTGCCCTCGACGATCTGCAGCACCTTGGCCTCGCGCATGTACCGCTCCGCCGGGAAGTCGGCGGTGTAGCCGTACCCGCCGAGGATCTGCACGGCGTCGGTGGTGACCCGCATCGCCGTGTCGGTGCAGTGCAGCTTGGCCATGGCGGCCTGCTTGGCGAACGGACGTCCGGCGTCGCGCAGCCGGGCCGCGGTCAGGTACAGCGCACGGCCGGCCTCGATCTGCGTCGCCATGTCGGCGAGCATGAAGCGCAGCCCCTGGAAGTCGGCGATCGGCTTGCCGAACTGCCGCCGCTCGGCCGCGTAGGACACCGCCTCGTCCAGCGCCGCCTGGGCCACACCGATCGCACAGGCGGCGATGCCGAGCCGGCCGGATTCGAGCGCGGACAGGGCGATCGCGAAGCCCTGCCCCTCCTCGCCGATGCGCCGGGCGTCGGGGACCCGCACCCCGTCCAGGTGGACCTGCGCCGTGGGCGAGCCCTTGAGTCCCATCTTCTTCTCGGGCACCGCGGCGCTCAGGCCCTCGGCGTCACCGGGCACCAGGAAGGCGGTGATGCCGCGCGGTCCCTCCTCGCCCGTGCGCGCCATCACGGTGTAGAAGTCGGCGACGCCGCCGTGCGTGATCCACGCCTTGGTGCCGGTGATCACCCAGTCGTCGCCGTCGCGCACGGCCCTGGTGCGCAGCGAGGCGGCGTCGGAGCCGGAGGCGGGTTCGGAGAGGCAGTAGGCGCCGAGCAGGCCGCCGCCCAGCATGGCGGGCAGGTGCTCGGTCTGCTGCTCCTTGGTGCCGTAGGTCGCGAGCGCGTAGGAGGCGAGCGTGTGCACGCTGGCTCCGAGGCCGACGGTGAGCCGGGCCGCGGCGAGTTCCTCGAGGACCTGGAGGTAGACCTCGTAGGGCTGCTCGCCGCCGCCGAACTCGGCGTCGTAGGGCAGTCCGAGAAGGCCGGATTCGGACAGGAGGGTGAAGACCTCGCGCGGGAAGCGTCCGGCGTCCTCCCCCTCGGCCGCGCTCGGGGCGATCTCACGCTGCGCGATGTCGCGGACGAGCGAGATCAGATCCCGTGCCTCGTCCGTGGGCAGTTGCCGGTCCACCTGCTGCGGGGCGCGGTCGGGCATGGCGACGCTCTCCTCCCTGTCGGGCACATCGGCGGACGTGCGCCTTGGGTGGAGGCGGCTCCGCCGGGTCGTTCGGGCCTGGCCGATGCTCGCACTCCCGGGTCGCGGAAGCGGCTGACCAGCGGCTGTGCGCTGTGAGTATGCCCGATCGGAGGCACGGAGTCACCAGTTAACGACCGCTTACTCGAAGAATTCGGAGAATGGCCCGCGCCGCGCCCGGAGGGCCGGGATTTCCGGCTTCCGGCGTCGAGAATGGTCCGAACCATTGACCGTACTGGTCTAGTCCTCCTACGGTGACGAACCGAACGCCTTACCGCGTTCATGCCAATCGGCGCGCGTTCCCTCTTCCCCCCACGAGGAGACACCCGATGCACGTCCCGCACCTCCCCCGCGTCCGCCCCCTCCGGACGCTGCTCTCCGCC
Organism: Streptomyces sp. CCM_MD2014; assembly: GCF_000772045.1. GTDB lineage: Bacteria > Actinomycetota > Actinomycetes > Streptomycetales > Streptomycetaceae > Streptomyces > Streptomyces salinarius. The sequence goes on along the minus strand of NZ_CP009754.1, from coordinate 7,213,719 downwards.
CTGTGCACCGCCGCCCTGGGCGCCGGGCTGCTGGCCGGCGCCGGTCCGGCCACGGCGACCGCCGGGGCACCCGCCGCCCAGGCCGCGGCCGGGTCCAAGGTCGTCGGCTACTTCACCGAATGGGGCGTCTACGACCGCGACTACCACGTCAAGAACATCGAGTCGTCGGGCTCCGCCGGCGAACTCACCCACATCAACTACTCGTTCGGCAACGTCACCGGCGGAAAGTGCGCCATGGGCGACGCCTACGCGGCGACCGACCGGGCCTACACCGCGGCCGAGTCCGTCGACGGCGTCGCCGACACCTGGGACCAGCCGCTGCGCGGCAACTTCAACCAGCTGCTCAAGCTGAAGAAGAAGCACCCCGACCTCAAGATCCTGTGGTCCTTCGGCGGCTGGACCTGGTCCGGCGGCTTCGCGCAGGCCGCGCAGAACCCGGAGGCGTTCGCCCAGTCCTGCTACGACCTGGTCGAGAACTCCCAGTGGGCCGACGTCTTCGACGGCATCGACATCGACTGGGAGTACCCGAACGCATGCGGCCTGACCTGCGACACCAGCGGACGCGAGGCCTTCCCGAAGCTGATGGGCGCCCTGCGCGCCAAGTTCGGCCAGGACTACCTGGTCACGGCGGCGATCACGGCCGACGCCACCTCCGGCGGCAAGATCGACGCGGCGGACTACGCGGGCGCCGCCCAGTACGTCGACTGGTACAACCCGATGACGTACGACTTCTTCGGCGCGTGGGACGCCACCGGGCCGACCGCCCCGCACTCGCCGCTGACCTCGTACTCCGGCATCCCGAAGGAGGGTTTCCACACCTCGGCGACGATCGCGAAGCTCAAGGGGCTCGGTATCCCGTCGTCGAAGCTCCTGCTCGGGCTCGGCTTCTACGGGCGCGGCTGGACGGGCGTCACCCAGACGGAACCGGGCGGCACCGCGACCGGCCCGGCGAAGGGCACGTACGAGAACGGCATCGAGGACTACAAGGTGCTCAAGACCAGCTGCCCGGCGACCGGAACCGTGGGCGGCACCGCGTACGCCAAGTGCGGTGACGACTGGTGGAGTTACGACACCCCGCAGACCATCGCGACCAAGATGGCCTACAAGAACGAACAGGGCCTCGGCGGCACGTTCTTCTGGGAGCTGAGCGGCGACACCGCCAACGGTGAGCTGATCAAGGCGATCGACTGAACCACCCGGCACGCAACGGGGGGCGGAGGGGCGGAGACCGGCTCGGGTCTCCACCCCTCCGTCACGCGTCGTCCGGGCGTCGGCGTCAGGATTCGTCGCGGCGGGCCGGCGCCGGGGCCGGGTAGGCGGGGTCCAGTTCCTCGATGGCGCGCAGCGTGCCGCCCAGCGACTTCACCAGCAGCTCGCGCATGGTCTCGCGGGGCAGTTCCGGCCGGCCGATCCAGTCCAGGGTGGCGCCCTCGACGCTGCACACCCAGGCGAGCAGGCCCATGCGGGCGAGCGGCCCGATGTCCGAGCGCCCGTACGCCCCTTCGGCGATGGTGACGACGATCGCCTCGCGCACCCCGTCCCGGATGGCGTGCACCTCGGCGTCGAAGCCGACGCCGCCGCTGACGATGGTGCGGTAGGCGGCCTGGTTGTGTTCGGCGTAGCGCAGATAGCCGTCGATGGTGCGCTGGACGCGGTCCACCTGCGGCAGTTCGGTGCCGCGTGCCGCGGTGGTGACGAGGTCGGCGACGGAGTCCTGGACGATCGCCAGGTAGTAGCCCCGCTTGGACTGGAAGTAGTAGTAGATCAGCCCCTTGGCGACATGCGCCTGACGGGCGATGTCGTCCATCGAGAGCGCGTCGTACGACGTGTCGGCGAACAACCTCCGCCCGATGGCGATGAGTTCGGCGCGGCGCGCAGCCGAGCGCTCGGTGCCGCGCGCCCGGGGACGGGCGTCGGCACGTTGTTGACTGATATTCAATTTCGACCCTGGTCTCCTACGGGCGGCGGGACATCCGCAGTATGGCAGGTCGGGTCGTGGGGCAGGTCACACCCGGGTCACGTCGCAGACGGTCCGCGGGTCACGTCACAGAAGGCCCAGCTGAACGACGAGCATCGCGACCACTACGACGAGGGTCCAGCCCATGACGTGTTCGAGGATCTTCGGGCCGTCTTCCTTGGGGCCGCCGGTACGGACACGGGTGGCGGCTGCGGTGTGTGCGGTCATGGCTTCTCGCTGGTCTCGGGCTTCGGGTTGGGCGGAGTCCCCCCGCTCACGGTGTCCACCTTGCCACCGTGAGCGGCTTTTGCGGCCGAGAGCTTGGTCACAGCGGGGCCGGTCAGCGCACGCCCACCGCCGCGAGGGCCTTGCGCTGACGCGGGCTCGGGTGGGCCGGGAAGTACAGGTAGCAGACGCCGCCGGTGCCGGAGACGACCTTGCCACTGGCGTTGTACCGCTTGGTCCTGAGCCAGATGTTCTCCCACTCGCGCCGCTTGTAGACGCGGCGCACGGCGTCGTTGTCGTCCGAGGCCGGGTCGTTGGCGATCACGTCGCCGTCGGCGGTGAAGCCGATCACGGTCATCAGGTGGCCCGAGGTGCCGTAGCCCGACCCGGTCAGCTCCTCCTCCAGGAACGACTGGGACGTGATGGCCGGGATGCCGGCCGCGATCAGCGTCTCCAGGTCGGCGAGGGAGCCGAGGCGGGTGACCACGCCCTGGAGGCCCTTGAACGTGGCGGCGTAGGCGGCGTTGAAGGGCCAGTTGCCGCAGCCCTCGTACTGGTTGTCGTACGTGTACCGGGCGGCGTGGCAGACCTGCGGGTCGGGGTAGGAGGGGTCGACCCAGGCGAGCTGTTCCTCGGTGAGACGGCCGCCCCAGTACTCGATGATCATCTGCGAGGAGGTGGGGCTGCACCAGGCCTCGCCGCCGTTGTCGTACTCGGGGTACTGGCCCTTGTGGATCTCCTGCGAGTAGCGCGGGACGCGCAGTTCCCCGGCGTGGCGCGGGGTGGAGGCCGGGACGGTGAAGCGGTCGGGGATGTCGGAGCCCATCGCGCCGAGCCGCCAGACGGTGGGCGTGCTGTGCGTGCCGGGACGGCGGTGGAGGGTGAGCCGGAGCCGGTAGGAGGCAAGACGCAGGCCGGTGGAGGCGTCGTCGATCGAGAACGTGTCGGTCCAGATGCTGCTTCTGCCGTCGCTCTGGTCGTCTACCGAGGTCCGCCTGATGTCCTGCTCGCCGTCGCCGGCCGTCCAGCGGCCCATCACGTACCAGGGCGTGTCCGTGCCGTCGGAGTAGGTGCCCTTCAGCTCGACCTGGATCCAGGTGCCGCTCGGCGTGTGCGCGTTCCAGGAGGCGATGACCTCCGTCGAGGGCACCGCGAGCCGGTGGACGGGCGAGGTCCAGGTCGCGTACTCCCAGGCGGCGGTGGTGCCGGTGTGCGGGTCCGTGTAGTCGGTGGTGCCGGCCGGGGCGCCGATCACGACGCCTGGGCGGGTGCCCGCGACGGGGCGGACCCCCCGGGCGCTCCCTTGCCGCCAGTCCCGGAACGTGGTCCAGGCGTGGTAGTCGACCGGTCGCCGGGAGGCGGCCCGGCCGGGGCCCGTGGCGCCTCCGCCGGTGCCCGCGGCGGGCGCGGCCTGGGCGGTGGCCGGGATCGCGCCGCCCGCCACGGCGGCCGCCGCGACGGCCGCGGCCAGGAGGGTCCTGCGGGACGGCTGTTCGACTCTGCTCATGGGCGGGAGACCCCCAGGTGTCCGGGTCGGGCGGGTCCGTCGTTGCACGTTCGTGCGCCAACTATGGCCGCAGGCGCCCGGTCCTGCCAGCACTTCCACGCACGCCACGCCACCAATATTGGTGTCGACCAGTGGCGGGGCGGGGGGCGCGGCATCTGGGCGCGGGGGCCGGGGGCGTGGGGTGGTTAGAGTGCGGGTGACCGCCTCCGCCCTCCTGTCCACGGGATCCGCCATCCTCGATCTAGCAGCCCGGCTCCGCCGGCTTCCCCCCTCCTGCGGGCCCGTGCGCCTGATCGGCGTCGACGGACACGCCGGGTCCGGGAAGTCCACGTTCGCCGGACGGCTGGCGGCCGGGCTGGGCGGCGCGCCGGTGCTGCACCTCGACGACATCGCCAGTCACGACGAGCTGTTCGACTGGACCGGGCGACTGCTCCGCCAGGTGATCGAGCCCCTGCGACACGGTGAGACGGCGCACTACACGCCGTACGACTGGCGGACCCGGCGTTTCGGGGCGCCACGCCCGCTGCCCCCCGCTCCGGTGATCCTCGTCGAGGGTGTCGGAGCGGGCCGGGCGGCACTGCGGCCGCACCTGGCCGGGCTGCTCTGGATGGACGTACCCCGCGAGCGGGCGTGGGAGCGCGGACGGGCGCGCGACGGAGCGGAGCAGCGGACGTTCTGGGAGGGATGGATCCCGGCCGAGCGCCGGCACTTCGCCGAGGACCCCTCACGCCCCTTCGCGCACCTTCTGGTGCGACAGCGCGAACAGGGGTACGAGGTGCTGCCGGGGCCTGCGGGAACCTCCACCGGAGCCCACTTCCTCACTTAAAGTGACGGGCCATCCGCGATGTGTTGAACCCGTGAAGATCACGCCCCCGCAACCCGCCGACGTGCCCCAACTTCGCTTGACCCGGGGGCCGTACAGGTCTTACGTTCTGAATGTGCGGCAGTTCGAAGCCGCCGGCAGACGCGAAGCCCCCGGTTGTTCCCCCGTGATCGGGGGCTTCGTTCTGCCCTGAGCGCGTTCTCCGGCTCCTCCGCGACGCCGAACGCTCACCCTCGGTGACCGACGGGCCGTGTGCTCCCACCCCTCCGACCTCGTGGAACGGCCCCTCCCGCACCCTTCGGAGGAAAGACCGCCGCGGGTACGATGCCCTCGGTGCGAGCTACCGGAGATTGCCGCACGCACCTGCAACTCCGGTCCACGGCAAAGCCGTTGACCGAGGCGGCCGACGGGCGACGGCTCGGCGGCTTACCGACGGGGGCACGGTAGGTGGGGGACGTGATGGACTTCGGCACGCAGGGCCCACAGGCCCCGGCCGAACTCGCCTGGCTGCGCGGCGTGGACGCCTACACCATGGGGGCCTACCCGCAGGCGGAGGAGGAGTTCCGGACGGCGGTGCGGATCGATCCCACGATGGCCGACGGCTGGCTGGGACTGCACGCGTTGCGCGTCGACACCACGAACGCGCTCCTGCGAATGTTCCGCAACCGCGACCGCTTCGGCGAGCAGCGGGCCCGTCATCGCCGGATGCTCAACTCCTGGTACTGGCTGGGCTGGTGGGTGCAGCCGGTGCTGGAGAACCCGCGCGATCTGCTGCTGGCGCACGCCTCGCACTGGCTGGACGGCCGGCACGTCCCGGAGCTGGACCGGGCGCTGGCCGGGCTGCCGCCGGTGGACTCCGACCCCCAGGTCCGCTTCCTGCACGCCTGCCGTGCGTATCTCGTCAAGGACTGGGAACAGCTCGTCCGGCACACCGACCCGCTGCTCGGCGACCCGTTACTGGGCATCGAGGCCGGTCTGTTCAGCGGCATGGCCCGGGTCCGCCTGGAGATGTTCGGGCAGGCCGAGCCGCTGCTGTCGGCGGCCCTGATGCGGTGCCGCAGCGAGCAGCCGCAGCGCAAGGAGCTGCGCTACTGGCTGGCGCGGGCCCACGAGGGCACCGGGCGCAGCGCCGCCGCGCTCCCGCTGTACCGGGCGGTGCACCGCGTCGACCCCGCCTTCATGGACACCTCGGCCCGGCTGGCCGCGATCGCCGAGGGCGACGACTACGACGATCCGACCGACCTCGCGGGGCTCGCGCAGGCCGGTGCGGGAACGGACGGCCTGGACGGACTCGACCCCCTCTTCGGCACCGAGGAGCGCGGCGTGAAGCTCTCCGCCCCCGAGCCCCCGCTGTCCGCCCCGCTGCCGCCACTCGGCGGAGCGTCGGTCCGCGAGAGGGCGGGTGGGCCGGACCCGTCCCTGCCCACCGGACCCACCGATCCCGCACTGCTGGAGGAGGCGCTCGCGGAGCTGGAGCGAATGGTGGGCCTCGAACCGGTGAAACGGCAGGTCAAGGCGTTGTCCGCGCAGTTGAACATGGCACGGCTGCGGGCCGGGCAGGGCCTGCCCGTGCAGCCGCCCAAACGTCACTTCGTCTTCTCCGGCCCCTCCGGCACCGGGAAGACCACCGTGGCCCGCATCCTGGGCCGCGTCTTCTACGCTCTCGGACTGCTCGGCGGCGACCACCTCGTGGAGGCACAGCGGGCCGATCTGGTCGGCGAGTACCTGGGCCAGACCGCGGTGAAGGCCAACGAGCTGATCGACTCCGCGCTCGGCGGCGTGCTCTTCGTGGACGAGGCGTACTCGCTGTCCAACTCCGGGTACGGCAAGGGCGACGCGTACGGCGACGAGGCGCTGCAGGTGCTGCTGAAGCGGGCGGAGGACAACCGGGACCACCTGGTGGTGATCCTGGCCGGCTATCCGGAGGGCATGGACCGGTTGCTGGGTGCCAATCCCGGTCTGTCGTCACGCTTCACGACGCGAGTGGACTTTCCCTCGTACCGGCCGCTGGAACTGACCTCGATCGGGGAGGTGCTCGCGGCGGAGAACGGGGACGTGTGGGACGAGGAGGCCCTGGACGAGCTGCGGTCGATCGCCGGGCACGTGGTGGATCAGGGGTGGATCGACGAGTTGGGGAACGGGCGGTTCCTGCGGACGCTGTACGAGAAGAGCTGTGCGTACCGGGATCTGCGGTTGTCCGTGTGTCCGGGGGTGTTGAGCCGGGACGATCTGGCGACGTTGCGGCTGCCGGATCTGATGCAGGCGTACGGGGAAGTGTTGTCGGGGCGGGGCCCAGGGGGGCCGTCGGCCGTGTAGGAGCCGCGCCTCGGTGCGGGGGCGGGTGGGTGCGCGGCCCGGCGTGGCGGGGCGCCGCTGCGCCCACCCGTGCCGCCCTGGAGGCACCTCCCAGGCCTTCAGGCACCGGGTGGCGGAGGCACGACTGCCCGCAGCGGCGGCAACGGCGGTGCTACGTGGCCAGGGTTACCTCTCTGTCCCTGTGGGCCGGGTCTCTCACCTCGCCGACCAGGAGTTCCAGGACGTCCTCCAGGGCGACCAGGCCCAGGACCTTGCCCGACGCGTCCGTGACCTGGGCCAGGTGGGTGGCCGCTCGGCGCATCACCGTGAGGGCGTCGTCCAGGGGGAGTTCGGGCCGGAGCGTGGTCATCGGGCGCCACAGGTGCTGGGGAACCGCGCGGTCGGACTCCTCCAGGTCGAGTACGTCCTTGACGTGCAGATAGCCCATGAAGGCACCCTGTTCCGCCGCGATCGGGAAGCGCGAGTACCCGGTGCGGGCGGTGAGCCCGACGATCTCCCCCGGTGTGACCGAGGGGCTGACCGTGACCAGGGACTCACGCGGGAGGAGCACGTCGGTCACCGGGCGGGAGCCCAGTTCCAGGGCGTCCTCGAGGCGTTCCTGTTCCTCCGGGTCGAGGAGACCCGCCTGGCCGGCGTCCTCCACCAGGCGGTTGAGCTGCTCGCTGGTGAAGACGGCCTCGACCTCGTCCTTGGGCTCGACGCGGAAGAGCCGCAGGATGCCCTGCGCGCAGGCGCCGAGCGCCACGGTGATGGGCCTGCACAGCCGGGCGAACGCCACGAGGCCGGGGCTGAGCCACAGCGCGGCCTTCTCGGGGGCGGCCATGGCGAGGTTCTTCGGGACCATCTCGCCGATGACCAGGTGGCAGAAGACCACGGCGGCCAGCGCGATGACGTAGCCGAGCGGGTGGATCATGCCGTGCGGCAGGTGGACCCACTCGAAGACCGGCTCCAGCAGGTGGGCGACGGTCGGCTCGGCGACCGCGCCGAGGGTCAGCGAGCAGACGGTGATGCCGAACTGGGCGGCGGCCATCATCTGCGGCAGCCGCTCCAGGCCGTACAGCACCTGCCGGGCGCGGGCGGTGCCGAGCGGTTCGATCTGGCTGCGGCGCACGGAGACGAGCGCGAACTCGGCGCCGACGAAGAAGCCGTTGGCGAGCACGAGCAGGGCGGCGAAGAGGAGTTGCAGGATGCTCATCGGGCGGCCTCCAGGACGGAGACCGGCGCGGTGCGCACCAGGCGTATCCGTTCGGCGCGGTAGTGGCCGACCTGGCGCACCGAGAGCCGCCAGCCGGGCAGCTCGGCGCGGTCGCCGACGGCCGGGATGCGGCCGAGCAGGTCGGCGACGAGTCCGGCCACGGTCTCGTACGGTCCCTCGGGGGCGTCCAGGCCGACGCGGCGCAGGGCGTCCACGCGGCAGCTGCCGTCGACGTCCCAGGCGGGCCGGCCGTCCTCGGGCGGGGCGGGGGCCAGTTCGGGCACGTCGAGGCCGTCGTGCTCGTCGCGGACCTCGCCGACGATCTCCTCGACGATGTCCTCCAGGGTGACGACGCCGGCGGTGCCGCCGTACTCGTCGACGACGACCGCGATGGGCTGCTCGCTGCGCAGCCGGGTGAGCAGCGGTCGTACGGGCAGGGTCTCGGGGACCAGCAGCGCCGGGCGGGCGATCCGGCCGGCCGGAGTGCGCAACCGGTCGTGCACGGGTACCGCGAGGGCGTCCTTGAGGTGGACCATGCCGACGATTTCGTCGATCTTCTCCCGGTAGACCGGGAAGCGGGACAGACCGGTGGCGCGGGTCAGGTTGACCACGTCCTCGGCGGTGGCCGAGGAGTGCAGGGCGCTGACCTTCACGCGGGGGGTCATGACGTGCTGGGCCGTCAGTTCGCCGAGGGAGAGGGTACGTACGAAGAGGTCGGCGGTGTCCTGCTCCAGGGCGCCTGCCCGGGCGGAGTGCCGGGCCAGGGAGACCAGTTCGCCGGGGGTGCGGGCGGAGGCAAGTTCCTCCGCGGGCTCGATGCCCAGCGTGCGGACCAGGCGGTTGGCCACGGTGTTGAGCGCGGAGATCACCGGGTGGAAGAGGCGGGCGAAGGCGTGCTGGGGCCCGGCGACGAAGCGCGCGACCTGCAGCGGCTTGGACACCGCCCAGTTCTTGGGCACCAGCTCGCCGATGACCATCTGGACCGCCGAGGCCAGCAGCATGCCGACGACGACCGACACACCGGACACGGCGCCGTCGGGGACGCCGATCGCCGTGAAGGGGCCGTCGAGCAGCTGGGCGAGCGCCGGTTCGGCGAGCATGCCGACGACGAGGGAGGTGATGGTGATCCCGAGCTGGGTGCCGGAGAGCTGGAAGGACAGCTCCTTCAGGGACTCGACGACCCGGTGGGCGCGCCGGTCACCGGCCGCGGCGGCCTGTTCGGCGTCGGGACGTTCTACGGTCACCAGGCCGAACTCGGCCGCGACGAAGAAGCCGTTGGCGAGAATCAGCAGGAACGCGGCTGCCAGGAGCAGCAGGGGGGTGGTCATGAGGCCGCCGCCTGTGGGGTGTCACAACAGGGGGCGACGCAGGTACTGCAGGACGGTCCGTCCATCGCCGGAGGGAGTCACTCCTCGGGTAGCAGGAACCCCGCGCACCGGGCGGAGCGACGGGGGCGAGGACGCGACGCCCGCGTCCTCGTTCCCAGATTAATCACGAAAAGGGTGCCCGCGGCAGGGTCGGCGGCGCCGCGTCAGTCACGCGGGGCCTCGGGAAGGGCACCGGAACGGGCCTCCACGAGGTCGCGCAGGGCGCGTGCGTCGGCGAGGGCGCGCTGCCTGGCGATGCCCGGCTGGATGCCGAGCGCGGGCAGGCTGGTGCCGTCGCTGAGGTCGAGGAAGACCCAGGGGTCGCCCTGGCGGAGGTTGACCCGGAGGATCTCGGGCCAGGCGAGGTTGCGCCTGGCGGTCAGGTTGACGACGGTGACGCCCGTCTCGTCGGCGACGACCCGGGGCCGGGCCAGCAGGAGCAGCACGCCCGCCAGGAGGAGGGCGGTCAGCACGAAGCTGAGGCGCTCGCCGGGGCCGAGGCCGGCCAGTAGCATCCCGAGCGTCGTGACGGTCACGAAGGTGACGGCCGCGAGGACGATCAGGACGGCACGGGTGCGGCCCGGGCGGAAGGTGACGGGCAGGGCCGGCAGGTGGTCCGGCGTGGTGTCGGGCATGGCATGTCTCCGGGTCGTGCTCCGAGACGGGGAGGGGGATCAGAGCCGGCAGGCGTGGATGGCCGTGGTCAGGATGGCCCGGGCACCGATCTCGTAGAGGTCGTCCATGATCCGCTGGGCCTCCCCGGTGGGGACCATCGCACGGACGGCGACCCAGCCCTCGTTGTGCAGCGGGGACACCGTCGGGGACTCCAGACCGGGGGTGAGGGCGACGGCCTTCTCCAGCTGCTCCACCCGGCAGTCGTAGTCCATCATCACGTACGTCCGGGCCACCAGGACGCCCTGGAGGCGGCGCAGGAACTGCTGGACCTTGGGCTCGGTGGTCTCGTCGGGCTCGGCGCCCGAGCGGCGGACGACGACGGCCTCGGACTTCATGATGGGCTCGCCGAAGACCTCAAGGCCCGCGTTGCGCAGGGAGGTGCCGGTCTCGACGACGTCCGCGATGACCTCGGCGACGCCGAGCTCGATGGCGGTCTCGACGGCACCGTCCAGGTGGACGACGGAGGCGTCGATGCCCCGGTCGGCCAGGTGGGCGGCGACGATGCCCTCGTAGGAGGTGGCGACGGTGCGGCCCTTGAGGTCGTCGATGCCGGTGGCGGTGCCGGGCTTGCCGGCGAAGCGGAAGGTGGAGCGGGCGAAGCCGAGCGGGAGGATCTCCTCGGCGTGGGCGCCGGAGTCGACCAGGAGGTCGCGGCCCGTGATGCCGATGTCGAGCTTGCCGGAGGAGACGTAGATCGCGATGTCGCGGGGGCGGAGGTAGAAGAACTCGACCTCGTTGACCGGGTCGACGATCCTCAGTTCCTTGGACTCGCGGCGCTGCTGGTAGCCGGCCTCATGCAGCATCTCCCCCGCGGGGCCTGACAGGGAACCCTTGTTGGGGACGGCGATGCGCAGCATGAGGTCGGCTTCCTTTGCGTGAAGGGGAATGAGAAGGCGTGCTGGGGCTTACAGGTGGGCGTAGACGTCGTCCAGGGTGATGCCGCGGGCGACCATCATGACCTGGACGTGGTACAGCAGCTGCGAGATCTCCTCGGCGGCGGCGTCCTTGCCCTCGTGCTCGGCGGCCATCCAGACCTCCGCGGCCTCCTCGACGACCTTCTTGCCGATGGCGTGGACGCCCTTGTCGACCAGTTCGGCGGTGCGGGAGGTGGCGGGGTCGCCGTGGGCTGCCTTGTGCTGGAGCTCGGTGAACAGCTCCTCGAACGTCTTCTTGGACATGATGGCCCCCACTTTACGCGTGCCCCGGCGGGCCTAGCGCCACGGTTCGGATACTGAGCGGAGCGTGGCCGCCGTGGCGACGGCCGCGGTCACCGCCTCGTGCCCCTTGTCCTCGCTGGAGCCCTCGATGCCGGCCCGGTCCAGGGCCTGCTCCTCCGTGTCGCAGGTGAGGACGCCGAAGCCGACGGGGACGCCGGTCTCGACGGAGACCTGGACCAGGCCCTGGGTCACGCCCTGGCACACGTAGTCGAAGTGGGGGGTGCCGCCCCGGATGACGACGCCGAGGGCGACGATCGCGTCGTAGCCGCGGCCCGCGAGGACCTTGGCGACCACCGGGAGCTCGAAGCTGCCGGGGACCCTGAGCAGGGTCGGCTCGTCGATCCCCAGCTCGCGCAGGGCGCGCAGGGCGCCGTCCACCAGTCCGTCCATCACCTTGTCGTGCCACTGCGACGCGATCACGGCGACCCTGAGGTCCCCGACGTTGCGTACGGACAGTTCCGGTGCACCCTTGCCGCTCACGTGTCTCCTCGTCTCGCTTGCTTACTGGTTGCCGCAGGTGGACACGGGGGTCGTGTCCAGCCAGGGCAGGTCGTGTCCCATCCGGTCCCGCTTGGTGCGCAGGTAGCGGAGGTTGTGCTCGCCCGCCTGGACGGGCATCGGTTCGCGGCCGGTGACCGTGACGCCGTGCCGTTCGAGGGCGTCGCTCTTGTCCGGGTTGTTGGTCATGAGGCGGACCGCGCGCACGCCGAGGTCGGCGAGGATCCGGGCCCCGGCGCCGTAGTCGCGGGCGTCGGCGGGCAGGCCGAGTTCCAGGTTGGCGTCGAGGGTGTCGCGGCCGCGCTCCTGGAGTTCGTAGGCGCGCAGCTTGGACATCAGGCCGATGCCGCGTCCCTCGTGACCGCGCAGGTAGACGACCACTCCCCTGCCCTCGGCCTGGATGCGGTCCAGGGAGGCGTCGAGCTGGGGGCCGCAGTCGCAGCGCTGGGATCCGAAGACGTCGCCGGTGAGGCACTCGGAGTGGAGGCGGACCAGGACGTCCTTCCCGTCGCCGATCTCGCCGTGCACGAGGGCGATGTGCTCGACGCCGTCGACGGTGGAGCGGTAGCCGTACGCCGTGAACTCGCCGTGCTTCGTGGGCAGCCGGACCTCGGCCTCGCGGCGGACCGTGGGTTCCTCGCTGCGCCGGTAGGCGATCAGGTCCTCGATGGAGATGATCGTCAGGCCGTGCTTGCGGGCGAAGGGGATCAGCTCGGGCAGCCGCAGCATGCGCCCGTCCTCTCCGGCGATCTCCACGATGGCGCCGGCCGGGCGCAGGCCCGCGAGGCGGGCGAGGTCGACGGCGGCCTCGGTGTGGCCGTTGCGGACGAGGACACCGCCGGGCCGGGCGCGCAGCGGGAAGACGTGACCGGGGCGGACCAGATCGGTCGGCTCGGCGGTGCCGCCGGCCAGGAGCCGGAGGGTGGTGGCGCGGTCGGCGGCGGAGATGCCGGTGCTGACGCCGTGGGCGGCGGTGGCGTCCACGGAGACGGTGAAGGCGGTCTTCATCGACTCGGTGTTGTCGGCGACCATCTGCGGCAAGCGCAGCCGGTCCAGTTCCTCGCCCTCCATCGGCGCGCAGATCAGGCCGCGGCACTCGCTCATCATGAAGGCGACGATCTCCTCGGTCGCCTTCTCGGCGGCGATGACGAGGTCGCCCTCGTTCTCGCGGTTCTCGTCGTCGACGACCACCACGGGCCGGCCGGCGGCGATGTCCGCGACCGCCCGCTCGACCGGGTCGAGGGAGAGGTCGTCGATGCCGTCCGGGCTGTAGAGGATGGGTGCCGTGCTCATGCGGGCGCTCCTTCCGGGAGGGGGCGGGCCGCGTTGCGCGAGCGCAGCCACCAGTCGCGCAGGCCCCACAGGACGAGCGCGCCGTAGAGGACGTAGACGAAGCCGGAGAAGGCGAAGCCGTTGGCGAAGTTCAGCGGGACGCCGACGAGGTCGACCAGCAGCCAGGCGAACCAGAACTCGACCATGCCGCGCGCCTGGGCGTACATGGCGACGACGGTGCCGACGAAGATGTACGCGTCCGGCCAGGGGTCCCAGGACAGGGTGGGGTAGGCGGTGAACAGGGCGCCCACCGCGAGGGTGCCGACGGCGGCCGCGGCGACGAGGGCGCCGCGTTCGCGCCAGGTGGCGAACCGTACGGCGACGGAGCCGTCCTGGGTCTGCCGCCGGCCGCGGTTCCACTGCCAGAAGCCCCAGGCGGCGACGACCATGACGACGATCTGCTTGCCGGCGCTGCCGGAGAGGTGGGCGGTGGCGAAGGCCGCGAAGAGGACGAGCCCGGAGACGAACTGCACGGGCCAGGTCCAGATCGAGCGTCGCCAGCCGAGGGCGAGGCCGAGCAGACCGATCACGTTGCCGATCATGTCCGACCACTTGATGTGCTGGTCGAAGAGCGTGAACGCCTCGGAGTTGAGCCAGTTCACCGGGTGCCCCCCTGGGTGCCGAGCAGCCGCTCGACGTACTTGGCGATGACGTCGACCTCGAGGTTGACCGGGTCGCCGGGCTGCTTGATGCCGAGCGTGGTCAGCGCGAGGGTGGTCGGGATGAGGCTCACGGTGAAGAAGTCGGGTCCCGCGTCGACGACGGTGAGGCTGATGCCGTCGACGGTGATGGAGCCCTTCTCCACGACGTAGCGGGCGAGGTCGGCGGGCAGGGAGATCTTGACGATCTCCCAGTGCTCGGAGGGCTTGCGCTCCAGGATCTCGCCGGTGCCGTCGACGTGGCCCTGCACGATGTGACCGCCGAGCCGGGCGCCGACGGCGGTGGGGCGCTCCAGGTTGACGCGGGAGCCGACGGCGAGGACGCCGAGGCTGGAGCGGTTCAGCGTCTCGGCCATCACGTCGGCGGTGAACTCGTCGCCCTCGTGGTCGACGACGGTGAGGCAGACGCCGTTGACGGCGATGGAGTCGCCGTGGCGGGCTCCTTCGGTGACCGCGGGGCCGCGCAGGCGGAAGCGACAGGCGTCGTCGAGGGTCTCGACGGCGGTGATCTCGCCCAGCTCTTCGACGATTCCGGTGAACACTTCCCGGGTCCTCCTGCCTCTTCGGGCACGGACTCCGGGGCTGTCGACGAACGACAGAAGGGACGGGCGGGAACACCGGGAGCGACGACGCCGGACGGGGCCCGCCCGTGACGGACGTGCCCCAGAGATCGGCGGCGCGCACGTGTGCTCGCCCGCCGCGCACTGCCTCCCATCCGGACTTTAACCGTCGGTCCAGGAATTTCACCTGGTCAACCGGTCGCTGGAGGCGACCGGGTCGCGGACTGTAACCGCCGGTTCGGACTTTCACCGACCCCGGAGTGCGCTGCTTCTGGTACAGGGCCAGTGTGCCACGCCTGATCCGCCTTCATGCGAACGGAGTGTGTGGAGTGGCTCACAGGGTGGTCATCGCCGGTCTGGGATGGCGCCAACTGGGCGGCCGCGCCGTCGCCTTGAGATTGGTCCATACCTATTGACTCACTGGTCTAGTCCTCTCTACTGTCTGCGCAACTTCCGTGGAGAGGAACCGACTGTGCCTTCCCCCTCACGCTCCAGATCCCGCCACAGAGCCGGGCCGGCCCTGTTCGCGGCGGCGGCCGCCGTCGCCGGCCTGCTGCTCGCCGGCCTCCCGGCGACCGCCTCCCAGGCCGCCGGCCAGGAGTCCTGCCGCCCCGACGGCCTGTACCAAACGCCCGGTGCCGACGTCCCCTACTGCTCGGTCTACGACTCCGCGGGCCGGGAGAAGATGGGCGCCGACCACCCGCGCCGGGTGATCGGCTACTTCACCGGCTGGCGCACGGGCAAGGACGGCAAGCCGGCCTACCTCGCCTCGGACATCCCGTGGGACAAGATCACCCACATCAACTACGCCTTCGCCCACGTCGACGGCGGCAACAGGCTCTCCGTCGGCTCGGACGGCGAGAAGAACGCGGCCACCGGCATGACCTGGCCCGGGGTCGCGGGCGCCGAGATGGACCCGGACCTGCCCTACAAGGGCCACTTCAACCTGCTCAACAAGTTCAAGAAGCAGCACCCGGACGTCAAGACGATGATCTCGGTGGGCGGCTGGGCCGAGACGGGCGGCTACTTCGCCGACGACGGCTCGCGTGTGGACTCCGGCGGCTTCTACTCGATGGCCACCAACGCCGACGGCTCGGTCAACCAGGCCGGCATCGACACCTTCGCCGACTCGGCGGTCGACTTCGTCCGGAAGTACGGCTTCAACGGCGTCGACATCGACTACGAGTACCCGACGACGATGAAGGACGCGGGCAACCCGCTCGACTGGTCCTTCGCGAACGGCCGCCGGGCCGGGCTGGTCAAGGGCTACGCGGCGCTGATGAAGACGCTGCGCGAGAAGCTCGACCGCGCGGGCGCCGCGGACGGCCGGCACTATCTGCTGTCCGTGGCCGCGCCGTCCTCGGGGTACCTGCTGCGCGGCATGGAGACCTTCCAGGTCCAGAAGTACCTGGACTACGTCAACATCATGTCGTACGACCTGCACGGCGCCTGGAACGAGTACGTCGGCCCGAACGCCTCGCTCTTCGACGACGGCAAGGACGCCGAACTGGCCGCTGCGGGCGTCTACGGCAGCGCCCAGTACGGCGGCATCGGCTACCTCAACACCGACTGGGCCTACCACTACTTCCGGGGCTCGATGCCGGCCGGCCGCATCAACATCGGGCTGCCGTACTACACCCGCGGCCACAAGAACGTCCAGGGCGGCACCGACGGCCTGTGGGGCAAGGCCGCCGCGTCCGCCTGCCCGGCGGGCTCCGGCCTGACCAAGTGCGGGGACGGCGCCGTCGGCATCGACAACCTCTGGCACGACCTCGACACCAACGGCAAGGAGTCCCCGGCGGGCTCCAACCCGATGTGGCACGCCAAGAACCTGGAGAAGGGCATCGTCGGCGACTACGTCACCGACTACGGCTTCCCGGCGGACACGAAGCTGACGGGCACCTACGCCCGCAAGTACGACGCGACGCTGGTCGCGCCCTGGCTGTGGAACGCCGAGAAGAAGGTCTTCCTGTCCACCGAGGACGAGCAGTCGGTCGGGGCCAAGGCCGACTACGTGGCGGACCGCGGCATCGGCGGCGCGATGATCTGGGAGCTGGCCGGCGACTACGGCTGGAACGCCGCCAAGGGCCAGTACGAGATGGGCGACACCCTCACCTCGCTGATGTACGACACGTTCAAGTCGGCCGCTCCGTACGGCGCGAAGAAGTCGAACGCGGACCTGCCGGCGGAAGCCGTGAACGTGGACGTGGAGTTCACGGACTTCAAGCTGGGCGACTCCAACTACCCGATCACGCCCAAGCTGCGGATCACGAACCGCACCAAGACCGCGCTGCCGGGCGGCACGGAGTTCCAGTTCGACTACGGGACCTCGGCCCCGGGGAACGCCTCCGACCAGTCCGGTTTCGGGACCAAGGTCATCAGCAGCGACCACACGGGCGGCAACGCCGGCGGTCTGAAGGGTGACTTCCACCGAGTGTCGACGAAGCTGCCGGCGTGGCAGTCGCTCGCGCCGGGCGCGACCGTCGACCTGGCGTTCAACTACTACCTGCCCGTGTCGACCCCGTCGAACTGGACGGTGACGATCGACGGCACGACGTACGCCCTGGCCGGCGACCTCGCCCGGGGCACGACGGTGGTGGACCCGGGCACGCAGTCGCCGACGCCCACACCCACCGACACCCAGTCCCCGACCCCCGGCCCCAGCCCGACGGACGGCACCGGGCAGTGCGCGGCCCCGGCCTGGGACGCGGCCGCGTCGTACGGCGGTGGCACCACCGTGTCGCACCACGGGCACACGTGGAAGTCCAAGTGGTGGACGAAGGGCGAGGAGCCCGGAACCACCGGTGAATGGGGTGTCTGGCAGGACCTCGGCGCCTGCTGACCCCCACCCGAAACGGACCCGGCGGCGGTGACGAAGGCCCTTGCCCGCCGCCGGGTCCCCCCAACGCGCCCTGCCGGGCATGGGCGGGGTGCGTTGCCCTTCGGGCTGCGCCACGGTGTGATGGGCGAACGACACGCCCACGTCCGGCAGGGGGCTACATCGCATGACCACGATCCTGGTGACCGGCGGCACCGGCACGCTCGGCCGGCTCGTGACGCAACGGCTGCGTGCCGACGGGCACGACGTGCGGGTGCTCAGCCGGCACAGCGAGCCGTACGCCGTCGACCTCCGCGAGGGCGGCGACGGCCTGGAGACGGCACTCGCCGGGGTCGACACGGTCGTGCACTGTGCGACCACGCAGCGCGGCGGGGACGAGCGGTCGGCCGCGAACCTGGTCGCGGCGGCGCGGCGGGCCGGGGTGACCCACCTGGTCTTCATCTCGATCGTCGGCGTCGACCGGGTGCCGCTCGGCTACTACCGGACCAAGCTCGCGGTCGAGAAGCTGGTGGAGGAGTCGGGCCTCGGGTGGACGGTGCTGCGGGCGACCCAGTTCCACGACCTGGTGGTGCGGGTGCTCGGGGCCCTGGCCGGGCTGCCGGTCGTGGTGCTGCCCGCCCATGCCTCCGACCAGCCGGTGGAAGCGGCGGAGGTCGCGGACCGGCTCGCGGAACTGGCCCGGGGCGGACCCGCGGGCCGGGTGGCGGACATGGGAGGCCCCGAGGTGCGCACCGTCGAGTCGCTGGCCCGCGCCTACCTGGGCGCGACGGGACGCCGGCGGGCCGTGGTGAACGTGCCGCTGGCGGGGAAGACTTACCACGCCTTCCGCGCGGGCGGGCATCTCGCGCCCGGGCACGCGGTCGGCAGGCGCACGTTCGAGGAGTATCTGACGGGGCGGTTCGGCGGCGGGGAGGGCGGGCGGCGCGGATGAGCAGACGGGCGTGGCTGCGGGCGGGGCTGGGAGTGCTCGCGGGCAGCCAGGTGCTGCTGGGGCTGTGGGTCCTGCTGCTGCCGGAGCTGTTCTGGAAGTGGCCCTGGGTGTCGCACCTGCCGCCCTACAACGAGCACCTGCTCCGGGACTTCGGCGGCGCGTCCCTCGCGCTCGCCGTGGTGCTGTGCGCGGCGGCGGCGACGATGGAACGCCGCCTGGTGCTCACGGCGCTGACCGCCTACCTGGTCTCCTCCGTCGCCCACCTCCTGTTCCACGCCTCGCACCTGGGGCCCCTGTCGGCGGCGAGCGCCGCGGGCTTCATGAGCCTGCTGGGCGCGGCGGTCCTGCTCCCGGCGGCCCTGGTGTGGTCGGCGGCGGACGGCACGGCGTTCCGGGAGCCGGACCCGGCGGGGCGGCAGTCGGCGCCCTGAGGACACCGGTGCGCCACCGGCGCAACGGCGGCGCACCCCGGGCGCACCACCGCGTCCGCCCGAAGCGCCGCGGGTTACCGCTCCGGTGGGGCGAAGAGGTCGTCCTGGGCCCGGTCGCGGGCGGTCAGCAGGGCGCCGCGCAGGACCGCGCCGCCGCCCAGGGTGCTGGGCCGTACCTCCGTGGCCAGCGGCGACATCCGGGCGAGGCGGTGCTGGACCCGGTCGGCGAGGGCGTCGGCGCCGGCCCGGCCGATCTCGCCGGCGAGGACCAGGCAGCCGGGGTCGAGGACGGAGACGACGGCGGCGGCACCCAGGACGACGCGGTCGGCGAGGGCGTCGAGGAACCGTTCGGCGGCCGGATCGGCGCCGGAGGCCGAACGGCGTACCGCCTCCCTGACCAGGGCGGCGGCGTCCGGCTCGGGCCCGGTGGGCGGTGCCGTCAGCCCGTGCTCCGCCGCCAGAACGGTCACCGCCGCCGCCCCCGCCACGGAGTGGAAGCCGCCGTCGCAGTCGGTGGCGGACGGCAGGCCCGCGGTGCCCGGCACCGGCATGAAGCCGATCTCGCCCGCTCCCCCGGAGACACCCCGGCGCAGGGTGCCGTCGAGGACGACGGCGGCGCCGATGCCGAGGCCCAGCCACAGCAGGACGAAGGTGTCGCGGTCCCGGGCCGCGCCGTCGCGCTGTTCGGCCAGGGCGGCGAGGTTGGTCTCGTTCTCGACGCCGACCCGGGCCTCGGGGAACTTCTCCTGGAGCGCGGCCATCAGCCGGCGGTGCCACTCGGGCAGCCCGGAGGAGTCGCGCAGTTCGCCGCCGACGGGGTCGATCAGGCCGGGCGCGCCGATGCCGACGGTGTGCAGCCGGTCGGCGCCGGCCTCCTTCACCGCGCGCTCGACCAGGCTCACCGCCTGCTCCACCGCGGGACCGGTGCCGGAGTGGTCGTCGATGGGCACGGAGCCCTCGGCGAGGACCCGGCCGAGCAGGTCGGAGACGAGCACGGCGACGCCCTCGGTGCGCACGTCGAGGGCGGCGAGGTACGCGCGCTCGGCGACGATGCCGTACAGCTTGGCGTTGGGCCCGCGGCGCTGCTCGCCGGACTCCCCGGCCACCTCGATCAGTCCGGACGCGGTGAGGCGTTCGACGAGGTCGGCGACGGTGGGCCGGGACAGGCCGGTCAGCCTCTTCAACTGGCCTGCCGTCAACGGGCCCTCCTGCTGGAGCAGATGGAGGGCGAGCCGGTCGTTGATGGCCCGGGCGGTGCTCGGGGATGCGGGCATGCCGGGATCCTTCCAGATCGGTGGCGCGGAGGCTCACGCCGGTAATGCACTATCTATCAGGCAGGCTCCCTGATAGTTTACGCCGCGCGCTGCCACACGCTGCCGCGCACCGAGGACACGGAGGGGTGGACCATGAGCACAGGGACCTACGGGCGAGGCGAGGTGAAGCGCGCCCGGTACGCGGTGGCGGCCGTGTTCGCCGTGCACGGCTCCGTCACCGGCTCCTTCGCGACCCGCGTGCCGTGGATCCAGGACCACGCCGACGTGAGCGCGGGCCAGTTGGGGCTGGCGCTCGCCTTCCCCGCGCTCGGCGCCTCCCTCGCCATGCCGCTGGCCGGCCGGGTCACGCACCGTTTCGGTGCCCGGACCGCCCTGCGCTTCCTGCTGGCGCTGTGGACGCTGGCGCTGGTGCTGCCCTCCCTCGCCCCGAACCTGGTCGCGCTGTGCCTCGCCCTGTTCGTCTACGGGGCCGCGGCGGGCATGTCGGACGTGGCGATGAACGCGCTCGGCGTCGAGATCGAGAACCGCCTCGACAAGTCGATCATGTCCGGGCTGCACGGCATGTGGAGCGCGGGCGCGCTGATCGGATCGGCGGCCGGCACGCTCGCCGCCCACCTGGGCACGGACGCCCGCACGCATCACGTCCTCGCCGCCGCCGTGCTGACCGTGACGGGCCTGGTCGCCTGCGCGTGGGTGCTGGACCTGCAGCCCGCCGAGGACGAGGACCCGCCGCCCCGGTTCGCGCTCCCCCCGAGGTCGGCGCTGCTGATCGGCGCGGTGGGCTTCTGCGCGGTCTTCGCCGAGGGCGCGAGCCTGGACTGGTCGGCGGTCTACCTGCGGGACGAGCTGGAGACCTCGGCCGGTCTCGCGGCGGCGTGCACGACGGGCTTCACACTGACCATGGCGCTGAGCCGGCTCGTCGGCGACAAGGTGGTGGACAGGTTCGGCGCGGTGCGCACGGTCCGGGTGAGCGGGGTGCTGGCCACCCTCGGCGGGCTGCTGGTCGTGGTCGGAGGCCATCCGGCGGTGGCGATGACCGGCTTCGCACTGATGGGGCTCGGCATCGCCGTGGTCGTCCCGCTCTGCTTCGCCGCGGCCGGCCGCGCCGGCTCCAACCCCAGCCTGGCCATCGCGGGCGTCGCCACCATCACGTACACCTCGGGCCTGGTGGCGCCGAGCGCGATCGGCGGTCTGGCCCAGGCGACCAGCCTGGTGGTGTCCTTCGGCCTGGTGACCGTGCTGGCCTGCTGCCTCGTGGTGTTCGCACGGGTGCTGCGGGCCGGGGACCGGAACCGGCCGACGATCAGTCCGTCGGCCGCAGAAGTGCCCGGCCGGCGGTCCTGAACGCCTCGCTCCACGGCGCCGGACGCAGCGTCCGGGAGTCCAGCCGCACCAGCACCCGGGCGCCGCGGGCGTAGGTGGCGGCGCCGTCCGCCGAGCAGAACCGGAAGCCGTAGGTCAGCCCGGTGGTGCCGAGCCGGTCCAGCCACAGGTGGACGGCGTACGTGCCCGGCCGGGTGACCGGCGCCTCGTAGCCGATCGTCAGTTCCCTGACCGCGTTGCAGGCGTCGCCGGCCGCGTCCCAGTCGCCCTCGAACCGGACGCCGTGCCCGGCCCACAGCTCGGTCCAGGCCCGCTCGACCAGCACGGGGTAGCGGGCGTTGTGCAGCAGCCCGAGGGCGTCCAGGTCGTCGAAGTGGACGGTGACGGGGACGAGCCGGCCGTACGGCAGGGCGGACGGGACGGGGGCGGCGGGCGCTTCGGCGGTCACGGGGGGCTCCTGGGTGGTGCGTGGTGGTACGCGCGGCGTCGTCGTACGGGGGACCGGGACCATCCTAAGCGGACGCTCAGGACGCCCCTCGGGGAAGGGTGCAGGTCAACCGCACGACCGGGCACCCCCGACAATGGTCCGGACAGTCCTCACGTACAGAGAAAGCGAAACCTCACCATGGACCTCGGCGTGCGCTGGAAGCTGCACGGGGACGGGAAGGTACCCGCCCCCGGAGCGGTGGTCCGCCCCGACGAACGGCTCTCGTGGCCCCGCACGGCCGGGCTCGGCGCCCAGCACGTGGTGGCCATGTTCGGGGCGTCCTTCGTGGCTCCGGTCCTGATGGGCCTCGACCCCAACCTCGCGATCATGATGTCGGGCGTGGCAACCGTCATCTTCCTGCTCGCCACCCGCGGCCGGGTGCCCAGCTACCTCGGCTGCTCGCTCTCCTTCGTCGGCGTCGCCGCGGTGATCCGGGCGCAGGGCGGCACCAGCGCCACGGTGACCGGCGCGGTCCTGGTGGTCGGCCTCGCGCTGTTCCTGGTGGGGCTCGCCGTGCAGCGGTTCGGGGCGCGGATCATCCACGCCGCGATGCCGCCGGTCGTCACCGGCGCGGTGGTGATGCTGATCGGCTTCAACCTGGCCCCGGTCACCGCCTCCACCTACTGGCCGCAGGACCAGTGGACGGCGCTGCTGGTGATGCTGTTCACCGGCCTGGCCGTGGTGTGCCTGCGCGGCTTCTGGTCCCGGATCGCGATCTTCCTGGGGCTGGTCTTCGGGTACGTCCTGTCCTGGGCGCTCGACCGGATCTTCGGGAAGATCCACTCGGTGGACGGCAGCGGCAAGCTCACCGACCACTGGCGCCTCGACTTCTCCGCCGTGGGCCGGGCCGACTGGATCGGGCTGCCGTCGTTCCACGGGCCGAGCTTCGAGTGGTCGGCGATCCTGGTCGCCCTCCCCGTCGTCATCGCCCTGATCGCGGAGAACGCCGGGCACGTCAAGGCGGTCGGCGAGATGACCGGCGACAACCTGGACGACAAGCTGGGCACGGCGATCTCGGCCGACGGCATCGGCTCGGTGCTCTCCACCGCGGTCGGGGGCCCGCCCAACACCACGTACTCCGAGAACATCGGCGTGATGGCGGCGACCCGCGTCTACTCGACCGCCGCCTACTGGGCCGCGGCGGGCTTCGCCCTGCTCTTCGGCCTCTGCCCGAAGTTCGGCGCGGTCGTGGCGGCGATCCCGGGCGGCGTGCTCGGCGGCATCACCGTCATCCTGTACGGCATGATCGGGCTGCTCGGCGCGCAGATCTGGATCAACGCCAAGGTGGATCTGCGCAACCCGCTGAACCTGGTGCCGGCCGCCGCGGGCATCATCATCGGCGTCGGCAACGTCAGCATGGAGTTCACCGACACGTTCTCCCTCAGCGGCATCGCGCTCGGCACCCTGGTCGTCATCACCGGCTACCACGCGCTGCGCGCCTTCGCCCCGGCCCACCTCAAGACGCAGCAGCCGCTGCTGGACGAGGGCACGTCGTCCTACGACGCGAAGACCGGTTCCGGCGGCGACGGCGACGACGGCGGGGCTCAGCGCGCCAGGTCGTAGGCGTAGGAGGGGGTGAACGTGCCCGGCTCGCCCTTGCAGCCGTCGGACTCGCCGGGCAGCTTGACCCACAGGTAGGCGTCGACGCGTCCCATGCCGGTGCTCAGGGTCGGTGCGCGGCCGATCCTGCGGCCGGCCGGGTCGCACCACTCGCCGTCGGGCGGGGCGCCGTTGCCGTTGCGGCTGGTGTCGATGACGGCGCCGAGGCTCGCCGGACCGCCGAGGGCGTCGAGGACGGCGCGGTCGTAGGCGATCTCGTCGGCGGTGGCGTGGAAGTTGGAGACGTTGCTGAAGACCCCGTCGGAGGAGTCGGCCGAGGCGGCACCGGCCTGCCTGAGCCGGCCGGCCTGCTCGGCGGGCGCGTGCCAGCCGGAGTGGCCGGCGTCGTAGTAGACCCGGGCACGGGGGTTGGCGTCCTTCATCACCCGCCCCGCCCGGGCCAGGGAGGCGAAGCGGTCGGCGCGCTCACCGGCGGACAGGCACGCGGACTGGGCCACGGAGTCGGGTTCCAGCACGACGATCACCTCGCCGGAGCCGAGCCCGGCGGCGAAGCGGTCGATCCAGGCGTCGTAGGCGTCGAGGTCGGGCGCGCCGCCCTCGGAGTGGCCGCCGCAGTCGCGGTCGGGGATCGCGTAGGGCACGAGGACCGGAACCCGTCCCTGGGCGGCGCCCGCGGCGGTCACGGCGCGGACCCGGGAGGTGATGGTGGCCGGGGTGTGGTCGGCGAACCAGACGGCGGCCGGACGGTCGGCGATCCGGGCGGCGATCACGTCGTGGCGCGGATCGCCGGGGTGCGCCCGGACCCAGTCGAGGACCTGCGAGTCGGGGTGCCGGTAGAGGCGCGCGGCGGTGGCCGTGGGCCGCGGCCTCTGCTCGGCGGGGCTCGCGGACGTCCTTCTCGGCGGCACGGAGGGACTCGCCTTCGGCTCCGTCGGCGAGGCGGAGGGCGACGGCGGGGGTGCCGGGGGCGGGGTGCCGGGCGGCGCGTCCCACCGCGGCGACGTCGTCTCCCGCGGCCGCGCCGCGGCCGCGTCATGCCCGCCGCCGTCGTCGCCGAGCGCGGTCAGCATGCCGGTGGCGGTACCGACCGCCACCACGACGGACGCCACCGCGACCATCGCGCCGCGGCCCGCGGCACGCCTGCGCCCGGCCCTGCGGACGGTCTGCCGCCGGGCACGAAGGCCTGACACGTACGGTCCCCCTCCCCCGCGCGACGGGCGCGTTCCCCCGTTCTGGGGAAGCGTCGGGCCCGCCGGCACCGCCGTCAGCCTAAAGCTGCGACGCTGCCGCCATGGCGCACTGCGAGCAAGTCCCGACGGCTGCCCCGACCGTGGACGACGTGCTGTCCCGGATGCGCGCCCTCGACGCGGCGCTGCCGGCCGGGGACGGTCTCGCGGTCTTCAACCGCGTCTACCTCGCCGTCACGGAGGCCGTGGACCGGCACATCGACGGCGGCCGGTTCGCGGACCCCGGAGCCGCGACCGCGCTGGACGTGCGGTTCGCGGAGCGCTATCTGGCCGCCGTGGACGCGGCGGCGGAGGACCGCCGTCCGCCCGCCTGCTGGCGCCCCCTGTTCCAGTTCCGCCGCCATCCCGGGGTACGGCCGCTGCAGTTCGCGCTGGCGGGCATCAACGCGCACATCGGCCACGATCTCGCGCTGGCCGTGGTGGACACCTGTCGTACGCTCGGCTGCGAACCCGCCGACCTGGAGGACGAGTTCGACCGCGTGGGTGACCTCCTCGTCTCGCTGGAGGAACGCGTCCGCGACGAGCTGATGCCGGGTCCCGACCTGCTCCAGATCGCCGACCCGCTGACCCATCTGCTGGGCTCCTGGAGCCTGGAGCGCGCCCGCGAGGCCGCCTGGGCGGCGGCCCGCGCGCTGTGGGCGCTGCGCCGGCTGCCGGACGTCGCCGGGGAGTTCACCGAAGGGCTGGACGCCGCCGTGGGCTTCGCGGGCCGCATGCTGCTCACCCCGCTGCGGGACTGATCCGGCCGGTTCCGGTATGTGCGCCTCCGGAACTCCCCCGCGATCGTTGTACGTTGAAACCGGTGGCCGTGCGCACCGTGCGGTCCACGGCCGGCATCGCACCCCCGAATGCGAAGGAGCACCCGGCATGACGACCCGGCTCGGACTCGGCCTCCCGCAGATGCGGCAGTACGACATCGGCAAGGACGTCCCCGACGTGGCGCGCGCGGCGGAGGAGATGGGCTTCGAGAGCCTGTGGGTGTTCGAGCGCGCCCTGTTCCCCGAGCCCGCGACCCAGGGGCTGTACGGCGTCGAGGGGCTGCCCTGGCCGGACACGTACCGGAGTGTGGCGGAGCCGCTGGTCACCCTCGCCCTGGCCGCCGCGGCCACCGAACGGGCGCTGCTGGGCACGAGCGTGCTGGTCGCCCCGCTGCACGTCCCCTTCCAGCTGGCCAAGGCGCTGGCCTCGCTGGACGCGGCGAGCGGCGGCCGGGTGCTGGCGGGCTTCGGCACCGGCTGGTCCCACGACGAGTACGCGGCCGCCTCCGTGCGGCCGTTCGCCGAACGCGGTGCGGCCCTGGACGAGCTGATCGGGGTGTGCCGCGCGGTGTGGGGCCCGGACCCGGTGGTGTACGACGGCGAGGTCACGAAGATCGCGTCCGCCGTGGTCGGTCCCAAACCGGCCCGGCCGATCCCGATCCTGCTGGCGGCGGGCGGCAGCGGCCGGGCCCGGCGCCGCCTGGTCGACCACGCCGACGGGTGGCTGCCGACCGGCATCGGCGCCGAGACCGTCGCCGCGCAGCTGCGGGAGCTGCGGGACCTGGCCGCCGAGCGGGGTCGCACACGGCCGATCCGGACGGTGCTGCGGGTCAACACCCGCTACAGCGCGACGAACCACGAGGGCTCCGACCGGCGCCCCTTCCAGGGCGGCGTCGACCAGATCGTCGAGGACCTGGCCGCGCACGCCGAGATCGGCCTGGACGAGATCCTCATCGACGTGCAGAGCACCGCGCGCGACGCCGAGGAGCTCAAGGACGTCGCCGCCCGGATCTACGAGAAGGCCCGGGCGGCCGGAATCTGAGGCCGGGGGGAAAGACCTCCTAGTCCTCGGGGAGCTCGACCGGCGCGATCTCCTCGTAGAGGTCGCCCGGGCCGGGGTTGGTCGCGTCGGTCTCCCCGCCGAAGTGGTGCATGACGCCCCAGACCGCGTTCAGCGCGGTCTGGACGGCGCCCTCGGCCCAGCCGGCCGTCCAGGAGATGTCGTCGCCGGCGAGGAAGATGCCCCGCTTGTCCTCGGGCAGCTCCTCCTGCATGAAGTGGGTGAACAGACGCCGCTGGTAGCGGTAGTGGCCGGGCAGGTTGGCCTTGAACGCGCCCATGAAGTACGGCTCGTTCTCCCAGGAGACGGTCACCGGGTTGCCGATGACGTGCTTCCTGATGTCGACCTTCGGGTAGATCTCGCCGAGCGACTTCAGCATGACCTCCATCCGCTCGTTCGCGGACAGGGGCAGCCACTTCAGGCTGTCGTCGCACCAGGTGTAGGAGAGGCAGATGACGGCGGGCTTGTCCGGGCCGTCGTCGAGCAGGTAGGTGCCGCGGGTCATGCGGTCGGTGAGCGTCATCGACATGACGTCCCGGCCGGTCTCCTCGTCCTTGTCGAGCCAGAAGGGCCGGTCGACCGGCACGAAGAGCTTGGAGCTCTCCATGTAGTGGGTCCGCTCGATCGCGGTCCAGTGGTCGATCGGGAAGAGGGAGTCGTCGCAGGCGATCTTCGACAGCAGCATCCAGGACTGGGCGGTGAAGATCGCCGCCCGGTACGTGCGGATGTCGCCGTCGGCGTCGGTCACGGTGATGTGGTTGCCGGCGGTGCGGTTCAGCCGGGTCACGGCCGGGCGGGGCTCGCCGTCCACGTGGAGGGACTTCAGCGAGGTGCCGTGCGGCCAGTGGACGATCTTGTCCGGCTCGCGCTCCCAGAGCCTGAGCGGCAGCTGCTGGGAGCCGCCGACGATGCCCCGGTGGTGGTCGTCGGCCTCGGTGTAGACGACGCGGAGGATCTCCAGGATGGAGTTGGGGAAGTCGGTGTCCCAGCCGCCGGTGCCGAAGCCGACCTGGCCGAAGATCTCGCGGTGCCGGAAGGACTTGAAGGCCTCGGAGTCGCAGAGGAAGCCGTAGAAGGTCTGGTTGTCGAGCTTCTCGACCAGCTTCGCCCAGATCTCGCGGATGCGGGGGACGTCGCGCTCGCGCAGGGCGCGGTTCATGTCGGAGAAGTCGGCGCCCTCTTCGAGGCACTTCGCCCAGGCGTCGGCCACGTCCCGGTAGACCTGCGGCAGGTCGTCGAGGGTTTCGGCGTAGTGCGACTCGCCCTTGAGGTCGACGACGGTCGAGGGGGTCGCCTCGGCCAGCGGGTTGGGAAAGGCCCGGGTCTCCAGGCCCACCAGGTCGATGTAGTGCTGGAGGGCGGTGGAGGACGGCGGGAAGCGCATCGCGCCCATCTCGGCGGTGAGCGACGGGTCGCAGCCCTCGAAGCCGACGGTGCGCAGCCGGCCGCCGATCCGGTCGGCCTCGTAGACGACGGGCTTGAGGCCCATCTTCATCAGCTCGTAGGCGGCCACGATGCCGGACAGGCCGCCGCCGATGACGGCGACCTCGGTGCCGTGCTCGGTGGCGGGTATCTGGCCCAGTCCGGCGGGGTGGGCGAGGAAGTCGTCGTACGCGTACGGGAAGTCCGGCCCGAACATGGTGATCGGCGGCTGCTGCTCGTCTGCGTGCTCGATCGCGTTGGGCACGGTGGACGTCATGGGGTACGGACTCCTTGCAGGGGTGGAACGGGGGGCGGGACGCGCGGTGCGGGACTCAGGCGAGGGCGCCGTAGAGGCCGGGGCGGCGGTCCCTCAGGTACGGGTTGGCCTCGCGGGACGCGGCCAGGAAGGCGGGGTCCGCGTCGGCGAGGACCAGCTCCTCGGCGCGCCCGGCCCGGGCGCGGGCGATGCCGTCGGGGCCCGCGAGGGTGGACAGGCCGACGAACTCGAACTCGCCCTCGGGGCCGACGCGGTTGACGTACGCGACGTACATCTGGTTCTCGAAGGCCCGCACCGGCACGACGGACTCGGCGACGAACTGGAAGGGGTGCATCTGCGCGGTCGGGACGAGCAGCAGGTCGGTGCCGGCCAGGGCGTGGGCGCGGACGTTCTCCGGGAACTCCACGTCGTAGCAGATCATCAGGCCGACGGTGAGGCCGTCCAGCCGGGCCTGGACGACGGGCTGCTCGCCGGGGTGGAAGTGGTCGCGCTCGAAGCAGCCGAAGAGGTGGGTCTTGCGGTAGTTCGCCGGGCGGGTGCCGTCGGCGGCGACGAGCTGGACGGAGTTGAAGACCCGCTCTCCGTCCCGCTCGGGGTAGCCGTAGGCGACGGCCAGGCCGTGGCGCCCGGCGATCTCCGCGACGGCGTCGGCCGAGTCGCCGTCGGCGGGCTCGGCGAGGACGCCGATGTCGTCGCCGACGGCGTATCCGGTCAGGAACAGCTCGGAGGTGACGAGCAGCGCGGCTCCCGCGGCGGCGGCGCGGCCCGCGGCCTCGTCGAGGACCTTGAGGTTCTCGACGGTGGAACCGGGGCGGCCGGAGCTCTGGAGCAGGGCGGTGCGCATGCGTGATCCTCATCGGTCGGAGGGGGTTCGGGGGGCCAGATAGACGGTACGGTCGGCGGACTCGGCCGGACAAGACGGACCCGTTGCGCGCCGGTGAGCGGTTCGTTGCGTGCACCCGGCACCAGTCGGCGATTCGTTGCGCCCCCGGCGGGCGCTCCCGTCCTCCCCGGGAAGCAGAGCGGGCCCGTCCCTCCCCGCCGCGCGGCGGAGGTGGTGCCCCACCCTGAGCCCGATGTGGTGCGGACGCGGCGCCGGGACAGTGGTGACCGTTCGGTTCACCGGCTTCGACCTCACGGGAGACGACCCGCCATGAAGCGCCGTACCGCGACCGCCGTGCTCTGCGCCGCCCTGCTGCTCACCGCCGCCACCACCGGCGCGGCCGTCGCCGACGGCCCCCGCGGGGGCCCGCACGACGGCCCTCCCCGAGGGAGGCCGCCGCGCTGACCGGCACGGCCAAGCTGTACCGGTCGGCGGGGGACGACATCACCTTCACCCTCGACGCCCATCCGGCGGCCGAGGACGGGGCCGGCCCCCTCGATGCCACCGGTCCTTCGCGTTCAGCCACTGCCTGAACGGCAAGGGCGCCCGGGCCGAGGCCACCGTGGACCGTCTCCTGACCGGCGGTGACGTGGCCGCCGTCTCCGGCGTCGTCACCGACTCCGACCTTCCCGGTGCCGAGGGGAAGCGGGTCGGCAGCACCGTCCACGACCTGGGCCGCCACCACCGGCTCGTCTAGGGGGCGTCGTTTGGAGCAGGTCGGTTCCAGGCGACGGCGCTTGTGGCCGCCACCGGCATGATCCAAACGACACGCCCTACAGCCGGGCGGCGACGGGCAGCAGCGCGGAGGGCGGGGAGCTGCCCCGGTGCGTGGGGACGGCGCCGTTCGAGAAGGTCAGGAAGGGGACCGGCGACTTCGACGTCGAGCCCTGGCAGCCGCGGCTGCGGTCCGGACGGCACCGGCCAGGACCAGCGCCGTCAGGAGGTACGGCACAGCGGAGAGCGCGAACGCGGTGCCGTGGCCCCATGCCGTGGCCGCCGCCCCGTAGGCGGCGTAGGTGGCGAGGGTGCCCAGCTCGCTGCCGAGACCCGCGACCGAGGTCAGGGTGGCCCGCCCGGTGTCGTCGATACGCCGCTGAAGGCGGACGTCGGCCAGGACGGTCGCCAGCTGGAAGCCTCCGAAGGCGACCGCGACCAGGACCAGGGCAACGGGTGTGCCCGCCAGGGCGCCCGCGGCCAGGGCGAGCGCGGAACCGGTGAGCAGCGCGGCGAAACCGTTGCCGGTCAGGCGTTCCGCGGGACCGGCCAGCAGGCTGCCGGCCGTGGCACCCGTCCAGATCACCAGCAGCAGCCAGGGCACGCTCTCGGCGGCCACACCCGTGTCCCGGGCGAGCAGCGGCGTGTACTCGTCGAGCGCGCCCCACACCGCCGTGACGACCGGTACGAGGAGCAGCGCGCCGCGCACGGACCGGTCGGCGCGGGCGTCGGCGAGTCCGGTGCGCAGGGTCGCGGACCAACGCTCGCCGGTGCCGGAGGGCGTTCGGTGCTCGGTGAACCGGGTCGCGATCGCCGCCGCGGCCAGACAGGCCAGCACGCTCGCCGCGCCCACCGCGTCGTAGCCGCCCCAGGCGAACACGGGACCGGCCAGGCCCATGGCGGCCATGGTCGCGGCGATGCCGATGGCGCGGGCCCGGCCCATGACGTGGGCGTACCGGTCGGCGGCACCGGCCCGGTCCAGTTCGTCGTAGACCAGTGCCTCCAGTGCGCCCGAGCCCAGCGCGCCGCCGGCGCCCCACAGCACGAAGCCGAGCGCGAAGGCGCCGTAGGACGGCACGAGCACCCACAGGGCGAAGCCGGCGGCGGTGAGCAGCGGGCCCAGGATCAGCAGCAGCCGCCGGGAGACGGCGTCGGCCCAGGCGCCGGAGGGCACCTCGAGCAGGACGCCGGTCAGCGACCACAGGGCGAACAGCGAGGTCGTCTGCCAGACGGACAGGCCGGTGTCGCTGAACAGCAGCGCGTACACCGGGTAGAGCAGGACGAACTCGTCGCAGAACGCGGAGGCGTACAGCGTGCGCACGAGCCGGCGGGTGCCGGCGGGCGCGGTGGCGGCACGCTCGGCCGAGGGCGAGGGCGGAGGTGAGACGGTCATGAGGCCTTCCCGAGGGGGCGGATCGGACACCGGAGGTACGGCGTCCGGGGCGGCCCTCGGGAGGAGGCGCCACAGGTGGTGGATCAATGTCGCCAGGTCATGGCACCGATGCTAGACGGCACGCCGCGCCCTGCCCATCGGTTTACGTGGGCGAGCCCGACGAGAAGCGCCGCAGCAGCGGCGAGAGCACCAGGACGGACTTGGTGCGCTCCACGAACGGCTCCCCGGCGATCCGCTCCAGGACCCGCTCGAAGTGCCGCATGTCGGAGGCGAAGACCTGGGCGACCGCGTCCGCGTCCCCGGTGACGGTGGACGCGGCCACGACCTCCTGGTAGCGCTCCAGGCCCCGCTGGATGGTCTCGGGCGAGGTGTTGCGGCGGCAGAAGATCTCGACGAACCCCTCGGTCTCCCAGCCGAGCGCGGCGGGGTCGACGCGGACGGTGAAGCCGGTGATGGCTCCGGTGGCGCGCAGCCGGTCCACGCGCCGTTTGACGGCGGGCGCGGACAGGCCGACCGACTGCCCGATGTCCGCGTAGGAGCGGCGGGCGTCCTCGGCGAGGGCGTGCACGATGCGTTCGTCGAGATCGTTCAGCACTGCGGGTCGTTCACTTCACTTCTGGTGCGTCCGGACCTGGGAGGGGTCCGGTGTGGCGAGTCGGGAGCGGCGTTGGCCGTACACGAAGTAGAACACGAGCCCGACGGCCATCCAGACACCGAAGACCACCCAGGTGACGGTGGACAGGCTGCCCATCATCCAGACGCAGAAGCCGAAGCCGAGGGCGGGCAGGACCGGCGACAGCGGGACCCGGAAGGTGCGGCGCATGTCGGGACGGGTCCGGCGCAGCACCACGACGGCCACGTTGACCAGGGCGAAGGCGAAGAGGGTGCCGATGCTGGTGGCGTCGGCGAGCCGGCCGAGCGGGACGGCGGCGGCGAGAACGCCGCAGAACAGCGAGACGATCAGCGTGTTGGCGCGGGGCGCGCCGGTCTTCGGGTGGACCTTGGAGAAGACCTTGGGCACCAGTCCGTCGCGGGACATGGCGAACAGGACGCGGGTCTGGCCGTAGAGGACGGTCAGCACGACGCTGGCGATGGCGACGACGGCGCAGAAGGCCAGCAGGGTGCCCCAGAAGCTCTGCCCGGTCACGTCGGTCATGATCTGCGCGAGGGAGGCCTCGGAGTCGGTGAAGGTCCGCCAGGGCCTGGCCCCGACGGCGACGGCGGCGACCAGGACGTAGAGCACCGTGACGATGACGAGGGACAGCATGATGGCGCGCGGCAGGTCGCGCTGGGCGTTCTTGGCCTCCTCGCCCGCGGTGGAGGCGGCGTCGAAGCCGATGTACGAGAAGAAGAGCGTCGCACCGGCCGCGCTGACCCCGGCCATGCCGAGCGGCATGAAGTGCTCGTAGTTGCCGGAGCGGAAGCCCTGCACACCGATCGTGCAGAAGAGCACCAGCGCCGCAATCTTGACGACCACCATGATCGTGTTGGCGCGGGCGGACTCGCGGGCGCCGCCGAGCAGGAAGGTCATGGCGAGCAGGACGACGATCAGCGCGGGCAGGTTGAAGATGCCGCCGTCACCGGGCGGCGCCGACAGGGCCGCGGGGAGGGTGACGCCGACGGTGCCGTCGAGCAGCTCGTTCAGGTACTCGCCCCAGCCGACGGCGACGGCGGCCACGGACACGCCGTACTCGAGGATCAGGCACCAGCCGCAGACCCAGGCGATCAGCTCGCCCATGGTGGCGTAGGCGTACGAGTACGAGGACCCGGAGACCGGGATGGTGCCGGCCAGCTCGGCGTAGGACAGGGCCGAGAAGAGCGCGGTGAGGCCGGCGATGACGAAGGAGAGCGTGACGGCCGGACCGGCCTTGGGTACGGCCTCGCCGAGGACGACGAAGATGCCGGTGCCGAGGGTGGCGCCGATGCTGATCATCGTGAGCTGCCAGAGGCCGAGGGAGCGGCGGAGGCTGCCGCCCTCGCCCTGGCCGCCCTCGGCGACCAGGCGTTCCACGGGCTTGCGGCGCATGAGGCGCGCGGCGAAGCCCGGGGACGGGGCTGCCGATGCGTCGTGGTGCGGGGGTGCGCCTTGGTCGATCACGCGGTGACTCCTTTGTCGCTGCCGGTGGCTCCGCCGGGTGAGCGGACGGGCTCCGGGCGGGCCTGGGGAGCGGCGGGGACCGGCGGGCGCGCTCGTGCAGAACGGGAACCCACCGAGCGGGGTCCCCGCCACGCCACGTACAGCGCAGAACACTACGAGGGGGGCGGTGCCCCGGTAATGCAGCAACCTTGCGCATTCGGGCACGATCGTTGCGTTCGACGGGGCGGGGCGGGTGTTCGTTGCGCGCGGGGCGCACGGCGTTGCGTGCCGGGCGGCGATCGGTGGATCGGGCCAGGTCAGTGCTCGTCCGGTTGGCCCGCGACGGCGCGTGCCTCGGCCGCGTCCGCCGCGTCGAAGCCGATCTCGCCGGGCCGGCCGCGGGCCGCCTCCTGGGCGTCGATCCAGCGTGTGTGCGCCTCCCAGGCGGCCTGCTTGCTGGTGCCGAGGGCGGCCCCGATCTGCGACCAGGAGGCACCGGCCTCGCGGGCGGCGCGGACGGTGAGCTGGCGCCCGTAGGCGGCCTTGCGGGCGACCACCTCGCTCAGGGCGAGCAGTTCGAGGAGCTGGGGGCGGTCCAGGGCCTCGCCGTCGCCGCCGAACCCGGCGAGGGACTCGCGGGCACGCAGTTCGTCGAGACGGGCCACGGCGGTCAGCAGGGTGTGTTCCGGTTCGATGCTCTGCGGTGTCGTCATGCGCCCAGCGTCCCGTCAGGTCTGCCTGACGTCAAGCAGGCCTGACGGGACGGAATCCGGAATCGGGCGGTCCGGGTCAGCTCCAGCTGGCGTGCAGCGGCTTGCCCTCGGCGTAACCGGCGGCGCTCTGGATGCCGACGATGGCCTTCTCGGCGAACTCCTCCAGGGAGCCGGCTCCGGCGTAGGTGCAGGACGAGCGGACGCCCGCGATGATCGAGTCGATCAGGTCCTCGACGCCGGGGCGGGCCGGGTCGAGGAACATCCGCGAGGTGGAGATGCCCTCCTCGAACAGCGCCTTGCGGGCCCGGTCGTACGCCGACTCCTCCGAGGTGCGGTTGCGCACCGCGCGGGCGGAGGCCATGCCGAAGGACTCCTTGTAGGCCCGGCCGTTGGCGTCGTGCTGGAGGTCGCCCGGGGACTCGTAGGTCCCGGCGAACCAGGAGCCGACCATCACGTTGGACGCACCGGCCGCGAGGGCCATGGCCACGTCGCGCGGGTGGCGGACGCCCCCGTCGGCCCACACGTGCTTGCCGTACTTCCTGGCCTCGGCGGCGCACTCCAGGACGGCGGAGAACTGCGGGCGGCCCACGCCGGTCATCATCCGGGTCGTGCACATGGCGCCGGGGCCGACGCCGACCTTGATGATGTCGGCGCCCGCCTCGATCAGGTCGCGCACGCCCTCGGCGGAGACGATGTTGCCCGCGACGATCGGAACCTGCGGGTCCAGCTCGCGCACCACCTTCACCGCGTTGATCATCGACTCCTGGTGGCCGTGCGCGGTGTCGATGACGAGGGTGTCCACACCCGCGTCGAGCAGCTGCTTGGCCTTGCCGGCCACGTCGCCGTTGATGCCGACGGCGGCGGCGATGCGGAGCCTGCCGTTCGCGTCGACGGCCGGGGTGTACAGCGTGGCGCGCAGCGCGCCCTTGCGGGTGAGGATGCCGGCGAGGCGGCCGTCCTTGTCGACGGCGGGCGCGTAGCGCCGGTTGGCGGCGTCGAGGGTGTTGAAGGCCTCGCGCGGGTCCAGGTCCGCGTCGAGGAGGATCAGGTCCTTGGACATGACCTCCTCGAGCTGGGTGAAGCGGTCCACGCCGGACAGGTCGGCGTCGGTGACCACGCCGACGGGCTTGTGGTCCCCGTCCACGACGACCCCGGCGTTGTGCGCGCGCTTGGGCAGCAGGGACAGCGCGTCGGCGACCGTCTGGTGCGGGGCCAGCACGATGGGGGTGTCCAGGACGAGGTGGCGGCTCTTCACCCAGGAGACGACGTCGGTGACGACCTCGATCGGGATGTCCTGCGGGATGACCACGAGCCCGCCGCGCCGGGCCACCGTCTCGGCCATCCGGCGGCCCGCGATGGCGGTCATGTTGGCGACGACCAGCGGGATCGTGGTGCCCGTGCCGTCCGGGGAACCGAGGTCCACGCCCTGCCGGGAGCCCACCGCGGAGCGGCTCGGCACCATGAACACGTCGTCGTACGTCAGGTCGTACGAGGGCTGGATGTCATTGAGGAAACGCACGTGCTGCACATCCCAGTCGATCAGAGGTGGCCCCCGGACAGGTCAGCCAGGGGGAAAGAGCACGTACTTCATTCTCCCATGACGGGTGGCCGATAATCCCCGGGCAGATCATCCAGGCTGGTCAGCGGCCTGCTTGGAGGAACCTCCAGGGCCGAGGGTGACGAAGAGCCCCGGGCCGCGGTCGGTGGCCTCGGCGAAGACCTCCTCGGCGACCGCCCACTCGTCCGGCCGCGCCTCGGCGTACGCCCGCCAGCCCTCCACGACGAGCACCAGCCCCCGGTCCGCCGCGCCCTCGGGCCACACGGAGGGGTCGGAGAGGGAGTCGGCGAGCGCGTCCCAGTTGCGGCCGAACCAGTCGGGCAGCGCCAGGTCACGGGCGCAGCGGTCCATCAGGCCCGCCTTGTCCGTGACCCCGCCGAGGTCCAGCGTGACCACGAGCCGCCCCGCGGAGTCCTCGGTCATGTCGCGCCCTTCTTCCCGTTCTCCCGCTGCCGACCGGCCGTCAGATCCCGTCCGGGTCCGCCCGGTTGAGCGTCGACTTCGGTGCCGAGCCCGCCGTCATCAGGTAGTCCGCGGCCGACGTGTCCGTCACCAGGCTGGTGACGAGACCGGAGCGCAGCACCGCGTCGATGGCCGCCGCCTTGCGCTGCCCGCCCGCGATCGCGACGACCTCGGGGATACGACGGAGCTGGTCGGCCTTGACGGTGATGCACCGCTCCCCCAGGTCCCGCCCGACGCGCCGCCCGTCGGCGTCGAAGAGGTGCGCGGACATCTCGGCGGCGACCCCGAGCGAGGCGTAGTGCGCGCGCTCCTCGTCGCTGAGCATGTCGTGCACCGTCGAGATGCCGGGCTCCCAGGAGCCGATGGAGACGCAGGCGACCGTGACCTTGTCGAAGTACTCGAAGGCCCGGGCGATCCCGGTCTGGTGCCGCAGCGCCTGCGCGGTGGCCGCGTCCGGCAGCAGCATCGGCGCGTAGATGGGGTGGGCATCGCCGCCCGACACCTGGGCGGCGCGGCGCACGGCCTCCACCGAGCCGCGCTCGGCGGTCCCGGCGTCGTACACGCCCGTCAGCTGCACCACGGTGCACGGCGGCAGCCGGTCGAGGGCCGCCGCCATGTGGATGGTGGACCGGCCCCAGGCCAGACCCAGCACGTCGCCCTCGTTGACCAGCTCGCCGAGCAGGTCGGCGGCCACCTCCCCCAGGTTCTCCGGGTCGGGCGTCTCCTCGGCGTCGGCCGGGGACTCCACCACGACGGCGTGCCGCAGCCCGTAACGGGCGCGCAGGGCGTCCGAACGCTCAGCGTCCAACTCGGCCGGCACCCGGATCTCGATGCGTACAAGGTCCCGCTCGAGGGCGGTCTCGAGAACCCTGGCCACCTTGAAGCGGCTGACGCCGAACTCCTCCGCGATCTGGATCTTGGACTTGCCCTCGAGGTAGAAGCGGCGGGCCATGGCCGCCGCCTGGACCAGCTCAGCGGGTCCCATCCGCATGGCTGAACGGCCCGCCGACATACCCGACACGGCGATCTCCTCACTGCTGTTCACACTCTGGATACGCCGTTCATCCTTGCAGATTCGGCGCACTTGATCAGCCCTGATGGGAGCCGTTCACTTTCTGTTCCTCAGTGGTCGCAGAACCAGGATGCCTTGGCGGTGCCCGCATCTGCCTGCGTGCGCAGCGCGCGTACCGCCTCGGCCGGGTCGGACGCCCCGTACACCGCGGAACCCGCGACGAAGACGTCGGCGCCGGCGTCGGCGCACCGCTCGATCGTGGACGCCGAGACACCGCCGTCGACCTGGAGCCAGAGCTCCAGACCGTGCTTCCTGATCAGCTCACGGGTACGGCGGATCTTGGGAAGCATGATGTCGAGGAACGCCTGCCCGCCGAAGCCGGGTTCAACCGTCATGATCAGCAGCATGTCGAGTTCGGGGAGCAGGTCCTCGTACGGCTCGACCGGCGTCGCGGGCTTGAGCGCCATGGACGCGCGGGCTCCCTTGGCCCGGATCTCCCGGGCCAGCCGCACCGGTGCGGCGGCGGCCTCGGCGTGGAAGGTGACGGAACCGGCGCCCGCCTCCACGTACTGGGGGGCCCAGCGGTCCGGGGCCTCGATCATGAGGTGACAGTCCAGCGGGGTGTCCGTGGCGCGGGCCAGGGACTCGACCACCGGCACGCCGAGCGTGAGGTTCGGGACGAAGTGGTTGTCCATGACGTCGACGTGGAGCCAGTCGGCTCCCTCGACCGCCTTGGCCTCGTCCGCGAGGCGGGCGAAGTCGGCGGACAGGATGCTGGGGTTGATCTGCGCGGCCATGTTCCTAAGCGTGCCATGCCCTCCGGGGGTGGGCCGGGAGGGGTCCGCAGTGGGCAGGGTTGATCGTTGGCCGCGGGCCCGGTGGCGGGTTGCCGGCGCCCGCGCGGCGGAGCCGCAGAGTGTCACAGCCCCGCGCCCCTTCGGGGCGCGCCCGCTGGGCGCGGGGTGCGGGAAGCGCCTGGGTTCAGCCCGTGCCGCAGACCGGGAGGTTCTGGGGTGTGCGGAGGCGGTCGAGTTCCTTCAGGCGGGTGTCCAGGTCGGTCGGGTCGGCGAAGTAACGGAGTACCGCCTGGTGGAAGGCGTCGCGCGTGGTGCGGGGCATGGCGTCGGAGGCGTCCCAGCAGCGGGTGCGGCCGGGTTCGCGCAGGAGGGTGCCGATCTCCCGTTCGGCGGCGTCCTGCTCGGTGTCCGCCGCGGCCGACCTGTTCGCGGTGTACTCCGGCAGCGCGGTGTCCGGGTCGGCGAGGTAGCCGATCAGTTTCCTGGCCTGCGGGGTCGGGTTCAGCATGGCGGCGAGGTCGCCGGAGACCTCCCAGGCGCCGGCGTCCGCGCCGGCCGCGGGCACGACCTCGGAGGAGTGGACGTGGTCGCCGCCCTTCTGCCGCCAGTGCCCGGCGCGGAAGGAACCCTGGTGCTCCAGGCGGCCCGCCCCGCAGTCGGCGTCGAACGCGGTGGTCAGCACCTGCTCGACACGGGAGGCGTCGCCCGCGCCCACCAGGTCGGACCAGGTCGTCCAGGCCTTGCGTACGGCGTCGTCGGTCCAGGGCAGCCTGCCGTTGGCCCAGTCCGCGTACACCCGTGGCCCGGCCTGCTGGAGGAGGATGTCCTCCACCCAGTCGGTGCCGGGCCAGCCGGAGGTCGCGCCGGACTCCATGCCGAGGCACCACCGTGCGGGAGGGCCGGCCGTCTCCGCCGTCGGCGCCGGTCCCGCGTACCACACCATGCTCTTCAGGCCCGTCTTCACGGGCAGCCAGTACGTGTGGGCGCCGCCCTCTCCCGGCACCGTCACCCGGGGCGCCCAGAACCGGTCGTAGTCCCCGGCGTCGAAGAGGCCGTCCAGCGGGTGGAGCCGGCCGTCGACGGCGTAGGCGAGCAGTTCGCCGGGGCCGGGCAGCACCGCCACGTCGGGCGGGTTGCCGGCCGCCATGTCGGCGGCGAGCACCTGGCTGAGTGCGGAGCTGCCCTGGTAGACGACGTCGATCCGGTACTTCTCCTCGAAGGGCTCGATGACGTGCTCCTCGAACTGCTCGCGCTCGGCGCCGCTCCAGTTGGCGAGCAGGGTGACGGAGCCCTCCCAGTCCCGTGCCCAGCGGACCCCGGCCCAGACGCCGGCGCCGAGCAGGACCAGGCAGACGCAGACGATGCCCAGGGTGCGGGTGCCCGGGCGTCTCATCGCTGCCCCCGGAACCGGTACGTGGCGATCCGCGGCCACAGAACCCACAGCGTCAGCGCCATCACCACAGCCCCTCCCAGCAGTATCCAGTCGGACAACGAGGCCCAGAACCCGGCGTCCGCGAGCGCGCCCTGCACCTCGTCGGCCACCTCGGGGATGGCGTCCGGACCGGCCGGCGGCATCCGCACCTCGGCCACGGAGTCGGTCATCGCGCGGTGCGTGTCGAAGGTCTGCCAGGCCAGCAACGGCACGCCGCCGGCGCACAGCACGGTGGCGGCGAGCAACCGCAGCCGCACGGGCCGCCGGAAGCGCCGCCGCAGGAACCGCTGGGTCTCCAGCAGCGCCCCGCACAGGGCCGCGTACAGCACCGCGACCGTGCACCAGCCGACCCACAACTGCCAGGGGAAGGCGGCCTGCCGCCGGGCCTCGGCGAGCTGTTCGCCGCGCAGGGCGTCGAGGCGGCTCATGATGTCGCCCTCGGTTCCGGCCTCGGCCCGCAGGCCGAGGACCTTCTCGGCGTAGTGGAGGAAGGCGGCGCGCAGCGGTGAACCGTCCGGCTCCCGGCCCCCGCGTTCCACCCAGCCCGAGTAGACGGCTATCAGCCCGGTGACGGTCTGGACGTCGTGGCGGCCCGCCAGGCCGGTGACGTTCTCCGAGGCGGCCAGGGCGAGGCTCTGCTGGGCGACGGAGATCTGGGTGAGGAACTCCCCGCTGGTGTCGCCCTCGGCACCGGTGTCGCGGACCACCTCGTGCGCCTGCCGCAGGGCGCTCTGCGCGGTGTCGACGGCGCGGATGCCGGGCGTGCTCTCGGTGGACAGGGGCACGGTGTCGTCGTGCACGCCGCGGTAGGCGAAGAACAGCGCGAGGGTGGTCGCGGCCGCCAGGGCCAGCAGCAGCCTCAGCCTGCGGATCAGGTCCCGGCCGGTGGTGCTCACGGCCGTGCCTCGAAGCCGTGGCCGCAGGACGGGCAGAACCGGGCGGCCGCCGGAGCCTTGCGCGAGCAGGCCGGGCAGGTCACCGCGGCGCCGCCGCCCGGTGCGGTGCCCGACGTGCCGGAGCCGGGCCCGGTGCCGGACGCGGGGCCGTAGGTGCTGTGGCTGCTCGCGGTGATCAGGTGCTGGAAGTCGACGGCCGTCACGTCCGGGCGCAGCGCGACCCGGCCGCCCTGCGCGTCCTCGATCCGCACCAGCCGGGCCAGCCGCGCCAGCTGCTCGTCGGCGCCCATGGCGTGGGCGATCCGGACGGCTCGGCCCAGCTGGTGCTCGGCCAGGTCGCGCTGCCCCCGGCGGTGTGCGTCGGTGGCCGCTGCGACCGCCTCGCCGAGCCGCTGGTGCTGCTCGAAGTGCTCGACCTGGACGTCGGTGTGCCGGGACAGGGCCGGGTCGTCGGTCCAGTGCACCAGGCAGGGCTGTGGCGGCGGCAGCCGGACCTCGTCGCCGCCGGGCACGTCGACGGCGACCACGGCGATCTGCAGGTCCTCCCGGCGCGGGCGGCCGGCCGGGTCGGCGGCCAGGCACAGCTGGTAGCGGCGCGTCTCGTCGCCCCAGGCGCGGGTGACGAACCGTCCGGTGCCGTCCTCGGCGGTCAGCTCGGCCTCGGTGGGGAAGACCTGTTTGAGGTAGCGCACGGTGCACCCGGGCATCGCGGTCACGGAGATCACCAGCTCGGGGACGGTCTTGGTGACCAGCCGGTTCATCAGCTGCTCGTACTCCGCCGGCAGCGCCGCCTCCTCACGCACCGAGGAGGCGCTGCCGTGCAGCCGGCGGGTGATCCGCAGCAGTTCCCGGCCGTCCCACCCGTCCCCGATGCCCCAGGCGTCGCAGACGAACTGGCCCGCGCACTCGTCCAGCACCCGGGCGAGCGGCATGTGCTCGTCGTGCTGGTTCTTGCCGTCGGTGAGCAGCAGGACGTGACCGATGGGCGCCCCCTGCTTCGCGAGCAGGCGGCGGCTCAGGTCCAGCCAGGCGCCGATGCAGGTGCCGCCGCCCGCGACCATCTCGCGCACGGCACGCTCCGCGCGCGCCCGGGTGAAGTCGGAGGCGCGGGCCATGCGCGGGGTGTCCGGGTACACCACGGCCGCCTGCTCGCTGCCCCGCACCACCGCGAACGGGGTGCCGTCGGGCAGCTTGCGGATCGCCGCGACCGCCGCCCGCTGAGCCGCGTGCAGCTTCTCCACCGGCCAGGTCATCGAGCTGGAGCAGTCCACGGCCAGAACCTGCGCGAGCACCGGGCCGCCCCGGCGGCCGGCGCCCCCGGTGCCGTCCACGCGCACGCTGAGGATGGCGTGCATCTGCGGGTCGCCCACCTCACTGGACAGGTACTTCCACTGGCTGATCTCCAGCCCGGCGGCCGCCTGCCCGGCCGCTCCACCCGTCCCGGCCGCTCCGCCCGTCCCGGGCGTTCCCGTCTCCACAGTGTCCGTGCCCCCTCGCCCACGTCGTCGCCGTCACGCCCAGGTCGTCGCGCCTCGCCTCTTCAACGTGCTCACTCCGTACGCCGCCGCCCCCGCACCAGCTCGCGCAGCCCGGCCGGTGCCGGGCGCACCGCGTAGGCGGCGTCCAGCAGGTCCCCGCGCTCGTCGGCGCTGCCCGCCTGGTCGGCGAGCCGCTTGAGCGACTTGGTCAGCTGCTTGCGCAGCGCCTCCTCGGTGTCCTGCGGGCCGAGCAGCTCCCCGGCGAGGAAGCCGCTCCCCCAGCCTTCGGGCGGGCGGCAGGCGAGCGCCTGTTCGCGCAGTTCGGTCACCAGCCGGTCCCGGGAGTCACTGCCGTCCAGGTGCAGCCCCGCCAGCCGTTCGGCGGCCTCGCGCAGGTCGGCGGGGAGCGGCCCGAGCCCGCCCGGCAGCCGGCCTGCCAGGATCCGCACCGCCGCGACGCGGGCGGCGTCGTAGTGCCGGGAGGTGGTCGGCACGCCGTCCAGCACCTCGACGGCCCGGCGGCGCCCGTCGCGGCGCAGCCGGACGCGGGCCAGCCCGAAGGCGGCGCTGCCCTGCGTGGGGTCGCGCCGCAGCACCGCTTCGTAGAACTCCTCGGCCTGCGTCTCGCGGGCCCGCGCCCGCTCGGCCGCCTGCGGGTCCGCCGGGCGCGCCCGCGGGTCGAGCCGCGTCGCGTCCGGCCCGCCCGCGTCGGAGCCTCGTACGTTCGGATCCCGTACCTCCGGACCCCGGCCGCCGGGTGCCCGTCTGTCCGGTGCCCGTCCGTCTCGTCCCGGTGTGCCCGGTGCCGGTCCGTCCGGCGCCCGGACGTCCTGATCGGGCAGGTCCGGCTCCCGTACGCCGGTCTCCCGAAGCTGCTCCGCCAGGTACTCGGCGCAGTAGCCGAGCGCCAGCTTGGGTGCCGCCTCGCCGGGCAGCGCGGCGTAGGTGGCGGCGAACTCGTCCTCCGCCTTGCCCACCGCGCCGCGCGTGAGGTGGACCAGGCCCCGGTGCCAGAAGATCCGCCAGTCGTAGTCGCCGCTCCAGCCCTTGGCCCGGTCCACCCACTCCTCGGCCCGCTCGGCGTTCCCGGCGTCCAGGTAGGCGCGGCACAGCCACAGCGCCGTCTCCACGGTGCGCAGCGCCGGGTCGCCCTCGGCCCGTTCGGCGATGCGGTCGGGGGTGTCGGCGGCGAGGCCGCCGAGCAGTACGGTCGCCGGGTCCGAGGCGTCGGGCAGGGGGACCGGCAGCGCGCGGGCCGCCGTCCGGGGCTCGGGGGCACCTGCGGGCAGCTCGGGTGGCCTGCCGCCGGGGCGCCGCGTCCACCACCGGAGCGCCGGTGCCGTGCCGAGCGCGGCGCCGAAGACCGCCGCGGTCGGCTCGAACCGGGTGGAGCGCTCGGGGTACGGCTCCCGCCCGCCGAGCGCCTGGTCCTCGCGGAGCACCTCCCACAGCTGGCGGGACATCTCGGCCGCGGAACGG
The DNA here is from genome assembly GCF_000772045.1 of Streptomyces sp. CCM_MD2014. Classification (GTDB taxonomy): domain Bacteria; phylum Actinomycetota; class Actinomycetes; order Streptomycetales; family Streptomycetaceae; genus Streptomyces; species Streptomyces salinarius. Next base: position 7,170,885 of record NZ_CP009754.1, on the reverse strand, counting down.
AACCGGGCCGCGGGCTCGGGGTGGGTGGCCCGGCGGATCAGCGCATCGAAGGAGCGGGCGGCCAGTCCGGCGGGCCGCGTGGCCCGCTCGGCGAGCACCTTCAGGGTCCGGCCGACGGTGTACAGGTCGCTGTCGACGTCGAGGCCTCGCCGGTCGCGTTCGCGCTTCGGCGGGGCGTAGCCGTGGGTGTGGACGAGCCCGGAGGAACGGTCGTCGATCCGGCGGACGGCGCCCAGGTCTATGACCTTGATCTCGCGCCCGTAGTGGATGACGTTCTCGGGTTTCATGTCGCAGTAGAGCAGGCCCTGGTCGTGCAGGTACTCGAGGGCGCCGAGGATCTTGCAGCCGTACGTGATGACGTGCCCGAACTCGAAGCCGCCGGTGCCGAACAGCCGCGCCAGCTCCTCCTCGGGGGCGAACCGGATCCAGGCGAGGGACCGGCCGCCGACGTACTCCATCACGATGTAGCCGGTCGGTTCGGCGTCGCCGGGCGCCAGGTGCTGGACGTGGGTGACGATGCGGACGATGTCGCGGTGGTGGAGGCTGGTGAGCGAGCGGCGCTCCTCGACCGCGGCCCGGCGGGCCACGGCGTCGCCGGTGTTGATCAGCCCTTTGAGGACGACGTACAGGCCGGGCACCCTGGTGTCCTCGGCCAGGTAGACCCAGCCGTGCCCGCCGACCGCGAGATAGCCGAGCACCTTGTAGTGCCCGCCGACCCGGTCGCCGGGGCGCAGCTTCGGCCGGAACGAGTACTCCGTGCCGCACTCCGGGCAGAACCCGTGGTCGGGCGCGGGACCGCCGTCGTAGGAGACCCCGATGGTGCCGGCGCAGTTGTCGACGCCGCAGCGCCGGCCGCCGGTCGGGGGCCGGGCGACGGTGTCGGCGGCCTCGGAGGGGTCCGGGGAGGGCAGGGCCGGCAGGACCAGGAGCCCGTCGCGGTCCAGCTCGCCGGAGCTCGGGGCGGCGGGGCTCTGCGACCCCGGCTCCGCCGGTGCGACGGAGCCGTCCGGGGCGGGGGCCGGCTCCGCCGAAGGCGGTTCGGGGTCGAGGGGGCGGCGGAAGCAGGTGTCGCAGTACCCGGTGACCATGATCCGGCCGCCCCGGCAGTCGGCTCTGACGCAGGCTCTGTCGCTCATGCCGGGGGCTCCCGGTGCGTCCGTGGGGCGGGCCGGGGACTTCTCGCCGTCATCGCGCGTCACCTCCGCCGTGGTCGTCGACGCGCCGGGTGTAGGCGTCCACCGCCGCCTCCGCCGCACGCACGTCGCAGGGTCTTGCCCGGAGCAGGGCGTGGGCCCGGAGGTAGAGGTCGTCCACGGCCGGGTCCTCCTCGCCCTGCAGGGAGTGCTGGTGCAGGACGTGGTAGCCGCGCAGGCGTCCGGCGAGTTCGTCGCGCCGGTCGCGAAGCCGGTCGAGTTCGGCGACGCCCGCCGCCAGGCGGCCGGCCACCCGATCGGCCAGCCGCTCGTACCGGTCGAGGTCGGGCGCGGGTCCGGCGGGGCGCCCGGGGGCACGGTCGGCATCCCGGTCATGACCGTGCCCCGGATGCCGGTCGGCGTTCCGGTCCGGATCCCGGTCCCGGCCGGGGTCCCGGTCGAGGTCGGGCTCCCCGGCCCCACCGCGCTCCCCGTCGTCATCGTCCGCGCGCAGCAGGTCGGCCAGGGCGGCGTGCGCGGCCACCAGGTCCGAGTCGAGGGGGCGTACGCCGTGCGGGACCACCGCCGCGAGGCGTTCGCGCAGATCCTCGGCGAGCGGTCCGGTGAGGTCCCGCAACCGCTCGACGAGCCGGGCGCGACGCTCCCGCGCGGGCCGGGTGAGCAGTCGGTCGCGGGCGAGGCGGTGACAGTCGCCAGGCGTGCGGAACACCAGCAGCAGACGGCTGCCCCCGGCGCGCAGCACCTCCAGGAGATCCAGCAGGGGCAGCGGGTCGATCGCCTCGTCGACTCCGACGACGACCAGGTTGAGGGTTGCCCTGGAGGCGCGGATGCGGTCGAGCGGAGGATCCTCCGGGTGCTGCCACAGGCCCATGCGTTCGGCGATCCGCTCGGCGATCTCGGCGGCGGTCACCCCGCTCGCGTCCACGGCGAGGTCGTGGCCGCCGGCCGACGGAACGGTGCCGGGCGGGTCGAGGGACGCGCGGTCGATCGAGACCGCGGTGCGTAACTCCCGGTCGGCGAGGGTGATGGCGCGGCGCAGCGTGGCCGCGCGGGCGGCGTCGCCGGGCCCGACGACGCTGATCTTCACCGGGCTGCCGTCGTCGCGCAGCCAGGCGGCGAGGCGCTGGGCGAACGGCTCGTCGAGCAGGTCCGGGGAGGGGCCGTCGTCGGTGGGGAGCAGCCGCTCGTCCACGGCCGTGGGGCCCACGATGTGCGGTTTGAGCCCGGGCAGGTGCCGGGCGATGGTCTCGGCGGGACTCATGAAGGAGAACCGGTTGCCGTGCTGGTCGAGCTGACCGCTGAGCACCATGCCGATGACCTCGCCGGTCCGGCTGTCGGCGACGCCCGCGCCGCTGCATCCCGGGCTGGCCAGTTCGCCGGGGCTGATCGGGCTCAGCTGCACCTGTCCGTCGCGCCCGCAGCCGCCGACGACGGTGGAGCGGAACCAGATGCCGCCGTTGTGGGCGTAGGGGAAGCCGTACATGCGCACTTCGCGGCCGGGTGCGGACAGCCGGTGCAGCCGTACCGTTTCCTCCACCGGCCGGGGCCGCTCCAGCCGCAGCAGGGCCACGTCCCCGCTGGGGTCGCCGTCGGCGTCCAGCGTTTCCGGCACGTAGTTGGTGCCGTCCACCCGGGCGGGAACCGCGGGCACGCTGTGGTCGGCGGCGCCGACGAACTCCGCGGTGAGCCGGGCCGCCGCGCGGTCCACCACGTGCGCGCAGGTGAGCACCTGATCGGGGGTCAGCAGTATGCCGGCCCCCGCGATCTCCCCGTCCGCTCCCCGGATCCGCACCGCCCAGCTCGGTGTCTTCATGGGCGAGGCGGCCGGATCTCCCCCGCCAGCAGCCATATGCGAACTATACGGGCGCGTGCACCTGGCGCATACTGCTGCGACAACAGTGAACGAGCTTTGTACGGAGGCGAGTTGACGAACGAACCGGGTTTCGTGGGGCTGGCCGAGGTGATCGGCCGGATCCGGGGCGAACTGGAGGAGGCCCGCGCCGAGGCGACGGGCCACGACCTGGGCTTCGCGGTGGAGAAGGTGAGCCTGACCTTCACCGTGCAGGTCCACCGGGCGGGCACCGGCCGGGGAGGGGTCCGGATCGGCGTGGTGACGGCCGAACTGGGCGGCTCCGTCGACCACCAGACCACCCATCAGGTCCAGGTGGACCTGAAACCCGAGCTGACGGACGGGACACGGGTGAAGGTCAACCGGCGCTAGCGCCGCGAGAGTGCGTGCATCGCGTCGCGCGGCTGAAGGGAATCGTCAGACAGGTCCTGGACGCCCCGACGGACGGGACGGGTCGGTCACGAGGTCCGGCGCACGAGGGCCAGGTACATGGCGTCCGTGCCGTGCAGGTGCGGCCACAGCTGGACGTCGGGTCCCTCGCCGAGGTCAGGGACGCCGGGCAGCAGCGGCCGTGCGTCGATCAGCTCGGTGCCGGGGTGCTGCTTGAGGACGTCCGCGACGACGGCGCGGGTCTCGGCGAGGTGGGGCGAGCAGGTCGCGTAGGCGACGACGCCGCCGACCCGTACGGCCTCCAGGGCACTGCGCAGCAGCCCGCGCTGGAGCGGGGCGAAGCCGTCCAGGTCCTCGGGGCGGCGCCGCCAGCGCGCCTCGGGGCGGCGCCGCAGGGCGCCGAGCCCCGTGCACGGCACGTCGACCAGGACGCGGTCGAAGCTCCCCGGGCGCCACGCGGGGCGGGTCCCGTCGGCGGCGATCACCTGGTAGGGCCCCGGGTTGCCGTCCAGCGCCCTGGCCACGAGCCCGGCGCGGTGCGGCTGCTTCTCGGAGGCGAGCAGGAAGGCTCCCCGTTCCGCGGCGAGCGCACCGAGGAGCGCCGCCTTGCCGCCGGGTCCGGCGCACCCGTCCAGCCAGCGCCGGTCCGGCCCGTCCAGCGGCGCGTTGGCGAGGGCAAGGGCGACCAGCTGGCTGCCCTCGTCCTGCACGCCGGCGCGGCCCTCCCGCACGGCCTCGACGGCCCCGGGTTCGCCGCCCTCGCTCAGCCGCACGGCGTAGGGCGACCAGCGTCCCGGTACGGCGGCCTCCTCGCCGAGCAGTTCGTCGGGGGTGGCCCGGCCCGGCCGCGCGACCAGGGTGACCTCGGGGCGTTCGTTGTCGGCGGCCAGCAGTTCCTCGATGCCGGTGCGGCCGCCGCCCAGCGAGTCCCAGAGCGCGGAGACGACCCAGCGCGGGTGGGAGTGCACGACGGCGAGGTGGTCCTCGGGGTCCTCGTCGTAGGGCGGGGCGACGCGCTCCAGCCAGCCGTCGAGATCGTCCCGGGCCACCTTGCGCAGCACGGCGTTGACGAACTTGGCCCGGCCGTCGCCGAGCACGACCCGGGCCAGCTCGACGGAGGCGGAGACGGCGGCGTGGCTCGGGATCCGCGTCCCGAGCAGCTGGTGCACCCCGAGGCTGAGCACGTCGAGCACCGGCGGGTCGACCTCGCGCAGCGGCCGGTCCACGCAGTCCGCGATGATCGCGTCGTAGGTCCCCTGCCGGCGCAGCGTCCCGTACACCAGCTCGGTCGCGAGGGCGGCGTCCCGCGCGTCGAACTTCTCGGGCCCCTCCTTCTCGCGGGCCTTGCGCAGCAGCGGCGGCAGGACGAGGTTGGCGTACGCGTCCCGCTCGTCCACGGCCCGGAGCGCCTCGAAGGCGAGGATGCGGACGGGGTCCTTCTGGGGCCTGCGGTACGGCTTGCCGGGCTTGCGGGGACGGCGGGGCTGCTCGCTCACGAAAAAGGTGCTCCGGGTGTGGGGTGAAGTGCGCTCACCAGCGTACGCCGCGCGGGTGAGCGTTGCCGCTCAGGCGCAGCTCAGCCGCCGAGCAGCTCGCCCTCGGTGATCCGGGCCCCGCGCGCCCAGTCCGCGGCCCGCATCGGCTTCTTGCCCTGCGCCTGCACCCACAGCAGCTCGACGGCGTGCGAGCCGGTGCCGACGTACACGTTGTTCTTCCCGGCGGCGAGCTGCCCCGGGGCGAGGTCGGTCCGGTCGGGCAGGGGCACGGCCTGAACGAGCTTGAGCCGCTCGCCGCGGAAGGTGGTCCAGGCGCCGGGGGCCGGGGTGCAGCCGCGCACCACACGGTCCACCCGCAGGGCCGGGGCGGTCCAGTCGACCCGCGCGTCCTCGACGGTGATCTTCGGTGCGAGCGTGACGCCCTCGCTCGGCTGCGGTACGGCCTTCAGGCTGCCGTCCTCGATGCCGTCCATGGTGGCCGCGAGCAGGCCCGCACCGGCGAAGGCCAGCCGGGTCAGCAGGTCGCCGCTGGTGTCGGTGGGGCGGACGGTCTCGGTGACGGTCCCGTACACGGGGCCGGAGTCCAGGCCCTCCTCGATCAGGAAGGTGGACGCGCCGGTGATCTCGTCGCCCGCCATCAGCGCGTGCTGCACGGGGGCGGCGCCGCGCCAGGCGGGCAGCAGCGAGAAGTGCAGGTTGACCCAGCCCCGGGCGGGCACGTCGAGGGCGACGCGGGGCAGCAGGGCGCCGTAGGCGACGACGGGGCAGCAGTCGGGCGCGATCTCGCGCAGCCGGTCCAGGAACTCGGGGTCGCGCGGCTTCGCGGGCTTGAGCACCTCGATGCCCGCCTCCTCGGCCCGCTCGGCCACGGGCGAGGCGACCAGCCGGCGCCCGCGCCCGGCCGGAGCGTCGGGCCGCGTGACGACGGCGGCCACCTCGTGACGCCCGGAGGCGATCAGGGCGTCCAGGGCGGGAACGGCGACCTCGGGGGTGCCGGCGAAGACGAGCTTCATGGGTGGGACGGGCCTCTCGGGCGGGAACGTTGGCGGGCGACGCACCAGTCTACGAGCCCGAAGGCCGCGGAAAGCCGCCGACGGCGCACCACCACGACGGCAGAGGCTCACGGCTCGGCCGACGGCGAACGGGTGGTGCGCGGACGGGGACCCCGGGGCCGAAGGCCGAGGGGGCGCACGAACAAACCCCCACGCCCCCACCCCGTGACCAACCCCGCACCCGCACGTTGGTCAAGAAAGAGTTGACACGCCGGGCCGCCCGCGCGGCCCGATTCCTTTCAACGCCGGTTCGAGAGGCTTGTTCATGGCCGACCATGCAACCCACGACGCCCAGGCTCGGGCCAGCCTGCACTTGCTGGTGCGGGACATCGAGCGGGTCCGCCGGCAGGTGGACGCACTGCGCACCCTCACCGCCCAGTTGGGCAACGTCTACCGCCCGCGCCGCTCCGGCCCCTCCACGGGCTTCGTCGTCTACGGACGCGCCCCCGCCCCGACGGTCCGTCTCGCGCAGGAACTGCGGGACAGTGTCGAGACCCTGGTCACGGCCGCCGTGGACTTCGACCGTTCGCTCGGCTTCTCCTGGGACGCGGTGGGCTCCGCGCTCGGCGTGACCAAGCAGGCGGTGCACCGGCGCTACGGCTCCCGGCGCGCCGCGGCCCAGCCGGCGGCGTCCGCCGCCGAGGCCACCGAGCACACCCCGGAGCCGACGGGCACCCGCCCGGTCAACGTGGGCTCCGGACTCCCTGGGGTACCCACGGTTCCGGCGGCCCGCTCCATGCCGACCCAGCCGACCTCGGGCAGCCCGTCCCTGCGCGACGAGGTCCGTCCCACCGCCTTCCCCGGCCCGCGCAACGGCTGACCCCCCGCAACGACCGACCCGCACACCGGCCGCCCGCACCGGCCGCCCGCACCGGCCGAGCCGCGATATCGCACCGGCCCTCCGCCCTCCCCGACCCCGGAGACGGAGGGCCGCGGCATGTCGGCCCGGCACCGACACGCGCCGGCCCGTCTCACCCGATGTCGGGCGGATCGATCCGCACCCACACGGCCGTGTCGCCTCCCCGTGCCGTCCGCGCCGCCTGAGCGGCCTTCAGCGCACCGGCCAGCGCCGCCCCGCGCCCCGGCGGCACCCGAACCAGCGCACGATCCCAGTGCTCCCCGGGCGGGGGCGCGCCCACCCGCCGCGGCCGCCCCGCCGCCGTGACCGGCAGGGGCACCGGTCCGAGCACCTCCGCCTCCGGCGGCAGTTCGACGGCGCCGAGGAAACCGGTCACCGCCTCCGGGGGTCCCGACACGGCCGCCATCCGCGACACGGGCGGGAAGCCCAGCTCGGCCCGTTCGGCCAGCTCACGCAGCGCGTGGCCGACCGGGTCCCAGCGCACCAGCGCCTGCACCGGCCGCAGTGTCGGCTCGGCGACCGCGACGACGGTGCCCCCGGCGCTGTGCGGGCGCACCAGGGCGGCCGCGGCCAGCCAGCGCCGCAGCGCGTCCTCGCCGGCGCGCAGGTCGGGCCGGCCGAGCATCGCCCAGCCGTCGAGCAGCAGCGCCGCCGCGTAGCCGCCCTCGGCGACGGGTTCGGCCCCCGGGGTGCTCACGACCAGCGCGGGGGCCTCGGACACGGTGTCCAGCACATGCTCACGTCCGGAGGTGCGCACGGGCACGGCCGGGAAGGCCCGCCCCAGCTCCTCCGCGGTGCGCCGGGCCCCCACGATCTGCGCGCGCAGCCGGAAGGCCCCGCACTCCGGACAGTGCCAGGCGCCCTCCTCGCGCCCGCACCAGCCGCACCGCAGGGCGGAGGCGGACTCCTGCCCCTCCAACGGCCCCGAGCAGTGCCGGCACCGCGCGGGCGTCCGGCACGCCGCGCAGGCCATCCTGGGTACGTAACCCCGCCGGGGCACCTGCACCAGCACCGGCCCGTGCCGCAGTCCCTCCCTGACGGCCTGCCAGGCGAGGGTGGGCAGGCGCGCGGCCCGGGCGGCCTCGTCGCGGGCCAGGTCGTGGTCCCCCACGGTCCGCACCAGCGGCGCGGCGTCCCGGACCTGCTCCCGCGTGGCGACCAGGGGCCGGGCCCAGCCGGTCTCCACGAGCTGGGCCGCCTCCACGGTGCAGCTCCAGCCGCCCAGCAGGAAGGCGCACCGGTCCTGGGCGGCGCGCAGCAGCAGGACCTCGCGTGCGTGCGGCTGCGGGGCGTGCGGCTCGCTGTGGCTGTCGTCTCCGTCGTCCCACAGGGCGACCAGACCGAGGTCCCGCACCGGCGCGAACATGGCGGCCCTGGTCCCGATCACGGCCCGTACGGCGCCCCGGCGCACCGCGAGCCACTGCGCGTACCGCTTCTCGGGCCCGGCGTCGGCGGTGAGCACCGCGTGCCGTCCCTCGCCGAGCAGCGCGGTGAGCGCGGCGTCGGCGCGGGCGACGGCCCGTCCGTCGGGCAGGACGGCGAGGGCGCCCCGGCCGGAGGCCAGCGTGGCCGCCACGGCCCGCGCGAGTTCCTCGGGCCACCGCGGGCCGGGCAACGCGTTCCACACCGCGCGCGGCGCACCGCCGGAGGCGAGGGCCGCCACGAACGCGGCACCCTGCTCGTACCGCGCCCACGGCCCCGGTCCGGGCACCGGCGGCGCGGGCAGCGGCTGCGGTGAGGCCCGCTTCTCGGCCCGCGCGTTGCGCGGGGGTACGGCGAGCTGGAGGACGTCGGCGACGCTGCCCGCGTACCGGTCGGCGACCGCGCGGACGAGGCCGAGCAGTTCCTCGTCGAGGATCCGCTCGGGGGAGACCACCTGGGCCAGCGCGGCCAGCGGCCCCGCGTAGTCGGACTCGGCGAGCCGCTCGACGAGGAAGCCGTCGATGAGCCCGCCTCCCTCGCGCCGCCCGTCCCGCACCCGGTGCCGACCGGCTCCGAAGCGCACCCGTACCCGCACCCCGGGCTGGGCGTCGGCGTCCAGTTCCTCGGGCACGGCGTAGTCGAAGTACCGGTCGAGATGGAGGACGCCCTTGTCGACGAGGACCCTGGCGACGGGCAGCTCCTTGGCGAGCGCGGCCCCGCGCCAGGTGCGCGGCTTGGCCCGCGGGGTCTTCGCCTTGCGCACGGTCTCCCGGATGAGCGCGAGCTGCTCGGGCGGCGCGTCCTGCGCGCCGCCCTGATCCGGTCCGTTCTCGCTGCTCACGCCTGCATTCTCGCAAAGACCACTGACAGGCCATGGAAGCGCCGGCACCGGGGCCGGCACCGTGCGACGAGGCCCGGCGCCCCCTTCGGGGACGCCGGGCCTCCTCACGTGCCGTGGGGCGCGACCGCGCCCGGAGCCTGGCTTACAGGCCCGCGGCCTCGCGCAGCGCGTCCACCCGGTCGGTGCGCTCCCAGGTGAAGTCGGGCAGCTCGCGGCCGAAGTGGCCGTACGCCGCGGTCTGGGCGTAGATCGGGCGGAGCAGGTCGAGATCGCGGATGATGGCGGCCGGGCGCAGGTCGAAGACCTCGTCGATCGCCTTCTCGATCTTCTCGGGCTCGACCTTGGCGGTACCGAAGGTCTCCACGAACAGGCCGACCGGCTCGGCCTTGCCGATCGCGTAGGCGACCTGGACCTCGCAGCGGGCGGCGAGGCCGGCGGCCACGACGTTCTTCGCGACCCAGCGCATGGCGTACGCCGCGGAGCGGTCGACCTTCGACGGGTCCTTGCCGGAGAAGGCGCCACCGCCGTGACGGGCCATGCCGCCGTAGGTGTCGATGATGATCTTGCGGCCGGTCAGGCCGGCGTCACCCATCGGACCGCCGATCTCGAAGCGGCCCGTCGGGTTGACCAGGAGACGGTAGTTCTCCGTGTCGATCTTGATGCCGTCCTCCAGGAGCGCCTTCAGCTCCGGCTCGACGACGAACTCCTTGATGTCCGGGGCCAGCAGCGACTCCAGGTCGATGTCGCTCGCGTGCTGCGAGGAGACGACGACGGTGTCCAGCCGGACCGCCTTGTCGCCGTCGTACTCGATGGTGACCTGGGTCTTCCCGTCCGGGCGCAGGTAGGGGATCGTGCCGTTCTTGCGGACCTCGGACAGGCGCTTGGACAGGCGGTGCGCCAGGAAGACGGGCAGCGGCATCAGCGTGGGCGTCTCGTCGGAGGCGTAGCCGAACATCAGGCCCTGGTCGCCGGCACCCTGGCGGTCCAGCTCGTCCTCGTCGCCCTCCACACGGTTCTCGTACGCCGTGTCGACACCCTGCGCGATGTCCGGGGACTGGGCGCCGATGGAGACCGACACGCCGCAGGAGGCTCCGTCGAAGCCCTTCTTGGAGGAGTCGTAGCCGATCTCGAGGATCTTGCCGCGGACCAGGTTGGCGATGTCCGCGTAGGCCTTGGTGGTCACCTCTCCGGCCACGTGCACCAGACCGGTGGTGATCAGGGTTTCGACGGCGACCCGAGAGGTCGGGTCCTCACGCAGAAGCGCGTCGAGAATCGTGTCGCTGATCTGGTCAGCGATCTTGTCGGGGTGACCTTCGGTCACGGACTCCGAGGTGAACAGGCGACGGGACACAACGCTCCCTGGGGTTGCAGCGGCTGCTGGCTGATCATTGGTGGACGGCACGGGGAGCTGCACCCGGCGACGTCCGAGAACAGTTTATCGGTCGCACTCCGCCGCGGGCCCACCCGTCTCAGCTCTCGGGAGGGCTGTGACCTGCGGCACGGGCATTCTGCCCAGAAGGAAGCATCCTTGGCCAGGGGCGCCACGCTGGAATGCGTCGTCTTCGAGGCTGCTTCGAGCGAATGGGCCAGTCATGCCAGTCGCCGGGCGACGAGGTCCCAGACCGCGTCGGCCAGCGCTTCCTTCGGGCCGTGGGCGACCGGCGTCTCGCTGCCGTCGGCACCCAGGATCACCGCCTCGTTCTCCTCGGAACCGAAGGTCTTGCGCTCCCCCACCTCGTTCACCACGAGGAGGTCGCAGCCCTTCCGTTTCAGCTTGGCCCGGCCGTTGGCCAGGACGTCGTCGGTCTCGGCGGCGAAGCCGACGACCACCTGCCCGGGGCGGGCCCGGGTCGCGGAGACCTCCGCGAGGATGTCCGGATTACGCACGAGGGCGATCGGCGCGGGTTCCTGGCCGTCCTTCTTCTTGATCTTCCCGGTGGCGTACGTCGCGGGCCGGAAGTCCGCCACCGCCGCGGCCATGACCACCGCGTCGGCGTCCGCCGCTGCGCGCAGCATCGCCTCGCGCAGCTCCACCGCCGTGCCGACCGGCACCACGTCCACGCCGGCCGGGTCGGGCATCGACGCGTTCGCCGCGACGAGCGTGACGCGGGCGCCGCGGGCGGCGGCGGTACGGGCGAGGGCGTAGCCCTGCTTGCCGGAGGAGCGGTTGCCGAGGAAGCGGACCGGGTCGAGGGGCTCCCGGGTGCCGCCGGCGCTGACGACCACGTGCCGTCCGGCGAGGTCGGGCTCGCGCACCCCGCGGGCCAGGACCCGGCGGCAGACCTCGAAGATCTCGGCCGGGTCGGGCAGCCGGCCCTTGCCGGTGTCGACGCCGGTGAGGCGGCCGACGGCGGGTTCGATCACGACGGCGCCGCGGCGGCGCAGCGTCGCCACGTTCTCCTGGGTGGCCGGGTGCTCCCACATCTCGGTGTGCATGGCGGGGGCGAAGACGACCGGGCAGCGGGCCGTGAGCAGGGTGTTGGTGAGCAGGTCGTCGGCCAGTCCGTGGGCCGCCTTGGCGAGCATGTCGGCGGTGGCCGGGGCGACGACGACCAGGTCGGCGTGCTGGCCGATGCGCACGTGCGGGACCTCGTGGACGTCGTCCCAGACCTCGGTGGAGACCGGGTTGCCGGACAGGGCGGACCAGGTGGCGGCGCCCACGAAGTGCAGTGCGGAGGCGGTGGGGACGACCCGGACGTCGTGCCCGGACTCGGTGAGTCTGCGCAGCAGCTCACAGGCCTTGTAGGCGGCGATGCCGCCGCTGACCCCCAGAACGACCTTGGGCTTGTCCACCGTCTCTCCCCGGTTCGGATACCGCGCTCGGACCACGCGCCGCTCTGACAGCGCGTACGTCCCATCACACACCACAGGCCCGACAGTCGGACTGCCGGGCCTGTGGACAAGTCAGCGTAAGGCTGAAGATATGACCGCCGATACTGCTGATCGCCGATACTTCTGGTGCTACTGCGCCGGGCCCTCGATGGCCTCGGACGTCAGCAGCCCCGCGTTGATCTCGCGCAGGGCGATCGAGAGCGGCTTCTCGTGGACGTGGGTGTCGACGAGCGGACCGACGTACTCGAGGAGGCCCTCGCCGAGCTGCGAGTAGTACGCGTTGATCTGGCGGGCCCGCTTGGCCGCGTAGATCACGAGGCTGTACTTCGAGTCCGTGGCCTCGAGGAGCTCGTCGATCGGCGGGTTGATGATGCCCTCGGGCGCGGAGATGGAAGAGGACACGCTCTACCTTCCGATGGATGGGAAAGATTCTGCCGGGACGATCACAGGACGACCTGTGGCGATCACACGACGTTCGTCAAGGCTAGCAGCTCGCGCGCCACGTCCTCGACGGAGGTGTTCACCAGAGTCTGGTCGAACTCCGGCTCGGCCGCCAGCTCGACCTTGGCCGCGGCGAGGCGGCGCTCGATCACCTCCGGCGGTTCGGTGCCCCGGCCGGTGAGCCTGCGCACCAGCTCGTCCCAGGAGGGCGGGGCCAGGAACACCAGCCGGGCCTCGGGCATGGACTCGCGGACCTGCCGCGCTCCCTGGAGGTCGATCTCCAGGAGCACCGGCTCACCGGACTCCAGGCGCTCCAGCACGGCCGTACGCGGCGTGCCGTAGCGGTTGCCGGCGAACTCGGCCCACTCCAGCAGCTCGCCGTTGGCGATCAGCTTGTCCATCTCCTCGTCGCTGACGAAGAAGTAGTGGACGCCGTGCTGCTCGCCGGGGCGGGGCTTGCGGGTCGTCGCCGAGACCGACAGCCAAACCTCGGGGTGTTCCTTGCGCATATGGGCGACGACCGTGCTCTTGCCGACCCCCGAGGGGCCGGAGAGCACGGTCAGCCGCGGACGTGCGTCCGGGGGTACGGGGGACGTCCCCCGGGGTGTTGCAGCCATGCAGCGATTATTCCAGCAATCGCGGAGTGGTCGGGACTCAGCTGCCGGTGCTGCCGAACTCGCGCTCCAGGGACGCGATCTGGTTGGACCCGAGGCCGCGCACGCGGCGGCTCTCGGAGATGCCCAGTCGCTCCATGATCTGCTTGGCGCGGACTTTGCCCACGCCCGGCAGGGACTCGAGGAGGGCGGAGACCTTCATCTTGCCGATGACGTCGTTCTCCTGACCCTGCTTGATGACCTCGTGGAGGGAGGCGCCGGAGTGCTTGAGTCGATTCTTGACCTCGGCCCGCTCCCGGCGAGCCGCGGCGGCCTTTTCGAGCGCGGCTGCGCGCTGTTCAGGGGTAAGGGGCGGAAGAGCCACGCCTACGTCACCTCGGATGTCGAACTGTCGGATACGGACCGGTGAGGAACCTAGTCGCCCCTCACCTGGTGAGCCACGAGCAACACGCTCGCCCGTTGACTCTCGACGGAGACTAGCGGTCAAGTCCGCCAGAGTCAGCGAGAACAGCGGAAAAGTCCTGGTCAGCCTCCGTCAGGCCGGACATTTAGGACATACTCCCTCTGATTTGAGGATGTATCCAGAGTCAGGAGGCCGTGACCGCGGTCCGGATCTCCGCCGCGAAACGGTCGGCGGCCGTCCGCAAGGCGCCCACGTCGGGACCGTGACGAAGGACACCCCGGCTCACGCTCGGCACCACGTTGCGCACCGCGGCACCGAACACGTGCGGCAGATCCGCCGGCGTGGCCCCCTGGGCGCCGATGCCCGGGGCCAGCAGCGGACCGTTGATGCCCAGGTCGTACGAGGACAGGTCGCCCAGCGTGGCGCCGACCACCGCGCCGAAGGACCCCAGGGGCTCCTCCCCCGCGTTCTCGGCGGCCAGGTGCGCCAGCATCGTCGCCCCGACGCTGCGCCCGTCGTCCCGCACCGCGTGCTGGACCTCGCCGCCCTCCGGGTTGGAGGTCAGCGCCAGCACGAACAGGCCCGCGCCGCTCTCGCGCGCCAGGTCGACGGCCGGCTTCAGGGAGCCGTAGCCGAGGTAGGGCGAGACGGTCAGCGCGTCGGAGAACAGCGGGGCGTCCTTGTGCAGGAACGACTCGGCGTAGGCGGCCATGGTCGAGCCGATGTCGCCGCGCTTGGCGTCCGTCACGACCAGCGCGCCGGCCGCCCGCGCCTCCTGGACCGACTTCTCCAGCACGGCCACGCCGCGCGAGCCGAACCGCTCGAAGAAGGCGCTCTGCGGCTTGAGCACGGCGACCCGGTCGGCCACCGCCTCCACGACGGTGCGGCTGAAGCGCTCGAGGCCGGCCACGTCGTCGTTCAGGCCCCACTCGGCGAGCAGGGAGGCGTGCGGGTCGATGCCCACGCAGAGCGGACCGCGCTCGTCCATGGCGCGGCGCAGCCGGGCGCCGAAGGGTTCCAGTAGCGTCATGCCTTCGTCCTCACGTCGGCGCCGACCGCGTCGGCGAGGGTGGCGTACGGGCTCTGCCGCAGGCGCGCGGCGAGCCCCTTGTGGATGGCCCGGCCCCAGAAGGGCCCCTGATAGATGAACGCGCTGTAGCCCTGGACCAGCGTGGCACCGGCCAGGATGCGCTCCCAGGCGTCCTCGGCCGTCTCGACGCCGCCGACGCCCACCAGGGTGATCCGGTCGCCCACGCGTGCGTACAGACGGCGCAGCACCTCCAGGGAGCGTGCCTTCAGCGGGGCCCCGGAGAGTCCTCCGGTCTCCGCGACCAGTGCGGGCGAGGAGGTCAGGCCGAGGCCCTCGCGCGCGATGGTGGTGTTGGTGGCGATGATGCCGTCCAGGCCCAGCTCAACGGCCAGGTCGGCGACCGCGTCCACGTCCTCGTCTGCGAGGTCCGGGGCGATCTTGACCAGCAGCGGGACGCGCCGGGCGGTCACCGCGCGGTCGGCGGCCTCGCGGACCGCGCTCAGCAGCGGGCGCAGGGCCTCGGTGGCCTGGAGGTTGCGCAGGCCGGGCGTGTTGGGCGAGGAGACGTTGACGACGAGGTAGTCGGCGTGCGGGGCCAGCCGCTCGGCGGACTTCACGTAGTCACCGACGGCCTCCGCCTCGGGGACGACCTTGGTCTTGCCGATGTTGACGCCGACGACGGTCCGGAAGACGGGCGTGCGGGAGGCCAGGCGGGCCGCGACGGCCAGCGAGCCGTCGTTGTTGAAGCCCATGCGGTTGATCAGCGCCCGGTCGCCCACCAGGCGGAACA
Organism: Streptomyces sp. CCM_MD2014; assembly: GCF_000772045.1. Lineage (GTDB taxonomy): Bacteria > Actinomycetota > Actinomycetes > Streptomycetales > Streptomycetaceae > Streptomyces > Streptomyces salinarius. Next base: position 7,155,712 of record NZ_CP009754.1, on the reverse strand, counting down.
GCCGCTTCTTGGGGTTGCCGGGCTGCGGCTCGCCCGTGACCGTGCCGATCTCGACGTGGTCGAAACCGAGCATCGCCATGCCGTCGATCGCGACCGCGTTCTTGTCGAAGCCGGCGGCGAGCCCGAAGGGCCCGTGCATGCGCAGGCCCAGCGCCTCGGTGCGCAGCTCCTCGTACCGGGGCGCGAGTGCCGCGGCGACGAAGGTGCGCAGGACGGGGACGCGCACGGCCAGGCGGATCCAGCGGAAGGCGAGGTGGTGGGCCGCCTCCGGGTCCATCCGCTTGAAGACGAGAGAAAAGAAGATCTTGTACATGGTGTCCTCATGAAGAGGGGGACACCGTTTCCGGTGTCCCCCTCGGGGCTGCTAGTCGCGGGCCGCGGTCAGGAATTCGGCGTGTTCCTGGAGTGAACGCACTCCCACGTCTCCGTGGTTGAGGGCGTCGATGCCCTGCACCGCGGCCGCCAGCGCCTGGACCGTCGTCAGGCAGGGCACGGAACGGGCCACGGCCGCCGTACGGATGTCGTAGCCGTCGAGGCGGCCGCCGGTGCCGTACGGGGTGTTGACGATGAGGTCGACCTCGCCGTCGTGGATGAGCTGGACGATGGTCTTCTCGCCGTTCGGGCCGGTGCCCTCGGACTGCTTGCGCACGACGGTGGCGTTGATGCCGTTGCGCTTGAGGACCTCGGCGGTGCCGGAGGTGGCCATCAGCTCGAAGCCGTGGGCGACCAGCTCACGGGCCGGGAAGATCATCGAGCGCTTGTCGCGGTTGGCGACCGAGATGAAGGCGCGGCCCTTGGTCGGCAGCGGCCCGTACGCCCCCGCCTGCGACTTGGCGTAGGCCGTGCCGAAGACGGAGTCGATGCCCATGACCTCGCCGGTGGAGCGCATCTCCGGGCCGAGGACCGTGTCGACGCCGCGGCCGTGGATGTCCCGGAACCGGGACCACGGCATCACGGCCTCCTTCACGGAGATCGGAGCGTCCAGCGGCAGGGTGCCGCCGTCGCCGTTCGCCGGGAGCAGGCCCTCGGCGCGCAGCTCGGCGATGGTCGCGCCCAGCGAGATGCGGGCGGCGGCCTTGGCCAGCGGCACCGCGGTCGCCTTCGAGGTGAAGGGGACGGTGCGGGAGGCGCGCGGGTTCGCCTCCAGGACGTAGAGGATGTCCCCGGCCAGCGCGAACTGGATGTTGATCAGACCGCGCACGCCGACGCCCTTGGCGATGCCCTCGGTGGAGGCGCGCAGCCGCTTGATGTCGAAGCCGCCGAGCGTGATCGGCGGCAGGGCGCACGCCGAGTCGCCGGAGTGGATGCCGGCCTCCTCGATGTGCTCCATGACGCCGCCGAGGTACAGCTCATCGCCGTCGTACAGGGCGTCGACGTCGATCTCGATGGCGTCGTCCAGGAAGCGGTCGACCAGGACCGGCCGGGACGGGCTGATCTCGGTGGACTCGGCGATGTAGGCCTCGAGGCGGGTCTCGTCGTAGACGATCTCCATGCCGCGTCCGCCGAGGACGTAGGAGGGACGCACCAGGACCGGGTAGCCGATCTCGTCGGCGATGGCCTTGGCCTCGCCGAAGGTGGTGGCGGTGCCGTGCTTGGGGGCCGGGAGCCCGGCCTCGGCGAGGACCCGGCCGAAGGCGCCGCGGTCCTCGGCGGCGTGGATGGCCTCCGGGGAGGTGCCGACGATCGGCACGCCGTTGTCCTTCAGCGCCTGCGACAGGCCGAGCGGGGTCTGGCCGCCGAGCTGGACGACGACGCCGGCGACCGGTCCGGCCTGCTGCTCGGCGTGGACGATCTCCAGGACGTCCTCCAGGGTGAGCGGCTCGAAGTAGAGCCGGTCGGAGGTGTCGTAGTCGGTGGAGACGGTCTCCGGGTTGCAGTTGACCATCACGGTCTCGTACCCGGCGTCGGACAGCGCGAAGGAGGCGTGGACGCAGGAGTAGTCGAACTCGATGCCCTGGCCGATGCGGTTGGGACCGGAGCCCAGGATGATCACCGCGGGCTTCTCGCGGGGGGCGACCTCGCTCTCCTCGTCGTAGGAGGAGTAGAAGTACGGGGTCCGCGCGGCGAACTCGGCGGCGCAGGTGTCGACCGTCTTGTAGACCGGGCGGACGCCGAGCGCGTGCCGCACCTGGCGGACGACGTCCTCGCCCAGGCCGCTGATCTCGGCGATCTGCTGGTCGGAGAAGCCGTGCCGCTTGGCCTCGGTGAGCAGGTCGGCGGTGAGCTCGCGGGCCTCGGCGATCTCGTCGGCGATCTCCTTGATGAGGAAGAGCTGGTCGACGAACCAGGGGTCGATCTTCGTGGCGTCGAAGACCTCCTCCGGGGTGGCGCCCGCGCGGATGGCCTGCATGACGGCGTTGATGCGGCCGTCGGTGGGCCGCACGGCCTCGCGCAGCAGCTCGTCCTTGTCGCCGGGCTCGCCGACGAAGGTGAACTGGCTGCCCTTCTTCTCCAGCGAGCGCAGCGCCTTCTGGAAGGCCTCGGTGAAGTTGCGGCCGATGGCCATGGCCTCGCCGACCGACTTCATGGTCGTGGTCAGCGTGGAGTCGGCGCTCGGGAACTTCTCGAAGGCGAAGCGCGGGGCCTTGACGACCACGTAGTCGAGGGTCGGCTCGAAGGAGGCCGGGGTCTCCTGCGTGATGTCGTTCGGGATCTCGTCGAGGGTGTAGCCGACGGCGAGCTTGGCGGCGATCTTGGCGATGGGGAAGCCGGTCGCCTTGGAGGCGAGCGCCGAGGAGCGCGACACGCGCGGGTTCATCTCGATGACGATGACCCGGCCGTCCTCGGGGTTCACCGCGAACTGGATGTTGCAGCCGCCGGTGTCGACGCCGACCTCGCGGATGATGGCGATGCCGACGTCGCGCAGCACCTGGTACTCGCGGTCGGTCAGCGTCATCGCGGGCGCGACGGTGATCGAGTCGCCGGTGTGCACGCCCATGGGGTCGAAGTTCTCGATGGAGCAGACGACCACGACGTTGTCGTTCTTGTCGCGCATCAGCTCCAGCTCGTACTCCTTCCAGCCGAGGATGGACTCCTCCAGGAGCACCTCGGTGGTCGGCGAGAGGGTGAGGCCCTGGCCGGCGATGCGGCGCAGCTCCTCCTCGTCGTGGGCGAAGCCGGAGCCGGCGCCGCCCATGGTGAAGGAGGGGCGGACGACGACGGGGTAGCCGCCGAGCTCCTCGACGCCCTTCATGACGTCGTCCATGGAGTGGCAGATGTAGGACCGGGCGGACTCGCCGTGGCCGATCTTCCTGCGGACCTCCTCGACGACCTCCTTGAACAGGTCGCGGTCCTCGCCCTTGTTGATGGCCTCGACGTTGGCGCCGATCAGCTCGACGCCGTACTTCTCCAGGACGCCGTTGCCGTGCAGCGAGATGGCCGTGTTCAGGGCCGTCTGGCCGCCCAGGGTGGGCAGGAGGGCGTCGGGGCGCTCCTTGGCGATGATCTTCTCGACGAACTCGGGGGTGATCGGCTCGACGTAGGTGGCGTCGGCGATCTCCGGGTCGGTCATGATCGTCGCAGGGTTGGAGTTCACGAGGATGACCCTGAGGCCCTCGGACTTCAGGACCCGGCACGCCTGGGTGCCGGAGTAGTCGAACTCCGCGGCCTGGCCGATGACGATCGGGCCGGAGCCGATGACCAGGACGGACTGGATATCGGTGCGCTTAGGCACGCTGGCCCTCCATCAGGGAAACGAAGCGGTCGAACAGGTAGGCGGCGTCGTGCGGGCCGGCGGCCGCTTCGGGGTGGTACTGGACGCTGAAGGCCGGCCGGTCGAGGAGCTGGAGGCCCTCCACCACGTTGTCGTTGAGGCAGACGTGGGAGACCTCGGCGCGGCCGTAGGGGGTGTCGGAGACCTGGTCGAGCGGGGCGTCGACGGCGAATCCGTGGTTGTGCGCGGTGACCTCGACCTTGCCGGTCGTGCGGTCCTGCACGGGCTGGTTGATGCCGCGGTGGCCGTACTTCAGCTTGAAGGTGCCGAAGCCGAGGGCGCGGCCCAGGATCTGGTTGCCGAAGCAGATGCCGAAGAGCGGGGTGCCGCGCTCCAGGACGCCCCGCATGACCGAGACGGGGTGGTCGGCGGTGGACGGGTCGCCGGGGCCGTTGGAGAAGAACACGCCGTCCGGGTTGACGGCGTAGACGTCCTCGACGGTGGCCGTGGCGGGCAGGACGTGCACCTCGATGCCGCGCTCGGCCATGCGGTGCGGGGTCATGCCCTTGATGCCGAGGTCGACGGCGGCGACGGTGAACTTCTTCTCGCCGATCGCCGGGACGACGTACGCCTCGGTGGTGGCGACCTCGGCGGAGAGGTCGGCGCCGCTCATCTCGGGGGCCTGGCGGACCTCGGCGAGCATGGTGCCCTCGTCGGGCAGCGCGTTGCCGGAGAAGATGCCGACGCGCATGGCGCCGCGTTCGCGCAGGTGGCGGGTGAGGGCGCGGGTGTCGATGCCGGAGATGCCGACGACGCCCTGGGCGGCCAGCTCCTCGTCGAGGGTGCGCGTCGAGCGCCAGTTGGAGGGCACGCGCGCGGGGTCGCGCACCACGTACCCGGAGACCCAGATCTTCTTGGACTCCATGTCCTCGTCGTTGATGCCGGTGTTCCCGATGTGCGGGGCGGTCATCACGACGACCTGGCGGTGGTACGACGGGTCGGTGAGGGTCTCCTGGTAGCCGGTCATGCCGGTGGAGAACACGGCTTCGCCGAAGGTCGCCCCCACGGCCCCGTAGGCGCGGCCGCGGAAGACCCGGCCGTCCTCCAGGACGAGTACGGCGGGAGTCCGGTGGGCTCCCCTGGTGGAGGTCGTCATCGTGCGCCTTCCGTTTCCGTCTTGTTGATCATGTCGTTCAGGGTGTCGACCCACTCGTTGTGCTCGGCCGCGTGGTCGGAGCGGAAGCCGGAGTCGATCAGTTTGCCGCCGTGGGCCCAGGTGACGACCAGCAGGCCGCCCTCGGTGAGGACCTTGCCGGCGATGCCCTTGTCGAGCCGGGCCTCGCGCAGCGCGGCGACGGGGACGAAGAAGTCCGCGGCGCCGGGCCGTACGACGTCCAGTCCCGCGTCCGTCAGCGTGAGCTCGACCCGGCTGCGGGTGCCCAGGCCGTGCGCCACGATGCGGTCGAGCCACTGCCCGGCGGTGGTGGAGCCGTGGTAGCGGCCGCTCAGCACCAGTTTCGCCGCGCCCGGGTCGTCCGGCGCGCCGGGCAGCTCCGGGAGGTCGCTCTGGAGCGTGCCGCGCCACTTCCAGCCCTCGCGCATCAGCCAGTAGACGAGCGCGACGAACAGGCCGAGGCCGACGACCCAGCCGACGCGGGCGGCCCAGTCGGTCACTTCCGCCGATTCCTTCTCGGCGGCCAGCAGGATTACCGGTGCTACAGATGTCACGTGAGCTTCCCGTCGACGAGCGTGGCCTTGCCCCGCAGCCACGTGTGCGTCACACGGCCCGGCAGCTCACGGCCCTCGTAGGGGGTGTTGCGGCTGCGCGAGGCGAAGCCCGCGGGGTCCACCCGGCCACGGTATTCCGTGTCGACCAGGGTGAGGTTGGCGGGCTCACCAGCCGAGACGGGACGGCCGTGTCCGGTGGCCTGTCCGATCTTGGCGGGCTTGAAGGACATGCGCTCGGCGACGCCGGCCCAGTCCAGCAGGCCCGTGTCCACCATGGTCTCCTGCACCACCGACAGCGCGGTCTCCAGGCCCACCATGCCCATGGCGGCGGCGGCCCACTCGCAGTCCTTGTCCTCGTGCGGGTGCGGGGCGTGGTCGGTGGCGACGATGTCGATCGTGCCGTCGGCGAGCGCCTCGCGCAGGGCCAGGACGTCACGCTCGGTGCGCAGCGGCGGGTTGACCTTGTAGACCGGGTCGTAGGACCGGACCAGCTCGTCGGTGAGGAGGAGGTGGTGCGGGGTGACCTCGGCGGTGACGTCGATGCCGCGGGACTTGGCCCAGCGGACGATCTCGACGGATCCGGCGGTCGACAGGTGGCAGATGTGGACGCGGGAGCCGACGTGCTCGGCCAGCAGCACGTCCCGGGCGATGATCGACTCCTCGGCGACGGCGGGCCAGCCGCCGAGACCCAGCTCGGCGGAGACCACGCCCTCGTTCATCTGGGCGCCCTCGGTGAGCCGGGGCTCCTGGGCGTGCTGGGCGACGACGCCGTCGAAGGCCTTCACGTACTCCAGGGCACGGCGCATGATCACGGCGTCGTGGACGCACTTGCCGTCGTCGGAGAAGACGGTGACGCCGGCCGCGGACTCGTGCATCGCGCCCAGCTCGGCGAGCTTGGCGCCCTCCAGGCCGACCGTGACGGCGCCGATGGGCTGCACGTCGCAGTAGCCGGACTCCTGGCCGAGCCGCCAGACCTGCTCGACGACGCCGGCGGTGTCGGCGACCGGGAAGGTGTTGGCCATGGCGAAGACGTTGGTGTAGCCGCCGCTCGCCGCCGCGCGGGTGCCGGTCAGGACCGTCTCGGAGTCCTCGCGGCCGGGCTCGCGCAGGTGGGTGTGGAGGTCGACCAGGCCGGGCAGCAGCACCTTGCCGCCGGCCTCGACCACCTCGGCTCCCTCGGCGGACAGTCCGGTGCCCACCTCGGCGATCGTCGTACCGTCGATCAGCACGTCCTGCGGCTCGCCGCCGAGCACCTTCGCACCGCGGATCAGGGTCTTGCTCATCGTCTTACTTCTCCTCGGTGGGTCGGGCGTGGGTGACGGCGGGCTCGGCGCCGCCGAGCAGCAGGTAGAGGACGGCCATCCGGACGGAGACGCCGTTGGTGACCTGCTCGACGACGGTGCAGCGGCCGGAGTCGGCGACCTCGGCGGTGATCTCCATGCCGCGGACCATCGGGCCGGGGTGCATCACGATGGCGTGGTCGGGCATCTTCGCCATGCGGTCGCCGTCGAGACCGTAGCGGCGGGAGTACTCGCGCTCGGTGGGGAAGAACGCGGCGTTCATGCGCTCGCGCTGCACGCGCAGCAGCATCACCGCGTCGGACTTGGTCAGCGTCGAGTCGAGGTCGTAGGAGACCTCGCAGGGCCAGGTCTCGACGCCGACCGGGAGCAGGGTGGGCGGGGCGACGAGGGTGACCTCGGCGCCGAGGGTGTGCAGCAGGTCGACGTTGGAGCGGGCGACGCGGCTGTGCAGGATGTCGCCGACGAGGGTGACGCGGCGGCCGTCGAGGTCCTTGCCGAGGCCGGCGTCGGGGCCGACCAGGCGGCGGCGCATGGTGAAGGCGTCCAGGAGGGCCTGGGTGGGGTGCTGGTGGGTGCCGTCGCCGGCGTTGATGACGTGGGCGTCGATCCAGCCGGAGGTGGCCAGGCGGTACGGGGCGCCGGAGGCGCCGTGCCGGATGACGACGGCGTCGACGCCCATGGCCTCCAGGGTCTGGGCGGTGTCCTTGAGGGACTCGCCCTTGGAGACGCTGGAGCCCTTGGCGGTGAAGTTGATGACGTCCGCGGACAGGCGCTTCTCGGCGGCCTCGAAGGAGATCCGGGTCCGGGTGGAGTCCTCGAAGAAGAGGTTGACGACGGTACGGCCGCGCAGGGTGGGCAGTTTCTTGATCGGCCGGTCCGCGACCCGGGCCATCTCCTCGGCGGTGTCGAGGATCAGGACGGCGTCGTCGCGGGTGAGGTCGGCGGCCGAGATGAGATGACGCTGCATCTGTCAGGCTCCGTAGGGCGATTCATGCGGAAGAGCGGGATAATTCGGGCGGCCGGGCGCGCGAGGGCGCGCCGAGCGGGCGCACGGCACGGGCGGGCGCGTACGCGGGGTGTTACGGGTGGGCGCCCGGGGTGTCCGGCTTGGCACCGAGCAGCACGGTGTCGCGACCGTCCTCCTCGGCGAGCTGGACCTTGACCGTCTCCCGCAGCGACGTCGGGAGGTTCTTGCCGACGTAGTCGGCGCGGATGGGCAGTTCCCGGTGGCCGCGGTCGACGAGGACGGCGAGCTGCACCGCGCGCGGGCGGCCGATGTCGTTCAGCGCGTCGAGGGCGGCGCGGATGGTGCGGCCGGAGAAGAGCACGTCGTCGACGAGGACGACGAGGCGGCCGTCGATGCCGTCACCGGGGATCTCGGTGCGGGCCAGGGCGCGCGGCGGATGCATGCGCAGGTCGTCGCGGTACATGGTGATGTCGAGCGAGCCGACCGGCATCTTGCGCTCGGTGATCTGCTCCAGCTTGTCGGCGAGCCGCCGGGCGAGGAAGACGCCGCGGGTCGGGATGCCGAGGAGCACCACGTCGTCGGCGCCCTTGGCGCGTTCGACGATCTCGTGGGCGATGCGGGTGAGCACCCGCGCGATGTCGGGCCCCTCCAGAACGGGCCGGGCCTCGGACCGCTGATCCTGCTGCTTGTCCATACGAAACGGACCCCCTTCTCCGCCTCACGGGACGGACCTTAAAGGACGTCGGAATTGCGCCACCTACGGTACCAGGCCCACAGAACCGGCCCGACGGCCCCCCTGACACTCCCCCGTCACCCTTCTGCCGCACTCGGGCCACCCGTTCGGAGCAACGGAAGGCGAATACCACGGAAGAGTCGGTGCGGACCATTCGGCTTGACGCGGCAGAGTAACGCTGCGTAACCTCACAGTGAGTTACCAGCCGCGCGGCCGACAACAGAGCCTGCCGCGTCGACACCTTGTCCGGGGAGCCATATGTCCAGCGAATACGCCAAACAGCTCGGGGCCAAGCTCCGGGCCATCCGCACCCAGCAGGGCCTTTCCCTCCACGGTGTCGAGGAGAAGTCCCAGGGCCGCTGGAAGGCCGTGGTGGTCGGCTCGTACGAGCGCGGCGACCGTGCCGTGACCGTGCAGCGCCTCGCCGAGCTGGCGGATTTCTACGGCGTTCCCGTTCAGGAGCTGCTGCCGGGCACCACCCCCGGCGGTGCCGCCGAGCCGCCGCCGAAGCTGGTCCTGGACCTGGAGCGGCTGGCCACCGTGCCGGCCGAGAAGGCGGGCCCGCTCCAGCGCTACGCGGCGACGATCCAGTCGCAGCGCGGTGACTACAACGGCAAGGTGCTCTCGATCCGCCAGGACGACCTGCGCACGCTCGCCGTCATCTACGACCAGTCGCCCTCGGTCCTCACCGAGCAGCTGATCAGCTGGGGCGTCCTGGACGCGGACGCGCGTCGCGCGGTGGCGTCCCACGAGGAACTCTGACTCTCGCCCGTCTCAGCAGAAACGTGCCGCCGGGGTGGCCGGAACCATTCGGTTCCGGCCACCCCGGCGGTTTCTTGCATGGGGTACGGGCGACACGCGCGAAGCTAGTCCCGGCGCAGCGAGGACTTCAGGTCCTTCAGCCGGCCGAGCAGGCCGTTGACGAACGCGGGCGAGTCGTCCGTGGAGAACTCCTTCGCCAGCTGCACCATCTCGTCCAGGACGACGGCGTCCGGAGTCTCGTCGACCCAGATCAGCTCGTACGCGCCCAGGCGCAGGATGTTGCGGTCGACGACCGGCATCCGGTCGAGCGTCCAGTCGACCGAGTACTGGGCGATCAGCTCGTCGATGCGCTGCGCGCGCTCGGCGTAGCCCTCGACCAGCTCCATCGTGTACTCGCTCACCGGCGGCTGCCGGGTGTCGGACCGGGAGTGCCGGACCCAGTCGGCGAGCACCGTCAGGACGTCGGCGCCGCGCTGATCGCCCTCGAAGAGGATCTGGAAGGCGCGCTTGCGGGCCGTGTTGCGAGCAGCCACGGTTAGCTGTTCACCCGGCCGAGGTAGTCGCTCGTACGGGTGTCGACCTTGATCTTCTCACCGGTGGTGATGAAGAGCGGGACGTTGATCTGGTGACCGGTCTCCAGGATGGCCGGCTTGGTGCCGCCGGTCGAGCGGTCGCCCTGGACGCCCGGCTCGGTCTCCTGGATGGTCAGCTCGACGGCGGCCGGCAGCTCGACGAAGAGCACCTCGCCCTCGTGCTGCGCCACGGTGGCCTCGAAGCCCTCGACGAGGAAGTTGGCGGCGTCGCCTACGACCTTCTTGTCGATGTGCAGCTGGTCGTACGTCTGCATGTCCATGAAGACGAAGTACTCGCCGTCCATGTACGAGAACTGCATGTCACGCTTGTCGACGGTGGCCGTCTCGACCTTGACCCCGGCGTTGAAGGTCTTGTCGACGGTCTTGCCGGAGAGCACGTTCTTGAGCTTGGTGCGCACGAAGGCCGGGCCCTTGCCGGGCTTGACGTGCTGGAACTCGACGACGGACCAGAGCTGGCCGCCTTCGAGCTTGAGCACCAGGCCGTTCTTGAGGTCGTTCGTGGAAGCCACGGTTTGGGAATCTCCTGGACTGGACTGACGTGGACGACCTCGGGGTTGCGCGCACAGCGCGAGGCTAGAGCGCGAGCAGCTCCTTGGTCGTGATGGTGAGTAGCTCGGGTCCGCCGTCCGCCTCGGGGCGCACGACGAGCGTGTCATCGATCCGGACCCCGCCCCGGCCCGGGAGGTGGACCCCCGGTTCGACGGTGACCGGCACACAAGCGTCCAGTTTACCCATGGCCGCGGGGGCCAACTGCGGGTCCTCGTCGATTTCGAGTCCGACACCGTGACCGGTGAGTGCCGGGAGGTTCTCCGCGTAGCCCGCCGAGTCCAGTGCCTGGCGGGCGGCGCGGTCCACATCACGGCAGGCCGCACCGGGTACGAGGGCCTCACGTCCGGCCCGCTGCGCGGAGAAGACGAGGTCGTACAACTCGATCTGCCAGTCGGCCGGCGAGGTGCCGATGACGAACGTACGGCCGATCTCGCAGCGGTATCCGCGGTACGTCGCGCCGAGGCAGACGGAGAGGAAGTCGCCCTCCTCGACCCTCCGGTCGGTGGGACGGTGACCGCGGCGCCCCGAGTTGGGGCCGGTGCCCACGGAGGTGGGGAAGGCGGGGCCGTCGGCGCCGTGGTCGACGAGGCGGCGTTCCAGTTCCAGGGCGAGGTGCCGCTCGGTGCGGCCGACCAGGATGGACTCCAGGAGCTCGCCGAGGGCCTGGTCGGCGATCTCCGCGCCGATGCGCAGGCAGGAGATCTCCTCCTCGTCCTTGACGACCCGGAGCTGCTCCACGGCCTGGCCGAGGTCCGTCAGGCGCAGGCCGGGGGCGACGGAGGACATGGCCCGGTGCCGGACCACGGTGAGGTGGTGCTCCTCCGTGGCGAGGGACTCGGCACCCTGGTCCGCTGCGAGGCCGGTGGCCGTGACGGCCGGATCACCGCCCGGGCCGGGCAGGGCACGGACCTGGAGCGACTCGTCGGGCCGGCCCACGGCCGGCCGGTCGTCCGGCGGGCCCGAGCAGACCAGCAGGTCCTCGGTCCTGCCGAGCAGCAGTACGGCGCCGTGCGGGGCCGCGCCCGCGAGATAGCGCACGTTGGCGGGCCGGGAGACGAGCGCCGCCGCGCTGCCGCCCGCGTTGCAGCGTTCCCGTAGGCGCGTCCGGCGGGCCGCGTAGACCTCTGACATGAGCCGAGCGTATGGCTCCGCCGGTGGGTGTGCCGCTTGGGTGGGCCGAGTGGGCGGGGGCCGGGGACGCGGGGTGCGCCTGGAGGGACGGGGCCTTTGGCCGTGTGGCGGCCTGCCGCCGGTGGGGGCTGGTCGCGCCCCTGCGGCGGAGCCGCATGTCGATACGGCGCCGCGCCCCTTGAGGGGCGCTTCCCTCTGCGGGTGTCTACCAGTTCGGGGGGCTCGCTATGGAGCGGGAGAGGACCTCGTCGAGGAGGTGGGCGGTTTCCGGGATGTCGAGTTGGGAGTTGTCGATGATGGGGAGGCCGGAGCCGTACCAGCCGGCCATGCGGCCGTGGATGCGGGCGACCTCCTCGTCGGTGAGGCGCCGGTTGCCGCTGCGTTCGGCGTTGCGCTCCAGGACGATGTCCAGGCCGGGCAGGAGGACGACCGGGAGCAGGCCGGGTCCGACGTGGCGCTTCCAGCCGCCGAGGCCGACGACCGGGCGGTCCGGGAAGACCGCGTCGTCGAGGATGCAGGAGATGCCGTTGGCGAGGAAGTTTCGCGCGGAGAAGCCGCAGGTGCGGCGGGCGAGGCGGTACTGCGCCTCCGAGTGTTCGTTCCACCCGGTCTGGGGGTCGGCGAAACCGGAGCGGACCCATTCGCGGACGTCGTCGAGGCTGATGTGCGCGGTCGGGACCCTGCGGTGGTCGGCCCAGTACTTGGCCACGCTGGTCTTGCCCGCGCCCGCCGGGCCGATGAGCAGCACCGCGAGGGTGGTCGTGGTGGGGTCGGGCGCGGCGGCCGTGGCGGGCGGCACGCTGGGCACGGCCACCGGGCCGCCGGGGGGCAGCGACACATGTCCGGTGGTCTCCGGCGCGGGCGGGGCGGGAGCCGACGGGTGCGGTCCCGAGCCGGGGGCCGGCTGGTGCGGGGCCGGGCCGGGAGCCGGGTGCGGGGCCTGGCGCGGTGCCACGGGGTATCCCGGCGCCTGGGGCGGTATGGGGGCGGGTCCCTGGGGGGAGCCAGGGTGGTGTGCGGCCGGGGACCAGCCGAGGGCGGGTCCGTGCCCCGGCTGGTGGGGCGGCGGCAGCGGAGAACCCACTGGGTGCTGCATCCGGTGCCACTCCGTCTCGTACAGGCAGGCGATGGGCGCTGGCGGCGGGAAGGGGGTCCGCCGTCCTGCTACCGAACGGTACCGCCCCCGGCCGTCGTTTGGTGAACGGCCGGGGGCGGCGCGAAGTGCCCGTCCGGCAGGGCGAATCGGACGGAAGGGCACACGCGGGTACTACTCACCCACCTCGCCGTAGGCGGCGAGGAGGACGGCGGGGTCGGGACCCTCCAGCACGGTGGGCTTGGCGAGACCGTCCAGGACGATGAAGCGCAGCAGGTCGCCGCGGGACTTCTTGTCGACCTTCATGTTCTCGACCAGCTTGGGCCACTGGTCGTAGCGGTAGTGCAGCGGCAGGCCGACGGCCTCGAGGATGGTGCGGTGGCGGTCGGCGGTGGCGTCGTCCAGCCGGCCCGCGAGGCGGCCCAGTTCGGCGGCGAAGTGCATGCCCACGGAGACGGCGGCGCCGTGACGCCACTTGTAGCGCTCGTTCTTCTCGATGGCGTGGCCGAGGGTGTGGCCGTAGTTGAGGATCTCCCGCAGGCCCGCCTCCTTGAGGTCGGACGAGACGACCTCGGCCTTGACCCTGATGGAACGCACGATCAGCTCGGCGGTGTGCACTCCGGCGGGGGTGCGCGCGGCCTGCGGGTCGGACTCGATCAGGTCCAGGATCGCCGGGTCGGCGATGAAGCCCGCCTTGATGACCTCGGCGAGGCCGGAGACGTAGTCGTTGACCGGGAGGGAGTCCAGGGCGGCCAGGTCGCACAGGACACCGGCGGGCGGGTGGAAGGCGCCGACGAGGTTCTTGCCCTCGGCGGTGTTGATACCGGTCTTGCCGCCCACCGCGGCGTCCACCATGGCCAGCACGGTGGTGGGCACGGCGATCCAGCGCACCCCGCGCAGCCAGGTGGCGGCCACGAATCCGGCCAGGTCGGTACTGGCCCCGCCGCCGACGCCGACCACGACATCGGTACGGGTGAAGCCGGACTGGCCCAGCGCCTTCCAGCAGTACGCGGCGACCTCGGCCGTCTTGGCCTCCTCCGCGTTGGGCACCTGGATGGCGATCGCCTCGTAGCCCTGCCCGGCGAGATCGGCGCGCAGCGCGTCACCGGTCTCGGCGAGCGCCTCGGGATGGATCACCGCGACCCGCTTCGCCCCGGCACCGATCAGACCGCCCAGCTCCCCCAGGAGCCGACGGCCCACCAGGACCTCGTACGGATCGGAACCCGCGGTGCCGCCGACCTGGATCCGGGTGACTTCCTCGCTCATGCTTCCTTCAACTCCAGTGCATCCAGGGCGGCTTCCGCGACTTCTTCGGGGGTGCGGCCGTCCGTGGCCACGACGACCGTGGCGACCTCCTCGTAGAGGTGCCGACGGGCCTCCATCAGCTCGCGCCACTGCTTGCGCGGGTTGACCGCGAGCAGCGGGCGCGCCGCGTTCAGGCCGGTGCGCTTGACGGCCTCCTCGACGTCCATCGAGAGGTAGACGACCCGCTGTCCGGCGAGCAGCGCCCGCGTGCCGGCATCGAGGACCGCGCCGCCGCCGAGGGCGAGCACGCCGTCGTGCTCGGCGAGCGCACGGCGCACGGCGTCCTTCTCCAGGGCCCGGAAGGCGGCCTCGCCCTCGTCGACGAAGATCTCGGCGATGGCCCGTCCCTGAGCGGTGACGATGTCCTCGTCCGTGTCCCGGAAGCCCGTGCCGAGCCGCTCGGCGAGCAGTTGCCCGACGGTGGACTTGCCGACTCCCATCGGTCCGGCCAGGACGATCAGCGGGGCGCTCACCGGATGGCCAGGTTGTCGAGGTACGACTGGACGTTGCGGCGGGTCTCGGTCACGCTGTCGCCGCCGAACTTCTCCGCCACCGCGTCGGCGAGGACCAGCGCCACCATCGCCTCGGCCACGATCCCGGCGGCCGGCACCGCGGACACGTCGGAACGCTGGTGATGCGCCTGCGCGGCCTCCCCGGTACTCACGTCCACGGTCTGCAGAGCGCGCGGCACGGTCGCGATCGGCTTCATCGCGGCACGCACCCGCAGCAGCTCACCGGTGGTGAGGCCGCCCTCGGTACCACCGGAACGGCCGGAGACCCGCCGGACACCCTCAGGCGTGCTCACGATCTCGTCGTGCGCCCGGGAACCGGGCACGCGGGCCAGCTCGAAACCGTCGCCGATCTCGACGCCCTTGATCGCCTGGATGCCCATGAGGGCACCCGCGAGCCGCGCGTCGAGCTTGCGGTCCCAGTGGACGTGCGAACCGAGACCGACCGGCACGCCGTAGGCCAGGACCTCGACGACGCCGCCGAGGGTGTCGCCGTCCTTGTGGGCCTGGTCGATCTCGGCGACCATCGCCTCCGACGCCTCCGCGTCCAGGCAGCGCACCGGGTCGGCGTCCAGCCGCTCGACGTCGTCCGGCGTCGGGTACACACCCTGCGGCGCCTTCGCCGACGCCAGCTCGACGACGTGGCTGACGATCTCGACCCCCGTCGTCTCCTTCAGGTACGACCGGGCCACCGCGCCCAGCGCCACCCGGGCCGCCGTCTCACGCGCCGAGGCACGCTCCAGAACCGGACGGGCCTCGTCGAAGCCGTACTTCTGCATCCCGGCGAGGTCCGCGTGGCCGGGGCGCGGACGGGTCAGCGGGGCGTTGCGCGCAAGGCCGGCCAGCACCTCCGGATCGACCGGGTCGGCCGCCATCACCTGTTCCCACTTGGGCCACTCGGTGTTGCCCACCATGACCGCGACCGGAGAACCCATCGTCAGACCGTGCCGGACGCCGCCGAGGAAGGTGACCTCGTCGCGCTCGAACTTCATCCGCGCACCGCGACCGTGGCCGAGCCGCCGCCTCGCCAGGTGGTCCGCCACCATGCCGGTCGTGATCGGCACGCCGGCGGGCAGTCCCTCCAGCGTCGCGACGAGTGCGGGACCGTGGGACTCCCCCGCGGTCAGCCAGCGCAACCTGCTCAACGGTGCTCCTCAGTGCTCGCGCCCCGGTATGCCCCGCGTACACGTCTGCTTCGCGTACGCGACGGTCCGACCGGGTGCGCGGCCCCGGTCCGCCGCCTCCGATCCTCCCACGTCCGGGCGCAGGACCAGGTCGCCGGTCCATTTGCCGGACGGACGGGCGGACTCCGGCGGCGTCAGGCGGGAGGGTTGCCGTGCTGGGGCGAGGGAGCGTAGGAGCCGAGGAAGTCCGCGCCGCTCTCCTGCCGCCGCGCCGGAGCGTAGGGGCCGAGGAAGTCGGCGCCGCGCGCCTCCGGGCGGGGCGGCGCGTAGGGTCCCAGGTGGTCGGCGCCGGTGCCCTGGCCGCCGTACGGATCCGTCCCGGGCAGTGCCTGTGCCGCGCGCCGCGCGCGCCGCCGGGCGATCCCGCGCTTCGCCTTGACCACCCAGCTCGCGACGACGGCGAGCACGATCAGGGCGAGCACCGTGATCTGCACCCAGTCGGGCAGGAAACCCAGGACGGCCTCGAACACCTGACTCTTGGCGGAGGCCAGCGGCACGCCTGTGTACATGGATCGTCTTCCCCCTCCGGTTCCGCCCCCTGCGCAACCGGACGGATACTAGCGGTCCGCGAGCGCCTGCTCCCCCGCCTTTCGCATGGCGGCCAGCGGCGCCGGAGCACGGCCGGTCATCTGCTCCACCTGGAGCACCGCCTGGTGGAGCAGCAGGTCGAGGCCGCTGACGACGGCACCGCCGTACGCCGACCACCGGGCCGCGAGCGCGGTGGGCCAGGGGTCGTAGAGCACGTCGAAGAGGGTGGCCGGCATCTCGGGGACGGCGGCGGCGAGCGCGTCGGTGGCGCCGGCCGGGGTGGTGGCCACGACCAGCGGGGCACGCAGTGCCTCCTCGGCGTCCGACCAGTCGGCGAGGCGTACGTCGACGTCGAGCCGCTGAGCCCAGCCCCGCATCTCGGCGGCGCGCGCCTCACTGCGGACGTAGACGGAGATCTCACCGGTGCAGACGCGGGCGAGCGCGGCCAGGGCGGAGGACGCGGTGGCGCCGGCACCGAGGATCGCGGCGGTCTCGACCTTCTCGATGCCGTGCTCGCGCAGGGCGGCGACGATGCCGGGGATGTCGGTGTTGTCACCGGTCTTCCGGCCGTCCTCGCCGAACACGACGGTGTTCACCGCGTCGACGGAGGCCGCGGTCTCGCTGATCGTGTCGAGCAGCGGGATCACCGCCCGTTTGAGCGGCATGGTCAGCGACAGCCCCGCCCACTCGGGGCCCAGCTCCGCGAAGAAGCCGGGCAGGGCGGCCTCGTCGACGTCGAAGCGGTCGTACGTCCAGTCCGCGAGGCCCAGCTCCGCGTAGGCGGCACGGTGCAGCACCGGGGAGAGGGAGTGGGCGATCGGAGAGCCGAGAACGGCGGCCCGGCGCCGGTCAGTTGCCCGAGGCGGCATCGAATTTGTCCTTCAGCTTCAGGAACTCGTCGTGGGTCTTGGCGAACTCGGTCTTCTCCACACCGTCGGTGGCCACGAAGTAGATCCAGCCGTCGTCGGTGGGGTTGAGCGCCGCCTGCAGGGCCTCCGCGCCGGGGTTGCCGATGGGGCCGGGCGGCAGGCCGCGGTGGTAGTACGTGTTGTACGGGTCCGGGTTGCTGTTGATCTCGGACTCGCTGATGTGGATCTTGCTCTGCTTCATCAGGTAGTTGAACGTCGAGTCGAACTGGAGCTTCTGGTTCGTCTCGGTGTTGGACTCCTTGAGCCGGTTGTAGATGACCTCGGCCATCTTGCGGAAGTCCTCGTGCGTCTTGCCCTCCGCCTGCACCAGGCTCGCGGTGGTGAGCAGCTCCCACGGGCCCTTGAGACCGAGGCCCTCCGCCTTCTCCTCCAGGCCGATCTTCTCGTACTGCTCGTTGGCCCGTGCCACCATCTGCTTCAGCACGTCCTCGGGCTTCTGCCCCTTGGCGGCCGAGTAGCTGGACGGGTAGAGGAAGCCCTCCAGGGGGTCCTTGACGTCCTTGTGGTTCAGCGCCCACTCGGGCAGGCCGAGGTTCTTGTACTCGGACTTGGCCACCTGGGCGGTGGTGCCCGCCTTCACTCCGAGGCGCTTGTCGATGAGTTCGTAGACGGCGGCGTTGCGCTTGCCCTCGGCGATGATCAGGTTGCTGCGGCTCTTCGGACTGAGCAGGAGTTCGACCGCGCTCTCGGCCGACATCTCCTTCTGCAGCGTGTACACGCCGTCCTGGATGCTCTTGCCGCGGGGGTTGCTCTGCTGGGCGGCGATGAAGGCGTCGACGCTCTTCACCACGCCCTGCCGTTTGAGCTCCTGGCCGATCGTGGAGCCGCCCGCGCCCTTGGGAATGGTGACGGTGACCTGCTCGCCGTTGCCGTCGCCCGCGAAGTCCGGGGCCGCGCCGAAACGATCCTGGTAAAACTGGTAGCCGAAATACCCGATACCGGCCACGCCGCCGCCGAGCACCAGGCAGACCACGAGGCAGGCGCACCCGCTGCGGCGCTTCTTCGGCTTGCCGCCGCCCCGGCTCCTGCGGTCCCGGGGGTCTTCGCGGCCGTCGTCCGCCTCGTCGTCGCCGTCGCCGCCCGCGAAGAAGGCGTGCTCCCCCTCGTCCGGCCCGGGGTCCCAGTCGGTGCGCTGCGGCTCGGGCTCGGCGCGCCGGCGGGTGGGCGGCTCCGGCGGCGGGTAGGCCTCGGGGGTGACGTACAGGTCGGGCTGTTCGGCACCGTAGGCGCCGGCCTGCTGTCCGTAGGGGTCGGACGGGTCGGCCGGGTAGTGCGCCTGGGGCTGCGCTCCGCCGCCCCAGCCGCCGTCGTCGTAGCCCTGCTGCGGCTGGGCCTGGGGCGCGTACTGCTGGTCGTACTGCTGCTGACCGTACTGGTGCTGGTCGTACTGGTGGCCGTACTGGTCGTACTGCGGCTCGGGGTGCTGGTGGCCGTACTGGTCGTACGAGTGCTGTCCGCCGCCGTACGACGGCTGGCCGGCGTTGCCCCAGTCGCCGTAGCCCTGCTGCGCCTGCTGCTCCGGATACTGCTGCGGCTGGCCGCCGTAGGGGGACTGCTGACCCGCGTGGGCCTGCTGTCCGCCCCATCCACCGTCCCCGTACAACGGGTCCTCGGGATGCCACGGTTCGGAGCCTGGGCCCCGGCCATACTCAGTCATCGATCCCCTAGAGCCGCGAGGCGACGGGGGACGTGGCCTGTGCCGAAGGGCCCGCTTCCGTTCCGCCTCTTGCTGTGCGGTGGCTGTTCGAATGCCTCCGCATCGCGCGGAACGTTACCGTATCGCGATCAGATGACCACTTCGACGCCCTCGCCGGGTGGCCTGCCTGACACCCGTTCGGATTCGAGTGCCTGCTGGAGGATGATCACAGCGGCGGCCTGGTCGATGACCGACCGGCCCTTCTTGGACTTCACCCCCGAGGCGCGCAGCCCCTGACCGGCGGTGACCGTCGTCATGCGTTCGTCCACCAGCCGGACCGGGACGGGCGCGATGCCCTTGGCCAGCTCCTGCGTGAACCGCCTGACCTTGGCCGCGGCCGGGCCCTCGCCCCCCTTGAGGGAGCGAGGGAGGCCGACGACGACCTCGATGGGCTCGTACTCCCCGACCAGCTGCCGCAGGCGCCGGTGTGCCGCCGGAACGTCGCGGCCGGGGACGGTCTCCACCGGGGTGGCGAGGATGCCGTCGGGGTCGCAGGACGCGACCCCGATACGGGCGTCGCCGACGTCGATCGCCAGGCGGCGGCCCCTGCGCATCGCCGGGCCGTCCGCCTGGTCGTTCTCGGGGGTGCTCACTTGGCCGAGTCCGCCACGAGGCGCTCGACGGCGTCGACGGCGTCGCCGATGGCGGCCGGGTTCTGGCCGCCGCCCTGGGCGACGTCCGGCTTGCCGCCACCGCCGCCGCCGAGGGTCTTGGCGGCGGTGCGCACCAGGTCACCGGCCTTGAGGCCGCGTTCGCGGGCGGCCTCGTTGGTGGCGATGACCGTGAGGGGCTTGCCGTTCACCGTGGTGAACAGGGCCACGACCGCGGCCCGGCCGCCCTGGATGCGGCCGCGCACGTCGAGGACGAGCTTGCGCAGGTCGTCGGCGGTGGTGCCGTCGGGGACCTGGCCGGTCACGAGGGCCACGCCGCGCACGTCCTTGGCGGAGTCGGCGAGCGAGCCGGCCGCCTGGAGGACCTTCTCGGCGCGGAACTTCTCGATCTCCTTCTCGGCGTCCTTCAGCTTGCCGAGCATCGCGGAGACCTTCTCCGGCAGCTCCTCCGGGCGGCCCTTGATCAGCTCCTGGAGCTGGGCGACGACCGTGTGCTCGCGGGCGAGGAAGTTGTAGGCGTCGACGCCGACCAGGGCCTCGATGCGGCGCACGCCGGAGCCGATGGAGGACTCGCCGAGCAGCTTGACCAGTCCGAGCTGGGCGGTGTTGTGCACGTGGGTGCCGCCGCACAGCTCCTTGGAGAAGTCGCCGATGGTCACCACGCGCACGCGCTCGCCGTACTTCTCGCCGAACTCGGCGATGGCGCCCTGCTTCTTGGCCTCGTCGATGCCCATGACGTCGGCGCGCACGTCGAGGTCGCGGGCGAGCACCTCGTTGATCTTCTGCTCGACGTCGGTCATCACGGCCGTCGGCACGGCGGACGGAGAGCCGAAGTCGAAGCGGAAGCGGCCGGGCTGGTTCTCGGAGCCGGCCTGCGCGGCCGTCGGGCCGAGGGCGTCGCGCAGGGCCTGGTGGGTGAGGTGGGTGGCCGAGTGGGCACGGGCGATGGCCTTGCGGCGGCGGTCGTCGATGGAGGCCTGGGCCTTGGCACCGACGGTGACCTCGCCGACCTGGACGACGCCCTTGTGGACGTAGACGCCCGGCACCGGCTTCTGGCAGTCGCGGACCTCGATCACGGCGCCGGTGTCGACCCGGATCCTGCCGGTGTCGCCGATCTGGCCGCCGCCCTCGGCGTAGAACGGGGTGCGGTCCAGCACGATCTCGACCTCGTCGCCCTCGGTGGCGGCCGGGGAGGAGGCGCCGTCGACGAGGATGCCGACGATCGTGGACTCGCTCTCGGTGTCGGTGTAGCCGACGAAGTCGGTGGCGCCGGCCTTGTCGGCGATC
Organism: Streptomyces sp. CCM_MD2014; assembly: GCF_000772045.1. Taxonomy (GTDB): domain Bacteria; phylum Actinomycetota; class Actinomycetes; order Streptomycetales; family Streptomycetaceae; genus Streptomyces; species Streptomyces salinarius. Next base: position 7,135,154 of record NZ_CP009754.1, on the reverse strand, counting down.
TCCCGGTAGGCACCGGCACCGGCGTGGCCGGTCTTCTTGGCCTGGGCGTCGGCCTTGGCGCGCTCCCGCTGTTCCTTCATCAGGCGGCGGAAGCCGTCCTCGTCCACGGACAGCCCCTGCTCGGCGGCCATCTCCAGGGTGAGGTCGATCGGGAAGCCCCAGGTGTCGTGGAGCAGGAACGCCTTGTCACCGGCGAGCACGGTGCCGCCGGCGGCCTTGGTGTCGCTCACGGCGGTGTCGAGGATGTTGGTGCCGGCCTTCAGCGTCTTGAGGAAGGCGTTCTCCTCGGCGAGGGCGACCTTCTCGATCCGCTCGCGGTCGGTGATCAGCTCGGGGTACTGCTGCCCCATCATGCCGATCACGACGTCGATCAGGTCCTTGACGACCGGACCGGTGGCGCCGAGGAGGCGCATGTTGCGGATGGCGCGGCGCATGATGCGGCGCAGCACGTAGCCGCGGCCCTCGTTGCCGGGGGTGACGCCGTCGCCGATGAGCATCACGGAGGTGCGCATGTGGTCGGTGACCACGCGCAGGGAGACGTCCGAGGCCTGGGCGTCGCCGTAGGCCACACCGGTCAGTTCGGTGGCCTTCTTGATGACGGCCATGGAGGTGTCGATCTCGTACATGTTCTGCACGCCCTGCAGAATCATGGCGAGACGCTCCAGGCCCAGGCCGGTGTCGATGTTCTTGCTCGGCAGCTCGCCGAGGATCTCGAACTCCTCCTTGCCGATGCCCTCGCCCCGCTCGTACTGCATGAAGACGAGGTTCCAGATCTCCACGTACCGCTCGTCGTTGACGGCGGGGCCGCCCTCGGCGCCGAACTCGGGGCCGCGGTCGTAGTTGATCTCGGAGCAGGGGCCGCAGGGGCCGGGGACGCCCATGGACCAGTAGTTGTCCTTCTTGCCGAGGCGCTGGATGCGCTCGGAGGGGACGCCCACGACGTCGTGCCAGATGCGCTCGGCCTCGTCGTCGTCCTGGTAGACGGTGATCCACAGACGCTCGGGGTCGAGGCCGTAACCGCCCTTGTCCTGGGCGCTGGTGAGCAGCTCCCAGGCGTACTTGATGGCGCCTTCCTTGAAGTAGTCGCCGAAGGAGAAGTTGCCGCACATCTGGAAGAACGTGCCGTGCCGGGTGGTCTTGCCGACCTCTTCGATGTCCGGCGTGCGCACGCACTTCTGCACGCTGGTGGCGCGGTCGAAGGGCGGCTTGACCTCACCCAGGAAGTAGGGCTTGAAGGGCACCATGCCGGCCGGGACGAGGAGCAGAGTCGGGTCGTCCGCGATGAGCGACGCCGAAGGGACGACGGTGTGACCGCGCTCCTCGAAGAAGCTCAACCAGCGGCGACGAATCTCGGCCGACTCCATCAGTGGTCCTCATTCCGGTTGTACGAGTAGGTCGTCCTGTCGTCGACGACGTACTTCGGGTTGCTGCCGTTGCTGTTCTCGATGGCGTAGCGACGCCGGGGGGCGGGGAGTTCCGGTTCGACGGGGGCGTTCAGGCCCAGCGCGTCGTCCAGTTCGGCCTCCCGCTGGGCCATGTTGTCGCGGACGTCGAGCGCGAAGCCCACCGCGCGGTCCCTGACCCGGACGCCCACGTCGAGCGCCTTGTTCGCCGCGGTGGCGGCGAGGCTGTCGGGGGTGAGCTGCTTGAGCTTCCGGTTGACCTTGGTGGTGGCCCACACACCGGCGGCCACGCCGGTGCCGAACCAGAACGTACGGCGGAACATCCCTCGGTCAGCCCTTCTTCCGCTTCGTCCGCCGCGCGGCCGGGAGCGTGCGTCCCACGATCACGGTGCGCCGCGCCCGGTCGGCCGGGGCGGACATGTCCTCCTTGCGACCGCCGAGTGCCCGGCGGACGCCGTACCCGAACGCCGCGACCTTGACCAGCGGGCCGCCGAAGGTGGAGGCCACGGTGGTGGACAGCGCGGAGGCGTTCGAGGTGACCTCCTGGACGTCGGAGGCGATCGCGTCGACCCGGTCGATCTGGGTCTGCGCACTGCGCACCGCCGCCGAGGCGTCGGCCAGCAGCGGGACGGCCTGGTCGGTCACGTCCGCCACGAGTTTGGTGGTCGTCCTGAGCGTCTGGGCCAGCCTCGCCAGTGCCACGGCGAGGAAGGAGACCAGGATCGCCCAGAAGACGGCCACCAGGATCCCGGCCACCTCGCCACCGGACACTGTGTGCACCCGCTCCCTGAAAGACGTGCCTTGAACATCGGGAAAGTCGTGCACCGAGCCTATCGCGCCGGGCGCGGGGCTCCGTACCCGATTCCCCGTCGCGCGCGGCGCGGTCCGGCCGAGTCGCGCGAAGCGATTGTACGGAGTGAATACGGTTCAGTACGCTCCGTGTTTCATGCGAGACCTTCGGCGCGACGGCATCCCGCACGGCAATCTACCGCTGGAGCTCGACACCTTCGTGGGCAGAGCGACCGAACTCGCGGAACTGGCCGGGGCCCTGGACTCGGCCCGGCTGGTGACGGTCACCGGGACCGGCGGTGTCGGCAAGTCCCGGCTGGCCGCACGGGCGGCCGCGCGTCGCTCGCCCCGGGACGGGGTGTGGCGGGTGGAGCTGGCGCCGGTGCGCGACGAGGAGTTCGTCGACTACGCGGTCGTGGAGGCGCTGGGCCTGACCGATCACACGACCCGGCTGCCGCGCGAGACTCTGCTGGCGCACCTGGCCGAGCGGGAACTGCTGTTGATCCTCGACGGGGTCGAGCACCTGGTGGACGCCTGCGCGTCGCTGGTGACCGACCTGCTGGGCCGCGCTCCGGGGCTCCAGGTGCTGGCCGTGGGGCGCAGACCCCTGGACGCGGCCGGGGAGCGGCTGGTGCCGCTGGCGCCGCTGGGCACGGAGGAGGCCGTGGAGCTGCTGACGGTCCGGGCCGGGCAGCTCCACGTCACCTGCGGCTACGACGCCGACCCGGACGCGGACCAGCGGGAGGTGCGCGAGCTGTGCCGGCGTCTGGACGGGATTCCGCTGGCGATCGAGCTGGCGGCGGGGCGCCTGGGCGCGCTGTCGCCGGGGCAGGTGCTGCGCCGGCTCGACGACCGGTTCCGGCTGCTGGCGGGCGGGGACCGCACCGCGCTGCCCCGGCACCGCACGCTGCGTACGGCGATCGGCTGGAGCCACGAGCTGTGCACGCCGCCGGAACGACTGCTGTGGGCGCGGCTGTCGGTGTTCGCCGGGCCGTTCGACCTGGAGGCCGCCGAGTACGTGTGCAGCGGGGACGGACTGCCTGCCGACGAGGTGCTCGACGTGCTGTCCGCGCTGCTCGCCCAGTCCGTGCTGACCCGCGAGGAGTCCCCGGCCGGGGTGCGCTACCGGATGCTCGACACGGTGCGGGCCTACGGCGCCGACTGGCTGGCGGCGGCCGGTGACGCGGACCGGCTGCGGCGGCGGCACCGGGACTGGTACGTGGGCCTGGCGACCTGGTGCGAGCTGGAGTGGTTCTCGCCGCGCCAGGCCGAGGTCGCCGCGCGGGTGGACACCGAGCTGCCGAATCTGCGCAGCGCCCTGGAGCACTGCCTGGGCGAGCCGGACGGCGCGCACCTGGGTCAGTATCTGGCGGGGGCCCTGTGGTTCCACTGGGTCGGCTGCGGGCGGCTGTCGGAGGGGCGGCACTGGCTGGAGCAGGCGGTGCGGCTGGACGCGGAGCCGACGGCGGGCGAGCAGTCCCGGCTGAAGGCGCTGTGGGTGCTCGCGTACGTGGCGATCCTCCAGGGCGACACCGTGCGCGCGATCGGGGCGCTCCAGGAGTGCCGCGAGGAGGCGGAGCGCTCGGGGAACCCGACCGCGGTGGCGTACGCGGAGCACCGCACCGGCTGCCTGGCACTGGTGCGGGACGACCTTCCGCGCGCGGAGACGCTGCTGCGCTCCGCGCTGCACCGCTACCGGGAGATCGGCGAGCTGAACAGCAACGTGCTGATGGGCCAGGTGGAGCTGGCGATGGCCCGGGCGTTCCGGGGCGATCTGCCGGACGCGGTGCGCCTGTGCGAGGACGTGCGCCAGGTGTGCGAGGACCACGGCGAGCGCTGGGCCCGTGGCTACGCCTTGTACGTCCTGGCCTACGCGGCCTGGAGCGACGGCGACCCGTTGCGCGCCCGCGAACTGCTGGCCGACTGTCTGGGCGGGGCGCACCGCTTCCGCGACCAGCTGGGCTCGGTGCTGGCGGTGGAGCTCCTCGCCCTGGTCACGGTGGCGGAGGGCGACGCGGCGGAGGCGGCGGTGCTGCAGGGCGCGGCGGGGCGGATGTGGCCGTCGGTGGGGCTCCCGCTGTTCGGGTCGGCGCACTACAACGCGCCGCACGAGCTGTGCGAGGCGGCGGCCCGGGAACAGCTGGGCGACGAACGGTACGAGCAGTGCGTACGGCACGGGGCACGGCTCGGCCGCCGGGAGGCGGTGGCGCGGGCGCTGCGCCGTCCCGGGGTGCCGGCCTCGCTGCCGGCGCCGCGCACGGCCGCCGACGGCCGGTCCGCGGCGGGTGCCCGGGCGGGGACGGCGAAGCCCGCCGCCTCGCCCACCGGGAAGGGCGGGGAGACGGCGGGCTGAGTACCGCGGGTGTACTGCGCCGGGGCTGGGATCAGCGGGCGTAGTACTCGACGACGAGCTGCTCGTCGCAGATCACCGGGATCTCCTTGCGGTTCGGCTCGCGGTCCAGGCGGAACGCCAGGGCCTTGAGGTTCACCTGGAGGTAGCGCGGGGTCTCGCCGTCGGGGGCGAAGCCACCCTCGCGGGCGATGGTGAAGAGCGTCTTCTCCTTGGAGCGCTCGCGCACCTGCACCACGTCGTCCGGGCGGACGCGGAAGGACGGCTTGTCGACCTTCTGGCCGTTGACCTGGATGTGGCCGTGGACGACCATCTGGCGGGCCTGGTAGATCGTGCGGGCGATGCCCGAACGCAGGACCAGCGCGTCGAGACGGCGCTCGAGCTCGATGACCAGGGCCTCGCCGGTCTTCATGTTGGTCTTGGAGGCACGCTCGTAGGCGCGGACGAGCTGGCGCTCGCTGAGGTCGTACTGCGCGCGCAGACGCTGCTTCTCGAGCAGACGGACCTTGTAGTCCGAGTTCTGCTTGCGGCCGCGGCCGTGCTCGCCCGGCGGGTAGGGGCGGGCCTCGAAGTACTTGACGGCCTTCGGGGTCAGCGCGATGCCGAGGGCACGCGACTTCTTGACCTTGGGGCGGGACTGGTTCGCCACTGTGTGTGTCTCTTCTCTAGATTTCCGGCTTGTCAGGGTTGTGGGAGGTCGCAATCCGCAGCCGGGGAAACCCGCCGGGTCCGCTGACGGACCTGTCGGGCAGCCGCTCCCCTGGTCTGGGCACATACGTGCAGCACGCGAGTGGCCCACCGACCGCTCCCGGAAACCGGGTGGTGGTGGGCTGCCCGCGACACCGATCGACGGTGCGCGACGCTCCTGGAACCCCGGAGGGTTCCGGCCGGTTGTCCCGTTCTGACGGCACGGGACTCGGCACTCCGGGCGATTCTACAGGCTGCTCAGGACGGCTTGCGACCGAGGTGCCCGCGGGTCCACTCCACGGCGTCCGCGTACCGGGCCTCGGCGCCGTGCCGGGTCGGCGTGTAGTACGTGCGGTCCTTGAGCCCGTCCGGGGCGTACTGCTGGGCGGCGATGCCCTCGGGCAGGTCGTGCGGGTACACGTACCCCTGCCCGTGCCCCAGCTTGCCGGCGCCCTTGTAGTGGCTGTCGCGCAGGTGGGCGGGGACCGGCCCGGCGTGGCCCTTGCGCACGTCGTCCAGGGCGGCGCCGATGGCGGTGGTCGCCGCGTTGGACTTGGGGGCCAGGGCCAGGGCGATGGTGGCGTGGCTGAGGGTGAGGGAGGCCTCCGGGAAGCCGATCATCGCGACGGCCTGGGCGGCGGCGACGGCGATCTGCAGCGCGTTCGGATCGGCGAGGCCGATGTCCTCGCTGGCGGAGATCATCAGGCGCCGGGCGATGAAGCGGGGGTCCTCGCCGGCCTCGATCATCCGGGCCAGGTAGTGCAGGGCGGCGTCGACGTCGGAGCCGCGGATGGACTTGATCAGGGCGCTGGCGACGTCGTAGTGCTGGTCGCCGTCGCGGTCGTACTTCACCGCGGCCCGGTCGACCGTCTCCTCCAGCGTGGTCAGGCCGATCTCCGCCTCGCCCTTGTCGAGCGCGGCCCCGGCGGCGGCCTCGAGCGCGGTCAGCGCGCGCCGGGCGTCCCCGCCGGCGATGCGCAGCAGGTGCTCCTCGGTGTCCCCGGGGAGGGTGAGGGCGCCCTTGAGGCCCCGCTCGTCGGTCAGGGCGCGGCGCAGCAGGCCCCGGACGTCGTCGTCGGTGAGGGGTTCGAGGGTGAGCAGGAGGGAGCGGGAGAGCAGGGGGGAGATCACCGAGAAGTACGGGTTCTCGGTGGTGGCGGCGATCAGGGTGACCCAGCGGTTCTCGACGGCCGGGAGCAGGGAGTCCTGCTGGGCCTTGCTGAAGCGGTGGATCTCGTCGAGGAAGAGGACGGTCTCCTTGCCGTACCCGCCGACGGCGCGGCGGGCGCCGTCGATGACCGCGCGGACCTCCTTGACGCCCGCGGTGATCGCCGACAGCTCCACGAACCGCTTGTTGGTGGCCTTGGAGACGACGTACGCCAGGGTGGTCTTGCCGGTGCCCGGCGGGCCCCAGAGGATGACCGAGGACGGCCCCGCCGGGCCGGACGCGCCCTCGCCGACCAGGCGGCGCAGGGGGGATCCGGGCTTGAGCAGGTGCTGCTGGCCGACGACCTCGTCGAGGGTGCGCGGGCGCATCCGCACGGCGAGGGGGCTGCCGGTCGGGTCCTTCTCCTGGCGTTCTTCGGCTGCGGCGGTGAACAGATCGGGCTCCACGCCTTGAACCCTAAATCAACGGACTGACAACGCGACGGGGGCTGTCAGCTGGTCCAGAAGTCCCACCAGCGGGTGAGGATCATCATGCCGATGATGCCGATGTGCAGCACCGGCAGGACCCAGGTGAACTCGCCGAAGAAGCCGCGCAGCCAGTTCGGCGCGGGCAGGAAGCCCTTGCGGACGTTGAAGGAGGTCACGTACCAGAACATCAGGATCGTGGCGACCCAGGCCAGGCAGCACCACAGGCACAGCGAGTTGATCCGGTACAGGGACTCGAACTGCAGCCAGGAGACGAAACCGACGCCGAACAGACAGCCGGCGTTGAAGGTGAGCCAGTACCAGCGCGGGAAGGTGGCGCGGGCGAGCAGGCTCATGCCGACGCAGATGACGATGCCGTAGGCGACGAGGCCGAGCATCGGGTTGGGGAAGCCGAAGGCGGAGGCCTGGTCGCTCTCCATGATGTTGCCGCAGGAGACGACCGGGTTGAGGCTGCAGCCGGGCGTGAAGGTGGTGCCGGCGACCTTGGCCTCGAGGATCTTCTGCTTGTCGATCGTGATGACCCAGGCGGCGAGCAGTCCGGCCGCGCCCGTGATCACCAGCAGCAGGGCGAGGGCGCGGCTGCCGCCCTCGGTGCGCGGGGTGCGGGTGCTGCCGTCCGGCGCGGACTCTGCCACGGTGGAGACGTCCTTCACTGTCGTCTTGCTCATCACGCCGATTCCGTCACTGGGGAGTGGGACCTGCTTCGGGCAGGGGCCATTGTGCCGCACGACCCTGTAGGGGCACCGTTCGATGAGCCTATGAACGGATCGGCGATCACTCCGGAGCGGCGCGTTTTGGCCACCCTCCGTTCCCCAGGGGCACGCGCGAGCGAAAACGCGTGCCCCGGAAGGGTGGCGCGGGTCAGCCGAGCCTCGACTCCAGCTCCGCCACGATCTCGTTGACGCCGATCGCGGTCTGCTCGCCGGACTCCATGTCCTTGAGCTGGACGACGCCCTCGGCCAGGTCGCGCTCGCCCAGCACCAGGGCGTAGCGGGCGCCCGAGCGGTTGGCCGCCTTCATCGCGGCCTTGAGGCCCTTGCCGCCGTAGGAGAAGTCGGCGGCGACGCCGTTCTTGCGCAGCTCGGTGACCTTGGCGAACAGGACCCGGCGGGCCTCCTCGCCGAGCGGGACGGCGAAGACGGAGGTGGCGGACGGGATGTCCAGTTCGATGCCCTCCGCCTCCAGGGCGAGGACGGTGCGGTCGACGCCGAGGGCCCAGCCGACCGAGGGCAGGGAGGGGCCGCCGATCATCTCGGACAGTCCGTCGTAGCGGCCGCCGCCGCCCACCGCGGACTGGGAGCCCAGGCCGTCGTGGACGAACTCGAAGGTCGTGCGCGTGTAGTAGTCCAGGCCGCGCACCAGCTTCGGGTCGTCCTCGAAGACCACGCCCGCCGCCGTGATCAGCTCGCGCACCTCCTCGTGGTACGCCTTGCAGGCGTCGCACAGGTAGTCGCGCAGCAGCGGGGCGTCGGTGAGCTGCTTCTGCACGTCCGGGCGCTTGTCGTCCAGGACGCGCAGCGGGTTGATCTCGGCGCGGCGCAGCGTCTCCTCGTCCAGGTCGAGACCGCGCAGGAAGTCCTGGAGCGCGGCCCGGTAGACGGGACGGCACTCCTTGTCGCCCAGGGAGTTGAGCAGGATGCGGAAGTTCTGCAGGCCGAGGGCGCGGTACGACTGGTCGGCCAGGATGATCAGTTCGGCGTCCAGGGCCGGGTCCTCGGCACCGATCGCCTCGGCGCCGACCTGGGAGAAGTGGCGGTAACGGCCCTTCTGGGGGCGCTCGTAGCGGTACTGCGAGCCCGAGTACCAGACCTTCACCGGCAGGTTGCCCGCCTTGTGCAGGTTGGCCTCCAGGACCGCGCGCAGTACGGGGGCGGTGGTCTCCGGGCGCAGGGCGAGGCGGTCGCCGCCCTTGGTCTCGAAGACGTACATCTCCTTGGTCACGATGTCGGTCGACTCGCCGACGCCGCGGGCGAACAGCTCGACGTTCTCGAAGCCGGGCGTCTCGATGTAGCCGTAGCCGGAGTTGCGCAGCGGGGCGGCGATCGCCTCGCGGACGGCCAGGAACTTGGCGGAGTCGGGCGGCAGCAGGTCGTACGTGCCCTTGGGGGCCTTGAAGGTGCTCACGGAAGGTCTCGTCACATTCCTCGTCGGGGCGCGTTCGGAGCGCTGTTCCCTTGGCGGCCTGCGGCCACTTGCCGCAAGTACGGGTTGGTGGCGCGCTCCTGGCCGATGGTCGTCTGGGGGCCGTGTCCGGACAGCACCACGGTCGAGTCGTCGAGCGGCAGGCACACGCGTGCCAGGGACTCGAGCATGTCGTCCATGGAGCCACCGGGGAAGTCGGTGCGTCCGATGGAGCCGGCGAACAGCAGGTCGCCCGAGAACATCACCGGCGGGATGTCCGCCGACTCGGGCAGGCCAAAGGTCACCGACCCCTTGGTATGGCCCGGCGCGTGCGCGACCGACAGCTTCAGACCCGCCAGCTCGAGCTGCGCGCCGTCGGTCAGCTCCTTGACGTCGTCCGGCTCCCCGACGGTCAGCTCGCCCATGAGCGGCATGCCGATGGTGCGGCCGATGCCCTTCTCGGGGTCGCTCATCATGTAGCGGTCCTCGGGGTGGATCCAGGCCGGCACGTCGTGGGCGCCGCACACCGGGACGACCGAGGCGACGTGGTCGATGTGGCCGTGGGTGAGGACGACGGCGACGGGCTTGAGCCGATGCTTGCGGATCGCGTCCTCGACTCCGGGGGCCGCCTGGTGGCCCGGGTCGATGATCACGCACTCCTCACCGGCGGCGGGGGCGACGAGGTAACAGTTCGTTCCCCAGGCACCGGCGGGGAACCCGGCAATGAGCACGATCGTCCTTCGTTTGGGTCGGTACGGGTGGGCTTGCGAACCGGTCGCGCCCATGGTCAGAGCCTACCGGCGGTGCCGATTCCTCAGCGAACCCATATACGGTACGGGGCTACACGCCCACGGTCGGCTCATCGCACCCACGCGTACCGGTCGGCACACGAAGACGCATGAGGAGAGAACCCGGTGGTCAGCCAGGAGCAGCGGCGGCGTCAGCTCGCCCGGGAGAAGTTCTTGCGGCAGCAGCAGCGACGTACGTCCGCGCGACGCAAGGCGCGCATGCGCAACGCCGCGATCGCGTCCGTGCTGGGCGTGATCCTGATCGGCAGCGTCGCGCTGTACACGACCGGCGTGGTCCTGGGGGACGACGACAGCAAGACGAACGCGAGCGCGGAGGTCACTCCGAGCGCCTCGGCGACCAGCAAGGCTCCGGACCCGTGCGACAAGCCGGCCGAGGGCAAGGTCAAGACGCAGACCTGGAAGAAGGAACCTGCGCTGACCATCGACAAGTCGGCGAAGTACACGATGAAGCTGGAGACCACGTGCGGTGACATAGACATCGCACTGAAGGCGAAGGCGGCACCGCACACCGTCAACTCGTTCGACTTCCTGGCGGGCAAGGGCTACTTCGACCACACCAAGTGCCACCGGCTCACCACCGAGGGCATCTACGTCCTCCAGTGCGGCGACCCCACCGCCAAGGGCAACGGCGGTCCCGGCTACAACATCCCGGACGAGAACCTGAAGGACGAGAGCCTCAAGGACAACACGTACCCGGCGGGCACGGTGGCGATGGCCAACACCGGGCAGCCGGACTCCGGCGGCAGCCAGTTCTTCCTCGTGTACCAGGACAGCCAGCTGCCTCCGAGCTACACGCCGTTCGGCACCGTCTCGAAGGAGGGCATGGCGGTCCTGAAGAAGATCGCCTCCGCCGGAGCCCAGCCCGCGGACCCGACGACGGGCAACACCGCCCCCAACGCGACGGTCGTGATCGACAAGGCCACGGTCACCACATCCTGACGCTCATCAGCGAAAGTTCGGTCGTGCGGGATGCGGACAGGCCCCCCGCCGGTCGCCTATGTTGGCCGTGACGAAACTGTGGACGATGCCCGGGGGTAGCGAAGCCCTCCGCAGGCATCATGTGGAGGAGGCGCTGTGAGCAGCGACCCGTGGGGCCGCGTCGACGAGACGGGGACCGTGTACGTGCGTACGGCCGACGGCGAAAAGGTCGTCGGATCCTGGCAGGCAGGCTCCCCCGAGGAGGCGCTGGCCTACTTCGAACGCAAGTACGAAGGCCTGGTTGTCGAGATCGGCCTCCTCGAGAAGCGCGTGAAGACCACCGACCTGTCGGCCAAGGACGCCCAGACCGCCGTCGACCACCTGCGCGAGCAGGTGGACGCGCACCACGCGGTCGGCGACCTGGACGCGCTGCGGGCCCGGCTGGACAAGCTCGTCGCGCTCGTGGAGACCCGCCGCGAGGAGCGCAAGGCCCAGCGGGCCAAGCAGTCCGACGAGGCGCGCAGCGCCAAGGAGGCCCTGGTCGCCGAGGCGGAGGAACTGGCGCGCTCGGACCAGTGGCGGGCCGCCGGTGAGCGGCTGCGGTCGCTGGTGGACACCTGGAAGGGCCTGCCGCGCCTGGACCGCAAGTCCGACGACGAGCTGTGGCACCGCTTCTCGCACGCGCGCTCGGCGTTCTCCAAGCGCCGCAAGCAGCACTTCGCGCAGCTCGACGCGCAGCGCGAGGAGGCCCGCCGGACCAAGGAGCGGCTGGTCTCCGAGGCCGAGGCCCTGTCGAACTCGACGGACTGGGGTCCGACGGCCGCGCGCTACCGCGACCTGATGTCCGAGTGGAAGGCCGCCGGCCGCGCCCAGCGCGAGCACGAGGACGACCTGTGGAATCGCTTCCGCGGCGCCCAGGACGTGTTCTTCGCGGCCCGCAGCTCGGTCTTCGCCGAGCGGGACGCCGAGCAGGCGGAGAACCTGAAGCTCAAGGAGGAGCTGGCCGAGGAGGCCGAGAAGCTCGTCCCGGTCACCGATCTGAAGGCGGCCCGCGCCGCTTTCCGTTCGGTGAACGAGCGCTGGGAGGCCATCGGCCACGTGCCGCGCGACGCCCGGCCCAAGGTCGAGGGGCGGATGCACGCGGTCGAGCGGGCGCTCCAGGAGGCCGAGGAGGCCGAGTGGCGCCGGACCAACCCGGAGGCACGCGCGCGTGCCGAGGGCCTGACCGGTCAGCTCCAGGCCGCCGTGGACAAGCTGCGCTCCCAGATCGAGCAGGCGCGCAGCCAGGGCAACGACGCCAAGGCCGACAAGCTCGCCCGCGAGCTGGAGGGCCGCCAGGCACTCCTCGACCAGGCGCTCAAGGGGCTGCACGAGTTCGGCGGCTGACGGCCGCGGACCACATACGAGAGGGGCTTCCGTACGGTGCGTACGGAAGCCCCTCTCGTGTGTGCGCCTGCGCGGCCCGCTACGACGGCCTGCGCGCCGAAGTCACCCGGTACACGTCGTAGACGCCCTCGACGCCGCGTACGGCCTTCAGGACGTGGCCCAGGTGCTTCGGGTCGCCCATCTCGAAGGTGAACCGGGAGGTGGCGACCCGGTCGCGGGAGGTCTGGACGGCCGCCGAGAGGATGTTGACGTGCTGGTCGGACAGCACCCGGGTGACGTCCGACAGGAGCCGGGAGCGGTCCAGGGCCTCCACCTGGATGGCGACCAGGAAGACCGAGGACTGCGTGGGCGCCCACTCGACCTCGAGGATGCGCTCGGGTTCCCGGGACAGCGAGTCGACGTTCACGCAGTCGCTGCGGTGGACGGAGACGCCGCTGCCGCGGGTGACGAAGCCGATGATCGGGTCGCCGGGGACGGGCGTGCAGCAGCGGGCCAGCTTGACCCACACGTCCTCGACGCCCTTGACGACCACGCCCGGGTCGGCGTTCGCCCGGCGCTTGCGGCCACGGCCCCGGGACGGCGGAACCGACTCGTCGATCTCCTCGGTGGCGGCCTCCTCGCCGCCGAGCGCCTGGACGAGCTTCTGCACGATGTTCGGCGCGGAGACATGGCCCTCGCCGATCGCCGCGTAGAGCGCGGAGATGTCCGAGTAGCGCATCTCGTGCGCGAGCGTGACCAGCGAGTCGCCGGTGAGGATGCGCTGGATCGGCAGGTTCTGCTTGCGCATCGCGCGGACGATGGCGTCCTTGCCCTGCTCGATCGCCTCGTCCCGGCGCTCCTTGGAGAACCAGGCGCGGATCTTGTTGCGGGCGCGCGGCGACTTCACGAAGCCCAGCCAGTCGCGGGAGGGTCCCGCGCCGGCCGCCTTGGAGGTGAAGACCTCCACCAGGTCGCCGTTGTCCAGGGTGGACTCCAGCGGCACCAGCCGTCCGTTGACCCGCGCCCCTATGGTGCGGTGGCCGACCTCGGTGTGGACGGCGTAGGCGAAGTCCACGGGGGTGGCGCCGGCGGGGAGCGCTATGACGTCGCCCTTGGGGGTGAAGACGAAGACCTCGTTGCGGGACAGGTCGAAGCGCAGGGACTCCAGGAACTCGCCGGGGTCCTCCGTCTCCTTCTGCCAGTCGAGCAACTGGCGCAGCCACGCCATGTCGTTGAGGTGGTCGTCCTTGCTCTTGCCGGACGCCTTGGGTGCGTCGGTGCGCACCTTGGAGGCACCGGCGACGGCCTCCTGCTTGTACTTCCAGTGCGCGGCGATGCCGTACTCCGCGCGGCGGTGCATGTCGAAGGTGCGGATCTGCAGCTCGACCGGCTTGCCGCCGGGCCCGATGACCGTCGTGTGCAGCGACTGGTACATGTTGAACTTGGGCATCGCGATGTAGTCCTTGAACCGCCCCGGAACCGGGTTCCAGCGGGCGTGGACCGTGCCGAGCGCCGCGTAGCAGTCGCGGACGGTGTCCACCAGGACGCGGATGCCCACCAGGTCGTAGATCTCCGCGAAGTCCCGGCCGCGGACGATCATCTTCTGGTAGACGCTGTAGTAGTGCTTGGGTCGGCCGGTGACGGTCGCCTTGATGCGGGCCGAACGCAGGTCCTGCTGGACCTCGTCGGTGACGACGGCGAGGTACTCGTCGCGCTTGGGGGCGCGCTCGGCGACCAGGCGGACGATCTCGTCGTACATCTTGGGGTAGAGGATCGCGAAGGCCAGGTCCTCCAGCTCCCACTTGATGGTGTTCATGCCCAGCCGGTGGGCGAGCGGCGCGTAGATCTCCAGGGTCTCGCGCGCCTTCTTCTCCTGCTTCTCGCGCTTGAGGTACCGCATGGTGCGCATGTTGTGCAGGCGGTCGGCGAGCTTGATGACCAGGACGCGCGGGTCCTTGGCCATGGCGACGACCATCTTGCGCACGGTCTCGGCCTGCGCGGCCTCGCCGAACTTGACCTTGTCCAGCTTGGTGACGCCGTCGACGAGCAGGGTGACCACGTCGCCGAAGTCGCGGCGCAGGTCCTCCAGGCCGTACTCGGTGTCCTCGACGGTGTCGTGCAGCAGCCCGGCCATCAGCGTGGCCGGGTCCATGCCGAGCTCGGCGAGGATGGTGGTGACGGCGAGCGGGTGCGTGATGTACGGGTCGCCGCTCTTGCGCTTCTGGCCGCGGTGCCAGCGTTCGGCGACCTGGTAGGCGCGCTCGATCTGGCGCAGGGTCGCCGTCTCGATCTTGGGGTCGTTGCCGCGCACTATGCGCAGCAGCGGCTCCAGGACCGGGTTGTACGGGTTGGCGCGCTGCACGCCGAGGCGGGCGAGGCGGGCGCGGACGCGGTTGGAGGAGCCGGAGCGGGTGGGCTGCCCGGCGGGGGTGCGGACCACGGGCGCGTTCTGCGGGCGCTCGGACGGCAGCGGCTTGGGGCGCGGCTGCTGCTCCGCGGGCTTGTCGACCGGCGCGGACGCGGCGTGCTGGATCGGCCCGCGCGTGTCGTTCTTCGCCTGGGGCGCGCTCGGCGCGGGCTTCGCCGCGGACGCCGAGGCGGACTCGGGCTTTGCGGCGGTCAGTGGCTGGGCCTCGTCTGGCAAGAGGACTCCTCGTGCGCGATCCGGGTCCCCCGGTCAGGCTCCGGATACCCCATGGTAGCGATCCTGCCCTCGGGGATCGCCTTCTGGCCGATGTGAGGGCCTGTGACGTCTGTGAGGGCCGTCAGTGTCTGCAACGCCTGAGGCGGGCGCCGGATTCCTCCGGGCCCGCCTCCGACGTGCGGTGTGCGCGGTTCAGACCGTGAGCAGCGCCTTCAGCGGTGCCCCGGCCAGGGCCGGCTCCAGCCGGGCCCGTCCGCCGAGGAAGCCCAGCTCCATCAGGACGGCGAGGCCCGCGACCTCGGCACCGGCCCGGCGGATCAGCTCCAGCGAGGCCTCGGCGGTGCCGCCGGTGGCGAGGACGTCGTCGACGACCAGCACGCGGTCGCCCGCGCTCAGGTCCTCGGCGTGCACCTCGATCTCGGCGGAGCCGTACTCCAGGTCGTAGGCCTGGCTGAGCGTGGCTCCGGGGAGCTTGCCCGCCTTGCGTACGGGGATGAAGCCGAGTCCCGCCCGCAGGGCCACCGGCGCGCCCAGGATGAAGCCGCGGGCCTCCAGGCCGACGACCTTGGTGGCACCGGTCTCCCCGGCGACCCCGGCGAGGGCGTCGGTCAGGGCGGTGAAGGCCGCCGGGTCCGCCAGCAGCGGGGTGATGTCCTTGAACACCACACCCGGCTCCGGGTAGTCGGCCACGTCCCGGATGCGGCTGAGCAGCAGCTCCGTGAGGCCGGTCGTCCCGGTCATCGGCGCTTCCCCGAGGGCCGGCCGCGTCCCCTGCCGCGGGAGGTGGGCTGGTTGCGGGGGCCGACGACCGCGGGTGCCGTGTCGTCGCTCTCGTCGTCCGCGTACGGTGCCTCGTCCGCGGCGGCCGGTGCCTGCTCGCCCTTGGCCGCCCCTTGGGCACGCTTGGCGAGGACCCGCTTCTTGAGGGCCTTCATCTGCGGCTCGGCCTCCTTGAGGTCGGCGACGAGCGGCGTGGCGATGAAGATCGACGAGTAGGCGCCCGCGGCGAGGCCGACGAACAGCGACAGCGAGATGTCGTTGAGCATGCCGGCGCCGAGGACACCGCCGCCGATGAACAGCAGGCCCGCCACCGGCAGCAGCGCGACCACCGTGGTGTTGATGGAGCGGACCAGGGTGCTGTTGATCGAGCGGTTGGCGATCTCCGCGTAGGTCCAGCGGGTCTGCTTCGTGATGTCCTTCGTCTGCTCCTTGAGGCTGTCGAAGACGACGACCGTGTCGTAGAGCGAGTAACCGAGGATCGTCAGCAGACCGATCACCGTGCCCGGTGTGACCTCGAAGCCCACGAGGGCGTAGATGCCGACCGTGATGGTGATGTCGTGGATCAGGGCGACGAAGGCGGCCAGTGCCATCCGCCACTCGAACGCGATCGCCAGGTAGATCACCACGAGGACCATGAAGATCCCGAGGCCCTGCCAGGCCTTGTTCGCGATCTGGTCGCCCCAGCTGGGACCGACCAGGTCGGCGTTGATCTTCTCCGCCGGGACGTCCAGCTTCCCGGAGAGGTCTTCCTTGATCTGGTCCGACTGCCGGGTGTCGGTGCCCGCGATCTGGATGCGGAGGCTGCCGTCACCGAGCTTCTGCACGATGGCGTCGTGGCCGGAGGCGTCCTCCGCCCAGGTCTCGGTCTGGGCGACCGAGGCGCTCATGTTCTTCGGGGTGGTGAAGACCGCGCCGCCCTGGAACTCGATGCCCATGTGCAGTCCGCGCACCGCCAGGCCGACGATGGCCGTGATGGTGATGAGGATCGAGATGCCGTACCAGATCTTGCGGTTCTTGACGAAGTCGTAGCCGACCTCGCCGTGGTGCAGTCGGGCGCCGAGTGTGCCGAGCTTCGACATCTCTCACGCCTCCTTCGGGTCGACAGGGCCGGCGGCAGGACGGGACGGACGGCGGGTGCGGCGCAGCGGGGGCTTGGCACCCAGGGCCTTCGGGTCGAGGCCGGACCACTTGTGACCGCTCGAGAAGAACCTGCGCCGGGCCATCAGCGTCAGCAGCGGCTTGGTGAAGAGGAACACCACGACCACGTCGAGCAGGGTCGTCAGACCGAGCGTGAACGCGAAGCCCTGCACCTTGCCGACGGTGACGATGAAGAGCACCGCGGCGGCGAGGAAGGACACGAAGTCCGAGACGAGGATGGTGCGCCGGGCGCGGGGCCAGGCCCGCTCGACCGCGGGACGCAGCGTGCGGCCTTCCCGGATCTCGTCGCGGACGCGTTCGAAGTACACGATGAACGAGTCCGCCGTGATGCCGATGGCGACGATGGCACCGCACACGGCCGGCAGGTTCAGCGCGAAGCCGATGGTCGGGCCGAGCAGCGACATGATCACGTAGGTGAGGCCCGCCGAGACCATCAGCGAGGCGACGGCGATGAACGACAGACCGCGGTAGTAGAACAGCAGGTAGAGGATGACCAGGGCGAGGCCGATCGCGCCCGCGATCAGACCGGCCTGGAGCTGCTCGCCGCCGAGCGCGGCGGTCACGGTGGTGACGCTGTCCTCCTTGAAGGTCAGCGGCAGCGCGCCGTAGGACAGCATGTTGGCGAGGCTCTGGGCCTCCTCCTGGTCGAAGCTGCCGGAGATCTCCGCGTTGCCGCCGGTGAGCCTCTGGCTGACGTACGGGTCGGAGACGACCTCGTTGTCCAGGACGATGGCGAACTGGTTCTGCGGGGACTGCTTCTGGGCAAGCTGACCGGTGATGTCCGCGAACTTCTTGCTGCCCTTGTCCGTGAACTTCATCGTCACGGTCCAGCCGGCGGCGGTCTGCGTGTTGTAGACGGCGTCGGCCTTGTCGACCTCGGTGCCGTCGACCGCGGCGGGGCCGAGGATGTACTTCTGCCACTGGCCCTGCGCGTTCTGGCCGCAGGCCACCGTCGAGTCGCCCGGCTTGGCGCCCTTGCCGGCCTTGGCGCGGGCGTTGGCGTCGGTGCAGTCCAGGGCCGCGTACTGCTGCTGCACCTTGGCGGCCGCGTCGTCGCCGGAGGCGCTGGCGCTCGGGGACGGGGAAGCGCCGTCGGAGCTCTTCGCGGACGGGCTGGGGTCGGCCTTGAGGGCGTCGCTCGCGGCGCGGCCCTGGGTGGTGGCGCTGGCCGACGCGGGGTCGGACGGCGTGCCGCTGGCGGGCTTGTCGCCGTCGGTGGCCTTGTCGCCGTCGGTGGCCTTCTCGGTCGCCTTGTCCGTGGCCTTGTCGGTCGCCTTGTCCGAGGCGCCGCCGGTCTCGCTCGGCGAGGGGCTGCCGGTCGCGTTGGCGCCGGAGAGCTCAGTGGCGACGACCGGACGGAAGTACAGCTTGGCGGTGGTGCCGACCTGCTCCCGGGCTTCCTTCGAGTTCGTCCCCTTGGGGATGTTGACGATGATGTTCCGGTCGCCCTGGGTCTGGACCTCGGCTTCGGAAACGCCCAGACCGTTGACACGGCGGTTCATGATCTCGACCGCGGTGTCCATGTTGGTCTTGTTGATCGCGGACTCCTGGCCGGCCTCCGGGACGGCCCGGAGCGTGATGCTCGTGCCGCCTGCCAGGTCGATGCCGAGACGCGGAGTCGTGTGTCCGGAGGCGAACATGCCCCCGGTGAGCGCCACGATGGCGATCAGGATCAGGGCCAGCGAGCGCCCGGGCTTACTCTGAGCGCTCGCATTCTTTCCCTTTTTAGGTGCTACCACCTTTGTGTACTCCCTCTCGGGCCGCTTGGCGCCCAGAAGGCGTCACCGGCGGCCATCACATGGTGTCCGGATCCGTGCGAGCCGCGCGTCACGCGGGGTGCGCGGGAACCCGTCCCGCGCACCCCGGGGCACGGCTTACTTCGCCTCGGAACCGCCGTCGGACTTCTTCGCCTTCTCGTCCGTCTTCGCCTCGGCGGGCGCGGCGTCGGCCGTCGGCTCGTCGGCCGTCTCGTCGGCAGGCTCTTCGGCCTTCTTGCCGAGGTCGACGGACTTCTCGTCGGAGGAGGCGTCGGCGGGGGCGTCGGTCTCGGTGAGGGAGGAGGCGTCGTCGGGGACGACGTCCGCGTCGGACTTCAGGTCGTGCTCGATGCCGTGGACGATGCGGTTGTACTCGTCGTCGGTGAGGACGGCGCCGATGCTGTTCTTCGCGAAGAGCAGCTCGACTCCGGGGCCGGCGTCGAGGAGGACCGTGTCGTCGTTGACCTCCTTGACCGTGGCGTACATGCCCCCGATGGTGCGGACGCCGGAACCGGGCTGCATCTGGTTCCGCATGTCGGCGGCCTGCTGCTGCTTCTTCTTCGCCGACCGCGTCATCAGGAACATGGCCCCGATGAGCACGATGAACGGGAGGAGGGTCACGAGACTCACGGGTCGGTACTTCCTTCACACGACCGCGATGGTGAGCGGCCTGATGGTTGGGGGTGTGTACACCGCCGACAAGGGCGGCATCGGCGGAGTCTAGGCGAGTCCGCGCGCATGGAACAACGCCCAGCATGGCACCGGGGTTCCTGCTCCGGCGAATGTGCCTCGCGTGAGCGGGTCGTCACGCCCCGAACAAGTCCTGTTGTCCGTTTCCTGAACTCTGTGAACGCGGCGGGGTGAGGCCGAGATGTGCCCATGCGGCCGGAGTGGCCACCCGCCCGCGAGGGGTGCGGGCGAGCAGTCCCTCCCGTACGAGGAAGGGTTCGGCGACCTCTTCCACTGTCTCACGCTCCTCCCCCACGGCGACGGCCAGCGTGGACAGGCCGACCGGGCCGCCGCCGAACAGCTTGAGGAGGGCCTCCAGCACGCCCCGGTCGAGGCGGTCCAGGCCCCGGGCGTCGACCTCGTAGACGGCGAGGGCGGCCGCGGCGATCTCCTGGGTGATCAGGCCGTCGGCCTTGACCTGGGCGTAGTCGCGGACCCGGCGCAGCAGGCGGTTGGCGATGCGGGGGGTGCCGCGGGAGCGGCCGGCGATCTCGGCGGCGCCGGTGGGGTCGATCTCGACGTCGAGCAGGCCGGCCGAGCGGTGGATCACGCGTTCCAGTTCGGCCGGCCCGTAGAACTCCATGTGGGCGGTGAAGCCGAAGCGGTCGCGCAGCGGGGGCGGCAGCAGGCCCGCGCGCGTGGTGGCGCCGACCAGGGTGAACGGCGGCAGCTCCAGGGGGATGGCGGTGGCGCCGGGGCCCTTGCCGACGACGACGTCGACGCGGAAGTCCTCCATCGCCATGTAGAGCATCTCTTCGGCGGGCCGCGACATGCGGTGGATCTCGTCGAGGAAGAGGACCTCGCCCTCCTGGAGGGAGGAGAGGATCGCCGCGAGGTCGCCGGCGTGCTGGATGGCGGGGCCCGAGGTGATGCGGATGGGGGCTTCCATCTCGGCCGCGATGATCATCGAGAGGGTGGTCTTGCCGAGGCCGGGGGCGCCGGAGAGCAGCACGTGGTCGGCGGTGGCCCCCCGCGCGCGTGCGGCGCGCAGCACCAGGTCGAGCTGTTCGCGCACCTTCTCCTGGCCGATGAACTCGCCCAGGTCCTTGGGGCGCAGGGCGGCCTCCACGGCCTGGTCCTCGCCGTCGGCGACAGCGCCCACCAGCCGCTCGGCGGCGGCCTCCGCGTCGGTCGTGTCGTCCCAGTTCACTTCGTTCTCCTTGCCGTGGCGCACCGGGTCGGTGGTGGCGGGCGTGGTCAGCGGGCGCGGTTCAGCGTCTGCAGGGCGGCCTTCAGCAGCACGCCCACCTGCGGGGTGCCCTCGGCGGACTCCGCCTGCGGCGCGACGGCGGCGACGGCCTCGTCGGCTTCGCGGGTGGCGTACCCGAGGCCGATCAGGGCGGCGTGCAGCTGGTCGCGCCAGCCGGTGCTGACCGGTGCGCCGACGGCGGGGGCGCCGATCGGTTCGCCGAGCCGGTCCTTCAGCTCGAGGAGCAGCTTCTGGGCACCCTTCTTGCCGATGCCGGGGACGGCGGTGAGCGCCTTCTCGTCGCCGGTGGAGACCGCTCTGCGCAGGGCGTCGGGCTGGTGCACGGCGAGCATGGCCTGCGCGAGGCGGGGGCCGACGCCGCTGGCCGTCTGGAGCAGCTCGAAGACCTGGCGCTCGTCGTCGTCGGCGAAGCCGTAGAGGGTGAGCGAGTCCTCGCGCACGACGAGCGAGGTGGCGAGCTTGGCGGGCTTGCCGAGCCGCAGGGTGGACAGCGTGTTCGGCGTGCACTGGACGGCCATGCCGACGCCGCCGACCTCGACCACCGCGGCGTCGGGGGCGAGGGCGGCGACGGTGCCGCTGACGAAGGCGATCATGCGGGGCGGCCTTTCGACGGGTGGGGGGTCTGCGGGCGGCGGACGCCCTGGGCGGTGTGCAGGGCCACGGCCTGCTGGAGCCGGTTCTGCGCGGGGGCGCGCCAGATGTGGCAGATGGCGAGCGCGAGGGCGTCGGCGGCGTCGGCGGGCTTGGGCGGGGCGGCGAGCCGGAGCAGGCGGGTGACCATGGCACCGACCTGGGCCTTGTCGGCGCGGCCGCTGCCGGTGACGGCGGCCTTGACCTCGCTGGGCGTGTGCAGGGCTACGGGGATGCCGCGCCGGGAGGCGCACAGGATCGCGACGGCGCTGGCCTGGGCGGTGCCCATGACGGTGCGGACGTTGTGCTGGCTGAAGACGCGCTCCACGGCGACGAACTCCGGCCGGTGCTCGTCCAGCCACCGCTCGATGCCCTGCTCGACGGCGACGAGGCGGTGACCGAGGTCGGCGTCCGCGGGCGTGCGGACGACGCCGACGCCGACCATGGTGAGCGGCCGGCCCGCGACGCCCTCCACGACACCGACCCCGCAACGGGTCAGCCCCGGGTCCACCCCCAGCACGCGCAACGCGGGCCCCTCTCGTCGATCACCTGTTTGTGCAGGCTATCGGGTGCCACCGACAAGGCGACGGGCCGACGGGGTGTGTCCCCGTCGGCCCGCTGAGCAGGGGACGCCTTACGCGTCGACCTTCTCCATGACCTCGTCGCTCACGTCGAAGTTGGCGAAGACGTTCTGCACGTCGTCGCTGTCCTCGAGGGCGTCGATGAGCCGGAAGATCTTCCGGGCGCCCTCCTCGTCCAGCTCGACCTGCATGGTCGGGACGAAGTTGGCGTCGGCGGACTCGTAGTCGATGCCGGCCTCCTGGAGGGCGGTGCGGACCGCGACCAGGTCGGTGGCCTCGCTGAGCACCTCGAAGGACTCGCCGAGGTCGTTGACCTCCTCCGCACCCGCGTCCAGGACGGCGCCGAGGACGTCGTCCTCGCTCAGCTCGCCCTTGGGCACGATCACGACGCCCTTGCGGTTGAACAGGTACGACACCGAGCCCGGGTCGGCCATGGAGCCGCCGTTGCGGGTCATGGCGACGCGGACGTCGGAGGCGGCACGGTTGCGGTTGTCGGTGAGGCACTCGATGAGGACCGCGACGCCGTTGGGGCCGTAGCCCTCGTACATGATCGTCTCGTAGTCGGCGCCGCCGGCCTCGAGGCCCGCACCGCGCTTGACCGCGGAGTCGATGTTCTTGTTCGGGACCGACTGCTTCTTCGCCTTCTGGATGGCGTCGTACAGCGTCGGGTTGCCGTCGACGTCGGCACCACCCATGCGGGCCGCGACCTCGATGTTCTTGATCAGCTTCGCGAAGAGCTTGCCGCGCTTGGCATCGATGACGGCCTTCTTGTGCTTCGTCGTGGCCCATTTAGAGTGGCCGGACATCTGCCTGTCTCCTTCGCGTAACCCGTCTTTGTGCGAACGGAGGAATCCTACAAGGACTCCGCCGCCCGGTTCGCGCGCACCATGTCGGCGAAGAACCGGTGCACGCGGTGGTCGCCGGTCAGCTCCGGATGGAACGACGTGGCCAGCGCGTTGCCCTGGCGGACGGCGACGATGTGGCCGTCGTGCTCGGCGAGCACCTCGGCGGCCGCGCCCACGGACTCGACCCAGGGGGCGCGGATGAAGACGCCCTCCACGGGATCGCCCTCGACGCCCTTGACGTCGACGGCGGCCTCGAAGGACTCGTTCTGCCGGCCGAAGGCGTTGCGGCGCACGATCATGTCGATGCCGCCGACCGTCTCCTGTCCGGAGCGCGGGTCGAGGATCTTGTCGGCCAGCATGATCATGCCGGCGCAGGTGCCGTAGACGGGCATGCCGTCCCGCACGCGCGCGCGGAGGGGCTCCATCACGCCGAAGAGGACGGCGAGCTTGGAGATGGTGGTGGACTCTCCGCCGGGGAGGACGAGGCCGTCCACCTCGGCGAGTTCTTCGGGGCGCCTCACCGGCCTGGCCACGGCGTCGGCCACGGCCAGGGCGACGAGGTGCTCCCGTACGTCGCCCTGGAGGGCCAGGACGCCGATGACGGGGGTGTCACTCATGGATCGGGTGCCTTACCAGCCGCGGTTGGCGTAGCGCTCGGTCTCGGGGAGGGTGTCGCAGTTGATGCCGACCATGGCCTCGCCGAGGTTGCGGGACGCGTCCGCGATGATCTTCGGGTCGTCGTAGAAGGTGGTGGCCTTCACGATCGCGGCGGCGCGCTTGGCCGGGTCGCCGGACTTGAAGATGCCGGAGCCGACGAAGACGCCCTCGGCGCCGAGCTGGCGCATGAGCGCGGCGTCGGCCGGGGTGGCGACACCGCCGGCGGAGAAGAGGACGACGGGCAGCCTGCCCAGCTCGGAGACCTCCTTCACCAGCTCGTACGGGGCGCGCAGCTCCTTGGCGGCGGCGTACAGCTCGTTGTTGTCACAGCCGCGCAGGCGGGCGATCTCGTTCTTGATCTGGCGCAGGTGCCGGACGGCCTCGACGACGTTGCCGGTGCCGGCCTCGCCCTTGGAGCGGATCATCGCGGCGCCCTCGGCGATCCGGCGCAGGGCCTCGCCGAGGTTGGTGGCGCCGCAGACGAAGGGGGTGGTGAAGGCGAACTTGTCGCTGTGGTTGACCTCGTCGGCCGGGGTGAGGACCTCGGACTCGTCGATGTAGTCGACGCCGAGGGACTGCAGGACCTGGGCCTCCACGAAGTGGCCGATGCGGGACTTGGCCATCACCGGGATGGAGACGGCGTTGATGATGCCCTCGATCATGTCCGGGTCGGACATCCGGGCCACGCCGCCGTCCTTGCGGATGTCGGCCGGGACCCGCTCCAGCGCCATGACGGCCACGGCGCCCGCGTCCTCGGCGATCTTCGCCTGCTCCGGCGTGACGACGTCCATGATGACGCCGCCCTTGAGCTGCTCGGCCATGCCGCGCTTCACGCGGGCGGTGCCGGTCTCGGGTGCCTGGTTTTCGGAGAGCGTGCTGGACACGGGTACCTCGCTGAGGGGAAGGGGGTTTCTGCAGCAACGAGGAAACGTGAGGCGAGCAGGCCACAGCAAGGGCCAATGGGAAGGCGGTGGATCGTTTTCCCTTCCCGGCGCTTCCCAGTGCTTCCCAGCGCTTCCCGGTGGACCCCGTACTACGCCGCCCGCTCGACCAGGGCGGCCGGCGGCTCGTCGTCCATCTCGAAGGCCAGCGGGAAGGGCGCGTGCCCGGCGAGACGGAACCAGCGGACCTTGCGGTGCTCGCGCAGCCTGCGGGCGGCCCCCACCGCGTCGTTGTGGAAACGCCGGGCCATCGGCACCCGCCGCACGGACTCGGCCAGTTCGTGGGCGGCCGCCTCTCCCCCGGGCGCCTCACGCAGCGCGTCCACCTGCTGCGCGTCGGCGAACACGGCGCGCAGGGCCTGGCTCAGCTCGCTCTCGGCGACCTCCCGCAGCTCCTCCTCGGCCTGCCGGGCGGCGTGCGCGGCCTCGTAGAGGACCATGGAGGCGGCCGGGTCGAGCACGCCGGAGGTGGCGAGTTCCTGGGCCACGGACGCCCTGCGCAGCAACTGCGCGTCCAGGGCGGCCCGGGCGGCGTCGATCCGGGCGTGCAGCCGGTCCAGGCGGCCCGCCGTCCAGCTCAGGTACAGGCCGACGGCGACGAGGACGACCAGGATCCAGATGAGGGTTGCGGTCACGGGCCGCAAGCCTATCCGTGGGCGGGACGGCCCCGGCGGTTCAGTCCCTCGCCAGGCCGAAGCGGGCCCGCAGACCCGTCGCCCGGTCGTCCGTCGCCACCGCCGCCGCTCCCGCGGTGACCGTCTCGTAGACGGACAGGATGTCCGCGCCGACGGTGGACCAGTCGAAGCGCCGTACGTGGGCGCTGCCCCGCTCCCGCAGGGCGGCACGCCGCTCCGGGTCGCCCAGCAGGCGTACGGCCGCCTCGGCCAGGGCGTCGGCGTCCTCGTTGGGGAAGAGCTCGCCGGCCGCGCCCTGATCGAGGACCTGGGCAAAGGCGTCCAGGTCGGAGGCGAGGACGGGGGCGCCGGCCGACATGGCCTCGACGAGGATGATGCCGAAGCTCTCGCCGCCGGTGTTGGGTGCCACGTACAGGTCGACGCTGCGCAGGAAGCGGGCCTTGTCCTCGTCGCTGATCATGCCGAGGAACTCCACGCGGGAGCGCAGTTCCTTCGGCAGGCTCTCGACGGCCTCCTCCTCGTCCCCGCGGCCCGCGACCAGGAGCCGGGTCTGCGGGCGGGCGGCGAGAATCGCGGGCAGCGCCCGCATGAGCACGGGCAGACCCTTGCGGGGCTCGTCGATGCGCCCTATGAAGCCGATGGTGTCGCCCTGCCACTCGGGCCTGGGCTCGGCGTCGGCGAAGAAGTCGACGTCGACGCCGTTGGGGATGACGACCGCGTCGCCGCCCAGGTGCTCGACGAGCGTGCGCCGGGCGTACTCGCTCACGGCGATCCGCGCGCTGATCTTCTCCAGGGCGGCCTGGAGGATCGCGTACGCGGCGATCATCGCGCGGGAGCGCGGGTTGGAGGTGTGGAAGGTGGCCACGATCGGGCCCTGCGCCGCCCAGCAGGTCAGCAGGCCCAGCGAGGGCGAGGTCGGCTCGTGGATGTGGATGACGTCGAAGGCGCCCTCGTGCAGCCAGCGCCGCACCCGCGCCGCCGACAGGAACCCGAAGTTCAGCCGGGCCACCGAGCCGTTGTACGGCACCGGCACCGCGCGGCCCGCGGAGACGACGTACGGGGGCAGCGGCGTGTCGTCGTCGGCCGGGGCGAGGACGGACACCTCGTGGCCGAGCCGGATGAAGTACTCGGCGAGGTCCCGGATGTGGAACTGGACGCCGCCCGGCACGTCCCAGGAGTACGGGCAGACGATGCCGATCCTCACCGGTCGCCCCGCTCGCGGGCCCCGGGCGCCTTGGCCGGGTCGAGATCCTTGAGCCACAAACGCTGCAACATGTGCCAGTCCTCCGGGTGGTCGGCGATCCCCGTGGCGAAGGCGTCGGCCAGCGCCTGTGTCATGACAGACGTCTTTTCGGCCCGGGTGCCTGACCCGGGCACCTCGACCGGCGGGTGCACCCGGCCCCGCATCACGGGTGAGTCGTCGTACCAGAGCGTCACCGGCAGCAGCAGCGCGCCCGTCTGCTGGGCGAGCAGGGCGGGGCCGGCGGGCATCCGGGCCGTCTCGCCGAAGAAGTCGACCTCCACGCCGGAGGCGGACAGGTCGCGGTCGGCGACGAGGCAGACCAGGCCGCCGTCGCGCAGCCGCCGGGCCAGCGTGCCGAAGGCGCTGCCGCCGCTGTGCGGCAGGACCTCCATGCCGAGACCCTCGCGGTAGGCGACGAAGCGGTCGTACAGCGTCTCCGGCTTGAGGCGCTCGGCGACGGTGGTGAACGGGATGCCGAGCTTCGTGGTGACCCAGGCGCCCGCCAGGTCCCAGTTGGCCAGGTGGGGCAGGGCGAGTATCACGCCCTTGCCGGCGGCCATGCCGTCGGTGAGGTGGTGCAGGTCCTTGGGCGCGAAGCCGCCCTTGATCCGCTCGGTGCTCCACGCGGGAAGCCGGAAGGACTCCATCCAGTAGCGCAGGTACGAGCGCATGCCCGCGCGCGAGAGCGCGGCGAGCCGCTCGGGGCTCGCGCCGGGCACCACGCGCGCGTAGTTGCTCTCCAGACGGCGCACTCCCGTGCCGCGCTGTTTCCAGGCGAGGTCGCCGATGGTGCGTCCGAGGCGCACGGCGGCGGGCTCGGGGAGCTTCTTCACGGTGCTCCAGCCGGCGCCGTACAGACCGTCGGTCAGCCGGTCCCGAGCGCTCACTTGGCCGCCTCGGTGCCCTGGCTCTCCTGCGCGGCGGCGTCCGCCTCGGCGGCCTCCCGGCGCACCGTGACGACGCGCTGGACCAGCGTGACGAGGCTGCCGACGGCGACGATCCACAGGGCGATCGGCAGCAGGTACTGGATGCCGGGCACACCGAACTTGTGCAGCCCGGCGAATCCGGCGGCGACCAGCGAGACGACGAGGCGCTCGGCGCGCTCGACCAGTCCGTTGACGGCCACCGGCAGGCCGATCGCCTCGCCGCGCGCCTTGGTGTACGACACCACCTGGCCGCTGGCCAGGCAGAAGATCGACACCGCGCAGAGCACGTTGTCGTCACCCGACCCCGCGTACCAGAGGGCGAGGCCGCCGAAGATCGCGCCGTCGGCGACCCGGTCGAGGGTGGAGTCCAGGAAGGCGCCCCAGCGGCTGGAGCGGCCCAGCTGGCGGGCCATGTTGCCGTCGACGAGGTCGGAGAAGACGAAGAGCGTGATCACCACCGTGCCCCAGAAGAACTCGCCCCTGGGGTAGAAGACCAGCGCACCCGCGACCACACCGGCGGTGCCGATCAGCGTGACCGTGTCCGGGCTGACGCCCCGGCGGATGAGAAACGCGGCGAACGGTGTGAGGACACGCGTGAAAAATGCACGCGCGTACTTGTTCAGCATGGCCTTCTGGCCTTCCCGACGGTCGGTGTGGCGCCGCGGCCCCTGCTGGCCGCCGGCTGGCCCATCGTAGTCACGCGCGCGCGTGGGCGGTGGCCGGGCGCCCGGAGCCGCCGGTGAGCAGCCGGCCGGCTCCGGGATCGGGCCCTTCGTATGGACGGGGCGTGACGGGAGTGGAAAGCTCGAAGGACCGCGGGCGTCGCCGGAGCCGCCAGTGCACGCGGTCCCGCGTGTCCGCGCCCACAGTGACCTCACCGTGCACGGGAGGCAAGGACATGGGCGACAAGGCACACACCCATCCCGGAGCCGCCGGAAGGGCAACGGCGGCCGACCACCCCGCGTCCGTACGGAACGTGGTGCTGGTCGGCCACTCCGGATCGGGCAAGACGACTTTGGTGGAAGCTCTCGCGCTGACGACGGGAGCGGTGAACCGGGCCGGCCGCGTGGAGGACGGCGGCTGCGTCTCGGACTACGACGACATGGAGCACCGCCGGCAGCGCTCCGTGCAGCTCTCCCTGGTGCCGGTCGAATGGGACGGCATCAAGATCAACCTCCTGGACACTCCCGGGTACGCCGACTTCGTCGGTGAGCTGAGGGCCGGTCTGCGCGCGGCGGACGCGGCCCTGTTCGTCGTCTCGGCCTCCGACGGCGTGGACGGCGCGACCCGCATGGTCTGGGAGGAGTGCGCCGCCGTCGGCATGCCGCGCGCCATCGTGATCACGCACCTGGAGGCCGCCCGCGCGGACTTCGAGGAGATGACGCGGACCTGCGCGGAGGCCTTCGGCGGCGACGACCCCGACGCCGTACTGCCGCTGTACCTGCCGCTGCACGGCCCGCCCGCCCCCGACGGGCACGCGCCCGTGACGGGGCTCGTGGGCCTGCTGTCGCGCAAGCTCTTCGACTACGCGTCGGGCGAGCGTGTGGCGTCGGAGCCGGGTGAGGCGGAGCTGCCGCAGCTCGACGAGGCCCGTTCCCTCCTGATCGAGGGGATCATCTCGGAGAGCGAGGACGAGACGCTCATGGAGCGCTATCTCGGCGGCGAACAGGTCGACGTCAAGACGCTCGTCGAGGATTTGGAGCGCGCCGTCGCACGCGGAGTGTTCTTCCCCGTGCTGGCCGCCGCACCCGCCGCCGACGGCGCCCGGCAGGGACTGGGCACGGTCGAGCTCCTGGAACTGATCACACGCGGCTTCCCGACACCCCTGGAACGCGCGGCGCCCCGGGTCACGACGCCCGAGGGCGCGGGGCGTGAACTGCGGATGTGCGATCCCGGGGAGTCGCTGGTCGCGGAGGTCGTCAAGACGTCCTCGGACCCGTACGTCGGCCGGATCTCGATGGTCCGCGTCTTCTCCGGCACCCTGCGCGCCGACCAGACGGTGCACGTGTCCGGACACGGGATGACCGACCGCGGGCACGAGGACCACGACGTCGACGAACGGATCGGTGCCCTGTCGACCCCGTTCGGCAAGCAGCAGCGGCCGGTCACGCACGTGATCGCGGGCGACCTCGCCTGCGTGGCCAAGCTGTCCCGCGCGGAGACCGGGGACACGCTCTCGGACAAGGACGACCCGCTGCTGATGGCGCCCTGGGAGATGCCGGACCCGCTGCTGCCGCTCGCCATCCAGGCGCACAGCAAACCCGACGAGGACAAGCTCTCCCAGGGGCTGGCCCGGCTGGTCGCCGAGGACCCGACGATGCGCCTGGAACACAACCGGGACACCCACCAGGTGGTCCTGTGGTGCCTGGGCGAGGCCCATGCCGACGTGGCGCTGGAACGGCTGCGCAGCCGCTACGGCGTCCAGGTCGACGTCGTACCCCACCGGGTCGCCCTGCGCGAGACGTTCGGCGGCCGGGCGGCCGGGCGCGGGCGGCACGTCAAGCAGTCCGGCGGGCACGGGCAGTACGCCGTCTGCGAGATCGAGGTGGAGCCGCTGCCGGGCGGCTCGGGCATCGAGTTCGTGGACAAGGTCGTCGGCGGCGCCGTGCCCCGGCAGTTCATCCCGTCCGTCGAGAAGGGCGTACGCGCGCAGGCCGCCAAGGGCGTCGCCGCGGGCCACCCGCTGATCGACGTGCGGGTCACACTGCTGGACGGCAAGGCGCACTCGGTGGACTCCTCCGACGCCGCGTTCCAGACCGCGGGCGCGCTGGCGCTCCGGGAGGCCGCGGCCGATGCGAAGATCCACCTGCTGGAGCCGGTCGCCGAGGTGAGCGTGCTGGTCGGCGACGACTACGTGGGCGCGGTGATGAGCGACCTGTCCGGGCGGCGCGGCAGGGTGCTCGGCACCGAGCAGACCAGCGGCGGCCGGACCCTGATCAGGGCCGAGGTGCCCGAGATCGAGATCGGCCGCTACGCCGTGGACCTGCGCTCCCTCTCGCACGGCACCGCCCGCTTCGACCGCCGCTACGCCCGGCACGAACCGATGCCGGCCCAGGTCGCGGAGCGGCTGCGCGAGGAGGTGCGGGCGGCGTCCTAGCGAACCCGGTCCTCCGGCGCGGCGCCCCGGCGGGTGCGGAGCCCGGGCCCTCGGTGGAGTTCCGCCGCACCGGAGGCCCGGGCTCCCCCGCACCGGAGGCCCGGGCTCCCCCGCACCGGAGGCCCGGGCTCCCCCGCTCCGGAGACCCCCCGGCGCGCGACCGCGCGCCCGGCGGTCAACCCGCGCGTGTGGGGGCTCCTTTGGCCGTCCCGTGACGCACGACGCCGCCGGCGGATACGCTGATGACCAGATCAACAGGTGTGCGGGGCAGGGAAGTCGGGAAGGCCGCAGGAGCGACAGTGGTGGCGATCGGGGGCGGGAATGACCGTTGACGGCGGTTACGCGGACTTCTTCGGACCGCAGGTGCCGCGCACGGACGACGGCGGCCAGACGGCCACGTTCGCGCTGGCCTCGGCCGCCTACCGGGACAGCGAGGCCGAGGAGATACTCAAGGCCAACAGCGAGTGGCACAAGTCGTCCGTGAGCAAGCCACGCATCAAGCTGTTCCGGCCCAATCTCGGCGAGGCCTACTCCCGCGCCATCATCGACCGGATGCTGGGCCCCAAGCGGGCCCCGCTCATCCAGTCCTTCGGCACCCAGCCCCAGGTGGTCGTGGAGCACAGCCTCGCGGCGCACCGCATACGCAGGGACCGGGACAACTGGCTGAGCGCCGTCATGGTGCTGTGCGGACTGCTGTTCCTGCCCGGACTGCTGGTCTGGCTCCTGGTCTTCCAGATCCGCACCACCGTCGCCCGGCGCGAGGACAAGCGGGCCGGCGCGCTCGCCACCACGGTCCTGCTCGCGATGGCCGTCCTCGCCGTGCTCTTCCTGCTCAAGATGCCCTTCGGCGGCTTCTGGGCCTGGTACGCGCGCGCCTGTGTCGTCGCCCCGGTGATCGGCTGGTTCTGGGCCAAGCGCATCTGCGAGCGCACGGCGCGCGACCTCCGGGAACGCTGGAGCGGCCTCCTGTCCGGTGCCGGGGTGGGCGCCAAAGTCCCCGAGGCGGTGCCGAGCAGCCCCGGCGAGACGGCCGCCGAGGAACTACGGCAGTCCCTGGCCCGGCTCAGCGCCGAGCAGCAGTCCAACTCCGTCTTCTACGCCGGGCCCAAGGGCATCCTCGGCATGGGCACCCGCTGGGGCAACTGGCAGCTCGCCGAGGAGCTGGTCCCCGCCGACCCGGACCGGGAGATCAACCCGTTCCGCAGCTGGGACGTCATCAAGGCCATCCACGACCGGCTGCGCATGCTGGAGCGCGGCCCGCTGCACACCGGCGGCTTCCCCAAGCCGACCGTACGCCACTGGATCGTGACCCCGATCGGTGAGAACGCCGACGCGGTGTCCCGGCCCGAGGGCACGGACGTCGATGCGTACCAGGTCAAGCAGCACGCCATACAGGAGATCTGCGACAAGCAGCAGTTCGGCGCGGGCGACCGGCACTACCTGGGCGTGCAGTGGACCCTGTGGGACGGCCAGCTGGTCATCTCCATGCTGATCACCGTGACGGTGCTGCACGAGACGCTGCGCATCGAGGTCACCGGGCATGCCCTGGGGCCGGTGCACTCCCTGTTCACCAGCAAGCCCGCCGCCAAGGAGAAGACGGTCCAGAAGTCGGTCAAGTTCTGGGAGACCCGCACGGTCAAGCTGCCGCTGGTCGACACCGACGAGGTGGTACGGCTGGCCGCGCGGGCCCCGCTGACCTGGTATCCCCCGCTGCTGTACTGGCTGGGCGGCAAGCTCACGCTGCCGGAGCCCTTCGGCGTGCGGCACGCCTGGGCGGACCGGCCGTGGCGGCACCGCTTCATGGCCGACGACGCGCTGCGCGCGGCCACACCGGTGCTGCGTGCGGTGCACTCGGCGGCGATCAAGGTGCTGAAGGAGAACGGCGTGGACACGGAGAAGTTCGGTGCCCGCGCGGGCGGCCTGAGCGGGGCGGTGCAGGAGGCGGTGCCCAAGAAGGCGGACGTCTACGACGCGTAGGCCTCCGGCGGTTGGGCCGGGGTTCGGAGCGGGCGTCCCTGGGGGCTGCGCCCCCAGACCCCGCTTCGGCCTGAACGGCCTCGTCCTCAAACGCCGGACGGGCTGGTTGGTCCGCCCCCCGGCCGAGCGCTAAGCCGTCGGCCAGGCCTCCGCCAGCATCTTGCGGGTGTCCCCCAAGAGCTGCGGCAGCACCTTCGTGTGGCCCACCACCGGCATGAAGTTCGTGTCGCCGCCCCAGCGAGGGACGACGTGCTGGTGGAGGTGGGCGGCGATGCCCGCGCCGGCCACGGTGCCCTGGTTCATGCCGATGTTGAAGCCGTGGGCGCCCGACGCGGTGCGCAGGGCCGTCATCGCCTGCTTGGTCAGCTCGGCCAGCTCCGCGGTCTCCACGGCGTTCAGCTCGGTGTAGTCGGCGACGTGGCGGTAGGGCACGGTCATCAGGTGGCCGCCGTTGTACGGGTAGAGGTTCAACACCGCGTACACGTGCTCGCCGCGCCGGATGATCAGACCGTCCTCGTCGGACTTGGCCGGGATCGAGCAGAAGGGGCAGCCGTCGTCGGCTCCGGGGCCGCTCGGCTTGTTCTCGCCCTGGATGTAGGCCATCCGGTGGGGCGTCCACAGACGCTGGAAAGCGTCCGGCGTCCCCACTCCCAGCTGCTGCTCCGGCTCACTCGTCATGCGTGCAGCATATGGCGTCGCCCGTGGCGGCCGGGAAAGGCCCCCGGGATCTCCCCGGGGGCCCGTCGCACGCCGGCGGACCGGGCGGTCAGACCTGCACCCGCTCCTCGACGACCTTCGCGATCTTCGCGATGGCCTCGTCCACGGGGATGCCGTTCTCCTGGGAGCCGTCGCGGTACCGGAAGGAGACCGCGCCGTTCGCCATGTCCTCGTCGCCCGCGATGACCATGAAGGGCACCTTCTGCTTCTGGGCGTTGCGGATCTTCTTCTGCATCCGGTCGGAGGAGGAGTCGACCTCGACACGCAGCCCCTTCCTCCTGGCGGCGGCGGCGAACTTCTCCAGGTACTCGACGTGGGCGTCGCCGATCGGGATACCGACCGCCTGCACCGGCGCCAGCCACGCCGGGAAGGCACCCGCGTAGTGCTCCAGGAGCACCGCGAAGAACCGCTCGATGGAGCCGAACAGCGCGCGGTGGATCATGACCGGGCGGGTCTTGGTGCCGTCCGCGGCCGTGTATTCCAGGTCGAAGCGCTCCGGCAGGTTGAAGTCGAGCTGGATGGTCGACATCTGCCAGGTTCGGCCGATGGCGTCCTTGGCCTGGACGGAGATCTTCGGGCCGTAGAAGGCGGCGCCGCCCGGGTCGGCCACCAGCTCCAGGTTCTGCTTCTCGGCGACCTGGCGCAGCGTCTCGGTGGCCTCTTCCCAGGCCTCGTCGGTGCCGACGAACTTCTCCGGGTCCTTGGTGGACAGCTCCAGGTAGAAGTCGGTGAGGCCGTAGTCGCGCAGCAGGTTGAGGACGAAGGTGAGGGTCTTGTCCAGCTCCTCCGACATCTGCTCGCGGGTGCAGTAGATGTGCGCGTCGTCCTGGGTGAAGCCCCGGGCCCGGGTCAGGCCGTGCACGACGCCCGACTTCTCGTACCGGTACACGGTGCCGAACTCGAACAGGCGCAGGGGCAGTTCACGGTAGGACCGTCCCCGCGCGTCGAAGATCAGGTTGTGCATCGGGCAGTTCATGGGCTTGAGGTAGT
The DNA here is from genome assembly GCF_000772045.1 of Streptomyces sp. CCM_MD2014. Lineage (GTDB taxonomy): Bacteria > Actinomycetota > Actinomycetes > Streptomycetales > Streptomycetaceae > Streptomyces > Streptomyces salinarius. The sequence continues at coordinate 7,101,542 of NZ_CP009754.1, read as the reverse complement.
AGTCCACGCCCTCGTCGAGCTGCATGGGCGGGTACATGCCGTCGGCGTACCAGTCCAGGTGGCCCGAGGTCTCGAAGAGCTTCCCCTTCGTCGCGTGCGGGGTGTAGACGAACTCGTAGCCCTCCTCCTCGTGGCGGCGCCGCGAGTAGTCCTCCATGACCCGGCGGACGATGCCGCCCTTGGGGTGGAAGACGGCCAGTCCCGAACCGATCTGCTCCGGGATGGAGAACAGGTCCAGCTCGCTGCCGAGCTTGCGGTGGTCGCGCTTCTCGGCCTCGGCGAGGAACTCCAGGTGCGCCTTCAGCTCCTCCTTGGTGGGCCAGGCGGTGCCGTAGATGCGCTGGAGCATCGGGTTCTTCTCGCTGCCGCGCCAGTAGGCGGCGGCGTTGCGCATGAGCTTGAACGCCGGGATGTTGCGGGTGGTGGGCAGGTGGGGGCCTCGGCAGAGGTCCTTCCAGCACAGCTCGCCGGTCTTGGCGTCCAGGTTGTCGTAGATCGTCAGCTCGCCGGAACCGACCTCGACGTCCGCCCCGTCGTCGTGGGACGCGGAGCCCTTGAGGCCGATGAGCTCCAGCTTGTACGGCTCGTCGGCGAGCTCTTCGCGGGCGGCGTCGTCGGTGACCACGCGACGGGAGAAGCGCTGACCGCGCTTCTGGATCTCCTGCATCTTCTTCTCGATGGCCTTGAGGTCATCGGGGTGGAAGGGCTTCTCCACGTCGAAGTCGTAGTAGAAGCCGTCCTTGACGGGCGGCCCGATGCCCAGCTTGGCCTCCGGGAACAGCTCCTGCACGGCCTGGGCCATGACGTGCGCGGTGGAGTGGCGCAGGATGTTCAGGCCGTCCTCGGAGGAGATCTCGACGCCCTCGACGGTCTCGCCGTCCTTGACCTCGTAGGCGAGGTCCTTGAGCTCGCCGGCCACCCGCGCCGCGATGATCGAGCGCTGGCCGGCGAAGAGCTCGGCGGCCGTAGTGCCCGTCGTCACCACGCGTTCTTCCTGCTCCGAATCGCGTTGGATGATCACACGGACGTCTGACACCGGTCTCTCCTGACTGAAGGCGGGGCTGCGGCGCCATACCGGAGCGCACGCATGAGGGCGATCGTACCGACCCGGGCCCGCCCACCGCGAAATCAGTACCGGCTCTCGCCTCCGTCGCCGCAGGCCTCCTCGAGGAAGGCCGCGACCTCCACGTGCTCCTGCACGGCCTTGAGCAGCCGGTCCCGCTCCGCCTCGTCGACCTGTACGGGCGTGATCTCGCAGGCTCCGGTGAGCCGGCGGAACCCGCCCCGGCTCTCCAGCCGGCCGAGCACCCGCACCGGCAGCCCGACGAGGTGGGCGTGCCCGGCGATCCGGTAGGCCTCCTCGTCGAGCGCGACGCGCACGTGCGGCACCTCGGCCCCGGCCAGCACCCGCAGCCGTACGGTGCCCGGCCCGCGTGGTCCGGGCCGGCGCATGCGGACGACGGTGCCGGTGATCCGCACCGGGACGGAGGGCTCCGCGCGCAGATAGCGGGCGGCGGCCTCGCGCAGGGCGGGCAGGTCGCCGGGCGAGAACTCGACGGGTTCGGCGTGGGCGCCGCAGCCCTCGGGGACGCCCGCGGCCGGTGCCCAGCCGACCGCTATCCGGGCGCCCTCGGTGCCCCGGACCAGGGCGACGAGCGACTCGGTCAGTTCGTGGCTGACTCCCGCCGCGACGGCCGAGTCGAAGGCCTCGGTGCCACCGGTGGCCCGCCGGTAGTCGACGGCCTCACGCGCGGCGTACAGGGCCTGGTGGAGGCGTGCGGCGAGGGGGCGGCCGGTGTCGACGGGGAGGAAGGCCGTGAGCAGGCGGCCACCGGGGGCGGGTCCCACCAGGACGTTCTCCAGGGCCGCGTCCGCGGCGTGCCGGTGCCGGGCGCCGTAGTAGCCCGCACGGGCGCGCGTGGCGAGCGCGCCCGCGAGGAGCATCCGCCGGGCGGCGGAGCGCAGCTGTTCCTCCGCGGTCCAGGAGGCGGTGTCGGCGGGCCCGGTCGGGATGTCGCGTTCCCAGCGGATCTCGTCGCTGGGGACGGCGAGGGAGAGAAGGATCTCGCGGGCGGAGGGCGTGCCGCTGCGGGACAGGGCGTGCAGCGCCTCGGCGAGGAGGTCGTCGCTGTCGGGGAAGGCGCGGCTGACCGGTACCAGGAGGCTGGTGGCGCCGGCGGCCGGGCCGGGCGGGGTCCAGCGGCCGTAGCGGCCCGGGGCGCCGCCGCGGCGCCGCCAGCCGTGCCGGTGGAGCAGGGCGGTCAGCACGGTCGGGTCGACGATGCCGGGCTGGGACGGGAGACCGTCCGGGGTGACGTCGTCGGGGGTGTCGGCCGGGTGCGGCCGTACCGAACGCAGGGGCTGGACGGACCGCGGGGGTTCGCCGGCCGGGCGGTGCGTCATGGTTTCCCTCCCGTCCCGACCCGCGTCATGATCTCGCACAGCGCTCGGTCGTCGAAGATCCGCGCGGTCGGTATCCGCACGGTGGTGCGCCGCCGTCCGGTGACCGGATGGCCGGCGAGGTTGGTCCAATAGCAGCAGTGCCTGAGGTCGAGCCGGTCGTGGCCGGCGCGCAGCCACTGGTCCCGGGAGCGGGGGACGATCATCACGACCAGGATCTTGTGCACCGACACCGGGGTGCGGGCGAGCTTGGCCAGGTGGTCGTTGTCCAGGGTGAAGGAGAAGAAGCGGCCGGGAGGGTCCGGCGGGAGCTGGTAGGTCGCCTTGAGCTGCACCTTGATGGTGACCTCGTCGTCGACGGTGTGCCCGGGAGCGCTGTGGCTGACGTGCCAGTCGATGCCGTTGTCCGGGAAGGGCTGGGAGAGCGAGCAGCCCGCGGCGGCGGCGACGGCGTGGAGGTAGCCGACCTGCAGGGTCTCCATGCAGGCGGTGGTGGCGAGGGAGCCGCGTGGGGGCGCAGTGCGCTCCGGAAGCAGCCCGCCCCGTTCGGGCTGCGCAATGGCCATGACCAACAGCCTTCCAGAACTGGTGAATCCCCGCTGCGGGTCTGTGAACTGCAAAGACCCGTACTCCTGTTGTGTCCTTCCGGCGTACGTCGCAAACAGCCCGGGTATCACCGAACCGGGACAAGGGACGGCGCGTCAGCTGCCGTGCCGGGACGAGGAGTTGAGTGCCCTATGACGAGCTGGTTCGAGGGGCCGCTGGCCGCCTTCGACACGGAGACCACGGGTGTGGACACCGAGACCGACCGGATCGTGTCGGCGGCCCTCGTCGTCCAGGACGCGCCGGGACTGCGGCCGCGGGTGACCCGGTGGCTGGTGAACCCGGGTGTGCCGGTGCCCGAGGCGGCGACGGCGGTGCACGGACTGACCCAGGAGCATGTGGAGCGGCACGGGCGGTGGCCGGCGCCGGTGATGTACGAGATAGCCGAGGCGCTGACCGAACAGGCCCGCGCCGGGCGGCCGCTGGTGGTGATGAACGCGCCGTTCGACCTCACCCTGCTGGACCGGGAGTTGCGCCGGCACCGCGCCTCGTCGCTCGGCCGCTGGCTGGAGCGGACGTCGCTGCACGTGCTGGACCCACGGGTGCTGGACAAGCACCTGGACCGTTACCGCAAGGGCCGCCGCACCCTCACCGACCTGTGCGCGCACTACGGCGTGGAGTTGCAGGGCGCGCACGACGCGGCGGCCGACGCGCAGGCGGCACTGGAGGTCGTACGGGCTGTGGGGCGCCGTTTCCAGGCGCGGCTCGAGCGCCTGTCCCCCGCCGAGCTGCACACCCTTCAGGCGGTGTGGCACGCAGGTCAGGCGCGCGGGCTGCAGGCGTGGTTCGCGCTCAACGGCACGGAGGAGGCGGTGGACCCGGCCTGGCCGCTGCGACCGGAGCTGCCGGCGGCTGCGTGACCTTTTCCTCTCCGGCCCGGGACGACGCTGCGACGGGGGTGCGGGGGGGGCGGAGCCACCACAACGCGCGGCGAAGCCGCGCAGAAACGAAGAGAGCGACGTGGTCCGCGTAATCTGCGGACACACGTCGCTCTCGCGAGCGTGGGCGATACTGGGTTCGAACCAGTGACCTCTTCGGTGTGAACGAAGCGCTCTCCCACTGAGCTAATCGCCCGGGAACGCACTGAACAATACAGTGCGCTCGGCGTTTCCATCAAACCGCTTGCCGGCCCCCTGAAAGGTGGGCGGCGAGGCCCCGCCGTCCGGCCCGCATCATGAGGCGGTGGTTGACCCGGAACAGGGGCCTTCCCGGCACCGCGAGGCGGCGCAGCAGGGGCTTGCCGACGACGACCTCCTGGTCGTAGCGGACGACGGTGCCGTAGCCGCGCGAAGCCACGGTCCAGCGTGCCCAGCCCTCCATGTCGCCGCTCATTGCGACCTCCAGCACCCCCGCGGCGGGGTCCCGCCGCCCCTCCCGCAGCACCGTCGTCAGGTCGTACGGGAGGAGGGAGCGGACCCGCAGGACGCCGCTGGTGTCGTCGCGCCGGGTGACCTCGCGCACCTGTGGCCACCAGCGGGGGTAGTCCTCGATCCGTTCCAGGGCCCGGTAGACGTCGGGGGCGGGCGCCGGCAGGGCCCACCGGCTGCGGAAGCGGTAATGGTTCCAGTCCACCCGTGCAGTGTGCCGCGCCCGCGCCGGTCAGGGGCCGGCTACGGCATCCGGTCCCCCAGGAGTGCGAGGTTCTCGATGGCGGCGAGGCCGTAGAGCGCGGTGTCGTTGGTGGAGACCCAGTTCGCCTCGCTGCCCGGGACCAGGGCGGCGGGACCGCTCAGCTTCTCCGTCTTCCAGGGCGCCGACTCCTTGTAGCCGTCGGAGTCGTAGAACTTCTGCCACGCGCGCGTGGCGAGCTTGTCGTCGCCGGTCCGCACGGCGGCGTAGGCGTCGAGGCGCGAGTGGCCCTGGAAGAGGATGAGGCTGCCGAAGTGGGAGCCGTAGCGCTCGGCCTGTTCGGTCTTGCTCGCGTTGAAGTAGCGGCAGTAGTCGTAGTACGCCTCCTCGAACTCCGGCATGTCGACGAGGTCGATCAGTTCGGCGCACAGTTCGTTCAGGCCGAAGACGGCCGACAGGTGGGAGACCTCGACCTTCGGGGTGTCGGCGACGGCGAACTTCCCGGTGTCCAGGTCGTACAGGCCGCTGCCCTGGACGAAGCCGTTGGGCTGGGCGGCGATCGTCTCCATGGTGGACAGGACGCGGTCGCGGGCCTTCTCCCACTGCGGGCCCTTGCGCTCCCACTCGGTGAGCCAGGCCGAGACCAGGCCGCTCCAGTCGGTGCCGAAGCCGATCGAGAGGGCGTTGCGGTCGGGGGTGTAGGGCTCGGTGCGGATCTTGCGGAGCGGGTCGAGGGCGAGGAAGGTCTCGTCGGAGTCGACGTTGGCGCGCATGAGGTCGCCGACGCGTTCGTCGGCGGTGAGGAAGTAGTAGAAGCGCCGGTAGGTGGTGTTGGCGATGCGCTGCTGCTTGGCGCTGTCGGCGTAGTGCTGGACGCCGTGGCGGGTGCCCAGGCCGGCCCATTCGCCGAGGTGGTAGACGTCGACCTCGCCGGTGTGCCGGGTCATGGCCTCGGCGAAGCGGAAGATGTCGGCGCGGCCGGAGCGCAGGTAGGCGTACCAGAGCCAGAGGTCCGGGGAGAGTTCGGAGTTGTCCCAGGCGTAGCCGCCGATGTCGTACCGCCAGGTGTGCCGGGCGGCGTCGTAGGTGTGCATGATGTCGCCGTAGTCCCAGAAGCCGTACCAGCGGCGCTGCTCCACCTGGTCCTTGTAGTAGGTGAAGAGGAAGTCGAGGTGGTCCTCGATCCTGGCCTTGGCGGGGGTGGAGCGGTCGGGCTCGGAGTAGAGGCCGGGGCCGAAGACCTTGGCCTTGATGAGCTGCTTCGGCGGGGCCGCCAGTTGCGGCAGGACGCGGACCGCCTCGACCTGTTCGGCGAGCTTCTCGGCGCTCGGGGTGGCGGCGTTGGCCCAGAAGAGGAGTTCCGAGGTGCGGGCGATTCCGTAGGGGGTGCCGAAGCCGGGTTCGTAGTCCTCGTAGGTGATGTTGAGGCCTTCGAGCTGTTCGGGGAAGGTGTCCTGGCCCATGCCGTCGTGGTAGAAGCGCAGGTCCATGGGCTGGGCCTCGGGCGACCAGAGCCAGAGGGTGACCTCGGCCTCGTCGGTCTGGGCGTCGCGGATGTCGAGCTGGGCGGGGTACTTCTCCCAGAAGTCGCGCAGGCCGAAGGAGAGGCCGCCGCTCGCACCGCCGACGTAGCCGAAGCCGGAGGCGCGCCGTCCGCCGCCGGCGCCGATCCAGCCGTGGCCCTTCTTGGTGCGCTTGCGCAGGGTGAAGCCGTCGGCGGAGAGCTGGGAGAGGGTGTAGTCGCCCCACTCCGGGATGTACTGCAGCCGGGTGGTGACGCGCTGGTCCCACGTGGCGGGGTCGGGCAGCTTCTCGCCGGCGAACTGGGCCGCCTGGACCGCGGCCCCCGGGTCGCGGCGCAGTCCGGTGATGCCCTTGACCGCCTCGCGGAGCAGGCCGGTGCCCTCGCCGCCGACGCGGATGTGGCGGTCGTAGGCCTCGTCGCGCATCGGGACGGTGAAGCGGACGCCGAGGCCGCGGACGAAGTCGCCGCTCGCCCTGCCCGGCTCCTGCTGCCCGTCGAACGTGATGGTGTGCACCATGCGGAAGGAGTCGGCGCCCGCGTAGAAGTAGAGGCGGATGGAGAAGGGGAGCCGGCCGCGGCGGCCCTTGCGGTGCGTGCCGTCGATGCGGACGACGGCGCGGACGGGGCCCTCCTGTTCGACCTTCACCTCGTCGACGGCGCCGTCGAAGCGTTCGTACTTCACCGTGCCCTGGTCGCCGTCCTCGATCTCGGGCTGGCGGAGCAGAACCAGGCGGCCGTTCCTGGCGATCTCGGTGGAGCCGCGGGTGACCGACTTGATCAGGGTCGAGCCGGACGTCCCGATTCTCGCGGTGATGACGCCGGTCGATATGTCGATGGTGCCGCCGTGCCGGTCGACGGTGACCTTCTCGGCGGGGGCGGCGGGGGTGCCGGCGGTCAGGGTGAGGTCGCCGTTTCCGGAACCGACGGCGTGGGCGGTCCACTTGAGGGAGCCGTCGGGCCAGTACGCGAGCGGCCAGGACTGCACGGGTACGGCCTTGCCGTCCGCGTCCGTGACGGCGAACGCCTGGTCCTCCCGGAAGGTCCCCCTGGGCCAGGGGACGCCGACGGTGGAGCCGGGGGCGGCGCCGAGGCCGCCGTCCTCCAGCCAGCTCAGGGCGACGGGGCCGTCGTCGGCGACCGGTGCGGCGGCGGGCGCGGCCTGCGCGCTCTTCGCGCCCAACGCCCAGCTGAACTGGGCGGCGGCGCCTGCGACGGCGGCTGCCTTGAGGAGGGACCTGCGGGGGATGGGGGACATGGCCTTTCCTTTCCGTGCGGGTGTGCAGGGTGTCAAGGGCATGACAGCCCGAGGAGCGGCGCCCGAGCACCGGCCCTGGTGGGGAGGGGCGGCCGCTTCGGCACGTGACCGCCCCGGGATCAGCGGCGGCGGTGGCGTTCCTCCACCGCGAGGGCCGCCGCGGCGACGGCGCCCAGGACGGCGACCGCCAGCGGAGCGCTGAACCAGGCGGAGCAGACCACGACGGCCAGTCCGCCGACGAGGAGGAAGGAACCGGCCGGGTCGAGCACGGTGCGCCGCCCCGCGCGGGCGAGCAGCGACCGCCACGAGGCACCCGGCCGCCAGTCCGCCGCCGCACGCAGTCCCGCGACGGCCGCGCCGATGAGGGCGAGGACGCCGACGGCGCCGACCAGCGGTCCGCCGGGCAGGCCGTCCCGTACGGCGCGTACGTCGATCCAGACCACCGCGAGGGCGGCCCACCCGGCGACCCCGACGAGCCAGCCGCGGCGCACCGCCGCCCGGAAGTCGGCGGCGAACTCCCGCCAGCCGCCCCGCTCGTGGGCCATCCGGCGCCCGAGGTGCCGGGCGCCGGCCGCGAAGGCGGCGGGGTAGGTGACCAGCGGCAGCGCGGCCACCGCGATCCACACGCCGGTGAGCAGGCATTCGGCGAACAGGGCGAAGCCCTGGGCGAACCGGGACTCCCCCGGCCGGGTACGGGCCTTGGCACGCGCTTCGGTCATGGCAGCCCCACCTCAGCCCTTCAGGCCGGACGTCGCCATGCCGTCGATCAGATAGCGCTGGAAGGCCAGGAAGAAGGCGAGGACGGGCAGCAGGGCGACGAGCGACATGGCGATCATGCCGCCGTAGTTCGCCAGGCCCTCCTGGTCCACGAACATCTTCAGACCGAGGGAGATCGTGTACTTGCCGGGCTCGTTGAGGTAGATCAGCGGGCCCATGAAGTCGTTCCAGGAGTTGATGAAGGTGAAGATCGCACTGGTGATCAGCGCCGGCCGGCACAGCGGAAGCACGATCGACCAGTAGATGCGGAAGTGCCCGCAGCCGTCGAGCCGGGCGGCCTCGTCCAGCTCTCTGGGCAGGTTCCGCATGAACTGCACCATCAGGAACACGAAGAACGCCTCGGTGGCCAGGTACTTCCCCAGCAGGAGCGGGGTGTACGTGTTGATCATGTCCAGGTTGCGGAACAGCACGTACTGCGGGATGAGCAGCACGTGGTACGGCAGCAGCAGCGTGCCGATCATCAGGGTGAAGAGCAGGTTGCGGCCGGCGAACCTGATCTTCGCGAAGGCGTAGGCGGTCAGCGAGCAGGAGACCACGATCCCGATCACGGAGCCGACGGCGAGGAAGAGCGAGTTGACGAAGAACGTGGAGATCGAGATGTCCGCGATGCCGTCGGCGAGACTCGTGTAGTTGTCCGTGATCGGGTCGCCCGGGAAGAGGTCCAGGCTGCCGACGATGTCGCCGCTCTCCTTGAACGAGCCGCCGATCACCCAGAGCACCGGGTAGAGGATCACGGCGAGGATCGCCAGCGAGCCGAGGTGCCAGGCGAGCGACCCGGGCAGCCCGCGCCGGAGCACGGCCGCCCTGGTGGACCGGGGCGGTGGGGCGTCGGTGACGGGTGTGACGTCGGTGGCCTGCGCGCTCATCGGCCGCCCTCCTCGTAGTGCACCCAGCGCTTCTGGGACCAGAACAGCACCGCGGTGACCAGGGCGACCGCGACCAGCAGCATCCACGCCATGGCGGAGGCCAGGCCCATGCGGCTGTTCTCGAAGCCCTGGACGTACAGGTAGCAGGTGTAGACCATCGTGCCGTCGGCCGGGCCGCAGGCGTTGCCTCCGGCGCCGCCGCCGACGATGTAGGCCGAGCTGAAGATCTGGAAGGAGTGGATGGTCTCCAGCAGGACGTTGAAGAAGAGGACCGGGGAAATCATCGGCAGGGTGATGTTCCAGAACTGCCGCAGCTTCCCCGCGCCGTCCACGTCGGCCGCCTCGTACAGCTCGCGCGGGACCTGCTTCAGACCGGCCAGGAAGATGACCATCGGGGCGCCGAACTGCCAGACGGTGAGCGCCACCAGGCTGTAGATGATCAGCTCCGGGTCGCCGGTCCAGCCGCCGGCGTCGATCCCGAAGAGCTGCTGGGTGCGGTCGACGACCGCGTCGTCCGAGAAGATCGCCTTCCACACGATGGCGACGGACACGCTCGCGCCGATCAGCGACGGGGCGTAGAACGCGGCCCGGTAGAAGGCCTGGCCGCGCCGTTTCTGGGCCAGCAGCAGGGCGACGCCGAGCGCCGCGATCAGCTTGATCGGCGTGCCGACGACGACGTACCAGAGCGTGATCCTGACCGAGTGGCGCCAGCGCGGGTCGCCGAACATCTCGGAGAAGTTGTCCAGGCCGATCCACCGGGGCGCGTCGAACAGGTTGTAGTCGGTGAACGCGAAGTAGAGCGAGGCGGCCATCGGTCCGGCGGTCAGCAGCAGGAAGCCGGCGATCCACGGGGACATGAAGAGGTATCCGGCCAGGTTCTCCCGGCGGCCCCGCTGCTTCGGCCCGGCGGGGCGAGGGGCCTTCTCCGGACCGTGGCGCGGCCCGGTGTCCGTCCGGGCCTCCGTCGCGGGGGCGTGTGTCACGGCGCTTCCCATCAGCCGGCGAGAGCCGTCTTCGACTCGGTGAAGAACTGCTTGACGGCCTCCTCGACGGACCGCGAGCCGAGCGCCATCTCCTCGGCGATGCGCAGGAACGCGGCCTCACAGATGTCGGCGCCGTTCGGGTGCGGGGTGATCCGCTCCAGGACGCCGGCCTCGACGAGCGACTCCTCGTAGGCGGCGATGGCCTTGTTGACGGGGTCGGTCGGCCGGTAGGCGTCGTACTGGGTCTGCGTCGTCGGGACGCCGCGGTCGTAGCCCATGATCTTGGCGACCTCGGGATCGTGGACCATGAAGTCGATGAACCGGGCGACCTCCTTCGGGTGCTGCGTGCGCTTGTAGGCGCTGAGCATCAGGGAGCCCAGGTACTGGCCGGTCCGCTTGCCGTCGGTGGTCGGGATCGGCGCGAGGCCGTACTCGCTCTTGCCCTCGGAGGTGTAGCGGACGGTGAAGTTGTCCCACGTGAACTCGCTGCCGGCGAGTTCGGCGGAGAGCGCCGACTTGGGCTTGATCTGGGCGACCTTCTTGGGGTCGGCGAACAGTCCGGACTTCACGCCCTTCTCCGCCCTGGTCCACCAGGTGGTCAGGTCGGCCTCGGTGAAGCCGAGTCCGTCCTCGGTGAAGAAGGCCTTGCCGTTCTGACGCAGGTACAGGTCGTAGAGGTACATGACGCCGTACATGCCGCTGTCGCCGGCCCGTCCGGTCCTGTCGCGGACCTTCGTCATCGCCTCGTCGAAGTCGTCCCACGTCCAGCCCTGTTCGGGCTTGATACCGGCCCGGGTGTAGACGGGCTTGTCGATGACCAGGGCCATCGAGTTGGAACCGACGGGCACACCGAGGAGTTTGCCGTCGATTTCGCCGAACTTCTCCAGGCCCGCGCGGAATCCGTCCATGGAGAGGTTGCCCGCCTCGACCTGTCCGCTCAGGTCGAGCAGCACATTCTTGGCATCGTATTTGCGCAGAAATCCGATGGCATTCTGGAAGACGTCCGGCGGATTGCCCCCGGAGGCCTGGGTGTTGAACTTCTTCCAGAAGTCGGTGTACGGCTGGAAGTCGGTCTTGACCTTGATCTTCGGATACTTCTTCTCGAAGAGCGCGATGGTCTTGTTGATGCGTTCGGCCCGGTCCTCGGCACCCCACCAGGAGTAACGGATCGTCACCGTTCCGTCCCCCGAACCGCTGCCGCCGCCGCACGCGGTGGCCGTGGCGCCCAGTCCCGCGACGGCCAGCGAGGCTCCCGCCGCTTTGAGGATCGTCCGCCTCCCGGCCTGCCGCTCCGCATTCCCGCTCTGCTGCATGACGAGCCTCCTCGCGACGTCGCGTCCGCCTCATGAATCGTTTCAAGTAAGCGCTTGCTGGCACAAGGTACGGAGGGCCCGGGGGCGCGTCAATGATTCGGACAGGAATTCACGGGCACCGCCGCGCGTCGGCGACGGCGCCCGCTCGCGGCCTCCCGGCCGACGGCCGTGAGAACAGCCAGGTCGGCGCGGTGCGGCCGACGGGCCGAACGCCCGCGGGCCCGCCGGGGCGGGCGGCGCGGAAGGTCACGGTTGGATGAAGGCGGGCGGAAGCGGAAGGCCCGGGGCCGGGACCGTACCGCCCGGGCGGGACACACCTCCGCGCGTCGCCGCACCAGGACGCACGGCCCCTGAGGCGGGCACCCGCTCACCGGCCCACGCGCCCGTAGGTACGGCACACGAAGGCGGCCCCGCTCACCTTCGTGAACGGGGCCGCCTGATGATCCGGTGGGCGATACTGGGTTCGAACCAGTGACCTCTTCGGTGTGAACGAAGCGCTCTCCCACTGAGCTAATCGCCCGGACGCAGGAAGAACATTACCCCATGTCAGAGGCGCCCGTGACCAGCGGGGGCCACGACGGCGCACCCCCGCGGGCGATCACTGGTCCTTGATGTTCCAGGGCATCTCGAGGCCGAACTTCCACAGGTAGACCCCGGCCAGCACGGCGATGATCACCACACCCGTCGCGGTCAGGATGATGTTCCGGCGCCGCACCTTCGGATCGAGGGCACGCTGCGCCGCCTCGGTGACCTTGCGCTTGGTCCAGCGCAGCACCAGCTGGGCCCAGACGAACTCGGTCGCCCAGATCGCCATGCCGCCGAAGATCACGACCCAGCCCGGTCCGGGCAGCACCAGCATGGCGACGCCGGCCACCACGACCGCGAGGCCGACGATGAAGACGCCGACCTGCCAGCTCAGGTGCAGCGCACGGCGCGCCTTGACGAATTCCGGCGCACGCGAGCCGAGCGCGCGCTGCACCCCGGCCTCGTCCGTCCCCGTACGGTCTTCCGCCACGACAGCCTCGCCGGGCTTGTCACTCCCCGTGTTCATACGGCCAAACACTACCGGAGCGAAACCTGTCACCGGAATGGGCGCACGACCCGAACGATCTCTCGGCCGGAAGAGTTACGTAAACGCACGCAAAACACTCAGAGGGGTTTACAACGGCACCGTAGGTGGCATGTCGATTTCGCCGACGTGCGAATCCCCGAGCGCACACTGAGCGAAAGGCCCTGGCGCTTATGAACACCACGGTCAGCTGCGAGCTGCACCTGCGCCTCGTTGTGTCGAGCGAGTCCTCCCTGCCTGTCCCCGCAGGCCTGCGGTACGACACGGCCGACCCCTACGCCGTGCACGCCACCTTCCACACCGGAGCCGAGGAGACCGTCGAGTGGGTGTTCGCCCGCGACCTCCTCGCCGAAGGTCTCCACCGTCCCACCGGGACCGGCGACGTCCGCGTCTGGCCGTCGCGCAGTCACGGCCAGGGCGTCGTGTGCATCGCTCTCAGCTCCCCGGAGGGCGAGGCACTGCTCGAGGCCCCGGCGCGGGCCCTGGAGTCCTTCCTGAAGCGCACAGACGCCGCCGTGCCCCCCGGCACGGAACACCGGCACTTCGATCTCGATCAGGAGCTCTCGCACATCCTGGCGGAAAGCTAGGGCGGGGCCCCGCGTGAAGCCGCCCGTCGCCGTCGACTCGGGGTGACGGCACGGGCCCGGACAACCGCATACGGCACACACCGGCGTCGCCGCCGCGGACCACCGCGGGGGCGGCGCCGTCGCGTGCGCGGCGCCGGGAACGAAGGCGGACCGGCCGTCGTTGTAGGGGCAGTCTTCGGGGCAATCGGCGGCCGGGACCGGATCGTGACCGGTTGGCCCGCCGCGCGAGCCACTACCATCGGCCAGCATCGGCGGGCGCCCGCCCGACCCCCAGGCCAGGGAGCGAAACGTGCTGATCACCCACGACACCCGGTGCGCGCTCGACACCGTGGTGGATCTGGTGAACACCGTGCCGGAGGACGAGTCGGCCCCGGACGGACTGCCGGACGTCGCGTCCCTCCAGGAATTCGTGGGAACGCACGAAATCAGCGACGTCGGCGTGCTCTCGGACGTCGACCTCACGGCGGTGCGCAGGATCCGCGCACGGTTCGCGGCGGTCTTCGCCGCCCCCGACGCGCGGACGGCGGCCGGACTGATCAACGACCTGGTCGCGGCCGCCGGCACCACACCGCGCCTGACCGACCACGACGGCTACGACTGGCACATCCACTACTTCGCGCCCGGCGCCTCCGTAGCGGACCATCTGACCGCGGACTGCGGGATGGCGCTGGCGTTCTTCGTGGTCGCCGGGGAGCAGGAGCGGCTGCGGCGCTGCGAGGCCCCGGACTGCCGGCGCGCCTTCGTCGACCTCTCCCGGAACCGCTCGCGGCGGTACTGCGACAGCCGCACCTGCGGAAACCGCTTGCACGTGGCCGCGTACCGGGCCCGGCGCAAGGAGGCGGCGGGCTGACGCCGGCCTCGGGACTTCCGCGGCCGCGGATGCGCGGACGGCGACGCGGCCCCCGGCGGGTGGCGCCGGGGAGCGCGGGTACGGCTCACAGCAACAGCAGATCGTGCAACGAAGCCATGAGCAGCAGACACCCGATCACCGCTAGGAAGATCATGAGCGGTGGCTGGGAAAGGGCGAAGAGGCAGCCGCGTGGTTCGTCCTGCGTCCGCGCGGTTTCGCTCTGTCTCGTGTCCAGCTGGGAATCCAGCTGAGTGGTGTCCGGCATCTCGCCGCGATGATGACGCAGCGGGCGCCGTCCACGCGATCAACACGCCCGCCGAGACCGGGAGTTCGTTGAATGTCGCGATCTCCGGTCGCATCGTGATCATTCCGGAGCACGCGCTGTCGGCCTCGGACCGCTGTACCGCCTCAGCCTCGGGCGCGGGACGACGCGTCCCGGGCGCCGGACGTCCCCGTCCAGGGCCTCGCGGATCTCGCGGTCATATCCCGTGCTTCTTGAGGATGGCCTCGATGTCGCTGAAGTCGTCGTCACCTCCCCGGGACGCCTTCGCGGGCCGGGGCGCGGGCTCGGCGGCCGGACGGGAGCCGCCCGAGCCGAGCGAAGGAGCGGAGGCCCCCGGGGCCACCGCGTCGCGCTGTGCGGCGGCCCGGGCCGCCTTGCGCTCCTTGCGGGTGCCGCCGCGGCGGCGCTCCACGGCGCGTGTCGTCATGAAGAGCACCCAGGCCACGCCCAGCACTCCGAAGCCGGCCCAGGCCACCGGGCTGAAGGCCGTGTCGGCCAGCCACTGGACGACTCCGGTCATCACCAGGCCGATCGGGACCAGCGAGTAGGCGGCGACACGGGCGGCGGTGAGGAAACGCCTGCGGTACGCGGTGACCGCCGCGATGCCCAGGCCCGCCGCGGACACCGCGGAGCAGACGGTCTCGGCAATCATCCGGTCCTCCAGGCTGGGCTCGGTCGGGCATGAGTACTTCGTCCCTTCCATCCTGCACCGTCCGACCGCCGTGGGGCCATGCCGTGCGCCCGAGATCAGGGAGATCTCGGGGTCGGCTCCTCCGCAGGTGCCGGTGGGCGCCGTACGACGCCGGTTGGGGCGGCGCGCCGCGGACTGGGAGGATGGGGGCATGAGCGACTCCTCCCCCGACCGTCCCGCCGCGCCCGTCCTCGACGTCTGGTGCGAGCTCCAGTGCCCGGACTGCCACACCGCCCTGGACGACCTCCGTGCCCTGCGCGCCCGCTACGGCGACCGTCTGGAGGTGCGGCTGCGGCACTTCCCGCTGGAGAAGCACAAGCACGCCTTCGCCGCCGCGCAGGCCGCCGAGGAGGCCGTCGCCCAGGGCATGGGATGGCAGTACGCCGAAGCCGTCCTGGGCCGGGTCGCGGAGCTGGACCGCAAGGGAGAACCCCTCCTGGTCGAGGTGGCGCGGGAACTGGGACTGGACGCGGAGGAGTTCGACACGGCGCTCGTCGACGGCCGGCACATCCTGATCGTCGACGCCGACCAGGCCGAGGGCAAGGCGATCGGCGTGACGGGCACCCCCACGTACGTGATCGGCGGCGAGCGCCTCGACGGCGGCAAAAGCCAGGAAGGGCTGCGCGAACGTGTCGAGGAGATCGCCGACCGGCTCCTGGCCGAGCAGCGGAGCTGAGAAGGTTCCGGACGGCGGGCCGGGAACTTCCGGCAGCGGGCCTGAGGACGGGGCGGGAGCGGCCGGGACCGGCCGCCCCCGTCACAGCAGCGGTTTGCTGTAGCTGTACCGCGTGGTCCGATAGCCGAGCGACTCGTAGAGCCGCTCGGCCGGGGTGTTCCCCGCGAAGACGTTGAGGCCGATCAGCGGGCGGCCGGCGGCGATCGCCTGGGCCTCGGCCAGCAGCATCAGGGTACGGCCGTGTCCCCGGCCGCGGTGGGCCGACTCGGCCTCGACGTCGAAGACGAAGGCGCGGTCCTCCCGGAGTGCCAGCCACAGGATCCCGACCCGCTCGCCCTCGTGCTCCAACACGCTGAACAGCATGTTCTCGGTGTCCAGCCCGCGCGGCAGCAGCACTTCGTGGTCGCGGCGGGCCTTCGCGTGCGCGGCGGCCTCGGGCACGCCCCGCTCCATCCAGGTCCGGGCGTACTGCTCCGCTTCGTACGCCTGCCAGACGGTGAAGTCCTCCGGTGTCATGGGCCGGGCCCGGCTGCCCTCGGGCAGGCCGGGCGGCGTGTCGCCGAGCGGCTTGGTCATCGTGCGGTTGCGCAGGACGTAGCCGAGCGCGTCCGCGAGCCGCGTGCCCGCCTCGGCGTCACCGGCGACGCTCGCCTCCATCAGCCGGCAGCCCCAGCCGCGTGCCACCTCCTCCGCCGCGAGCGCGGCCACCGTGCCGCGGCCGCGCCGGCGGTCCGGTTCGTCGACGCGCAGCTTGCGGATCACGGCCACCGAGTCGCCGAGGTCGCGTGAGGTGCCGAGGTGCAGCTCACCGACGGGGCGGCTGTTCACACACACCTGGTAGTGGCGCGAACGGGTCCCGTCGGCGGCGCGCTGGAGCGGCTCGGTCGGCCGCAGGGTCGTTGTCATCACGGCAGTTCTACCCACCGGGGACGGGAACGGCAGCCGGATTTCGCGGCCCTACGGGTCCAGGTCGTCCCCGGACCGCTCCTCGAAGACGCGCATGGCCTTGGCGGTCACCGGCCCCGGGGCGCCCGGCAGTTCGCGGTCGTCGACGCGGTGCACGGCCTGTACGTCCCGCAGCGTGGAGGTGAGGAACACCTCGTCGGCGCGGTCCAGGACGTCCAGCGGGAGGTCGGTCTCGCGGGCACCCGTCCACTCGACCGTCAGGGCCCGGGTGATCCCGGCGAGGCAGCCGGAGGCGAGCGGCGGGGTGTGGATCTCGCCGTCGAGCACGACGAAGACGTTGGACCCGGTGCCCTCGCAGAGCTGTCCCACCGTGTTGCCGAACAGCGCCTCGGTGGCGCCCCGTTCGCGGGCCCGGGCGAGGGCGACGACGTTCTCGGCGTACGAGGTGGTCTTCAGGCCGGTGAGCGCGCCGCGTTCATTACGGGTCCAGGGCACCGTGACCACGGCGGTGGAGTCCGGCCGGCGGCCGGTCTCGCCGAGGGCGACGACGAGCGTCGTGCCGTGCTCGCCGCGGTCCGAGCCGAGGGGGCCGTGGCCGCCGGTGTAGGTGATGCGCAGCCGGCCGAGCGGCATGGGGTTGGCCTCGACGACGGCCGCGCAGGCGCGGCGCACCTCGTCGAGGTCGGGGTCGGGCAGGCCGAGGCCCCGGGCCGACCGGGTCAGCCGGTCCAGGTGCCGGGTCAGCGCGAACGGCCTGCCGTCCACCGCCTTGACCGTCTCGAAGATGCCGTCGCCCACGGTCAGCCCGTGGTCGAACACGGAGACACGGGCGGTGTCGATGTCCTGCAACCCGCCGTCGAGCCAGATCTTCACGTCGCCAGCGCCTCTCCACTCACGTTCACCTCGTACGCCCCAGACGCTACCGCGAGCAGCCGGGACGCCTTCAGTTCGGTCTCCCGCCACTCGCCCTCCGGGTCGGATCCCCAGGTGATGCCGGCGCCGGTGCCGAAGCACAGCCGCGCGGCGGGAGCGCCGGCGGCCCGGTCGATCCAGAAGGTGCGGATGCCGACGGCCAGCTCGCCGGTGCCCCGGTCGGCGTCGACCCAGCCGATACCGCCGCAGTACGGACCCCGGGGCACGGTCTCCAGCGCTTCGATGATCCGCAGGGCGCTCGCCTTGGGCGCGCCGGTGACGGAACCGGGTGGGAAGGCGGCGTCGAGCAGCTCGGGCCAGCCGGCATCCGCGCGCAGCTCGCCGCGCACCGTGGACACCAGGTGGACCAGTCCCGGGTGCTTCTCCAGGACGCACAGGTCGGGCACCGAGACCGTGCCCGTGGCGCAGACCCGCCCCAGGTCGTTGCGGACCAGGTCCACGATCATGACGTTCTCGGCGTAGTCCTTCTCCAGCAGGTCGGCCTCGGTCCGCCCGGTGCCCTTGATCGGGCCGGACTCGACCGTCCGGCCGTCCCGGCGCAGGAACAGCTCGGGCGACGCGGTGGCCGTCTCGACGCCG
Source organism: Streptomyces sp. CCM_MD2014 (assembly GCF_000772045.1). GTDB lineage: Bacteria > Actinomycetota > Actinomycetes > Streptomycetales > Streptomycetaceae > Streptomyces > Streptomyces salinarius. The sequence continues at coordinate 7,083,677 of NZ_CP009754.1, read as the reverse complement.
TGCTCCGGCAGCCGGATCGTTCCGGCGTACGGCGCCGGGTTCCCGCGGGCCAGCAAGGCGGTGAGCGCGTCCACGTCGGCGTCGGGGCCGATCGGCGCCGTCAGTACCCGGCAGAGGTTGGCCTGGTAGACCTCGCCGGCGGCTATGTGCGCGCGGATGCGCCGTACGGCCGCCGTGTACGCGGCGCGGTCGAGGGAGGACGTCCAGTCGCCGGCGGCGGGGCCCCGCCACGCTCCCGGCGTGGGCGCGGGCACCGGCTCCTCGCGTACGTCCGCGAAGCGCGCGCAGGTCAGGCGGCCTTCGAAGTCGGCGCAGACGGCCCAGAATCCCTCGGAGCCGAGGGCGGCGGGATCGCTCGTGACGTCGAGGAGACCGGTCGCGAGACGGTCCCCGAAGCGGGCGAGGGGAGGGAGGTCGAGCACGCTGTCGAGTCTAGGCGGGTGGCCCCGAGGTGACCCGAACGTGTCCTTCCGGGTGCCCTGACCAGGTCCGCGAGCGGACGCACCGCAGCACGCTGCACAAACGCGTTTTTGTGCTGGCCCCGGAATCCGCTAGAGTTCATCACGTCGCCGGGACGCGCAAGCGGACCGAACCGACAGGCGGACGTAGCTCAGTTGGTAGAGCGCAACCTTGCCAAGGTTGAGGTCGCGAGTTCGAGCCTCGTCGTCCGCTCGCAGGAACAGGGGGCCTCCCGGGCCTCCTACACTCCTGGTGGAGTGGCCGAGAGGCGAGGCAACGGCCTGCAAAGCCGTCTACACGGGTTCAAATCCCGTCTCCACCTCCAAGGACGATTAGCTCAGCGGGAGAGCGCTTCCCTGACACGGAAGAGGTCACTGGTTCAATCCCAGTATCGTCCACTGATCCGCAAGGATCACCGGTCCGCAAGGATCCCCGCGCGATTAGCTCAGCGGGAGAGCGCTTCCCTGACACGGAAGAGGTCACTGGTTCAATCCCAGTATCGCGCACGCAGTACCGCACCTGGTGCTTCCAGGACGATTAGCTCAGCGGGAGAGCGCTTCCCTGACACGGAAGAGGTCACTGGTTCAATCCCAGTATCGTCCACACGGAAACGAAGCCCCCGGCCGTCACGAACGGCCGGGGGCTTCGGCGTAGCCGGGTGCCTCCGGTGCGGGCCCGTCCGCACGGGCCCGCGCTCGGCGGATCGGCCGGAGGATCAGCTGGAGAAGAGCATGCGTCCGAAGCTCTTCTGACGGTGGTGGCCGTAGTGACCGTGGCCGCCGTGCGGGGCGCCCCAGGCGGGCGCCTGGGCCGCCGGGTAGGCCTGCGGTGCGGCGGGCGGTGCCGGCGGCGCGGGCTGGGACCACTGGGCCTCCAGGCGGGTCAGCGACTCCAGCTCGCCGTAGTCGAGGAAGATGCCGCGGCAGCCGCTGCACTGCTCGATCTGAACGCCGTTGCGGTTGTAGGTGTGCATCGGTGCATGGCACTTGGGGCACTGCATGCTCGGCTCAACTCCTCGCCGGTCGGTCCTGCTTCGCGTATCGCCAGGACAGACTCTGTCCCGCCGCGGGTCGGTTGCACCCTACTGCCCGGAACTTCGCCTCAGCCGTACGAGGCGTCGGACCGGGCCGGCGCCATGCGCGCGCAGGCGTCGACGAGGGCGCACTCCACCTCGTCCAGGGGCCGGTCCGCCAGGACCGCCTTGGTGACGGCCCTGGCGGCGGTCTGGGCGGTGAGGGCGCGGGCCGGGACGTCCAGGGCGGGCCAGGGGTCGCCGTCGGCCGGGACGGCCGGTCCGCCGCGGGCGCGGTAGGCGGTCAGGAAACGGTGCCACTCCTCGGGCGGGAGCAGCCCGCAGGCGTACCAGGCGGCGGGGCGGGCCAGGTCCCAGGCCGGGACGCCGGTGCCGAGGTCGTCGATGTCGATCAGCAGCCAGGGGCCGTCGGGGGCGGGGTGGCGTACGAGCTGGCCGAGGTGGAGGTCGCCGTGGCAGAGGGTGGTGGTGTCCGGCATGGCGGCCGCGCCGCGCGCCCAGGCGGGGAGCGCCGCCCAGGCCGCCCGTACGGGCGCGGTGGCGGGGTGGCCGGGGGCGGTGTCCCGGAGGCGGGCCACGGCCAGGGCCGCCTTCGCGGGTCCGCGCATGGGCGGTACGGCGAGGGGGGCCGCGGTGCGGTGGAGGCGGGCGAGGAGGGTGGCCGCGGCCTCCCACGGCGCCGCGTCCGGGTCGTCCGGGTCCACGGGTGCGCCGTAGGGCCAGTACGTGACGGGCCGCCCGTGCAGGACGACGGGGGCCGGGGCGAGCGGGGGCAGGAGTACGCCGGGGAGGCGGGCGGCGGCCGTGACACGGAGGGCCAGCTCGGCGGGGTCGGCGTCCGCGGCGTGGGCCTTGGCGACGGTGCCGGCGTGCCGGACGACGGTGGCGTCGGGGCGGTCGGCGAGGGTGGCCGCGCCGCAGGGACAGGCCGGGGTGCGGGCGTGGGCCGTTGCCCTGGCGCGGGCCTCGAGTGCGGGGAGGAGGGCGGGGGCGTCCGTGGTCACGTGGGTGAGGGTACGCAGGAGGAGTGTGCCGCCGTGCTTCCCGCCCGGTGCGAGGCGGGGGCGGAAAAGCAATGCCGGCGCAGCTCCCCAGCTGCGCCGGCATTTTGCCGTCCGCCGCACCCCCGTCCCCACGGGGTTTCATGGATGGGTGTCCCCGCCCGGACCGCTCTTCCGGGCCTGGGGTCGCCGCTCAGCGCCCCAGCACCACACCCACGGACGACGCCTGTGTGGCCACTGTCTCCCACCCGTCGAAGACGAGGAGGAGCAGGACCGCCAGGGGAAGGGCCATGAGCGTCGCCACCGCGGGGTGGCGACGGCCGTGACGGCGGCTTTCCCGGGTGCGGACCAGTGTCCGCGGAGCCGTCTGGGCCATGGTCCCTCTCCTGACCGTTTCGTTGTCGCGATGTCGTCGTCGCGATCCGCTTCTCGCGATTTCCTTGTCACGTGTGCTTCTCGCCGCAGCGGCGGGTGTCTGACCTCGGGGGACGAGTGCTGCACCCGCCGCTTGACCTCAAATCTATGCGTCGGGCGATCGTCCGACGTCATGCCCTCGTACCGATTGCCGGGCCTCCCGGAGGATGAGCCACGACCTGCCGCGTACTCCCCTGGGTGGAGACCGGCTTCCGGGTCTCGGGGTCTTCCCGGACGGGGTGTCCGTCGTGTCCGGGTATCTCCGGGCCGCCCGGTGACTTCGCTCACTTCGACCGCCTCCCGGCACACCTCCGTCCCCGCCCCGGGTCCCGCTCCGCCGGCCGCCCCGGCACGGGCGCGCGGCGTCTCGCCGCCCGCCTCCGCCGCGCCCGCCCGGACGCCGTCGCCCGGTCCAATCCCCCCGTCCCCGCAGCCGGTTGGGATCATGGACGCGGCGCGGCCGTTCCGTCCGCGCGAGCGCTGACCGGGCCTCAACTCTCGCGCGGGGCACTGACAATCCGTTGTCCCGAGAGGGCGCGGCCTCTGCGCACGGGCGGCCGTGGAAACGTAAGCTGTGGCACGTCACAGGGACCGGGCAGCGGGGATGAACATGGCGATGATGCGCCTGAGGCGCGAGGACCCGCGCGTCGTCGGCTCGTTCAGGCTTCACAGGCGGCTCGGCGCGGGTGGAATGGGCGTGGTCTACCTGGGCTCCGACAAGAAGGGGCAGCGGGTCGCGCTGAAGGTCATCCGGCCGGACCTGGCCGAGGACCAGGAGTTCCGGTCGCGGTTCGCGCGTGAGGTCTCGGCGGCCCGGCGCATCCGGGGCGGCTGCACCGCCCGGCTGGTCGCCGCGGACCTGGAGGCGGACCGTCCCTGGTTCGCCACGCAGTACGTGCCCGGCCCCTCCCTGCACGACAAGGTCGTCGACGGCGGCCCGCTCGGCGCGGCCGACGTCGCGGCCGTGGGCGCGGCGCTGTCCGAGGGCCTGGTCGCCGTGCACGAGGCCGGTGTGGTGCACCGCGACCTGAAGCCGTCCAACATCCTGCTGTCCCCGAAGGGGCCGCGGATCATCGACTTCGGCATCGCCTGGGCCACCGGTGCCTCCACGCTCACGCACGTCGGCACCGCGGTCGGCTCCCCCGGCTTCCTCGCGCCGGAGCAGGTGCGCGGGGCCGCGGTCACGCCGGCGACGGACGTGTTCTCGCTCGGTGCGACGCTGGCGTACGCGTCGATGGGCGACTCGCCCTTCGGGCACGGCAGTTCCGAGGTGATGCTGTACCGCGTGGTGCACGAGGAGGCCCAGCTGCACGGGGTCCCGGACGCGCTCGGACCGCTGGTGCGGGCGTGCCTGGCCAAGGACCCCGAGGAGCGCCCCAGCACCCTGGAGCTGTCGCTGCGGCTCAAGGAGATCGCTGCCCGGGAGGCCCAGGGCGTGGCCGACGTACGGCCGCTCGCACCGCGCAGCGGTGAGGCCGACGTGCCCACGGGCCGGCTCGCCGACACCTATCCGGAGCGTGCCCAGCGGCGTCCTCAGGGCCGGGCGGGCGCGCCGGGCACTCCCGCGCCGCGCGGCGCGTCGGGATCGCGGGGGTCCGCGCCCCGAGGTCCCGTTCCCTCGCGGGGTGGAACGCCCGTGCGCGGCGGAGGCGCCTCGCGCGGCGGCACGCCGTCGCGGGGCGGCGGCACGGGGGCGCGGTCCGGGTCCAGGCCCACGCCGTCCCGCGACACCACCGGCCGGAACGCCTCCCGCAACGACGGTGGCCGGACCGCACCCCGCAGCGGTGCCGGCCGCACGGCGCCCCGGACGACGGGGACCGGCTGGCGGCGGCCCGCCAATCCGCGGCTGCTGCGGCAGCGCCTGTTCGTGTTCGTGGTGGTGACGCTGCTGGTCGCGCTGGGCATCGCCGCGGCTCAGGGCTGCCAGGGGCCCTCGCGCGGGCTCGGCGACGACCGGGGCGGTGTGCGGGCCGCCCAGCAGGAGCGGGTGGATCCGCCCGGCGACCTGTCGGGGCGGCGGGCACCCCGAGTCTGAGACGCCCCGTCTGAGACGCCGGCTCCGGGCGCCGACACCGGGCGCCGCGGGCGGTCTACGCCGAGGGGCGTCCCGCCGTCACCGCGTAGAAGGCGACCGCGGCCGCCGCGCCCACGTTCAGGGAGTCGACGCCGTGGGACATCGGGATGCGGACCCACGTGTCGGACCCCGCGAGGGCCCGCCGGGACAGGCCGCTGCCCTCGGCACCCAGCATCAGGGCCACCCGGTCCATCCGGTGCGGGGCGACCGCGTCGAGGGACTCGGCCTGCTCGTCGGGGGTGAGGGCGAGGAGCGTGAAGCCCGCCTCGCGGACCTCCGCCAGCCCGGCCGGCCAGACGTCGAGACGGGCGTACGGCACGGAGAAGACCGCGCCCATCGAGACCTTGACGCTGCGCCGGTACAGCGGGTCCGCGCAGTCCGGGGAGAGCAGGACCGCGTCCATGCCGAGGGCGGCGGCGGACCGGAAGATCGCGCCGATGTTGGTGTGGTCGTTGACGGACTCCATGACGACGACGCGCCGGGCGGTGGTCAGGAGACCGGCGGCCGTGGGCAGCGCCTTGCGCTGCATCGAGGCGAGCGCGCCGCGGTGCACGTGGTACCCGGTGACCCGTTCGGCGAGCGCGGGGTCGACGACGTACACCGGGGCCGGGGCCTCGTCGATGATGTCGCGCATGGTGTCGACCCACTTGGCGGACAGCAGCATGGAGCGCATCGTGTAGCCCGCCTCGCCGGCCCTCCTGATGACCTTCTCGCCCTCGGCGATGAACAGGCCCTCGGCGGGCTCGCGGCGGCGGCGCAGCTCGACGTCGGTCAGGCCCGTGTAGTCGTGCAGCCGCGGGTCGTCGGGGTCGTCGATCGTGATGAGTTCGGCCACGTCAGACCGTCCCGTGCGGGCCGACGGCGACGACCTCGCCGACGACGATGACGGCGGGCGGCCTGACCTCCTCGGCGACGGCCACCTCGGCGACGGTGGCGAGGGTCGCGTCCACCCGGCGCTGGGCGGCCGTGGTGCCCTCCTGGACGAGGGCGACCGGGGTGCCGGGGGACTTGCCGTGCGCGACGAGGGTCTCGGCGATCCTGCCGATCTTGTCCACGCCCATGAGGATCACGAGCGTGCCGGTGAGCTTGGCCAGGGACGGCCAGTCGACCAGGGAGCGCTCGTCGTCGGGGGCGACGTGTCCGCTGACCACGGTGAACTCGTGGGCGACGCCCCGGTGGGTGACCGGGATGCCGGCCGCGCCGGGGACCGAGATGGTGCTGGAGATGCCGGGGACGACGGTGCACGCGATGCCCGCCTCGGCCAGCGCCTGCGCCTCCTCCATGCCCCGGCCGAAGACGAACGGGTCGCCGCCCTTGAGCCGTACGACCGACTTGCCCTGCTTGGCGTGTTCGATCAGCGCGTTGTTGATGGCCTCCTGGGCCATGTAGCGGCCGTACGGGATCTTGGCGGCGTCGATGACCTCGACGTGCGGCGGCAGTTCGGCGAGGAGGTCGCGGGGGCCGAGCCGGTCGGCGATGACGACGTCGGCCTCGGCGAGCAGGCGGCGGCCGCGGACGGTGATCAGGTCCGGGTCGCCGGGACCGCCGCCGACCAGGGCGACGCCGGGCGTGCGGGTGCGCCGGTGCGGGGCGACGAGGGTGCCGTCGCGCAGGCCCTCCACCACGGCGTCGCGGATGGCGGCGGTGTGGCGGGGGTCGCGGTGGCGTGCGTCGGTGGTGAGTACGGCGACGGTGACGCCCTCGCTGTGTCCGGTCGCCGGGGTCCAGGCCGTGGCCAGGTCCGCGTCGTCGGAGCGGACGCACCAGACGCGGTGCCGCTCGGCCTCGGCGGAGGCCGCGTTGTTGGCCCCGGTGTCGCTGGTGGCGATCAGGGCGTACCAGGCGTCCGCGAGGTCCCCTTCCGCGTAGGGGCGCCGCTCCCAGGTGATCTCCCCCGCGTCCGCCATGGCTTCGACGGACGGGGTCGCCTCCGGGGAGACGAGGCGGATGTCGGCGCCGGCGGCGATGAGGGCGGGCAGGCGGCGCTGGGCGACCTGCCCGCCGCCGAGGACGACCACGCGACGGCCGGTGAGGCGGAGGCCTACGGGGTAGGCGGGGTGTTCGGCCATGAGGGGACGGCTCCTCTTGCGGCGGTGGCGCTGACGTGCGGATTTTACGGCGGGGCGGCCCGTGGGGGCTCGGTTGGTCCGGTGGGTGGACCGCTGGTCCGGTGGCTGGACGGCCGGCGGACGGGACTGCGGGCACGGGAGCCTCCGCGGGGCCCGGCACCGTGCTCCCGGACCCCGCGTCGTGCGGCCGCTACTTTTCGGTGACGCCCGCCGAGTCGAACGTCGCCACCTCGTGCATGGCCCGCGCGGTGCTCTGCACCATCGGGAGGGCGAGCAGTGCGCCGGTGCCCTCGCCGAGCCGGAGGTCAAGGTCGACCAGCGGGCGCAGGCCCAGCTTGTTGAGCGCGGCGACGTGGCCGGGCTCGGCGCTGCGGTGACCGGCGATGCAGGCGGCGAGCACCTCCGGGGCGATCGCGCGGGCCACCAGGGCGGCGGCACCGGCGCTGACGCCGTCCAGGATCACCGGGGTGCGCAGGGAGGCGCCGCCGAGCAGCAGGCCGACCATGGCCGCGTGCTCGAAGCCGCCGATCGCCGCGAGCACGCCGATCGGGTCGGCCGGGTCCGGCTGGTGGAGTTCGAGGGCACGGCGGACGACCTCGGTCTTGCGGACCAGCGTCTCGTCGTTGATGCCGGTGCCGCGGCCGGTGACCTCGGCCGGGTCGGCGCCCGTGAACACGGAGATGAGCGCGGCGGACGCGGTGGTGTTCGCGATGCCCATCTCGCCGGTCAGCAGCGCCTTGTTGCCGGCCGCCACCAGGTCGCGGGCGGTCTCGATGCCGACCTCGATGGCCTGCTTGGCCTCCTCGCGGGTCATCGCGGCGCCGGTGGTCATGTCGGACGTGCCCGCGCGCACCTTGCGCGGCAGCAGGCCCGGCGTGGCGGGCAGGTCGGTGGCGACACCGACGTCCACGACGCACACCTCGGCGCCGACCTGGGTGGCGAAGGCGTTGCAGACGGCCCCCCCGCCCAGGAAGTTGGCCACCATCTGGGCCGTGACCTCCTGCGGCCAGGGGGTGACGCCCTGGGCGTGCACGCCGTGGTCACCGGCGAAGACCGCGACGGCCGCGGGCTCCGGGATGGGCGGCGGGCACTGCCGGGACAGTCCGGACAGCTGCGCGGAGATGATCTCCAGCATGCCGAGCGCGCCGGCCGGCTTGGTCATCCGCTTCTGCCGCTCCCAGGCCTCGCCGAGTGCCTTGGCGTCCAGCGGGCGGATCTGCGCGACGGTCTCGGCGAGCAGGTCGTGCGGCGCCTCGCCGGGCAGGGCGCGACGGCCGTACGTCTCCTCGTGGACCACCCAGGACAGCGGCCGGCGCTTGGACCAGCCGGCCTGCATCAGCTCGGGCTCGTCCGGGAACTCGTCGACGTAGCCGACGCACAGGTACGCGACGATGTCCAGATGCTCGGGCAGACCGAGGGCCCGGACCATCTCGCGCTCGTCGAAGAAGCTGACCCAGCCGACACCGAGGCCCTCGGCCCGGGCGGCGAGCCAGAGGTTCTCGACGGCGAGCGCGGAGGAGTACGGCGCCATCTGCGGCTGCGTGTGCCGGCCGAGGGTGTGGCGGCCGCCGCGGGTCGGGTCGGCGGTGACGACGATGTTGACCGGGGTGTCGAGGATCGCCTCGATCTTCAGTTCCTTGAACTGCTTGGCCCGGCCCTTGGGCAGCGACTTGGCGTACGCGTCGCGCTGACGCATCGCCAGTTCGTGCATGGCGCGGCGGGTGTCGGCGGAGCGGATGACGACGAAGTCCCAGGGCTGCGAGTGGCCGACGGAGGGCGCGGTGTGCGCGGCCTCCAGGACCCGGAGCAGGACCTCGTGCGGGATGGGGTCGCTGCGGAAGCCGTTGCGGATGTCGCGGCGCTCGCGCATGACCTTCAGTACGGCCTCGCGCTCGGCGTCGTCGTAGGCGGGGGCCGCCGGGCCGGCGGGCTGCCGTGCTTCCGCCGCCGCGTCGGGCGCCGCGGTCGCCTCGGCCGGCTCGGCGGTCGCTTCGGCCGCTTCCGCCGCGTGGTCGTCCTCGCCGGCGTCGCGGGTGTCCAGGTCGTCGACGCTCTGGGCGACGAGTTCGGGGTCGGCCTCGCGGGGCGCCGGTACCGCCGCCGGGGCGTCCTCGGCCGCCGGGACCGCGGCGACGGGCTCCGGCGCCGGGGCCGCCTCCGGCGGGACCAGGACCGCCTCGGGCGGTGTGGGCGCGAGGTGCGGGGTCGTGGGCACCTGGCCGCCGTCGACGGGGACGAATTGGCCCACGGGCTGGGCGAGGTGCGGTTCCTGGGCGTCGGGGACCGGTGCGGGCACGGGCTGCTGCGCGGCGGTGGAGCCGGTGGCGGGCGCGTCGGCCTCAGCGGGCTCCGCCGCGCCGTCGGCCGGGACGGCTTCCTGCTCCTGCTCCTGCGGCACGTCGGCGTCCATGAGGGACTGCGGGCCCTGGACCGCCTGCGGCGCGGGGGTCTCGGCGGGCTGCGGTTCCGGATCGGTTCCCGGGGACGGGTGCGGGGCGGCGACCTGCGGCTCGGGGTGGACGTCCGGCTGCGGCCGCGGCGCTTCACCCGGGGCGCCCTGTGCCTCCGGCTGCACCGGCTGCGCGGGCTCCGGCTGGACCGGGGCGGGCTGCTCGGGGGCCGGAGACGGCTCGGGGTCGGCGGCCTCGGGCGCGGACGCTTCGGGCGCGGACGCCTCGGGCTCCGCGACGGCCATGGGCGCGTCGGGTGCCTGGGCGTCGCCGCGTCCGGGCTCGGGCACCTCGGCGGTCGAGGAATCCTGCGGCGCGGCGGCCTGCGGGGTGTCGGCGGATGGGGCATCGGCCACGGGGGCGTGTGCCACCGGCTGTTCGCCGAGTGCCTGCGGTGCTCCTGCCGGGGCCGGTGCCGGCGCTTCGGCCGGTGCCTCGTCCCGCACTTCGGCCGGTGCCTCCGCCGCGCCCTCCGCCGACGCTTCTTCCGGAGCCGACTGCGCGGGGGCCTCCGGGACTTCCTGAACAGCGGGCGTCTCCGGCGCCCCCTGAACCGCGGCGGCATCCTGGATCTCCTGGACCGCAGCCGCCTCTCGGGGCTCCTGAACCGCAGCCGCCTCCTGCCCGCCCGCGGTGTCCGGAGCCGCCTGGGCGGGCTCGGTCACGGGCTCTGCGGTGGCTGTCCCTTGAGCCGCTTCGGGGACCTGTACCGCTTCCTCCGCGGAACCGGTCGGCTGGGCCGCGTCGTTGGGTGCCGTCTCCGTCGCCGGTGCCTCCTGTGCTTCGCCGGGCTCCCCGGCGTCTGCGCGCGTCCCGCCGGTCGCCGCCACGGCCTCCGTCGCCACGCGGGTCACGAGCGCCTGGGCGGCGCCCACCGGCTCGGCCGGCTGCTGCTCCGGTACCGGAACAACCGTTTCCGCATGCCCCGCCCCGGTGTCCACCGGCGTCTCCGGAGCCTGCGGCACCTGCTGTGCCCCCCAGGGCGCCGCCGCCTGCGGGGTCGCCACGGCGGCCTGCGGGACATCGAGGTACTCGGGCCCCGCGGTCGGCGGTCCGGGATGCCGTACCGGCGCGTCGGCGGGCCCCCGGTCGGCGAGTGAGCGGACCGGGCTGGCGGAGGTGTCCGGGATCGGCGGACCGAGGTGCAGGGGCCTGCGCGGTGGGGCGGGGGCGGACGCGGTGTCCTGGGCCGGTTCGGGCAGGCGGACTCCGCCGAGGTCGACCGAGCCGCTGTCTCGGCCGGACATCTCGTGCGGGCCGGGCTGGTGCACGGTCTCGACGACCGGCTCCGGCGCCGGCGGCGCGACCTCGTTGCCCCAGGCACTCTGGGCTCCCGGCAGCAACAACAGGTCCTCGTCCTCGGCGGTGGCCTCGGAGAGGTAGGTGTACGCGCCGGGTGCGGGGACGCCCGGCTGCTCCACCATGCCTGCGTTCTCCGGCAGCCCCTCGCCCGGGATCTGGCCGGTGTCGGTCATGCGTAACCCCTCGCCCATCGGTTAGTGCTTCTACGACCAGCTCACCCGGGACGGCGCACCGACCGCCCCGTAGTGAAGAACGAGCGTGCGTGCCCAGCGGCACGAACGACCCGCCGGAAAAGACGACAAAGCCATTCAGTGGCATTGTCGCGGTCGTTCCCCCGCCACGACAGCTTGATCCGCGACGGCCCGCTGTGGACTGCGCCACGTTGCGCGTCCTCCGGTTCTGCCGTACCACACCCACCCCCGAAGGTACGGGTTTTTACGGACATCGCCCGACGAACTGCCGGGTGTCCGCACGCGGTACAACAATCCGCCAGCCTACCCCGCGCAGTATGAACAACCGATCACGGGGCGCGGTCGCCGCCGGTCCTCAGCGGGGTGATTCGCGCCGCACGATCTCTCCGCTGAGCAGGAACGCGACGCTCCGCTCGGTCTCCGTCCAGGCCCGGGTGTCGAGTCCGACGGACTGCACCAGGGCGCACTCGACGCGATAGCCGTGCTCCGTCAGGTCCCTGCCGACGAGTTCGGCCGCGTCACGGGTCGCGGCGTGCGCGACGATGCGCTGCGGGCGGCGGTCGGCGACCGCGGAGACCACGGCCGCTCCCCCGCCGCCGACCCGGACGACGTCCGGTTCGGGGAGGTTCTCCAGGATGTGCGGGGCGTTGCCGTGCACGGTCTGGAGCTGGACGCCGAAGCTCCGTGCGGTGGCCTCGGTGCGGGCGCAGGCGTCCCGGTCCCGGTCGACGGCGATGACGGCGGCGCCGGCGCGGGCGGCCTCGGTGGCGAAGGCGCCGCTGCCGCAGCCGATGTCCCACACGAGGTCGCCCAGACGCGGTCCGAGGCGGGCGAGTTGGGCGGTGCGGAGCAGGTCGGTCTCGCCCTCGCCCAGGTCGCCGCCGTACGCCGCGGCCGGCAGGGACCAGCCGCGCGGTCCGGTGGCGGGGTCGCGGCCGGCGATCCAGCCGGCGCCGTCGCCCGCGGTGGCGGGGCCGGTGCTTCCGCCGGCCACGATGACCACGTTCGGGTCGCGCCAGGTGTGGTCGGCGGCCTTGTCGGAGGTGACGACGGTGACCCGTTCGCGGGTGGTGCCGAGTTCCTCGCAGATGACGAAGGTGCGGTGGACGCCCTCCATCAGCAGCCCGAGTTCGGCCGGCCCAGCGCCCGGTGAGGTGAGGACGGCGACCTTGGTGTGGGCACGGCACACGTTCACCGCGCGGCGCAGGGTGCGGGGGTGGGCGACGACCACGTGGGCGTCGTCCCAGGGCATCCCGGCGCGCGCGAAGGCGGCGGCCACGGAGGAGACGGCAGGGACGACCTCGACCTCCAGGCCGAACTCGGGGGCCCGCAGGGTGCGTACGACGCCGAAGAAGCCGGGGTCGCCGTCTGCCAGTACGACGGTCGTACCGCGATGGGCGGCGAGGCGGCGGGCGGCGAGGGCGACGCTGCCGAGGCGGATGCGTTCGGCGGTGGGCGGTACCTCGGGAAGTGCCAGGTGGTGCGGAGCGCCGGCCACCAGCGTGGCGGCACCCAGTGCGGAGCGTGCCGCGGCGGTCAGCGGCGAACCGTCCCAGCCGATCACCGTGACCCGGTCGGCCATCGTCGTCAGTCTCCAGGGTTTTCGCAGGTGGTGGTCGCGGAGCCGTCGCGGGCGCGCCCCGAGAGGTTACCCAATGCGGCCCGGGCTCGGAGGTGGCGCGGGGCCCCGTGTATCAGTTCCAGTCCGTGAAGGTGGTGAAACCGTCGGTGTCGGTCAGCTGTCCGGTGGTGCCCTCCAGGTCCTCCGGCAGCAGGCTCCACACGATGAAGTCGGTGCGGACGTCCGTCCAGACGCCGTCGTCGGTGCGCACCCGTGCTATGCAGGCGCCGCGCAGGACACCCTCGCTGATGCAGCCGATCTTCTGGGCGACCTGCTGGGAAGCGGTGTTGTCGGCCGCGGTGCGCAGCTCGACGCGTTCGAACTTCTGGTCGCCGAACAGCCACTGTGCGGTGGCGAGCGCCGCCTCGGACGCGTACCCCTCACCCCGGGCCCAGGGGGCGATTATGTACGAGAGTTCGGTGGCCCGTACGTGCCAGTTGGTCTTGGTCAGCCGGATGACGCCGACCAGTCGCTGGGTGAGGAACTCGGTGACGGCGAGGTCGAGCCCCCGGCCCGCGGTGCGCTCGGCGGGGGCGTACTCGCCGATCCAGGTGGCGGCGTTGTCCTCGGTGAAGGGCTGGGGGGCGTGGGTCCAGGCGGCGACCTGCTCGTCGTTCATCATCGCGGCCAGCGCGGGGACGTCGTCCTCGTCGAGGGGGCGCAGCACCAACCGCTCCGTGCTGATGGAGATGTTGGGGAAGGTGCTCGTCATGCGCCGCTCCGTAACCTGTGTAACCGTCAGGGCCTGCTCGAACTGCCCAGCATGCAGCATGAAAGCACTCAACCACACCACCGGGTCCGCCCCGTAGGCACGGAGCGGACCCGGTGGGTGACGCGGGGTTCCGGCCCGGGGAGCGGGCCGGGAGCGGGGTCAGAACGAGGGCAGGACAGCGCCGTCGTACGTGTCCTCGATGAACTTCTTCACCTCGGGCGAGTTGAGGAGCTTCGCGAGCTTCTTGACGCGCGGGTCGTCCTCGTGGCCCTCCTTCACGGCGAGGAGGTTGCTGTTCGGGTTGCCCTTGGCGCTCTCCAGGACGAGGGCGTCCTCGGCCGGCTTCAGGTCGGCCTCGATGGCGTAGTTGCCGTTGACGACCGCCGCGTCCACGTCGTCCAGGGAGCGCGGGGTCTGGGCCGCCTCCAGCTCCTTGAACTCGAGGTTCTTCGGGTTCTTGGTGATGTCCGCGGGAGTCGCCGCGGTCCCGACGCCGTCCTTGAGGGTGATGATCCCGTTGGCGGCGAGCAACTGCAGGGCGCGGCCCTCGTTGACGGTGTCGTTGGGGACGGCGACGGTCGCACCGCTCTTCAGGTCGTCGGCCTTCTTCACCTTGTGGGAGTAGAGGCCCAGGGGTTCCAGGTGCACGTCGACGACGGACACGATGTGGGTGCCGTTCTTCTTGTTGAAGTCGTCGAGGTAGGGCTGGGTCTGGAAGTAGTTGGCCCCCACGGAGCCGTCCTCCGTCGCCGTGTTCGGCGTGACGTAGTCGGTGAACTCCTTGACCTCGAGGTCGAGGCCCGCCTTCTTCGCCAGGTTGTCCTTGACGTAGTCGAGGATCTCGGCGTGCGGGGTGGGGCTCGCGGCGACGACCAGCGGGCCGGAGGTGTCGGAGGCGGAGTCCTTGTCGGAGCCGCAGGCGCTGAGGCCGAGGGTGAGGGCTCCGGCGGCGAGGACGGCGGTGGTGATCTTGGCGGTGTTACGCACGAAAAGTGCCTTTCCTGAGGTGGTGCGACCCCGTTCCGGGTGGCGGACGGGGAGTCTTGAGGGGATTCGGGCTACGCGACCTTGCTCACGTCGGCCGCCGCGGGCTCCTTGGTCTTGAGGAGCCGGAGCCTGGGCCCCGCGCCGCCGCGTCCGCCGCGGCGGTGCAGGGTGCGGGCCGCGTAGTCGCCGGCGAACTGGATCAGCGAGATCGCGACGGCGAGGAGGGCGACGGTGATCCACATGAAGCCGGGCTCGAAGCGCTGGTAGCCGTAGCGGACGGCGAGGTCGCCGAGGCCTCCGCCGCCGACGGTGCCGGCCATGGCGGAGTAGCCGATGAGGGCGATGACCGTGGTCGTGGTGGAGGCGATCAGAGAGGGGAGCGCCTCCGGGACCAGCACCTTGCGTACGACGGTCCAGGTGTTGCCGCCCATGGACTGGACGGCCTCGACGAGCCCTCCGTCGACCTCGCGCACGGCGGTCTCGACGAGCCGCGCGAAGAACGGGATGCCGCCGATGGCGAGCGGCACGATCGCGGCCTCGCTGCCGATGGTGGTGCCGGTGACCCAGCGGGTGAAGCTCATCAGCGCGACCATGAGGATGATGAACGGCATCGAGCGGCCGATGTTCACGACCTGCCCGATGACCTTGTTCACCAGGACGTTCTGCAGCAGTCCGCCGCGGTCGGTGAGGACGAGGAGCACGCCGAGCGGGAGCCCGAGGACGACGGCGATCAGGGTGGACCAGCCGACCATGATCAGGGTCTCCCAGGAGGCCTGTTCCAGCAGCGGCTGCATCTGCGACCAGGTCACTTGGCACCTTCCTTCACCAGCGGGGCCAAAGCGGCCGGTTCGTCGGGCCTCTCGTCCACCACGTCGATCTGCAGGCCCTGTTCGCGCAGGAAGCCGACGGGCACGACGTTGTCCTCGTAGCGGCCGGGCAGTTCGATGCGCATCCGGCCGACCTGGAGGCCGCCGACGGTGTCGATGGCGGCACCGAGGATCGATATGTCGATGTTGTAGGTGCGCGAGAGCTGGGAGATGACCGGCTGGGTGGCGGCCTCGCCGTGGAAGGTGACGTCGAGCACGGTGCGGTCGTCGCCGGAGGCCTCGCCGCCGACCGGGAAGAGCGCGGCGGCCAGTTCGGAGCCCGGGGTGGCGAGGAGTTCGCCGACCGTGCCGGACTCGACGATGCGGCCCCGGTCCATGAGGGCGGCCGAGTCGCAGACGCTCTTGACGACGTCCATCTCGTGCGTGATGAGCAGGACGGTCAGTCCGAGCTGCCGGTTCAGGTCGCGCAGCAGCTGGAGGATGGAGCGGGTGGTCTCCGGGTCGAGGGCGCTGGTGGCCTCGTCGGAGAGCAGGACCTTGGGGTCGCCGGCCAGGGCGCGGGCGATGCCGACGCGCTGCTTCTGGCCGCCGGAGAGCTGGGCGGGGTAGGCCTTGGCCTTGTCGGCGAGTCCGACGAGGTCGAGCAGTTCCAGCGCCTTGCGGGAACGTTCCTTCCCGGACTTGCCGAGGATCTCCAGCGGCAGTTCGACGTTGTCCTGGACGGTCCGTGAGGAGAGCAGGTTGAAGTGCTGGAAGACCATGCCGATACGGCTGCGCGCCTGCCGCAGTTCCCGGCCCGCGCGGGGGCCGCGCCCGGCCAGCGCCGTGAGGTCCTGGCCGGCGACGGTGACCGTGCCGGCGGTGGGGCGCTCCAGGAGGTTGACGCAGCGGATGAGCGAGGACTTGCCGGCGCCGGACTGGCCGATGACGCCGTACACCTCGCCCTCGCGGACGTGCAGGTCGACGCCGTCCAGGGCGGTGACCTCACGGCCGCGTGAACGATAGACCTTGGTGAGGCCCGATGTGGTGATCACGTGGGTTTCCGTCACTGTCGAGTGCGCGGCGCGGTGGTGTGCGCCGGGCACGGGGCGTTGTTCTTCGGGTTCTCGGAGCCCTCGGAACGCGGCACGGTTCTCGCGGTGGCGGTGCGCCATGGCGGTGGGACCGGGGAGAAACGTGTGCGCGGGGCGTGGCTCGGCCGCGTGCGCTCGGGGCGCGGGCGGACGGGAGCGGGCGCTCGCTTCGGGGCGCGAGGCTCAGGTGGTGCGGGGGCCCTCTAGAAGGCGCACATTCGCAGGCACATACAACGAGCACCGGGCGTCGTGGTCGCCTCGGTCGCAGGGGTGCGGTCGCTCGTGGTGCTCATGCCGATCAGTAAAGCAGACCGGCTCCTGTGAGCGGACACCGCTGTCCGCATGGTGGACAGCGGTGGACGCTAGCCGGTCGCCAGGGCGCGGTTCAGTCCCGTACGGAGATCTCGATTCCCGCGTCGGTGACCAGTGCGGACAGGGCCGAGAGGTCCTCGACGACCAGGTCGGCGTCGAGTTCGCCGGCCGGGTGGGTTGTGGCCAACGCCACGGTCCGCATGCCGGCCGCGCGGCCCGCCCGCAGTCCGGCGGGGGCGTCCTCGAAGACCACGCAGGCGGCCGGGTCGACGCCCAGGGCGCGGGCGCCGAGCAGGTAGGGCTCGGGGTCGGGCTTGCCGCGGGTGATGTCGTCGGCCGCCACGAGAGTCTTGGGGAGGATGCCGACGGCGTCGAGGCGGGCCTCGGCGAGGCGCCGGGTGGCGGAGGTGACGACGGCCCAGCGGTCGGCCGGGAGCGCGTCGAGGAACTCGCGGGTACCGGGCAGCAGGTGCACGCCCCCGCCCGGCACGTCCTCGACCTCCAGTTGTTCGATCCGTGCGACGGCCTCGGCGACCCTCGCGGTGGGCAGCAGGTCGGCGGCTATCTCGGCGGCCGGCCGCCCGTGCAGTTCCACCTGCCCGAACCGCTCGGCGGTGATCCCGTACTCGACGGCCCAGCGCGTCCAGCAGCGGCGCACCGAGTCCAGGGTGGAGACGAGGGTGCCGTCGTTGTCGAACAGGAGGGCCTGTGCGTGGAGCTTCATGCCCCCGACCCTACGGGGCCGGGGACCTCGGCCCGTTTCGGCCGTAATAGGCTCGCTGCCATGCTTGACGTCCTGACGCTGGTGACCGGCGTCGCCGCCCTGCTGCTCGCCGCCTGGTGCGGCTGGGCCGCCTACCGTGACCAGCCGACGAAGGACTGGCACTTCATCGGCATGGCCGTGGTCTCGGCGCTGGCGCTGGTCCAGCTGGTGGTCGGGGTCGTGCAGCTGGCGCGCGGCGAGGAACCGGAGCAGGGCACGACGATTTTCGTGGCGTATCTGCTCGGCGCCTTCGCCTGCGTACCGGCGGCGGGGTTCATGTCGCTGGCCGAGCGCACCCGCTGGGGTTCGGTGACGGTGGCCGCCGGCGGTGTCGTCCTCGCCGTCCTCGAGGTCCGGCTGTATGACATCTGGGGAGGCTGACGTGGTGGCCACGGAGGAGAGGCAGACCGGTCGGCGCCTGATCAGCGGGCCCGGCATCCTGCTGGTGTGGCTGTACGGCGTGATGGTCGTCGGCGCGGTGTCGCGGTCGGTGTACCAGATCGCCACCGAGCTGGACCGGGCGCCGCTCGCCTACTCGCTGTCGGCCGTCGCGGGCGTCGTCTACGGGTTCATCACGTACACCCTGGTGCGCGGCGGCGAGACGGCCCGCAGGGCGGCGCTGGTGTGCTGCGCCGCCGAGCTGGTGGGCGTGCTGACGGTCGGCACCTGGACGCTGGTGGAACCGTCCGCCTTCCCGGACGCGACCGTGTGGTCGGACTACGGGATGGGGTACCTCTTCATTCCGGTGCTGCTGCCGCTGTCGGCCCTGTACTGGCTGCGCCGGGCCCGCACCGCGTAGGGCCTGTCCGGCGGTTCAGGCCGCAGGTAGGACGCGGTACCTCGGCGGCGCCGGTGTGCCGGGGTCTGGTGCGCGCAGCCGCAAGGCGGAGGAGGGCGGCGACGCGGTGGGGTCCCCTCGCGCGAGCGGCGCCGAGCGAGGGGGAGTTGACAACCGACGACGACGCCGCTGGGGCACTCCCACGCCCTGCGGGCAGTGCGGGAGAGCGTGCCGGACCCCGCGTCTGCGGCATGTTCCGCCGGACGGGCCCGACGGTCGTCGGGGCACCGGCGGTCGCTCAGGCCGTGGTCGCGTACGTCTCCGCCGGCTTCTCCAGGACGATCATGGGTACGCCGTCGGCGCCCTCGGCGGTCCCCACCGTCTCGTAACCGACCCTGCGGTACAGCCGCAGATTGCTCTCGCTGCGGTGCCCGGTGTGCAGCCGGAAGCGCTTGGCGCCGCGCTCCTCGGCCAGGGCGGACTCCGCGGCCCGCAGCAGCCGGGCCCCGATGCCGTGCCCCTGGAGACGGGGGTGGACGCAGAGTTTGCCGATGGACGCCGCCCCGCCCTCGGTCACCCGCCCCCGTACCGAGCCGACGACCTCGTCGCCGAGCCGCGCCACGAAGACGCAGTCGGCGGCGACCTCCTCGCGCACGGAGTCCAGGGTCTGGACGAGCGGGTCGATGCGGTAGTTGGCGTACAGCGCCGCCTCGCTCTGGAAGCAGAGGTACTGCAGCCGGAAGATCTGCTCGGCATCCTGTTCGGTCGCCGCCGAGATGGTCACGCTCATGCCCATGTGCGCATGCCTCCCGCTCACCTGATCACCTGTGGTCCCCCACTCCTATCCCCGTCCTCAGCCCGCCGCAACCTCCGGCGTCAGCAATCGCCGCAGACATCCCAGACATCGGGAGCGTTCCGGACCAAGACTGCCCTGTGAGATACCCAACTCCCCCGCGATCTCCCGGTATGTGAGGTCCTTGGGCGACAACAGGGCCTCCATCAGCCGGGGACAGCGGCCCGGCAGCCGGCGCACGGCGTCCCGCAGCGCTCGGTGCCGGGCCGCGGTGAGCGCGAGCCGCTCGGGCTCGTGGGCGTCCTCGGCGACACCGGCGGGTTCGGTCCCGTACGGCCGCTCGTTGCGGACCCTGCGGCGGGTGCGGCGGGCCTCGGTGCGCACGGCACTGCGCAGCCAGCGGTGCGGGTCCGAGGGCGGCCCCTCGGACTCCAGGCGTTCGAGCAGGCGCAGCCAGACCGCCTGTTCCAGGTCGCCGGGTTCGGCCCCGGAGGCATATGCCTCGGCCGAGGCCTCGGCGGTGAGGAGGGGGCGCAGGGAGGTGACCAGGTCGTGCGTCATATGCACGTCGACGCGGCCGCCCGGGCCGCGGGTTGCCCGGGCGGCCGGAGCTTCACCCCAACCGGGGTCGCCCGCTCAGCCGTTGACGAAGTCCTCGCGGGCCAGCACCCCCGTGTCCGGGTTGTCCGTGAAGACGCCGTCGATGCCGGTGGCGAAGTAGGTCCGGAAGGCGCCGAAGACGTCGCCGTAGGCGTCGGGGTCGCCGCCCTTGCGGAACTCCGCGGGCAGGAAGGGATTCTCGTTGCGCATGGTGTACGGGTGCAGGATCAGACCCGCCCGGTGCGCGTCGCGGACGAGCGTCGTCGGCTCGGTGAGACGGCCCGCGGAGTCCTTGGGGATGACCAGGTCGAGGGTGGGGCCGATGCCCTGGGCGTAGGAGGCGATCTCCTTCAGGCCCTCGGGCGTGATGAGGTCGGCGGTGGTGCGCGGGTCGCCGGTCTCGACGAAGTCCCAGGGACGGCTGTCCGCGCCGGACAGCAGGACGGCGAGGGGGTTGCGGACCAGCTTGTTCATCCGCTGGATGCTGGTGGGTTCGAAGGACTGGATGATGACGGGCGAGTTCTTCCGGTCCTTGCCGTACGCGCGCAGCAGCCGCGCCAGGCGCTCCTCCGTGCCCAGGCCCAGCTTGCGGAAGTAGGTGGGGTGCTTGAGCTCGGGGTAGATCCACACCTGCTTGCCGCGCTTGCGGGTCTGCTCGTCCTGCCAGCGCAGCACCTCCTCGAAGGTGGGGATCTCCCAGCGCCCGTCGTACAGCGTGTTGTGCGGCCGGTTGGCCGGGACGCGCTCGGTGGCGCGGAGCGTCTTGAGTTCGGCGAGCGTGAAGTCCTCGGTGAACCAGCCGGTGACCGGGACGCCGTCGAGCGACTTGGTGCGCTTGCGGTCGGCGAATTCGGGGTGGTCGGCGACGTCGGTGGTGCCGCCGATCTCCGGCTCGTGCCGGCAGACGAGGTGACCGTCCTTGGTGGGGACCAGGTCGCCGGCCTCGACGATGTCGGCGCCCAGGTCGAGGGCCAGCTCGTAGGAGCCGAAGGTGTGCTCGGGGCGGTAGCCGCTGGCGCCGCGGTGGCCGATGACCGTGGGTACGGGCAGGCTCTTAAGCCCGCCGCCGCGTCCCCCGCCGTGCCGGGCGTCGGCGGCTCTCGCCGCGCCGGGCAGCCCGAGGACGGCCCCGCCCGCGCCGAGCACCGCCGCGCCGAGGAGCGCCCGCCGTCCGGTGGTGCCGCCCGCCTGCTCGTCCGACCTCTGCGTTCCCATGGGGCCCTCCTGTCGTCGACCGTCCCGTGCGGGCCGATCGTAGGGGCGCGTACATGACGAGCGGGAGACCGCGGCCGGAACACGCGGGTGCGCGGAGGTGTCGTGTCGCGGGTGCGGGCGATGCCGTAGCGGGGACGGACGGCCGGTGTGCCGCCGGCGTGCCGGGGTAGGCGGGAAGCACCACGTCCCGGTGGCCGGGAAGCACAGGCCCGGTGGCCGGGAAGCACACGTCCGGTGGTTTCGCCCGGGCGGCGCGCCTCACGCGGTGTGCGCGTCGCGTGTGCTTGGATCCGGGCCGTGTCCGCACCACGGAACCTCGCCCGGGCTCTTCGCGGGCGCGACCTGCCTCACATCCGGGCGGGGTCGCGGCCGCGCGCGACGCCCCGGCTCCGCAGGTGAACGCGCGTCAACCCCGCGCGGCCCCCGGACAACCCGAGGTGCGTGACCCCCCGGACCGCGAGTAATGTCCTCACCTGCACAGACTCATACCGCATCCCCGACACCGGAGGACCCGTTGTCCCGCTTCGTGTTCATCAAGGCAGTGCTCGGTCCGATCATGCGCCTGATGTTCCGCACACGGGTGGAGGGTGTGGAGAACATCCCCGGCGACGGTCCGGTGATCCTGGCCGGCAACCACCTCACCTTCATCGACTCGGTGATCATGCCGCTGACCTGCGACCGGCAGGTCTTCTTCATCGGCAAGGACGAGTACGTCACCGGCAAGGGCCTCAAGGGGCGGCTGATGGCCTGGTTCTTCACCGGGGTCGGCATGGTCCCGGTCGACCGGGACGGTGGCCGGGGCGGGGTGGCGGCGCTGATGACCGGCCGCCGCATCCTGGAGGAGGGCCACGTCTTCGGCATCTACCCGGAGGGCACCCGCTCCCCCGACGGCCGCCTCTACCGCGGTCGCACCGGCATCGCCCGGCTGACGCTGATGACGGGCGCCCCGGTCGTCCCGTTCGCCGTCATCGGCACCGACAAGCTCCAGCCGGGCGGCGCGGGCCTGCCCCGGCCGGGCAGGGTCACGGTCCGCTTCGGCGAGGCGATGGAGTTCTCCCGCTACGAGGGCATGGACCGCGACCGCTACGTCCTGCGGGCGGTGACCGACTCGGTGATGGCCGAGGTCATGCGGCTGTCCGGTCAGGAGTACGTGGACATGTACGCGAGCAAGGCGAAGGCGGCGTAGTTCCGCGAAACCGCGTACGCGATACGGCGGACCGCTCGGTGAGCGGTCCGCCGTATCGCGTTGGTGCGCGGTGCTGCCGTTACGGGTGTTCCGCCCCGTCCTCCAGGCGCTGGCCCCGCAGCAGGAACCAGGCCGCCGCGGCGGCGGCCAGGAGCACCGCCGCACCGACGCCCGCCGCGAGGGTCAGGCCGTCGACGAAGGCCTGGCGGGCGGAGTCGAGCAGCGTCTCGGCGGTGGGGGCGGGGAGCCGGGCCGCCGCCTCCACCGCGCCGCCCAGCGACTCGTGGGCCGCGTCCGGGGTGCCCGCGGGGCCGGTGAAGTCGCGGTAGACACCGGTCACGATGGAGCCGAGCACCGCGATGCCGAGGGCGGCGCCGAGTTCGTACGCCGTCTCGGAGACCGCGGAGGCGGCGCCCGCCTGTTCCCCGGGGACGCTGGAGAGGATCACGTCGGCGGTGACGGTGAACGCGAAGCCCGCGCCGAGGCCGACGACCAGCAGGGCAGTGCCGAGCAGCGGGTAGCCGGTGTGCTGTCCGATGACGGTCAGCGCGGCGAGCGCCAGGCCGACGGCGGCGAGTCCGCCGGAGACCACGGCACGGACGGAGAAGCGCCGCGCCGCACGGCCGGCGATCAGGCCCGCGACCACCGCGCCGACGGCGGCGGGCAGTTCGGCCAGGCCCGCCTCGAAGGGCCGCCTGCCCTGGACGAGTTGCAGGTACTGGGAGAGGAAGAACACCAGCCCCGACAGGCCCAGGATGGTCAGCAGGTCGGCCAGGACCGCGCCGCTGAAGCCGCGGTTGCGGAACAGCCGCATGTCGAGCAGCGGGACCGGCATGGTCAGCTGGCGGCGGACGAAGCCGTAGAGCGCGGCGGCGCCCAGCAGACCCGCGGCGAGCGTGGCCCAGGCGAACCCGTGGGCGGCGGTCTCCTTGACCGCGTACACGACGCCGACCATCCCGATCAGCGACAGGGCGACGCTGGCCAGGTCCCAGGGGCCCGGGTTCGGGTTGCGGGACTCGGGCAGCAGTTTCACGCCGACGACGACCAGGACGGCCATCACGGGCAGGTTGATCAGGAAGACGGAGCCCCACCAGAAGTGCTCCAGCAGGAACCCGCCGACGACCGGGCCGACCGCCGCTCCGGCGGACGCGGCCGCGCCCCAGATGCCGACGGCGAGGCTGCGTTCGCGCGGGTCGTGGAACAGGTTGCGGATCAGGGCGAGGGTGGCGGGCATCAGGGTCGCGCCCGCGACGCCGAGCAGGGCCCGGGCGAGGATCATCACCTCGGGCGTGTGCGCGTAGGCGTTGAGGACGGAGATCGCGCCGAACGCGGTGGCGCCGACGAGCAGGATCCGTTTGCGTCCGACGCGGTCGCCGAGGCTGCCCATGGAGACGAGCAGACCGGCGATGACGAAGGAGTAGACGTCGCCGATCCAGAGCAGCTGGGTGCCGGAGGGCGCGAGGTCCTCGCTGATGTAGGGGGTCGCGAGACCGAGGACGGTCGCGTCGACGGCCACCAGCAGCACGGCCAGCACCAGGACGGACAGCGCCAGCCAGCGGCCGGGGCGCTTCACCGCCTCGGCCGGGTGGGCCGGCTGCAGGGTGCGGTTCATGGTTCCTCTCTCCGGAGCGCGCCGCCGAGCAGCAGCTCGACGATCATGTGGGTGAAGTCGTTGCGGGCCACGCGGCCCTCGGCCACGGCCCAGGCGCCGGAGGCCAGCAGGCCGTACAGCGCCTCGGTGAGCCAGGCGGGCGTGAGGTCGATGCGGAACTCGCCGCTCTCCTGGCCTCTGCGGAACAGCTCGGTGAGCCCGGCGTCGATGCGGGCCCAGCCCTCGTTCTGCTCGTCGCCCTCGAAGAGCTGGTTCTCCGTGTAGAGGAAGGCGAGCAGGGCGGTGGAGGGTTCCATCGCGCGCACCAGCCGGCGCACCGCGTCGGCCGCCGGTCCCTCGTCGGTGCGGGCCGCCTCCAGGGCGGCCTCGCACTCGGCGATGCCCAGCGACTCGAGCGCCCGCACGAGGGCGTCGCGCCCGGCGAAGTGCCGGTGCAGCGTGGCCCGGCTGATCCCGGCGGCCCTGGCGACCTCGTCCATGGTCGCGGTGGATTTCCGGGTCAGCAGGGCCGCGGCGCTGCGCAGTACCTGTTCACGATCGACGGCCATGAGACAACGATAACCCACATGAGACACCTTTGTCTCACACAGGGCATGCGTGACTCACCACTGGCGGTCGGTCACGCATACGGAGAGGCCGGCGGTCTCAGTGCCAGGGCAGCTGTCCGCGGCGCTCCCAGTAGGCGTCCGGGGGCTCGACGAGGGTGCCGAGGCGTGCCACCTGGTCGCCGTCCAGGTCGACCACGGCGGCGTGCAGGTTGGAGCCCAGCTGGTTCACGGTCGCGGCGCCGGACAGCACGACGCCGGCCCAGGGCTGGCGCAGGATCAGGGCGAGGGCGACCGCGTCGCAGCCCAGCGCCGTCTCCTCCGCGACGGCCTTGAGGACGGAGGGCGCGTACTGGTCCGCGAGGCGGCCGTTGGCCATGCCCTCCTTGACGATCACGGTGAGCCCGGCCTCGTGCGCCTCCGCCAGCGCGGGACCCGCGGAGGTCTCCAGCGCGTTGTACGTCGACTGGACGGTACGGAAGAGGGGCTCGCCGTCGACGGTCACGGCGAGCGCGGCGCGGATGGCGTCGGCCTGGGCGGGGCCGCTGGTGGAGAAGCCGATGGTGCTGCCCTGCGCGGCGGCCTCGGCGAGCCTGGCGTGCAGGTCCTTGTCGGTGAGGGCCGGGCTGTCCGGGGTGAGCGAGTGGATCTGGTAGAGGTCGAGCCGGTCGCCGAGCAGGGCGTCGGTCTCGGCGCGCTGGCGGTCGTACGTGGCGACACCGTGGTCCTTGACCTCGTGCTTCTCGGCGTCGGTCGACCAGTCGGCGGTGTAGGTGTACCCCCACTTGCTGCCGACGACGACGTCGTCGACGTCGGGACGGTCCCGGAGCCAGTCGGCGAGGAACTCCTCGGAGCGTCCGTAGGAGCGGGCCGCGTCGAAGTAGCGCACGCCCTGCGCGTAGGCGGCGTCGAGGAGGTCGTGGGTGCGTTCGCGCAGCGCCTCGACCGTGCGGTCGGCCGGCAGGTCCCGGTCGCGGCCGAGGTTGATGTAGCCGGGACGGCCGACGGCGGCGAGACCCAGTCCGATGTGGCAGGTGGGGGTGGTCGCCGCGGCCAGGCGGGCGAAGGGCATCGCGGGCTCCGTTCGGTCGGCTGCTGAAGCTGTTGCGCCGCTCGGCGGCTGGGCTGCCGAGCTGTTGACCAACGTAACCGCGATGCCCTCCGGGCACACCGGCTGATGCTGCGGTGCTGCTACTTCTCGGCGTCCGCCCAGGCGTGCTGGGCCGCCACGTCCGCCTTCACCTCGGCGAGCTGCACGGCGACCGCGCTGGGCGCCGTACCGCCGCGCCCGCTGCGGGAGGCGAGGGCGCCGGGGACGTTCAGGACGGTGCGCACCTCGGGGGTGAGGTGCTCGGAGATCTTGGCGAACTGCTCGTCGGTCAGCTCGTCCAGCTCCTTGCCGTCGGCCTCGGCGACCTTGACGCACTCGCCGGCCACCTCGTGCGCGACGCGGAACGGCACGCCCTGCTTGACCAGCCACTCGGCGATGTCGGTGGCGAGCGAGAACCCGGCCGGGGCCAGCTCCTCCATCCGCTCGCGGTGCACGGTGAGGGTGGCCATCATGCCGGTGAAGGCGGGGAGCAGGATCTCCAGCTGGTCGATGGAGTCGAAGACCGGCTCCTTGTCCTCCTGGAGGTCGCGGTTGTAGGCGAGCGGGAGGGCCTTGAGGGTCGCCATCAGGCCGGTCAGGTTGCCGATGAGCCGCCCGGACTTGCCGCGGGCCAGCTCGGCGATGTCGGGATTCTTCTTCTGCGGCATGATCGAGGAGCCGGTGGAGAAGGCGTCGTGGAGGGTGACGAAGGAGAACTCCTTCGTGTTCCAGATGATGATCTCCTCGGCGATGCGGGAGACGTTGACGCCGATCATCGCGGTGATGAAGGCGAACTCGGCGACGAAGTCCCGGGAGGCGGTGCCGTCGATGGAGTTGCCGGCGCTGCCGTGCTGGAAACCGAGGTCACGGGCGACGGCCTCCGGGTCCAGGCCGAGGCTGCTGCCCGCGAGCGCGCCCGAGCCGTACGGGGAGACGGCCGTGCGCTCGTCCCACTGGCGCAGCCGCTCCGCGTCCCGGCCGAGCGCCTGGGCGTGGGCGAGGACGTGGTGGGCGAAGAGCACCGGCTGGGCGTGCTGGAGGTGCGTGCGGCCGGGCATGGCCACGTCCGGGTGGGCCTCGGCGAGGCCGATCAGCGCGTCCTGGAGATCGGCGATCAGACCGCCGACGGTACGGGCGTGGTCCCGCAGGTACATCCGGAAGAGGGTCGCCACCTGGTCGTTGCGGGAGCGGCCGGCGCGCAGCTTGCCGCCGAGGTCGGGGCCGAGGCGCTCCAGCAGGCCCCGCTCCAGGGCGGTGTGGACGTCCTCGTCGGCGATGGTGCCGGTGAAGGAGCCGTCGGCGACGTCCGCCTCCAGCCGGTCCAGCCCGGCGATCATCCGGGTCAGCTCGTCCTCGGTGAGCAGCCCCGCCTTGTGCAGCACGCGCGCGTGGGCACGCGAACCGGCGATGTCGTAGGGCGCGAGCCGCCAGTCGAAGTGGACGGACGCGGACAGCTTGGCCAGGGCCTCGGCGGGACCGTCGGCGAAACGGCCGCCCCAGAGCCGGACGTCACCGCTGTTGCTGCTCACTTGGGTCGCTCCTCACCGTACGATCACTGTCCTGCATGAGTATGCAGAACCATGCATGATTCGTCAATCTCGCGGCTCGGCGGCGCCCGCCCCGCCCCGCACCCCATAATCGTTAGACATGGGAAAGACTTACGAGCGCATAGACGGCAGACTCCGCACCTTCATCGAGGCGCAGCCTCTCTTCTTCACCGCCACCGCTCCCCTGGCCGGCGACGGCACGGTCAACCTGTCCCCCAAGGGCCTCACCGGCTGCTTCGCGGTGCTCGACGAACTCACCGTGGCCTACCTCGACTTCGCGGGTTCCAACGCGGAGACCATCGCACACCTGCGGGAGAACGGGCGCATCACCCTGATGTGGTGCGCCTTCCAGGGCCCCCCGAACATCGTGCGGGTCCACGGCCGCGGCGAGCCGGTCTTCCGCGACGACCCCCGCTTCCCGGAACTGCTCACCCACTTCCCGGACATCGACACCACCGTGCACGGTCTGCGCGCCGTCATCGTCGTGCACGCCGAGCTGATCCGCGACACCTGCGGCTACGCCGTCCCCTTCATGGCCTACGAGAGCGACCGGGACCTGCACGGCAAACGGTTCGCCCGTGAGGACGACGCCTCGCTCAGCGCGTACTTCACCAAGAAGGAGCACATCGCCCACAGCATTGACGGTCTCCCCGGGCTGCCGCTTCCCCTGCCCCCGTCTAGCGTCTGAGCCATGCGCCCCGGTGTCCTCGTCGCCGTCCTCGTCTCCGCCTCCCTCCTCACCCCCGGTGCCGGCCCCGCCGACGGGTCCGCCTCCCGGCCGCTGCCGGCCCGGATGGCGGACACCGGCGGCGGCACCCAGCTGATCACCGCGGTCGCGCCGGACACCGGATCGACCACGGGCACCGTCACCTGGTGGGACCGCGGCGGCGACGGCCGCTGGGTGGCGGCCGGTTCCGCGCCCGCCCGCTTCGGCTCCGGCGGACTCACCGAAGGGGCCACGCGCGTCCAGGGAACGAACACCACGCCGACCGGGCTGTACGGCCTGCCGTACGCCTTCGGCATCGAGGCGGCACCGCGCGGGACGGCGTACCGGTACCGCCCGGTCCGGCAGGACTCCTGGTGGTGCCAGGACAACGCCTCCCGCTCCTACAACCGCTGGACCGAGCCGCGCCCCGCCGACTGCCGCGCCGCCGAGGCCGAGCACCTGATCGCGTACCGCACCCAGTACGCGTACGCCCTGGTCGTCGGCTTCAACTACGACCGCCCCGTGCGCGGCCGCGGCGCGGGCATCTTCCTGCACGTCGACGGGCGCGGGGCGACGGCGGGCTGCGTGTCGGTGCCCGAGGACGCCATGCGGCGGATCCTTCGGTGGGCACGGCCGGCGCAGCGGCCGCACCTCGCGATCGGGACCTCGGGCGGGGCGACGGCGATCACCCGCTACTGAATC
Source organism: Streptomyces sp. CCM_MD2014 (assembly GCF_000772045.1). Taxonomy (GTDB): domain Bacteria; phylum Actinomycetota; class Actinomycetes; order Streptomycetales; family Streptomycetaceae; genus Streptomyces; species Streptomyces salinarius. The sequence continues at coordinate 7,055,615 of NZ_CP009754.1, read as the reverse complement.
CGGAGGGCACGGCCGGCACGGCTGAACGCTCGACCGGCACGGCGCGTATCTGTGGGCCAAGGGTCAAGTCCCCACGGAGGAACCGTGACCACCACGCTCGCCGGCGGCCGTGCCGCCCGCCGTCAGACGATGCGGCGCATCCGTCCGCGCCGCTCCCCCGCCGTCCCCCTGCTGCTCGCCGTGTGGGCGGGCGCGGCGGGCGTGTTGTGGCTGTGGTGGCGCAACACGCCCGCCATCTCCGACGACACCGGCAGGATCCTCGGCGCGGGCCGGATCACCGGTCTGCTCGCCGGGTACCTGATGGCGCTGGTGGTGCTGCAGATGGCCCGGGTGCCGGCGCTGGAGCGGCGGGTCGGGTCCGACCGGGTCGCCCGCTGGCACGCCATGACCGGCCGCTACACCCTCTGCCTGGTCCTCGCCCACGTCTTCCTGATCATGTGGGGCTACGCGGCGCAGGCCGGCAAGGGCCTCGGCGACATCGTCACGCAGACGGTCGACTCCGTGAACCGGCTTCCGGACATGGGCAAGGCCGCCGTCGGCACCGGCCTGCTGGTCGTCATCGGGCTGCTGTCCGTCGGCCCCGTGCGCCGCCGCATCCCGTACGACGCCTGGTACCACGTGCACCTGCTCACCTACGCGGCGGTGTTCCTGACCTTCTGGCACCAGTTGACCACCGGCAACGACTTCGCCGTCGAGCCGCTCGCCGGCACCGTCTGGTACGCGCTGTACGGCTCGGTGACCGCCCTGGTGCTCTGGTACCGGGTGCTGACCCCCCTGCGCCTCAATCTGCGGCACCGGATGCGGGTAGAGGCGGTGATCGAGGAGACGCCCGGCATCGTGTCGGTGCTGATCGGCGGGCGCCGCCTGCACCGGATGGGTGCGCAGGCCGGGCAGTTCTTCCGCTGGCGGTTCCTCGCGCCGGGGATGCGGTTCAGCTCCCACCCGTACTCGCTGTCGGCGGCGCCGCGCCCGGACCTGCTCCGGATCACCGTGAAGGCGATCGGCGACCACAGCGCCCGGCTGCGCGAGCTGGAGCCGGGCACCCGGGTGTGGGCGGAGGGGCCGTACGGCGCCCTGACCGCACAGCGCCGCAGCCGCGGCAAGGTGCTGCTGGTGGCGGGCGGGGTGGGGATCACGCCGATGCGGGCGCTGTTCGAGACGCTGCCCGGTGCCTCCGGCGACATCACGCTGCTCTACCGGGCCAACAGCACCCAGGACCTGGCGCTCTGGGACGAACTGGCCGGCATCGCCGACGAGCGCGGTGCCCGGCTGATGTACGCGGTCAACAGCCCGGACGGGGAACGCCCGGACATCTCCGCGGAGACCCTGGCCCGGAAGATCCCGGACGTCGAGCGCCACGACGTCTTCCTGTGCGGGCCGCCCGGCTTCGCCCAGTCGGTGTACGAGGCACTGCGCGGCGCGGGGGTCCCCGCCCGCCGTATCCACCACGAGTCGTTCGAGATGTGAGCGACGGTCATCAGGAGTCCAGGACCCATGAGGAAAAGCCACCCCGTTCGGCGTGCCGTGCTCGCCGGGGCCGCCACCGTGTCCGGGATCGTGCTGCTGCTGTCACTGAAACCGGCGTCCGATCCGGGCTCCGCCTCGGCGGCGGGCGGCGCGGCGCCGCCCGCGGCCGCACAGTCGCCGCAGGGCGGCCGGGGCGCCGGGGCCGGCACCGTCACGGGTGACGCGGCCGCTACGCAGTACGGTCCCGTGCAGGTCCGGCTCACCGTGAGCGACGGGAAGATCACGAAGGCCGAGGCCGTTCAGGCGCCCAAGGGCGGGCAGAGCGACCGGGTCACCGCGGACGCGGTGCCCAGGCTGAACCGGGCGGCGGTCGCGGCCGGCAGCGCCGACATCGACGCGGTCTCGGGAGCCACCTACACCAGCGCCGGGTACGTGAAGTCCCTCCAGTCGGCCCTCGACAAGGCGGCCGCGGCGGCCGGGTCCGGCGCCGAAGCCGGAGCGGGAGCCGGAGCCGGAGCCGCCGAAGAGGGCGCCGGAGCCGGGCAGGGCACGCAGGTGCTCACCGGTGACGCGGCGCAGACCCAGTACGGCCCCGTGCAGGTCCGGGTGACGGTCAGCGGCGGGAAGATCACCGACGTCGAGACCCTCCAGGCGCCCAAGGGCGGCCGCAGCGACCGCATTACGGCCGACGCCGTACCGAAGCTCGACCGGGCCGCCGTCGCCGCGGGCAGCGCCGACATCGACGCGGTGTCGGGGGCCACCTACACCAGCGCGGGGTACAAACAGTCCCTCCAGTCGGCACTGGACCGGGCCGGTGGCTGACGCCGTGACCGAGGCCGAGCCGGAGTCCGGGGCCGGGGCCGGGTCCGAGTCCGGGTCCGCACAGGCTCCCGCCGTGGTGCGTCACGTGGAGGAGGCGATGGGGACCGTCTTCTCCTTCGACGTCCGCGGCGGGAAACCCGCGTCGGTACGGGCGGCGCTGGACGAGGCGGTCGCCGGACTGCACCGGGCCGACGAGGTGTTCAGCACGTACCGGGACGGCAGCGAGATCTCGCGGCTGGCGCGCGGCGAACTGACCGTCGGGGCCTGTGCGCCGGAGGTCGCCGAGGTGCTGGAGCTGGCGGCGGAGGCGGAGCGGGTGAGCGACGGCTGGTTCAGCACGCGGTACGGGGGCCGGCTCGATCCGACCGGCATCGTCAAGGGCTGGGCCGTGGAGCGTGCGGCGCGGCGGATCGCGGCGCTGGTCCCCGGTGCGAGCGGTGTCAGCGTCAACGGGGGCGGGGACGTGCAGCTGCTCGGGACGCCGGGTGCGGCACGTCCGTGGCGGGTCGGGGTGTCGGACCCGCTGCGGCCGGGCGGCCTCGCGGCGGTCGTCTCGGCGGCGGGGACGGCGGAGCTGGCCGTGGCGACGTCCGGCTCCGCCGAGCGGGGCGCGCACGTCGTCGATCCCCGCACCGGACGCTCGGCGGTGACCGACCTGCTGTCCGTGACGGTGGTGGCGCCCCGGCTGACGTGGGCGGACTGCTGGGCGACGGCGGCCTTCGCGATGGGGGCGCGGGACGGGTTGCGGTGGCTGGAGTCACTGCCCGGCGTCGAGGGGCTGCTGATCACGGCGGGAGACGAGGTGCGGTGCACGGGAGGGCTGGCGGCTCGTTTGGGCTGAGGTACCGGCGTGGCACTGGCCCGCGTCCGCGGGGTGCCGCCCGCGCCCACCCGTGCCGCCCCAGCGGCACGACTGTCCTCGGCCGCGGGGGCGTGGGGAACTGCGCGGCCGGCCACCGACCACCCGCAGTCGGCGGAGCTCAGCCCCCGTTCTGGGCCAGGCGCAGCAAGTGGTCCGCCAGGGCCTGCCCGCCCGTCGGGTCCCGGCTGATCAGCATCAGCGTGTCGTCACCCGCGATCGTCCCCAGGATGTCGTGCAGTTCCGCCTGGTCGATGGCCGAGGCGAGGAACTGCGCCGCCCCCGGAGGGGTGCGCAGGACCACGAGGTTCGCGGACGCCTCCGCGGAGATCAGCAGCTCCGCGGAGAGCCGCCGCATCCGCTCCTCCTTGGCCGACTCCCCGAGCGGCGCCCGCGGGGTGCGGAAACCGCCCTCGCTGGGCACCGCGTAGATGAGGTCGCCGTCGGTGTTGCGGATCTTGACCGCGTTCAGCTCGTCCAGGTCCCGGGAGAGCGTCGCCTGGGTGACGGTGAGCCCGTCGTCAGCGAGCAGCTTCGCCAGCTGGCTCTGCGAGCGGACCGCCTGCCGGTTGAGGATGTCCACGATCCGGCGGTGGCGTGCGGTGCGGGTCTGCGGCAGGGCGGGCCCGGCCGTCTGCTCGTGCTCCTGCGCGTGACTCATCGTCGTCTCATTCTCCGGATCGTCCGTCCCCGTGGGCCGTCTCGGCGGCCTGGTCAAGAATGCCGGGCAGCGCCCCGAGGAACGCGTCCACCACGTCGTCGCCGAGGTTCAGCGCGGGCATCAGCCGTACGACATCGGGGGCGGGCGCGTTCACCAGGATTCCGGCGTCCTGAGCCGCCTGCTGCACCCGGGCGGCGAGCGGCTCGGTGAGCACGATACCCAGGAGGAGTCCGGCGCCCCGGACATGGGCGACCAGCCGGTGGCCGAGGGCTTCGACGCCGCCCCGGAGTTTCTCGCTCTGCCGCTTGACGTTGTCCAGCAGTCCCTCGCCGGCGATGGTGTCGAGGACGGCGAGTCCGGCGGCGCAGGCGACCGGGTTGCCGCCGAAGGTCGTGCCGTGGTGGCCGGGCTGGAGCAGGTCGGCGGCGCGGCCGAAGGCGACCGTCGCGCCGAGCGGCAGCCCGCCGCCGAGGCCCTTGGCGAGGGTGACGACGTCCGGCAGGACGCCCTCGTGGGCCTGGTACTCGAACCAGTGTCCGGTCCGGCCGATGCCGGTCTGCACCTCGTCGAGGACGAGCAGCGCACCGGTGGCGGCGGTGATGGCGCGGGCCGCCTTCAGGTAGCCGGGGGGCGGGACGACGACGCCGTTCTCGCCCTGGATCGGCTCGATGACCACCAGCGCCGTCTCCTCGGTGACCGCGGCGGCCAGCGCCTGCGGGTCGCCGTACGGCACGTGCGTGACGTCGCCGGGCAGCGGCAGGAACGGTTCCTGCTTGCCGGGCTGGCCGGTCAGCGCCAGGGCGCCCATGGTGCGGCCGTGGAATCCGCCCTCGGTGGCGACCATGTGCGGCCGCCCGGTCAGCCGCCCGATCTTGAAGGCGCCCTCGTTGGCCTCGGCCCCGGAGTTGCAGAAGTAGACCTTGCCGTCGCGGCCGAAGTGCTGGAGGAGCCGTTCGGCGAGGGCGACGGGCGGTTCGGCGATGAAGAGGTTGGAGACGTGGCCGAGGGAGGCGATCTGCCGGCTCACGGCGTCGACCACCGCGGGGTGGGCGTGGCCGAGCGCGTTGACCGCGATGCCGCCGACGAAGTCGAGGTACTCCGTGCCGTCGGCGTCCCACAGCCGGGCACCCTCACCGCGCACCAGCGGCAGGCGCGGCGTGCCGTAGTTGTTCATGAGCGTGCCCTGCCACCGCTCGGTCAGCTCCGCGTTGCTCACGACTCCCCCTCTTCGTCCGGCACGACCATCGTGCCGATCCCCTCGTCGGTGAAGATCTCCAGCAGGATCGAGTGCTGGACCCGGCCGTCGATGACGCGGGCGGTGGTGACGCCGTTGCGCACGGCGTGCAGGCAGCCCTCCATCTTCGGCACCATGCCGCTGGACAGGTCGGGCAGCAGTTTTTCCAGCTCGGACGCGGTGAGACGGCTGATCACCTCGTCGGAGTCCGGCCAGTCCTCGTAGAGGCCCTCGACGTCGGTGAGGACCATGAGAGTCTCGGCGCCGAGCGCCGCAGCGAGTGCCGCAGCCGCCGTATCAGCATTGACGTTGTAGACATGGTGGTCGTCCTGGGAACGGGCGATCGACGAGACGACCGGGATGCGGCCGTCGGCCAGGAGTGCCTCGATGGCACCGGTGTCGATCTCGGTGATCTCGCCGACCCGGCCGATGTCGACGAGCTCGCCGTCGATCTCGGGCTGGTGCTTGGTGGCGGTGAGGGTGTGGGCGTCCTCGCCGGTGAGGCCGACGGCGAGCGGTCCGTGCTGGTTGAGCAGCCCGACCAGCTCGCGCTGCACCTGTCCGGCGAGCACCATCCGTACGACGTCCATGGCGTCCTCGGTGGTGACGCGCAGTCCGGCCTTGAACTCGCTGACGATGCCGTGCTTGTCGAGGGCGGCGCTGATCTGCGGACCGCCGCCGTGCACGACGACGGGCTTGAGGCCGGCGTGCCGCAGGAAGACGACGTCCTGGGCGAAGGCGGCCTTGAGGTCCTCGTCGATCATGGCGTTGCCGCCGAACTTGATGACGACGGTCCTGCCGTGGTGCCGGGTGAGCCAGGGCAGCGCCTCGATGAGGATCTGGGCCTTGGGGAGCGCGGTGTGCTTCCGCGTGGGTGCGTTGCTCGTTCCGTTGCTCATGAGGAGTACGCGCTGTTCTCGTGGACGTAGTCGGCGGTGAGGTCGTTGGTCCAGATGGTGGCGGTGGCGTCGCCCGCGGCGAGGTCGGCGACGATGTGCACCTCGCGGTAGCGCATGTCGACCAGGTCGCGGTCCTCGCCGACGCCGCCGTTCTTGCAGACCCAGACGCCGTTGATGGCCACGTTGAGCCGGTCGGGCTCGAATGCGGCGGACGTGGTGCCGATGGCGGAGAGCACGCGGCCCCAGTTGGGGTCCTCGCCGTGGATGGCGCACTTGAGCAGGTTGTTGCGGGCGATGGTGCGGCCCACCTGGACGGCCTCGTCCTCGGTCGCGGCGTTCACGACCTCGATCCTGATGTCCTTGCTGGCGCCCTCGGCGTCGCGGATCAGCTGCTGTCCGAGGTCGTCGCAGACGGCGCGGACGGCCTCGGCGAAGGCGTCGTACTCGGGGGTGACGCCGGAGGCGCCGGAGGCGAGCAGCAGCACGGTGTCGTTGGTGGACATGCAGCCGTCGGAGTCGACCCGGTCGAAGGTGACCCGGGTGGCGGCGCGCAGGGCGCGGTCCAGTGCCTCGGTCTCCAGGTCGGCGTCGGTGGTGATCACGACGAGCATGGTGGCGAGCCCGGGGGCGAGCATGCCCGCGCCCTTGGCCATGCCGCCGACGGTCCAGCCGTCCTTCGTCACGACGGACGTCTTGTGCACGGTGTCGGTGGTCTTGATGGCGATGGCGGCCTTCTCGCCGCCGTGCTCGGAGAGCTGACCGGCGGCCGTCTCCACGCCCGGGAGCAGCTTGTCCATGGGGAGCAGTACGCCGATGAGCCCGGTGGAGCAGACGGCGACCTCGCCCGCGCCCGTCCCGAGCACGTCGGCGGCCTTCTCGGCGGTGGCGTGGGTGTCCTGGAAGCCCTTGGGCCCGGTGCAGGCGTTGGCGCCGCCGGAGTTGAGCACGACGGCGGTCAGCTCACCGCTCTTGAGGACCTGCTCCGACCACAGGACCGGCGCGGCCTTGACGCGGTTGGAGGTGAAGACGCCCGCGGCGGAGCGTCGGGGGCCGGTGTTGACCACGAGGGCCAGGTCGGGGTTGCCACTCTCCTTGATCCCGGCGGCGATGCCCGCCGCCGTGAATCCCTTTGCTGCCGTCACACTCACGGCGCAACTCCGATCGTCGTCAGTCCGGTGGTCTCGTCGAGACCGAGGGCGATGTTCATGCTCTGGACGGCACCGCCCGCGGTGCCCTTGGCCAGGTTGTCGATGGCGCCGATGGCGATGATCCGGCCCGCGGCGGCGTCGTACGCGACCTGCACCTGGACGGCGTTGGAGCCGTACACGGAGGCGGTCGCGGGCCACTGTCCCTCGGGCAGCAGGTGCACGAAGGGCTCGTCGGCGAAGGCCTTCTCGTAGGCGGCCCGGACCGACTCGGCGGTGACGCCGGGCTTGGCCTTCGCGGTGCAGGTGGCGAGGATGCCGCGCGGCATCGGCGCGAGGGTCGGCGTGAAGGAGACGGTGACCGGCTCGCCGGCGACCGCGCCGAGGTTCTGGATCATCTCGGGGGTGTGCCGGTGGCCGCCGCCGACGCCGTACGGCGACATGGAGCCCATGACCTCGCTGCCCAGCAGGTGCGGCTTGGCCGCCTTGCCCGCGCCGGACGTCCCGGAGGCGGCGACGATCACCGCTTCGGGCTCGGCCAGTGAGGCGGCGTAGGCGGGGAAGAGGGCCAGGGAGACGGCCGTGGGGTAGCAACCGGGCACCGCGATGCGCTTGGACCCCTCCAGCGCGGCGCGGGCGCCCGGAAGTTCGGGGAGGCCGTAGGGCCAGGTGCCGGCGTGCGGGGAGCCGTAGAACGTCTCCCAGTCGGCCGCGTCCTTGAGCCGGAAGTCGGCGCCCATGTCGACGACGAGGACCTCCGGGCCGAGCTGCTCGGCGACGGCGGCGGACTGCCCGTGCGGCAGCGCGAGGAAGACGACGTCGTGCCCCGCGAGGACGTCCGCCGTGGTCGGCTCCAGCACCCGGTCGGCCAGCGGCAGCAGGTGCGGCTGCAGCGCGCCGAGCCGCTGACCCGCGTTGGAGTTGCCGGTCAGGGCGCCGATCTCCACCTCGGGGTGGGTCAGGAGCAGGCGCAGCAGCTCACCGCCCGCATACCCGCTCGCTCCGGCCACCGCCGCACGTACCGCCATGGGAAACCCTCCTCCTGGATGGCATGACTATACGTTTCCTTGCACGTTTATGCAATCCCGCCCCGGCGCGTGCGCGTATCGGTGGGATGACCGATGTGCCGGGGCCGACGGCGCGGCCATAGTCCTCGGGAGATCGTTTCCGGGCGTCCTGGCGCGCCCGGTGGTGAAAGGACCTTCTGTGGACGCGTACGCGGATCTGGTGTTCGTCGGCGGGCGAGTGGTGACGGTCGACGCGGAGTTCTCCGTCGCCTCGGCCCTGGCGGTGACCGGAGGGATCATCAGCGCCGTCGGATCGAGGGACGACGTGGCGCCGCTGGCCGGGCCCGGCACGCGCGTGGTCGATCTGCGCGGGGCGACCCTCCTTCCCGGCATCAACGACTCCCACCTGCACGGCTGCGCCTTCGGCATGGCGACGCCGCCGCTCTCCCTCGACGTCGGCCATCCCGCCGTCTCGTCCCTGGCGGACGTGGCCGCGGCGGTGCGGGAGGCCGTCGGGCGGACCCCGGAGGGCGAGTGGATCACCGGGCACGGCTGGGACACCGGCTACCTCGACGAGTGCGTCCGCGATCCGTCGAGGCTGCCCTCGCGCCACGACCTCGACGCCGTGAGCCCGGACCGCCCCGTCGCCCTGTACTCCTTCTCCGGGCACGCGACCTGGGTCAACTCCAAAGCCCTGGAGCTCGTCGGCATCGACCGCCGCACCGTCGCGCCGCCGGGCGGGGCCGTCGTCGTGGACGGGGCCGGGGAGCCGACCGGGCTGCTCCAGGAGGGAGCCCAGGCCCTCGTCCAGAACGCGCTGCCGCCGCTCGGCCGGCGGGAGCGGACCGACGCCGTCAGGTCGACCCTGGCCACGCTCGCCCGGCTCGGCGTGACCAGCTACACCGAACCCGGGCTCGGCCCCGGCGGCGCCGGCATCATGCGCGGCGCGCTCGGCGCCGAGACCCTCGACGTCTACCGCCGGCTGCTGGCCGACGGCGAGCTGACCGCCCGTGTCGGCGTTCTGCTCCTGCCCACCGGAATGGCGAGCACCGCCGAGGAGTTCGCCCGGGCCCTCGACGCCCTCGACGAGTCCCGCGGCACCGATCCGCGCCGCCTCGCGATCCTCGGGGTCAAGATCTTCGCCGACGGCATCGTCCCCAACCGGACGGCGTGGATGCACGAGCCCTACGTCGGCGGCGGCTGCGGCTCGCTGTGCGTCGGCGGCGAGACCGACGCCGAGCGGGTCGCCGAGATCGGTGCCATGATCCGGCACGCCCACGCCGCCGGGCACCAGCTGGGCGTGCACGTGACCGGCGACCGGGCCATCGACACCGTCGCCGACTCCTTCGCCGCGGCCGTGGCCGGGCATCCGCGGCCCGACCCCCGCCACTACGTCATCCACGGCGACTTCCTCACCGCGCACAGCATGGAGGTGCTGGCCGCGCACGGTTTCGGGGTGAACATGAACCCCACCATCAAGTGGACCGTCGCGGACATGGAGGAGGCCTTCGTCGGCCCCGGAAGAGCCGCGTACGCGTGGCCGTACCGCGCCGCCCTCGACGCCGGGGTGAGGGTCGCCAGCGGATCCGACGCACCCGTCACGTTCCCGGACTGGCGTCAGGGCGTCGCCACCATGGTGCTGCGGGAGTCGAAGGCCGCCGGCCGGGTCAGCGGACCCGAGCAGCGCATCGGCCTGGCGGAGGCCATCCGCACGTACACGATCGACGCGGCGTGGCAGGACTTCGCCGACGACTGGAAGGGCTCGCTGGAGCCCGGCAAGGTCGCCGACCTCTGCGTGCTCGACGGGGATCTGCTCACCGCCGACCCCCACGACATACCGGAGATGCCCGTCCTGCTCACCGTCGTGGACGGGCGGGTCGTCCACGACGCCCTCCGCGATTGACCCCGCCCCGGCACATGATCATGCTGGGAGGATGGCAGCGGAGCGGAGCACGGCGGACGTCCTGGACGCGGCCGTCCACGTCCGTGCGGCCGCCAACAGCGTCACGCGCGGCGCGGCCGGGCCGGACGCGGTCCTGACGGCCTTGTCGGAGGTCATGGAGTACGACCACGCCTCCCTGACCCGGTGGGACCCGGTGCGCCGGCGCCACACCACCCTCGCCGGGAGCTACCCGGACGACGCCACCGCGTACATCGAGACCCGCCTCCACGACGATCCGGTGTTTCCCGTGCTGCACGGCCCGGCCCGGGGAGGGCTCTGGCTCACGGACGTGCCCCGGCAGCTCCTGGCGGCCTCCCCGGGTTTCCGGGAGGTGCTGTCCCCCCTGGGCATCGAGGGCGGTGTGGCCCAGTGCCTGTTCGGCCCCGACGGGCGGTACGTGGGCATGCTGAACGTCAGCACCCGCCGGCCGCGGCGCGCGCCCGACCCGGTGCGCGCCGTGGTCGTCCTGCTCACCGAGGCGCTCGCCGCGGCCGTCGGCTCCGGCGCGGGCTCCCCGCCCGGGCCCGCCGTCCCGGCCGCGCGTGCCGGACGGGGCCACAGCCCGGACGCGCGGTCCGGCAAGCTCTCGCCCCGGGAGGCCCAGGTGCTGGCGGAAGTGGCGGCGGGCCGCACCAACCGGGAGATCGCCGAGCGGCTGTACATCACACCGCGCACCGTGGGGACGCACGTCGAGCACATCCTCGCCAAGCTGGACCTCCCCAACCGGGCGGCGGCCGCCGCCCGGGCCGCCGCCCTGGGAATCGGCCCCTCCGCCTGACGCCGGCCCCGGCCCTCCGGCGCAAGCGCCCCGCCCGGGCACGCCCGGGCGGGGTCACGCTTGCGCGGTCTCAGCCCTTGACGGCCTCCGCGACGCGCAGCGCGGCCTGGTCGGGTGTGAGGTGTGCGGTGTCGACGACCTCGGCTTCGGCGTGCAGCCAGGTGCGGGCGGCCTCGGCGTACGGCTCGAGGTACCGGAGCCGGAACGGCGAGTCGGGCCCCAGTACGGTGTCACCCGCGATGCGCCCGCGCAGGGTCTCCCGGTCGGCGTGGAGGACGAAGTGCCGCACGGGGATCCCGTGCGCGGCGAGGCCGCCCGCGATCTCCCGCCAGTACTCCTCGACCAGCACCGTCATCGGCATCACCAGGGTGCCGCCGGCGTAGTCGAGCACCCGGCGGGCGGTCTCGACGACGAGTGGCCGCCACGGCGGCCAGTGCTGGAAGTTGTCCGTCTCGGGCAGCCCCGGCGTGATGTCCATGAGTGCCTCGCCGATCTTCTCGGCGTCGAACACCCGGGAGTCCGGGAGCAGCCGCTGCACGAGCACGGCGGTCGTCGTCTTGCCCGCACCGTGGGTGCCGTTGAGCCATACGATCATGCGTCCCCACGCTAACCGGACCGGCGACGCCGTGGGGCGGTTTCGTCGCCGGTCCGGGGCGGGCGCTGCCGGGCTGGGGCCTGTCCGGCGGATCATGCCCCGGACGCGGGGCCCGGCACGCGCGCCCGCGGCGTTGTCGTCGGTTGCCGACGCTCCGCGTCGACGCCCTCCTCCGCCTTGCGGCTGCACGCACCAGACCCCGCTCACCAGCGTCGACGAGGTGCCGTGCCTGTCCTGCGACCTGATCCGCCGGACCGGCCCTAACGCTGTCTGATCCGCAGGAACGTCACCGAGTTCGCCGGGAACGTGTACGTGAACTCGCTCGCCACCCCCGAGAAGGTCGAGGTCACCGGGGTCACCGGCGCGTCCGTCTCGGTGTTGACCGCGTCCTGGTCGGCGGCCAGCGTGGTGACGCGGGCCCTGGGCGCGACCTTGGCGCCGCCGAGGTCGACGGCGGTGCGGGCGGCCGTGTCCTGGGCGTTGACGACCTTGACGATCAGCTCGCCGGTGCGGTCGTCGCGCGTGACGATCTGGCGGAAGGGCTCGGCCGGCTTGTCGTCGGTGAAGCTGCCCCACTCCTCACCGTCGAGGTACAGGGTGACCTGGCGGCCCCGGACCTTGACGTCGATGTCGTAGGCGCGGCCCGTCTCGATCGATCCGGCCTTGGACAGGAGCGTCGACTTGCCGCCGTCGGAGGCCTGCTCCACGGCGGACTGGGTGTTGTTCCAGCCGCCCAGGTTCCACCAGTAGTAGTTGCCGGTGTCCTTGACGCCGAAGGCGACGAGGAAGCCCTCCTTGCCGGACTTCTTGGTGGCCTTCACGTGCAGGTCGTAGTCGTGCCAGGCCGGGTCGCCCGCCGTGACCATGGTGTTCTCGGCGGCCGTGTCCGTCTGGACGTACTGGCCGTCCTGCACGGTCCAGCTGCCGGCACCCGAGTGGGTCCACTGCGAGGCGTCGCCGGAGAAGTCGTCGGACAGGAGCGTCCTGCCGTCGGCCGAGGTCACCTTCACGTCGTCGTACACCGCGCTGGTGGCCCAGGTCGACAGGCCGACGGCACCGGTGACTGGGCCGCTGACGGCGGGCGTGCCGGTCGCCTCGGAGGGGACGACGCGGTCGCCGGTGTTGTTCATGAACAGCTTCTGGACCTCGTAGTTGGCCGAGCCCCAGGACGCGTGGTTGTTGAACCAGATCAGGTCCGGGTTCCACTGCACGTAGTCCTCGTTGGCGAGCAGCGGGGCGTAGGAGGCGAGCTTGACGACGTCGGCGTTGCGTTCCAGGCCGGTCATGAACGCGGCCTCGGCGAGGGCGTTCTTCCAGGCGTTGCCCTGGGAGGCGTACTCGCCGAGGAAGACCTTGGGGCCGTTCCTGTCGTAGGAGTCGTAGCGGTCGTTGTTCTGCAGGAACCACTGCGGGCTGTTGTAGTAGTGCTCGTCGACCATGTCGACGCCGGCGTCGCGGTTGAGCTGCCAGGCGGTGTCGAAGGTGGTGCCGGAGTCGTCGGGGCCGGAGTTGGAGACGACGGTGACGTCGGGGTACGCGGCCTCGATGGCGGCGCGGAACCGCTCGAAGCGGGCGAAGAACTCCTTGGGGAGGTTCTCCTCGTTGCCGACTTCGAGGTGGGTGAGGTGGAAGGGCTCGGGGTGGCCCATCTCGGCGCGCTTCTTGCCCCATTCGCTGGTGCGGGGGCCGTTGGCGAACTCGATGAGGTCCAGGGTGTCCTGGATGTGCCGCTTCAGCAGCGCGTCGTCGTCGACGGCCTTGTTCTGACCGCAGCCGGTGACCAGGGCGGGGACGACGGGCAGCGGCATGGCGCCGATGTCCTCGGCGAAGCGGAAGTACTCGTAGTAGCCGAGGCCGTAGCTCTGGTTGTAGCCCCAGAAGTTGGCGTTGGTGGCGCGTTCCTCGACGGGCCCGACGGTGTCCTTCCACTGGTAGGAGCGCTGGCGCTGCCAGCCGGAGTCCGCGCTGTAGTCCTCCATGGAGCCGGTGTTGACCAGGCAGCCGCCGGGGAAGCGCAGGAATCCGGGCTCGAGGGCCTCGATCTTCTCGGCGAGGTCCTTGCGCAGGCCGTTCGGCTGGTGCTTGTAGGTGTCGCGGGGGAAGAGGGACACCATGTCGAGGGCGGCGGGGGCGGTGGTGGCGACGGCGAGGCGGCCGCGGTTGCTGGTGCGGGTCGCGGTGAAGGTGGCGGTGTACTTGCGCCACTTCCCCTCGGCGGCCACCTCGCGCACCTTCGCGAGGGTGCCCGCGGCGTCCCGGAGGGTGACGGTGAGGGTGGTCCCGCTCCCGGCGCGGGCCCAGAGCGAGAAGTCGTACTTCTTGCCCTTCTCGACGCGGATGCCGGTGTTGTAGCCCGCGTTGGTGACGGCTGAACCGGCGCCCAGCGAGAGGTAGTTGCGGTTGCGCTCGTTGAGGCGGCCGTCGTCGTCCACGACCCGGGCGGTGCCGTCGGCGGTCCAGGCGGTGAGCGGGGTGTAGGAGGCGTTGTCGGCGGTGGAGTACTCGAAGGAGCGGTTCTGCACGAGTTCGGCGTACAGGCCGCCGTCGGCGGCCCGGTTGATGTCCTCGTAGAAGACGCCGTACATCGTGTCGTCGATCGCGGGGCCCCGGTCGGCCGGGTCGACGGTGATGGTGTAGTCGGCGGCGGCCTCCGCGTGTGCCGGGGACGGCAGCAGGGCGGATGCCGTCAGGAGGGCGGTGACGCTGAGACCGAGTCTCCAGCGGGTGCGTGACATGGATACTCCGCGGCTCGAATGAATCGTTCGGACCGTTCAGGTTGTTCGAAATATCGGACGTTGGTCAGCACTTCGAACGGCAAGATAGGGAGGGGGGCCGTGCGCGTCAATGGGTCGCGCGGCAACCAGTGGGCCGGAGCGGGAAGGCGAGGGGAAATGGGCGAGTTGTGGCCGGTGCCCGACGTACTGGCGTTTCTCGCGGGGCGCTGGCGCACCGAGCGGTCGGTGCGGGACCTGGCGAACGGCCTGGAGGGCCGGTTCGAGGGGGTCACGTCCTTCGACGCGCTCGACGCCGGCGGGCTGATCAGCCGCGAGTCGGGCGTCTTCACCTGGCAGGGCGTGTCCCGGCCCGCCGAGCGGACGCTGCGCTACGAGCCGGGGGACGGACCGGCCCGTGCGGACGTGCGCTTCGCGGACGGCCGCCCCTTCCACGGCCTGGACCTGACCTCGGGACACCACGTGGCCGACCACCCGTGCGCCGCCGACCTCTACCGCGGCGAGTTCACCGTCCGGGACCCGGACCGCTGGCAAACGGTGTGGCGGGTGGGCGGCCCGGCCAAGGACCTGCTGCTCACGACGGATTACCTTCGCGAAACACCGGGCGGACAGCGCCCTGGTCCGGTGCGCCCTCGAAGCGGAGGTTCCAGCGGCCCGCGCGGCCCGTCACGGTGGTCGTAGAGAGCGGACGCACGTCCAGGTTCCAGTACGTTCCGGGCGGCGCCTTCAGCGCGTAGACCAGCGCCGCGCGGATCACGGAGGGTTCGGCGACGGCCACGATGCGGTCGCCGTCCTCGCCGGGACGGGTGTCGAGCCAGCCGCCGACCCGGGTGATGAAGCCCAGCAGCGACTCCCCGCCGTGCGGGGCCGAGCGCGGGTCGGCGAGCCAGGCGTCCACGGCCGCCGGCTCGCGGGCCATGGCCTCACCGAGCGTCAGACCGCGCCACCGGCCCATGTCGCAGTCGCGCAGGGCCAGTTGGAGCAGCGGCGCACAGCCGAGGGCGTCACCGGTGGCGCGACTGCGGGGCGTGGGCGAGCAGTAGCGCAACTCGGCCGCGGCGAGCGGCCGGAGGTCGCCCGCCGCGCGCAGCACCTCGTCCCATCCGGCCTGGTCGAGCGGCCGGTCGTCGTCGAAGCGTTCCGCGAGCAGCGGTGAGCTGCGTGCGGCCGCGACGAACGTGACCCGAAGCGCCATGCGGTGATGGTGGAGCGCGAGGGTGCCCAGGTCAAGGGGTGTTACCTGTGGGTCACCCTGGGTGCGCCCCGGCTCACCGGCTGCTCGCCCGGCGGCGCGGCACCCTGGTGCGCCTGCGCGTCAGCGGCCCCGCACCTCCAGCCAGGCCGTGCGCAGGCGGCGTACCCCTTCCGCGATCTCCCCGACGTTCGCGACCGCGGCGAAGCTCAGCCGGACATGGGCGGCCGGGGGTTCGGCGCTGAAGTACGGGCGGCCGGGGGTGATCGCGACGCCCGCGCGCAGGGCGGCCGCGGTCAGGGCGGCCTCTCCCCCGGAGCCGAAAGCCTGGGAGGTGCCCCCAACGCCCTCGGGCAGCCGGGTCCACAGGTGGTAGCCGCCGGAGGGGACGTGGGCCAGGGAGATCTCGGGGAGCCGCAGCCGCAGCGCGGAGGTCAGCGCGTCCCGCCGGGCCTTCAACTCGGCGGACACGGCCCGCAGATGACGCGGCCAGGCGGGCGAGCCGACGAGTTCCAGCGCCGCCTCCTGGAGGGGCCGGGGCACGAAGAAGGTGTCGACTACCTGGATGGCGCGCAGCCGGTCCAGGACCGGGCCGTGTGCGGCCAGGGCACTGACCCGGAAGCTGGGCGAGGTCGCCTTGGTGAGCGAGCAGACGTGGACGACGACGCCGTCCGGGTCGTCGGCGGCCAGCGGGGCGGGCAGCGGGCCCGCGTCCTCGTGCACGAGCCGCCGTACGAAGTCGTCCTCCACGACGAAGGCGCCGGCCGCCCGCGCGATGCGCAGCACCTCGCCGCGCCGCTCGGGGGCGAGCACGGCGCCGGTCGGATTCTGGAACAGGGGCTGGCAGACGAAGACGCGGGCGCCGGTGGCGCGGAAGGCGTCGGCGAGCAGGGCGGGCCGTACACCGTCGGCGTCCACGGGGACGGGTACCGGACGCAGGCCGGCCGCCCGTGCGATGGCCAGCATGCCGGGGTAGGTCGGGGACTCGACGAGGACGGGGGTGCCCGGCGGGGCGAGGGCGCGCAGGGCGGTGGCCAGCGCGGACTGGCCGCCCGCGGTGATCAGCACCTCGGCCGCCGTGATGGCCCCGCCGATGCCCCGCGCGAACCACTCCCGCAGCTCCGGCAGCCCTTCCACGGGCGGCCGTCCCCAGGCGCCGGGCCGCCGTCCGGCCCGCGCCAGCGCCGCCGCCATCGCCCGCTCCGGCTGCAGCGACGGGTGCAGGTAGCCGCCGTTGAACTCCACGACACCGGGCGGTGGCGCGGCCAGCGAGACCAGCACCCCGGAGGCGTCCACGGAGCGCGGTACCAGGTCGGCGGCACCGTCGGCGCTGAGTGCGACCTCCTGCCAGGAGGTGTCCCCGGCGGGTGCGGCCGAGGGGCGCGGCCGGGCCCGGAAGGCACCCGCGCCGGGCCGGGTGACCACCAGGCCCTCGGCGGCCAACTGGGCCAGGGCGCGGGAGACCGTCACCGGGCTCACCCGGAACCGGTCCACGAGGGCCCGGCTGGACGGGAGCTTTCCTCCGGGCGAGTAGCGGTCGAGCTCCCGCCGCAACACGGTCACCAGCTCAGCGACGCTGCTACGCTCTTGCATGAGAGCACAGAGTAGCGCTATCACGTCATCCCGGATAGCAGTCGGCGTCACGAGCGGGGACACCGGCGGCGGGTCCCTCGGCACCGTCCAGGCCGCCCTCGGTGTCGTCGCCTTCTCCCTCACCTTCCCCGCCACCGCCTGGGGTCTGGAGGGCTTCGGCCCCTGGTCCCTGATCGCCGTGCGCAGCATCCTGGCCGCCGCGGTCGCCGGGGCCTGTCTGCTGGTCCTGAGGGTGGCACCGCCCGAGCGGCGGCACTGGCTCGGCCTCGCGGTGGTGGGTGCCGGGGTCGTGCTGGGCTTCCCCCTGCTGACCACCCTCGCGTTGCAGACCTCGACCACCGCGCACGCCGCCGTCGTGGTGGGTCTGCTCCCGCTCACCACCGCCCTGTTCTCCGCCCTGCGCGTCGGCACGCGTCCCTCGCGCACCTTCTGGGTCGCGGCCCTGGCGGGTGCGGCGGCCGTGATCGCCTTCACGGTGCAGCAGAGCGGCGGCGCGTTGACCTCGGCCGACGCCTACCTCTTCGCGGCGCTGCTGGTGTGCGCCGCCGGTTACACGGAGGGCGGCCGGCTGGCCCGGGTGATGCCGGGCTGGCAGGTCATCGGCTGGGCGCTGGTGCTGTGCCTGCCGCTGGCGGCGCCGATGGCGGCGGTGGCGCTGTCGTACGAGCCGGTGCATCTGACGGCGCACAGTGTGACCGGGCTGCTGTGGGTGGCGATCGGGTCGCAGTTCCTCGGTCTGGTCGTCTGGTACCGGGGCATGGCGGCGATCGGCATCCCGAAGGCCAGCCAGTTGCAGCTGGCTCAGCCGCTGCTCACACTGGTGTGGTCGGTACTTCTCCTGGGCGAGCACCTGCCGGTGGCCGCTCCGCTGACGGCCGCGGCCGTACTGGTGTGCATCGCGGTCACCCAGCGGGCCCGGGGTTAGGGCCCTGCCCGGCGGCACAGGTGAGGAGGCCTCACGGATGCATGCAGTCAAGGGCGACCGGTTGGTCCAGCACGGCCGGGTGGTCGGTGAGCACGACAAGGTCGCGGAGATCGTCGAAGTCATGGGCCGGGACGGCAGTCCCCCGTACCGGGTCCGGTTCGAGGACGGGCACGAGGCCGTGTGCTCGCCCGGTCCCGACTCGGAGATCCGGCACAGGGAGGTCCAGCTCTGAGGCCTGTGAGCGCGGTCCGCTCGGCGGCGACTCAGCGCGGGACGGCGGCCGGACGCGTGTAGTGGTCGGCGGCGAGCCGCGCCATCGCGCCGCCGGGGTCGTCGGCGACGTCCTTCGCGGAGAAGTAGACGTGCCCGCGGACCTCTGGGTACCGCGCGGCCAGCGTGAGGTGGCGGGAGAGTTCGGCCGGGTCCCGCCAGGCGGCGGGCTGGGACGGGTCCCCGGACTTGTACAGCGCCTCGCCCACGTACAGCTGGGTGCGGCTGTCCTTGGCCACTCCGGCCCACCAGGGAAGCAGCTTCGCGTAGTCGGCGCCGTCCATGCCGATGTGCCAGTACAGCTGCGGCACCACGTAGTCGAGCCAGCCCTCGCGCACCCACTTGCGGGTGTCCGCGTACAGGTCGTCGTACGTCTGCACGCCCGCCCGGGTGTCCGAGCCGCGCTCGTCGGTGGCGGCGTTGCGCCACACGCCGAAGGGGCTGACGCCGAAGCGGGCGGCCGGCCGGATCTGTTTGACGCGGGCCGCCGTCTCGCGCACCAGGCGGTCGATGTTGTCCCGCCGCCAGTCGGCCTTCGTGGCGAAGCCGGCGCCGAAGGTGCTGAAGGCCCCGTCGTCGGCGAAGCTCCGGCCCGCCACCGGATAGGGGTAGAAGTAGTCGTCGAAGTGGACCCCGTCGACCTCGTACCTCGCCACCGCGTCCATCATGGCGTCCTGCACGAAGGCCCGGACCTCGGGCAGCCCGGGGTTGTAGTAGAGCTGCCCGCCGTACGGCACCACCCAGCCGGGGTTCTTGCGTGCGGGGTGGGAGGAGACGAGCCGGGCGGGGTCGTCGTGGACGGCGACGCGGTACGGGTTGAACCAGGCGTGCAGTTGCAGGCCGCGGGCGTGGGCCTCCTTCACGGCCGTGCCCAGCGGGTCCCAGCCGGGGTCGCGGCCCTGGCTGCCGGACAGGTACTGCGACCACGGCTCGTACGGCGAGGGCCACAGCGCGTCGGCCGCCGGCCGCACCTGGAACATCACGGTGTTGAGGCGGTGCCGTACCGCGTTGTCGAGGTGCGCGATCAGCTCCGCGCGCTGCTCGGCGGCGCGCAGCCCCGCGCGCGTGGGCCAGTCGTGGTTGGCCACGGTGGCCAGCCACATCCCCCGCATCCCGGCGGCGGCGCTGCGCGAGGGCTCCGGCTTCGCCGGCGCCGAGGCCGCGGCCGACGGCCCCGGCGCCAGTGTGAACGCCGACAACGCCGCCACCGTGAAGGCACGGCGCGAGACACCGCCCATGGGTCAACCTCCTGAACGCTGTGGATCCGCGTCGTCACGGATCGTGTACGGGGCCTCAGCATGCCCGACCCGGGAGACGGATCCGTGACCATTCGGGGGTAACGTGCTCGATCGGAGCAGGCGACGGGGACCCCGGCATGCCTGCTGCCAGCCGTGGAGTCAGCGAAAGGGACGATGTGACCGGCATCTCGGGAGATATCGCACGCGTCGGCGTGGTGGGCTGCGGTCAGATGGGGGCGGGCATCGCCGAGGTGTGCGCCCGCTCCGGTCTGGAGGTGGTGGTCGCCGAGACCACCGGCGAGGCTCTGGAGATCGGCCGCACGCGGCTGTACAACTCGCTGTCCAAGGCGGCCGAGCGCGGCAAGATCACCGAGGAGGAGCGGGACGCGACGCAGGCGCGCCTCAGCTTCACCACCGACCTCGGCGAGTTCGCCGACCGTGATCTGGTGATCGAGGCCGTCGTCGAGAACGAGCAGGTCAAGACCGAGATCTTCCAGGTGCTCGATCAGGTCGTGACCCGGCCGGACGCGATCCTGGCCTCCAACACCTCCTCGATCCCGCTGGTGAAACTGGCGGTCGCCACCTCGCGGCCCGACCACGTCATCGGCATCCACTTCTTCAACCCGGCCCCGGTGCAGCAGCTCGTCGAGCTGATCCCGGCGCTCACCACCTCCGAGGGCACGCTCAGCCGGGCCCAGCTGTTCACCGAGAAGGTGCTGGGCAAGCACGCGATCCGCGCCCAGGACCGCTCCGGCTTCGTGGTCAACGCGCTGCTGATCCCGTACCTGCTCTCCGCGATCCGGATGTTCGAGTCGGGCATCGCCAGCCGCGAGGACATCGACAACGGCATGGAGATGGGCTGCGCCCACCCGATGGGCCCGCTGAAGCTGGCCGACCTGATCGGCCTGGACACGGTCGCCTCGGTGGCGTACTCGATGTACGAGGAGTACAAGGAGCCGTTGTACGCCGCTCCCCCGCTGCTCCAGCGCATGGTCGACGCGGGCCGCCTCGGCCGCAAGAGCGGCTCGGGCTTCTACGCCTACGGCTGATCGCGCCCGAGCCTGAGGTGGTGCAGCAGGAGTAACGCGGCCGCCATGCCGGCGGCCGGGACCTCCCCGCGGGCGACGAGGTCGGGTACGAGCTTGAGGGGCACCCACTCCCGGCGCTCCGACTCGAAGTCGTCCACGGGGGGTCCGACGTACGTGCCCTCGTCGGTCCAGTAGATGTGGTGCCGGGCGTCGGTGAGGCCGTTGGAGGGCTCCACGCTCATCAGGCGGTGCAGCGGTCCGGGCCGCCAGCCGGTCTCCTCCTCCAGTTCCCTGGCCGCGGCCGCCGCGAGATCCTCGCCGTCCTCGACGACGCCGGCCGCGAGTTCCCAGCCCCAGCTGTCGGTGATGAATCGGTGCCGCCACAGCAGCAGGACCTCGTCCGCCTCGTTCACGACGGTGGCCGCGGCGACGGGGCGCATCCGGATCAGGAAGTGGTCGAGGTGCCGGCCGTCCGGGAGCGCGACGTCGGCCAGATTCACGCTGAACCAGCGATTCGAGTACACATTCTGTTCGCTCTCTTTCGTCCACTGCACGGTTCTGCCACCTTTCTTTGAGTAGGTGGCAATATCGCAGCAGCCGGCGTTCCGGCAGCAGGCGTACGACGGCCGCTCACGGCGCAGGGGCGGGCGCAGGGCAGGTGGTCACAGCGGGACGCGCAGCGCCCCGTCGATGAGTTCGGCGGCCTCGGCCGTGCCCGCGCACCCGCTGTTCACCAGGTGCTCGCGCACGGCCCGCAGCCGGTCGCGCAGCCGCTGGGACTCCATGCCCCGGGCCTGTTCCGCCATCCGTACGGCGGTGGCCACCGCCTTGTCGGCGTGCCCCTGGCGCAGCTCGATCGTGCTGAGCATGGCGAGCCGGTGCACGCGTCCCCGGTCGTGCGCCGGGGTGTCGACGGCCGCCGCCGCGTGCTCTCCGGCCGCCGCGAGTTCGCCGAGGCTCAGCAGCGCCTCGGCCACCTGGACGTTGACCAGGCCGGGCTGGACGTAGCCGGTCTCGTCGGGCTCGTACCCGCGCCGGATGCGCTCGGCGGCCTGCTCGGCCCGGCGGATGCAGGACAGCGCGCCGCTGCCGTCACCCAGGTGCGCGTACGCCTTCGCCTGCATCGCGTACAGGTCGGAGGCGAGCGCCGGGGTGATGTGCCGGCCGGCGGCGCGCAGCGCGGCCTCGGCGAAGGCGACGGCCTGCCGGTACTCCCGCATGAACAGCGCCTGGTTGACCAGCAGCGCGATGACGTAGGCGCCGAGCCCCCGGTCGCCGCTGGCTTTGGCGAGCCGGAGCGCCTGGTGGAAGTAGCGCTGTGCGAGGCCGTGCGCGTCGGAGTCGTACGCGCAGATCCCGGCGACGGCCACCAGCCCTCCGGTGGCCCGGTGCAACTGCCGTCCCGTGGCGTCGGTGTAGCTTCCGCGCAGCAAGGGCGCGGCCTCGGAGTTGAGGAAGCCGACGATGCGGGCGCGGGTCGCGATGCCGCCGGCCTTGCGGTACATCTGCTCGTAGTGTGTGCGGGCGCAGCGCACCATTTCCAGGTCGGCCGCGGTGACCCGGTGCCGTCCGCCGCGGGAGACGTCGGTGTCCTCGGGCGGGTTCTCCCACTCCCACACCGGCATCACGGCCGGCGTGCCGGTGAGGGCCGGGGCACCGAGGATGTGCGGGCGCTGCTGCTGGTCGGAGCGCCACAGGGCGGTGGCGCGCTCCACGAACCCGGACAGCGAGCCGGTGTGCGGGGCGGCGGGTTCGCCGGGCACGCCGAGGCCGATGTCGTCGAGGGTGACGGGGCGGTGCAGCCGGGCCGCGAGGACCTCGCAGATCAGGTCGGGCACCTGGCCGCGTGGCCGCTGGCCCTTCAACCACCGTGCGACGGCGGTGTGTTCGTACCTCAGTGCGAGCCCGCGCGCCCGCCCCGCCTGGTTGACGTGTGCGGCCAGTCCCGCGTGGGAGATCCCGGCCTCGTCGAGGATCGCGTCTAGCAGGGTGTTGGGCTGCATGGGTGGCCCCCCGGTGCATCGGTCCCGACAGCGTAGTGCGTCGGTCTTCACACGGGGTGTGAACGGAGTGCGCGCATCCGCAGCGTGTGCACGCTGTCGCGCAGAGTTCCGGACCGGTTGACTGAAGGGCCTCGAAAGAGGCCGGCCGGGCCGCCGGCTCCCCCTCGTACAGTGCGGCGGCCCGTATCCACGCCGTCCGCCCGGCTGCCTGCCCGACACTCCGTGGCGGGGCGGACGGCTCCGCCGGCTTCACGCTGCGGCCAATCGCCGTTCGGTGTGCGGGTGCGTCGGCGGCTGCGATGCGGCGGGGCGCGCAGGTCCCCCGCGCCCCTGAAAAAGCAAGGCGCGTCGCGCTGACGTCCCTCGAGGGGCGCGGGGAACCGCGCGAGCGACGACGCACCCGCAGCCGCCGAACCGGCAGTAACCCCGCGCCCCTCGGGCGAACCCTAACTACGCAGTACCGCTCCGACCCGCTCGCCCGCGAGGGCGACCGCCGCGTCGCGGGCGGCCGACGCCTCGTCGACCGTCAGCGTCCGGTCCCCGGCGCGGAAGCGCAGCGCGTACGCCAGCGACTTGCGCCCCTCGCCCAGCTGCTCCGCGTTGTCGTACACGTCGAACAGCCGGATGGACTCCAGCAGTTCTCCCGCGCCCTCGCGCAGCGCGGCCTCGACCTCGGACGCCGGGACGAACTCCTCGACGACCAGGGCGACATCCTGCGTCGCGACCGGGAAGGTCGAGATGCCCGGCGCCTGCGGGGTGTCGTCGCCGACCCGCTCCACCGCGTCGAGGTCCAGCTCCATCGCACAGGTCCGCGCGGGCAGACCGAGCGCCTTGAGCACCCGCGGGTGCAGTTCGCCCGCATGCCCGATCACGCGCTCCTCGCCGTCCACGGTGACGGACAGCTCGGCGCAGCGGCCCGGGTGCCACGGCCCGTACTGGCCCTTGCGGACGCCCAGTTCGGCGCCGGCCTCGCGGGCGACCGTGCGGGCGGCCTCCACGGCGTCGGCCCAGTCGGCCGGGCGGCCCTTGCCCCACCAGCCGGCCTGCTCGCGGGCACCGGCCAGGACCACGGCGACGTGCCGGGGCTGGTCGGGCAGCGCGGCGTCCAGCGCGGCGAGGTCGTCCGCGCTCGGGCGCCGGTCCACCGGCAGGTTGGCGGCGATGCGCTGCTCGTCGCGCGGGTGGAAGACCAGGCCGGTCTCGAAGAGCGCCAGGTCGTGCGCGCCCCGGCCGTCGTTGCGGCGCAGCGCGCCCAGCAGGCCGGGCAGCAGCGTGGTCCGCAGCGCGGGCTCCTCGTCGCTGAGCGGGTTGACCAGCTTGACGACACGGCGGGCCGGGTCGTCGGCCTCCAGGCCGAGCTGGTCGAAGACCTGCTCGCCGACGAACGGGTAGTTCAGCGCCTCGACGTACCCGGCACCGGCCAGGGCCCGCCCGACGCGGCGGTGCAGCCGCTGGCGGGCGGTCAGGCCGCGGCCGGCCGGGGGCCGGGGCAGCGTGGAGGGCAGGTTCTCGTAGCCCTCCAGGCGGATGACCTCTTCGGCCAGGTCGTTGATGTCGTCGAGGTCGGGCCGCCAGGACGGGACCGTGACGATCAGCTCGTCCTGCCCGTACACGTCGCAGCCGACCTCCTGGAGGCGGCGTACGACGGTCTCGCGGCCGTAGGTCACGCCCGCGACCTTGTCCGGGTGGTCGGCCGCCACGGTGATCGTGTGCGGCACGGGCGGCGCGCTGATCTCGGTGACGCCGGACTCGGCGGTGCCGCCCGCGAGCAGCACGAGGAGGTCGACGGTGCGCTGCGCGGCAGCGGCGGCGGCCTGCGGGTCGACGCCGCGCTCGAAGCGGCGGGACGCCTCCGAGGACAGCTTGTGGCGGCGGGCGGTGCGCGCGATGGCCACCTGGTCGAAGTGGGCGGCCTCGATGACCACGTCGCTCGTCGCCTTCTCGGCGTCGCCGTGGTCGGCGATCTCCGTGTCGGCGCCGCCCATGACGCCCGCGAGGCCGATGGGGCCGCGGTCGTCGGTGATGACCAGGTCCTCGGCGTGCAGCTTCCGCTCGACTCCGTCGAGGGTGACGATCTTCTCGCCCTCCTCGGCCCGGCGCACGCCGATGGTGCCCTGGACCAGTGAGCGGTCGTAGGCGTGCAGGGGCTGGCCCAGCTCCATCATCACGTAGTTGGTGACGTCGACGGCGAGCGAGATCGGGCGCATGCCGACCTTCTGGAGCCGGCGCTGGAGCCAGATCGGGGAGCGGGCCTCGGGGCTGAGGCCGGTCACGGTGCGGGCGGTGAAGCGGTCGCAGCCGGTGGGGTCGGCGACCTTCACCGGGTAGCCGTAGGCGTTCGGCGCGGGCACGTCGAGCAGCGCCGGGTCGCGCAGCGGCAGGCCGTAGGCGATGGCGGCCTCGCGGGCGACGCCGCGGATGGACAGGCAGTCGCCGCGGTTGGCGGTGACGGCGATGTCCAGCACCTCGTCGACCAGCTCGAGCAGGTCGATGGCGTCCTTGCCGACCTCGGTCTCCGGCGGCAGCACGATGATGCCGTGGGTGCCGTCGTCGCCCATGCCCAGCTCGTCGCTGGAGCAGATCATGCCGTGGGAGACCTTGCCGTAGGTCTTGCGGGCGCTGATCGAGAAGCCGCCGGGCAGGGTGGCGCCGGGCAGGACCACGACGACCTTGTCGCCGACGGCGAAGTTGCGGGCGCCGCAGACGATCTCCTGCGGCTCACCGGTGCCGTTGGCCCGGCCGACGTCCACGGTGCAGAACCGGATCGGCTTCTTGAAGCCCTCCAGCTCCTCGATGGTCAGCACCTGGCCGACGACGAGGGGGCCCTTGAGGTCGGCACCCAGGTGCTCGACGGTCTCGACCTCGAGGCCGGCCGAAATCAGCTTGGCCTGCACGTCGCGGCCGGTCTCGGTGGCCGGCAGGTCGACGTACTCCCGCAGCCAGGAAAGCGGGACCCGCATCAGATCTCCATCCCGAACGGCCGAGTGAACCGGACGTCACCCTCGACCATGTCTCGCATGTCCTCGACGTTGTGGCGGAACATCAGCATCCGCTCGATGCCGAACCCGAAGGCGAAGCCGCTGTACTTCTCGGGGTCGACGCCGCAGGCGGTGAGCACCCGCGGGTTGACCATGCCGCAGCCGCCGAGCTCGATCCAGCCCTCGCTGGAGCAGGTGCGGCAGGGCCGGTCGGGGTTGCCGACGGACGCGCCCTTGCAGACGTAGCAGAGCATGTCCATCTCGGCGGACGGCTCGGTGAAGGGGAAGAAGTTCGGCCTGAGCCGGGTCTTCATCTCCGCGCCGAACAGCGACTGGACCATGTGGTCCAGGGTGCCCTTGAGGTCCGCCATGGTCAGGCCCTCGTCGATGGCGAGCAGCTCGACCTGGTGGAAGACGGGGGTGTGCGTGGCGTCCAGCTCGTCGGTGCGGTACACGCGGCCGGGGCAGATCACGTAGACCGGCAGCTCGCGCGAGAGCGCGGAGCGGATCTGCACGGGCGAGGTGTGGGTGCGCAGCACGACGCCGGACTCGGAGCCGCCCTCGGGACCGGCCACGAAGAAGGTGTCGGCCTCGCCGCGGGCCGGGTGGTCCGGTCCGATGTTGAGGGCGTCGAAGTTGAACCACTCGGTCTCGACCTCGGGGCCCTCGGCGACCTCGTAGCCCATGGCGACGAAGATGTCCTCGATGCGCTCGGAGAGCGTGGTGAGCGGGTGGCGGGCGCCGGCCGGTACGCGGTCGTAGGGCAGCGTGACGTCCACGGCCTCCTCGACCAGGACACGTGCGTCGCGCTCGGCCTCCAGCTCGGCCTGGCGGGCGGCCAGCGCCTTGTTCACGGCGCCGCGGGCCATGCCGACGCGCTTGCCGGCCTCGGCCTTGGCCTGCGGGGGCAGGGCGCCGATCTCGCGGTTGGCCAGTGCCAGCGGGGAGGTGCCGCCGGTGTGGGCGACCTTGGCCTCCTGGAGCGCGTCGAGGGAGTCCGCGGCGGCGAAGGCGGCGAGCGCCTCGTCCCGCATGCGCTCGATCTCTTCCGGTTTCAACGCCTCGACCTCGACAGGGTCGTACGACTTATTCGGTGCCGACATCTCTTCCCGTGCTTCCGATTGGCTGGCTGGGACGCCCCGTCTACGGTCCCCAGACGGCGCGGAGACGCTTCGTCGACGCTTCGTCTGCGGATCTGGACGCAAAGGTGCCAAAGACCGAGTCTAACGGGGCTGTGGAACGCTGATGACGCCCGTGGGGGCCGTCGGCCGTCTCAGGTGCTTGTCAGCTGAGGTACGCCGGTGCCGCCACGGGCAGCGTAAATCGGAACTCGGCGCCGCCGCCGGGGGCGCGGCCGACCGTGATGGTGCCGCCGTGGGCCTCGACGATGCCCTTGACGATGTACAGCCCGAGGCCGGTGCCGCCGCGCTTGCTGCCCCGCCAGAAGCGGGTGAAGACGCGGTTCATGGACTCCTCCGGGATGCCCGCCCCCTCGTCGCTCACCGTGACCGACGTGCCGGTGTCCTCCCCCTCGCGGGGCGACGCCGTGGGCGTGATGTCAATGGTGACGGTTCCCTCGCCGTGCCGCACCGCATTTTCCAGCAGGTTGCTGAGCACCTGGTCGACCTTGTCGGGGTCGGCCCACAGGTCGGGCAGCGGCTGCGCGAGCCGGAGCAGGAAACGGTCGGCCTCCTGGCCCGCGGCGACGTACGCCTGGATGTGCCGGCCCACGGCGGCACCGATGTCGACGGGCTGGCGGCGCACCTCGAGCCGGCCGGAGTCGATGCGTGAGATGTCGAGCAGTTCGGCGATGAGCCGGGTGACCCGGTCGGCGTCGGCGTCGACGGTCTCCAGCATCAGCCGCTTCTGGTCGTCGGTGAACCTCTCCCACTTGGCCAGCAGCGTGGCCGTGAAGCCCTTGACGGAGGTGAGGGGGGAGCGCAGTTCGTGGGCGACGGTGGCGATCAGCTCGGCATGGCTGCGCTCGGTACGGCGGCGGGCCTCGGTGTCGCGCAGGGTGACGACGACGCGGTGGACGGGGCCGAGGGGCTCGGTGCGCACGTAGCGGGCGGTGACCAGGACCTCGCGGCCACCGGGGAGCAGGAGGTTGCGCTCGGGCTGGCGGACGCGGATGGCGAGGCCGCCGTAGGGGTCGGTGAGCTGCCACCAGCGCCGCCCCTCCAGGTCCTCCAGGGGCAGCGCGCTCTCCAAGGGCCGTCCGAGGGCTTCGGCGGCCGGGGTGGCGGTAATACGGGCGGCGGCGGCGTTGAAGCAGACCACCCGCCCGTGCTCGTCCGCGACGACCAGTCCGTCGGGCAGCTGGTCCGGATCGACGCCGAGGCCGGCGGGAGCGGCGAGATCGCCGGGAGCACGGGGCGCGGGCGGACGCGGCGCGCCCCCTGCTCCCGGTGCGCTGCTCGTGCCGACGCTCATCCCCGTACCCCACCTCTCAACCGCGCAGGGGCCCTGAGCTGGTCACCCTACTAGCTCGTGGTGACGGAGCGGCACCCTCCGGCGGCGCGCTGTGCACGCGCCGACGCGTAGAGACATACGGCGGCGGCGGTCGCCAGGTTCAGACTCTCGGCCTTCCCGTGGATCGGGACGCGCAGCACGGCGTCGGTGAGGGCGCGGGTCTCCTCCGGGAGCCCCCAGGCCTCGTTGCCGAACACCCAGGCGGTGGGCCCGCCCATGGTGCCGGCGTCCAGCTCGGCGTCGAGGTCGTGCTCGCCCGCACCGTCGGCGGCCAGGACCCGGACCCCGGCGTCCCGCAGCCCGGCGACGGCCCGCTCGACCGGTACGCCGACGGCGACCGGCAGGTGGAACAGGGAGCCGACGGAGGCGCGTACGGCCTTGGGGTTGTACAGGTCGACGGAGGCGTCGGTGAGCACGACCGCCTCGGCGCCGGCGGCGTCGGCACAGCGCAGCACGGTCCCGGCGTTGCCGGGGTCCCGGACGTGCGCGAGGACGGCGACCAGCTTGGGCCGCGCGGCGAGGATCTCCTCGAACGGCGTGTCCAGGAACCGGCAGACCCCGACCAGACCCTGCGGCGTGACGGTGGTGGAGATGTCCTGGATCACCGCGTCGTCGGCGAGATGCACCCGCGCGCCCACCTCACGGGCGGCCCCGACGATGTCGGCGTACCGCTCGGCGGCCTCGACGGTGGCGAACAGCTCGACCAGCGTCTCCCCGTACCCGGCGGCCTCCCGCACGGCCTGCGGCCCCTCGGCCAGGAACAACCGCTCCTTCCCCCGGAAGTTCCGCTTCCCGAGCCGCCGCGCGGCGGCGACACGGGGGGAACGGGGGGAGATCAGCTCGGGGGCGGCGGGCGCCATGTGTTCCATCACCTTCACAAATGTCTCAACGCGGGGTGCGGCTGTCTCGCCGCAAAGAGCAACGCCCCAGGGGCGCCGGGAACTGCGCGACCAGCCACCACGAACCCGCAGCCGGGAACGGACAGTACCGGGCGGCAACCGAAGGGACCCGCAGGCTCACAGCCTGCGGGTCCCTTCAACTACGGCTCAAGCCGGCGCAGCGTCACGCCGCCTTCGGCGCGTTCACATCGCTCGGCAGCGCCTTCTGCGCGACCTCGACGAGCGCGGCGAAGGCGTTCGGGTCGTTGACGGCCAGCTCGGCGAGGATCTTGCGGTCGACCTCGACGTTGGCGGCCTTCAGGCCCTGGATGAAGCGGTTGTACGTGATGCCGTTGGCGCGGGCAGCGGCGTTGATGCGCTGGATCCACAGCTGGCGGAAGTCACCCTTGCGCTTCTTGCGGTCGTTGTAGTTGTAGACCAGCGAGTGGGTGACCTGCTCCTTGGCCTTGCGGTACAGGCGCGAACGCTGACCGCGGTAGCCGGAGGCCTGCTCGAGGATCGCCCGGCGCTTCTTGTGGGCGTTGACTGCCCGCTTGACGCGTGCCACTTGTTAACTCCTTGTAGCGGGGCCGCGGTGGTCCTCACGCGGCCCGGTATCGATTGGGTCCCGGTCCTGCCGTACGGCGCTCAGTGGCGCCCGTACGTCACTTGCCGAGAAGCTTCTTGATCTTCGCGGCGTCGCCCGGGGCCATCTCGGCGTTGCCGGTGAGGCGACGCGTCACGCGGGACGACTTGTGCTCGAGCAGGTGGCGCTTGCCGGCGCGCTCACGGAGCACCTTGCCGGAGCCGGTGATCTTGAAGCGCTTGCTGGCACCGCTGTGCGACTTGTTCTTCGGCATAGCGCCGTTCTCTCCTCGTCGGTGGCGCTCCGGTGCCCGGTCGTGAAACCGGGCACGGTGTGGAGCGTCGCTCTTGTATCGGTTGTGTCCTGGGGACTGGCGGCCCCCCGGGGTCACGCTTCGGCGGGCGCCTCGGCCGGGGCCTCGGCTTCGGCCTCCGCGGCGTTCTGCGACTTGCCGGGGTTCGCCTTCGCGTCCGCCTTGCGCGCTTCCTGCGCCTGGCGGGCCTCGGCCATCGCCTCGGTCTTCTTCTTGTGCGGACCGAGGACCATGATCATGTTCCGGCCGTCCTGCTTCGGGTTCGACTCCACGAAGCCGAGGTCCTGGACGTCCTCCGCGAGACGCTGCAGCAGTCGGTAGCCGAGCTCCGGCCGGGACTGCTCGCGACCACGGAACATGATCGTGATCTTGACCTTGTCGCCCTGCTTGAGGAACCGGACGACGTGACCCTTCTTGGTGTCATAGTCGTGCGGGTCGATCTTCGGCCGGAGCTTCATCTCCTTGATGACCGTGTGCGCCTGGTTCTTGCGCGCCTCACGGGCCTTCATGGCCGACTCGTACTTGAACTTCCCGTAGTCCATGAGCTTGCACACGGGCGGACGGGCGTTCGCCGCGACCTCGACGAGGTCGAGGTCGTACTCCTGCGCAAGCTCCAGGGCCTTGGCAAGCGGGACAATCCCGACCTGCTCGCCGCTGGGACCGACAAGTCGCACCTCGGGAACGCGAATCCGGTCGTTGATGCGGGGCTCGGCGCTGATGGATCCTCCTCGGTAGCACCACGCGACGGTCTGGCGGACAGCCGCGTAACGTCTGTGTTCGATAGACCTAACCGCGCCGGCGCACAAAAAATGCCCCGGACGATCACAGGCGGAGCTCCTCGAACTGCTACCGGAGCACCGCCGCGATGACCGCGGGGCGCGATTTCGGGCTGGTCACCGCCGCTGGGACGGGACCGCCTGACCGGTGACCCGCCGTCCTGAGGACGGCCAGGTGGGAGTTCGAAGCCTCCACTTGTGGGCCGGATTCGCCGCCGTGGGCGTACGTGTCCGACCGGTCGTTACACAAGGTTAGCAGCTCGGCGGGGGAAGGGCTAACCGAGTCCGGGTGGGGCCCGCTCCCCCGCTGCGCCTATCGTGTGCGGCATGAGTGAGACCCCTCCCGAATCCTCGGCGAATCCCGACTTCGACGCCATGACCCGCGACATCGCCGAGGTCCCGGCGGTCGAGGTGATCGTGACGGTCGCCGTCAACCTGATGAGCGCCGCCGCCGTGAAGCTGGGCCTGACCGAGGAGGGCGAGGACCACAAGGACCTGGACGAGGCCCGCAAGCTGGTCCACGCACTGGCCGGCCTGCTGGACGCGACCGCGACCGAGATCAGCTCGTTCCACGCGGCCCCGCTGCGCGACGGCCTCAAGTCGCTCCAGCTGGCCTTCCGCGAGGCCTCGCTCGTCCCGGACGAGCCGGGCCAGGGCCCGGGCGAGAAGTACACGGGCGCGGTCTACGGCTGACCGCCGCCCGCTGACCCGCGGCTACCCCCGCACGTACAAGGGCTCGCCCGGCGGCGTCGCCCCGGCCGGCAGCAGTGCCAGGTCGAGGCCGCGCACCAGGCGGGCCCTCAGTGTGTCGTCGGCGGCCAGCCGCTCGGCGACCGCGCGGGCCGCCTTCGCCGCGTCGGCGTCCGGGTCGAGGACCAGCGCCAGGGTGCCGTCGGCCCGTCCCGGCCCGAGGTGGGCGCGGAGCACGGCGGGCTCGTCGGCGAGGGCGGCGCGCACGGCCCCGGCCACGGCAGGGTCGGCGAGCGGGTCGGTCGTCGTACGCCCCTCGGCCAGCGCCAGCAGGACCTGCCCGGTCAGCTCGAACGCCACCGGCCCCGCCAGGTCCAGGACGACGGTGTCCGCCTTCTCGTGCGCGGCGGCCTCCAGTGCCTGGTGCACGGGTACGGCGACGGGGCGGGCGGCGGGGTCCCAGCGGGCGAGCGACGCGGTGGACGTGAACGCGGGGAGCGCGGTGCGGTCGCCGGCCTTCAGGGTCGGTACGGCCATGTCGCTGGTCTTCTCCCGGCGCAGCCCGTTCTCGTCCTCCTCCACCTCACCGAGTACGGCGACGACGGGTACCAGCAGCCGGGCGCCCTTGAGCGCCTCGAGGACCGGCGCCACGGCGGTGCGGTCCTCGGCCCAGGCGGCGAGCGCGGCGCTCAGCCGGGGGTCGGCGGTGCCGTCGTCGTCGGAGAAGGCGGAGTCGGGGATGTTCTTGTTCGCCACGGTTCCCGACCCTATCGGGGCGCGGGCACGGCGCTTCCCACCGGCCTCTCAGGGATCTCTGACTCATCTCTGACCCGGTTTTCACCTCCGGCCCACGCTCCGCACAGCAACCGCCTGGACGATCGCCGCCATGGCATCCTCCAGAGCCCGGCGGGCACGGCGGCGGCCCTCCCGGACACGGCCCGCCCTGATCGCGTGCGCCGTCGTCGGCGCCACGGCCGCCGGCGCGGTGTACTGGCAGGGCCACGCACGCCCGGGCGCGGGCGGCGCCGTATCGTCGGCGTCCTCGGCACCCTCGGGCGGGGAGGAAGCGGTGGAGACGGCCGGGCCGGCGGAGGACGGTGACGCGCGGCTGGCGGCCGCCATGGCGTCGGTGACGGTGGCGGACGGCGCAGAGGTGTCGGTGGCGGTGCTGGACCCGGACTCCGGCGGGAGCGCCGCGTACGGCACGGGCGCCTACGACACGGCGAGCATCGTGAAGGTCGACATTCTGGCGGCGTTGCTGCTCCAGGCCCAGGACGCGGGGCGCTCTCTGACGGCCGCGGAGAAGACGTACGCCGCCGCGATGATCGAGAACAGCGACAACGAGTCGGCGTCGGCGCTGTGGCGGGCGATCGGGACGGCCGGCGGACTCGACGCCGCGAACGCGCGCTTCGGCCTGACGGGGACGACGGGCGGCGACGGCCCGCTGTGGGGACTGACGCGGACCACGGCGGCCGACCAGGTCACGCTGTTGCGCCAGGTGTTCGTCGCCGACGGCTCGGAGCTGACCGCGGCCTCACGGGCTTACGTACGGGAGCTGATGGAGCGGATCGCCGCCGGTCAGCGGTGGGGCGTGTCGGCGGCGGCCGACGGGTCCGGCGGGACGGGCGGTAGCGGGTGGGCGCTGAAGAACGGCTGGCTGCGCCGCAGCACCACCGGGCTGTGGGTGGTCAACAGCATCGGGCGGGTCGAGTCCGGTGGCCACGGCTACCTGGTGGCGGTGGTGTCGCGGGGCAGCGGCACGCAGGCGGAGGGGATCGCGCTGACCGAGGCGGCGGCGCGGGCGGCGGTGGGCGTGTTCACGGACGAGAGCTCCGAGGGCCCCTAGTGGCTGCTCCGGGGTGAGGGTGAACATCCCTCGTGGGCGCTCCGGGTGAGGACCCCTGGGTGGCGGCTCCGGGTGATCAGAGGTCGTCGGGGTGTTCGCGGCGGCCTCGCCACAGGACCACGGCCGCCACCACCAGGACGCCGCCCGCGCCGCCGGCCAGCGGGGCGGCCCAGGCCGAGGTGTCGTCGTCGGAGTCGGGGGCGTCGGGTCCCGGGCCGAAGTACTCGTCGCCGTACGCCGCCGCCCTGAGACCCTCGGGCTTCAGCCGTCCGGCGGCCTTCATGGCGGCGACCGGGTCGACGAAGCCGAAACCGCGGGAGTCGTCGCGTCCCTCGGCCGGGGCGTTGCGGGCGGTGTCCTCCAGGAGGGACTTGACCTGGGCCGGGGTGAGGTCGGGGTGGGCCGCCTTCACCAGGGCGGCCGCCCCGGAGACGAAGGCGGAGGCGGCACTGGTGCCCCAGCCCTCGTAGTAGCGGTGGTCGGGGTCGGCGATGATCACGTCGACGCCGGGGGCGCTGACCGTGGCGTACCAGCGGCGGGTGGAGAAGGAGGCCCGGGTGCCGTAGCGGTCGACGGCGGTCGCGGCGATCACGCCCGGATAGGCGGCCGGGTAGGAGACGTGGTCGCCCAGCTCGCCGCCGTTGCCCGCCGAGGCGACGACGACCACGCCCTTCTTCAGGGCGTACTGGATGGCCTCGTCCTCGGCGGGCTCGGGGTGGGCGGAGGCGGAGTCGTCGCCGAGGGAGAGGTTGATGATGTCGGCGCCGTGGTCGGCGGCCCAGCGGATGCCCTCGGCCAGGGCGTTGCCGCGGGTCTTGCGGGCCTTGGCGCGGGAGGGGTCGCCGTCCTCCAGGATCACGCGCACGGGCAGGATCTTGGCCTCGGGGGCGATGCCCATGACGCCCTCGGCGTTGCCGGGGCCGTGCCCGTGACCGGCGATGATCCCGGCCATGGCGGTGCCGTGCCGGGCCCAGGAGCGGTCGCCCTCGCTCGCCCCGAAGCCGACCAGGTCCTTGCCGGTGAGCACGTTGCCGGCCAGGTCCGGATGGTCGGCCTCGACGCCGGTGTCCAGGACGGCGACGGTGATGCCCGCGCCCTTGGTGGTGCGCCACGCCTCCTGGGTGTGGAGGGCACCCAGGGCCCACTGCTGGGCGCGGATGCCGTCGGCGTGCGCGGGGGACGCCGGGACGAGGGCGAGCGCGGCGGCGAGGAGGAGGCTCAGCGCCCCGCTCCCGCGGCGGATGTCTGCGGGGGTCACGACGGGTGCTCCGTGGGGGCGCCGACGTTCTTGCGCAGGGCGCGTTCGACGCGGTCGGCGAGGCCCTGCGCCTCGTGGCCGAGGCCGGCCTGGGCGGGGGCCGACGTGGCACCCGACTCGATGGCCTCCTCGGCGGGTTCGGGTTCGTCGACGGTGCGGTCGTCGGCCCAGCCGGAGACGGCGTAGACGACGACGGGGGCGTCGGTGAGCACGGAAACGGTCCATGAGGCCCGCTGCGGGGGGCCGAAGCCCTCGGCGACCGTGTCCTTCGCCGCGTACGGCAGGGGCATGAGGTCGGTCCGGCGGCCGAGGCCCTCCTTCTCGAAGCGGCCCGCCAGCGAGGTCATGGCGGCGGCGTCGGCCTTGGTGAAGAGCAGGCCGACGGTGGTGACGTAGCTCTGGGTGGCGTCGGTGTACGTGGCGCGCAGCAGGCGGGAGCAGCCGACCGGGTCGAGCACCTTGGCGAGGAGCCGGTCGAAGGCGCCGGCGCAGTCGCCGTCCGGAGCCACGGCGACCCGGGTCCAGGTGCGGTCGGCTCCGCCGGGGCCCGCGCCCTTGCCCTGGACTGTGGGCGGGAAAAGCTGGTCTACGGGCACGCTGTGCCACAGCTCCCCGGCCTCGGCGTACGCGCTGCGCGCGCCGTCGTCACCGGAGTCCCCGGCGAGCCAGCTGCCGGTGACGGCTCCGGTGAGCAGTCCCACGCCGAGCACGAGGCAGACGGCGGCGGCGAGGGCCTGCGGCCTCGGGCGACCGCCGAGCGGACGGGGCCGGGCCGGTCCGTCGTATCCCTCGGGCACGCCGAAGGAGATCCGGGGGCGCGCGCCGTTCGGGAACGCCGGGGCGTCCGGGGTGCTCCAGGAAAGGGCGGGGTCGGGGGTGGCGGGGGCCGGTCGTGGGGCGGGGAGCGGTGTCCCGGCCGCCGGTTCCGGTGTCGCGTCCTCCGCCGGGTCCGCGGGGATCGGGCGCAGGCGGGCGGTGGTCTCGTTCGGTGTCTCGGCGGGGGCACCGGGACGGTGGGGCGGCGTCTGCGGTACCCCGCCGCCGCGCGGGACCTCACGGCCGACGGTCGGCGCGGTGTCGGGGAAGCGGGCGGAGGCTCGGGGTGGCGCGGGGTCCTCCGTCCGGGAGTCACCGGACCGGGAGGCACCGAGCCGGAAGCGCGGGTAGCGGGTCCGGGCACCGGAGCCCTCGGAGTCGCCGGGGATCCCGGCCCGTCCGTCGTCCGGGGGGACGGCCCCGTCGGAACCATCCGTGCGCTGCATCGGAGTGGCGGAGGAGGACGCTCCGCCGGGCCCTCGCGACTCCCCCCGCGCGGCAGCGGACCCGCCGCCGCGCTCCCCCGGGCGCGGCGCGGGGCCCGCGCCCGGCGGTGTCTGCGGGCTGGACGGGACGGCGGGAGGGACGCAGGCACCGGCCACCGCCGCGGGGCCCGCCCCCGGCCGCGCACCGGGGCGGGGCGGCGTCCCGGGCCGGGGGCGGGGCTCGGGAGACGGCGGCGTGTCGGGACGCGACGGCGTCTCGGCGCGCGACGGGACCCCGGGGCCGGCCGGTGTCTCGGTGCGCGGCGGGGTGGCAGGGCGGGGTGGAGGCTCCGGGCTCGGCGGCGTCTGAGGGCGGGGAGGCGTTCCGGGAGGCGGCGGGGTGGCAGGGCGGGGTGGGGTGTCGGGGTGCGGGGGGAGGGAGGCGCGGCGCGCTTCCGTGCTCATGCACCCCCCGTTTCCTCGGGCCCGGGCCGTTTCTCCGACGCGGGCCGGTGGTGTGGTCTCCTGCCCCGGCCCGGTGCGGAACCGATCCGTCCCGGGCACGCATACCCGCACGGCAGGGCCGCCATCCCGGCACGGGCTGCGGCGCCCTGCCGCCGGGTCCGGGCCCGTCGTGCGTGCGCGTCACTCTACGGCGTGACCCGGCCGGAGGGGGAACCAGTCCACGCGCCCGTGGCATTGGCCCGGATCGTCCCCCTACCCTGCGGTAATCCTGTCTGGCAGGCTGCGTCCATGACCGCACGCGCCGCCGACCGGGCCCGCTACGACCGGGCCACCGCCCATCTGGACGCCCCCGTGGCGATCGTGGACCTGGAGGCCTTCGACGCCAACGCGGAGGACCTGGTCCGCCGCGCCGGCGGCAAGCCGATCCGGGTCGCGAGCAAGTCCGTACGCTGTCGTGCGCTGCTGGAACGGGCCCTGGCCAGGGACGGTTTCGCGGGCGTCATGTCGTTCACGCTGGCCGAGTCCCTGTGGCTGGCGCGCTCCGGTTTCGAGGACGTCCTGCTCGCCTATCCGTCGGCGGACCGCGCCGGGTACGCGGAGCTGACCGCCGACCCGAAGCTCGCCTCCGCCGTGACCGTGATGATCGACGACTCGGCGCAGCTGGACCTCGTCGACGCCGCGCGCGACGGCGACGGCGGCCGGGAAGTCGTGCGGGTGTGCCTGGAGTTGGACACCTCGCTGCGGCTGTTCGGGGGCCGGGTGCGGGTGGGGGCGCGGCGCTCGCCGCTGCACTCCCCCTCCGAGGTCGCCGGCCTGGCCCGCGCGGTGGCCCGTCGGCCCGGGTTCGAGGTCGTCGGCATCATGGCGTACGAGGGTCATGTGGCCGGCGTCGGGGACGCGGTCGCGGGGCATCCGTTCCGGTCGCGTGCCGTGCGGCTGATGCAGGCCGCCGCGCGGCGGGAACTCGCCGAGCGCCGGGCCGCGGTGGTGCGGGCGGTCCGGGCCGTGGTGCCCGGCCTGGAGTTCGTCAACGGCGGCGGCACGGGCAGCGTGCAGCACACCGCCGCGGAGGACGCGGTCACCGAGATCGCCGCCGGGTCCGGCCTGTACGTGCCGCGGCTGTTCGACAACTACACGTCGTTCCGCGGCCGTCCCGCGGCGCTGTTCGCGCAGCCCGTCGTACGGCGGCCCGGCGTCGGGGCCGTGACCGTGCTCGGGGGCGGATATCCGGCCTCCGGCGCGGCCGGCGCCGACCGGCTGCCGGTGCCGTATCTGCCCGAGGGGCTGCGCTACGACCCCCAGGAGGGCGCCGGCGAGGTCCAGACGCCGCTGCTGGGCTCGCCCGCCGACGACCTGCTCATCGGCGACAAGGTGTGGTTCCGGCACGCCAAGGCGGGGGAGCTGTGCGAGCGGTTCGACGCGCTGCACCTGGTGGAGGGGGACACGGTGACGGCGACGGTGCCGACGTACCGGGGCGAGGGGCACACCTTTCTCTGATCCTCCGGCGTGCTCCCCGGTGCGGGGTCAGTCCGTCGGGCCCAGGCCGCTGCCCACGCCGCCGCCGGTGTCCGCGTCGCCGACGGGCCGGATGCCCTTGGTGATCTCGTCCATGACGGCCAGGGGCGGCCCGTCCTCGCCGGCGTCGAAGACGTAGCGGACGAGGACCGGGGACTCGGTGCCGACGGTGGAGGGGAACACCATCGACTGCACGTAGCCGCCGGGCCCCTTGGCGGTCGTCACCCGCCAGCGCACGTAGTACCCGGCGCGTCCGGCGACCGCGACGGGTCCGGACGCCACCTCCTCGTGGGACTCGATGCCGCCGAAGGGCTTGTTGCCGATCAGGTCGCGGTCGTACGCGTCGTCGGCCGCGTCCTCGATGTCCTGCCGCGCGAGGACCTTCGGCGAGGACTCGGCGTTGGCCGTGACGGTGCGGGAGATGACGAGGCCGTGCCGGCACACGCTGCCGTCGGCCGGGCAGTCGTAGGTGCCGTCCGTGGTCATCATGACGTCGTCCTCGGCGATGTGCTGCGGCCGCACCCAGCCCTCCGGCAGCGGGAAGGTCACGCCGTTGAGCTGGTCCTCGACCACGGCAGGGTCGTCGGCGGCGGGTCCGGAGGCGGTCGGTGAGGGGGAGGGCGGGTCGTTCACCGGGGAGGGACCGGTGACCGAAGCCGTGGCCGGCGGGGTCTGGGGCCGCGGGGTGCCGCCGTCGTCCTCTCCCAGGACGAACACGCCGGTGACGATCGCCGCGACCAGGACGGCCGCGGCGGCGGTCACGGCGACGGCCTTCCCACGACCGCCGGTGCCCGCCCCCGGTCCGCCCCCGTCCGGTCCGGCGCCGGCGGACAGCGGTACGTTCGTCTCCCGGCCGGGCTCTGCCTGGCCGTACTGTGCCTGGCCGTACTGTGCCTGGCCGTACTGTGCCTGGTGATGCATCGGCGCGGACTGCCGCTCCGGCCCCGGGGCCCCGCCCGCCGCCGGCCCGTAGCCGGCGGGTTCGGGGACGCGGCGGTGCTCCGTCCAGGCCGTGCCGTCCCACCAGCGCTCCAGGTGCGGGGCCGACGGGTCGCGGTACCAGCCGGGCGGCGGCGTCATGCTCATCCCGGCACTGTAGGACGCCATGCGCGGGGTTCTACAGCGGTGTGACGTACGCCCCCGAGATCCCGCCGTCCACCAGGAAGTCGGTGGCGTTGACGAAGGAGGAGTCGTCGCTGGCCAGGAAGGCTACGGCGGCGGCGATCTCCTCGGCCTCGGCGAACCGGCCGAGGGGGATGTGGACGAGGCGGCGGGCGGCCCGTTCCGGGTCCTTGGCGAACAGCTCCTGGAGGAGCGGGGTGTTGACGGGTCCCGGGCACAGCGCGTTGACGCGGATGCCCTCCCGGGCGAACTGCACGCCCAGCTCCCGGGACATGGCGAGGACACCGCCCTTGGAGGCGGTGTACGAGATCTGCGAGGTGGCCGCCCCCATCCGGGCCACGAAGGACGCGGTGTTGATGACGGACCCCCGGCCCTGGCGCCGCATGTAGGGGATGGCGGCCTTGCAGCACAGGTAGACGGAGGTGAGGTTGACCTCCTGGACGCGCTTCCACGCCTCCAGGCCGGTCTCCAGGATGGAGTCGTCGTCGGGCGGCGAGATACCGGCGTTGTTGAACGCGACGTCGACGCTGCCGTAGGTGTCGTACGCCGCCGCGAACAGCGCCTCGACCTGCTCGGGATCGGTGACGTCGGCCTTGACGAAGATGCCGCCGGTGTCCTCGGCCGCGGCCTTGCCCCGGGTCTCGTCCACGTCGCCGCAGACGACGCGGGCCCCCTCGGAGGCGAGCCTGCGGGCGGAGGCGAGGCCGATGCCGCTGCCGGCTCCGGTGACGACGGCGGTACGGCCGACGAGCCTGCGGCAGACGATGTCTTCGCTCACTGTGCGGGGTCCTCCGTGCTCGACGAGGTGGTGCTGATGAAGACGTTCTTGGTCTCGGTGAACGCGGTCAGCGCGTCCGGGCCCAGCTCGCGGCCGAGACCGGACTGCTTGAAGCCGCCGAAGGGCGTCCAGTAGCGGACGCTGGCGTGGGAGTTGACGGACAGGTTCCCGGCGCGCACCGCGCCCGACACGCGCAGGGCGCGGCCGACGTCCCGGGTCCACAGCGAGCCGGACAGGCCGTAGTCGGTGGCGTTGGCCAGGCGGATCGCGTCGGCCTCGTCCTCGAAGGGCAGGACGACGGCGACGGGCCCGAAGACCTCCTCGACGGCCACGCGCGCCTGCGCGTCGACTCCGGTGAGGACGGTCGGCGGGAACCAGAAGCCGGGGCCGCCCTCGGGTGCCTTGCCGCGGATGCCGTCGGCGCCCTCGGGGACGTGGGAGCGGACGCGGTCGAGCTGGGCGCGGGAGATCAGCGGGCCCATCTCTGTGGTCTCGTCGGCCGGGTCGCCGACGCGGACGGCCTCGATCGCGGGGGCGAGCAGGGCGAGGAAGCGGTCGTACACGGACCGCTGGACGAGGATGCGGGTGCGGGCGCAGCAGTCCTGGCCCGCGTTGTCCAGGAAGGACATGGGTGTGGCGGCCGCGGCGGCCTCGATGTCGGCGTCGGCGAAGACGATGTTGGGGCTCTTGCCGCCGAGTTCGAGGGTGACGGGCTTGAGGAGGGCGGCGCCCTTGGCGGCCACCCGCCGGCCCACG
This sequence comes from Streptomyces sp. CCM_MD2014, assembly GCF_000772045.1. GTDB lineage: Bacteria > Actinomycetota > Actinomycetes > Streptomycetales > Streptomycetaceae > Streptomyces > Streptomyces salinarius. The sequence goes on along the minus strand of NZ_CP009754.1, from coordinate 7,015,551 downwards.
GCCGTGGACCCGGTGAAGACGATCTTGGCGACGCCCGGGTGCTCGACGAGCGCGTCGCCCGCGACCGGCCCGTGCCCGGGCAGCACCTGGAACAGACCCTCGGGAAGGCCCGCCGCCAGGGCGATCTCGGCCAGGCGCAGCGCGGTGAGCGGGGTCGTCTCGGCCGGCTTGAGGAGGACGGCGTTGCCCGCCGCGAGCGCCGGTGCCGTGGCCCAGGCCGCGATCGGCATCGGGAAGTTCCAGGGGGCGATGACGCCGACGACGCCGAGTGGTTCGAGGAGCGTGACGTCCAGGCCGCCGGCGACCGGGATCTGGCGTCCGGTGAGCCGCTCCACTCCCCCGGCGGCGTAGTCGAGCAGGTCGCGGACGTTGCCGGCCTCCCAACGGGCGTTGCCGAGGAGGTGCCCGGCCTCGCGGACCTCCAGGCGGGCCAGCTCCTCCAGGTGCGCGTCGACGCCGGCGGCGAAGCGGCGCAGCAGCCGGGCCCGGCCGCCGGGGGCGAGGGCGGCCCAGGCGGTCTGGGCCCGGGCGGCGCGGGTGACGGCGGCGTCCACGTCGGCCGCGGTGGCGGCGGGGACGGTGGCGACGACCTCTTCGGTGGCGGGGTTCAGTACCCGCAGTTCGTCGGGGAGTTCCTCGGACAACCGGTGCCTCACATGCGTTCGAAGGAGCGGCGCAGTTCCCAGTCGGTGACGGCGGCGTCGAACGCGTCCAGTTCGACGCGCGCCATGTTGCGGTAGTGGGCGACGACCTCGTCCCCGAAGGCGGCCTTGGCGAGGGTGCTGTTCTCCCAGAGTTCGGCGGCCTCGCGCAGGGTGGTGGGGACGTGTGCGAAGTCGGCGGCGTAGGCGTTGCCGGGGCAGGGCTCGGGCGGTTCCAGCCCCTGTTCGATGCCGTGCAGTCCCGCCGCGACCATGCCGGCCACCGCGAGGTACGGGTTGACGTCGCCGCCGGGCAGGCGGTTCTCGAAGCGCAGCGAGCGGCCGTGGCCGACGACGCGCAGGGCGCAGGTGCGGTTGTCGTGGCCCCAGGCGACGGCGGTGGGGGCGAAGGAGCCGGGCTGGAAGCGCTTGTAGGAGTTGATGTGCGGGGCGTAGAGCAGGGAGAACTCGCGCAGCGCCACCAGTTGCCCGGCGAGGAAGTGCCGCATGACCTCGGACATGCCGGATCCGTCGGCCATCGCGTTGCGGCCGTCGGCGTCGGCGAGCGAGAGGTGGATGTGGCAGGAGTTGCCCTCGCGCTCGTTGTACTTGGCCATGAAGGTGAGGGACATGCCCTCCTGGGCGGCGATCTCCTTGGCGCCGGTCTTGTAGACGGCGTGCTGGTCGCAGGTGACCAGGGCCTCGTCGTAGCGGAAGGCGATCTCGTGCTGGCCGGGGTTGCACTCGCCCTTGGCGGACTCGACGGTGAGGCCGGCGCCGGCCATCTCGTTGCGGATGCGGCGCAGCAGGGGTTCGACGCGGCCGGTGCCGAGGACGGAGTAGTCGACGTTGTACTGGTTGGCCGGGGTCAGGCCGCGGTAGTTCGCGTCCCAGGCGTGTTCGTAGGTGTCCCGGAAGACGATGAACTCCAGCTCGGTGCCGACCTGTGCGGTGTATCCGTGTTCCGCGAGCCGTTCCAGCTGGCGGCGCAGGATCTGGCGGGGCGCGGCGAGCACCGGGGAGCCGTCCTCCCAGGCGAGGTCGGCGACGGCCATCGCGGTGCCCTCGTTCCAGGGCAGCCGGCGCAGGGTGGCGGGGTCGGCGTGCATGGCGAAGTCGCCGTAGCCGCGGTCCCAGGAGGACATGGCGTAGCCGTCGACGGTGTTCATGTCGGCGTCGACGGCGAGGAGGTAGTTGCAGCCCTCGGTGCCGTGGGCCAGGACCTCGTCGAGGAAGAAGCGGGCGGCGAACCGCTTGCCCTGGAGGCGGCCCTGCATGTCGGGGAAGGCCAGGACGACGGTGTCGATGTCACCGGCGGCGACGAGGGCGTGCAGTTCCTCGACCCCGAGCGGGGGTGTGCGGTCTGCCACGGGGAGAGCCTCCTTCTGGCCGGGAGCCATAAGGTATTGCCGGGAACCTTTGGTTGGGAAGGGGGCGCGGCCGCGTGCGGGAGGAATCCGGCGGGAGGGGCGGGAGCGTGACGGACCGGCTGGCGCCGGTGCTGCGGCCGGTGCGGGCCGGGAACGGCTTCGAGGAGGCGCTGGAGCAGATCCTCCAGGTCGTGCGGCTGGGCCTGGTGGCGGGGGGCGAGCGGCTGCCGGCCGAGCGGGAGCTGGCGGAGCGGCTGGGGGTCAGCCGGGTGACGCTGCGCGAGGTGCTGCGGGTGCTCCAGGACCAGGGGCTGGTGGAGGCACGGCGGGGGCGCTACGGCGGAACGTTCGTGCTGCCGCGGGCGGACGCGGCCGGCGAGGACGAGCTGCGGCGCCGGGTGACCGGGGTGGACATCGAGGACGTGCTGCGGTTCCGGGAGGTGCTGGAGGTGGGCGCGGCCGGGCTGTGCGCGGCGCACGGGCTGACGGACGCGCAGGCGGACCGGTTGCGGGAGGCGCTGGCCGGGACGCGCGAGGCACCGCTTGCGCAGTACCGGCGGCTGGACACGATGCTGCACCTCACCCTCGCGGAGCTGTGCGGCTCACCTGCCCTGGCGGCGCAGTACGCGGCGGTCCGCGCCACCCTCAACGACCTGCTGGACTGCATCCCGCTGCTGGTGCGCAACCTGGAGCACTCCCAGCGTCAGCACGGCGCGCTGGTGGAGGCGGTGCTCGACGGGGACGCGGACGGGGCGCGGGAGATCGCCCGGGAGCACTGTGCGGGGACGGCGGCGCTGCTGCGCGGGTTTCTGACGTGAACGCCTTGCCGTGGCGGCGCGCTGCGGCAAAGGTGTGGACGTCAAAGGTGTGGACGCAGCCCATTACCTGGTCCGATCTTCTGGAGGGTGGATGGCGGACAGGCCGCTGATCGGTGTCAGCACGTATCTGGAGTCCGGGGCGCGCTGGGGCGTGTGGGAGCTGGAGGCGGCGCTGTTGCCCGCCGGGTACCCGCGGCTGGTGCGGCGGGCGGGCGGTCTGGCCGCGATGCTCCCGCCCGACGAGCCCGAGCACGCCGCCGCGGCCGTCGCCCGCGTCGACGGCCTGGTGATCGCGGGCGGCCCGGACGTGGAGCCGGTCCGCTACGGAGCCGAGCCCGGCCCGCGCACCGGCCCTCCCGCCCGGGCCAGGGACACCTGGGAGCTGGCTCTCATCGAGGCGGCCCTGGCCGCACACGTCCCGCTGCTGGGCGTCTGCCGGGGCATGCAGCTGCTCAACGTCGCCCTGGGCGGCACCCTGGTCCAGCACATCGAGGGGCACGCCGAAGTGGTGGGCGTGTTCGGCGGCCATCCGGTCAAGCCGGTGCCGGGAACGCTGTACGCGGGTGTGGTGCCCGAGGAGACGTTCGTCCCCACGTATCACCACCAGGCGGTCGACCGGCTCGGCACGGGCCTGCTCGCCTCGGCCCACGCCGCGGACGGCACCGTGGAGGCCCTGGAACTGCCGGCCGCCCCCGGCTGGGTCCTCGGCGTCCAGTGGCACCCCGAGATGGGCGACGACGACCGCGTCATGAGAGCCCTCGTGGACGCGGCACGGGCGGGCTGAGGCGGCTCGCGCCGGCATGCCCGGCGCACCGGGCGGAGCGGCGCGTCTACGCCCGGGTCAGGGAGAGGAGTCGGCGGGCCGGGCCCGTGGGGCGGTGGCCCGTGGGCCAGACCGCTCGCAGGTCGCGGGCCAGGACGACGTCCGCCACGGGGACGCTCACCAGGCGCCGGGTGGTCAGCTCCTCGCCGACGGCGAGTTCGCTGAGGACGGAGGGTCCGGCGCCGCCGACCGCGGCCGCCTTCACCGCCGTGGTCGACGACAGCTCGATCAGGGGGCGGGCCAGACCGCCCAGCGCCGCGTCCAGGACCTGCCGGGTGCCCGAGCCCTTCTCCCGCAGGATCAGGGGGGTCGACGCCAGCTCCGCGGCCGCCAGTGGGCGCCTGCGGCGGGCCCAGGGGTGGCCCGGCGCGGTCACGACGATGAGCCGGTCGTGACCGATGACCGCGGAGTCGAGGCCCGTCGGCACGCTCACCCCCTCCACGAAGCCGAGGTCGGCGTCGTCGGCCAGCAGACGCTCGGCGACCGCCGCCGAGTTGCCCGCGAGCAGCGACACCGCGGTGTCCGGCAACTGGGCGCGCAGCGCGACCAGCCAGCCCGGCAGCAGGTACTCGGCGATCGTCATGCTCGCCGCGACCCGCAGCCGCGAGTCCCGCCGGTCCCGCAGCGCCTGCGCACCCGCGTCGAACGCCTCCGCGGCCTCGACGATCCGCCGCGCCCAGTCCGTGACCAGGGCACCCGCGTCGGTGAGCCGGGAACCGCGTGGCGAGCGGTCCACCAGGGCGACGCCCAACTGCCGTTCCATCGAGCGGATGCGGCTGCTCGCGGCCGGCTGGGTGATGCCCAGTTCGCGCGCGGCCCCGCCGAGGCTGCCCAGGCGGGCCACCGCCAGCAACAGCTCCAGCGCCCCGAGGTCCGGCACCCGGTGCGCCAGCGAGCCCGCCGCGGACCGCCCCCGGCCGCCCTGCCCGTCCCCGGCGCCACCCGTGCCGCCGCCCGCACCACTGTCCGCACCCCTGCTCATAACCCCAGCTTATGCCCTCATAGAGACATGGTCCCTGGTCAGGGCTTTCGCCGGCCGGGACGGTGGAGCCATGGTCACCGCAGCCCAGCCCCGCTCCCCCTCCCCCTCGCCCGCCGTCGGCCCGGCCGTGCGGCGGGTCCCGGCCGTCCGGCATCTCGGGCCCAACTGGTACGCCTGCGTCATGGGCACCTCCATCGTCGGCACGGCGGGAGCCGCGCTGCCCGGTGACGTGCCCGGCCTGCGTTCGCTGTGCACCGCCATCTGGGCCCTGTCCCTCGTCCTGCTGGTGGTACTGCTGGCCGCCCGGTCCCTGCACTGGCTCCACCACCGCGACCAGGCCCGCGCCCATCTCCTCGACCCGGCCGCGGCCCCGTTCTACGGCTGCCTGTCGATGGCCCTGCTGGCGGTCGGCGGCGGCACCCTGACGCTCGGCCGCGACTGGATCGGCCTCGCGGCCGCGGTCGCCCTGGACACCGTGCTGTTCGCCGCCGGCACGGCGATCGGGCTCGCGGCGGCGGTCGCCGTGCCGTACCTGATGGCCGTGCGCCACCGGATCGAGCCGGGGCAGGCCAGCCCGGTGTGGCTGCTGCCGCTGGTGGCGCCGATGGTGTCCGCGGCCGTCGGACCGCTGCTGGTGCCGCACCTGCCGCCGGGACAGCCCCGCGAGACGCTGCTGCTCGCCTGTGTCGCGATGTTCGGGGTGAGCCTGTTCGCGACGCTGGTGACGCTGCCGGTGGTCTTCGGCCGGCTCCTCACCGGCGGACCGCTGTCGCTCGCGCTCACCCCGTCGCTGTTTCTGGTCCTGGGGCCGCTCGGCCAGTCGACGACCGCCGTCGGAAAGTTCGCGGACGTGGCGCCGGGCGTCGTGCCGGGACCGTACGCCGAGGGCTTCCCGGTCTTCGCCGTGCTGTACGGGGTGCCCGTGATGGGCTTCGCGGTGATGTGGCTGGCCCTCGCCGCCGCGCACGTCGTCCGGGCCCGCCGGGCGGGCATGGGCTTCTCGATGACGTGGTGGTCGTTCACCTTCCCGGTGGGCACCTGCGTCACCGGCGCCGAGGCACTGGCCCGGGAGACGCGTCTGGTCGTCTACGACGGTCTCACCCTCGCCCTGTACGTCCTCCTCGTGGCCGCCTGGGCCGTGGCCGCCGTGCACACCGCGCGGGGCCTGCTCAGCGGTGCGCTGCTCGCAGGGCCGCGGCCAGGGCCCGGGGCGCCTCGGCCAGTGACGGCCCGTACCACGTGAGGTACCGCCCGTCGACGAGGGCGCAGGGCAGGCCGGGGAAGGCCTCCGGTCCGTCGTCGGCGGTGAAGCGGTACGGCTCGTCCGGCAGGACCACGACGTCCGGGCGGGCCGCCCGCAGTTCGTCCACCGGAACCTTCGGGTAGCGCTCGGCGTGCGTGGCGTACAGGTGGTCGACGCCCAGGCGGGCCAGGACGTCCCCGGCGAAGGTGTCGCGGCCCAGCACCATCCAGGGCCTGCGCCAGATCGGTACGACGGCCGTGGCACGCCGCTCGGCGACGGATGGGTCCGCCCAGGCGGCCTCCGCCTCGTCGAGCCAGCGGGGCCGGGAGGGCGCCCCGCAGGCGGTGAGCGTCCGCTCCAGTTCGGTGAAGGCCTGCGGGACGGTGCGCACCTCGGTCACCAGCACCTCGACGCCTCCGGCGCGCAGGGCGTCGACGTCGGGGGCGCGGTTCTCCTCCTCGTTGGCGATCACCAGGTCGGGGGCGAGGGAGAGGATCCGGTCGGTCTTCGGGTTCTTGGTGCCGCCGACGCGTGCGACGTCCAGGCCGGCCGGGTGCGTGCACCAGTCGGTGGCGCCCACCAGCGCCCCGGGGACGGTGCGGGCCACCGCCTCGGTCAGCGAGGGCACCAGGGAGACGACCCTCACGCGCACGCCCTCACCTGCGGGGGCCTTCCCGGACCGCCTCGATGTGCTCGGCGACGGCTACGACGATCAGCCGGGTGTCGGGCACCGTGGCCCGCCAGCGGTGCCGCACCCCGCCGGTGAGGTACAGCGTGTCGCCCCGTCCGAGCCGGTAGGCGCGCCCCTCGGCCTCGATCTCCACGGCACCCTCGGCGACGAACATCAACTGGTCGTTGCGGTACTGCAGTTCCCGGCCGGCGTCGTGGTCGCCGGTGTACTCGGAGGCGTGCATCTGGTGGTGTCCGCGCACCAGCGAGCGGACCTTGGGTGCCAGGTCGGGGTCGGGGTCCTCGGCGCGGACCACGTCGACGCTGCACGCGGGGTCCGCCGCGGCGAGCAGTTCCACGGCGGTGGTGCGCAGGGCGTCGGCCACCTTCTCCAGTGACGTCTGGCTGGGCCGCGCCCGGTCGTTCTCGATCTGGCTCAGGAAGGGCACGGACAGGCCGCTGCGCTCGGACACCACGGCGAGGGTGAGTTCGAGGTCACGGCGCCGCCGCCGTACGGCCGCGCCCACCCGGAGGTGCTGATCTTTGTGGTCGCCCATCGCTCCGGCTCCCTCCTTCACCCGTCCTCGTGCCGTCGACGTGCCCCGCGCGGGGTGCCGTTCCCCTGATGGGTTCTCTGCACCCTACGCATGTTCGGCAAACCGTTTCATGCGGCCGTCACATCGATGTCACGGTGCGGTGGCCGCGACCTCACAGTTCTCGCCACCCGCGGACCGGTCCGCGCACCCTACCGGTTCAAGGCGTGGGCGGCCTTTCGTGTTCCCGCCTGCCCCTCCCGTCCCGGCGCGGCCCTGCTCAGGCCGGGGCTTGGCGCTCCGTGGTTGGCCGAATCCCTACCGTGTCCGGACCGCGAACGACCCGAGGGGCGGGTCCGGCGGTGCGCCTCGCGGGAGACGCCGCCGGGCCCGCCCCTCGGGGTGACCGACACGGAGTGACGCCGCTACGGGGTCATCCGGCCGACCATGTCCGGGTGCTCCTTCAGCCAGGCCGCGACGGCTTCCTCCTCGTGGCCCTGACCGCGGTCCTTGATCTCGGCCTCCAGGCTGCCCAGCTCGTCCTCGCTCATCTTGAAGTTCTTGATCCACTTCGTGAGCTGCGGGTACTGCTCGGGGAACTTCTTGCTGGAGATGGTGCGGATCGTGTTGCCCTCGCCGAAGGCCTTCTTGGGGTCCTTCAGCTTGGTCAGGTCGTAGTCGCTGTAGGCCCAGTGCGGCGACCACAGGGTGACCGCGACCGGCTCCTTCTTGGCGAGGGCGCGCTTGAGCTCGGCCAGCATGGCCGGCGTGGAGCCGTCGACGACCTTGTACTCGTCCTCCAGGCCGTAGGCCGGCATGACGTCATTCTTGACCAGCTGCATCTGTCCGGTGCCGGGCTCGATGCCGATGATCTTCCCGTCGAAGAGGTCGGCCTTGCCCTTGAGGTCCGCGAGGGACTTGACGTCCTTCACGTACGAGGGGACGGCGATCTCCAGGGAGGTCGGCTCGTACCAGGTGCCCAGGTCGACGAGGTTGTCCTTGTGCTTGTTCCAGTAGTTGCTCTGGGCGTGCGGCAGCCAGGCGTCGAAGTTGAGGTCGATGCCGCCGGAGGCCAGGCCGGTGTAGACCGGGCCGACGTCCATCTGCTTCAGGTTCATCTTGTAGCCGCGGCGCTCGAGGACGTTCTTCCACAGGTAGGTGACGGCGACGTCCTCCTCCCACGGGAACCAGGCCACGTCGAGCGGCTGCTTGGCCTCGGCGGGGGTGCCGCCGGAGCCGTTCTCGACCGGGGCGAGCTTGTCGACGATGCCCGGGTTGGCCTTGAGCCAGGTGCGGACGGCCTCCTGCTGCTGCCCCTTGCCGGCCTTGTTGATCTCGGCCTCGAGGCTGGTGAGCTGCTTCTCCGTCATGGAGAAGTCCTTCAGCCACTTGGCCACGACGGGGTTGTCGTCCGAGAAGCCCTTGCGGGACAGCGAGTGCACGCCGTCGCCCTTGCCCCAGGCGCCCTTGGGGTCCTTCAGCTTCTTCAGGTCGTAGTCGTTGTACGCCCAGTGCGGGGACCACAGGGTGACGACGATCGGTTCCTTCTTGCTGTAGGCCCGCTTCAGCTCGGCCAGCATCGCCGGCGTGGAGCTGTCGACGACCTTGTACTGGCCGTCGAGACCGTACTCCTTGAGGATCTTGCTCTTGAGCAGGTTCATCTCGCCGGCGCTGGGCTCGATGCCGGTGATCTTGCCGCCGAAGAGGTCGGCCTTGCCCTTGAGGTCCTCGAGGGAGTTGATGTCCTTCATGTACGACGGGACGGTCAGTTCCAGCGAGGTCTGGTCGTACCAGGAGCCGAGGTCCTCGAGCTGCTTGCCGTACTTCTTCCAGTACTGCTCGTGGGTCGTGGGCAGCCACGAGTCGGTCTGGAAGTCGATGTTGCCCTGGGCCAGCGCGGTGTAGAGCGGGCCGGCCTCGAACTGCTTGGCCTCGACCTCGAAGCCGCGCTGCTCCAGGATCTCCTTCCACAGGTAGGTGGAGGCGACGCCCTCGTCCCAGGGGATGTAGCCGATGGAGACCTTCTTGCCCTCCCCGACCTTCTTGCCCCCGGCGGCGGTGGCGGTGTCGTCGGTGGTGCCGCCGAACAGGCCCATGCCGCCGGCCACCAGGCCGAGGACGACGATGCCGATCACGGCGACCTGCGGCTGGGGGCGGTAGGACCAGATCTTCAGGCCCTTGGCGGCGCGTGCCTTGGCGGCGGCACGGCGGCCCAGCGGGGAGACGTGCGTGCCCAGCGCGCTGGTCATGCGGTCCAGGTAGATCGCCAGGATGACGATGGCGAGACCGGCCTCGGCGCCGAGGCCGACGTTGAGCTGGCCGATGGACTCCATGACGTCGCCGCCGAGGCCGCCGGTGCCGACCATGCCGGCGATCGCGGCCATGGACAGGCCGAGCATGATGACCTGGTTGACGCCCGCCATCACCGTGGGCAGCGCCAGCGGGAGCTGGACGCGCAGCAGGGTGTTGCGGGGCGTGGTGCCGAACGCCTCGGCGGCCTCGACCAGTTCCTTGTCGACCTGGCGGATGCCGAGCTCGGTCATGCGGACGCCGGGGGCGAGCGCGAAGATCAGGGTGGCCACGATGCCCGGGGCGGAACCGGTCCCGAAGAACAGGATCGCGGGGATCAGGTAGATCATCGCGGGCAGCGTCTGCATGAAGTCCAGGATCGGCCGCACGAACGCGCTCACGCGGTCCGAGCGGGCCGCCCAGATACCCACCGGCACCGCCACGACCAGGGCGATGATCGTGGCGACCAGCAGGAGCGCCAGGGTGACCATCGCGTTCTCCCACAGTTCGAGGGAGTCGATGAAGGCGAACCCGGCGAAGGAGAGGATGCCCGCGAAGGTGCCGCGCAGCCAGAAGGCGATCACGGCGAAGATACCGGCGAGCAGCAGCGGCTCGGGGGCCTGGAGGACGGCGTTGATGCCGTCGTAGGCGCCGGTGAAGATGTCCTTGAGGAAGGTGAAGAGCCAGGAGACGTTGTCGAGCAGCCAGTCGACGCTGCTGTTGACCCAGTCGCCGAGGGGGATCCTAGGCACGGCTGATCACCTTCTTGCCGCCCTTGTCCCGCGGGGACTGGCAGACGCCGGGTTCGACGTCCTCGTCGCCGAGGAAGCCGATGAGGCGCTGGGCCGGGACGACGCCGACGAGCCGGCGGTCGCCGTCGACGACGGCCACCGAGTGGGGCACGCGGGCGCTGATGGCGCACAGCTCCGAGAACGGCGTGTCGGGCGTGGCGGTCTCGCAGTCGCAGTCGGCCTCGTCGCCGCGCACGTCGGTCTCCATGACGGCGGCGGCGGTCAGGACGCGGGAGCGGTCGACGTCCTTGGTGAAGGAGGCGACGTAGTCGTTGGCGGGACGTATCAGGATGTCCTGCGCGCTGCCTATCTGCACGATCCGGCCGTCCCGCATGACGGCGATGCGGTCGCCCAGGCGCATGGCCTCGTTGAGGTCGTGGGTGATGAAGACGATGGTCTTCTTCAGCGTCTTCTGCAGGTCGAGCAGCTGGTCCTGCATGTCGCGGCGGATCAGCGGGTCGAGGGCGCTGAAGGACTCGTCCATCAGCAGCAGGTCGGCGTCGGTGGCCAGCGCGCGGGCCAGGCCGACGCGCTGCTGCATGCCTCCCGACAGCTCGTCCGGCCAGGACTTCTCCCAGCCGGCCAGGCCGCACAGGGCGAGCGCCTCGTCGGCGCGGCGTTCGCGCTCGGCGCGGGGCACGCCCTGCACTTCAAGACCGTAGGCAGCGTTGTCACGGACGCTGCGGTGGGGGAAGAGCGCGAAGTGCTGGAAGACCATGCTGATCTTCTTGGAACGGACCTCGCGCAGCTCGCGGTCGCTGAGCTCGGTGAGGTCCTGGCCCCCGAAGCGGACGTGCCCGGCGGTCGGCTCCGACAGACCGTTGAGCATGCGCAGCAGCGTGGACTTGCCCGATCCGGACAGACCCATGACCACGAAGATCTCGCCGGGCTCCACCGTGAAGGACGCGTCGATGACGGCGGCGGTGGTGCCGTCGGCGCGCAGCTCCTCCCGGACGTCTCCCTGGTCCTTGCGGGCGTCTCCCTGGTCCTTCCGGACGTCCCCCTGGCGCAGTCGCTCGACGGCCTGGTCCGGTTTCCTGCCGAAGACCTTGTACAGGTTCTCGGCCTCTAGTCTGGCTGACACGCTTACCTCTTGGCTCGGGGGCAGGGGCAGGGGCCCAAAGCTCCCCTAACAGTTGAATGCATCAACCAGCTTCGGCCCGGGTGCGCGCCTGCCCCGATGCTTATGCGCCAAACATTTAAGTGAGCCAGTTCACACGCCCTCCCCGGTCCGCCCATACGGCCTGCGGCATGATTGCGAGGCGTGACCGGACGACTGATGCTTCTCGACACCGCCTCCCTCTACTTCCGCGCCTACTTCGGCGTGCCGGACTCGGTGAAGGCGCCCGACGGCACGCCGGTGAACGCCGTGCGCGGGCTGCTGGACTTCATCGACCGCCTGGTGAAGGACCACCGCCCCGACCACCTGGTCGCCTGCATGGACGCCGACTGGCGCCCGCACTGGCGGGTGGAGCTGATCCCCTCCTACAAGGCGCACCGGGTGGCCCAGGAGCGCCCGGCGGGCCCCGACGAGGAGGAGGTGCCCGACACCCTGTCCCCGCAGGTGCCGGTCATCGAAGCCGTCCTGGACGCGCTCGGCATCGCCCGCGTCGGCGTGGCCGGGTACGAGGCGGACGACGTCATCGGCACCTACACGGCCCGGGCCACGGGTCCGGTCGACATCGTCACCGGCGACCGCGACCTCTACCAGCTCGTCGACGACGCCCGCGGCGTGCGCGTGCTCTACCCGGTCAAGGGCGTCGGAACGCTCAACCTCGTCGACGAGGCCGCGCTGCGCGAGAAGTACGGCGTCGACGGCAGCGGCTACGCCGACCTGGCGCTGCTGCGGGGCGACCCGAGCGACGGCCTGCCCGGTGTGCCCGGCGTCGGGGAGAAGACGGCGGCCAAACTGCTGGCCGAGTTCGGGGACCTGGCCGGGATCCGGGCCGCCGTCGACGACCCCAAGGCGAAGCTCACGCCCACGCAGCGCAAGCGGCTCACCGAGGCCGGGCCGTACCTCGACGTCGCCCCGAAGGTCGTACGGGTGGCGGACGACGTGCCGCTGCCGGACACCGGCACGGCGCTGCCGCACGGCCCGCGCGACGCCGAGGCGCTGGACGCGCTGGCCGCCCGCTGGGGGCTCGGCGGGTCACTGCAGCGGCTGCTGACCACGCTCACCGCCTGAACCGGGCCCGGTGGGCACCCGTTTCCCGAGCGACGAACCGGGCCGGGATGCTAGCTTAGGCATACCTAACTCAGCCAATCGCACTGCAGGGAACTGGGAGGCCGTCATGGCAGACCGTCCGGCACGCAAACCGCGCAAGCCGCACACGGCGCAGGTCGTCCGCACCGAGCGGCTGACCCCGCACATGCAGCGCGTGGTGCTCGGCGGCGAGGGACTGGCCGAGTTCTCGGCGGACACCTGTACCGACCACTACGTGAAGCTGCTGTTCCCCTCCGGGGGCGCGACGTACCCGGAGCCCTTCGACATGGAGCGGATCCGCGAGGAGTTCCCGCGTGAGCAGTGGCCGGTGACCCGGACGTACACCGTGCGCCACTGGGACGCCGAGCACCGCGAGATGACGCTGGACTTCGTCGTCCACGGCGACGAGGGTCTCGCCGGGCCCTGGGCCAAGCGGGCGCGGCCGGGCGAGCGGATCCACTTCATGGGCCCGGGCGGTGCCTACGCCCCGGACCCGGCCGCCGACTGGCACCTGCTCGCCGGTGACGAGAGCGCGCTGCCCGCGATCGCCCGCTCCCTGGAGGCGCTGCCGGACGGCACCCGCGCGTTCGCCTTCGTGGAGGTCGAGGGGCCGGAGGAGGAGCAGAAGATCGACTCCGACGTGGAGGTCGTCTGGCTGCACCGCGCGGGGCGTCCGGTCGGGCAGGCCCTGGTCGAGGCGGTACGCGCGCTGGAGTTCCCGGAGGGCCGCCTGCACGCCTTCGTCCACGGCGAGGCGGCCTGCGTGAAGGAACTGCGCCGGTACCTGCGGGTGGAGCGCGAGATCCCCCGAGAGGACCTGTCCATCTCCGGCTACTGGCGGCTCGGCCACAACGAGGACGGCTGGCAGGCCTCCAAGCGTGAGTGGAACGCCCGGATCGAGGCGGAACAGGAGGGCCGGGAAGCGGCGTAACGTCCCCTCTCCTCCCTCCGCGCTCGTGCCCTCAATCGCCGCGCACGCGTGCGTGCAGGTGCATGTCGTGCCAGCCGTCGGGGTGGAGCAGTGCGCTGCGCTTGGTGCCCTCCAGGGCGAAGCCGGCCTTCTGCGCCACGCGGCACGAGGCCTCGTTGGCCACCGCGTGGGAGAGCTCCAGGCGCTGGAAGCCGATCTCGTCCAGGGCCCAGCGGGCGAGGGTGCGGGTGGCCCGCGCGGCGACGCCCCGGCCGCGGGCGCCCGCCGTCGTCCAGTAGGCGACCTCCGCCACTCCGTCGCCGAGCAGCACCTGCCGCAGCGCGACCCGGCCGAGCAGCCGGTCGTCGGCCGCGTCGGCGACCGCCCACTGGATGTCGCGCTCCCGCTGCCAGGCCTGCCGCCACTCGGCGATCCAGCCCCGTACCTCCTCCTCGGAGTCGGCGGCGCGGATGTGCCACTGGTGCATCACCGGGTCCTGGAAGGCCGCGTGCACGGCGGGCGCGTCCTCGGCGCGCCACGGGCGCAGCAGCAGCCCGTCGCCGGTGGGGATCGTGGGCTGCGGGGTGCGGGACAGGGTGCCGGCGGGGAGGACCGGGCGGGTCAGGTAGGGCATGGGCGGCATCCTGCCAACAGCGGCGGACCCAGGCCCAGCGGTTTTCCCGGACCATGACTTCCGCCTCGACCCGCCGCCGCAGGTCACCGCCCCGTACGCTGACGGTGATGAGACGCCGTACCCCTCCCCCGCCCTCGCCCCTGCCGCAGCGCGACGGCATCGACGCGGTGCGGGTGCGCCTGCCCGCGGACGGGACGTGGTCCACGGTGCGGGACCACCTCGTCGAGCGGCTGTCGGGCGCGGGCGCCGGCGTGGTCGAGGGCATGTTCGACGCCGGGGCGTTCGTCGGCGCGGACGGGCGCCCCGTGGCGGGCGACACGCCGTACGAGCCCGGCATGTTCGTGTGGTTCCACCGCGAGCCGCCCGCCGAGGTGCCGGTGCCCTTCCCGCTGGAGATCGTGTACCGCGACGAGCACGTCGTCGTCGCGGACAAGCCGCACTTCCTGGCCACCACACCGCGCGGCGGCCACGTCACGCAGACCGCGCTGGCCCGGCTGCGCCGGGAGCTGGGCGTTCCGGAACTCGGCGCCGCGCACCGCCTGGACCGGCTCACGGCGGGGCTGGTGCTGTTCACCGTGCGCCCGGAGGAACGCGGCGCCTACCAGAGGCTGTTCGCCGACCGGCGGGTGGGCAAGGAGTACGAGGCCGTCGCCCCGTACGACCCCTCGCTCGCCCTCCCCCGGACGGTCCGCAGCCGGATCCTCAAGGAGCGCGGGGTGCTCGCCGCCCGGGAGGCGGACGGCGAGCCGAACGCCGTGACCCGCGTCGAGCTGCTCGGCCGCCGGCCGGAACGGGGGCTCGCCCGCTACCGGCTGGTGCCCGGCACCGGTCAGACCCACCAACTGCGCGTGCACATGAGCGCGCTCGGCCTGCCGATTCTCGGCGACCCCCTCTACCCCGAGGTGGCCGCCCCCGTGCCGGCCGGTGACTTCCGGCGCCCGCTGCAACTGCTCGCGCGGGAACTGGCGTTCACCGATCCGGTCACGGGGCGCGAGCACCGCTTCCGCAGCGGCCGGTCGCTCGGCGCCTGGACGGCGTACGAGGACTGGGCGGCGTACGGGGACCGGGACGGCCGTCAGTAGCCGCGCCACCACCGCAGGAAACGCTGCCAGGCGCCGCGGGGAGGCTGCTGTTCCGCGGTCGGTACCCGCTGGGGCTCGGCGGCCGTCACCGACACGGGCTGCGGCGGGTGCGACGGCAGCGGCGGCTGCGGGCGCTGTTCCGGCTTCGGCATGCCGACGTGCCAGGGGGCGCGCCGTTCCGGGACGGGTGCGTGGCTCGGCTGCTGCCTGATGTCCTGCTGTGCCCTGGGTTCGAACCGCACCGGCAGTTCCACCAGGTGCCGCGACGCGATGGAGGACCGCCACCGCAATTCGTCCTCGTCGCAGTCGAGCCGGACGTCGGGCAGCCGCATCAGCAGCGCGTCGATGCCGGCGTCGGCGATGGCCCGCCCGATGTCCTGCCCGGGGCACTCGTGCGGACCGCCGCCGAAGGCGAGGTGGGCGCGGTTGCCCATCATGTCCGCGCTCAGGTCCGGGCGGATGCGCGGATCGACGTTGCCCGGCGCGATGCCGAGCAGCAGGCCGTCGCCGGCGCGGATGCGCTGGCCGCCGAGTTCCGTCTCCTGCTTGGCGAAGTAGGCGAAGACGGTGCTGAACGGCGGCTCGTCCCACAGCGACTGCTCGACCGCCTGGGGCACCGTCATCTGCCCGCCGCTGAGCTGGGCACGGAAGCCGGGATCGGTGAGGACCACGCGCAGCACGTTCGAGATCAGGTTGACGGTCGCCTCGTAGGCGGCCAGCAGGACCACCCGCAGGTGTTCGCGGACCTCGTCGTCGGTGAGTCCTGCCGGGTGGGTGACGAGGCGCCCGGCGATGTCGTCGGCCGGGGCGGCCCGGCGGGCGGCGGTGAGCCGGCCCAGCGCCTCCATGACGTAGGCGTGGCTGGCGATCGCCGTCTCGGTGCCCTTGAGGGTGTCGCGGGCGGCCTCCACCAGCCGGTCGCTGTACTCCTCGGGCATGCCCAGGAGATGGCACATCACGCCCATCGGCAGGTGTTCGGCGAACTGGCCGACCAGGTCGGCCCGGCCCTCCTCGCAGAACCGGTTGACGACGCGCTGGGTGTAGCGCTTGATGTGCCGGCGCAGCTCCCGGAAGTCGAGGTCGGACATGGCGCTGGTGACCGCGCCGCGCAGCCGCTTGTGCTCCTCGCCCTCGGCGTGGGAGCAGATGGGCTGCCAGGCGATGTGCGGCATCAGCGGGTGGTCGGGCTTGACCATGCCCTCGTTGAGCGGGGTCCAGATCCGGCTGTCGCGGCAGAACTGGGAGGGGGTGCTGACCATGTGCAGGTTCTCGGCGTGCCCGAGGACCACCCACATGGGTACGTCGTCGTGGAGCAGCGCGGGCGCCACCGGCCCGTGCTGCTCGCGCAGCTTCTCGTAGAGCTCCTGCAGGTCGTCGGCCTCGTGCAGCCGGTGCAGTCCGCCCGGCCCGAGGCCGTGCGCGGGGCAGCCGGGCGGGGGTTCGAGCAGGGGTTCGCCCGTTCCGGTCGGGGCGTGGCGTTCAGGCGTCACAGTCTCGCTCCGCAGCAGAAGGTGTGGATCACGTCGAATGAGTGGAGGGGGTCGGCGGGGCGCGCGGGTCAGGTCAGCGCGCCCTTCATGGCGAGGGCGTGCAGGAAGCGCATCAGGGTCATCAGGACGTCCCGGCTGGAGGCCCGGCGCCGCACGTCGCAGTCGAGGATGGGGATCTCCTCGGGCAGGTCGAGCGCGGTGCGCAGCTCCGCCATGGGGTAACGGGGCGCGTCGGGGAAGGTGTTGACGGCGACCACGAAGGGCACGCCGCGCTCCTCCAGGCGTCCCATGACGTCGAAGCTGACCTCCAGGCGGCGGGTGTCGACGAGGACGACCGCGCCGAGTGCGCCTTCGAAGAGGCCGTTCCACAGGAACCAGAAGCGTTCCTGGCCGGGTGTGCCGAAGAGGTACAGCACCAGTTCGTCGGTGATGCTGATCCGGCCGAAGTCCATGGCGACGGTGGTGGCCGTCTTGGAGGCCGAGCCGTAGTTGTCGTCGACGCCGATGCCGGCCTGGGTCATCGTCTCCTCGGTGGTCAGCGGTCTGATCTCGCTGACCGAGCCGACCATGGTGGTCTTGCCGACCCCGAAGCCGCCCACGATGACGATCTTCACGGCGGCCTCGGCGGTGTGGGGCAGCCGGTCCTCGGTGCGCGGGCCCGGGATCGTGTCAGAGCTTTTGAAGTCCATGCATCACCGCTTCGAGGAGGTTTCGGTCGGCGACCTTCTGGCGGACGATCGGGGCGCGGGCCTGCACCAGCTCCTTCGCCAGCAGGTCGGTGAGCAGCACGGTCACCACGCTGAACGGCAGGCTCAGGTAGGCCGACAGCTCGGCCGTGGACAGGGGGGCCGCGCACAGCCGCAGCAGGGCGGCCTGTTCGGGTGTGGCGGACACCGGGGGGTCGGCGCGGGCCACGATCAGGGTGACGAGGTCGATGTCGGCACGTTCGCCGCCCCCTTCGCCGCCGATGACGAAGAGCCGCTCGGGGTTGCGCAGTTCGCCGTCCTTGGCCGGTGCACCGCCGGGGGCGGGCGCGGCGGGCCGGTCCGGCCCGGGGGATCGCCTCTGGCGCTGGGGAGGAGTCATACGGTCTGCCCGTTGCGCCGTGCGGGACTGGTGAGGTGGGGGCCGATCCGGGCGACCAGGTCGGCCATGCTCAGGCCCATCCGGCCGGGTTCGCAGCGGACGTCGGAGAGCACGGCGAGGTAGGCGTTGGGGCCTGCGGCCATCAGGTAGAAGTAGCCGCCGTTCATCTCGATGAGCACCATCTTCATGTCGCCGTCGCTGGTGGGGATCTCCTGGCTGACGGCGCTCGCGAGGCTCTGGAGTCCGGCGCAGGCTGCGGCGACGCGGTCGGCGGCGTCGGGGTCGCCGGAGTAGCGGGCGATGCGCAGGCCGTCGGCGGAGAGCACCACGATCATCTCGATGCCCGGGACGCCGTCGTAGAGATCCCGGAGCATCCAGTCGAACTTGCCTTGCTGCTCGATCACTTGAGGTTCCCCTCGTCGTCTGCCGGGGCGTGGGCCGGCTCGCTGCTGCTGGACTGCTGGTGCGCCCGGGTGGTGCCCGGGTGCTGCTTGAGGCCCTCCCAGAAGGCGCCGATGAAGTGGCCCGGCGGGAGGCCGCCCTGGTCCTTGTCCTGCTCGGACTCCGGCTCCGCGGGCGCCGGGATGCCCTTGCGGGCGCGCTCCGCCGCCTGGCGGGCCTCGCGTTCGGCGTCCTCCCGCTCCCAGGCCGCCTGTTCGGCGAGGCGCTGGCTGAGCGGCATCTTGACCCGGCTGCGGCGCTGCGGCAGGCCGCCCGCCGTCCACTCGGTCACCTCGGGGACGTCGTCCTCCAGGGAGACGGTGGCGGGGATGCGCGGGCTGGTGGGGCGGCGCTTCTTGGGCTTGCGCTGCGGTCCGGGCAGGGCGTCGGGGCCGGGTGTGGGGATGGAGGTGGCACCGATGCCGTGGGCGAGGCCGACGCCCGGCTCGGTGGTCATCATCTTGCTGGGCACGATGAGGATGGCGCGGACGCCGCCGTACGCGGAGGCGCGCAGCGAGACGTCCATGCCGAACTGCGTGCACAGCCGTCCGACCACCGACAGGCCCAGGCGCGGGTGCTGGGCGAGGTCCTGCACGTCGGTGCCGCGTTTGGCCTGTTCGAGCAGGCCCTCGATGCGGGCGCGGGACTCCTCGCTGAGGCTGACGCCGGCGTCCTCGATCTCGATGCACACACCGCTCTGCACCTCGGTCGCGGTGACGTGCACCTTGGCGGCGGGCGGCGAGTAGCGGGTGGCGTTGTCGAGGAGCTCGGCCGCGGCGTGGATGACCGGTTCGACCGCGGTGCCCTTGATGTTCACCTTGGCGATGGAGGCCAGGTTGATCCTGCGGTACTCCAGGATCCGGGACATGGCACCGCGCAGCACGCTGTAGAGGGCGACCGGCTCGGGCCACTGGCGTCCGGGCCGGCCGCCGCCGATGACGGAGATGGAGTCGGCGAGGCGGCCGATCAGGGAGGTGCCGTGGTCGATGCGCAGGAGGTCGTCGAAGACCTCGGGGTTGCGCCCGTGGTCCTCCTCCATCTCGCGCAGCTCCTTCTGCTGCTGGTGGACGATCGCCTGGACGCGGCGGGCGATGTCGACGAAGGAACGCTCGGCGGACTCGCGCATGGAGTCCTCGTGGTCGACGATCTCGCAGACCATGCGGATCAGCTCGCGCTGGGGCTCGCCGAGTTCGGGGTAGGAGGGGTCGATCTCGCCGAGGCGGTTCATCACCTCGCGGGGTGTGGCACCCCGGCGCATGAAGTGCAGGACGTTCGGAATGACTTCGGCGCCGAGCCGGACCATCTCCTCGTGGTGGCCCGCGGCGCGGTGTTCCAGATACGCGGTGTGACGGGCGTGTTCGGCCTGCTGGGTCCGCAGCATCCGGCCGCGGCGTACGGCTTCGGCGGCCGCGGCGAGCACCAGGAGGACGGCGAGGCCGCCGCACAGGCCGACGGCGGGCCGGGCCCGTTCCGTCACGAGGGCGACGGCGGCCCCGGTGGCCGCGGCCATCAGTATGACCGGCAGCAACAGCACGCGCGCGTAGGGAAGTTCGCGGTGACCTGGAGGGGAATCAACACTCACCATGTAGGCCCTCTGAAAACGAATAGGCGGGGATGGGGATGCTTGCGGCGGGGTATGTCTGGGAGTTGTCGGGATCTTCGGCGCATTGGGAACAAGCGCGCGATTACACCCCAACTCGGTGCGCTGCGGGCGAGCTTAGTCCGGTCGGATCATCGCCGTGTCATATTCGGCAAGCACCTGAAACGGGCATGGGGACTGGAGTATGGTCGGACCCATTTGCACGCCGGGGAATCGTTCGAACACACGGAGTGGCGGCTTCAGGGTGTACGAAAACTACTCACCGTGATGAGGGAGAGCGACGCGCCGGACGCCCCGGAACGCACGCGGGCCCGGCGGGGTCTCCCGCCGGGCCTGTGAGGTGCCGGGGCCGGGGTCAGCCCACGGACGAGTAGGCGACCACTCCGCGCAGCAGCTCGTCGACGGCCTTGCGCGCGTTCTTCGGGACGGTGGAGCCCGCGCCGGGCGCGGCGGCCGCGATCTGGCCGAGGACGTCGATGACCTGCTTGCACCAGCGCACGAAGTCACCGGCCGGCATCTCCGCCTCGCGCAGCACCTCGTCGAGCCCCTTGCCGGACGCCCACATGTACGCCGCCCAGGCGAAGCCGAGGTCGGGCTCGCGCTGGCCCACGCCTTCGGTCTGGCTGATCCGGAAGTCCTCCTCCAAGGCGTCGAGCCGGCCCCAGATCCGGACCGTCTCGCCGAGCGCGGCCTTCGCCTTGCCCGAGGGCACCTTCGGCGCCATCGCCTCGTCGGCGGCCCGGGACTCGTAGACCAGCGCGGAGACGCAGGCGGCCAGCTCGGCCGGGGACAGCCCCTCCCAGACGCCCTCGCGCAGGCACTCGCTGGCGAGCAGGTCCAGCTCGCCGTAGAGCCGCGCGAGGCGCTTGCCGTGCTCGGTGACCTCGTCGCCGCGCAGGTAGTCCAGCTCGGTCAGCAGGGCGACGATCCGGTCGAAGGTGCGGGCGATGGTGTTGGTCCGGCCCTCGATCCGGCGCTCCAGCTGCGAGGTGTCGCGCAGCAGCCGGTGGTAGCGCTCGGCCCAGCGGGCGTGGTCCTCGCGGTCCTGGCACCCGTGGCAGGGGTGCGCGCGGATCGCCTTGCGCAGCCGGGCGATCTCCCGGTCGTCGGCCGCCTGGGAGCGCTTCTTGCGGGCCCGCTCCGGCGGGATGTGCCCGGCCTTGGTGCGCAGCGCGGAGGCGAGGTCTCGGCGGGACTGCGGCGAGCGCGCGTTGAAGGTCTTCGGGATCCGCATCCGGTCCAGCGCCTCGACGGGCACCGGGAAGTCGATCGAGGCCAGGCGCTTGACCTGCCGCTCGGCGGTCAGCACCAGCGGGCGGGGCCCGTCGTGGTGGTCGAAGCCGCGGTGACCGTTGGAGCGCCCGGCCGGCAGCCCCGGGTCGAGGACGAGGGCGAGGCCCGCGTACTTGCCCGTGGGGACGTGGATGACGTCGCCCGGCTTGAGCTTCTCCAGCGCCACGGCGGCCTCGGCACGCCGCTGGTTGGCGCCCTGCCGGGCCAGCTCCTGCTCGCGGTCCTTCAGCTCGCGGCGCAGCCGGGCGTACTCGTCGAAGTCGCCGAGGTGGCAGGTCATGGAGGCCTTGTAGCCCTCCAGGCCCTCCTCGTTGCGCTGCACCTGACGGGAGATGCCGACGACCGACTTGTCGGCCTGGAACTGCGCGAAGGACGTCTCCAGCAGCTCCCGCGAGCGGTGCCGGCCGAACTGCTCGACCAGGTTGACCGCCATGTTGTACGACGGCTTGAAGCTGGAGCGCAGCGGGTACGTGCGTGTGCCGGCCAGTCCCGCGAGGTGTTCGGGGTTCATGCCGCGCTGCCACAGCACCACGGCGTGCCCCTCGACATCGATGCCGCGCCGGCCGGCCCGGCCGGTGAGCTGGGTGAACTCCCCGGGGGTGATGTCGGCGTGCTGCTCGCCGTTCCACTTGACGAGCTTCTCGAGGACGACCGAGCGGGCGGGCATGTTGATGCCGAGGGCGAGGGTCTCGGTCGCGAAGACGGCCTTGACCAGACCGCGGACGAACAGCTCCTCGACGACCTCCTTGAAGGTCGGCAGCATGCCCGCGTGGTGGGCGGCGATGCCGCGCTCCAGTCCTTCCAGCCACTCGTAGTAGCCCAGGACGTGCAGGTCCTCGCGCGGGATGGAGGCGGTGCGCTCCTGGACCAGGGCCCGGACCTGCTCCCGGGCGCCCTCGTCGTTGAGCCTCAGGCCCGCGTACAGGCACTGCTGGACGGCGGCCTCGCAGCCGGCCCGGCTGAAGATGAACGTGATCGCGGGCAGCAGCCCTTCGGAGTCCAGCCGCTCGATGACCTCGGGCCGGCTCGGCGTCCAGACGCGCGAGCGCTGTCTGCGCTCCCGCTCCCGGTCGGCCTCCTTCATGGCGCGGCCGCGCCTGCGGTCCTGGTAGGACGGGCGGCTCGCCTCCAGGCGCGCCATGCGCGTCAGGTCGGGGTTGACGGCCTTCTTGTGGCCCTCGGCCTCCTCGAACAGGTCGTACATGCGGCGGCCGGCCAGCACGTGCTGGAACAGCGGCACGGGCCGGTGCTCCGAGACGATCACCTGGGTGTCGCCGCGCACGGTGTCGAGCCAGTCGCCGAACTCCTCCGCGTTGGACACGGTCGCCGACAGTGACACCAGGGTCACGGACTCGGGCAGGTGGATGATCACCTCCTCCCACACGGCTCCGCGGAAGCGGTCGGAGAGGTAGTGCACCTCGTCCATGACCACGTACCCGAGGCCGAGAAGGGTCTGCGAGCCCGCGTACAGCATGTTCCGCAGGACCTCGGTGGTCATGACGACCACCGGTGCCTCCGAGTTCACGCTGTTGTCGCCGGTGAGCAGCCCCACCTTGTCCGCGCCGTAGCGGCGGCACAGGTCGGCGTACTTCTGGTTGGACAGCGCCTTGATGGGCGTCGTGTAGAAGCACTTGCGGCCCTGCTGGAGGGCGAGGTGGACGGCGAACTCGCCGACGATCGTCTTGCCGGAGCCGGTGGGCGCGGCCACCAGCACGCCCTTGCCCGCCTCGAGCGCCTGACAGGCCTCGATCTGGAAGGGGTCGAGGCCGAAGTCGTACATCTCGCGGAAGGTGGCGAGCGCGGTGGCCTGCTCGACAGCGCGCTGACGGGCTGCCGCGTACCGCTCGGCCGGTGAGAGATCCTCTGTCATCGTGCTTTCGAGCGTACCGGGCCGCACTGACAACAGGACGATCATTATCCGGATCGGCCGTGTGGGGGGACTGCGGGGCCGCGGTGGGGGCCCGTGGGAGGCGTCGTGGGGCGGCGAAGCCTGCCGTCACCGCCCCGGCGTCCCTCAGGTCACGTCGTCGTACCCGTTGACCCGGTCCGTCGTGGCCTGCTCGGGCAGGGCGCGGGCGGTGGTCACGGCCTCGACCTCGCCGATGTCCTCGGGCGTCAGGTCCAGCTCGGACGCCTCGTCGTCGTCGGGCTCCAGGGCCTCGCGACGGGCCTTGCGGCGGTCGTTCAGCAGCGCGACGACGACCGCGCCGAAGTACAGCACCCAGATCGGTCCGGCCAGCATGAGCATGGTCAGGGGATCCGTGCTGGGCGTGGCGATGGCCGCGAAGAGCGTGATCCCCATGATCATCGCGCGCCACCAGCCCAGCATCCGTCGGCCGGTCAGGACGCCGGTGAAGTTGAGCATCACCAGCAGCAGCGGCAGCTCGAAGGAGAGACCGAAGACGAGCACCATGCGCGTGACGAGGTCGAGCAGCTCGTCCAGCGGCAGCAGGTTGTCGACGTCGCTCGGGGTGAACTCGATCAGCACCTTCGCCGAGGTGGGCAGCACCGCGTAGGCGAAGTAGGCGCCGATGAGGAACAGCGGAGCGCCGGTGGCGACGAACGCGTAGGCGTACTTCTTCTCGTTCCGGTGCAGGCCGGGGGCGACGAACGCCCACAGCTGGTAGAGCCAGACCGGCGAGGCCAGCACGACACCGGCCGTCAGGGACACCTTCAGCGCCAGGGTGAAGGGGCCGAGCAGACCGTTGATGGTGATCTGCGCGCACGGCTCCGAGCCGGCCTCCGACCGGGCCAGCTCCGCGAACGACTTGTCACAGCCGATCGACTCGAGGATCGGCTCGGTGAGGAGGTTGATGATCTCCTGATAGAAGAAGGCGGCGGCCACGGTGACGACGACGATGGCCAGCAGCGCCTTCGCGAGCCGGTTGCGGAGCTCACGAAGGTGCTCCGCGAGCGGCATCCGCCCCTCGGGATCCTTCTCCTTGTTGCGGGCAGACTTCAGCAACCCACGTTCCCATCTCGTGCGGCGGGCCGGAGGTCACCGGCCCTGCGTCAGCGCTTGGTCGTGTCCGTCGGCTCGGAGACCGGCCGGGAGCTGGTCACGTCGCCGGGGGCGGCCTGGATGGTGCGCTGCGCCGCGGACTGCTCCGGGTTCGGCGGGTCGGCGGGGGCGGCCTCGTCGGACTTGCCCTCGCTCTTCATCGCCTTGGCCTCGCTCTTGAGGATGCGCGCCGACTTGCCGAGCGACCGCGCCATGTCCGGAAGCTTCTTCGCGCCGAACAGCAGGATGATGACGACGAGGATGAGAATGATCTCGGGGGCGCCGAGCCTTCCGAACATAAGTCTTTACCTTCTCACCGAGGCGGCTGGGTGGGGGTGCTGTCCGACCGGTCGGACAGGTGTCCGATCGATCGTGTTGTGCAGCGATCGTAACGCTCAGGGGTGAACGCGAGGCAATCCCCGTGCGTACTCCCGTCCGCGGCCGGGCCTCGTTTTCCTGGCCGCGACCAGCAGCGTACCGTCCGAAACCCGTGAGGTGACAGGGCGAAGTGTCCCAAAACATAACTCACACCCGCCCGTCGCGGCACCGGCTCCGGCCCGCGGTCGAGTTCACACGGTCACAAGGCGTCCACGGCACGGGCGGCGCTCTCGGTCGCCCGCTCCAGGTCCTCCGCGGCACGGCTGATGCGGCGGGCGGAGTCCGTCACCTGCCGGCCGAGGCGCTCGGCCTCCACGAACACCTTCACGGCGAACACCGCGAGGACGGCAAGACCCAGGAAACCCACGGCAACCGCGAACATCGGCCAGAACATGAGGTCGAGACTAGACGGTGGAGTGCAGCCGCAGCGTCCTGACCCCGCCGCCGGTGAGCAGCTCCACGACCCGCTCCCCCGCCGGCTTGCGCACGGCCGACCCGCAGTCGGGGCAGGTGAACGAGTAGAACGTGGTGCGGCTCGTGGCGCCGATGGCCAGGCGCAGGGCGCTCGCGGCGAGTTCGAACCGGCCCCGGCACTCCGGGCAGCCGGCCTTGAAGACGACCGGTGACACGCGTCTCATGCCGGCGAACGCGGTCGCCGCCGTCATGCCCGGCCCGGACTGTCCGGACGGCCCTGCTGGTCCCGTCGGTCCCAGGGGGTCGCTCACAGTGCTCGCTCCTGCCTGTCGTGCCGCCCGTCGACCGCGCCGGCGCCCCCGCGCGCACCGGCCCCGGTGACCGTCCCGGCGTCGCCGTGTTCCCCGGCCGCCTCCACGCCGTCGTACGCGGCCAGCGCCTCGCGGGCGGCCTGCCGGGCGCTGTCGGCGAGCGCGGACGGGGAGACGATCCGCCCGTCGCGTCCGAGCCGCAGCGCCAGCCTCCGCAGGGAGGCCGGGTCGGGGGTGCGCAGGGTGATACGCAGGCCGCCGTCGGGAAGTTCATCCGCGCTGTCGTGCGGGTAGTACTCGGCCACCCAGCGCCCGCCCGGGCCGACCTCCACGACCACCTCGGGATCCTCGGCGGCCGGCTGCACCAGCCCCTCCGACAGGTCCCGCAGTTCCACCTCCGGCGGCGCGGACGGCTCGTCCAGGATGCGGATCTCGGCCACCCGGTCCAGCCGGAAGGTGCGCCGGGCCTCCGAGCGGCGGCACCACGCCTCCACGTAGGTGTGCCCGACGCTGACCAGCCGGATGGGGTCGATCTCCCGCTCGGTGACCTCGTCGCGGGCCGGCGAGTAGTAGCGGATCCACAGCCGGCGGCGCTCCGAGATGGCCCGGTCGACGTCGGCGAAGACACCGCCCTCGGACTCGAAGGTGACGGACAGGCGCGAGCTGGCACCGGCGGCCTCGCCGGCCGAGGTCTCCACCTTGGCGGTCGCCCGCAGCAGCGCCTGCCGGTCGCTCTCGCGCAGCCCGGGCAGGGTCGCGACGGCCCGGGCGGCGACCAGCAGCGCGGTGGCCTCGTCGGCGGCCAGCCGCAGCGGCTCGGCCGCGTCCGCGCCGAGCGCGGCGGGATTGTGCCACCAGATGCGCTCGCCGTCGGTGTCGATGTCGAGGAGGTCGCCGCCGCGGAAGCTGGTGCCGCACATGGGCAGCACGTCGAGGTCGGAGACCAGCTCGTCCTCGGTGATGCCGAACGCCCGCGCCACGTCCTCGATGCGGGCCCCGGGGCGCTCGCGCAGATACGTCACCAGGGACAGCATCCGACGTGTCTGGTCGATGGCGTTCACGGGCCTGACCGGTTTGCCTGCCACTGTGTTGTCCGCTCCCCCTCAGCCCTTGGCGACGGCACGCAGCCGGTCCACCACGTCCGCACGCAACTCCGCCGGCTCCAGCACCACCACGTCCGGCCCGAACTCCACCAGCCAGGCGTCCAGGCCGTGCCCGTACGGAATCTCCAACTCGTCCCAGCCGTCACCGAGTTCCCGCACCCCGGTGGCCTTCGCCCGAAGGGGGTAGCCCGCGCCCGTGCGCAGCCGGATCAGCGCGGAACGGTCGGCGGTCTCCCCCGCCCAGCTCGCGACCGTCTCCCGTACGGTGACGACGTCCGGCACCGGTGCGGTGAACCGGGCGCCGCGCGAGCGCACCTTCCCCGTGATCCGCGACAACCGGAACACCCGCTCGGCACCCCGGTCGCGGTCGAAACCCGCCAGGTACCAGTGGCCGCGCCAGCACTCCAGCGCCCACGGCTCCACGTGCCGGGACTCGGGCTGGGCGGCGTTCGCCTTGCGGTAGTCGAAGACGACCGGCCGGCGGTCGCGGCAGGCCAGCATCAACGGCTCGAAGGCCGCCTCGTGCACCGGAATACGGGGCTCCAGCGCACCGTGCGCCTCGTACGGGTCGACGTCCTCGGGCAGCCCGGCCGCCCGCAGCTTCTGCAGCGCGCCGCTCGCGGCACCGGCGAGCCGGGCCTGCTGCCACACCTTCGCGGCCAGCCCGAGGGCGGCGGCCTCCTCGGCGTCCAGGGTGATGGGCGGCAGCCGGTTGCTGTCCCGGCGGGCCAGGTAGCCGATCTCGCCGTCGAGGCTCTCCACGGTCTCGATGACCAGTCCGAGTTCGCGCAGATCGTCCTTGTCGCGCTCGAACATGCGGTTGAAGGAGTCGTCGGAGCCCGCTTCGAGATAGGCCTCGACGGACTCGCGCAGCTCGCGCTTGCTGAGTGGCCTCCGTGTCCCGAGCAGACACAGCGCCAGGTTCATCAGCCGCTCGGCCTTGGCAATGGCCATCGACGCCCTTCTCCCTATGGTGCTTACGACGGATGACCGTACCGCCCCGCGGCGGCGCGGCAAAAGCCGAGGGCCCATGCCCGGACAGGCATGGACCCCAGGTGACCGGCTCTGATCGCCGTCCGCTCGGACTTCGATCAGACTCCGAGCAGATCGACCACGAAGATCAGCGTCGAGCCGGGCGGGATCGCCGGGGTGGGGCTCTGGTCGCCGTAGGCGAGGTGCGCCGGGATGGTCAGCTGGCGGCGGCCGCCGACCTTCATGCCCTGCACGCCCTGGTCCCAGCCCTTGATGACGCGGCCGCCACCGAGCGGGAAGCGGAACGGCGTACCGCGGTTCCAGCTGGCGTCGAACTCCTCGCCCGTGCTGAAGGTCACGCCCACGTAGTGGACGGTCACGGTCTGACCGGCCTCGGCAACCGGGCCGTCACCCTCCCAGATGTCCTTGATCTCGAGGTCCGCCGGGGGCTCGCCGCCCGGGAAGTCGACCTCGGGCTTGTCGATGCTCACGTGTTCAGCTCCTGCTTGTCTGCGGAAAGGCAACATCCAAGTCTTACATCCCCGGACGTCACATCTTCGCGAGGATGTCCACGGAGAAGACGAGCGTGGAGTCCTTCTCGATGCCGCTGCCCTCCGGCGGGTTGTCCCCGTAGCCCAGGTCCGGCGGGATGACGATGAGGACGCGGCTGCCGACCTTCTTGCCGGTGAGCCCCTGCGCCCAGCCCTTGACGACCTGCTGCAGCGAGAACGACGTCAGCTGCTTGCGGGCGTACGTGGAGTCGAACTCCTTGCCGCCGTCCCACAGCACGCCCTTGTACTGCACGAGCACACTGTCCTGGGCACCGACCTCGGCGCCGTCCCCCTCCAGGACGTACTCCGCCACGAGCTTCTTCGGCGCGTCGGCCTTCGGCACCTCGATGGAGGGCGCCTTGCCGTCGGTGTTCGTACCGACCTTCGGCAGTGCCGCGTCGTCCTGCGGGACCTTCTTGCCACGGGCGCTGCTCCTGGCGTTGAAGGTGTCCTTGACGTCGACCACGAACACCAGCGTGTCGTCGCCCTTGATGCCCGCCTGCTCATTGCCCTGCTCCCCGTAACCCCAGGTGGGCGGCACGGAGAACTCGACGCGGCTGCCGGTCTTCTTGCCGGTGAGCGCGTACCGCCAGCCGTCGATGATGCTGCCCTGGGCGAGCTGGATGATGAGCGGGGTCTTGCGGTCGTAGGAGTTGTCGAAGACCTTCGCGCTCTGCCAGATCTGGCCCAGGTAGTCCGCCGCGATGAAGTCGTTCTCCGCGACGGCCTTGCCGCCGCCCGCGACGACCGTCTTGACCGCGAGGTCCTTGGAGGGCTCGCCGCTGCCCTTGGCCACGGTCGGCTTCTCGCCGAACTTCGTCCCCGCGGTGATCGCCGGCAGCGGACCGTCGACGATCTTCGGCGGCGGCGCGGAGGTGGCCGAGGCCTGCGGCGAGGCGCTGTCACTCGCGTCGCTCGATGAGCCGGAGTCGTCACCGCAGGCGGCGAGCGTGACCAGTCCCGCGGGGACGGCGATGAGAAGGGAGCGTCGGCGCACGGTGGGGGCCTCGTATCGGTGTCGGGTCGGTCCTGATGGCTGGCGTGCGCGCAACTCTACGGCGTGAGAAGGGCACCGTACGGCTAACGTACGGTGCCCGTGTGGCGTTCCGCCCTTTCGCGCGGAAAGCCGGGACTCTCACCCCGTCCGGGTCACATCCCGGCGATCAGCTTCTCCACCCGGTCGTCCACCGAACGGAACGGGTCCTTGCACAACACGGTGCGCTGCGCCTGGTCGTTGAGCTTGAGATGGACCCAGTCGACCGTGAAGTCCCGGCGCTGCTCCTGAGCCCGCCGGATGAAGTCCCCGCGCAGCCGGGCCCGAGTGGTCTGCGGCGGGACGGACTTGCCCTCGAAGATCTTCAAGTCGTTGGCGACCCGGGCGGCCTGGCCCTTCTTCTCGAGCAGGTAGTACAGACCACGACGACGGTGGATGTCGTGGTAGGCGAGGTCTATCTGCGCGACCCGCGGATGCGACATGGTCATGTTGTGCTTGGCCCGGTACCGCTCCAGGAGCTTGTACTTCATGACCCAGTCGATCTCGGTGTCGATACGGTCCAGGTCCTCCGCCTCGATCGCCTCCAGCGTGCGGCCCCACAGCTCCAGCACCCGCTCCACCGTGCCGGTCCGGATACCGCGGCGGTCGACGAAGTCGACGGCCTTCTCGTAGTACTCCCGCTGCACCTCCAGCGCGGACGCCTCCCGGCCACTGGCCAGGCGCACCTTGCGCCGCCCGGTGATGTCGTGGCTGACCTCGCGGATCGCCCGGATCGGGTTCTCCAGGGTCAGGTCCCGCATCACCGTGCCCGCCTCGATCATGCGCAGCACCAGGTCGGTCGCACCGACCTTGAGCAGCATCGTCGTCTCGGACATGTTCGAGTCGCCCACGATGACGTGCAGCCGCCGGTAGCGCTCCGCGTCGGCGTGCGGCTCGTCACGCGTGTTGATGATCGGCCGGGACCGGGTCGTCGCCGAGGAGACACCCTCCCAGATGTGCTCCGCCCGCTGGCTGACGCAGTACACCGCACCGCGCGGCGTCTGCAGCACCTTGCCGGCACCGCAGAGCAGCTGCCTCGTCACCAGGAACGGAATCAGGATGTCCGCCAGCCGCGAAAACTCCCCGTGCCGGGCCACGAGATAATTCTCGTGACAACCGTACGAGTTGCCCGCGGAGTCGGTGTTGTTCTTGAAGAGGTAGACGTCGCCCGCGATTCCCTCCTCGTGCAGGCGTCGTTCGGCGTCCACCAGGAGTCCTTCGAGAATGCGCTCGCCCGCCTTGTCGTGGGTGACGAGTTCGGTCACGTTGTCACACTCGGGTGTCGCGTATTCCGGATGTGATCCCACGTCGAGATACAGGCGGGCGCCATTGCGCAGAAAGACGTTGCTGCTGCGGCCCCATGACACGACACGGCGGAAGAGGTACCGCGCCACCTCGTCAGGCGACAGGCGGCGCTGTCCCCTGAACGTGCACGTGACGCCGTACTCGTTCTCCAGCCCGAAAATGCGGCGGTCCATGACTGAACATTACGCCTGATGACCCGAACTGAAACGGGGTTCGACGGCACGGTTTGGATCATTTTCCGATGAAGCCGCAACCACCGCTCCCCGCACCGGAGCTGCGAGGACCCGCCCGGTGCAGGCCAGCACCAGCAGCGAGACACACCCCGCCGCCCCCGGCACCGCGAAACCCCACAGCGCCCCGCCGTACTCCACGACCGGCCCCGCCAGACCCGTACCCACCGAGGCACCCACCGTGAACGTCGTCACCAGCCACGAGAACGCCTCCGTCACCGTCCCCCGCGGCGCGTGCACATCCACGAGGACGAACGCACACGCGATGCACGGCGCCAGGAACACCCCCGCCACGACCGTCAGCAGCACCATGGCCACCGCGCCCGGCATCAGCATCAACGGCAGATAACAGACCGCCAGCAGGGCCACCAGCACCCGCAACCGCCGCGCCGGCTCACCCGCCCACCGCCGCGCCCCGTACACCACACCGCCGACCAGCGCACCCAGCCCCAGCGCGGCCATCAGCCACCCGTACACGGCGTCGCCACCGTGCTCGTCGGCGTACGGCACCGAAGCCACCGTGATCGACCCGAGCGCCATCCCGATGAACAGGAAGGCCCCCAGCAGTGCCAGCAACCCGCCCGAACGCAACGCGCCCAGCCAGTGCGCCTCGCGCGGCGCCGACCGCCACGCCCGCGAAGGCGGCGACACGACCACAGACAGCGCGCCCAGCACACCGAGGCCGTTCAGCACCAGCAGGGCCGCCTGCGGCGACCACAGCGACACGCACACCGTCACCAGCAGCGGCCCGACGGTGAACATGACCTCCTGCGCCACGGCGTCCATCGCGTACGCCGTGTGCACCTGGTCCTCCTCACCCAGCACACTCGGCCACAACGCCCGCAGCCCGCCCTCCAGCGGCGGCGTGAACAGCCCCGCCGCCCCCACGGCCGCATACGCGAGCACGGCCGCCCCGGTGCCCGCGAAGGCGAACACGGCCATCGCCAGCGCCGAGAGCACCGCGGCCGGCAACTGCACCCGCGGCTGCCCGTGCAGGTCCACCAGCCGCCCCAGCACCGGCTGCCCCACGGCGTTCGCGACGCCGTACACCGCCGCCAGCGCCCCCGCCAGGCTGTACGAACCACCCTCGGCCCGCACGAACAGCACGATCGCGATCGCCGCGGTCGCGTTGGGCAACCGTCCGACCAGCGTGCCGGCCAGCAGCCGTACGGCATGCCGCGCCCGGAGAATGTCCAGATACCCGGCGACCACGACGCACCTCACCCATCCTCGGTCAGAGACGTTTTACGTATAACTTCCGCTGCCATACGTACCATGTCGCCTGTTCAGCAGTCCAGACGAAAGCGCAGGCGAACGGTGGCACGAGGCAGCACCCGCCCCACGAGCCGGGACGTCGCCCAGGCCGCCGGCGTCTCCCAGGCAGCCGTCTCCCTGGTCCTCGGCGACAAATGGCGCGGCCGGGTCTCCGAACCGACGGCCCAACGAGTGCGCGCGGCCGCCTCGGAACTGGGCTACCGCCCCAACCTCGCCGCCCGCAACCTCCGCCTCGGCCGCACCCGCACCGTCCTGCTCGTCGTCCCCGCCCTCACCACGGAGTTCTTCGCCGAGGTCTACACGGGCGCCGCACGCGTCGCCGCCCAACACGGCTTCGGTGTCGTCCTCTACCCCTCACCCGAAGGCGTCGGCCCCGCCCGCGACCCCTTCGCCTCCGCACAGGCCGCACTCGACGGCGTCATCGCCTCCTCCATGGCCGCCGACGCCCTCACCGCCATCCGCGGCGACCAGCTCCCCCTGGTCATGCTCGACAGCGACCCCGAGGGCAGCCTCGGCGCCGCCACGGTCAACCTCGACATCGCCGACGGCATCCGCCAGGTCACCGAGCACCTGCTGGCCCTGGGCCACCGCAGCTTCCTCCACCTCGCGGCCGACATCCCCTCCTGGACCTTCGAGGTACGCGCCCGCGAACTGGCCTCGCGGCTCGACGCCGCCCCCGGCACCCAACTGCGCACGATCAGGGCGCCCATCTCGATCGAGGGCGCCCTGAGAGCCACGGAAGCCGCCCTCGCCGCACCCGGGCCCCGGCCCACGGCACTCGTCTGCGACGACGACAAACTGGCGGCCGGCGCCTACAAGGCCATCCGCCGCGCCGGACTCCGCGTCCCCGACGACCTCTCCGTCACCGGCCTCGACGACCTCGGCCTCGCCACCGCCATCGACCCCGAACTCACCACCGTCCGCCTCGACGCGGAAGCCTTCGGCGAACGAGGCATGCGAGCCCTGCTGGCGGTACTGGAAGGCAGGCCCCCCGAGGAGGGGGACCTGCCGGTCAGCCTGGTGGTACGGGGATCAACGGCCCCGCCGCGGTGAAGCGGGCGACTACTCCTCCCCCGCCCCCGACTCGGAGTCGGTGGCGGTCTCGGACCCGCTCCGCGCCGACGCTTCACCCGCACCCGCGCCGGACTCCAGCAGCCGCGACAACTGGCCACCCACGAGACGCTTGAACTTGCGCTGCTGCGGACGCGTCCGGTCCAGCACCGCGACCTCCAGCCGCTCCGCCGGAATCTCCCGCTCGGTCCCGTTGGTGTCGCGGGACAGCGCCTGCACCGCCAGCTTCAGCGCCTCGGCCAGCGTCATGCCGTCCCGGTGCCGCTGGTCCAGATACCCGCTGATCTGCTCCGCGTTGCCCCCGACCGCCACCGAGCCGTGCTCGTCCACGATCGAACCGTCGTGCGGCAACCGGTAGATCTGGTCGTTCTCCGGACTGTCCCCGACCTCCGCGACGACCAGCTCCACCTCGTACGGCTTCTCGGCCTGGCTGGAGAAGATCGTGCCCAGCGTCTGGGCGTACACGTTGGCCAGACCGCGTGCCGTCACGTCGTCACGGTCATAGGTGTAACCACGCAGGTCGGCGTAGCGCACACCGCCGATCCGCAGGTTCTCGTACTCGTTGTACTTGCCGGCGGCCGCGAAGCCGATCCGGTCGTAGATCTCGCTGAACTTGTGCAGCGCACGGGACGGATTCTCACCGACGAACACGATGCCGTCGGCGTACTGCAGCACCACCAGGCTGCGGCCACGCGCGATGCCCTTGCGGGCGTACTCCGCCCGGTCGGCCATCGCCTGCTGAGGAGATACATAGAACGGCGTCGACACCGGTTATCCGTCCCTTCCTGTCGAAATCACTGGACCACCTGACAACACGAGGATCCGCTCCCGCTACAGCAGCGCGGCCCGCGGCCCGTCGGGCTGCTCGAGCCGCCGCTCGAGCACCGAACGGGCCAGCTCCGCGGACTCGTCCTCGCCGAGCCGGCGGAAACCGTCCTCGGTGATCACAGTGATGATCGGATAGATCCGGCGGGCGACATCGGGACCACCGGTCGCCGAGTCGTCGTCAGCCGCGTCGTACAGCGCCTGCACCACGAGCGTCGTGGCCTGCTCCTCGGTCAGGTCGTCACGGAACAGCTTCTTCATCGCACCGCGCGCGAAGACCGAGCCCGAACCCGTCGTCGCGTAGTTCCGCTCCTCGGACCGGCCGCCCGTCACGTCGTACGAGAAGATGCGGCCCCGGCCCCGGTCCACGTCGTACCCGGCGAACAGCGGCACCACGGCCAGCCCCTGCATCGCCATGCCCAGGTTGGACCGGATCATCGTCGACAGGCGGTTCGCCTTGCCCTCCAGGGACAGCTGCGCGCCCTCGACCTTCTCGAAGTGCTCCAGCTCGAGCTGGAACAGCTTCACCATCTCCACGGCCAGGCCGGCCGTGCCGGCGATGCCGACCGCGGAGTACTCGTCGGCCGGGAAGACCTTCTCGATGTCCCGCTGGGCGATCACGTTGCCCATGGTGGCCCGCCGGTCACCGGCGAGGACGACACCGCCGGGGAACGTCACCGCCACGATCGTGGTGCCGTGCGGTGCCTCGACGACGCCCTGCACCGGCGGGAGCTGCCGGTTGCCCGGGAGCATCTCCGGCTGGTGCTCACCGAGGAAGTCCATGAAGGAGGAGGACCCGGGCGTCAGGAAGGCAGCTGGTAGACGCCCGGTGCTACGAGTGTTGGCTTCCACGCGATTCCTTCCACGTAAGCGGCAGCCCGCCTTATGGCATCGGGCCGATCCTTGAACTGCCCCAGCGCAGCGTTGCAGCTGAAGCACAGTACGCCACGGACCCTACCCGTCTCGTGGCAGTGATCCACATGTGCGGCGGGAGCGGCAAGACATATGCAGCAGACGCCGCCCTGGTCGGCGATCAACCGATCGCGCTCGGCTTCGGAGAGGCCGTAGTGCCGCTTCAGGCGGCCCGCCCGCCCTTGGATGGCGCGGCATGCCTTGCAGCGGGTCACCAGGCCGTCGGAAGCGGACCCGTTGCGGTGCCACTCACTGTGCGGCTTGACGTCGCCGCAGGCCCGACAGAGCTTGTGCCCCGCTGGAACGTCGACTTTCTCGCGGACAGCAAGCCCCATGGCCTCGCGGCGGCGCCGGTAGTGCGCGGCGCTGTACTCCGCCACACACTCCCGACACCGCACCTGAAGCCCGTCACCACGGTTCTTGTCCCGGGCGAACTCGGACACGGGCAGATTTCGCTTGCATCCCGTGCACTGTTTCCCGCCCGCTGACCCAACCACCCCGAACTCCCCCGTCACCTTCACTTCGAAGGGAAAGCGGCCACTAAGCCTTCACTGACCGCCCTTTTGCACAAAGGAGCGCACGAAATCCTCGGCGTTCTCCTCGAGTACGTCGTCGATTTCGTCCAGGACGGAGTCCACGTCGTCGTTCAGCTTTTCCTGGCGTTCCTTGAGGTCCTCGGAGGCCTGCGCGTCCTGCGCCTGCTCCTCGACCTCCTCGGTGGACCGCGTGGCCTTCTGCTGCCCGCCGCCGGTGTCCTTGGTCGCCATAACCCTCACCCCGCTCGGTTCGCCCGACACAGTTGCTCGGTCAAGATCAGACCCTACAAGCCCGGTCCGACATCGGCCCCGCACTTTCCTCAACGTACGGGGACCATCTCCATGGTTCCCGGACCTTGGGTATTCCACCCTGTCCGGCCGTCTACTCCCCGGTGCCCGCTCGGTCCGCTCACCCGCCGGACAGGACCCTGACCAGGTCGTCCGCGGTGCGGCAGCGGTCCAGGAGCTCCTTGACGTGATTACGCGTTCCGCGAAGCGGTTCCAGGGTTGGAACCCGCTGGAGCGAGTCGCGGCCCGGCAGATCGAAGATCACGGAGTCCCAGGAGGCCGCCGCCACGTCGTCCGCGTACTGCTCCAGGCAGCGTCCGCGGAAGTAGGCGCGGGTGTCCTCCGGGGGCTTCGTGCGGGCCCGCTCGACCTCGTTCTCGTCCAGCAGGCGCTTGATGCGGCCGCGGTCCACCAGACGGTTGTAGAGGCCCTTGTCGGGCCGTACGTCGGCGTACTGGAGGTCGACGAGGTGCAGCCGGGCGGCGTCCCAGTCGACGTTGTCGCGGCGGCGGTAGCCCTCCATGAGTTCTCGCTTGGCGACCCAGTCCAGCTCGCCGGCGAGGCTCATGGGGTCGTTCTCGAGCCGGTTGAGGGTGTCCTCCCAGCGGCCGAGGACGTCCTTGGTCTGGTCGTCGGCGTCCGCGCCGTACCGTTCCTCGACGTATTTGCGCGCCAGCTCGTAGTACTCCATCTGGAGCTGTACGGCGGTGAGTGTGCGGCCGCTGCGCAGCGTGACGAGGTGCTTGAGGGTCGGGTCGTGCGAGACCTGGTGGAGGGTGCGTACGGGCTGGTCGACGGCGAGGTCGACGGCGATGAAGCCGTCCTCGATCATGGAGAGGACCAGAGCCGTCGTGCCCAGTTTGAGGTAGGTCGAGATCTCCGACAGGTTCGCGTCGCCGATGATCACGTGCAGGCGGCGCCATTTCTCGGCGTCGGCGTGCGGTTCGTCGCGGGTGTTGATGATGGGCCGCTTGAGTGTCGTCTCCAGGCCGACCTCGACCTCGAAGTAGTCGGCGCGCTGGCTGAGCTGGAAGCCGTGTTCGTGGCCGTCCTGGCCGATGCCGACGCGGCCGGCGCCGGTGAAGACCTGGCGGGAGACGAAGAAGGGCGTCAGGTGGCGCACGATGTCCGAGAAGGCGGTTTCCCGCTTCATCAGGTAGTTCTCGTGCGTGCCGTAGGAGGCGCCCTTGTTGTCGGTGTTGTTCTTGTAGAGGTGGATGGGCTGGGCACCGGGCAGTGCCGCGGCGCGCTCGGCGGCTTCGGCCATGATCCGTTCGCCGGCCTTGTCCCAGAGGACCGCGTCGCGGGGGTTGGTGACTTCCGGAGCGCTGTATTCGGGGTGGGCGTGGTCGACGTAGAGCCGTGCTCCGTTGGTGAGGATGACGTTGGCGAGGCCGATGTCCTCGTCGGTGAGCTGGCTGGAGTCGGCGGCCTCGCGGGCGAGGTCGAAGCCTCGCGCGTCCCGCAGCGGGTTCTCCTCCTCGAAGTCCCAGCGGGCCCGGCGGGCCCGGTGCATCGCCGCCGCGTAGGCGTTGACGATCTGGGACGAGGTGAGCATGGCATTGGCGTTCGGGTGGCCGGGGACGGAGATTCCGTACTCCGTCTCGATGCCCATTACTCGCCGTACGGTCATGCGGCCCTCCTTGCCCGGCGGCGCCCGTAGTGGGCGCCGCTCAAGTACCGCTGGCGCTCCGATGCGTGTGCGGTGCCCGTCCCCGCACTGCGCGACTCGGCGGTAGTGAAGAGCCTAGAACGCCTTTGCGCTGGCGGGGAGATCATTTGCGTCATTGCCTTGCTCCAGCCGGGGCTCCGGAAAAGAGTCGGCTGCGGGTACCCACTGTGGGGACCCGCAGCCGCCCCGCCTTTTACAGGTACTGACCGGTGTTCGCCACCGTGTCGATGGAGCGTCCGGTGTCCGCGCCCTGCTTTCCGGTGACGAGCGTACGGATGTACACGATCCGTTCGCCCTTCTTTCCGGAGATGCGGGCCCAGTCATCGGGGTTGGTGGTGTTGGGCAGGTCCTCGTTCTCCTTGAACTCGTCCACGCAGGCCTGGAGGAGGTGGGAGACGCGGAGACCCTTCTGGTTCTTGTCGAGGAAGTCCTTGATCGCCATTTTCTTGGCGCGGCCCACGATGTTCTCGATCATGGCGCCGGAATTGAAGTCCTTGAAGTAGAGGACTTCCTTGTCGCCGTTGGCGTAGGTGACTTCCAGGAAGCGGTTCTCCTCGGATTCGGCGTACATCTGTTCCACCGCCGTCTGGATCATGCTCTGGACGGTGGCCGCCTTGTCCTTCTCGTGTTCCGCGAGGTCGTCGGCGTGGAGGGGGAGGCGTTCGGTGAGGTACTTGCCGAAGATGTCCTTGGCCGCTTCCGCGTCCGGACGTTCGATCTTGATTTTCACGTCGAGGCGGCCTGGCCGCAGGATGGCGGGGTCGATCATGTCCTCGCGGTTGGAGGCGCCGATGACGACCACGTTCTGCAGGCCTTCCACGCCGTCGATCTCGGCGAGGAGCTGGGGGACGATGGTGTTCTCCACGTCCGAGCTCACGCCGGAGCCGCGGGTGCGGAAGAGGGATTCCATCTCGTCGAAGAAGACGATGACGGGGGTGCCCTCGCTGGCCTTCTCGCGGGCTCGCTGGAAGACGAGGCGGATTTGCCGCTCGGTCTCGCCGACGTATTTGTTGAGGAGCTCGGGGCCCTTGATGTTGAGGAAGAAGCTCTTGCCGGCGGCCTGGCCGGTGACCTCGGCGACCTTCTTGGCCAGCGAGTTGGCGACGGCCTTGGCGATGAGCGTCTTGCCGCATCCGGGGGGTCCGTAGAGCAGGACGCCCTTGGGGGGACGCAGCTCGTGCTCCTTGAACAGGTCGGGGTAGAGATAGGGGAGCTCGACCGCGTCGCGGATCATCTCGATCTGTCCTCCGAGGCCACCGATCTGCTCGTAGCCGATGTCGGGGACCTCTTCGAGGACGAGTTCCTCGACCTCGCTCTTGGGGACGACCTCGTAGACGTAGCCGGAGCGGGGTTCGAGCAGGAGGGCGTCGCCGGGGCGGATGGTCAGGCCGAGCAGGGGCTCGGCGAGCCGTACGACCCTCTCCTCGTCGGTGTGGCCGAGTACCAGGGCGCGCTCGCCGTCCTCGAGGATCTCCTTGAGGGTGACGATGTCTCCGACGCTCTCGTACTCCATGGCCTCGACCACGTTGAGTGCTTCGTTGAGCATCACTTCCTGGCCGCGTCGGAGCTCGTCGAGCTCGACGCTCGGGCTGACGTTCACCCTGAGTTTGCGGCCGCCGGTGAAGATGTCGGCGGTGCCGTCCTCGTTGGCCTGCAAGAAGACGCCGAAGCCGGCCGGCGGCTGGGCCAGCCGGTCGACTTCCTCCTTGAGGGCCACGATCTGGTCGCGGGCCTCGCGGAGGGTGCCGGCGAGTCGCTCGTTCTGTGCGGACACGCCGGCCAGATTGGTCTGCAGTTCGACGATCCGCTCTTCGAGAATTCTCGTGTGTCGCGGAGATTCGGCGAGCTTGCGTCGCAGGACGGCGATCTCCTGCTCAAGGTAGGCCACCTGCCCGGCCGGGTCCTCGGACCCGCGTCCCGGGCGGATGCCGCGGTTCATGTCGTCGTCGTGGGCTGCCACGGTCCTCACCTCCTCCAAGGGGAGCTGGACGCTTCCAGACCCTACCTGGGTGGGTGTCGATTGAAACCCCTAGATCACAAAGACGGTAGGGGTGTGTCCGATCTTCACCCTTGCGCTCTCCCTCACGCCAGGGGAATACCCACGGAACGTGGGGGGAACCCCGGCGGAGGTAGGGTCGAAGTGTTCAACACCCGTCAGAGCTGGCCGGATTCCCGAACGGCTGGGCACAGGAAACGGCAGGAGAGATGAGCGTGCAGCAGGAGGCCGTTGTCGACGGTGAGGCCCTGGAAGTCTGGATCGACCAGGACCTGTGTACCGGTGACGGTATCTGCGCCCAGTACGCGCCCGAGGTGTTCGAGCTGGACATCGACGGTCTGGCCTACGTGAAGGGCGCCGACGACGAGCTGCTGCAGGCTCCCGGGGCGGCAACGCCCGTGCCGCTGCCGCTTCTCACGGACGTGGTGGACTCGGCGAAGGAGTGTCCGGGCGAGTGCATTCACGTGCGTCGCGTTTCGGACAGGGCCGAGGTCTACGGCCCGGACACAGAGTGACCGAATTGTGACTTGGCGCGCACGTTCCGTGACCGCTGTCTGGTGTGTCACACCGTCCGTCCGGGGGCACCGGTCAGACGGTGCGTGCCTGTGAGGGCGTGTCGCTGACGAACGCGCCGTTCTTCCACTGCCACTTCACGTGGTCGGTGACGTCGGGGCAGCAACTGGGCACGTCGGGCGAGGAGTAGCCGAGGAGCGTGGCGCGGACGGCCCCGTCGCGCACCGAGAGTTCGGTGGCCGTGTGGCGGTCCTTGGGGTCGACGAGGGTGGCGACGACGCGGGGCTTGCCGCCGTCGGCGTTCCGCGTGATGACGTACACGCCGTCGGGCGGGGTGCCCATGGGGGCGTCGCAGTGCACGGAGGCCACGGTCTCGGGCCGGCCGTCGCCGTCGAGGTCGCCGGTGGCCTTCTTCCGCACGACGGCTTCGACGGGGCCGCATTCCAGGGGGAAGGTCACGGTGGCGGGGTCGGGCGGGGCGATGTGCGCGGGCGCGCTCTCGGATCCGGCCGCGGCGGTGTGGCCGCCGGGCTGGGCCGCTGTTGCGGCGTCGGGCTGGAGGACCGAGGACAGGGCGACCACGCCGGCGACGGCCGTGGCGGTGGCGACCCAGTGGATCGGCCGGGTGTGCGTGTGCGAGAGATCCGGAACGGCGGGGTGCTGCACGAGGAGTGTCTCCTGTGAGGGCTGTGCCGGTGGGGGTGGCCAGCATCGTGCCACACGTCACAGTGCGGGGGAACGGCGGGGTGGGTACTGGTTCCGTTTTCCGCCGGGTCGCTGCCCGCGTCGGGCGGTGACGGCCAACGCGGCGACGCCGTGGTGGAGTTCCGGGACACTGCCGGAACTCCACCACGGCGTCGGTTCGTTGTGTGCGGCGCGGGGCCGGTTCAGCGGCCGGAGCCTCCGCCGGCGTTGGGGCCGTCGTAGTCCTCGCCGTAGGCGCCCTTGGCGGGGCGGCGGCGGCGCATGGGCGGCTCGACGCCGTCGGCGAGCCGGCGGGCGGTGAGGAGGAAGCCGGTGTGGCCGATCATGCGGTGGTCGGGGCGGACGGCGAGGCCCTCGACGTGCCAGTTGCGGATCATGGTCTCCCAGGAGGTCGGCTCGTTGAAGCAGCCGATCTCGCGGATGGACTCCACGGTCCGGGCGAGCTGGGTGGTGGTGGCGACGTAGCAGCACAGGATGCCGCCGGGCACGAGCGCCTTCTTGACGACGTCCAGGCACTCCCAGGGGGCGAGCATGTCGAGGATGACGCGGTCGACGTCGGTGTCGGACAGGTTGTCCTGGAGGTCGCCGACGGTGAGCTGCCAGGCGGGGTGCGGGCCGCCGAAGTAGCGCTGCACGTTCTGCTGGGCGATCTCGGCGAAGTCCTCGCGGCGCTCGTAGGAGTGCAGCATGCCCTGGTCGCCGATGGCGCGCAGCAGGAAGCTGCTGAGGGAGCCGGAGCCCACGCCCGCTTCGACGACGCGTGCGCCGGGGAAGATGTCGGCGAAGGCGAGGATCTGCCCCGCGTCCTTCGGGTAGACGACGGCTGCCCCGCGGGGCATGGACAGGACGTAGTCGGGGAGCAGGGGGCGCAGCGCGAGGTAGGCGACGTTCCCGGTGGTGCGGACAACGCTGCCCTCGGGAGCACCGATCAGTTCGTCGTGGGGGAAGGAACCCTTGTGGGTGTGGAAGTTCTTCCCGGCCTCGAGCGTGAACGTGTAGTGGCGGCCCTTGGGGTCGGTCAGCTGAACCTGGTCCCCGACCTTGAAGGGCCCGCGCCTGCGGGCGGCACCGGTCGGTTCGGACATGTGACCAGCCTACCGGTTTCCTGCCGGTGGCTTTACCGGCGGAGGGTGCGGGTGGTCGTGCGGGCCGCGGCGGGTTCCTCGTGCCGCTGCCCGTGCCGCTTCGGGCGGGCTCAGCTGGGCCTTGCCATGGCCTTGACGAAGGCGCGTTCCACGTCGGCGGCGGACAGGACGCCGTAGATTTCGCCGGTCTCCTCGACTACGAGGTACTCGGTGGCGGGGTTGGCGCGCAGGGCGTCGAGGAGTTCTTCACCGGACAGTTCGGCGGAGACGCGCATGCCGTCGGTGAGGTCCTGGGCGAGGGTGCTGACGGCCACCCAGGGGCGGCGGTGCTCGGGTACGCCGACGATGGCGGCCTCGCGGACCAGTGCGGCGGGGGTGCCGTCGGCGTCGACGACGACCAGGGCGCGGGCGCCCGAGGCGTTGGCGCGGCGCAGGGCCTCGGAGAGGGGGGTGCCGGCCTGGACGGGGACGGCGCGCCGGGTGAGGGCGCGGGCGCGCAGTTCGGGGAGGTGTTCGCGCAGGCGGGCCATGCGGAGGCTGTTTCCGGCGCCGGTCCAGATGATGGCGGCGAGGATGGCGGCGAGCAGGGCGTCCAGGACGGTGTCCATGCCCACGTCGTCGGCGGCGTTGCTGCCGAGGGACTGGGTGGCCAGCGGCAGGCCGATCAGTACGGCGATGGCGAGGGCGCGGCCGACCCAGGCGGCGGCGACGGTGCCGCTCATCGGCTTGCCGGTGATCTTCCAGACGACGGCGCGGAGCATGCGGCCGCCGTCGAGGGGGAGGCCGGGCAGCAGGTTGAAGACGGCGACGATGAGGTTGGAGGCCATCAGTCCGGCCAGGAGGACGCCGGGGACGCTGTCGGGTTCGACGGGCAGGAGGGCGGCGTAGAAGACGCCGGACAGGACGAGGGAGAGCAGGGGGCCGACGAAGGCCAGCATGAACTCGCGGCCGGGGGTTTCGGCTTCCTTCTCGATCTCGGAGACGCCGCCGAAGAACTGGAGCTGGATGCGGCGCACGGGGAGCTTGAAGCGGAGGGCGGCGACGGTGTGGGCGAGTTCGTGGACGAGTACGGAGGCGTAGAAGGCGACGGCGAAGAAGAGGGAGACGAGGTAGCGGGCGGCGCCGAGCTCGGGCAGCACGCGGTCGAGCTGGCCGCCGAACACCCAGGTGATCAGGGCGGCGACCAGGAACCAGCTCGGGGCGACGTACACGGGCACGCCGAAGGGCCGGCCCATGAGCAGTCCGCCTCCGGGTTCCGGTCGGCGCTGCGGCGGCCGCCCGGGCCCGCCCGCGCCGGGGGTGTGTGCTTCGGTGCGGTGGTGGGGGGTGCCGGTGCCGTGCGGGGGGCGCCGGTGGTCCGCGGCCGGGGCGGCGGGCTCGGGCGAGGGATCGGGGGTGTGGCCGTGGTCCGAGGGCCGTTTCGACCGGGCACCGGCGCCGCTCTCGCCACCGGCGGACGCGCCTGCCGGAGGGCGGGCGGCCGCGTCGTCGCCGGAGGCCGGCGGCTCCGGCGGTTCCTCTGCCGTGCCGTGTCCGGCGGCCGGGGCTGACTCGCCGGGGCTGTCCGGGCGGGTCGGGCGCTGGGGGGTCGGGGCGGCGCCGGGGGGCGTGTCCTCGGTGTGGGGGGCGGCCGGGTCGGTGCCCTCGGTGGAGCGGGCTCCGGGGTCCGGGGCTCCGGGCGCGGTGTCCGGGGTGTTCCCGTCGGGCTG
Organism: Streptomyces sp. CCM_MD2014; assembly: GCF_000772045.1. Classification (GTDB taxonomy): domain Bacteria; phylum Actinomycetota; class Actinomycetes; order Streptomycetales; family Streptomycetaceae; genus Streptomyces; species Streptomyces salinarius. The sequence continues at coordinate 6,972,768 of NZ_CP009754.1, read as the reverse complement.
GTCGCGCGGGGTGGAGGCTTCGGCGGGGGTGCGCGCCGGGTGGGCGTGGGTCTGTCCCGGGGCGGCGGAGGTCTCCCCGGGTCCGCCGGGGGTCTCTCCCCGTTCGGTGGGCGTCGGTGCGCCGGGGCCCGGTGAGCCGGGGCGCGGTGTTCCGGCTTCCGACGTCTTGTGGTCCGGTGCGCCGGGGTCCGTGGCTGTGGGGCCGGTGACCGTGGCGTCCGTGGGTTCCGGCCGTGTGGTGTCGGGGGGGTCGGCGGCCGGGGCCGTGGGATGTGCCCGGGGCTCGGCCGACTCGTCGTTGCCGGACCGCGGCTGCCCGCTCCCGCCGCTCACGTCCACGATGTCCCCTCGTTCGAAGCGTCTCCCGCCTGCGGACGGGAGGGTCTCGTCTCGATGGTATGCGTCCGTCCCGGCCCGTTCAGCCCCGGCACCCCTGTGCTTGCCTTCCGTCCCACGGGTCACGGCGCCGGGCTGGGTCGCTGTCAGTGTCCGGCCGTAAGGTCTGTGGGCATGGAGACGAGTACCGAGGATGTCGCGGAGGACGCCGGCGGATCCGCCCGGCCGGCGGCGGCAGTGGCGGATCAGCCGGGCGTGATGGTGGAGCCGGCGGCCGTGGCGTCGGGCGCGCCGGCCGACGACGTCCCGCCCGCGCCGGTGGCGATACCGCCCGCCTCGCTCTCGCCCTCGCGGGCCGGTGACTTCATGCAGTGCCCGCTGCTGTACCGGTTCCGGGTCATCGACCGGCTGCCGGAGAAGCCCAGCGAGGCGGCGACCAGGGGCACCCTGGTGCACGCGGTGCTGGAGCGGCTCTTCGACGCGCCGGCGGCCGAGCGGACGGCGCCGCGGGCCAAGGCGCTGGTGCCGGGCCAGTGGGACCGGCTGCGGGAGAGCAGGCCGGAGGTCGGTGAGCTGTTCGCGGACGATCCGGAGGGTGAACGGCTGGCGCAGTGGCTGTCGGAGGCGGAGCGGCTCGTCGAGCGCTGGTTCACCCTGGAGGATCCGAGCCGGCTGGAGCCCGCCGAGCGCGAGCTGTTCGTGGAGGCCGAGCTGGACTCGGGGCTGCGGCTGCGCGGCATCATCGACCGGGTCGACGTGGCCCCCACCGGCGAGGTGCGGATCGTCGACTACAAGACGGGCAAGGCGCCCCGTCCGCAGTACGCGGAGGGCGCGCTGTTCCAGATGAAGTTCTACGCGCTGGTGGTGTGGCGGCTGAAGAAGGTCGTCCCGCGGCGCCTGCAGCTGGTGTATCTCGGCAGTGGTGACGTGCTCACGTACGACCCGGTCCCGGCCGACCTGGAGCGGGTCGAGCGCAAGCTGCTGGCGCTGTGGGAGGCGATCCGGCTGGCGACCGAGACGGGCGACTGGCGGCCGCGGCCCACGAAGCTGTGCGGCTGGTGCGACCACCAGGCGCACTGCCCGGAGTTCGGCGGCACTCCCCCGCCCTACCCGCTGCCGGTGAGGGCGGCCGACTCCGGCGGGGCCGAGCAGGGCAGAATGGGGCCGGACTAGGGCCTGTCCCACCGAAGGAGACTTACGTGGCCATCCGCGTCCTACTGGTCGACGACCAGCCGCTGCTGCGCACGGGCTTCCGGATGATTCTGGAGGCGGAGCAGGATCTCGCGGTCGTCGGCGAGGCCGGAGACGGCCTCCAGGCCCTCGACCAGGTGCGGGCGCTGCAGCCCGACGTGGTCCTGATGGACATCCGCATGCCGCGGATGGACGGTGTGGAGGCGACCCGGCAGATCACCGGGCCCGAGCGGGACGGCCCGGCGAAGGTGCTGGTGCTGACGACATTCGACCTGGACGAGTACGTGGTGGAGGCGCTGAAGGCGGGCGCCAGCGGCTTCCTGCTGAAGGACGCCCCGGCCAACGAGCTGGTGCAGGCGATCCGTGTGGTGGCGAACGGCGAGGCGATGCTCGCGCCGAGCATCACCCGTCGGCTGCTCGACAAGTACGCCACGCATCTGCCGTCCGGTGACGAGCCGGTGCCGGACACCCTGCACACGCTGACGGACCGTGAGGTCGAGGTGCTGAAGCTGGTGGCGCGCGGGCTGTCGAACGCGGAGATCGCCGCGGACCTGTTCGTCAGTGAGACGACCGTCAAGACGCACGTGGGCCATGTGCTGACCAAGCTGGGTCTGCGGGACCGGGTGCAGGCCGCGGTGTACGCGTACGAGAGCGGTCTGGTCCGTCCCGGCGCGCAGTAGGCGGACCCGCCGCACAGCCTCTGGCGAGGCACGTGAACAAGCCCGAAGGGCGCCCTCCTCCGATCGGAGGAGGGCGCCCTTCGGGCTTGTGTGTGCCGGCGTCAGCCGCTCACGCCCCGCCCCAGCTCCCAGAGCTGGAGGGAGGAGGAGGAGTTGAGGACGTAGGCCGTGCCGGTGACGTCGTCGCGGGTGGCGACGTACTGCTTGCCCTGCCAGAGCGGGATCAGCGGGACGTCCTTGGCGGTGATGTCCTGGATCTCGGTGAGGTCGTCCACCGCGGAGAGCCGGTCGGCCTCGCCGCGGGAGGCGGGGATCAGGTCGTTGATGATCTGCGAGTTGGAGTACGGGATGTTGAGGGTGTTGCCCTTGTCGAGGAACGGCGCGACAAAGCTGTCGGCGTCCGGGAAGTCGGGGAACCAGCCCATGCCGAAGACGTCGTACTCCCGGTTGCGCTCCGCCTTGTGGAACTTCTCCCAGGGCGTGCCCTTGATGTCGACGTCGAACAGACCGCTGTCGTTCAGCTGCTTCTGGAGGTGCTCGAACTCCGGCTTGGTCGCCGCGCCGTAGTGGTCCGTCGTGTAGTGCAGCGTCAGCTTGACCGGCGTGGTGATGTCCGCGTCCTCCAGCATCGCCTTCGCCTTGGCGACGCTGGGGTCGCCGTACTTGTTGAAGAACGAGTTGGAGTGGCCGGTGATGCCGGCCGGAACCATCGAGTACAGCGGTTCGGCCTGGGACCCGTAGACCGCGGAGACGAGTTCGCTGCGGTTGATGAGCTGGGCCATGGCGGTGCGGACGGCCTTGTCCTTGACCGTGGCGGCGTCCGTGTTGAAGGCGAGGTAGCGGATCTCGAGACCGGCCACCTCGACCAGGTCGACGTCGCCGTCCGTGGCCTTGGACAGGCTCTGGATCTGTTCCGGCGTCATCGCGCGGGTCATCACGTCGATGTCCCCCTTGTCGATGGCGTCGCCCATGGCGTCGGCGTCGGCGAAGGACACGAGTTCGACCTTGTCGTTGTTCACCTTGAGGCTCCCCTTGTAGTTGGGGTTCTTGGTGAACACCGCCTTGGTCATCTGGTCGCCCTTGACCTCGGCCTTCATCGTGTACGGGCCCGAGCCGGTCAGCTCGAAGCCGTCGCGCAGCTTGTCCTTCTGGTAGTCCTTCGGGTTGACGATGCCGGCGACCGGTGTCGACAGCTTGAACGGGAAGGTGGCGTCGGCGGTGTTGAGGTGGAAGATGACCTCGCGGTCGCCCTTCGTCTCGACGGTGTCGACCGTGGAGAGGAGGGAGGCCACCTCGGTGTCGGCGTTGATCTTGCGGACTCGCTCGATGGAGTACTTCACGTCCTCGGCGGTGACCGGGTCACCGTTGGCGAACTCCAGGCCGTCTCGCAGGGTGCAGGCGTAGCGCTCGTTGCCGGTGTCGGTGAATCCGCACTGCTGGGCAGCCTCGGGCACGGGTTCGCCGTCACCACGGGGCAGCACCATCAGCGTCTGCGAGGTCTGGCGCATGATGTTCCAGGCGCCGACGTCGTAGGCGTACGCCGGGTCGAAGGGCGCGGTGATCTCCTTCGAGACGCTGAACCCGTCCGTGGTGCCGACGACGATCGCGTCCCCGTCGCCGCTGCCGCTGTCCGATCCTCCGCAGGCGGCGAGCACCGGCGCGAGCAGGCCGACGACGGCCGGCAGCACCAAAGTCTTGCGGTTCATGCTCGAGTTTCTCCAGAGCTGTCGGTCCGTGTATCCGGCATGCAGGGGTGTCGCGGCGGATCACGGGGGTAGTGGCCGATGTTCTGGCGACGAGATTAGTCCGCGCCCGCACGGGGGTTCGCAGCCACCGGAGTTGAGGGCTCATCACGGAGCGAAACCGGGTGTGGACACACCGAAAACCCGACAGTGGAAGGATTAGTGCAGGGTTTCACCAATCAGGACACAAAGGCTCCCCGACAACGTTCGCCAAGCCGGACGTGGCACACCTGCGCACGCCTGTCGACCCCTGTCGGCGTGGCGAACGTCACAGTTGGTCTTCGGTCGCCGGTGCCGGAATTCGGCCATCCGAGGCGGGGGAAATAGCCCGGGAACAGCGGTGGGACCGCCCGGGGCGGGCCTTCTCGGAAATGGCCGCTTAACGCCGCTGCACGCTCGGTGAAGGGCTAGCGCATTTGTGTCATCAGGCCGCGCAGAAATGTCAGATCGACCTCTTCCAGGGAGGCGACCACGGTGCGCCGGGCGGCCGGGGTGATGGGAGCGACCGAGGGCACGGCCACGACGTGGCAGCCGGCGGCCTCCGCGGCGGCGACCCCGGTCGCGGTGTCCTCGACGACGGCGCAGCGGGCCGGGTCGGCGCCGAGTCCGGCCGCGGCGGCCAGGTAGGGGTCGGGGTGGGGCTTGGTGCGCGGCACCTCGTCGCCGGCGACGGTGAGGTCGAAGTGGTGGGGGCCGAGGGATTTCAGGACGCGGTCGATGATGCGCCGGTGCGAGGCGGAGACCAGGGCCGTGGGGATCTCGTGCGCGGAGAGCTCGGCGAGCAGCCGGGCGGCGCCGGGCATGAGCGGCAGGTCACGGCCGATGCGCTCCTCGAACCCGTCGTTGAGCAGGACGCTGAGTTCGGCCAGGGTGATGTCGGCGCCGGTGGCCTCGATCAGGAACCCCGCGCTGCGGGTCATGGGGCCGCCGACCACGACGTGGCGCCAGGAGTCGTCCAGGGTGTGGCCCAGGGAGGCGAAGACCTCCGTCTCGACGTCCCACCAGAAGCCCTCGGTGTCCACCAGGGTGCCGTCCATGTCGAGGAGCACGGCTTGCAGGGCGGACCCTTCGGCCGTACGGGTTCCGAGCGCGGGGACCGTACTGGTCATCCACGTACCTCCTTGAGGGACGATCAGGCCGGCTCCCACGAAGGGAGCCGGCCTGCAGTGGACCGACCAGTGTACGTCGTGCGGGACGCGAACGCCCGGTGTGGCCGACGGGGCGGGTGCGGAGCGCCTAGCGGGCGTTGAAGTACTTCGCCTCCGGGTGGTGGATGACGATGGCGTCGGTGGACTGCTCGGGGTGGAGCTGGAACTCCTCGGAGAGGTGGACGCCGATGCGCTCGGGCTCGAGGAGGGCGGCGATCTTGGCGCGGTCCTCCAGGTCGGGGCAGGCGCCGTAGCCGAGGGAGAAGCGGGCCCCCCGGTACTTCAGGGCGAACATGTCCTCCATGTCGGCCGGGTCCTCCCCGGCGAAGCCCAGTTCGGAGCGCACGCGTGCGTGCCAGTACTCGGCGAGGGCCTCGGCGAGCTGGACGGACAGTCCGTGCAGCTCGAGGTAGTCCCGGTAGGCGTTGGCCTCGAACATCCGGGCCGTCTCCTCGCCGATGCGGGAGCCGACGGTGACGACCTGGAAACCGACCACGTCGACCTCGCCGGACTCCTCCGGGCGGAAGAAGTCGGCCAGGCACAGGCGCCGGCCGCGGCGCTGGCGCGGGAAGGTGAAGCGGGTGCGCTCGTTGCCGTCGTCGTCCAGGACGATCAGGTCGTCGTCCTTGGACACGCAGGGGAAGTAGCCGTAGACCACGGCCGCCTCCAGCAGGTTCTCCGTCTGGAGCCGGTCCAGCAGCCCCCGCAGCCGGGGCCGGCCCTCGCTCTCGACGAGTTCCTCGTAGGAGGGCCCCTCGCCGGTGCGGGCCTGCTTGAGACCCCACTGGCCCTTGAAGAGCGCGCCCTCGTCGAGCCAGGACGCGTACTCCTTGAGCTGGATGCCCTTGACCACGCGGGTGCCGCGGAACGGCGGCTCGGGCACGGGGTTGTCGGTGGCGACGTCGGAGCGGACGCTGCCCTCTTCCGGACGGTCCTCGATCTCGACCGTGGCCGCCCGCACCCGGCGCTGCTTCAGCTCGGGCAGCTTGGCGCCGGGAACGCCGCGCTTGATGCCGATCAGGGCGTCCATCAGGCGCAGGCCCTCGAAGGCGTCGCGGGCGTAGCGGACCTCGCCGTCGTAGACCTCGTGCAGGTCCTGTTCGACGTAGGCCCTGGTGAGGGCGGCGCCGCCGAGGATGACCGGGTAGTCGGCGGCCAGCCCCCGCTGGTTGAGCTCCTCCAGGTTCTCCTTCATGATCACCGTGGACTTGACCAGGAGGCCGGACATGCCGATGACGTCGGCCTTGTGCTCGTCGGCCGCCTCCAGGATCGCGGACACGGGCTGCTTGATGCCGAGGTTGACGACGGTGTAGCCGTTGTTGGACAGGATGATGTCGACGAGGTTCTTGCCGATGTCGTGGACGTCGCCGCGGACCGTGGCCAGCACGATGGTGCCCTTGCCGTCGTCGTCGGTCTTCTCCATGTGCGGCTCCAGGTGGGCCACCGCGGTCTTCATGACCTCGGCGGACTGGAGCACGAACGGCAGCTGCATCTGGCCGGAGCCGAACAGTTCGCCGACGACCTTCATGCCGTCGAGCAGCGTGTCGTTGACGATGTCGAGCGCCGGACGCTCCCGGAGGGCGTCGTCCAGGTCCTGTTCGAGGCCGTTCTTCTCGCCGTCGATGATGCGGCGCTTGAGGCGCTCCTCCAGCGGGAGGGCGGCCAGTTCCTCGGCCTTGGACGCCTTCAGGGACTTGGCCGTGGCGCCCTCGAAGAGCTGCATGAGCTTCTGGAGCGGGTCGTAGCCCTCGCGGCGGCGGTCGTAGATGAGGTCGAGGGCGGTGGTGACCTGCTCCTCGTCGAAACGGGCGATCGGAAGGATCTTCGACGCGTGCACGATCGCCGAGTCCAGGCCCGCCTTCACGCACTCGTCGAGGAAGACGGAGTTCAGCAGGATGCGGGCGGCCGGGTTGAGGCCGAAGGAGATGTTCGACAGGCCGAGCGTGGTCTGCACGTCCGGGTGGCGCTTCTTCAGCTCCCGGATGCCCTCGATGGTGGCCAGGCCGTCCTTGCGGGACTCCTCCTGACCGGTGCAGATCGTGAAGGTCAGGCAGTCGACGAGGATGTCGGACTCACGGATGCCCCAGTTGCCGGTGAGGTCGTCGATGAGCCGTTCGGCGATCTCGACCTTCTTCTCGGCGGTGCGGGCCTGGCCCTCCTCGTCGATGGTCAGCGCGATCAGCGCGGCCCCGTGCTCCCGGGCCAGCCGGGTGACGCGGGCGAAGCGGGACTCGGGTCCGGCACCGTCCTCGTAGTTCACGGAGTTGATCACCGCGCGGCCGCCGAGCTTCTCCAGACCCGCCCGGATCACGTCGACCTCGGTGGAGTCCAGCACGATCGGCAGCGTCGAGGCGGTGGCGAACCGGCCGGCCAGCTCCTCCATGTCGGCGACGCCGTCCCGGCCGACGTAGTCCACGCACAGGTCGAGCATGTGCGCGCCCTCGCGGATCTGGTCCCGGGCCATCTCCACACAGTCGTCCCAGCGGCCCTCCAGCATGGCCTCGCGGAACTTCTTGGAGCCGTTGGCGTTCGTGCGCTCCCCGATGGCCAGGTACGAGGTGTCCTGGCGGAAGGGCACGGTCTGGTAGAGGGAGGCGGCGCCGGGCTCCGGGCGCGGGTGGCGCTCGGTGGGTTCGCTGCCGCGGACCCGCTCGACGACCTGGCGCAGGTGCTCGGGGGTGGTGCCGCAGCAGCCGCCGACCAGCGACAGGCCGTATTCGCGGACGAAGGTCTCGTGGGCGTCGGCCAGCTCGGGCGCGGTCAGCGGGTAGTGGGCGCCGTCCTTGCCGAGGACGGGCAGACCGGCGTTGGGCATGCAGGTCAGCGGGATCCGGGCGTGACGGGCGAGGTAGCGCAGGTGCTCGCTCATCTCCGCCGGGCCGGTCGCGCAGTTCATGCCGATCATGTCGATGCCGAGCGGCTCCAGCGCGGTGAGCGCGGCGCCGATCTCGGAGCCGAGGAGCATGGTGCCGGTGGTCTCGACGGTGACGGAGACGATGACGGGCAGGTCGAGGCCGAGGGCGTCGAGGGCGCGCCGGGCGCCGAGCACGGAGGCCTTGGTCTGCAGCAGGTCCTGGGTGGTCTCCACGAGCAGGGCGTCGGCGCCGCCGGCGACCAGGCCCTCGGCGTTGCGCTGATAGGCGTCGCGCAGCACGGTGTAGGGGGCGTGGCCCAGGGTGGGGAGCTTGGTGCCGGGCCCGATGGAGCCCAGGACCCAGCGCTGCCGTCCGTCCCTGGCCGCGAATTCGTCCGCGACCTCGCGGGCGACGCGGGCGCCGGCCTCGGACAGTTCCTGGACGCGCTCGGGGATGTCGTACTCGCCGAGGGCGGAGTGGTTGGCGCCGAAGGTGTTCGTGCCGACGCAGTCGACGCCGGCCGCGAAGTACTCCTCGTGCACCGAGCGCACGATGTCCGGCCGGGTCACGTTCAGGACCTCGTTGCACCCCTCCAGCTGCTGGAAGTCGTCCAGCGTGGGGTTCTGGGCCTGGAGCATGGTGCCCATGGCGCCGTCGGCGACCACCACACGGGTGGCGAGGGCCTCTCGGAGGGCGGACACGCGGGTGCGGGTGTCGGCGGGCGGGGTGGATGGCGACGAGGCCATGAAAGGGCTCCCTAGGATGCGACGGCTGTCGGCTTTGCGTCTGCCCGGTCCCGTCCGTCGTGGACGTCCCCGGGGAGTACGCACGCCGCCAGGGTAGCCGGGTCCGGGGGCGGATGGTCAGGGCGTCCACGAGACGGACGAGGATGGCGGGGCGAATACCGGCCGAACGGACGAGTCCGCCGTCGCCCGGGGGGCTGCGACGGCGGCGGCGCGCGTCCGGTGCACGCGCTTGCCGGAGGGCGGCCGCGGCCATCGGCGGGTGGCCGGAGTGCAACAGTTGCCCGCCGACCATTAGCGGGAGGTCGGCATGGACCGGTAGTGTTCGGCATTGCCGAACGACGTCAGCGACGCCGAGGTCGGCAGTCGAAGGGGACGGAGGCAGTACGTCGATGGCACGGAACATCCAGTCGCTCGAGCGGGCGGCCGCGATGCTGCGCCTGCTCGCGGGCGGCGAGCGGCGGCTCGGCCTGTCGGACATCGCCTCGTCGCTGGGTCTGGCCAAAGGCACCGCGCACGGCATCCTGCGCACCCTCCAGCAGGAGGGCTTCGTCGAGCAGGACGACGCCTCCGGGCGCTACCAGCTGGGCGCCGAGCTGCTGCGTCTGGGCACGACCTATCTGGACGTGCACGAGCTGCGGGCCCGCGCCCTGGTGTGGACCGACGACCTGGCCCGCTCCAGCGGCGAGAGCGTCCACCTCGGCGTCCTGCACCAGCAGGGCGTCCTGATCGTGCACCACGTCTTCCGGCCCGACGACAGCCGGCAGGTCCTGGAGATCGGGGCCATGCAGCCCCTGCACTCGACGGCGCTGGGCAAGGTGCTGTCGGCGTACGACCCGGTGGCGCACAGCGAGGCGCTGGAGGCCGACCGCAAGGCGTTCACGGACCGCACCATCTGCGAGCCGGACCGCTTCGAGCACGTCCTGGACATCACGCGCGCGCGTGGCTACGCGGCCGACGTGGAGGAGACCTGGGAGGGCATCGCGTCCATCGCCGCCCCCATCCACGACCGCAGGCGGATGCCGGTCGGCGCGGTCGGCATCACGGGGGCCGTGGAGCGGCTGTGCCGGGAGGGCGAGCTGCGGCCCGAGCTGGTAGCGGCGGTACGGGACTGCGCCCGCGCGGTCTCACGGGACCTGGGCGCCGGGCGGTTCTAGGACGCACACGGGCGGGGCGGGCCGGGACACCGAGGGTGTTCCGGCCCTTTGCGTGTCCGCAGGACCGGCCGTCCGGAGATCGATAGCACACGACGATCAATAACGATCGTGCTTTCGATAACACAGCTCTTGACGCACGCCTGACGTCGAACGAGACTCGCGTCCATCGGTCGGCATTGTCGAACACCTACCGGCAATACGCGTTAGAGTGTGCACAGTGCCAAGGGCCGCCATCGCTCTCACACCGAGGGCGCCGGAACACCCGGAGGGACCCGGGGGTTCGGCTTCCCCTGGACGAAGGACAAAGGAGTCGCGGGTGTCCAGCTCCGACATCTTCATCGGCGAGACCATCGGTACCGCCCTGCTCATCCTGCTCGGCGGCGGCGTGTGTGCCGCCGTGACGCTCAAGGCCTCCAAGGCACGCAACGCCGGCTGGCTCGCCATCGCCTTCGGGTGGGGCTTCGCCGTCATGACGGCCGCGTACATATCGGGTCCGCTCTCCGGCGCGCACCTCAACCCGGCCGTGACGGTCGGCATCGCGATCAAGGACGGTGACTGGAGCAACACGCCGACCTACTTCGCGGGCCAGCTCCTCGGCGCGATGATCGGCGCGGTCCTGGTCTGGATCGCCTACTACGGCCAGTTCCAGGCCCACCTCACCGACCGGGAGATCGTCGGCGGTCCCGGCGCACAGGACACGACGGCCAAGTCCGTCGAGGCGCAGGAGAAGGGCGCCGGCCCCGTCCTGGGCATCTTCTCCACCGGCCCCGAGATCCGGCACACGGTCCAGAACCTCGCCACCGAGATCATCGGCACCTTCGTGCTGCTGCTCGCCATCCTCACCCAGGGCCTGAACGACGAGGGCAACGGCCTCGGCATCCTGGGCGCCCTGATCACCGGGTTCGTGGTCGTCTCGATCGGTCTGTCGCTCGGCGGCCCCACGGGATACGCGATCAACCCGGTCCGCGACCTCGGCCCGCGCATCGTCCACGCACTGCTGCCCCTGCCCAACAAGGGCGGCTCCGACTGGTCCTACGCCTGGATCCCGGTCGTCGGTCCGCTGATCGGCGGTGCGATCGCCGGAGGTGTCTACAACGTCGCGTTCGCCTGAGCGGGCCCCCGCTCGGCGATCATCGAGCCGCAGACCACGCGCCGTACGCACCGGCCACCGCCATCCACCACGGAACCCCAGGAGCACACAGTGACCGACGCCCACACCGCCGGAATCGCCTCGCACGGCCACGGGCCGTTCATCGCCGCGATCGACCAGGGCACGACCTCCTCGCGCTGCATCGTCTTCGACCGCGACGGGCGCATCGTCGCCGTCGACCAGAAGGAGCACGAGCAGATCTTCCCCAAGCCCGGCTGGGTCGAGCACGACGCCGCCGAGATCTGGACCAACGTCCAGGAGGTCGTCGCCGGAGCGGTCGAGAAGGCCGGCATCACCCGTGACGACATCAAGGCCATCGGCATCACCAACCAGCGCGAGACCACCCTCGTCTGGGACAAGAACACCGGTGAGCCGGTCCACAACGCCATCGTCTGGCAGGACACCCGCACCGACGCCCTGTGCAAGGAGCTCGGCCGCAACGTCGGCCAGGACCGCTTCCGCCGCGAGACCGGCCTTCCCCTGGCCTCCTACTTCGCCGGTCCCAAGGCCCGCTGGCTGCTCGACAACGTCGACGGTCTGCGCGAGCGCGCCGAGGCGGGCGACCTGCTCTTCGGCACCATGGACACCTGGGTCATCTGGAACCTGACCGGCGGGGTGAACGGCGGCAAGCACGTCACCGACGTCACCAACGCCTCGCGCACCATGCTGATGAACCTGCACACCATGGCGTGGGACGAGAGGATCGCCGAGTCGATCGGCGTGCCGATGCAGATGCTCCCGGAGATCCGTTCCTCCGCCGAGGTGTACGGCGAGATCACCGGCGGCCGCCTCGGCGAGCTGCTCGGCGGCATCCCGGTGGCCTCGGCGCTCGGCGACCAGCAGGCGGCCCTGTTCGGCCAGACCTGTTTCTCCGAGGGCGAGACCAAGTCGACGTACGGCACCGGCACCTTCATGGTGATGAACACCGGTGACAAGCTGATCAACTCCTACTCGGGCCTGCTCACCACCGTCGGCTACAAGATCGGCGACCAGGACACGGTCTACGCCCTGGAGGGCTCGATCGCCGTCACCGGTTCGCTGGTGCAGTGGATGCGCGACCAGATGGGCCTGATCTCCACCGCCGCCGAGATCGAGACCCTCGCCCTGACGGTCGAGGACAACGGCGGCGCCTACTTCGTGCCGGCCTTCTCCGGCCTGTTCGCCCCGTACTGGCGCTCCGACGCCCGCGGTGTGATCGCGGGCCTCACCCGGTACGTCACCAAGGCGCACCTCGCGCGCGCCGTCCTGGAGGCCACCGCCTGGCAGACGCGGGAGATCGCGGACGCCATGACGAAGGACTCCGGGGTGGAGCTGACCGCCCTCAAGGTCGACGGCGGCATGACCTCCAACAACCTGCTGATGCAGACCCTCGCCGACTTCGTGGACGCCCCTGTGGTGCGCCCGATGGTCGCCGAGACCACCTGCCTCGGCGCCGCCTACGCCGCCGGTCTCGCCGTCGGCTTCTGGAACAGCACCGACGACCTGCGCGCCAACTGGCGGCGGGCCGCCGAGTGGACCCCCCGCATGGACGCGGACACCCGCGACCGTGAGTACAAGAGCTGGCTCAAGGCCGTCGAGCGGACCATGGGCTGGCTCGAGGACGAGGAGTAAGAACCACCATGACCACGCAGTCCACCCTGCAGTCCGTGCCTGCCCTGGGTACGCACCCGGCCTCCGGCTCGAACCCGAGCCGGGCCGAGACCCGGGAGCAGCTTTCCAAGGCGTCGTACGACCTTCTCGTGATCGGCGGCGGCATCCTGGGCATCTCCACCGCCTGGCACGCCGCGCAGTCCGGCCTCAGGGTGGCCGTGGTCGACGCCGGCGACTTCGCCGGCGCCACCTCCTCCGCCTCCTCCAAGCTGCTCCACGGCGGTCTGCGCTACCTGCAGACCGGCGCGGTGAAGCTGGTGGCGGAGAACCACTTCGAGCGTCGTGCGGTCTCCCGCCAGGTGGCCCCCCACCTGGCGAACCCGCTCACCTTCTACCTCCCCGTGTACAAGGGCGGGCCGCACGGCGCGGCGAAGCTCGGGGCCGGTGTCTTCGCGTACTCGGCGCTGTCCGCCTTCGGCGACGGCGTCGGCCACCTGCTCTCCCCGGCCAAGGCCGCGCAGGACGTGCCCGAGCTGCGCACCGACAACCTGAAGGCCGTGGCCGTGTACGGCGACGACCAGATGAACGACGCCCGGATGGCGCTGATGACCGTCCGCGCGGCGGTCGAGTCCGGCGCGGTGGTCCTCAACCACGCCGAGGTGACGGGGCTGCGCTTCACCAACGGCCGGGTGACGGGCGCCGAGCTGAAGGACCGGCTGTCCGGCGACGAGTTCGGGGTGAACGCCCGCCTGGTGCTCAACGCGACCGGCCCGTGGGTGGACCACCTGCGCCGCATGGAGGACCCGAACGCGGCGCCGTCCATCCGCCTGTCCAAGGGCGCGCACCTGGTGCTCAAGCGCACCGCGCCGTGGCGGGCGGCCCTGGCCACTCCGATCGACAAGTACCGGATCACCTTCGCCCTCCCCTGGGAGGACATGCTGCTGCTCGGCACGACCGACGAGGAGTTCGAGGGCGACCCGGCGGATGTCGCGGTCAACGACAAGGACGTGGCCCAGATACTCGACGAGGCCGCGTTCTCCATCCGCGACCAGCAGCTCGACCGGGACCTCATCACGTACTCCTTCGCGGGCCTGCGCGTGCTGCCGGGCGGCCCCGGTGACACGGCGAAGGCCAAGCGGGAGACGGTCGTGACCGAGGGCCGGGGCGGCATGCTGTCCGTCGCGGGCGGCAAGTGGACCACCTTCCGCCACATCGGCCGTACGGTGATGAAGAAGCTGGAGGCGCTGCCGGGCCACCCGCTGGGCGACGACTTCGAGCCGATCGCGTCGCTGCCGAAGAAGCTGCCGCTGCCCGGCGTCGCCAACCCGCGGGCGGTGGCCCACCGGCTGCTGGTGGACGGTTCGGCGCCCGGCCCGCGCATGGCCGCCGACACCGCCAGGCACCTGGCCACGCACTACGGTTCGCTCGCCTTCGACATCGCCCGGCTCGCCAACGAGAGCCCGGAGCTGGCGCAGCGTGTCCACCCGGACGCCCCGGAGATCTGGGCGCAGGTCGTGTGGGCCCGGGACAACGAGTGGGCCGAGACGGCGGACGACGTGCTGCGCCGCCGAACGACGCTGACGATCCGCGGCCTGGCCACGGACGAGGTCCGCGCGCAGGTCCAGGACGTGCTCGACAAGAAGTAGGGACCCCTTTCAACGACCGACGGGGGGTGTCCGCCCGCCGGGTACGGGGCAGTGATCGGTTCACTGCCCCGTGCAAAGGGGCTGCGGGCGGCCCCTCGGCACGCCGTAAGGTTGGGGGGTACGCGAGGGCACGTCGGAAGGAGGCGCTGGGTGATCGAGCTCGAGGGGGTTCCCGAGCTGGTCGACCCGGTCATGGTGGCCGCGTTCGAGGGCTGGAACGATGCCGGTGACGCCGCCTCCACCGCGGTCGCGCATCTCGACAGGGAGTGGAAGGGCGAGGTGTTCGCGGCGCTGGACGCCGAGGACTACTACGACTTCCAGGTCAACCGTCCCACGGTGTTCATCGAGGACGGTGTCCGCAAGGTCACCTGGCCGACGACGAGGCTTTCGGTGGTCCGGGTCGGCGGTGACAAACCGCGCGACCTCGTGCTCGTGCGGGGCATCGAGCCGTCCATGCGCTGGCGCTCGTTCTGCAACGAGCTGCTGGGCTTCGCCCACGAGCTGGGTGTCGAGATGGTGGTCGTGCTGGGCGCCCTGCTGGGCGACACCCCGCACACCCGACCGGTCCCGATCAGCGGCACCACGTCGGACGCGGACCTGGCCCGGCGCATGGACCTGGAGGAGACGAAGTACGAGGGGCCCACGGGCATCGTCGGCATCCTCCAGGAGGCGTGCACGCACGCGGGCGTGCCGGCCGTGTCGCTGTGGGCGGCGGTGCCGCACTACGTGTCGCAGCCGCCGAACCCGAAGGCCACGCTGGCGCTGCTGAACCGGCTGGAGGACCTGATCGGCGTGCGGGTCCCGCTGGGGGAGCTGCCCGAGGACGCGCGTGCCTGGCAGGTGGGCGTGGATCAGCTGGCCGCCGAGGACACCGAGGTCGCCGAGTACGTGCAGTCGCTGGAGGAGGCCCGGGACACGGCGGAGCTGCCGGAGGCGTCGGGCGAGGCGATCGCGCGGGAGTTCGAGCGGTATCTGCGGCGCAGGGACGGGTCCGGGACGGGGCCCGGGGGTCCTGGCGGGCACGCCACGGCGGACGGGGGCGAGGGCCCGGCCGGTACGCCGTTCCTGCGGGACAACCCGAGTGGGCGGAACCGGCCGTCTCGGCCGCCGAAGCCGAGTGGGGACGACGAGGAGTCGTCGGAGGACTGAGCCCTGGTGCATTGCTGAGGGGCGCTTCCCTGGTGGGAGCGCCCCTCCAGTCGTTTCGGTGCGGGTTACCGCGGGAGATGTGGGCCGGCACTTGCCGGGCGCCTCCCCCAGTGCCTGAACGGCCTGGGAGGTACCCCCAGCGCCCACCCGTGCCGCCCCAGCGGCACGACTGCCCGCAGCCGGGCGGCACGGCGACTGCCCGCAGCCGGGGCGGGCGCATGGCGGCTGTCCGGGGCTGGGGCGGGCGCGTGGCGGTTGTCCGGGGTTCAGTTCTACAGCGCTACGCCCAGCAGGGCGTCCACCGCTCGGGAGACCACGCCCGGGGCGCCGATGTCCGTGCCGCCCGTCTCCTGCTGGAGGGCTGCCCAGCGGTCGACCGCTTCCAGGGCGGCCGGGGAGTCCAGGTCGTTGGCGAGGGCCTCGCGGATCTCCTCCACCAGGGCCTCGGCGGGCGGGCCGTCGGGGCGGGAGACGGCGGCGCGCCAGCGGTCCAGGCGGGCGAGGGCGTCCTGGAGCACCTGGTCGGTCCACTCCCAGTCGGAGCGGTAGTGGTGGGCGAGGAGCGCGAGCCTGATGGCGGCCGGGTCGACGCCCTCGCGACGCAGCTGGGAGACGAAGACCAGATTGCCCTTCGACTTGGACATCTTCTCGCCGTCGAGACCGACCATGCCGGCGTGCACATACGCCTTGGCCATCGGGAACTCGCCGGTGAGGGCCTGGGCGTGCGAGGCGCCCATCTCGTGGTGCGGGAAGGCGAGGTCGGAGCCGCCGCCCTGGACGTCGAAGCCCATGCCGAGGTGGTCGAGGGCGATGGCGACGCACTCGATGTGCCAGCCGGGGCGTCCGCGGCCGAGCGTGCCGCCGTCCCAGCTGGGCTCGCCCTCACGCGCCGCCATCCACAGCATCGGGTCGAGCGGGTTCTTCTTGCCGGGCCGGTCGGGGTCGCCGCCGCGCTCGGCGGAGAGCAGCCGCATCGCGGAGGCGTCGAGGTGGGAGACGCCGCCGAAGTGCGGGTCCGCCTCCACGGAGAAGTAGATGTCGCCCTCGAGCTCGTAGGCCGCTCCCGCGTCGCGCAGCCGCTCGACGAGCGGGACGATGCCGGGTATGGCCTCGACGGCGCCTATGTAGTGCCGGGGCGGGAGCATCCGCAGCGCCGTCATGTCCTCGCGGAAGAGGGCGGTCTCCTGCTCGGCGAGGGCGGTCCAGTCGACCCCGTCGCGCACGGCCCGCTCCAGGAGCGGATCGTCCACGTCGGTGACGTTCTGGACGTAGTGGACCTGCCGCTTGGTGTCGAGCCACACGCGCTGCACGAGGTCGAACGCGTTGTAGGTCGCCGCGTGCCCCATGTGGGTGGCGTCGTACGGCGTGATGCCGCAGACGTAGATACGGGCGACGGGACCGGGGTCGAGGGTGACCAGGCCGCCGGTCGCGGTGTCGTGGATCCTCAGGTCGCGGCCCTGACCAGGCAGGGCGGGGACCTCGGAAGCGGGCCAGGCATGCATGTCATGAGCCTAACCGGACGGATGTTCCGTACACGAACCGGACCGGGCCGGATGGCCGGTGAGGCGCTCTTGCGCATCACCGGCCGGCGTGGCATCGGGTGGCTACACCGGCGGCCACGGGATGGCCGGCCACTCGCCGCTGGGTTCCGGGTGCTTCCCGGACGCCAGCAGGGCGTCGACCCGCGCGCGCGTGGCGTGGAGTTCGGCGCCGGTGATGAGCGGGGCGAGCCGGGTCGCCAGGGTGCCGCCGTCCTTCAGCGCCTCCCTGAGGGCGTCGAGGACCGCCAGGGCCTCCGCGGTGAGCGGGTCGCCCGCCCAGCCCCACAGGAGGGTGCGCAGCTTGTTCTCGGCGTTGAAGGTGACCCCGTGGTCGATGCCGTACAGCCGCTCCCCCGCCGCGGGCAGCAGGTGGCCGCCCTTGCGGTCGGCGTTGTTGATCACGGCGTCGAGTACGGCGAGCCGGCGCAGCCGTTCGTCGTCGGCGTGGACGAGCAGGGCGGTGCGGCCCTCGCCGACCTCGGCCAGGGCGATGCCCTTCCAGCCGGGTCCCGGTTCCTCCTCGTCGACCAGGGCGAGCAGTTCCGCGTCCGGGACGGCCTCGATCCACAGCTGGACCATGCCCTCGCCGTACGGGCCGTCGCGCAGCACGGTGGGCGGGACCAGGCCCCAGCCGGTGGCCTCGGAGACCTCGTAGGCGGCGACCTCGCGCTGGGCGAGGGTGCCGTCGGGGAAGTCCCACAGCGGGCGCTCCCCGGCGACCGGTTTGTAGACGCAGGCCGCCTCGCGTCCCTCGTGCGTCACCGTGCAGTACAGCGCCGCGTTGGACGCGTCACGGATGCGTCCGCGTACGGTCAGTTCGCCCAGGGCGAGCAGTTCGGCCGCCGCCGCGTCGGTGGTCACGCTCCGCGGCGGTATCCGTTCTGGCGCGGACATACGTGTCCTTCCGGGTCGAGCGGGAGGCTGCACAGCGGGCACGGCGGCCGCCCGGCGTTGACGACGTCGAGGGCGCGCTTGGCGAAGGCCCTGGCCTGCGCGCCGGTGAGGCGGACCCGCAGCATCGGCGGGCCGTTCTCCTCGTCCTGGAGGAGCCGTTCCTCGGCCTCCGCCAGGTCCTCCTCGGACTCGGCGTCCAGCTCCACGAGGGCCTGCGCCTCGACGATCATGCGCTGGTCCTCGCCGTCCCAGGCCAGCGCCATGGTGCCGACGCGGAACTCCTCCTCGACGGGGGTGTCGAGGGGGGCGGTGTCGGCGGGCCCGGCGGGTGCGGTGGCGGGAACGGCGGTGCTGCCGCCGCTGCGCCGTACGACTTCGTCCAGAAGCTCGTCCATGCGCTCGGCGAGGGCGGCGACCTGGGTCTTCTCCAGGGCCACGCTGGTCACCCGGGAGCCGGCGGAGGCCTGGAGGAAGAACGTACGGCGCCCGGGCAGCCCGACCGTGCCGGCCACGAAACGTTCCGGTTGGTCGTAGAGGAACACCTGACGGGACACGTCCTGTCTCCATGGGAGTCGGGGAAAGCGGAAGATCGGGGGCAGTGCTGCCGCGACCGGTTCACCCTACTGCGGCGGACGATCACGGTGCGCCCGCACCACCCCCGACCGGCGCTTCGTCACCGGACGGCTGCTCGCGCGGGGCGAGTGAGGCGAAGTCGCCGGTGTCGCCGAGACGGACGAGGAACGGGCGCAGCCGGGTGTAGCGGATCGCGGTGACGGAGCAGGGCTCGACGGAGATCCGCTGGAAGAGGTCGAGGTGGAGCCCGAGGGCCTCGGCGACGAGGGACTTGATGATGTCGCCGTGGGAGCACATGAGGTAGACGGCGTCGGGTCCGTGGTCGCGCTCCACGCGCGCGTTCCACTCGCGTACGGCCTCGGCGGCGCGGGTCTGCATGGCGCGCATCGACTCGCCGCCGGGGAAGGCCGCAGCGGAGGGGTGCGCCTGGACGACCTCCATCAGGGGCTCGTCCTTGAGCTCGGCGAGCTTGCGGCCGGACCAGTCGCCGTAGTGGCACTCCCCGATCCGTTCGTCGGTGTGCGCCCGCAGTTCGGGCCGGGCGTCGAGCAGTGGCCGGAGGGTCTCCCGGCAGCGTTGCAGGGGGCTGGTGACGATTTCGGAGAGCGGCAGGCCGGCGAGCCGCCCGGGGAGCGCGGCGGCCTGCGCGGCACCGCGTTCGTCGAGGGCGACGCCGGGCGTCCAGCCGGCGAGCAGCCCCTCGGTGTTGGCGGTGGAGCGTCCGTGCCTAACCAGGATCAGCGTGGGCATGCGGCCAGGGTAGGCGTACGGCGCGGCGCGGTGCGCCCGGGCGAGGGGAGAATGGGTTCGGTGATCGTCGACTGTGCCATCTACCGGGACGGGCACCGCACGGACGGGCCCGAGGACCTCTCCGACGCGCTCGGTGCGGCGCGGGGGGCGGGCGGTTTCGTGTGGATCGGGCTGCACGAGCCGACGGAGGAGGAGTTCGACCTGGTCAGCCAGGAGTTCGCGCTCCATCCGCTGGCGGTGGAGGACGCGCTCAAGGCGCATCAGCGGCCCAAGCTGGAGGTGTACGACGACTCGCTCTTCGCCGTCCTGAAGCCGGTGGTGTACGAGCCGGACAGCGACGCCGTCTCCACCGGCGAGCTCATGATCTTCCTGGGCGACGCGTTCGCGGTGGTCGTCCGGCACGGCGGGGGCTCCCCGCTGAAGGCCGTGCGGCAGCGGCTTGAGCACGAACCGGAACTGCTCGGCAAGGGACCCACCGCGGTGCTGTACGCGATAGCGGACGCCACCGTCGACCATTACCTGGACGTGGCGGTCGAGCTGCAGACCGACCTGGAGGAGCTGGAGGCGGAGGTCTTCTCGCCGGAGGGCGGCGGTTCCCGGCACACCGCGTCGCGGATCTACACCTTCAAGCGGCAGGTGCTGGAGTTCCGCCGGGCGACGGGCCCGCTCGCGCCGCCGCTGGCCCGGCTGGCCGGCACGGGCGCCTACGGCGGCACGGTGCCGTTCGTGAACGACAAGGCGCGGCCCTTCTTCCGGGACGTGAGCGACCACCTCACGCGCGTGAACGAGTCGGTGGAGAGCCTGGACCGGCTGGTGTCGGACATCCTGTCGGCACACCTGGCGCAGACGAGTGTCCGGCAGAACGACGACATGCGGAAGATCTCCGCGTGGGCGGCCATGGCGGCGGTCCCCACGATGCTCGCGGGGATCTACGGCATGAACTTCGACCACATGCCGGAGCTGCACTGGCTGTGGGGCTACCCGGCGGTGATCGCGCTGATGGCGGTCCTGGAGGTGCTGCTGTACCGGCAGTTCAAACGCCGGGGCTGGCTGTAGGGCCCGGCCTGTGCCGGTCAGGCGACCTCGGGGGCCGCGGTGGCGGGTCCGCCGAGCGCGTCGCGTCGTTCGGGCGCCCGCAGGCTCACCATGCGCCGCCAGCCGGCCGCCCGCTCGGCGACGTACATGGCGTGGATGCCCGCCGCGAGCAGCGCCGACCTGGCGCGCGACCAGCCGAGGATGCGCCCCATGCGGGCCATCACGGCGAGGCTGACGTCGCGGTGGACGCGGATCTCGGCGTGCGCGCACTCGCGCAGGGTGCGCCGGATGTACGGGCCGTGCCCCGCGGCGGCGTAGCGGAGCAGTTCCTCGTGGGAGTAGGCGAGGTGGTTGTCCTCGTCGGCGGAGATCATCCGGACCGCCCGGCCCAGGTCGGGATGGTCGGCGAAGTACTTGAGGAGCATCGCCATCTGTTCGGCGGCACGCTGCTCGGTGACCCTGCTGTGGGCGAGGTAGGTGATGACGTCCCGCACGGTGAGGGGCTGGTCGGCCTTGAGCTTCTCGTGGGCGAGGCCGATGCCGTGCCGCTCCAGGAGCATCGTGTAGTCCGTCTCGGGCGGTACGTCGACGGGCTCGAGGCCGCGCTTCTTCAGCAGGGCGTTGAAGATCCGGCCGTGCTTGTCCTCGTCCGCGCCGTGCCGGGTGATCTTGGGGGCGAGGGCGCGTTCGCTCTCCGGCACCAGCGCCGCGATGCGCGCGTTCTCCCAGCCGCCCTGGGACTCGCCGCTGGCCGCGATGGAGCAGAAGAGGCGAAACGCCTCGTCGTTGTCGAGGATCTCCTGGAAAAGGCTCTTGGCCGAAAGCATCGGGGGCACCTCTCTGCCGCTGCGTGGTCCGCAGGTTCCGCACACTCCGCGAAGCCGAGTCAAGTGCGGGCGAGGGGACACGGCAACAGGTGCGGCGCGCAACTGCGCCGAAAGAAGGACGACCGGGCAAGCGCGGAGGCGTAACCCCGCGCGCGTGGGCGCGTTGTTCCTCGTGACGGCCGTGGCGGGGAAGACCCCCGAGCCCCCACCACGGCCGCAGAATCTTTCCCGCTCCGTTACGCCAGTCCGGCGCGCTCCAGGGCCTCGGTGCCGGCGCGCAGGGCGGCGATCCGCTCGTCCAGGGTGAAGCCCGCGGGGGCGAGGGTCAGGGTGGTGACGCCGGCCGCGGCGTAGGCCTTCATGCGGTCGGCGATGCGGTCGACGGAGCCGAGCAGGGTCGTCTGGTCGATCAGCTCGTGGGGTACGGCTTCGGCGGCGCCCTGCTTGTCGCCGGACAGGTACTTGTCCTGGATCTCGGCGGCCTCCCGCTCGTAGCCCATGCGCTGGGCGAGCTGGTTGTAGAAGTTCTGCTTGCGGCTGCCCATGCCGCCGACGTAGAGCGCGGTGTACGGGCGGAAAGTGTCGGCGAGGGCGGGCACGTCCTCGTCGTCGCCGAGGGCGAGCGGCAGGGTCGGGCAGACGTCGAACCCGTCGAGGGTCTTGCCGGCCCTCTCGCGTCCGGCGCGCAGGTGCCTGACGGCGGTCTCCTCCAGGTGGTCGGCGGAGGGGAAGATGAGCAGGGCGCCGTCGGCGATCTCGCCGGTCTGCTCCAGGTTCTTCGGGCCGATGGCGGCGATGTAGAGCGGGATGTGCTCGCGCTGCGGGTGCACGGTCAGCTTGATCGGCTTGCCGGGGCCGCCGGGCAGCGGCAGCGTCCAGTGCCGTCCCTCGTAGGACAGCCGTTCCCGGGTCATCGCCTTGCGCACGATCTCGACGTACTCACGGGTGCGGGCGAGCGGCTTGTCGAACTTGACGCCGTACCAGCCCTCGGAGACCTGCGGTCCCGACACGCCGAGGCCGAGGCGGAAGCGGCCCTTGGACAGCGAGTCCAGGGTGGCGGCGGTCATCGCGGTCATGGCGGGCTGGCGGGCGGGGATCTGGAAGATGGCCGAGCCCACGTCGATGCGTTCGGTCTGGGCGGCGACCCAGGTGAGCACGGTGGCCGCGTCGGAGCCGTAGGCCTCGGCGGCCCAGCACACGGCGTATCCGAGCCGGTCGGCCTCCTGGGCGACGGCCAGGTTGTCCGCGTCCATTCCGGCACCCCAGTAGCCGAGGTTGATCCCGAGCTGCATGGCCGATTCCCCTTACCGATCAGTAACGTGGCTGGTGCCCCGACCTTAGCGCGCGGAAATCGGTTGTCCACAGGCCCCCACAGGGCATGCCGCGGCCAGTAGTGTCGGCGTTCATGGAGCAGAGGCATCTCGGCCGCACCGGCCTGCGCGTGTCCCGCATCGGTCTCGGCACCCTGACCTGGGGCCGGGACACGGACGAGCATGACGCCGCGGACCTCTTGAAGACCTTCTGGGAAGCGGGCGGGACGCTCGTCGACACGGCCGACGTGTACGGCGACGGGGAGTCCGAGTACCTGCTCGGGCGTCTGATGGAGGGCCTGGTACCGCGCCGGGACCTGGTGATCTCGACCAAGGCGGGCAGCGTTCCGGATCCCGACCGCCGGTTCGACGGTTCGCGCGCCCATCTGCTCTCCGCGCTGGACGCCTCGCTGGCCCGCCTGGGCACGGACCACGTCGACGTGTGGCACCTGCACGCCTTCGACCCGCACACGCCGCTGGAGGAGACGCTGCACGCCCTGGACGTGGCGGTGAGCAGCGGCCGGGCGCGGTACGCGGGGGTCTCGAACTTCTGCGGCTGGCAGCTGGCCAAGGCGGCGACCTGGCAGCTGGCGGCGCCGGGGGTGCGCAACCGGGTGGCGAGCACCCAGATGGAGTACTCGCTGCTCCAGCGGGGCGTCGAGCGGGAGGTGCTGCCGGCCGCCCTGGACCTGGGCATCGGCCTGCTCCCCTCGTCCCCGCTGGGCCGGGGGGTGCTCACGGGCAAGTACCGCAAGGACGCCACTCCCCCGGACTCGCGGGGCGCCTCGGACCACATGGCCCCGTTCGTCGAGCCCTACCTCGACGAGACGGCCGGGCACATCGTCGACGCGGTGGCGACGGCCGCGGACGGGCTCGCGGTGACCCCGCTCCAGGTCGCGCTCGCCTGGGTGCGCGACCGGCCCGGGGTGGTCGCGCCGATCATCGGCCCGCGCACCGCGCAGCAGCTCACGGCGGCGCTGTCAGTGGAGACCCTTAGTCTTCCTGACGAGATCTGCCGGGCGCTCGACGACGTGTCGGCGCCCGTGCACCGCTATCCCGATCACGACTGGAGCACGCTGTGAGCACGGAGCCCGAGCCCGCCTCGAAGGACGCCACGGACGCCGTGGACACCGGGCCGGAGTCCCCGGGCACGGCGGAGGCGCCCACGCCGGACGGCACCGGCACGGCGGAGGCGCCCACGTCGGACGGCACCGGCACGGCGGAGGCGCCCGCGCCGGACGCCGCCGGCACGGCGGAGGTGTCGGCGCCGGACGCCGCCGATCCGGACACCGCGGCCGATGCGGGGGCCGCCCTCGCGGTGCGGCCGGACGAGCCCGCCGGGCAAGGGCCCGATGCCGCGGACGGGGCCGAGGCGGCCGCGCAGGTGTCCGAGGCCGAGGCCGAGCTGGCCGCGCAGCGGGCCGAGCGGGAGCGGATCGAGCGGCGGAAGGCGGAGAAGCAGGGGCCGATCGACGCCGGGGGCAAGCTGAGCGGCACGGCGGCCGATCTGCTCGCCGCCGTACGCGCCGTGGAGAGCGGCGAGAAGCCGGCGGCCACGGTCTTCGGCGCCCCCGAGCCCGCGCGCCGCCCCGCCCCGGAGCCGGTACGACGGGCCCGTCCTGAGCCCGCCGAGCCGCCCGCCGCACATGCCGGGCCCACGGGTCCGGCTCCGGAGACGGTGCAGTCGGTGCGTCGTGTGCTGGCCGAGGGCGGCGCCCCCGAGGCGCTGGCGCCGCAGACCGCCGCGCTTCTCGGCGAGGGCGCGCAGGACGCGCTGCGCGCCGACCCCTGGCTGTTGCTCCGGGTCGGCGGAGTGCGGCCGGAGCAGGCCGACGGGTTCGCCCGGGCCCTGCTCGGCGCGGACTGCGGTCCGGACGACGAACGGCGCGGCCGTGCCGTCACGGTGTGGCTGCTGGAGCAGGCGGCCCTGGCCGGGCACACCGCGCTGGAGCTGCCGCGGCTCACCGCCACGCTGGCCCAGCGGGGCGTTCCGGACCCCGACGCGGCCGTGCAGAGCACGCTCGCAGAGGGCGAGGCGCTCGCCTTCCAGGACGCGCTGGAGGAGCCCGGCGCCCGACCCCGGCGCACGGCGAGCGGTGCGGAGGGCACGGACGCGGAGGGCGGGGAAAGCGAGGAGGGCGAGGAGCGTCCCGTCCGGGTGCTGATCGGCCTCGAGCGGTACGCGCTCGCCGAGGAGAGCCTCGCCGACGGTCTGGCCCGGCTGGTCAACTCGGCGCCCAAGCAGGACGGCTCCGCCGCGGACTGGGAGCAGGCCGCCGCCTCCGCGCAGGGCTCCGCCGCCGATCTGATCCGTGCCGTCGCGGGCCACGGGCTGGTCCTGCACACCGGCGGCGAGGCGTCCCTGGCCGAGCCCGCCGCCCTGCTGCGCGCGGCGCACGCGCTGGGCCTGCGGGCCTGGGCCGCCGCGCCCGGCCCGCTCGGCCGCGACCGCTTCGCCGCCCTGCTGGGCGCCCCGTCGGCCGACTCGGGCTCCCCGGGGGCGGCCCCTCCGGCCGTCGTCACCGTGACCGGACTGCTGACCGGCGCCGAGGGGCCGGGGCGGGACGCCGACGGGGCGCTGGACCTCGATCTGCTCGTCGTCCCCGACGCACCCCAGCTCGACGTGGAGGCGGGCGCCCTGCTCGCGGAGTCGCTGCCGGACGGGGCCCGGCTGGTGCTGGCCGGTGACCCGGCGGCGCTCTGGTCCGTGGGCCCCGGGCGGGTCTTCGCGGACCTGCTGGCGGCCCGCGTCTGTCCCCAGGTCGCCTCGCGGCTCCCGGACCCCGGGCCGCTCGGCGAACTGGTCTCCGGCGTCGGCATCGGCGAGCTGGGCCAGGTGGAGGCGCCCGGCAAGGAGATCGTGATCGTGCCGGTGCGGGACGCGGGCGAGGCCGTCCACCGGACCGTCCAGCTCGTCGCGGACTCGGTGCCGCGCGCGATCGGCGTTCCGGCCGAGGAGACCCAGGTGATCACGCCGGGCCACGGTGGCGCGGCGGGCACGCGCGCGCTCAACGCCGCGCTCAAGGAGCGCCTCAACCCCGGCCCCGGCCGCTTCGGCGGATTCGACCCCGGTGACCGGGTCGTCCACTCCCCCGCGCCGGGCCGGGTGCTGCCGGGCCGGGTGGTGAAGGCCGACGCCGACGGGCTGCACCTGTCGTGCGCGGGCGAGACCGTGGTCGTGCCCAGGGACCGGGTGGAAGGGTCCGTGCGGCACGGCTGGGCGCTGACCGCACACCAGGCGCTGGGCGGCCGCTGGCCCGCCGTGGTCGTGGTCCTGCCCGGCGACGCCGTGCAGGCCCTCAGCCGCCCCTGGATCTACACGGCGTTCGGCCGTGCCGCCCGGCACCTGTCCGTGGTGCACGGCGTGGAGCAGGCCCTCCCCCGTGCCGTGGCGGAGGTCCCGGCCAAACCCCGCACGACCAGGCTGCCGGTCCTGCTCACACCCCAGGTCCCGGTCGCCGGCTGACCACGCCCGGCCGCGGGCACCGTTTCCTGTCACCCGCCCGGTCGCCGCACGGAGCCGGACGGCCACGGCCCGCGGCCGTGGCCAGGGCCGTCCCAGGGCACGGCACGTGGCCCGGGACGGCTTCGGGCCATGGCACGGAGCCCCGGCTCCGGGCCATGGCCCCGGAACTCAGCGGTCCGCCTCCAGGCGTGCCGGTTCACCGTCCTCGTCCAGGTCCGTGTCCAGGTCCGTGTCCAGGTCCGTGTCGAGATCCTCGTCCAGCTCCGGCAGATCGCCGTCGCCTTCGCCCTCGTCGCCGTCGTCGAGGTCGTCGTCGAACTCCTCGTCGAAGACCGCGCTGACGTCGAAGCGGCAGACCACGCGCTGGGGATCGACCTGTTCGAAGGGGGCCTCCAGCCACTCCCCCGGTTCGGCGGTTTCGTCCGCGGCCGTCACCCAGAGCGTGGAGTCGCCCTCCTCCAGCCCGAACTCCTTGTGCCGGGACGCGATCTCGTCCGGCTCGAACTCGCCGAACAGGAGGCCGAGCGCCCCGTGCACCGTGTCCGCGGTCTCCGCGCCCGACCCCTCCTCGTCCGCCGCCTCGACCCGTCGGGCCTGGGCCATCAGGCGCTGCGGCTCGGCGACGGCGTAGTCCCGGCGGATCAGGACGCTCAGGGCGCTGGGTTCCTCGGGCCCCGTGTACGACGGCAGCGTGTCCTCGCCGGGGATCTCGAAGGGCGTGACCTCGTCGTACCGGTCGTAGAGCAGTTCGTCGTACGCCTCCGCGGCCGCGGCCAGCTCGTTGAACGCGTCGTAGACGGCCGGGTCTTCCTCTCCCGACCGGCGTTCGACCGCGGCCAGGTGGCGGTCGAGCGCGGTCTTGACCGCCTCGGCGGCGGCGCGTACCTCGGCAGCGGTGGGCTGCGCAGCATCAGACATAGTGCAGACGCTATCCGTACCGGGCCCCAGCCCGCACAATAGATTCGATGCCGGAATACGAATTTGTCGATGTGTACCTGCCGCGCGGGGTGACCCGCAAGGAGGCTGCACGTCAGCTGACGGACCATGCCGAGTACGGACACTGGGAGTTGTACCGCCTGACCCTGCTGCGTGACGGCAGCCGCAAGGTGCGGTTGCGGCGGCGGATCATCCGCCAGGTGCGTGCCACCTGGTGATCCCGGGTTCCGGCCCGGCCGGGCGCGAGTGACGGAGGCGGACACGGAGCGGGCCCCGCCGGTGCGGAGCCCGCTGCGTGTGCCGGTGTGCCCGTCTCACGCCGAGGCGCGTGCCTTGCGGTAGAGCACGGTGCCCGCGAGCAGCGCGCCGGCGCCCACCGGCAGGGCGAGGCCCAGCGGCAGGTCGCTGCCGGTCTCGGCGAGCGCCGCGTCGCCTCCCGGCTGGGCGACGGTCTGGGTGCCCGGCTGGTTGTCGTCCGTGGAGTCGCCCGGCGTATCGCCGTCCGAACCTGAGGGGTTGTCCGGGGTGTCGGGGTTGTCCGGCTTCTCGGGAGGCGTCTCGTGGTCGCCGGGCGGCGTCGAGTGGTCCCCGCCTCCGCCCCCGTTGTCGCAGTCGTTGCCGAAGGCCGGGTTGAGGGCGCCGATCACGTCGATGCTGTTGCCGCACACGTTCACCGGCACGTCGATCGGCACTTCGACGTGGTTGCCGGAGCCGACGCCCGGCGAGTCCGTGGCGTGGCCGCCGGCGTGAGAGCCCCCGCCGTCGTGCGAGCCGCCGTGCGACCCGTGATGGCTCCCGGAGTCGCCGTATCCGCCGGAGTCGGAGTCGCCGTGTCCGCCGTGGGCACCGCCGCCCTTGTTGGCGCACGAGTTGCCCATCGCCGGGTTGAGGACGCCGACCACGTCCACCGTGTTGCCGCAGACGTTCACCGGCACGTGCACCGGGGCCTGCACCGTGTTGCCGGAGAGTACGCCGGGCGAGCCCGAACTCGAGCCGTGCGCGCCCGAGTCCGCGTGGGCGCTGCCGCCCGCGGCGGCGATCACGCCGGTGGCCGCCGCCATCGTCATCAGGCCCTTGCGGGTGACCTGTCGCATTTCCTGAATCCCTGCCTTGTCTGGTCCCGTGGTACCGAGAATGCGAGCGTGCCGGAATTCCGGCGCTGTCGTCGTCCCCTCGCCTCGAATGTCCCCCGAAAGGCCGTCGGCCCCGGAGCGCATGGCGTGCACTCCGGGGCCGGCGGAATCAGATCCTCACGGGGCGAGGCGCAACGTCACTTGTTGACGCAGACGTTGCCGAAGGCGGGGTTCAGCAGACCGATCACGGAGATCGTGTTGCCGCAGACGTTCACCGGGACGTGCACGGGAACCTGAACGACGTTGCCGGAAAGGACGCCGGGCGAGTGCACGGCGGCACCCTGGGCACCGGAGTCGGCGACGGCCATGCCCGCGCCCGCGAGAACCAGACCACCGGTGGCAGCCGCAGCGGCGACGACCTTCTTGAGCATTGTTCCTCCTAGTTGGCAAACGCGATCCCAAAATTGCCGATCGCATCACCTGTAACGAGGAGGGAGTAATGAGGCTACGAGCTTATGAGCGCATTCACTCGTCCCGGTCGCCCCCCGTACACACGGGCGATTCAGGACGCGTCGATGAAGCGGTCGAGCACCCGCACTCCGAACTGGAGCCCCTCCACCGGCACCCGCTCGTCGACGCCGTGGAACATGCCCGCGAAGTCCAGCTCCGGCGGCAGCTTGAGCGGCGCGAAGCCGAAGCCCCGGATGCCCAGGTCGTCGAAGGACTTGGCGTCCGTGCCGCCGGAGAGCATGTACGGGATCGCCTTGGCGGCCGGGTCCTCGGCCACCAGCGCGGACTGCATCGCGTCGACCAGCGCTCCGTCGAAGGTGGTCTCGACGGCCTTGTTGGCGTGCACGTCCTCGCGCCGCACGTGCGGCCCGAGGATGCGGTCGAGGTCGGCGAGGAACTCCTCCTCGTACCCGGGCAGATAGCGCCCGTCGATGTGCGCGGTGGCCTCGCCGGGGATGACGTTGACCTTGTAGCCCGCGCCCAGCTGGGTCGGGTTGGCGGTGTTGCTCAGGGTCGCGCCGATGAGCTTGGCGATGCCGCCGAGCCTGGCGATCGTCCCGTCCATGTCCTCCGGGTCCAGCTCGATGCCGAGCGCGTCGCCCAGTTCGTCGAGGAAGGCCCGGGTCGTCTTGGTGACGCGGACGGGGAACTTGTGCCGGCCCAGGCGCGCGACGGCCTCGGACAGCTCGGTGATGGCGTTGTCGCGGTGGATCATCGATCCGTGCCCCGCGGTGCCGGCCACCGTCAGCTTCATCCAGTGGATGCCCTTCTCGGCCGTCTGGATCAGGTACAGGCGGCGCTGCTCGTTCACGGTGAAGGAGAAGCCGCCGACCTCGCTGATCGCCTCGGTGACGCCCTCGAAGAGATCGGGGTGGTGGTCGACGAGGTGCCGGGCGCCGTACGTGCCGCCGGCCTCCTCGTCGGCGAGGAACGCCAGCACGATGTCCCGCGGGGGCTTGCGGCCACTGCGGAGCCGGTCGCGGACGACCGCGAGGGTCATCGCGTCCATGTCCTTCATGTCGACGGCGCCGCGCCCCCACACGCACCCGTCGGCGACCTCCCCGGAGAAGGGGTGGTGGGTCCAGTCGTCCGCGTTGGCCGGGACGACGTCGGTGTGGCCGTGGATGAGCAGCGCCGGCCGGGACGGGTCCTCGCCCTCGATCCGGGCCACCGTGGAGGCGCGGCCGGGGTGGGACTCGAAGATCTTCGGTTCGAGTCCCACCTCGGCGAGCTTCTCGGCGACGTACTCGGCGGCCTTGCGCTCGCCCGGCCCCGAGTGGTCGCCGTAGTTGCTGGTGTCGATCCGGATCAGCTCGCGGCAGAGGTCGACGACCTCGTCCTCGCCGGTGACGCTCCTGGCCGTGCCCGTGCCCGAGTCGCTCACGTGGTTCCTCCCGCTGTCACTGCTGGTGGGTCCCCCTCATCCTCCTCCCTGAGCCGTCCGGGCCCAAGGAGGGGGTGATCGGCCACCCCGGAAAGCCTGGTAATGTTTACGTCGTCGCCAGGGGGAACTCCCCGCGCGACAGACACCTTGTCCGGGTGGCGGAATGGCAGACGCGCTAGCTTGAGGTGCTAGTGCCCTTTATCGGGCGTGGGGGTTCAAGTCCCCCCTCGGACACCAGCTGAAACCCCTGCCGAGCAGGGGTTTTCTGCTTTTCCCGACAGTCGCCGCGACCACCTGGAGTTGTCGCCATGACCACCCCCGCCTGCCCCTGCGGGCGGTCCCAGCCGTACGAGAAGTGCTGCGGCCGTTTCCACGCCGGGACCGCCGCCGCCCCGACCGCCGAGGCCCTGATGCGCTCCCGCTACAGCGCCTTCGTGAAGGGCGACGCGGGCTATCTGCTGCGCACCTGGCACCCGCGGACCCGGCCCGCGCGGCTGGACCTGGACCCGGGTATGCGGTGGACCGGTCTGGAGATCCTGGAGACGGTCGACGGCTCCGCCTTCCACGCCACCGGCACCGTGACGTTCCGGGCGTCCTACCGCGGCGGCTCGCTGCACGAGCGGAGCCGGTTCGAGCGGGTGGACGGGGCGTGGGTGTACGCGGACGGGGAGTTCCTCGACTGAGGACACCTCCTCCCGGCACCGGCGGCGCTCAGGGCGCCAGGATGTCCAGCTCCTGCAGCGCGCCCTCGGTGATCTCCCGGGTCAGCCGCTCCGCGCGCTCGGCGTCACGGGCGCGGACCGCCTCGGCGACCTGGACGTGCAGGGTGACGGCGGCGGGGTCGGGGTCCTCGAACATCACGTCGTGGTGCGTGCGGCCGGCCAGGACCTCGGCGACGACGCCGCCGAGGCGGGCGAACATCTCGTTGCCCGAGGCGGTGAGGATGACGCGGTGGAAGGCCACGTCGTGGAAGAGATACTCCTCCAGCCGGTGACCGCGTGAGTTGGCGACCATGCCGAGCGCGCACTCGGTCAGCTCGGCGCACTGCTCCGGCGTGGCGAGCCGGGCCGCCAGCCCCGCCGCGACCGGTTCGACGGCCGATCTGAGCACGGTCAGGGAGCGCAGCTGCCGGGGGCGCTCGGAGCCGGCCAGGCGCCAGCGGATGACCTGCGGGTCGTAGACGTTCCACTCGCACTCGGCGAGGACGGTGACGCCCACGCGGCGGCGCGACTCGACGAGGTGCATGGACTCCAGCACCCGCACCGCCTCCCGCATCACGGAGCGCGACACCTCGAAACGCTGGGCGAGTTCGTCCGTGCGCAACACGCTGCCCGCGGGGTATTCGCCCGCTGTGATCGCGGGGCCGAGGGTGTCCAGTACGCGGCCGTGCAGCCCCCGGCCCGGTGTGCTCATGCACTCAGCGTACGGGGCAGGTCACGGGAACAAAAAGTCAGACTTATATGTCACAGACTCTTGAAGTTGTCGTACTAATGAGTTTCAGTTGCGTCGAACATCAGGTGTCGACGAAGACAGCAGACAGCGAGAGTGCGATGCAGCAACTGCACACCCCCCACGTGGTCGTGGTCATGGGCGTCGCGGGCACCGGGAAGACCACCATCGGTCCCCTGCTCGCGGCCCGCCTCGGCGTTCCCTACGCCGAGGGCGACGACTTCCACCCACCGGCCAACATCGCCAAGATGACGGCCGGCACCCCGCTCACCGACGAGGACCGCTGGCCCTGGCTGGACGCCATCGGCGGCTGGGCGCACGGGCGTGCCGGGCTCGGTGGGGTGGTGAGCAGTTCGGCGCTGAAGCGGTCGTACCGCGACCGGCTGCGGGCCGCCGCTCCCGGTGTCGTCTTCGTGCATCTCACGGGCAGCCGTGAGCTGATCGAGGACCGGATGTCGCACCGGCAGGGCCACTTCATGCCGACGGCCCTGCTCGACTCCCAGTTCGCCACGCTCCAGCCGCTGCAGCCGGACGAGGCGGGAGTCGCGGTGGACGTCGCCGGCACCCCCGAGGAGATCACCGAACGGGCGGTCGACGCCCTGAAGGACCTCCCCGAGCCGGTCCGGTAACCCCCGCACCCCCCACTTCCCCCGGGGTCCTGCCGCCCTCGGCGCGCACGGCCCCGAACTCCCCCCAGTCCCCATCACCGCAAGGGAACCACCGTGACCAGACTCAGCGTCGAGATGCTGGCAGCGGACCCCGTCGAGCCGATCACCTCGGCGGGCCACGCCCAGCTGGGCATCGCCGTGCTCCTGGGCATCGCCGTCATCGTCCTGCTCATCACCAAGTTCAAGCTGCACGCCTTCCTGTCGCTGACCATCGGGTCGCTGGCGCTCGGCGCGTTCGCCGGCGCGCCGCTGGACAAGGTCATCACCAGCTTCACCGCCGGACTCGGCTCCACCGTCGCGGGCGTCGGCGTCCTGATCGCCCTCGGTGCGATCCTCGGCAAGATGCTCGCCGACTCCGGCGGCGCCGACCAGATCGTGGACACCATCCTCGCCAAGGCCACGCCCCGTTCGATGCCGTGGACGATGGTGCTGATCGCCTCGGTCATCGGACTGCCGCTGTTCTTCGAGGTCGGCATCGTCCTGCTGATCCCGGTCGTCCTGATGGTCGCCAAGCGCGGCAACTACTCGCTGATGAGGATCGGCATCCCGGCCCTGGCCGGTCTGTCCGTGATGCACGGTCTGGTCCCGCCGCACCCCGGCCCGCTGGTCGCCATCGACGCGGTGGACGCCAATCTCGGTGTGACCCTGGCGCTGGGCGTGCTGATCGCGATCCCGACGGTGATCATCGCCGGTCCGGTCTTCTCGAAGTACGCGGCCCGCTGGGTGGACGTCCCGGCCCCCGACCGCATGATCCCGCAGCGCGCCTCCGAGACGCTGGACAAGCGTCCCGGTTTCGGTGCCACGCTGTCCACGATCCTGCTGCCGGTCGTGCTGATGCTGCTGAAGGCGCTCGTCGACATCATCGTGGACGACCCGGAGAACGTGGTGCAGCGCACCTTCGACGTCATCGGCAACCCGCTGATCGCCCTCCTGGTCTCCGTGATCGTCGGCATCTTCACCCTGCTGCGTCCCGCCGGGTTCGGCAAGGACCGTCTCTCCGGCCTGGTCGAGAAGGGTCTCGCCCCCATCGCCGGCATCCTCCTGATCGTCGGCGCGGGCGGCGGCTTCAAGCAGACGCTGATCGACTCCGGCGTGGGCCAGATGATCCTGGAGATCTCCAAGGACTGGTCCATCCCGGCGCTGCTGCTGGCCTGGCTGATCGCGGTGGCGATCCGGCTCGCGACCGGTTCGGCGACGGTGGCGACCGTCTCGGCGGCCGGTCTGGTCGCTCCGCTCGCGGCCGACATGTCGACCACGCACGCCGCCCTGCTGGTCCTGGCCATCGGCGCCGGCTCGCTGTTCTTCAGCCACGTCAACGACGCCGGCTTCTGGCTGGTGAAGGAGTACTTCGGGCTGAACGTCGGCCAGACCATCAAGACCTGGTCCGTCATGGAGACGATCATCTCCGTGGTCGCCGGTGCCCTGGTGCTGCTGTTGTCCCTGGTCATATAGCCGCACCCCGCACCAACCGGAAGGATCAGGAGTACGACGATGACGGCTCACCCCCTCTTCGACATCGGCGGGCGCACCGCCCTGGTGACCGGCTCCAGCCGGGGCATCGGGCTGGCGCTGGCCCGGGGCCTCGCGGAGGCCGGCTGCCGGGTGGTCCTCAACGGACGCGACGGCGACCGCCTCGCGAAGGCCGCCGCCGGGCTCCCCGGCGAGGTCCACACGGCGGTGTTCGACGTGACCGACGGACCGTCCGTCACCGCCGGGATCGCGGAGGTCGAGGAGCGGGTGGGCCCGCTCGACATCCTGGTCAACAACGCCGGGATGCAGTTGCGAGCGCCTCTGCTGGAGTTCGCGGACGCCGACTGGCACCGCGTCCTGGACACCAATCTCACCAGCGCCTTCCTGGTGGGCCGGGAGGCGGCGCGCCGGATGACGGAGCGCGGCCACGGCAAGATCGTCAACATCTGCTCGCTGCAGAGCGAGGTGGTCCGCCCGGGCATCGCGCCCTACGCCGCCACCAAGGGCGCGCTCAAGATGCTCACCAAGGGCATGTGCGCCGACTGGGGCCCGTACGGCGTCCAGGTCAACGGGCTCGGCCCCGGCTACATCGAGACCGAGCTGACCCGGCCGCTGGTCGAGGACGAGAAGTTCAGCGCCTGGGTGCGCGGGCGCACTCCGGCCGGCCGGTGGGGGCGCACGGAGGACCTGGTGGGCGGGCTGCTGTTCCTCGCCTCGCCCGCCGCGGACTTCGTCGGCGGGCAGATCCTGTACGTCGACGGCGGAATGACGAGCGTCCTGTGAGCGCCGGAGAGGCCTCCGCGCCGGGCTGTGTGATCCACGGTGCGGGCGACCTGCGGGTCGAGGACGTGCCCGTTCCCCGGCCCGGTCGGGGCGAGGCGCTGGTCGCCGTGCGCTACGGCGGTGTCTGCGGCTCCGACCTGCACTACTGGCGGCACGGCGGCGTCGGCGACTTCCGTCTGCGGGAGCCGATGCTGCTCGGGCACGAGGTGGTCGGGACGGTCGTGGCGTACGGCTCCCCGGACACGGCGGGGCCGGCGACCGGTGCGTCCGTCGCCGTGCACCCGGCGACTCCCTGCGGGGTGTGCCCGGAGTGCGCGGACGGGCGGCGCAACGTCTGCCGGGACACCCGGTACCTGGGCAGCGCGGCCCGCTTCCCGCACGTCCAGGGCGGCTTCGCGGCGCGGATCGTGGTCCCCGCCGAGCAGTTGCGCCCCCTCCCGGCCGGCCTGGACCCGCGCCGGGGCGCGCTCGCCGAGCCGCTGTCCGTGGCCCTGCACGCCGTGCGCCGGGCCGGGGAAGTGGCCGGGCGGCATGTGCTGGTCACCGGCGCCGGGCCGATCGGCGCCCTGGTGGTGGCGGCGGCGAAGGCGGCGGGCGCGGCCCGCGTGACGGTGACGGACCTGCTGCCCGCGGCCCTGGAGTACGCGCGGGCCGCCGGCGCCGACACCCTCGTGCGGGCCGACGACCCCGGCGACTCCGGATGGCCGGCGGAAGTGGACACGGCGATCGAGGCATCCGGGGTTGCCGCGGGTCTCGACACCTGTCTGCGGCTGGTGCGGCGCGGCGGCGTGGTCGTGCAGCTCGGCATGCTGCCGCCGGGGCACAGTCCCTTCGCGGGGAACCTGGTGGTGAGCCGGGAGATCGAGCTGCGCGGAGCGTTCCGCTTCGACGGCGAGTTCGACGACGCGCTGCGCCTGCTCGCGGCCGAGCCCGCGTTCGACGCGCTGGTCAGCGCGGTGGTGCCGGTACGGGACGCGGCGTCGGCGTTCGAGCTGGCGGCGGACCGGAGCCGGTCCTGCAAGGTGCTGCTGGACTTCGGCGCGGACCCGGCCGGCTGAGCCGGACGTACCCCCGCGTGCCCCGGGCCCCGGCCGGCTGAGCCGCCGGGGCCCGAGGCATGGTCAGGAGCCGTCCCGCTGTCTGTTCCAGGGTCCTCCCGCAGTCAGGAGGACGCGGCCTTGTCCAGCTGGAAGGCCTCGTTGCCCTGGCCGATGCGGGCGTGCCGTTCGGGGGCGCGGGAGCGCAGGATCAGGCCCTGGACCACTCCGGCGACGGCGGCGAGGCCGATGATGCCGGGCAGCACCCAGCTCAGGGCGGAGTCGGGTCCCGCGCCGACGAGGACGTCGAAGTCCTTGACGGTGTAACCGGCGATCACCAGCAGGGCCAGGCCCGCGACGGTGGAGGTGACCAGGCGTACGCCCTGCGCCCCGGCGGCGCCGCGCCGGACGAAGAAGGCCACCACGGAGAACGAGGCGGCTGCCATCAGCACGATCACGCCGAGGGCACCGATGTTGCCGCCCCAGGTGAACAGGTGGAGCACGGGCTCGGTCGGGTCGCCGTTGGGCTTGTCGTCGGCGACCGCGAAGCCGACGACGACGACCGCGGAGACGGCGGTCTGGAGCAGCGAGCCGGTGCCGGGCGCGCCGCTGGTGCCGCTGGTGCGTCCGAAGGCGGCGGGCAGCAGACCCTCGCGGCCCATGGCGAAGGCGTACCGGGCGACGACGTTGTGGAAGCTGAGCAGCGCGGCGAACATGCCGGTGACGAACAGGACGTGGAGCACGTCGGTGAAGGTGTCGCCGAGCCGCGACTCGGTCAGGAAGAACAGCAGTCCGGCGCTCTGTTCCTGCGCGGTGCCGACGATGTCGTCGGGTCCGGTGGCCACGGTCAGGGCCCAGCTGCTGAGCGCGAAGAAGACGGCGACCCCCGCGACCGCCAGGAACATGACACGCGGAACGAGCACGTGCGGGCGGCTGGTCTCCTCGGCGTACACCGGCGCCTGCTCGAAGCCGAGGAAGGCCGCGATGCAGAAGCAGAGGGCGGTGCCGACCCCGGCGCCGGTCAGGGTGTCGGGGTTGAAGGCGTACAGCGACAGGCCCTGGGCCCCCGGGTCGGCGACGGCGGCGATGTCGAACACCACCACCAGGACGACCTCGATGAGCAGCAGGACGCCCAGCACGCGCGCGTTGACGTCGATCTTCAGCCAGCCCAGCGTGCCGACCGCGAGGACCGCCAGAAGGGCCGGGATCCACCAGGCCACGTCGAGGTCGGCGTACGTGGACAGCAGTCCGGAGACCTCGAAGCCGAAGATGCCGTAGATGCCGACCTGGAGGGCGTTGTAGGCGACCAGCGCGACCAGGGCGGCGCCCGCGCCGGCGGTGCCGCCCAGGCCCCGGGAGATGTAGGCGTAGAAGGCGCCCGCGTTGTGGACGTGCCGGCTCATCTCGGCGTAGCCGAGGCTGAAGAGGATCAGCACCACGCCGAGCACCACGAAGAGGAGTGGCTGTCCGAC
This sequence comes from Streptomyces sp. CCM_MD2014, assembly GCF_000772045.1. GTDB lineage: Bacteria > Actinomycetota > Actinomycetes > Streptomycetales > Streptomycetaceae > Streptomyces > Streptomyces salinarius. The sequence goes on along the minus strand of NZ_CP009754.1, from coordinate 6,936,203 downwards.
GATGCCCATGACCGCGAAGGTGGTGGGCATGACGCCCGCGACCACCATCAGCGGGGCGGTGGCGGCGAGCACGGACAGGAGCAGCCCTCCCGTGCCCAGCCGGTCGGCACGCAGGGCGCGCTCCTCGCCCTTGAAGGTGCTGATGGCGCCACCGCTCGCGGATCTGCTCGTGCTCGAACTGCCCGTGGTCATCGCAGGACGTCCTTCTCTCGTGTTTCTCGTGGGTGGTGTGCTTCGGGTTCGTCGGGCGATCAGGTCGTGCCGAGCGCGCCGGCACGGGCGGCGCGGAAGGCGGAGAGCGGGTCGCGGTCCGGGTACGACCACGGGGCCGGCGTGGCGTGCTCGCCGATGCGGTGGAACAGGGCGGCGGCCTCGGCCCCGCGGCCCTCGCAGGACTTGGCGTGGGCGAGGAAGTTGAGGTCGATCAGCCGGCGCGGGTGGCCGTCCTGCTCCCACTCCAGCCACCAGTCGAAGGCCGCCTTCATCACCAGCCGGGCGCGCCGGCCGACCCAGTGGCCCGAGGCCGCCGGGTCGGGGGACTCGTGTCCGGCGGCGGCCAGCACGCGGTAGCGCTCGGCATGCGCGACGACCGGGAGGATGGCCAGCGGGGAGTCGGCGGGTGCCTGCTCGGCGGCCCAGTTGGCGAAGTCGTACACCTCGTGCAGCGGGTCCGGACCGTCGCCGCCGCGCTCGGCGAGCCGGGCCGCCATCAGGTGGTGGGCGTGGTGGTGGTCGGCGTACCGCCCGCGCACCTCGTCGAAGGCGCGGACGACGTCCTCGTCGGCGCCCAGCGAGCGCTCCAGCACGAGCAGCCCGAGCCAGGGCGTGGGGTCGGCCGGCACGAGGGCTGCGGCGTCCCGGCACGCCTCGCGGACCCGCGCGGGCTTCTCCTTGCCCCGCAGGGCACGGTGGACCAGGGCGTGGGCGAGCAGCACCGAGGCGTCGGCGGAGCCGGGGTCGGCGAGCAGCCACTCGCGGGACCAGGAGGCGCAGTGGGGCTCCTGGGCCAGGACGGAAACCCGGTGCCCCCGGCGGTCCCAGTCGTCACCCGTGTGGACCAGCAGGGAGCGGACGGACTGCCAGCGCCCCTGGGCCAACGCCGCCCGCGCGGTGATGAGTTCGGTGTCGTCGAGAGCCTCGTCGAAGGCCTGGGCCGCGCGTTTGCGGCCGCGGCCGAGGGGAGGCGGAGGTGGGGACACCGCGGGAAACTTCCTCACGCGACGCGGTAGGTCGTCGTAGCCGGGCTGCCATGACCGGACTGCCATGGACTGATCACGCACAGCAAACCGGCAGCCAAGGCTTGACGTCAAGAGGAATCGTGGCGTTACACGCGTCAACTCGCGTGACTGGAGGGGAACTTGTGCGGCGGCACCCGCCGCCTCCGCGCTCCCGGGGCCCGCCGCCGGGCCGCACCCCGAATGCGCCGCCCGTCCGGCACCCGGCGGCCACCCGCACTAGAGTCGTCCCCGACGCCCCCGTGACCCGACTGACGATCGAGGTACGCAGCGTGTCGGTTCTGGTTCTGGTCCTCGCCGTGTGCGCCGCGTGCTGTCTGGGTCTCGGTTTCGTCCTCCAGCAGAACGCGGCCGAGCGCGCTCCGCTGGGCGACTTCCTCTCGCCCCGCCTCCTGCTCGACCTCGTGCGGGTGCCGCGCTGGCTGGCCGGCACGGCACTGATGGTGGCCGGTCTCGTCCTCGGCGCGATCGCGCTGGGCGGCGGGGAACTGACCCTCGTCGAACCGCTCCTGGCCACGAATCTCCTTTTCGCCCTCGCGCTGTCCCGCGCCCAGACCCGGCAGCCGCTGGGGCGCCAGGGCTGGGCCGGCCTCGCCCTGCTCGCGGGCGGGGTGAGCGCGTTCATCCTCGCGGGCGAGCCGCGCGGCGGCAGTGCGGTGACCGACCCGGTACGGCACTGGCTGATCGTCGGCGTCATGCTGGCTCTGGCCCTCGTGCTCACGCTGTGCGCCGGCCGCCTGCGGCTGACCTGGGGTCCCGCGCTGCTGGCGCTGGCCGCCGGCCTGGTGTACGGGGTGCAGGACGCGTTGACCAGGGTCAGCGGCCGGCGCTTCACCTCGGGGGGTCTGGCGGAACTGCTGACGGGCTGGCAGCCGTACGCCGTGGTGGTGCTCGGCATCACCGGCCTGCTCCTGGTTCAGAGCGCCTTCGAGACGGCGCCCCTGCGTCGGTCGCTGCCCGCGCTGACGGCGGCCCAGCCGCTCGCCGGGATCGCCTGCGGGGTCGGGTTCCTCGGCGACCGGCTGCACACCGATGCCGGGGCGCTCGCGTGGGAGGCGGGCGGCCTCGCGGCGATCGTGGCGGGCATCGTCCTGCTGGGCCTGCACCCGGCGATGCCTCAGGGGACGGGCGCGGGGACGGGCGAGAGCGGGCGGGAACCGGCGCTGGATCGCGGCTGAGGGGCACGGCGGCACGGCGGGGGCCGGGCGGGCTCCTTGGACGGGCGGGCTGTTTGGATGGGCGGATGAATTCTGCTGACGAGATCCTCGACGTCGTCGACGAGAACGACCGCGTGGTCGGACGGGCCCGGCGGGGCGACGTGTACGACCGGGGGCTGCGGCACCGGTGCGTGTTCGTGTGGGCGCGCGACCCCGAGGGACGGGTGTTCGTCCACCGCCGGACGGCTTCGAAGCTGGTGTTCCCCGCGCTGTACGACATGTTCGTCGGCGGGGTGGTGGGCGCGGGCGAGCCCTACGACGACGCGGCGCTGCGGGAGGCGGAGGAGGAACTGGGGGTGAGCGGGCTGCCGCGGCCGCAGTTCCTGTTCAAGTTCCTGTACGACGACGGGGCGGGACGGTCGTGGTGGTCGGCGGTGTACGAGGTGCGGGTGGCGGGGCCGGTGTCTCCTCAGGTGGAGGAGGTGGCGTGGTACGGGTTCCTCTCCGAGGAGGAGTTGGAGGAGCGGGTCGGGAAAGGGGTGTGGGAGTTCGTGCCCGACGGGATGGCGGCGTATGCGCGGCTGCGGGCTCGGCGGGGGTGAGTGGTCCGGGGGCCGGCGGATAGGGTCCCCTGGTGAGTGATTTCGTGCGGAGTGTTCGGTTGTGGTTCGTGCCCGGGGAGGTGCGGCGGGAAGGGAAGACCCCCGACTACCGGTTCTCGCTGGCCAACGAGCGTACGTTCCTGGCCTGGCTGCGTACCGCCCTCGCACTGATCGGCGGCGGGTTCGCGGTGGACCAGTTCCTGCCCGACCTGCGGTGGGGCTGGCGGGTCGGGCTCGCGCTCGCGCTGCTCGCCGCCGGGGTGCTGTGCTCACTGCGGGCCGTGAACCACTGGGCTCGCTGCGAACGCGCCATGCGCCATGGCGAGGACCTCCCCGTCTCCCGCTTCCCGGCGCTGCTCAGCCTGGTCGTGGCCGTGGTCGCGGTCGTCATGGTCGTCGTGGTCCTCGTCGGCTGGGAGGGCTGAGGGTGAGCGGCGCCGACGCGGACCCCGCGGACCGCGACCCCGGACTCCAGCCCGAACGCACCCGGCTCGCCTGGCGGCGCACCACCCTGTCCGGCACGGTCGTCGCCGTACTCGCCGTGAAGGCCGCGCTGCACGGAGGCGCGACGGGCTCCTCGGTGCTGGCCGCCGGCCTGTGCTGCGCTCTCTGGCTGGCCTTCCTCCGCATCGCCCACGGCCGTATCCGCACCCTGGCCGCTGCGAACCGACCCCGTACGCTCACCGCGCCGCATGCCGCCGCCGCAGCTCTGTGCACGCTCGCCCTCGCCGCCTGCGGGGCGGTCCTGGTCCTCTGAGGAGCCGCGCCCGACCCGCCCGTAACGCCGATCACGTTCCGTCCGCCCACTGGACGACATACCGACCGGTCGGCATCATGTGGTGGTACCGTTCACCTGCCCCAGGGAGAGCCGATGAGCCCCGACCACCCGCCCGGACTCGATCTCGACCGGTTGCGCGTCCTGCTCGACCGCGAGCGGCCCGGCCTGGTGACCGGGCCGCTGTCCGGCCGACTGATCGAGGGCGGACGGTCGAACCTCACCTACGCCGTGTCGGACGGTACCGCCCGCTGGGTCGTACGACGCCCTCCGCTCGGCCACGTCCTGGCCACCGCACACGACATGCGGCGCGAGCACCGCGTCATCAGCGCACTGCACCCGACGGACGTGCCCGTGCCGCGCCCGGTGCTGCTGTGCGAGGACGACGAGGTGCTGGGGGCGCCGTTCTACGTGATGGAGTTCGTGGACGGCACCCCGTACCGCACCGCCGAGCAGCTCGCGCCCCTCGGCCCGGAGCGCACCCGCGCCGCGGTGCTGAACCTGGTCGACACGCTGGTCGGGCTGCACGCGGTGGACCCCGCCGAGGTGGGCCTCGCGGACTTCGGGCGCCCCGAGGGCTTCCTGGACCGCCAGCTGCGCCGCTGGGCCAAGCAGCTCGACGCCTCCCGCAACCGCGACCTGGCCGGCATCGACGAACTGCACGCCACCCTCGGCCGGGAGCTGCCCCGCTCCCCCGCCCCCACGGTCGTGCACGGCGACTACCGCCTCGACAACGTCCTGATCGGCGGCGAGGGCGACGAGATCCGGGCCGTCCTCGACTGGGAGATGTCCACGCTCGGCGACCCGCTGACCGACCTCGGCCTGCTGGTGATGTACAGCAGCCCGCTCGGCATGCCCGACTCCCCCGTCTCCACCACCGCCCAGGCCGCCGGCCACCCCGCGCCCGCCGAACTGATCGAGCGGTATGCCGCCCGCTCGGGCCGCGACGTCACCACGGTCGCCTGGTACACGGCGTTCGCGTGGTTCAAGCTCGCCGTGATCCTGGAGGGCATCCACTACCGCTACACGCTGGGCCAGACGGTCGGCCGCGGCTTCGACCGCATCGGCGACCTCGTCCCCGTCTTCATCGAGCACGGCCTGACCACCCTTCAGAAGGGCTGACCCCCATGGACTTCGCGTACGACGCACGCACCGAGGAACTCCGCGCCAGGCTGCTCGCCTTCATGGACGAGTACGTCTACCCGGCCGAGCAGGTCGCCCACGAGCAGCGCGCCCGGCTCGCCTCCCCGTGGGAGACCCCGCAGGTCGTGGAGGACCTCAAGGCCGAGGCCCGCCGCCAGGGGCTGTGGAACCTGTTCCTCCCCGACGCCGAGCACGGCGCCGGCCTCACCAATCTGCAGTACGCCCCGCTCGCCGAGATCACCGGCCGCAGCCCGCAGCTGGCGCCGACCGCGACGAACTGCGCCGCGCCGGACACCGGGAACATGGAGGTACTGGCCCAGTTCGCCGACGAGGCGCAGAAGAAGCAGTGGCTTCAGCCGCTGCTCGATGGAGAGATCCGCTCGGCGTTCGCGATGACCGAGCCGGACGTGGCCTCCTCCGACGCCACGAACATCACCACGCACATCGAGCGGGACGGCGACGAGTACGTCGTCACGGGCCGCAAGTGGTACATCTCGGGGGCGATGAACCCCGACTGCAGGATCTTCATCGTGATGGGCAAGACCGACCCCGACGGCGAGGACATCCGCCGCCAGCAGTCGATGGTGCTGGTCCCGCGCGACACGCCCGGGGTGACGGTCAACCGGGCGATGCAGGTCTTCGGCTACGAGGACCACTACCACGGCGGCCACGCCGAGGTGACCTTCGACCACGCGCGCGTGCCGGTGTCCAACCTGATCGGCGAGGAGGGCGGCGGCTTCGCCATCGCCCAGGCCCGGCTCGGCCCCGGCCGGATCCACCACTGCATGCGGTTGATCGGCATGGCGGAGCGGGCGATCGAGCTGATGTGCCGCCGCGCGGTGTCCCGCGAGGCCTTCGGCAAGGCGCTGGCCCAGCAGGGCGTGGTCCACAACTGGATCGCGGACGCCCGGGTCACCGTCGAGCAGTTGCGGCTGCTGGTGCTGAAGACCGCCTGGCTGATGGACACCGTCGGCAACCGGGGTGCGCACACCGAGATCCAGGCCATCAAGATCGCCACGCCCCGCGCGGTGGTCGACATCATCGACCGGGCGATCCAGTTGCACGGTGCGGGCGGCGTGAGCCAGGACTTCCCGCTGGCCGAGCTGTACGCGGGTGCGCGGACGCTGATGATCGCCGACGGCCCGGACGAGGTGCACCAGCGTTCGCTGGCCCGCCGGGAGATCAAGAAGTACCTCTGACCCCTGGCGGACCGGTCGGCAGCCGTCAATAGCCGCCCGAGTAGTGGTGGTCGGCGCGCGCGAGGGCACGGAGGAAGGCGACGAGACGGGGCCAGGGCGAGGGTCTGCGAGTCATGCCCTCAGGCTGGCTCGCGGACCGGGCAGCGGTCCAACAGATGGTTTCGCTGGGACCCATCTCCAGAATCGATCGGCTCTTCCTAGAGTGGGCGGATGGAGATCCGTCAGCTCCGCCACTTCATGGCGGTCGTCACCGAAGGCGGCTTCACCGCCGCCGCGCGCCGCGAACTGATCGTGCAGTCGGCGCTCAGCACCTCGGTCCGCAACCTGGAACGGGAACTGGGCGCCGACCTGTTCGACCGCACCGGCCGCCGGGTCGTGCTGACCGAGGCGGGCCGCGCCCTGCTGCCGCGGGCCCGTGCGCTGCTGGCCGGCGCCGAGGACGCCCGGCAGGCCGTCGCGGCGGTGACGGGGCTGGCCACCGGACGGGTGGCCATCGGCACCATTCAGACGCTCACCTGCGTCGACCTGCCCGCCGAACTGGCCACGTTCCACCGCCGGTTCCCCGGCGTCCAGGTGTCGGTGCGGGACGCGCCGGTCGGTGAGCTGTCCGACGCGCTGCGCGCGGGGGAGCTGGATCTCGCGTATCTCGTGCCGGACGCGGGCGCGTTGGCCGAGGGGCTCACCCCGTACGCGTCCTGGGAGGAGGAGCTGGTGCTCATCACCGCTGTGGGCCATCCCCTCGCCGCGGCGGGGCGGACGCTGGTCAGGGACCTCGCCGGGGAGCCGTTCGTCGACTTCCGCGCGGGCACCGGCCTGGAGACGGCCGTACGGCGGCTCGCGGCCCACTGCGGTCTGGAGCGCCGCATCACCTGTGACGTGACCCAGATCGGGCTGCTGGTCGACCTGGTGCGGGCCGGGACCGGCGTGGCGTTCGTGCCGCGCCGGATCGGTGAGCGCGCCGGGCTGCCGTGTGTGGAGATCCGGCAGCCGGAGCCGGGCCGGACCGTGGTGCTGGCCGGGCGCGGGCCGCGGCCGCGCAATCCCGCGGCCGCGGCCCTGGCCGATCACCTCACCGGGCGCCTCACGGACGCAGCGCCCGCAGCAGCAGGTCCGCCAGATGGTCGGCGACCTCCTGCGGGCTGAGCGGGCCGTCGGGGCGGTACCAGGTGGACAGGTGGTGGATGGAGCCGAAGTGGTAGTCCACCACCAGGTCGGCCGGGGCCTCCTTGGTGAAGACGCCGGTCCGCTGCCCCTCCTCGATGAGCGCCCGGAAGCGCTCGTGGTAGCGCCGGCGCTCGGCGCGCACCTGCTTGTTCTTCTCCGGGCTCAGCTGGTGCATGGAGCGGAAGAAGATCGACGCGTCGTCGAGGTTCTCGATGGTGGTGACGACGACGTCGGCCGCCGCGTCCCGCACCCGCTTCTCGACCGGCTCGTCGGCGTCCGCGAAGGCGTCCAGGCGTTCCTGCTGGAGGCGCAGCACGCGCGCGTACACCTCGTGCAGGAGGTCGTCCTTGGAGCCGAAGTAGTGGTACAGCGCCCCCTTGGTGACGCCTGCCGCCTCGACGATCTCCTGTACCGAGGTGCGGTCGTAGCCCTGCTCGGCGAAGAGCCGGGTGGCGGCGGCCAGGAGCCGCTGCGGCACCGGAGTGCCGTCCCCGTCCGTGGTCCTGGGCACTGCCGTCACCTGCCTTTCCGTTTCACTGTCCGTTCACTGTCGGGTCCTGCCGCGTAGGGGAACGCGGTTCCCGACGGAGGATCTTCCCACTTTCCGGCTTCGGCACGTCGGGCAGGGCGCCCGGCACGGGGCGGGCGCAGGGCGGGCCGTCACCCGGCCGTCGCTTCCTCCCACTGCCGCTGGACCCGGTTCATGCCGCGCATCCAGCGGTCGGGGTCGGCGGCCCGCGCCTGGTAGTACCCGGCGACCTCGGGGTGCGGCAGGATCAGGAAGCGGTCCTCCTCGATGCCCTGGAACAGGGCGTCGGCGACGTCCCGCGGTTCGATCGCGGTGGGCCGGAGCACCAGGTCGCCGGCGCTGCCGGTGGCGGCCAGCATGTCGGTGCGCACGCCCTGCGGGCAGATGGCGTGGACCTTGATCCCGCGGTGGCGGTAGGTCAGGGACAGCCACTCGGCGAAGGCGTAGGCGCCGTGCTTGGTGACGCTGTACGGGGCGGCGCCGATCATGGTGAGCAGTCCGGCGGCGGAGACGGTGGAGACGAAGCGGCCGCTGCCGCGCTCCAGCCAGTCGGGGAGCAGGGCGTGGGCCGCGCGGACGTGGGCCATGACGTTGACGTCCCAGGCGAGTGCCCAGACGGACTCCTCCGCCGCCTCCGAACCGCCGCATCCGACGCCCGCGTTGGCGCAGTACACGTCGACCGTGCCGCCCAGCGCGTCGCGGGCCTCGGTGACGATCGCGGAGGCGTCGCCGGGGACCGCGACGCCGCCGATCTCGTCGGCGACGGCCTTCGCCCGGTCGGCGTCCAGGTCGTTGACGACGACCCGGGCCCCCTCGGCGGCGAAGCGGCGGGCCAGCGCGGCCCCGATGCCGCCTCCCGCCCCGGTGACGACGACTCCGGCATCCTGCACGGCTTCCACCATCGGTCTCCTTCGACACGCGACACGGCTCGGGCACTGCTCGCTCCCTCTTGCAGCGACAGACTAACCAGTCGGTATGTACGGCGGAAGAGGCGAACCGCGGTCTACTCCATTCCCTGCGGCCCGAGCGCGGGTTAGCGTGCGTGCGCATGACACCCGCCGCGATCACGGAGGTCACCGCATGACGCTGTCCAGACGCAACCTGCTCGCCACGACGGCCGCCGTCGCGGCCGGCACCACCACCGCCGCCGTGTCGGCGGGCACGGCACACGCGGCACCCGCGGGGCACGGGGGCCGCCCCCTGCGCACCGGCTTCGAGCGCCTCGTGGACGGCGGTTACGCCCCGCTCGACGGGCAGAGGGTCGGCATCGTCACCAACCCGACCGGCATCACCCGGGACGTGCGCCACATCGTCGACGTCATGCACGCCGACGACCGCGTGAACCTGACCGCCGTCTTCGGCCCCGAGCACGGCTTCCGCGGCACGGCGCAGGCGGGCGGCTCCGAGGGCCGCTACGACGACCCCGCGACCGGGCTGCCGGTCTACGACACGTACCTCAAGAGCGGGCAGCCGCTCGCGGACGTGTTCACGGCGTCCGGCGTGGACACCGTCGTCTTCGACATCCAGGACGTGGGTGCGCGCTTCTACACGTACATCTGGACGCTGTTCGACTGCATGGAGGCTGCCTCGCTCGCGGGGAAGCGGTTCGTGGTCCTGGACCGGCCGAACCCGGTGACCGGGCGGGCGGCCCTCGGGCCCGTCCTGCACAAGGAGTTCGCCACCTTCGTCGGGCGGCAGCCGATCGCGCAGGCGCACGGCATGACGGTCGCCGAGCTGGCGCTGCTGTTCAACGGCGAGTTCCTCAAGTCGCCGGTGCCGCTGGAGACGGTGACGATGACCGGCTGGAAACGCTCGGAGTTCTACGACGCCTCCGGGCTGCCCTGGGTGCCGCCGAGCCCGAACATGCCGACGCCGGAGTGCGCGCTGGTGTACTCGGGGACCTGTCTGTTCGAGGGGACGAACCTCTCCGAGGGACGCGGCACGACCCGCCCGTTCGAACTGCTGGGCGCCGAGGGGATCGACGGGCGCTGGGCCGCCGCCGCGAACGAGGCCGGTCTGCCGGGTGTGCGGTTCAGGGAGGCGTACTTCGCGCCCACCTTCTCCAAGTTCGCGGGCAAGACCGTCGGTGGCGTGCAGCTCCATGTGCACGACCGGGCCGCCTTCGACCCGGTGCGCACCGGCATCGCCCTCCTGGTGACCGCCAAGCGGACCTGGGAGGGCTTCGCCTGGCGGTCGGACAACTGGATCGACAAGCTCACCGGGTCCACGCGGGTGCGCACGATGATCGACGCGGGCGCGGACACCGACGAGGTGGTGGACGGCTGGGAGAGGGAACTGGCGGCGTTCCGCAGGACCCGCCGCCAGTACCTGCTCTACAAGTAGGCGCCGGGCAGGCCGGTCACCGGCGGGACTTGAACCCTCCCGCGCCGCAGTGAGGGATTCCCGGCCCAAGCGGCTCAGCCACTCTGCGAGTGATGGAGACTGACGCTCTCAGCACCAGCCGGGACGGAACCCGCCCGGTTGCCGGTGGGCCATGGGGGTCGCGCGTGCTTGGCTCTCGCGACGCGCAACCCCTGTCCGGCCGGGTGGGGTCACCCCGTCGCTACCGGTGACTGTTGAACTCCACGACCTGCTGGTAGGTCGGCCGGTTCTGCCAGCCGATGCCGCCGTGCTTGATGCCGCCGAGGGTGCGGTGGATCACCGAGTCGGCGCACCACTGGTCTCCGGCCGAGCAGTTGTCGTCGCCGGGATAGACCTGGGCGGCCGTGCGGCCCGCCGCCTCCTTCAGGGTGGAGACCAGGGTGTCCCGGCAGGCGGCGAGGTCGCCGCCCCCGCAGTACGTGTGCGCGAGCGGGCCCTCGACGGACTCGCCGAGCACGGCCCGGATGTCCTTGTCGACATAGCTCCACCAGCCGTACTGGAAGGCGCTGCCGGCGTGGGCGCCGGTCGGGCCGTGTGCGGCGGACGGGGACTCGTCGACGGGCAGGTTGCGGGTGAAGGCGGTGTAGAGCTCGGCGCCCAGGCCGGGTTCGAACTCGGCCTTCACCAGCAGCGGCCACCAGGCGTCCAGGGTGCGGATCGCGTCGGCGTGCGCGTACTTCTTGGAGCCCGCCGAGCTCTCCGTGCGCAGGCCGCCTGCGGACAGCCACGCCTTGAGCCGGTCCACGGCCGTCTTCGCCGCCGGGTCGGTCACCGGCGCGGACTCGACCACCTTCAGCAGGTCGGGCAGGACGTCCTCGGCGCGCAGGTCGGCCAGGGCCGCCTCGGCCATGGCCTTGACCAGCGCGGTGCGGGTGACGCCGCCTTCGGCGACCAGCTTCTTCACGCGGTCGTCGAGAAGGTCGCCGCGGTGGACGGAGCCGTTGCCCCAGGAGGCGGCCGGGTAGTCCTCGGCCTGCTTGTTGTTCCAGGAGATGTAGTAGTCCTGGTCGACCGACTGCGGGTGGGCGGACGCGCCGGTGTACCGGGCGGTGTTGGCGGCCGGGTCCCAGCCCCGCCACTCGTACGCCTGCCGGGCCCACACCGGGAACTCGGCGTCGACGCCGTCCGCGCGCACCGGGTTGTCGCCGCTGTTGTAGTACGCGGTGTGCTCGGAGTCGGCGTAGAACCAGTTGAACGTGTAGTTGATGTGCTGGACGGCGCTCTGGAATCGCTCGGGGCTGTCGAGGTAGTCCGGGTCGTTCAGCATCTGGAAGCCGATGATGGAGTCGGCCTCGTGGAGGTAGGAGGAGCGCAGGGTGGTGTAGGCGACCTTCTTGCCGTCCACCGTGGCGCGGGACTCGACGGGGCCGTACTTGGTGCGCCAGACGCGCATCGTGTAGGAACCGGCCGCGGTGGAGTCGGCGACGGTCGGTTTCCAGGCGTTGTGCCGCTCGACCTTCTCCATGGGCGTGCAGGTGCCGCGGTAGAGGTAGTGGTAGTCGTCCTGGCACAGCTCGACCGCGTAGGTGTCGATGATGTCCTGGCCGGAGGTGGTCGCGCTCCAGGCGTAGTCCTGGCCGCGGCCGAGTTCGACGTACATGCTCAGGCCCGCGAAGGAGGCGCCGCGGGCGCTGATGCCGGGACCCTGGATCTCCTGGAGCATGAGCAGTTGCGGGGCGAAGTAGCCGGTCTGCGGTCCGAAGACGGCGACGGGGTGGCCGCTCGCGGTGTGCTCGCCGCTGACGACGAGGGCGTTGGACATGCCCCGCCGCGCCGAGGTCACGGCGGTGTCCGCCGCCTTGGCGGAGGCTCCGGTCGCACTCGCCGCGCCGGCGCTGCCCGTACGGTCGTACACCAGCGGTTCCGCCTCGACCGACCCGGCGTCGGGCAGGGCGCGGCCCTGCGGGTCGTCCGGGGCGGGCAGGTACGGGAAGCTGCCGTCGTGCTGGGTGAGGACGGCCTCGGGGTCGTTGCGCTGGCGGAAGGACTCCCAGACCTTCGTGCCCTCGGCGACGCCGTACTTCTCCTGGGCGGCGAGGAGCGAGAGCGCGTTGTTGACCTCGCCGCCGCCGCCGGCGCCGAAGAGGGAGCCGATGACGGAGGCCAGCGCGATCAGGTCGGTGCGCTTGAAGTGCTCGATGGTGCCGGCGTTGGTGATGGCGTCCTTGTGGCCGGTCAGGACGTACTCGCCGGGGAAGTAGCGGCCCTTGTCGGAGGCGTCGATGTAGGCGTTGACCCCGGCGACGTAGGCGTCGACGTCGGCCAGCGCGCGTTCGCCGCGCTCTCCGGCCTTGGCGGCGGCGCTCTCGATCTGCGCCTCCAGGTCGGCCTCGGTGTAGGGGGCGCTGCGCCAGAACTGCTGCTCCAGGCCCTGGTTGGCGGGGGCGCCGCCGGCGAAGGGGGTCAACTGGCCGCGTCCGACGTGCCGGAAGAGGTCCATGAGCCACAGCCGGTCCTGTGCTGCCGCGTAGCCGGCGCCGAACTCGGTGCCGTAGCGGGTGGTGCCGGTGATGTGCGGCACGCCGGTCTTCTTGTCGCGGACGATGGTCACGTCGTCGCGTCCGGCGGGGCGGACGGTGGAGGCGACCTGGCCGTCCGGGACGCCGAAGGAGGCGTCGTTGAAGAAGGTGTTGATCTTGTCGTTGGTGAGGCCCCGGTAGCCGGTGGCGAGGCCGGCGTAGGGGCCGAGCTGGTCCTCGGCATGCGCGGGCTGGGTGCCGAACGCCTGGTTGAGGAGGATCTGGGCGAGGGTGGCGTTGCCGTTCTGGCCGGGCGGCAGGATGTCGGAACACTGGCCGCCGCAGTGGTCGTTGGCGGCGGCCTCGACGGCCGTGACCTCGGTGGATCCGGTCCCGGCGGCCATCGCCGGGGAAAGCGGTGACAAAGCTCCGGCAATGAGGGCGCATACGGATGCGGTCTTCAGGAACCCGTGGAGGCCGCGGGGAGTTCTCAGTCTGTCGAGGGCGTTGCGTGGGGTGCGCCGTGGCATGGCAGCTCCTCCCGACGGGGGTGTGGCGGGACGTTACCGCCGGTATCCCCGACTGGGAAGGTGAACATGCGTCACTTTTTTGGAGCGGGTGGATCGGCTTATGGGGGGCATCGGAAATCGGATGGAGCCGAATCGGTTGTCGATACGTCTATTCGGCGACGTCCGTACGACGACGCCGAAGTGAGCGAAGTACAGGTGCAGGTGTGACGGAGGTGCAGGGCGATGGCCGGTTTCCGAAGTCTGGCGAGACAGGTCCGCGATCCACGGTGCGACCTGGCGCTGCGGCGCTATTCGCTGCGCAAGTGCCTTGAACGTTTTGCCCCTTATGGGCACAGGGCGACCTGGGACCATCTCTGCTCCCGGGCCGGGTTCGGTCCCGAGGACCGCTCCCCCGACCCAGCGCGGCTCGTGGCCGCACTGGAGGAGCTGGAGGAGGCGCGCTCGGTGTGGCTGGCCTACGAGGTCGGGTTCGCGGAGCGGCGCAGGAAGGAGAAGCACGACGGGCTGCGCAGGCCGGGCAGCGTGGACGACTGGCACCGGCTGACCTGGGGCGGGTTCGGGGTGGCCTGGTGCGACGACCCCCGGGTCCACCCCGACGGGCCGCTGGCGGAGGTGCTGCGCCGGCTGATCTCCGCGCTGGAGCGTGAGCCGGGGTCGGTGTGCCCGGTGTGCGACGGGGAGCGCCTCGTGTGGAAGTACGGCCTGGACCACGAGCCCTCGACGGGTCCGGTCTGCACGGACTGCGGCATCCTCGTGCCGCGTCCCGTCCTCACTCCGGACGCGCGGGCGGCCGCCCGCCGGGGCCGGTTGCTGATGTCGGCGTAGCCGGCCGCGGGAGTGCGCCGGGGATGCCGCACTCCCGGTGGCCGTACGGCACCCGGGGGCGTCGTTCGGCCCATGGCGCCCGCGCCGCGGGGCCCGGCGGGCACTCCCCCACTGCCCGATGGGCGCGGGAGGCAGCCCCGACGGCGTTGTCAGTGGCGCCCGGCAACATGGGGGAATGGTGCAGTTGTGTGCGAACGGGGCGCGGGGCAGCGCCGACGGCGCGGTGGTGCCGCTGTCGCCGGAGGCGGTCGCGGACTCGGCGGCCGAAGCGGTCGCCGCCGGGGCCACGGACGTCCATGTCCACCCGAAGACACCGTGCGGGCGGGACACGTTGTCGCCGCGTGTGCTCGCGGCGACGCTGGAGGCGGTTCGGGCGCGGCTGCCGGCCCGTGTGCCGGTCGGGGTCACGACGGGCGCCTGGGCCGAACCCGATCCGGCGGCCCGGGTGGCGCGGATCCGAAGCTGGACGGTGCTGCCCGACCATGCGTCGGTCAACTGGCACGAGCCGGGCGCCGAGGAGACGGCCGCCGCGCTGCTCGAACGCGGGGTGGCCGTGGAGGCGGGCGTCTGGTCCGGCACGGACGGGGCGGACCGGTTCCTGCGCTCACCGCTCGCGCCGAAGGTGCTGCGGGTCCTCGCGGAGGTCACGGACAACGACCCGGCGACCGCGCGCGGCTCGGCGCGGGCCCTGCTGACCGGGCTCGGCACGGCTCACGGCCGCCCCGTCCTGCTCCACGGCGAGGACGGCGGGGCGTGGCCGGTGCTGCGGCTGGCCGGCCGGCTGGGCCTGGCGACCCGGATCGGTCTGGAGGACACCCTGTTCCTGCCGGACGGCAGCCGGGCCGCCTCGAACGCCGAACTGGTCACCGCGGCGCTGAGGGAGTGGACCTCGGCCCGCCGCGACGCGGAGTGCACCTCCGGCCGCGACGGCGGCTGACGGCAGGCCGGGCCGGGTCACCGCGCGGTCAGTCGCCGCAGCACGGCACTTCCGGCTCCCGGGCGCCGCTCGGCCGCCGGCCGCCCTTGGCGGCGGAACCGCGCCGCTCCACGAGCAGCCGGGAGCCGGCGCGGCGTTCGCCGAAGGCGTCGTCGGGGTTGGACAGGACGCAGGTCTCCAGGGACAGGCAGCCGCAGCCGATGCAGTCGGTGAGGTGGTCCCGCAGCCGGTTGAGCTGTTTGATGCGCTCGTCCAGCTCGGAGCGCCAGGACTCGGAGAGCCGGGCCCAGTCGTCCGCGGTGGGCGTGCGCCCCTCCGGCAGTTCGGCGAGCGCCTCGCGGATCGTGGCCAGCGGGATGCCGACCCGCTGCGCCGCGCGGACGAAGGCCACCCGGCGCAGCGTGTCACGGCTGAAACGGCGCTGGTTGCCCGAGGTGCGCCGGCTGTGGATCAAGCCCTTGGACTCGTAGAAGTGCAGGGCGGAGACGGCGGCACCACTGCGTGCGGCGAGCTGGCCGACCGTGAGCTCTTGGAGCTTCTCTGGAATCTGGGGCACCCCTCGAACCCTACCGACCCGGCCACTCGTCCGGCGGGCTCGTTGACACGGACTGCGAGGACCACCATGCTAAGCAGTCGCTTAGACTGACACAGACTCGCTGGGACCAGTACGACTTGGGAGGCCGGGACATGGCAGAGCCGAGGATCTTCGCGTCCGCCGACGAGGTGAGGGCGGCGGTGGGCGAGCAACTCGGGTACACCGACTGGGTGGAGGTCGACCAGAAGCGGATCGACCTGTTCGCCGAGGCGACCGGGGACCACCAGTGGATCCACGTGGACCCGGAGAAGGCGGCCGCGGGGCCGTTCGGCAGCACGATCGCGCACGGCTATCTGACCCTGTCGCTGCTCCCGCTCTTCGGACCGCAGCTGATCCGGGTCGAGGGCGTGAAGATGGGCGTCAACTACGGCACCAACAAGGTCCGCTTCCCCTCCCCCGTGCCGGTCGGCTCGCGGCTGCGCGCCACGGCCACGATCACCGGTGTCGAGGACGTCACGGGCGGAGTCCAGGTGAGCGTCGCCTTCACCGTGGAGCGCGAGGGCGGCGACAAGCCGGTGTGCGTCGCCGAGTCGGTCTCCCGCTACTACCTCTGAGCCGCCCCCGCAGGTTCGGCCCCCACCATCCGCAGCACGAGGTCGGCGTAGAGCGCGCCGACCTCGTCGGGTGTCCGGGGGCCGTTCACGTTGAACCAGCGGGCCACGTCGATGCAGAGCGACAGCACGGCCAGCGTGGTGCCCTTGACGTCCGGCACGTCGAACTCGCCCGTCGCCACGCCGTCGTCGATGATCCCGCGCACCGCGGCGTCGCACTGGCGGCGCAGCGTGAGGATCTCCTCCCGGGCCTCGGGACCGAGCGCGTCCAGCTCGTACTGCACGACCCGCGCGGTCGTACGCCGTCCGGCGTGCCAGCGGACGAAGGAGCTCACGGCGTCGGCGAGCCGTTCGGCCGCGCCGCCCTCGCCCTGGGCCGCGGAGCGCAGGATGGCCACCGCCCGGGTGTGACCGATGCGGCTGATGCGGTGGAGCAGCTCTTCCTTGGTCTTGTAGTGGATGTAGAGCGCGGCCGGGCTCATACCGGCCCGTCCGGCGATGTCGCGGGTCGTGGTCGCGTGGTACCCGCGTTCGGCGAACGCCTCCACGGCGGCGACCAGGAGCCGCCGGGCCGCGTCAGGCGTGACCTCTTCCCACGGCTCGATGTCGCCGCCCGTCGTCTCGGCCGCCGTACTCATCGCGTGTTCGCCCCTCTCGGTGACAGGAGCACCACCATACCGCCGAAGGTGAGCGGCCGCTTAGGGGCGCTGGCCCGCGGGGGTGCCGCCCGGCTTCTGGAAGGGGTCGTGCTCGACGAGGATCTTGTCGAGCCGTGCCTGGTCCACCCGGCTGACGATCTGGCCGACCTCCTGCCGGTCCCGGATGATCTTGGCCAGTGTGAAGGCGGAGGTGACCAGGTACAGGACGGCGATGGCGAGGAAGGCCCGCACCCAGGCGTCGGCCTGGAGCTGGTAGATGCCGATGGCGGTGGCGGCCATGGCCACCGCGAACGAGGCGACGGCCTGCCCGTAGAAGGCCGCCGTGCTCTGCTGCTTGACCGGTGTGTCATTCATGGGGACAAGGGTCGGCGGACGTGGCACCGGCCACATCCGCCGGGATACTCAGGTCGGGTACTCAGAACGCCGAGACCCCGGTCAGCGCACGCCCGATGACGAGCTTCTGGATCTGGCTGGTGCCCTCGTAGAGGGTCATCACACGGGCGTCGCGCAGCAGTTTGCCGGCCGGGTACTCGTCGATGTAGCCGTAGCCGCCGAAGACCTGCAGGGCGTTGTTGGCGGCACGGACGGCGGCCTCGGAGGCGAAGAGCTTCGCCTTGGAGGACTCGACGGTGAAGGGCTGCCCCCGGTCGATCAGGTCGGCGACCCGCCAGGTCAGCAGCCGGGCCGCGTCCACGTCGAGGGCGATGTCGCTGATCAGCTCCTGCACCAGCTGGTGGTGGGCGATGGTCCTGCCGAACTGCTCGCGCTCCCCCGCGTACTTCACGGCCGCGTCCAGCGCGGCCTGGGCTATGCCGACACAGCCGGCCGCGACCGACATCCGCCCCTTGGCGAGGGCCGACATGGCGACCGAGAAGCCCTTGCCCTCGGGGGCGAGCATCGCGGAGGCGGGGACGCGGACGTCCTCCAGGACCAGTTCGGCGGTCGCCTGGCCACGCAGCCCGAGCTTGCCGTGGATGGTGCGGCGGGTCAGGCCGGGCGTGTCGGCAGGGACGAGGAAGGCGGAGACGCCCTTGTGGCCGGGGGCGTCCGTGGAGCGGGCGAAGAGCAGGACCACGTCGGCCCAGGTGCCGTTGGTGATGAACGTCTTGGTGCCGTTGATGACGTAGCCGTCGCCGTCGCGCACCGCGCGGGTGGTGAGGTTACCGGCGTCCGACCCGGTGCCGGGCTCGGTCAGGCCGAAGCAGCCGACGTACTCGCCGGAGGTGAGGCCGGGCAGCCAGCGCCGCTTCTGCTCCTCGCTGCCCCAGGCCGCGACAGTCTTGGCGACCAGGCCGAGAGAGACAGAGACGATCCCGCGCACGGAGCTGTCGCCGCGCCCCAGCTCCTCCGTGACCAGGCAGTAGGAGAGGTGGTCGCCGCCGCTGCCGCCGTACTCCTCGTCGATGGTGAGGCCGAGGAAGCCGACCTCTCCGAGCTTCTTCACGATGCCCCGGTCCACCTCCTCGGCGCGGTCCCACGCGACGACATGGGGGGTGATCTCCCGCGCCACGAAGTCCCGGGCGAGCCGCCGTACGGCGCTCTGCTCCTCGCTGAGCTCCAGGTTCATGCCGAGTCACCCCACAGGAAAGAGATCTTGGAAGCGGTACATTGAAAGCCGTACATTTAAATTAGCACTGCTAGTTTCTGTTCGCAGCCCTACTATGTGCGCCATGGCCCGACCGCGCAAGCCCCTGCTCAGCTCCGACCGGATCGTCGAGACGGCCCGCGCGCTGGTGGACGCGGAGGGCCTCGCGGCCGTCTCCACGCGCCGGCTCGCCGCGGAACTGGGCGTCAGCGGGCCCTCGCTCTACAACCACTTCCGCACCAAGGACGAGATCCTCGAGGCCGTCGCCGACTCCGTGAGCGCGCAGGTCGACCTGTCGATGTTCGAGGACGGGCGGGAGTGGCGGACCGCGCTGCACGACTGGGCCGTCTCCTACCGATCGGCCCTGCGCGACCACCCCAACATCGTCCCGGTGCTGGCCCACGGGCCCGGCCGCCGCCCGGCCGCGCTGCACCTCGCGGACGCCGTCTACGGCGCGATGGTCCGCGCGGGCTGGCCCCCGGCGCAGGCCACGTCCATCGGCGCGCTGATGCGGTACTTCATCATGGGCTCGGCGCTCGGTTCCTTCGCCGGCGGCTTCGTGACCGACGCCGGTGCCTACGACCCCGCCGACTACCCGCACCTCCAGCAGGCCCACCTCCTGGCCGAGCAGCAGGAGAAGATCGACGAGCGGGCCTTCGAAACCGGCCTGACGGCGCTGCTGGACGGGCTGGCGCAGCAGTACGCGCAGGTCGCGCAGGACGCCTGAGGACGGTTCGGCGCTCGCCGAAACGTGCGTGACGCATCCTGGACGCATGACCGCGAGGGACAGGAACACCGAGGCACCCGGCCTCGCCCGGCTGGCCGGGCTGATCGCCGACGAGACGCGGGCCGCCTGTCTGCTGGCCCTGCTGGACGGGCGGGCGTGGACCGCCGGTGAGCTGGCCCGGCACGCCGGGGTCGCCGCGTCGACGGTCAGCGAGCACCTGGGCAAGCTCGTGGCGGGCGGCCTGCTCGCCGAGGAACGGCAGGGGCGGCACCGGTACGTGCGGCTGGCCGACGACCGGATCGCGCAGCTCGTGGAGGACCTGGCGGCCCAGGTCGCGCCCGAGGCCGCCGCCCGGCGCCCGCGCACCCTCAGGGCGTCGAGCGCCGGGTCCGCGATGGCCCGGGGGCGCACCTGCTACGACCATCTCGCGGGGCGGCTGGGCATCGCGGTGACCGACGCGCTGACCGGGCGCGGGCTGCTGCGCCAGGACACGGGGTTCGCGCTCACGGACGCGGGGCTCGGCTGGTTCGAGGCCGCCGGAATCCCGCTGCGGCCCACCGGTCGCCGGCCGCTGGCCCGGGCCTGCCTCGACTGGACGGAACGCCGTCCGCACCTCGCGGGCGTGGCGGGCGCGGCCCTGTGCCGGCACGCCCTGGACACGGGCTGGTGCCTGCGCATCGGCTCGGAACGGGCGGTGAAGGTGACACCGGAGGGTGAGCGGGCGCTGTCCGAACTGCTGGGCATCGACGCGGGGGCGCTGCGCTGAGCGCGGCCCCCCGTCCGACGCGACCACGCGCACCAGACCCCACGCCGGCCCGTCGCATCAGACCGGCGTCGGCACCGCCCGGACCGTGAGCCGGCACGTACGCACCGGCTCACGGTCCGAAATCCGCCAGCGGGAGCGACTCCCGCTGCCTAGCCTCAGGAGCATGATGAGCACCACCCGCACGTCTTCTCCCGCCCCCTGGCACCGTCGCCCCGAACTGCTCGCGGCCGGCGCGGCCACCGTCACCGTCGTGCTGTGGGCCTCCGCCTTCGTCTCCATCCGCAGCGCGGGCGAGGCGTACTCACCCGGCGCGCTGGCACTCGGCCGGCTGCTGGCGGGCGCCTTGACGCTCGGAGCGATCTGCCTCGTGCGCCGCGAGGGACTGCCGCCGCGCTCGGCCTGGCGCG
Organism: Streptomyces sp. CCM_MD2014; assembly: GCF_000772045.1. GTDB lineage: Bacteria > Actinomycetota > Actinomycetes > Streptomycetales > Streptomycetaceae > Streptomyces > Streptomyces salinarius. The sequence continues at coordinate 6,915,976 of NZ_CP009754.1, read as the reverse complement.
GGATCGCGATATCGGGCCTGCTGTGGTTCGGCTTCTACATGGTCGCCCTGAACTGGGGCGAGCAGCAGGTGGACGCCGGTACGGCCGCCCTGGTCGTGAACGTCGGGCCGATCCTCATCGCGCTGCTCGGCGCCCGGCTGCTGGGCGACGCGCTGCCGCCGCGGCTGCTGACCGGGATGGCGGTGTCGTTCGCCGGTGCGGTGACCGTGGGCCTGTCCATGTCGGGCGAGGGAGGTTCCTCGCTGCTCGGGGTGGTGCTGTGCCTGCTGGCCGCGGTGGCGTACGCGGGCGGGGTGGTCGCGCAGAAGCCCGCGCTGGCCCGCGCGAGCGCCCTTCAGGTGACGACGTTCGGCTGCCTGGTCGGGGCGGTGCTCTGCCTGCCGTTCACGGGACAGTTGGTGGCGGAGGCGGCCGACGCGCCCGTCTCCGCGACGCTCAACATGGTCTACCTGGGCGTGTTCCCGACGGCGCTGGCGTTCACCACGTGGGCGTACGCGCTGGCCCGTACGACCGCCGGCCGCATGGGCGCGACCACGTACGCCGTGCCCGCCCTGGTCGTGCTGATGTCGTGGCTGGCGCTGGGCGAGGTGCCGGGGCTGCTCACGCTGGCGGGCGGCGCGCTGTGCCTGGCGGGCGTGGCGGTGTCCCGCTCGCGCAGGCGCCCGGCCGCGGCCGCGGAACGTGCCGAGCCCGCGACGGAACCGCGGCGCGAGGACGCGGGGCGGGCGTAGCACCCGCCCGCCCGCGCCGCGTCGTGCGTCCGCGCCGCGTCGTGCGTCCCGCGCCACGCCCCCGCCTTCTCGGCAGGGGGCAGAAGACGGGTCAGAAGACCACCAGCGCTCGTCCGCCCTTGCCCGCGAGCATGTTCTCGAAGGCTGCCGGGATGCCGTCGAGGGCGATGCGCTCGGTGACCAGGGCGCCGAGGTCCAGGCGGCCGGCGCGGGCGTGCGCGGCGAGGACCGGGAGGTCGCGGGCGGGGTCGGCGTTGCCGTAGACGCAGCCGGAGAGGGTGCGGCCCCAGTGGAAGATCTCCAGGGCGTTGAAGGTGACCTGCTGATCCTTGCCGCCGATGCCGACGACCGTGGTGCGACCGCCGCGCCGGGTGGACTCCCACGCGGTGCGGATGGTGGTCGCGCGGCCCACGCACTCCACGGCGACGTCGACGCCCTGCTTGCCGGTGAGGGCGCGGATCTCGCGGGCGGTGGTGTCGGAGGCGAGGAGGTAGTCGGTGGCGCCGGCGGTGCGGGCCAGCTCCTCCTTCTCCGGGGACACGTCGACGGCGACGATCTTCGAGGCGCCCGCGATCCTGGCCGCCTGGAGGGTGGCGAGGCCGACTCCCCCGACGCCGAAGACCGCGACCGTCTCGCCCTCGCGGACCTTCGCCGAATGGTGGACGGCGCCGTAGCCGGTGAGGACCGCGCAGCCGAGCAGCGCGGCCTCGGTGAGGGGGATGCCCTCGGGGGCGGGCAGGAGGCAGGACGCGGACACGACCGTCTCCTCGGCGAACGCGGCGACGTTCAGTCCGGGGTGCAGGTCGGTGCCGTCGTCGGCGCGGTGGGCGTGTACGTCGGCGGCGCCGGCCAGGGCGTTGGCGCACAGCCACACCTCGCCCAGCAAGCAGGCGTGGCAGGCGCCGCAGGACGGGGCCCAGTTGAGGACCACGTCGTCGCCGGGGGCCACGTGGGTGACGTCCTCACCGACCGCCACGACGGTGCCGGCGCCCTCGTGACCGAGGACGGCGGGCAGCGGCACCCGCATGGTGCCGTTGGACAGGGACAGGTCGGAGTGGCAGACGCCGGCGGCGGCCAGCTTCACCCGGACCTGCCCCGGGCCGGGCTCGGGCAGCTCGATCCCGGTGACCTCCAGCGGGGCGCCTACGGCGGGTACGACGGCGGCACGGACTGCGGTACGGACGGCCATGAGGTGAGGACTCTCCTGCGGGCTGGAAGCGGGCTAGAACTGGAGGGACTTGGTCTGGAGGTACTCGGTGAGGCCGTGGGCGCCCAGTTCGCGGCCCACGCCCGACTGCTTGTAGCCGCCGAAGGGGGCCAGCGGGTTGAACCGGCCGCCGTTGATGTCGACCTGCCCGGTGTCCATCCGCCGGGCGAAGGCGACCGCCTCGGCCTCGTCCCCGGCCCAGACGGCGCCGGCGAGGCCGTAGACCGTGCCGTTGGCGATGCGCAGGGCGTCGTCCTCGTCCTCGTAGCGGAGGATGGTCAGGACCGGTCCGAAGATCTCCTCCTGGGCGATGGTCATCTCCTCGGTCACATCGGCGAAGACCGTCGGGCTGACGAAGTACCCCTGCTCGCGCGGGGCTTCGGGGCCGCCCGCGACCAGGCGCGCACCCTCGGCGACGCCCTTCTCGATGTAACCGCGCACCCGCTCCCGCTGCTTGGCGTTGACGAGGGGGCCGATCCGGTCGCCGTACTTCGCGGCGGCCTCGGCGGCGAGCGAGACGGCCTCGTCGTACTGGTCGCGGTGGACGAGCATGCGGGTCCAGGCGCTGCACGTCTGGCCGGAGTTGGACATGACGTTGGCGACGCCGACGCTGACGGCCTTGGCGAGGTCGGCGCTCGGGAGGATGACGTTGGCGGACTTGCCGCCCAGTTCGAGGGCGACCCGCTTGACGGCGGCGCCCGCGGTGGCGCCGATGCGGCGGCCGACGGCGGTGGAGCCGGTGAAGGAGACCAGGTCGACGCCGGGGTGTTCGGCGAGCGCCTGGCCCGCGACCGGACCGAGTCCGGTGACCAGGTTGAAGACACCGGCCGGGACGCCCGCCTCGTGCACCGCCTCGGCGAAGAGCTGGGCGGTGAGCGGTGTGTCCTCGGCGGGCTTGAGCACGATCGTGCAGCCGGCCGCGAGCGCGGGGGCGACCTTCGCGACGATCTGGTGGAGCGGGTAGTTCCAGGGGGTGATGGCGCCGACCACGCCGACCGGCTCGTGGTGGACGACGGACGTGCCGACCTTCTCCTCGAAGGCGTACGTCGCCGCCAGCTCGGCGTAGGAACCGGCGACCGCGACGGGGACGGCGGCGTGCACCGCCTGCGAGAGCTTCGGCGGGGAGCCCAGTTCGGCGGTGACCGTCTCGGCGATCTCGTCCTTGCGCTCCACCAGGACGTCCCGCAGGGCGCCCAGACGTGCGGCGCGTTCGGCGGGCGGGGTGGCGGCCCAGCCGGGCAGGGCGGCGCGGGCGGCCCGTACGGCGGTGTCGACGTCCAGGGCGTTGCCCGCGGGGACGCGGCCGATCACCTGCTCGTCGGCCGGGTTCACGACGTCGATCGTGTCCCGGCCGTCGGCGGGACGCCAGGCTCCGTCGATGTACATGCCGTCGTGTGCCTTCATCGCGTTCCTTCCGGGCGGGCCTCGTCGTCAGCCCCAAACTAGCGCCGATAGTTTTACGGCACCAGAGGCTCCCACGATGGTGGCGCGGCTCACCCTCCGGGACTGCGCGGCCGGGGCGGGGTCACTCTTCCAGTTCGGGAAGTCGTGCCGGGGCCGGGCAGATGCGGTCGCCGTGCTGGTCGAAGACGAACAGGTGGGCGAGGTCGACGAGGAGGGGCACCTGCATGCCGTGGCGCAGGTCGATGTCGGGGGTGGTCCGGACGATCAGGTCGCCGGGCAGACGGCCGTCGGGGGCGGCGACCGCGGGTTCGGGCTCCTCCGGTTCGTCCATGACGACCACCGGCCCGGCGCGCAGGGCACCCGCCCGCTCCCGCAGCCGGTCCAGGACCGTGCCGTCGCGGCGGCGGCGCCTGACCGGGCGGCTCGCGAGGCGCGGGGCCTCCAGGTCGGGCACGACGGCCGGCTGCGAACCCGTGTTGAAGTGCACCAGGACCTCGTGGCCCTGGAACTCGACGTGCTCCACGAGCCCGGTGAGCAGTACCTCGCCGGGGCGGGCGGACGAGGGCTTCGCGATCCGGACGGCCTCCGAGCGCAGACCCACGATCACCTCGCGGCCCTGCTGGACGCGGAGCAACTGGTGGTCCAGGGAGAGCGGTTCGGGCAGGCGCAGGAACTGCTTGCCCAGGCTGATGGTCATCGCCCCGTCCAGCGGGGCGCGCACGAGGCCGCGCAGGAGGTTGATGCGCGGGATGCCGATGAAGGCGGCCACGAAGACGTTGCGGGGCAGGGCGTAAACGGCGCGCGGGGTGTCCACCTGCTGGAGGACGCCGCCGCGCAGGACGGCGACCCGGTCGCCCAGCGACATGGCCTCGGACTGGTCGTGGGTGACGTAGACCGTGGTGACGCCCAGCTCCCGGGTCAGCCGGGTGATCTCGGCGCGCAGGTGGTTGCGGAGCTTGGCGTCGAGGTTGGACAGCGGCTCGTCCATCAGGAAGACGGTGGGGTGGCGGGAGATGGCCCGTCCCATGGCGACCCGCTGGCGTTCGCCGCCGGAGAGCTGGGCGGGGAAGCGGTCGAGCAGGTCCTCGATGCCCAGCATCCGGGCGGTGGCGTCCACGCGCGGGGTGTGGTCGGTCTGCGGGTCCTCGACGCGCAGCGGGAAGCCGATGTTCCCGCGGGTGGTCATGTTGGGGTACAGGGCGAAGTTCTGGAAGACCATCGCCATGCGCCGTTCGGCCGGGAGCAGGTCGTTGGCGTAGGCGCCGTCCAGCGTCAGCCGTCCCTCGGTGATCTCCTCGAGCCCGGCGATCATGCGCAGCACGGTCGACTTGCCGCAGCCGGAGGGACCGAGCAGGACGAGGAACTCGCCCGGCGCGATGTCCAGCGACAGCCGGTCCACCACGCGGACGCCTCGCGCGTAGGCCTTGCTCACGTCGTGCAGGGAGATGGCGCGTGTCATGGAGGTGCCCCCGGGGGCTCACTGAGCGCTGGTGCTCCGCGGTCGGACGCCCACGTGCGGGTCGTACGGGGCGTGTGAGTCACGGAAGTTAACGGACCGTGCCCGGCCGGGGGAAGACACCGGACCACAACTCGGCGCGAACGTCCATCTGGTGAGAAAGCGGACGACCGGATTCAGGGCTCGGGGCGTCTCACGGGGTGATCACAGCGGGTCGGCTGCCGGTTCGGCCCCCGGATCAGCCGTCCGACGAGCCGTCCGGGTCGCCGCCCCGGCCGCGGTTGCCGCCGGACCGGCCGGAGGCGCGCACCAGTTCGCCGGCCGCCAGGGTCGCCGTCGCCACCGCGCGCGTCCACGGTGGGCCGCCGCGGGCGGCCCACGCGACGCAGGCGCAGCCGCCGACGACGAGGAGCAGGAGGACGGACAGAATGATCAGGACCACGTTCATCCCTTCGTTTGCCGGCACGGGCGGCCGTCGGCGGCCCGGTCCGGGACATCATGCCCGACCGCCGGGGAGCGCTGGCCGGCCGTGTCCACCGAAGGGGCCCGCAGGGCGACGCCCGAGGAGAGCAGGAGCAGGGCGCCCAGCATCACGAACGGCGCGGCCACGCCCGCGACGCCCGCGATCAGACCCGCGGCGGCGGGTGCGGCGACCTGGCCGAGGCGGTTGCCGGTCAGCCGCAGCGCGAGAGCCGTGGAGCGCGCCTCGTCGGGGGCCGCCTGCACGACCGTCGTCATGGACAGCGGCTGACCGACGCCCAGACAGAAGCCGAGGACGACCAGCATCAGCGCGAGCGCCCACACCGGCACCGGCAGCGCGACCCCGGCGCACAGCAGCGCGGCCAGCAGGCACGTCGTCGTGAGCAGCACCGTGCGGCCGAGCAGCCGCAGCAGGGGCGTCAGCACGAGCCGGCAGGCGATCGTGGCGGCGGCCCGCAGGCTGAGCAGTACGCCGATCACGGCCGGGGAGATGCCCCGGTGCTCGCCGACCACCGGCAGGTACGCGGTGAGGATGTCGGTCGCGGAAAGCACGGAGAGGCTGATCAGGATGCCCGCGGGCACACCGCGGGCCCGCAGGATGCTCCCCACGGGAACGCGCGGGCCGGGCGCCTTGCGCGAGGTGCCCGCCGTCGGGTGCTCTATGCGCCACAGGGACGTGACGGCGACCGCCGCGCCCGCGCCCGCCACCACGAGGGCGAGCGCGCTGCTGCCGGCCATGTCGGGGCCGCCGATCAGCGCGCCCGCGGCGATCGGGCCGATCAGCTGGCCGAGCGAGGCGCCGATGGTGAAGTGGCCGAAGTTGCGGTCCTGTTCGTGCGGCGCGGACTGGCGGGCGACGAGGGACTGGGCGCCGATGACGAAGCAGAGGTGCCCGAGGCCCATGACGCCGCTCCACAGGGCCATCGCCCACAGCGACCCGGCGACGCCGCTCAGCGCACAGCCCCCGGCGATGAGCACCACCCCGACGGGCAGCAGGGGCGCGCAGCGGCCGTGGTCGGTGCGCCGGCCCAGCGGAACGGCGGCGAACAGCGGCAGCAGCGCGTACACACCGGCGATGACGCCGACGGCCCGTTCGTCGGCGCCCAGCGCGAGGGCCCGGTAGGAGACGGCGGGCCGGGCCATCGACACCGCCCCCTGCGCGAAGCCGAAGGCGATGACGAGGCGGAGCAGCCAGCCGCGGTTCCCACCGGGCGCCATGATCGTGTCCCTTCCCGATGATCCCGGACGGTCGGGTGAATCCTCGCCGTCCCGTGATCACCGACGGTCAGATGATGCCGAACAGAATGCCCGCCGCGAGAATCACCAGGCTCGTCAGGACGGCCCACTTCACCACGAACCGGGTGTGGTCGCCGAACTCGACCTTGGCCATGCCGACCAGGACGTACACGGCCGGGACGAGCGGGCTGGACATGTGCAGCGGCTGGCCGACGATCGAGGCGCGGGCGATCTCCAGCGACGACACGCCGTGCGCCTGGCCGGCCTCGGCGAGCACCGGCAGGACGCCGAAGTAGAAGCCGTCGTTCGACATGAAGTAGGTGAGCGGCAGGCTCAGCAGGCCGGTGACCAGGCCCATCTGCGGGCCCATGCCGTCGGGGATGGTGTCCACGAGCCAGTTGGCCATGTGGTCGACCATGCCGGTGCCGGTGAGGACACCGGTGAAGACGGCGGCGGCGAAGACCATGCCGGAGACGTTGAGGACGTTGTCGGCGTGGGCGGCGATGCGGGCCTTCTGGTCGGGGATGTGCGGGAAGTTGACCGTGAGCGCGAGCGCGGCACCGATCAGGAAGAGCACGGGGATCGGCAGCAGCTCCGTGATCATGGCGGTGAGCAGCGCGACCGTGAGCAGCGCGTTGAACCAGTACAGCTTGGGGCGCAGGGTGGGCCGGTTCGGGTCGAGGCCCTTGAAGTCGTCGCCGGACTCGGCGGCGGACTCGGCGGCGGACTCGGCGCCCCGGTCGGCCGCCGCGCCGGAGCCGCCCGCCGCACCGCGAGTCCCGCCGGCGCCGCCACCGGCACGCGCACCGGACGCCCCGGCGGCCGCACCCGCACCGACCAGCACCGTCTCGCTCTCCTGCTCCCGCTCCCGCACCAGTGCCTCGTCCAGCGACAGCGTGCCGATCCGCCTGCGCTCACGCAGACCCAGCACGTACGCCAGGACGACCACCGCGACCAGTCCGACGGCCAGGGCCGGGATCATCGGGACGAAGATGTCGGTGGCGTCCACCTTCAGCGCGGTGGCGGCGCGCGCGGTGGGGCCGCCCCAGGGCAGCGTGTTCATCACGCCGTTGGCCATGGCGGCGACGCCGGTCATCACGACCAGGCTCATCTTGAGCCGCTTGTACAGCGGATACATCGCCGAGACCGTGATCATGAAGGTGGTGGAGCCGTCGCCGTCCAGGGAGACGATCGCGGCGAGCAGCGCCGTGCCGACGACGATGCGCATCGGGTCGGCCTTGCAGAACTTCAGGATGGCCCGGACGATCGGGTCGAAGAGCCCGACGTCGATCATCACACCGAAGTAGACGATCGCGAACATGAGCATCGCCGCGGTGGGGGCGAGGCTGGACACGCCGTCGATGACGTAGTCGCCCAGATGGGCGCCCTTGCCGACGAACACGCAGAACAGCGCGGGTATCAGCACGAGCGCCGCGATCGGCGACATCTTCTTCATCATGATCAGGACCAGGAAGGTCGCGATCATGGCGAAGCCGAGGATGGTCAGCATGAGTGAGTACCTAACGTTCGCCCTTGAACATCCCACCGGGCAGGCGGTGCGAGCGACGTTAGGTGGCGCGCCGGAGCGTTAACAAGACGTTGACATGCGAGCAATAAGCGCAAAACTCCAGGTCACAGCCGTGCACCGGTCAGCGGGGTCAGCTCGACGGGTACGCCGTTGAGGACGGCGTTGCCCGAGAGCGGGTCGAGCGTGCCGCCGTCGAGGAGCTGGTTGACGTTGACGCCGGGATCGCCGGCGGCGTGGGTCTGGCGGGTGCCGGGCCGGTCGTGGCCCCAGCCGTGCGGGAGGCTGACCACGCCGGGGCGCACGGTGTCGGTGACCTCGGCGGGCGCGGTCACCGCTCCCCCCGCGCCCTTCACGCGTACCGGCTGCCCGGAGCGCACGCCGAGCCGTGCGGCGTCCTCGGGGTGGAGGTGCAGGGTGCAGCGGTTGGAACCGCCGGTGAGCGCCGGGATGTTGTGCATCCAGCTGTTGTTGGAGCGCAGGTGGCGGCGGCCGACGAGGACGAGCCCGGCGGGCCGTTCGGCGCGGGCCCGCACGAGGCGCGGCAGGTCGGCGGCGATCGGCTCCGGCAGCAGCTCGATCTTGCCGCTGCGGGTCTTCAGCGGCTGGGGCAGGCGCGGGCGCAGCGGGCCGAGGTCGATGCCGTGGGGGTGGGCGAGGAGGCGGGCGAGGGTCAGTCCGTCCGGCCGGGCGCCGAAGCCGTCGCCGTAGGGGCCGAGGCGGAGCATCAGGTCGAGGCGCCGCTCGGGGCCGTTCTCGCCGGTGAGCAGGGCGGTGAGGTCGCCGGGGTCGCGGCCGTGCACCGGTGAGTGCGGCTCGCGCACGGCCTTGGCGAGGGTCTGCTCGATCACCGTGGCGTCGACGGCGGCGGGGTCGGCGCCGTGCGCGCCGGTGACGGCCAGGGTCAGGCGGGCGAGGATCTCCGTCTCGGCCATCCTGCCGGGCTCCAGCGGGACCGCGGGGCGGGTGTAGCGGACCTGGTTGCGCACGGCGAGGGTGTTGAAGGCGAAGTCGTGGTGCGGGCTCTGGGCGGGCGGGGGCGGCGGCAGGACGACATGGGCGTGGCGGGAGGTCTCGTTGAGGTAGGGGTCGACGCTCACCATGAAGTCGAGGGAGTCCAGCGCCTTGTCGAGACGGTCGCCGTCGGGCGCGGAGAGCACGGGGTTGGCGGCGATCGTGAGCAGCGCGCGGACGGGTTCGCCCGCGTCGGTGGCGGTGTCGATCTCCTCGGCGAGGGCGGACAGGGGCAGTTCGCCCTTGGCCTCGGGATGTCCGCTCACCCGGGAGTGCCAGCGGCCGAGCGCGAACCCGCGGCCGGGTCCGGCCGGGCGCGGGGTCCGGTCGGTGGCGGCCTGCGGGAAGAGGGCGCCGCCGGGCCGGTCGAGGTTGCCGGTGAGGATGTTGAGGACGTCCACGAGCCAGCTGGCGAGGGTGCCGTGCGGGACGGTGCAGCTGCCGATGCGGCCGTACACGGCGGCGGTGGGGGCGGCGGCGAGTTCGCGGGCGAGGGCGCGCGTCACGTCGGCGTCCACGTCGCAGACGGCGGCGACGGACTCGGGGGTGAAGTCCCGTACGGCGTCGCGGACTTCGCCGATGCCCGTGACGTGCGGGGTGAGCGCGCCGAGGTCGACCAGGTCCTCCTCGTACAGCACGTGGGCCATCGCGGCCAGCAGCAGTGCGTCCGTGCCGGGGCGGATCGCCACGTGCCGGTCGGCGAGCTTCGCGGTGCGGGTGCGGCGGGGGTCGACGACGGTGAGGGTGCCGCCGCGGGCCCTGAGCGCCTTGAGGCGGCCGGGGAAGTCGGGGGCGGTGCACAGGCTGCCGTTGGACTCCAGCGGGTTGGCGCCGATCAGCAGGAGGTGGTCGGTGCGGTCGAGGTCGGGCACGGGGATGGCGTTGGCGTCGCCGAAGAGCAGCCCGCTGGAGACGTGCTTGGGCATCTGGTCGAGCGTGGACGCGGTGAAGAGGCTGCGGGTCCCGAGAGCGCCCAGCAGGACGTTCGGATAGAGCGCGCCGGCCATGGTGTGGACGTTCGGGTTGCCGAGGACCACGCCGACGGCGTGCGGTCCGTACCGCTCGACGACCGGCCGGACGCCGGCGGCCACCGCGTCGAACGCCTCCTCCCAGGTGGCCTCGCGCAGGACCCCGTCCCTGCGGACCAGGGGGGTGCGCAGCCGGTCGGGGTCGGAGTCGACGGCCCCGAAGGAGGCACCCTTGGGGCAGATGAAGCCCCGGCTGAACACGTCGTCGCGGTCGCCTCGGGCCGCGGTGACCGTGCTCCCGTCGACGGTGAGGGCCAGGCCGCAGGTGGCCTCGCACAGGGGGCAGATACGCAGGGCGGTGCGGGACACGGGTCCTCCCGTAGGGGGCGGTGGCGCTCGTCCCGGGTGAGCATACCGACCGGTAGGCATGTTGGGGAGGGGCCGACCGGACGCACGGACGCCGCCGGGCGCCGCCTCCCGTCAGTCGAGCACGCGCCCGAGATACGCCCGCAGCAGTTCCCGGGCCTCCTCGATGATCTTCTCGTCCCCGTCCGGTGCGACCCGGAAGGCGAGCTGGACGAGGGCGTCGGCGGTTTCCACGGCGACCAGGAAGACGCGGCGCAGGTCGTCGTCGGGCCGGCGGCCCAGGTAGCCGGAGAGCAGTTCGGTGAGCCGCTCGGCGACGCGGTGGTTGGGCACGGCGTGGCGGTCGCCGACGGGGATCTGGTTGCCGAAGTCGATCAGGGAGAAGCCGGGCGCGGTCCGCTTCATCGCCAGGTACTCGTCGAGCACCGCGTCCAGCGCGCCGCGCCAGCCGTCGTCCTCCGTCTCGGTCAGCCGTTCGGTCACGCGCTCCGCGTAGCGCTCCAGGTTGCGCTGGGCCAGGGCGTCGGCCATCTGCCGCTTGTTGCCGAAGAAGCGGTAGACCGAGCCGATGGGGACGTCCGCGCGCAGCGCCACGGCCCGGGTGCTGAGGGCGTCGTACCCGACCTCGTCTAGGAGGTCGGCGCAGGCGTCGAGGATCCGGGTCAGCCGTTCGGCGCTGCGCCGCTGCACGGGGGCGCGGCGGAGCGGGGTCGCGTGGGACACGGTCCTCATGATGCCCTGCGGGACCGGTCGGGTGAACCGCGGCCTCCGCCACAGCGGGGGGAGCCGTGCCGGGCGCGGGCGGCACTCACCGGTCCGTCGCCGGTTCGGTGACCGTCCGGCCCTCGATGTCCTCCGGCTGCGTCGCCCCGGTCGGCTCCGCCTCCGAGGCCGTGATGTCCGCCGTGCTCTCCACGGGCTCGCCGTCGACGGCCCAGACGGTGTCGTCGTCGGCGTACAGGCGGACGGTGAGCTGGTGCGTGCCGCGCGGCACCAGGTCGGCGGCGAGCCGGTAGCGGGGTCCGCGCAGGCTGGTGAGGTGGTCGCCGTCGAGGAAGAGACGGGCGACGCCGCGGCCGGCCACCGCCTTGGCCTCCGTGCCCTCCGGCGAGAACCGGAAGTCGCGGACGGTCAGCCGCACGTCCCAGCTGGCGTCGGCCTCGGGCTGCACCTCGATCCCGGCCTCGGGGGCTTGCTCGGCGTCCACCTCGCGGTAGCGCCGGCCCTCCTCGTCGGTGGTGTCGAGCAGCCTGCCCACCGGCGTGGCCGAATCCCCGGCCTCCGGTTCACCCTCGTCACCGGCGCCGCAGCCCGCCGATCCCGTCAACAGCAGGACACAGACCGCGAGCACGGCGAGCACTCCCCGCGTCCACGACATGACGGGAGACTAGAACACGGGTCCGACACTCCGGATCCCCCGGGGGTCTGGTTCCGGTCATCCTCACGGCGGACGGCCGGGGAGGAACGGAGCGGGGTAGTCCTCTTGCGCCCTCTTGCGCGCGGGAAACCGCAATCCTACGGTGTGCCATAGGAATCGGGTCGCGAGGATTCGGGTTGCGAGGGAGCGAGCGATGAGCGGGGACGCGCGGAAGACCGCGGAGGGGCTGGCCTATCTGTCCGGTTTCGGCAACGAGCACAGCTCGGAGGCCGTGGCGGGCGCACTGCCCGAGGGCCGGAACTCGCCGCAGCGGGCGCCGCTGGGCCTGTACGCGGAGCAGCTGAGCGGCACGGCGTTCACGGAGCCGAGGGCGCACAACCGGCGCTCGTGGCTGTACCGGATCCGCCCGTCGGCCGCGCACCCGGCGTTCACCCGTTCCGGCAACGGAACGATCCGCACGGCGCCCTTCAACCAGGCGGTGCCGGACCCGAACCGCCTGCGGTGGAACCCGCTGCCGGCGCCCGGACCCGCCACGGACTTCGTCGCGGGGCTGTGGACGCTCGGCGGCAACGGCGACGCGACCCAGCGCACCGGCATGGCCGTGCACCTGTACCACGCGACGGCCTCCATGGAGCGCGTGTTCAGCGACGCCGACGGCGAGCTGCTGATCGTCCCGGAGCGCGGCGGCCTGCTGCTGCGCACCGAGTTCGGGCTGCTGCACGCCGAGCCGGGCCACGTCGCGCTGATCCCGCGCGGGGTCCGCTTCCGCGTGGAGCTGCTGGACGGGGACGCCCGCGGGTACGTCTGCGAGAACTACGGCGCCCCGTTCCGGCTCCCCGACCTCGGTCCGATCGGCGCCAACGGCCTGGCCAACGCCCGGGACTTCCGGGCGCCGGTCGCGGCGTACGAGGACGACGAGAGCGCCTCCGGCCCGGTGGAGGTGGTCAACAAGTTCTGCGGCAACCTCTGGACCGCCGAGTACGACCACTCCCCGCTCGACGTCGTCGCCTGGCACGGCAACCACGTGCCGTACGTCTACGACCTGCGCCGCTTCAACGTCCTCGGCACCATCTCGTACGACCACCCGGACCCGTCGATCTTCACGGTGCTCACCTCCCCGTCGGACACCCCGGGCCTGGCCGGCGTGGACTTCGTCGTCTTCGCGCCGCGCTGGCTGGTGGGCGAGGACACCTTCCGGCCGCCGTACTTCCACCGGAACGTGATGAGCGAGTACATGGGCCTGATCGAGGGCGCCTACGACGCGAAGGCGGAGGGCTTCGTGCCGGGCGGCGGTTCGCTGCACAACATGATGTCGGCGCACGGCCCGGACCGGGAGACCTTCGACCGGGCGAGCGCGGCCGAGCTTAAGCCGCAGCGGATCGACGACGGGCTGGCGTTCATGTTCGAGACCCGGTGGCCGGTGACCCTCACCCCGCACGCGGCCCGCGCCGAGCACCTGCAGCCCCGCTACGACGACGTCTGGCAGGGCCTGGAGCGGCACTTCCGCCCCTTGCACTGAGCATTCCCTACCGGTACGGATGGCCCGTGACCTCCTTCGCCCCGGACTCCATCGTCCTGAACCGCAAGCTGCCGCTCTGGTACCAGGTGTCGCAGTCGCTGCGCGCCTCGATACTCGGCCGCTCGCCCCGGGACCCGCTGCGCCTGCCCACCGAGGAGCAGCTGGCCGGGCACTACGGGGTGAGCGTGCTGACCATGCGGCAGGCGCTGAAGGAGCTGGAGGACGAGGGGCTGATCACCCGGCACCGGCGGCGGGGCACGTTCATCGAGCCGCACGCCCGCCGGGGCGCCCCGGTGCGGCTGCTCGGCTCGGTGGACGCGATCGTGGCCCAGCAGTCCGGCATGAAGGCCGAACTGCTGGACCACGGCACCGCCGCCGTGCCCCCCGAACTCGCCGAGTTCTTCCCCGAGCTTGCGGAGGTGGCGACGTACCACCGGCTGCGCTGCGACGAGAAGACGGGCGAGCCGACCAACCACGCCCGCAACTACGTCCGTCCCGAACTGGCGGGCCGCATCGACCTGGACGACCTCGCCCGGTGGCCGATGACCAAGGTGCTGCGGGACGTGGTGGGCACGGACATCAGCCGGATCACGGACACCGTGGAGGCCCGGCTCGCGGACCCGGAGACGGCGCGGCTGCTCGAAGTCCCGCTGCTCAGCCCGATCCTGCACTACACGGGCATCACCTACGACACCGACGGCCGGGTCCTCGACGTGGCGGTCATCCACTACCGGGGCGACCGCTTCTCCTTCACGGTCACCCTGGACGCCACGTGAGGCCGCGGCACCCCGTCGTACGATGCCGGGCGTGACGCACGACGACGCTCCGCCGCTGGCGGACCTCATGCCGTGGTCCGTCGCACCGCCGCGGCTCGGCCGGGGGTGGCCGGCGGCTCCCGACGCGGGGTCCCTGAAGGCCCGTTGGGACACCCTGCTGAAGGCCGGGGGACCCGACCGCGCGACCCTGTTCGAGCCGACCCGCTCGCGCACGCCGTACTCGGCGGTGGGGCGGCTGCCGGGCGGCGCCGGGGGCACCGAGCGGCTGGCGCGCGCCTCGGGGCCCTGTCCCGAGCCGGTCCGGGTGCTGCGGGCGCCGTTCGACGAGCAGTGGCTGATCCCCGACCACCGGCTGATCGACGCGGCCCGTTTGGAGTTGTGGCGGGTGGCGGACGAACGGCAGGTGTTCGTCGTGGAGATCCCCGAGGCCGCCGGACCGCCGATGCTGCTCGCGACCTCGCTGCCGCCGCTGTTCGGGCCCGCCCGGATCCGGCCGCTGTACCGCCGTCCCGGCGGCGCGGAGCCCAACCTCGCCCCGGGCCTCCTCGGCCATCTGGCCGCCCGCCTCGGCCTGCGCCCCGGCCCGCTGGACGTGCTCGCCTGGTCGGTGGCGGCCGTGCGGCCGGGTTCGGCCGTCCCGCTCACCACGGACCCGGAGCTGTGGGAGCGCGGTGTCGAACTGGGCCGGCGCGCCCTGTGGCTGATGCGTCGCGACGGAGAGCGCCCCAAGCTGCCCGGCGGCCGCCGCCCCTACGTCCGCGCCCCGCTGCCACCGCGCCCGCTGACCCTGCGCTACGACCGGGACGAGGAGGCCCTCTTCCTGGACGAGGGCCGCATCTCCCCGGTGCCGCCCGGTGCCTGGGACTTCGAGGTGGGCGGGGTCCGGGTGCTCGAGCAGTGGTTCGCGGCCCGCACGGCGGAGGGCGAGCCCGGCACGCTCACCGCGATCCGCCCGGCCGGCTGGCCGCAGACCTGGACCTCCGAGCTGCTGGAGCTGATCACGGTGCTCGCACTGTCGGCCGAAGTGCGGGACATGTGCCGGGAGTTGACGGTCACGGACGGGATCAGCGCCACCGAGCTGCGCGAGGCGGGCGTACTGCCGGTTCCCGCGGCGGCCCGTCGGCCGGCCTCGGTCCTGGACGAACGGGAGGAGGGGCCGGAGGGGCAGCTGGCGCTGCTGTGACCCCCGGCGGAGTCGGGGCCCGGGTCGCCCCGGGTCAGGCGAACCCGTCCAGCACCCGCGTCAGCGCCCGCTCGAAGACGCCCTCCAGGTCGATCGGCCCCGCGTCCTCCGCGAAGGACGCCGCCAGCCGCGGATAGGCGCCGCTCGCGACCTGCCGGCCGAGGTAGGCGATGCGTGCCGCGTTCTCCTGCTCCTCGGACCAGGGCAGCGAGCGGGTGCGCTCGGCGGTGGCGATCTCGTTGCCGACGCAGGTCGTCACCACGCCGTTCACCATCGCCACCAGCTCCATCTTGGTGCCGTAGGGCCCCTCGAAGGGGTCGAGGCAGGCCAGGCAGTGCTCCAGGTAGCGCAGCGCGTTGGGGCTGAAGCCGTAGACGGGTGACATCAGCCGGGGCAGCCAGGTGTGGCGGTGCATCAGCTCGCGGGTCTGGTGGGCCACCCGGATCATGTCCGCGCGCCAGTCGCCGCTGGGCTCCCACAACTCGTGCTCGCCGCTGACCGCGTCCATCATCAGCTCGTACAGGTCCTCCTTGCGGGGGACGTAGTTGTAGAGCGACATGGTGCCGCAGCCCAGCTCGCCCGCGACGCGGCGCATCGAGACCGCGTCCAGGCCCTCGGCGTCGGCGATCTTCACCGCGGCGGCGGCGATGTCGGCGCGGGAGTACGCCGGTCTGGGCCCCCGGCCGGTGCGCTCGGGGCGCGACCAGATCACTTCGGGTACGGCCGCTCGGCCCGCCATCGTGCATCACCTCGGACACCATCCTAGTTACGTACAGCGTACGTAGTGCGCTATGGTCGACGCATGACTACTACGTACGCTGTACTTAGTGAGGGTCTGGAGAAGCGCTTCGGCACCGTGCACGCGCTACGGGGCCTGGACCTCGCGGTGCCCGAGGGCACCGTGTGCGGGCTGCTCGGACCGAACGGGGCGGGCAAGACCACGGCGGTCCGGCTGCTGACGACCCTGCTGCTACCGGACGCGGGGTCGGCCAGGGTCGCCGGTTGCGACCTGGTGCGCGAGGCGTCGGCGGTGCGTCGCCGGATCGGGGTGACCGGGCAGTACGCGTCGGTGGACGGCGACCTCACCGGACGCCAGAACCTGCGGCTGTTCGCCCGGCTGCACCGGGTGCGGGACGCGTCGGCGCGCGCCGACGAACTGCTGGACCGCTTCGGCCTGGCCGAGGCCGCCGACCGGCCCGCCGCCACCCTGTCCGGCGGCATGCGGCGCCGTCTCGACCTGGCCGCGAGCCTGGTGCGCCGGCCCGACGTGCTGTTCCTGGACGAGCCGACGACCGGTCTCGACCCGGCCAGCCGCAACCGGATCTGGGACGCCGTACGCGCCCTGAAGGCGGACGGCACCACCGTGCTGCTGACCACGCAGTACCTGGACGAGGCCGACCGCCTGGCGGACGACATCGCGCTCGTGGACCGGGGCCGGGTCGCACACACCGGATCACCTGCCGAACTCAAGGCACTGGTGGGCGCGTACGCGGAGGCCGTCGTCGCGGACGCGGACGCGCTGGCACAGGCGGCCGCGGTCCTGGACCGGCTCACCGGTGCCGAGCCGGTGCTGGACCGCGAGCGGCGCACCGCCGGCGCCGTCAGCGCCGATCCGACGCTGACCCTCCCCCGCCTGGTGCGCGAACTCGACGCGGCGGGCGTGCCCCTGGTGGACGCGAGCCTGCGGCCGCCGACCCTCGACGACGTCTTCCTCCGCCTGACCGACGGCGGCGGCAGCAGCGGCAACGGCCATGGCAATGGCAATGGCAATGGCAATGGCAATGGCGACAACGACGGCGAGGAGCTGGTGGCATGAGCACGCTGACGACGGGGCCGTACGACTCGGCTCACGGCTCGGTTCACGGCTCGGCGTACGGTCTGGCGTACGACGGGGCGGCCATGCTGGGCCGTCAGTTGCGGCGGGTACGGAACAACCCGGGGCTGCTGATCCTGACCCAGACCATGCCGATCACGATGCTGCTCTTCTTCGGCTACGTCTTCGGCAGCGCGCTGGCGATGCCGGGCGAGGAGTACCGGGCGTTCCTGGTGCCGGGCCTGCTGGTCGCCACGGCCGCGAACGGGATCATGACCGGGATGTTCCAGGCCGCCCAGGACACCCACCGGGGCGTGACGGACCGTCTGCGCACGCTGCCGGTGAGCCGGGCCGCCGTGCCGCTCGGACAGTCGGTCGCCGACGTGCTGGTCACGGCCGCCGGGACGGTGCCCGTGCTGCTGGTCGGGCTCGCGGTGGGCTGGCGGGTGGAGGGCGGTGCGCTCGGCGCGGTGGGCGCGGTGGGGCTGCTGATGCTGTTCCGGTTCGCGACGACGTGGATCGGGATCTTCCTGGGGCTGCTCACCCGCAACGAGGAGGCCGCCGGTCAACTGGGCGGCGCCACCTTCATCCTTCCGCTGCTGTCCAACGCCTACATCCCGACCGACGGACTGCCGGGCTGGCTGCGCACGGCGGCGGAGTGGAACCCGATCAGCGCGGTGACCACGGCGCTGCGGGACCTGTTCGGCAACGCGCCCGTGCCGGACGGGGCCGCCTGGCCGGTGTCACATCCCGTGGCCGGGTCGCTGGCCTGGTGCGCGGTGCTGCTCGCGGTGTTCGTCCCGCTGGCCGTGCGCCGGTACGCGCACGGGGGCCGCTGAACGAGCCGGGGCGCGTCACCGCCGGTGGGGAGACGGCGGGACGCGGACGCGGCACGGGAGGGCGAGAAGGCGTACGGGACGGACGCAGGGGGTCGGGTCCATCGGGGACGGTCCGCGCTCGGGGAGCACACCGGGGCGCCGCTGCGTGCCGTGGGGATGACGGACGAGTGCGGCGGCGCCGCGCCGGGAGGTGTGACCACCGGCGCGCGGGCCTCAGTTGCCGCCGAACAGCGAACGGCGCAGTCGGCGCAGCGGCGCGAACAGCGAGACGCGGCGTACCCGGGCGCCCCTGTTGCTGGGCTTGTGCGCGGGCTCACGCGCGGTCAGCTCACGCATCAGCGACGTCGCCTCCACGGTCTCCCGGGGCGGGAGGGCGGGCCCTCCGAGTACCGCGAGATGACGGTCGAGGCGCGAACTGCTCGCGCTGCTGCCGCAGGTGATCGCAGGGACCCTTGCCCTGCTGCGCACTGTTATCTGTTCCATGTCACTCCCCACCCGTACGAGTCCACCCGGCCCGGGCAGGGTAACCCTATCGCCCCGGTACGGCATGCGTGTATCGCGGTCACAGGATTCACCTTCCCCGTAAGGGGGTTGACGATTACTCTCCGAATCCGACAGATTCCAGGGCGAGTTGGACAACCGGCTCACTCGTCGGCCTGGCCGACCCCCTGGCGGGTTCGACCGTCACCGCGAGTGACGTGGCCGAGCGGCTCAGGCCGGACGCCACCAGGGGCGTGTCGCCGTCGAGGAGCCCGAGGGAGCGCGGCTCGGCGCCGGGGCGCATCAGCCACAGCTGGCGCACGCGGTCGCCCGGCGGCTCGCCGTACCCGCTCAGGGTGACCACCGCGCGCCCCTCGGAAGCGGAGGCCACCACCGCGACACCGCGGCCCCTCTCGTCCGCTCCCCTGGTGGCGCGGGCGTCCGGGGCCGCGAGAACGTGGGCGATGTCACGCGCCCTCTCCCGTGCGGAGTCCAGCTCGCCCTGGGTGCGGTCCGCCTGGACGGCGAAGAGGGAGGCGACCACGAGCGCGGCGGCGGCCGTCGCCGTGGTGAACGGCACGAGCAGCGGGCGCGCCCCGGACCGGCGGGAGCGCCCGGCCCGCGGCCGGCCGCCCCACACGTGGGCGGGCAGCCGCAGGGCGGGCCCGGCCGAGGGCGCGGGCTCCTGCGCGGCGGTGCGTACGGCGGCCAGGACCCGTTCGCGCAGGGCGGGCGGCGCGGGGGCGGCCGTGGACCAGGCCAGCCGGACGGCGTCCTCGGACAGTGCCCGCACCTCGGCGGCGCAGCGCTCGCAGCCCTCCAGGTGCCGTTCGAAACGGACCCGTTCGGCGCCGTCCAGGGCGTCCAGGGCGTAGGGGGCCGCGAGCGAGTGGAGGGCGCCGCGGCGGCGGCACGGCAGTCGGCGGGCGGGACTCACGCGGCACCGCCCAGGCAGTCGCGCAGACGGCCCAGCCCGTCTCTCATTCTCGTCTTCACCGTGCCCAGCGGGAGGCGGAGGCGCTCGGCCACCTCCCGGTAGGTGTAGCCGTCGTAGTAGGCGAGGGTGACCGACTGGCGCTGCAGGGCGGTCAGCCGGTCCAGGCAGCGGCGCACCCACTCGCGTTCGAGTCCGGCCTCGACCTCTTCCGAGACCTGGTCGTAGGCGGGGTGGTGGGCGCGGCGCGCCTCGCGCCGGTCGCGTTCGCCGGCCGCGCGGGCGCTGCGCACCCGGTCGACGGCGCGGCGGTGGGCGACGGTGAGGATCCACGACAGCGCGCTTCCCCGGTCCGGGTCGAACCGCGCGGCGGACCGCCACAGTTCGAGCAGCACCTCCTGCGTGACCTCCTCCGACTGGGAGGGGTCGCGCACCACCCGCCGCACGAGTCCGAACACCGGACCCGACACCAGTCCGTACAGCTCCTCGAAGGCCTTCTGGTCGCCGTCCGCCACGAGCGTCAGCAGCTCGTCCGCCTCCACCGGTCCCCCTTTCCGCGGACCTCGCCCCCGGTCCGCCGACGTCGTCGCGGGCACGCGTCGCGCGCGCCCTCGGCAGGGGTTACGGACCGGCGGCCCGAAAACGCCAGTCACCGGGCCGGATTGGTTCCGTCGGAGGGTGCGGCAGAGCCGGAGACCCCGCGAGCGGGGAACTCCGGCTCCGCTTCTCCTTCTCCTTCCGCTCCGGTCAGGCGGCGCCGTTGAGGACCGGCAGGTAGCCACCGGACTGGCCGGCCGCGGTGGGGTGGTACGACTCGCCGATGTTCAGCCAGTTGACGCTGTGCAGCCAGGGGCTGCCGGAACACAGCTCGTGGCCGGTGAAGGTGGTGCGGACGTCGCCGAAGGTGAAGCCGTGGGCGGCGACGCGCTGGGCGATGACGGTGTTGAGGTGGTCGGAGGCGTCGTTGATCGCCTTCCGCTTGGTCTCGGACAGGCCGATGCAGCTGGTGCCGAGCTTGTAGAAGCGCGGGTAGCCGATGACGACGACGTGGGCGTTCGGGGCCTTGTCGCCGATCGCCGAGTAGACGCCGTCGAGCTTGCCGGGCAGCGTCGAGTCGACGTAGGCCTCGGCGGTGGCGATCCTCGACAGACAGGAGCTCTCGGACTGGAGCACACACGTCGTCATGACGTCGGCGAAGCCCGCGTCGTTGCCGCCGATACTGATGGAGACGAGGCCGGTGGCGGAGCTGAGCGGTCCGAGCTGTCCGGCGAGAACATCACCCGTACGGGCGCCGGAGCAGGCGGTGAAGTCGAACGTGGAGGGTGAGTGGGCGGCCGCCCACAGGTACGGGTGGGACTTCGTACTGCGCTTGCAGTCGCCGCTGGAGCCGATGTAGCTGCCCGCTCCGACCCCGGAGGAGTAGGAGTCGCCGAGGGCCACATAGCCGTCGGCTGCGGCGGGTTGGGCCGCCTGGGCGGTCGCGGCCCCGGTGAGGGCGGCGCCGGCGGCGAGGAGGAGTGAACTCAGGAAGCCGACAAGTCGGGAACGTCTCATGGAACCTCCCTTAGCAGGATTGCTGCCACAACCGTGGTAGCGGCTACGCGCGTTGATAGGAAGTGTCCATGCCAAAAATTGGCTGACACTCGTTCAACTTCGGACGAAATCAGAGGGGGTGAGAGTGGAGACCGGGGGCGGCACGTCGAGGCCGGGGCGACGCGCATGCCCGGGAAAGCGGGTGCGGGCGGGGGCCGGGTGCCGGATCATGGCGGCATGTCCGTGAACCCGCACGAAGTCCTGCCGATCCGGCTCAACGTGGACGACAGCGACTCCCCGTCCGACGTCGTCGACGCGCTGTTCCTCGGCCGTTTCGCCACGGGTGAGCAGCCGTACTCGCACGCGGCGAACATCGACCGCGTACGGTCCGGTGCCACGCTGCTGCCGCCCGGCGCACGCGTCCTGCGGATCGCCCGCGACGACGACCGCAGCGCCACCCTGGCGGAGGGCGAGGGCTGGACCCTGCTCGTCTCGCGCTGGAACCGCGGCGCAGACGTCACGGTGACGGCGACCAGCGCCGACCTCGCCGAGAAGGTACTGGGCCAGGCGACGGACGGGGCGGCGGACGAGCCCGAACCGCAGCCGGAGAACGTGACGATGGGCTTCTGGTACGTATCCCCGCGGCGCGGCCCGCACCGCACCACCCGTCAGATCGCCGCGGGCACCTGGGACGAGGTCCGGGCCAACTACACGGCGCCGGTCGCGGAGGCGATGGACGGTCTGATGAAGACGACGCCCGAGGACATCGCGGGCCGGCTGCTGCTCCTGCACGGCCCGCCGGGCACCGGCAAGACCTCCGCGCTGCGCACACTGGCCCGCTCCTGGCGGGACTGGTGCCAGGTGGACTGCGTCCTCGACCCGGAGCGGCTCTTCTCCGACGTCGGCTATCTGATGGACATCGCCATCGGCGAGGAGGACGCGGCGGGCAAGGGCCGCTGGCGGCTGCTGTTGCTGGAGGACTGCGACGAACTGATCCGCGGCGAGGCCAAGCACACGGCGGGCCAGGCACTCTCCCGGCTGCTGAACCTCACCGACGGGCTCCTCGGCCAGGGCCGCAACGTCCTGGTGGGCGTCACGACCAACGAGGACCTCGAGCGCCTGCACCCCGCCGTCGTCCGCCCCGGCCGCTGCCTGGCCCGTATCGAGGTCGGTCCGCTCACCCGCCGGGAGGCGGTGGACTGGCTCGGCACCGAGGAAGGCGTCGGGCGCGAGGGCGCGACGCTGGCGGAGCTGTTCGCGCTGCGGCGGGGCACCTCGCCGACCGCGCTGCCGGAGCCGCGCGCGGGAGCGGACGCCGGGCTGTATCTGTAACGCGGTGCTTTGATGGGGGCATGCCCCTGTTCGTCGGCACGTCGGGCTGGCAGTACCGGGACTGGCGGGACGCCTTCTACCCGCCCGGTCTGCCGGTCCGGCGCTGGCTGGACCACTACGCGGCCGCCTTCGCGACGGTCGAGATCAACAACGCCTTCTACCGCCTGCCCGCCCGGGAGACCTTCGCGGCGTGGCGCGAGCGGCTGCCGCCGGACTTCACGGTCGCGGTCAAGGCGAGCCGCTATCTGACGCACATCAAACGCCTGCGCGACCCGGCGGAACCGGTCGACCGCCTGATGACCCACGCGGCCGGTCTGGGCGACCGCCTCGGCCCCGTCCTGCTGCAACTGCCGCCGACCCTGCGCGCCGACCCGGCACTCCTGGACACCTGCCTCGCCTGTTTCCCGCCCGGCACCCGGGTCGCGGTGGAACCCCGGCACGCGTCGTGGTGGACACCCGAGGTCCACGAGGTCCTGGTCTCCCGGCACGCTGCCCTGTGCTGGGCGGACGTCCGAGCCCGCCCGGCCACGCCCCTCTGGCGCACCACCGACTGGGGCTACGTCCGCTTCCACGAGGGCCGGGCCGCGGCATGGCCGCACTACGGCCGCCGGTCACTGTCGACGTGGCTCACCCGCATCACGTCGACCTGGCCGGGCACGAGCGACGTCTACGCCTACTTCAACAACGACCCGAACGCGGCGGCCGTACAGGACGCCGCGACGTTCGCACAATCGGCGCGCGCGTCAAGCCTGACGGTCACCCGGACGCCCCCCGAAGGGGCGCGGGGCTGAGACATGTGCGGCTCCGCCGCGTGGGCGCGACCAGCCACGACGACCCCGCAGCCGGAAAGCGACACACCCGGGCGGCGCTCACCCGTAAACCGCCCGCAGGGCGTCCCGCACGGCCCCGAGCGCCTCCTCCTCCGACACCCCGAGCCGCCGGGCCCGCTCGGCATACCCGCGCGCCGCCTCGGCAACCTCCCGCTCCGCCGCAGAGCCCGCCGCAGCGACGAACGTTCCGTTGCGCCCCCGCGTCTCGATCACCCCGTCCGCCTCCAGCGCCCGGTACGCCTTGGCGACCGTGTTCGCGGCGAGCCCGAGGGTCTCGGCCAGTCCGCGGACGGTGGGCAGCCGGTAACCGACCGGCAGGGCGCCCGACCGCGCCTGTTCGGAGATCTGCGCGCGCACCTGCTCGTAGGGCGGCGTGCCGTCGTCGATACGGATCTTCAAGGTCACCCTCCGATTGTCCCGTACCCCCGGGAAAATCAGAGGCACCGGACCGCCCGGCCGCCGTAGCGTGCGCCCTCATGACCGTTCTCGTACGCGATCTGCGTCCCGACGACCCGGCCGACCTCGCGGCCTTCACCCATGTCCGCCATCGCGCCCTGCCGTTCATCCTGTGGACGCCCGAAGCCGTCGTCCACCGGCTCGTCCACACCCACCCGGACGCCCGGAGCCGCTCCCTGGTCGCGGAGGAGGACGGGGAGGTGATCGGCACGGCCCAGATCGGGCTGGTGCACGACAGTCCGGTGCCCGGTCAGGCCTTCCTGAACATCTACGTCCACCCGGAGCGGGAGCGGCGCGGTGCCGGCGGTCTGCTGGTGCGTACGTCCGAGGAGTACCTGACCGGCGAGGGCGCGACCAAGCTGTACGCCTGGGCGCTGGACGGGCCCGCCAACCTGGCCTTCGCCGAGCGCCACGGCTACGAACGGCGGCGTGCCGCGCACTTCCTCCGGCTGGACCTGTCGAAGGCCGTGCTGCCACCGCTGTGGTCCCCTCCCCCGGGCGTCGAACTGCGCACCGCGGCCGACTTCGCGGACGACCCCCGGCCCATGTTCGAACTGGACGCGGAGACGGTCGCGGACGAACCGGGCGACGTCGACATCGCGTTCACGGACTACGAGACCTGGCTGGCGGAGACCTGGCGGCATCCGCTGCTCAACCGTGAACTGACCACCGTCGCGGTCGTGGACGGCCGGCCGGCCGCCTTCAGCGTCGCCTACACCGACGGCACCCGGTACTCGACGGCGATGACGGGCACGGTCCGCGACCGGCGCGGCCGGGGCCTGGCCAAGCTCGCCAAGACGGATTCGCTGCACCGGGCCCGCGCGGCCGGGTACACGGAGGCGCTCACCGGCAACGACACCGACAACGGCCCGATGCTCGCCATCAACAAGTGGCTCGGGTACGAGATCTGCGCGACGGAGGTGCGTCATGTCCGCGAACTCGGCTGAGCCGTCGGCCGAGGTGAGCGTCGTACTGGTCAAGGCGGGCCGCACGAGGATCCGGTACGCGGCGACGCTGCTGCACGACGACGGCATCCGCGTCGCCGTCCGCGCCCCCTGGGCCGGTGACGGCGTGCGCGACTTCGGCTTCGTGCGCTTCGAGGCCGGCGACGTCTTCACCGAGTACTACTGGCGCGACCGGTGGTACTCGGTCAAGGAGGTCCGCACGGCGGCCGGTGCGCTGAAGGGCTGGTACTGCGACGTCACCCGCCCCGCCGAGGTGACCGGCACCGAGCTGGTCGTCGAGGACCTCGACCTGGACCTGTGGCGCTCCGCCGACGGCACGGACGTACGGCGGCTCGACGAGGACGAGTTCGCCGGGAGCGGGCTGGCGGACCGGGACCCCCGGGCCGCCGGCGCCGCCGTGGCCGCACTCGACGAACTGGAGCGACTGGCCCGCGGGGACGGCTTCACCCGCCTCCTGGCATAGCGCATCTCGCACAGCGCGGCACCCGGCTCATCCGTATGTCGCCACCACCGCGTACCGCTCGTCCGTGACCTCCCTGCCCCACAGCGACGGGTCGTCCGAGAGCCGCTCCACGCGGGCCTGCCCGGCGAGCGGGGCGAGCAGGGCGGTGAGCCGGCCGGCGGGTATGCCGACCGGGGCGACGCTTCCCCACACGCCCTCGACCAGGACCAGCCGCCCACCGGGGCGCAGCAACTGCCGCCAGTGCCGCAGTGCCCGGCCGGGGTCGGGCAGGGTCCACAGCACGTGCCGCACGAGCACGGCGTCGAAGCGCTGCTCGCCCACGGGCGGTGCCGCCGCGTCACCGGTCAGGAACACCGCGTCACGACCGGCGAGTTTGGCCCTGGCCCGCTCCACCATGGCCGGGGAGAGGTCGACGCCGGTGACGCGGTGCCCCCGTTCGGCCGCGAGCAGTGACAGGCTGCCGGTGCCGCAGCCCAGGTCGAGCACGTCGCCGGGCCGCTCCGGCAGCCAGGAGGCCAGCCGGGCGGCCCAGGCCCGTCGTACGCCCGCGTCGCGCAGACCGTGGTCCGGCTCGTCGTCGAAGGAGGCGGCCAGCGCGTCCCAGTCGACACGGGGTGCGGTCGCCTCGTCACTGTTCTCGCTCATGTGCCCAGGGTGACACCCGCCACTGACAGCGGAGTCGGGGCGCGGGAACGTGACAACCGCCACTGACAGGGATGCATCGATGAGTGAGTCTCGGGGAAAGGGTCTACCTCCGTGAGAACGCGGAACCCGGTGGATCCGTAAGGAGGCAGCCATGCGCCGTCTGACCGTGCAGAAGCCCCTGAAGAAGACCGACGCCCGCCGAGTCCGCGAGGAGGCCGACGAGCGCCCCTCCGGGCGCCCGGAGGTCCGCAAGGACATCGCGCGCACCTGGTGGCCGGAGAGCTGACCGGGCAGGGTGTGCCATGAGACGCCTCAGAGCAGCCGCTTGCGGTAGTGGACGCGGTCGTAGGGCCCGTCCACGCGGCGCTCCACGACTTCGTAGCCGTACTTCGGATAGATCTGCTGGTTCTCCCACATCATGGCGTTCGTGTAGAGCCTGACCTCGGGCAGGCCCAGCGCACGCGCGTGCGCGTCCACGAACCGCAGCAGTCGCCGCCCCACGCCCCTGCCGTGCGCGTCGGGGTGGACGGCGATGCTGTCGAGGAAGAGGTGGTCCGCCCGCGCCTCGACGACGACGAGACCCGCGACGTCCTCGCCCGGCCCGCCCGTGACGAACACCTTCCCCGCCGCCACGTTCGCCGCGTGGTCCGCCTCCATGGGCTGCGGCACCACCCCGATGCGCTCCACGTAGGGGCGGTAGGCGGCGTCGGTCACCGTCTTGACCGCCGGCACGTCCGAGGCGACCGCCGGCCGGATTCGCTGTCGTTCCATGCCGGGAACGGTAACTACCTCAGGCCAGCCTGAGCACTCCCTTAACGCGACCATAAGGATCTCCGTCACCCGCCTCCAGCAGGCGATTTCACGGTGTCCTGGGGCTAGCTTGCTGATCAACCCCACGGGTTCCGGCCCGAGTTCCCCAGTCCCCCGTGACCGTTTCGAGGAGTTCCGCATGCCCGCACCGTCCGCGTCCCGCAGGGCCGCCGCCGTCGCCGCCGCCGGTCTCGCCCCGCTCGCCCTGACCACGCTGGCCGCCGCCCCCGCGTCGGCGCACGGTTCGATGGGCGACCCGGTCAGCAGGGTGTCGCAGTGCCACGCCGAGGGGCCCGAGAACCCCGAGTCGGCCGCGTGCAGGGCGGCGGTCGCGGCGGGCGGCACGCAGGCGCTCTACGACTGGAACGGCGTCCGTATCGGCAACGCCGCCGGCAAGCACCGGGAGTTGATCCCGGACGGCAAGCTGTGCAGCGCGGGCGACCCGGCGTTCAAGGGCCTGGACCTGGCCCGCGCCGACTGGCCCGCGACCAGCGTGAGCAGCGGCTCGTACACCTTCAAGTACCGTGTGACCGCCCCGCACAAGGGCACCTTCAAGGTGTACGTCACCAAGCCCGGCTACGACCCCTCGCAGCCGCTCGGCTGGGGCGACCTGGACCTGTCCGCCCCGGTGGCGACCGCCACCGACCCGGTCGCCTCGGGCGGCTTCTACACCTTCTCCGGCACGCTGCCCGAGCGGTCCGGCAAGCACCTGCTGTACGCGGTGTGGCAGCGCTCGGACAGCCCCGAGGCGTTCTACTCCTGCTCGGACGTCACGTTCGGGGGCGTCGAGGGCGGCAGCGACGGCGACACGGCCGGTGGTGCCGCTCCGGCACCCGAGGCCTCCGCGCCGTCCGAGGAGCAGATCGCGGCGGCGGCCGACAAGTCGACGATCGAGCACCACGGTCACGGCGACCAGGACGCGGAGACCACCACGGACCCGGCGGATCCGGCGGCGGCCACCCCCGACGCGCCGGAGGAGGCTCCGGAGGCCGCCGCCGCCGAACCCAACCGGGTGAAGGCCGCCGGCGGGGGTACCGAGAACCTCGCCGAGACCGGCGGGGACGGCACCACGCCGTACCTCGCCGTCGGCGGCGCGGCCGCCCTGGCGCTCGGCGCGGCCACCCTGTTCGCGTCGGTCCGCCGACGCGCCGCGACCGGGGGCCGGCACGGCCGCTGAACCCGGAGCACGGGGGAACGCGGGGTCCGTCCGGCGGCTCAGGCCGGGCGGACCCCGCGTGACGTGCGCCGGGGCGCTGGGCGCCCGTCAGCCGAATACCGAGGCGCAGGTGGTGGGCGTGGCGTGCGCCGGGTCCAGGGCGTTGGTCACCTCGTGGAAGGCGATCCGGTCGAACAGCCCGATCGCCAGGTGCTCGGAGAGGTCGAGCGGACACAGGTCCTGCAGCAGGACGTTGCGCACCCCGGGACCGTCGAGGAACTGGCTGCGGTACGGCGTGACCACCTCGTCGTACTTCGTGGCGAGGACGGTGTAGCGCACGCCGGGCACGGTGTCGCCGCCCGCGTTGAGCTCGGTGAGGACGTCGGAGCCGACGACCTGGTCGGCGAGGGCGGGGGTGTGCTCGTTGAGCAGGTCCTCGACGCCGGGGAAGTGGGGCAGCAGCCGAGTGAGGCCGGACAGCGTGGTGCCGTGGTTGCTGGGCGCGATGCCGACCAGGGCGTTCACCTTGTCCGCCCCGCCGAGGAACCTGAGGTAGTAGCGGGGCATCATGCCGCCCTGCGAGTGGCCGACGAGGTCGGTCTCGGCGGCGCCGGTCGCGGTGAGCACCTTGTCGACGTAGGCGGCCAGTTGCTCCGCCGACTTCTCGACCGGGCCGAGTCCGTGGAAGAGCGGGACGCCGGGCAGTTGGCCGTAGTCGAGGGAGAAGACGCAGTAGCCGCGGTTCGTCAGGTAGGGCGCGAGACCCAGCCAGTTGTCGACCGAGTTCCCGAAGGTGCCGTGGACCAGGACGACGGGGCGGGGGTGGGCGGCGGAGGGCTTGCAGGTGAAGTCGTTCCAGCCGGAGCTGGGGCGCGCGTCCGCGGCGGGAGCGGCGGTGGCGGTGACGGCGGGGAACAGGGCGACCGCGGCGGTCAGCAGCAGCGCGGTCAGCGGTCTGAGCAGTCGGCTCCAGGGCAGCATCGGGTGAACTCCTTGCGGATGTGGGGAGTTGCGACGGCAGGACGCCCTGTGATCCGGATCACGGGATGCTGTTCACTCGTCAAGTTACGGGCGAGTAGTGCAAGTGTGAAGTTACGCGTCAGTAAAAACTTCCAGTGGTAACCGCTGCCGTCGACGCCGCAGGTGAGGGGGCCGGGTTCACCAGGCGGGCCGGATCGGCCCGCCCGGCGCCACCCGCAGCAGGCCGTCACGCAGCACCCGCACCCCGTCCTCGCCGAGCGCGTCGGCCCACGCGCCGACGACCTCGGCGGCCGCCTCCTCCGCGGCCCGCGTACAGGCCCATCCCGCCTCGGTCAGCACGACCAGCCGGGCGCGCGCGTCGCCGGGATGCGGCCGGCGCTCGACGTACCCCCTGCGGACCAGGTCCTCCACGAGCTGACTGGCGGCCTGCTTGGTCATCCCGAGGTGCACGGCCAGGTCGGTGACGGTCGCACCGTCCGGGGCCAGCCGGGTGAAGGCGAACCCGTGCGCGGGCCGCACACCCTCGAAGCCACGGGCGACGACCCCCTCATGGATGCGCTGCGTGAGCTCGCCGGCTGCGGCGAGCAGGGCGGCGGTCAGGGCCATGGCGTCGGAGTTCTGCACGAGGGCATTGAAACACCCTTGACGTATTGGTCAAGCAGCTTGACCATAGAAGCCGCCGAGATGGTCAACCTACTTGACTAGTTATCCAGAGGAGCCCGTCATGCCCGTCGTCCGCTCGTCCGATGGCACCACTCACGAGATCCACGGCGCCCGTTTCGTCTCGTACGCCAACTCACGCACCGGCAGCAGGGAGCTGCGCGCCTGGCGGGGCGAGATCCCGGCGGGGACGAAGGCGCCCGCGCACACCGTCAGCCGGGAGGAGGTCTTCCACCTGCTCACCGGCGAGCTGCTGATCACCCTCGACGGCCGTACCGAGCGCGTCACCGCGGGCGACACGGTGATCGTCAATGCCGGGGCGACCTTCGCCGTCGAGAACCCCGCCGACCGGACCGCGACCTCCTGGGTCACCACCACCGTCGGCCTGACGGCGGAGATGGCCGACGGCACCCGCCTCGCTCCCCCGTGGGCCAACTGACCCGCGGGCGAAGGGGGTCACGCCGCCAGCGACCCCGGCATCACCGCCCGCGGCCCGAACTTCGCCCGCGCCCGGTCCGCGACCTCCTCGATCCGGCGGACCTTCTCGTCCACGGGGTCGAAGGTGAGCTGGTGGGAGGCGTGTTCGGCCGCCGTGAGGCTCTCCGCGCGCAGGGCGACCGAGCGGACCCGGGCGCGCTGGAGGCCGAGCGCCTCGTACAGGTCGTACGCGGTCCGGGTCAGGGCCGCCGAGTGCGCGGTCGGTTCGGACAGGGTGCGGCTGCGGGTGGTGGCCGACCGGTCTGCGTAGCGGACGGTGAGGGTGAGGGTGCGGCAGACCTTGCCCACGGCGCGCAGCCGGGCACCCAGTTCCCCGGCGGCCGAGAGCAGGGCACGGCGGTGCCGGTCGGGGTCGAGTTCGTCGCGGTCGAAGGGGCGGTCGGCGGCCAGGGACCGGGAGACGCCGTTGGGGACGACCCGGCCGCGGTCGACGCCCTGGGCCTTCTCGTGCAGCTCGCGGCCGGCCTTCGCGCCGACCAGGCGCTGGAGCGTGGACAGCGGCGCGGCGGCGACCCGGCCGAGGGTGTCGAGGCCGTACTCGCACAGCGTGCGGGCGGTCGCGGTGCCGACGCCGGGCAGCGCGACGACGGGCTTGCCGGCGAGGAAGTCCCGTTCCTCGCCGGCGGGCACCGCGCGGGTGAGTCCCGGCCGGGCGTCGCGCAGCGCCATGCGGGCCAGCATCGGGCCGGGTCCGGCGCCGATCACGCAGTCGACGCCGTACAGCGCGAGGGCGCGGACCCGGATCACCGAGGCCAGTTCCACGGCGTCGCGCCCGAAGTACCGCTCGGCGCCGCGCAGGTCGGCCAGCGCGCCGTCGGGCGGCAACGCCTCGACTACCGGCGTGAACTCCTCCAGGAGCCCGAGCAGTTCGGGCAGGGCCGCCTCGTACATCGGCGGCAGCTGGAAACGTACGCAGAGGATCGTCATCCCGCACTCCCCGGACTCTGGTGCCACAACTTCCTTCCGACCGCGGGCCCTTCGCCCGCGGGGCGCAGATCGGCCCAGGGGTGCATCTCGTACCCGGTGGACATGCGGATCGTCCGCTGCTCCATCGGGTCCTGGGCCGCCGAGCCGGCCGGCGCGGGCCGCCCGTCCGAACCGGCGAGACGGCGGCGCGCCGGACCGCCCTCGGGGTCGTCGCCCCCGTCCGCTCCTCGAGTCCCGCCCGCCGTTCCGGCCAGCCGGGCGGCGACGCCCTCCAGGCCCTCCTCCCGGCGCACCTCCAGCAGGTCGGCGAGGTTCCAGGCGGCGGAGCCGACGACGCTGAGGCTGCGCGGGCCGCGCCGCTGCACCACCCCGCGCACCAGCAGCAGCCAGGAGTGGAAGACGGTGTGCGCGCAGGCGTCGTGCGAGTCGTCGAAGAAGGCGAGGTCTACCAGTCCCGAGCCGTCGTCCAGGGTGGAGAAGATGACGCGGCGGCCGGAGCGGATCGGCGGGGTCTGGGTGGCCGCCTTGGCGCCCGCGACCAGCACCGTCTCCCCGTGCCGTGCCTCGCGCAGCCGCTTGGCCGACACCACGCCCAGCTCGCGCAGGAAGGCGCGGTGGTCGTCCATCAGGTTGCGCGAGGCGTCCATGGAGAGCACGCCGAGTTCGGCGCTGAGCTTCTCCGCCGAGGTGAGGTCGGGCAGCCCGGCGGAGGCGGTCTTCCGGCCGCCGGCCAGGGGCAGTTGGTCGCCGCGACCGCCCCGGGCGCCGCGGTGCAGTTCGGTCAGGTGCAGTTGCAGGTCGCGGCGGTTGGCGCCGAACGCGTCCAGCGCGCCGACCTGGGCGAGCCGTCCGGCCAGTGGTCTGCTGGGACGGGCCCGTTCCCAGAAGTCGAGCAGGGAGGCGTAGGGCTGCCCGGCGGCGATGCGTTCCGCCTCGGCCTCGCTGATGCCGTGCACGTCGGAGAGGGCGAGGCGCAGGCCCCAGGTCTTCGCCCCGCGTGTACGCGAACGTGATTCAGACACCAGTTCGATCCTGTGTGCGACCCCGGACTTGTTCACGTCCAACGGCAGGATCGGCACCCCGCGCCGCCGCGCGTCCGCCAGCAGCAGCCGCTTCGGGTACATGCCGGGGTCGTGGGTGAGCAGTCCCGCGTAGAAGGCGGCCGGGTGATGGGCCTTCAGCCATGCCGACTGGTAGGTCGGCACGGCGAAGGCGACCGCGTGCGCCTTGCAGAAGCCGTAGCTGCCGAAGGCCTCGACGATCTCCCAGGTCCGCTGGATCGTTTCCGCGTCGTAGCCGTTCGCCGTCGCGTGCTGGGCGAACCACACCCTGATCCGCCCCTGCGACTCCGGGTCGGAGAGACCGCGCCGCACCCGGTCGGCCTCGCCGCGTCCGCAGCCGGTCATGATGTCGACGATGTCGATGATCTGCTCGTGGAAGACGACGACCCCGTACGTCCCCGCCAGCGGCTCCGCCAGGTCCTCGTGCGGGTAGCGCACCGGCGCCCGCCCGTGCCGGGCCTCGATGAACGGCCGCACCATGTCGGCGGCGACCGGTCCCGGCCTGAAGAGCGAGATGTCGACCACGAGGTCGTGGAAGGTCGAGGGCTGGAGCCGCCCCACCAGGTCCCGCTGGCCCGGCGACTCGATCTGGAAACAGCCCAGCGTCTCGGCGGAGCGGATCATCCGGTACGTCGCCGGGTCGCCCTCCGGCACGCCGTCCAGGTCGACCCGCTCCCCCGTCGCCCGCGCCACCTCGGCGACCGCGTGCGCCATCGCCGACTGCATCCGCACACCGAGCACGTCCAGCTTGAGCAGCCCGAGGTCCTCCACGTCGTCCTTGTCGAACTGGGCCATCGGGAAGCCCTCGCCGCTGGTCGGCATGACCGGTGTACGGGAGAGCAGGGAGGCGTCGGAGAGGAGGACGCCGCAGGGGTGCATGGCGACACCGCGCGGGAGGGCGTCCAGGCCCTCGACCAGCTCCCAGAGCTTGCCGTACCGCTCCCGCTCCCCCGCCAGTTCCCGCAGCTCGGGCAGCTCGTCCAGCGCCGCGCGGGCGTCGCGGGCGCGGATGTGCGGGAAGGACTTGGCGACCCGGTCGATCTCGGCCGGGTCCATGGACAGGGCTGCGCCCACGTCGCGGATGGCGTGGCGCACCCGGTACGTCTCCGGCATGGCGACGGTGGCGACCCGCTCGGTGCCGAACCGGCCGATGATCGCGCGGTAGACCTCGAGCCGGCGCGCGGACTCCACGTCGATGTCGATGTCGGGCAGGACCACCCGCTCCTTGGACAGGAACCGCTCCATCAGCAGCCCGTGCTCGACCGGGTCGGCGTGCGCGATGCCGAGGAGGTGGTTGACGAGCGAACCCGCGCCGGAGCCGCGCGCGGCGACCCGGATGCCCATGTGCCGTACGTCGTCCACGACCTGGGCGACGGTGAGGAAGTACGAGGCGAAGCCGTGGTGGGCGATGATGTCCAGCTCGTGGTGCATCCGCTCCCAGTACTCCCGGTGGTCCCGGCGCCGGTCGTAGCCGCGCCGCACCATGCCCGCCGCCGCCCGGGAGGCGAGCGCCCGCTGGGCGGTGCGCCGGCCGGCACCGACCAGGTGCGGTTCGGGGAAGTGGACGGCGCCCATGCCGAGGTCGTCCTCGGGGTCGACCAGGCACTCGGCGGCCGTGGCCCGGGTCTGCTCCAGCAGGCGGTGGGCGGTGTCCCGGCGGAAGCCCGCGGACTCGACGATCCGCTCGGCGGCGTCCCGCATGGCACCGGCGTCCTTGAGCCAGGCCTCGCCGGAGTCCAGTTCCCTGGTGGCGTCGATCGGGACCAGGCGGCGCGCGGCGTCCAGGACGTCGGCGACCTCGCCCTGGCCGGGGTCGGCGTAGCGGACGGCGTTGGAGAGCACCGGCCGGATGCCCTGCTCGGCGGCGAAGCCGACGGTGCGGGAGGCCAGCCGCAGGGAGCCGGGGCCGGTGCCCTTGCGGCCGTGCCAGACGGCCTCCAGGCGCAGGGCGTCGCCGTAGACCTCGCGCCAGGGGGTGAGGAGCCTGGCCGCACGGTCGGGGCGGCCGGCGGCGAGGGCGCGGCCGACGTCGGAGTCCGGGCCGAGCAGGACGGTCAGGCCGTCGGCGTGGTTGTCGGGCCAGGACAGCAGCGGGGTGCCCTCGGCCGTGTGGGCGGCGGAGACGAGGCGGCACAGGTCGGCCCAGCCGCGGGCGCCGTCGCGGGCGAGGAAGGTCACCCGGGGGGCCGACTCGTCGACGAAGGCTCCGCCGCGTACGGGGGCGCGGCGCCGGTCCCGGCGTACGGAGGTCTCCGTGCGGTCGGCGGCCGCGGACTCGGGGGCGCCGACCGCCAGCTCCGCGCCGAACAGCGGACGGACGCCCGACCTCGCGCAGGCCTTGGCGAAGCGGACCGTGCCCGCGAGGGTGTCGCGGTCGGTGAGGGCGAGGGCGTCCATGCCCCGTTCGAAGGCGCGCTCGGCCAGCCGCTCCGGGTGGGAGGCGCCGTAGCGGGCGGAGAACCCGGAGACGGTGTGCAGATGCGTGAAACCCGGCATCACGCACCTCCCGACTCATGAACCGACGCATGACCACGTAGGCCCGAACGCCATTATCGAACGTCTGTTCCCAGCTACTCCACCCACCATACCCCCATCTTCGAATGTGTGTACGACACCCGTTCGGCCGCGTCCCACCTGCGCAAACACCCCCCGACCCGGACTGTGGGGACATGTCACACACACCGGCGGGCTCCCGCACGCGCAGCGGCTCCTTCCTCGGTGAGGTGAAGGATGCCGTCACCCTGCGGGCCACCCTGCTCGTGCTCGGCGTGATCGCGCTCCAGCTGCTGTTCATCACCTCCTACGTGGGGGCGCTGCACGACCCGAAACCGAAGGACGTGCCCTTCGGGGTGGCCGCGCCCGGCGCGGCCGCCGGACAGGCGGTCGACCGGCTGGAGCGGCTGCCCGGCTCCCCGCTGGACCCGCGCACGGTGCCCGACGAGGCGGACGCCCGGCGGCAGATCATGAACCGGGAGATCGACGGCGCCCTGATCGTGAACCCCGAGGGCGGACGGGACACCCTGCTGGTCGCCTCCGGCGGCGGGACCGTCCTCGCCACCACCGTCGAGGACATCGTCGGCAAGGTGGAGAAGGCCGAGGGGCGCACGGTCCGGGTGGTCGACGTGGCCCCGGCCTCGCCCCACGACTTCAACGGGCTGTCGTCCTTCTACCTGGTCGTGGGCTGGTGCGTCGGCGGCTATCTGTGCGCCTCGATCCTGGCGATCAGCACCGGCGCCCGGCCGTCCAACCCACGCCGGGCGGCGATCCGGCTGATCGTGATGGCGCTGGTCGCGATCGTCGGCGGGCTCGGCGGCGCGGTGATCGTCGGGCCGATCCTGGGCGCGCTGCCCGGCGGTGTGCTGGACCTGTGGGGGCTCGGCGCGCTGATCATCTTCGCGGTGGGCGCCGCCACGCTCGCCCTCCAGGGCGTCTTCGGGATCGTCGGCATCGGTCTGGCGATCCTGCTGGTGGTGATCGCGGGCAACCCGAGCGCGGGCGGCGCCTTCCCGCTGCCGCTGCTGCCGCCGTTCTGGAGGGCGATCGGCCCGGCGCTGCCGCCGGGCGCGGGCACCTGGGCGGCCCGTTCGATCGCCTACTTCAAGGGGAACGACACGACCGCCGCCCTCCTGGTGCTGTGGGCGTGGGCGGTCCTGGGGACGGTGATCACGATGCTGGCGGCCGTGCTGCCGCGCCGGGGACGGCAGGCGGAGGAGGAACTGCCGCCCACGTCGGCCGCGCCGGCCGGCTGACCGCCGTACGGGCACGGAGCCCCGGGCGCACGCGCGGAAGTCCCGCCCCTCGCGCGCGGGGCGGGACTTCACAGGTGTGCGGGTGCGGCTCAGCCGATCTGCGTACCGGTGGCCGACAGGGCCTCCGTCACCGGCTGGAAGAAGGTCTCGCCGCCCGAGGTGCAGTCGCCGCTGCCGCCGGAGGTGAGACCGACGGCCTTGTCGCCCGAGAAGAGCGAGCCGCCGCTGTCGCCGGGCTCGGCGCAGACGTCGGTCTGGATCAGGCCGTTGACGATGTCGCCGTTGCCGTAGTTCACGGTGGCGTCCAGGCCGGTGACCGTGCCGTCGTGCACCTGGGTGGTGGAGCCGCTGCGGGTCACCTGCATGCCGACGGTGGCCTCGGCGGCGCCCGAGATGGCCTGCGAGGAGCCGTTGTAGAGGTTCACCTCGCTCGGGTGGGCCACGTCGGCGGTGTACTTGACCAGGCCGTAGTCGTTGTCCGGGAAGCTGGACGCCGCGTTCTCGCCGATGACGTTCCCGGAGGAGTCCGACCAGGTCGAGATGGACTCGGTGCAGTGCCCCGCGGTGATGAAGTACGGCTCGCCGCCCTTGGTCACGTTGAAGCCGAGCGAGCAGCGCCCGCCGCCTCCGGTGATGGCGTCGCCGCCCGAGACGAAGGGCTTGTACTCGCCCTTGGTCCGCTTGAGCTCGGCCTTGGCGCCCAGTCCGTCGACCACCTTGGTCAGCTTGGCCAGTTCGGCCTCGGAGACCGTGCGGTCGGCGGTGACGACGACCTTGTTGGTCGTCGGGTCGGTCGCCCAGGACGTGCCCGGGATGCTCGCGTCCTCGGTGAGGGTGGTGCGCGCGCTCTTCAGGTCGGCGAGCGAGTTCTCGACGACTCTCGCCTTGGCGCCGGCCTCCTCGACGGTCTGCGCGGCGCTCTCGTCGAGCACGTTGACGACCAGGCTCTTGGCCTGCGCGTCGTAGTACGTGCCCGCCGCGTCGGTGCCGAGGTCACTGAGCAGCGTGGAAGCGAGCTTTCCGGCCGCCGTGACCGACAGGGTCTCGGGCGCCGCGGCCGTGGGGGCCTCGCTGGCGTTCGCGGTCTGGAAGGTGACCCCGGCCGCGACCAGTGCGGTGATGCCCGCACCTACCACGGCGACCCGCCGCCTGGGTATGCGTCGGTGCTTCAACTCACGTCCTCCTGTGGGGGGTCGGTCCACGAGGTTGTGGGGACCCCGTGAACCGGAAGGCTGGTTGACGAGCGTTAACTCTCCCGATCCCGCAGGCCGTACACAAGGTCGACTTCAGGACGTGCGCACGACAACTCCAGTGTGGTCACAAGGCCTTCACCTCTCTGTCGCGAGCGGGCCCCGGCGCGTGCGCCGGTGAGGGCGCGCGGCGGCGGCCTCCGCCCACGGCGGGAGCCCGGGTTTCGACCGTGGGCGGACGACGGGGAGATCACCGCGCCCGGAGGCTTCGGACATGACTTCTTCACGCGCTGCCGGGGACCCGCCGGTCACGGCCGTCCGGCCCGACGCGCGCCGGACCACGCCTGGCCGTGGTGTTCGCCTGCGAGAACGGCGTCGTCCTCCCCGGCAGCACGGACTGAGCCCCCGCACACCGTCGCTCCGGTGTACGGGGGCTCGCCGTGGCCGGCCGCGCTCGGGCGTGACCCGCGACAGGCCGGGTCACGCCGCCGGGCGGTCTAGTAGACGCTGACGCCGTAGGCGTTCAGGGCCTCCGTCACCGGCTGGAAGAACGTCGTACCGCCGGAGGAGCAGTTGCCGCTGCCGCCGGAGGTCAGACCGTACGCGGTGCCGTTGCTGCCGTAGAGCGGACCGCCGGAGTCGCCGGGCTCGGCGCAGACCGTGGTCTGGATCAGACCGCCGACGATGTCGCCGCCGCCGTAGTTGACGGTGGCGTTCAGGGCGGTGACCCGGCCGCTGTGGGTGCCGGTGGTGGAGCCGTCACGGATGACGGTGGTGCCCACGCTCGGCGTGGCCGCGCGGGTGATGTCCACGCCGCCCGCGGTGCCGGGCTTGCTGACCGAGGTGTTGGTGTACCGGACGATGCCGTAGTCGTTGCCCGGGAAGCTGGACCCGGCCGTCGAGCCGAGAACGGTGGAGTGCCCGGAGTTGGACCACCAGGTGCCGGCGCCGTCGGTGCAGTGACCGGCGGTCAGGAAGTACTCGGCGCCGCTGCTGGTGCGCACGTTGAAGCCGAGGGAGCAGCGCCAGCTGCTCGCGTAGATGGCGTCGCCGCCCTGGATGAGCTTGTTGAACGTGCCGGGGGTGCGCTTGATCGTGAGCGCGCCGGCCTTGTCGCCGGCCTGCTCCTTGATCTTCGCGATCTCGGCCTGGGAGACGGTGCTGTCGACGGTGAGCAGCACCCGGCCGGACTTGCTGTCGACGGCCCAGGCGGTGCCGGGGACGTCGGCCTTGAGCACCGCGCCACTGGCGCTGTTCAGTTCGGCGGCGCTGAAGGTGGCCGGGGTGGGTGCCGCGTTCGCGCTGGGGATCGCGATGGCGGCGGCGGCCACGAGGCCGGTGGATACGGCGATCAGCCGAGTCCGTCTCGTGATGCCGCTGCGGGGGTTGGTGCGCTTGATCCTCACTTCGTTCCTCCACAGGGGAAGTCGGGGGCCCCTCTTGTGGGGTTGGGGGCCCGTGAGGCGCAGCCAGGGACGGACCTCCGGGTTCCGGAAGCGTCGTGCCCCTGACAAGCGCTGAGGTTGGAGTATTCGGCCGAACGACCGGTCGGCGCAAGAGTGCCTTTCGGCCGTCAAGATTTGAACGACCTTTACCCGACCCTCCGTCACCAACCGTTGACCTGCGCTGCGGTTCATCTTCCGCCGTCTCGGCGGGGGTGTCCGGAAGTCGCCCCTCCGGATGGCGCCGGGCCTTCCCCCACCGGGCCGACGTGACTGACGGGACCTCAGCAGCTGCAACCGCAGTCGCAGC
The DNA here is from genome assembly GCF_000772045.1 of Streptomyces sp. CCM_MD2014. GTDB lineage: Bacteria > Actinomycetota > Actinomycetes > Streptomycetales > Streptomycetaceae > Streptomyces > Streptomyces salinarius. The sequence goes on along the minus strand of NZ_CP009754.1, from coordinate 6,877,659 downwards.
CGTCACAGCCGCAGTCGCACCCGTCGTCGCCGCAGCAGTTGCTGCAGCAGTCACAGCAGTCGCAGCAGTTTCCGCAGTCGCAGTTGGAGCAGACCCCTTCCTTGCGCTGACCGCTCCACGGGTCGTGGTACGTGCCGCAGCACATCTGGCACGTGCAGGCCAGCCCGAGCCACACGGCGCAGCCCGCGAGCAGCCCGCGCCGGTCGCGGCGGGGCGGCTCCGGGGGCATCGGACCACCGGGGCCGCCGGGCGCACCGGGGGCTCCCGGCGCACTGCCGGGAGGGGCGTACGGATGGCTGCCATGGGCGCACGAGACGGTACCGAACGCGCGGTCCACGGAGGTGCCCAGCTCGTGCACGAGCAGCCGGTGCACCAGCCGCCCGTCGGTGAACTCGGCCTCCCGCAGGGCCAGCCGCACCCCGTGCACGGCGTCGTCGGCGAGCCGCCGGGCCTCGGTGAGCGGCGTCCCGGTGGCGGTGAGCGGGTTCCAGGCACCGGACGCGGCGTCGGCCTCCCGGTCCTCCACGGCGTCCAGCAGGTGGGCGAGCCTCCCGAAGAGCCGGCCGGCCTCGGCGAGCGGCGCGGCGTTGTCCGGCCGTCCGGCGAGGTGCGCGGTGTGCGCGAAGGCGGCGGCGGTCGCGGTCTCGGTCGGCTCGGTGACGGTGAGCAGCGGCGTACCGGGACCGGCGAGCGCCTCGATGCCGCCCTGCCGGTCCACGGCGTCGACCAGCACGGCGGTGTCGAACCCGACGGCGCTGCCGCCGCGAGCCCCGGCCGCGTCCCAGCCGCCGGCGATCCGGCGGGCGGCGAGGGCCACCGGCCGGCGGGCCAGCAGACCGTCGCCGTCGGCGACATGGTCGCGCACCTTGGCCGAGGCCAGTACGAGAGAGACGGCCGCCGCGAGCCGGGCACCCTCACCGTGCGCGACGGACGCGGTGCGCATCCCGCGCAGCGGGCAGGGTCCGGCGGTGCGCCGCCCGGCACCCGCACCGCCGCGCTCCGCCTGAGCCTCCGTCAAAACCGATATGAGCAGCCCGTCATAGTTCGTCACGATCCGTGCGAACTGTCCGTGGTCCTTGCGCAGTGCGAGGCACAACCCGCACAAATGAGCCATCCACTGGCTCGCGAGGCTCTCCCCGAGCCGGTGCCTGCACGGCCTGACGATTCCGAACACGACGCTCCCCCGTGGTTGGTACGACGCTGAGCTGCGGCATCGTACCGACCCCCGCCATCACCCGTACGCACCCGTCCTCACCCGTGTGCCGTGAAGAATCATATTTCACTCACAGTCAGCATCCGTTTGGGAAACGACCCTTGGGACACAAGGACTCTCGACGGATCCGCTGTGCACCAGTACCGTCACAAACCCCCCGCGCGGCGTCTATCCACTTGGCGCGACGTCCGCATCATGGATGACCATAGGGATGCGGAAGCACGAAAGACCGCTGTGAGAGGAGGCGTCCATGGGATCGGTACGCAAGGCGAGTGCGTGGCTCGGCCTCGTCGACGACAACGATGACGAGCGCTACTACGACGACGACTACTCCGAGGGCAACGAGACCGGCGACGCCTGGGTCACGGACCCGCGGGTCAAGGTGGCCTCGGACGTGGCCGAGGAGAAGGGCCGCCGCATCGCGACGGTCACCCCGGACAGTTTCCGGGACGCACGGGCCATCGGCGAGCTGTTCCGGGACGGCGTCCCGGTCATCGTCAACCTGACGGCCATGGAGGGCACGGACGCCAAGCGCGTCGTCGACTTCGCGGCCGGACTCATCTTCGGCCTGCGCGGTTCGATCGAGCGGGTGTCCACCCGGGTGTTCCTGCTGAGCCCGGCCGACACCCAGGTGATCAGCGGCGAGCCCGCCGCGCACCGTTCCGACGGTTTCTTCAACCAGAGCTGAGGCGGGGCCGCGCACCACGGCCCCGCCCCACCCCGCCGGGCTCCCACCGGTACGGCTTCCTACCGGAAGGCGTCGAGTCCGGTGAGCGCCTTGCCCAGCACCAGCTGGTGCATCTCGACGGTGCCCTCGTAGGTGAGCACCGATTCCAGGTTCGTCGCGTGCCGCATCACGGGGTATTCGAGAGAGATCCCGTTGGCGCCGAGGATCGTACGCGCCGTACGGCAGATGTCGATGGCCTCGCGGACGTTGTTGAGCTTGCCGAAGCTGACCTGCTCGGGACGCAGGCGACCGGCGTCCATGCGCCGCCCGAGATGGTGGGCGAGCAGGATCCCCTTGTGCAGTTCGACCGCCATGTCGGCGAGCTTGGCCTGGGTCAGCTGGAACCCGCCGATGGCCCGCCCGAACTGCTCCCGCGACTTCGCGTACTCCAGGGCCGCCTCGAAGGAACTGCGCGCCGCCCCCATCGAGCCCCAGACGATCCCGTAACGGGCGTGCGACAGACAGCTCAGCGGCCCGCGCAGCCCGGTCACCTCCGGCAGCACCGCGTCGGCGGGCAACCGTACGTCGTCCATGACCAGCTCGCTGGTGACGCTGGCCCGCAGGGACCACTTGTGCTTGATCTCGGGCGCGGAGAAACCGGCGCTGTCGGTCGGGACGACGAAGCCGCGGACGCCCTCCTCGGTCTGCGCCCAGACGACGGCGACGCCGGCCACCGAGCCGTTGGTGATCCACATCTTGCGCCCGTTGAGCACCCAGTCGCCACCGGCGTCCCGCTTGGCGTGGGTGCGCATGGCGGCCGGGTCGGACCCGTGGTCGGGCTCGGTCAGCCCGAAGCACCCGATGACCTCACCGGCGGCCATGCGCGGCAGCCACTGCCGCTTCTGCTCCTCGCTGCCGAAACGGTGGACGGCGTACATGGCGAGGGAGCCCTGCACGGAGACGAGGGAGCGGATGCCGGAGTCGGCCGCCTCCAGCTCCAGACAGGCCAGCCCGTACTGGACGGCGCTGGCCCCGGCGCAGCCGTACCCCTCCAGGGACATCCCGAGCGCGCCGATGGAGCCGAGCTCGCGCGCCAGCTCCCTGATCCCGGGCAGCTCGCCCTTCTCGTACCAGTCCGCGACGTGCGGCAGCACGCGGTCGGTCGCCCAGCCCCGTACGGTGTCCCGGATCGCCAGGTCCTCCGGCTCGAGCAGGTCGTCGATGCCGAGGGGATCGGCGGGGTCGAACGCGGGCAACTTGGGGGACGCGGCCATGGGACACCCTCCGGAACTGTTAAAACTAGCGCCGCTAGTCACGGCTGTCGTCGCCGACGTTACGATGCGGCGCTCCGCACGTCCACCATGCCCGTCTCCCGGGCGAGGAGGGGGGAACCCGGCCCATGACCCGGCGGGGAGACCACGGGGTCACACCGAGACACGGGACTGGGACTCCACGGCCCCCCGAGGCGCCGGCACCGAAACCTCCTCGCACTGCATCACCCGCGGCAACCGCAACGCCATCACCGCCCCGAGCAGCAACAGCCCCGCACTCACCACCAACGTCACGTGCAGCCCGTGCACGAACGCGTCCCCCGCGGCCCGCCGCAGCGCAACCCCCGCCGGCCCCCCGAGCTGCGCGGCAACCTCGTACGCCTCCCCCAGCGAATGCCCCGCCGCCACCGACGCCGACGACGGCACGCCCTGCACGCCTCCCGTCAGCCCGGGCGCGTACGCCGCGTTCATCACGCTGCCCAGCAGGGCGATGCCGATCCCGGCGCCCAGCTGGTACGAGGTCTCCCCGATCGCCGCCGCGCCTCCCGACTGCTCCTGCGGCGCCTCGCTCAGCATCGACTCGTACGCCCCGAACAGCGTCGTCTCCAGACCGAAGCCGAGCAGCACGAACCCGGTCAGCAGCAGCGCGCAGTTGTCGGCGCGGCCCATCGCCGTCAGCAGCAGCACCGCGAAGGCGGTCAGACAGAATCCCGCGCACACCATCCGCCGCGGCCCGAACCGCCGCAGCAACCGGGCGCCCGCCAGCCCCGCCGCCATCGCCGCGAAGGTCAGCGGCAGCAGTCGCAGCCCGGTCTCCAGCGGGGAAAGACCGAGCACCAGCTGCAGGTACTGCGCCGCGATCAGCTCGAGCCCCACCAGGGCCAGCATGGCCAGCACGATGCACCCGACCGACGTACTGAACGCGGGCCGCCGGAACATCGCGAGGTCCACCAGCGGATGCGTGCGCCGTCGCTGCCGCCGTACGAAGCCCGCCAGCAGCGCCGCGCCCGCCACCAGCGGCAGCAGGGTGAGCAGACTGGCCACCGGCTCCCCGCCGCCCAGCCGCTTCACCCCCAGGACGACGCCGAACAGACCGCCCGCCGCCATCAGCGCGCCGACCACGTCCCAGGGCCCGCGGCCGTCGCCCTTCGACTCGGGCAGCAGCAGCCGCCCCACCGGCAGGCTGACCAGCATCAGCGGGATGTTGACGAGGAAGACCGAGCCCCACCAGAAGTGCTCGAGCAGGAAGCCGCCGAGCAGCGGTCCGACCGCCGCGCCGACCGCGGCCACGGCGCTCCAGATGCCGATGGCCAGCGCCCGCTCCCGCCGGTCGGGGAAGACCTGCCGCAGGATCGACAGCGTCGCCGGCATGATCATGGCGCCGCCGACGCCGAGCAGCGCACGGGCCGCGATCAGCACCTGGGCGCTCTCGGCGAGGGCCGCGAGCGCGGAGGCGACGCCGAAGAGGGCGTAGCCGAGCAGCAGGACCCGTCTGCGGCCCACCCGGTCGCCCAGCGTGCCGAAGAGGATCAGCAGCGAGGCGCAGACGAGCGGATAGACGTCGACGATCCAGAGCAGTTCGATGGCGCCGGGCCTGAGGTCCTCGGTGACGGCGGGGACCGCCACGTGCAGCACGGTCGCGTCGACGGCGACGAGCAGCAGGCTGACGCAGAGGACGACCAGGACCACCCAGCGGTTGGCACCGGCCCCGGCCGCCCGACGGCGCGGCGCTGCGGCAGCCGTGGTCGTCCCGGACATGTACGTACCTCCAAGATGTTCCCTCGCGTCCGGCGGGCCGCGGGGTGGGGACTCCCCTGCGGCTCGGCCGGAGGGGAGCGGGGGCTCCGGGCCGTGCAACGGAACGCGAGTGATTCGCCAGAGTACGCCAGACCGTGCGGTGCACACGTGGCAGGCCTCACACATCCCGCCTCACCCGTGTGGCGTGCGCCACTGCGGCCGCCGTCCCGCCCGCCCGGCGGAACGGCGACCGTCGCGCCCGGCAGATAATCGAGTCCGTGACCGATCTTGAAACGCGCACCGCGGGCCGCCTCGGCGCCCCGGGCCCGTCCGGTGCCCTGCGCCGGGCCGCCCCGGCGCTCCTCGGCTACGCGGCCGTACGCGCCCTGGGCCTGCTCGCCCTGGCCCTGTGGAGCGCCGCGCGCGACAAGAGCGCGTACACGCTGCTGACGGCCCGCTGGGACTCCCTCTGGTACACCGGGGTCGCCGAGCTGGGATACGGCTACGAGGTGCGGCTGCCGAACGGCGACGTCCACTCCAACCTGGCGTTCTTCCCACTGCTGCCCTGGCTGGAGCGGTTGGGCGCCGCCGTCACCCCGCTGTCGTACGCGGACGCGGGCTTCGTCGTGAGCCTGCTCGCCTCGCTCGCCGCGGCCTGGGGCATCTTCGCGGTGGCGGACCACGTGTACGGCCCCCGCGCCGGCGTCTGCGCGGTGCTGCTGTGGGCCGTGCTGCCGGTCGGGATCGTGCAGTCGATGGCGTACAGCGAGTCCCTGTTCACGGCACTGGCCGCCTGGTCGCTGTACGCGGTGCTGACGGGGCGCTGGGTGACGGCGGGGACGCTGGCCGCGCTGGCCGGGCTGACCCGCCCGGTCGGGCTCGCGGTGGCGGCGGCGGTGTGGGCGGCCGCGATCACGGCGTACGTGCGCGACCGGCGCGAGGACGGTACGGGCGCAGGGCTCGGCGTCCGGCGTGCGCTGGGCATGCTGTTCGCGCCCCTGGGCGCCGCCGGTTACGTCCTGTGGGTCGGCCACCGCACCGGCAAGGGCCCGTTCGGCTATCTCGACGTGCAGGCCGGCTGGCGCAACGGCTTCGACGGGGGCGCGGCCTTCGCCCGTTTCGTCGCCGGGAAGTTCACGTCGTTCCCGGCGGCCCTGGCGGGCGCCGGGCTGATCGTCGCGGTCGCGCTGCTGGCCTGGCTGTGCGTGGTGTGCGTACGACAGCGCCAGCCGCTCCCGCTGCTGGTGTACGCGGGGATCGTCACCGTGCTCGCCCTGTGCGCGTCGAGCTACTTCGGCTCGAAGCCCCGGCTGCTGCTGCCCGCGTTCCCGCTGCTGTTCCCCCCGGCCGTGGCCCTGGCCCGGCTGTGCACCGCCAGGTCGGCGGCGGTCGTGTGCGGTGTCGCGGCGGTGTCCGCCGTGTACGGGGCGTTCTGGCTGAACGGCTCCGGCCCGCCCTGACCGGCGCTCCGCCCCCCTTGACCGGCGCACGGGGCCGCCCCGGCCGGGCGGGGGTGCCGCCGGTGACCGCCGGGACAATTCCGTACCAGCATTCGGTGAACTCATTCATAAGCACGATAAAACCGCCGACCGGGCAGATCAAAGGAATTGAAGTCCGCAGCCGAACCGGATTGCGGATTACCCGGAAATAAGGCACCCGCTGAGAGGAATCCCACATCACATCGTCATCACAAAGCCGTTGATTCGTCAGGGATCACTCCTCACTCGCTGTAACGTCGATTGGGTGCGTACCGAACGGAAGCCCACCCGTCTGGACCGGGTGTTCGCGAGACTGGACCGGGAGCCGGAACGACCGGAGCTCCTGGACGCGCCGGAGATGTCCCGGCACAGGTTCGCGCTGTTCGCCGGAACCCTCGCGTTCTACATCGCGATCGTGTGGGCCGTGGTGATCACCTCGTGGCTGGTCCGGCTCGACTGGCAGGTCATGTTCTTCCGGCCCTACCAGCAGTGGCCCGAGATCCACGCGTTCGTCGACTACTACGTGGTGCTCGGCCAGCGCGGACCCACCGCCGTGATGGTCGCGGCCTGGCTCGGCTGGCGCTCCTGGCGGCAGCACACCCTGCGCCCGCTGCTGGCCCTCGGGGTCTCCCTGCTTCTGCTGAACGTCACGGTCGGCGCCGCCAAGTACGGCATGGGCCGCCTCGGACCCCACTACGCGACCACGATCGGCGCCAACGAGATGTGGCTCGGCGGCGATATATTTCCGAGCGGTCACACCGCGAACGCCGTCGTGACCTGGGGCATCCTCGCCTACCTGGCCTCGACGCACCGTGCCCGGCGCTGGCTGTCCGCGCTGTCCGCGGTCACCTCGCTCGGAGTGGGCATGTCCACCGTCTACCTCGGCACGCACTGGCTCAGCGACGTGCTCCTGGGCTGGGCGGCCGGGCTGCTGATCCTGCTGGCGCTCCCGTGGTTCGAGCCGCTGATCACGCGCGCCGAGGCGTGGATCCTCGGCCTGCGCGACCGCTGGTACGCCCGCCGCGGCCGGCAGAAGGCGGCACGGCGGCCGGTCGGCCCGCCCGTGGCCGTCACGCCGCCGGGCTCCGGCCGGGCGGAGACACCGGCCCGTGAGCCGGTCGGCGCGCCGCGCACCGCCCGCACGCCGGCCCACCTGGCGCCGGGCCCGCACACGGCCCGCTCGGACCGTTCGCCGGTGACCCCGGCCGGCAGCCGTCGGCCGCCGCACGCCGACCGCCATCCGCGCAGCTCGGCCCCGGCAGCCCGCCCCCTGTCGGGCGGCTGAGCGTACCGCCGTGGCCCGTGGGGCGGGTCTCAGCCCTTCCAGGCCCGGGAGACCCGGCCGTCCTTCACCTCGAAGTTGAGGCGGCCCACGCGGTACTCCATGGTGATCACCGTGCCCGGCGCCAGGGACCTCACCGTCGACCAGCCCCGCTCCCGCGCCAGCCGTTCGGCCGCGCCGGAATCGAGGCCCACGTAGGTGTCCGGACTGTCCTGGGGTTCGGCCGGGGGTGTCGGAATCGGTGCCATGCCGCCACGCTATGCCCTGCCCCGGGAGCGGGGAAGCCCACGCCGGTAACACGGGTCACGGGTGCACCTACGGTCACATTTCTGTCACAGGATCATGATGCGCGTTTTGTTGGAACGCGTTCACACGGACGGACGGTTTTACCCGAGTACCGCAGACCACCGAGGTGAATTCTCGGGCGTCGCCGCACTCCGTCGAATAGGCGAACGGAAAAGGCGCACCGGCCGGGGCGGCGGCACTCCGCATTTCGCGCCCGAACACTCCCGAACACACTTCCGCGCGCCCTGCGGAAGGGCTCGCGGATCGCTTACACGAATCGAACATCGGACACGCGGACGGTCCCGTCCCGCGCATCCCGCGCATCCCGCGCGGTCCGGCTTCCGGCGGTGTCAGGCGTCCAGCGCGGCGACGGCCAGCGACAGGTCGTTGTCCCGGGTGTAGTACGGCCCGGCCTCCACGGGGCCGTACGGCGTCCGTACGCGTGCCCGGGGGAAGGTGAAGACGGGGTTCTTGTCGGCGACGTCGTCCAGCAGCCGCGCGAGGCGCACCGCCGGGCCGTGGTCACCGGCGGGCCGCAGCCACAGGTCCCATACGCCCGGCGCCAGGCCGTCGTAGGGCACCGTGAAGGCGAACTCGGTCCGCTCGGCGACGACCTCCACCCGGCGCACGCCGCCGCCGTCCCGGCCGCTTTCCCCGTCGCCGGGCCGGGCGCGCAGCTCCGCGTCGGCCCCGGGCACGAGCTGGGTGCCGTACACCCGCCCGCGTACGGTCAGGCCGTCGCCGGCGAGGTGCAGGTCCACCGCCTCGGCGTGCGGGGCGCGCAGCCAGCTGCGGACGGTGAGGTTGCCCTGCCGGGTGGCGTACGGGATGCGGACCGCGACGTGACCGAGCAGCCCGCTGGGAGTGCGGTCGGCGAGGGAGCGCAGGTCGGTGACGCCGGGCACCAGGCGGCGCGGCTCGCCGTCGGAGAGGCGGGCGTACGCGTCCCAGCGGCCCTCGGGAAGGGACACGCTGCTGGGCAGCGCGGCACGCAGCCGGCCCTCGGCCGCCGGGGCCAGCGGCAGGCTCACCGTGTCCCCGGCGGCGTCGACGGTGTCGTCGGCGCCGCGGCGGCGCAGGATGAGCAGGGCCGCCCCGGAGTTTCCGCGCGCGGCGACGTCGAAGGTCAGACCGCCCGCGGAGTCGCCGATGCAGTCGGCGCGCAGCGGGGCGGCCGGCGGGGCCGGCGGCGTCATGCGGTGCGGTTCCTCCCATGGGCTTGTCGTCGTCCGGTTAGACCCGGAACCCCGCCTTCTGGTTGTCCGTGTCCGATTGCGATGTGGTCACGACCGGGGCGACCGCTCGGCAACGACCATTTCCAGTCACCCTGTTCATTCGCTGATTTCATGATTTGTCGACTCACGAGCAGGTCGGCGAGAGCTGTCCTGTCGGCTCAACCCGTGCTCACAGCAGCCCACTTGGAGGCACGGCTGCGGTCGCGACGCCCGGAGGATCGTGCGGGTCGCATGGTTCGATTCCGTCGGCCACGGGGCGTGACTCCCGCCACGGATCGCCCGTTGTCTTTGCATGAGCCGGGACCCGCCCGGATCACGGCCCGGGAGCCACCCGGTCCGGCCACGACCGCATCCCGAGGGAGCCACCCGTGCCGCGCATGCTCGACGTCAGCGACGACGTACGCGCCGAGATCGGCGACGAAGAAGCCGACCGCCTGCTGGCCGGGGAGTCCGCCCCGGGCAGCTACGACTGCACGTCCTGCCGCACTCCCGGCGACTGTGAGCAGGAGCGCACCAGCACCGTCCTGTTCATCGGGGACGAGACCGCCGTGCTCGCCTTCGCCCACGCCGGCTGCCTGCCCTCGCAGGTCGTCAAGGTCACCGAGGAGCAGCTGCAGGGGGCCGTGCGGTCCATCAGCGCCGACCAGGCCCGCTCCGGGGCCGCTCCCGCCGCGCCCGAGAAGGCCGCGCCCGAGCAGGCCGTGCTCGGGGTGACCAGCGGGCTGATCCTCATCGCCGGGGAGCTGCACCCGGCCCTCGTGGTGGAGCCGACCGCGCCCATCGCCCGGCCCGGCACGGTGGGCTCCGGCGACGACTTCCTGCCGCTGCTGATCGAGCAGGGCTTCATGCCGGTCACCGAGCTGTCGACCGCGCCGGCCGTGCTGCACGGCTGGTCGGTCCTGCTCGCGATGGGCCAGCTGCACGCGGTGCTCCAGCCCGGGACGAACGGCGGCCGGCCGGTCGCCTGGTGGCAGGCGCACCAGCCGCTCCAGGTCACCGAGGGCTGGCGCACGGCGGCCAACAAGCACCAGCAGGTGCTGATGTTCGCGGCGCCCGTCGGGTCGATCGGCCGGCAGCCGCGCGAGGACCTGCTGCGGGACGCGCTGGACAAGGCGGCGGCGAACGGACAGCTGGTCGCGGCCGCGCTGCCGCTGGCGGGAACCTGAGCCTCGCCGCGCGGCCGCCGAACGGCCCTCACGTGGGCCGCATCCCTTCCCGCGCGAGGTCGTTTGGACATACGTGTACGCATACGACGCCTTCCACCGCCACGGCGGCCCCTCGGCCACGCCGATCTACGACGCGCTCTACGCCGAGTACGTCCGGTCCTTCCGATCCCTGCCTGGCGATCGCAGCGGTGAGGAGGAACTGGGATTCACGGCCTTCCGGAGCATCCCGCGCGGCAGAGGCGCCTACAGCGCCTACAGCGCGGGGGCCCAGAGCGCCCGCGTCGGCCAGCAGTCGGTGTGGCAGCGCGTCGGCGGCACGCACCACGTCCCGGCGGCACTGCCACCGGCCCCGCGGTCCGGCACCTGACCGCCGTACAGCTGCCGTACGACCAAGGGAGAGGGCGCCCCGGCCGGGGCGCCCTCTCCCTTGGTCGTACGCGCTGCTTCCAGCCGTAGTCGTACGCGCTACTTCTTCTTCGCGCCGCGCTTCTCGCGCACCCGCACGGAGATGTGGATCGGCGTCCCCTCGAAGCCGAACTCCTCGCGCAGCCGGCGCTCGATGAAGCGCCGGTAGCCCGCCTCGATGAAGCCGGAGGCGAAGAGCACGAACCGCGGGGGCTTGGTGCCCGCCTGGGTGCCGAAGAGGATGCGCGGCTGCTTGCCGCCCCGCACCGGGTGCGGGTGGGCGGCGACCAGCTCGCCGAGGAAGGCGTTGAGCCGGCCCGTCGGGACCCGGGTCTCCCAGCCCGCCAGGGCGGTCTCGATCGCGGGGACCAGCTTCTCCATGTGCCGGCCGGTCTGCGCCGAGACGTTGACCCGCGGCGCCCACGCCACCTGGCCCAGCTCGGTCTCGATCTCCCGCTCCAGGTAGTAGCGGCGCTCCTCGTCGAGGGTGTCCCACTTGTTGTAGGCGACGACGATCGCGCGGCCCGCCTCGACGGCCATGGTGACGATCCGCTGGTCCTGAACCGAGATCGACTCGGAGGCGTCGATGAGGACGACGGCGACCTCGGCCTTCTCGACGGCGGCGGCGGTGCGCAGCGAGGCGTAGTAGTCGGCGCCCTGCTGGAGGTGGACGCGCTTGCGGATGCCGGCCGTGTCGACGAACTTCCAGGTGACACCGCCCAGCTCGATCAGCTCGTCCACCGGGTCGCGGGTGGTGCCGGCGAGTTCGTTGACGACGACGCGCTCCTCGCCGGCCACCTTGTTCAGCAGCGAGGACTTGCCGACGTTGGGGCGGCCGATCAGGGCGATGCGGCGCGGGCCGCCGACGGCGGTGCCGAAGGTCTGCGCCGGGGCCTCGGGCAGGGCCTCCAGGACCCGGTCCAGCATGTCGCCGGTGCCGCGGCCGTGCAGCGCGGAGACCGGGTGGGGCTCGCCCAGGCCCAGCGACCACAGGTAGGAGGCGTCGGCCTCGCCGCTGGGGCCGTCGACCTTGTTGGCGCACAGCACGACGGGCTTGCCGGCCTTGCGCAGCAGCCGGACGACCGCCTCGTCGGTGTCGGTGGCGCCGACCTTGGCGTCCACGACGAAGACGACCGCGTCGGCGGCCTCGATGGCGTACTCGGCCTGGGCGGCCACGGAGGCGTCGATGCCGAGGACGTCCTGCTCCCAGCCGCCGGTGTCGACGACCTTGAAGCGGCGGCCCGCCCACTCGGCCTCGTAGGTGACGCGGTCGCGGGTGACGCCGGGCTTGTCCTCGACGACGGCCTCGCGGCGGCCGATGATGCGGTTCACGAGGGTCGACTTGCCGACGTTGGGACGGCCGACGACGGCGAGGACGGGCAGCGGGCCGTGCCCGGCCTCCTCGATCGCGCCCTCCACGTCCTCGATGTCGAAGCCCTCTTCGGCGGCCAGCTCCATGAACTGCGCGTACTCGGCGTCGCCGAGCGCCCCGTGGTCGTGCTCCTCGCCCGAGCCCTCGGGGTGGATGTGGTCGTTCATGAAGTCCGTACCTCGTTCATCGTGGTGATCGGTGGAACACCCCTGTACCGGGTGATCCACTACTCAAGTGTCACTCAGCGCCCGGTGAGGCGCCTGGCGTTTTCCAGGTGCGCGGTGAGCTGCTTCTGGATGCGCTCGGTGGCCTCGTCCAGCGCCTTGCGGGTGCGCCGCCCGCTGCCGTCGCCCGCTTCGAAGGGATCGCCGAAGACGACGTCGACCCGCGAACGCAGCGGGGGCAGCGCCTTTATCAACCGTCCGGGACGGTCCGTGCTTCCCAGCACCGCGACCGGGACGATCGGGGCGCCGCTGCGCACCGCGAAGTAGGCGAGCCCGGCACGCAGCGAGGCGAAGTCGCCCTCGCCCCGGGTGCCCTCCGGGAAGATACCGAGCACGCCGCCGTCGGCCAGTACGCCGAGCGCCTGCCCTATGGCCGTGCGGTCGGTGGAGTGCCGGTCCACCTTCAGCTGGCCGATGCCGGTCAGGAAGCGTCCGAGCGGGCCGACGAACGCCTCCTTCTTGATCAGGAAGTGCGTCGGCCGGGGCGCCACGCCCATGACCATCGGGCCGTCGATGTTGTGCGAGTGGTTGACGGCGTAGATCACCGGGCCGGTGGCGGGCACCCGCCAGGCGCCGAGCACGCGCGGCTTCCACAGCCCGTACATCAGGCCGACGCCGATGCGCCGGCCGACCTCGGCGCCCTTCTCCGAGGGGACGGGCGCTGTGGGGGACGCGGTCACTTCCCCGCCCGCTTCTCCTCGACGAGGGTGACGACGCACTCGATGACCTGCGGCAGGGTGAGGGCGGTGGTGTCCACCTCGACCGCGTCGCCGGCCTTGGCCAGCGGGGAGGTCTTGCGGCTGGAGTCGGCCGCGTCCCGCTTGATCAGGGCCTCGCGGGTGGCGTTGACGTCGGCGCCCTTCAGCTCGCCGCTGCGGCGGGCGGCGCGGGCCTCGGCCGAGGCGGTGAGGAAGATCTTGAGGTCGGCGTCGGGGAGCACGGTGGTGCCGATGTCGCGGCCCTCGACGACGATGCCGAGCGGAGCGGAGGCGGCGATGGAGCGCTGCAGCTCGGTGATCCGGGCGCGGACCTCCGGTACGGCGCTGACCGCGCTGACCTTGGAGGTGACCTCCTGGGTGCGGATCGGGCCGGCCACGTCCACGCCGTCGACCGTGATGGTCGGGCCGGCCGGGTCGGTGCCGGAGACGATCTCGGGCTTGCCGGCCGCGGCGGCGACGGCGTGCGGGTCGTCGGTGTCGATCCCGTTGCTCACCATCCACCAGGTGATCGCCCGGTACTGGGCACCGGTGTCCAGGTAGCTGAGGCCGAGCTGGGCGGCGACGGCCTTCGACGTGCTCGACTTGCCCGTGCCGGAGGGGCCGTCGATGGCGACAATCACGGCCGGGGCGGTCGGGGCGGCGCCGTTTTCCACGAGGGGACACCTTCCTGGTGCGGTGCGGTGGGTGGTGTGCGGGACGCGAGCGCGTCCCGGACAAGGTTACCGGGCGCGGGAGGCCCCTCCGACAGGCGTCCGGCGCCCCGTGCTCACTGCCGGATCGCCCAGCCCCGCTCCTTCAGGGCCGCCGTGAGGACGGCGGCCGCCTTCAGCTCCACCATGAGCTGCACCAGGCCCGCCTGCTGCCCGGTCGCGTGCTCGATGCGTACGTCCTCGACGTTGACCCCGGCCCGTTCCGCGTCCGCGAAGATGCGGGCCAGCTGGCCGGGCTGGTCGTCGATGAGGACGGCCACCGTCTCGTAGGCCCGCGGCGCCGACCCGTGCTTGCCGGGGACCCGGACCTGTCCGGCGTTGCCGCGCCGCAGCACCTCGGCGATGCCGGTGCCGCCCTCGCGGCGCTTGTCCTCGTCGGAGGACTCCAGGGCGCGCAGGGCCCGTACCGTCTCCTCCAGGTCGGCGGCGACGTCGGTGAGCAGGTCGGCGACCGGCCCCGGGTTGGCGGAGAGGATGTCGATCCACATCCGGGGGTCGGAGGCGGCGATCCGGGTCACGTCGCGGATGCCCTGCCCGCACAGCCGTACGGCGGCCTCCTCGGCGTGCTCCAGGCGCGCGGCGACCATGCTGGAGACCAGGTGGGGCATGTGCGAGACGAGGGCCACGGCGCGGTCGTGGGCGTCCGCGTCCATCACGACCGGCACCGCGCGGCAGTGCGAGACCAGCTCCAGGGCGAGGTTCAGCACCTCGGTGTCGGTGTCCCGGGTCGGGGTGAGCACCCAGGGGCGCCCCTCGAAGAGGTCGGCGGTGGCGGCCAGCGGGCCGGACTTCTCCCGGCCGGACATGGGGTGGGTGCCGAGGTACGCCGACAGGTCGAGCCCGCGTGCCTCCAGCTCCCGCCGGGGTCCGCCCTTGACGCTGGCGACGTCGAGGTAGCCCCGGGCCACGCCGCGGGTCATGGCGTCGGCGAGCACGCCGGCCACCAGGGCGGGCGGCGCGGCGACGATCGCGAGGTCGACCGGTCCGTCCGGGGTCTCGTCGGTGCCGGCGCCGAGCGCGGCGGCGGTGCGGGCCTGCTCGGCGTCGTGGTCGGCGAGGTGGACGGTGACGCCCCGCGCGGTGAGGGCGAGGGCGGCCGAGGTGCCGATCAGGCCGGTGCCGATGACGAGTGCGGTTCTCACTGGGCGATGTCCTTGCGCAGGGCCGCGGCGGCGCCGAGGTAGACGTGGGCGATCTCGGCGCGGGGCCGGTCGGACTCGATGTGGGCGAGGACACGCACGACGCGCGGCATGGCGCCCTCGACGTCCAGCTCCTGGGCGCAGATCAGCGGCACGTCGGTGATGCCGAGCCCGCGGGCCGCGGCGGCCGGGAAGTCGCTGTGGAGGTCGGGGGTGGCGGTGAACCACAGACTGATCAGGTCGTCGACCGTCAGGCCGTTGCGCTCCATGAGGGCGGTCAGCAGGGCCGCGACCTGCTCGTCCATGTGCCCGGCCTCGTCCCGTTCCAGTTGGACGGCGCCCCGGACCGCTCGTACCGCCACGGCGATGCTCCTTGCTGACGTTGCTGACGCTGCCGATGCCGCTGACGCGTGTATCGGTTCTTGGTCCGTCCAGCCTAGTCAGCCCGCCGCGTACCGGCCCGCGGCGCCCGTCCCCTGAGACGCTGGCCCCACCGCCCGGAAACCCTCTCCCCCGGAGTCGCGACATGACCCACACCCCGAGCCGCCGTACGGTCCTCCTCTGCACGGGCGCGGGCGCGGCGGCGCTCTGCGCGGGCTGCGGAGGCGACGACGACTCCTCGACCTCCTCGCCGGGGCGGGAACTGGCGCGGGCGGGCGACGTCCCGATCGCCGGCGGCAAGGTCCTGGCCGACGAGAAGATCGTGGTGACCCAGCCGAAGAAGGGCGAGTTCAAGGCGTTCTCGGCGGTCTGCACCCACCAGGGCTGCATCGTGTCGGACGTACGCGACGGCACCATCGACTGCGCGTGCCACGGCAGCAGGTTCGCCGTCGCCGACGGCTCGGTCGTGCGGGGCCCGGCGACCAAGCCGCTGCCCGGGAAGCGGATCACGGTGGAGGGAAATTCGATCCGCCTGGCGTGAGCCGCCCGCGTACGCTCCGGCCATGCACCCCGAGACCTCCGAGACCCCCGAGACCCTGGTCCGCGACCACACGGTCTACTCCTGTGTCATGGGCTCGCGCGCCTTCGGTCTGGCGACGGAGGGCAGCGACACGGACCGCCGGGGCGTCTTCCTCGCGCCGACCGCGCTGTACTGGCGCTTCGAGAAGCCGCCGACACATGTGGAGGGCCCCGGGGAGGAGCAGTTCAGCTGGGAGCTGGAGCGCTTTTGCGAACTGGCCCTGCGCGCGAACCCGAACGTCCTGGAGTGCCTGCACTCGCCGCTGGTGGAGTCGGTGGACGACACGGGCCGCGAACTCCTCTCCCTCCGCGAGGCGTTCCTCTCCCGCCGGGCCTACGAGACGTTCACGCGCTACGCGCACGGCCAGCGCCGCAAGCTGGACGCCGACGTGCGCACCCACGGCGCCCCGCGCTGGAAGCACGCGATGCACCTGCTCAGGCTGCTGACCAGCGCCCGCGACCTGCTGCGCACGGGCGTCCTGACGATCGACGTCGGCGAGGCGCGGGAGTCGCTGCTCGCCGTGAAGCGCGGCGAGGTGCCGTGGCCGGAGGTGGAGGCGCGGATGAACCGCCTGGTGCGGGAGGGCGAGGAGGCGGCCCGGCACAGCCCGCTCCCCGAGGAGCCGGACCGGCGCCGCGTGGAGGACTTCCTGATCCGCGCCCGCCGAGCCTCAGCGCTCCAGCCGGACCCGTACGACGAGGTCGTGCAGGGCGTCGTACCCGGTCGGGGCGTCGGGGAGCGCTGAGGCGGCCCGGGCCTCGTCCAGCACGGCGTGCAGCCGCTCCACGTCGGCCCGCACGCGCGCGTGGTCGACGCGGGCCTCCCCATGCTCGCGCGCCGCCTTGGCCTCGACCAGCTCGGGCAGGTACCCCGGAGCGGTGTCGATCTCCTCGACGAGGGTGGGCAGGTGGGGCTGCACCTCGCCGGTGCGCATCAGGTGGATGCCGGTGAGCAGCACCCGGAAGGTGTACAGGAGCGGCTTCAGCCGGCCGGTCTTCTCGAACAGCCGCCACTGGGTGCCCGCGAATCCCCGGTAGTGGTGGGCGTGATGACTGGTGAGGACGCCCGGCGCGAGGGCGGCCAGTTCCCGGTGAGCCTCGGTGGTGTGCACGACCAGCGGGGAGAGCAGCTGCTCCAGCACGTACCCGTTGCGGCGGAGCATCAGCCGGACGAACTTGCGCAGGTCGTGCGTGACCAGGTCCATCTCGACGCCGTCCCGGTCCCACATCCGCGACCGCGTCTCCTCCGGCTCGCGCAGTCCGACCAGGTCGGCGGCGGGCAGCAGGTGCACGCCGCGCAGGTCCACGTCGGAGTCGCGGGAGGGGAAGCCGTAGAGGTGGGCACCTGAGACGGTGGCGAACAGCACCGGGAAGGGCTGTTCGGCCACCACCGGGGCCAGGTCGATGTCGGGGGCGTCGATCATGGGCTCAAGCGTCCCAGAGCGCTCCCAGGGCCAGCAGGTCGCCCCGGTACTCGATGCGGTCCGCCCAGTCGGCGGGCCAGGCGTCGGCGCCCAGGTGCGCGCCCGCGAAGGCGCCCGCGAGGCAGGCGATGGAGTCGGAGTCGCCGGAGGTGCAGGCGCCGCGCCGCAGGGCGGTGAGCGGCTCGTCGACGAAGAGCAGGAAGCAGAGCAGCCCGGCCGCCATGGCCTCCTCGGCGATCCAGCCCTCGCCGACGGCCAGGCAGGGGTCGGTCTCCGGCGAGACGGTGCGTACCGCCTCCTGGAGCCGGTCGAGTATCGCCAGGCACTCGTCCCAGCCGCGTGCGATGAAGTGCTCGGGCGTCGGGTCCTGGGCACGGCTCCACAGGTCGCCGAGCCAGCGCTCGTGGTACCGGGTGCGGTTGTCGTAGGCGTACGAGCGCAGCAGCCCGACCAGGCCGGTCGGCTCGGCGCCCTCCGCCAGCAGTCGTACGGCGTGTGCGGTGAGGTCGGAGGCGGCGAGCGCGGTGGGGTGCCCGTGGGTGAGCGCGGACTGCAACTGGGCGGCGCCCGCCCGCTGTTCGTCGCTGAGGCCGGGGACGAGGCCGACGGGGGCGACGCGCATGTTGGCGCCGCAGCCCTTGGAGTGGATCTGGCTGGCGTCCTGCCAGGGGCGGTCCGGGGTCTTGAGAAGGGCACAGGCCTTGAGGCAGGTGTTGCCCGGCGCCCGGTTGTTCTCCGGCGACTGGTACCAGTCGACGAACTCCTCGCGCACCGGCCGTTCCATGCGCTTCGGGCCGAGCAGCCCTCGGTCCATCGCCGTCCGCATGCCCTTCCCCAGCGCCAGCGTCATCTGCGTGTCGTCGGTCACGATGGCCGGCCGGGGCAGCTCCATCTCCCGCCAGGGGCCGCACTTGGCGAGGATCGACGGCACGTCGTTGAACTCGGTGGGGAAGCCCAGCGCGTCGCCGAGGGCGAGGCCGATGAGCGCTCCGGTGGCGGCGCGTTTGGTGCCGGGGGTCGTGGTCATGCGGGGCGTCCTTCCCGAGGGGTGCGGAGCAGCGGTGGGTGCAGGGTGGCGGCCGCCCCTGCGCGGTACACG
Organism: Streptomyces sp. CCM_MD2014; assembly: GCF_000772045.1. Classification (GTDB taxonomy): domain Bacteria; phylum Actinomycetota; class Actinomycetes; order Streptomycetales; family Streptomycetaceae; genus Streptomyces; species Streptomyces salinarius. The sequence continues at coordinate 6,859,273 of NZ_CP009754.1, read as the reverse complement.
GCGGCGGGCTTGCCGCGGCCTCCGGTGAGGCGGGCGGCGCCCGGGACGGGCTCGACGAATCCGGGGGTGGCGAGGACCTTGCGACGGAAGTTGGGCCGGTCCAGGGCCGTGCCCCACACCGTCTCGTAGACCTGCTGCAGCTCGCCGAGGGTGAATTCGGCCGGGCAGAAGGCGGTGGCCAGGCAGGTGTACTCCAGCTTGGCGCCGACCCGGTCCCGGGCGTCGGCCAGGATCCGGTCGTGGTCGAAGGCGAGGCCGCGGGCCTCGTCGTACGGCACCCAGCGGGCCTCGGCCGCGTCACCGCCGCCGTGCGGCTCGGGCGGGTCCGGCAGCAGGGCGGCGAAGGCCACGGACACGACCCGCATGCGGGGGTCGCGGTCGGGCTCGCTGTAGGTCCGCAGCTGCTCCAGGTGCAGCCCGGTCACGTCCGCCAGGCCGGTCTCCTCGGCCAGCTCGCGGCGGGCCGCCGTCTCCGCCGACTCCGCGGGCAGCAGGAAGCCGCCCGGCAGCGCCCAGCGGCCCGCGTACGGCTCCTGGCCCCGCTCGACGAGCAGCACGTGCAGCGCGCCCGCGCGCAGCGTGAGGACGGCGAGGTCGACGGTGACGGCGAAGGGTTCGAAAGCGTGCTTGTCGTAGCCGTGCACGACCGGCCACCCCCTTAATAGTCATTGCGACTATAAAAGGGGGTGGCCGGTCGGCACAAGCCTCGTGCGGGCCGGGGTGGCCCGGAGGGCGGTTTAGAGGTCGACCTCCTGCATCAGCATTCCGACCTCCGTGTTGGACAGGCGGCGCAGCCAGCCCGACTTCTGGTCGCCCAGCGTGATCGGGCCGAAGGCGGTGCGCACCAGCTTGTCGACGGGGAAGCCCGCCTCCGCCAGCATCCGGCGCACGATGTGCTTGCGGCCCTCGTGCAGGGTCACCTCGACCAGGTAGTTCTTGCCGGTCTGCTCGACGACCCGGAAGTGGTCCGCGCGCGCGTATCCGTCCTCCAGCTGGATGCCGTCCTTGAGGCGCTTGCCGAGGTCGCGCGGGATCGGGCCCACGATGTGCGCGAGGTAGGTCTTCTTCACGCCGTAGCGGGGGTGGGTCAGGCGGTGGGCCAGCTCGCCGTGGTTGGTGAGCAGGATGACGCCCTCGGTCTCGGTGTCGAGCCGGCCGACGTGGAAGAGGCGGGTCTCGCGGTTGGTGACGTAGTCGCCGAGGCACTGGCGGCCCTCGGGGTCCTCCATGGTGGAGACGACGCCGGCGGGCTTGTTGAGCGAGAAGAACTGGTACGACTGCGTGGCGACGGTCAGTCCGTCGACCTTGACCTCGTCCTTCTCCGGGTCCACGCGGCGGCCCTGTTCCAGCACGATCTCGCCGTTGATCTCGACCCGGGCCTGCTCGATCAGCTCCTCGCAGGCGCGCCGGGAGCCGTAGCCCGCGCGCGCGAGGACCTTCTGCAGCCGCTCGCCCTCCTGCTCGGCGCCCGGGAAGGTCTTGGGCAGCTTCACGTCCTTCTTGCCCGCGTACCGCTCGCGGTTGCGCTCCTCGGCCCGCGTCTCGTACTCGCGGGACGTGGCGGGCGCGCTGCGGCCGCGCTGCTGGGGCCGCTTCGGGCCGCCCTTGGCACCGCCGCGGGCCGCGCTGCCCCGGCCGGACTTGGGGCCGTCCTTCGTGGCGCCGGGGCCCACGTCGTAGCGCCGCTCCTCCGGGCGCGGCTTCCTGGGACGGCCGCCCTGCTTGTCGTCGCGGTTGTTGCCGGCGCCGCGGTAGTTGCCGCGGCCCCCGCTGCTCCCGCCGCGGCCGCCGCTGTTGCCACCACGGCTCCCGCCGTTGTTTCCGCTGCTGTTCCTGCCGCTGCTGCTTCGCATCAAAATTCCGTCTTGTCGTCTGCGTCCCCGGAAGAATCCGGGGCGTCCGGATCGAACGACGGGACCCCTTCCAGCGTGTCGGCCTCGATCGCCTCCGCCTCCGGGAGGAAGGGCGCGAGCTCCGGGAGCTCGTCCAGGCCGCGCAGGCCCATCCGCTCCAGGAAGTAGTTCGTCGTCACGTACAGGATCGCACCTGTTTCGGGTTCCGTGCCCGCCTCCTCGACCAGGCCCCGCTGGAGGAGGGTGCGCATCACGCCGTCGCAGTTCACGCCGCGCACCGCGGAGACGCGGCTGCGGCTGACCGGCTGGCGGTAGGCGACGACGGCGAGGGTCTCGAGCGCGGCCTGGGTGAGGCGGGCGTGCTGGCCGTCCAGGACGAAGCCCTCGACGGCGGCGGCGTACTCGGGCCGGCTGTAGAAGCGCCAGCCGCCCGCGACCAGGCGCAGCTCGAAGCCGCGGCCCTGGACGGCGTACTCGTCGGCCAGCTCGCGCAGCGCGTCCGCGATCAGCCGCCGGGGCCGCCGCAGTATCTTCGCCAGCTGTTCCTCGGTCGCGGGCTCGTCGACGACCATGAGGACGGCCTCCAGCGCGGGCTTGAGGTCGAGGGCGGCGACGCCGTCCGGCTGGTCCGGAGCCTCGGTGGTTGCTTCACTCACGCCTTCTGCTCCTCCTTCGGCGCCTCGGGCGGCCGGTCGAACTCGTCGGTCACCACCGGCTGCGTCTCCCCGTCGCCGCCGGTCCAGCGCACCAGCAGGTCGCCGAGGGCGGTTTCCTGGTCCAGCTCGACGGCCTTCTCCCGGTACAGCTCCAGGAGGGCCAGGAAGCGGGCGACCACGGTCAGGGTGTCCTCGGTGTCCTGGACCAGCACGCGGAAGCTCGCTTCGCCCAGTTCCCTCAGCCGCGCGACGACGATCCCGGCCTGCTCCTGCACGCTGACCAGGGGCGCGTGGATGTGCTCGACGTACACCTGCGGCTTGGGCTTGGGCTGCATCGCCTTCACGGCGAGCCTGGCGAACCCCTCGGGGCCGATGCTGATGACGACCTCGGGCAGCAGCTCGGCGTGGTGGGCTTCCAGGCCCACGGTACGGGGGTAGCGGCGGGCCTCGGCGGCCAGCCGGTCGTTGAAGATCTCCGCGATCTGCTTGTACGCGCGGTACTGGAGCAGGCGGGCGAAGAGCAGGTCGCGGGCTTCGAGGAGGGCCAGGTCGGCCTCGTCCTCGACCTCGGCGGCGGGCAGCAGGCGGGCCGCCTTGAGGTCGAGCAGCGTCGCCGCGACCACCAGGAACTCGGTGGTCTGGTCGAGGTCCCAGTCCGGCCCCATCGCCCGGATGTGCGCCATGAACTCGTCGGTCACCTTCGACAGGGCGACCTCGGTGACGTCCATCTTGTGCTTGGAGATCAACTGGAGGAGCAGGTCGAACGGCCCCTCGAAGTTGGCGAGCCGCACCTTGAAGACACCGTCACCGGCCGCCCCGCCGCCACCAGCCACACCGCCGTCACCGGCCGCCCCGCCGCCACCAGCCACACCGCCGTCGCCGGCCGCCTCGCCGCCACCAGCCACACCGCCGTCACCGGCCGCCCCGCCGCCACCAGCCACACCGCCGTCACCGGCCGCCCCGCCGCCACCGGCTGCGCCGCCGCCACCAGCCACGCCGCCGACGCCGGCCGCCCCGCCGCCACCAGCCACGCCGCCGTCACCGGCCGCCCCGCCGTCACCAGCCACACCGCCGTCACCGGCCACGCCGCCGTCACCGGTCGCCTCGCCGTCACCGGTCGCGCCGGCCGGCCCGTCCGCCGTTGCACCGCCGTCCTCGCCCCGCCCGCCGGAGGCCTCCTCACCGCCGTCCGGGGGGAAGTCCCCCGGGCCGGACGACGCCCCGGGCGTTCCGTGCACCCCTGGGCCCGAAGTCCCGGGTTCCCGCTCCTCCGCACCCGGTGCCCGGGAGGGCGCGGGGGCCGGCCCGGGCAAAGGGTCCTGCTCGGCCGGGTCCGCACCCGAGGTGCCGGTACCGGTAGGCGTCCCGTCGGTCACCGGCGGAGCCGCCGGCTCCCCCGGCCCCCTGCCCAGCGCACGTCGGCGGCCGGCGCGCGGGGTGCGGCCGGGGTGGGGGGCGTCGTTCGAGGTCATGGCCCCCGCAGGCTACCGCTACCGCCCGCGCAGCCGTCGTACGAGGATGCTGGCGTCCCCGCGGGTCTCCAGGTCGGCGAGGACCACGGCGACCGCCTCGCGGACGATGCGGCCACGGTCCACGGCCAGGCCGTGCTCGCCCCGGAGCACCAGGCGGGCGTGCTCCAGGTCCATCAGCTCCTCGGCGGAGACGTACACGGTGATCTTCTCGTCGTGGCGCTCACGCCCGCTGGGGCGCCGTGCGGCGGCCCGGCCGCGCTTGCGGGGCCGGTCGGCGCCGGCGGAGGCAGAACCTTCCTGCGCGCCCGCGCCCGGTCCGGAGCCCCGCGCGGAGCGCTCCGTGCCCCGGGTGCGCGACTCGCCCGCCGGGCCCGGCTCCGCGTCCGCCGCGGCGTGCTCCGCGCCCTCGCCGTCACCGCCCTGGGCGGGCACCGACTGCGGTGCGTCCTCGGCGGCGGCCTGGTCGCTCTCCCCCGCCGGGGCCGGCACCCGGGCCTCGCCGCCCGCCGGTCGCCGCGGGGTGGACGCCTGAAGCGCCATTCCCCCTGTCGTACGGAAGAGTTCGTCGGCCCCCGGCAGACTCACTCGGCGTGACACCGGGCGAGCACCTCCCTGGCGAGCTGGCGGTAGGCGGCGGCACCGACGGAGTTGGACGCGTACGTGGTGATCGGCTCGCCGGCGACCGTGGTCTCCGGGAAGCGGACCGTGCGCCCGATGACCGTGTGGTAGACGTGGTCGTCGAACGCCTCGACGACCCGCGCGAGCACCTCACGGCTGTGCACCGTGCGCGAGTCGTACATCGTGGCGAGGATGCCGTCGAGCTCCAGGTCGGGGTTGAGCCGCTCCTGGACCTTCTCGATCGTCTCGGTCAGCAGCGCGACACCGCGCAGCGCGAAGAACTCGCACTCCAGCGGCACGATCACCTTGTGCGCGGCGGTCAGCGCGTTGACCGTGAGCAGGCCGAGCGAGGGCTGGCAGTCGATGACGATGTAGTCGTAGTCGTCCATCAGCGGCTTGAGCGCCCGCTGGAGGGTGGACTCGCGCGCGACCTCGCTCACCAGCTGCACCTCGGCCGCCGACAGGTCGATGTTGCTGGGCAGCAGGTCCATGTTGGGGACCGCGGTCTTCAGCAGCACCTCGTCGGCCGCCATGCCCCGCTCCATGAGCAGGTTGTAGACGGTGAGGTCGAGCTCCATCGGGTTGACGCCGAGGCCGACCGACAGCGCGCCCTGCGGGTCGAAGTCGACGAGCAGCACCCGGCGCCCGTACTCGGCGAGCGCGGCGCCCAGGTTGATGGTCGACGTGGTCTTGCCCACGCCGCCCTTCTGGTTGCACATCGCGATGATCTTGGCGGGACCGTGCTCGGTCAGCGGACCCGGGATCGGGAAGTACGGCAGCGGGCGCCCGGTCGGGCCGATGCGCTCGCGGCGCTGCCGGGCCGCGTCGGGCGCGAGCGTGGCGGCGTACTCGGGATCCGGCTCGTACTCCGCGTCCGGGTCGTAGAAGTGCCCCTCGGGCAGTTCGTCGTAGTCGGCGAAGTGGTTGCGTGGCGCGCCACTTCCGTCGCCGGCCATGGCGTTCACGTGTTGGCCATCCATACTCATGTGTGCTGTCCGAGTTGCCTGCGGACTGTGGTGGTCGGCTGCGGAGGTGCGTACAGCCACGGAGCCGACAGCCTCGAGACGCCCGGGACCGCTGGTCCGTGCCGGCATTCCTGGTTGACCACCCCCGGGAGTAAATGTCGACTCATTCACAAGTCGTCTTACCTCCTTGGTGACCAGGGAACTTCTAGACAGGTCAGCGTGGCACCATGCCGACGTTCGGCGACTCTATGGCGTGTCGGCCGTCCGCAGCAACACAATCCGCCGGACCCGGCCCGATGTGTCGGCAATGAAACATCCCTCTGTCAAGGGCGTACGGCCGTCGCACAGCAGGTTTCACCGGTGCGCGAATCGGTTGAAGCGTTACGTTCGAGGCGAGTTGACCGAGAATCGCAAAGTGACCATACACACACCCGGCCGGACCTTGTCGGGCAAGGTCCGGCCGGGTGCGCGGGGTTGACGACGCCTGTTGACGTATCGCCTTTGCCGTTTGATGACTTAGGCGAGCAGAGTCGCCGGGTCGACATACTCCAGACCGTGCGCCTCGGCGACCTCGCGGTAAACCACCTTGCCGTCATGCGTGTTGAGGCCCTTGGCCAGCGCGGGGTCGCGGCGCAGCGCCTCGACCCATCCGCGGTCGGCCAGCTCGACGATGTAGGGCAGCGTGGCGTTGGTCAGCGCGTTGGTGGAGGTGTTGGGCACCGCACCCGGCATGTTGGCGACGCAGTAGAAGACCGAGTTGTGGACCTTGAAGGTCGGCTCGGCGTGCGTGGTCGGGTGCGAGTCCTCGAAGCAGCCGCCCTGGTCGATCGCGATGTCGACAAGGACACTGCCCGGCTTCATGCGGGAGACCAGCTCGTTGGTGACCAGCTTCGGGGCCTTGGCGCCCGGGATGAGCACGGCGCCGATGACGAGGTCGGCGTCGAGGACGGCCTTCTCCAGCTCGAAGGAGTTGGACATGACGGCCTTGACCTTGGTGCCGAAGATCTTGTCGGCCTCGCGCAGCTTGTTGATGTCGCGGTCGAGCAGGGTCACGTCGAAGCCCATGCCGACGGCGATCTGGGTGGCGTTCCAGCCGGAGACGCCACCGCCGATGACGACGGCCTTGGCGGGGGTCACGCCGGGCACGCCGCCGGGCAGCACGCCGCGCCCGCCGTTGGGGGCCATCAGGTGGTAGGCGCCGACCTGCGGGGCGATCCGGCCCGCGACCTCGGACATCGGGGCCAGCAGCGGCAGCGCGCGGTTGGGCAGCTCGACCGTCTCGTAGGCGATGGCGGTGGTGCCGGACTCGACGAGCGCGTCCGTGCACTCCTTGGAGGCGGCCAGGTGGAGGTAGGTGAAGAGCGTCTGGTCCTTGCGCAGGCGGTGGTACTCCTCCGCGATCGGCTCCTTGACCTTCAGGAGCAGGTCCGCGGTGGCCCAGACCTCGTCGGCGGTGTCGAGTATGCGCGCACCGGCCGCCACGTACTCCTCGTCGGGAATGGAGGAGCCGACGCCGGCGTCGCGCTCGACGACGACCTGGTGACCGTGGCGCACCAGCTCGTGCACGCCGGCGGGGGTGATGGCCACCCGGAACTCGTTGTTCTTGACCTCGCGGGGGATGCCGACCTTCACGTCGATCACGGTCCTTGGCTCAGAGGATGGGTTATTACAAGGCATACCCGCTCAAGCGCGGGCACACCGGGAGAGACCGCAGGAGAACGTGCGGCAGAGCCAGTCTAATGAAGGTGTTCCCTCTGTCTAGCCTTTCAAAGCATTAATCTTCAGACTCTGCGCTACGGATTTCGCAGGCGTCTGCGGGATCTTCCCTCAACATGCGCTCGGCCGCGCTCCGCTGCAGCCCGGCCGCGGTGGGGTCGCCGAGCCGGTCGAGGGTGTCGGCGAGCCGCAGGTGCAGCGCGGCCTGGAGCCGGTCGTCCTCGGCCCGGCGGGCCCAGTCGACGGCCTCCTGACACGTGCGCAGCGATTCCTCGGGGCGCCCGGCGTACTCCTGGACCCGGGCCAGCTCGGACAGCGCCCGCGCGTGCGCGGCCACGTCGCCGGTCCTGCGGTACCCGGCGATGGCGGCCCGCCAGGACCGCACCGCCTCGCCGTAGCGTCCGGCGTAGGTGTGGGCGGTGGCGATGCGGCCGTAGACCCGGGCGGCGTCGGCGCGCTCGTCCCGGGCGAGGCGCTGTGCGAGGGCCCGGCCGAACCAGTCGGCGGCGCGGTCGTAGTCCCCGAGCTCCAGGTGGGCGCCGCCCACGGATTCCATCGCGCGGCCGGTGGCGTAGGGGTCGTTCGCCTCGCGGCCGGCGTCCAGCGCGGCCCGGTAGCGCACCAGAGCCTCGGCGGTACGGCCGGTACGGGCGTCCAGGTCGGCCAGGTTCAGCAGGGCCGCCGCCTTCTCCCGGGGCAGCTCGCGGCGCTCGGCCACGTCGAGGACGAGACGGTGGACGCCGTACAGGTCGGGGGCGGCCGCCTGGGTGCCGAAGTGCGCGACCATGGCCCGCACCAGCTGGGACATGAGCCTGCGGGCGAGGGTGTCCAGCTCGCCGTCGGCGACCGCGAGGCGGGCCGCCGCCAGCAGGGCGGGGCGCCGGGCGCGCAGCCAGTCGGCGGCGGCCCTGGGGTGCGGGAAGCGCAGGTCGCGCGGTGTGGCGAGGAGCTTCTCGCGGGCCTGCGGGCTGTCGGTCTCGGTGACCGCCCGGCAGGACTGGAGCAGGCGCACGGTCCGCTCGAGCATGCGGGCGCGGGCCAGCTGCAGCTCGGCGGGCCGCTCGTGCTTACGGGCGAGGCGCGCCAGCCGCGCGTGCAGGCACCCGGGGACCTCGTACTCGGGCAGCGGCGAGTCGGCGGCGCGCAGCAGACCGAGGGCGACGAAGTCGTCCAGGGTGGTGCGGGCGCCGCTCACCGAGCAGCCGGCGAGCGCGGAGGCGGTGTGCGGGTCGACCAGGCCGGCCGGGGCGAGGGAGAGCAGGCGCAGCATCCGGGCGGCGGTGCCGGGCAGGGAGGCGTGGACGAGGCGGAAGACGCGGTCGAGCGCGCTGCCTTCCTCGGCCTCCGCGTGGAGGTGCTTGGCCAGGTCGGCGACGGCCGCCTGGGGACGGGCCGCGAGCCAGCCGCCGGCCAGGGTCAGGGCGGCGGGCTGGGCCTGGCAGAGCTCGACCAGCTGTTCGGCGGCCCGGGGGTCGACGGTGATGCGGACCGAGCCGGTGTGGCGGGACAGCAGCTCCACGGCCGACTTGGTGTCCAGGCCGCCCAGCGTGCACGGCCGGACGTCCGCGATGCCGGTGAGCGGACCCTCGGCCACGGCGACGGCCAGGCAGTCCGGGGTGTCCGGCAGCAGCGCGTCGACCTGCTCGGCATCGGCGACGGCGTCCAGCAGCAGCAGGACCCTGCGATCGGCGAGCGCGGCGCGCAGGGCCTCGGTGAGGTCGTCCTCGTCGGCGCCGGGCGGGGCGGTGCGGTCCAGCTCGGTGAGCAGGTCCCGGGCGAGGCGCCCGACGGGGACGCGGGTGCCGTCCGGCTCGCTCAGCCTGGCCCGCAGGACGCCGTCGGGGTAGGCGTCCACGACCTGTGCGGCCAGTTCCTCGGCGAGTGCGGTGCGCCCCGAGCCGGGGCGGCCCGCGATGAGCAGCACGCGCGCGCGGGGGGCCTTGCGGCCGGAGAGGGTGTCGAGGCCGGCGCGCTCGATGTCGGCGCGCAGTTCCTTCAGCTCCCGGGTGCGGCCGAGGAACCCGCTGTCCTCAGCAGGGTCCTGGGACAGCCGTGCGCCGTCCGTGTCCACCGCCTGATCCGTCACGGGCCACACTCCCGATCCCACCGCACGCCGGTGCCCGCCGGAAGCCCGGTTCGGGCGTTTCCCGAGCCTAGTTCACGCTCTGCGACGTTCCCGGCGGAGCGCGGCGGGCACATCCCCCGATCGGATCAACCGATCGTCACATCGGCCGGGGCCGGAGTGCGGGCGGGCCCGTGCCCGGCGTCGGGGCGGGGAACGGCTCGCCCCCCGGCGCCCTTCCGGCCAGGGCGACGGAACCGGCCGTCCCCGGCTCCCGGCAAGCCGGACGGCCGGGGGCGGCGCCCTCTCCCCCACCGCATCGAAGGCGTGGGAGGCACCCCTCTCCGGCGGTGCCGTCCTCGGTCGCCGACTCCCTCATGTCCGGCCTCCCCCGCGGGAAGGGCCCCGTCGCCTCCGTTCACCGGCGACGACGGGCCCGCGGTTCCCCGCGACCAGACCCGCAGGACGGGCTTACGCCTCGAAGGGCCGCGCCGGCCAGGGCGCCTCGGCCGGACGGAGCGCGTCGAGGCCGTCGCCCCGCTCCGCCGCGACCAGCGAGAGCACGCCCACGACCAGGCAGTTGTTGTGCAGCTCCCCGGCGAGCACGCCCCGGACCAGGTCCGCCACGGGCACCCGCGTCAGCTCCATGTCGGCCTCTTCGTCCTCGACCTCGAAGCGCTCGCCGACGGCCTCGGACAGCCCCCGGGCGAGGAAGATCCGTACGGCCTCGTCGCAGCCGCCCGGCGTGGTGTAGACGTCGGTCAGCACCCGCCAGTCCTCGGCCTTGACGTGCGCCTCTTCGTACAGTTCGCGCTGGGCGGCGTGCAGCGGGTTCTCGCCGGGGACGTCGAGCAGCCCGGCCGGGATCTCCCACAGCCTCTCGCGCACGGGGTGCCGGTACTGCCTGATGACCAGCACCCGGCCCTCCTCGTCCAGGGCGAGGACCGCGACCGAGCCGGGGTGGACCTGGTAGTCGCGGGAGACCACGGAGCCGTCGGGCATGACCACGTCGTCCGTGCGCACCGAGGTCTTCTTGCCCCGGAAGGGGGTCTGGCTGCCCCGGATCTCCCACTCTTCGGGAGTGTCCTTGATCGTGCTGCCCGTCATTGCCTGACCTGCCCTTCCAGACGTACGCGAAAGCCGGGGCCCGCGCCGCTGAGTGCGCGCGCCCCGGCCACCGTACAACTGGTGTGTTACTTCGACGTCTTCCGCTCGACCGCGGCCTTGACCAGCCCGGCGAAGAGCGGGTGCGGGCGGGTCGGGCGCGAGCGCAGCTCCGGGTGGGCCTGCGTGGCGACCAGGTAGGGGTGGACGTCGCGCGGGTACTCGACGTACTCGACGAGCTTCCCGTCCGGGGAGGTGCCCGAGAAGACGATGCCGGCCTTCTTCTCCAGCTCCGCGCGGTAGGCGTTGTTCACCTCGTAGCGGTGGCGGTGGCGCTCCTCGACGTACTCCTTGCCGTCGTAGACCTCGCGCACGATGGAGCCCTCGGCCAGCTTGGCCGGGTACATGCCGAGCCGCATCGTGCCGCCGAGGTCGCCCTCGCCGGCCACGATGTCCAGCTGCTCGGCCATGGTGGAGATGACCGGGTGGGCGGTGGCCGGGTCGAACTCGGTGGAGTTGGCGTCCGCGATGTCGGCCAGGTTGCGCGCGGCCTCCACGACGATGCACTGCAGGCCCAGGCAGAGGCCGAGCAGCGGGATCTTGTTCTCGCGGGCGTACTTGATCGCGCCGACCTTGCCGGTCACGCCGCGCTCGCCGAAGCCGCCGGGGATGCAGATCGCGTCGACGTCGCCGAGCTGCGCCTTGGCGCCGGCCGGGGTCTTGCAGTCGTCGGAGGTGACCCACTTGATCTTCACGCGGGCCCGGTTGGCGAAGCCGCCGGCGCGCAGGGCCTCGGTGACCGAGAGGTAGGCGTCGGGCAGGTCGATGTACTTGCCGACCAGGGCCATGACGATCTCGTGCTCGGGCTGGTGCACGCGGTCGAGCAGGTCGTCCCAGGTCGTCCAGTCCACGTCGCGGAACGGCAGGTCCAGCTTGCGGACGACGTAGGCGTCCAGGCCCTCGGCGTGGACGACCTTGGGGATGTCGTAGATGGAGCGGGCGTCGGGGCAGGCCACCACGGCCGCCTCGTCGACGTCGCACATCAGCGAGATCTTGCGCTTGATCGCGGTCGGCACCTCGCGGTCGCAGCGCAGCACGATCGCGTCCGGCTGGATACCGATGTTGCGCAGGGCGGCGACGCTGTGCTGGGTCGGCTTGGTCTTCAGCTCGCCCGACGGGCCGATGTAGGGCAGGAGCGAGATGTGGACGACGAAGACGTTGTCGCGGCCGACCTCGTGCCGGACCTGGCGGACGGTCTCCAGGAACGGCAGCGACTCGATGTCGCCGACGGTGCCGCCGACCTCGGTGATCACGACGTCGACCTCGTCCGTCGCCATGCGGCGGATGCGGTGCTTGATCTCGTTGGTGATGTGCGGGATGACCTGCACGGTGTCGCCCAGGTACTCGCCGCGCCGCTCCTTGGCGATCACGGCCGAGTACACCTGGCCCGTGGTCACGTTGGCGGTGCCGTCCAGGTCGCGGTCGAGGAAGCGCTCGTAGTGCCCGATGTCCAGGTCGGTCTCGGCGCCGTCGTTGGTGACGAAGACCTCACCGTGCTGGAAGGGGTTCATCGTGCCGGGGTCGACGTTCAGGTACGGGTCGAGCTTCTGCATCACGACGCGCAGGCCCCGGGCCTTGAGCAGCATGCCGAGGCTGGAGGCGGTCAGCCCCTTGCCCAGCGAGGAGGCGACACCCCCGGTGACGAAGATGTGCTTGGTCGTCGAAGATTTGGGCGGCATGGCCAAGAGGGGGCTCCCGTGGTCGCGGTCTGGGGTGCGGTGCGTTCGTCCTCCGCCCCGGTCGTACCGGGAGTCGTCGGCGGCGCCGTCGCTGCGGTTCCGGGGTTCTTCTCCCACCGGTCCACGGGCTACCAGCGTAACAGCGCCTCGGGGCGATGGCTTCCGGCCACCCTCCGCGCACGTCCGGACACGCAGGTGGGAACGTCACCGTTTCCTCACCCCGCGGTCACCCGTTCGGCGGACCCGGCTTGCCCGGAGCGGCACACAGATCATCTACGTGCGTCGTATCCTGCTCGGACGTTCGCTGCCGAGCCAGCCCGGCGACACGGCACCACCCCTCGCCCGTCACCACCGGAACAACGAGAGCTCGTCCGTTCGTTGAGCAACAATTGTCCCCCGGGGCACCACGTTTGGCTTCACGGCCGAACGGCTGCTTTGCTTCATGGCTCAACGAGGCATGACACGCGGGGCACACATCCCCGACCCACATTCCCTGACCCGATTCCTGACCCCACCCTTGACCGCTGACCGCACTAGCGACCGCCCCCACGCGGGGTGACGTGGCCGTTCGACTGGAGTTGCACGTGGCCGGGCGCATCGAAGACTACGCACTCATCGGAGACATGCAGACCGCTGCCCTGGTCTGCCGGGACGGCACAGTCGACTGGCTGTGCCTGCCCCGCTTCGACTCGCATGCCATCTTCGCCGGCCTGCTGGGCACCGGGGAGCACGGCTTCTGGCGGCTCGGCCCCGCCTACGCCCCCGGCGCCGAACCGCCCACCGCGGCCCGGCGGACCTACCGCGGCGACTCGCTGATCCTGGAGTCCGAGTGGGACACCCCGCGCGGCACCGTCCGAGTGATCGATTTCATGCCGCCGCGCGACGGTGCGCCGCAGCTGATCCGGATCGTGGAGGGCGTGTCCGGCCGGGTGCCGATGCGCTCGGAGCTGCGGATGCGGTTCAGCTACGGCCGGGTGGTGCCCTGGGTGCGCAAGCAGGAGGGCCGCACGGTGGCCGTCGCGGGCCCGGACTCGGTGTGGTTCGACACGGAGGCGGAGACCTACGGCAAGGCGCTGACCACGTACGCGGACTTCACGGTGGCGCCGGGTGACCGGATCGCGTTCACCATCTCGTGGGAGCCCTCGCACAAGGAGCCGCCGGCGCTGCCGGAGCCCGAGCAGTCGCTGGTGGCCACGGAGGACTTCTGGCGGGACTGGGTCGAGCACTGCACGTACCACGGCCCCTACCGGGAGGCCGTGGTCCGCTCCCTGATCACACTGAAGGCTCTGACGTACGCCCCCACCGGCGGCATCGTCGCCGCGCCCACCACCTCCCTGCCGGAGGACATCGGCGGCGTCCGCAACTGGGACTACCGCTACACGTGGCTGCGCGACGCCGCGATCACGCTGTCGTCGCTGCTGCGCACCGGCTACCGCGAGGAGGCCCGGGCCTGGCGCGAGTGGCTGCTGCGCGCGGTCGCGGGCGACCCCGAGAACCTGCAGATCATGTACGGCATCGCCGGTGAGCGGGAGCTGGGCGAGGCGGAGCTGGACTGGCTGCCGGGCTACGAGAACTCCACCCCCGTCCGGGTCGGCAACGGCGCGGCCCACCAGCTCCAGCTCGACGTGTACGGCGAGGTGACCGAGGCCCTGCACCTGGGCCACATGACCGGCCTGGCCCGCAACGACTACGCCTCGGTGCTCCAGCTCAAGCTGATCCGCTACCTGGAGGACCACTGGAACGAGCCGGACGAGGGCATCTGGGAGGTGCGCGGCCCGCGCCGCCACTTCGTGCACTCCAAGGTGATGGCCTGGGTCGCGGTCGACCGCACCATCAAGCTGATCGAGTCCGGCGACGCGGACGGCCCCCTGGAGCGCTGGAAGCAGCTGCGCGACGACATCCACCGGGACGTGTGCGAGAAGGGCTACGACAAGGAACGCAACACGTTCACACAGTCCTACGGCTCCCAGGCGCTGGACGCCTCCCTGCTGCTCATCCCGCAGATGGGCTTCCTGCCGCCGGACGACAAGCGGGTCATCGGCACCATCGAGGCCATCCAGCGCGAGCTGTCCACCTCGGACGGCTTCATCCTGCGCTACCCGACGGACGGCGAGGACGAGGGCGTCGACGGCCTGCCCGGCGACGAGGGCGCCTTCCTGGCCTGCTCGTTCTGGATGGCGGACGACCTGGCGATGATCGGCCGGGTGGACGAGGCCAGGAAGCTCTTCGAGAAGCTGCTGTCCCTGCGCAACGACCTCGGTCTCCTGGCCGAGGAGTGGGACCCGCGCCTGCAGCGCCAGGTCGGCAACTTCCCGCAGGCCTTCAGCCACGTGCCGCTGATCGACACCGCGCTCAGGCTGACGGCGAGCGGGGCGTACGGCGGCTGAGGGGGCGGGCACCGGCCGCCGGTCGCGGGGCGGGCACACGGATGTCCCGGCGGGAGCCGCGCCGGGTAGCGTCCGGCTCATGGACAGCGGCATGAACAGCGGATTCGACACCCAGGGCGCCGGGATCACGGTGCGGCGGGCACTGGAGCTGCCCGGGCTGCGCAGTGGTCTGCCGGAGGTTCTCGCGGGCGCCGACCGGCTGCACCGCACGGTGCGCTGGGTGCACGCCGGTGAGGTGCCCAACATCGCCTCGCTCCTCAAGGGCGGGGAACTGCTGCTGACCACGGGGTACGGCCTGGGCACCCGCCCCGCCGAGCAGCGGGCGTTCGTGCGCACGCTGGCCGAGCGCGGCATCGCGGCCCTCGTCGTGGAGCTGGGCCCGCGCTTCGCCCGCCTGCCCGCGGCCCTCGTGGACACCGCCCGCGCGGCCGGGCTGCCGCTGGTGCAGCTGCACCGCGAGGTGCCGTTCGTGACGGTCACCGAGGAGATCCACACCGAGATCGTCAACGGCCACTACGCGCTGCTCCAGCGGGCCGAGGAGGTGCACCGCCGCTGCACCGAGGCCCTGCTGGGCGGCGGTGGGGTGCCCCAGGTCCTCGGCATCCTGGCCGACTTCGCCGGCAACCCCGTGTTCCTGGAGACCCCGGACGGCCGCCTGCTGTACGCCGCCGGTTCCGGCCCCGAGGGCGCCGACCCTCTCCAGGTCTGGGAAGGGCTGCGGGGGCCGCACAAGGACGCGCCGCCGCCGGCGGGTTCGGTCCTCGTGGACGTGCCGGGCGGCGGGCCGGGCACCGGGTCGGTGCGGGCCCGCCTCGTGCTGCTGCCGGTACGGTCACCGCTGGCGCCGGTGCACCGGATGGCGGCGGAGCGGGCGGCCGGCATCCTCGCCGTGGTGCTGATGCAGGCGCGGCAGGAGGAGGAGCTGGCGGCGCGCGGGCGGGGCGACTTCCTCACCGACCTCGCGGAGGGCCGGATCACGGCGGCGGACGCCCCGGCGCAGGCCCGCGTCCTGGGCTTCAAACCGGGCACCGGACCGCTGCTCCCGGTGGTGATGCGGCTCGGCGACGCCCTGTCCCCGGCGGGCGGCGGCTGGGCGGTGCTGGCGCGCGCGGTCGCCGAGGAGCTGGCGTCCGTGGGGGTTCCGGTGCTGCTGGGCGTACGGCCGGTGGAGGGCCGGGTCCCGCTGCTGCTGGGGCTGCGCTCGGAGTCGGAGCGGGTGACGATCGCGGACCGGGTCGCGGCGGCGCTGCGGGCGGGCGTGGAGCGGGCCGGGATGCGGCGGCCGGGGGCGCAGCCGCCGGTCGTGGTGGTCGGTGTGTCCGGCGGCTGGGCGGCGGCCTCGGCGGGCCTGAGGCACGCTGCGGAGACGGCGACGGCGGCGCAGGGCCTCACTGACCGGCCCTGGTACGACGCCCGGCGCCTGGACATCGATCTGCTGCTGTGGCGGCTGCGCGACCATCCGGACCTCGCGGCGTTCGTGGACCGGGCGATCGGCCCGCTGCGTGACCACGACGACCGTTCGAAACCGCCCCTGCTGCCCACCCTCCAGACCTACTTGGCGCACGCCGGCCGCAAGGCGGAGACGGCGCGCGAGCTCCACCTCAACCGGCAGACCCTCTACAACCGGCTCGCGCGGATCGGGGAGTTGCTGGGCACGGACCTCGACGACCCGCAGACCGTACTGGCGTTGAGCCTGGCCCTGCGCGCCCGCCGGCACGTCCCGTAGCGGCGGGGCACCGGGACAGGCCCTAGAGCAACGGCGTGGGCTGCGTCAACTCGTCGTAGATGCTCAGGACCTGGGCGACGGTCTCGTCCTCGGTGGGCCAGGTGGCCGCCTGCCGGACGCCCCGCTCCCGCAGCTCGTCCCGCCGCTCGGGGTCGGCGAGCAGGCGGACCACGGCATCGGCGAGCGCCACCGCGTCGCCCGGCGGCACGCGTTCGGCGGCGTCGCCGACCAGCTCGGGGATGCCGCCGACGTCACTGGCGACGAGCGGCACGCGCGCGTGAAGGGCCTCCTGGGCGAGAACGGAACGCCCCGGCTCCCGGCGGCTCGGCAGCAGCGCGAGGTCGGCCGCCGCCAGCAGTTCGGGCACGTCGTCGCGGCTGCCGGCGAGCATCACCGGCAGCCTTTCGCCCTCGATCCGCGCCTGCAACTCCCCGCGCAGCGGCCCCTCCCCGGCGACGACGACCAGCGGCGCCGGATCGAGGCGGCGCCACACACGGGCGGCGTCGAGCAGGACGTCGTACCCCCGGTGCCGGTCGAGGGAGCCGACCGCGACCAGCAACGGGCGGTCGACGACACCGAGTTCGGCCCGGACCTTGGGGCGCTGCCGGTCGGGGTCCTCGGCTCCGGCCGGCGGGTCCGGCCGGGCGGGAAGCGCGACGGGGCCGAGCCGGGCGTCCCGCGCGCCGCTGCGCCGGGCCCCGTCGACCAGCTCCGAGGTGGCGCCGAGCACCACGGTGGCGGCCTTCATCACCCGCCGCTCCAGCACGCGCAGCAGCTGGGCGCGGGCCCCCTCGGCATGCACCCGGTCGTGCCAGGTGACGACGAGCGGGGTGCGCACGCGCCGCCCGCCGAGGGCAAGCGCGGCCCGGAAGGAGGCGTGCAGTCCGTGGGCGTGCACGACGTCGGCGTCCGCGCACACCGTCCGCAGCGCGGCCACGGAGACCGGGTCGCTGCTGCGCGGCACGGGCACGTGGTCGGCTCCCGCGCCCGTGAAGTCGTAGGTGTACTCGGCATCAGAGGGGGCGCACACCGTCACTTTCACGCCCCGTGCGACGAGCCCCGCGGCCAGCGAGCGCACGTGCGTGCTGCTGCCGGCGTTGCCGCCGCCCAGCACCTGCACGGTGCGCAGCGCCGACTGGCCGTGCGGTGAGTGGCTGCTCACGGGGGTCACCTGGCCGGGGCTCCTGGTTCGGCGGGGGACGGTCACGAAGAACGTACAGAAGGACGGTGCGGACGGGGCGCGCCGCGCGGATCCGGGTGCGCCGCTGCGTCAAGGATGCCAGGCCGTACGGGTGTTCCGGGAACGACGACCGTCGCGGCCGGACCGACGGGGGGACAACGACGGGGAACCGCTTCAGCCGTACGAGTGAAGGCGACGCGTACGCCCCGGCCCGCCGCGGGGCGTACGTCCCGGCGCCCGGCGAAGCGTGGGTCGTCCCGGCAGATCGCCGGCGGCCCCTGCCGGGCGCCCGGTCCTCCTACCGGTCCGCCCGGGCCGTCTCCAGCAGTTCCTCCGCGTGGGCGCGGGCCGTCTCGGAGTCCTCCTGGCCGGCGAGCATCCGGGACAGTTCCCGGACCCGCTCCTCGCCCTCGAGGACCTTCACGCCGGAGCGCGTCACCGAGCCGTCGTTGGTCTTCTCCACGAGCAGCTGCCGGTCGGCGAACGCGGCCACCTGCGGCAGGTGCGTGACGACCACGACCTGCGCGCTCTTCGCCAGCCGCGCCAGCCGCCGGCCGATCTCCACCGCCGCCTTGCCGCCCACCCCGGCGTCGACCTCGTCGAAGAGGTACGTCGGCACCGGGTCGGTGCCCGCGAAGACGACCTCCACGGCCAGCATCACGCGCGACAGCTCACCGCCGGACGCGCCCTTGGCGATGGGCCGCGGCGGCGCGCCGGGGTGCGGGGCGAGCAGCAGCTCGACCTCGTCGGCGCCCGACGGCCCGTAGGCCACCGTGCGCCCGCCGACCTCGACGCCCTCCGGGTCCTCGGTCTGCCGGATCTCGAACGACACGCGCGCGTGGGGCATGGCGAGCGAGGCCAGCTCGGCGGTCACGGCGGCGGCGAACCGCTCGGCGGCCTCGGTCCGCGCGTCGGTCAGCGCCTGGGCGAGCCCGCCCAGTTCCGCCCGCAGCGCGTCCCGCTCGGCGGTCAGCTCGCCGATCCGCTCGTCGTCGCCGTCCAGTTCGGTGAGCCGCGCGGCGCCCTGCTCGGCCCAGCCGAGCACGGCGGCGATGTCCTCGCCGTACTTCCGGGTCAGCGCGGTGAGCGCGGCCCGCCGCTCCTCGACCGCCGCCAACCGCAGCGGGTCGGCGTCCAGGTCGTCGGCGTACCCGGCGAGTTCCCCGGCCACGTCGCGCAGCAGGATGCCCACCTCGCCGATCCGCTCGGCGAGCGCGGCCAGCGCCGGGTCGTGCGACCGTACGGCGTCCAGGGCCCGCTGCGCGCCCGCGACCAGCGTCGCGGCGTCCACGCCCTCGGGGTCCTCCGGATTGCCCGCGAGGGCGGCGTGAGCGGCCGTGGCGGCCGACGCGAGCGCCTCGGCGTGTCCGAGCCGCTCCGCCTCCCCCGCCAGCTCCACGTCCTCACCGGCGCGCGGCTCGACCGCGGCGATCTCGTCGAGGCCGTAGCGCAGCAGGTCGGCCTCCTGGGCACGTTCCCGCGCACGCGTGGTGATCTCGTCCAGCTCCGTGACGACGGCCCGCAGCCGCCGGTACGCCTCGGCGTACTTGGCGAGCGGCCCGGCGACCGCGTCGCCCGCGTACCGGTCGAGCGCCTGCCGCTGCCGGGACAGCTTGAGCAGCCCCTGCTGGTCGGTCTGCCCGTGCACGGCCACCAGCTCGTCGGCCAGCTCGGCGAGCATCCCCACCGGCACCGACCGTCCGCCCAGGTGCGCCCGCGAGCGCCCCTCGGCGGACACGGTACGGCTGATCAGCAGCGCCCCGTCGTCCAGCTCGGCCCCGGCCTCCTCGGCCCGGACGGCGGCAGCGGCGTCGTCGGGCACGGCGATGCGCCCCTCGACGACCGCGCTCTTCGCCCCGATCCGCACGAGCGCCGCGTCCGCGCGTCCGCCCAGCAGCAGGCCCAGGCTGGTGACCACCATCGTCTTGCCGGCACCCGTCTCACCGGTGACAGCGGTGAACCCGGGCGACAGCTCGACCACGGCGTCGTCGATGACCCCGAGCGACCGTATCCGCATCTCCTCAAGCACGGACACGACCATACGAGGTCGAGGGCGGTAAGCGCACACAGGCCGCCCTTGCCACGCTGGGACGGCGCATGCCGCCCAGGGGCGCGGGGCAGTGCTGACGGCGGCCGCGCCGCGGGGCGCGACCGGCCACGGACTGCCCGCGGCCGGGCCACAACGGAACCACCCCTTCGAGACCGCTGGGGCCTGTCCGGCGGATCAGGTCGCAGGACAGGCACGGCACCTCGTCGACGCCGGTGAGCGGGGTCTGGTGCGTGCAGCCGCAAGGCGGAGGAGGGCGTCGACGCGGAGCGTCGGCAACCGACGACAACGCCGCGGACGCGCGTGCCGGGCCCCGCGTCCGGGGCGTGATCCGCCGGACAGACCCTAGTGCGGCGCCCCGCGCCACCCGGACACCGGCAGCGCGAACTTCGCGACCAACCGATCCGTGAACGAAGCGTGGTGCAACCGAGCCAGCCGCACCGGCACCGCGCCCCGCCGCACCTCCACCCGCGCCCCGGGCGGCAGCTCCACCGTCCGCCGCCCGTCGCACCACAGCACCCCCGGAGGGACGTGCGGCAGCACCTCGACGGCGAGCACCGAGTCCGGCGAGGTCACCAGCGGCTTCGCGAACAGCGCGTGCGCGCTGATCGGCACCATCAGCAGGGCTTCCACCTCGGGCCACACCACAGGCCCCCCGGCGGAGAAGGCGTACGCCGTCGACCCGGTCGGCGTCGACAGCACGATGCCGTCGCAGCCGAACCCGGTCACCGGCCGCCCGTCGATCTCCAGCACGACTTCCAGCAGCTTCTCGGCGCCCGCCTTCTGCACGGCCGCCTCGTTCAGCGCCCAGTCGGTGTGCACGATGTCGCCGTTGCGGTGCACGACGACGTCGACGGTCATCCGCTCCTCGACCTCGTAGGCCCGGTTCACCACCCGGTCGACGACCTTGTCGAGGTCGTCCCGTTCGGCCTCCGCGAGGAAGCCGACCCGCCCGAGGTTGACGCCGAGCATCGGCACCCCGGACGCACGGGCGAACTCGGCTCCGCGCAGCAGCGTGCCGTCGCCGCCCAGCACGATCAGCAGCTCACAGCCGTCCAGGCACTGGGGAGTGGCCTCGCCGACCAGGTCCACCTCGCCCGGCAGCGGCAGGTCGCGCGCCTCGGCCTCCAGGACGCGGACGCCGATCCCGGCCCGCAGCAGCCCTTTGACCACCAGTTCCGCGCTGCGTACGGCAGCGGGGCGCCCGGTGTGGGCGAGCAGGAAAACAGTTCGCGCTCGGTTCTGTGTCAACGCGGCCCCTCCGCCACTGCACGGTCAACATCGGCCGGGTCCAGTTCCCCTGCTCCGGCCCGCAGCCACAGAAAGTACTCGACGTTCCCGGAGGGACCGGGCAGCGGACTGGCGGTGACCCCCTTCGCCCCGAGCCCCAGCTCCCAGGCCCGCTGCGCGACGCCCCGCACCGCCTCGGCCCGCAGCTGCGCGCTGCGTACCACTCCCCCGCTGCCCAGCCGCTCCTTGCCCACCTCGAACTGCGGCTTCACCATCATCACCAGGTCGGCGTCCGGCCGGGTGCACCGCACCAGGGCGGGCAGTACCAGCCCGAGCGGGATGAAGGACAGATCCCCCACGACAAGGTCCACGGGCTCCCCATCGATCGCTTCCGGCGTCAACTCGCGTACGTTCGTACGGTCCTTGACGGTGACGCGTTCATCCTGCCGGAGACTCCACGCGAGTTGTCCGTATCCGACGTCGACGGCGACGACGTGCGCGGCGCCCGCCCGGAGCAGTACGTCGGTGAAGCCGCCGGTGGAGGCGCCGGCGTCCAGCGCCCGCCGTCCCTCGACGACGAGGCCCTGCGGCAGGAAGGCCGCGAGGGCGCCGGCGAGCTTGTGCCCGCCGCGCGAGACGTAGTCGGGGTCGCTGTCGTCGGCCCTCACCACGATCGCGGCGGCGGTCTCGACCTGCGTGGCGGACTTCGTCGCGACGGTCTTGCCGACGGTGACCCGTCCGGCGGCGATCAGCTGGCTCGCGTGCTCGCGCGAGCGCGCCAGCTTGCGGCGCACCAGCTCCGCGTCGAGACGGCGGCGTGCGGCTCCTGCCACGTTCGGTTCAGCTCCTGCGGTCGTACGGTGATGACGGCGACGGGGGTCCCGGGCGCCCCGGGGGTTCCGGAGGTCCCGGGCGGGCGTCGAGCGCGGTGAGCGCGTCGCGCAGCCCCCGGTGTACATCCTCGTACACCTCGACGTGTCCGTCGGTGGCCAGGTGGTCGGCGTCGGCCAGCCGCGCCAGCCGGGCGTCGACCTCGGCGTTCCCGGTGGGGGCGCGGGGGACGTCCAGCGGGGCGGGGGCGGCCGGCTCGTACCCGGGGTCGGTGTGCGCCGCGGGCTCCGCCTCCTCGGACTCGGAGTCCGGCTCCGGTACTGCGTCGCTCATGCCCCGACGCTACCGCGCGGCGCTGGGGTACGGTCGGTCCCGATGGCGACGACTGAGGAGTGCCGTGCCGCACTCGACAAGCTTTCGGACAACATGCGCGGCGCCGAAGGGGACGTGCGGGCGGCCACGGAGCTGGACCGCTCGGTGAGCTGCCACATCACCGACCTGGACGTCACCTTCGCCGGACGCATGGCGGACGGCCGCATCGACGTGCGCGAGACCGTCGAGGGGCCACCGCGCGAGAAGGCCGAGATCAGGCTGGCGATGACCGGCGACGACCTGGTGGCCCTGGTGGCGGGCGAACTGAACTTCGCCCGGGCCTGGGGCTCGGGCCGGGTGAAGCTGGAAGCGGGCCTGCGCGACCTGTTCCGGCTCAGGAAGCTCCTGTAACGGCCGCCTTCTCCCGGGCCGTACGCCCCTTGCGCGCGGCCGGCACGACCAGCGGCGTGCCCGTCTCCGGGTCGTCGATGATCTGGCAGCGCAGCCCGAAGACCCGCTCGACCAGGTCGGCGGTGACGATGTCCTTCGGCGCTCCCTCGGCGATGACCTCCCCGCCGCGCAGGGCGATGAGGTGGGTGGCGTAGCGGGCGGCGTGGTTGAGGTCGTGCAGCACGGCCACGAGGGTGCGGCCCTGCTCCTCGTGCAGCTCCGCGCACAGGTCGAGGACGTCGATCTGGTGCTGGATGTCCAGGTAGGTCGTCGGCTCGTCCAGGAGCAGCAGCGGGGTCTGCTGGGCGAGCGCCATGGCGATCCACACGCGCTGGCGCTGGCCGCCGGAGAGCTCGTCGACGTAGCGGTCGGCCAGTTCGGCGATGCCGGTCTGCGCCATCGACTCCTGGACGACCCGCTCGTCCTCGGTCGACCACTGGCGCAGGATGCCCTGGTGGGGGTAGCGGCCGCGGCCGACGAGGTCGCCGACGGTGATGCCGTCGGGCGCGATGGACGACTGCGGCAGCAGGCCGAGCGTCCGCGCGACCTGCTTGGCGGGCATCGACTGGATGACCGACCCGTCGAGCAGCACCCGGCCGTCGCTCGGCTTGAGCATCCGCGACAGGGCCCGCAGCAGGGTGGACTTGCCGCACGCGTTGGGGCCGACGATCACCGTGAAGGAGTTGTCGGGTATCTCCACCGACAGCTTCTCCGCGATGACCCGCTGGTCGTAGGCGAGGGTGACGTTCTCGGCGGTCAGACGGTTCACGTTGCTCCTTCGGTTGTTCGTCCCGCTGCTGTCGCCGCTGCCGGCGCTCATATCCGGCCCGCCTTGCGCTCGGTGACCAGCAGCCACAGCAGGTAGACGCCGCCGAGTACGCCGGTGACGACGCCCACGGGCAGCTGGTCGGCGCCGAAGGCCCGCTGCGAGACGAAGTCCGCGCCGACCAGCAGGGCGGCGCCCATGCACAGGGACGGCACCAGGTTGGGGCCGGGCGAGCGGGTCAGGCGCCGGGCGAGCTGCGGGGCGGTGAGCGCGACGAAGCTGACCGGTCCGGCGGCGGCGGTGGCCGCGGCGGTGAGCAGGACGGCGGCCACCATCAGCAGGGCCCGCACCCGCTCCACGCGCACGCCCAGGGCGTACGAGACGTCGTCGCCCATCTCCATCATCCGCAGCGCCCGTCCGTTGGTGAGCACGAGCGGGACGAGCACGGCGCACAGAACCAGCAGGGGCCAGACCTGGTCCCAGTCGCGGCCGTTGAGGGAGCCGGTCATCCAGACCACGGCGCGGGAGGCGTCGACGATGTCGGCCCGGGTCATCAGGTAGCCGTTGACCGCCGTGACGATCGCGGAGACGCCGATGCCGACCAGGACCAGCCGGTATCCGTGCACTCCCCGCTTCCAGGCGAGCAGGTAGATGGCGAGACCGGTCGCCAGGCCGCCGACGAGGGCGCCGACGGTGACCTGGGCCGAACTGCCGGAGAACAGGACGATCATGATGAGCGCGCCGGCCGTCGCGCCCTGCCCGAGGCCCAGTACGTCCGGGCTGCCGAGCGGGTTGCGGGAGATGGCCTGGAAGAGCGCGCCGCCGACACCGAGGGCGCCGCCGACCAGCAGCCCCACCAGGACCCGTGGCAGCCGCAGTTCGTTGACGATGAACTCCTGTCCGGCGTTGCCCTGGCCGACCAGGGTCTTCAGTACGTCGGCGGGCGGTATGTCGAAGTCGCCGGTGCCGATCAGCAGCACGCTCGCGGTGAGGGCGAGGAGCAGCAGCAGGGCGACCACGGCGGTGGCCCGCACGTCCAGGCGGAAGGACAGCCCGCCCGGGCTGCGCACGGCGCGGCTGGTCTTCACGGTCTTCCCGTTGGTCCTCTTGTTCCCGTTCTTCACAGCTGGGCCGTCCTCCGCCGTCGTACGAGCAGGATGAAGACCGGCCCGCCGAGGACGGCCGTGACGATGCCGACCTGGAGCTCCGAGGGCCGTGCGACGATCCGGCCGAGGACGTCCGCGCCGAGCAGCAGCACCGGCGACAGGATCGCCGCGTACGGCAGGATCCAGCGCATGTCGGGTCCGGTGAAGGAGCGGACGATGTGCGGGATCATCAGCCCGACGAACACGATCGGTCCGCAGGCGGCGGTCGCGGCGCCGCACAGCACGGTCGCCGCGAGCATGGACAGCGCCCGGGTCCGGTTCAGGTTGGCGCCGAGGGCCTTGGCGGTGTCGTCGCCCATCTCCATGGCGTTGAGCGGCCGGGCGAGCGCGAGGGCGAGGACGGTGCCCACCACGAAGAAGGGCAGCACTTCCCGGATGGTGCCGGTCGTCGCCGAGGCGAGCGAACCGACCGTCCAGAAGCGCATCCGGCCCAGCGCCGCGTCGTCCATGATCATCACGGCCTGGAGGTAGCCGAAGAGCGCGGCGCTGATCGCGGTGCCGGCCAGCACCAGCCGCACCGGCGTGGCGCCGCGGCTGCCGCCCAGGAACCAGACCAGGGCGCCGACTCCCGCCGCACCCGCGAAGGCGAACCACACATACCCGGTCAGCGAGGTGACGCCGAAGAAGGTGATGCCCGTGACGACGGCCGCCGAGGCGCCGGCGTTGATGCCGAGCAGCCCGGGGTCGGCCAGCGGATTGCGGGTGAGGGCCTGCAGCACGGCTCCCGCCAGGCCCAGGGCGGCGCCGGCCAGCAGGCCGAGCACGGTCCGCGACAGCCGCTCGCCGACGACGACGTCGCCGTACGTGCCCGAGTCGTGGAAGAGGCCGTGCCAGACCTGCGCCAGGGACAGGTCCTTGGCGCCGATCGCGATGCTCGCCATCGCGACGCACACCAGGACCGCGACGGAGACGGGCAACCCCGCTGCACGCAGGACGCGGCGCTTGGAGGGCGGCGCGGGAGCGGTCTCCGCGCGCTGTTCGGGGGGACTGTCGACCAACACGCAGTTAGGTTAGCCTACCCTGCTAATCGATCACGATCCCGAGCCGTGCGAGGCCCGGCCGTGACCACCCGCACGCGACACGCCCCGGCCCGCGAACGGGCGCCTGCCCCGATACTCCGGCTCACAACCCCAATCGCGCCAGCGCCTTCCCCGAGTCCAGCGCGCAGCCCTGCTCACCGCCCGCCGTCCAGGCCGCCGCGCACAGTGCCCGCAGCCCGTCCAGCGGGGAGCCGTCGCCCGCCAGCTCCAGCCGCTCCTCGCCGGCCGTCGCCGTCCAGCCTCCGCACCGGAAGCCGTCGTCCGCACCGCCGGTGACCTCCGGCTGGCCGGTGAGCAGCCCGCGCAGGTCGGCGTCGACGTACGTCGGCCGGTGCTGCGGCGGCGCCGCCAGCAGCTGCGCCCCGTCGGTCACGCCGGTCAGGACGAGCAGCGAGTCGACCTCCCCGTTGAACGCCCCCTCGATGTCCGTGTCCAGCCGGTCCCCCACCACCAACGGGCGCCGGGCGCCGGTCCGCAGGATCGTCTCCCGGTGCATGGGGGGCAACGGCTTCCCAGCGACCTGCGGCTCGGCGCCGGTCGCGATCCGCACGACCTCCACCGCCGCGCCGTTGCCCGGGGCGATCCCCCGGGCGCTCGGAATGGTCAGGTCGGTGTTGGAGGCGTACCAGGGGACACCGCGCGCGATCGCGTAGCACGCCTCGGCGAACCGGCCCCACGGCAGCTCCGGGCCGCCGAACCCCTGCACGACGGCCGCCGGATCGTCCTCGGCCGACTCCACCGGCTCGAGACCGCGCTCGCGCAGCGCCACCCGCAGCCCCTCACCGCCGATCACCAGCACCCGCGCCCCCGAGGGCACCTGCTCGGAGATCAGCCGGGCCACCGCCTGCGCCGAGGTGATGACGTCGCCGGCGTCCGTCGCCATGCCCAGCTCCGTCAGGTGCGCGGCCACCGTGTCGGGCGTCCGGAGCGCGTTGTTGGTGACGTACGCCAGGCGCATGCCGGCGTCCCGGGCGGTACCGAGGGACTCCACGGCGTGCGCGATCGCGTTCCCCCCGGCGTACACCACACCGTCCAGGTCGAGCAGCGCCGTGTCATAGGCCTCGTTCAGGCCCCGCCCACTGCCCTCGGGCCTCGTCCTGACGCTCCGGCTCATCGCACATCGCTCCTCGTTGGTCGCCTTTCCCCCGATCATCCCCCATGCCACTGACACACGTACGATGCCGGGATGAACTCTGCAGGTCACCCGGAAGCAACGGCGCGCCGGGGCCTGGAACTCACCCCGTTCCGAGGCCTCCGCTACGACCCCGACCGGGTCGGCAGCCTGGCCGCCGTGACCTCCCCTCCCTACGACGTGGTGGTCCGCCCCGACGGCCTGCTCCACCTCGAGTCGGCCGACCCGTACAACATCGTCCGGCTGATCCTCCCCCAGGCCGCCACGCCCGCGGCACGCAACGAGCAGGCCGCCCGCACCCTGCGGCGCTGGACCGCGGAGGGCGTCCTGACCACCGACCCCGAACCGGGCCTGTACGTCTACGAACAGCGCGACGACGAAGGCATGCTGCAGCGCGGCATCATCGGCGCCCTGCGCGTGTCGGACCCCGCGGAGCAGGTGGTCCTGCCGCACGAGGACGTCATGCCCCACGTCGTCGCCGACCGCGCGGCGCTCATGCGGGCCACCCGGGCCAACCTCGAACCGCTCCTGCTGACCTACCGCGGCGACGGCGAAACGCCGGCCACCACCGCCCTCGTGGAGCACACGGCCGAACAACCGCCGCTCCTCGCCACGACCACGGAGGACGGCTTCTGCCACCGCCTGTGGTCGGTCACCGACCCGGACACCGTGGCCCGGGTCCGGACCGAGCTGTCCCACCGCCAGGCGCTCATCGCCGACGGCCACCACCGCTGGGCGACCTACCGCACCCTCCGCGCGGAACACCCCTCCCCCGGCCCCTGGGACCACGGACTCGTCCTCCTGGTCGACACGGCCCGCTACCCGCTCCGTGTCCGCGCCATCCACCGCCTGCTGCACGGCCTCCCGGTGTCCGACGCCGTGGCCGCCCTGGACGGGCACTTCCGCGTCCGCCGCCTGGACACACCGCTGGACGCCTCCCTGGACAGCCTGGCGGAGGCCGCCGCCACGGGCAACGCCTTCCTCCTCGCCGGCGACGGCACCTTCCACCTCGTCGACCGGCCGGACCCGGGCCTGCTGGCCCGCACGGTTCCCACCGACCGGCCCGAGGCCTGGCGCACCCTGGACGCCACCGTCCTGCACGCCACGCTCCTCGCCCACGTCTGGCACGTCCCCGACGACTCGGCGGCCCACATCTCCTACATCCACGACACGGCGGCCACCGTCGAGAAGGCCGAACGCGACGGCGGTACGGCGGTGCTGATGCACCCCGTCCGCGAGGACGTCGTCCGCGAGCTGGCCCGACAGGGCGTCACCATGCCCCGCAAGTCGACGTCCTTCGGGCCGAAACCGGCCTCCGGCCTGGTGCTCCGCACGCTCGACGCCTGACCCGGCCCACGACGCGGAGAGGGGGCGGGCCCGTGCACGGGCCCGCCCCCTCTCGTCTACGGAGCGTCAGTCCTCGTCGCCGTCCTCGGCGGAAGCACGCTCCACGCCGCTGCCGGAGTCGGTCTCGCCCTGGTCCTCGTCCTCGTTCAGGGCGTCCATGAACTCCACGCCGTCCAGCTCGGCGAGCCGGTCGGAGGCGTCCGTGCTGCCGTCCCGGTCGGACTCGACCGCCTTCGCGAACCACTCCCGCGCCTCCCGCTCCCGGCCCGCGGCCAGCAGCGCGTCGGCGTAGGCGTACCGCAGCCTCGCGGTCCAGGACTGCACGGAGTGGGAGGCCAGCTCGGGGCTCTGCAGCGTCACGATGGCCGCGTCCAGCTGCCCCATGTCACGCCGGGCACCGGCCGCCACGAGGCGCATCTCGACCTGGCCGGCCTTGTCCAGCTTGTGCACTTCGGGGGCACCGGCCATGTCCAGCGCCTTCTCCGGCCTCCCGAGCCCGCGCTCGCAGTCCGCCATGACCGGCCACAGCTCCACGGACCCCGTCATCCGCCGCGCCGCCCGGAACTCCGCCAGCGCCTCGCCGTACTTCTGGTTGGCGTACGCCGCGAACCCGGCCGCCTCGCGTACGGCGGCCACGCGGGACGCCAGACGCAGGGCCACCCTGGAGTAGCCGTACGCGGCCTCCGGGTCCTCGTCGAGCAGCCGCGCGACCATCACCAGGTTCCTGGCGACGTCCTCGGCGAGCGTCTTGGGCAGGCTCTGCAGCTCCTGACGCACGTCCTTGTCGATCTCGTCGCCCGTGACCTCCTCGGGGATCGGCAGGCGCTTGATCGGCTCGCGGTCCCGGTCGCGGTCCCGCTCCTCACGGAAGCGCCCACCGCCGCCGTGCCGGTCGTCGCGTCCCCGGTAACCGCCGGGCCGCCCACCGCGGTCGTCGCGCCGGGGCCCACGTCCTCCGCGGTCGTCACGCCCGCGGAAGCCACCACGGTCGCCGCCACGGCCGTCGTCGCGGCGGTCCTCCCGGCGGCCGAAGCCGCCACGGTCACCACGGTTGTCGTCCCGACGGAAGCCACCGCGGTCACCACGGTCACCTCGGTCGTCGCGCCGGAAGGGGGGACGACCGTCACGCCGGTCGTCACGCCGGTCGTCACGCCGGTCGTCACGCCGGTCGTCACGCCGGTCGTCACGCCGGTCGTCACGCCGGTCGTCACGGCGGTCGTCACGCCGGTCGTCGCGGCGGTACGAGGGGCGGTCGCCGCGGTCCCGGCGGTCGTCACGGTCGTCCCGGCGGAAGGACGGACGGTCACCCCGGTCACCGCGATCGTCACGCCGGAAGGACGGACGGTCACCACCCCGGTCGTCACGACGGAAGCCCCGGTCACCACCACGATCGCGGTCATCCCGACGCCCGTAACCGCCACCGCGGTTGTCGTCGCGCCGGTCGTCGCGCCGGAAACCGCCACGCTGCCCACCGCGGTCGTCACGCCGGCCGTCGTCCCGCCGGCTGTCGTCACGACGGCCGAAGCCACCCCGGTCGTCACGGCGGTCGTCACGCCGGTCATCGCGGCGGTCGTCACGGCGGTACGAGGGGCGGTCCCGGCGGTCGTCACGGTCGTCCCGGCGGAAGGACGGACGGTCACCGCGGTCACCGCGATCGTCACGCCGGAAGGACGGACGGTCACCACCCCGGTCGTCACGACGGAAGCCCCGGTCACCACCACGATCGCGATCGTCCCGACGCGGTCCACGGTCACGGTCGTCCCGGCGGAACCCGCCGCGCTGACCACCGCGGTCATCACCTCGACGGTCGTCGCGACGGAACCCGCCCCGGTCTCCGCGCTGACCCCTACGGTCACCGCGGTCACCACTGTCCCGTCGCCGCTGGTCGCGCTCCGGTCGGTCGTCGGGAGAGTTGGTGGACATCGGTGACTCCTGTCTTCGGTACCGCAAGTCATTCTCGCGCAGCCGGGTACCCGGTGCGCCCTGGAAAAACGAAAGGACCCCTGGTCCCAGCTGAACGCTGGGGACCAGGGGTCCTTTCCAAAGATTGTTCGGCGGCGTCCTACTCTCCCACAGGGTCCCCCCTGCAGTACCATCGGCGCTGTAAGGCTTAGCTTCCGGGTTCGAAATGTAACCGGGCGTTTCCCCTACGCTATGACCACCGAAACCCTAATGGTTTCGAGCGAACAAGCACACTCTTTAATTGTGTGCTCTACTCAAAGCCGGCAACGGTCGTTGCCTCAGAACTAACACAGTGGACGCGAGCAACTGAGGACAAGCCCTCGGCCTATTAGTACCGGTCACCTCCACACCTCACGGTGC
This sequence comes from Streptomyces sp. CCM_MD2014, assembly GCF_000772045.1. Lineage (GTDB taxonomy): Bacteria > Actinomycetota > Actinomycetes > Streptomycetales > Streptomycetaceae > Streptomyces > Streptomyces salinarius. Next base: position 6,829,152 of record NZ_CP009754.1, on the reverse strand, counting down.
TTCCAGATCCGGCCTATCAACCCAGTCGTCTACTGGGAGCCTTACCCCATCAAGTGGGTGGGAGTCCTCATCTCGAAGCAGGCTTCCCGCTTAGATGCTTTCAGCGGTTATCCCTCCCGAACGTAGCCAACCAGCCATGCCCTTGGCAGAACAACTGGCACACCAGAGGTTCGTCCGTCCCGGTCCTCTCGTACTAGGGACAGCCCTTCTCAAGACTCCTACGCGCACAGCGGATAGGGACCGAACTGTCTCACGACGTTCTAAACCCAGCTCGCGTACCGCTTTAATGGGCGAACAGCCCAACCCTTGGGACCGACTCCAGCCCCAGGATGCGACGAGCCGACATCGAGGTGCCAAACCATCCCGTCGATATGGACTCTTGGGGAAGATCAGCCTGTTATCCCCGGGGTACCTTTTATCCGTTGAGCGACGGCGCTTCCACAAGCCACCGCCGGATCACTAGTCCCGACTTTCGTCCCTGCTCGACCCGTCGGTCTCACAGTCAAGCTCCCTTGTGCACTTACACTCAACACCTGATTGCCAACCAGGCTGAGGGAACCTTTGGGCGCCTCCGTTACTCTTTAGGAGGCAACCGCCCCAGTTAAACTACCCATCAGACACTGTCCCTGATCCGGATCACGGACCCAGGTTAGACATCCAGCACGACCAGACTGGTATTTCAACGACGACTCCACCCACACTGGCGTGCGAGCTTCACAGTCTCCCAGCTATCCTACACAAGCCGAACCGAACACCAATATCAAACTGTAGTAAAGGTCCCGGGGTCTTTCCGTCCTGCTGCGCGAAACGAGCATCTTTACTCGTAGTGCAATTTCACCGGGCCTATGGTTGAGACAGTCGAGAAGTCGTTACGCCATTCGTGCAGGTCGGAACTTACCCGACAAGGAATTTCGCTACCTTAGGATGGTTATAGTTACCACCGCCGTTTACTGGCGCTTAAGTTCTCAGCTTCGCCCCACCGAAATGGAGCTAACCGGTCCCCTTAACGTTCCAGCACCGGGCAGGCGTCAGTCCGTATACATCGCCTTACGGCTTCGCACGGACCTGTGTTTTTAGTAAACAGTCGCTTCTCGCTGGTCTCTGCGGCCACCCCCAGCTCAGGAGGAAAACTCCGTCACCAGGCGTGGCCCCCCTTCTCCCGAAGTTACGGGGGCATTTTGCCGAGTTCCTTAACCATAGTTCACCCGAACGCCTCGGTATTCTCTACCTGACCACCTGAGTCGGTTTAGGGTACGGGCCGCCATGAAACTCGCTAGAGGCTTTTCTCGACAGCATAGGATCATCCACTTCACCACAATCGGCTCGGCATCAGGTCTCAGCCACAAGGTGTGCGGATTTACCTACACACCGGCCTACACCCTTACCCCGGGACAACCACCGCCCGGGATGGACTACCTTCCTGCGTCACCCCATCACTCACCTACTAACCGCTTGGGTCGGCGGCTCCACCACTCCCACTGACGGCAAAGCCGGCAGCGGACGGTTTCACGGCCTTAGCATCACGATGCTCGATGTTTGACGCTTCACAGCGGGTACCGGAATATCAACCGGTTATCCATCGACTACGCCTGTCGGCCTCGCCTTAGGTCCCGACTTACCCTGGGCAGATCAGCTTGACCCAGGAACCCTTAGTCAATCGGCGCAAACGTTTCTCACGTTTGTATCGCTACTCATGCCTGCATTCTCACTCGTCAACCGTCCACAACTACCTTCCGGTGCTGCTTCACCCGGCAGACAACGCTCCCCTACCCATCACGATCCCCGTTGGGGGTACATATCGCAATGACACGACTTCGGCGGTACGCTTGAGCCCCGCTACATTGTCGGCGCGGAATCACTAGACCAGTGAGCTATTACGCACTCTTTCAAGGGTGGCTGCTTCTAAGCCAACCTCCTGGTTGTCTGTGCGACTCCACATCCTTTCCCACTTAGCGTACGCTTAGGGGCCTTAGTCGATGCTCTGGGCTGTTTCCCTCTCGACCATGGAGCTTATCCCCCACAGTCTCACTGCCGCGCTCTCACTTACCGGCATTCGGAGTTTGGCTAAGGTCAGTAACCCGGTAGGGCCCATCGCCTATCCAGTGCTCTACCTCCGGCAAGAAACACACGACGCTGCACCTAAATGCATTTCGGGGAGAACCAGCTATCACGGAGTTTGATTGGCCTTTCACCCCTAACCACAGGTCATCCCCCAGGTTTTCAACCCTGGTGGGTTCGGTCCTCCACGACCTCTTACAGCCGCTTCAACCTGCCCATGGCTAGATCACTCCGCTTCGGGTCTTGAGCGTGCTACTGAAACGCCCTATTCGGACTCGCTTTCGCTACGGCTTCCCCACCCGGGTTAACCTCGCAACACACCGCAAACTCGCAGGCTCATTCTTCAAAAGGCACGCAGTCACGAGACACGTGCAAGCACGTATCCGACGCTCCCACGGCTTGTAGGCACACGGTTTCAGGTACTATTTCACTCCGCTCCCGCGGTACTTTTCACCATTCCCTCACGGTACTATCCGCTATCGGTCACCAGGGAATATTTAGGCTTAGCGGGTGGTCCCGCCAGATTCACACGGGATTTCTCGGGCCCCGTGCTACTTGGGTGTCTCACAAGCAAGCCGCTGACATTTCGACTACGGGGGTCTTACCCTCTACGCCGGACCTTTCGCATGTCCTTCGCCTACATCAACGGTTTCTGACTCGCCCTGTTGCCGGCAGACAACAGAAGTGAGATCCCACAACCCCGCACACGCAACCCCTGCCGGGTCTCACACGTGAACGGTTTAGCCTCATCCGGTTTCGCTCGCCACTACTCCCGGAATCACGGTTGTTTTCTCTTCCTGCGGGTACTGAGATGTTTCACTTCCCCGCGTTCCCTCCACACTGCCTATGTGTTCAGCAGCGGGTGACAGCCCATGACGACTGCCGGGTTTCCCCATTCGGACACCCCCGGATCAAAGCCTGGTTGACGACTCCCCGGGGCCTATCGTGGCCTCCCACGTCCTTCATCGGTTCCTGGTGCCAAGGCATCCACCGTGCGCCCTTAAAAACTTGGCCACAGATGCTCGCGTCCACTGTGCAGTTCTCAAACAACGACCAACCACCCATCACCCCGGGAAAAACTCCCGAGTGCACTGGGGCCGGCAACCGAAGACCCAGCCTCACGGCCGTGCCCTCAGACACCCAACAGCGTGCCCGACCGTAACCCGTCCGGTGATCGTGCGTTCCACGCTCCGAAGAGCAGTACTAGCAGCCACCGACCCGTGGTCCCGACCGAGTAGTCAACGTTCCACCCATGAGCAACCAGTGCGAGACGTTCGCTCGCATCCTGGCCTCTGACCAGTCCGAAGACCGGTAAGAAGTGCTCCTTAGAAAGGAGGTGATCCAGCCGCACCTTCCGGTACGGCTACCTTGTTACGACTTCGTCCCAATCGCCAGTCCCACCTTCGACAGCTCCCTCCCACAAGGGGTTGGGCCACCGGCTTCGGGTGTTACCGACTTTCGTGACGTGACGGGCGGTGTGTACAAGGCCCGGGAACGTATTCACCGCAGCAATGCTGATCTGCGATTACTAGCGACTCCGACTTCATGGGGTCGAGTTGCAGACCCCAATCCGAACTGAGACCGGCTTTTTGAGATTCGCTCCACCTTGCGGTATCGCAGCTCATTGTACCGGCCATTGTAGCACGTGTGCAGCCCAAGACATAAGGGGCATGATGACTTGACGTCGTCCCCACCTTCCTCCGAGTTGACCCCGGCGGTCTCCCGTGAGTCCCCAACCTCCGAAGAGTTGCTGGCAACACGGGACAAGGGTTGCGCTCGTTGCGGGACTTAACCCAACATCTCACGACACGAGCTGACGACAGCCATGCACCACCTGTACACCGACCACAAGGGGGGCACCATCTCTGATGCTTTCCGGTGTATGTCAAGCCTTGGTAAGGTTCTTCGCGTTGCGTCGAATTAAGCCACATGCTCCGCCGCTTGTGCGGGCCCCCGTCAATTCCTTTGAGTTTTAGCCTTGCGGCCGTACTCCCCAGGCGGGGCACTTAATGCGTTAGCTGCGGCACGGACAACGTGGAATGTTGCCCACACCTAGTGCCCACCGTTTACGGCGTGGACTACCAGGGTATCTAATCCTGTTCGCTCCCCACGCTTTCGCTCCTCAGCGTCAGTATCGGCCCAGAGATCCGCCTTCGCCACCGGTGTTCCTCCTGATATCTGCGCATTTCACCGCTACACCAGGAATTCCGATCTCCCCTACCGAACTCTAGCCTGCCCGTATCGACTGCAGACCCGGGGTTAAGCCCCGGGCTTTCACAACCGACGCGACAAGCCGCCTACGAGCTCTTTACGCCCAATAATTCCGGACAACGCTTGCGCCCTACGTATTACCGCGGCTGCTGGCACGTAGTTAGCCGGCGCTTCTTCTGCAGGTACCGTCACTTTCGCTTCTTCCCTGCTGAAAGAGGTTTACAACCCGAAGGCCGTCATCCCTCACGCGGCGTCGCTGCATCAGGCTTGCGCCCATTGTGCAATATTCCCCACTGCTGCCTCCCGTAGGAGTCTGGGCCGTGTCTCAGTCCCAGTGTGGCCGGTCGCCCTCTCAGGCCGGCTACCCGTCGTCGCCTTGGTGAGCCATTACCTCACCAACAAGCTGATAGGCCGCGGGCTCATCCTGCACCGCCGGAGCTTTCGACCCGCCAAGATGCCTTGGCAGGTCAGTATCCGGTATTAGACCCCGTTTCCAGGGCTTGTCCCAGAGTGCAGGGCAGATTGCCCACGTGTTACTCACCCGTTCGCCACTAATCCCCACCCGAAGGTGGTTCATCGTTCGACTTGCATGTGTTAAGCACGCCGCCAGCGTTCGTCCTGAGCCAGGATCAAACTCTCCGTGAATGTTTACCCGTAATCGGGTGACACCACGAGAGCGGAACATCGGGAGGAATAATCCCGACGTTCACAGCGTCCTCGCTGTGTATTTCAAAGGAACCTCAACCCGATCGAACCGATCAGGTCGGGGTATCAACATATCTGGCGTTGACTTTTGGCACGCTGTTGAGTTCTCAAGGAACGGACGCTTCCTTTGTACTCACCCTCTCGGGCTTTCCTCCGGGCGCTTCCCTTCGGTCTTACGTTTCCGACTCTATCAGATCTTTTCCGATCCGATTCCCTGTCGGCGGGTTTTGTCGTCGGCTTCCGGCTTTCGCCCGTCGGCCTTTCGACATTCACTACGTTAGCCGATTTCTCCGGGGACTCATAATCGAGTCCTGCGAGTTCGAATTCGAGCATGCGGACATGCCGAATTCGCTCCCGCTGAGGGAAGTCGTAGGTAGTGGGTTGGCCGCTTCCGGCTGCAGGCGATTGCCGTACCCGGGTCAAGCGGCTCGGGCTACGTTACGCGTCTCCCAAAGGAGAGTCAACTTCGGCGCTTCCTCGGGACATGTGCCCGGTACGGGCTGACCGTCGGGTCGTCGGCGACCCAGTAGCGCCAGGGATGGACGCCGCCTTCGCCGGCCACACCCGTCCGGGGACCGTTGCGTACCTGGTCACCGGGGACGGCAGCGCCCGTCAGGATGCGCAGCGGGGTGTCCTCGGAGGTGCACGCGTCCGTGCCGTTCAGCGCGCGGTCCACGCCCAGGGCGGTGGCGAGGCGGGCCGGGCCTTTGGCCAGTTCCTTGTCGTTGCGGGCCGAGAGTCGGCGGGCCCGGGCCAGCTCGGCGCCCTCGATGATCTCGCCGGCCCGGAGCAGAACCGCGCTCGACCGGCCCTCGGGACCGCACACCAGGTTCATGCAGAACCACATGCCGTAGGTGAAGTAGACGTACACGTGGCCGGGCGGGCCGAACATCACTTCGTTGCGGGGGGTGCGGCCTCGGTAGGCGTGGGAACCGGGGTCGTTCTGACCGTCGTAGGCCTCCACCTCCGTCAGGCGGAGGGCGATCGGACCGTCCGGGGTGTTGCGCAGCAGGATGCGGCCCAGGAGGTCGGGTGCCACCTCGAGAACGGGGCGGTCGAAGAAGTCCCTGGGCAGGGGCGTACGGTCGGGGCTCGCGATCATGCCGTCCGAGCGTAACGCAGCCGGGACCGTGCGCGGGGGTGGTCACGGAGCGTCCGCCTTGCCAGGGTGTGGGGCGCGGAACCGGCCACAGCCGGATCGCGTTTGTATGGATCGAGGATCCACACGTAAGCCTGGAGAGGGAGAGACATGGCGTTCAAGAAGCTGCTCGCGAGCCTGGGGGCCGGCGGGGCTTCGGTCGAGACCGTGCTGAGCGAGGTCAACGTCGTTCCGGGGGGTGTCGTCCAGGGCGAGGTGCGGATCCAGGGAGGGTCCGTCGACCAGGAGATCGAGGGGCTGTCGGTCGGGCTCCAGGCCAAGGTCGAGGTGGAGAGCGGCGACCAGGAGTACAAGCAGGACATCGAGTTCACCAAGGTGCGGCTCGGCGGTGCCTTCGCGCTGAAGGCCGGTGCGGTGCACGCGGTGCCGTTCGGCCTCGAGATTCCGTGGGAGACGCCGATCACCATGATCGACGGGCAGGCGCTGCGCGGGATGAACATCGGCGTCACCACGGAGCTGGAGATCGCGCGCGCCGTGGACTCCGGTGACCTGGACCCGATCAACGTGCACCCGCTGCCGGCGCAGAAGGCGATCCTGGACGCGTTCATCGGCCTGGGCTTCCGTTTCAAGAGCGCGGACATGGAGCGCGGTCACATCCGGGGTACGCGGCAGCAGCTCCCCTTCTACCAGGAGATCGAGTTCTTCCCGCCGCAGCAGTACCGCGGGCTGAACCAGGTCGAGCTGAGCTTCGTCGCCGACGCGCAGGCGATGGACGTCGTGCTGGAGATGGACAAGAAGCCCGGGCTGTTCAGCGAGGGCAGCGACACGTTCCGTTCCTTCAAGGTCGGGCTGAACGACTACCAGGGCACCGACTGGACGGCGTACCTCAACCAGTGGCTGTCGGAGGTCGGCAGCAAGCGCAACTGGTTCTGAGGGATCCAGGGGAGAAGCCCGTAGGCTCGGTCGTCTCTGCACCAGAACATCAGGAGGTACCGAGGTGACCGAGCTGAAGCGGCGTCCGCTCCCCCATGACTTCCACCCGCCCGTGCCGTCGTTCACCGTCACGAGTGAGGACGTTCAGGAGGGCGGGACGCTCAAGGACGCTCAGGTCTACGCGGCCGGGAACACCTCGCCGCATCTGCGGTGGGAGGGCTTCCCTGCCGAGACCAAGAGCTTCGCCGTGACCTGCTACGACCCGGACGCCCCGACGGGCAGCGGATTCTGGCACTGGGTGGTGTTCGACCTCCCGGCCTCGGTGACCGAGCTGCCGGCGGGCGCGGGCAGCGGCGCGTTCGAGGGACTGCCCGCGGGGGCCGTACAGGCGCGCAACGACTACGGCAGCAAGGAGTTCGGCGGTGCCGCGCCGCCGGCCGGGGACGGACCGCACCGGTATGTGTTCACGGTGTACGCCGTGGACCAGGAGAAGCTCGGGCCGGACGCGGACGGCACCCCCGCCTTCGTCGGCTTCAACCTGCGGTTCCACACGATCGCGCGTGCCCAGCTGATCGGGGAGTACGAGGTGCCCGCGGACAGCTGAGTGTTCCGAGCGTTCATGGAACGTTTGCCCGCTCCCGGTCTTGGAATGGATCAGGGGCGGGCATTTTTGTTGCCGGGGGTGGCGAGGGGGTATCCCTCGTCGGAGCAGCAGATATTGCGTTGTCCATCCCGGCGTGCCCGGCCAGAGTTGTTCCCAGCCCGCCAGGGGGTGGGCCGGTGCGCACGGGAGGTGGGCTGGTATGCGGGACACGCTGGTGCTGAACGCGAGCTTCGAGCCGTTGTCGACGGTGACGTTGAATCGAGCCGTCGTTCTGGTGCTCCAGGACAAGGCCGTCGTCGAACAGGCCCACCCCTCGCTGCGCATGCGCGGAGCCGCGCTCGACATACCCGCGCCGCGGGTGATCAGGCTGTGCCAATACGTACGGGTGCCGTTCCGAAGACGCGCTCCGTGGTCGAGGCGGGGCGTGCTGGTCCGGGACCGGCACCGGTGCGCGTACTGCGGGCGGCGGGCGACGACCGTCGACCACGTGGTGCCGCGGTCGCACGGCGGGCAGGACACGTGGCTGAACACGGTGGCCTCGTGCGCGGAGGACAATCACCGGAAGGCGAACCGGACTCCGGAGCAGGCGGGGATGCCGTTGCTCCGGGAGCCGTTCGAGCCGACTCCCGCGGACGCGATGTTGCTGGCGCTGGCCCGGGACGACTTCGCCGCGCTGCCGGAGTGGTTGGTGCTGGACGCGGCGTGAGTGCCCACCGTGGGGGTGCTGTGCGTCGCTGACTGCGGGTTCGTCGTGGCTTGTCGCGCAGTCCCCCGCGCCCCCTCGGGACGCGGGGATTGCCCGGCGCTCAGAAGTACCGTCAGTCGATCGACGGCTTCTCGCGGCGTTCCTGGGCGGGGACGCTCGCGCCGCCGTTGCCGCCTCCGCTGCCCGAACCGCCGCCCAGGCCGCCGATGTTGCCCATGGCGCCGGAGAGACCCTTGAGGGCGTCGCCGATTTCGCTGGGGACGATCCAGAGCTTGTTGGCGTCGCCCTCGGCGATCTTCGGGAGCATCTGGAGGTACTGGTACGAGAGCAGCTTCTGGTCCGGGTCTCCGGCGTGGATGGCCTCGAAGACGGTGCGGACGGCCTGGGCCTCGCCCTCGGCGCGCAGGGCCGCGGCCTTGGCCTCACCTTCGGCGCGCAGGATCTGGGACTGCTTCTCACCCTCGGCGCGCAGGATCTCGGACTGCCGGACACCTTCGGCCTGGAGGATCGCGGCGCGCTTGTCGCGGTCGGCGCGCATCTGCTTCTCCATGGAGTCCTGGATGGAGGTGGGCGGTTCGATGGCCTTGAGCTCGACGCGGTTGACGCGGATGCCCCACTTGCCGGTGGCCTCGTCGAGGACCCCGCGCAGGGCCGCGTTGATCTCCTCGCGGGAGGTCAGGGTCCGCTCCAGGTCCATGCCGCCGATGATGTTCCGCAGAGTGGTGACGGTGAGCTGCTCGATCGCCTGGATGTAGCTGGCGACCTCGTAGGTGGCGGCGCGGGCGTCGGTCACCTGGTAGTAGATGACGGTGTCGATGTTGACGACCAGGTTGTCCTGGGTGATGACCGGCTGCGGTGGGAAGGGGACGACCTGTTCGCGCAGGTCGATGCGGTTGCGGATGGTGTCGATGAACGGGACCACGATGTTGAGGCCCGCGTTGAGGGTCCGCGTGTAGCGGCCGAAGCGCTCGACGATGGCGGCGCTGGCCTGTGGGATGACCTGGATGGTTTTGATCAGGGCGATGAAGACCAACACCACCAGGATGATCAGGACGATGATGATCGGTTCCATCGTGGTTGTCCCCGTCCCCTTCTCCGCCTCGGCGCTCCGGCAGATCCTATCGGCGACCGGACCGCTGTCCGGCTCTGACTAGTGCTGATCTTACGGCTGTTGAGGATCTTGCTGGTCGAGTCTGACAGACCGTCGCACGCCTCGGGGGTCGTTCGGGCCACTTGTGGCACGGCGGGGTCACATGACGACGGCCGTGGCTCCGTCGATCTCCACCACGTCCACTTCCTCGCCGGGCTCGAAGACGCGCCCGGTGTCGAGGGCGCGTGCCGACCAGATCTCTCCGGCGAGTTTGATGCGCCCGCCGGCGCCGTCGACGCGCTCGGTGACGACGGCCTGTCTGCCCTTCAGCGCGGCCACGCCGGAGGCCAGTTGGGGCTGTTGGGCGCGGTGCCGGGCGGCGACGGGCCGTACGACGGCGATGAGGGCGACCGAGACGATGACGAAGACGAGGACCTGGACGACCAGGTCCGCGCCCAGCCCTGAGGTGACGGCGGCGGCGACCGCGCCGACGGCGAACATCCCGAACTCCGGCATCGCGGTCACCACGAGCGGGATTCCGAGCGCTGCCGCGGCGACGAGCCACCACACCCATGCGTCGATGTCGTTCACGCTGTCATGGTAGGTCCGTTGGGGACGTCGGGGACAGGGCGCACGGGGGGCGGGTCAGGACAGCGGGAGCCCCTTCGCGGTCCAACGGTCCCCGGCCTGCTCGACGATGAGCGGGAGTCCGAAGCAGTGGGACAGGTTGCGGGAGGTGAGTTCGAGCTCCAGGGGGCCGGCGGCCAGGACCCTGCCCTGACGGATCATCAGGACGTGGGTGAAGCCGGGGGCGATCTCCTCGACGTGGTGGGTCACCATGATCATGGAGGGTGCGATGGGGTCGCGGGCGAGCCGTCCGAGGCGGCGGACGAGGTCTTCGCGGCCGCCGAGGTCGAGGCCGGCGGCGGGCTCGTCGAGGAGGAGCAGTTCGGGGTCGGTCATCAGGGCGCGGGCGATCAGGGTGCGCTTGCGCTCGCCCTCGGAGAGGGTGCCGAACCTGCGGTCCAGGTACTCGGTCATGCCGAGGCGGTCGAGGAAGGCACGGGCGCGCTGCTCGTCGATGTCCTCGTACTCCTCCTGCCAGCCGGCCGTCATGCCGTACGCGGCGGTCAGGACGGTCTGCAGGACGGTCTGGCGCTTGGGCAGCTTGTCGGCCATGGCGATGCCGGCGACGCCGATGCGCGGACGCAGCTCGAAGACGTCGGTGCCGGGCTTGCCGAGCGTCTCGCCGAGGATGGTGGCGGTGCCGTTGCTCGGGTAGAGGTAGCTGGACGCGACATTGAGGAGGGTGGTCTTGCCGGCGCCGTTGGGGCCGAGGATGACCCAGCGCTCGCCCTCCTTGACCGACCAGGAGACCTGGTCCACCAGAGCCCGGCCCTCGCGGACCACGGATACGTCCTGAAGCTCCAGAACATCGCTCATGAGCGCGTTGTCTCCCCTTGCATTGTGGCCGGTCTCGGCTGTCGCGTACACCTGTGGCTCGGGCCGCGGCGCCGGTGGGCGCAGGCCCCTCCACGAAATCTACGCCACCGGTCGGCTTCACTGTTCCATCGGTCCGCTCCTTAGGGTGGGGGCATGCTCTCGGAACCACGCGCAGGGCGCCTTGCCGCCTGGGGAAATGCCCTTATTGCCCACATGGTCTCGCCGGACGACGCCGCGGTCGCGATCGTGGGCGACGACGCCGTGCACCGGGTGGAGGGGCTGCCGGGTGAGGACGCGCCGGTCGGTCTCACGCTCGCACTGGGGCGGCTTCGCGCGCTCGGGGCGAGTGGGCTACGGGTCGCGCTGCCCGCGCCGGGGCATCCGCTGGGGCTGAGCGGGCCGCCGGAGTTCAACGCGCGGGCCCTGGAGGCCGAGGAGGCGGTGATCTGCGAGGGGGCGGCGCTGGGGCTGGTGCCGGAGGTGTACGAGGCGGGGCCCGAGGGTGACGTGCACGTCGAGGTGGTGTGGCACTGCCTGCCGGTGCGGGAGGCGCCGCCGGCGGACGTGCCCTCGCTCGGGGAGGCGGAGCGGGAGCTGGCGGAGGCGCTGCGGGACGCGACGGAGGTGCTGACGCGGCTGGACGTCGCCGGGTCGGGGCCGGTGGCGGAGGCCGCGGTCGCGGCGTACCGGGCGCGGGCGGAGCGGTCCTCTGGGCGGGAGGTGCTGGCGCCGGGGTACCCGCCGCGGGCGGTGCGGGTGCTGGAGTTGGCGCAGCGGGTGGGGATGCTGGTGTCGCTGGCGTCCGAGAACGGGCACGGGGGTGCGGTGAGCGCGTCCGAGATGGCCGCGCGGGGGGATGCGCTCAGGCCGGTGGAGCGGGTGGCTCGGCGGGCGCAGGTCGCGGCGTACAACTCCGTTGTGGTGGAGCGGCCCGAGTGACGGTGCCGTGTCTTGGCGGCGGCCCGGCGTGAGTGGGGGCGTGGGGCGGGGGGATGCGCTGCTCGGCGCCGGCGAGGTGCCGCAGCGCCCACCCGTGCCGCCCCAGCGGCACGACTGCCCGCTGCTCGGGCGGCACGCGACTGCCCGCTGGCGGGGTGGCACGGGTGGGAGGGGTGGCCTGCGTCAGTGGTTGACGCCCAGGTTGCCGAAGGCCGGGTTCAGGACGCCGATGACGTTGACGCTGTTGCCGACGGCGTTGACCGGGATGTGGATCGGCGCCTGCACCAGGTTGCCGGAGGCGACGCCCGGGGAGCCGACGGCCTTGCCGTGGGCGTGGGCGCCGCCGTCGGTGGCGGAAGCCATGCCCGCGCCGGCGGCGATCAGCCCGCCGGCCACCATCGTCACGGCCGCTGCCTTCTTCAGGTTCTTCACTTACAAGCCCTCCTTGCGATCACCGCGGCAGTCGCCGTGGTGCGCCCTGAAGAACGGCCGGACCCCTCGAAGGATGCGCCATATGGGGGACATTCCCACGACGGTATGAATCTCCGACCGGAGGGGAACCCTCCGCCGCCCCGCCGCGTACAGGAGCGGCCCGGTCACGGCAGTCGGCGGTCGCTCAGCCGGTCACGCCGTGGCGCACGGCCCACAGGGCCGCCTGGGTGCGGTCCGCGAGGTCGAGTTTCATGAGGATGTTCGAGACGTGGGTCTTCACGGTCTTCTCGGAGAGGATCAGCGCACGCGCGATCTCCCGGTTGGAGCGGCCGTCCGCGATCAGGCCCAGCACCTCGCGCTCCCGCTCCGTGAGGGAACCCGCTCGGCCCGGCCCGGAGCTGGTCTCCTCCTGGCTCAGCAGGGCGCCCGCGACCTCGGGCTGGAGCAGGATGTGCCCGGCGTGGACGGAGCGGATGGCACCGGCCAGCGCGTCGGGGTCGACGTCCTTGTAGACGTATCCGGCGGCGCCCGCGCGCAGGGCGGGGACGACGGTGCGCTGCTCGGTGAAGCTGGTGACGACCAGCACGCGCGCGTGGTTGTCCAGTTCCCGGAGTCTGCGCAGGGCGTCGACGCCGTCCATGCCCGGCATCTTGACGTCCATGAGGATCACGTCGGGTTTCAGCTCCTGGGCGCGGTCGACGCCCTCGGCGCCGTCGGCGGCCTCGCCGACCACTTCGATGTCGTCCTGCACCTCCAGGAAGGTGCGCAGTCCCCGGCGGACCACCTGGTGGTCGTCGACGAGCAGGACCTTGATCGCGTCAGCCACCGGGAACCTCCATCTCGATCGTGGTGCCCTCGCCGGGCGCGGACCGCACGGTCAGCCGGCCGCCGGTGCCGTTCGCCCGGTCCCGCATGGAGACCAGGCCCAGGTGGCGTCCGGCGCGGCGCACCGTGCGGGGGTCGAAGCCGCCGCCGTCGTCGGTGACGCGCAGGACGGTTCCTGTGCCCCGCCGGTGCAGGGTCACGTCGACGTGTTCCGCTCCGGAGTGGCGCAGGGCGTTGTGCAGGGCCTCCTGGGCCACGCGCAGCATCGCCTCCTCCTGGGCGGCGGGCAGGGCCTTGACGCCGCGGCCGGTGAAGGTGACGCGGGCGGAGTGGGCACGGTCGAGGACCTGGATCTGGGTGCGCAGGGTGGCGACGAGGCCGTCCTCCTCCAGGGCGGCGGGGCGCAGCTCGACGACGGCGGCGCGCAGTTCGTCGGCGGCCTCCGCGGCGAGCGTGGCGACCTGGTGCAGCTCGTCCTTGGCCCGCGCGGGGTTCCGGTCGACCAGGGCGGTGGCGGCCTGGGCGGTCAGGCGCAGTGAGAACAGCTTCTGGCTGACCGCGTCGTGCAGTTCGTGGGCGAGGCGGGAGCGCTCCTCGGCGATGGTCAGCTCGCGGCTGCGCTCGTACAGACGCGCGTTGGTGAGGGCGATCGCGGCGTGCTGGGCGAGGATGCCGAGCAGTTCCTCGTCGTCCTGTGTGAAGCCGCAGGTGCCCGTGGGTTTGGGACAGTTCTTGTTGGCCAGGAAGAGGGCACCGATGACCTCGTCGCCGTCGCGGATCGGCAGGCCGAGGAAGTCGACCAGGTCCGGGTGGGCGGAGGGCCAGCCCCCGAAGCGGGGGTCCTTGCGGACGTCGCCGAGGCGCTCGGGGGTGGCCTCGTGGAGCATCGCGGCGAGGATGCCGTGCTGGCGCGGCAGGGGGCCGATGGCCTTCCACTGCTCGTCGCTGACGCCGTCGACCACGAACTGGGCGAAGCCGCCGTGGTCGTCGGGGACGCCGAGGGCGGCGTACTGCGCGTCGAGCAGCTCGCGGGCCGAGGCGACGATCGTCTTGAGGACGTCGCGCACCTCGAGGTGCCTGCTCATGGCCAGCAGCGCGGAACTCACCGCGGTGAGGCCGGACCGGGGGCCGTGGCTCATGTCCTCACGGTACCCGCGGGGGGTGGGGGCCGGATCGGCCCGGTGGCGGGCGTCGCCTAGGGCGGTGGGACTAGGTCCCGGGTCCCGCCCGCCGGGCCTAGGGCGAAGGGCCCGCCCCGGCCGGGACCCGTGCCCGAGGTGACCGGTGGCGCCGGGTTCCTACGTTGGGCTCACGCCGGCCGAACGGGCGGCGGGGACGACGAAGGGGACGTGTGCCATGCCGGTTGCGATCATCACGGGGGCGTCGAAGGGACTGGGCCGGGCGCTTGCCGAAGCCTTGGCGGCACGGGGGTGGGACCTGGTGCTGGACGCCAGGAATCCCGAGGTGCTCAAGGAGGCGGCGACGGCGCTGGAGGCGTACGGCACGCGCGTGGCGGCGTTGCCCGGTGACGTCACCGACTCCTGGCACCGGGCGGGGCTGGTGGCCGAGGCCCGGCGGCTGGGCGGCGTGGATCTGCTGGTCAGCAATGCGAGCGCGCTGGGCGCCGAGCCGCTGGTGCGGCTGGAGGAGCTGCCGCTGGAGGGCCTGCGGCGGGCCCTGGAGGTGAACGTCGTGGCCGCGCTGGGCCTGGTCCGGGAGGCGCTGCCGCTGCTGCGGGCGGCTCCGGCGGGCGCGGTGGTGACGGTCAGCTCGGACGCGGCCGCCGAGGCGTACGAGACGTGGGGCGGCTACGGGGCGTCGAAGGCGGCCCTGGACCAGCTGGCGGCGGTGCTCGGTGCCGAGGAGCCGGGGCTGCGGGTGTGGGCGGTCGATCCGGGGGACATGGCCACGGATCTGTACGCCGCGGCGGTACCGGACGACGACGATCCGCGGCCGGATCCGGCGAGCGTCGTGCCGGCGTTGCTGCGGCTGCTGGACGAGCGGCCGGCGAGTGGGCGCTACGGGGCTCCGGCGCTGCTGGAGGCGCGGTGATGTCGTCGCCGGCGGTGAGGGTCCCGGAGGAGTTGTCGGCCCGGGTGCCGGTGGAGCAGCGGGGGCCGGGCCTGGACCGGGACGGCGTTCGGATGCTGGTGTCGCACGGCACCGAGGTGTCCCACCACGCGTTCGGGGAGCTGCCGGGACTGCTGCGGGCCGGTGATCTGCTGGTGGTCAACACCTCGCCCACGCTGGCCGCCGCCGTGGACGGCCGGGTCGGGCACGCGCGCGTGGTGGTGCACTTCTCCACGCGCGGGGACGACGGCCGCTGGGCGGTGGAGCTGCGGGAACCGGACGGGAGGGGCACCACGCGTCCGCGTGCGGAGGTAGCGGGCCTCGCACGCGCGCGTGCGGAGGGAACGGACGGCGCACGTGCGGACGCGACGGGCGGCCCGCGGGCGCACGGGGCGGCGACAGGCGTCTCCCCTGCGCGTGCGCATGGAGTGGAGGGGCGCGGGTGCGGTGGTCTGGCGGGGACGAAGGTGCGGCTGCCGGGCGGGGCCCGGCTGGTGCTGGAGGAACCGCTGAGTGCGCGCGGGGAGCGGTTGTGGTGGGCGCGGGTGTCGGGGGTGGCGGTGCCCGCGCTGCTGCGGGAGCACGGGCGGCCCATCCGCTACTCCTATACGGACCGGGACCAGCCGCTGTCCGTCTACCAGACGGTGTTCGCGCTGCCGGCCACGGACGGGACGGGCAGTGCGGAGATGCCGAGCGCGGCGCGGCCCTTCACGGCGCGGCTGGTGGCGGAGCTGGTGAGCCGCGGGGTGCAGTTCGCGCCGGTGACGCTGCACACGGGGGTGGCGTCGGCGGAGTCGCACGAGCCCCCGTATCCGGAGCGGTTCGCCGTGCCGGAGGCGTCGGCGCGGCTGATCAACGCCGTGCGCGCCGGTGACGGGCGGGTGGTGGCCGTGGGGACGACGGCCGTGCGGGCGGTGGAGTCGGCGGCCGGCGCCGACGGGGTGGTGCGGGCCCGTGCGGGGTGGACCGATCTGGTGGTGACTCCGGAGCGCGGGGTGCGGGTGGTGGAGGGACTGCTGACGGGCCTGCACGAGCCCGAGGCCTCGCATCTGCTGATGCTGGAAGCGGTGGCGGGGCGGGCGGCGATCGACCGCGGGTACGAGGCGGCGGTGCGGGGTCGGTACCTGTGGCACGAGTTCGGGGACGTCCATCTCCTCCTGCCGTAGCGGGGCGTCGCACACCCCCTTACACATTGCATTGCTTCAGCAACCAAAAGTGAGAAAGGTGGGGGGCCGATGTGAGCCCGGGCATAGGGCGCACGTCACGTACGAAGAGGAGTAGGAGAACGACTCGTCCGTTTTGAGCGGGGCAGATGGTCCAATCTGCCCCGCTTTGCCGTTCCCTGATCCACTATCCCGGATCGTACGTCACACCTTTGCCTCCGGATTTTGCGGCCGCTAAGAATTGCTCTCGTCGCTCAGCGCCGTGGGTTCTCCCCCGCGGCGTTTGTGCCGGAAGCACCAACTGTCCCCACCGGACGAGAGCGACCTCCGCGCTATTCGAAGAGGTCTATCCCGCCATGCTCAAGAACATCCTCCCCCGTGGTCGCAGTCGTTCCCTGAACCGCAACCAGAAGGCCGCGATCGCCGGTGTCGGCGCGCTGGGCGCCGCCGCCGTCGCCCTCACCGCCGTCCCGGCCAGCGGTCAGACGACGACCACGAGCGAGGCCGCTCCGACGGCCAAGGTGGCGTACAGCACCAAGCAGATCCAGGACGTGCACGCCGGCGTCACCGGCCAGCTCGCCGGCGCCAGCCAGAAGGTCGCCGCGATCGAGGCCAAGCAGGAGGCGGCCGCGAAGAAGGCGACCGCCGAGAAGAAGGCCGCCGCCGAGAAGGCCGCCGCCAAGCGTGCGGCCAAGGAGTCCACCAGCCGCTCCGCCCAGCGAACCGAGGTCAAGAAGGCCGCGCCCAAGTCCTACCCGAACAACCTCGACGGCTGGATCCGCGAGGCCCGGGCCATCATGGCCAAGCACGACATCCCCGGTACCTACGAGGGCATCCACCGCAACATCATGCGGGAGTCCTCCGGCAACCCGAAGGCCATCAACGACTGGGACATCAACGCCATCAACGGCATCCCGTCGAAGGGCCTGCTCCAGGTCATCCCGCCGACGTTCAAGGCGTACCACGTGCCCGGTACCTCCTGGAACATCTACGACCCGGTCGCCAACATCGCCGCCGCGTGCAACTACGCCGCGGACAAGTACGGCACCATGGACAACGTCGACAGCGCGTACTGAGGTCGGCGCGGACCTCTTCACGACGTCGCCGACGCCGCACCGTACGCCGAAGGGCGGCACCCTCCTGACGGGGTGCCGCCCTTCGGGGCGTGCGGGGGCCTTCGGGCCCGCCGCCGGATTTCGGGCTACTTGCGCATGACCTCGGGCTCGTGCCGGCGCAGGAAGCGGGCGACGAAGAAGCCGCAGATCACGCCGAGGGCGATCAGCGCGGCCATGTCCAGTCCCCAGGCGCCGACGGTGTGCTCCCACAGCGGGTCGGCCTCGGCCCCCTTCTCGGGCGGGCTGATCTTGTTGAAGTCCAGCGTGGCACCGGCGGCGGCGACCGCCCAGCGCGAGGGCATCAGATAGGAGAACTGGTTGACGCCGACCGCGCCGTTCAGGGCGAAGAGGCAGCCGGTGAAGACGACCTGGATGATCGCGAACATCACCAGCAGCGGCATGGTCTTCTCGGCGGTCTTCACCAGCGAGGAGATGATCAGGCCGAACATCATCGAGGTGAAGCCCAGCGCCATGATCGGCAGGGACAGCTCGACGAGTGTCGCGCCGCCCAGGATCAACCCCTCCTCGGGGATCTCGCGGGAGGCGAAGCCGATCACGCCGACCAGCAGGCCCTGTCCCACGGTGATCAGACCGAGCACGAAGACCTTGGACATCAGGTACGCGGACCGGGACAGCCCGGTCGCGCGCTCCCGCTCGTAGATCACGCGTTCCTTGATCAGCTCACGGACCGAGTTCGCGGCGCCGGCGAAACAGGCGCCGACCGCGAGGATCAGCAGGACCGTGGTGGCGGTGCCGTTGGGGATGATCCGACCGGTCTGCGGGTTCGCCGGGTTGGGCAGCAGGCCCTTGTCCGCGTCGATGAGCAGGCTCACCGCGCCCAGCACGGCCGGCAGGATCACCATCAGGGCCAGGAAGCCCTTGTCGGAGGCGATCACCGAGACGTAGCGCCGCACCAGCGTCACGAACTGGGACATCCAGCCCTGTGGCTTCGGCGGCTTCATCGCCTGCATCGACGGCACCTGTACGGACTGCGGCGCGACGGCGTCCAGGTCCGCGGCGTACATCTGGTAGTGCTGCGAGCCCTTCCAGCGGCCGGCCCAGTCGTAGTCGCGGTAGTTCTCGAAGGCGGAGAAGACGTCGGCCCAGGTGTCGTAGCCGAAGAAGTTCAGCGCTTCCTCGGGCGGGCCGAAGTACGCCACCGAGCCGCCCGGCGCCATCACCAGCAGCTTGTCGCAGGTCGCCAGCTCGGCCACCGAGTGGGTGACGACGAGGACGGTGCGGCCGTCGTCGGCGAGGCCGCGCAGCAGCTGCATGACGTCGCGGTCCATGCCCGGGTCGAGGCCGGAGGTCGGCTCGTCCAGGAAGATCAGTGACGGCTTGGTGAGCAGTTCCAGGGCGACGGACACGCGCTTGCGCTGGCCGCCGGACAGGGACGTGACCTTCTTGTCCTTGTGGATGTCCAGCTTGAGCTCGCGCAGCACCTCGTCTATGCGGGCGTCGCGTTCGGCGGCCGTGGTGTCGGCCGGGAAGCGCAGCTTCGCCGCGTACTTGAGGGCCTTCTTGACGGTCAGCTCCTTGTGCAGGATGTCGTCCTGCGGGACCAGACCGATGCGCTGGCGCAGTTCGGCGAACTGCTTGTACAGGTTCCGGTTGTCGTACAGGACCTCGCCCTGGTCGGCCGGCCGGTAGCCGGTGAGCGCCTTGAGCAGGGTCGACTTGCCGGATCCCGACGGACCGATGACCGCGATCAGCGACTTCTCGGGTACGCCGAAGGAGACGTCCTTGAGGATCTGCTTGCCGCCGTCGACCGTGACGGTCAGGTGCCGGGCGGAGAAGGACACCTCACCGGTGTCGACGAACTCCTCGAGCCGGTCGCCGACGATCCGGAACGTCGAGTGGCCGACGCCCACGATGTCGGTCGGGCCGAGCAGCTGGGAGCCGCCCTTGGCGATCGGCAGACCGTTGACGTACGTGCCGTTGTGCGAGCCCAGGTCGCGGATCTCCATGCGCCCGTCGGGCGTCGAGTGGAACTCCGCGTGGTGGCGGCTGACCTGAAGGTCGGAGACGACCAGCTCGTTCTCCAGGGCACGTCCGATGCGCATCACGCGACCGAGCGAGAACTGGTGGAACGTGGTCGGGCTGCGGTCGCCGTGGACCGGTGACGCCCCCGCCGCGCCGCCGGAGCCCTGCTGCTGGGGGAAGTGCGGCGCGGCCTGCTGCGGCGGTTGCTGCGGCTGCTGCCAGCCGGCCTGCTGGGCCTGGTGCGGGTGCCCGTGCTGCGGCACCTGCTGCGGCGGCGCCTGCTGGGCCCAGCCCGCGTTGGCGCCCTGCGCGGCGTAAGGCTGCTGCTGCGGCTGGGACTGCGGGGTGCCGGCCGGGGCCTGCGCGCCGCTCAGGCTCACGCGCGGCCCGTCGGTCGCGTTGCCCAGGTTCAGCACCGTGCCGGCGCCGAGTTCCATCTGCTGGACGCGCTGTCCGTGTACGAACGTGCCGTTGGTGCTGCCGTGATCCTCGACCACCCAACTGCGGCCGTTGAAACTGATCGTGGCATGCCGCCAGGAAACCCTGGCATCGTCGAAAACAAGCTCCCCCTGCGGATCGCGTCCTAGCGCGTATGACCGGGACGGATCGAGCGTCCAGGTCCGTCCATTGGATTCCAGTACGAGTTCCGGCACTCCATGCCCCACTGAGTTGTCCCCCGATGTGCTCCCGTCGCGGGGAGTCTAGGGATGTCGAACATCGGGGGGAACTATTTCAGGCTCGCCCCCCTGACCGAAAGTCGGGCCTTGTGAAAACTGCGTAGGCACCCATCGGCCGTTCCCGTTGACGGGGTTGAAACCTGCCCGGAGAGTGGTATTCCACGCGAGGGGGACATGCGCGGCAACCTGACCGCGCAGCGGATCGGGGGGTCTGCCATGAGCGCGTCCACGAGCGTCGGAACCGAGGGGTACGGCATCCGTGTGCCGTGGGGCGACGTCCTGCTGTCCGCGATCGCCTCCGTGAGCTGGGCGTTGATCGGCATGGCGGGCACGGCGGTGCTCGGTCTGCGGCTGCTGGACGCGGACGCCGCGGGCTCGCTGGGGCCGATGACCGCGGCGGTCGTGGCGCTCGGGGCGGGTGGGTCGGTCACCCCGGACGGTGATGTGTCCGTGTTCGGACTGAAAGGGGCCGAGGCGCACACGGCCATCGAGATCACGCCACTGGGAGTGAGCCTGGTCGGCGCGCTGTTCCTGTCGTTCTTCTTCCTGCGGTCCCTGCGGGCGGCCGGGATCGTCGTCTCCCTCGCCGAACTCCTCGCCCGCGCGGGCGCGGTGGTCGCGCTGTTCGTGGCGATGACGGGCGGACTGGCCTGGGCGGGTCACGACGTCATCACGATCGACGGCGCCTCGATCGGGCTCGACGACCTGCCCGGCGGGGGTGACGGCGGTGACGGTGGGCCGGAGATTCCCGGGCTCGGTGACGTGGGCGGCGACATCGGCGGGCTGCTGCCCGACCGGATCGGCGACCTCGTCGGCGCCCGGGCCGCCGTCGGGTTCACCGTCGACACCGCGCCGACGCTGCTGGGCGGTCTCGTCTGGTCCGCGGGAGTGCTGCTGATCGCGTTGCTGGCATCGCGCCGCACTCCGCTGCCGCGCGGGTGCGAGGCGGTGCACCGGGTGGTGCGGCCGGCCGTGTCCGCCGTGGTCACGGTGGCGCTGACGGCGGTGGCGGCCGGTTGCGCGGCGGCGGTCTGGGCGGCGATCGGCGACGACCACCCTCGGCGGATCGCGGGGGCCGCACTGCTGGGTGCGCCGAACGGGGCCTGGCTCGGTCTTCCCGTCGGCCTGTTCGTGCCCTGGGACGGGCGGGCCACCGGCGCGCTGGTCGACGTCCTCCCGGCTCCCCTGGACGACCTGCTCGGGTCCGGCACCGGGGAGCCGGTCACGCTGGGGCGGCTGGCGGAACTGGACGGGCGGGTGTGGCTGCTCGGGGTGGCCGCGGCGCTGACGATGCTGCTGGCCGGGGTGCTGACGGCGGTCCGGACACCGGTGGGTCACGGTGAGGCACGGTCCCTCGCCTTCGCTCGGCGCTGTGCGCTGCGGCTGGGCGTCACCGGCGCGCTGACGCTGCCGCTGCTGTCGTGGCTCACGGAGGTGTCCGTGGACGCCTCCCTGTCCGTGCTCGGGATCGACGCCTTCGGCGCGGGCATCGACCTGCGCGGACATCTCGGGGCGGCGCTGCTGCTGGGCGCCGTGTGGGGTGCGGGCGCGGGGTCCCTCGGGGCGCTGCTGGCGCGGGTGAGCGGGGCGGCGGGGACCCGGGCGTCGGGGTTGGCACTCGGTGCCGGAGTGGTGACGGAGGGTCGCGGTGCGGGTGGTGGGGGCGGTGTGACGTCCGTGGCGGCGCCCTCGGAGCCGTACCGGTCGGGTGCCCCGTACCGGCGGCCCGGCCCGGGCACGCATCCCCACGTCTGGTCCCGAGCGGAGGCGGGAGCTGGCCCCGGCACGGCACCGGGAGGGTGGGAGCCCGAAGACGCGCGCCCGCCTGACGCGGGGCGGTTGCCGGGGCCGGGCCATACGCAGCCCGGGACACCGCCGCCCGGCGTCGGCGGTCGGGTCTGCGGTCCCGGGCCGTACGACGACGAGGCGGCGCGCGGGGCCGACGCGACGGGCGGGGAGGACTCCTGGGCGGGGCGCGAGACCGCCACGACGGACCGGAGAGACCCGTGGACCAGGCACGAGACCGCCACGACGGACCGGAGAGACCCGTGGACCGGGCACGAGACCGCCACGGCCGACCGGAGGGGCCATTGGGCGGGCCAGGAGCGCGGTGAGGCCGACCAGCAGGAGGACGACGGGGCGGATCGGCAGGCCGACGACGACGTGTACGGAGCTCCCACGGTGGCCGGGCCGCTCGCCCCGCCGCCGGGAACGCCGCGACGGCCGCCGAGGCCGGGTGAACGCCCCCCGTCCCGGCCCTGGGGCGAGCGTCCTCCGCCCCCACCGCCTCCTCCTCCCGTCCCGCCGGGACGGCCCGGGGACGGACGGTGAAGGGCGGCCGCCGGCAATCATCGTGCCGCACCGCACCGTCCGGAGCGCGGAGCACCTGCCCCCGCCCACCTGGGCAGAACGCGGGAGGCCGGGTCGCACGGCGCCCTCGGCGTCCCTACGGTGCGCAGTGGGCATCGGGGCTCCGGGGCGGCGGGACCGCAGCCCGCTGCCGCCCCTGCCGTGTGCACCGCGCGCCTCCCCGTGCCGGCTGTCCGCCAGGCGGACCTCGGGAGCGGGCGGCACCCAGTGCCGGATACGGTGGGAACACCATGAGCGCTACGCAGACCTCTGACGTTCCCACGCTTCTCGTCAAGATCTTCGGCAAGGACCGGCCGGGCATCACCGCCGGCCTGTTCGACACCCTCGCCGCCTACTCCGTCGACGTCGTCGACATCGAGCAGGTCGTCACCCGTGGCCGGATCGTGCTGTGCGCGCTCGTGACCGAGCCGCCCCGCGGCCTGGAGGGTGACCTCCGGGCGACCGTCCACAGCTGGGCGGAGTCGCTGAAGCTGCAGGCGGAGATCATCTCCGGCATCGGCGACAACCGGCCGCGCGGTTTCGGCCGCTCCCTGGTCACGGTGCTGGGGCACCCGCTCACCGCGGAGGCGACCGCCGCCATAGCGGCCCGGATCACCGAGTCCGGCAGCAACATCGACCGGATCTTCCGGCTCGCCAAGTACCCGGTGACCGCCGTCGAGTTCGCGGTCTCCGGCGTGGAGACCGAACCGCTGCGCACGGCCCTGGCCACCGAGGCCGCGGCACTCGGCGTGGACATCGCGGTGGTCGCGGCGGGGCTGCACCGGAGGGCGCAGCGCCTGGTCGTGATGGACGTGGACTCGACGCTGATCCAGGACGAGGTCATCGAGCTGTTCGCCGCCCACGCCGGCTGCGAGGACAAGGTCGCCGAGGTGACCGCGGCCGCGATGCGCGGGGAGCTGGACTTCGAGCAGTCGCTGCACGCGCGCGTGGCCCTGCTGGCGGGCCTTGACGCCTCGGTGGTGGACAAGGTGCGCGCCGAGGTGCGGCTGACGCCGGGCGCCCGCACCCTGATCCGCACCCTGAAGCGGCTCGGCTACCAGGTGGGTGTCGTCTCCGGCGGTTTCACCCAGGTCACCGACGCCTTGCGGGAGCAGCTGGGGCTGGACTTCGCCCAGGCCAACACGCTGGAGATCGTCGACGGCAGGCTGACCGGCCGGGTCACCGGGGAGATCGTGGACCGGGCGGGCAAGGCGCGGCTGCTGCGCCGGTTCGCCGCCGAGGCCGGGGTACCGCTGTCGCAGACCGTGGCGATCGGTGACGGCGCCAACGACCTGGACATGCTGAACGCGGCCGGGCTCGGCGTCGCCTTCAACGCCAAGCCGGTGGTGCGCGAGGCCGCGCACACCGCGGTGAACGTGCCCTTCCTGGACACGGTGCTGTATCTGCTGGGCATCACCCGCGAGGAGGTCGAAGCCGCGGACACGCTGGACGAGGGGCTCGGCGACGGCCTCGGTCTCTCCCCCGAGCGGCTCTGACGGCCGGGAGCCCGGACGGCGGCGGCACGGGCGGACGCCCGGCGCGACGAGGGCCCGGACCGCCAGGGTGCCGGGCCCCGTGCCGCGGATGCGGTCAGTCGGTCGGCGCCCAGTAGTCGACCAGGGTGGCCGTGCCGGGCTCCACGTCCTTCCAGGAGCCCGTGAAGGTCAGGACGGCGAAGGCGGCGGTCGGGAAGCCCCGGCGGTCGATCCGCTCGCGGACCGCGTCCTCGGCGGAGCCGGCCAGGATCTCGGTCAGTGCCTCCATGCCCGGGTTGTGGCCGATCATCAGCACGTTCGACAGGTCGTCGGGGGTCTCGTTGAGCACGGCGATCAGCTCGCCGGGCGAGGCCTCGTAGATCCGCTCCTCATAGACGGTTTTCGGCCGGTGCGGGAACTCCTGGACGGCGAGCTTCCAGGTCTCCCGGGTCCGCACCGCGGTGGAGCACAGGGCCTGGTCGAAGGGGACTCCGGTGTCCGCGAGCCGACGCCCGGCCTCCGCGGCGTCCATGCGGCCCCGGTCGGCGAGCGGCCGCTCGTGGTCGCTCACCTGTGGCCAGTCGGCTTTCGCATGCCGGAAGAGAACAATCCTGCGGGGTTCTGCGACGCTCATGTCATCCAGCTTCGCATGAAACAGGCCACGGGGCTCTGGTAGTTGACATGCGGATTCGCCACGCTGGGCCCGTGACGGACGGCGGTCGGCGCTCAGTGTCCGGTCAGCTGCTCCACCCGCTCCAGCAGGTGGGCTATCGCGGGCTGATCGGCGGCCGCGTGGGCGTCGGCGGGATTGAGGATGAGCAGGAGCAGCGAGACGAAGGCCAGCACGGGCAGGGCCACGGCCCACCAGGGCAGCCGGATGTCGACACCGCCCCGGGTCGCCTGGGGAGGCCGGGTCTGAATAGGGGCCGACATGAGTGCCTCCGCTGGTCTTCGGGCGTCCCTGGTCCGTGCTCCGCGGCCCGCGTGTCGCGGGCACATCTCGAAGTTACGGACTCCGCGGGGCCCAACCCATCCGGAGGTCCACCCACTTGACCCTGACCCTCACCCCCTAGGGGACGGGGGGTTAACCCCACCCTCCACTCGGTGAGGGCGGCGTCACGGAGAGGCGATGGTCGCGATGACGCCGATGATCACGAAGATCGCGAGGAAGGAGCCGAAGACGATCAGCATCTTCTTCTGGCCGTGCTGGGGGTTCGGATCGAGGACTGGCATACGGCAAGTCTCGCATCCCCCGCGTGGACGGCTCCCGGCGACCCACCGGCCCGGCCCGGCGGACCGGCCACCGGGAGCGGGGCACCGCCCGCCGGGCTCAGCGGCCCGCCTCGTCCTCCACCGTGCGGTCGCGCCCCGCCAGGACGCCCACCACGATCTGCGGCACCATCAGCGCGCTCATCAGCGCGATCGGCAGTCCCCAGCCGCCGCTGTGCTGGTAGAGGACGCCCACCAGGAGGGGACCCGGGATGGAGATCAGGTAGCCGGTGCTCTGCGCGAAGGCGGACAGCTGGGCCACGCCCGCTCCCGTCCTGGCCCGCATGCCGACCATGGTCAGCGCGAGCGGGAAGGCGCAGTTGGAGACGCCGAGCAGCAGGGCCCAGGCCCAGGCGCCGCCGACCGGGGCGAAGTACAGACCGGCGTATCCGGCGAGCCCGCACAGGCCCAGGACCAGCACGATCGGGCCCTGGTGGGGCAGGCGGGTCGCCACGCGCGGGATGACGAAGGCGAGCGGCACGCCCATCACCATGATGACGGCGAGCAGCAGCCCGGCGGTGCCGGCGGACACGCCGGAGTCACGGAAGATCTGCGCCATCCATCCCATCGTGATGTAGGCGGCGGTGGCCTGGAGGCCGAAGAAGACGGCGAGCGCCCAGGCCGTACGGCTGCGGGTGATCTTCAGCGGCGGCTGTTCCACCGGCTTGCCGGCGGGCCGCACGCTCTCCCGCCGCGGCTGCGACGTGGACGATCCGTCGGCCGCCGGCGTCTTCCGGTTCCGTACGAAGGGGAGCCACGGCACGACGGCCAGCGCCGGCAGCACGGCCCAGACCGCGAGACCGGGCTGCCAGTGGCCGCCCAGCGCGTTCGTCACGGGCACGGTCGCCGCGGCGGCGACGGAGGTGCCGAACGCGAGCGCCATCGAGTACAGGCCGGTCATGGAACCGACGCGGTCGGGGAAGTAGCGCTTGACGATGACCGGCATCAGGACGTTGCTGACCGCGATGCCCATCAGTGCCAGGGCGGTGGCGGCCAGGAAGCCGCCCGTGCCCCCGGCGTACGGGCGTATCAGCAGGCCGGCGGTGATGGCGACCATGCCGGCGCAGACCACCGCTCCGGGCCCGAAGCGCCGGGCCAGCCGGGGGGCGGTGACCCCGAAGACGGCGAAGCACAGCGGAGGCACTGACGTGAGCAGTCCGGCGACGCTGCCGCTCATGCCGAGTCCGTCGCGGACCTCTTCCAGGAGCGCGCCCAGGCTGGTGATGGCGGGGCGCAGGTTCAGCGCGGCCAGGACGATACCGAGGATGAGCAGCCGGGTCGTCCACGCGCGCGTGGCGGGCGCCTCGCCGGGTACCTCGTGCTTCCTGCTCTCGGCGCGCGTCTCGGCGCACACGTCCGTACTCGCCTCCGTACGCGTCTCGGTCCGGGTTTCGTCACTAGCCATGAGACCCATCATAGAATCATGGGATGATTGGTTGTCCACACGCTCGTCCGCTCGTGTGCGAAGGTGAGCCATGCCACTGAGCCATCCCCGCCGTTCGGCCCTGTCCGAGCAGGTCATCGCCGCGCTGCGGCAGCAGATCGCCTCGGGCGAGTGGCCGGTCGGCTCCCGCATCCCCACGGAACCCGAACTGGTCGAGCAGCTCGGCGTCGCCCGGAACACGGTCCGTGAGGCGGTCCGCGCGCTCGCGCACAACGGGCTGCTGGACATCCGCCAGGGCTCGGGCACGTACGTCGTGGCGACCAGCGAGCTGGCCGGCGTCATGCAGCGCCGCTTCGCGGGCGCGGAACCCCGGCACATCGCCGAGCTGCGTTCCACGCTGGAGTCGGCCGCCGCGCGCCTGGCCGCCGAGCGGCGTACGGAAAAGGACCTGAAGCAGATCGACGCCCTGCTGCTGCGCCGGGAGGAGGCCTGGGACTCGGGCGAGGCGGAGGCGTTCGTGGCGGCGGACGCCACGTTCCACCTGGCGGTCGTGGCCGCCTCGCACAACGACGTGCTGACCGCGATGTACGCGGACCTCAGCGAGGTGCTGCGGGACTGGCTGCGGGGCGACGTGGGCGAGGGCATGACACCGGCGTCACACATGGACCACGGCCGGCTGGTGGACGCGATCCGCGCGGGCGACGCGGCGACGGCGGCGGAGGAGGCGGCGGCCTATCCGTTCGTGTGCCGTCCGGGGCTGTTCGGCCCGCCCTCGGACGACTGACTCGCGCCCCGGCCGGGGGCGGCACGGGCGCCGCTCCGGCGAGGGCGACGGCGACGGCGACGGCGACGGCGACGGGGGACGGGGAAGAAACGGCGAACGGGCGAGGGCCCGCACCCCGTACACGGGACGCGGGCCCTCGGCGAGGCGGCCGGTCAGGCGCCGATGGCGTGCAGACCGCCGTCGACG
Organism: Streptomyces sp. CCM_MD2014; assembly: GCF_000772045.1. Lineage (GTDB taxonomy): Bacteria > Actinomycetota > Actinomycetes > Streptomycetales > Streptomycetaceae > Streptomyces > Streptomyces salinarius. The sequence goes on along the minus strand of NZ_CP009754.1, from coordinate 6,801,652 downwards.
TGGACGATCTCGCCCGTCGTCTTGGGGAACCAGTCGCTCAGCAGGGCGACGATGCCGCGGCCGGCCGGCTCCGGGTCCTTCAGGTCCCACTCCAGCGGGGAACGGCTGTCCCACACGGAGGCGAGGTCCGCGAAGCCCGGGATGGACTTGGCGGCCATGGAGCCGATCGGGCCCGCCGAGACCAGGTTGCAGCGGATGTTCTGCTTGCCGAGGTCACGGGCCATGTAGCGGCTGGTGGCCTCCAGCGCGGCCTTCGCCGGGCCCATCCAGTCGTACTGCGGCCAGGCGTACTGCGCGTCGAAGGTGAGGCCGACGACCGAGCCGCCGTTCTGCATCAGCGGCAGGCAGGCCATGGTCAGCGACTTCAGGGAGTACGCCGAGACGTGCATGGCGGTGGCCACCGACTCGAACGGCGTGTTCAGGAAGTTGCCGCCGAGCGCGTCCTGGGGGGCGAAGCCGATGGAGTGCACGACGCCGTCGAGACCGCCCAGCTCCTCGCCGACGACGTCCGCGAGCCGGGCGAGGTGCTCGTCGTTGGTGACGTCCAGCTCGATGACCTTGGTGGGCTTGGGCAGCTTCTTGGCGATGCGCTCGGTCAGCGTGGGCCGCGGGAACGCGGTCAGGATGATCTCGGCACCCTGCTCCTGGGCCAGCTTCGCGGCGTGGAAGGCGATGGAGGACTCCATCAGCACACCGGTGATCAGGACGCGCTTGCCCTCGAGAATTCCGCTCATGGTGATCAGTGACCCATTCCCAGTCCGCCGTCAACGGGGATGACGGCTCCAGTGATGTACGAGGCGTCGTCCGAGGCGAGGAACCGCACCGTCGCGGCGATCTCCTCCGGCCGCGCGTACCGCCCCAGCGGCACCTGCGACACGATGTTGGCCCGCTGCTCGTCGGTGAGCACCTTGGTCATGTCGGTGTCGACGAAGCCGGGCGCGACGACGTTGAAGGTGATGTTGCGCGACCCCAGCTCGCGGGCGAGGGAGCGCGCGAAGCCGACCAGGCCGGCCTTGGAGGCGGCGTAGTTCGCCTGCCCGGCGGAGCCGAGGAGCCCGACCACCGACGAGATGAGGACGACGCGGCCCTTCTTGGCACGCAGCATGGCGCGGTTGGCGCGCTTGACGACGCGGAAGGTGCCGGTGAGGTTGGTCTCGAGGACGGAGGTGAAGTCCTCCTCCGACATGCGCATCAGGAGCTGGTCCTTGGTGACGCCGGCGTTGGCGATCAGGACCTCGACGGGACCGTGCGTCTCCTCGATCTCCTTGTAGGCCTGCTCCACCTGCTCGGTGTCGGTGATGTCGCACTTGACGGCCAGGAAGCCCTCCGGGGGCTCACCCGAGCGGTATGTGATCGCGACCTTGTCGCCTGCGTCGGCGAAGGCGCGGGCGATGGCGAGGCCGATGCCCCGGTTTCCTCCGGTGACGAGAACCGAGCGGCTCAACGGATCACCCTTTCCCTAGCGGTCGTCCACCCGTCCGGTCACCCGTACGGCGGACGGCGACGGCAGGCGGCTTCCTCGGAAATCTATCGGTCCCCGGCCTCCCCCAAAGACTCGGGCACCCACAGTGGCTTACGGGGCTGTCTGTCGGGTCCCTACAGAACCGGTCCCGGGTACGACGGGAAAGGTGTGGTCGCCGGACCGCGGACGCGACATGATGCGGCGCAGCCCCCGGTGTCGCGGCAGACGACCGGTCACGTCGACAGAAAGAGACGCAGGTGCCTCACAGCATCGACGAAGCCTTCACGGCACTCCCCCTACGCGCCCTCGCCGACGCCGCGCTCGCCCGTGCGCGTGCCCTCGGCGCGGAGCACGCCGACTTCCGGCTGGAGCGGGTGCGCAACGCGTCGTGGCGGCTCAGGGACGCCAGGCCCGCCGGATCCTCGGACACCACCGACCTCGGGTACGCGGTGCGGGTGGTGCACGGCGGCACGTGGGGCTTCGCGTCCGGCGTGGATCTCACGCTGGACGCCGCCGCCAGGGTCGCCTCGCAGGCGGTGGCGATGGCGAAGCTGTCGGCGCAGGTGATCAGGGCGGCCGGGTCGGACGAGAGGGTCGAGCTGGCCGACGAACCCGTGCACGCCGACAAGACCTGGGTCTCGGCGTACGAGATCGACCCCTTCGGTGTGCCCGACGCGGAGAAGGCGGCGCTGCTGGCCGACTGGAGCGCGCGGCTGCTGGCGGCCGACGGGGTGGATCACGTGGACGCCTCGCTGCTCACCGTGCACGAGAACAAGTTCTACGCCGACACCGCCGGGACCGTGACGACGCAGCAGCGGGTGCGGCTGCACCCGGTGCTCACCGCGGTGTCGGTGGACGACTCCAGCGGCGAGTTCGACTCCATGCGCACGCTGGCGCCGCCGGCCGGGCGGGGCTGGGAGTACCTGACCGGGACCGGTTGGGACTGGGAGGCCGAGCTGGCCGAGATGCCCGAGCTGCTGGCCGAGAAGATGCGCGCGCCGAGCGTCGAGGCGGGGCTGTACGACCTGGTGGTCGACCCGTCGAACCTGTGGCTGACCATCCACGAGTCCATCGGGCACGCCACCGAGCTGGACCGTGCCCTCGGCTGCGAGGCGGCCTACGCCGGCACCTCCTTCGCCACCTTCGACCAGCTCGGCAAGCTGCGCTACGGCTCCGAGCTGATGAACGTCACCGGCGACCGCACCGCCGAGCACGGCCTGGCGACCGTCGGGTACGACGACGAGGGCGTCGCGGGCCAGTCCTGGGACCTGGTGAAGGACGGCACGCTGGTGGGCTACCAGCTCGACCGGCGGATCGCGAGGCTCACCGGTTTCGAGCGGTCCAACGGGTGCGCCTACGCCGACTCCCCCGCGCACGTGCCGGTGCAGCGCATGGCCAACGTGTCGCTGCGGCCGGATCCGGGCGGGCTGTCGACGGAGGATCTGATCGGGGGCGTCGACCGCGGGATCTACGTCGTCGGGGACCGGTCCTGGTCCATCGACATGCAGCGCTACAACTTCCAGTTCACCGGTCAGCGCTTCTTCCGGATCGAGAACGGGCGGCTCGCCGGCCAGCTGCGGGACGTGGCGTACCAGGCGACGACCACCGACTTCTGGGGGTCCATGGCCGCCGTCGGCGGCCCGCAGACGTACGTCCTGGGCGGTGCCTTCAACTGCGGCAAGGCCCAGCCGGGGCAGGTCGCGGCCGTCTCGCACGGCTGCCCGTCCGCCCTCTTCAAGGGAGTCAACATTCTGAACACCACCCAGGAGGCGGGTCGATGAGCGCCGCGACCAACAAGCCGCACGAGATCGTCGAGCGGGCGCTGGAGCTGTCCCGGGCCGACGGGTGCGTCGTCATCGCCGACGAGGAGTCCACCGCCAACCTGCGCTGGGCGGGCAACGCGCTCACCACCAACGGCGTCACGCGCGGGCGCACGCTGACGGTCGTCGCCACCGTCGACGGGCAGCAGGGCACGGCGTCCGGGGTGGTGTCGCGGTCGGCCGTGACCGTGGACGAGCTGGAGCCCCTGGTGCGCGCAGCGGAGGCCGCCGCGCGGGGTGCCGGTCCGGCCGAGGACGCGCAGCCGCTGGTCCCGGGCGGGCCGGGGTCGCCGGACTTCACCGACGCGCCCGCCGAGACCTCCTCGGCGGTGTTCGCCGACTTCGCGCCGGCCCTCGGGGAGGCGTTCGCACGCGCGCGTGCGGGCGGCCGGGAGCTGTACGGGTTCGCGAACCACGAGATGACCTCGACGTACGTCGGTACGTCGACGGGGCTCAGGCTGCGGCACGACCAGCCGAACGGGACGCTGGAGCTGAACGCCAAGTCGCCGGACCGTACCCGGTCGGCGTGGGCGGGGCGGGCCACGCGGGACTTCAAGGACGTCGACCCGGCGGCCCTCGACGCCGACCTGGCCGTACGGCTCGGCTGGGCCGGGCGGCGGGTGGAGCTGCCCGCCGGGCGGTACGAGACGCTGCTGCCGCCCACCGCGGTCGCGGACCTGCTGATCTATCAGTACTGGTCGGCCTCCGGACGGGACGCGGTCGAGGGGCGCACGGTGTTCTCCAAGCCGGGCGGCGGCACCCGGGTCGGCGAGCGGCTCGGTGCGCTGCCGCTGACGCTGCGCAGCGATCCGCACGAGCCGGGTCTGGAGAGCGCGCCGTTCGTGGTCGCGCACTCCTCGGGCGGCGACCAGTCGGTGTTCGACAACGGGCTGCCGGTGGCGGCGACCGACTGGATCCGGGACGGCGAGCTGCACCGGCTGACGACCACCCGGCACAGCGCGGGTCTGACCGGGCTGCCGGTGGCGCCCGCGATCGGCAACCTGATCCTGGACGGCGGCGACCCGGACCGGTCCCTGGACGAGATGGTCGCGGGCACGGAGCGCGGCCTGCTGCTGACCTGCCTCTGGTACATCCGCGAGGTGGATCCGGCGACGCTGCTGCTGACCGGGCTGACCCGGGACGGCGTCTACCTCGTCGAGCACGGCGAGGTCGTCGGCGAGGTGAACAACTTCCGGTTCAACGAGTCGCCGGTGGACCTGCTGGGGCGGGCCTCGGATGCGGGGCGCACGGAGAAGACGCTGCCCAGGGAGTGGGGCGACTGGTTCACCCGGGCCGCGATGCCCGCGCTGCGGGTCCCCGATTTCAACATGAGCTCTGTCAGTCAGGGCGTATAACCTCGTAGTCGGCCGTCACCCGACTGCCTGAAGATCATCACGCATGAGCACGTAGGAGACACGAGAACCGTGACGGACATCGTCGACGAGCTGAAGTGGCGCGGGCTGTTCGCCCAGTCCACCGACGAGGACGCTTTGCGCAAGGCGCTCGCGGACGGTCCCGTCACGTTCTATTGCGGTTTCGACCCGACCGCGCCGTCCCTGCACGTGGGGCACCTGGTGCAGGTGCTCACCGTGCGCCGGCTCCAGCAGGCCGGGCACCGGCCGCTGGCGCTGGTCGGCGGGGCCACGGGTCAGATCGGCGACCCGCGCCCGACCGCGGAGCGCACGCTGAACTCGCCGGAGACCGTCGCGGGCTGGGTGCGGCGGCTGCGGGGCCAGATCGAGCCGTTCCTGTCCTTCGAGGGCGAGAACGCCGCGGTGATGGTCAACAACCTGGACTGGACCGAGGGCCTGTCGGCGATCGAGTTCCTGCGGGACATCGGCAAGCACTTCCGGGTCAACAAGATGCTGACCAAGGACTCCGTGGCCCGGCGGCTGGAGTCCTCCGAGGGCATCAGTTACACGGAGTTCAGCTACCAGTTGCTCCAGGCGATGGACTTCCTCCAGCTCTACCGGAGGTACGGCTGCACGATGCAGCAGGGCGGCAGCGACCAGTGGGGCAACCTCACGGCCGGCCTCGACCTGCTGCACCGGCTGGAGCCGGACGCGTCGGTCCACGCCTACGCGACGCCGCTGATGACCAAGGCGGACGGCACCAAGTTCGGCAAGACCGAGGGCGGCGCCGTCTGGCTGGACCCGGAGATGACGACGCCGTACGCGTTCTACCAGTTCTGGCTGAACGTGGACGACCGGGACATCTCGAGGTACATGCGCATCCTGTCCTTCCGCTCCCGTGAGGAGCTGGAGGAGCTGGAGCGGCAGACCGAGGAGCGTCCGCAGGCGCGTGCCGCGCAGCGCGCGCTGGCCGAGGAGCTGACGACGCTGGTGCACGGCGCCGGCCAGACGGCCGCCGTGATCGCCGCTTCCAAGGCCCTCTTCGGCCAGGGGGACCTGGCCGAGCTGGACGAGCGGACGCTGGCGGCGGCCCTGTCCGAGCTGCCGCACGTCCAGGTCGCCGAGCCGGCCCCGGTCGTGGACCTGTTCGCCGAGGTCGGTCTGGTGGCCAGCAAGTCCGCCGCGCGCCGCACGGTGAAGGAGGGCGGCGCCTACGTGAACAACGCCAAGGTCACCGGCGAGGACGCCGTCCCCGCCAAGGAGGACCTGCTGCACGGGCGCTGGCTGGTGCTGCGCCGCGGCAAGAAGAACCTGGCCGCGGTGGAGGTCACCGGCGCCTGAGCGGGTGCACGCGTGAGGGGCGGTCCCGGCGGTCGATGGCTGCCGGGGCCGCCCCTTCGGCGTACGGGGACCGGAGGGGTCAGGCCCGTTCGCGTCGCCGGCTGCCGCGTACCGCCGTGTAGGCGGCGTCGCCGAGGCCGACCACGATGATGGCCGCCACCAGCTGGAACAGGTGCCGCCACCAGTCGATGCCGGCCGTGGCCTCGACGCCGGCCGCGCGGGCGATCGCGTTGCCGATGATCGCGCCGATCATGCCGCAGATGGTGGTGAGCCACAGCGGCATGTGCTGCTTGCCGGGGATGATCGCCTTGGCGATCAAGCCGAGCACGAATCCCACGATGATCGCCCACAACCAGCCCATGGCTGCCTCCTCGTCCGGCCCTACGCGAGCATTGCCACCAGTGTCGGGGCGTACCGCGTACGGCGCATGCCGCGTACGGCCGAACGGGGTACCGGCGCCTGCGCGGGGCGGCGCACGCGGTGCGGTCCGACCGGGGTGCCCCGGTCTCGTGGGCGGCGCGGACGCGGCGTAACGTGGTGAGTTGTCCGGGACCGGCGTCCCCGAGCGGCCGCGGACGAGAGCGGGGCGGGGAGAGTCCGATGCGGGCGGATGGTGGAACCAGATGCGGAAGCAGAGTGCCGGCGGCAATGCCGAGGTGTTCCGGATCACCGGGGCCCGGACGGGCCTCCAGGAGGACGTGCGCGGGCGGCAGCGCCGGTACGTCATCTCGATGTCGATCCGTACCCTGTCGGTGATCCTCGCGGTCTGCCTGTGGAACGTGGAACGGCACGTCGCGATCGCGGCCCTGATCCTCGGGGCGGCGCTGCCGTACATCGCGGTCGTGATCGCCAACGCGGGGCGTGAGAACGCGCCATCCTTGCCGTCGACGTTCGTGACGGCGCCGACCCCGCCGATGATCATGCCGCCACGGGCCGGGAACGGCACGGCGGAATCCGTCGCGGAGCGCGCCACGGCCGATCCGGGGCCGCGCGCGGCCGGTGAGTAACGCGGCCGACCGTGACCGCGGCGCCTCCTTCGGCGGCGTCGATTCCACGCCAGGCCGAAGAAATGCTCAGATGAATTCGTGTTGTTCCGGGCCCGGGGAAGGATGAGCCGTGACATACTTCGTACGCGCTCCGCATCCCCCGTCGGAGCGACGGACCGACGCCGGGCAGCTCCCCCCGTGGCTGCTCGGCGTCGCCATGTGTGGGGACCTGTGAGAAGAAACCGTGAGTGACGAAACCACCCCGATCTGCTCCGCCAAGGGCTGCCGCACCGCCGCCCTGTGGGTGCTGGCCTGGAACAACCCGAAGCTCCACACCCCGGAGCGCCGCAAGACGTGGATCGCGTGCGACGAGCACCGGGAGAGCCTGTCCCAGTTCCTCGGGGTGCGGGGCTTCCTGAAGGACGTCGTCCCGCTCGCCGAGTGGGAGACCCGGGAGGTCTCCGGCGGGTCCGGCGGGGCAGGTCCCGCCTAGGGCCTGTCCGGCGGATCATGCCCCGGACGCGGGGCCCGGCACGCGCGTCCGGGGCGTTGTCGTCGGTCGCCGACGCTCCGCGTCGACGCCCTCCTCCGCCTTGCGGCTGCACGCACCAGACCCCGCTCACCAGCGTCGACGAGGTGCTGCGACCTGATCCGCCGGACAGGCCCTAACCCCCGATCGCCGACATCGGGCGGTCCGGCTGCACGAACGTCGGGTCGTCCAGGCCCGCGCCCGCCTTCTTGCCCCACATGGCCAGGCGCCAGATGCGGGCGATCTCCTCGTCGGGGGCGTCGGAGCGCAGGGCGGCGCGGAGGTCGGTCTCCTCGGTGGCGAACAGGCAGGTGCGCACCTGGCCGTCGGCGGTCAGCCGGGTGCGGTCGCAGGCCGAGCAGAACGGGCGGGTGACGGAGGCGATGACGCCGACGCGGTGCGGGCCGCCGTCCACCAGCCAGCGTTCGGCGGGGGCCGAGCCGCGTTCCCCCGCGCCCTCCGCGGTCAGCTCGAAGCGGGTGCGCAGGGAGGTCAGGATGTCACCGGCGGTGATCATGCCCTCGCGCTTCCAGCCGTGCTGGGCGTCCAGGGGCATCTGCTCGATGAAGCGCAGTTCGTAGTCGTGCTCGACGGCCCAGGCGAGCAGGTCGGGGGCCTCGTCGTCGTTGAGTCCCGGCATCAGGATGCTGTTGACCTTGACCGGGGCGAGTCCGGCTTCGCGGGCGGCTTCCAGGCCGTCCAGGACGTCCTGGTGGCGGTTGCGCCGGGTGAGGGTCTTGAAGACGTCCGGGCGCAGGGTGTCCAGGGAGACGTTGACCCGGTCCAGGCCCGCCGCCTTCAGGGCCGCGGCCGTGCGCTTGAGCCCGATGCCGTTGGTGGTCAGCGACATCTGGGGGCGCGGGGTGAGGGCGGCGACGCGCTCGACGATGCCGACCAGGCCGGGGCGGAGCAGCGGTTCCCCGCCGGTGAAGCGGACCTCCTCGATGCCGAGGGAGGTGACCGCGATGTCGATGAGGCGGACGATCTCGTCGTCCGTGAGCAGGTCGGGCTTGGCGAGCCACTGGAGGCCCTCTTCGGGCATGCAGTAGGTGCAGCGCAGATTGCAGCGGTCGGTGAGCGAGACCCTCAGGTCGGTGGCCACTCGGCCGTAGGTGTCGATGAGCACGTGGCCCCCTCCCTCGACGCGGATCGGTGGAGCGTTTCTCTCCGCCGACACCGTCGAGCCTACGTGACCGGTCCGACATCGACAGCCGCCCGAACCCACGACGCGGGACGCGGCCGCGTCGTAGGGATCTACGAGCGGCCGCGTCGTCGCCGGTCGGGCGGGGTGTCAGTGGGCTCCGGTGCCGGTCAGGGACCGGACCTCGAGCTCCGCGTACTTCGCCTTGTCGGGCTCCTCCTTCGACAGGACCGTGCCGAGCCAGCCCATCAGGAAGCCGAACGGGATGGAGATGATGCCCGGGTTCTTCAGCGGGAACCAGGCGAAGTCCACGTCGGGGAACATCGCCTTCGGGTCGCCGGAGACGACGGGCGAGAACAGCACCAGGCCGACGGCGACGATCAGACCGCCGTAGATCGACCACAGGGCGCCCTGGGTGGTGAAGCGCTTCCAGAACAGGCTGTAGAGGATCGTCGGCAGGTTGGCGGACGCGGCGACCGCGAAGGCCAGCGCGACCAGGCCGGCCACGTTCAGGTCGCGGGCGAGGGCGCCGAGCGCGATGGAGACGATGCCGATGAAGACGGTCGCCCAGCGGGCCGCCCGCATCTCCTCCTTCTCGGTGGCCTGGCCCTTGCGGATGACGTTGGCGTAGATGTCGTGCGCGAAGGACGAGGACGAGGCGAGGGTGAGGCCGGCGACGACGGCGAGGATGGTGGCGAAGGCCACCGCCGAGATCGTGGCGAGCAGGATCGCGCCCCAGGCCGAGTCGACGCCGCCGACGTGCAGCGCGAGCAGGGGCGCCGCCGTGTTGCCGGACGGGTTGGACGCGATGATCTCGTCCTTGCCGACGAGCGCCGCCGCGCCGAAGCCGAGGGCGATGGTCATCAGGTAGAAGGCACCGATGATGCCGATCGCCCAGTTCACGGACTTACGGGCGGCCTTGGCGTTGGGCACCGTGTAGAAGCGGATCAGGATGTGCGGCAGACCGGCGGTGCCGAGCACCAGGGCGATGCCCAGGGAGATGAAGTCGAGCTTGGTGGTGCCCGTCGCGCCGTACTGGAGGCCGGGCTCCAGGAAGGCGGAGCCCGCCCCGCTGTTCTCCGCGGCCTTGCCGAGCAGGTCGGAGATGTTGAAGTCGAACTTCAGCAGCACCAGGAAGGTGATCAGGATGGTGCCGCCGATCAGCAGCACGGCCTTGACCATCTGGACCCAGGTGGTGCCCTTCATGCCGCCGATGGTGACGTACACGATCATCAGGACGCCGACGAGGGCGACGATGAGGATCTTGCCCGCGTCGGAGGTGATGCCGAGCAGCAGCGAGACGAGGACGCCCGCGCCCGCCATCTGGGCCAGCAGGTAGAAGATCGAGACGACGATCGTGGAGGTGCCGGCCGCGGTGCGCACCGGACGCTGGCGCATGCGGTACGCGAGGACGTCGCCCATCGTGTAGCGGCCGGAGTTCCTGAGCGGCTCGGCGACCAGGAGCAGGGCGACCAGCCAGGCGACCAGGAAGCCGATGGAGTAGAGGAAGCCGTCGTAGCCGAAGAGGGCGATGGCGCCGGCGATGCCGAGGAAGGACGCCGCCGACATGTAGTCGCCGGAGACGGCGAGGCCGTTCTGGAAGGCGCTGAACTGGCGGCCGCCCGCGTAGAAGTCGGCCGCGTCCTTGGTCTGGCGGCCGGCCCAGACGGTGATGCCGAGCGTGGCGAGGACGAAGACCGCGAAGAGCGTGATGATGAGCGGCCGGTGCTCGCTCGCCTCGTTGGCGGCCAGCTCGGCGGCGAAAACGGACTGTGCGGGGCTCATGCGCCGCCCTCCATCCGGGACTTGATGGCCTCGGCCTTGGGGTCGAGCTTCGCGGCGGCGTGCCGCGAGTACCACCAGGCGATGAGGAACGTGGTGACGAACTGGGCGATGCCGAAGACGAACGCGACGTTGATGTTGCCGAAGAGCTTGGTGCCCATGAAGCCGCCGGCGTAGTTCGACAGCAGCACGTAGAGCAGGTACCAGGCGACGAAGGCGATGGTCAGCGGGAACGCGAAGGAGCGGAAGGAGCGGCGCAGTTCGGCGAACTCAGCGCTCTGCTGCACTTCGGAGAACTCCTCGGCGGAGGGGAGTCGGTGTTCCTCTTGCGAGGGGGGCTCCTCTTTCGAGGGGGGCGGTGCGTCGGTGGCCACGGAGTCTCCTCGTACGACGGACATGACGGCTGGACCTCGGTGTTCTCAGGGGCCTGATCGTGCTCGGGCTCCCTGACCAACGACACGGCGCCCCGTGGGGACCGGTTCAACACCCGCCGCACTTTCCGAAGTCACTCTGAGCGGGTCATTGCTGGCCAGCGGCTTCGGGGGATAACTTCGCCCTGCACCACTACGTCATGTACCTGCCCGAGCCGTACCCGTGTCTCGGGCAGGTGCCGTTTGCCGATGATGTGGAGACCCCATGGATCATCCGCGTTTCCCGGGGGGCCCGCGCTCCGCACGCGTTTTCCGAGCTTTCCCGACGGACTGGAGACACCACGCATGACCGCACCCCACCCGCGTCACCGTCGCGCCCTCGCGATCCCGGCCGGCCTGGCCGTGGCCGCGTCGCTGGCGTTCCTGCCGGGCACCCCGGCCACCGCCGCCCCCGCGGTGGAGTCCGCCCCCTCGGCGGCGACCGACGGGACCTCGCTCAGTTACGTCGTCAACGTCTCCCCGGGGCACCGCCCTTCGGCCACCGTGCGGCGCGCGATAGCCGGGGCGGGCGGCACGATCGTCGCGTCGTACGACCGGATCGGCGTGATCGTCGTCCACTCCGCCAACCCGGACTTCGCCAAGAGCGTGCGCAAGGTGCGCGGCGTGCAGTCGGCCGGTGCCACCCGCACCGCGCCGCTGCCCTCGGCCGCCACGACCGACACGGGCGCGCCGCAGGTGCTGAGCGGCGCGGAGCTGGCCGCCGCCAAGGCCACCTCGGCGAAGGCCGAGGGCCAGGACCCGCTGGAGTCGCTGCAGTGGGACCTGCCCGCCATCAAGGCGGACAAGGCGCACGAGAAGTCGCTGGGCAGCAGCAGGGTGACCGTGGCCGTCCTGGACACCGGTGTCGACGACACCCACCCGGACATCGCCCCGAACTTCGACCGGCAGGCGTCCGTCAACTGCGTGGCGGGCAAGCCGGACACCACCGACGGCGCCTGGCGTCCGAGCGCGTCGGAGAGCCCGCACGGCACCCACGTGGCCGGGGAGATAGCCGCCGCCAAGAACGGCGTCGGCATGACCGGCGTGGCACCCGGCGTCAAGGTGGCCGGCATCAAGGTCGGCAACCCCGACGGCTTCTTCTACACCGAGGCCGTGGTCTGCGGCTTCATGTGGGCCGCCGAGCACGGCGCCGACGTGACCAACAACAGCTATTACACCGACCCGTGGTACTTCAACTGCAAGGACGACCCGGACCAGAAGGCGCTCGTCGAGGCCGTCTCGCGGGCCGCGCGGTACGCGGAGAAGAAGGGCGCGGTCAACGTCGCCGCGGCCGGCAACGAGAACTACGACCTGGCCTCCGACGAGATCACCGACCCGTCCTCGCCGAACGACACCACGCCCGGTGACCGGACGGTCGACCCGTCGAAGTGCCTGGACATCCCGACCCAGCTGCCGGGTGTCGTGACGGTCGCGTCGACCGGCGCGAAGGGCCTCAAGTCGTCCTTCTCCAACTACGGCCGGGGCGTCATCGACATCGCCGCGCCCGGCGGCGACTCGACGGCCTACCAGACGCCCGAGCCGCCCGCCACCAGCGGACTGATCCTGGGCACGCTGCCCGGCGGCAAGTGGGGCTACATGGCCGGTACGTCGATGGCCTCCCCGCACGTCGCGGGTGTCGCCGCCCTCATCAAGTCGACGCACCCGCACGCCTCCCCGGCGATGGTCAAGGCCCTGCTGTACGCCCAGGCCGACGCCACGGCGTGCACCAAGCCGTACGACATCGACGGCGACGGCAAGGTCGACGCGGTGTGCGAGGGCCCGAAGAACCGCAACGGCTTCTACGGCTGGGGCATGGCCGACGCACTGGACGCGGTGACCCGGTAACCGGTACGCGCGCGTGACGCGGGGGCGGCGGACCGGGTGGAACCGGTCCGCCGCCCCACTCGTGCGGCAGTCGGTGAGAGCTTCGAACGCGGCTGCCTGAAGTGCGCCGACCCCGTCCCCGGCGGCATCGCCAGGTGGGGTTCGTGGTGTGACGTGGCCCGCGCTGCGGCACGAGGGGGACACCGCCTACTACCGGGCACGGGTCGAGAAGGCGGTGGGCGAGTGGACCGAGCGGGCCTCCGTCCCACGCGAACCGAAGAAGGCGCGGCCGCCCGCGGGGTGCGGGACACCGCTGCGTGACCGCCGCGGCGTGGGCGGACGGCACGTCGCCGAAGTCGCCCTCGCTCAGGGGTGGGAGCTGCGGCCCAAGGACGCGGGCAAAGAGGTGCGGCTGTGGTGGTCGGCCGCTTCCCGCCCGCAGGACGCGACCGAGGCCGACGTGGCGCCCGGCTCGTGAAGGCGGAACTTGCCCGGATCTGACGACTTGGTGAAGATCCTGGGGTGACCTCGATACGACCCCCGTCCCCGATCAGCGGCACCGGACGGCACTCGCGGCCCTCCGGAACCGGCCGGGCCGTGGCCGTACTCGTGCTGGTGGTCCTCGGCGCGCTGATACCCGTGCTCGGCCCGTCCCCCGCGCTGCACGGCACCGGGGAGGCCGAGGCGCCCGGCACCGGCGGCATCGCCCTGCTGCGCACGGTGCTCTTCGCCGCGCTGAGCGTGCCGCTCGGCGAACTCTTCGTCAACCGGCTGGCCGGGTCCCTGCCCGGCGCGCCCCCGGACCGGCCGCGCAGCTGGGCGCCGTACGCGGCCGCCGCCGGTTTCGTCGCCGCCCTGGGGCTGGCATCGGTCGTGGCCACGGGCAACCTGGTGCCGGGCTCCGCGGCCGACATCGACGTCGGCGGCCTCTACTCCTCCCGCGACGGCAAGCTGGCGCTCGTGGAGGTCAACGGGTTCCTCGCGGCCTGGCTGTGCGCGACCTCCCGCCGGCCCGGGCTGCAGGTATGGCCGCTGGCCGCCGTGATCGTCGCGGACGCGCTGCGCGCGCACCCCACGACCGAGTACAGCCCGCTGCTCGGCTCCGGTCTGACCCTCGTCCATCTGACGTGCGCCTCACTGTGGGCGGGCGGTCTGCTCTACGCGCTGCGGGTGCTGCGGCGTTGGCGGGACGCCGAGGCGGGGCCCGCCCTGCTGGGGCTCTACGCGCGCGTGGCCGCCGTTCTGCTGGCGGCCCTCACGGCGACCGGCGTGTGCAGTTCGCTGCGCCGGATGCCGGCCGGCACGATCCTGGACCAGCTCACGGAGACCGCGTACGGGCGCGTCCTGCTCGCCAAGGTGGTGCTGGTGGCCGCCGTCGCCGCCCTCGCACTGTGGGCCAGGGTCCGGCTGGGCCGTGCCGCCGACCCGCTGGCCGCCTGCTCCCCCGCGCGCGCGGAGGTCGTCGCGCTGGGCGTGGTGGTCGCGGTGTCGGGGCTCCTGACGGCGCTTCCGGTGCCGATCCGCTGGTGAGTGCGCCCGAGGAATGCCGCAACACTTCCCCTGCGTCCGGAACTTGACGGCACGGGGCACCTGCCGGACCGGAGTGTCGGTCCCGGCCCGTATCCTCATTGACCATGCTCGAAGACCGCACGACCGCAGCGCCGTCCGCCACGGCGTGGCCGGCCGCGTATCCGCAGGGGTACGCGGTCGTCGACGTGGAGACCACCGGCCTGGCCCGCGACGACCGCATCATCTCGGCGGCCGTCTACCGGCTGGACGCCCGCGGCGAGGTCGAGGACCACTGGTACACCCTGGTCAATCCGCAGCGCGATCCGGGGCCGGTGTGGATACACGGTCTGACGGACGACGTACTCCGTGACGCGCCGCTCTTCCCCGACGTCGCGGAGGAGTTCGCGGCCCGGCTGGACGGCCGGGTCCTCGTCGCGCACAACGCCGTCTTCGACTGGCAGATGATCGCCCGCGAGTACGCGCGCGCGAAGCGCGAGGCACCGGTGCGGCAACGGCTGTGCACCATCGCCCTGTCCAAGGCGCTCGACCTGCCGCTGCCCAACCACAAGCTGGAGTCGCTGGCCGCGCACTTCGGCGTCGTGCAGCAGCGGGCGCACCACGCGCTGGACGACGCGCGGGTGCTGGCGGAGGCGTTCCGGCCGAGCCTGCTGGCCGCGGCGGCGGGGGGCGTGCGACTGCCGCTGCATGAGTGCCGGCCGCTGACCGAGTGGTCGGACCGTCCCACGCCCCGGATCGGACAGCAGGCGAGCTACGGAAGCTACCGGCCGAGCAGTTGGCGCCCGTCGCGCAAAAGGCCCGCATGCCCCTATCCCAACCCGGGCCGTTACGAAGAGGGCAAAAGGCTCAAGCAGGGCATGCGGGTCGCCTTCTCGGGCGACACCTCCGTCGAGCGGGACCTGCTGGAGGACCGTGCCGTCGAGGCGGGGCTGCACGTCGCGACCAGCCTGTCCCGGCTGACCAGCCTGCTCGTCACCAACGACCCGGACTCCGGCACCTCGAAGGTGGTCAAGGCCCGGCAGTTCGGCACGCCGGTGGTGGACGAGGCGGCGTTCGGGCAGCTGCTCGCCGACGTCGAGCCCGCGGACGCCGGGTCCTGAGGCGCGCGGTCCCGCGGAGCCGTACGGACGGGTGATTCCGGGCGACTCGCCCGGCGCCCGCCCGCCCGTCTCCGCGGGGACGGCCCACCCTGTGGCGCATGGCGACATGTGAAGTCTGCGGCAACAACTACGGAATGACCTTCGAGGTCCACGCCCAGGGCGCGGTGCACGTCTTCGACTGCTTCTCCTGCGCGATCCACCGGATGGCGCCCATCTGCGAGCACTGCCGGGTGCAGATCATCGGCCAGGGCGTCGAGGTCGACGGCCACTGGTTCTGCGGCGCCCACTGCGCCCGCGCGGAGGGGAGGGCGGGGATCGTCGACAAGGTGTGAGCCCTTCGCGTGACCGCCGGGCGAAGCCGTCGCCGCACTCGCGCCGCGGCTTCGGAGCCGGACGTGCTCCCCGCCGACGCGGGACCGCGGCCCTCGCGGGGACCTCCCCGCGAGGGCCGATCCCGGTCAAGGTACCGTCGATGCGTGTACCGCTTCCTGTTGTCCCGCCAGTGGGTGATCCTCACGCTGGTCGCCGTGCTGCTCATCCCCACGATGATCCGGCTGGGCTTCTGGCAGATGCACCGCTACGAGGAGCGCACCGCCCGGAACGACCTGGTCGCGCGTGCGCTCGAGGCGTCGCCGGTGCCCGTGGAGTCGCTGACCGCGCCCGGCAAGAAGATCACCACGCGTGAGCGGTACCGCACCGTCACGGCGAAGGGCCGCTTCGACACGGACCGCGAGGTCGTCGTCCGCCGCCGCACCGACGGCGACGACAACATCGGCTACCACGTGCTGACCCCGTTCGTGCTGGACGACGGCAAGGTCATGCTCGTGAACCGGGGCTGGATCCCCGCGGACGGCCCGAGCCAGACGGAGTTCCCCGAGATTCCCGCCCCGCCCCGGGGGGAGGTCACCGTCACCGGGCGGCTGATGCCCGACGAGACGACCGAGGCGAGCGGGATCAAGGATCTTGAGGGCCTGCCGGACCGGCAGATCATGCTCATCAACAGCGAGCAGCAGGCCGAGCGCCTGGACGCCCGGGTGCTCGGCGGCTACGTCGTCCTGAAGACGCCGGAGCCGAAGGACGACTCCCCGAAGCCGATCGGCAGGCCCGGCAACGAGAACGCCGCGCTGAACTACGCCTACGCGATCCAGTGGTGGCTGTTCGCCGCGGCCGTACCCGTCGGCTGGTGGTTCCTGGTCCGCCGCGAGAAGCGCGAGCGGGAGGCCGGCGAGGACGCGCGGGAGGCGGAGGCCGAACCCGCGACGGTGTAGCCGCGCGGAGGGAGCGTGCGGGCGGAAGGAGCGTGCGGGCGGATCCGATTGCTCCGGCTCCGGCCGGGAAGAGGTCAACCCGTGCACCCCGACATCGAGGACTACGCGCTCATCGGCGACCAGCAGACCGCGGCCCTGGTCGGCACGGACGGCTCCGTGGACTGGCTCTGCCTGCCCCGCTTCGACTCGGCCGCCTGCTTCGCCAAGCTGCTCGGCGACGAGGACAACGGCCACTGGCGCATCGCCCCCAAGGGCGCCGAGCGCTGCACGCGGCGTGCCTACCGGCCGGACACCCTCGTCCTGGACACCGAGTGGGAGACCGAGGACGGTGCGGTCCGCGTCACCGACCTGATGCCCCAGCGCGACCGCGCCCCCGACCTCGTGCGCATCGTCGAGGGCCTGAGCGGCGAAGTCACCGTGCGCAGTGTGCTGCGGCTGCGCTTCGACTACGGCTCGATCGTCCCGTGGGTGCGCAGGGACGACGGGCACCGGGTGGCCGTCGCCGGACCGGACTCGGCGTGGCTGCGCAGCGAGCCGGAGGTGCACACCTGGGGCGAGGACCTCGGGACGCACGCGGAGTTCACCGTGGCCGCGGGCGAGAAGGTCGCGTTCGTGCTGACCTGGCACCCCTCGCACGAACCGCGCCCGCCGCTGATCGACCCGTACGTGTCGCTGGAGCACAGCGTCGAGGACTGGCGCGCGTGGGCGGCGCGCTGCCGCTACGAGGGTCCGCACCGGGACGCCGTGGTCCGCTCCCTGATCACGCTGAAGGCGCTCACCTACAAGCCCACGGGCGGCATCGTGGCCGCGCCCAGCACCTCGCTGCCCGAGGAGCCGGGCGGGGTGCGCAACTGGGACTACCGCTTCTGCTGGCTGCGCGACTCCACGCTCACCCTGGGTGCCCTGCTGTCGGCCGGATACCTGGAGGAGGCCGAGGACTGGCGCGACTGGCTGCTGCGCGCGGTCGCGGGCAACCCTGCCGACCTGCAGATCATGTACGGCGTCGCGGGCGAGCGGCGGCTGCCCGAGTTCGAGCTGCCGTGGCTGTCCGGCTTCGCCGAGTCCACGCCCGTCCGCATCGGCAACGACGCGGTGAACCAGCTCCAGCTTGACGTGTACGGCGAGGTCATGGACTCCCTGTCGCTGGCCCGGCTGGCGGGGATGCAGCCGCAGCCGCAGATGTGGGAACTGCAGTGCGCGCTGATGGAGTTCCTGGCCACGGCGTGGCGGGAGCCCGACGAGGGACTGTGGGAGGTGCGGGGCGGGCGCCGGCAGTTCGTGCACTCGAAGGTGATGACGTGGGTGGCGCTGGACCGGGCGGTGCGCACCCTGGAGAACCATCCCGAACTGGGCGGCGGTGACCTCGACGGGTGGCGGGCGCTGCGCGACGAGGTGCACCGCGAGGTGTGCGAGAAGGGCTACGACCCCGTGCGCAACACGTTCACCCAGTACTACGGCTCGCGGGAGCTGGACGCCTCGCTGCTGCTCGTGCCGCGCGTGGGCTTCCTGCCGCCGGACGACCCGCGTGTGGTCGGCACGGTCGACGCGATCGGCGCCGAGCTGACCCGGGACGGCCTGGTGCGCCGCTACAGCACCGAGGGCCGCCGGGTCGACGGGCTGCCGGGCGGCGAGGGGACGTTCCTGGTGTGCTCGTTCTGGTACGCGGACGCCCTGCACGCGACCGGCCGGACGAAGGAGGCGCGGGAGCTGTTCGAGCGTCTGGTGGGGCTCGCCAACGACGTGGGACTGCTGGCCGAGGAGTACGACCCGGTGGCCGGACGTCAGCTCGGCAACTTCCCGCAGGCCTTCAGCCACGTCGGCCTGGTGAACACGGCCCTCGCCCTGTTCGGGGAGGAGAAGGCAGGATAGGGCCATGGATCTTGGACTGAAGGACCGGGTGTACGTCGTCACGGGAGCCACCCGGGGCCTGGGCAACGCAGCCGCGCACGAGCTGGTCGCCGACGGGGCGAAGGTGGTCGTGACGGGCCGGGACGAGAAGAGCGTCGCGGAGGCGGCCTCGGCACTGGGGCCGGACGCGGTCGGGGTGGCCGCCGACAACGCCGACCCGGAGGCCGCCGGGCGGCTGATCGCGACCGCCCGTGAGCGCTTCGGCCGTTTCGACGGCGTACTGATCAGTGTGGGCGGGCCGCCGCCGGGGTTCGTCGCCGACATCACGGACGAGCAGTGGCAGGCGGCGTTCGAGTCGGTGTTCCTGGGTGCGGCGCGGCTGGCCCGGACGGCGGCGGCCGAGCTCGCGGAGGGCGGGGTGATCGGGTTCGTGCTGTCGGGCTCGGTGCACGAGCCGATCCCGGGCCTGACCATCTCCAACGGCCTGCGCCCCGGGCTCGCGGGCTTCGCCAAGTCCCTCGCCGACGAGCTGGGCCCGCGCGGCATCCGCGTCGTCGGCCTGCTGCCGGGGCGCGTCGACACCGACCGGGTGCGCGAGCTGGACGGGCTGTCCGCCGACCCGGAGGCGACCAGGGCGGCCGCCGAGTCCCGTATCCCGCTGCGCCGCTACGGCGCCCCGGAGGAGTTCGGCCGCGTGTGCGCGTTCCTGCTCTCCCCCGCGGCGTCGTACGTCACGGGCGTCATGCTCCCGGTGGACGGCGGCGTGCGGCACGGGTTCTAGGGCGGACGGGGAGCCTGTCCGGTCCGGGGCTGGTGCCGGGGGTGCGCCACTCTCGGCCCGGTCCCCCTCCGGTTCCGGTCCCCTCCGGTTCGGGTCCCGGACCGGACGGCGAACCCGCCGCAAACGCCCGCCCCCGGCGGGGCCTCTCGGGCGCCGGATGCGTCGTGGCCCCCGGGCTCCGGACGCCGGTGTTCTCAGCTCACCCGCTCGGCCCCGTGCTTGACGCCCCGGAGCTGGACCTCGGCCGGGAGGGACGGCAGGTGCGCCGAGTCGCGGGCGTGGGTCAGGGCCCGGGTGGTGAGGTCGTGCAGGGCGGTGCCGGGGTCCACGTGGGGGGCGAGGAGCAGCCGGACCCGGGCCGCCGGGGCGTCGCGGCGGCCGGTGAGCCGCACGCCGGCCCGTTCTACGCCGTCCACGCGCTCCGCCTCACCGGCGAGGACCTCCTCCAGCGCCTTGCCGCGCAGGGTGGCGCCCTCGCCGTCCCCGGTGTCGACGAGAACCTCGGTGAGCCTGCGGCGGCGTACCACCGCGACCAGCCACCACAGGGCGAACAGCAGCAGGACGGCGAGTGCGGCGATGACGACCGGCCACCACCAGCCGGCGTCCCGCCACCGGGTGCGTTCGGCGTCGCTGAGCAGCACGTCGTGCGGCCCCTGGTGGACCCACCAGGAGGGCGCGGGCGCGTCGAACCCCACGGCCAGCACCGCGCCGCCGAGCACGAGCAGGACCAGGCCCGCCAGTCCGGTCAGTACCCGGTTCACCGTCCTGAGCACCGCGCTCACCCCTTCCGTCCGGGGCGCTTCACCCGCAGCGACACGGCGGGCGGCCGGGCCAGGCCGAGGCCGCGCACCGCGCCGTCGAGCACACCGTCCAGGTCGGCCCGTACGTCGTCCAGTTCCCGGAAGTGCGACAGCGCCCGTACGCGGGCCCTGCGGCGGCGCATCCGCACCCGCGCCGACTGCACCCCGGACACCTCCATGGCCCGGTCGCGCAGCACGGTGGCGGCGGCGTTCCGGTGCAGCCCGGCGCGTACGCCGGGGTGGGTGCGCCGCATCGGCAGCAGCCGGCGCAGCCCGGGGGTGAGGGCCAGCACGAGCAGCCAGAGCCCGAGGGCGGCGGCGACTCCCGCGCCGACCAGCACCCACGTGTCGTCGACGGGCCGTTCGGCGAGCTGCCGGGCCAGGTCCCGGCGCCAGCCGAGGGCGGACCGGCCGGCGCGCACGGCGGCGACGTCGTAGAGGAAGGCCCCGGTGAGGAACAGGAGCAGGAGGGCGACGATGCCGGCGGGGACACGGCGCGCGGACCAGAAGCGGCCGGCCCGGCCGCTGGCGGGGGCGTCCGTGACGCCGGACTCGTACGGGCCCGGTTCCGTGTCCGTCCCCGCGCCGCGTTCCACGACGGGCAGGCGCTGGGTGCTGCCCTCTCCCGTCCCGGCCCCCTGGGGCTCGCTCATCGCGTCCTCCCGTGCCTCGCGCCGTACTCCGCCGCCAGGTGCAGCCGTTCCACCCGGACGGCGACCTCCGGCACCGCCATGCCCACGAACGCGCGTACCCGCTGGACGACTTGGTGACGCACCCGGGCGCAGCGGGCGCCGATGTCGCACGGATAGTCGAGTTCCAGGTGGACGCTGACACGGGCGGTGTCGTGGTGGACGACGACGGTGGCGTACGGGCGCGCCGCGTCCGGGTGCAGCGGGCCGATCGCCTCGCGTGCCGCCCGGGCGGCGACCTTGGCGACGACCCGGTCGGCGATCCGGGTGGCACCGCGCTCGCCGGGCGCCACGCGGGCCAGGGGTTGCAGGAGCTCGCCGGCCCCGTCGCTCACGCCGGTCACCGCCGCCGGTCGTCGCGGCTGCGGAAGAAGTCACCGAGGTCCATGTCCCCCTCCAGGAGACGGCCGGCGACGAACCCGACGGCCCCCAGGGCCGCCACCAGCAGGAAGGCGCCGAATCCGCCGAAGTAGCCGGCGAAGCCCAGTGCCATGCCGGCGATCATGCCGACCACGGCCATGCTCATGGTGCGCTCCCCTCACTCACCGCTCGGTCCTCTTCCCTCGGCGTCCCCCTCACTTGATCCGGGGCTCCGGTTCCTCGTCCTCCTCGTCGGGCAGCTTGACGTCGCTCACCGCGATGTTGACCTCGACGACCTCGAGACCGGTCATCCGCTCCACGGCCGCGACCACGTTCTCCCGCACGTCCCGGGCCACGTCCGCGATCGACACGCCGTACTCGACGACGATCTCCAGGTCGAGGGCGGTCTGCTTCTCGCCGACCTCGGCCTTCACCCCGCGGGTCACCCCGGACCTGGTCCCGCCGGGGACCCGGTCGCGCACGG
The DNA here is from genome assembly GCF_000772045.1 of Streptomyces sp. CCM_MD2014. GTDB lineage: Bacteria > Actinomycetota > Actinomycetes > Streptomycetales > Streptomycetaceae > Streptomyces > Streptomyces salinarius. The sequence goes on along the minus strand of NZ_CP009754.1, from coordinate 6,780,148 downwards.
CGCCGAAGGTGCGCGACATGCCGCTGCCCATCGCATGCACACCGGCGACGTCGCGGGCCGCCATTCCGGTGATCTTCTCCACGACGCCGTCGGCGATGGTGGTCCGTCCCCGGGTGCCGGGGTCGCCGCCGCCGCGCCGGAGCGTCTGGCCCTTGAACGTTCCGGAGGTCTCGATGGTGTCCGGTCCGCTTCGGTGGCTCTCCATGTCGCTCATCGCCGTACGTCCCTTCCGGTCGTAGTCCTGTGACCACGTTAGGCGGGGTTGGACGAGCTCGCGCCACGGACGCGGCAGGTTGGAGGACGGGGTGCGGCCGGCGAGCTGCGGATCGGGCTCGTGGATCCGGACGAGGCACGCGAGGCCGCCGCCCGGCGCCGGGGGCCGCACCCCGGGAGCGTCCTTACTCCCCGAGCCCCGCCAGGTCGCGCAGCCGGCGTCCCTGGGCGGCCCGTTCGGCGGTGCGCTGGGTCTCGTAGTCCCGCGTCTGGGCACCCTGGAGCAGCGCCTTGGTCTCGACGACCGCGTCGCGCGGTGCGGCCAGGATCGCCGACACCAGGTCGTGCACCGCGGGGTCGAGCTGGTCCGCGGGCACGGCGAGGTTGGCCAGGCCGGTGCTCACGGCCTCCTCGGCCGCGACGAAGCGCCCGGTCGCGCAGATCTCCAGCGCGCGGGCGTATCCGACCAGGGACACCAGGGGGTGCGTGCCCGTCAGGTCCGGCACCAGGCCGAGGCTGGTCTCGCGCATGGCGAACTGCACGTCGTCCGCGACGACCCGCAGGTCGCAGGCGAGGGCCAGCTGGAAGCCCGCCCCGATGGCGTGCCCCTGCACGGCGGCGACCGACACGAGGTCGCTGCGCCGCCACCAGGTGAACGCCTCCTGGTACTCGGCGATGGTCGCGTCCAGCTCGGCGTCGGCGCCCCGGGCGAGGTCGATGAACGACGGTTCGCCGTCGAAGCCCTCGGGCGTGAACGCCTGCCGGTCGAGCCCGGCCGAGAAGGACTTGCCCTCGGCCCGCAGCACCACCGCCCGGACGGAGCCCGGCAGCAGCCGGCCGGCCTCGGTGAGCGCCCGCCACAGAGCGGGACTCTGCGCGTTGCGCTTGGCCGGGTTGGTCAGCGTCACCGTGGCGATCGCGTCGTCGACGGTGAGCCGCACGCCGTCCTGGTCGAGTGCGGGACCGGGGTCGTGGGCGGGCGAAGCCATGGGGCGCCTCCGAAAGGTGCGGTCGTCGTCCCCGCCGCGCGCCGGACGGTGCGCCGTACCACGGCAGGGCTAAGTGACTGCACAGTAACCACCCGGGCGGTCGGACGACCGACCGGGTGGCCACCATCACTTTCGGAACGCGTTCGAAGCCGGGGGCCGCCCGGGACGTCAGGCCGATGTGGCCTTTTTGCCCCGGGTAGCCCCGCCACGCCCTCGCAGCGTGACGCCCGACTCGCTGAGCATGCGGTGCACAAAGCCATACGAGCGGCCGGTTTCCTCGGCCAACGCCCGGATGCTCGCACCGGCGTCGTACTTCTTCTTCAGGTCTGCCGCGAGCTTGTCGCGCGCGGCGCCGGTCACCCGGCTGCCCTTCTTCAGAGTCTCGGCCACCCGTGCCTCCTCATGGGAAGTGCGCTCTGGTCTTCTCATGATCACCCCTCCAGGCGCTCATGGCCACCCATTCGGCAAGGTCGATGAGACAAGGTGGTGACGACAGGAGCGGGTCCCCACATACGGAATCTGCGATTCCAGAGAATTGGGCGCGTTCCGCCGAACGGGTTTCTCCGCGAAATTCCAGGTCAGAAAGGCGTCACGGCCGGGGCCCCGGCAAAGGGGAACCCGGCCGCGAAATCGATGTAGGACACACCTCTTGATGAGGAGATCTCACGCAGATGGTGGATCACGGATCGGCCGAATGATCCATCACCAGTGGATCATCCATTCGATCAAGCGAAGGCGACGCTCGGGCGCGAGCGACGGTCAGGCGAGGGCGACGAGGTCCGCGTAGTCGGCGCCCCACAGGTCCTCGACGCCGTCCGGAAGCAGGATGATCCGCTCCGGCTGGAGCGCCTCGACGGCGCCCTCGTCGTGGGTGACGAGGACGACCGCGCCCTTGTAGGTGCGCAGCGCGCCGAGGATCTCCTCGCGGCTGGCCGGGTCGAGGTTGTTGGTGGGCTCGTCCAGGAGCAGCACGTTCGCCGAGGACACCACGAGGGTGGCCAGCGCCAGCCTGGTCTTCTCGCCGCCGGAGAGGACGCCGGCGGGCTTGTCGACGTCGTCGCCGGAGAACAGGAACGAACCCAGCGTCTTGCGGACGTCCACGAGGTCCAGGTCGGGGTTGGCCGAGCGCATGTTCTCCAGGACGGTGCGCTCGGGATCGAGGGTCTCGTGCTCCTGCGCGTAGTAGCCGAGCTTGAGGCCGTGGCCCTCGATCACCTGGCCGGTGTCCGGCTTCTCGACGCCGCCGAGGAGGCGCAGCAGCGTCGTCTTGCCCGCGCCGTTGAGACCGAGGATGACGACCCGGGAACCCTTGTCGATGGCCAGGCCGACGTCGGTGAAGATCTCCAGGGAGCCGTACGACTTGGACAGGCCCTCGGCGGTGAGCGGGGTCTTGCCGCAGGGGGCGGGCTCCGGGAAGCGGAGCTTGGCGACCTTGTCGGACTGCCGGACCGCCTCCAGGCCGGAGAGCAGCTTGTCGGCGCGGCGGGCCATGTTCTGCGCGGCGACCGTCTTGGTGGCCTTGGCGCGCATCTTGTCGGCCTGCGAGTGCAGGGCGGCGGCCTTCTTCTCGGCGTTGGCGCGCTCGCGCTTGCGGCGCTTCTCGTCGGCCTCGCGCTGCTGCTGGTAGAGCTTCCAGCCCATGTTGTAGACGTCGATCTGGGAGCGGTTGGCGTCCAGGTAGAACACCTTGTTGACGACCGTCTCGACCAGGTCGACGTCGTGGGAGATCACGATGAAGCCGCCGCGGTAGGTCTTCAGGTAGTCCCGCAGCCAGACGATCGAGTCGGCGTCGAGGTGGTTGGTGGGCTCGTCGAGGAGCAGGGTGTCGGCGTCCGAGAACAGGATCCGGGCCAGCTCGATACGGCGGCGCTGACCGCCGGAGAGCGTGTGCAGGGGCTGGCCGAGCACCCGGTCGGGCAGATTGAGCGCGGCCGCGATGGTGGCGGCCTCGGCCTCGGCGGCGTACCCGCCCTTGGTGAGGAACTCGGTCTCCTGGCGCTCGTACTGCCGCAGGGCCTTGTCGCGGGTGGCGCCCTGGCCGTTGGCGATGCGCTGCTCGTTCTCCCGCATCTTGCGGATCAGGACGTCCAGGCCTCGGGCGGACAGGATGCGGTCGCGGGCGAGCACGTCGAGGTCGCCGGTGCGCGGGTCCTGGGGGAGGTAGCCGACCTCGCCGGAGCGGGTGACGGTGCCGGCGGCGGGCTGGCCCTCGCCGGCCAGGACCTTGGTGAGGGTGGTCTTGCCGGCGCCGTTGCGGCCGACCAGGCCGATGCGGTCGCCCTTGGCGACGCGGAAGGTGGCGCTCTCGATGAGGACACGGGCACCGGCGCGCAGCTCGATGCCGGAGGCGGAGATCACGGTCAGACTCCTGGGCGGGTGGATTGGCGGGGTGGGCGGCTGTGGAGGATCCCGCCGTCTAATGCACGAGGAGAATGGCCATGAGGGCCAGTCTAACGGGGCGGTGCAACCGCTTTTCCCGCGCGCGCCGCCCGAGGCCGTCCCAGCGGTGCCCGGGCGATGCCCGTGCGGTGTCAGTGGCCGGTGCGAGACTGGGCGAACGGGTCGAAAGCGGCGTCGGGCCGCGGGCTCGGTCAGGTCACGACGGACCACCGGCTCACAGGGAAGTGATCGGCATGGCAGGCAACGACGGCGGGCGCCCGGGCATCTGCCCGACGCTCCGGTACGCGGACGCCAGGGCGGCGATCCGACAGCTCACCGAGGCCTTCGGCTTCACCGAGATCGCGGTCTACGAGGACCGGGACGGCTCGGTGGCCCACGCCGAGCTGGGCCAGGGCGACGGCGTGGTCATGCTCGGCTCGAAGGGCAGGGGCGGCCGCTTCGACGAGGCGATGAAGAACGCCGGCCCCGCGGGGGTGTACGTCGTGGTGGCGGACGTCGACGCCCACCACCGGCGGGCCGCGGAGCACGGCGCGGAGATCCTGATGCCCCCGACCGACCAGGACTACGGCTCCCGGGACTACATGGCCCGCGATCTGGAGGGCAACGTCTGGAGCTTCGGGACCTACGCGCCGGAGGCGGGCGGGTAGCCTCCGGCGCGGCGCCCGCGGCCCTTCCGGACTCAGCCGCCCCCGGTGTGGACCTGGAAGGCCGCCCGGCGGACGGCCTTGGCCAGCGCGGGGTCGGGATGCGCGGCGGCGAGGGCGACCAGGACCTGCACGGTGCGAGGGTGGCCGACGGCCCGGACCTCGTCGAGCAGCGCCGGGACGGTGGCCTGCACCGCCGACTCCAGGTGGCGCACGAGCAGCGGCGCCTCCCCGTGGTCGGCGACGGCCGCCGCGGTGTCGACCCACAGCCAGGTGGCCTCCGGGCGGGTGAGGACCTCGTGGGCGTCCTCGGGGTCGGCGCCGTCGTGCTCGGCCAGCCACAGCAGGGCGTACGGGCGCAGCGTCGGCTCGTCGAGGACGCCGCGCACGTCGGGCTCGGCGGGGGCGCCGACGACCCGCAGCGCGTCGAAGGCCAGGCCGCGCAGCAGGGCGTCCTCGCCGCGGGCGGCGCCGAGCAGTTCGGCGACGGCGCTGCCGACGGGGCGGGCGGCGAGCCAGGCGCGGTACTCGTCGCGGGCGGCGTTGGGGCGGAGCCGGGCGCAGCCGCGGAGCATGCCCTCGGCCGACTGCTCGATGTGGCCGGCCGGGCTCTGCGCGGCGACGCAGATCTGCTCCAGCTTGACCCAGACCGCCCAGCTGCCCAGCGGGGTGAGTGTGGCGTGTCCGTCGCCGCAGGTGAGGGCGCCGACGGAGGCGAGGGCGTGCAGGGCCCAGTCGAGGAGTGGCGCGAGCGGGGTGTCGGTGGCGGGGTCCGGCTCCGGTTCGGCGCCCGGGGTGCCGGGCTCCAGCCGGGGGCCGTAGGGCACCTCGCAGCGTTCGGTGCGCAGTTCGGTGACGCGCTGCTCCAGCAGGTCCAGGAGCTGCGCCACGGGGACGGGTCCGGCGGACAGCTGGAGGAAGGAGAGCACCTGGGGCATCGCGGAGACGACCTCGGCGACGACGGCGGGCTCCTCCGCGGGCTCGGGGTGGGCGAGCGACCAGGCGTCGAAGAGGGCGACCCAGCCGCGCAGCACGGCGCCGTCGTCGCGGTTCCAGGCGCGCAGCCGCCAGCCGGGACGTGCGGTGTCGCCGTGCACCTCGATCAGTCCGGCGAGGCGGGCCGTGTCCCAGTCCGCGCGCACCTTGGCCACGGTGAGGCCCAGTTCGCGGGCCGCGTGCTCGGCGGTGGCGTCGGACAGGGTGGCCTTGCCGTCGGCGGTCGCGCTGCCGCGGCCGGGGCCGAGGGCGGAGTCGGCCCAGCGGGCGACGCGGGCCGCGTCGGCAAGACCGGAGCGCGCCATTCGGGCCAGCTCCGACCGGGCCGGTGTGCCTTCCGGCGGGCGCGGCGCGGGGCGGCGCGGACGCCGCTGATTGATCGCTTGGGGGGCGGCGGCCAGGGGTCGCGGGCGGACGAGTCGAAGCCTGGAGTCGCGCGGGATACGGGACGTCACGGGTGCAGTCTTCCGGTTGACGGTCCGAAAACCCAAACGGAATGCCCCGGCGGCCTCCTGGGACGGCGGACGTGGGGCCCGGGCGCGCTGCCCGGGCACCGGATCAGGCCACTGGTGCGGCGTCAACCGGAACCGGAGCGACGCGCGCGGCGACAACGGCGGACGGGGGCGTGACAGGGGTGTCGCGGGGTCACACCAGGGGGGTCATGAAGCGGCGGAGGGTCTCCTCGTAGTCCTCGGGGTCCGCGTTCCACATGGCACCGTGCGGGGCGTCGCGGACGGTGTGGAGGGCGACCAGGCGCGAGTGGGTGTCGGCGAGGCGGCGGGAGAGGCGCCAGGGGGCCACCGCGTCGCCCGGGCCGTGGAAGATCAGGGTCGGGACCGCCGGGCGGTACAGGCCCGCCATACCGGCGTCCCGGTCGGCGTGCAGACCGGCGCGGCCCTGCGCGGCCCGGACGGCGAGCGGCAGGAGAGCGCCGGGGACGCGGCGGGCGGCGGCCAGGGCGCGCAGGGTGGTCTCCCAGCTGAGGACCGGGGAGTCCAGCACGAGGCCCGCGATGCGCTCGCGCACGCCGGAGAGCGCGGCGGTGCGCAGGGCCATGGTCGCGCCGGTGGACCAGCCGAGCAGGACGACCTGACGGGCACCGTGGTCGAGGGCGTAGCGCACGGCCGCGTCCACGTCGCGCCACTCGGTCTCGCCGAAGTGGTGCAGCCCGTCGGGCGAGGGCGGCGCGCCGACGTCGCCGCGGTGGGCGAGGGCGAGGACCGCGACGTTCTTGCGGTGCAGGGGGGCGATCAGGTTCAGGGCGTGTTCGCGGGTGGCGGCCAGGCCGTGCACGGCGATGATCCAGGTCGGGCGGGCCCCGGGCACGAACCAGGCCGGGAGCGGACCGAGTTCGCCCGGTACCTCGACGTCGGTGTAGTCGATGCCGAGGGCCGTGCCCGGGTTCCCGACGTACAGGTTCGGGGTGAACCACGCCCGGTCACCGGCCTCGAGGGTGCCGTGCGTGACGCGTTCGAGGCGGCGTACGACGGTGTCGGCGCCGTGTTCGGCGGTGCCGAGGACCGGGCCGACGACCGCGTGCGACCCATCGCCGGCGAGCCCGTACCGGCCGGGGCGCAGCGCGGCCAGGTCCCGGGTGAGGGTGATCTGCCCGGCGGCGGTGCCGTGCACGGTGAGCCGGGGCTCGGTGGGCAGGGGCCGGCCGGGGGGCGCCTTGAGCGCGGCGTCGCTGGCGAGCCGGCCGGCGGCGACGCTCGCCGCCCCGGTCGCCAGGGCGGCGGTGACGGCGGCTGCCGTTGCGGTGACAGTGCGCATGGGGCCAGTCTCCTGGGGGAGTCCTCGGGCGGCCAGTGGACGCGTGACAGTGGGTGACGACAGTGCTCGTGTCCCGTAGCCGGTACCCCCTGAGCCGCCCGCCACGCACCCCGGGTCCCGCCCCGGTTCACCCGTCGCCGTTGCCCGCCGCCACCTGGAGGGCGGCCCCGCCGCGCCGACGCGGTGCCTCGGCGGTGCGGGTGCGACGCCTCGGGGGTCGGTGCGGCACTTCCGGCCCGCGCACGGCGCCTTCGGGCCCTGCGCGGCACGGTGCCTCGACGCGCCGTGCGATGCCCGGCGTCCGGCCCGACACCCCGGGCGTGCGGCGCGGTGTCCCAGGAGCCGACGCGGTGCTCCGGCGTGCGGAGTCCCAGGGGATGGCGCGGTGTCCCAGAGGGCGACGCGGTGCCCCGACGTGCGGAGTCCCAGGGGGCGGCGCGGTGTCCCAGGGGGCGACGCGGTGCCCCGACGTGCGGAGTCCCAGGGGGCGGCGCGGTGTCCCAGGGGGCGACGCGGTGCCCCGACGTGCGGAGTCCCAGGGGGCGGCGCGGTGTCCCAGGGGGCGACGCGGTGCCCCAGAGGCCGACGCAGTGCCCCGGCGTGCGGCCGGAGGGGTCTGGTGCCGGGTGGGCTTGGTGCGTGTGGCGGGGTCGCCGGGCCTCGCAGGGCGGACGGGCGACCGCGGACCGGCCCTGCGGCATGCGGCGCGGCCGCCGAGCGTCTCAGGACGGACAGGCGACCGCGGACCGGCCCTGCGGCATGCGGCGCGGCCGCCGAGCGTCTCAGGACGGACAGGCGACCGCGGACCGGCCCGGACGTCAGCCTCGCTGCCCGTACCCCCGCAGGCGCTCCGCGACCTCCGCCAGTTGGTCCGGTGTCAGCAGGGAGGGCGAGTGGCCCGGCACCGAGGAGGCCGTCAGCCACAGGCGGCACATCCACTCGAGCTGGGCGGTGCGGTCGTATGCCTGGTCGAGCGAGGTGCCGTAGGTGATCGTGCCGTGGTTGCGGAGCAGGCAGCCGGTGCGGCCGGCGAGGGCGTCGAGCATGCCGCGGGCGAGTTCGTCGGTGCCGTAGGCCGCGTACGGGGCGACCCGGACGGGGCCGCCGAGCGCTGCGGTCATGTAGTGCACCGGCGGGAGTTCGGGCACGAGCAGGGAGACCGCCGTGGCGTGCACGGCGTGGGTGTGGACGACGGCGCGGGCGCCGGGGTCGGCGCGGTACACGGCCAGGTGCATGGGCAGTTCGCTGGTGGGGACCAGGGTGCCGAGAACCTGCCGTCCGTCCAGGTCGACGCCGGTCATGTCGCGTGGGGCCAGACGGTCGTAGGACACACCCGACGGGGTGACCAGGACCGTGTCGCCGACGCGCACCGAGACGTTCCCGGAGGTGCCCACCACCAGTCCGTCGGCGACCGTCCGCCGGGCCGTCGCGACGAGTTCCGCCCAGGCCGCTTCCCGGGCCGGCTCCGCGGTCGGTTCCGCCGCCTCCCGGTCCGGCTCCCCAGGCCCGTCCGCCCCTCCGGCCCGCGAATACGTCACAGTCACCGCCTCCTCCCGGGCCGCCCGCGGGCCCCTCGCGCGCCCTCGCCGGACGGCCTCCCGGTGATCCTGCCAGGGACGTCTCCGGAGAGCACCGGAGCGGGCACGCAGAGGGAGGCCCGGACACCGCTTCCGGTCACCGTGACGCCCTGCCCAGTTCATCTTCCGTTCACCCTGGTTACCTACGTTCGACGCGCCAACGACCTCGAACGATTGCCTGGGTAAATGGAAAGCTTCTCGCTGATCCTCGCGATTGTGGTGGTAACCGCACTCGCGTTTGATTTCACGAACGGTTTCCACGACACCGCGAACGCGATGGCGACGACCATTTCGACCGGTGCGCTCAAGCCCAAGGTGGCGGTGGCGATGTCCGCCGTCCTCAACCTTGTAGGCGCCTTCCTCTCCGTGGAGGTCGCCAACACGATCTCCAAGGGTCTCGTCGACGAGACCGGCATCCGTCCCGAGGTCATCTTCGCCGCCCTGGTCGGCGCGATCCTCTGGAACCTGCTGACCTGGCTGGTCGGACTCCCCTCCAGCTCCTCGCACGCCCTGATGGGCGGCCTGATCGGTGCCGCCGTCGCCTCCGCCGGCATCGGCGCGGTCAACGGCGACGTGCTCGTCACCAAGGTGCTCCTCCCCGCGATCGCCGCCCCGATCGTGGCCGGCCTCGCGGCGTTGCTCGCGACCCGGATGACGTACTCGCTGGGCCGCAAGGCCGACGGCAGGGCCGCCGCGAAGGGCTACCGCGCCGGCCAGATCGCCTCCGCCGGCCTGGTCTCGCTGGCGCACGGCACCAACGACGCCCAGAAGACGATGGGCATCATCACCCTCGCCCTGATCGCCGGCGGCTCGCTCGCCCCCGACTCCGACCCGCCGGTGTGGGTCATCCTGTCCGCGGGCCTGGCCATCGCGCTCGGCACCTACCTGGGCGGCTGGCGCATCATCCGCACCATGGGCAGGGGCCTGACCGACCTCCAGCCGCAGCAGGGCTTCGCCGCCCAGACCAGCGCCGCGACGGTCATCCTGGCCTCCTCCCACCTCGGCTTCTCCCTCTCCACGACGCACTCGGTCTCCGGTGCGGTCATGGGCGCGGGTCTCGGCCGCAAGGGCGGCGTGGTCCGCTGGTCCACGGCCACCCGGATGTTCGTCGCCTGGGGCCTGACACTGCCGGCCGCGGCCCTGGTCGCCGCGCTCGCCGAGTGGGTCTGCCGCGCCGGTGACTGGGGCACGGCCCTGGTCGCGGTCTTCCTGGTCGCCTCCAGCTTCGCGATCTGGCGGATCTCCCGCCGCGAGGTCGTCGACCACACCAACGTCGTCGACGCCGAGGAGCCCGGGCCCGCCGAGCCGGCCGGTGTGGTCACCACGGCGATGGCCGCCGTGTCGCCGCCCCCGGCGGGCGCCACCGAGGACCTGGCGGCCACCGTCGCCGCCCCGGCCGCCACCGCCGACCCCAAGACCCCCTCGGCCACCACCGTCTGAGCCCGCGACCCGGGCACGAAGGAAGCGAACCTCCATGAGCATCGACTGGGCAGCCCTCGGCTCCGTCTTCGGCGTCAGCCTCGTGGTCACGGTGGCCCTGGTGGGCCTGTTCACCCTCGGCATCGTCGGCCTCTCCCGCCAGGAGCGGGCCGTCGCCCAGGGCGGCACCGCGACCCTCGCGGTCGCCGGCGCGTACGCCTGCTTCGCGGCCTGCACGGCGGCGGTGGCGTACGGGATCTATCTGATCGTCGCCTGAGCGTCGCCCGGCCCGCGGGCGCACGCTGCGGGGGCGGGGCGCGGAACGGACTCGAACCGTTCCGCGCCCCGCCTTTTCGCGTGCCGGCGCACACCGTTCGCGTGTGGGCCTTCGCACACTCCCCCGTCGCAGGTCAACGCCAGGTTGACGGGTGTTCGCGGACCGTGGTGGACTTCCTGGGCCATCTACGGCGGCAGGAGAGGAAGCCCGGTGCGAATCCGGCGCGGTCCCGCCACTGTGACCGGGGAACAGGAACCCCCGGGAGCCAGGAACTCTCACCGCCGGACTCTTCGAACCAGGGCGTGGACACCCTGAGTGAGGACATGACGCGATGCCCGGCTGCCGCCACCGCTCGACGCCCCGTACCAGGTGCCTCCCTGCCCTTGTGACCGGCTGAGCCCGTGCGTGCCGGACGCGTCTTCGCGTACGGCGCCGCCGCCGGCCTCCTCGGCGACCTCCTCCTCGGCGACCCGCGCCGCGGACACCCGGTCGCCGCGTTCGGCCGTGCCGCGGGCGCCGTGGAACGGGTGCTGTGGCGGGACCACCGGGGCTGGGGCGCCCTGCACACCGCCGTGTGCGCCGGTGGCGCCGCCGCCCTCGGGCTGGCCGCCTCCCGTGCCGTACGCCGCTCCCCCGCCGCCTCCGTCGCCCTGACCGCGGCGGCCACCTGGGCCGTGGTCGGCGGCACGTCGCTCGCCCGCGAGGCGAGCGACGTCGGCCGTGCCCTGGAGGCCGGGGACGTCGAGGCGGCACGGGCCCGGCTGCCGCACCTGTGCGGACGGGACCCGCAGGCGCTGGACGCCGACGGCATCGCCCGGGCCGTCGTGGAGTCCGTCGCCGAGAACACCTCGGACGCGGTGGTGGGCGCCCTGGTGTGGGGCGCCGTGGCGGGTGTGCCCGGGCTGCTCGGCTTCCGCGCCGTGAACACCCTGGACGCGATGGTCGGCCACAAGTCGCCCCGCTACCTCCGCTACGGCTGGGCCTCGGCCCGCCTCGACGACCTCGCGGGCTGGCCCGGCGCCCGCCTCACCGCCGTACTGACCACCGTCGCCGGTGGCGACCCGCGCGGCGCCGTACGGGCCTGGCGTGCGGACGCCGCACGGCACCCGAGCCCCAACGCCGGGCCCGTGGAGGCCTCGTTCGCGGGCGCCCTCGGCGTGCGGCTCGGCGGGACGCTCTCCTACGGCGGGCGGGTCGAGCACCGGCCCGTCCTCAACGGGGCGGCGGGACGCGCCGTCCGGGCGTCCGGCTCCGGCGACATCGACCGTGCCGTACGCCTGTCCCGGCGCGTGGGCTGGCTGGCGCTGGGCGTGTGCGCGGGCGCGCGGCTGCTCGTGCGCGGGGCCGTCTCCCCGAAGAACCGGCACGTCACGAAGGGGCGTACGTCATGAACGGTGGCCTGCTCGTCGCCGGCACCACCTCCGACGCCGGCAAGAGCGTCGTCACCGCCGGGATCTGCCGCTGGCTGGTGCGCCAGGGCGTGAAGGTGGCTCCCTTCAAGGCGCAGAACATGTCGCTCAACTCCTTCGTGACCCGCGAGGGCGCCGAGATCGGGCGGGCCCAGGCCATGCAGGCCCAGGCCTGCCGGGTGGAGCCGACCGCGCACATGAACCCGGTGCTGCTCAAGCCCGGCGGGGAGCGCAGCAGCCAGGTGGTGCTGCTCGGCAAACCGGTCGGCGAGATGAGCGCCCGCGGCTACCACGGCGGACGTCAGGAGCGGCTGCTCGACACGGTGCTGGACTCGCTCGCCGAACTGCGCGCCACGTACGACGCGGTGATCTGCGAGGGGGCGGGCAGCCCGGCCGAGATCAACCTGCGCCGCACCGACATCGTCAACATGGGCATCGCCCGCGGCGCCGGACTCCCCGTCCTGGTCGTCGGCGACATCGACCGCGGAGGCGTCTTCGCCTCCTTCTTCGGCACGGTGGCGCTGCTGGCGCCCGGGGACCAGGCGCTGGTCGCCGGGTTCCTGGTGAACAAGTTCCGGGGCGACGTGTCGCTCCTGGAGCCCGGGCTGGAGATGCTGCACGGCCTCACCGGGCGGCGGACGTACGGCGTGCTGCCGTTCCGGCACGGGCTCGGCATCGACGAGGAGGACGGGCTGCGCGTCTCCCTGCGCGGGACCGTGCGGGAGTCGGTCGTCGCGCCGCCGGTCGGCGAGGACGTGCTGCGCGTCGCCGTCTGCGCGGTCCCCCTGATGTCCAACTTCACGGACGTGGACGCGCTGGCCGCCGAACCGGGCGTGGTCGTGCGGTTCGCGGACCGGCCGGAGGAACTGGCCGACGCCGACCTGGTGATCGTGCCGGGGACGCGCGGGACGGTGCGCGCGCTGGAGTGGCTGCGGGAGCGGGGGCTCGCGGACGCGATCACCCGCAGGGCCGCCGAGGGCCGCCCGGTGCTCGGGATCTGCGGCGGCTTCCAGCTCCTCGGCGAGCACATCGAGGACGACGTCGAGTCGCGCGCCGGTCACGTGGACGGGCTGGGCCTGCTGCCCGTGCGGGTGCGGTTCGCCCGCGAGAAGACCCTCACCCGGCCGGCGGGCGAGGCCCTCGGGGAGCGCGTCGAGGGGTACGAGATCCACCACGGGGTCGTCGAAGTCGTAGCAGGCGAGCCCTTCCTGGACGGCTGCCGGGTCGGCCAGACCTGGGGGACGCACTGGCACGGCTCGCTGGAGTCGGACGGCTTCCGGCGGGCGTTCCTGCGCGAGGTGGCCGCCGCCGCGGGCCGCCGCTTCGTACCGGCCCCCGACACGTCGTTCGCCGCGCTGCGCGAGGAGCAGCTCGACCGGCTCGGCGACCTGATCGAACACCACGCGGACACCGACGCGCTGTGGCGGCTCATCGAGTCCGGCGCGCCGCAAGGACTGCCCTTCATTCCACCGGGAGCGCCCGCATGAGCACTGTGCTGTTGTTGTCGACCGCCGACACGGACCTGCTGGCGGCCCGCGCGTCGGACGCCGCCTACCGGATCGGCAACCCGACCCGGGTCGACGTCCGCGAGGAGCTGCCGGGCCTGGTCGAGGGCGCGGACCTCGCCGTCGTCCGCCTGCTCGGCGGCAAGCGCGCCTGGGAGGACGGGCTGGCCGCGCTGAAGGCCGCCGGCATCCCGACCGTCCTGCTCGGCGGCGAGAGCGTGCCGGACGCGGAGCTGATGGCCGAGTCGTCGGTGCCGGCCGGGGTGGTGGCGGAGGCGCTGCGCTACCTGGTCGAGGGCGGACCCGACAACCTCACCCAGCTCGCCCGGTTCCTGTCCGACACGGTGCTGCTGACCGGCGAGGGCTTCGACGAGCCGCGGAAGATGCCGGAGTACGGCGTCCACGGCTCCCGGGGCCTCGTGGCGGGCCGCCCGACGGTCGGCGTGCTCTTCTACCGCGCCCATCAGCTCAGCGGCAACACCGCGTTCGTCGACACGCTGTGCGACGCGATCGAGGCGCGCGGCGCCAACGCCCTGCCGGTGTACTGCGGTTCGCTGCGCGGCGCGGACCCCGGGCTGTACGAGCTGCTGGGCCGGGCCGACCCCCTGGTCGCCACGGTCCTCGCGGCCGGCGGCACGCACGCCTCGCAGGCGTCGGCGGGCGGCGACGAGGAGGCGTGGGACATCGGGGCGCTGGCCGACCTGAACGTCCCGGTGCTGCAAGGGCTCTGCCTCACCTCCTCCCGGGCCGCCTGGGAGGCCTCGGACGCCGCGCTCTCCCCGATGGACGCGGCGATGCAGGTCGCGATCCCGGAGTTCGACGGGCGGCTGGTCACGGTGCCGTTCTCCTTCAAGGAGCAGGGTCCGGACGACGTGCCGGTCTACGTCGCCGACCCCGAGCGGGCCGCGCGCGTCGCCGGGATCGCCGTGCGGCACGCGGCGCTCGGGCACAAGCCGAACGCCGAGAAGAAGCTCGCGCTGGTCTTCACGGCGTACCCGACCAAGCATTCACGGGTCGGCAACGCGGTCGGTCTCGACACCCCGGCGTCGGCGGTGCGGGTGCTGGACGCGCTCAGGGACGCGGGGTACGGGGTCACCGAGTACCCGTCCGAGGGCGACGAGCTGATCCACCGGCTGATCGAGGCCGGCGGTCACGACGTGGAGTGGCTGACGGAGGACCAGCTGGCGGCGGCGCCCGCGCGGGTGCCGCTGGCCGACTACCGGGCCTGGTTCGAGAAGCTGGACCCGGAGCTGCGGGACGGCATGCGGGAGGCGTGGGGCGAACCGCCGGGTTCGCTGTACGTGGACGGCGACGACATCGTGCTGGCCTCCCTGCGGTTCGGGAACGTCGTGGTGATGATCCAGCCGCCGCGCGGCTTCGGGGAGAACCCGATCGCGATCTACCACGACCCGGACATGCCGCCGTCGCACCACTACATGGCGGCCTACCGCTGGCTGGAGCACAGCTTCGGCGCCGACGCGATCGTGCACATGGGCAAGCACGGCACGATGGAGTGGCTGCCGGGCAAGGGGCTGGGGCTGAGCGCCGGTTGCGCGCCGGACGCGGTCCTCGGCGACCTGCCGCTGATCTACCCCTTCATCGTCAACGACCCCGGCGAGGGCACCCAGGCCAAGCGCCGCGGCCACGCCACGGTCGTCGACCACCTGGTCCCGCCGATGGCGCGCGCCGACACCTACGGCGACCTGGCCAAGCTGGAGCAGCTCCTCGACGAGTACGCGCTCGTCTCCGACCTGGACCCGGCGAAGGCGCCGGCGGTCCGCGCGCAGATCTGGACGCTGGTCAAGGCCGCCGAGCTCCACCACGACCTGCACGTGGACGACCAGCCGGACGACGACGACTTCGACGAGTTCGTCATGCACATCGACGGCTACCTGTGCGAGATCAAGGACGTGCAGATCCGCGACGGCCTGCACATCCTGGGCGGCGGCCCGGTCGGCGAACCGCGCGTCAACCTCGTCCTCGCGGTGCTGCGCGCCTCACAGGTGTGGGGCGGGCGGGCGAACGCGCTGCCGGGTCTCCGGGCGTCCCTGGCCGAGCACTTCGGACTGGTGGAGAAGGAGCTGCTGGCCGAGCCGGGCGCCCCGGTGAAGGTGCCGGTGGAGCTGACGGACCTGGTGGACGGTCCGGCCCGTTCGGCGGCCGACGCGATCGACCTGCTGGAGCAGCTGTGCCGGCGGATCGCGGAGGGCATGGAGCTGCGGGCGTGGGACACGGCGGCCGTCCCGGGTCTGGTCCGCGACGTGCTCGGCACCGGACTCCCCGACGCGGTGGCGGTGCTGGAGTTCGCCTGCACGGAGGTCGTGCCGCGCCTCGCCCGGACCACGGACGAGATCGGGCACATCCTGCGGGCCCTGGACGGCGGTTACGTCCCGGCGGGGCCGTCGGGCTCCCCGACCCGCGGGCTGGTCAACGTCCTGCCGACCGGCCGCAACTTCTACTCCGTCGACCCGAAGGCGATTCCGTCCCGGCTGAGCTGGGAGGTGGGCCAGTCGCTGGCCGACTCGCTGATCCAGCGGTATCTGAACGACACGGGTGAGTACCCGAAGTCGGTCGGCCTCACGGTGTGGGGCACGTCCGCGATGCGCACCCAGGGCGACGACATCGCCGAGATCCTGGCGCTGCTGGGCTGCCGCCCGGTCTGGGACGACGCCTCGCGCCGGGTGACGGGCTTCGAGGTGGTGCCGCTCGCGGAGCTGGGCCGGCCGCGCGTGGACGTCACGGTGCGCATCTCGGGGTTCTTCCGGGACGCGTTCCCGCACGTCGTCGGGTTGATCGACGACGCGGTGCGCGCGGTGGCGGAGCTGGACGAACCCGCCTCGCAGAACTTCGTCCGCGCGCACGCCGACGAGGACACCGCCGCGCACGGCGACCGGCGCCGGGCGACCTCCCGCATCTTCGGCTCCAAGCCGGGCGCGTACGGCGCGGGTCTGCTGCCGCTGATCGACGCGCGGAACTGGCGCAGCGACGCGGACCTCGCCGAGGTGTACGCGGTGTGGGGCGGCTACGCCTACGGGCGCGGGCTGGACGGGCGTGCGGCGCGCGGGGACATGGAGACGGCGTTCCGGCGGATCGCGGTGGCGGCGAAGAACGTGGACACGCGTGAGCACGACCTCGTCGACGCCGACGACTACTTCCAGTACCACGGCGGCATGGTCGCCATGGTGCGGCACCTGACGGGCGAGAGCCCGGAGGCGTACGTCGGCGACTCCGCCACTCCGGACCAGGTGAAGACCCGGACGCTGGGCGAGGAGACGCACCGGGTCTTCCGGGCCCGCGTCGTCAACCCGCGCTGGATGGCGGCGATGCGGCGGCACGGCTACAAGGGCGCCTTCGAGATGGCGGCCACCGTGGACTACCTCTTCGGCTACGACGCCACGGCCGGGGTCGTGGACGACTGGATGTACGAGAAGTTGTCCGCCGAGTACGTGTTCTCCCCGGAGAACCAGGACTTCATGCGGAAGTCCAACCCCTGGGCCCTGCGCGGCATCACGGAAAGGCTGTTGGAGGCCGCCGACCGGGGGCTGTGGGCCGAACCCGACGCGGAGACGCTGGAGCGGCTGCGCGCCACCTATCTGGAGCTCGAAGGCGACTTGGAGGGCGACGACAAGTGAGTACCCCGTTCCCGTTCACGGCCGTCGTGGGCCAGGACGACCTGCGGCTGGCCCTGCTGCTGAACGCCGTTTCCCCGGCCGTCGGCGGTGTGCTGGTGCGCGGTGAGAAGGGCACCGCCAAGTCCACTGCCGTGCGGGCGCTGTCGGCGCTGATGCCGGAGGTGGACGTCGTCTCCGGGTGCCGTTTCTCCTGCGACCCCGACTCCCCCGACCCGGGCTGCCCGGACGGCCCGCACGCGCCGGGTGCCTTCGCCTCGCGCCCGGCCCGCATGGTCGAGCTGCCCGTCGGCGCCTCCGAGGACCGGCTGGTGGGCGCGCTGGACATCGAGCGGGCGCTGGCGGAAGGCGTGAAGGCCTTCGAGCCGGGGCTGCTGGCGGACGCACACCGCGGGATCCTGTACGTCGACGAGGTCAACCTGCTCCACGACCACCTCGTGGACCTGCTGCTGGACGCCGCCGCGATGGGCGCCTCCTACGTCGAGCGCGAGGGCGTGTCGGTGCGGCACGCGGCGCGGTTCCTGCTCGTCGGGACGATGAACCCCGAAGAGGGCGAGCTGCGCCCGCAGTTGCTGGACCGGTTCGGCCTCACCGTCGAGGTCGCCGCCTCGCGCGAGCCCGACCAGCGGGTGGAGGTCGTACGGCGTCGGCTGGCGTACGACGACGACCCGGCCGGGTTCGCCGCGCGCTGGGCCGACGAGGAGGCCGCCGTCCGGGCGCGGATCGTGGCCGCGCGGGAGCTGCTGCCGTCGGTGCGCCTGGGCGACGGGGCGCTGCGGCAGATCGCGGCGACCTGCGCGGCCTTCGAGGTGGACGGCATGCGGGCCGACATCGTGATGGCCCGGACGGCGACCGCGCTGGCGGCGTGGGCCGGGCGGACGGAGGTGCTCGCGGAGGACGTACGGCAGGCGGCGCTGCTGGCGCTCCCCCACCGGCGGCGGCGCAATCCGTTCGACGCGCCGGGGCTGGACGAGGACAAGCTCGACGAGACGCTGGAGGAGTTCGGCGGGCCGGACGGGGACGGTCACGACGGGGGCGGGGACGACGATCCCGACCCGGGGCCGGGCGGCGGTCCCGGCGGGCAGCCCGAGCCCGACGACGCGCCGCAGGGCGACGGGGACGCCGCCGCGCGCCCCGAGGCCGGGGAGGGCGGGGAGCCACAGCCGTCCGGTGGTACCGGCGACCAGTCCCCCGCGCGTGCCGCCGAGCCGTTCCGGACCAAGGTGCTCAGCGTGCCGGGGCTCGGGGAGGGTGCCGCGGGACGCCGCTCGCGGGCGCGGACCGAGCACGGCCGGACCATCGGTGCCCGGCGTCCCCGGGGGGCGCTGACCAAGCTGCATCTGGCCGCCACCGTGCAGGCCGCCGCACCGCACCAGCGGGCGCGGGGCCGCAGCGGGCCGGGTCTCGTGGTACGCCGGGACGATCTGCGGCAGGCGAGCCGTGAGGGGCGTGAGGGCAACCTCGTGCTGTTCGTCGTGGACGCCTCCGGGTCGATGGCGGCGCGGCAGCGGATGAGCGCCGTCAAGGGTGCCGTGCTGTCGCTGCTGCTGGACGCCTATCAGCGGCGGGACAAGGTGGGGCTGGTGACCTTCCGGGGTTCGGCTGCCGACGTGGCGCTGCCGCCGACCTCGTCGGTGGACGCGGCGGCGGTGCGGCTGGAGTCGCTGCCGACGGGCGGGCGTACGCCGCTGGCCGCCGGGCTGCTGCGCGCCCACGAGGTGCTGCGGGTGGAGCGGCTGCGGGATCCGGCGCGGCGGCCGCTGGTGGTCGTCGTGACGGACGGGCGGGCCACGGGCGGTCCCGAGCCCGTCGCGCTGGCGGGGCGTGCCGCGCGGCTGTTCGCCGCCGAGGGCACCGCCTCGGTCGTCGTGGACTGCGAGTCGGGGCCCGTGCGGCTCGGGCTGGCCGGGCGGCTCGCGGGTGAGCTGGGCGGTACGGCGGTGACGCTGGACGAGCTGCGGGCCGACTCGATCGCCGGGCTGGTGAAGGACGTACAGGCGACCAGGAGGGCCGCGTAATGCCGCAGGGGAAGCCGAGTGTCGTGCCGGACGACGGTCTGACGACTCGTCAGCGGCGCAATCGTCCGTTGGTCGTCGTGCACACGGGCGTCGGGAAGGGCAAGTCCACTGCCGCCTTCGGGCTGGCGCTGCGGGCCTGGAACCAGGGGTGGCCCATCGGGGTGTTCCAGTTCGTCAAGTCGGCGAAGTGGAAGGTCGGCGAGGAGAACGCCCTGCGGGTGCTGGGCGCCAGCGGTGAGGGCGGGTCGGTCGACTGGCACAAGATGGGCGAGGGCTGGTCCTGGGTCCAGCGCGATGCCCAGATGGACAACGAGGAGAAGGCCCGGGAGGGCTGGGAGCAGGTCAAGCGGGACCTGGCCGCCGAGACGTACAAGCTGTACGTGCTGGACGAGTTCGCCTACCCGATGCACTGGGGGTGGGTCGACACCGACGAGGTGGTGTCCGTGCTGCGGGAGCGGCCCGGGACCCAGCACGTCGTGATCACGGGTCGGAACGCGCCCGCCGCGCTGGTGGAGTGCGCCGATCTCGTCACCGACATGTCCAAGGTCAAGCATCCGATGGACGCGGGGCAGAAGGGGCAGAGGGGCATCGAGTGGTGACCTCCCCCGATTCCCGCTCCGGCTCCGCCGTTCCCCGGCTGGTCGTCGCCGCGCCCTCGTCCGGGAGCGGCAAGACCACCGTCGCCACGGGGCTGATGGCCGCGCTCGCCGGGCGCGGGCTCGCCGTGTCGCCGCACAAGGTCGGGCCCGACTACATCGACCCCGGCTACCACGCGCTCGCCACGGGACGGGTGGGACGCAACCTCGACGCGTACCTGTGCGGACCCGAGCTGATCGGGCCGCTGTTCCTGCACGGGTCGCGCGGGTGTGACATCGCGGTGGTCGAGGGGGTGATGGGGCTGTACGACGGTGCCGCCGGGGAGGGCGAGCTGGCGTCCACCGCGCAGGTCGCCAAGCTGTTGCGGGCGCCCGTCGTGCTGGTCGTGGACGCGTCGTCGCAGTCGCGGTCGGTGGCGGCGCTGGTGCACGGGTTCGTGTCCTGGGACCCGGAGGTGCGGATCGGGGGCGTGATCCTGAACAAGGTCGCCTCGGACCGGCACGAGGCGTTGCTGCGGGAGGCGGTGGACTCCGTCGGGTTGCCGGTGCTGGGGGTGTTGCGGCGGGCCGCGCCCGTGGAGACGCCTTCTCGGCATCTGGGGTTGGTCCCTGTCGCCGAGCGGGGCTCGGATGCGGTGGATGCCGTGACGGCGATGGCGGCGATGGTGGCCGACGGATGTGATCTCGAGGCGCTGGTGGGACTGGCGCGCAGTGCCGGTGCGTTGTCGTGTGCGGGATGGGAGGCCGGTGAGGTTCTCGCTTCTTCGCCCCCGCCGCCCCTTCCCGTCCCGTCCCCGGGGGCTGCCGCCCCCGGGCCCCCGCTTTCGGCCATGAACGGGCCTCGTCCTCAAGCGCCGGACGGGCTGAAAGCGCGCGTCGCCGTCGCCGGGGGTGCCGCCTTCACGTTCTCCTACGCCGAGCACGCCGAGTTGCTCGCCGCCGCCGGGGCCGAGGTCGTCACGTTCGATCCGTTGCGGGACGAGGAACTGCCGGAGGGGACCGCCGGGCTGGTGATCGGGGGCGGGTTCCCCGAGGTGTACGCCTCCGAGCTGTCCGCGAACGAGGGGCTGCGCAAGTCCGTCGCCGAGCTGGCGCTGAGCGGTGCTCCCGTGGCCGCCGAGTGTGCGGGGCTGCTGTATCTGTGCCGGGAGCTGGACGGGTTGCCGATGTGCGGGGTGCTGGACGCCTCCGCGCGGATGTCGGAGCGGCTGACGCTGGGCTACCGGGACGCCGTGGCCGTGTCCGACAGCGCGCTGACCGGGGCGGGGACGCGGATGCGGGGCCACGAGTTCCACCGGACGGTCGTGGAGCCGGGGGCCGGGGCGGCCCCGGCGTGGGGGATGCGGGCGCCCGAGCGGCGCGTCGAGGGATTCGTGGAGCGCGGTGTGCACGCGAGCTATCTGCACACGCACTGGGCGGCCGAGCCCGGTGTCGCCCGTCGGTTCGTGGAGAGGTGCCGGACGTCATGAGCAGCAGGCTGATCGGTGTGGGGGTCGGGCCCGGGGACCCCGAACTGGTGACCGTGAAGGGGGTCAACGCGCTGCGGCGCGCCGATGTCGTGGTCGTGCCCGTCATGGACACCGGCGAGCGCGGCCGCGCCGAGGCGACCGTGCTGCACTACGTGGGCGCCGAGAAGGTCGTGCGGGTCGTGTTCGCGCTGAACGAGCGCACCGACCGGGCGCGGCGCGAGGCGGCCTGGGACGCGGCCGGGGAGCGGGTGGCCGGGCTGCTGCGCGAGCACGCCGCCGTCGCCTTCGCGACCATCGGGGATCCCAACGTGTATTCCACCTTCACCTATCTCGCGCAGACCGTGGGCGCGCTGGTGCCGGGGACGGTCGTGGAGACCGTGCCCGGGATCACCGCCATGCAGGACCTCGCCGCGCGGTCGGGGGCCGTGCTGACCGAGGGGACCGAGCCGCTGACGCTGGTGCCGGTCACGGCGGGGGCCGCCGTGCTCAAGGAGGCCCTGCACGGGCCCGGCACCGTGGTCGCCTACAAGTTCGGCCGGCAGGCCGCCGAGGTGGCCGAGGCGCTGCGGGAGAGCGGGCGTCTCGACGACGCCGTGTGGGGGTCGGCACTGGGGCTGCCCGAGGAGTCCGTACGGCGGGCCGGCGAGCTGGACGGGGCGCCGCTTCCGTATCTGTCGACGCTCATCGCGCCCGCCCGGCGCGAGGGCGGGCGGGGCGGAAAGCTGTGAGCGGTCACCGGCGCTCACTCGGCGATGCCCACCACCAGCCAGATGAACGCCGCGCCCGCGACCGTGCACAGGAGGGTCGAGCGGGCGGGGTGCTCGTGGTGGGCCTCGGGGAGGATCTCGGCCGCCGCGAGGTACAGGAGCACGCCGCCGAAGAGGCCGAGATAGGCGCCGAGCGCTTCCTCCGGAATCGTGAAGAGCAGGGTGGAGGACGCGCCGAGGACGGGTGCGATCGCGTCGGCGACCAGCATGGCGATGGCGCGGCGGCGCGCGTTGCCGTACAGGCTGGTCAGTGTGTAGGTGTTGAAGCCGTCCGCGAAGTCGTGGGCGATCACCGCCATCGCGACCGCCACGCCCATGCCGCCGCCGACCTGGAAGGCGGCGCCGATCGCCACGCCGTCCATCGCGCTGTGCCCGACCATCGCGGCCGCGGCCGTCAGGCCCACCTCGGGCGAGCGGTGGCCGTGTTCGTCGGCTCCGTGTGCGGCGCGGCGGGCCGCCAGCAGGCGTTCCACCAGGTGCGCGAGCAGGAATCCGGCGACGAAGAGCAGCAGGGCCGCGGGCACGCCGAACACCTCGTCGCCCGCCGCCTCCAGGGCCTCCGGCAGCAGGTCGAGGCCGACCACGCCCAGCATGAGGCCGCCGGCCAGGCCCAGGACCAGGTGGCGCCGGTCGGTCACGCGCTGTGCCGTCCAGCCGCCGGCCAGCGTCATCAGGAACGCGCCGAGCGCGACGAAGACCGCCATGGGCCCTTGGTATCCGATCACGCCGCGTTCACGCGCGTACGACAGCAGCAACCGCAGTAAATATGCGCAGGGCGCACAGGAACAGGATGCACAGGAGAGGACCGAAAACGATGGATTCCGAGGCCAGGGTGACCTTCGTCGGTGCCGGTCCCGGCGCCGCCGATCTGCTGACGTTCCGGGCGGCGCGTGCCATCGCCGAGGCGGACGTGGTGATCTGGGCGGCGAGCCTCGTCCAGGCGGAGGTGCTCCAGCACGCGCGCGAGGACGCCGAGGTGCTGGACTCGGCCACGATGTCGCTGGAGGACGTCGTCGCCGTGTACCGGCGGGCCCGCGAGGAGGGGCTCCGGGTGGCCCGCATCCACTCGGGCGACCCGGCGCTGTGGGGCGGCACGCAGGAGCAGCTCGACCGGTGCGCGGAGCTCGGTGTCGCGACCGAGGTGGTGCCCGGGGTCTCGGCGTTCTCGGCCGTGGCCGCGCTCGCGCAGCGTGAGCTGACCATTCCGGAGGTCGCGCAGTCCGTGGTCCTCACCCGGCTCGGCGGGGGCAAGACGCCGATGCCGCCCGGGGAGGAGGTGCGTGAGTTCGCCCGGCACGGGACGACCATGGCCGTCTTCCTGTCGGCGGCCCGCAGCGGCCAGCTGGTACGGGAGCTGCTGGAGGGCGGCTACCCGACGGACACGCCCGTCGTCGTCGCCTACCAGGCCACCTGGCCGGAGGAGCTGGTCGTGCGGTGCACGATCGGGACGCTGGAGGAGACGGTCAAGGAGCACAAGCTCTGGAAGCACACCCTGTTCCTGGTCGGCCCGGCCCTCGACGCGCACGGCACCCGCTCGCACCTCTACCACCCGGGACACTTCCACGGCTATCGCAAGGCGGACCCCGAGGCGCGCCGGGAGCTGCGAGCGCGGGGTGCGAGCACGTGATCAGAGTGGTCGGGGCGGGGACCGGTTCCCCGCTGCCCGAGGACGTGGCCGACGGTGCGGAGCTGGTCGTCGGCGGGCGGCGGCACCTGGACGCCGTACGGCTGCCGGAGGGGGCCCGGACGGTCGTCCTCGGGGCGCTGGCGCCCGCCCTGGACACGGTCGCGCGGTACGTCGCCGAGGGACGGCCGGTGACCGTGCTGGCCTCCGGTGATCCGGGGTTCTTCGGGATCGTGCGGGCGCTGGTCGAGCGGTTCGGGTCCGAGCGGCTGGACGTGCGGCCGGGGGTGTCCTCGGTCGCGGCGGCCTTCGCGCGGGTCGGGCTGCCGTGGGACGACGCCGTGGTGGCGAGCGCGCACGGACGGGACCTCAGGACGGCGGTGCACCTGTGCCGGGCGCACCCCAAGGTCGCCGTGCTGACCGGTCCGGGGGCCGGTCCGGCGGAGCTGGGGGCCGCGTTGCGGGACGACGGGCGGGTGCTCGTCGTCGCCTCCGCTCTGGGCTCGGCCGAGGAGCGCGTGGCGCGGGTGACGCCCGCCGAGGCTGCCGGACGCGACTGGGGGACGGCGGTGAGCGTGGTGCTGTGCCTGGACGAGGCGCGGGCGCTGGGGCCGGTACGGGCTCTGGCGGGACCGCGTCCCGGGCCGGCCGGATGGGCGCTGGACGAGGACGCGTTCGCGCACCGGGACTCGATGATCACCAAGTTCGAGGTGCGGGCGCTGGCACTGGCCCGCCTCGGGCCGCGCCCCGGGGACCTGGTGTGGGACGTCGGCGCGGGCTCCGGCTCGGTGGCCGTGGAGTGCGCGCGGCTGGGCGCCGCCGTCACCGCCGTCGAGAAGACGCCGGACGGGGTCGGGCGGGTGCGTGCCAACGCCGCCGCGCACGGTGTGGACGTGCGGGTGGTGCACGGGGCGGCGCCCGCGGTGCTGTCCGGACTGGGCGAGGACCCGGACGCGGTGTTCGTGGGCGGCGGCGGGCGCGGACTGCCCGCGATCGTCGCCGAGTGCGCGCGGCGGGCCCGGCGCGTCGTGGTCGTCGCCGTGGCCGCGCTGGACCGGGTGCCGGCGGCCCGCGAGGCGCTGCTCGGCGCCGGTCTCGAGTGCGACGGGGTGCTGCTGCAGTCCTCGCGGCTCGCGCCGCTGCCGGGCGACGTGACCCGGCTCGCGGCCACCAATCCCGTCTTCCTGCTGTGGGGCGTCCGGCCTCACAGCCGTATCGAAGGAGTTGCCCCTTGATCGGCCTCATCTCCGCCACGGCGGCGGGAGCGGCGGCGCGGGACCGGCTGGCCGCCGCGTGGCCGGAGCGCACGCGCGTGTACGACGGTCCCGTCGCCGACGCCGTACGGACCGCGTTCGCCGAGTGCGACCGGCTGGTGTGCTTCCTGGCCACCGGCGCGGTGGTCCGGCTCGTGGCGCCGCTGCTGGACGACAAGCGGACCGACCCGGGTGTGGTGTGCGTCGACGAGGGCGGGCGGTTCGCCGTGTCGCTGGTCGGCGGGCACGGCGGCGGCGCCAACGAACTGGCCCGCGCGGTCGGCGAGGTGCTGGGCGCGGAGCCGGTGGTGACGACGGCGACCGACGCGGTGGGGCTGGCCGGCCTGGACACGCTGGGACTGCCCGTCGAGGGCGACGTCGCCGGGGTGTCGCGGGCGCTGCTGGACGGCGAGCCGGTGGCGCTGCGCGCGGAGGTGGCGTGGCCGCTGCCGCCGCTGCCGGTCGGTACCGAAGGGGCCTGCGGCATCCGGGTGACGGACCGTGCCCTGGAACCGGCCGGGGGCGAGGTCGTCCTGCGTCCGCCGTCCCTGGTCGTCGGGGTCGGCGCCTCCCGGGGCGCACCGGTCGACGAGGTGCTCGGGCTGGTGGAGGACGCCCTGCGCGAGGCGGGGCTGTCCGCCGCGTCGGTCGCCGAGTTGGCCACCGTGGACGCCAAGGCGGAGGAGCCGGGGATCGTCGGGGCAGCCGAGCGGCTGGGCGTGCCCCTGGTGACGTACCCGGCCGACGCGTTGGCGGGCGTCGAGGTGCCGAACCCCTCCGACGCTCCGCTGGCGGCCGTGGGCACCCCGTCGGTCGCGGAGGCGGCGGCGCTGGTGCGCGGGGGCGAACTCCTCGTGCCCAAGCGGAAGTCGGCGGCGGTGCCCGCGATGGCGACCTGTGCGGTGGTACGGCGGCCGGGGCGCGGGCGGCTCGCGGTGGTCGGGCTCGGGCCGGGCGCCCGGGACCTGGTGACGCCGCGGGCGCGGGCGGAGCTGCGGCGGGCGTCGGTGCTGGTGGGGCTCGACCAGTACGTCGACCAGATCCGCGATCTGCTGCGGCCCGGCACCCGGGTGCTGGAGTCGGGGCTCGGCGCGGAGGAGGAGCGGGCCCGGACCGCGGTCGAGGAGGCGCGGCGCGGACACGCCGTCGCGCTGATCGGCAGCGGTGACGCCGGGGTGTACGCGATGGCCTCGCCCGCGCTGGCCGAGGCGTCCGACGACATCGACGTGGTCGGGGTGCCGGGCGTGACGGCGGCGCTGGCGGCCGGGGCGATCCTGGGCGCGCCGCTGGGCCACGACCACGTGTCGATCAGCCTGTCCGACCTGCACACGCCGTGGGAGGTCATCGAGCGCCGGGTGCGGGCGGCGGCGGAGGCGGACCTCGTCGTGACGTTCTACAACCCGCGCAGCCGGGGCCGCGACTGGCAGTTGCCGAAGGCGCTGGCGATCCTCGCCGAGCACCGGGAGCCGTCGACTCCGGTGGGCGTCGTGCGCAACGCGTCGCGCGCCGACGAGTCGAGCCGCCTGTCCACGCTGGCCGCGCTCGACCCGGCGACGGTGGACATGATGACCGTCGTCACGGTGGGCAACACCGCGACCCGGGAGATCGCGGGGCGCATGGTGACGCCGCGCGGCTACCGCTGGCAGGCGCACGACACCCCGGCGTCCCCGCGGAAGACCGCCCCGCCCGACGGATCAGAGCCGTCCGGCGTAAAAGACCCGTCCGACGTATCCGACGCGTTCGACGTATCCGCGACACCTGAGGAGAACCTGTGACGACCCCGCCCGCCCTGCTCATCGCCGGCCACGGCACCCGGGACGAGGCCGGAGCCGAGGCGTTCCGCGACTTCGTGCGCGAGCTGGGCCGACGCCACCCCGAGCTGCCCGTCGCGGGCGGCTTCATCGAGCTGTCCCCGCCGCCGCTGGGCGAGGCGGTCGCCGAGCTGGTGGAGCGCGGTGTGCGCCGCTTCGCCGCGGTGCCGCTGATGCTGGTGTCCGCCGGGCACGCGAAGGGCGACATCCCGGCGGCGCTGTCCCGCGAACGGGAGCGCCACCCCGGCATCTCCTACACCTACGGGCGTCCGCTGGGCCCGCACCCCGCGCTGCTGCGGGTGCTGGAGCGGCGCCTGGCGGAGGCGGTCGACCCGGCGTGGGACCCGTCCGAGGTGACCGTGCTGCTGGTGGGGCGCGGGTCGACGGACCCGGACGCCAACGCCGAGGTGTTCAAGGCGGCGCGGCTGCTGTGGGAGGGGCGCGGTTACGCGGCGGTGGAGACGGCGTTCGTGTCGCTGGCGGAGCCGGACGTGCCGGGCGGCCTGGACCGGTGTGCGCGGCTGGGGGCGCGGCGGGTCGTGGTGCTGCCGTACTTCCTGTTCACCGGCATCCTCCCGGACCGGGTCAGGCACCAGACCGAGGAGTGGGCCGCCGCGCACCCGGAGACGGAGGTGCGGTCTGCGGACGTCATCGGTCCGGAGCCGGAGCTGCTCGACCTGGTGTGGGAGCGGTACGAGGAGGCGGTGAAGGGCGATCTCCGGATGAACTGCGACAGCTGCGTGTACCGGATCGCGCTGCCGGGGTTCGAGGACAAGGTGGGGTTGCCGCAGCAGCCGCACTTCCACCCCGACGACGACGGCGACCACCACCACGGGCACCATCACGGTCATGGACACGCACACTCCCACGCCCACTGATCCCGGCGGCCCGGACCTGCGGCACCACGGGGACGCCGAGGTGCGCGACGACGGTTCGGCGCTGGTGGACCTCGCGGTGAACGTCCGGACCGGCACTCCCCCGGCCTGGCTGCGGAAGCACGTCGCCGCCTCGCTCGGCTCGCTCGCCGCCTACCCGGACGGGCGGGCGGCGCGGGCGGCGGTGGCGGCACGGCACGGGCTGCCGGTGGAGCGGGTGCTGCTGACGGCGGGCGCGGCGGAGGCGTTCGTGCTGCTGGCGCGGGCGCTGAAGGTGCGCCGGCCGGTCGTGGTGCACCCGCAGTTCACCGAGCCCGAGGCGGCGCTGCGGGACGCGGGGCACACGGTCGGCCGGGTGCTGCTGCGGGCGGCGGACGGCTTCCGGCTCGACCCGGCGGCCGTACCGGAGGACGCCGACCTGGTGGTGGTCGGCAACCCGACGAACCCGACCTCGGTGCTGCACCCTGCGGGCGTGCTGGCGTCGCTGGCCCGGCCCGGGCGGACGCTGGTCGTGGACGAGGCGTTCATGGACGCGGTGCCGGGTGAGCGGGAGGCGCTGGCCGGGCGGACGGACGTACCCGGTCTCGTCGTTCTGCGCAGCCTCACCAAGACGTGGGGCCTCGCGGGGCTGCGCATCGGGTACGTCCTGGCGGACCCGGAGACGGTCGGCGCACTGGAGCGTGCCCAGCCGCTGTGGCCGGTGTCCACGCCCGCGCTGGCGGCCGCCGAGGCGTGCGTGGCGCCCCGGGCGCTGGCGGAGGCCGCCCACGCCGCCCACCGCATCGCCGCCGACCGGGAGCGTCTGGTCGCCGGGCTCGCGGAGTTCGCGGACGCCGGGGTGCGGGCCGCCGGTCCGGCCGAGGGCCCCTTCGTCCTGGTCCGCGTCCCGGACGGGGCCGCCGTACGGCACCGGTTGCGCGGCCTGGGGTACGCGGTGCGGCGCGGGGACACGTTCCCGGGGCTGGGCGAGGAGTGGCTGCGCCTGGCGGTACGGGACCGGGCGACGACCGAGGGCTTCCTGCGGGCGCTGCGACGGGCGCTGGCGCAGGCGGACCCGGCCTGAGGCGCACGCCGTACGCCCCGGCCGGTCCCCTCAGGCCGGTCCCGCCTGCGCCGGGCCGGGGCCGTCGCCCCCGCCTGGCTGCGGGCCCCGGCCCCCGACCGAGGCGGGTTGTCCGACGCCCCCGACCGGTCCTGTCGCGGCAGGCCGCGCGACACCGGGGCCCGCCGCCCGCCAGAACCCGGGACCACGGCTACCGGCCGCGACGCACGGCGCCGACGAGCTGCCGCCCGCCCCGGCCACGACCACCTCCGGCCGGACACCCCGGCCGAACGCCCCGGCCTCAACTGCCCGACGGCGCCGACCCAACCAGCCCCGCCCGCCCGTCAGCCCCGCCTGCGCCGGGCCAGCACCAGGGCGCCGCCACCCGCCAGGACCAGGGCCGCGGCACCGGCCGCGACGCACGGCGCCGACGAGCTGCCGCCCGCCCCGGCCACGACCACCTCCGGCCGGACACCCCCGGCCGAACGCCCCGGCCTCAACTGTCCGACGGCGCCGACCCAACCAGCCCCGCCCGCCCGTCAGCCCCGCCTGCGCCGGGCCAGCACCAGGGCGCCGCCACCCGCCAGGACCAGGGCCGCGGCACCGGCCGCGACGTACGGCGTCGCGGAACTGCCGCCCGTCTCGGCCAGGTCGGCCTCGGTGCGGGCGCCCTGGGCCTCGACGTCGGCCGCGGGCTCGGCGGCCGGGTCGGCGTCCTCGTCCTGCTGGGCCGGGGGCTGCTCGGCCGGGGGCTGCTCGACCTCGTCCGCAGGAGCGGTCGGGGACTCGCAGGTCGCCTTCGCCAGGGTGACGGTGCCGTCGACCTCGGCGACGTTCAGGTCGAGGGGGTTGACGTGGACGCTGAGTTCGAGGGCGGTGGCGGCGGCCGTACGGGAGGTGGTCTCCGTCTTCGAGAGGTCGAGCCGCACCTCGCCGACGCCGGGCACCTTCACGTCCGTGGTCCCGCCGGCGGTGAGCGTGACCTTCTTGCCGAGGACGGTCACCGGTCCCAGCAGATCGGCGTCGGCGACCGGCTTCTTCCCGGCCTCGCAGGTCGCCGTGGAGGTGACCTCCTGGACCTCGATCACCGACAGCAGCGGCAGGCCCGGGACGTGGAGCCTGGCGCGGGCCAGCGTCGTGGTGCCCTCGCTCTTCCCGGCGCCGGCCGTCGCCTTGGCCTCGGCGACGTCGGCGCGCAGGACGCTGAAGGGCTTTCCGCCGTCGACGCCGTCCAGCCGGGCGGTGAGCGCGGTCTTCTCGGCGCTCTCGGGTGCCTGCACCTCGTTGAGGGTGACCGCGAGCGGGACGTTCACGGTCTTGTCGAGCAGGGAGACGTCGAGCCCGGTGCGCAGCACGGTGGCGCTCGCGCGGCCGTGGTCGCCGGTCGCGTGGGCGGATCCCGCGCCGGCCAGGGTCGCGGGACCCGCGGCCAGGGCCGTGGCCGCCGCGACGGTGGCGAGACGGCGTGCGGGCATGCGGAAGGTGTTGCCGTTCAAGGTGGTGGGACCCCCAGTGAGACATGCGTGCGGGGCACGCATGAGCGACGTGCTTGGGACCCGGACAGAATGTCCCCGCGTCCGCCGAACGGTCAGCGAACTCGGGGCACTTCACCCCTTCGTGGGGTTTTGGCGTGCCGCTTCGAACCCTTTTCGCATCATGCCGCACGGGTGTTCCCCGGCGTCACTCCCGTCGGCTAACCGACGACCCGCCCGTTCAGCACCACCCGGCGCGGAGCGGTGAGCACACGCACGTCCGCGCGCGGGTCCTGCTCGTACACCACCAGGTCCGCCGGTGCGCCCTCCTCCAGGCCCGGGCGGCCGAGCCAGCGCCGGGCGGCCCAGGTCGTCGCGGCGAGGGCCTCGACGGGCGGGATGCCGGCGGTGACCAGTTCCGCGACCTCCGCGCCGGCCAGCCCGTGGGCCAGGGCACCGCCCGCGTCGGTGCCGACGAAGACCGGGACGCCGGCGTCGTAGGCGTTGCGCACGGTGTCGTAGCGGCGTTCGTGGAGCCGGCGCATGTGGGCCGACCAGCGCGGGAAGCGCGCCTCGCCGCCGTCGGCCAGCGCGGGGAAGGTGGCGATGTTGACGAGGGTGGGCACGATGGCGACCCCGCGCTCGGCGAAGAGGGGGATCGTGTCGTCGGTCAGCCCCGTCGCGTGCTCGACGCAGTCGATGCCGGCCTCGACCAGGTCGCGCAGGGAGTCCTCGGCGAAGCAGTGCGCGGTGACGCGGGCGCCCAGCCGGTGGGCCTCCGCGATGGCCGCCTCGACGGCGCCGCGCGGCCAGCAGGCCGACAGGTCGCCGAGGTCGCGGTCGATCCAGTCGCCGACCAGCTTCACCCAGCCGTCACCGCGCCGGGCCTCCTGGGCGACGTACGCGACGAGGTCCTCGGGCTCGACCTCCCAGGCGTAGTTGCGGATGTAGCGGCGGGTGCGGGCGATGTGGCGGCCGGCCCGGATGATCTTCGGGAGGTCCTCGCGGTCGTCGATCCAGCGGGTGTCGGAGGGCGAGCCCGCGTCGCGGATGAGGAGCGTGCCCGCCTCGCGGTCGGTCAGCGCCTGCTTCTCGGCGACGTCCGCGGGGACGGCGCCGTGCTGGTCCAGGCCGACGTGGCAGTGGGCGTCGACCAGGCCGGGCAGCGCCCACCCCTCGACGGTGCGGACGTCGGCGGCGCCGGCGGGCCGGTCGTACGAGATCCGGCCGTCGATCACCCACACCTCGTCCCGGACCTCCTCCGGTCCGACGAGCACCCGACCCTTCACGTGCAGCACCGCGCGTTCGCTCATGCCCCGCACCCTAAAGGCTGCCCGTACGGCGGTTCGAGGCCGGGGACGGGCCGCCGCTCCTCGCCGCCGCGCGGGCGCGCCGCTCACCGGCGTACCCGGCCGCCACGGCGCCCGCGACCGCGGTCGGGGCGAGGACGGCGACGCCGGGGTTGACGTAGCCGGGAACGTCTGCGGAGTCGTAGGCCTCGCCGTCGACGGTCTCGCAGCTGAAGCGCAGGGGCAGGTAGGAGACGGAGTAGTCGGCCACCCGCCCGGCCAGTTCCGGCGGTACGCCGGTTCGGCAGGGCCGCGGCGGCAGGGAGTCCGTGCCGCCGTCCTCCGCGTCCATGGCCGCGAACCCCACGCACACCAGGCCCCAGACATAGAGCAGGCCGGCCGCCCAGCCCGTGACCGCGGCGACGACGCGGAAGGGCGCGCCCGGCTTGCGCGGCGCGGGAGCGAGAGCCGCCGGGGACGGCCGTGCACGGGGGTACGCGCCCGCGCCCCGGCGCAGGACGACGGCCGTCACCACCGCGACGAGGACCAGCAGC
Source organism: Streptomyces sp. CCM_MD2014 (assembly GCF_000772045.1). Taxonomy (GTDB): domain Bacteria; phylum Actinomycetota; class Actinomycetes; order Streptomycetales; family Streptomycetaceae; genus Streptomyces; species Streptomyces salinarius. The sequence continues at coordinate 6,748,547 of NZ_CP009754.1, read as the reverse complement.
AGAAGCGCGAGCACGGGGCCAGTCCATCAGTCCGGCGACCGGCCGGCTGTGACGGAAGCCATGATTCCGGGCGTGGGGGTGTCGCAACGGAAGTACTCCGGCGCGAGTGCCGGCGGACGCCATGGTTACTCTCGACTCCGTACGCCGCGTACCCGCGCCGGACACCTGCCGTTACTGAAAAGAGCACCGCCGTGACCCATCCCTTCCTGGACCTCGCCCCGCTGAGCGCCGGCCGTTTCGCCGCGATCGAGGACCGGGTCGCGCGTCTGCTCGGCACCGCGCAGGACGTGGTGGTCATGCAGGGCGAGGCGCTGCTGCCGCTGGAGGGCGCGATCCGCGCCGCCGCGGGGCCCGGCACGGTCGCGCTGAACGTGATCACGGGGCCGTACGGGCAGACCTTCGGGAACTGGCTGCGGGACTGCGGCGCGACCGTGCACGACCTCGCGGTGCCCTTCCACACGGCCGTCTCCGCCGATCAGGTCGGCCAGGCCCTCGCCGGGCACCCGGAGATCGACTTCGTGTCCCTGGTGCACGCCGAGGCGGCGACCGGCAACACCAACCCGGTCGCGGAGATCGGCGAGGTGGTGCGGGCGCACGGCGCGCTGTTCTACCTGGACGCCGTGGCCTCCGTGGGCGCCGAGCCGGTGCTGCCGGACGCGTGGGGCGTGGACCTGTGCGTGATCGGCGCGCAGAAGGCGATGGGCGGCCCCGCCGGGGTGTCGGCGGTGTCGGTGAGCGAGCGGGCCTGGGCCCGGATGGCGGCGAACCCGAACGCGCCGCGGCGCTCGTACCTGTCGCTCCTGGACTGGAAGGAGCGCTGGATCGACGGCGGGCGCAAGGCGCTGCTGCACGCGCCGGCGCAGTTGGAGATGCTCGCGCTGGAGGCGTGCGTCGAGCGCATCGAGGCGGAGGGCGCCGGGACGGTGATGGCCCGGCACGCGTCCGCCGCGGCGGCGACCCGGGCCGGCGCGCTCGCGCTGGGCGGTCTGGAGCCGTACGTGTACGAGGCGAAGGACGCGGCGCCGGTCGCGACGACGCTGCGGACGCCGGCGGACGTCGACGCGTCCGCGCTGGTGGCCCGCGCCCTGGAGTCCGACCCGGCACTGCCGCTGGCGGCGGGAGGGGGCGCGCTGGCGGGCGAGATGGTCCGGGTCAACCACTACGGCCCGGACGCGACGCGCGGGGCCGTACAGGGCTGTCTGGCGGCACTGGGTGCCGCGCTGGCCGAGCGGGGTCGCAAGGCCGACCTGGAGGCCGCCCGGCGGGCCGTCGAGGAGGCGTGGGAGGCGCCGGGCGGAACCGGCACTTCGGCCGGCTCTTCGACCGACGCTTCGGGCGGATGAATTCGAGGGAATTCCCGATGCTCACACAAGCACAATTGAAGAATTCCACTCAGCGCAGCTTCCCGTATTCTTCTGCCCGCTTTCCCTGGACCTAAACACAACAATTTCACGAGCGCCGATCTTCACATTTCGGACACGTCTCGCGCGGGTTACGCGATTGTGACCCGATCCACATGCTGCCCGTTTTGCGGCTTGCATCCCCTACAAATCGCCTCATAACGCCGCCCCCTCGCGCGGAAGCACGCGCCCGCGTGATAACACACGGGGCGCTCATTCGTAACCCCATCCGGCGATGCAATTTCAATTTTCCCTGGGTAAATTCAATTTGCATGACTGCCGCGCAAGCAGACCTGCAAATCGATCGTCCGAGAGTGGCCGACGGGGCCGCCCTGTGGCGGATAGCGAGGGATTCCAAGGTCCTCGACCTCAACTCCTCCTACAGCTATCTGCTCTGGTGCCGTGACTTCGCCGCCACGTCGGCCGTCGCCCGCGACGAGAGCGGTGAGCCGGTCGGCTTCGTCACCGGATACGTACGTCCGGACCGGCCGGACACCCTGCTCGTGTGGCAGGTGGCGGTGGACGAGGCGTACCGCGGGCGCCGGCTCGCCGCCTCCCTGCTCGACGGGCTGGCCGAGCGGACCGTCGCGGAACGTGGGCTGACCACCCTGGAGACCACCATCTCCCCCGACAACACCGCCTCCCAGCGGCTGTTCACCTCGTTCGCCGAGCGTCGCGGCGCCCGGGTGGAGCGCGAGGTGCTCTTCGACACCGGCGTGTTCCCCGACGGACCGCACGAGCCCGAGGTGCTGTACCGCATAGGCCCCCTGTCCGCCACCGGCTGACCGGCCGTCCGGACGGCCCGGCACTCCGTGCCAGTCCGGCCCCCAGACTTCCCGGCGGACCGCACCGGTCCCCGGACCCGTACGACCTTCCTCTCCCACCCTCACCCCACGAGGAGCGATTCGTCGTGACCATCACCCAGCCCGACCTCAGCGTCTTCGAGACCGTCGAGTCCGAGGTGCGCAGCTACTGCCGCGGCTGGCCCACCGTCTTCGACCGTGCGGTCGGCAGCCGCATGTACGACGAGGACGGCCACGAGTACCTCGACTTCTTCGCCGGAGCGGGCTCGCTCAACTACGGGCACAACAACGCCGTCCTGAAACGCGCGCTGATCGACTACCTGGAGCGGGACGGCGTCACGCACGGGCTCGACATGTCGACCACCGCCAAGCGCCGCTTCCTGGAGACGTTCCAGAACACGATCCTGCGTCCGCGGGACCTGCCGTACAAGGTCATGTTCCCGGGCCCGACGGGCACCAACGCCGTCGAGTCCGCGCTCAAGCTGGCGCGCAAGGTGAAGGGGCGCGAGTCGATCGTGTCCTTCACCAACGCCTTCCACGGCATGTCGCTGGGCTCCCTCGCGGTGACCGGCAACGCCTTCAAGCGGGCCGGCGCGGGCATCCCGCTGGTGCACGGCACGCCCATGCCGTTCGACAACTACTTCGACGGCACCGTCGAGGACTTCATCTGGTTCGAGCGGCTGCTGGAGGACCAGGGCTCCGGCCTGAACAAGCCGGCCGCCGTGATCGTCGAGACCGTGCAGGGCGAGGGCGGCATCAACGTCGCCCGGGCCGAGTGGCTGCGTGCCCTGGCCGACCTGTGCGAGCGCCAGGACATGCTGCTCATCGTCGACGACATCCAGATGGGCTGCGGCCGTACCGGCGCGTTCTTCTCCTTCGAGGAGGCGGGCATCACGCCGGACATCGTCACCGTCTCCAAGTCGATCAGCGGCTACGGCCTGCCCATGGCGCTGACCCTGTTCAAGCCGGAGCTGGACGTCTGGGAGCCGGGCGAGCACAACGGCACCTTCCGCGGCAACAACCCGGCCTTCGTCACGGCGACCGCCACGCTGGAGGCGTACTGGGCCGACGGGTCGGCGATGGAGAAGCAGACCCGCAAGCGCGGCGAGCAGGTCGAGCAGCACATGATCGCCATCACCGAGGAGAACCTCGCCGACGTCAAGGAGTACCGGGGCCGCGGCCTGGTCTGGGGCCTGGAGTTCCACGACAAGGGCCGCGCGGGCCGGGTCGCCAAGCGCGCCTTCGAACTCGGGCTGCTCATCGAGACGTCCGGCCCCGAGAGCGAGGTCGTCAAGCTGCTGCCGGCGCTCACCATCACCCCCGACGAGCTGGACGAGGGCATGAAGACCCTCGCCCGCGCCGTGCGCGAGACGGCCTGACCGTCCGCGTGACCGTCCGGCGGCCCCGCCGCCCGGGCACCACCCCATGACTCCCGGCGCCTTCCGTCCGCGCGGCCGAAGGCGCCGGGGCCCCTTGCACATCCTTCACCTAGGAGGCATCGCAACACCGTGATCGTCCGTTCGTTCAAGGAGTTCGAAGGCACCGACCGGCACGTGAAGAGCGCGTCCGGCACCTGGGAAAGCACCCGGATCGTCCTCGCCAAGGAGAAGGTCGGCTTCTCCCTGCACGAGACGATCCTGTACGCGGGTACGGAGACGTCGATGTGGTACGCCAACCACATCGAGGCCGTCGTCTGCACCAAGGGCGACGCCGAGTTGACCGACCGCGAGACGGGGAAGACGTACCACATCACGCCGGGCACGATGTACCTCCTCGACGGCCACGAGCGGCACACGCTCAAGGTCAAGGAGGACTTCCACTGCATCTGTGTCTTCAACCCGCCCGTGACCGGACGGGAGGATCACGACGAGAACGGCGTCTACCCGCTGCTCACCGAGGAGGTGTGAGTCACCGTGACCACGACCACGAACGTCACTGATCTCTATCCCACCCGCGGTGCCACCGAGGTGGCAACCCCCCGGCAGGACCCGGTGGTCTGGGGCTCCCCGGACACGCCCGGCCCGGTCTCGGCGGGTGACCTGCAGTCGCTGGACCGCGACGGCTTCCTCGCCATCGACCAGCTGATCACGCCGGACGAGGTCGCCGAGTACCGGCGCGAGCTGGAGCGGCTCACCACCGACCCGGCCATCCGCGCGGACGAGCGCTCGATCGTCGAGCCGCAGTCCAAGGAGATCCGCTCGGTCTTCGAGGTGCACAAGATCAGCGAGGTCTTCGCCAAGCTGGTGCGCGACGAGCGCGTGGTCGGGCGGGCCCGGCAGATCCTGGGCTCGGACGTCTACGTCCACCAGTCGCGGATCAACGTCAAGCCCGGCTTCGGGGCCAGCGGCTTCTACTGGCACTCGGACTTCGAGACCTGGCACGCCGAGGACGGCCTGCCCAACATGCGCACGATCTCGGTCTCGATCGCGCTCACGGAGAACTACGACACCAACGGCGGTCTGATGATCATGCCGGGGTCGCACAAGACGTTCCTCGGGTGCGCGGGGGCCACGCCGAAGGACAACTACAAGAAGTCCCTGCAGATGCAGGACGCGGGGACCCCGTCCGACGAGGCGCTGACGAAGATGGCCTCCGAGTACGGCATCAAGCTGTTCACCGGCAAGGCCGGCTCGGCGACCTGGTTCGACTGCAACTGCATGCACGGGTCGGGCGACAACATCACGCCGTTCCCGCGCAGCAACGTGTTCATCGTGTTCAACAGCGTGGAGAACACGGCCGTGGAGCCGTTCGCGGCTCCGATCCGGCGGCCGGAGTTCATCGGAGCACGGGACTTCACCCCGGTGAAGTGACCCGCTTCTGAGACCCGGGCAGGGGCCTTTTCGTGTGGGACGGGAGGCCCCTGCCCGATGCCGTCCCGGGGCTCGGGTCAGCCGGCCAGCACGTCGAGCAGCCGGTCCGCGTCGGCCTCGGTGTTGTACACGTGGAAGGCGGCCCGCAGGTTGCCCGCCCGGTCGGACACCTGGACGCCGGCCCCGCCCAGTTCGCCCTGCCGGTGGCCGAGACCCGGCACCGAGACGATCGCCGAGCCCGGTGCGTCCACCGGCTCATGGCCCAGCGAACGCACCCCCGCGCGGAACCGGTCGGCGAGCGCGGTGTCGTGGGCGTGCACGGCGTCGACGCCCAGTTCCTCGATCAGGGCCAGGGAGTGCCGGGCGCCGGTGTACGAGAACAGGGCGGGAGACTCGTCGAACCGCCGAGCGGAGTGCGCGTATTCCTCGACGGGTCCGTAGCAGCTGTCCCAGGGGCGCTCGCCGGTCGCCCACCCGGCGAACAGCGGGGTCAGCCCGGCCGCCGCGCCCAGGTCCTCCGGTACGACGAGGAAGGCGACGCCGCGCGGGCAGAGCACCCACTTGTAGCCGACGGCGGTCACGAAGTCGAAGTCGTCCGCGGCCGTCGGCAGCCAGCCGTTCGCCTGGGAGGCGTCGATCAGCGTCCGTGCCCCGTGCGCCCGGGCCGCGGTCCGCAGCCCGGCGAGGTCGGCGATCCGCCCGTCGGCGGACTGCACGGAGCTGACCGCCACGAGCGCGGTGTCCGGGCCCACGGACTCGGCGATCCGTTCCAGCGGCACGCTGCGCACCTTGAGGTCACCGCGCGCGTACAGCGGATTCACCAGGGAGCTGAAGTCGGCCTCCGCGGTGAGGACTTCGGCACCCGGCGGCAGCGACGCGGCGACGAGCCCGCTGAACGTGGCGACCGACGCGCCGATCGCGACCCGGGTGGCGGGAACCCCCACGAGGCGGGCGTAGGCGGCCCGGGCCGCCTCGACGTCGGCGAACATGTCGAGCGGCTGCCCCGCCGCCGCGGAGGCGGCCGCGTCACGCATCGCGACAAGGGTCCGGGCCGGCAGCAGTCCGGTGCTCGCGGTATTCAGGTACGTGGTCTTCGGGGCGAACTCGGTACGGACGAGATTCTCGAAGCTCTCCATGGCACCACTGTGCGGTCCCGTGACCTCCTCGTCCATTGCGTATTTCTACGCGGTTCCTCCAAGCAGCGCTTATGCACCGCTTCTCACCTGGCGTTTTGCCCGGCCCCTCAGTTCCGCGGCACCGCGCACCCGTCCGGACCGCAGGCCTCGCCACCCCCGTCGTCGACCAGCTTCAGCGGCGCGCGCTCGCCCCACGCCTGGGTCAGCGCCCGGGTGAAGACCTCGGCGGGCTGGGCGCCCGAGACGCCGTAGGCGCGGTCGAGCACGAAGAACGGCACCCCGGTGGCGCCGAGCTGGGCGGCCTCCCGCTCGTCGGCGCGCACGTCGTCGGCGTAGGCGTCGGGGTCGGCGAGCACCGAACGGACCTCGTCCGCGTCGAGCCCGGCACCGACGGCCAGGTCCACGAGCCGCTCGTCGTCGTTGAACACGGAGCGCTCGTCGGCGAAGTTGCCCCGGTAGAAGGCGTCGAGCAGCGCCTCGTGCCGGCCTCGCGCCTTGGCCAGGTGCAGCAGCCGGTGCATGTCGAAGGTGCTGCCGTGGTCGCGGTCCCGGGTGCGGTAGTCCAGGCCCTCGGCGGCGGCCTGCGCGCCGAGGTTGTCCTCGCCGGCCTGCGCCTGGGCCTCGCTCATGCCGTACTTGGCGGTGAGCATCGCCAGCACCGGCTGGACGTCGTCCTTGGCCCGGCCGGGGTCCAGCTCGAAGGAACGGTGGACCACCTCGACCCCGTCCCGGTGCGGGAAGGCCGCGAGCGCCTTCTCGAAGCGGGCCTTGCCCACGTAGCACCAGGGGCAGGCGATGTCGCTCCAGATCTCGACGCGCATGTCTCGGCTCTTCTCCAGGTCGTACGGCGGCGAAGGCCCTCTCCGCCCCGTACGTGAACGTTCAAGCAGCCGTGCCCATTCCCGCCCCGGCGCTCAGCTGCCGTCCCGGAGATCCGCGGGCCAGCCGGGCCGGAACTCCAGGTGGTCGTACGTCACCGTGCACCCCTCCCCCGTCGGTGCCTGCGCCAGGAACCCGACCAGGGCCGCGCCCGTCTCCCTCTCGTCCCCCAGCGTGAAGAGCCTGACGAAGGTCCAGCGCTCGCCGTCGAGGGAGGCGTGGAAGGCGAAGGCCCGCCCGCTCCGGCTGACCCGGAACCAGACGGAGTCCCCGTCGACGGTGAAGGAGTTGCAGTCGTCGGAGTGCCCCCGGGTGACCACCGTGCAGACGGTGGGCACGTCCGGGGAGTACTCCAGACACAGCTTGGCCCAGGCCCGCTCCCCCACGTGCACGTAGAGCACGCCGGCGTCGAAGGCCCCGCGGAACCCGACGGAGACCCGGGCGATCAGCTGGAAGTCCCCGTCGGGCGCCCCCAGCAACCGCGGCGCGTCGGACACGGACTCGAGCGATTCCCCGGTCGGCGGCACGAACCGGTCCTGCCGACGCCCGGCTACCCCGGTGAGCACACCATCGGCGTAGGACCAGTTTCCGTCGGGCCCGTAAGAGCGGAGGGGAAACGGCAGTTCGGCGAGTTCGAGATCCATGGCCTGATCATCGCAGGCCCGGTGAACGCTTTTCGAGGTGCGCGGGGAACTGCGCGACAAGCCGTTACGGCGCGGCACCCGCGACACCACCGCACCCCTACGGCGCCCTACCGCTCGAGCACCCCGTTGAACCGCCGAGGCAGCCCCAGCGGATTGTCGTCCCGAAGCTCCACCGGCAGCAGCGCCTCCGGCACCCCCTGATAGGCCACCGGCCGCAACCACCGCTCGATGGCCGTACCCCCCACCGACGTGGACGTCGAGGTGGTCGCCGGGTAAGGCCCCCCGTGCTGCTGAGCCGCCGCCACGGCAACCCCCGTCGGCCAGCCGTTGACGAGCACCCGCCCCGCCAACGGCGTCACCTCGGCGAGCAGGGCGGCCGCCCCGGCGCTCTCCCCCGCCGCCTCCTCGGCGGAGAGTTGCACGGTGGCCGTGAGGTTCCCCGGCAGCCGCGACAGCACCCCCCGCACCTCGCCCTCGTCCTGGTAGCGGGCCACCACGGTGACCGGCCCGAAGCACTCCTCCAGGAGCAGGTCGTGCTCGCCCTCGGCCGCCAGCCGCGCCGCCGGCACCGTGAGGAACCCGGGGCTGACGGTGTGCTCGCCGCCCGCGCCCGGGGTGACCGGGGAGTCCACGTCGGGCAGCGCGGCGCGCTCGGCGACGCCCGCGACGAAGTTGTCCCGCATGCGGTGGTCGAGGAGCACACCGGCGTCGGTGGCGCTGACCGTGTCGGTGAGGGACTTGACCAGGCCGTCACCGGCGTCGCCCGCCGGGACCAGCACCAGGCCGGGCTTGACGCAGAACTGCCCGACGCCCAGCGTCATGGAACCGGCCAGCCCCGCGCCGATAGCCTCCGCCCGCTCGACGGCCGCCGCCTCCGTGACGACGACCGGGTTCAGCGAGCCCAGCTCGCCGTGGAAGGGGATCGGCACGGGACGGGCGGCCGCCGCGTCGAACAGCGCGCGGCCGCCGCGGACGGAGCCCGTGAAGCCGGCCGCGGCGACCAGCGGGTGCTTGATCAGCTCGACGCCCGCCTCGAAGCCGTGGACCAGACCGAGGACGCCGTCGGGGATGCCGTGCGTGGCCGCGGCCCGGCGCAGCACCTTGGCGACCAGCTCGGACAGGGCCGGGTGGTCGGGGTGCGCCTTGACGACGACCGGGCAGCCGGCCGCGAGGGCGCTCGCGGTGTCGCCGCCGGGGACGGAGAAGGCGAAGGGGAAGTTGGAGGCCGAGTAGACGGCGACGACGCCGAGCGGCACCTTGTAGCGGCGCAGGTCGGGGATGGGCGGGGTGGCGGTGTCGTCGGGGTGGTTGACGACGACACCGAGGTACTCGCCCTCGTCGACGATGTCGGCGAAGGCCCGCAGCTGGTAGCAGGTGCGGGCGAGTTCGCCGGTGAGCCGGACCGGGCCGAGCGCGGTCTCCGCGTCGGCGACCTCGACGAGGGTGCTCTCGGCCGCCTTCAGCTCGTCGGCGGCGCTCCGCAGGAAGGCCGCTCGGACGGTGCGGTCGGCGAGGGCCTGACGGGCGGCGTGCGCGGCGCGGACGGCGGCGTCCACCTCCTGGGCCGTGGCTTCCACGGCGACCTGTTCACGCTGCTTCCCGGTACGGGGGTCGACACTCCAGACTGGTGCTGCTGCCACCGCGGGTCCCTCCACGTGCTCTGCACTGAACTCGTTCGATATACTGAACGCTGTCTCTGCTGATGAATATGCTGTTCGAGACTATAACTTCAGCTTCTCGTCGAACGAAGGGGTCAAGGGCGATGTCGGCTGTCGAGACGGGGGGCGGAGCGCAGGTCAAGTCCGCGGTGCGGACGGTTGAGCTGCTCGAATACTTCGCCGGGCGCCCCGGTATGCACTCCCTCGCGTCGGTCCAGGAGGCCGTCGGCTATCCCAAGTCCAGCCTGTACATGCTGCTGCGCACGCTGGTGGAGCTGGGCTGGGTGGAGACGGACGCCACGGGCACGCGGTACGGCATCGGCGTACGGGCGCTGCTGGTCGGCACCTCGTACATCGACGGCGACGAGGTGGTGGCGGCGGCCCGGCCGACGCTGGACCGGCTCTCCGACGACACGACGGAGACCATCCACCTCGCCCGGCTGGACGGCACGAACGTCGTCTACCTGGCCACCCGCCAGTCCCAGCACTACCTGCGGCCGTTCACCCGGGTCGGCCGCCGGCTGCCCGCGCACTCGACCTCGCTGGGCAAGGCGCTGTTGAGCACGTACAGCGACGAGCAGGTGCGCAAGATGCTGCCCGAGACGCTGCCCGCGCTCACCGAGCACACCATCACCGACCGGGAGCAGCTCATCGAGGAGCTGCACCAGGTGCGGGAGCAGGGCTTCGCCGTGGACCGCGAGGAGAACACGCTGGGGCTGCGCTGCTTCGGGGTCGCGGTCCCCTACCGCAACCCGGCGCGGGACGCGATCAGCTGCTCGGTGCCGGTGGCACGGCTGACGCCCGCGCACGAACAGATGGTGAAGGACGCGCTGTTCGACGCGCGGGACCGCCTGACGCTGGCCACGCGTAGGCTCTGATCCATGCACATCGCACTGCGCGAGGTTCACGACAGCGATCTGCCCGTCTTCTTCCGGCAGATGAACGATCCGGAGGCCCTGCGCATGGCGGCCTTCACCCCGAAGGACCCGGCCGACTGGGAGGCGTTCACGGCCCACTGGCGGAAGATCCGCGCCTCCCGGGACGTCGTGCGGACGATCCTCGGCGACGGTGACGTCATCGGCAGCACGGCGGTGTACGGGGAGCCGGGCGAGCGCGAGGTGACGTACTGGGTGGACCGGGCGTACTGGGGGCAGGGCGTGGCCACGGCCGCACTGCGGGCCCTGCTCGCCGAGGTGCGGGACCGCCCGCTGTACGCGCGTGCGGCGGCCGACAACGCCGGGTCTCGGCGCGTACTGGAGAAGTGCGGATTCGTGACCAGCGCGCGGGCGCGGGGCTTCGCGCCCGCCCGGGGCGAGGAGATCGACGAGGTCGTCCTGCACCTGGCGGGATGACCCGCTGAGCGGAATGCCCCGCTGAGCGGAGGACCGGTGAGCCGGATGCCCCCTCGCGACGATCCGTCTCCGTCGCGCGGCGGAGACGGATCGTCGCGGCGCAGGACGCGCCCGCGCCTGCGGGCGCGACAGCGTGCAGCCATGACGCAGACGCTCACCTCCTCCGCCTCTCCGGCCGCCTCTCCGGCCGGCCCTCCCGCGGGGCCCGGCCGCGCCCGTCGGCTGCTGCGCGCGGTCGCCGTCGTCGCCTGCCTGCCGTACCTCGGGCTCAAGGCCGCCTGGATCGCCGGGAGTCACGTCGGCATCCCGGCGGGCAGCGTCCTGCTCGAGCACCGGGGCACCATGGCCGTGGCCAACGGGCTCACGGTGCTGCTGGACAGCTGTGTGATCGTGCTGGCCCTGGTGCTCACCCGCCCGTGGGGCCTGCGGGTGCCCGCGTGGGCGCTGGCCTTCCCGGTCTGGGTCGCCACGGGCCTGCTCGCGCCCATCATGGCCGGGTATCCCTTGCAGCTCCTGACCCGGGCGTTCGGTTCGGACACCGCGGCGGCACCGGGCGGGGGAAGCGCATCCTTCCTCCACCCATGGGTGTTCGCGGTCGTCTACACCGGTTTCATCGTGCAGGGACTCGCCCTGGGGGCGCTGTTCGCCCTCTACGCACGGGCCCGTTGGGGGCACCTGTGGCGCGGGCGGATGCGGGACCTGCCGGGGCGCGCCGTCGCGGCGCCGTACCGGGCCGTCGCCGTCGTCGGTGCGGTCCTCGCGACCTTCCCGCTCGCGGTCCGGCTGTACTGGGCCTGCGGCGGCACCGCGGGGCTCGGGGCCGGGGAGCGGATCGACGGCTTCCGGGTGCTGGAGGGGATGCACGTCGCGTTCCTCGCGGCGGCCGTCGCCGGGACCCTGGTGCTCGCCCTGCGCCGCGCCCCGCGTCTTCCGGTCACGGTGCCCCTCGCCTCGGCCTGGGTCTGCTCCGGTGCCGCGGCCTGCTGGGGCGGCTGGGTGCTGCTGGCCACGTTGATGCCCGCCGACGACGCCGATCGCCCGACCACGCCGATGGTGCTCACCTACGCTGGGCAGATGACCGTCGGCCTTCTCCTCGCCTCCGTGGGCGCCCACTTCCTCACCCGGCGGTCGGCCGCCACCCGTACCCGGCCGTGACCGCGCTCGGCCGGTCGCTGTTCGGGCGGCGGGCGCGCCTGAGGTGGATCCATCTGATCCTCGGCGGCGCGCTCGCCATGCCGTACGTCCTCGTCGGCTCGGTCGTCGTCGGTCCCCTCGCGGGGGGTGAGAACGTCTTCGGTTCGCTCTCCCTTCAACTGGCCTCCTTCGCCCTCGGGTTGCCGCTCGCCGCCGTCACCTCGCTGTTTCCCCTCACCCGTCCCCTGGAGTCCGGGGTGGCGCGGTCGCTGTGCGGTGCCGGGGCGGAGCGGCTCGCGTACGGGCCCGCCCGGACCAAGGGCGAGAAGGGCCGCACGGCGGCCTGGTTCACCCTGCATCTGGGTGCCGGCGGGATCGTGGCCGGGATGTCGCTGGCGGTGCCGCCGTTCGCGGTCACGCTGATCGTGCTGCCCTTCGTGCCGGTGCTGCGCGACGGGGGGCTGAGGCTGCCCGGCCTCTTCGGGCACACCTGGGCGCTCGTCCTGTCGCCGCTCGCGGGCGCCGCCATGCTGGTCGCCCTGGCCGGGTGCGCGGCGGCCGTCGGCGCGCTGCTGGCGCGCTGGGCGCCGGCCCTGCTCGGCCCGTCCGCCGAGGACCGGGTCGCGGCGGCCGAGGCGCGCGCCGCCGACCTCGCCGTCCGCAACCGGCTCGCGCGTGAGCTGCACGACTCCGTCGGCCACGCGCTGAGCGCCGTCACCCTCCAGGCGAGCGCCGCCCGCCGACTGCTCGGCACCGACCCGGAGTTCGTCCGCGAGGCGCTCGCCGCGATCGAGGACACCACGCGTCGTACGGTCGGTGAACTCGACGCCGTACTGGGCGTGCTGCGCGAGGGCGACGCGACCGGTGACGCCTGGGGCGCGACGCCCGCGCCGACGCTCGCCGGCGACCTCGACGACCTGCTGCGCCGCACCCGCGCGGGCGGACTGCGCGTGGACGCCGCCGTCGCCGCCGACCCGCGGGCGCTGCCGGCGCCGGTCTCCCGCGAGGCGTACCGCATCGTGCAGGAGGGACTGAGCAACGCGCTCCGGCACGCGGGTGAGAAGGCCACCGTGGCGCTGCGCGTCGAGGTGCTGGACGGTCACCTGCGGATCACCGTCGAGAACCCGCTCCGCGCGGCGGCCACCGCCCCGCGCCCCGGCGGCGGGCACGGCCTGCGGGGCATCGCCGACCGGGCCCGGCTGCTGGGCGGCGCGGCCGAGGCGGGCCCCGAGGGGCCGGTCTGGCGACTCGACGTCCGACTGCCGCTGAAGGGAATCGCGTGACCCACCCGCCGATCCGGATCGTTCTCGCCGACGACGAGCGCATGGTCCGTACCGCCCTGCGCGCCATCCTCTCCGCCGAACCGGACCTGGAGGTCGCCGGTGAGGCCGCCACCGGTGCCGAGGCCGTCTCCGTGGTGCGCGAGGTCCGGCCGGACGTGGTGCTGATGGACGTCCGCATGCCGGAGGCCGACGGCATCCGCGCCACCGAGCAGATCCTCGCCACGCTCGCCGAGCCGCCCCGCATCGTCGTCGTGACCACGTTCGAGAACGACTCCTACGTGTACGACGCCCTGCGCGCCGGTGCCGCCGGCTTCCTGCTCAAGCGTGCCGACGCCGACACCCTGGTCGGAGCCGTGCGGCTGGTGGCGCACAGCGACACGCTGCTGTTCCCGTCGGCGGTGCGGACGCTGGCGGCCGAGCACGCGCGCGCGAACCCCGCCGCGCCGGCCTGGGTGGCGCGGCTCACCGAACGCGAGGGCGAGGTGCTGCGCCTGATGGCGACCGGGCTGACCAACGCGGAGATCGCCGGGCGGCTGGGAGTGGGACCGGCCACGGCGAAGACCCATGTGGCGGCGGTACTGGCGAAGACCGGCGCCCGGGACCGCACCCAGGCGGTGATCCTGGCCTACGAGGCGGGCTTCATGAACGGGCGATGAGAAGAATGAGAAAGATGAGAAAACGGGGCACATGGGAACGATCGCCTCCTGCCCGTTCGTCCTGCCGTCGGGATGAACGGGATGAACAAGACGATCAGGCGCGCCTCCGTCTTCACGCTGCTCCTGGTGTTCGCTCTGCTGATCAGGGCCACCTGGGTGCAGTTCTACGAGGGCCAGGCGCTCGCGGACGACAAGAACAACCGGCGGGGCGCGATCGAGACGTACGCGGAGCCGCTGGGGAACATCATCGTGGCCGGCCGGTCGATCACCGGTTCGGCGCCGACGGAGGGGGGTGACCTCGCGTACAAGCGGACGTACAAGGACGGGAAGCTGTACGCGGCGGTGACGGGCTACGCCTCGCAGGCGTACGCACCGACCCAGCTGGAGGGCATTTACCAGGACGTGCTCAACGGCACGGACCCCCGGCTGAAGACCGTGATGGACACCGTCACCGGCACCCGGGCCGAACCGGGCAACGTGGTGACGACGATCGATCCGGACGTGCAGAAGGCCGGGTTCGAGGCGCTGGGCGACAAGAAGGGCGCCGCCGTGGCGATCGACCCGAAGACGGGCCGGATCCTGTCGGTCGTGTCTACCCCCTCCTACGACCCGACGTCGCTGACCGACGCCAACACCGCCGGTGCGGCCTGGGAGAAGCTGACCAGTGATCCCGACAAACCGCTGACCAACCGCGCGCTGCGCCAGCCGCTGCCGCCGGGCTCGACCTTCAAGCTGGTGGTGGCGGCCGCCGCGCTGGAGAACGGGCTGTACGACTCGGTGGACGTGAAGACCGAGAGCCCGGACCCGTACACCCTGCCGGACACCACGACGGACCTCACCAACGAGAACCCGAACGCCCCCTGCGAGAACGCCACGATCCGCACCGCGCTGCAGTACTCGTGCAACAACGTCTTCGCGAAGATGGCCGTCGACCTCGGCCAGGACGAGCTGCGCGCGACGGCGGAGAAGTTCGGCTTCAACGACGAGTCGCAGGACGTGCCGGTGCGGGCGTACACCAGCGTCTACCCGAAGGACATGAACCGGCCGTCGACGGCCCTGACGGGCATCGGCCAGTTCGACGTGACGGCGACCCCGCTGCAGATGGCGATGGTCTCGGCGGCCCTGGCCAACGGCGGCGAGCTGGTCTCCCCGCACATGGTGTCGCAGGTCACCGACAGCGGCGGCGACGTCCTGGAGGACCACACCGACCCGGACTCGAAGCGGATCGTCAGCTCCTCCACCGCCGACCAGTTGCAGTCGGCCATGGAGACCGTCGTCGAGGACGGCACCGGGTCCAACGCGCAGATCTCCGGAGCGACGGTGGGCGGCAAGACGGGCACGGCCCAGCACGGCGAGAACAACAGCAAGACGCCGTACGCCTGGTTCACCTCGTACGCCAAGTCAGACACCTCGGACAAGGAGGTCGCCGTGGCCGTCATCATCGAGCAGTCCGACGCGGCCCGCAGCGAGGTCAGCGGCAACGGTCTGGCGGCCCCGGTGGCCAAGGCGATGATGGAGGCGGCGCTCAGGGGCTGACTTTCCGGGGTCGTTCGGCTTCGGTCTGCCGTACGGTGTCCGGCATCCGGGAAGCCGCCGCGAGGAGAGTCCGCCGTGGGGACAGTCGTCGACGACGCCGCCTCCGCGGAGTTCCACGCCTTCTTCGAGCGCCACTACGCCGAACTGGCCCGGCTCGCCCGTCTGCTGACCGGCGAGCCGGACGCGGCCGACGACCTCGCGGCGGATGCCCTGCTGGCCCTGTGGCACCGCTGGGACCGGGTCCGCACGGCCGACCACCCGGTCGCGTACGCGCGCGGGGTGGTCGCCAACCTCGCCCGCACTCGCGTCCGGACCGCCGTGCGCGAGCGCAGACGGGTCGCCCTGTTCTGGTCGCAGCGTGAGGAGCGGACGGAGAATCCCGACGTCGCGGGCGTGGTGGACGTGCAGGAGGCGCTGCGCCGGCTGCCGTTCCGCAAGCGGGCGTGCGTGGTCCTGCGGCACGCGTTCGACCTCTCGGAGCGGGACACGGCGCTCGCCCTGGGTGTCTCGGTGGGCACGGTCAAGAGCCAGACGTCGAAGGCGGTGGCCGAACTCCAGCGGCTGCTCGGCACCCGGGCGGCTCCCCGTGCTCCCCGGCAGGTGCACGCGGCGATCGCGCGCAGCGGCGGGGCCGCGGGAGGCGCCCGGTGACCGGACCGCGGCGGGACGCGGACGACGCGCTGCGGGCCCGGCTGCGCGAGGCGGCCGGAGCGCACGTGCCCGACCGGGCCCGGATGCTGGCCCGGGTCGAACGCGGTATGGCCGCGGGGGAGCACACGCCGGCCCGCCCCGCGCTGCCGGGCTGGGTACGGGTGGCCGGTGCCGCGGCGGCGGTGGCGGGTGTCCTGGCGGCGGGCGGCTACGCGGTCACGTCGGCGGTGCGGGCCGACGCTCCCGTCCGGCGCTCGGTCGCCGCCTCGCCGACCCCCGCGCCGTCACCCGAGGACCCCACCACGAGCCGGCCGCCCGCCTCCGGGGCCGAGGACGGCCCGCTGTGGTCCGACGGCTCGGTGGACCCGCACAGCAACGACTACTGGGCGCAGAGCGACATCACCCTCAGGACGCGCACTCCCCTGACCGCGCTCACCGTCGAACTGAGGGTGGCGCAGACCGGGTCGGTCACCTCCACCGGGGCCTGGCGGTCGCTCCCGGAGGACGACTTCGCGTTCACGGTCGCCGAGCGGGACGGTTTCCTCGTCTACCGGTGGACGCTCGAACGGGGCCGTACGGTCCCGGCGGGCGAGTGGGTGTTCGCCGGCCAGTACGACCACGAGCGCGGCGGCCGGGACGCCCGCGGCGACCGCTACGCGGCGACGGCCACCGCCGCGTCCGAACGGCTGTCGGTGCGGGGCGACTTCGCGCCCCGCGACGACGCCTCGTGAAATCTCTCCGCGGAACCCCGAGCCCCGTTCCGCACCGGTGACGACCCACCGGTTTGTTCGACCCGCCGGCCGTCACTCGACCGGCCGGAAGCAACCGGGCTGCCGGTGGGCACCGCCTCGACGGTCCGGGCGGCAGGGCCTGGGGCCGGACGTGTCCCGGGCCGACGAGAACGCCTGGGCCCCGGCGATCGCCGGACGCACGCGACCGGCCCGTCCCCGCCCGGCCCGTGGACCGAGCGCGGCACGGTCCTGTCCAAGCGCCCGGAGTACGGCACCCTCGGCACCGGCCACCACTCGGTGGTCAACACGCCCGGCTCCGACGACCGGTACGTCGTCTGCCGAACCGGTCGTGCCGGCCCTGGGGTCCGTCGGCCCGGTGAGGGGTCGTTGAGGGGCCCCGCCGGGCGGCGCGTTACTCCACGAAGTAGGTCGGGTTGGGAAGCTTGTACGTGCGGTCCGCGTAGCCGCCCTGGAGGTCGGAGTACTGGTCGCCGAAGTTGGCGACGATGTCGTACCCGAGGTCTCGCTCGATGTGCCGGCGGGTGCCCGCCTTGTACTGCACGGTGGTGCACTTCCAGGTGCCGGGGGTGGCGCAGTGGGCCAGGTAGGACGGCGGGTCCGCCTTGTCCTTGAGGAACATGTGGCCGGCGTCGAGGTTCACCTCGGCGCCGACCTTCTTCAGGTTCTCGACGGCGGCGGTGCGCTGCGCCTCGCTCAGACCGGAGTTGTAGAAGACCTCGACGCCCTTCTCGTCGGCGTACCGGGCCAGCTCGGGGCTGCCGGGAACGGCCGGGCGGTCGGCCCGGTCGACGTAGGCGGCCCAGGTGGCGCTGTCGTAGCCGTAGTCGTTCTTCTTCTCGTAGTCGAGGCTGAGGAGCAGCGTGTCGTCGATGTCGAAGACGACCGCGGGCCTGGTGTGCTCGTGGTGCGCGGCGCGGGCCGCCCGGTCGATCTGCTTCTTCGCGGCGGCGTCGATGCGGGCCAGGTCGGCGGCGTAGGGGCTGTCCGGAGAGGCCTGGTAGACGCCGTCGTCGTCGAGCGTGGTGCCGTAATAGGCGTCGATGTCCTTGGCGAGCACGCCGATGTTGTACGGCTCGTGCGTGGAGTTGGCGGTCGACTGGCCGGCGGTGGCGGCGCCGGTGCCGTACAGGACGGCACCGGCGACGGCACAGGCGGCGGTGACGGTCGCGATGCGCAGTGGTTTATGCATGGCACATGTTTCTACGCGCGTCACCCGGGTGAGCGCGAGACCCGTGGCCGGATTCGCGCCCCCGCATCTGGCAAAGATCGCGTCAAGCAGGTCAAGTACCGGCCGCGCGGGTCCGGCCGCGCGGGTTCAGTGCCGCCCGCCGTGCGGCTGCCGGTCGTACGGCCGCCAGTCGCCGAGGTAGGCCTCCCGGGTGTGCGCGGCGGCCTCGGCGCGGGTGAGCTGCGGCCGGTTCCCGGGGACGGTGGCCGCTGCGCCGGGCCCGGTGTTGCGGTACTCGCTAAACCGCTGGTCCTGCCAGGGGTACGCGTCCCGCATGTTCGCGTACGGCGCCACCGCGTCGATGCCCGCGCCGAGGTGGGTCTCGCGCACGGTGAGCATCGGGCGGGCGGTGGTGTCGGAGCTGGGCACCCAGGGGCGGGCCAGCTTGTAGTAGCCGTCGGGGGCCTCGCTGCTGACGCGGCCGCGCGTCACCAGATAGCCGCGCGGGTTGGCGCCCGCCGTGGACGGCGCGAACACGAAGCCGTACGGGGCGGCGTCGAGGTCGGGGCGGCCCAGGGTGCGGAAGTGGCAGTGCTCGTACACCGCGGTCGCCCGGCCGAAGACGAAGTCGACGTCGCCCTCGACGTAGCAGCGCTCGTAGTACTGGCGGGCGAAGAGGGAGAGGTCGCGGGTGTCGGCGTAGAGGGTGTCCTGGTGGCCGAGGAAGCGGCAGTCGTGGAAGGCGGACCGGTCGCCCATGACCTTGACCGCGACGGCCTGGGTGCCGGTCCAGTCGGGCCGGTCGGCGCGCAGCCAGTCGTTGGCGAAGGTGATCGCGCGGGCGGTGAAGCCGTCGGCGCGCACGGTGGTGGTGGCCGACCCGCTGGTGCCGTAGGTGCCGGAGCCGTCCGGCTTGGGGGTGCCGGCCGCGTTGTCGTAGACGATGACGACGTCGCGGGGGTCCCCGGAGGCACCGATCCAGGTCGCCCCGGTGCGTCCGGTGTCGACGGAGACCGTCTCGCGGTAGGTGCCTGGCGCGAGGACCAGCGTCCAGCCGTCGCCCGCGGCGTCGACGGCCGCCTGGACGGAGGTGAAGTCGCCGCGGCCGTGCGGGTCGACGTACAGGGTCTTGGCGGTGCGGCGGGCGGCGGGTGAGCCGTAGCGGCCGAAGGGACGCGGGCGGGGCCGGGTGCCGGCGAGGGCGGTACCGGCGGTCGCCAGGCCGAGGCCGAGGGCGGCGCCCGCGCCGGCGGTCGTCAGGAGGAAGCCTCTGCGGGAGGCGGGTCGGTGCATGCGGGTGCTCCTTGGAGGGGTGGGCCGGGGCGGTGCGGGCGCCCCGGCCCGGTTCGTGGGTCGGGTGCCGGCGCCCGTCAGCGCAGCCGGCCGGCGCCCGCGCCGTGGTCGACGACGAAGGGGACCGCCCGGGACGGCAGGACCTTGGTGCGCAGCGTGGGAGTCCAGCCCGCGCCGGAGCGGAGGGCGGCGTCCGGGTTCTCGGCGTTGTGGGCCGCGATCAGGTCGACGGTGCGGCCGTTGACGCGGTTGTGGGCGGCGCTGAGCGGCGAGTCGTTCCAGCGCTTGAGCACCTTCGCGGGGCTGACGCCGGCCGGCAGCGTGAACGCGTTGTGCTCGGCGACGAGCTGGGACTCCTTGCCGACGCCGAAGCTGTAGGCGTAGTCGTCGGAGGCGACGAAGTGGTTGTTGTAGACGTCGACCTGGCCGAAGCGGACGCGGGGCGCGCGCTCGACGAGGTTCTTGAACAGGTTGTGGTGGAAGGTCGCCTTCAGGTGCCCCCGGTCGACGGCGGCGGTGGACTCGCCGTCGCTGTTGCCGATCAGGATGGTCTTGTCGTGCTCGGTGAAGACGTTCCAGGACGCGGTGACGTAGTCGGCGCCCTTGACGATGTCGAGCTGGCCGTCGTGCTGCTGGTAGAGCATGCCGAAGTAGGCGGGCGCCGCGCTGTCGGGGTGCTCGCCGTCGGTGAAGGTGTTGTGGTCCAGCCACACGTGCGTCGACCCGTGCACGACCGCGCTGTCGTACTCGGAGTTCCAGTTGCCCTCGTCCCCGTCGGTGGGGTCCCACTGCGGGAAGCAGTCGACGGGGCTCTCGAAGGTCAGGTTGCGGACGATGACGTTGTCCACGCCCTTGATCTGCAGGCTGGCGCCCTTGAGCGCGGCGCCCCGGCCGACGCCGATGATGGTGGTGTCGGAGGGCACGTTCGCCTTGATCGACCGGTCCTGCTGTGCGGCGGAGGCGCGGCGCAGACCCTCGGGGCTGTCGTCGGGCTCGGCGCTCAGATCGGTCTCCCTGCCCCAGTTCTCCGGGGAGTACTTCTCCAGGTAGGCGCCGAAGTCGTAACCGGGCGCGGCGAAGGCCTCGCAGCCCTCGGAGACGGCGTCGACGGTGCCCTTGACCTTGATGATCCGCGGCCCGGTGCCGTCGGCGGCGAGGGCGGCCTTGAATTCGGCCCAGGTGGACACGGTGTACACGTGCTCCGCGTCGGCGGCGGCCCCGCCGGTGGTGCCGCTGCCGTGGGAGGCCCAGCCGTCGCCCGCGGGCAGCGTCTGGCGGGCGGCGTCCCGGGGGTGGTGGTGCCCGGGGCGGGCCTCGGCCGTGGCGGCGGTCAGGCCCAGCACGAGGGCGGTGCAGCCGACGAGCGCGGCGGATCTCTTTATGGCATGCCCATGCCATCCCTGAGTGCTCATGGTGCGGCTCTCCCTTGTTCTCGGGGTGTCGGGGTGTCGGGGTGATGGGGTGCGGGGTGTTACGCGGTGGCCGGTTCCGGCCAGCCGATCCAGGACTCGGGGATCTCATCGTCCAGCCGGCGCACGTCCCGGTGCGCCAGTACGCGCCCGTGCAGCAGCTCCCGGGCGACGAGCCGGGCGACCGCGATCGCGCCCGGCGGGTTGAAGTGGGTGTTGTCCTGCTCGGTGGCGGTCCAGTTGAAGTACGCCTTGGTCCCTTCGGCCCCGAGCCGCTGCCACAGCGCGAGCGACAGCGCCTGCACGTCGAGCAGCGCCACGCCCTCCTGACGCGCGAGCGCCCGCATCGCCGCCGGGTACTCCCCGTGGCTCGGCACGGCGTTCCCCTCCGCGTCGAACCGCCGCCGCTCGACGGGCGTGGCCAGCACCGGCCGCGCCCCGCGCGCCCGCGCCCCGTCGACGTACATCCGCAGGCAGTCCTGGTACGTCGTCCAGGGCTCGGTGTAGCGGGTGGGGTCCTCGTCCTTCTCGTCGTTGTGGGCGAACTGGATCAGCAGGAAGTCACCGGGCCGGATCGCGCCGAGGACGACGTCGAGCCGCCCCTCGTCGACGAAGCTCTTGGAACTCCGCCCGTTCACGGCGTGATTGGCGACGCGAAGGTCGTGACGGAGAAAGAAGGGCAACGCCATGCCCCACCCGGTCTCGGGCGCGGCGTCGGAGTACTTCTGCGCGGCGGTGGAGTCCCCGGCGATGTAGAGGGTGCGGGGGTGGTGGGGGCGTCCGCCGGCGTGGGCGGGCTGGGCGGCGGCGAACGCCAGAGGAATGGAGGAGACGGCAGCGGCAGTGACCTGCCTTCGGCTGAGCGACACGCGGGCTACCTTTCGACGAGGGGCTGGGACAGAAGCCCAGGGGCGCGGGGCTGCATCGATGTGCGGCTCCGCCGCGCGGGCGCGATCGACCACGGGCGGCCCGCAGCCCGCGACGAACCACGGACCACCCACGGCGGAACCCGGAACCGAAACCGCGGGCTAACCCATCTGTTCCGTCCACTCGGCCTGCGCCTCGTTCAGCTTCTCGGCCAGCCCGTCCAGGAAGTCCTTCGCGCTCATGTCACCCAGCAGCACCTTCTGGAACCCCGGCTCGCTCTCCGACTTGGACAGCGTGTTCCAGTCCGGCAGGTAGTACGGAAGCTGCACGATGGTCGTGGACCCGTCGTTCAGCGCCTGCGCCGCCAGCTTCGTCGGCTCGGCCTTCTGGATCCACGCGTCGTTCGCGGCCTCGGTGTTGGACGGCACCTGCCCGGCCGACTCGTTGAACTTCGAGTTCTGCTCCTTGGAGGTCGCGAACTCGATGAACTTCCAGGCGGCCTCCTTGTTCTTCGAGCTCTTGAACATGCCGAGCCCGTCGACCGGGTTGGACACCTGCACCCGCTTGCCGGAGGGGCCGACCGGCTGCGGGATGCCGCGGAACTTCTCGACGCCGAGCGCCTTCACGTGGTCCTGGTAGGAGCCCAGGTTGTGGTTGAGCATGCCGATGGTGCCGGTGTCCCACTGGGCGACCATCTTGGCGAAGTCGTTGTTGACGTCGGCGGCCGGCGTGACCTTCTTGTAGAGGGCCGCGTACTTCTCCAGCGCCTCGACGTTCTTCGGGTCGTTGACCGTGGTCTTCTTCTTGTCGGCGTCCCAGAACGAGGTGATGCCGGACTGCCCGTACATCGCGTCGAGGGCCTGGGCGACGGAGCCGGAGCCGCCGCGGATGGTGTAGCCGAACTCGTTCTTGCCCGCGTCGGTCAGCTTCTCGGCGGCGGCGTAGAACTTGTCCCACGTCGTCGGCGCGTCCAGACCGGCCTTCTCGAACAGGTCGGTGCGGTAGTAGAGGACGCCGTTGTTGGCCGAGGTCGGCATCGAGTACAGGGTGCCGTCGCCGCCGCCGGCGGCCTTCAGGGACTCGACCATGTCCTTGTTGAGCTTGTCGCTCAGGGGCGACTCGGCGAGCCGGTCGTCCAGCGGTTCCAGGGCGCCCTGCGCGGAGAAGCCCGCGAGCATCGACGCCGTCACGCCGCCGACGTCCGGCAGGCCGCCGCCCTGGATGGCGGTGTCGACCTTGGACTGGTACTCGGTGGCGGCGATGCCGACGTACTCCACGTCGATGTCGGGGTTCGCCTTCTCGAAGTCGGCGATGATCGTCTTCCAGACGGCCGTACGGATACCGCCGTTGTTGTCCCAGAAAGTGATCTTCCCCTTGCCGCTGCCCTCGGCCCCCTCGCCGCCGCCCGCGCCGCTGCCGTCGTCACCGCAGGCGGTGGCGGTCAGCGCGAGCACGGCCCCCAGGGCGACGGCGGCGGACGTGCGGCGCCTGACTGTGCCTTTGTCTCTGCTGCTGAGCATGCTGATCCTCATGGTCGGCTCTCTTCTTCCGGGTCTTCTGGATCGAACGAGGCGGTGGAACGACAACGTGGGGGTTCAGTGGGGTCGGTGGGGCCCGACGCGGAACCGCGTGAAGGTGGCGGTGCCGGCCTGTCCCTGGCCCGCGGGTGCGAGGGCGAACAGGCCGATCAGTGCGCCGACCCAGCGCCAGGGGGCGGCGGCGAACTCCCGGCCGACGGGACGCGGACCGTCACCGAGGTCGTAGGAGAAACGGCAGCGCGCCCCCGGCACCGTCTCGATCCGCAGCCGGGCCCGTCCTCCGGGTGCGGGGCGGGGCCGGTCGGCGTCCCGCTCGGCCTCGGCCACCGACTCGGCGAACCGGTGCACCAGGTGCACGGTCCCGTCGGCGTCCCGCTGGAGCCCGATCCAGCGGTAGGCGTCGCCGAGCACCGCGAGCCCGGCCCGCGCCCCGGGTTCCTCGCTGTCCAGGCACAGGTCGGCCTCGATCACCGAGGGCTCGCCGGGGAAGCGCTGGGTGAGGACGCTCGGCAGCAGGCGCAGGTCGTGCGCGTCGGCCGAGCGGACGCAGGCGAGGCGCAGCCCGTCCCCGGCGTGCTGGGTGGCCCAGCCGGCGCGGGGGTTGGCCGTCCACGACCACTGGCGGCCGAACCGTCCGCCGGGGAACTCGTCGTCGGTCGCGGGTGCGGCGGGCGGCTGCGGTGGCAGGGCGGGACGCGGGTGCTCGGTGACCGGGGCGCCGTCGTCGCCCAGGACCGGCCAGCCGTCCGGTGACCACGTCATCGGCTGGAGGTGGACCACCCTGCCGTACGCGCCCCGCTGCTGGAAGTGCAGGAACCAGTCCTCGCCGGCCTGCGTGCGTACCCAGCCGCCCTGGTGGGGTCCGTTGACGTCGGTGTCCTTCTGCTCCAGGACGGCCTTCTCCTCGTACGGTCCGAAGAACTCGCGGGAGCGGAAGGCGCCCTGCCAGCCGGTCTCCACCGAGCCGGCGGGGGCGAGGATCCAGTACCAGCCGTCGTGCCGGTAGAGCTTGGGGCCTTCCAGGGTGAACCAGCCGGGGATCCGGTCGGCGTCGACGATCACCTCGCCCTCGTCGAGGATTCCGGTGCCGTCGGGATGCATGCGGTGGCCGGTGAGGCGGTTCTTGATCCCGGAGCGGGAGCGGGCCCAGGCGTGCACGAGGTACGCCTCGCCCGTCTCCTCGTCCCACAGGGGGCAGGGGTCGATCAGGCCCTTGCCCGCCTTGACCAGGTGGGGCGCGGTCCACGGGCCCCGGATGTCGGGGGCGTTGACCTGGAAGACGCCCTGGTCCGGGTCGCCCCAGAAGATCCAGAAGCGGCCCGCGTGGTGGCGCAGCGCGGGTGCCCAGACGCCGCAGTCGTGGCGGGGTTTGGCGAACTCCCGCTCGGGCTCCAGGCGTTCCAGGGCGTGCCCCACCAGGGTCCAGTCGACCAGGTTGCGGGAGTGCAGGAGGGGCAGGCCCGGAACGCGGCCGAAACTGGAGGCGGTCAGGTAGAAGTCGTCGCCGACGCGGATCACGTCCGGGTCGGACCAGTCGGCGTTCAGGACGGGGTTGGTGTACGTCACCGGGGTGCCGGGGGCGGTCTCGGCGGCGGTCCCCGGGATGCCGGGGGCGGTCACGGGCTCACCGCCTTGCGGACGAGGGCGGCGGCGCCGTCGGCGTCCAGGCGGCCGTCGGCGACGACGGTGACGATCCGGCGGACCAGGGTGTCGCCGGGGGCGACGGCCACCCGCTCCTCGTGGGCCAGCGAGGAACCGACCCCCGGGTACTCCTCGGTGCGCACGAACCACGGGTCGCGCCGGGTGCGTTCGGTGGCACCGGCGAACACCAGCGACCAGGTCTCCCCGCTCAGCGCGAGCCAGTCCGCGCTGCCGCCGTGCACGTCCCGCTCGCCCTCCCGGTCGGCGGTGAAGACCCTGGGCGCGGCGCTCTCCTTGCGGGCGCGCCAGAAGAAGCCGCCGTAGGCCGCGCCGGGGCGCCCGTTGGTGGCCGGGCTGCCGATCGTGAGCGCTTCCGGGGTGACGTTGGTGAGGGAGAAGGTGAAGTCCAGCGCCCAGGCGGTGGCGGTGAGTCCGGTGGCCGCGACCGTGCGGCGCTCGCGCAGCAGTTCGGTGCCGGCGGCGACCCAGCGCAGTTCCTCGACGAAGCCGTCGGGGTCGCGGAGCTGGAAGGCGGTGTGCCGCTGGGTGCCGTGGTTGTCCAGCTCGGTCGGCCCCCGGTCCTGGACGAAGGTGCGCCCGCCCCAGAAGTTGTGCCCCTCGACGTCGGGAACGGCGACACCGACGCCGAGGTGATGGAGGTGGTCGGCGGGGCCGAACTCGGTGACGGACGTGCCGGCCAGGGTGGTGACGGGGTGCAGGTACGGGCGCGGGGAGAGCCGGCGGGGCAGCTCGGGACGGGTGACGTACCGGGCGACGGGGCGGCCCGCCACGCGCAGCACCGGGGAGTCGTTGCCGGTCATCGGGTGCTCACTTCGTATCGCGGGTGCTCGGTGCGCGGCGCCCAGGGCGCGCCCAGTTCGGAGTACAGGGAGAGGGTGTCGGCGGCGGCGGCCACGAGGGCGTCGATGCCGGGGACCACGCGGCGGTTCTCCTCGGGCACACGGTGCCAGGCGGCGGCGGGCAGCGGCTCCGGGTCGGGGGCCCGGCGGATCGCCTCGACGACCCGCATGAAGGCGCCCGTCCCGTCCGGTGTCACCAGCAGGGGAGCGCCGGTGGTGAGGTGGTCGACCAGGTTCTCCAGCAGGTCGGTGCGGCCGTGCTGGAACTCTTCGGGGCCGTGGCCGGCGCGCTGGAGCAGGACGCGGTCCTGCTTGTACCAGAAGGTGACGCGGCCGCGGAAGCCGTGCACCAGGACGTACGGCTCGTCGGCCCGCTCCGCGCACAGGGTGGCGGCGACGGTGACGCGGTGCCCGGGCTCGGTGCCGATCCGCACGCAGGAGGTGTCGTCGGCCTCGATGTCGTTGGCGTGGCTCAGCTCGGTCTCGATGCCGGTGACGTCCTCGGCGCGGGCGGTGCCGCCGAGCGCGAGGGCGGTGGCGACGGCGTGCGCGAGCGGGTTGGTCAGCGCGCCGTCGATCACGTCGACGCCGTTCAGCCGCCGCTTGCCGGACCAGGGCGCCCGGCGGAAGTAGGCCTCGTCGCGGACCCACGCACCGGCCGCGCCGATGCCCACGACCTCCCCGATCACACCCTGGGCGACCAGGTCCCGGATGGCGGGCACGGCGTGCGAGCCCAGTGACTGGAAGCCGATCTGGCAGGCGACCCCGGCCTCGGCGACCCCGTCGGCCATCCGCCGGAACTCGGCGTACGAGGGTGCCGGGGGCTTCTCCAGGAGCAGGTGCACACCCCGCCGCGCGGCGGTCAGGGCGAGGTCGGTGTGGGTGGGGATCGGCGTGCAGACGACGGCGATCCGGGCGCCGGTGGAGTCCAGCAGCGCGCCGAAGTCGGCGGACTGCTCGGGGAGTTCTCCCCCGGCCTCCTCCTCGGTCAGCGGGGTCAGCTCGCAGACGCCGGCCAGCCGGACCAGCCCCGCCCGCTCCAGGCGGCGGATGTTGGCGACGTGCCAGCGGCCGTGGCCGCGGGCGCCGGCGAGGACGACGGGCAGCGGCGTGCTCATCCCTTCACCGCCCCCGCGCTGAAGCCGGTGATCAGCCACTTCTGGATGAAGGCGAAGACGATCACCACGGGCACCGCGGCGACGATGCCGCCGGCGGCGAGCGCGCCGAGGTCGACGCTGTCCGCGCTCATCAGGGAGTTGAGGCCGACCGGGATGGTCTGCTTGTGCTGGTTGTTGAGGAACATCAGGGCGAACAGGAAGTGGTTCCAGGAGTGCACGAAGGCGAAGGAACCGACCGCGATCAGGCCCGGGCGCAGCAGGGGCAGGACGACGATCCGGAAGGCCCGGAAGCGCCCGCAGCCGTCGACCCAGGCGGCCTCCTCCAGGGAGTACGGCACGTTCTTGATGAAGTTGCTGATCAGGATGATCGACAGCGGCAGCTGGAAGACCGTCTCGGCGATGCTGACGCTGCCCAGCGAGTTGATCATCTGGAGGCCGGCGAAGATCTCGAAGAGCGGCACGAGCAGCAGCGCGCCGGGCACGAACTGGGAGCAGAGCAGCGCGAGCATGAAGCCCCGCTTGACCTTGAAGTCGAACCGGGCGAGGGCGTAGCCGCCCGCCAGGGCGACGAGGGTGGTCATCACCAGGGTCGCGAGCCCCACGTACACGCTGTTGGTGAAGTAGGTGCCGAAGCCGCGGTCGGTCCACACCTTCTCGAAGTGGTCGGTGGTCATCGGCCAGGGCACGAGCGAGGTCGAGCCGGCCGGGCGCACCGCGAAGAGCAGGATCCAGTAGAACGGGATCAGGGTGAAGACCAGGTAGATCCCGAGCGGCAGGTAGATCTGCCAGCGGGGCACCTCGTCCCAGGCGGGGCGGCGCTTCTTCGCCGGCCGCGGCGGTGCGTGGTCGGTCCGCGCGGGGGCGGGGGCGGGCGCGGTGGCCTCCTTGGTGATCACTTGTTCTCGCCTCCGAACTTGCTCAGCCGCAGGTAGACGATCGAGCAGAAGAGCAGGATCACGAACGCGACCGTGGTGAGGGCCGACGCGTAGCCGAAGTCGTGGGCGTCGACGCTGGTGTTGGCGATGTACAGGGGCAACGTCGTGGTCTCGCCGGCGGGTCCGCCGCCGGTCAGGGTGTAGAGCAGGTCGACGTTGTTGAACTCCCACACCGCGCGCAGCAGCGTGGAGAGGATGATGGCGTCCTTCAGGTGCGGCAGCGTGATGTGCCAGAACTGCTTGAGCCGGCTGGCGCCGTCGACCTCGGCGGCCTCGTACAGGTCCTTGGAGACGGACTGGAGGTCGGCGAGGATGAGGATCGCGAAGAAGGGCACGCCGCGCCAGAGGTCGGCGACCACCGCCGCGGAGAACACGGTCGAGGTGTCGGAGAGCCAGCTGGTGCCGTACGAGCCGATGCCCATGTCGGCGAGGTAACGGGTGACACCGGTCTGGGAGTTGTAGAGCAGCACCCAGATCGCCGAGGTCAGCACGCCGGAGACGGCCCACGGGGAGAAGACCAGCGCCCGCCCGATGCCCCGGCCCACGAAGGTCTGGTTGACGATGAGCGCCAGCGCCAGCCCGAAGAGCAGCTGCAGTCCGACCTCGACGAAGACCCATTTGGCGCTGAAGGTGAGGGTGTCCCAGAAGACGGCGTCGTCGGTGAAGATCCTGACGAAGTTGTCGAAGCCCGCGAAGCCGTTCCGCCACGGCTTGGTGGGGTTGTACTCCTGCAGGCTGTAGTAGAAGACGCTGATGACCGGGTAGGCGATGAAGCCCAGCATCAGCAGGGCGGCCGGTCCGATCAGCAGGTACGGGAGCCTGCGCGGCGTGGCCGAGGCACGGCGCCGCCGGGGTGGCGCGGGCGGTTTCGCCACGGCTGCGGCTTGGGCCATGACAGTTCTCCGTTCAGTTACGTCTACGTCGTACGGGGTCGTACAGGAAGCGCTTTCTCGGCGGGCAGGGCCGTGCGGAGGCGGTTCGTGTCGTACGGGGTTCAGCCGGCGTAGGGGCTCAGCCGGCGTACGGGTCCTGCACCTTGCCCGGGCGGGCCAGGAACTCGAAGTCGCAGCCGGTGTCGGCCTGGGTGATCTGTTCGTTGTAGAGCGCGCCGTAGCCCCGTTCGCAGCGGGCGGGCGGTGGCGTCCAGGCGGCCCGGCGGCGCTCCAGTTCCTCGTCGTCCACGCCCAGGTGCAGGGTGCGGGCCTCGACGTCGAGGGTGATCGGATCGCCGGTGCGCACCAGGGCGAGCGGTCCGCCGACGTACGACTCGGGGGCCACGTGCAGCACGCACGCGCCGTAACTGGTGCCGCTCATCCGGGCGTCGGAGATCCGGACCATGTCCCGCACGCCCTGCTTGAGCAGGCGGTCGGGGATGGGCAGCATGCCGTACTCGGGCATGCCCGGGCCGCCCTTGGGGCCGGCGTTGCGGAGCACCAGCACGCTGTCGGCGGTGATGCCGAGCTCCGGGTCGTTGATGGTGCGCTGCATGGTCCGGTAGTCGTCGAAGACGACGGCGGGACCGGTGTGCTTGAGCAGGTGCGGCTCGGCGGCGATGTGCTTGATGACGGCGCCGTCCGGGCAGAGGTTGCCGCGGAGCACGGCGACCCCGCCCTCGCTCGCGACCGGGTTGTCGCGGGTCCTGATGACGTCGTCGTGGTGGACGAGGGCGCCGTCCAGCTGCTCCCGCAGGGTGTCGTGGGAGACGGTGGGCCGGTCGAGGTGGAGCAGGTCGGTGATGCGGGAGAGGAAGCCGGGCAGGCCGCCGGCGAAGTGGAAGTCCTCCATCAGGTAGGTCTGTCCGCCGGGGCGGACGTTGGCGAGCACCGGGACGGTGCGGGCGATCCGGTCGAAGTCGTCCAGGGTCAGGGTGACTCCGGCGCGGCCCGCCATGGCGATCAGGTGGATCACGGCGTTGGTGGAGCCGCCGAGGCCGAGCACGGTGGTGACCGCGTCCTCGAAGGCGTCGGCGGTGAGGATGTCGCTCAGTTTCCGGTCCCGGTGGACCAGTTCGACGATGCGCAGTCCGGCGGCGGCGGCCATCCGGTCGTGCCCGGAGTCGACGGCCGGGATGCTGGACGCCCCGGGAACGGTGACGCCGAGGGCCTCGGCGGCGGCGGTCAGCGTGGAGGCGGTGCCCATCGTCATGCAGTGGCCGGGCGAGCGGGCCAGGCCGCTCTCCAGCTCCTGCATCTCGCAGTCGCCGATGAGGCCGGCCCGCTTGTCGTCCCAGTACTTCCACATGTCGGTGCCCGAACCGAGGGTCCGGCCCCGCCAGTGCCCGGGGAGCATGGGCCCGGCGGGCACGAAGACCGCGGGCAG
Source organism: Streptomyces sp. CCM_MD2014 (assembly GCF_000772045.1). GTDB lineage: Bacteria > Actinomycetota > Actinomycetes > Streptomycetales > Streptomycetaceae > Streptomyces > Streptomyces salinarius. The sequence goes on along the minus strand of NZ_CP009754.1, from coordinate 6,718,705 downwards.
GTCGACGCTGGCGGCGCCCATGAGCAGGGCGGGCGTGGACTTGTCGCAGCCGCCCATCAGCACGGCGCCGTCGACCGGGTAGGAGCGCAGCAGCTCCTCGGTCTCCATGGCGAGGAGGTTGCGGTAGAGCATGGGGGTCGGCTTCTGGAAGGTCTCGCTGAGCGTGGAGACCGGGAACTCGAGGGGGAAGCCGCCCGCCTGCCACACGCCCCGCTTGACCGCCTGGGCGCGGTCGCGCAGGTGGACGTGGCAGGGGTTGATGTCGGACCAGGTGTTGAGGATGGCGATGACGGGCTTGCCGAGGTGCTCCTCGGGCAGGTAGCCGAGCTGGCGGGTGCGGGCGCGGTGGCTGAAGGAACGCAGTCCGTCGGTGCCGTACCACTGGTGGCTGCGGAGCTCTTCCGGGGACTTCCTCGGGGTCATATGGACCACCCCGCGACGATGGCGGCGACCTCGGCGCGCTCGCTCTCCGGCAGCGGCTTGCTCGGCGGGCGGACCTCGCGGCGGCACAGGCCCAGCGAGGCGAGGGCCTCCTTGACCACGGTGACGTTGTTGGCGGAGCCGTTGGCGGCGCGCAGTTCCTCGAAGCGGCGGATCTGCTCCCAGACCTTCATGGCGGCCGGGTAGTCGCCGGAGCGCAGCGCTTCGATCATGTTCAGCGAGACGGCCGGGGCGACGTTCACCAGGCCCGAGGTGAAGCCGGTGGCGCCCGCGCTGAAGTACGAGGGTGCGTACGGCTCGGCGAGCCCGGCGACCCAGACGAAGCGGTCGAGGCCCGCGTCGCGGGCGAAGGCGGCGAACTTGGAGGCGTCCGGAACGGCGTACTTCACACCGATCACGTTGGGGCAGGCGTCGGCCAGGTCGGCGAGACGGGCGCCGGTCAGCTGGGCGTTGCGGATGTAGGGCACGACACCCAGCTCGGGCACGGCCTCGGCGATGGCGCGGTGGTAGTCGACCCAGCCGCCCTGGGAGACGTAGGGGTGGACGGGCTGATGGACCATCACCATCGAGGCGCCCAGGTCCCGGGCGTGCCGGGCGGAGGCGACGGCCGTCGGCACGTCGTGGCCGACGCCGACGAGGATCTCGGCGCGCTCGCCGGCCTCCTCGAAGGTCAGCTCGGTGACGAGGCGGCGCTCGGCCGGGTCGAGGGCGTAGAACTCGCCGGTGTTGCCGTTGGGGGTGAGGGTCGTGATGCCACCGTCGAGGAGACGACGCAGCAGGGCCCGGTAGGTGGCGGGGTCGACGGTGCCGTCCTCGGCGAACGGGGTCACCGGGATCGCCACCACGTCGGCCAGGGCCGCCCGCTGGGTCTCGAACGTCGCTGTCATGCCTGACCGTCCTCTTCCTGGGCCGCGGTCCCCGCTTCGGGGAAGGCCCGCTCGACGAAGGACGCGATGTGCGCGTGGAGGGCGCGGGCCGCGCCGTCCGCGTCACCGGCGAGGGCGAGGCGCAGGATCTCCTGGTGCTCGCCGGCCTCCCGTTCCCAGGAGGGGTCGGCGGCCCAGGCGACCGCGGAGACGAGGGCCGCCTGGTCGCGGACCTCGTCGAGCATCCGGCCGAGCAGCGGGTTGCCGCACGGCACGTACAGGGCGCGGTGGAACTCCCGGTTGGCCAGCGACCGTTCGGCCGTGTCCGTGGCCTGGTCGGCGCGGGTCAGCGCGTCCCGGGCGGCGTCCAGGGAGGCACCGCGGCGCACCGCGCGCCTGAGCGCCTCGGGCTCCAGCAGCAGACGGACGTCGTAGACCTCGCGCGCCATGTCCGCGTCCACCATGCGCACGGTGACGCCCTTGTACTGGCTCATCACCACCAGCCCGGTCCCGGCCAGCGTCTTGAGCGCCTCGCGCACCGGTGTCTTGGACACCCCGAACTGTGCGGCGAGGTCGGTCTCGACCAGGGCCTGGCCGGGGGTGAGCCGGCCGGTGAGGATGCGGCGTTTGATCTCCTCCAGCACGTACTGCGTGCGGGAGGGGATCGGCGTGGGCACAGAGGTCATGCGCGCCTCTCGGAATCTCGCGTCGGATGCGCGGACCGATCTCGGACATCAGATCTCGCGTATCGCGTCTCATATATGACGTACGGAGTACGACGCGTTGAAGGTAAGAGGGGCGTGCGGCGACGTCAATGCTTCTGACAGAGGAAGTTGTTCGGCGGAGTTGTTTGGCAGGGAGTTGTGCGGAGGGAGACGCGCGGAGGAAGTCGTGCGGGTGCCGCCTTGCTCAGGCGGTGCGGGTCCAGCCCGGGTCGCGCCCGCTCAGCCCCACCGCGCGCTCCAGCAGCGGCGCGTCGGCGGGCACCGCGACGACCGGCCCGAACATGCCCTGGTCCCGGTCGGATTCGTCCGCGGCAGCGGCGAGCAGCCCGTACGCCGCCTGCAGCGCGGCCGGGTCGGGGGCGTACTCCTGGCCGGTCGCGCGGGCCAGGTCCCAGCCGTGGATGACCAGTTCGTCGGCGACGACGGCGCCGGCGACGGCGCCGGGCAGGTCGATGCCGCCGGCCCGGGTCATGCCGGTCCAGGCGTCGGGTTCGCGCCAGGCGTCGGCGAGTTCTCCGAGGACCTTCGCGAGCTCCTCGCGCCAGCCGGGTCCGACGTCCGGCACGGACGCCTCGGGGCTGGTGTCCGTGGTGGGTCCCAGGTCCTTGCGCGCGGCGTCGCGGAAGGCCACGGCGAGGCCGGTCAGGTGCCCGAGCAGGTTGCGCACCGCGAGGTCGGGGCAGGGCGTCGGGTCCGCGAGCCGGTCCTCGCGCACGCCGTCGGCGAGGCGGGCGAGGATCCGGGTCTGCGGTCCGAGGTCGAGGGTGGCGGCGGTGGTCTCTTGGGTCATCGGTGACTCCCGGGAAGGTGTGCTCGCGCTGTCGGTAGGTAGACCGATCACGACCGCGAAACTCATCGGTCTCAGGGGCCCGCGCATAGGTCACCTGCCCGATGCCGGTCGTCGCTCCTTAGCCCCACGATGACCAGGCATGACGACGAGAACAACAGGCGCCGGGAAGGCGGGGCGGACCCGCTGGCCCCTGACCCGCGTCCTGCGCGACCGCAACGCCGGCCCGTATCTCGCCGGGGTGGTGGTGTCCGGTTTCGGCAGCTCGGCGCTCGGCCTGGCGGCGGGCGTGTGGGTGAAGGACCTCACCGGCTCGGACGGCCTGGCGGCGCTGTGCCTGCTCGCGCTCTGGGCGCCGACCCTGGCCGGACCCGCGCTCGGCACGGTCGCCGACCGGGTCCGCCGCAAGCCGCTGCTGATCGCCGCGAACCTGCTGCCGGCCGGCCTCCTGCTCACCCTCTTCGCGGTCGACTCGCCGGGCGCCCTGTGGCTGCTCCTCACGGTGCTGGTCCTGTACGGCGTGGCCGGTGTCGTCCAGGACGCGGCCGAGTCGGCACTCGTGGCGACCGCCGTCGATCCCGGCCTGCTCGGCGACTTCAACGGACTGCGCATGACCGCCAACGAGGGCATGAAGCTGGTCGCGCCCCTCGCCGGTGCGGGACTCTACGCGGCGTACGGCGGCCCGAGCGTGGCGGCACTGGACGCGGCGACGTTCGTGCTGGCCGCGGGGTTGTACGCGGCCCTGCGGGTCCGGGAGGCGCCACCGGAGCGACCGACGGTGAACTGGCGGCGCCGGACGGCGGAGGGCGCCCGTTGCCTCTGGGGGCACCCCGTGCTGCGCCCGCTGGTGCTCGCGGGCGGGGTGACGATGCTGTGCGCGGGCGTCGGCGGCGCCACGCTGTACGCCGTCGTCGACAACCTGGGCCGCTCCCCCGCCTACGCCGGTGTCCTGTACGCCGTCCAGGGCGCCGGCTCGGTGACGGTCGGGATCCTGTCCGGCACCGCCCTGCGCCGCCTCGGCCCGCGCCGGTTCGGGGCGGCCGGGATCGCGCTGTTCGCGGTGGCGGTGGCGGTGCGGGCGGTCCCGTCCGACGCGGTTGTCTGGGCGTCGAGCGCGGCGGTCGGCCTGGGCCTGCCGACGGTCCTGATCGCCGCGTCGACCGCCGTGCAGCGCGAGACGCCGGGGCCGCTGCTGGGCCGGGTCTCGGCCACGGCCAACTCCCTGGTCTTCGCCCCGAACGTACTCGGGCTGGCCGCGGGCGCGGCCCTGGTGGAGACGGTGGACCTGTGGCTGCTGCTGCCGGCCCTGGGCGCGGTGCTGCTGGGGACGGCGGCGGCACTGGCGCCGGCGCGGAGGCCGACCGACCGGCGCACGCCGTCACCCGCGTAGGGCCAGCCACTCCTGGAGTTCGACGATGTTCCCCTCCGGGTCCACGAGGTGGGCCACCCGCATGCGGTCCGTCATGGGGGCCGGGCCGTGGAGGAGCGCGGCTCCCCGCGCGGTGACCTCCGCGCAGTAGCGGTCCAGGTCGTCGACCCGCAGGACGACGAGGGACCGGTGACCGGCCGGCTCGGCGGCGAGTTCGCCCAGCACCCGGGCCATCTGTGCGCGGTCCTGCAGGGCGATGCCCGCGGTGCCGCCGTCGGGGGTGAACTTCGCGTACGGGCCGTCCTCGGCCTCGAACTGCGGCTTCAGCCCCAGCACGTCCCGGTAGTAGCGGTAGCAGCCGGCGAAGTCCGTGACCAGAAGGCGGACCTGGGCGAGTTCCATGGGCATCCCTTCGCAGAGCGCGACGAGGGCTTCCGGGTCGGCCGGTGACGACCGGCCGACCCGGAAGCCCTCGTCCACACCTTAGGTGGCGGCCCCGAGCCCCGCCCGCACCGCCTCCAGATCCCCGTCCGACGCCAGCCCCGCGTGATACAGCCGCAGTTCCGTCGCCCCCAGGTCCCGCGCGCGGGCCGCGTCGGCCGTGAGGGTGCCGGGGCTGCCGCCCATGCCGGAGACCACCGTGAGGTTGGCGGCGAGGACGGCGCCGTCGACGGCCTGTTCGGCGAACGGTGTCAGCAGGCCCGGGCCGCCCGTGCAGGGGACGACGACGCCGTCCGCGACGGAGAGGACGTGCGCGGGGTCGACGCCGGCGTTGGCGCCGCAGTGGTGGGAGACCGGGTCGGCGTGGAGGAGGACCTGGAAGCCGTCGGGGGCGGCGGCGCGGACCGCCGAGACCGCCGCCTCCTGGAGGGTGCGGGCCCGGTCGTCCCGCCACGCGCGCGTGGCGTTCGCCGTCGCCTCGCCGAGGAGCTTCTCGACACCCGCCCAGCCCCCGTCCGACGGCTCCGTCCCCCGCCACACCGGCTCCAGCGCGGTGCGCACGGCGGCGGCCAGTCCGTCGGCGTCGAGGCCCTGGGTGCCGTATCCCGCGCGGCAGTCGGGGCAGAAGCACAGCGACATCAGGTACTGCCCGGCGTCGCCGAGCCCCACTCCGCCGGTCTTGTCGTGGGCGTGCAGGTGGGCGAGGCCGTACCAGCCGAGGGACTCCAGTTCCGTGCCGCGGGCGCCGGGCCGTACCGCCGCCTCGGCGGCCAGGTCGGTGAGGTACGCGCGCGTGGCGGGCTGCGCGATGCAGGGCGCCCAGGGGTAGCGGTCGCCGTAGGCGTTGACGACGCAGATGTGCGGGTGCTCCGCGCCCAGGCGGGAGTTGTGGGCGAGGACGACCCAGGTGTGCACGTCGAGGCCCGCGTCCGCGAGGGCGGCGGCGGCCTCGCCGTACGCGTCGCCGGGGGCCCAGTCGCCGGACTCGTAGGGGCGGAGTGCGCGGTCCTTCCAGCGGGCGGGATCCGGCGGGTAGAGGGCGGCCGCGTGCTCGGCGGTGACGACGCGGTGGCGGGGGTGGCGGGGGGTGAGGGCGCGGGTGGAGTGGTAGGCGGCGGCGAGGGTCACCTGCGCCACGCCGAGGTCCGCGATGCGCGCCGGGGCTTGCGGGTCGCCGTTGACGTCCCAGGGGTAGACGAACGCCGACGCCTTCACCGGGCGGCTCCTTCCGCGAGCAGCGCCTGGCCCCGCTCGATGATCTGCGCGAGCTGCTTGAGGTGGTCCTCGGCCGGCTCCTGCAACGGCGTGCGCACCTCCCCCACGTCCAGGCCGCGCAGCCGTACGCCCGCCTTGACCAGGGCGACGGCGTATCCGCGGCCCTGGGCGCGCAGTTCGACGAACGGCCGGTAGAAGCCGTCCAGCAGGCGGTGCACGGTGGTGTCGTCGCCCTCGCGCAGCGCCCGGTGGAAGGCGACGGCGATCTCGGGGGCGAAGCAGAACACGGCGGAGGAGTAGAGGGGGACGCCCAGCGCGCGGTAGGAGAGCTGGGTCTGTTCGGCGGTCGGGAGCCCGTTGAAGTAGAGGAACTCCTCACGGGGCAGCTCCGTGCGCACCGCGCTGACGATCCGCTGCATCAGGTCGAGGTCGCCGAGCCCGTCCTTGAGGCCGACGACACCGTCCGTGCGGGCCAGTTCCACGACGCTCGCAGGGGTGAACACGGCGTTGTCGCGCTGGTAGACGATCACGGGCAGCGAGGTCGCGGCCGCCACCTCCCGGTAGTGCCGCACCAGTCCCTCCTGCCCGGCGTGCACCAGGTAGGGCGGCATGGCGAGGAGCCCGTCGGCCCCGGCCTCCTCGGCGAGGCGGGCGTAGCGCACGGCGAGGGCGGTGCCGTAGCCCGCGCCGGCGAGGACGGGCACCCGGCCCGCGCTCTCCTCGACGGCCGCGCGGACACAGGCCGCGAACTCCTCGGGTGTGAGGGCGTGGAACTCGCCGGTGCCGCAGCAGGCGAACACGGCGGCGGCACCGGCCTCGACCCCTCGGCGCACATGGGCGCGGAAGACGTCGAGGGCGAGTCCGCCGTCGGGGCCGTACGCCGTGACGGGGAAGAACAGCGGTCCGCTGGGCACGGTGAGCCGGGCGGCGAGAGGGGCTGAGGTCACGGGCGCTCCCCATTCCATGTGCGTGGTCGCATCACGACCATCATCGTCACACTTATGATCTGCGTCTATATTTCTGAACGCGACCACGCTAAGCCGCCCGGCGAACACCGTCAAGCAGGCGCCCTCTTGACGCGTGACCACCGGTTCCTTAGCGTGTCCACGCATATGAACACGAGGCACGCACTCGTACGACCGGCCACGGTGCACCGCCCGGCGTGCGAGGGCTGCCGCTTCAGGAGACCTAGGAGTCCCGAGGATGCCCGCTCCCCGCACCGTCCTGCTCACCGGCGCCGCCGGCGGCCTCGGCACCCTGATGCGGGAACTGCTCCCCGGCCACGGCTACCGGCTGCGCCTGCTCGATCTGCGCCCGGTCGAGGGAGAGCCGGACGCGATCGTCGCCGACCTCGCCGACCGGGACGCCCTGCGTGAGGCGGTCCGGGGCGTCGACGCGATCATCCACCTCGCGGGCATCTCCCTGGAAGCCTCTTTCGAGAAGATCCTCGCGGCGAACATCGAGGGCACCTACAACCTGTACGAGGCCGCCCGCGAGGAGGGCGTCGGCCGCGTCGTCTTCGCCTCCTCCAACCACGCCGTCGGCTACACCCCGCGCCCGCAGGGCGACGACCCCCTCATCCCCGTCGAGACGCCGCGCCGCCCGGACACCTTCTACGGCCTGTCCAAGTGCTTCGGCGAGGACCTCGCCCAGCTCTACTGGGACAAGCACGGCATCGAGACCGTCTCGGTCCGCATCGGCTCCTGCTTCCCGGAGCCGACCAGCGTGCGCATGCTCTCGGTGTGGATGAGCCCCGCCGACGGCGCCCGTCTCTTCCACGCGGCGCTCACCGCCGAGAACGTCGGGCACACCGTCGTCCACGGCTCCTCCGCCAACACCCGCCTGTGGTGGGACCTCACCTCCGCGCGGGCGCTCGGTTACGAGCCGCAGGACGACTCCGAGCCGTACGCCGCCAAGCTCCTCGCCGAGCACGGCGACCTCGACCCGGACGACCCCGCGCACGCGTGCCTGGGCGGCCACTTCGTGACCGACCCCCCGATCTGGCCGTACTGACCGGAAGACGACCCCGCAGCACCCCCGAAGAAGCGGACGGGCACCGAACGGGCCCGTCCGCTTCGGCATACGGGCATCCGCACTGCCCGTTCTCACCCCGCTCCGCGCTGCGCCCCAGGTCCGAGACGGGCACCCGGCACGGCAAACGGGCACACCCGGGCAGTATCGGATCCGCAACAGGCCTGGTCAGCGCCGCAGGACGCCTGTAGAACTTCCCCCAAGGGCCACGCGGGCCCGAACGGGCAACCACACGGCGACGAGGCGGTGAGGCAGGTGTTCGGCATGAACACGAGGACGACGGAAGAGCGACGGCACGAGATCGTGCGGGTCGCCCGCGCCACCGGCTCGGTCGACGTCACCGCGCTCGCCGCCGAACTCGGCGTGGCGAAGGAGACCGTACGACGGGACCTGCGCGCCCTGGAGGACCACGGCCTGGTCCGCCGCACCCACGGCGGCGCCTACCCGGTGGAGAGCGCCGGGTTCGAGACCACGCTCGCCTTCCGCGCCACCAGCCACGTGCCCGAGAAGCGCCGGATCGCGTCCGCGGCGGCCGAACTGCTCGGCGACGCGGAGACGGTCTTCATCGACGAGGGCTTCACCCCCCAGCTCATCGCCGAGGCCCTGCCCCGCGACCGGCCGCTGACCGTGGTCACCGCGTCCCTGCCGGTGGCCGGCGCACTGGCCGAGGCCGGCGACGCCTCCGTCCTGCTGCTCGGCGGCCGGGTCCGCTCGGGCACCCTGGCGACCGTCGACCACTGGACGACGAAGATGCTGGCCGGCTTCGTCATCGACCTGGCGTACATCGGTGCCAACGGCATCTCCCGCGAGCACGGTCTCACCACCCCCGACCCGGCGGTCAGCGAGGTCAAGGCGCAGGCCGTCCGGGCCGCCCGCCGCACGGTGTTCGTCGGCGCGCACACCAAGTTCGGCGCGGCCAGCTTCTGCCGGTTCGCGGAGGTCGGCGCCCTGGAGGCCATCGTCACCAGCACGCTGCTCCCCACGGCCGAGGCCCACCGCTATTCGCTGCTCGGCCCCCAGGTCATCCGCGTCTGAGCCGCCGCCACTGCCCGTCCCGCACAGCCCGTTTCCTCCCCGCACGGCACACCCACCCCTCCCACTGCCCCTTACCTCCCTTTACCTCCCCAAACGTTCAGGAGCGATCCATGCGAACCCAGAGCCGACGGAGGCCGCGAGCCACGCTCGCCATGGCCGCCGCAGGGACGCTGCTCGCCCCGCTGCTCACCGGCTGCTGGGTCGGGGCGGGCGGCGCCGGATCCGGCGGCAACGCCATCAACGTCCTGATGGTGAACAACCCGCAGATGGTCGAGCTGCAGAAGCTCACCGCGGACCACTTCACCAAGGACACCGGCATCAAGGTGAACTTCACCGTCCTGCCCGAGAACGACGTCCGCGACAAGATCAGCCAGGACTTCGCCAACCAGGCCGGCCAGTACGACGTGGCGACCCTCTCCAACTACGAGATACCGATCTACGCCCGCAACGACTGGCTGCACGAGATGAACTCCTACGTCGCCGAGGACGCCGGCTACGACGAGGAGGACATCCTCGGCCCGATGCGCGAGTCCCTCACCGGCGACGACGGCAAGCTCTACGGGCAGCCCTTCTACGGCGAGTCGTCCTTCCTGATGTACCGCAAGGACCTGTTCGCCGAGGCGGGCCTGACCATGCCCGAGCATCCCACCTGGACCCAGGTGGCGGACTTCGCCGAGAAGCTCGACGGGGCCGAGCCCGGCATGAAGGGCATCTGCCTGCGCGGACTGCCCGGCTGGGGCGAGCTGATGGCGCCCCTGACGACGGTCGTGAACACCTTCGGCGGCACCTGGTTCGACCAGGACTGGCAGGCCCGGCTCGACTCCCCCGAGTGGGAGAAGGCGACGAAGTTCTATGTCGGCCTGGTCCGCGAGCACGGCGAGTCCGGCGCCGCCCAGTCCGGCTTCGCCGAGTGCCTGAACAACATGACCCAGGGCAAGGTCGCCATGTGGTACGACGCCACCTCCGCGGCCGGCTCCCTGGACGCCGCCGACTCCCCGGTCAAGGGCAAGATCGGCTACGCGCCCGCCCCGGTGGAGAAGACGGACTCCGCCGGCTGGCTCTACACCTGGGCCTGGGGCATCCAGAAGGCCTCCCGCAACGCCGACAAGGCCTGGAAGTTCGTCTCCTGGGCCTCCAGCAAGGAGTACGAGCAGCTGGTCGGCGACGAGATCGGCTGGTCCAACGTCCCGGCCGGCAAGCGCGCCTCGACGTACGAGAACCCGGCCTACGTCAAGGAGGCCGCGGCCTTCCAGGAGATGACCAGGAAGGCCATCGAGGGGGCCAAGCCCAAGGACCCCGGCGTGCAGCCGCGGCCCGCGCCCGGCATCCAGTTCGTCGGCATCCCCGAGTTCACCGACCTCGGTACCAAGGTCTCGCAGGAGATCAGCGCGGCCATCGCCGGACGCCAGTCCGTCGAGGAGGCCCTGAAGAAGTCCCAGCAGCTCGCCGAGCAGATCTCCGAGGAGTACGAGGGACGATGACCGCCACGACCACGGCCCCCTCGGCCGCACCCGACCACACGCGCCCCACCGTCCGCCCGCCGGCCGGCCGGCTGCGCGCCTGGGCCACCCGCGCCCCGCTCCTCCCCGCCCTGATCTTCATGATCGCGGTCACCCAGCTGCCCTTCGTGGCGACCCTGGTGATCTCCTTCTTCGACTGGAACGCCCTCTACCCGGACGCCCGCAGCTTCGCCGGCTTCGCCAACTACGGCGACGTCCTCGGCGACCCCGCCCTGCGCAAGTCGGTGTGGACGACGATCCTGCTCACCGTGGCGGTCGTCCTGGCCAGCCTGGTCCTCGGCCTGGCCCTCGCCCTGCTCCTGGACCGGAAGTTCAAGGGCCGCGGCGTGGTCCGCACCCTCATGATCGCGCCGTTCCTGGTGGTCCCGGTCGCGGCGGCCCTGCTCTGGAAACACGTTCTCTACAACCCCGAGTACGGCCTGCTCAACGGCCTGTTGCACTACGTCGGCGGACCGCAGCCGGACTGGATCTCCAGCACCCCGCTGCTCGCGGTCGAGGCCTCCCTGGTGTGGCAGTGGACGCCGTTCATGATGCTCATCCTGCTGGCCGGACTGCAGAGCCGGGACCAGCAGCAGATCGAGGCCGCCCGGGTGGACGGCGCGGGCGACTGGCAGATCTTCGTCCACCTCACCCTGCCCCACCTGCGCCGCTACCTCGAACTCGGCGCCCTGCTCGGCTCGATCTACATCGTCCAGAACTTCGACGCCGTCTTCACCATCACGTCCGGCGGCCTGGGCACGGCCAACCTGCCCTACACCGTCTACCAGAGCTTCTACCAGGCCCACGAGAACGGCCTCGCCTCGGCCGCGGGCGTCCTGGTCGTCATCGGCTCGATCATCATCGCCACCTTCGCGCTGCGCGTGGTGTCGTCCCTGTTCCGCGAGGAGGTCGGCCGCGCATGACCGCCACCGCCGTACGCCCCGTCGTCACCGACGCCAAGCCGCCCGTACGCACCCGCCGCAGGGCCGGTGCCGGCCTCGGCCTGGTGGCCTGGCTGGTCGGCATCGTCTTCTTCCTGCCCATCGCGTGGATGGCGCTGACCTCCTTCCACTCGGAGGCGGACGCCGCCACCAACCCGCCCTCCTTCGCGGCCTCGCTGACGCTGGACGGCTACCGCGAGTTCTTCGGCGCGGGCGGCGGGGCCAGCCCCTGGCCGGCGCTGATCAACTCGGCGGTGGCGTCGATCGCCTCGACGCTCTTCGTCCTGGTGCTGGCCCTGCCCGCCGCCTACGCCCTGTCCATCCGCCCGGTGAAGAAGTGGACGGACGTCCTGTTCTTCTTCCTCTCCACCAAGATGCTGCCGGTGGTGGCGGGCCTGCTGCCGATCTACCTGTTCGCCAAGAACACCGACATGCTGGACAACATCTGGCTGCTGGTCATCCTCTACACGTCGATGAACCTGCCGATCGCGGTCTGGATGATGCAGTCCTTCCTGGCCGAGGTCCCGGTCGCGATCATCGAGGCGGCCCGGGTGGACGGCGCCAAGCTGCCCACGATCCTGGTCCGGGTCGTGGCCCCCATCGCCCTCCCGGGCATCGCGGCGACGTCCCTGATCTGCTTCATCTTCAGCTGGAACGAACTGCTCTTCGCCCGGGTGCTGACGGGCGTGGTCGCCGAGACCGCCCCCGTCTTCCTGACCGGCTTCATCACCAGCCAGGGCCTCTTCCTGGCCAAGGTGTGCGCCGCGTCGCTCGTCATCTCCCTGCCGGTGCTCGCCGCGGGGTTCGCCGCCCAGGACAAACTGGTCCAGGGCCTGTCGTTGGGAGCCGTGAAATGAAGGCCGCCGTCATCGAGTCCGTGGGCCGCGCCGTCGTCACCGAGGTCCCCGACCCGACGCCAGGGCCGCGCGAGGTCGTCGTCGAGGTCGCCGCCTGCGGCCTGTGCGGCACCGACCTGCACATCCTCCAGGGCGAGTTCGCGCCCAAGCTCCCGATCGTGCCGGGCCACGAGTTCGCGGGCTCCGTGGTCGGCGTCGGCGCCCAGGTCACGGAGGTGGCGGTCGGCGACCAGGTGGCCGTCGACCCCTCCCTCTACTGCTACGAGTGCCGCTACTGCCGCACCGGCCACAACAACCTCTGCGAACGCTGGGCGGCCATCGGCGTGACGACGGCGGGCGGCGCGGCCCAGTACGCGGTGGCGCCGGTCGCGAACTGCGTGAAGCTCCCCGAGCACGTCCGCACCCAGGACGCGGCCCTGATCGAGCCGCTGTCCTGCGCCGTCCGCGGCTACGACGTCCTCCAGTCCCGCCTCGGCGCCCACGTCCTGATCTACGGCTCCGGCACGATGGGCCTGATGATGCTGGAGCTGGCCAAGCGGACCGGCGCGGCCAGCGTCGACATGGTCGACCTCAACCCGGCCCGCCTGGAAACGGCCCGCAACCTCGGCGTCTCGGCGTCGGCGGCGACCCCGGACGAGCTGGACCGCCCCCAGGGCTGGGACCTGGTCATCGACGCCACGGGCAACGCGGCGGCGATCCAGGACGGCCTGGACCGGGTCGCCAAGGCCGGCACGTTCCTCCAGTTCGGCGTCGCCGACTACGCGACGCGCGTGCAGATCGACCCGTACCGCATCTACAACCAGGAGATCACCATCACCGGCTCGATGGCCGTCCTCCACAGCTACGAGCGCGCGGCGGAACTGTTCGCGAACGGTGTCCTGGACCCGGACGTCTTCATCAGCGACCGCATCGAACTGGACCGCTACCCGCAGGCCCTGGAGCAGTTCGCGGCGGGTGTGGGCCGCAAGATCGTGGTCGTGCCGTGAGCCTTTAGCCCGCCCGGCGTTCGAGGACGAGGCCGTTCAGGCCGAAAGGCGGAGGTCTGGGGGGCGGCAGCCCCCAGGGACGGGAACGGAAAGGGGCGGCGGGGGCGAAAACCCCGAGCCCGCCGCCCCCACCCCCCGTACGATCCCCCGCATGCCCAAACCCCACGGCTTCGCCTACACAGCCACCGCATCCGGCACCGTCCACATCACCCACCACAACCACGCCGCCACCACCCTCAACGGCTCCCGGGCCGCCCGCTTCCTGCAAGAGGCCACCGCGGGCGACCCCCAGCTGGTCATGGCCCGCTGGACCGGCAACTACAAGCACGGCAACGAACGCACGGCCCGCAACCACCCCCGAAACCGCCGCTGACCTGGCGGGACACGACCCCGACCCGATTGGCCCCCGGGTAAGGGAACGGTAAAACGCCCCCGCTCGTTCACCCGGCATGACAGCTATGACCCCCGGCTCGAACATCCCCCTCTCCGCCGCCCGCGTGACGGTGGACGTCGCCGCGCCCGTGCGGCTCGACGTATCGGGCCTGCTGCTCACCGCCGACGGCAAGGTGCGCTCCGACGACGACTTCATCTTCTACAACCAGCCCACCGGCCAGGGCGTGACCTACCGCTCCGGCGGCGGCACCGCCCCGGACGCGATCACGGTCGACACCACCGCCGTCCCGCCGGGCATCGAGAAGATCGTCGTCACCGCCAGCCCGGACGCCGCCGGCCAGACCTTCCAGGGCATCGAGCCGACCGCCACCATCCGCAACGCCGACGACGACTCCGTCCTCGCCACCTTCACGCCCCCGCAGCTCGGCACCGAGACCGCCCTGGTCATCGTCGAGGTCTATCTGCGAGGCGGCGCCTGGAAGGCCCGCGCGGTCGGCCAGGGCTACGCCAACGGCCTGGCCGGCATCGCGACGGACTTCGGCGTCACGGTGGAGGAGCCCGCGCCGGCCGCACCCCCGGCCCCGCAGCGGTCCCACGCGGCCACGCCCCCGCCCCCGCCCGCCGCCGCGCCCACGATGCCCGCCGCGCCGCCCGCCCCGCCCGCCGCTCCGCCGGCCCCCGCACCGGGCACCGGCAAGATCAACCTCGACAAGGGCCGGGTCAGCCTCCAGAAGAACCAGACGGTGTCCCTGGTCAAGGGCGGCCGACCGGTGCTCTCCCAGGTCAAGATGGGCCTCGGCTGGGAGCCGGCGTACCGCGGCAAGGACATCGACCTGGACGCGTCCGTCATCGCCTACGGCCCGCAGCGCAACCACATCGACAGCTGCTACTTCGGCAAGCTCTCCATCGTGAACGGCGCGATCAAGCACTCCGGCGACAACCTGACCGGCGAGGGCGGCGGCGACGACGAGGTGATCGTCGTGGACCTCGGCCGGCTCCCGCAGGAGGTCAGCGGCCTGGTCTTCACGGTGAACTCCTTCTCCGGCCAGAAGTTCACGGAGGTCGCCAAGGCCTACTGCCGCCTCCTGGACGCCGCCACCGGCGAGGAGCTGGTCCGGTTCGACCTCACCAGCGCCGAGCCGCAGACCGGCGTGATGATGGCGAAGCTGATCCGCCAGTACTCGGGCGAGTGGGAGATGACCGCCATGGGCGACTTCGTCAAGTCCCGCACGGTCCGCGGGATGGTGAAGCCGGCCGCACAGGCGCTGTAGCCGCCCCGGGGACGTGGAGGGGCGCCCGGTGCCGGGCGCCCCTCGGACCTATCCCCGCACCAGCCCCTCCATCACCAGCGAGAGGTACCGCCGCACGGCCGTGCCGTCCACCTCGTCGGCCGCCTCGGCCGCCGTCACCACCCCGTGCAGCAGCCGCAGCACCTCGACCGGCTCGACGTCCGGCCGCAGTTCCCGCGCCTCCTGCGCGGCCCGCACCAGCCGGGTCGCCGCGCCCCGCACGCAGTCGCCGCACGCGGGTCCGCCACCGGTGACGGCCGTACCGAGCAGCGCCTTCAGCCCGCGCACCTGGAGCATGCCGACGGCCAGCTCGTCGAGCCACGCCACCAGCGCCGCACCCGGCGGCCGTGCGGCCGCTATCACGTCGGCGCGGACCGCGATCGCTTCGAGGCGCTCCAGGTAGGCGGCCTCCAGCAGCGCCTGCCGCGTCGGGAAGTGCCGGTACAGCGTGCCGACCCCCACCCCCGCGCGCCGGGCGATGTCGTCCAGGGAGGCACCCTCGCCGTGCTCGGCGAACGCCTCCGCCGCGACCGCCAGCAACCGCTCACGATTACGCCGCGCATCCGCCCGCATGGGCCTGACCTGCGCCATCCCGGGCCTTTCTGCACACAGGGGTCCGTCGCCGCACCCTACCGCGCGAGGGTGCCCCCCTTCGAGACCGGCCGAGCGTGACCGCCGCGGTCAGAACAGCGCGCTGTAGGCGTTCAGCGCGGGCTGTCCGCCGAGGTGGGCGTAGAGCACGGTGGCGTCGGCGCCGATCTCGCGCCGGGTGACCAGGTCGACCAGTCCGGCCATCGACTTTCCCTCGTAGACGGGGTCGGTGACCATGCCCTCGGTCCGGGCGGCGAGCCGCATCGCCGCGAGGGTGGTGTCGTCGGGAATGCCGTACGTGCCCGCGTGGTACCGCTCGTCGAGTTCGACGTCCGCCTCCGTGAGCGCGCCGCTCAAGCCGATGAGCCGGCCCGTGCGGTCGGCGATCCGGGCGATCTGCTCGCGGGTGCGGGCGGGTTCCGCGGACGCGTCGATGCCGACGACGCGCCGGGGCCGCCCGCCCGCCTCCTCCAGGGCGCGGAACCCGGCGACCATGCCGGCCTGGGTGGACCCGGTCACCGAGCAGACCACGACGGTGTCGAAGAAGACGCCCAACTCCCTCTCCTGTTCGGCGACCTCGTACGCCCAGCCGGCGAAGCCGAGCCCGCCGAGGGGGTGGTCGGAGGCACCGGCGGGGATGGCGTACGGCTTGCCTCCGGCGTCCTCGACCTCCTTGAGGGCCTGCTCCCAGCTCTCCTTGAAGCCGATCCCGAACCCGGCCTTCACCAGCCGCACGTCGGCCCCGGCGAGCCGGGAGACCAGGATGTTGCCGACCTTGTCGTACACGGCGTCGGGCCAGTCCACCCAGCTCTCCTGCACCAGCACGCAGCGCAGGCCCGCGCGGGCGGCGACGGCCGCGACCTGGCGGGTGTGGTTGGACTGCACGCCGCCGATGGAGACGAGGGTGTCGCAGCCCTGGGCGAGCGCGTCGGCGACCAGGTACTCCAGCTTGCGGGTCTTGTTGCCGCCGTAGGCGATGCCCGAGTTGAGGTCCTCCCGCTTGGCCCAGAGCGAGGCCCCGCCGAGGTGCTCGGTGAGGCGTTCCAAGGGGTGAACGGGCGACGGGCCGAGGAGCAGCGGGTAACGCTCGTACGCGGAGAGGGACATGGGTACTCCCGGTTCAGTCGGTGTCGGCGAGTTCTTCGAGGCCGCGCCAGATGTCCGCCGTCACCCGCAGCGCCGTCCCGGTGTCCCGGGCCGCGCAGGCCTCGATGAGCTGTTCGTGCAGCCCGGCCGAACGGCAGGTGCCGGCCTCGCCGAAGCGGCGGCGCTCCAGCCGGCGGATGAGCGGGGTGTAGCGGGCGACGGTGGCGGCGGCGGCCCGGTTGGCGGCGGTGCGGACGAGGACGTGGTGCAGGTCGTCGTCGGCGCGCAGCGCGCCGTCCACGTCGCCCGCGCGGACGGCCGCGGCGAACCGGGCGTTTGCTTCGCGCATGGCGTCGAGGTCCGATTCCCGGAGCCGGGGGACGGCGACCCGGGTGACCAGTTCGTGCATGGCCGCGACGACCGCGGCGGCGTCCCGCACGTCGGCCGCGACGACCGGGGTGACCCTGGTGTAGCTCTGCGGCTTGCTCTCCAGCAGCCCTTCGTCCACCAGCCGGGAGAACGCCTCGCGCACGGGGGCGCGGGACAGGCCGAGCCGCTCGGCCAGGTCGGCGTCGCGCACGACCGCGCCCGGCTCGATCTCCCCGGCGACGATGGCGTCCCGGATGGCTTCGTAGGCGCGGTCCCTCAGCAGGGTCCGGGACACGGGTCGGATGGACACGACTGAAATGTTAGATGTCAGACGGTGGCCCGACAAGAGCCCGGCCCGGCCCCGCGATCAGGTGCGGGGCCGGGCCGCGGACGGACGGCGGTCCGGACTCAGGCCGCTGCCCAGGGCCAGTCGGCGTCCCGGCCCGCCTCGAGCAGCGGAACCATCCGGAACGCCGCGTCCGAAAGGCCCCCGAACGTGTGCCGGTTCGCCCGTCCCGACGGGCCGTGGCCCGCCCGGTACCCGGCGAGGTTCCAGGTGTAGACCGGCACGTGCGCCGGGACCTGCTCGGTCGGGTCGCCGTGCCGGCTGTACGCGTACTGCTCGTCGGTGACGATCAGCACCCGGTCGTGCTTCTTGTAGTGGCGCCGTACCGCCTCGGCGGTGTCGGTGCCGCCGAGGTTGCCGAACCGGTCCAGCATCTTCAGCACCGACTCGCCCTTGCGGAAAGTCACGCGGTTGCTCGACGAACCGAACTCCACCAGGTCCGCGTCGGCCGCCCGCAGCGCCAGCGCCGTGCCGAAGACCGCCGCCGCGTCGGCCCGGGTGAGCTCGGAGCGGTCCGACAGCCGGGAGTAGAACATCGAACCCGAGCGGTCCACGAGGATCAGCGTCCGGCCGCCCAGCGCGGGCACGTTGGCCAGCGAGTGGCCGAGCGCCTGCTCCAGCGGGTACGACCAGCGCAGCGACGGCGCGTGCTGGTAGGCGGCGAGGTAGCGGAAGGGGAACTGCCGCGAGCGTGCCACCTCGCCCGGGTCGCTGATCCGCGCCGCGACCCGGGCGGCGGCCTCGTCCGAGACACCGGCCTCGTCGAAGTTCCGCAGGTTGCGGACGAGCGCCATGGCGCCCATGGACGGGATCACCGCTTCCCAGGCGGCCTTGTCCATCGGCCCCTGGAGCCAGCCGGCCAGCACCTCCCACGTGATGCCCGCCGCCGCGAGCCGCTCGGCGCCGTCGGGCGCCGTGACCACCGCTCGCCGCTGGTCGACGGGCAGCGCCATCAGTTCGCGGTGCGCGGTCAGGACGCGGTTCGAGGCGGGCGGCACCGCGGTGTCCGGGTTGTGCCGGCGGTCGAGGGCGTACTGGAACAGCTCGCCCTGCCAGGGCTTGTCCGGGTCGGGCGCCGCGTGCACCAGGTTGAGGATGTCGCCGAAACGGTAGCCCTTGGACGCGGTGTCGTACGTCAGCAGCGACTTGCCGTGGTAGAGCCGCCGCACGGCGTCGGCGATCCCCCGCTTGACCGGCTTGGGCACGGCGCGGCCGTAGGTCGCGGTCCAGTAGGCGAGCAGCTCGCCGGGCTCGTCGGGCCGCCGCAGGACGGAGGCGATCACCTGCCGGTTCGACGGTCCGTCGGTGACGCCGGAGTCGAGGCGGGCCTTGACGTACTCGGCGGCGCCGACGATCGAGGCGGTGCGCAGGTTGCCCTCGCCGCGCAGCCAGCCGAGCAGGCCGGCGGTCCAGGACGGGTCGCTGAGGGCGAGTTCGCGCACGAGCGTGGCGAAGCGGTCGTCGCGGGCGGCGCCGGACTCGTAGAAGGTCTGCTGGGACACGAAGTTGGCCACCGACAGCAGGAAGAGCTCGGAGCGCGCGTCGCGCTCGGTGCCCCGGCCGCCCTCGTAGGTGCGCAGCACGCGGCCCGTCGAGGTCACGCGCGAGGTGGGCTGCGCCTTCGCGGCCTTGGTGTTGAATCGCGCCATGGTGAATTCCCCCGAATTCTCGAAATCTTGAGACTTTCCGGAGGGAGACACGGCAGCAGAAGGGTGCCCGAGGTCGGAATCGGCGACGGAACTGTGCGGATGCTCTGCCGAATTGAGCTACACCGACCCGAGGTCGATGACGGGATTCGAACCCGCAACCGTCCGATCAAAGGAAGTAGCCGCTGCCTGCGCACCGGGCACCCTTCGACTGCTGGGCCTCCCGAGATCAACTGGGCAGCGGCATGGGATTCTTTTTGCAGAAGAAGTAGCCGCGGCCCGCGCACCGGGAGGTGCGTGAAGTTGTAGGTGTCCAGAGTTCAGGTCGGCGGAACCGACAAGGTGCTCTAACCCCTGAGCTACACCGGCGCGTTGTGCCGGTGACGGGACTCGAACCCGTGGCCGCCCCATTATGAGTGGAAGTAGGTCCTGCCTTCGCACCTGGACGTTCATCACTCTAAAAGGGCGGCCGTCGTTCGGGCGACCGAATTAATTACCGGCGCTTCTGGCGCTTCCAGGGTCCGGTGATGGCCAGCATGATGCCCGGCGTCTGGATGTTGGCGTAGAGGGTGCGGCCGTCGGGCGAGAAGGTGACGCCGGTGAACTCGCTGTACTCGGGGTCGTCCTCGGTGCCCAGGTTCAGTTCGTTGCGGGCGATGGGGTAGGTGCGGCCGCTGTCGGTGGCGCCGAACAGGTGCTGGACGCCGTCGCCGTCCTCGGCGATGACCAGGCCGCCGTACGGGGAGACGGTGATGTTGTCGGGGCCGTCGAAGGCGCCGTCGGCGGACGGGTCGGCGTTGACGCCGAGCAGGACCTTCAGCGTGAGGGTGCGGCGCTTGGGGTCGTAGAACCAGACCTGGCCGTCGTGCGGGCGGCCGGGGCTCTCGTCACGGGCGAAGGAGGAGACGATGTAGGCGCCGCCGTCGGCCCACCACATGCCCTCCAGCTTGCGCGCGCGGGTGACCTCACCGGCGGCGAACTGCTTGCGCACGGAGGTGGTCCGCGCGTCCCGGTCGGGGACGTCCACCCAGTCGACGCCGTAGACGGTGCCGGTCCTGGTGGCGCGGGAGAGGTCGTCGACGAACCTGCCGCCGGAGTCGAAGCACTTGAAGGCCTGGAGGACCCCCGCGTCGGCGGCCAGGGTGCGCAGCCGGCCGCGGCCGTGCCGGAAGTGCTCCGGCGGGGTCCAGCGGTAGAGCAGGCCGTTGGGGCCGGAGGCGTCCTCGGTGAGGTAGGCGTGGCCGCGCTTGGGGTCGATGACGACGGCCTCGTGGGCGTAGCGGCCGAGCGCCTTGACGGGCTGGGGGTCGCGGTTGGCGCGGCGGTCCTCGGGGTCGACCTCGAAGACGTAGCCGTGGTCCTTGGTCATGCCGTTCTTGCCGGCCTTGTCCTCGGTCTCCTCGCAGGTCAGCCAGGTGCCCCAGGGGGTGCTGCCGCCGGCGCAGTTGGTGGCGGTGCCGGCGATGCCGACCCACTCGGCGACGTGGCCGCCGCGGCGTACCTCGACGACGGTGCAGCCTCCGGCGGCGGCCGGGTCGTAGACGAGGCCCTCGGTGAGCGGGACGGGGTGGGGCCAGCCGTCGCGGTGGCCGCCGAGTTCGTGGTTGTTGACGAGGAGGGTGGTGCCGCGCGGGCCGTCGAAGGCGGCGGTGCCGTCGTGGTTGGACGGGGTGTGCTCGCCGGACTCCAGCCTGGTCCGGCCGGAGTAGGTGATGATCTCGTACCGGAAGCCCGCGGGCAGGGCGAGGATGCCGTCCGGGTCCGGGATCAGGGGTCCGTAGCCGACTCCGTCGTGGCCGTGGTGGTGGTCGTGTCCGTGACCGTGGCCGTGCTCCGCCTCCACGCTGTCGGTGTCCGTGGACGCGAGGGCGTTGGGGGCGGTGGCGAGGGCGCCGACGCTGCCCGCCAGCACGACCCCGGCGCCGGTGAGCGCGGATCGGCCGGCGAAATCCCTGCGGGTGAGCGACATGGTGTCTCCTGTGACGGTGGGGCGAAGCCGTGGAGGGTGGCGGACCTCGGTCGGGCGTCACGGTTCCGCCCGCGCCTGAACGGGAGTCCCGGCGGTTCCTGAACGGCAGTTGAACGGGCGAAGACGCCTCCCGCCGGGTGAGCCGCCGGCCAACCGCCCATTCCCGCCGTGAACCAGCCGGACGCGCCCGCCTCACACGGTCGCCCGCGCGCCCACGCGGAGGCCGACACCGCCCGGGCGGGTCCTCCCACGGTCCCCGGCCCCCATGCCCCTGCTGCCCCACGGCCGTCTGCCGCCCGGCCCTCTGCCGTTCCGGGCCGCCGGTCCCGAGGGCACAACGGGCGGGAGCGGACCGCTGCGCCGGACCGCGAGTCGGTCGCCGCGTCCGGCGGCGCTCGCGGCCACGGGCCTGCCAGCGCCCGCGAAGGCCACCGCACGCGGACGCCACGCACGCGGACCGACCGCCTCTCCCCCGCCCGTCCGCGGCCGGCCAGGCAGGGCTCCCGCGTCCCGCGCCGTCCGTCAGCCGCCCTGCTGGGAGCGGGCCTTGAACGCCGCCTTGCGGGCCTCCTTGGCGATCTTCTTGTCGGGGTGCAGCCGTCCCATCGCCTCCAGGACGTCCGGCGTGGCAGGGTGCTCGACCCTCCAGGCCGTGTCGAAGAACCCGCTGTGCTGCTGTGCGAGGCCCTCCACCAGGGCGCGCAGTTCCTCGGAGTTGCCCTCGGCGGCGAGCTGAGCGGCGACGGTGTCGATGGTCAGCCAGAAGACCATCTCCTGCGGCGGGGCGGGCACGTCCCGCGCGCCGTGCTCGGTGAGCCAGACACGGGCCAGACCGCCCAGTTCGGAGTCGTCGAGGACCTCCCGCAGCGCGGGCTCTGCCTCGGTGCCGACGAGGGAGAGCGCCTGCTGGCAGCGGAGCCGGCGCAGGGGCGCGCCGGTGTCGGAGCCGCGGGCCGCCGCGAGCAGTTCGCGGGCGGCGTCGAGCGGGCCGCGTCCGGCCAGCCACAGCTCGGTCTCGGCGTGGGCGGCGGCGGGCGGGAAGGGGGCGGTGCCGTCGAGCAGCGCGTCGGCGCCCTTGTCGGCGAGGTCGCCGACGGCCGGGGCGTCGAAGCCGGCGTCCAGGAGCCGGGCGCGCAGTCCGTACAGGCCGAGCGGGGTGAGCCGCACCATGCCGTAGCGGGCGATGTCGGCCTCGTCGACGGGGGCGGCGGGCTCCTCGTCGGCGTCGGCCATGAGCGCCTCGTCGACCGGCTGGTACTCGACGAGGCCGACCGGTTCGAGGAGCCGGAACTGGTCGTCCAGGCGCATCATCGCGTCCGACACCTGCTCCAGGACCTCGTTGCTGGGCTCGCCCATGTCGCTGGGAACGATCATGGAGGCGGCCAGGGCGGGCAGCGGCACCGGGGCGTCGCCGGGGCCGTCCTCGCCGACGGTGAGCAGGTAGAGGTTGCCGAGCACACCGTCGAGGAACTCGGACTCGGCGTCGGGGTCCCAGTCGAGGGAGGACAGGTCGACCTCGCCGCCCTCGGACATCGCGTCGACCAGGTCGTCGAGGTCGGGCACGCTCGCGTCGGCGAGGACCGCCTCCAGGGCGGTCTGCCAGACGCCGAGCACGTCCTGGGGAGAGCCGGTGAGCAGGGCGAGGTCCTCGCCTGCGGTCACGGTGCCCGCCTCCTCGTCGGTGATCTCGACGAGCCCGGTGTCCACGGCGATCCGCCAGGCCTCGCTCGCGTACGCGGCGGCGTCGTCCCCGCTCAGCCCGAGCCGTTCGGCCGCCGCGGGCAGCTGTTCCTCGACGAGTCCGCCCCCGGCGTCGACGCGGGTGTCGGGACCGGCCCAGCGGGCCAGTCGCGCGGCCCGGGCGAGCACCGGCGCGGACAGCGCGTCGCGGGCCAGCTCCGCTTCGGGGCGCAGCCGTGCGGGCGGCAGGGTGGAGCTGTCTGACATCGGAAGTTTCTCCTCGCGCGCCTCTTGACCGCCGTACGGCCGCGTGGGGACCGCGTACGGCTCAACGGCTCAGCCTAGACGGGTTTCGCCCCATGCCGCCCGGTTCATCTCCCCGTCGGGTGGTGTACATGGCCGAAACCTTGACAACTGGCCGGACCAGGCAGGAGATTGACGCGCGTAGAGTCCCCGCGCCACGTCACATCCCCGGAGGGATCCGTTGGCCAGCAAGTCCTCCGCGCGCCTTGCCGCGCTCACCGTCGCCGCCGTCTGCTCGGCCGCGTCCACCGTCGTCCTCACCGTGCCCGCGCACGCCGGTTCCGCCCCGGCGGACCCCGTGCGCGTCCACGACATCCAGGGCAGCACCCGGCTGTCCCCGTACGCCGGCCGGCAGGTCACGGACGTGGCCGGAATCGTCACCGGCGTCCGCGGCTACGGCTCCTCCAAGGGCTTCTGGATCCAGGACCCGCGGCCGGACGCCGACCCGGCCACCAGTGAGGGCGTCTTCGTCTTCACCGGCAAGGCCCCGGAGGTCGCCGTCGGTGACGCGGTCACCGTCTCCGGCACGGTCTCGGAGTACGTGCCCGGCGGCACCTCCTCGGGGAACCAGTCGCTGACCGAGATCACCCGCCCGACGGTGACCGTCGTCTCGGGCGGCAACCCGCTCCCGGCCGCGACGACCGTCTCCGCCCGTTCCGTGCCCCGCGCGTACGCCCCCGAGGGCGACGCGAGCGCGAACGGGTCGGTCAACGCCCTGCCGCTGAGGCCCGCGCAGTACGCCCTGGACTACTACGAGTCCCTGGAGGGCATGAACGTCCGGGTCTCCGACGCCCGGGTGGTCGGCGCCTCGGACCCGTACACCGAACTGTGGGTCACGGTGAAGCCGTGGGAGAACGCCAACCGCCGCGGCGGCACGGTCTACGGCTCCTACGACGACCAGAACTCCGGCCGGCTGCAGATCCAGTCGCTGGGCAAGCCGGCCGACTTCCCCGAGGCCACCGTGGGCGACAGGCTGGCCGGCACCACCGCCGGTCCGCTGGACTACAACCAGTACGGCGGCTACACCCTGGTCGCGAGCGAGATCGGCACCCTGGAGAGCGGCGGTACGGAGCGCGAGTCGACGCGCCGGCAGAGCGCGCGGGAGCTGGCGGTGGCGACGTACAACGTGGAGAACCTCGACCCCTCGGACGACACCTTCACCGCGCACGCCGAAACGATCGTGCACCGTCTGAAGTCGCCCGACATCGTGTCCCTGGAGGAGATCCAGGACAACAACGGCGCCACGGACGACGGCACCGTCGCGGCCGACGAGACGGTCGGCAAGCTGATCGACGCCATCGTCGCGGCCGGCGGCCCGCGCTACGACTGGCGGGGCATCGACCCGGTCGACAAGGCGGACGGCGGCCAGCCCGGCGGCAACATCCGCCAGGCGTTCCTGTTCAACCCGGAGCGGGTCTCGTTCACCGACCGTGCAGGCGGCGACGCCACCACGGCGACCGGGGTGCGCGAAGTGCGCGGCAAGGCGGCGCTGACCCTCTCCCCCGGCCGGGTCGACCCGGCGGACCCGGCCTGGGAGGACAGCCGCAAGCCGCTGGCGGGCGAGTTCGTCTTCCGCGGCCGGACGGTGTTCGTCATCGCCAACCACTTCAACTCCAAGGGCGGCGACCAGGGTCTGACGGCGCAGTACCAGCCGCCGTCGCGCGGTTCGGAGACCCAGCGCCACGCCCAGGCGAAGGTGGTGAACACCTTCGTCAAGGAGATCCTGGCCACCCAGAAGAACGCGGACGTCGTCGCCCTCGGCGACATCAACGACTTCGAGTTCTCCGAGACCGCGCGCCTGCTGGAGGACGGCGGCGCCCTGTGGTCCGCCGTGAAGTCGCTGCCGCGGAGCGAGCGTTACTCGTACGTCTACCAGGGCAACAGCCAGGTCCTGGACCAGATCCTGGTCAGCCCGTCGGTCCGCCGCGGCGGCCGGCTGTCCTACGACAGCGTGCACGTCAACGCCGAGTTCCACGACCAGATCAGCGACCACGACCCGCAGGTGCTGCGGTTCCGTCCGTAACCGGCGCACCCCGGGGGGCGGGTTCAGCCGGGCACGAGGCCCAGCGCGTGGTCGTAGCGGCCGACCGTGCTGCTCTTCAGGCCCGGCCAGTTCCGGACCCGCTCCCACGCGGACGTCGCCGAGCCGACGCCGACGCCGGGTGCGGCGAGGGCGTCGATGTGGGCCTGGGCGCTCTCCCACTCGGCGTAGTTGAGGACACGGGTCCCGTCGGTGCTCAGGTGGAAGTGGGCGGAGATGCCCCCGGGGTGCGGGTTCGGCTCGCTCGCCAGGGCTTCGCAGACGGCGTCCACCCAGGCGCGCTGCCGTTCGGGGTCCGGCCCCTCGAACTCGACGTCGACGATAACGACACACCCCGGGACGGGCGCCGCGCCGTCCTCGCGGGTGAGGCTGCGGTACCGCCGGTACCGGCCGAGACGCAGTCGCTCGATGCCCGGCACGGCGGTGTCGATCTCGTCAACGCGTTCCTGCCGGCGCGTCCGCGGCGAAGCGGCTGCCGGAGCCAGCGCGAAGGCTTCGTACGCCTGCTCGCTCGCCCACTGGGAGTGGTGGAGCAGGGTGCTGCCGTCATGGCCGGTGTAGACGTGGTAGCCGCGCAGGTCCTCGGCGGGCCAGGTCCGGCTCTCCCAGGCGCGGGCGATGGCTTCGACGGTCCGCCGCTGCCGTTCGGGGGTGCCCACTCGCCAGGTACTGAAGAAGGGCGCCAGGGCGTCGGGGCGGGTGAGCCGGGGGTGGGCGTCGGTGCGGCGGGTCATGCCGGCCTCCGGTGGTCGGTGGTCGTCGGGCGCACACCGAGGGTGGTGCGCGCACGGTGGGTGCACGCACCACCCTCCGACCTCGACCAAGGTTGAGGTCAAATCCCTGCCGGGCGGCGTGTTCTCAGCACGGCCCGTGGTGACGGCGCCGCACGAGGCCCGCCGCGACCACCACGCCCGCCGCCGCCCCGGCGACCAGCACGGCGCGCGGATGTCCGAGCCCCGCGCGCACCGCGCCCCGCGCCCGGCCCGGCGGCGCGTGCCGCTCCGCGGCGTCCTGGGCCCGCCCTGCTGTGTGGTGCGCGGTGCGGCCGGCCCGGCCCGCCTTGTCCTGCACGGCGTGTCCGGCGTGTGCGGCGGAACTGCGCAGTTGCACGGTCATGGCACCGGCCTTGTCCTTCAGGTCGGCTGCCCGGGCCTTGGCGCGGCCCTTCACGTCGGCCTTGCCCGCCAGTTCCTCCACGGTGTCGCCCAGTTCGCCGCGGGTCTGTTCGATCTGCTGCCGCAGTTCGTCGGGGCCCTTGGCCCCGCCGACCGGCTGCGCGGTGGAGCCGCTCCTCGTACCGTCCCGGCTCGTCGCGTCGGTCATCGATGTGCCCTTTCCCTGATCTGGTCGACGTCGGCCCTGACGCTGCCGAGGGTCTCCTCGGGCTTGGGGGGTACGGCCCGGCGGAGTTGGGCGCGACCGGTCACGGCCAGGATGCCGGCGATCACGAAGAGCGCCCCCGTCACGATCAGCGCCGCGGCCCAGACGGGCAGCACCAGCGAGAGCGCGGCGGCGGCCGTGCCGGCCAGGGCGAACAGGCCCACGTAGGCGATGGCGCCCGCGGCACCGAGCATTCCGCCGCCGACCCCGGCGCGCTTGCCCTTCTCGGCCAGTTCCATCTTGGCGAGGGCCACTTCCTGGCGCACGAGGCGCGAGAGCTGTTCGGTGGCCTGTCCGACGAGTTCGCCCACGGAGTGCTGCTCGTCGCGCACCGGCCTGGTGTGCATGGTTCCGGTCACGGGTTCCCGCCTCCTCTCGGTTCGGAGCACCCCGGGTACCCCGGCCCGAGCGGCACTACCCGCGCCCGTACCGCCCCCACTCCGATGCGAAGCATCCCTTACAGGTACCTCGTAGGAGAATTAAGTGGAGCTACACCGTCGGGCCGCCGACACTACTCCCATGACGACAGACGCCCGCCGCCCCGCCCCCTTCGGCCGCACCCTGTGCGCCATGGTCACGCCCTTCACCGAGTCCGGCGCGCTCGATCTCGACGGTGCCCGGCGCCTCGCGGAGCACCTGGTTTCGCGGGGCTGCGACGGTCTGGTGCTGTCCGGCACCACCGGCGAGTCGCCGACCACGACGGACGCCGAGAAGGCGGCCCTGGTGGCGGCGGTCCGGGAGGCGGTCGGCGGCCGCACGGCACTCGTCGCGGGGGTCGGCACCGCGGACACCCGGCACACCGTGGAACTGGCGCTGGCCGCCGAGAAGGCCGGCGCGGACGGACTGCTGGTGGTCGCCCCGTACTACAGCAGGCCGCCGCAGGACGCGCTGGAGGCGCACTTCCGCGAGGTCGCCGACGCGAGCGGTCTGCCCCTGATGCTGTACGACATCCCGGGCCGCACCGGCACCCGCATCGAGCCCGACACCGTCGTCCGCCTGGCCGGGCACCCCCGGATCGTCGCCGTCAAGGACTGCTCGTACGACCTCCTCGGCACCCAGAAGGTGCTCGCCCGCACGGATCTGGCGTACTACGCGGGCTGCGACGAACAGGTGCTCGCCCTCTACGCGATCGGTGCGACGGGATACGTCAGCACCGTCGCCAACGTCGTGCCGGACCTGTTCCGGTCCGTCCTCGACGCCTTCGACGCGGGCGACACCGGGCGGGCCGCCCTGCTCCAGCGGCGGGCGGTCCCGCTCGTCGAGTCGATGATGGCGGCCGGCCTGCCCGGCACGGTCACCGCGAAGGCCCTGCTCGGCGCGCTGGGCCTGCCGGCGGGGCCGGTCCGGGCGCCGCTGCGGCCCGCGGACCCGGAGACCACGGCCGGCCTGCTGGCGGCCTACGAGGAACTGGCCGCCGGCACCGCTCAGCTCCAGGCGTAGCCGTCGCCGAACAGCAGGGTGTGCTCCAGGACGTCCTCCGCCGGGTCGTCGATCTGCCCGACGTGGACGTTGAGCAGGCCGACCCTGGGGCCGTTGTGCGACCCGGTGGTGGTCTCGTCCGCGTGCGCGGTCCCCGCCGCCGCCCAGCACACCAGCACCGCGGCTCCGGCCCCGGCCAGCAGGCGCCCCACGGCCCCCACCCGTTCGTTCGTCGTCATCCCGGCCCCTCGTCCCGTCTGATCGGCGTGTGATCGGACTCTGCGTCCACCCGTTCATCAGCCGAGCCCACCGGTAGGTCACGGGCAGTCATCCGTACGTGCGGATACGGTTGCCCCCGATGAGCAGAAGACGCTACGTGGCCCGGGGCGTGCCGGGCGGATACCGCATCTGGGACACCAAGGGCCGCCGCTGGTGGGGCGACCACTACGAGCTGTGCCCCGACGACCTCCTGACCGAGCTGAACGGATCCGCCGACCAGGCCCGCATCGGCGCGCTGCTGAAGAGGTACCGCGCCCTGAAACGGTGAGCGCCGTGGGCCCGGCCCCGCGGCCGCGGACCCGGATACGCCTGAGCGCCCTCCCCACGACGGGCGGACAGGGCGCTCGGGAACCGGCGTCGGCTCAGTTGTGGCTGTGCAGGACCTCGTTCAGGCCGCCCCACACGGCGTTGTTCGGGCGGGCTTCCACCGTGCCCGTGACCGAGTTGCGGCGGAAGAGGATGTTGGAGGCGCCGGAGAGTTCGCGGGCCTTGACGACCTGGCCGTCGGGCATCGTGACGCGGGTGCCCGCGGTGACGTAGAGGCCGGCCTCGACCACGCACTCGTCGCCCAGCGCGATGCCGACGCCCGCCTCGGCGCCGACCAGGCAGCGCTCGCCGATGGTGATGCGGACGTTGCCGCCGCCGGAGAGGGTGCCCATGGTGGAGGCGCCGCCGCCGATGTCGGAGCCGTCGCCGACGACGACGCCCGCGGAGATGCGGCCCTCGACCATCGAGGTGCCCAGCGTGCCGGCGTTGAAGTTGACGAAGCCCTCGTGCATGACCGTGGTGCCCGCGGAGAGGTGCGCGCCGAGGCGGACCCGGTCGGCGTCGGCGATGCGGACGCCCTTGGGGACGACGTAGTCCGTCATGCGGGGGAACTTGTCGATCGACGTGACCTGGAGGTGCAGGCCCTCGGCGCGGGCGTTGAGGCGGACCTTCTCGATGTCGTCCACGGCGACCGGGCCGAGCGAGGTCCAGGCGACGTTGGCGAGGAAGGCGAACTGGCCCTCCAGGCTGAGGCCGTGCGGCTTGACCAGGCGGTGGGAGAGCAGGTGCAGGCGCAGGTAGACGTCGTGCGTGTCGAGCGGCTTCTCGTCCAGCGAGGAGATGACCGTGCGGACCGCGACCACCTCGACACCGCGGCGGGCGTCCGGGCCGACCGCGGCGGTGGCGCCGCCGCCGAGGAGCTCGGCGGCCCGTTCGGCGCTCAGGCGCTCGGTGCCGGAAGGACCGGGCTCGTCGGTCAGCTCGGGGGCCGGGAACCAGGTGTCGAGGACGGTGCCGTCGGCGGCGATCGTGGCGAGGCCGGCGGCCACGGCGCCGGTGGTGCGGGGAGCAGTCGTGTCGGTCATGAGGGCAACCTAACCGGCCGCCGCCGGTGGAAGCGAGCCGGGACCCCGGCCGTCTCGGGTACCGGGCGCGGGGACCAGCCTGGCCAGCACCTCGCGCGCGTACTCCTCGTCGTACGGCGTGTCCGTCAGCAGGACCTGGAGGCAGATGCCGTCGAGGACGGCGACCAGGGCGCGGGCGGTCACCGGGTCCGTGCGGGCGGCGAGGAGGGCGCCCACACCCTCGGCCCACTCGGCGGCGACGGGGCGCAGGGCGGGGCGGCGCAGGGCGGCGAGGTACAGCTCGTACTCCAGTTCCACGCCGGTGCGGTCGCCGCCGAGCCATTCGCCGAGGACGCGGGCGAGTTCGGCGGGCAGGTCGGCCTCCGGGTCGGACAGGGCGGGGTGGGCGGCGACCACCTTGGCGAAGCCCTCGTTGGCCTGGCGCAGGGCGGCGACCATGAGGTCGTCCAGGGTGGCGAAGTGGTAGGTCGTGGAGCCGAGCGGCACGTCCGCCTCGGCGGCGACGGTGCGGTGGCTGAGCCCGGCGATGCCCTTGCGTCCGACGACCCTGATCGCCGCGTCGATGAGGCGCTGGCGGCGCTCCGGGTCGTGGCGGCGGGGCATCAGTGCGCCCCGCCCAGATTGAGGACGACGACGCCGACGATGATCAGCGCGATGCCGGCGGCCTTGGTGAGCGTCATCCCCTCGCCCATGAAGGCCACACCGATGGTGGCGATGGCGGCCGTGCCCACTCCGGCCCAGATGGCGTATGCCGTGCCGACGGCGAGGATCTTCAGGGTCTGGGCGAGGAGCGCGAAGGAGAGGACGTAGGCGAGGGCGGTCAGGAGGGACGGCACGAGCCTGCTGAAGCCCTCGCTGTACTTCATGGCGGTGGTGCCGGCGACCTCGGCGGCGATGGCTCCGGCCAGGAGCAGATATCCCATGTGTACGAGCGTACATAACGACGGACGCGGACGGGCGCGAACACGGGAAACGGCGGCACCCGAAGGTGCCGCCGTTTCCCTGAACAGTGCTGCCGGTGTGGCTCAGACGTTGAACCCCAGCGCGCGCAGCTGCTCGCGGCCGTCGTCCGTGATCTTGTCCGGGCCCCACGGCGGCATCCAGACCCAGTTGATGCGCAGCTCGTTGACGAGGCCGTCCGTGGCGGACTTGGCCTGGTCCTCGATCACGTCGGTCAGCGGACAGGCCGCCGACGTCAGGGTCATGTCGACGGTGGCGATGTTCGCGTCGTCGACGTGGATGCCGTAGATCAGGCCGAGGTTGACGACGTCGATGCCCAGCTCGGGGTCCACGACGTCCATCAGGGCCTCGCGGAGCTCCTCCTCCGAGGCCGGCTTCATTTCCACGGTCTCGCTCATGCCGTCGTCTCCTTCTCGGCGTCGGCGCCTTCCAGCGCCTGGGCCGTCGCGTCCTTCCAGGCCATCCAGCTCAGCAGGGCGCACTTGACCCGGGCCGGGTACTTCGAGACCCCGGCGAACGCGACCGCGTCCTCCAGGACCTCCTCCATCGCGTCGTCGGGCTCGATCCTGCCCTTGGACTGCATCAGCTCCAGGAAGGTCTCCTGGATCCGCTGCGCCTGGGCCAGGTCCTTGCCGACCAGCAGGTCGTTCAGCACGGAGGCGCTGGCCTGGCTGATGGAACAGCCCTGGCCCTCGTAGCTGACGTCGCTGATCGTCGTGCCGTCGTACTTCACGCGGAGCGTGATCTCGTCCCCGCAGGTGGGGTTGACGTGGTGGACCTCGGCGTCGCCATCCCGCAAGCCCCGCCCGTGCGGGTTCTTGTAGTGGTCCAGGATGACTTCCTGGTACATGGAGTCCAGCTTCATGCTCTTCGCTCGTCCCGTCAGCCGAAGAAGTTCCGTACGTGCTCCAGGCCGTCGACCAGTGCGTCGATCTCGGCCGGCGTGGAGTACAGATAGAACGACGCTCGCGTGGTCGCAGGAATTCCGTAGCGCAGGCAGACGGGGCGGGCGCAGTGGTGGCCGACCCGGACCGCGATGCCCTGTTCGTCCAGGACCTGGCCCACGTCGTGGGGGTGGATGTCCCCCAGCGTGAAGGAGATCGCCGCGCCGCGCTCCTCGGCCGTGGTGGGGCCGATGATGCGCAGGTCCGGGACCTCCAGCAGGCGCTTGACGGCGTACTCGGTCAGCGCGTGCTCGTGGGCGAGGATCTTGTCCATGCCGATCGAGTTGAGGTAGTCGATCGCCGCGCCGAGCCCGACCGCCTGGGCGATCGGCGGCGTGCCCGCCTCGAACTTGTGCGGCGCCGGGGCGTACGTGGAGGAGTGCATCGAGACGGTCTCGATCATCTCGCCGCCGCCGAGGAACGGCGGGAGGTCCTCCAGGAGCTCCTGGCGCCCCCACAGCACTCCGATGCCGGTCGGGCCGCACATCTTGTGGCCGGTGAAGGCCACGAAGTCGGCCTGGAGGGCCTGCACGTCCAGCGGCATGTGCGGCGCGGCCTGGGACGCGTCGACGCACACGAGGGCGCCGACCTCCTGGGCGCGGCGCACGATCGCCTCGACCGGGTTCTGGGTGCCCAGGATGTTGGAGACCAGCACGAAGGAGACGATCTTCGTCTTCTCGGTGATGACCTCGTCGATGTTGGACAGGTCCAGGCGGCCGTCGTCGGTGAGACCGAACCAGCGGAGCTTCGCGCCGGTGCGCTGCGCCAGCAGCTGCCACGGCACGATGTTGGAGTGGTGCTCCATCTCCGTGATGACGATCTCGGTGTCGTGGTCCACACGGTAGGGCTCGTCGGCCCAGCCCAGCATGTTCGCGACGAGGTTGAGGGACTCCGAGGCGTTCTTGGTGAAGACCACCTCGTCGCGCGAGGGCGCGTTGATGAACTCCGCGACCTTGTCACGCGCGCCCTCGTACAGCGCCGTGGCCTCCTCGGCGAGGACGTGCACGCCACGGTGGACGTTGGCGTTGTGCTGCTCGTAGTACTCGTCGAGCACGTCGATGACCTGGCGGGGGGTCTGCGAGGTCGCGGCGTTGTCGAGGTAGACGAGTTTCCGCCCGTCGTGGACCTGACGGTCCAGGATGGGGAAGTCCTTGCGGATCGCCTCGGTGTCGAGGAGGCCCGGCAGCTGTGTCACTCGGATGCGCCGCCCTTCGTGTATGCCTCGTAGCCCTCGGCCTCCAGCTTGTCGGCCAGCTCGGCGCCGCCGGACTCGGCGATGCGGCCGTTGGCGAAGACGTGGACGTGGTCGGGCTTGATGTAGCGCAGGATGCGCGTGTAGTGCGTGATCAGCAGGGTGCCGACCTCGCCGGTCTCGCGGACGCGGTTGACGCCCTCGGAGACGACGCGCAGGGCGTCGACGTCGAGGCCGGAGTCGGTCTCGTCGAGGATGGCGACCTTCGGCTTGAGCAGCTCGAGCTGGAGGATCTCGTGGCGCTTCTTCTCACCGCCGGAGAAGCCCTCGTTGACGTTGCGCTCGGCGAAGGCGGGGTCCATGTTGAGGCGCTCCATGGCCTCCTTGACCTCCTTGACCCAGTGCCGCAGCTTGGGGGCCTCGCCGCGGACGGCGGTGGCGGAGGTGCGCAGGAAGTTGGAGACGGAGACGCCGGGGACCTCGACCGGGTACTGCATGGCGAGGAAGAGGCCGGCGCGGGCGCGCTCGTCGACGGACATCTCCAGGACGTCCTCGCCGTCGAGGGTGACGGAGCCGCCGGTGATCGTGTACTTGGGGTGACCCGCGAGGGAATAGGCGAGGGTCGACTTGCCGGAGCCGTTGGGGCCCATGATGGCGTGCGTCTCGCCCTGCTTCACGGTGAGGTCGACGCCCTTGAGGATCTCCTTCGTGGCGTTGTCGGCCTCGACGGTGACGTGCAGGTCTCGGATTTCAAGCGTTGCCATGGGTGCCTCAGGACTCCTGGGTGAGGGAGACGAGCACGTCGTCCCCTTCGATCTTTACGGGGTATACGGGGACGGGGCGCGTCGCCGGAAGGCTGTCGGGCTTGCCCGAGCGGAGGTCGAAGCGCGAGCCGTGCAGCCAGCACTCGATGTGGCAGTCGTCGACCTCGCCCTCGGCCAGCGAGACGTTCGCGTGCGAGCAGATGTCGTGGATCGCGAAGACCTCGCCGTCGGTCCGCACGACGGAGATCGGCGTGCCGTCGAGTTCCACCCGCTTCGGGGTGTCCTCCTCCAGCTCGTCCGCTCCACAGACGCGTACGAAGGTCATGCGACCGACGCCTCCAGCTCCTCCGCGATCTTGCTGAGCAGGCGCTCCTCGATGTCCGCGACGCCGATCTGCTGGACCAGCTCGGCGAAGAAGCCGTGGACCACCAGGCGGCGGGCGTCCAGCTCCGGGATGCCGCGCGCCATCAGGTAGAAGAGCTGCTCGTCGTCGAAGCGGCCGGTGGCGGAGGCGTGACCGGCGCCGACGATCTCGCCGGTCTCGATCTCCAGGTTCGGCACGGAGTCGACCCGCGCGCCGTCGGTGAGGACGAGGTTGCGGTTCATCTCGTAGGTGTCGGTGCCCTCGGCGGCGGCCTCGATGAGCACGTCGCCGATCCAGACCGCGTGTGCGTCGTCGCCCTGCAGCGCGCCCTTGTAGACGACGTTGGACTTGCAGTGCGGGACGTTGTGGTCGACCAGGAGGCGGTGCTCCTGGTGCTGGCCGGCGTCGGTGAAGTACAGGCCGAACAGCTCGGCCTCGCCGCCGGGGCCGGCGTAGGCGACCCGCGGGTGGAGGCGGACCAGGTCGCCGCCGAAGGTGACGACGAAGGACTTGAAGGTGGCGTCGCGGCCGACCAGCGCGTTGTGCTGGCCGACGTGGACGGCCTTGTCGTCCCAGTCCTGGACGGAGACGACGGTCAGCTTGGCACCGTCGCCCAGGACGTAGTCGACGTTGGCGGCGAGCACCGCGTCACCGGTGTGGTCGATGACGACGACGGCCTCGGCGAAGGCGCCCAGTTCGACGACCTGGTGGGCGTAGGCGGT
This sequence comes from Streptomyces sp. CCM_MD2014, assembly GCF_000772045.1. Taxonomy (GTDB): domain Bacteria; phylum Actinomycetota; class Actinomycetes; order Streptomycetales; family Streptomycetaceae; genus Streptomyces; species Streptomyces salinarius. Next base: position 6,684,423 of record NZ_CP009754.1, on the reverse strand, counting down.
GCCGCCCTCGCCGTGCACGGCGATGCGGATCGGCTCGGTGAGGACCGTCTCCTTGGGGACGGTGATCACGCCGGCCTTCTCGAACGCCGAGTAGGCCTGGGCGGCGACCCGGTCCACGGGAGTGCCCGCCTTGCCGATGCGCGCGTCGTCACGGCCGACGGTCTCGACGACGACGCCCTCGGGCGCGTCGACGTCGACCTTCACGCCGTCACCGGTGGCGACGGCGGTGCCGTCGTGCAGCCCGCGCAGCCGCTCCAGCGGGGTGAACCGCCACTCCTCCTCACGGCCGTGGGGGACCGGGAAGTCCGCCACGTCGAAGGACGCGGGTGCGCTCATGCGCGTGGCGACGGTCGACTCGGCGGCCACCGCGATCTGGCCCGCGGTGGTGGACCCCACGGGGATGTTCTGAGCCTCAGCCATGGCTGTCGGTCTGCTCTCTTCCTACGTTCCTGAATCTGGCGACTGCGGTGGGGCGGACGAGGTCAGCCGACCGCGCCCTCCATCTGCAGCTCGATCAGCCGGTTGAGCTCGAGGGCGTACTCCATGGGCAGCTCCTTGGCGATCGGCTCGACGAAGCCGCGCACGATCATCGCCATCGCCTCGAACTCGCTCAGACCACGGCTCATCAGGTAGAAGAGCTGGTCCTCGGAGACCTTGGACACGGTCGCCTCGTGGCCCATGGACACGTCGTCCTCGCGGACGTCCACGTAGGGGTACGTGTCGGAGCGGGAGATCGTGTCGACGAGCAGCGCGTCGCACAGCACGTTCGACTTGGAGCCGTGGGCGCCCTCGCCGATCTCGACGAGACCGCGGTAGGAGGTGCGGCCGCCGCCGCGCGCCACGGACTTCGAGACGATGTTGGAGGAGGTGTTCGGCGCCATGTGGACCATCTTGGAGCCGGCGTCCTGGTGCTGGCCCTCGCCCGCGAAGGCGATGGACAGGGTCTCGCCCTTGGCGTGCTCGCCCATCAGGTAGACGGCCGGGTACTTCATCGTCACCTTGGAGCCGATGTTGCCGTCGATCCACTCCATGGTCGCGCCCTCGTACGCCACGGCGCGCTTGGTGACCAGGTTGTAGACGTTGTTCGACCAGTTCTGGATGGTCGTGTAACGGCAGCGGGCGTTCTTCTTGACGATGATCTCGACGACCGCGGAGTGCAGCGAGTCCGACTTGTAGATCGGCGCGGTGCAGCCCTCGACGTAGTGCACGTAGGCACCCTCGTCGACGATGATCAGGGTCCGCTCGAACTGGCCCATGTTCTCCGTGTTGATGCGGAAGTAGGCCTGGAGCGGGATCTCGACGTGCACGCCCGGCGGCACGTAGATGAAGGAGCCGCCGGACCACACGGCGCTGTTCAGCGAGGCGAACTTGTTGTCACCGACGGGGATGACGGTGCCGAAGTACTCCTTGAAGAGCTCCGGGTGCTCCTTCAGGGCCGTGTCGGTGTCGAGGAAGATGACGCCCTGCTCCTCCAGGTCCTCGCGGATCTGGTGGTAGACGACCTCGGACTCGTACTGCGCGGCGACACCGGCGACCAGGCGCTGCTTCTCCGCCTCGGGGATGCCGAGCTTGTCGTACGTGTTCTTGATGTCCTCGGGCAGGTCCTCCCAGGACTCCGCCTGCTTCTCCGTGGAGCGCACGAAGTACTTGATGTTGTCGAAGTCGATCCCCGACAGGTCCGAGCCCCAGTTCGGCATGGGCTTCTTCTCGAAGAGGCGCAGGCCCTTGAGACGGAGCTTGGTCATCCACTCCGGCTCGTTCTTCTTCGCGGAGATGTCCCGGACGACGTCCTCGTCGATGCCGCGCTTGGCAGAGGCGCCGGCCGTGTCGGAGTCGGCCCAGCCGTATTCGTACTTGCCCAGGCCCTCGAGCTCAGGGTGAGCAGTCTCCGTGGGGAGAGTCATGCGGGGTTCCTCCCGGCCGTGCTTGCAGATGCGTGAGCGGTGTTCTCGGACGCGCGCGCCGTCGGTGGCGCGTGCGAAGTCTTCGGAATGAACGTGGTGCAGACCCCGTCGCCGTGCGCGATGGTCGCGAGCCGCTGTACATGCGTACCGAGCAGCTCGGCGAAAAATTCCGTCTCCGCCTCGCACAGCTGCGGGAACTGCTCCGCGACGTGGGCGACCGGGCAGTGGTGCTGGCACAGCTGCTCGCCCTGCTGGGGGTGGGGCGCGCTCCGCGCGGTAGCAGCGTACCCGTCCTTGGTCAGGGCCTTGGCCAGTGCTTCCGCCCGCTTCTCGGCGGGGACGGACTCCACGGCCTTGCGGTACGCGCCCGACTGGGCCGCGATCCGGGCGCGGGCGAAGGCGGCGATCGCCTGCTCCCCGCCCTGCTGCTCGGCGATCCAGCGCAGGGCGTCGGCGGCCAGCTTGTCGTACGACTGGTCGAAGGCGTCCCGGCCGCAGTCGGTGAGCGCGAAGACCTTGGCGGGCCGTCCGCGCGTGCGCGCGCCGTAGACCCGCTGCTGTCGGGCCTCGACCACGTCGTCGGCGACCAGGGCGTCGAGGTGGCGCCGGACGGCGGCCTGGGTCAGGCCCAGGCGTCCGGCGAGCTCGGCGACGGTCGACGGTCCGTGGTCCAGGATGGAGCGCGCGACCCGGTTGCGGGTGGACCGCTCACCGGTCGCGAGTTCCTCCTGCGGAGCCTCACCGACGTTTTTCACAACGCCATTGTTGCGTAATTCCTCGGGGCCGGGCAAGCCGCGTCCGGATCATCCGACGGTGCCCTGCGTCACTTAGGCATACCTAAGGTGACCTGCGGAAACGATCTCTGATCGATCATCCGTGGGCCAATTCACTGGCATCCGCACCCGCCTTCCGGAACACTCCCCCGCATGCCCACACCCCCTCCGACCGGCCCACTCGTCACCCGCGGCACGCTCGCCGGCGGGCTGCGCGAACTGGGGGTGCGCACCGGCGACACGCTCCTCGTGCACTCCTCCCTCAGCTCCCTCGGCTGGGTCTGCGGAGGCCCCGTCGCGGTCGTCCAGGCGCTCCTCGACGTCCTGGGCCCGGGCGGCACCCTGGTGGTTCCGGCCCAGACCGCCGACCTCTCCGACCCGGCCCTGTGGACCAGCCCGCCCGTGCCCGAGGAGTGGTGGGAGACCGTGCGCGCGGCCACCCCCCCGTACGACCCGCTGATCACGCCCTCGCGCGGGGTCGGGGTGGTCCCGGAGACGGTGCGCACCTGGCCCGGCGCCCGGCGCAGCGCCCATCCGCAGACCTCCTTCGCGGCCCTCGGCGCCCGCGCCGCCGAGGTGGTCGCGGGGCACGCGACCGACTGCCGGCTGGGCGAGCGGAGCCCGCTGGCCACGCTGGAACGGCTGGACGCCCGGGTCCTGCTGCTCGGCGCGGGCTACGACTCGTGCACGGCCTTCCACCTCGCCGAGTACCGGATCCCCGCCCCGCTGGTGGAGGTGGGGCGCCCGGGACCGGTGGGCTGGGAGCGGGTGACCGAGGTGTCGATCACCTCGGATCGCTTCGACGAACTGGGCCACGACTTCGAACGGGACCGCCCCGTCGTGCGCGGCCGGGTCGGCGCGGCCGACGCACGCCTGTTCCCGCTGGCCGACGCGGTCGCCTACGCCGAGCGGTGGCTGCCCCTGCACCGCCCCCGCGAGTGAGCACCCTCCCCGGTGTGACGAGGTTGTCCACACCCCCGCGCCCGGCCGGTCGTCCGTCTCCCTAGACTCGTGACCCATGCGAAGTGAGCCCGTGGTCCAGGTCCAGGCCCTGGTGAAGCGGTACGGCACGAAGACCGCGGTGAACGGCCTCGACCTGGTGGCCCGCACGGGCGTCACCGCCGTGCTCGGTCCCAACGGGGCGGGCAAGACGACCACCGTCGAGACCTGTGAGGGATACCGCAGACCGGACTCCGGCACGGTGCGCGTCCTCGGCCTGGACCCGGTGGGACAGGGCGCCGAGCTGCGCCCTCGGATCGGCGTGATGCTCCAGTCCGGCGGCGTCTACTCCGGCGCCCGCGCGGACGAGATGCTGCGCCACGTGGCGAAGCTGCACGCCCACCCGCTGGACGTCGACGCGCTGATCGAACGGCTGGGTCTCGGCTCGTGCGGCCGCACCACGTACCGCAGGCTCTCGGGCGGGCAGCAGCAGCGGCTCGCCCTCGCGATGGCCGTGGTCGGCCGCCCGGAGCTGGTGTTCCTGGACGAGCCGACCGCCGGACTCGACCCGCAGGCCCGCCGCGCCACCTGGGACCTCGTACGGGACCTGCGCGCCGACGGCGTCTCGGTGATCCTCACCACGCACCACATGGACGAGGCCGAGCAGCTGGCCGACGACGTCGCCATCGTCGACACCGGCCGGGTCGTCGCCCAGGGCTCCCCCGAGGAGCTGTGCCGCGGCGGCGCCGAGAACACCCTGCGGTTCACCGGCCGGCCGGGACTGGACGTCGCGTCCCTGCTCAAGGCGCTGCCCCCGGACTCCTCCGCCGCCGAGCTGACCCCCGGCTCCTACCGGGTGAACGGCGAGGTCGGCCCGCAGCTGCTGGCGACGGTGACCTCCTGGTGCGCCCAGCACGGGGTGATGCCGGACCGCATCTCGGTGGAGCGGCACACGCTGGAGGACGTCTTTCTGGAGCTGACGGGCAGGGAGCTGCGCTCATGACCACGACCTCGACCACGGGCGCCACCGGCGCCACCGGCACGTACGCGCCCCGGCCCGGTGCCGCGCCGCTCGGGCGGATGATCGCGGCGCAGGCCGTGCTCGAGACGAAGATGCTGCTGCGCAACGGCGAGCAGCTGCTGCTGACGGTGATCATCCCGACGCTCCTGCTCGTCCTGTTCAGCTCCGTGGACATCATCGACACCGGGGCCGGCGAGGCGGTCGACTTCCTCGCCCCCGGCATCCTCGCGCTCGCGGTGATGTCGACGGCGTTCACGGGCCAGGCCATCGCCACCGGCTTCGAGCGGCGGTACGGGGTGCTGAAGCGGCTGGCCGCCTCCCCGCTGCCGCGCTGGGCCCTGATGACCGCGAAGACGGCGTCGGTCCTGGTCACCGAGGTGCTCCAGATCGTGCTGCTGACGGTGATCGCCTTCGCCCTGGGCTGGTCGCCGCAGGGCAACCCGGGGGCCGTGCTGCTGCTCCTGGTCCTCGGCACCGCCGCCTTCTCCGGGCTCGGGCTGCTGATGGCGGGCACGCTGAAGGCGGAGGCCACGCTGGCCGCCGCGAACCTGGTCTTCCTGCTGCTCCTGGTGGGCGGTGGGGTGATCGTGCCGCTGGACGAGTTCCCGGACGCGGCACAGGACGTGCTGGGGCTGCTGCCCATCTCCGCCCTGTCGGACGGACTGCGGGACGTGCTCCAGCACGGGGCCTCGCTGCCCTGGGGCGACCTGGGGATCCTCGCCGTGTGGGCGGTCGCGGGGCTCGCGGCCGCGGGGAAGTTCTTCCGCTGGGAGTAGGAGCACATGCCGCAGGACGACCCTCGTGAAAGCGTGCACAAGCGGGCGCCTACGATGGACGGCGTGCCAAACGTGACCCGCGCCGATGCCGCAGCCGCCGTGCGCAACCCGCTCGCCTTCATCGCCGCGCGCTGGACCCCGCACCCCCGGACGGTCCGGCGGGCGGCCCTCGCGCCCCTCGTGATGTCCGTGATCATCGTCGTCACCGGCGGCGCCGTCCGGCTCACCGGCTCCGGGCTCGGCTGCCCGACCTGGCCCAAGTGCACCGACGACTCGCTCACCACCACGAGCGAGATGGGCTTCCACGGCGTCATCGAGTTCGGCAACCGCATGCTGACCTACGTGCTGTGCGCCGCGGTCGGCTGGGCGATCATCGCCGCCCGCTCGCAGAAGCCGTACCGGCGCAGTCTCACCCTGCTGGGGTGGGCCCAGTTCTGGGTCGTGATGAGCAACGCCGTGCTCGGTGGCATCGTCGTGCTCGTCGGCCTCAACCCGTACACCGTCGCGGCGCATTTCGTGGCGACGACGGCGCTGCTGACCCTGGCCACGGTGATGTGGCAGCGCACCCGGGAGGGCGACACGGCACCGCGCCCGCTGGTCGGCAAGTCCGTGCAGCAGCTGGTGTGGGTGATGGTCGTCGTCTCCGCCCTGCTGGTCGTGGCCGGCACCGTGGTCACCGGCGCGGGACCGCACGCGGGCGACTCCAGCGACGTGCCGCGGATGCCGGTCGACTGGGAGACGATCAGCAAGGCGCACGCCGTCCTGGCGTGGATCGTGGTGACGCTGACGTTCGCCCTGTGGTTCGTGCTGAAGGCCGTGGACGCCCCCAAGGGCCCGCTGGCCCGCACCCGCGACCTGTTCCTGGTGCTGCTCGCCCAGGGGGTCATCGGGTACGTCCAGTACTTCACCGACCTGCCCGAGGTGCTGGTCGGCCTGCACATGTTCGGCTCGTGCCTGGTGTGGATCGCGGTGCTGCGGGTGCTGCTGTCGCTGCGCGAGCGGCCCGGGGAGACGGTGGCCGGGCTGCCCGCTCAGGAGTACGACGCCACCAGCGTGTCGATGGCCGGTCCCAGGTAGCTCCGGGTCAGTTCGGCGCGGCGCCCGGTCCACTCCGCCGTGGCCCCGGGGCGCGCGCCGTTCCCGTACCGCCGCTCGGTGACGTCCTCGACGACCTCGCCGGGAGCGCCCAGGGCGGGCAGCTCCGCCAGGGCCTCCCGCTTGGTGATCAGGCGGCCCTCCCGCAGCGTGACGGTGGCGCGGGCGAAGGTGATCAGGCCCAGGTCGACCCAGACGTCCTGCCGCCACAGTTCCGCCCTGCGCACGTTCGGCCTCCAGAAGTCCCGCTGGTCGCGGACGACGAAGGCGTCCAGTTCCGGGTCCGTCACCGGCGGCAGCAGCCGCTTCGGCGACTCGCCGTGCAGGATGCGGCCGAAGCTGTGGAGTTCGCGCCGGGTGACGGGGGTGACCGGCCGCTTGAACAGCTGTTCGTGGGCCCAGGTCAGGTGCCGCCGGGCCGGATCCGCGACCGTGTCCGGCGACATGTAGGTGCAGTGCAGCAGTCCGGCCAGGGGCTCGTCGCGCAGCCGGGCGTGGAGCAGCCCGAGGCGCCAGGCCGTGCGGGCCGTGGCCGGGCGGGGCAGGACCGCGATCAGGTCGAGGTCGCTGCGGCCCTCCTGGTAGTCGCCCGCGCCCAGCGAGCCGTGCGCCCAGACGGCGACGGGGTCGAGGGGCGCGAGGCCGGCGAGGAAGCGGTCGAGCAAGGCGTCGGTGGGCATGCGCCCCAGTTTCGACCCGTCACTCCGGGGTGTACAGCCGTCACTCCAGTCCGTACACCCGGCCCGCGTTCCCCGAAGCGATCATCGCCGCCACCCGCTGCGCGTCCCCGAGGGACCACGCCCCCTCGGCCACCCACGCGCCCAGCACCCGGCCCAGGGCCTCGCGGAACAGCCGGGCGGCGACCACGTGGAGTTCGGGCAGGCCCTGGGCGCCGCTGGAGAAAAGGATCTTGCCGAAGGGGGCCAGCTCCAGGATCTCGGCGAGGACCGTCGCCGCGCGGGCGCCGGTGCGCACCAGGGCGGCGCCGGAGTCGGCGTAGACGTGCGGGAAGACGCCGGCCAGGTGGGCGGCGTGGCGGTGGTACGGGTAGCCGTGCAGCAGGACCAGGTCGGTGCCGAGACCCGCGGTGGCCCGCACGAAGTCGGTGAGCAGGACCGGGTCGGTGCGGTCGATGCGCAGGCCCGGCTCGCCGAGGCCCGCGTGCAGCTGGAGCGGCAGCCCCGAGGCGACGGCGATCCACAGCAGGTGGCGCAGCAGCACCGGGTCGCTCAGTTCCCCGCCGACCTCGCGCCCGGTGAGCCAGCGGGCGGCGGCCCCGCGCACCTCGCCCGCGCCGGGCGGCTCCGGGGCGAGGGCGAGGCCGTGGCGTACCCCCGCGACGGAGGTGAAGGCGACGGCGTTCGCGGCGGCGCCGTGCACGGCCTCGGCGAGGTTGGCGAGGAAGGACTCGACGGTGCCGGAGGTGTCGGCGACCTGCTCGGCGAGCAGTTCCAGACGCACGATCTCGTGGGTGTCGGCGTCCGCGGCGGAGGCCATCTCGGTGGGTCCGGTGAGGTCGCCGGGCAGTCCGGCGTCGACCAGGTAGGTGGTGATGCCGCTGCCGCGCAGCAGCCGGCGGTCGGCCTCCATGACGCCCAGTTCGCGGCGCCGGGCCAGGTAGCGGGCGGGCGGGCAGTGCGGTTCCAGGCCGAGCAGGGGCGGGCACCAGCGGCGTACCGCGAAGCCGGTCTGGGTGTCGAAGAGGGTGGTGCCCGGGGCGGGCGGGCCCTCGGTGCGGGCCAGCTGGGCCTCGAAGGTGCCGAGGCCCAGCTCCGTTCTCAGGACGCCGTGGCAGTACTGGTCCACCAGGGACGGCGTTTCGATCATCCGGGCTCCCCGTGCTGGGACCGTTCGCCTTTGCGGCTTCCTACGGTCCTAACGGGTGAACCCGGTCTCAGGTGTTGCTCGGGCCTCCGACCTGGATGCCCGCCATGCGCGACCACTCGTAGCGGCCCGTGGTGACCTTGGCCGCGAACTCGCCGTCGAAGTCCTCGTGGACGGTGATCCCGGACTTCTCCACCGCCTTGCGCGCCCGCTCGTGGGTACGGGCGACCAGGTCGCCCCAGGCTCCGTCCTCACCGACGAGGACGATCCGGGCGCCGCGCTCGCCGAGATGGGCCACCTGGGCCTCGGCACCGCCGTGGGCCTTGGCGAAGGCTTCGATCCGCCCGGCCATCCGGGTCACCTCGTACGCGTCCCACCGGTCGGCCCAGCCGCCCTTCGCGCCGGCCTGCTCCGTCTCCACCTGCTGCGTGTCTGCCATGACCAGGATGCTACCGACGGGTAGATCGAACGGCGACGGGCGGGGTGCGTGGCCTTGACCACGCACCCCGCCCGTCGCGGCAGGATCTCAGCGCAGGAAGGGGTCCACCGCGATCGCGAGGAACAGCACCGACACGTAGGTGATGGACCAGTGGAAGAGCCGCATCTCCTTGAGCTTGGCGCCCGTGACCTCGGCCTTGGCGCGGTTCTGCAGCCCGTGCGCCTCCCACAGCCACATGCCGCCGGCCGCCACGGCGACCGCCGTGTAGAACCAGCCGGTGTAGCCGAGCGGCGTCAGCAGCAGCGACACGGCGACCATCACCCAGCTGTAGATGACGATCTGGCGGGCGACGACCTTGTTGGACGCGATCACCGGGAGCATCGGCACGCCGACGCGCGCGTAGTCCTCCTTGACCTTCATGGACAGCGGCCAGTAGTGCGGCGGCGTCCAGAAGAACATCACCCCGAAGAGGATGATCGGTGCCCAGGACATCGAGTTGGTCACGGCGGACCAGCCGATGAGCACCGGCAGACAGCCGGCGATGCCGCCCCAGACGATGTTCTGCGAGGTGCGCCGCTTGAGGATCATCGTGTAGACGACGACGTAGAAGAGGAGCGCGCCGAGCGAGAGCCAGGCCGACAGCCAGTTGACGGTGAACCCGAACAGCAGCGTCGAGACGATCGCGAGGGTGATGCCGAAGACGAGGCATTCGACCGGACTGACCATGCCGGTCACCAGCGGGCGCTGCGAGGTCCGGTCCATCAGCGCGTCGATGTCGCGGTCGATGTACATGTTCAGCGCGTTGGCGCCGCCGGCCGACAGATAACCGCCGACGCAGGTCAGCAGGACCAGTTTCAGATTCGGAACACCCTGCTCGGCGAGGAACATCACCGGAACGGTGGTGATGAGCAGAAGCTCGATGATCCGTGGCTTGGTCAGCGCCACGAACGCCTTGACACGGGCCCCGAACGGCCGGTGACTCGGGCTCTGGCTCGTCCCGATATCCCCCATTGCCTTAAGGGCATGGGAGGTACCCCCACCCGCAGGACGGGATTCAACGGCCGTCACGCACACCCCTGACAGAGACATCCCAGCAAGCCCCGCCGTGTGAAGTGGCGGTAAAGGCTCGCGCGTACCACGCCACTTTAGACGTTGCCCATACCTCGGCCTTCGCGGGGGTGGGCTCGTGTTGGCGCGAGCGCTCCGACGTGCGTGCGGAGAGTCGATTGAGCAGTCAGATGAGCGGCTCCGTATTCACTTGCCGAATGCGGTTTCACCCGGCCGACAGGCGGATCGAGAAGAGTCCCGGCAGTCTGGTTTCCAGCGGAAAAACGCACGTACTTACGGGGGTAGGCTCGGCCATGGCCGGCCGACTCACGGACGCGCCGGCAGCCGGTGCACCCGTGCACCGGCAACCGACATGTGGAGAGGAGCCCTGACTCAGGGTGAGCACCAAGCCGACCACCGCAGACCTCGAGTGGACCGAGTTGGACCAGCGGGCCGTGGACACCGCCCGCGTCCTGGCCGCCGATGCCGTACAGAAGGTTGGCAACGGCCATCCGGGTACGGCGATGAGCCTGGCGCCCGCCGCCTACACCCTCTTCCAGAAGGTGATGCGGCACGACCCCGCCGACGCGAACTGGGTCGGACGCGACCGTTTCGTGCTGTCCGCGGGTCACTCGTCCCTGACCCTCTACACCCAGCTGTACCTGGCCGGCTTCGGCCTGGAACTGGACGACCTGGAGTCCTTCCGGACGTGGGGGTCGAAGACCCCCGGCCACCCGGAGTACGGCCACACCACCGGTGTGGAGACCACGACCGGTCCGCTGGGCCAGGGTGTGGCCAACGCGGTGGGCATGGCGATGGCCGCCCGCTACGAGCGCGGCCTGTTCGACCCCGGGGCCCCGGAGGGCGCTTCCCCGTTCGACCACTTCGTCTACTGCATCGCCGGTGACGGCTGTCTGCAGGAGGGTATCTCCGCCGAGGCGTCCTCGATGGCCGGTCACCAGAAGCTGGGCAACCTGGTGCTGCTGTGGGACGACAACCACATCTCCATCGAGGGCGACACCGAGACGGCCGTCTCCGAGGACACCTGCAAGCGGTACGAGGCCTACGGCTGGCACGTGCAGCGTGTCGCGCCGAAGCCGGACGGCGACCTGGACCCGCACGCGATCTACGACGCGATCCAGGCGGCGAAGAAGGTCACCGACCGCCCCTCCTTCATCGCGATGCGCTCGATCATCGCCTGGCCCGCCCCGCACGCCCAGAACACCGAGGCCGCCCACGGCTCCGCCCTCGGCGACGACGAGGTCGCCGCGACCAAGCGGGTCCTGGGCTTCGACCCGGAGAAGTCCTTCGAGGTCTCCGACGAGGTCATCGCGCACACCCGCAAGGCGCTGGAGAAGGGCCAGGCGGCCCGCGCGGTGTGGGAGAAGTCCTTCCAGCAGTGGCGGGACAACAACCCCGAGCGCGCCGCCGAGTACGACCGCGTCGCCAAGGGCGAGCTGCCCAAGGGCTGGGAGGAGAAGATCCCGGTCTTCGAGGCGGGCAAGGGCCTGGCGACCCGCGCCGCGTCCGGCAAGGTCCTCCAGGCCCTCGGCGCGGTCGTCCCGGAGCTGTGGGGCGGCTCGGCCGACCTCGCCGGCTCGAACAACACGACGATCGACAAGACGTCGTCCTTCCTCCCGGCGGGCAACCCGCTGCCGGAGGCGGACCCGTACGGCCGCACCATCCACTTCGGCATCCGCGAACACGCGATGGCCGCGCAGATGAACGGCATCACGCTCCACGGCAACACCCGCGTCTACGGCGGAACGTTCCTGGTCTTCTCCGACTACATGCGCAACGCCGTGCGCCTGTCCGCGCTGATGCACCTGCCGGTCACCTACGTGTGGACGCACGACTCCATCGGCCTGGGCGAGGACGGCCCGACCCACCAGCCGGTCGAGCACCTGGCCTCACTGCGCGCCATCCCGGGCCTGAACGTGGTCCGTCCGGCCGACGCCAACGAGACGGCGATCGCCTGGCGCGAGATCCAGCGCCGCTGGACCAAGGAGTTCGGCAAGGGCCAGCCGCACGGTCTGGCGCTGACCCGTCAGGGCGTGCCGACCTACGAGCCGAACGAGGACGCGGCCAGGGGCGGCTACGTGCTGTTCGAGGCCGAGGGCGGCGCACCCCGGGTGGTGCTGATCGCGACCGGTTCCGAGGTCCACGTGGCCGTCGGGGCGCGTGAGGCACTCCAGGCCGAGGGCGTACCGACCCGTGTGGTGTCCATGCCGTGCGTGGAGTGGTTCGAGCAGCAGGACCAGGGGTACCGGGACAGCGTCCTGCCCCCGTCCGTGAAGGCCCGGGTCGCCGTCGAGGCCGGAGTCGCACTGACCTGGCACAAGTACGTGGGAGACACCGGCCGCATCGTCTCCCTGGAACACTTCGGCGCCTCCGCGGACGCCAAGGTGCTCTTCAAGGAGTACGGCTTCACCGCCGAGAACGTGGCTTCCGCGGCGCGGGAATCCCTCGCCGCCGCCCAGCGCTGACGCTCGTATACGACACGTAGTAGGAGATGCATTTTCCATGACAGACGCACTCAAGCGCCTCTCCGACGAAGGCGTGGCGATCTGGCTGGACGACCTGTCGCGCAAGCGGATCACGTCCGGCAACCTCGCCGAGCTGATCGACCAGCAGCACGTCGTGGGCGTCACCACCAACCCGTCGATCTTCCAGAAGGCGATCTCGCAGGGCGACGGCTACGACACGCAGCTCACCGACCTCGCCGCCCGCGAGGTCACGGTCGAAGAGGCCATCCGCATGATCACCACGGCGGACGTCCGTGACGCCGCCGACATCCTGCGCCCGGTGTTCGACAACACCGGCGGCAAGGACGGCCGGGTCTCCATCGAGGTCGACCCGCGCCTCGCCCACAACACCCGGGCCACGGTCGCCGAGGCCAAGCAGCTGGCCTGGCTGGTGGACCGGCCCAACACGCTGATCAAGATCCCGGCCACCGAGGCCGGCATCCCGGCGATCGCCGAGACCATCGGTCTGGGCATCAGCGTCAACGTCACGCTGATCTTCTCGCTGGAGCGCTACCGCAAGGTCATGGACGCGTTCCTGACCGGTCTGGAGAAGGCCAAGGAGCGCGGCCTGGACCTCTCGCAGATCCACTCGGTGGCGTCCTTCTTCGTGTCCCGCGTGGACACCGAGATCGACAAGCGGATCGACGCGATCGGCACCGACGAGGCCAAGGCCCTGCGCGGCAAGGCCGCCGTCGCCAACGCCCGTCTGGCCTACCAGGCGTACGAGGAGGTCTTCGCCTCCGACCGCTGGGCCGCCCTGGAGAAGGCCGGCGCCAACAAGCAGCGCCCGCTGTGGGCGTCGACCGGCGTGAAGGACAAGGCGTACAGCGACACCATGTACGTCACCGACCTGGTCGCGCCGAACACGGTGAACACCATGCCGGAGGCGACCCTGTTCGCCACCGAGGACCACGGCGAGATCGGTGGCAACGCCGTCTCGGGGACGTACGAGCAGGCCCGCGCCGACCTCGACGCGGTCGAGAAGCTCGGGATCTCCTACGACGAGGTGGTCCAGCTCCTGGAGGACGAGGGCGTCGAGAAGTTCGAGGCGTCCTGGAACGACCTGCTGAAGTCCACGGAGGCGGAGCTCAAGCGCCTCGCTCCCTCGAAGGGCTGACAATTGTCGAGCAGCAATCCGCTGCGTGACCCCGCAGACCGACGGCTCCCGCGCATCGCGGGGCCGTCGGGTCTGGTCATTTTCGGCGTCACCGGCGATCTGTCCCGCAAGAAGCTCATGCCCGCCGTGTACGACCTCGCCAACCGGGGCCTGCTGCCGCCGGGCTTCTCGCTCGTCGGGTTCGCCCGCCGCGACTGGGAGCACGAGGACTTCGCCCAGGTCGTGCATGACGCCGTCAAGGAGCACTCCCGCACCCCGTTCCGCGAGGAGGTCTGGCAGCAGCTCATCCAGGGGATGCGCTTCGTCCAGGGCACCTTCGACGACGACGACGCGTTCGAGCGGCTGCGCGGCACCATCGAGGAGCTGGACAAGGCGCAGGGCACGGGCGGCAACTTCGCCTTCTACCTGTCGGTGCCGCCCAAGTCCTTCCCGGTGGTCATCCAGCAGCTCAAGAAGCACGGGCTCGCCGACCAGACGGGCGGCTCCTGGCGCCGCGCGGTGATCGAGAAGCCGTTCGGCCACGACCTGAGGTCGGCCGAGGAACTGAACGCGATCGTCCACGAGGTCTTCGCCCCGGACCAGGTCTTCCGCATCGACCACTACCTGGGCAAGGAGACCGTCCAGAACATCCTGGCGCTGCGCTTCGCCAACACCATGTTCGAACCGATCTGGAACCGGTCCTACGTGGACCACGTGCAGATCACCATGGCCGAGGACATCGGCATCGGCGGCCGGGCCGGCTACTACGACGGCATCGGCGCGGCGCGTGACGTCATCCAGAACCACCTGCTCCAGCTGCTCGCGCTGACCGCGATGGAGGAGCCCGCCTCCTTCGACGCGGACGCGCTGGCGGCGGAGAAGACGAAGGTGCTGGGCGCGGTCCGGCTCCCCAAGGACCTGGGCCGCGACACCGTGCGCGCGCAGTACGCCTCCGGCTGGCAGGGCGGCGCCAAGGCCGTCGGCTACCTCGAAGAGGACGGCATCGACCCCAAGTCGAAGACCGACACCTACGCGGCGATCAAGGTCGGCATCGACAACCGCCGCTGGGCGGGCGTCCCCTTCTACCTGCGCACCGGCAAGCGCCTGGGCCGCAGGGTCACGGAGATCGCGGTGGTCTTCCAGCGGGCGCCGCACTCCCCCTTCGACACGACGGCCACCGAGGAACTCGGCTCGAACGCGATCGTCATCCGCGTGCAGCCCGACGAGGGCGTCACCGTCCGCTTCGGTTCCAAGGTGCCGGGCACGTCGATGGAGATCCGGGACGTGTCGATGGACTTCGCCTACGGCGAGTCCTTCACGGAGTCCAGCCCCGAGGCGTACGAGCGCCTGATCCTCGACGTGCTGCTCGGCGACGCCAACCTCTTCCCGCGCACCGAGGAGGTCGAGCTGTCCTGGAAGATCCTCGACCCGATCGAGGAGTACTGGGACACGCACGGCACTCCCGCCCAGTACCCGGCCGGCACCTGGGGGCCCGCCGAGGCGGACGACATGCTGGAGCGAGACGGACGGAGCTGGCGCCGGCCATGAAGACAGACCTCACGGACACCACGGCCAGCAAGATCAACAAGGCGCTGGTGCTGGGCCGCCGGGCCATCGGCACCCCGGCCGTCGGCATGGTGCTCACGCTGGTCATCGTCACCGACGAGGAGAACGCCTACGACGCGCTGAAGGCCGCGAGCGACGCCGCGCACGAGCACCCCTCGCGCACGCTCGTCGTCATCAAACGCGTCTCGCGCTCCCCCCGGGACCGCACCAAGTCCCGGCTGGACGCCGAGGTCCGCCTCGGCGCCGACGCGGGCACCGGCGAGACGATCGTGCTGCGGCTGTACGGCGACGTCGTCGACCACGCCCAGTCGGTGGTCCTGCCGCTGCTGCTGCCGGACGCGCCGGTCGTGGTCTGGTGGCCGGTGAACGCGCCGCTGGACCCGGCCAAGGACCCGCTGGGCGCGCTCGCCCAGCGCCGGGTCACCGACACCTACGCCTGCGAGGAGCCGATACGGGAGCTGGTGGCCCGAGCGGAGGCCTACGCACCCGGCGACACGGACCTGTCGTGGACCCGCATCACGCCGTGGCGTTCGATGCTGGCGGCGGCCCTCGACCAGGTCGACTGCGAGGTGCGGTCGGTCGAGGTGGAGGGCGAGGAGTTCAACCCGAGCTGCGAGCTGCTGGCGATGTGGCTCGCGGACCGGCTGGACGTGCCGGTGAAGCGCACGGTGTCGGACGGGCCGGGTCTGACGGCGGTCCGGATGGACACCGACTGCGGTCCGGTCGTCCTGGACCGGGCCGACGGCACGCTGGCCAACCTCTCCATCCAGGGTCAGCCGGCCCGCGCGGTCGCGCTCAAGCGCCGTGAGACGGCCGAGCTGATCGCGGAGGAGCTGCGGCGTCTGGACCCGGACGACACGTACGCCTCGGCGCTGCGGTACGGCGTGGACCGGCTGAACGCGCCGGCCGAAGGAGGCCCGGGCGACGAGGGCGCCCTCGCGGTCGCCGCTCCCGTCGGGACGGTCGCGAAGGCTCCCGCGAAGGACGCGGCGCAGGAGAAGACACCGGTGAGGAAGGCGGCGGCGAAATGAGCGACACCCCGCAGCTGGTCGTGCACCGCGACAAGGAGCTGATGGCCGAGGCCGCGGCGGCCCGCCTGATCACGAAGATCGTGGACGCGCAGGCCTCCCGGGGCAGCGCGTCCGTGGTCCTCACCGGCG
Source organism: Streptomyces sp. CCM_MD2014 (assembly GCF_000772045.1). GTDB lineage: Bacteria > Actinomycetota > Actinomycetes > Streptomycetales > Streptomycetaceae > Streptomyces > Streptomyces salinarius. The sequence continues at coordinate 6,668,258 of NZ_CP009754.1, read as the reverse complement.
GCCGCAACGGCAACGGTCTGCTCGCGGCGCTGGCCGGCTCCCCGGCCCGGGACGCGATCGACTGGGGCCGGCTCGACCTGTGGTGGGGCGACGAGCGCTTCCTGCCGGAGGGCGACCCGGAGCGCAACGTCACCCAGGCGCGCGAGGCCCTGCTGGACGCGGTGCCGCTGGACCCGAAGCGGGTGCACCCGATGGCGCCGTCCGACGGCCCCCACGGCTCGGACGTGGAGGCGGCGGCGGCCGCCTACGCGCAGGAGCTGGCCACGGCCTCCGTCCCCGAGAACCACGCCGCGGTCCCGTCCTTCGACGTCCTCCTCCTGGGCGTCGGCCCGGACACCCACGTGGCGTCGCTCTTCCCGGAGCACCCGGGCGTCCGGGAGACCGAGCGCACGGTGATCGGCGTCCACGGCTCCCCCAAGCCGCCGCCCGTCCGCATCTCCCTGACCCTCCCCGCGATCCGCGCCGCCCGTGAGGTGTGGCTGCTGGCGGCGGGCGAGGACAAGGCGAACGCGGTGGCGATGGCCCTGTCGGGCGCGGGCGAGATCCAGGCCCCGGCAGCGGGCGCCCGGGGCCGCACCCGCACCCTGTGGCTGCTCGACTCGGCGGCGGCATCACAACTGCCGAGGTCGCTCTACCCACCGGCGTCGGCCTGATCCGGCCCGTCCGGCGTTTGAGGACGAGGCCGTCCAGGCCGAAAGGGAAGTCTGGGGGCGCAGCCCCCGGGGACGGGAACGGGAAGGGGCGGCGGGGGCGAAAACCCTCCCCGCCGCCCACCTCCGGTCACTTCACGGACCCCGCCATGACCCCCTGCACGAAGTGCCGCTGGAACGCGAAGAACACCACCACCGGCACCACCAGGGACAGGAACGCCCCCGGCGCCAGCACGTCGATGTTGCTGCCGAACTGGCGGATCTGCGACTGGAGTTCCACCGTCAGCGGCTGCGACGAGCTGTCCGCGAAGAGCAGCGCGACCAGCATGTCGTTCCAGACCCACAGGAACTGGAAGATGGCGAGGCTGGCGATGGCCGGCTTGCCGACCGGCAGCACCAGCCGCGTGAAGATCCGCCACTCGTTGCCGCCGTCCATGCGCGCGGCCTCCAGCATCTCCTTGGGCATCTCGGCGAAGTAGTTCCGCAGCAGGAACACCGCGAACGGCAGCCCGTAGGCGACGTGGAAGAGCACGACGCCCGGGATGGTGCCGAACAGGCCCAGCTGTCCGAAGAGTTTGGCGACCGGCAGCAGCCCGATCTGCACGGGCACCACCAGCAGCGCGACGACGACCAGGAAGACCGTCTCGCGCCCCGGGAAGTCCAGCCAGGCGAAGGCGTACCCGGCGAGCGCCCCGACGACCACGACGAGCACGGTCGTCGGTACGGAGATCAGCACCGTGTTCCAGAAGGCCTGGGTGATGCCGGAGTTGCCGAGGAGCGCCGAGTAGTTGTCGAGGGAGAGCTGCCCGGGGCTCGCCAGGGCCGTCCACCAGCCGCCCTTCGCCGTGTCCTCCGACGACCGCAGGGAGGACAGGAACAGCCCGGCCAGCGGCGTCATCCACACCAGCCCGATGAGCACGAGGAAGGCCTGGACGATCCCGTTGCCCAGATACCGCCGGACGGCGTTCATCGCTGACTCCTCATCGCTGACTCCTCTTGAAGCGGCGGACGTTGAAGACCATGGCCGGGACGACGAGCAGCAGGAGCAGGACGCCGAGCGCGCTGCCGAGTCCCTGGTTGTTGCCGCCGCCGAACGACACCAGCCACATCTGCGTCGCGAGCACCGTCGCGTCCTCCTGCACGGGTCCGGGCGCGATGATGTAGACGAGGTCGAAGACCTTCATCACGTTGATCACGAGGGTGACGAAGACGACCGTGAGAACGGGTGCCAGCAGCGGCACGGTGATCCGCCGGAAGATCTGCCACTCGTTGGCGCCGTCCATCCGCGCCGCTTCCAGCGCGTCGCGCGGCAGCGAAGACAGCCCGGCGCCGATCAGCACCATCGCGAACCCGGTCCAGATCCACAGGTACGCCCCGATGATGGCGGGCGTCACGAGAGCGGGTCCGAGCCAGGAGACGCCCTCGTAGGGCGGGGCGAAGTTGGAGGCGGGGAGCCTCACCGTGTAGGAGCCCTGGTCCAGCCCGTCGAAGGAGAAGGCGCCGTCGTCGCCGGTGGTCGTGGTGGCGACCGTACGGCCGTCGCGCACCGCCTCGACCGTCATCTCGGGCAGGCCGCTCTCGCGCCGGTCCACCCGGCCCCGCTCCCCTCCTCCGCCGGGTGTGAAGTCCAGGTAGACGACCCCGCGCACCTCGTCGGCGGCGGCGTCCCGTCCCGCCGCCCCGTACGCGGACTTCGCACCGGACGGCAGGTCGTCGGGCCCCACGCCGACCAGACCGAGGGCGACCGTGTCGCCGGGTGACACGCCCGCGCCGGTCCGGTAGGAGCCGTCGGCCCCCTTGACCAGGCCGCCGTCCCGGCCCTCGCGCGCCCGGGCGCCCGGGTAGCTCGCCGTGCCGGCGAAGGCGTCGTGCACGCCGGTCACGGCGGCGTTGAGGACGCCCTTGTCCGGGTCGTGGTCGTAGGCGAGCCGGAAGACGATGCCGGCGGCGAGGAAGGAGACCGCCATCGGCATGAAGAGGAGCAGCTTGAAGGCGGTGGCCCAGCGGACCTTCTCCACCAGGACGGCGAGGATCAGGCCGAGGCCGGTGAGCAGGCTGGGCGCGACGACGACCCAGATCGCCGTGTTGCGGATGGCCTTGAGAGTGGCCGGGTCGCGGAACATCTCGGTGTAGTTCTCGCCGCCCACGAAGCGCGTGCCGGAGGCGTCGAAGAAGCTGCGGCCGACGGAGAACAGCACGGGGTAGACGACGAGGGCGCCCAGCAGGAGCAGTGCGGGCAGGACGAAGAGCAGGGCGACGGCCGCCCGGCGCCGCCGCCGGGGACGCCGCAGGGGCGCCGGGCCGGGAGCGGCGGGCGGGCTCGCCTCTTTCACCGGGGCGGAGGTGGTCACGGCCGTCAGCCCTTGTAGGCCTTGGCCGCCGCGGCCTCGAGTTCGGCGGCGGTCGCCTTCGGGTCGGAGGGGTCGCGCAGGAAGTCCTGGAGGATCTTCCACTCGCCGGTGCCCTTGGTGCCGCCGAAGGCCGCCGGTGCCTGGTCGGACATGTCGAAGCGGACCGAGTTCCCGGCGCCGACGAGGGACTCGGCGGTGGCCCGGGTGACGTCGTCGCCGTAGGAGGCGGGGTCGAGGTTCTTGTTCGGGGAGAGGAAGCCGCCCGCCTCGGCCCACACGGCCGCGGCCTCCGGCGTCGCGAGGTACTCCACGAGCGCCATGCCGGCCTCGGAGTTCTTGCCGTCCTTGAGGACGACGGCCGCGTCGCCGCCGCTGACCACGGGCGCCTTGCCGCCGTCGACCGCGGGGAACGGGAAGAAGTTCGCGTCCTTGCCGATCTCCTTGCCGAACTGGTCCTTGGCGACCCCGGCGACGAAGTCGCCCTCGTAGACCATGCCGGCCTCGGGCTTCGGGCCGAAGACCTTCTCCACCGAGCCCGGGAAGTCGGTGTTCAGGGCGCCCTTCTGGCCGCCCTCTATGAGCTGCTTGTCCTTGAAGAGCTTGCCGAGGGTGGTGAGCGCCTCGACCACGCTCGCGTCGGTCCACTTCAGTTCGTGGGCGGCGAGGGCGTCGTACTTCTCGGGGCCTGCCTGGGAGAGGTAGATGTTCTCGAACCAGTCGGTCAGCGTCCAGCCGTCCTGCCCGGCGACCGAGAAGGCGGCGAGCCCGGAGTCGGAGACGGTCTGCCCGGCCTCCAGCATCTCGTCGTACGTCTTCGGCGGCTCGACCCCGGCCTGGGTGAGGGCGTCGGGGCTGTACCAGACGGTCGACTTGTGGGCGGCCTTGAAGTACAGGCCGTAGAGCGTGCCGTCGACGGTCCCGTACGTCTGCCAGACGTCCGCGAAGTTGGTGTCCACGGACTTCTGGGCCGTCTTGGACAGCGGCTTCAGCCAGCCGTTGCCGGCGAACTGCCCCAGCACGCCGACCTGCGGGACCATCACGACGTCGGGGGCGTTGCCGCCCTCGATCTTGCTGCCGACGACGGTGGAGACGTTGTCGCCGGTGGAGACGAAGGAGGTCTTGGCGCCGGTCTTCTCGGTGAAGGCGTCCAGCACCTTCTGGAAGTTCTCCTGCTCGGTGCCGGACCAGACTCCGGCCACGGTGACCGACTGTCCGCTGAGCGCCTTGTCGCCGCCGCCGGCGGTGACGGGTCCCGAGCCGCCGCAGGCGGTGGCGCCGAGGGCGAGGACGAGGGCGGTGCATCCGGTGAGCAGGGTGGTGCGTCGTCGCATCATCGTTGATGTCCCTTCGAAGGGTCGGGTGGAGCGAGGTCAGAGGCCGGCGATCCACCAGGCGGCGGTGGAGCCGGGCAGCACGCCGGGCGGGCAGGGGCCGTCGCTGGTGAGCAGCGGGGCGCCGGGGACGGGGGCGGGCGTGGGGGCGGTGCCGAAGTTGACGGCGCAGACCAGGCCGTCGCCGCGGACGAAGGCCAGCACGCCGGGCGGGGTGTCCAGCCAGCGCAGGGTGCCCTCGCCCAGTTGCGGCAGTTCGGAACGGAGTTGCAGGCCGTCGCGGTAGAGGTGCCAGAAGGAGCGGGTGTCGGCGAGGGCGCGGTCGGTGGCGTACGCGGCGAAGTACTCGGGCTGCGGCAGCCACGGCTTGGCGCTCCCTTCACCGGAGGTGAAGCCGAACGGGGACGCCTGTCCCGACCAGGGCAGCGGCACCCGGCAGCCGTCGCGGACCCTGGCGCGGCTGCCCGTGCGGTGGAAGATCGGGTCGGTGAGCACGTCGTCGGGCAGGTCGACGACCTCGGGCAGACCCAGTTCCTCGCCCTGGTAGATGTACGCGGCGCCGGGCAGCGCCAGCATCAGCAGGGCGGCGGCGCGGGCGCGGGCGGGGCCGAGTCCGCTGCCGTCGGTGGCGGGTTCGCCGTAACGGGTGACGGTGCGGACCTGGTCGTGGTTGTTGAGGACCCAGGTGACCGTGGAGCCGGTGCCGGCGATGTCCTGCATGGCCTCGGAGATGACCTTGCGGAAGGCGTCGGGGTCCCAGGGCGCGCCGAGCAGGTCGAAGAAGAAGGCCTGGTGGAGTTCGTCGGGCCGGACGTAGCGGGCGTGTTCGCGGGCGCTGGGGACCGAGACCTCGCCGACGAGGAGGCGTTCGCGGCCGTCGCGGGCGGTGTACTCCTCGCAGACCGCGCGCCAGTGCCGCCACACGTCGTGCACCTCGGGCTGGTTCCAGGCCAGCGGGTTGACCGAGTCGCGGGTGCGGGCGTCGGCCTCCGGGTCCGGGGAGTCGGGCAGCTCGGGGTGCTTGTAGAGGCCGGCGGCGACGTCGATGCGGAATCCGTCGACGCCCCGGTCCAGCCAGAAGCGGAGTATCCGGTCGAACTCGGCGGCGACCTCGGGGGTGCGCCAGTTCCAGTCCGGCTGTTCGGGCGTGAACATGTGCAGGTACCACTGGCCGGGGCGGCCGTCGGGCTCCGTCACGCGGGTCCAGGCGGGGCCGCCGAACATGGCGTGCCAGTTGTTGGGCGGCTCGTCCCCGTCCGGTCCGCGGCCGTCGGCGAAGTGGAAGCGGGCACGGGCCGGGCTGCCGGGCCGGGACGCCAGCGCCTCGCGGAACCACGGGTGCTCGCTGGAGCAGTGGTTGGGGACGATGTCGAGCAGGACCCGGATGCCGAGGCGGCGGGCCGCGGCGACCAGTGCGTCGAACTCGTCGAGGTCGCCGAAGAGCGGGTCGACGCCCCGGTAGTCGGCGACGTCGTAGCCGTGGTCGTGCTGGGGCGAGGGGTAGAAGGGGCTCAGCCAGATCCCGTCCACGCCGAGTTTGCGCAGGTAGGGCAGTCCGGCCCGGACACCGGCGAGATCGCCGACGCCGTCGCCGGTGCTGTCGAGGAAGCTGCGGACGTAGACCTGGTAGATCACCGCGTCACGCCACCAGTGGTGCCTGTTCACCCCGAGGACCTGTCTGTTGAGAGCCGTCGCTGTTGTGCATGCATGTTAGGTAGCGATGTCGCGAGGGTGTCAACGAAAAGAACGAAAGCTACTCAGTGGTTGGGGCAGCATAGGCGGATTTTTCACCGCACTGAGAACGCAGATGAGACTTCGGCGTTACCTAACACGCATCTAGAGGGATTCAGTGCCGCGAGATGGCGGCCAGCTCGCGCGCCAGCCGCCGCACCGCCGCCTCGGGCGTCTGCCGGCCGGTCATCGCGTCGTGCACGACCGCCTGGACGGCCAGGCTGACCTGGTCGTAGCGCGGGCTCTTGGGGCGCGGGGCGGCGGCGAGCACGCTCTCGCGCAGGGTCGGCAGGTAGGGGAACGCCTCGACGAGCGCGGGGTCCTCGTACAGGTCGGCCCGCACGGGCGGCAGCGCGCCACGGGTGAGGACCTGGCGCTGGACGCGCTCGCTGGTGAGGTACGCGATGAGGCGCGCGGCCGAGTCGGGGTGCTCGGCGTGGGTGCCGACGGCCAGGTTGGAGCCGCCGAGGACGCTGGTGCCGGGGCCGCCGGGGCCGGGCAGCGGTACGGCGCCGACCTTCCCGGCGACCGCGGAGTCCGGGGCGGAGGCGCTGACGTAGGCGTAGGGCCAGTTGCGCAGGAAGAGCAGGCGGCCGTCCTGGAAGGCCTGCTTGGACTCCTCCTCCTTGTAGGTCAGCGCCGCCTTCGGTATCCAGCCCTCGCGCACCCCGCGCGCCAGGAAACCGATGCCCTCGCGGGCCGCCGCCGAGTTCACGGTGACGCGTTCGCCCTCGTCGCCGAGGATGCTGCCCCCGGCCGAGTAGACGGACTCGGCGGCGTTCACGGTCAGGCCCTCGTAGGGCAGGAACTGGCCCGCGTAACCGTCCAGTCCGTGCTTCGGGGCGATGGTCTCGGCGTACCGCTCCAGCTCCGCCCAGGTACGCGGCGGCGGGACGCCCTCGGCGGCGAGGACGTCCTTGCGGTACAGGAGCAGACCGGCGTTGGTGACGTACGGGACGGCGTAGAGCCGGCCGTCGTAGGTCGCGGTGCCGACGACCGGCGGCAGGAAGGTACCGAGCGGGAAGCGGTCGCGGGGCAGCGGGCGTATCCAGTCGGCGGCGGCGAACTCGGAGGTCCAGTTGACGTCGATGTTGAGGACGTCGAAGCGGTGCCGGCCGCCGTCGCGCAGGTCGGTGGCCATCTGCGCGCGGGTCTCGTCGGCGGAGTCGGGCAGTTCGACGAGGGTGACCCGTTCGCCGGGGTGGGCGCGGTTCCAGCCCTCGAGGAGCGGGCCGAGGTAGCCGGTGAGGTCGCCGGCGGTGGCCAGGGTGAGCGGGCCCCGGCCGCTCGCGGCGCCCTCCTGCGCGCGGGCGCCGGAGGCGGCGTACCCGGTCAGGACGACGAGGAGGACGAGGAGGCCCCTACCGGCGGCGTGGATCCACCGCATAGGTTCCTCCCTGTACGCCCTCGTACACCGGTCTCGCCGGCTCGCACCGGCACCGGGCGCCCTCGTCCCGGTCAGAGGCCATGTATACCTGTTAGGTATGCGCGATACTAGGGCGTGGAGCACATCCGGGGACTCGACCAGAAGCGGGAGGACGGCTGAGTGCGCCTGCACCTCCTGGCTCTCCTGGCCCGCGGTCCGGCCCACGGCTACGAGCTGAAGCAGGACCTTGAGCAACTGCTGGGCTCCGCGTACCCTCAGCCGAACGTCGGCCAGATCTACGTCACCCTCGGCCGTCTCGAGAAGACGGGACTGATCGAGGGCGAGGACGTCGAGCAGTCGAGCCGGCCCAACAAGAAGGTCTACCACCTCACCGACGCCGGGCGCGACGAGCTGCGGGCCTGGTACGAGGAGACGGCGGACGAGCCGCGGGTGCGGGACGAGTTCTTCATGAAGCTCGCCCTGGCTCCGCAGACCGGGCTCGCCGACCAGATCGCCCTGATCAACAAGCAGCGGCGGCAGTACCTGAACACGATGCGGCAGCTGTCGAAGCTGGCCGCCGCCGAAGACCGGGACAACCGCATCGCCCACCTCCTCATCGAGGGCGCGATGCTGCACCTGCAGGCCGACCTCGACTGGCTGGAGCGGTGCCAGGAAGAGCTGGAGGAGCTGGAGTGAGCGCTGCGGCGAGTGCCGACCCCGCTCCCGTGCTGCGCGCCGAGGGCCTGGTCAAGACGCACCACGGCGAGGGCGCCCCGGCGCACGCCGTGCGCGGCGTGGACCTGACGGTGCGGCGCGGGGAGTTCGTGGCGGTCACCGGGCCGTCCGGGGCCGGGAAGTCGACGCTGCTGCACCTGCTCGGCGGGCTCCAGCGGCCGGACGCGGGCAGCATCTGGCTGGACGGCGCGTGCACCGACGCCTACGGCGAGGCGCGCTGGGCCGTGGAGCGCAGGAAGCGGATCGGGATCGTCTTCCAGTTCTTCAACCTGGTCTCCGACCTGTCCGTCGCCGACAACGTGGAGCTGCCCGCCCTGCTCGCCGGGCTGCCGCCGAAGCGGGCGCGCGCCGAGCGCGAGGAGCTGCTGGCCGAGCTGGGCCTGACGGGCAAGGAGCGCAGCATGCCCGGCGAGCTGTCCGGCGGCGAGCAGCAGCGGGTGGCGCTGGCCCGGGCGCTGGTCAACCATCCGCCGCTGCTGCTGGCGGACGAGCCCGCGGGCAGCCTGGACAGCAAGGGCACCCGCGAGGTGATGCGGCTGCTGTCCCGCTTCCACCAGCGGGGCCAGACCATCGTGCTGGTCACCCATGACGCGCGGCTCGCCAGCGCCGCCGCCCGGGTGATCAGCTTCTTCGACGGGCGGATAGCCGACGACGCCGAGCTGGACGCCGCCGCGCCACCGCGCCGCCGCCCCGGTGCGTCCGCCGTCCTGGAACTCAAGGACTGACATGCGGGCGTACGACCACCGCGCGCACCGCGCACCGGAGGGCTGAGGCCGTGCGAGCCACCCTGCGCTGGGCCCACTCCGATCTGCGCACCCACCGGGGCGAGGCGCTGTTCCTCGTGCTCGCCACCGCCGGGATCGTCGCGTCGCTGCTGCTCGCCACGGCTCTGTTCGGGTATGCGACCAACCCCTGGCAGCGGGTCTTCACGCAGGCGCGCGGCGCCCACGTCTGGCTGCACACCGACCGCGCCGCCGACACCGGCGAGCTGGCCGCGCTGGACGGCGTCCAGTCCGTCGCCGGCCCCTACCCCACCGCCTCCGCCACCGTCGCCGTACGCGGCACCCGGGCCTCCGTCGAACTGCGCGGCACCGCCGAGCGGCCCGACGTGGGGCGTCCGCTGCTCACCGCCGGGCACTGGCTCGACGCCGGCGACCCCGACGGGGTGGTCCTGGAGACCCGCCTCGCCCGCGCGCTGCTGGCCCAGCCCGGTGACACCCTCACCCTGCCCGGCACCCCGCGGACCCTCACGGTGCTCGGCATCGCCGACAGTCCCGAGCGCCGCTACCGGCCGGGCGAGCAGCCGGGACTGGTGTGGGCACCGCCGGACGCGGTGCCCGACCCCGGCGGTCAGGTGATCGGGTTGCGGCTGACCGATCCCGGGGAGACGGACTACGCCGTGCAGCGGGCGGTGACCGTGCTGGGTGCCGGGGCGATCGGGCAGGTCTCCACCTGGGAGCAGGCCCGCGCGGAGGCCCAGGGCGACAACCGGCTGCTCGGTCAGGTCCTCGGCCTGTTCGGACTGGGCGCGCTGCTCGCCGCGGGGCTGGCGGTGCACGGGGCGATCGGCACCCGGATCAGAGGGCATCTGCGGGACATCTCGGTGCTGAAGGCGATCGGCTTCACGCCGGGCCAGGTCGTACGGGTCTTCCTGCTCCAGCACCTCGCCTACGCGCTGCTCGGCGCGGTGGCCGCCGCCGCGCTCACCCAGGCCCTCGGCAGCCGGGTGCCGGGGCGGCTCGGAGACGCGGTCGGGGTGTGGCAGGGGCTGCCCGGGCACACGATCGCGCTGTTCGTCGTACCGGCGTGCGCGGTGCTGTTCATCGGTGCCACCACCGGACTCGCGGCGTGGCGGGCGGGCCGGGTGCCGCCGGTTCCGCTGCCGCGCCCGGCGGGGGCCCAGGGCGGCGGGCTGTCCGGGGCGGCTCGGCGGGTACTGGGGCTGCGGGTGTTGCGGGTGCCAGTGGGAGCCGGGGCGCGGGGGCGTGGTGCCCGGGGACCTGGTGGCCGGGGTTCCGGCGAGGCCGGTGCCGGTGCCCCGGGTGCCGATGCGTCGCCCGTGGTGCGCGCACTGGAGGTGCGGGTGCCGCCCGCGCTCGTGCTCGGCTGGCACAAGGCGTTCGCCCGCCGCCCGCGCTCGTTCGCCACGGTGGCGCGGCTCACGCTGCCGCTGCTGCTGATCGTGGTGGCGATGAGCGCGTGGACCACCATCGACCGCTTCCACAGCAGCCCCGAGCAGATCGGCCTGCCGACCGCGCTGACCGCCCGCGTGGACGCCGATGACGACGAGCGCGGCATCCGCGCCCTGCTGGAGCGCGACCCCGGGGTCGCCGCCGCCTACCCGGGCGTCGAGGTGGCCGCCCTCGTGCCGGGGCAGACCGCGACGATCGCGCTGCGCGGGCTCGGCACCCGGGCGGACCCCTACCCGTACGCCCTGGCCGAGGGCCGCCGCGCGCAGGGACCGGACGAGGCGGTGGCCGGGCAGGGGCTGCTGGACCTGCTGGAGGTGGAGGTCGGCGACTGGGTGCGGATGACCGTCGGCGACCGGCCGCAGATCCTGCACATCGTGGGCCGCAGCATCGAGCCGGAGAACGCCGGCCGGGTGATCTCGACCTCCCTGGACACCCTCCGGGAGAACGATCCACGGCTCGAACCGGCCCTCTACCAGCTACGTCTGCACGCCGGTGCCGATCCGGACGAGGTCGCCGGGCGGCTCACCGAAGCCGGGCACGGCAGGCTCGACGTGCATGCGGTGGCGAACCCGGCCGACGGGCTCTCCCCGCTGCGCGGGGTGGTCCTCGGACTGGTCGCCGTCCTCGCGCTCGTCGGTCTGATCGAACTGCTCACGGCGATCGGCGGCACCGTCCGGGAGGGCGAACGGGACCTGCTCGCGCTCAAGGCAATCGGACTCTCCCCGCGCCAGATCACCGGCGTCACCGTCACGGCCACGGCCTGCACCGCCCTGGCGGCCGTGCTCCTCGCCGCCGCCCTCGGGCTGCCGCTCGCCCACTGGCTGATCGACGCCCAGGGCGCCTCCAGCGGCATCGGCGCGGGCATCGCCCGGTCCCCCTCCCCCGTCCTCCTGGTGGTCGTCGGCACGGGGGCCGTGCTCGGTGCGGCGGCGCTGGCCGCGGTGCCGTCGGCGCGGGCGGCCCGGCGGCGGCTCGCGGACACGCTGAGCGCGGTGGCCTGACCGGTACGGACGCCGGGCCACCGCGCCCCCCGTTCGGTTCACTGCCGGCCGCGCAGCTCCCGGTAGGCGGCGACCAGTGCCTTGGTGGAGGCGTCCAGGCCCGGGACTTCCGTCCCCTCGGTGAGGGCGGGCTCGATCCGCTTGGCGAGCACCTTGCCGAGTTCGACGCCCCACTGGTCGAAGGAGTCGATGTTCCAGACCGCGCCCTGGACGAACACCTTGTGCTCGTAGAGGGCGATCAGCTGGCCGAGGACGGACGGGGTCAGTTCGGCGGCCAGGATCGTCGTGGTGGGGTGGTTGCCGCGGAAGGTCTTGTGCGGGACCAGCTCCTCGGGCACCCCCTCGGCGCGTACCTCGTCGGGGGTCTTGCCGAAGGCGAGGGCCTGGGTCTGGGCGAAGAAGTTGGCCATCAGCAGGTCGTGCTGGGCCTTCAGTCCGTCGCTCAGCTCGGCCACCGGGCGGGCGAAGCCGATGAAGTCCGCCGGGATCAGCTTCGTGCCCTGGTGGATCAACTGGTAGTACGCGTGCTGCCCGTTGGTGCCCGGCGTGCCCCAGACCACCGGCCCGGTCTGCCACTCCACGGGATTGCCCTCGCGGTCGACGGACTTGCCGTTGGACTCCATGTCGAGCTGCTGGAGATACGCGGTGAACTTCGACAGGTAGTGGCTGTACGGCAGCACCGCGTGCGACTGCGCGTCCAGGAAGTCGCCGTACCAGACGCCCAACAGGCCCAGGAGCAACGGCACGTTGGACTCGGCCGGGGCGGTGCGGAAGTGCTCGTCGACGATGCGGAAGCCGTCGAGCATCTCGCGGAAGCGGTCCGGGCCGATGGCGATCATCAGGGACAGGCCGATGGCCGAGTCGTAGGAGTACCGGCCGCCGACCCAGTCCCAGAACTCGAACATGTTGGCCGTGTCGATGCCGAAGTCCGCGACCTTCCCGGCATTCGTCGACAGGGCCACGAAGTGCTTCGCGACCGCCTTCTCGTCGCCGCCGAGGCCGGCCAGCAGCCAGGAGCGCGCCGAGGTGGCGTTGGTGATCGTCTCGATGGTGGTGAAGGTCTTGGAGGCGATGATGAACAGCGTCTCGGCCGGGTCCAGGTCCCGGACCGCCTCGTGCAGGTCGGCGCCGTCCACGTTGGAGACGAACCGCAGCGTGAGGGAGCGGTCGGTGAAGGCGCGCAGCGCCTCGTAGGCCATCGCGGGGCCCAGGTCGGAGCCGCCGATGCCGATGTTGACGACGTTCTTGATGCGCTTGCCCGTGTGGCCGGTCCACTCGCCGGAGCGGACCCGGTCGGCGAAGCCGGCCATCTTGTCGAGCACCGCGTGGACCTGGGGAACGACGTTCTCGCCGTCCACCTCGATCACCGCGTCCCTCGGGGCGCGCAGCGCGGTGTGCAGGACCGCCCGGTCCTCGGTGATGTTGATCCGCTCACCGCGGAACATGGCGTCGCGCAGCCCGAACACATCGGTCGCGGCAGCCAGTTCCTGGAGCAGGGCCAGCGTCTCGTCGGTGACGAGATGCTTCGAGTAGTCGACGTGGAGATCTCCCACGCGGAGCGTCCAGCCGGTGCCGCGCCCCGGGTCCGCGGCGAACAGCTCACGCAGCCGCACCTCGCCCAGCTGCTCGCGGTGCTTGGTCAGCGCGGCCCATTCGGGCCTCTGGTGCAGCCTGGTACCGCCGTCTGCGTTCACGTCGGACTCGGCCCTCTAGATCTCGCCGCGCAGTTTCGCGAGTGCCTCGGCGAGGATCGCCTCGCCGTCCGCGTCGCTGCGCCGCTCGCGCACGTACGCCAGGTGGGTCTTGTAGGGCTCGGTGCGCGGGGGGTCCGGTGGGTTGTCCCGGTCCTGTCCGGCGGGGAAGCCGCAGCGCGGGCAGTCCCAGGTCTCCGGGACCTGGGCGTCGCTCGCGAAGCTCGGCTGTGTCTCGTGTCCGTTGGAGCACCAGAAGGAGATGCGCAGACGCGGCGCGGACTCGCCGCGCTCGGCCTCGCCCATCGGCCCCGCCCCGACCCGGCTTCCCCGGATCGCGTTGCCACTTGCCACGGTCGTAACTCCCTGCGTGATGGTGCCGCAAAGCGAGTCGGCGTTTCGCTTCGCTGCGAGCGCCTCAGTCTACGTAAGGCCCAACGCGCGTCCAGTGATTGGAGTTACAAGCTCCGATGCGCAGACGCAAGCCCCATGATAGGCCGCGCGGTGGAGCGCGTACCGGACATGGGGCTTTACGTGCACATGTGCTGACGGGTCAGCGTGACGGTTCGTCGTGAGGGGTCAGTTGTTGGCCTTCATGAGCAGGCCGAGCACCACGATGCACGCGAACCAGAGCAGACCGACCACGACGGTGATCCGGTCGAGGTTGCGCTCGGCGACCGAGGAGCCGCCGACGGACGACTGCATGCCGCCACCGAACATGTCGGAGAGACCGCCGCCCTTGCCCTTGTGCATCAGCACCAGCAGCATCAGCAGCAGGCTGAAGACGATCAGGGCGATCGAGAACCCCAAAACCACGGCTGGACCAACTTCCTCGGATTCGGATGAACGACGGTGAACGACGGGGGCACGGTGACAGCAGGCCACCATGCCCCCGCAAGGGTACGACGTATCGCCGCTAGCGCATACTCACTGGTCGATCTGCCTCTCGACCGGGCGCCGGCTACTGGTCGCGGAAGCGGACGATCTTGACGAACTCGTCCGAGTCCAGCGAGGCGCCGCCGACCAGGGCACCGTCGATGTCGGGCTTCGCCATGATCTCGGCGACGTTGCCGGACTTGACGGAGCCGCCGTACTGGATGCGGACCTTGTCGGCCAGCTCCTGGGAGTACAGCTCGGCGAGCTTGCCGCGGATCGCCGCGCAGACCTCCTGGGCGTCGTCGGCGCCGCAGACCTTGCCGGTGCCGATGGCCCACACGGGCTCGTAGGCGATCACGACGGTCTCGGCCTGCTCGGCCGGGAGGTCCTTGAGGCCGCCCTCGACCTGGGCGAGGGTGTGCGCGACGTGGTTGCCCGCCTCACGGACGTCCAGCTCCTCGCCGACGCACAGGATCGGGGTCAGGCCGTGCTTGTAGGCGGCCTTGACCTTGGCGTTGACGATCTCGTCGGTCTCGGCGTGGTACTGGCGGCGCTCGGAGTGGCCGACGGCCACGTACGTGCACTTCAGCTTGGCCAGCATCGGGCCCGAGATCTCACCGGTGTAGGCGCCGCCGTCGTGGGCGGAGATGTCCTGGGCACCGTACTTGATCTTGAGCTTGTCCCCGTCGACCAGGGTCTGCACGGAGCGCAGGTCGGTGAAGGGGGCGAGGACGGCGACCTCGACGGCGTCGTAGTCCTTGTCCGCGAGGGCGAAGGCGAGCTTCTGGACGTGGGCGATGGCCTCCAGGTGGTTGAGGTTCATCTTCCAGTTGCCCGCCATCAGCGGCGTGCGGGTGGTCATCGGGGTCAGTCCTCCAGTGCGGCGAGGCCGGGGAGCGTCTTGCCCTCGAGGTATTCGAGGGAGGCGCCGCCGCCGGTCGAGATGTGGCCGAATGCGTTCTCGTCGAAACCGAGCGTGCGCACGGCGGCGGCGGAGTCGCCGCCGCCGACCACCGTGAAGCCCGGGGCGTCGACGAGGGCCTGGGCGACCGCTTTGGTGCCCTCGGCGTAGTCGGGGTGCTCGAAGACGCCCATGGGGCCGTTCCAGAAGACGGTGGCGGCGTCGGCGAGCTTCGATGCGTACAGCTTGCGGGTCTCGGGACCGATGTCCAGACCCTCCTGGTCGGCCGGGATGGCGTCCGCGGCGACGGTGGCGGGGTTGGCCGGGGCCTTGGTCTTGAGGTCCGGGAACTCGGACGCGACCAGGACGTCGACCGGCAGGACGAGCTCGACGCCGTTCTTCTCGGCGCGCTCGATGTACTCCGTGACCGCCGGGATCTGGTCCTCCTGGAGCAGGGAGATGCCGACCTCGTACCCCTTGGCCTTGAGGAAGGTGTAGGCCATGCCGCCGCCGATGAGGAGCCGGTCGGCCTTGCCGAGCAGCTGGTCGATGACGGCGAGCTTGTCGGAGACCTTGGCCCCGCCGAGGGCGACGACGTACGGGCGCTTCACCTCGTCGGTGAGCTTCTTGAGGACGCCGACCTCGGTCGCGATGAGGTACCCGGCGTAGTGCGGCAGCCGCTTCGGCAGGTCGAAGACCGACGCGTGCTTGCGGTGCACCGCGCCGAAGCCGTCACCGACGTAGACGTCCGCGAGGCCGGCCAGCTTGTCGGCGAAGGCGGCGCGCTCGGCGTCGTCCTTGCTGGTCTCGCCCGCGTTGAAGCGCAGGTTCTCGATGACGGCGACCTGGCCGTCGGCGAGGCCGGAGACGACGGCCTCGGCGGAGGTGCCGACCGTGTCCTCGGCGAAGGCGACGTCGGTGCCGAGCAGTTCACCGAGGCGGGCGGCGGCCGGGGCGAGGGAGAAGGCGGGGTCCGGGGCGCCCTTGGGGCGGCCCAGGTGCGAGGCCACGATCACGCGGGCGCCCGCGTCGGCCAGCGCCTTGACGGTGGGCACCACGGCGCGGATGCGGCCGTCGTCGGTGATGGTGGTGCCGTCCAGCGGGACGTTCAGGTCGGCGCGGACGAAGACGCGCTTGCCCGCGACGCCTTCGGAGAGCAGTTCGTCGATCGTCTTCAAGAGGGCTCCTGGGTTCTCGGATCGCTCGTGATCCTACGAGGGCTGGTGGCGGCGGACGCGACGCAGGGCCCGGACGGCGCGACCTTGCGCTGCCCGAGCCCTGCTACCGCATCGAGGTGCCTTGCTGAAGTCGATCAGAGCTGGTTGCCGACGAAGACCGTGAGGTCGACGAGGCGGTTCGAGTAGCCCCACTCGTTGTCGTACCAGCCGAGGATCTTCACCGACTTGCCGTCCTGGACCATCGTCATGGACGAGTCGAAGGTGCAGGAGGCCGCGTCGCCGACGATGTCCGAGGAGACGATCGGGTCCTCGGTGTAGAACAGGAAGCCCTTGAGGTCGCCGCCGTCGGCGGCCTTCTTGAACGCGGCGTTGACCTCGTCCTTGGTGACCTCGCGCTGGAGCTCCACGACCAGGTCGGTGGCCGAGCCGGTCGGGACCGGGACGCGCATCGCGATGCCGTCGAGCTTGCCCTTGAGCTGCGGCAGGACCAGCGCGGTGGCCTTGGCGGCACCCGTGGTGGTCGGGATGATGTTCTCCGCGGCGGCACGGGCGCGGCGCAGGTCCTTGTGCGGGAAGTCCAGGATGCGCTGGTCGTTCGTGTACGCGTGCACCGTCGTCATCAGGCCCTTGACGATGCCGAAGTTCTCGTCGAGGACCTTCGCCATCGGCGCCACACAGTTGGTGGTGCAGGAGGCGTTGGAGATGACGTGGTGGTTCGCCGGGTCGTACTTGTCCTGGTTGACGCCCATCACGATGGTGATGTCCTCGTCCTTGGCCGGGGCCGAGATGAGGACCTTCTTCGCACCACCGGCGATGTGCTTCTCCGCGTCCGCCTTCTTCGTGAAGATGCCGGTCGACTCGATCACGATGTCGACGCCCAGCTCGCCCCACGGGATGTCGGCCGGGTTGCGCTCGGACAGGACCTTGATGGTCTTGCCGTCGACGGTGATGGTGTCCTCGGTGTGCGAGACCTCCGCCTTGAGGCGGCCGAGGATGGTGTCGTACTTCAGCAGGTGGGCGGTGGTCGCGGTGTCACCCAGGTCGTTGACAGCCACGATCTCGATGTCCGCACCCTGCTCCAGCAGCGCGCGGAAGTAGTTACGACCGATGCGGCCAAAGCCGTTGATGCCTACGCGGATCGTCACGAACCGATCTCCTCGTTGGTACGCCGGCCCGATGTGCCGGCGAGCTGTATTTGGGATGTCCCCGACCACCTCCGACCCTACCTCTCCACGGCGTCGGGGGTGACATCGAGACGGCCCATACCCGGCAGGGCGGTCCGTACCCGCCAGTAGGGGTACGGACCGCCCCGGGCGCCGGGGACCGATCACCCGATTTCGCTACACCGGACCAGTCCCCCGCAGGCCGGTCTTCACTCGTCCAGGGCACGCAGCGCCTGCTGGACCAGTGCCGCGCGGGCGGCCGGCTCGGCGAGGTGCTCCAGGCCGAAGCCGAGCAGCACGGTGTCGTCCGTGGTGACGGCGCCGTAGGTCTGGAACAGGGTCCCGGTGCGGGTCCAGTCCTTCAGGACGGCGGGGCTGCCCTCGGGCGGTCCCGAGACCTGCCAGGCGCCCAGCGAGGACTCGAAGCCCTCGGTCTGCGTCGCCGTGCCGCCGACGACCAGGGATGCCTCGTCGGCGAGGACGCCGCGGCCGCCGCTGCCCGGGTCGGTGACGTAGGCGATCGACAGCTCGACGGACTTCCCGGCGTAGGCGCTCAGGTCGAACTCGACCTGCTTCCAGCCCCCGGAGGAGCCGGTGAGGCTGTTCCACTGACCGGTGGTGCCGGTCGCGGTGCAGCCCTCGTCGGACAGGGTCAGGTAGTGCCCGAGCCAGGGGTGCTCGCCCATGTAGAAGCCGGCGGCGCACTCCGCGGGTACGGCGGTGCCGGTGGCGCCGTTCGCCTCGGGCAGCGTGGTCCAGTCGTCGGCGCCGGTGGTGTGCGCCTCGACCAGGGCGTGGTCGTAACCGCGCTCGGTGTCCCACAGCAGCCGGGTGCGGAGCGTGGGGCGGTCGGCGGCGGTGACACCGGTGAGGTCGACGGTGCGGGTGAGGCGCTTGTAGGCGTCGTCGGTGTGGACGGCGGCGGCCATCCACTCCCCCGCGTAGGGCCCGTACGGGTTGACCGTCCCGGCGAACTCGCCGGCGCCCGCGCTCGCGAACTGCGGGTAGGCGTCGGGGTCCAGCTCGTCGGAGGTCACGCTGTAGGTTCCGGCGGCGTCCAGCGGGTTGCCGGGGGCGTCGCCGAGGGTCCCGCCGGTTCCGCCGAGCTTGCCGGAGCCGGTGAAGCCCGTGGCGCCCGAGGTGGCGGTGCGGGTGTAGGCGCCCAGGTAGTACTGGCTGAAGTCGTCGGAGAGGGTGCCGCCGCCGAGGTCGACGTCGCCGCCGGCCTGCTCGCCGGCCTCGATCAGCTTGCCGCCCTCGTTGAGGAAGGCGCGCAGCTGGAGCTGGGTGGCGTTGCCGGGCACCGCGGCGCCCGTGTAATGGACGACGGTGTCGAAGTGGCCGAGGACGCCGAGCGCGTCGGGAGCGCCCTGCGTGGCGACGTCCCAGACGGCGGCGCGGTGGCCGCTGGCCTTGAGGGCGTCCACGTACGTCTGCGTCTGTGTGGCCTTCGCGCCCTCCTCCGCGACGACGAGGACGTCGGCGCGGGGCCGCTCGGCGACCGTGTACGTGAAGTGCGCGCTCTCGGTGCGTTTGCCGTGCCGGTCGTGCTTGCCGTGCCGGTCGTGGCTGTCGTGGGTGCCGCGCGGTGTCTCGCCGGTGAACCAGACCTCGACGCGGTCGCCGGGGTCGGCGCCCCGGACGCTGGCCCGGTATTCGTCGAAGTAGAGGTTGTCCTCCCCGCCGTACGTCTCGCCGCCCCGCCAGGGCCGCAGTTCCGTGTCGTGGGTGCGTCCGCCGTTGACGCGGTACTGCAGCTCCTTGTCGCGCACGGACTTGCGGACGACGACGGAGACCTCCTGGTCGGCGCCGCGCGCGTAGGAGGTGGTGAAGGGGGCCGGGGTGAAGGCGGCGGCGTCCAGGCCGACCGAGGAGGACGGCCGGTCGGGGTGGGCGGCGCTCTCGGCGACGGAGAGCGCGAAGGGGATGTTCTTGGCGAACTCCTGCTGGATCAGTTTCTCGTCGTCGGGGAAGTTGAAGCCCGACTGGCAGTCGCGCGCGTTCCACTGGTCGTCGGGGTCCACGTCGGAGGCCGTCTGGCAGGTCGACATCTCCGGGGTGAACATCGCCATGCCGTTGACGTTGGCCGCGTGCCCGTCGGCCTCGCCGTTGGTGGTGTACAGCTCGGAGGAGACCTGCGGGTGGTAGCCGGGGATCGCGGAGTTGTCGGGCGTGCCGGCGAGCGCCTTGTAGAGGACGTCGTCCGGGGTGTTGGTGGCCACCTGCCAGCCGACGCCGTAGAGGAGGAGCTCGGCGGCGGAGTGGTAGTTGATGCCGTACGTGAAGCCGATCCGCTTCTGGAAGGCGTCGAGCGCCTTGGTCTCGGGCTCGGAGCCGGGGCTCGCGCCGCGGTAGGTCTCGCTGGTGGGGTTGGGGGACGAGCCCTCGTCGTCGTAGCCCCACTTGTAGGCGAAGTTGCGGTTGAGGTCGACGCCGTCGCCGGTGCTGATCGCGCCGTCGCCGTTGACGTCGCGCAGGTTCTTGCGCCAGAGGCGGTTGTCGTCGCTCTCGAAGGTGTAGTCGTAGCCGTCGGGGTTGGCCGACAGGACGAACCACAGTTCGGTGGAGTCGACGATCTTCCTGATCCGCCGGTCGTTCTTGTAGTTGTCCAGGTAGTGGTGCATCAGCCGCCGGGTCATCTCCGGGGTGATCCACTCGCGCGCGTGCTGGTTGGACATGTAGAGGACGGACGGCTTGGAGCCGTCCCTCGACTTCTTCGCGTGCTTGGTGAGCTTGAGCGCCAGGATGTCCTGGCCCCGCACGGTCTTCCCGATGGAGACGACCTTGGTCAGACCGGGGTTCTCCCGGGCGGTCCGCAGGATCTCCTCGCGCAGGCCGCCGCTGCCGCTGTACGGGCGGAAGACTCCGTCGGCGGCGCTCTCGACCCGCTGCTCGGCCTGGGCGGACAGGGTGTGCTCGGTGAGGTCGACGCCCTGTTTCTCCAGCGTGCCGGCCTGCTTCTCGGTGAGGTAGAGCTCCACGGCGGCCGTGCCGCGGTCGGGTACCTGCTCGCCGAGCTCGTGGCCGTCCTGGCCGGCGGCCAGCAGCAGGGGTACCTGCTCCTTGGTGACGTCGGCGCGGAAGACCTTCACTTCGTCCGCGTCCGGGGTCGCCGGGTCCGCGGGTTGTGCCTGGGCGATGGGTGCGAAGCCCGCTCCGCCGATCAGGAGCGCGCCGAGGGCGAGGATCGATCTCGCTCTTCGTCTCATGTACCCCCCTAGGTGGGGCCTGTCCGACAGGCCTGGGTCCGCCACAGTGGCGAACAGGTGCCAGGCTCATGACAGCTCATGATCGAGTCAAGAGTGCGGCAAGGACACGCCGAAGCCGGTACCGGTCACCCAAGTGGGCGCCGGCACCGGCTCGTTGGCGGCCGGGATCCGTGGGGTCAGCCGACGAGGTTGTCGGCCAGCTCCTCGCCGAGGTTGGCGTCCGTGCCGGCGATGCCGAGGTCCGAGGCCCGCTTGTCGGCCATGGCCAGCAGGCGGCGGATACGGCCGGCCACGGCGTCCTTGGTCAGCGGCGGGTCGGCGAGGGCGCCCAGCTCCTCCAGGGAGGCCTGCTTGTGCTCCATGCGCAGCCGGCCCGCGGCGGCGAGGTGCTCGGGCACGTCGTCGGCGAGGATCTCCAGCGCGCGCTGGACCCGGGCACCGGCGGCGACGGCCGCGCGGGCGGAACGGCGCAGGTTGGCGTCGTCGAAGTTGGCGAGCCGGTTGGCGGTGGCGCGGACCTCGCGCCGCAGCCTGCGCTCCTCCCAGGCCAGCACCGAGTCGTGGGCGCCGAGCCGGGTGAGCAGCGCGCCGATCGCGTCGCCGTCGCGGACCACGACCCGGTCGACGCCGCGCACCTCGCGGGCCTTGGCGGGGATCGACAGCCGGCGGGCGGCGCCGACCAGGGCGAGCGCCGCCTCGGGGCCCGGGCAGGTCACCTCCAGGGAGGAGGAACGGCCGGGCTCGGTGAGCGAGCCGTGCGCCAGGAAGGCCCCGCGCCAGGCGGCCTCGGCGTCGCAGGTGGCCCCCGAGACCACCTGCGGCGGCAGCCCCCGGATGGGCCGGCCCCGGCCGTCCACCAGGCCGGTCTGCCGGGCCAGCTGGTCACCGCCGGCGACCACCCGCACGACGAAGCGCGAACCGCGGCGCAGTCCGCCGGGCGCCATCACGATCAGCTCCGAACCGTGCCCGAAGATCTCCAGGATGTCCTGCTTGAGCCGGCGGGCGGCCCGCGCGGTGTCCAGCTCCGCCTCGATCACGATGCGCCCGCTCACCAGGTGAAGGCCGCCGGCGAACCGCAGAACGGCGGAGACCTCCGCCTTTCTGCAGCAGGTCCGGGTGACGGGGAGCCGGGAGATCTCGTCCTTCACCGCTGCCGTCATCGCCATGGGCCGATCCTTCCATGCATCCGAAAAATACGGTCGTACGCGGCGGCCAGCAGCTCCGGGTCGTGCCTCGGGGTCCCGTCGGTCCGGGCGACCGGAGCCAGCTCGACCGCGGCGCCGAACCGTTTCGCGGCGTCGGTCAGCGAGTCACGGTCGGGCACGGCGGCCTCGTCGGCCAGCACCACGTCCAGGGCGAGTTTAGGGGCGTGTCGTCCCAAAACCTCCAAATGACGCTGCGGGGAGAAGCCCTCAGTTTCTCCGGGCTGCGGGGCGAGGTTCAACGAGAGCACCCGGCGCGCCTTCGTCTCGACCAGCGCGTCCAGCAGTTCGGGCACGAGCAGGTGCGGGATGACCGAGGAGAACCAGGAGCCGGGGCCGAGCACCACCCAGTCGGCGTCCAGGACGGCGTCGACCGCGTCGGGGACGGCCGGCGGGTCGCTGGGCACCAGGTGCACGGACTGCACCTCGCCCGGCGTGAGCGCCACGGTCGCCTGCCCCCGTACGGTGTCCACCTCGTCGGGCCGCTCCGGGTCGTGGCCCCTGACCAGGGCCTGGAGCTCCAGCGGGACGGCGGACATGGGCAGCACCCGCCCGTGCGCGCCGAGCAGCTTGCCCACCAGATCCAGCGCCTGGACGTGGTCGCCGAGCTGCTCCCACAGGGCGACGATCAGCAGATTGCCGACCGCGTGTTCGTGCAGGTCGCCCTGGGACTGGAAGCGGTGCTGGATGACGCGGGCCCAGGTCTGGCCCCAGTCGTCGTCCCCGCACAGCGCGGCCAGCGCCTTGCGCAGGTCGCCGGGCGGCAGCACGCCCAGCTCGTCGCGGAGCCGCCCGCTGGAGCCGCCGTCGTCGGCCACGGTGACGACGGCGGTGAGGTCGCCGGTGATCCGGCGCAGTGCGGCGAGCGAGGCGGACAGGCCCATGCCGCCGCCGAGGGCGACGACCTTGGGCTGGGCGCCCCGGCGGCGCGGCTTGCCGCCGCGCGCCTGTTCGGACCGGGCCGCGCGGGCGTCGGCGGGTCTGCCGCCGCGTCCCTCGGGCACCACCCGGCGCAGCCGGCTCAGCCGCGGAGTGCGTCCTGTCATTCCCCTGTCATTCCCGTCCCATGTCCCGGTGGACGACCACAGTCTCCACACCCTCGGCGGCGAGCCGGGCGGCGAGCTTCTCCGACATGGCCACGGACCGGTGCTTGCCGCCGGTGCAGCCGACGGCGACGGTCACATAGCGCTTGCCCTCCCGACGGTAGCCCGCGGCGATCAGCTGGAGCAGCTCGGCGTAGCGGTCGAGGAACTCCTTGGCCCCGGGCTGGTTGAGGACGTAGCTCGACACCTCCTCGTTCAGGCCGGTGAAGGGGCGCAGCTCCGGGACCCAGTGCGGGTTGGGCAGGAAGCGCATGTCGACGACGAGGTCGGCGTCGACCGGGAGGCCGTACTTGAAGCCGAAGGACATCACCGTGGCCCGCAGCTCGGGCTCCTCCTCGCCGGCGAACTGGGCGTCCATCTTGGCGCGCAGCTCGTGCACGTTGAGGCTGGAGGTGTCGATCACCAGGTCGGCGTCGCCGCGCAGCTCCCGCAGCAGCTCGCGCTCGGCGGCGATGCCGTCGACGATGCGGCCGTCGCCCTGGAGGGGGTGCGGGCGCCGCACCGACTCGAAGCGGCGTACCAGGGCGTCGTCGGAGGACTCCAGGAAGACGATCCGGCGGGTGACGCCGCGGGCGTCGAGGTCCGCGAGGGACTCGCGCAGGTTGTCGAAGAAGCGCCGGCCGCGGACGTCGACGACCACCGCGATGCGGGCCACGTTGCCCTGGGAGCGGGCGCCGAGCTCCACCATGGTGGGGATCAGCGCGGGCGGGAGGTTGTCGACGACGAACCAGCCCAGGTCCTCCAGACACTTGGCGGCCGTCGAGCGGCCGGCCCCGGACATGCCGGAGATGATCACCAGCTCGGGGATGGCCGCTTCGTGCGTCCCGGCTGTTTCCTTGCCCGTACTCACCTGTGCTCCGTCGTTGCGGGTCTGTTCTCGTTCCGCTGTGCGCCGGGTCTGTTCCCGTTCCGCCGCGGACTGCGTCTGTTCTCGTCCGGCTGCGGGCTGCGCCTCGTGCTCGGTCATCTCTCCTGCCCCCGTCGTTCGTCCGGGGTGCCCGCGGACACGGGCTCCCCCGGGGCATCCGCCGTCGTCTCGGGTGCCCCGTCGTCGTCATCCATGATCTCTCCGGTCGCCGTGTTCACGGCGGGCCCGGCCGGGGTGGCGCCGGCCAGGGCCACGGCCACGGTCTCGGCGGTCTTGCGGCCTATGCCGGGCACCTCGCAGATCTGGTCGATCGTCGCCGCCCGCAGCCGCTTCACCGAACCGAAGTGCTTGATCAGCGCCTGTTTGCGGGTCTCACCCAGGCCGGGCACGTCGTCCAGCGGCCCGGCGCGGAAGCGTTTGGCGCGCTTGGTGCGCTGATAGGTGATCGCGAAGCGGTGGGCCTCGTCGCGGACCCGCTGCAGCAGGTAGAGGCCTTCGCTGGTGCGGGGCAGGACGACCGGGTCGTCCTCGCGGGGCACCCAGACCTCCTCCAGGCGCTTGGCGAGACCGCACACGGCGATGTCGTCGATGCCCAGCTCGTCCAGCGCCCGCTGGGCGGCGGCGACCTGCGGCTGTCCGCCGTCGACGACGACGAGCTGCGGCGGGTAGGCGAACCTCTTGGGCCGGCCGTCGTCGTCCTTGAGCGCCGGGCCGTGGGTGAGCGCCTCGCCGTCGTCCGGGGCGGTCCGGCCGGCCGGGCCGGCTTCGCCGCCGGGGTGCGGCCCGGGGCCGGTGTGCGGCCCGTCGCCGGTGTGCCGCTCGCCGTCGGTGAGCGACTCGCCGTCCGCCCACTCGCCGGTCTTCTCCTTCTCGGCGAGATAGCGGCGGAAGCGGCGGGTGATGACCTCGTGCATGGAACGGACGTCGTCCTGTCCCTCGAAGCCCTTGATCTGGAACCGCCGGTATTCGCTCTTCCGGGCCAGCCCGTCCTCGAAGACGACCATGGAGGCCACGACGTCGTCGCCCTGGAGGTGCGAGATGTCGTAGCACTCGATGCGCAGCGGGGCGCTGTCGAGGTCGAGGGCCTCGGCGATCTCCTCGAGCGCGCGCGAGCGCGTCGTCAGGTCGGAGGCGCGCTTGGTCTTGTGCAGGACGAGTGCCTGCTGGGCGTTGCGCTGGACGGTCTCCATCAGCGCCTTCTTGTCGCCGCGCTGCGGGATGCGCAACGAAACGCCGGACCCCCGGCGCTCGGTCAGCCACTGCTGGACGGGCTCGACCGGGTCGGGCAGGGCGGGGACCAGGACCTCCTTGGGCACGGCGTCCCCGCTCTCCTCGCCGTACAGCTGCTGGAGGGCGTGCTCGACCAGGGCGCCGGTGGTGATCTCCTCCACCTTGTCGGTGACCCAGCCGCGCTGACCGCGCACGCGTCCGCCGCGCACGTGGAAGATCTGGACGGCCGCCTCCAGCTCGTCCTCGGCGACCGCGATCAGGTCGGCGTCGGTGGCGTCGGCGAGCACGACCGCGCTCTTCTCCATGGCCTTCTTGAGGGCCCCGATGTCGTCTCGCAGGCGCGCCGCCCGCTCGTACTCCATCTCCTCCGCGGCATCGGCCATCTGCCGCTCCAGGCGGCGCAGGTAGGTGCCGGTGCGGCCGGCCATGAAGTCGCAGAACTCGTCGGCCAGGTCCCAGTGGTCGTCGGGCGTGATCCGGCCGACGCAGGGCGCGGAGCACTTGCCGATGTAGCCGAGCAGACAGGGGCGGCCGGTGCGGGCGGCGTTCTTGAAGACGCCCGTGGAACAGGTGCGCACCGGGAAGACGCGCAGCAGGAGGTCGACCGTGTCGCGGATCGCCCAGGCGTGCCCGTACGGCCCGAAGTAGCGCACGCCCTTCTTCTTGTGGCCGCGCATCACCTGGACGCGCGGGAACTCCTCGTTCATCGTCACCGCGAGGTACGGGTAACTCTTGTCGTCGCGGTACTTGACGTTGAACCGGGGGTCGTACTCCTTGATCCAGGAGTACTCCAGCTGGAGGGCCTCGACCTCCGTGGACACCACCGTCCACTCCACGGACGCGGCCGTGGTGACCATGGTGCGGGTGCGCGGGTGCAGGTGCGCCAGGTCCTGGAAGTAGTTCGCCAGGCGCTGGCGCAGGCTCTTCGCCTTTCCGACGTAGATCACCCGGCGGTGCTCGTCACGGAACCTGTACACCCCCGGGGAGTCCGGGATCGATCCCGGCCTGGGGCGGTAGCTGGAGGGGTCGGCCATGACTCACACCCTACTGGCGCGGACCGACACCGCGGCGGGGCTGTGGACGACGGGCCGGGCCCCTGTGGACAGCCGGCGGGGACGACCGGCGACCGCCGCAGTGGATGACCCGCACCCGTGGGAGAGGGAGACCCCCGGCCGTCGGCGAGGAGACCCGCGACCGTCGGAGGGCGAGGCCGGGGAGGACGGTGCGGGGCCGGCCGGTCACGGCGGGTGGCCACCGGAAGGGACGGGCCCGTGCGTTCTCGGCCAGGAGCGCGGGACGGCCGGGCGTCAGGTGTTGTCCGGACTAGGTCAACACGCTTCAATGCGGGGGGACTCGGGGCCTGAAGCGCGGCGTACGGATGTGAAGACCTCTGCGCCGTGACCGGGGGCGGCCCCGGCCGATCCGTGTCGGCGGTCTGACCAGCCGTCGTGAACTTCACAGAAGGGCCCCTGCATGCCGCACGCCACACAGCACGCGGACGTCGCCACGGCGCAACTCGACTCGGCCCTGCGCGGTGGCCCCTTCCACGTCGCGCTGCGCGCGGCGATCGCCGCGCGCGGGCTGCCGCTGCAGCGCGTGCAGCACCATCTGTCGCGCCACGGGGTGAAGGTGGGCGTCACGAGCCTGAGCTACTGGCAGCAGGGGGCCCGGCGCCCGCAGCGTCCGGAGTCCCTGCGGGCCGTGCGGGCCCTGGAGGAGATACTCCAGCTGCCCGAGGAGTCGCTGATACGTCTGCTCGCCGAGTCCGGCGCCGAGGCGCCGGACGGGGACCGGCGGCCCGCGGGCCGCTCCTACCGCGCCCACCTGGCGGCCTCGGGCGTCCTGGACGGGCTGCTGAACGAACTGGGACACCCGTCGCCGGACGGCGGGGTGCACACCCTCGGGCACCACGAACGGATCCGCGTCGGGCCCCGCCGTGAGCTGGCGGGCCGCGAGTCGCATCTCATCGTCCGCGCCCACCGGGACGGCGTCGACCGCTTCGTCGCCGTCCACTACGGCGACCCGGGGTGCGTCCCCGCCCGGATGACCGTCCACGCCCTGGAGAACTGCCGTACCGGACGGGTGCGCACCCACCACGAGACCGGTCTGCTGGTGACCGAGCTGCTCTTCGACACGTGTCTGGGGGCCGGCGACACCCACCTCTTCCGCTACGCAGTCGAGGACGGCACGGCCGGTGTGTCGCGCGAGTACGTCCGCGGGTTCGGTGCGGCGGGCGGGCAGTACGCGCTCCAGGTGCGGTTCGACGTCGCGGCCCTTCCGGTGCGCTGCCACCGGTTCACACAGCACTCCGCAGCGGCGCCGCGCGGCGGCCGGCAGGAGCTGGCGCTCAGCGGACTGCACCGCTCGGTGCACCTCGTCGAGCCGCGGGTCAGGTCGGGGATGCTGGGGATCGGCTGGGACTGGGAGTAGGGCGCCGGGGCGCCGGGGAGGGCGTCGGCTCCCGCCGGTCAGTCTCCCGCCGGTCAGGTTCCCGGGCTCGCGACGATCCGGCCCTGCTTCACCTCGACCGGCAGCTCGATGAGCGGCACGGTCGCCGGGGCGTGCAGCACCTCGCCGGTGCGGGCGTCGAACTCGCTGCCGTGGCAGTTGCAGACGAGCTTGGTGCCCTCCAGCTTCTTGATGGGACACCCCGCGTGCGTGCACACCGTGCTGAACGCCTTCAGGGAGCCGTCCTCGGCCCGGCTGACCACCACGTTCCCGTCCGGGAAGAGCTTGGTCGCGCCCTTGGCCACCTCTCCGTCCGCGCCGAGGTCCACGGGCGCGGTCGGCCTGGCCGGGGCCGCGCCGTCGTCGCCCGGGGAGCAGGCGGCCAGGCCGAGTCCGGCGACGGGCGTGGCGGCCGCCGAACGCAGGACGGTACGGCGACTCGGGGCGGGGCGGCCGGGCATGGGGTCTCCACTGGTCGGTTCGGGGCCGGGCGGGGCGTGAGCGGGGTGCGCTGCAGGGCGACGATATCCGGCCGGGCGAACGGCCCCGGGGGCCGGGTGGCCCGGAGGCGGGTCGCCGTCCGGCGGTCGCGTAAACGCTTGCGCAAGCGTTTACGCGCCCCTGGCCCATGGGGTACGGTCCGGCCAGAGCGAGGCTCTGGGCGAAGGGGCAAGTCCGGGGCCCAGGGCGACTGGTCCGGTTCGGGGCCGTGAGCGAGAGGGGGTGCACCGGTGGCGACCATGGCCGATGTCGCACGGAGCGCCGGTGTCTCCGTGGCGACCGTCTCCCACGTGCTCAACGGCACCCGTCCGGTGCTGCCCCACACCCGCCAGGCGGTGCTCGACGCCGTGGAGGAGCTGGGCTACACGCCGAACACCCTCGCCCGCTCCCTGGTCACCTCCCGCACCCGTTCGATCGGGCTCGCGGTGTCGGCGATCAGCAACCCGTACTTCACGGAGATCCTCCAGGGCGTCGAGGCCAGTGCCCTGGAGCACGGTTACGGCCTGCTCATCGCCGACCCGCACGACGACCCGGAGCACGAGCGCAGGGCGGTCCAGCTGCTGCACGAGCGGCGCGTGGACGGCATGATCGTCGCGCCCTCCGCCGAGCCCCGGGGGCTGGTCGCCTACCTCACGCGCCACCGGGTGCCGGCCGTGTTCCTCGACCGGGTCGTCGACGTGCCGGAGGCCGAGGACGCTCCGCGCTTCGACCAGATCTGCGCCGAGGGCGCCGAGCCGACCACCGGGCTGGTGGGTCATCTCGCCGGGCTCGGCCACCGCCGCATCGGCCTGGTCGCGGGCCGGCCGGGGCTCAGCACGACCCGTGAGCGGATCACCGGGTACCGGCACGGCCTCGCCGCCGCGGGTCTGCCCTACGACGAGCGGCTGCTGGTCCACGGCGACTCCGAGGCGGCCGGCGGCGAACGGGCCGCGGCGCAACTGCTGTCCCTGGCCGTGCCGCCCACCGCGCTGGTCACCGCCAACAACGCGATGACCATCGGTGCCCTGCGCGCCCTCCGGGAGCGGGACCTGTCCGTACCCGGCGACATCGCGCTGTGCTGCTTCGACGACTTCGCCTGGGCGGACCTCTTCTCGCCCCGGCTCACCGCCGTCGCCCAGCCCGGCAGGGAGATCGGCGCGCGGGCCGTGCGGCTGCTCCTCGACCGCCTCGCCGCGCCGGACCGGCCCGCGCGGACCGTGCGGCTGCCCTGCTCCTTCGTCCACCGCACCTCCTGCGGCTGTGCCGAGCAGCCCCGGCTGCTCCCGGAGCGGTCCGGGCGGCTCTCCCGACCGGCTGGAGAAACCCATGCCGAGCCCATGCCAAGGCCAACGAAAGGACCCTCCCGTGATCGTCGTCGCCGGTGAGGCACTGATCGACCTGGTACCGCAGGGCACGGGCGCCCTCGCCGCGCTGCGGCCCGCGCTCGGCGGCGGTCCGTACAACACCGCCGTCGCCCTGGGCCGCCTCGGCTCGCCCGTGGCGTTCTGCTCACGGGTGTCGCACGACGCCTTCGGCGAGGCGCTCCTCGACCGGCTGCGCGAGACCGGCGTGGACGTCTCGCCGGTGCAGCGCGGGGCCGAGCCGACGACCCTCGCCGTGGCCTCGCTCGACGCGGACGGCTCGGCCGCGTACTCGTTCTACGTGGACGGGACGGCCGACCGGCTGTTCTCGCTGCCCGCCGGTCTGCCGTCCGGCACCCGGGCCGTCTCCTTCGGGACCTGTTCGCTGGTGCTGGAGCCGGGCGCGAGCGCGTACGAGGAACTGCTGCGCGAGACGGCCGCGCGGGGCGTGTTCACGGCGCTGGACCCCAACATCCGGGCCGGGCTGATCCCGGACCCGGACGCCTACCGGGCCCGGTTCAAGAGCTGGCTGCCGTCGGTGTCGCTGCTGAAGCTGTCCGCCGAGGACGCCGAATGGCTCGGCGGCACCCCCGGGGAATGGCTCGCGGCGGGACCGGCCGCGGTCGTGGTCACCCGGGGCGGCGACGGCCTGACCGCGTTCACCCGCGACGGGGGCGAGTACACGGTGCCGGGCGAACGCGTCGAGGTGGTGGACACGATCGGCGCGGGCGACACGGTGAACGCGGCCCTGCTGCACGGCCTCGCGGCACGGGACGCCCTCGGCGACGCGGCCCTGGCCGCGCTGGGGCCGGACGGCTGGGCCGGGCTGCTGGGCTTCGCCGCCCGCGCGGCCGCGGTCACCTGCTCCCGGGCGGGCGCGGAGCCGCCGTACGCCCACGAGGTCACCGTCTGACGGACGGCGGCGGCGCCGGGCCCAGGGATTCACCCGTGGGCCCGGCGCCGCCGTCCGCGCTCAGGCCTTGCTCGTCCGCGTGGTCTTCTTCGCGGCGGGCTTGGCGGCCTTCTTGGCCGCCGTCTTGGCCGTCTTGGTGGCGGTCGCCTTCTTGGCCGCCGTGCCCGTGACCGTCTTCGTGGCGGTCTTCTTGGCGGTGGCCTTGGTCGCGACCGTCTTCGCCGCCTTGCGCGGCCTGGTCACCGGGGCCGCGTCGCTGACCCGGTCGGCGCCGAGGACGTCCCGGAGGAACTTGCCGGTGTGGCTGGCGGGGACCCCCGCGACCTGCTCGGGCGTGCCCTCGGCGACCACCAGGCCACCGCCGGCGCCGCCCTCGGGGCCCATGTCGACGACCCAGTCGGCGGTCTTGATCACGTCGAGGTTGTGCTCGATGACGATCACCGTGTTGCCCTTGTCGACCAGGCCGCCGAGGACCGTCAGCAGCTTGCTGATGTCCTCGAAGTGCAGACCGGTGGTCGGCTCGTCCAGCACGTAGACCGTGCGCCCGGTGGAGCGGCGCTGCAGCTCGCTGGCGAGCTTGACGCGCTGGGCCTCACCGCCGGACAGGGTGGTCGCGGACTGGCCGAGCCGGACGTACCCGAGACCGACGTCCTTGAGGGTCTTCATGTGCCGGGAGATGGCGGGGACCGCCTCGAAGAAGTCGGTCGCCTCCTCGATCGGCATGTTCAGCACGTCGGCGATGGACTTGCCCTTGTAGTGGACCTCCAGGGTCTCCCGGTTGTACCGGGCGCCGTGGCAGACCTCGCACGGGACGTACACGTCCGGGAGGAAGTTCATCTCGATCTTGATGGTGCCGTCGCCCGCGCAGTTCTCGCAGCGGCCGCCCTTGACATTGAAGGAGAAGCGTCCGGGCAGGTAGCCGCGGACCTTCGCCTCCGTCGTCTCGGCGAACAGCTTGCGGATGTGGTCGAAGACGCCGGTGTACGTCGCCGGGTTCGAGCGCGGGGTGCGGCCGATGGGCGACTGGTCGACGTGGACGACCTTGTCGACGAGGTCGTCGCCGTCCACGCGCGTGTGCCTGCCCGGGACGTTCCGCGCGCCGTTCAGCTCGCGGGCCAGGTGGGTGTAGAGGATGTCGTTGACCAGGGTCGACTTGCCGGAGCCCGAGACGCCGGTGACGGCGGTGAAGACGCCCAGCGGGAAGGACACGTCGATGTCCTGGAGGTTGTTCTCCCGGGCGCCGTGCACGGTGAGCCGCCGGGAGGGGTCCTGCGGGCGCCGGACGTCGGGCAGCGGGATGGCCTTGCGCCCGGACAGGTACAGGCCGGTCTGCGACTCGGCGTTGTCGAGCAGCTCCTTGACGGAACCGCTGTGCACCACCTTGCCGCCGTGCTCGCCGGCGCCGGGGCCGATGTCGACGATCCAGTCGGCGACCTTGATGGTGTCCTCGTCGTGCTCGACGACGATGAGGGTGTTGCCCATGTCCCGGAGCCGGACGAGGGTCTCGATCAGCCGGTGGTTGTCGCGCTGGTGCAGGCCGATGGACGGCTCGTCCAGGACGTAGAGCACGCCGACGAGTCCGGAGCCGATCTGGGTGGCCAGCCGGATGCGCTGGGCCTCGCCGCCGGAGAGGGTGCCGGCCGCACGGTTCAGCGAGAGGTAGTCCAGGCCGACGTCGACCAGGAAGCGCAGCCGCTCGTTGACCTCCTTCAGGACGCGCTCGGCGATCTTCTTGTCGCGGGCGTTGAGCGTCAGCTCGCCCAGGAAGTCCGCGCAGTCGCTGATGGACATCGCCGAGACCTCGGCGATCGACTTGCCCATGACGGTGACCGCGAGGACGAGCGGCTTGAGGCGGGTGCCCTCACAGGTGGGGCAGGGCACCTCGCGCATGTAGCCCTCGAAGCGCTCGCGGCTGGAGTCGCTCTCGGCCTCGCTGTGCCGGCGCTTGACGAAGGGGATGGCGCCCTCGAAGGCCGTGGTGTACCGGCGCTCGCGGCCGTACCGGTTGCGGTAGCGGACCTCGACCTGGGTCTTGTGGCCGTTCAGCAGGGCCTTGCGGGCGCGCAGCGGCAGGCCCGCGAAGGGGATGTCCGTACGGAAGCCGAGCGCGTCGGCGAGGGCGCCGATCAGGCGGCCGAAGTAGTCCTTGGTGTGCCCGTGCGACCAGGGGTGGATGGCGCCCTCGTCGAGGGACTTGTCCTCGTCGGGGACGATCAGCTCCGGGTCGACCTCCATGCGGGTGCCGATGCCGGAGCAGTCGGGGCAGGCGCCGAAGGGCGAGTTGAAGGAGAAGGAGCGGGGCTCCAGCTCCTCGAAGGACAGGTCGTCGTACGGGCAGTACAGGTGCTCGGAGTACATGCGCTCGCGCTCGGGGTCGTCCTCGGGGAGGTCGACGAAGTCGAGCACGACCATGCCGCCGGACAGGCCCAGCGCGGTCTCCACGGAGTCGGTGAGGCGCCGCTTGGCGGAGTCCTTCACCGTGAGGCGGTCGACGACCACCTCGATGGTGTGCTTCTCCTGCTTCTTCAGCGTGGGCGGGTTGGAGAGCTGGACGGTCTCGCCGTCCACCCGCGCGCGGGAGTAGCCCTTGGTCTGGAGGTCGGCGAAGAGGTCGACGAACTCGCCCTTGCGCTCGCGCACCAGCGGCGACAGCACCTGGAAGCGGCTGCCCTCCGGCAGCTCCAGGACCTTGTCGACGATGGCCTGCGGCGACTGGCGCGAGATGGGCCGGCGGCACTCGGGACAGTGCGGCTTGCCGATGCGGGCGAAGAGCAGGCGCAGGTAGTCGTAGACCTCGGTGATGGTGCCGACCGTGGAGCGCGGGTTGCGCGAGGTCGACTTCTGGTCGATGGAGACCGCCGGGGAGAGGCCCTCGATGAAGTCGACGTCCGGCTTGTCCATCTGGCCGAGGAACTGCCGGGCGTAGGAGGAGAGCGACTCCACGTAGCGCCGCTGGCCCTCGGCGAAGATGGTGTCGAAGGCCAGGGAGGACTTGCCCGACCCGGACAGGCCCGTGAAGACGATGAGCGAGTCACGAGGCAGGTCGAGCGAGACGTTCTTCAGGTTGTGCTCGCGCGCGCCACGGACGATGAGACGGTCGGCCACGCCGGTCCGCACCTTTCTTGAGAGAAGTGACAGGGGCGGGGCCCCACGTCTTCCTCAGACTAGGGGGAGCCACTGACAACGCCGGTCGGATTCACCGGTTGTCAACAAACCCCGACTTCCCAGCATGCCCGACGCCGCCTCCGACCATATAGCACGTGCATTCGAATTACGGGGGTCGTCCACAACCTTCACCCGAAGGTGTGGCCCGGTCTAAGGTCAGCACCATGATTGATCACGCTCATGACCTGGAGTCTGTACGTGACGCTACCGAGCGGCTGCTCACCGCGGTCGGGAAACTGGACAACGCGTCCGTGACGGAGTCGTCACGGCTTCCCGGCTGGAGTCGCGGTCACGTCCTCGCCCACCTCGCCCGCAACGCCGACGCTCTGGTGAACGTCCTCGAGGGGCGCCCCATGTACGTCTCCGGCGAGGCCAGGGACGCCGACATCGAGCGGGACGCCCCGCGCCCCCTCGACGCCCAGCTCGCGGACCTGCGCGAGAGCGCGGCCCGCTTCCAGGAGACGGGAGCTGCGCCGGCGGACTGGTCCCGCACCGTGGAGCTGCGCAACGGCGTCACGGACTCCGCCTCCAGGGTGCCGTTCCGGCGCTGGGCAGAGGTTGAGCTGCACCACGTCGACCTGGGGGTCGGGTACGAGCTGGAGGATCTGCCGGCGGAGTTCACCGCGCGGGAGACCGACTTCCTCGCCGCCCGGTTCGCCGGGCACCCGGACGTGCCGCCCACCCGGCTCACGGACGGCACGCACGCGTGGCGCACGGGACGGGAGACCGACGCCCCCGAGGTGACCGTCACCGGTCCCCCGGCCGATCTGCTCGGCTGGCTCGCCGGTCGCCGCGAGGGCTCCGCGCTCACGGTGCAGGGCGGGCCGCTGCCGGCCCTGCCTCCCCTGTAGGCGGGCGGCCGGGAGGCGGTCTGCGGGCCGCCCCCGGCGCTAGGCTGGCGGTCATGACGTACAGCGGAGAGGTGACGGTCGGCGGACCCGCCGACGTGCACGAGCTCAAGGACCTGATGATCACCAAGGTCGCGGTCGGCCCGATGGACAACAACGCCTACCTGCTGCGTTGCCGGGCCACCGACGAGCAACTGCTGATCGACGCCGCCAACGACGCGCACACCCTGCTCGGCACGATCGGTGACGACGGCATCGCCTCCGTCGTCACCACCCACCGGCACGGCGACCACTGGCAGGCACTCGCCGAGGTCGTCGCGGCCACCGGCGCCCGCACCCACGCCGGCCGGCACGACGCCGAGGGCATCCCGGTGCCGACCGACGTCCTGGTGGACGACGGCGACACGATCCGGGTCGGGCAGGTCGAGCTCACCGCACGCCACCTGGTCGGACACACGCCGGGCTCCATCGTCCTGGTCTACGACGACCCGCACGGGCATCCGCACGTGTTCACCGGGGACTGTCTCTTCCCGGGCGGTGTGGGCAACACCTTCAAGGATCCGAAGGCGTTCGCGAGCCTGATCCACGACGTGGAGACCAAGGTCTTCGACGCGCTCCCGGACGAGACGTGGGTCTACCCCGGGCACGGCGACGACACGACGCTCGGCGCGGAGCGGCCGCACCTGCCGGAGTGGCGGGCGCGCGGCTGGTGACGGCCGGGCGCGCCGGCCGGCGGCGGATGGTCGCGCGCCGGTGACGGGCGGACGGGCGCGTACGGACGGGCGAGCCCGCGCCCTCGCGCCTCCGTGCGCGCCCCGTGTGAAGCGTTCGCACACACCCGCGGTCCGCGCGCGCTCCCGCGGCGGTGGTACGGCGCGGTCGACTGGTGGCAGCCCCGCGCAGGATCGACGGCTCCTGGGCGGCACGGGCCGCCGGCCTCCCGATCCCCGCCCTCGGCCGGCGGCCCCGGCGCCTCAGGTCCTGGCCGCGCCCGCCCCGGCCAGTGCCGCGACACGCTCCACGCCGAACACGTACCCCTGCACCCCGCAGCCCGCGACGACGCCGTCGGCGCGCTGCGAGACGTAGGAGTGGTGCCGGAACGCCTCGCGTTGGTGGATGTTGGAGATGTGGACCTCGACCACCGGCAGCCCGTCGCAGGTGTTGAGCGCGTCCAGGATGGCGACGGACGTGTGCGAGTACGCGGCGGGGTTGATCACGATGCCGCAGTGGTTCAGCCGGGCCTCGTGGATCCAGTCGACCAGTTCGCCCTCGTGGTTGGACTGCCGGAAGTCCACCGTGCCGCCGTGCGCGGCCGCCGCCTTGACGCACAGCGCCTCGACGTCCGCGAGGGTGTCGGAGCCGTAGATCTCCGGCTGACGCTGGCCGAGCAGGTTCAGGTTGGGCCCGTTGAGGATCATGATCGGGGCGTTCGCCAGGGTGCGGGGCACGGTTCCTCCGGTCCGTGAGGGGTGCGACGGCCCTTGCGCGGCCGCTGCTCGGTCCCCGGTTTATCACGGTGCGCCGATGCCCCGGCGGGCCGTACTCTCCGCGCATGACGGTGATCGCGTATCCGCCCAAGCCCTCGCCGGGTGACCGCGTCGCGGTGGTGTCCCCCGCGTCCGGACTGCCCGGACTCTTCCCGCTCCCCTACGAGTTGGGCCTGGAGCGCCTGCGCAAGGAGTACGGCCTGGAGCCCGTCGAGTACCCGGCCACCCGGAAGAGGGGTTCGTCGCCCGCCGAGCGTGCCGCCGACCTCCACGCGGCCTTCGCCGACCCCGGCATCAAGGCGGTGTTCGCGTCGATCGGCGGCGACGACCAGATCACCGTGCTTCCGCTGCTCGACCGGGAGCTGATCCGGGCCAACCCGAAGCCGTTCTTCGGGATGAGCGACAACACCAACCTGCTCGCCTACCTGCGCAACACGGGGATCGTCGGCTACCACGGGGCGAGCGTGATGGTGGAGCTGGGGCGTCCCGGCGCGATGCATCCGCAGACCGCCGACTCGCTGCGTGCCGCGCTGTTCACCCCGGGGCCGTACGAGCTGCGGCCCGCCGAGCGCTGGAACGACGTCGACCGCGACTGGGCCGACCCCGCGACCTTCGAGACCGAGCCCGGCGCGCGCCCCGGGACCGGCTGGTCCTGGGAGAACGCCGGCCGGGTGGTCGAGGGACGTACCTGGGGCGGCTGCCTGGAGATCCTCGCCTGGCTGCTGATGGCCGACCGCGAGATCGCGCGCGATCCGGCGGAGTACGACGGCGACGTGCTGTTCCTGGAGACGTCCGAGGAACTGCCGGCCGCGGAGGAGGTCTTCCGCATCCTGCGCAACATGGGCGAGCGCGGGCTGCTCGGCCGCTTCTCGGCACTGCTGATGGGCCGCCCGAAGACGTGGTCCTTCCAGCGCCCCAACAGCCCCGTGGAGGCCGCGCGGTACGCGGCGGAGCAGCGTACGGCGGTCCTGCGCGCGATGCGCGCCTACGCCCCCGACACCATGATCGTCTTCGACGTCGACCTCGGCCACACCGATCCGCAGGTCGTCGTCCCGTACGGGGGCACCGTGCGGGTCGACGGACCCGCCCGGCGCATCACCGTGACCTACTGACCCTCCCGCCCGGTCTACGGGTTGACGGCCAGCTCAAGATAGGCCGCGAAGAGCACCAGGTGGACGCCGCCCTGCAAGGGTGTGGCCCGGCCCGGTACGACCGTCAGGGAGGCCACGACCACGGTCAGGGCGAGCAGCACCATGTGGATGGAGCTGAGGCCCAGCACCAGCGGCCCGGAGAGCCACACGGAGGCCAGGGCGACCGCGGGGATGGTCAGGCCGATGCTGGCCATGGCCGAGCCGAGCGCGAGGTTGAGGCTGGTCTGCACCCGGTCGCGGCGTGCGGAGCGCACGGCGGCGATGGTCTCGGGGAGCAGGACCAGCAGCGCGATGACGACGCCGACGACGGCGTGGTGGAGTCCGGCGGCCTGCACCCCGCTCTCGATGGTCGGCGACACGCCCTTCGCGAGGCCGACGACGCCGATCAGCGCCAGGCCCAGCATCCCGAGGCTGAACAGGGCCGTGCGCAGAGACGGTGCGTGGGCGTGTTCCTCGGCAGTGATCACTTCGCCCTGCCGGGTGATCGGCAGGAAGTAGTCGCGGTGCCGCACGGTCAGGGTCGCGATGAACAGGCCGTAGAGGACCAGGGAGGACAGCGCCGCGAAGGTCAGCTGCACGGTGGAGAACTCCGGGCCGGGCGCGCTGGTGGTGAACGTCGGCAGGACCAGGCTGAGGGTGGCCAGGGTCGCCACCGTCGCGAGGGCTGCGCCGGTGCCCTCCGGGTTGAACACCGCGATGCCGTGGCGCAGGGAGGCGACCAGGAGACTGAGGCCGACGACACCGTTGCAGGTGATCATGACGGCCGCGAAGACGGTGTCCCTGGCCAGGCTCGCGCTCTTGTCGCCGCCGTCCGCCATCAGGGTCACGATGAGCGCGACCTCGATGACCGTGACGGCGATGGCGAGGACGAGGGAGCCGAAGGGCTCGCCGACCCGGTGGGCGACCACCTCGGCGTGGTGCACGGCGGCCAGGACGGATCCCGCCAGGACGATCGTGAGCAGCGCGACGACCACGCCGGGCAGCGAGCGGCCCCAGGTGAGAACGAGCAGCACGACCGCGATCACGGGCGTGACGGTCGTCCACTGTGCGAGGAGCGCCCTGGGACCGGTGACCATGCGGTGATCGTCGCAGAGGGGAACGGGGCCCGCACGCCGGATCTGCGGGCCTTTCGGCCACCGAGTGGCCGGGCGGGCCGAGGCCGCCGGGCCGGGGAGCGGCGAACGGCTCCGCGCCGCTCCCCGCTCCCCGGCCCGGGTGGATCAGGCCTCGACGCTGTCCTTCGGGGCGTCGCCGCTCTCGGCCGCCGCCGCTTCCGCCTCGGCCTGCTTCCTGGAGGCGCGGAGGCTGGTGATCGTGGTGACGATCAGGACGGAGCAGATCACGCCGAGCGAGACCGGAATGCTGATCTCGGGCACGTGCACGCCGGACTCGTGCAGGGCGTGCAGCACCAGCTTGACGCCGATGAAGCCCAGGATCACGGACAGGCCGTACGAGAGGTGCACCAGCTTCTTCAGCAGGCCGCCGATGAGGAAGTACAACTGCCTGAGACCCATCAGGGCGAACGCGTTGGCCGTGAACACGATGTACGGGTCCTGCGTCAGGCCGAAGATCGCCGGGATGGAGTCGAGCGCGAAGAGCACGTCGGTGGTGCCGATGGCGAGCATCACGACCAGCATCGGGGTCATGACCCGCTTGCCGTTCTCCTCGATCCACAGCTTGGTGCCGTGGTACCGGTCGGCGACGCCGAAGCGGCGCTCGGCGGCCTTGAGCAGCTTGTTCTCCTCGAACTCCTCGTCCTCCTCGTCGGCCCGTGCCTCCTGGATGAGCTTCCAGGCGGTGTAGATGAGGAAGGCACCGAAGATGTAGAAGACCCAGGCGAAGCTGGCGAGGATCGCGGCACCCGCGGCGATGAAGATCGCCCTGAGGACCAGGGCGATGAGGACGCCGATCAGCAGGACCCGCTGCTGGTACTGCGAGGGCACCGCGAACTTCGCCATGATCAGGACGAAGACGAAGAGGTTGTCCACGCTCAGGGACTTCTCGGTGATGAAGCCCGCGAAGAACTCGCCGGCGGGTTCACCGCCGCCGAAGAAGAACAGGCCGAGCCCGAAGAGGCCCGCCAGGGCGATCCAGACGCCGGTCCAGATGCCGGCTTCCTTGATCGATACGTCGTGCGGCTTGCGGCCGATGAAGAAATCGACCGCGATGAGGGCCGCGAGGCCCACGATGGTCAGGACCCACAGGGTCGTCGAGACTTCCACTACGCCTCCGGCAGTACGTCACACGGCAGATGTCAGCGTCGTCGCTGCCGGAGGTCTCTTCCACCCCGGCCCGGGACGCGTGATGCGCCCGGACCACGGGCCGACGCCCCGGGATCTGGCCTGATCCGTATTGACGGGTACGCCGCAGCAGACAGGGAGTACTCCCCTCCGTACGGACGACAGTACCCCAATCACCAAGGGAAGGTAAAGAGATTTGCAAATAAAGCTCAAAAGACCAGTTCAGGCGTGGTCATCGGCCCCATGAGCGGCGGGCGGCGGCGACCTGCGCGAGAACCTGCTGAAGCACCTGGCTGCCGGGCGGCACGAGCGGCGGCTCGTAGGTCCAGGCGTGTCCGACCCACGGGTCGGCGAGGTGGTCGTCGGCCACCGGCGTCAGCCGCAGCAGCGAGCGCCACAGCGGGTCGAGCAGCGGTCCGAAGCCGGCGGACTCCTCGCGGTCGGCGACCATCATCAGGTGGACTCCGACGGCCGGCCCCTCGTCGGCGAGGTAGCGCAGCTGGTTGACGGCCCGGTCGTCGAAACCGTGGGGGAAGTCGTTGACGATCAGCAGCTGCTGCGAGGTGTCGAGGCCGGGCGGGAGCGCGTCGGGTGCTCCCCCGCGCAACGCCATCTGCACCAGGTCCACGCGCTGGGTGAGACGGGCCAGCACGTCCGCCGCCCCGGCGGCGCCCTGGGCGGGCGGCGCGGCGAGCACCCCGCTCTGCACCAGCGGCGCCAGCGCCTGCGCCCCCGATCCGGCCGGATCGATGACGTGCACGGTGAACTCGCCCGCCGGGTAGACGGCGAGCAGCCGGGCCGCGTGGGCCACGGCCGTCTCCAGGCCCAGGCGCCGCATCTCGTGGGAGTCGGCGAACGAGCCGTCGAGCGAGGCCGAGCGTCCGCTGTCGATCCACAGGCCGCGCTCGAGCGGCAGCCGGATCAGCATGGGGACGCGTACGCGGTCGGCCTCGGGCAGATGCAGATCGCCGAGCCGCACGGCCATCGGGATCTCCATGGGGACGCGGTAGGCGTGCCAGACGGGGTTGTCCCAGCGCGCGAAGGCCGCCGGCAGGGCGGGTTCGACGACCTCGGCCTCCGCGACGAGCTGGGCGACGTCCCGGTCCAGGACCTCCCTGGCCTGGGAAACCAACTGAGCGTGCCGGCCGCGCGCCGCCTCCCGGGCGGCGTCGCCCTGCCCGCCGATCCGGTTGCGCGGGTCGGACAGCGCCTGGTCGAGTTCCTTCTCCATCCGGGAGTCGGCGAAGTCGACGGCGCTGCGGTAGGCGGCCGTGGTGCGGGCCAGGTCCTCGAACATGCCCCACACCTGGTTGTAGAGGCGTTCCTCCATGGACCAGCCGGTGGCGTCACCGGCGACGGGCCGGGCGGGCTGCCCCGGTGCGGCCGGGGGCGCGGCCGGCGGGGGCGGGGGCGGTGCCGCGGTCTGCCGGCGCGGGTGGCTGTAGTCGATGGGGCGGCCTCCGGCGGGCGCGGACGGCTGGCCGGCGGTGGCGGGCTCTTCCCCGGGGCCGATCGGGCCGTCCGGGCCGCCCGCGTACGGCTGCTGCGCTCCGTGCTGTCCCGGCGCCCCGGGCGTCTGCGGGCCGGGACCGGGAGCGCCCTGGGAGTCGTACGGAGACGTCGGCGCCACGGGACCACCGGTGCCGCCCGGGCCGGTCCGGGGCGTGGCGCCGTGGTCCGGTCGGTGCGCCGGAGCGGCGGCCGGAGGAGCCGGTATCGAACGGGCGAGTCCGCTCGCCACCGCCTCGTGGATGCTTCCCGCGAGCTGGTGGGCCTGGGACAGCTTCTGGTCGGCGAAGAGTTCGGCGAGGCCGCCCGCGTAGCCCTGGCCGACGGCGCGCACCTTCCAGGCGCCCTGACGCCGGTAGAGCTCCAGCGCGACGACGGCGGACTCGGCCTCCAGACCGGTGAGGGTGTAGCTGGCGACCTCGTCGCCGTCCAGGCCCGTGACGGCGACGAAGGGCGCGGCGACGGCCCCGAACCGGGCCGGACCGCTCCCGCCGGCGGGCAGGGCGAGCAGGACACTGACGCGGTGCACGGTGTCCGGCATGGCGTCCAGGTCCACCGCGAGGCGGTGGTCGGCGGCGGCCTGCCGGGAGACCTCCAGGCCCGGCAGGGTGGGCGCGCCCGGGTGGGCCACCCCTTCTACACCGTGGACGGTGCCGTTCTCGTCACCGAGCGTGGCCCCGGCCACGACCGGCGTACCGGCCGAGACCCGGATCTCGAGACGCGCCCCGGGAAGCGGGTGGTTCTGCCCCCGCGTCAGCTCGGCCGTCATCGCCTTCCCCCTGTGTCGATCGTGCGTCACCCGCGAGGCGTCATGCGGGTCGGGCCGGTCCCGCGAGCGGGACCGGCCGGTTCGTCTCGGACTGCTGCGGGCCGCCCGCTACAGGACCGGCAGGATCGCCGGCATCAGGTCCTGGAAGGTACGGCCGTTGGCCGGGGTGCCGATGGCGGTCATCGCCCAGCCCTGGCCCGCGCGGTTCACCTTGGCCATGATCTGGGCCGTGAAGGCACCGCCGCCGGCCAGGGTGTAGCGGGCGAGCTCCTGGCCGTTGGTCTCGTCGACCAGGCGGCAGAAGGCGTTCTGCACTTCCTGGAAGGTCTGGCCGGTGAAGGAGTTGACCGTGAAGACGATCTGGTCGATGTGGACCGGGACGCGCTGCAGGTCGACGAGGATCGCCTCGTCGTCGCCGCCCTGGCCGACACCGCCGACGAGGTTGTCCCCGGTGTGGCGCACCGAGCCGTCGTCGCTCACCAGGTGGCGGAAGAAGACGACGTCGACCGGCTGCTTGTCCGCGAAGAGGACGGCGGAGGCGTCCAGGTCGATCTCCCGGGTGCGCGAACCGAACAGGCCGCGCCGGGGAGCCGCCTGCCAGCCGAGACCCATGCGCACCGACGTCAGGCTGCCGCCGTCGCTCTTCTGCAGACTGATGGCCTGACCCTTGGTCATGTTGACGGTCACGCGCTGATCCCCTCTCGAACTGTCCCCTGTTGCCGCGGTACCCGCGGTTGACCAGAACCCTACGCAGGGGCACTGACAGTGCCCCACCCCGGTCCGCGCTTTGTGTCGGTCTTGCAACACAGTGGGCTGCCCGGACGGGCCGTCAGGCCAGGCCCGCCTCCTTCATCTGGCGCAGTTCCTTCTTCATCTCGGAGACCTCGTCGCGCAGTCGGGCCGCGATCTCGAACTGGAGGTCGGCCGCGGCGGCCCGCATGCGGGTGGTCAGGTCCTCGATCTGTCCGGCCAGCTCCGCCGCCGGGCGGTCGGTCACCGCCGTCTCCGTGGCCCGGGCCTTGGCCGCCTTGGTCCCGCCGGCCGTCTGGCCGCCCAGTGCGGGCACGGGGGCCTTGGCGCCCTTGCCCTCCTTCGCCTGGCGGTAGCCCGAGCCGAGGAGCTGCTCGGTGTCGACGTCCTCGCGGGCGATCTGGGCGACGATGTCGTTGATCTTCTTGCGGAGCGGCTGGGGATCGATGCCGTTCGCCTTGTTGAACGCGATCTGCTTCTCGCGGCGGCGGTTGGTCTCGTCGATGGCCTTCTCCATCGCCGGCGTGATCTTGTCCGCGTACATGTGGACCTGGCCGGAGACGTTGCGCGCCGCGCGGCCGATGGTCTGGATGAGGGAGGTGCCGGAGCGCAGGAAGCCCTCCTTGTCGGCGTCGAGGATCGCCACCAGGGACACCTCGGGCAGGTCGAGGCCCTCGCGCAGCAGGTTGATGCCGACCAGGACGTCGTACTCGCCGGCGCGCAGTTCGCGCAGCAGCTCGACGCGGCGGAGGGTGTCGACGTCGCTGTGGAGGTAGCGGACCTGGATGCCGAGCTCCACGAAGTAGTCGGTGAGGTCCTCGGCCATCTTCTTGGTGAGGGTGGTGACCAGAACCCGCTCGTCCTTCTCGGTGCG
This sequence comes from Streptomyces sp. CCM_MD2014, assembly GCF_000772045.1. Taxonomy (GTDB): domain Bacteria; phylum Actinomycetota; class Actinomycetes; order Streptomycetales; family Streptomycetaceae; genus Streptomyces; species Streptomyces salinarius. The sequence goes on along the minus strand of NZ_CP009754.1, from coordinate 6,625,485 downwards.
CGTGCGGATCTCGTGCACCAGGTCGTCGATCTGGCCCTCGGTGGGCTTGACGACGACTTCGGGGTCGACGAGGCCGGTGGGGCGGATGATCTGCTCGACGGCGCCGTCCGCACGGGACAGCTCGTAGGCGCCCGGGGTCGCCGACAGGTACACGGTCTGACCGATGCGCTCCTGGAACTCCTCCCACTTCAGCGGGCGGTTGTCGAGCGCGGAGGGCAGCCGGAAGCCGTGGTCGACCAGGGTCCGCTTGCGGGAGGCGTCGCCCTCGTACATCGCGCCGATCTGCGGCACGGTGACGTGCGACTCGTCGACGACGAGCAGGAAGTCGTCCGGGAAGTAGTCGAGCAGGGTGTTCGGCGGGGAGCCGGGCGAGCGGCCGTCGAAGTGCATCGAGTAGTTCTCCACGCCGGAGCAGGAGCCGATCTGGCGGAGCATCTCGATGTCGTAGGTGGTGCGCATCCGCAGCCGCTGGGCCTCCAGGAGCTTGCCCTGCTTCTCCAGCTCGGTCAGGCGCTCGGCCAGTTCCTTCTCAATGTCGTTGACCGCCCGCTCCAGGCGCTCGGGACCGGCGACGTAGTGGGAGGCGGGGAAGACGTAGAGCTGCTGGTCGTCGCTGATGATCTCGCCGGTGACCGGGTGAAGCGTGGACAGGGCCTCGATCTCGTCGCCGAACATCTCGATGCGGACGGCCAGCTCCTCGTAGACCGGGAAGATCTCGATGGTGTCGCCGCGCACCCGGAAGGTGCCGCGGGTGAAGGCCATGTCGTTGCGCGTGTACTGGATGTCGACGAAGCGGCGCAGCAGCTCGTCCCGGTCGTGCTCCTCGCCGACCCGCAGGGGGACCATGCGGTCCACGTACTCCTGGGGGGTGCCGAGGCCGTAGATGCAGGAGACGGAGGCGACCACGACGACGTCGCGGCGGGTGAGCAGCGAGTTGGTGGCGGAGTGGCGCAGGCGCTCCACCTCCTCGTTGATCGAGGAGTCCTTCTCGATGTAGGTGTCCGACTGGGGGACGTAGGCCTCGGGCTGGTAGTAGTCGTAGTACGAGACGAAGTACTCGACGGCGTTGTTCGGCAGGAGCTCGCGGAATTCGTTCGCCAGCTGGGCGGCCAGGGTCTTGTTCGGCGCCATGACCAGGGTGGGGCGCTGTAGCTTCTCGATCATCCACGCGGTGGTGGCGGACTTGCCGGTGCCGGTGGCGCCGAGCAGGACGACGTCCTTCTCGCCTGCCTGGACGCGCCGGGCCAGCTCGGCGATGGCCGCCGGCTGGTCGCCGCTGGGCTGGTAGGGGCTGACGACCTCGAAGGGCGCCACCGTGCGTTCGATCTGGGAAACGGGCCGCATGGGTTCCACCGTACGACCCCGCACTGACAACCGGTCCCGGTCAGCGGTTCTGCGGGGTGCGGGTGCGCCGGTGGGCGAGGGGGCGGCGGGTGCGGCGGGCGGGGTGGTGTGCCGGGTGCCGGACGGTGCGCGGGGCCTCGGAGTGGGCGGGGACGCCGGGTTTCCGCTCGACGGGGACCACGGCGGGCCTCCCCATGACGATCAGCGGGTCGAACAGGACGACGACGGCGGCGAGGAGGAGGAAGGCGAGGGGACCGATCAGCATGGGGGCGAGCAGTTCGGCGGACGATCCGCCGACGGAGGGCTCGGCCGTGCCGGTGAGGTGGACCTGGACGGCGGCCATCCCGGTGTAGTGCATGCCGGTGACGGCAAGTCCCATGATCAGGGCCGCGCCGACGCTCCACAGGAAGCCCCGGACCTGTCCGGCCGCCCACAGCGCGGCGGTGGCGGCGGCCATGGCTATGACGACGGACGCGGCGACGGTGAGCGTGTTGTACGTGAGCTGTCCGTCCAGGTGCATCCCGGCCATTCCGAGGTAGTGCATCGAGGCGATGCCCAGGCCGGTGAGGGTGCCGCCGGTGAACAGGGCCGTGCCGCGCGCGCCCCGGTAGCCGACGATGAAGATCCCGACGCCGACCATGACGATGGCGACCGCCAGGCTGGCGAAGGTCATCAGCCAGTCGTAGCGGATCGGGGTGTGTTCGATCGTGAACCCCATCATCGCGACGAAGTGCATGGTCCAGATGCCGGAGCCGATCGCCGCCGAGCCGAGGGCGAGCCATCCGGGGCGCCAGGAACGGCTGACCAGCATGGCCCTGGCGGTGCAGCGCAGGCCGAGGGCGCCGCCGAGGCAGGCCATGAGGTAGGCCACCAGCGGGGTGACGAGTCCGTAGCTGAAGCCGTCGACCGTGTTGTGCATGTGCGGCTGCCTTTCCGCCTACTTACGCCCCGGTGGTGTGCCGGTTCCTTCCGATGTGCGCCCCCTCCCAGAACCGCGCGAACGATCAGGGTCGAGGCAGAGAGTATGACTTCCACCGGAATGGTCGAACGATTCTCCGGCAAAGAATCACGGTCTCGCCCCAGTTGTGCCGCCTGCGTGAGCGTAGTTGAGCAACTCCATTCAGCCTGTGGCCACTCCGCACCCCTCTCTTGTTGACTCTCTGATGTCACAGTGGTGCTGTCCGTGATCGTTCGAGGCGAGGAGTACGCATGCACGTACGCGCAGTAGCCGTCACGACCACCGCTCTTCTGGGGGTCGCCCTCACGGCTCCCCTCTCGCACGCCCGGGCCGACGGGGCGGGCGGCGAAGGGCCCACGGTCGTCGCCCACCGGGGTGCTTCCGGGTACGCGCCGGAGAACACGCTGGCCGCCGTCGACCGGGCCGCCGAGCTGGGCATCCGCTGGGTGGAGAACGACGTCCAGCGCACCCGGGACGGCGAACTCGTCGTCCTCCACGACGAGAGCCTGGCCCGCACGACCGACGTGGAAGAGGTCTTCCCGGACCGGTCGCCCTGGAAGGTGAAGGACTTCACGGCCGCGGAGATCGCGCGGCTGGACGCGGGAAGCTGGTTCGGCCCCGAGTACGCGGGCGCGCGCGTGCCGACGCTGGAGCAGTACGTGAACCGCGTGGACCACAACCACCAGAAGCTGCTGCTGGAGCTGAAGAGCCCCGGTCTGTACCCGGGCATCGAGCGGCAGACCCTCAAGGTCCTCGCCAACGAGGGCTGGCTCGACCGGCGGCACGTGGCGGGACGGCTGGTCGTGCAGAGCTTCGACGCCGACAGCGTCCGGACGGTCCACGACCTCAAGCCGGCCGTCAAGACCGGGTTCCTCGGCACTCCGGCCGTGTCGGACCTGCCGGAGTACGCGGAGTTCGCCGACCAGATCAACCCGTCGCACGGCTCCCTGTCCATGAGCTACGTGTCCGCGGTGCACGCGTTCACGGGCCCGCACGGCAGGCCGCTGGAGGTGCTCACCTGGACGGTGAACGACGCGGACACCGCGCGCCGGGTCGCCGGGTACGACGTCGACGGCATCATCACCAACAAGCCCGACGTGGTGCGGGACGCCGTGGACTGACCCCGGCGCCGTGGAACCGACGGGGCGTCGCCGGTGGCGGGGCGTTGTCAGTGGCGGGCCGTACGGTGGGCGCATGGACAGCCCTGGGGACAACGAGCAGCGGGCCGTGTGGACCGTCGTCGGCACCGACATCGGCCCGCTGCTGCTGGCCGCCACCCGCGACGGTCTGGTCAACGTCGTGTTCCACGCCACCGGCGCGGCGCGCGACCGGGCGCTCGACAGGCTCGCGGCCCGGCTGGGCACGGAGCCCGTCGAGGCGCCCGGCTCCCCGCTGCTGACCGAGGCGACAGGCCAGGTGCGGGCGTACTTCGCGGGCCGGCTGCGCGACTTCGACCTGCCGTTGGACTGGTCGCTGATCTCGGGGTTCAACCGGCAGGTGCTGCGCGAGCTGGCGTCCGGCGTCCCCTACGGCTCGGTCGTCGGCTACGGCGACCTGGCCGGCCGGGTGGGTCAGCCGGGCGCCGCGCAGGCGGTGGGCCTGGCCATGGGGGCCAATCCACTGCCGGTCGTCGTGCCGTGTCACCGGGTCGTGGAGAGCGACGGGGGCATCGGCGGATTCGGCGGCGGCGTGGACACCAAGCGGCGGCTGCTCGCGCTGGAGGGCGTCCTGCCCGAGCCGTTGTTCTGACGGGCGGGTCGGGACGGGCGGGACCGGGTGCCCGAGAGTGCGCGCACGACGTCGCGCATCAGACGGGAATTGCCGGACGGGCCTCAGTCGTAGTGCCGTGCCTCGATGATGTTGCCGTCCGGGTCGCCGAAGTAGAAGCTCCGCCTGGCCGGGCCGCGGGCGCCGTAGGAGTCGTGCGAGAGGTCCGAGACCGGTATGGACCGCTCCTGCAGCCGGGCGCGCAGTGCGTCGAAGTCGTCGGCGGGCAGGGACACGCAGATGTGGTTGACGGGATGCCCGGCACTGGCGTCGGCTCCCGGGAGCATGCGCATGCGGGCCGCCATGGAGTGCGGTGCGAGGTCGAGGATGGTCTCGTCGTTGATCCGCACGGAAGGGAAGCTCACCGTCCCCGCGGCGTACTCGGCGAGCCGCAGGGGCTCGCAGCCGAGGTTCCTCTCGTAGAAGCCGGCCGCGGCGACCGGGTCGCGTACCCACAGGACCACGTGGTCGAGACGTGTCGTGTTGTCCGTCATGGCCCCAGGCTGGTGTCCCGTCCCGGGGGCCGCAACGGTTTTGTTCCGGTGCCGGCGGGGTTTGGCCGCGTCTTCCGCCCGCCAGGGATGAGGGAGAGCGGAGCCGAGGGAGACCGTCGGACAGGAGGCAGGCGCGTGAAGCTGGTGGTGTCGGAAGAGGTGCGGGAGGCGCTCGACGCGCGTCGCCCCGTGGTGGCCCTGGAGTCCACGATCATCGCGCACGGCCTGCCGCGCCCGCGCAACCTGCTGGTGGCGCGGGAGCTGGAGGAGGCGGTGCGGCGGGAGGGCGCCGTACCGGCGACGATCGCCGTGCTGGACGGACGGCCGCATGTCGGACTCGACAAGGAGCAGCTGGAGCGGGTGGCCAACGAGGACGGCATCCGCAAGCTGGGGCACCGGGACCTGCCGCTCGCGGTGGCCCGTGGCGCGAGCGGGGCGACCACCGTGTCGGCGACCGCCCTGCTGGCGGCCCTCGCGGGCGTCCGGGTGTTCGCGACCGGCGGGCTGGGCGGCGTGCACCGGGAGTGGACGGTGACCCAGGACGAGTCGGCCGACCTGGGACTGCTGGCCCGCACCCGGATCACGGTGGTCTGCGCCGGCGTGAAGTCGATCCTGGACGTCCCGGCGACCCTGCAGCGGCTGGAGACGCTGGGGGTGGCGGTGGCGGGTTACGGGACGGACCGCTTCCCCGGCTTCTACCTGTCCGACTCGGGACACCCCGTGGACTGGACGCTGGACGATCCGGAGCAGGTGGCGGCGGTCATGCGAGCGCAGGACGCCCTGGGCGGACCGCCGTCCGCGCTCGTGGTCGCCAACCCCGTTCCCGAGGAGGAGCAGCTCGATCCCGCGCTCCACGCGCGCGTGCTCGCCGACGCGCTGCACGCGTGCGAGGCGGAGGGTGTCACCGGCCAGGCGGTCACGCCGTTCCTGCTCGAACGCCTGGTACGGCTCACCGACGGTGCCTCGCTGAGCGCCAACCTGGCGGCGGTGCGGGGCAACGTGCGGCTCGCGGCCCGGATCGCGGCGGCCTGGACCGGGGCATGAGCACCGCCCCGGACGGTGCGCTGCTGGTCGTCGGGGACGTGGTCACGGACGTCGTGGCCAGGCACCGGGGGCCGCTGGCCGCCGGCACGGACACCGCCGCCTCGATCCGGCGGCTGCCCGGCGGGGCGGGGGCCAACGTGGCCTGCTGGGCCGCGTACGCGGGCTGCGCGGACGTGCGGCTGCTGGGCCGGGTGGGCGCCGACGCGTCCGCGTGGCACGAGCGGGAGCTGGCGGCGTGCGGGGTGCGTCCGCTGCTCGTGGTCGACGCGACGGCGCCCACGGGCACGGTGATCTGCCTCGTCGACACCGGTGACGCGGCCGAGCGGACGTTCCTGACGGACAGCGGGGCGTCGTTGCTGATCGGGCCGGACGACTGGTCGGACGCGCTGCTCGACGGCGTGGGCCGGCTGCACCTGTCGGGGTATCTCCTCTTCTCGGCGCCGGGCCGCGCCCTGGTGTCGGTCGTCCTGGCGGCGGCACGCGCGCGTGGGGTGCCCGTCAGTCTGGACCCCGCGTCGGCCGGGTTCCTCGCCGGGCTGGGCGTCGGCCGGTTCCTCGGCCTGGTCGAGGGCGTGGACGTGCTGCTGCCCAGCCGTGACGAGGCGTGTCTGCTCACCGGCCTGCCCGACGCGGCGGACGCGGCCGCGAAGCTCAGCCGGCACGTTCCGCTGGTGGTCGCCAAGCTGGGGGCGGAAGGGGCGCTGGTGGCCCGGTCCGGCGCCGTGGGCGCACGGGTCGCCGCCGTGGCGGCGTCGCCGCGGGACAGCACGGGCGCCGGTGACGCCTTCACCGGCGCGTTCCTCGCCGCGCTGCTCGGGGGCGCGGAGCCCGAGGCTGCGGCGGCCGCCGGATGCCGGGCGGGCGCGCGGGCGGTCGAAGGGGTGGGCGGGAGACCTCCGCGAGCGGCCGGCCCGCGAGCGGCCGACGAACAGCGGCGGTCACCCTCTCGCGACGGGTGGCGCCGGTCGTCCCTCGCGACGGGTGGCGACGCTCCCCTCACGTGACGGGCGGCCGTCGGTCACCCCTTGCGCCCCCACGCCGAGATCATCGGTGCCGTCGCGAGGTCCATGCCCCCGGCCGCGACGTTCGCGAGGTGGCGGTCGATGTCGTCGTGGGAGGCCACCCCCGCGGAGACCAGCTGGTCGCGGATCTGCCGTACGGTCGCGGACTCCAGGGCGGCGCACGCGGGCGAGGTGACCGGGAAGTAGGCGTCGGCCTCCACCCGGCGCAGGCCCGCCTCCCTGAGCAGCCGGGGCAGGCGGCGGCCGTAGGACAGGTCGGCGCCACGCCGGGACAGCAGCTGGCGGAAGCCGTGCCGGAGCCTGTTCGCCAACTCCTGCTCGGGGCCGTACTCGTCGGGACAGAGCAGCGGCTGCAGTGCCGGGTCGGCGTCCTCGACCAGGAGGCGGCCGCCCGGCCGCAAGGACTGGATCATGGACCGCAACGCCCGATCCCGGTCGGGGACGTGGACGAGTACGAGCCGGGCGTGCACGAGGTCGAAGCCGTCCCCCGGCGGTTCCTCCGCGCCGACGTCGTGCACCCGGACCTCGACGGGCGGCCGGCCGGCCGGGGCGACCCGTGAGGTGTCGATGTCCGTCGCGAGGACCTTGCCGGTCGGTCCCACCCGCTTGGCCAGCCACGACACCACGGAGGTGCCTCCGGCTCCGACCTCCCAGCAGCGCCACCCGGGCCCGACGCCGAGCGCCTGGAGGTGCCGGAACGTGGTGGGGTCGAAGAGGGCGGCGAAGGCGTCGAAGCGCTCCGCAGCCTCGGCCTGAGCGTTGTCGAGGAGGTATCCGTCGGTTCGCGTCATGCTGGGATCATCCCAGTTGTCCGCCTTGCCCGAAGGGGGCGACGCTCCGGCGGCAACGGCCCTCCGGTCAGCCGTTCCAGGCGGGACGGCGTGGATCGTCGGCGCGCACCACGACGTCGGCGGTGCCGGAGGGGTCGGTCTCCTCGTCGTAGCGCTCGAAGGCGGGCAGGGTCCAGTGCTCGGACTCGGGGGTGCGGCGGCGCAGCGCGCCGGGGGTGAGGACGAGATGGACGCTCAAATCCAGCGGGAACCAGTGGCGCAGCAGGAAGGGGCCGTGGAGCAGCAGCACGCCGCCGGCGGGCAGCGGGGCGCGGGGGCTGCGGGTGGCGCGGTCGGTGACCGGGTCCCACAGGTCGGGCAGGACCCGCCCGTCGCCGCCGGGCCCGACGGGGTCGAAGACCTCGCGCCACAGGGCGCCGGTGTCGTACCAGCCGTTGTAGTAGGACTCGACGTCCTGGTGCCCGTACTCCAGACGGAGCGAGGCGGGCCGCAGGAAGCCCTCCGTTCCCACGACGAGTGAGGGGCGGCCGCGGACGCGCAGCGCCTCGCCGATGCGGTCGGCGAGGTCGCCGGGGCGGGCGGCCGGGGCGCCGTCGAGGGCGACGCGCGTCCAGGCGCTGCCGTCGGCGGGCTCCAGGCCGAGCAGGCGCTCGGCGAGCCGGTCGCCGAGCCGGTCCCAGGTGATCGCTTCCAGTCGCACCCGCCCATGATGCGTCACTCGCCCCGTCGCCCGTCGTGCCGGCCGCCTGGACGCTCGCGCATGGGCGCGATGCGCTCGGCCATGGTCACCGTGCCGGTGCGGGGGTTGACTTGGGGGACGACGACGGGCGGCCACCGGGCCGGCCGGCACTCGACGGGTGGGAGTGGGCGGGACATGACCGAGGGACCGTACTTCGTGCTGACGGTGCTGGGCGTGCTGGGGACCGGTGTGACGGCCGGAGTCTTCTGCGCCTTCTCGGCCTTCGTCATGCGGGGGCTCGCGGCGCTGCCGCCCGCGCAGGGGGTCGCCGCGATGAACGCGATCAACACGGCCGCGGTGCGGCCGGCCTTCATGTCGGTGTTCCTCGGGACGGCGGTGCTGGCCGCTGCGATCGCCGTGGTGACGTTCGTGGTGTGGCCCGGGGAGGCGGCGGTGGAGCTGCTGCTCGGCAGTGCGCTGTACCTGGTGGGGGCGTTCGGGGTCACGGCCGGCGCCAACGTGCCGCGCAACGCGGCGCTGCTCCGGCTGGAGCCGGGCTCCGCGGAGGCGGCCGGCCGCTGGCCCGGCTACGTCCGGGAGTGGACGGCGTGGAACCACGTCCGTGCGGTTGCCTCGGCCGCCGCGGCAGTCGCCTACGTACTGGCCCTCGCCTGAGCCGCCGGCCGGCCTGAGCCGCCGCGACAGGTCAGGGCTTGCGGGCCACCGCCCCGTAGCCCGGGATGACGCCGTCCTCCTGGCCGGCGACCGGGTCGCCCAGCTCGGGGTGCCACCGATGCGGCACCTCGACGCCGGGTTCGACCAGGTCGAGGCCGGTGAAGAAGCGGGTGAACTCCTCGCGCGAGCGCAGGGCCAGGGTGACTCCGGCGGCCCGCAGCTTCTCGGTGGCCGCCCGCGACTGCTCGGGGGTGAAGTCGGCCGTCGCATGGGTCATCACCAGGTGACTGCCGGAGGGCAGCGCGTCCAGCAGCCGGCGGACCAGGTCGTGGGCGCCCTCCTCGTCGGAGACGAAGTGCAGCAGCGCGACCAGGGACAGCGCGATCGGCCGGTCGAAGTCCAGGACCTTCCCGGCGCCCTCCAGGACGGCGTCCGGGTCCCGGACGTCGGCCTGGAGGTACTCGGTCTTCCCCTCGGGCGTACCGCGCAGCAGGGCCGCCGCGTGGGCCAGCACGATGGGATCGTTGTCGCAGTAGACGACGCGGGCGTCGGGCGCGGTCTCCTGGGCGACCCGATGCAGGTTGGGCTCGGTCGGTATACCGGTGCCGACGTCCAGGAACTGCCGTGTGCCGTGGGCCGCCAGCCATCGGGTGGCACGGTGCATGAAGGCGCGGTTGACCCGCGCCATCACCGGCACCCTCGGGTCGAGGGTGAGCATCTGCCGGCCCATCGCCTCGTCGACCGGGTAGTTGTCCTTTCCGCCGAGATACCAGTCGTACATCCGCGCGGGGTGCGGCTTGCTCGTGTCGATCCCGGCGGTGGGACGATGCCCGGTCATGACGCACTCCCAGGTGTTGAGTTCTCGTCGCGATGGGTGACCGACTCAGTGCCAAACAGCTTAAAAACAACAATCAACGGAGCACAGGGTTCAGGACAGCAGGAAGTCCGCCTCTCCCGCCTTGGCCCCCTCGATGAACGCCGTCATCTCGGCCGAGGTGTAGATCAGCGCCGGCCCGTCCGGGTCGGTGGACTGCCGTACCGCGATCCGGCCGTCGGCGAGCTTCATCGCCTCCAGGCAGTTGCCTCCGTTGCCGCCGCTCCACGGCTTGTGCCAGCCCTCGCTGCCCAGTTCACGGGCCGGCATGCCGTTGTAGATCCGCTCACCGCGGGTCAGTGGCGGACGCTGGCGTTTGATGCGGTTCATTCACAGCTCCTTGCGGAGATCCCGGAGGATCTCCTTCGTGCGATGTGCCGTGGCGGCCTGCGCCGCCATGCGGTCCATGACCTCGAGGTGGGTCGCCACCTCGGCGCGCGCGTCCAGGTAGACGGCGCCGGTCAGGTACTCGCTGTAGACCATGTCCGGGAGTTCCGGCATGGCGAATCGGAACAGCACGAAGGGCCCGTACGTGCCGGGGTGCGGCCCGTTCGCGAACGGGGCGATCTGCAGCGTCACGTTGGGCAGCTTCGCGGCCTCGAGCAGCCGGTCGATCTGGGCACGCATCACCTCCGGCCCCCCGACGGGGCGGCGCAGCGCGGTTTCGTCCATCACGACCCACAGCCGGGGTGCGTCCTTACGGGTGAGCAGTTCCTGGCGTTGCATGCGCAGGTCGACGTGGCGCTCGATGTCGTCCGGCCGGGTCTGGCCGACGGCGCCCGAGCGCAGCACCCCGCGCGCGTAGTCCTCGGTCTGCAGCACCCCGGGGACGAAGTGGGGCTCGTAGGAGCGGATCAGGGAGGCCGCGCCCTCGAGGCTGACGTACAGCGAGAACCAGCCGGGCAGGATGTCGTGGAAGCGCTGCCACCACCCCGGCTTGTTGGCGTCCTCGGCCAGCCGGACGAACGCGTCGGCCTCCTCGTCACTCACGCCGTAGGCCTTCAGCAGGAGCTGGAGGTACGGGATCTTGAGGGCGACCTCGGCCATCTCCATGCGGCGCACCGTGGCCGGGGCGACGCGCAGGATGCGGGCGGCTTCCTCGCGTTTCAGACCGGCGCGTTCCCGCAGGTCCAGCAGGCGCCGGCCGAGTACGACCTGGCCGACCGTCGGCGCGGACCGCGGCTCGCTCACCGCCCACCTCCTGAAGAGTCCTGAAAGAGTCCTTGCGTCCCTGTTCCGTTGTACGGGCAGCCGCGGCGAGCCCCGGCGTGTCCCGGTACCGGACAGCCCGGCGGCGCCATTCGAAGACCTGTTCGAATGACCGCGAGGGCCTTTCGGACGGCCTGAAGTGGCGCCGCTCGACGTGCTGTTGCGAGCAGTGTGCCACGGCCGTCCAGAACGTCACACAGCACTCTGCATTTTTCAGAGTGACACTTGCCAAGTGTTCACGGCGGGGCGATAGTGGCAAGCGTGATTCCGTCCGCGCCCTTAGGAACAGACGCCGCCGTGGGCTCCCTGGGCCTCGGTGCCGCCATGGGAGCCGGCTCCTCGGGAGCCACCGCCGCCGAGCGCCGGTTCCGCTTCGAGCTGGCCGCTCATCCGGGCTCTCCCTCGCAGGCCAGACGCCTGACACGGGCCCGGCTGAGCGGCTGGGCGGTGTGCGAGGACACCTGTGACACCGCGGCCCTGGTGGTCTCCGAACTGGTGACCAACGCGATCGTGCACACGGCGAGCAGACACATAGTGTGCGAGCTGCACGACGCCGACGACCTGGTCCGCATAGCCGTGCGCGACGAGGGCTGCGCCCCCGGCCAGCCCCACCCCTCGGCCGATCAGCAGCCCGAGGACGAACACGGCAGGGGTCTGATCCTCGTCGACGCCCTGTGCGACGCCTGGGGGGCGCACGAGCAGGGCCCCGGACTGCTGGTCTGGGCCGAGCTGCCGCGCCGGGCCGACGAACCTCTCGCCCCCACGGCGCCCCGCGACGACCTGGGCTGGGGCGCCCGACCGAAACCCGGACCCGCGGACGCACCGGGGGACGACGGCGAGGCGGAGTCCCGCCGCCGGGAGAGCCGGGAGACACGCCGCGGAACGGGGACCGAATGGCTATGAGGGCTGCGTCCGGCATCCGACCGCTCGGCCTGGACACGATGGTCCGCATGCAGCGCGGACGGCACACCGCCCGGACGCCCGTGAGACTGCCGGTGCCGGAAGGCATGACCGCACCGCTGGGCTGCGACGCGGTGGCGGTGCCCGCCCTCCTCGCCCAGCAGGTGCTGCCCCGGCTGCCGCGCGTGGGGTGCGTCTACGCCGATGAGACGCACTGGTGGTGGATCGTCCCGTCCGACTCCGACTACGCCCTGGAGTGGCCGGCGCCCGCGCGTTACGCCACCGGTGCGGTGGTGCCGGGGGCTGCGGACCTCCCCGGGCTCCTGCACCGCTCGGACGGCACGGTTCCCTATACGCCGCCCATCCCGCTGTACCTGGCTCTGTGCCGGCTGACGAACACGACGCCCACCTGGTCGCGGACGGTCAGCGCATAGGCACCGGGCGCCGGCGGTCAGGCCGCCGCGTCACCCACGGCGTCGCCGCGGCGCACGACGACCAGGAACATGTCCGAGGCGAGGTCCATGACGACCTCGGCGGGCAGGCCTTCCAGACGCCGCGCCTGTGCGAACTCCTCCGCCGGCCAGGATCCCCGCGGTCCGCCGGCGGGAAAGCGTTCGAGCACCGTTCGCCCGTTCACTCCGCACCTCCATGTAGCGCTGTACTCGTAGAGTTAAACGCCAACCATGGAGCGAATGCCTCGTGGGGTGATGGTACTGAGACGTAGTTGACACCCGTTCACCGCAAAGGGTGATCCACACCTCGTCCGTTCGGCCGTTTTCGCCACCGAGCGTCTCAGTCCTCGTACTCGTCGTGATAGCGGACTCTCCCACTGCCCGCAGGGGCACCGAGAGCCGACGCCCGCCCCTCGGGTTTCTCCCAGGGCTCGCGCCGGCCGAGCGCGGTCAGGTCGAGCAGGCTGGTGGTCGAGCCGAGCCCGTCGAGGCCGCGCTCGTACGTCGAGTAGGTGTGGAAGACCCGGTCCCGGTCCCGCAGGAAGCAGCTGAGTCCCGGCCGCTCCACCAGCTCGCCCTCGTGCTCGAGGGTCACCTCGAAGTCGGTGTTGAAGTCGCTGACGTACGACGAGTACCAGGGCAGCGTCCAGCCCATCCGCGCCTTGAACGGCAGGATCCTCGGATAGGGCGCCCGGGAGACGGCCGCGAACGAGGTGCCGCGGGCCCTGAGGTGCGCGAGGTGACCGATCTGGTCCAGGAACGCCGAGCAGCTGCGGCAGCCGGCCTCCCACTCGGGCGCGAACATGAAGTGGTAGACGACGAGCTGCTCGCGGTCCTCGAAGAGGTCGAGCAGGGTGGCCTTGCCGTCGCCGCCCTCGAACACGTACTCCTTGTCGACCTCCACCATGGGCAGCCCGCGCCGCTCGGCGTTGAGGGCGTCACGCGCGCGGGTGGCCGCCTTCTCCTTGACCAGTAAGGCCTCGCGCGCCGCGCGCCAGTCCGCGCGGGTGACGATCTCGGGCAGCGACATGGCTCCAGCCTCCTGTGCGACGTGCTTCGGTCCGACGGCCGACGGCCCGAAGCGGACGGGCCGTCCGGGTGGTGACCGAAGGGCGGAGCGGAACTCATCGCTGCCCGGCAAGATTCTTTTCCGGAGGCCGTCGAAGACGCGCCGGATCAGGCCTTCTCAGGTGTCGTACTCCTGGACGCGCCGCCCGTGCCGCCGGTCGGTCAGGTCCGGCAGCCGCTCCGCCAGCTCCCGGACCACCTCGGGAACGTCCACGGTGAGCAGCTCTCGGTCCCGCATGAGGACCCGCCCGTCGACGATCGTCGTGCGCACGTCGGCGGAGCGTGCGCTGTGCACCAGCGTGGCGGCGAGGTCGTGCACGGGCTGGGTGTGCGGGCCGGTGAGGTCGACGAGGATCAGGTCGGCCCGCCGCCCCGGGGCGATACGGCCGACGGCGTCCCCCAGCCCGACCGCCTCGGCACTCTGCACGGTGGCGTGGTGGAGCGCCTGGCGGGAGGTCAGCCAGCGGGGGTCGCCCTCGGTGGACTTCTGGATCAGGGAGGTGAGCGCCATCGACTCCCACACGTCGAGGGAGTTGTTGGAGGCCGCGCCGTCGGTCGCGAGCCCCACGGGGACGCCGATGCCGCGCAGCGCGCGCACCGGTGTGGTGCCGGGCCAGGCGAACTTGAGGTAGCCGCGGGGCGCGGTCGCCACCGCCGTACGGCCGCCCGCGCGCGCGAGGAGCGGCAGGTCGCGCTCGGTGATGCCGGTGCCGTGGGCGATGAGCACGTCGGTGTCGAGGATGCCGGTGCGTTCCAGGACCTCGATCGGGGTGGCGCCGTGCCGGGCGAGACTGGTGTCGGTCTGGTCGCGGTTCTCGGCGGCGTGCAGGTGCACGGGCAGGCCGTGGTCGCGCGCGAGTTCCGCGGTCGCGGTGAGGTCGGCGTCGGTCACCGTGTACGGGGCGTGCGGGGCGAGGGCGGTGGTGATCCGGCCGCCGGCCCGGCCGCGGCACCGCAGGGCGAACTCGAGCGACGCCTCCCTGCCTTCGGGCCCCTGCGAGGAGAAGTACGCCTGTCCCAGCTGCGCCCTCATCCCGCACCGGTCGACGACCGCGGCCACGGCGTCCATGTGGAAGTAGCTGTCCGCGAAGGTGGTGACCCCCGCGCGGATCATCTCGGCGCAGGCCAGCCGGGCGCCCAGGATCACGTCCCGCGCCGTGAGGTTGGACTCGACGGGCCAGACGACGTCGTTGAACCACTCCTCGGTGGGCAGGTCCTCGGCAAGGCCGCGCAGGGCGGCCATCGGCGCGTGCGTGTGGCAGTTGATCAGCCCGGGCAGGGCGACCTGACCGCGTGCGTCGATGCGGTCGGCGGCGGGCACCGAGGCCCCGGCGGCGGCGGTGGTCACGGAGTCGACGGTCCCGTCGCGCACGACGACGGCCGCGTCCTGCTGGAAGCCGATCCGTTCCCGTTCGTCGTGCACCAGGACGGTGCAGCCGGTGATGACGAGGTCGGCGGGCTCGGGAGAGGGAGGCGTCATGCCGCCAACGTACGGCGCCGCCGCCCCACCCGTCCGCGCCGTTCGGCGAGTTCGTCCCGCAGGGCGGCGAGCCGTTCGGCGTGACGGGGAGTGAGCCGCCCGGTGTCGTCGAGGTGCACCGCGCACGCGGTGGTGGTGTCGACGAGCCGTTCGAGGACCGCGGCGACCTCGTCGGTGCCCTCGGAGTGCCGGGCGAGGGCGGGCAGTTCGGCGGCGGCCCGGGCGATGGCGGCGCGGACCTCGGCGAGGGCGCGGTAGGCCTCGCGGCGCAGCGTCCACCGGGTGGTGCGGTCGTCGGACTCGCTCAGTACGTGCGCGAGGTAGGCGTGCGCGGCGGCGTCGGCGGCCTCGACGCCCGCCCGGATGCCGGCGCCCTGCTGCCCCGGCATCGGCAGGTGCCCGACCACGAGCACGATCGCGCAGGCCAGCAGCGTCTCCCCGATACGGCCCGCGGAGGCCGGCGGTTCGCCGCCGACCATGACCAGGGAGAGGACGAGGACGGTGACGACGGTGGTCTGGGCGGCGAAGTGCCGCGCGGCGACCGGCACCAGGGCACCGCAGACCGCGACGAGGACGACCAGTCCCTCGGGCCGGGGCAGCACGGCCGCGAACCCGGCGAACAGCAGCGCCCCCAGCACGGTCCCGGCCACCCGGCACAGCACCCGGGACACGAGCGGGCCGAGGTCGGGCTTGACGAGGAAGACGGCGGTGGCGGGCAGCCAGTACCAGTGCTGGTGGGAGCCGTACCAGTGACCGTGGTGCAGCCCCTGGGCGACGGCGGC
The DNA here is from genome assembly GCF_000772045.1 of Streptomyces sp. CCM_MD2014. Lineage (GTDB taxonomy): Bacteria > Actinomycetota > Actinomycetes > Streptomycetales > Streptomycetaceae > Streptomyces > Streptomyces salinarius. Next base: position 6,609,946 of record NZ_CP009754.1, on the reverse strand, counting down.
GCTGACGCCGAAGCACAGCCCGGCCCGCAGCCCGTACTCCCGCCCGCCCGCGCCGAGCACCGCCCGCGCCACGGAGCGGGGCGACCTCCTCCGGGCGTGCAGGTCCGGTCCCCTGCCCCGGTCGAAGGCCTCCGCCGCGTGCAGCAGCGCGTCGTCCAGGGCCCGCAGGGCGGGGTCGGACCGGCTGGGCGCGGGAAGCGGCCCGGCGTGGCGGTTGCCGCGGACGGCCGCCGCGAGCCGCCGGGGCCCTTCGGCGGCCCGCGCGGGCACGGCTCGCTCCGCCCACGCGAGGGCGGTCGCGGCCTCGCCGAGGGGCAGCGCGGCGGCGTACTGGGCGTGCAGCCGCCGTTCGGCCGCGGTCGGGGCACGGCGCCGCAGCCGGGGCCCGGCGAGCGCGTCCTGCGCGTGGTCGAGAGCGGCGGTGAGCGCGGCCCGCCGGGCGACGGCGTCTCCGGTGCCGATGGCGTCGAGCAGCGCGGCGACGGCCTCGTAGACGTCGGCGACGGCCGCCCGCTCCCCGTCGAAGCGGTAGCCGAGTCGGAGGTCGCCGGCGAGGGAGGCGGGCGTGGGCAGCACCAGCCGCAGCAGGAGCAGCCATCCGGCCCCGGCGAGGAAGGCCGGCACGGTCTGCCAGGCGGGGTCGGGCAGCGGCATCCCCGCGCCCACGGCGCTGCCGACCAGCAGTTGCGTCCCGGTCGCCGACGCCACCGGCCCGACCGCGCTGACGGCTCCGGCGGCCAGCCCGAGCCCGGTCAGCAGCGCGGTGAGCGCCACAGTCCCCAGGTGCAGCCCGGCGTACGTCCCGACGAGCAGCCCGGCCGCCCCGGCGAGCGCGGGTACGCCGATCCGTCGCACGGAGGTACGGCGACTGCCCGGCCGGTCGTTGATGCCGGCCAGCATGGCGGCGATCGCCGCGACGACCCCGAGGGAGGCCCGCCCGGCGGCCAGTGCCGCGATCAGCAGCGGGCCGCCGGCCAGCGCACCCCGGAGCACCGCGTTCCAGGGCACGGGGCCGCGCTGGGTGTTCAGGGCGTGGCCGAGCCAGGGCGGAAGCGCGTGGGCTGCGGTGCGGAACACGGGGTGCGGGGCTCCTGTCGTCCGGTCGAGGCGGTGGTGAGCCTTCGGGCGACGGTGGCCGGGCCGGGGTGCGTGGTCTCAACGATAAGGGAGCTCTTGGTCGGCGCGGGAACGCGCGTGTTGCACGCGTGTGACGATCCCGCGCTCGACCGGACGGGGGCCGCGACCGTGGGTGACGGGTAATTCGGGTGCGTGGCGCGGGCGGAGGACGGACGATCGGGAGGCCGTCCGTCCGTCTTCCAGGAGTCCCCGTGATCCAGCGCGTGACCGTGCCCGGTCTCTTTCCGCCGCCCGCCTACTCCCACGCCTCCGTCGTCGAGGCCGGGACCAGGCTCGCGTTCCTCGCCGGTTCCGTACCGCTCGACGCGGAGGGCAAGCTGGTCGGCGAGGGCGATCCGGTCCGGCAGGCCGAGCAGGTGATCGCGAACCTCACCGAGCAGTTGCGTGCCGTCGGGAGCGGCCTGGAGCACGTGGTGTCGACCGACGTGTACGTCGTGAGCACCGAGACCGCGGCGCTGTCCGCCGTCTGGGACGTCGTCGAGGCGTCCGGGCTGAGTGCCGGTCCGCACTCCTCGACGCTGCTCGGGGTGGCCTGCCTCGGCTATCCGGGACAGCTGGTGGAGATCACCGCGGCCGCGGTCGTGCCGGAGGACGGCCGTCCGTGAGCCCGGGCGGGAGCGCCGACGCGGTCGTGCTGCGGCGCGCCGCGGCCGCCGACGCCCGTGCGGCGGCCGACGTCTGGCTGCGGTCCTTCTCCGCCGCGCTGCCCACCGTGGTCCGGCCCCACTCGGACGCCGAGGTGCGTGCGTGGTTCCGGGACGTGGTGGTGGAGCGGTACGAGACCTGGGTGGCGGAGGGGGCCGACGGCGCGGTGGCCGGTGTGATGGCGCTGGAGGGCGAGGAGCTGTCACAGCTGTACCTCGCCCCGGAGCGGCGCGGGCGCGGGATCGGGGACCGTTTCGTCGCGCTGGCCAAGGAGCGCCGGGCGGCCGGGCTCTCGCTGTGGACCTTCCGGATCAACACCCCCGCCCGGCGCTTCTACGCACGGCACGGTTTCACGCCCGTGGAGTGGACGGACGGCGATCGGAACGAGGAGCGCGAGCCGGACGTGCGCTACGTGTGGCGCCCTTAGGCCCTCACCCTCCGGTTTCGCCGCGTGCGTACTGGTCCGTCGCCGTGATCAGGGCCTCGTCGCCGGCCGTGCCGGCGTCGTGTCCTGCCTCGTCCACGACCACCAGCTCGCTGTCCGGCCAGGCGTGGTGGAGCCGCCAGACGATGCCGAGGAGGTTGCCGAAGTCGAGGCTGCCCTGGACCAGGGTGCCGGGGATGCCGTTCAGCCGGTGTGCGTCCCTGAGGACCACGCCCTCGTCGTTGCCGTCGCCGAGGAAGTGGTCGTTGCCCCAGTAGTGCGTGACGGTACGGGCGAAGCCCAGGCGGAACTCCGGGTCCCGGAACCGGGCGACCGAGCCGGGTGGTGCCGGGATCGTCGCCGTCTCCCAGTCGGTCCAGGCCCGCGCGGCACGCTCGCGGACCGTCGGGTCCGGGGACTCCAGCAGGCGGTTGTAGGCGGCCGCGAGGTTGCCGTCGCGTTCCTCCGGGGGCAGCTCGGCGAGGAACCGCTCGTGGGCCTCGGGGAAGATGTGTCCCAGGCCGCGGGTCAGGAGGGCCACTTCGGCGTTGGAGCCGGTGGCGACCCCGGTCAGCACCAGCTCGGTCACCACCCCGGGGTGCGTCTGCGCGTACCGCAGGCCCAGGACCGAGCCCCACGACACACCCCACACCAGCCACCGCTCGATGCCCAGGTGGGTCCGCAGCCGCTCCAGGTCGGCCATGAGGTGGGCGGTCGTGTTGACGCTCATGTCGGTGTCGTGGGCGCCGGCGCGGGGCAGCGAACGCCCGGCGCCGCGCTGGTCGAGGAGGACGATCCGGTAGGCGGCGGGATCGAAGTACCGCCTCAGACCGGGGCTCGCGCCGCTGCCCGGCCCCCCGTGCAGCACCAGCGCGGGCCTGCCCTGCGGGTTTCCGCAGGTCTCCCAGTAGACGAGGTTGCCGTCACCGACGTCGAGCATGCCGTGGTCGTACGGTTCGATCTCCGGATACAGGCCCATCGGAGCACCGTAGCCGCAGCGCCCCCGGGTGCTCATCCTCTTTACGGTGCGGCCTCAGCGGGTGGGCAGCCCCGCCGTCCGCGCCGCCGTGCGCAGCACGTCGCGCAGCATCTCGGGGGTGAGTTTGCCGGTGAAGGTGTTGCGCTGGCTGACGTGGAAGCAGCCGTAGAGGTGCAGGTCCGGCCCGTCGGGAGCGTCGAGCGTCACGTGTTGGCCGTGGGTGAAGGCCGGGCGGGGGCGGGGCACGGTCCAGCCCGCCCCGGCGAGCGCGGGCAGCGCCGCCTGCCAGCCGAAGGCGCCGAGGACGACCACCGCCCGCAGCGTCGGCCTCAGCAGGTCGAGCTCCTGGACGAGCCAGGCCCGGCAGGTGTCCCGTTCGGCGGGGGTGGGCTTGTTGGCGGGCGGGGCGCAGTGCACCGGGGAGGTGATGCGTACGCCGTACAGTTCGAGCCCGTCGTCCACGCGGACCGCGGTGGGCTGCGAGGCGAGGCCGACGTCGTACAGCGCCCGGTACAGGACGTCCCCGGAACGGTCCCCGGTGAACATCCGGCCGGTGCGGTTGCCGCCGTGGGCGGCGGGGGCCAGCCCGAGGATCAGCAGTCGCGCGTCCGGCGGGCCGAATCCGGGCACCGGCCTGCCCCAGTACGTCCAGTCGGCGAACGCCGCCCGCTTGGTGCGGGCCACCTCCTCGCGCCACTCGACCAGTCTGGGGCAGGCCCGGCAGCCCGCGATGCGCTGGTCGAGTACGGAGAGGCCGCCGGTGTCCATGTGTCCACCGTAAGTCCACCACCGCCGGGCCCCGGAAATCACGGCCCGTCCCACCGTGCCGGGCGGTTAAGGTCGAGGCATGGCTTCCGAGCATGACGAAGGTGGGAGCGGCCCGGTGGCCGCCCCGCAGGACGGTGCCACCGCCACCGCCGCGACACCGGACCCGAAGACCGCCGCGGCGATCGCCGCCGCCGAGGCCGCCGGGCCGCAGAGCGGCGAGACCGTCCGCGTGGACAGCTGGATCTGGGCCGTCCGGCTGATCAAGACCCGCTCCCTGGGCGCCACCGCCTGCCGCGGCGGCCATGTCCGGGTGAACGGCGAGCGGGTGAAGCCCGCGTACGCGCTCCGCGTCGGCGACGAGGTGCGCCTGCGCCACGAGGGCCGGGAACGCGTCGTCGTCGTGAAGCGGCTGATCCGCAAGCGCGTCGGTGCGCCGGTCGCCGTCCAGTGCTACGTCGACAACTCCCCGCCGCCCCCGCCCCGCGAGGCCGTCGCCCCCGCCGGCATCCGCGACCGGGGCGCCGGCCGCCCGACCAAGCGCGACCGCCGCGAGATGGACCGGCTGCGCGGGCTGGAGGGCCTGAGCAGCTCCCGGAGGGATGCCGGGAGCAGGCCCTGAGCACGACCGTGGCATGCCCGGCGCCGGACCGGATCAGCCGCGTCGGACCCGGGCCCGCACCAGGCGGCGCAGCTCGTCGTTGTGCCCGCGGCGGACCCGGGCGACGATCAGGAGCGGCACCATCAGGATGAGCGGTGTCGCCGCGTTCTCACCGTCGAAGTAGGTGAGCTGGACGGCGAAGGCGCCCACCATCAGCGCGCTCAGGGCCGTCGCCGCCACCGACTGCAGCACCGGAACCATCAGGGCGACCGCTCCCGCCAGCTCGAGGACGCCGATCGCGTACATGCCCGCGGCGCCCCAGCCCATCTCGGCGAAGGTGTCGGCCGCCGAGGAGTGCGCGATCAGCTTGGGCAGGGCGCTCGCGACGGCGAAGAACACCGCGAGGAGCACCTGCACCGCGCGCAGGGCGATGCGGAGCCCGCGGCTCCGGGCCGTAACGGTGCGAGCGGGGGGTGCGGTGGTGTCGGACATGGGGGTCTCCTGGGGTGAGCGGTCCCTGCTGGTGTCGGGGATACAGACCGCCCGCCGCACCGGAACTCATCGCCGGACCGACCACTGTTCGCTGCCGTGCCGCCGCTTCTCCGTTGTGTCCGCCCTCCGTCAGGCCCGCCCCACCGGCACCGCCCTCACCCACGTCCCGTCGTCGGTGAGATACCGGTCCACCGCGAGCCCCGCCTCCCCCAGCGCCTCCTCGAACTGCTCCCTGGTCAGGGGCCGGGCCCGGAAGGTCTGCGTCCAGACCGCGTCCGGGAACTCGTACTCCGCCCGGACCGCATTCACGCCGTCCCCCACCGGGTCCGCCGACAGGATCCGGACGGTGAAGCCGGCGGGGTCCACCCGCTCACGTGGCAGGTTCGAGTGGTAGTCCGCCCCCTCGCGCTGGATCAGTACACAGCCGTCGTCCGTGACGTGCCGGGCACAGGTGCGCAGCAGCCCCCGTCTGACCTCGACGTCCCCTGCGTGCACGAGGAACGACGCCAGCATCACCACGTCGAAGCGCTCGTCGAGGTCGAGATCCTCGATCGGGCCGCACACGGTGCGCGCACCGCGCACGCGCTCCAGCATCTCGGCGGACTCGTCCACCGCGGTGACGGTGAAGCCCCGCTCCAGCAGGGGATGGGTCATGCGTCCCACCCCGCTGCCCAGCTCCAGTATCCGCGCGCCCTCGGGCACGGCGGCGGCGACGATGTCCGGCTCGGCTCCGGCGGGCAGCCGCGCATAGAGCTCGACCGCGCAGCCGTCCGGGGTGATGGCCCCGGGGCCCGTGCCCTGGTGTCCCTCTCGCATGTTCAGCTCCATGCCCGTCCAACGGCCCGTCCCCGCACACCCGTTCCCCTCCGCAGCCGGTTCACCCGACCGAGTGAACGCGTCCCGTCTCGTGGTGCGGCAGGCCGCACCGGGCGCCTCGTTTCCCCGGCGCGGCCTGCCGGAGTACGTTCATTACAGGAGTGGTTAAGCGATGCGTACGGGCAGTGAACCGGCCACCGCGCGCAGTGCGCTGCGGGCGCGTTTCTGGCTGAGCCTGTGGGGGCTGGTCTGGGCGATCTTCGGCACGGCCGCCTTCGCCCTCACGGGACGGTTCGGGTGGGCGCTCGCCTGCGGGGTGCTGTGGCTCGTCGTCACGGTCGACCTGACCGTGATCCTGCGGCACATCCGCCAGGGCCCGCACTACCAGCCGGGCCGGAACATTCCGCCCTACCTCCCGCCGAAGCGCTGACGGCCAGGACGGCCGGTCCGCCCCGCCGGGGCGGGGACCGTCAGGAGTCGAACCGCGCCTGCTGCAGGTACTCCGGGTTCGGGTCCAGCGCCGCGGCCAGCCGGAAATGGCGGCGGGCCTGGTCGGGGCAGCCGCGGCGCTCGTAGGTGCGGGCGAGCGCGAAGTGTGCGAACGCGTTGTCCGGCTCCCGCTCCAGGACGATGGTGAACTCCAGCTCGGCCGGTCGCAGTTGCGCCGCCGCGAAGAAGGCGCGCGCACGCAGCATCCGCGCGGCGGTGTTCTCGGGGTGGGCGCCGATGACCCCGTCGAGCAGCTTCACCGCGCCACGCGGGTCCCGCGCGGCGAGCAGTTGCTCGGCGGCGCGGAAGTCGATGACGTCAGTCTCCGGAGTACGTCCGATCGGACCGCTTGTCTCGGGCACGGCTGAGTCCTTCCCTCGCTGGAAGGCATCAACGCGCGCGGAAGGTTCGCTATTCCGTGCGCCGTTCCGAGTGCGGTTGCGTGGGCGCTTCCGTGTGCGCCCTGCGCACCAGGTCGGCCCACACCTCGTCCACGCGCCGCCGCAGCTCCTCCAGCGGTACGTCGTTCTCCACGACGACGTCCGCGATCTCCCGGCGCTGCTCGCGCGTCGCCTGCGCGGCCATGCGCGCCCGCGCGTCCTGCTCGGTCATGCCGCGCAGCCGTACCAGCCGGTCGAGCTGGGTGGCGGGGTCGGCGTCCACGACGACCACGAGGTCGTACAGCGGTGCCAGGCCGTTCTCCGTGAGCAGGGGGACGTCGTGGACGACGACGGCGTCCTCGGCGGCGGCCTCCTCCAGCGCGCGGGAGCGTGCCCCGACCAAGGGGTGCACGATGCCGTTCAGGACGGCCAGCTTCTCCGGGTCGGAGAAGACGATCGAGCCCAGTCTGGGCCGGTCCAGGCCGCCGTCCCCGGCGAGGACGTCCTCGCCGAACGCCGCCACGACCGCGGCGAGTCCGGGCGTCCCGGGGGCGACGACCTCGCGCGCGATCCGGTCGGCGTCGATCAGTACCGCGCCGTGCTCGACGAGGAGCCGGGACACCTCGCTCTTGCCGGCGCCGATCCCGCCGGTCAGGCCAACCTTCAGCATGAGCGGAAGCTTAGGGGGTGCCGGTCACGGCGTCAGTTGTCGCCCTCCCGCTCCGCCAGGAAGCGCTCGAACTCACGGCCGATCTCGTCCGCGGAGGGGATCTCGACGGGCTCGGCGAGCATGTTGCCCCGGGTCTCGGCGCCCGCGGCCGCGTCGTACTGGTGCTCCAGGCCCTGGACGAGGGCGGTGAGCTCCTCGTCGCCCTCCTGGATCTGCCGGTCGATCTCCGTCTGGGTGCGGTGGGCGTCGGTGCGCAGGGAGTGCGCGATGCCCGGCAGCACCAGACCGGTCGCCGCGGTGATCGCCTCCAGGACGGTCAGCGCCGCGTCCGGGTACGGGGAGCGGGCGATGTAGTGCGGGACGTGGGCGGCGACGCCGAGCACGTCGTGGCCGGCCTGCGCGAGCCGGTACTCGACGACCGCCTCCGCGCTGCCGGGGACCTGTGCCTCCTCGAAGGGGCTGCGGTGGCCCGGCACGAGGTCGGTGCGGGTGCCGTGCGGGGTGATGCCCACGGGCCGGGTGTGCGGGACGCCCATGGGGATGCCGTGGAAGCTCACCGACAGGCGCACGCCCAGCCGCTCCACGATCTGCCGTACTGCGGCGGCGAACCGCTCCCACTCGACGTCCGGCTCGGGGCCCGACAGGATCAGGAACGGCGCCCCGGTGGCGTCCTGGACGAGCCGCACCTCGATGGCCGGCTCCTCGTAGTCCGACCAGGTGTCGCGCTTGAACGTCAGCAGCGGCCGGCGGGCCCGGTAGTCCACCAGCCGGTCGTGGTCGAAGCGGGCGACGACCTGGTGGGGCAGCGAGTCGAGCACCTGGTCGACGATCTGGTCGCCGGTCTCGCCGGCGTCGATGTATCCGTCGAAGTGGTACAGCATGACCAGTCCGGCAGACTCCTGGGCGAGTGCCATGTCGACGACGGCAAGGCCCTTCGGCTCCCAGGCGTACAAATCCTGCGGATCAAGCACGGTGACCGCTCCCCTCCTCGTGTTCACAAGTGACAACGCCGTTGCGGGGTGGGGCATTCCCGCGGGAGGCACACCGAAGGGGCCGCACCTCGGAAGGTGCGGCCCCTCGGTCAACCGCTGTGCTGCAAACCGCTGTGTGTCAGCGGCCGGTGTTCAGAGCTTCAGCTCTGGCCGCCGGCCAGCTTCTCGCGCAGCGCGGCCAGCGCCTCGTCCGACGCGAGGGCGCCGGAGTTGTCGCCGCCCTCGGAGGAGTACGAGCCGCCGCCACCGCTGCCGGACGCGGCCTGGGCCGCACCCGCGGTGTCGACACCCTCGGCAGCGGCCTTCTCGTCCGCCTCGCGGGACTTGATGACCTGCGCCTGGTGCTGCTCGAAGCGCTGCTGGGCCTCGGCGTACTGCGTCTCCCAGGCCTCGCGCTGGGTCTCGTAGCCCTCGAGCCAGTCGTTGGTCTCGGGGTCGAAGCCCTCGGGGTAGATGTAGTTGCCCTGGTCGTCGTAGGACGCGGCCATGCCGTACAGGGTCGGGTCGAACTCGACCGCGGACGGGTCGGCACCGAAGGCCTCGTTGGCCTGCTTCAGCGAGAGGCTGATGCGGCGGCGCTCGAGGTCGATGTCGATGACCTTGACGAAGATCTCGTCGTTGACCTGGACGACCTGCTCCGGGATCTCCACGTGGCGCTCGGCCAGCTCGGAGATGTGGACCAGACCCTCGATGCCCTCGTCCACGCGGACGAACGCACCGAACGGCACCAGCTTCGTGACCTTGCCGGGCACGACCTGGCCGATCTGGTGGGTGCGGGCGAACTGCTGCCACGGGTCTTCCTGGGTCGCCTTCAGCGACAGGGAGACACGCTCGCGGTCCATGTCGACGTCGAGGACCTCGACGGTGACCTCCTGGCCGACCTCGACGACCTCGGACGGGTGGTCGATGTGCTTCCAGGACAGCTCGGAGACGTGGACCAGACCGTCGACGCCACCCAGGTCCACGAAGGCACCGAAGTTGACGATCGAGGAGACGACGCCGGAACGGACCTGACCCTTCTGGAGGGTGGTGAGGAACGTCTGGCGGACCTCGGACTGGGTCTGCTCCAGCCAGGCACGGCGGGACAGGACCACGTTGTTGCGGTTCTTGTCCAGCTCGATGATCTTCGCCTCGAGCTCCTTGCCCACGTAGGGCTGGAGGTCGCGGACACGGCGCATCTCGACCAGGGAGGCCGGGAGGAAGCCGCGGAGGCCGATGTCGAGGATGAGACCACCCTTGACGACCTCGATGACGGTACCGGTGACGATGCCGTCCTCTTCCTTGATCTTCTCGATGGTGCCCCAGGCACGCTCGTACTGGGCGCGCTTCTTCGAGAGGATCAGGCGGCCTTCCTTGTCCTCCTTCTGGAGGACCAGGGCCTCGATCTCGTCACCGACGGCGACGACCTCGTTGGGGTCGACGTCGTGCTTGATCGAGAGCTCGCGGCTCGGGATGACACCTTCGGTCTTGTAACCGATGTCGAGCAGGACCTCGTCCCGGTCGACCTTCACGATGACGCCGTCGACGATGTCGCCGTCGTTGAAGTACTTGATCGTCTCGTCGATCGCGGCGAGGAAGGCTTCCTCGTTACCGATGTCGTTGACCGCAACCTGCGGGGTGGTGGCGGTGGTCTCGGTGCTGCTCGTCATGTGGGAAAGGGCTCCGGTACGGACATTGAAGTCGTAGGTACTGCTTACGCCGGGAGCCCGTTTCGCTCTGCAGAAGCCGGACAGCCAAGGAAGCCTCACCGAAACCCACTGGTGACGCCTCGAGAACCGAGGGGACATACAACAGATGCGAGCGCGACCTGCTACGTCTGAGGTGCGCAGGCCCGCAGCGCAACTTGTAGCATACGGGGGCAGCCGGGCAGGGTCAATGCACGAAGCCGCACACCCGGGGCGGATCCTCGCATACCCGGCACAAAAGCCGTCTCCCGAGGCCACACGGACCCCTGGATGCCCCTTGCGTGACACACGGGGCGGGCGGCACGGAAGAGCCCGCAGACTAGTACGAGGGAGCCGGTCATCCAAGAGCCCGTAACGTCCGAGGCCGCATTCGGGGCCGACGGAGCCGAAGAACACGAGCCCGAGGCGACCCGGCGTGCCGCCGGTGTCACGGAGAGTTCCCGGGCCAACCGCGGCTGGTGGGACCGGAACGCGGACGAGTACCAGGCCGAGCACGGCACCTTCCTCGGCGACGGCCGTTTCGTGTGGTGTCCCGAGGGCCTGGACGAGGTGGAGGCCGAGCTGCTCGGCCCGCCGGAGGAGCTGAAGGGCAAGGACGTCCTGGAGATCGGCGCCGGCGCCGCCCAGTGCTCGCGCTGGCTGACCGCCCAGGGCGCGCGTCCGGTGGCCCTGGACCTCTCCCACCGCCAGCTCCAGCACGCCCTGCGCATCGGCGGTTCGTTCCCCCTGGTGTGCGCCGACGCGGCGGTGCTGCCCTTCGCGGACGGCTCGTTCGACCTGGCGTGCTCGGCGTACGGGGCGCTGCCGTTCGTCGCCGACCCGCGGCTGGTGCTGCGGGAGGTGCGCCGGGTGCTGCGGCCCGGCGGCCGCTTCGTCTTCTCGGTCACGCATCCGCTGCGCTGGGCGTTCCCGGACGAGCCGGGTCCCGAGGGCCTGTCGGTGTCCGCGTCGTACTTCGACCGCACCCCCTACGTGGAGCAGGACGACCAGGGCCTCGCGGTGTACGTCGAGCACCACAGGACGCTCGGGGACCGGGTGCGGGACGTGGTGACGTCCGGGTTCCGCCTGGTGGACCTCGTGGAGCCGGAGTGGCCCGACTGGAACACCTCGGAGTGGGGCGGCTGGTCCCCGCTGCGCGGGCATCTGATCCCGGGGACGGCGATCTTCGTCTGCGAGCGCGACTGAGCCGTACGGGAGCGTCGCCGCCACGCGCGCGGAGGACGGTTTCGCGGACGTACGACACTGGGGGCGTGATCCGTTACGACGCCCTGGACGCGCTGCCCGTGCGCGGTGCCCTGCCCGCGCTGCACGACGCCCTGGAGGGGCACGGCACGGCGGTGCTGGTCGCGCCGCCCGGCACCGGGAAGACCACGCTGGTGCCGCTGGCGCTGGCCGGGCTGCTGGGCGGGGAGGACGCTCCCGCGCGGCGCGTGGTCGTGGCCGAGCCGCGGCGGATCGCGGCGCGGGCGGCGGCGCGGCGGATGGCGTGGCTGCTGGGCGAGAAGCCGGGCGAGCGCGTCGGGTACACGGTGCGCGGTGAACGGGTGGTCGGGCGCCACGCGCGCGTGGAGGTCGTCACGACCGGTGTGCTGCTGCAGCGGCTCCAGCGGGACCAGGAGCTGACGGGCGTCGACGTCGTGGTGCTGGACGAGTGCCACGAGCGGCATCTGGACGCGGACACGACGGCGGCGTTCCTGTGGGACGTGCGGCAGACCCTGCGTCCTGAGTTGCGGCTGGTGGCCGCGTCCGCCACGACCGACGCGGAGGGCTGGTCCCGCCTGCTGGGCGACGCGCCGGTCGTCGAGGCGCCGGGCGTGTCCTACCCCGTCGAGGTCGTCTGGGCGCCACCGGCGCGACCGGTACGGCCGCCGCACGGGATGCGGGTGGACCCGGCACTGCTCACGCACGTGGCGTCGGTGGTGCGGCGGGCGCTGGCCGAGCGGGACGGGGACGTGCTGTGTTTCCTGCCGGGGGTCGGCGAGATCTCCCGTGTCGCCGGGCGGCTGGGGTCGCTCGGGGACGTCGACGTGCTCCAGGTGCACGGCCGGGCGCCCGCCGCAGTGCAGGACGCGGTGCTGGCGCCGGGGGCGCGGCGCAGGGTGGTGCTGGCGACCGCGGTGGCCGAGTCGTCGCTGACGGTTCCGGGCGTGCGGGCGGTCGTGGACGCGGGCCTCGCGCGGGAGCCGCGGGTGGACCACGCGCGCGGGCTGAGCGCGCTGACGACGGTACGGGCCTCGCGGGCGGCGGCGCGGCAGCGGGCGGGCCGGGCCGGCCGTGAGGCACCGGGGGTGGTGTACCGCTGCTGGGCGGAGGCGGAGGACGCCCGGCTGCCGCGGTTCCCGGCGCCGGAGATCAAGGTGGCCGACCTGACGGCGTTCGCGTTGCAGGCAGCATGCTGGGGCGATCCGGACGCGTCCGGGCTGGCGCTGCTCGATCCGCCGCCGGGCGGGGCGATGACGGCCGCCCGGTCGGTGCTGGAGGCGGTCGGCGCGGTGGACGCGGCCGGGCGGGCGACGACACGGGGCACACGACTGGCCCGCCTCGGACTGCACCCCCGGCTGGGCCGGGCCCTCCTGGACGCGGAGGAGCTGAGCGCGGACGTTTCCCGCCGGCCCGCCTCCGAAGCGGCGGCGTCTCCCGGCCGCTCCGGCGCGCGGTCCCCGGGCCCGGTGTCCTCGCCGGCGAAAGCGCCGGAGCCACGACACGCCGGCGGCGACGGCGCACGACCGGCCGCCTCCCGGGCCGGGAGCCCGGGGACCGCGGGCTCCGGGACAGCCGGGGCGAGGCCCGGTGGTGCCGGCGGTTCCGGGACGGGCTCCGCCGGGTCGGGTGGTGCCGGGACCGGCAGATCCGGAGCGGCTGCCTCCGGGGCGGGCGATCCTGCGGCGGGCGGGGACCGCACCGGCGGGGACGGGGGCCGTGGGGGCGAGGTGGTCGCCGAGGTGGTGGGGCTGCTGAGCGAGGAGCCGCCGCGCGAGTACGGGGACGACCTGGCGGCCGTGCTGCGGGCCGCTCGCCGGGGCGGCGACGCGTACGGGGCGCGGTGGCGGGCCGAGGTGCGGCGGCTGCGGGGCGCTGTCGAGGGCGCGGGCGGTGAGCGCGGGCAGCGGGTCCGGGAGGACGTGCTGGCCGGGCTGGTGGCCGCTCTGGCGTTTCCGGAGCGGGTGGCCCGGAAGGACGGCGGTTCGTACCTGATGGTGTCCGGGACGCGGGCGGAGCTGTCCGAGACGTCCGCGCTGCGTGGGGCGCCGTGGATCGCCGTCGCCGTGGCCGACCGGCCCGTGGGCAAGGGGCACGCGCGCGTGCAGCTCGGCGCGGTCGTCGACGAGGACACCGCGCGGCTGGCGGCAGGGGCGCTGCTGACGCGACGGGACGAGGTGCACTGGGCCGACGGGGACGTGGTGGCCCGGCGTGTCGAGCGGCTCGGGGCGGTGGAGCTCGCGGTACGGCCCCTCGCCCGGGCCGACCCCGGTCTCGTACGGGGCGCCCTGCTGGAGGGGCTGCGGAAGGAAGGGTTCGGGCTGCTGCGCCGGTCGGCCGACGGCGACCTGCTGCGCGAGCGGCTCGCGTTCCTGCGGCGGCATCTCGGCGAGCCCTGGCCGGACGTGTCCGACGACGCGCTCCTCGCGCGCGTGGACGAGTGGCTGGAGCCCGAGCTGGGCCGGGCCCGGCGGCGGGCCGACCTGGGGCGGATCGATGCCGGGCAGGCGCTGGCACGGCTGCTGCCCTGGGCCTCCGGGGAGGCGGCGCGGCTCGACGAGCTGGCCCCCGAACGGATCGTCGTCCCCAGTGGGTCCAGAATCCGGATCGACTACACCAACCCCGAACAGCCGGTCCTCGCGGTGAAGTTGCAGGAGATGTTCGGGCTGCAGCGGTCACCGGAGGTCGCCGGGGTGCCGCTCCTGGTGCATCTCCTCTCCCCCGCCGGCCGCCCCGCCGCGGTCACCGCGGACCTGGCCTCCTTCTGGAAGGACGGATACCGGAGCGTACGGGCGGAGTTGCGCGGCCGGTACCCGAAGCATCCGTGGCCCGAGGACCCGGCCACGGCGGAGCCGACGCGGTACACGAAGGCCCGGCTCGGGAAGTGACCGCCGTCCGGCGGGGCGGCGAGCGCCCCGCCGGATGCGGGCGGGACGGCTCCTACGCCGTCGGTGCGGTCGACGGCTGGGCGGAGGGGGAGGCCGACGGGCCGGTCGACGGGTCCGGCGTCGGTTCGGCCGGCTCGGCCACCTTCAGGGTGATGTCGAGGGTGGCGCCGCCCGGCGTGGTGAGCCGGAGGATGTAGGTGCCCTCGGTGTCGTCGGCGTACAGCTTCGGCAGCCGCAGCAGACCCTCGGCGTCGGTCTGCCGGCCGGTCAGGGTGCGGACGGCCTTGCCGTCGGCGTCCTTGAAGTAGGGGCCCTTGTCGTTCTCGGCCGGGTCGGCGTCCGACTTGATGAGGGTGGCGGTGACGGCCACCTTGTCCGCGACGGCGCCCTTGAGCGTGGCCTTCACCTCGACCTGGTCGGCGAACTCGCCGCCCGGCGTGCACGTCAGCTCCTTCGGGCCGGTGCTGGTGAGGGTGTCGGCGACGCGCTCGGTGACGGTGGCCCTGTAGTCGAGGCCCGGGACCGTACGGCCGACCACGGTGGCGCGGACGGTGAACGCGCCGGTCTGCTCGCCCGCCACCAGCGCGGGCGCGACGGCCACGCCGGAGGCGGTGGTGGTGACCGCGGCGACCTTCTCGCCCCCGGCGAAGGTGGCATCCGTGTCGCCCAGGACGGTGAAGCGGATGCGCACCTTGGCGACGGCGTCTCCGGCCTTGGTCTCGGCGCGGGTGCTGATCTTCTTGGCGAAGGTGTCGCCCGCGGTCGCGGTGAGGCCCGTGGTGCCGGCGTTCTCCAGATGGTGAACGGTGTCGGTGGGCGTCGGCGTGGGTGTGGGGGCGGGGGTCTCGGTCGGCGGCGCCGGCTCCGTCGGGGGCTTGGTGCTCGGGCTTCCCGGCTTGGCGGGCTTCTCCGAGGCCGGCGGCTTGCCCGGGCTCGGGGTGCTCGGAGCCGGGGATCCGGTGTTCGCGCCCGTGCGGCCCGGCGAGGGACTGGCGCCCGCGTCGGTGTCGTCGCTGCGGCCGACCGGAAGGCTGCCGGTGCCGTCCGGGATCTCGTGGGTGCCCTTGCGGTAGTGCTCCAGCCACGACAGGACCGTGTTCAGGTAGTCCTGCGAGTTGTTGTAGCTGAGGATGGCGCGGTTGAGGTCGGCCTGGTCCGACAGGTCCCAGTCGTAGCGGCACAGGTAGTGGCCGGCGGCGAGCGCGGCGTCGTAGACGTTGTTGGGGTCTTCCTTGCCGTCGCCGTTGCCGTCGCGGCCCGCCCACGCCCAGGTGGACGGGATGAACTGCATCGGGCCGACGGCGTTGTCGTACTGGCTGTTGCCGTCGTAGACGCCGTCGTCGGTGTCCTTGATGAGCGCGAAGCCGTTGCCGTCGAGCTGCGGGCCGATGATCCTGCCGATCGTGGTGCCGTTGGCGTCGACGCGGCCACCGCGGGCCTGACCGGACTCCACCTTGCCGATGGCGGCGAGCAGTTGCCAGGGCAGGTTGCAGCCGGGCTTGGCACGGCGCAGCTCCGACTCGGCCTTCTTGTAGGCGTCGAGGACGGTCGCGGGAATGCCTGCCTCGGACGAGCCCGGGGACGTGGGAGTGCCCGTGGTCGGGGCCGGGCTGGGGCTGTTGAGCGGCGGCAGGTCGGTGTAGTAGGGCGAGTTGCCGGTGGCGCTGTCCGCGGCGGGCGTGTCGGACGTCGGCACGTTGTCGGAGGTGGTCTGTCTGCCGTTGCCGTCGGCCGTCACGTCGGGAGCCTGGGACGCGGACAGGGCCGCGACCGCGACCGCCGCGACGGTGGTGGTGACCGCCGCCTTGCGGAGCCTCCTGTCGAAATGCGCCGCCATAGAGTGAACCCCTCCCCTGAACGCCCACGCGTCCTTGTCCGTCCGACCCGTACGGGGCCGCAGGCGACACTACGACAACTTGCTTTGCGCGGGCACCCGTTCGTGCCCGATATTCACCACTTGCCCATATGAGGAATTGTGGTGGCGCCCGCCCTCCGCCACACGGCCGCCGCGGTGCCGGGGGTGTCAGTACGGAGCCGGGCCTCCGGGGCGCGCGCCCAGGGGGTCGGTGCTCGCGACGAACACGGTGACGGTGCGGGCGGGGCGGGGCCGGGGCAGCAGGGTGAGGGCCAGCGCCAGGTATCCGCGGGCCAGGTCGGCCCACAGGCGCCAGGCAGGTGTCCGGTGCGGGACTGCGGCCCCCGGGGCCCGGGGGGTGAGTCTGCGGCGGAGGTCCTTCGAGGTGCGGTGCAGGACCGTCCTGAGGGTGGCGGGGGTGCGGCCGGTACTTGCGCCCGGCGCGAAGACCGGGACCGGGAGAAGTGGCACGCGGGCGGGTCCGTCGGTGCGTGCCCGTGCCGGTGTCGTCCGGTGGTGGAGCATGCGTATACCCATGCCCGCATCCTGGGGGGAGAGCGGGGTCGCGGCGTTTCCTCGGGGGCCACCGGAGTGACGGGGGCGGGCGGGCGGGTGGAACGGGGGTGTTCCCCGCCCCCGCCCGGCGCGGGCTGCGGGGTGCGGAGACGGGGTGCGCGCGCTCCGGGGCGCCTGCGTGGCCGGCCCGGGCGGGGCCGGAGCCCAACCCGGTGCTATGGAGTGGCCGGCATGGGGCGGGGTGGGTGCGCAGCCCGGCGTTGCGGGGTGTCTTCCCCCGTGCCTGAACGGCCTGGGCGGTACCTCCCACCGCCCACCCGGCCGCCCCAGCGGCACGACTGCTCGCAGCTGGGGCGGCACAGCGACTGCCCGCAGCCGGGGCTGCGGCGGCAGGCCGGGGTCAGTGCGCTGCCGATTCCCAGTCGCCGCCCGCGCCCACCGAGACGCCCAGGGGGACCCTGAGCCGCACCGCGTTGGCCATTTCGCGGCGGACCAGTTCCTCCGCCTGCGCGCGCTCGCCGGGGGCGATCTCCAGGACGATTTCGTCGTGGACCTGGAGGAGCATGCGAGAGGCGAGGCCGGCCTCGGTCAGAGCCTTGTCCACGTTCAGCATGGCGATCTTGACGATGTCGGCCGCCGTGCCCTGGATCGGCGCGTTCAGAGCCATGCGCTCGGCCGCCTCGCGGCGCTGGCGGTTGTCGCTGTTGAGGTCGGGCAGATAGCGGCGACGGCCGAAGAGGGTGGCCGTGTAGCCGGTGGCCCGTGCCTCGTCGACGACCCGGCGCAGGTAGTCGCGTACGCCGCCGAAGCGTTCGAAGTAGGCGTCCATCAGGCCGCGGGCCTCGGCCGCCTCGATGTTGAGCTGCTGGGACAGGCCGAAGGCGGACAGGCCGTACGCCAGCCCGTAGGACATGGCCTTGATCTTGCGGCGCATCTCCGCGTCCACGGCCGACTGCTCGACGGAGAAGACCTGGGCCGCCGCGGTGGTGTGCAGGTCCTCGCCGGAGGTGAACGCCTCGATCAGGCCCGCGTCCTCGGACAGGTGGGCCATCACCCGCAGCTCGATCTGGCTGTAGTCGGCCGTCATCAGGGACTCGAAGCCCTCGCCGACCACGAACCCGCGGCGAATCGCGCGGCCCTCGTCGGTGCGGACGGGGATGTTCTGCAGGTTCGGGTCCGTGGAGGAGAGGCGGCCGGTCGCGGCGACCGTCTGGTTGAACGTGGTGTGGATGCGGCCGTCCGCGGCGATCGTCTTGATCAGGCCCTCCACCGTGACGCGCAGCTTGGCCTGCTCGCGGTGGCGGAGCATGATCACCGGCAGCTCGTTGTCCGTCTGGGCGGCGAGCCAGGCCAGGGCGTCGGCGTCGGTGGTGTAGCCGGTCTTGGTCTTCTTGGTCTTCGGCAGGTTCAGCTCGCCGAAGAGAACCTCCTGGAGCTGCTTGGGCGAGCCCAGGTTGAATTCTCGTCCGGCCGCCGCGTGCGCCTCCTTCACCGCCTGCTGGACCGCGCCCGCGAACATCTGCTCCATGGCCCGGAGGTGCTCCCGGTCGGCCGCGATGCCATGCCGCTCCATGCGGGCGAGCAGCGCGGACGTGGGCAGCTCCATGTCGCGCAGCAGGTCGGCGGCGCCGACGTCCGCCAGGCGGCCCTCGAAGGCCTCGCCGAGGTCGAGGACGGCGCGGGCCTGCACCATCAGCGCCTCGGCCTCGGCGCCCTCGTCCGCGCCGAAGGCGAGCTGCCCGTCGGCCGCGGCGGCGGGGGCCAGCTCGCGGTGCAGGTACTCCAGGGACAGCGCGTCCAGGTCGAAGGAGCGGCGGCCCGGCTTGACCAGGTAGGCGGCCAGCGCGGTGTCCATGCCCACGCCGGCGACGCTCCAGCCGTGCTCGGCGAAGACGCGCATCGCGCCCTTGGCGTTGTGCAGGACCTTCGGCCGGTCCGGGTCGGCGAGCCAGGTCCGGAACGCCGTCTCGTCGGCCTCGTCGGTCTCGGTCGGGTCGAACCAGGCGGCCTTCCCGTCGGCCGCGGCCAGTGCCACCTCGGTGACCGAGCCGGTCCCCAGGGCCCAGGTGTCGACCGTGGCGACGCCGAGCGGCTGGTCTCCGTGCTCGGCGAGCCAGCCGGCCAGCTCGCCGGTGCCCAGGACGGTGCCGTCCAGCTCCACGCCGTCCGCGACCACCGGGGCGGCCTCGGCCTCCTCGGCGCCCGGGTCGACTGCGTAGAGCCGCTCGCGCAGGGAGGGGTTGCGGATCTCCAGGGTGTCCAGGATCACCGCGACGCCCTTGCGGTCGTACGCCGTCCGCTCCAGGTCGGCGACGGTCTTCGGCAGCTCGACGCGCCGCTCCAGCTCGGTGAGCCGGCGGTTGAGCTTGACGGACTCCAGGTGGTCGCGCAGATTCTGCCCGGCCTTGCCCTTGACCTCGTCGACGCGCTCGACCAGCTCCGCGAAGGACCCGAACTGGTTGATCCACTTCGCGGCCGTCTTCTCGCCGACGCCCGGGATGCCGGGCAGGTTGTCGGACGGGTCGCCGCGCAGCGCCGCGAAGTCGGGGTACTGGGCGGGGGTCAGTCCGTACTTCTCGAAGACCTTCTCCGGCGTGAAGCGGGTCAGCTCGGAGACGCCCTTGGTCGGGTACAGGACCGTGGTGTGCTCGCTGACCAGCTGGAAGGAGTCCCGGTCGCCGGTGACGATCAGCACGTCGAAGCCCTCGGCCTCGGCCTGGGTGGCGAGGGTGGCGATGACGTCGTCCGCCTCGAAGCCCTCGACGGCGAAGCGGGGGACGTGCATGGAGTCGAGCAGCTCGCCGATCAGCTCCACCTGCCCCTTGAACTCGTCCGGGGTCTTGGAGCGGTTCGCCTTGTACTCGGTGAACTCCTCGGACCGCCAGGTCTTGCGGGAGACGTCGAACGCCACCGCGAAGTGGGTGGGCGCCTCGTCACGCAGGGTGTTGGCCAGCATCGACGCGAAGCCGTAGATCGCGTTGGTCGGCTGGCCCGTCGCGGTCGTGAAGTTCTCCGCGGGCAGCGCGAAGAACGCGCGGTACGCCAGCGAGTGCCCGTCCATGAGCATGAGCCGCGGTCGGCCACCGGAGGTGCTGTCGGTCTTCTTCGATGCTGTCTTCGCCACGCCTCCGATCCTGCCATGCGCCACTGACAGTCGGCGCCGGGATCGCCTGCGGCCTGGCGCGGCGGTCCGTCTGCGGGTGCGTTGCGCCTGGTCGCGCCCACGCGGCGGAGCCGCACACCGAACGGAGCCCCGCGCCCCTTCGGGGCCTCCTCCGCCCGGCGGCAGTAGCCCGCCATCGTTCCGTCGGCGACCACTGCGTGCCGGCCCCGCACCGACCCGAACGACCTCGCTGCCGTCGGCGCGTGCGAGGATCGGAGACCTAGTTCACAACGCGTAAGCGAAGGAGCGCGCGATGGCGACCAAGCCGCCCAAGGGTGATCCGGTTCAGGACGCGCCGCAGGTTACGGAGCCCCAGCACGCGGCGGCGGGCATCCCGGCGATCGGCCACACCTTGCGGGTGGCGCAGCGGCAGATGGGTGTGAAGCGGACGGCGCTGACGCTCCTGCGCGTCAATCAGAAGGACGGCTTCGACTGCCCGGGCTGTGCCTGGCCGGAGGGCGACCACCGGCACAAGGCGGAGTTCTGCGAGAACGGCGCGAAGGCCGTGGCCGAGGAGGCCACCCTGCGCCGGGTCACCCCGGAGTTCTTCGCCGCGCACCCCGTCGCCGACCTCGCCACCCGCAGCGGCTACTGGCTGGGCCAGCAGGGCCGGCTCACGCACCCGGTGTACCTGCCGGAGGGCGGCGAGCACTACGAGCCGGTCACCTGGGAGCGTGCCTTCGGCATCGTCGCGGAGGAGATCGCCGCGCTGGACTCGCCGGACGAGGCCGTCTTCTACACCTCGGGACGCACCAGCAACGAGGCGGCGTTCCTCTACCAGCTCTTCGCGCGCGAGCTGGGCACCAACAACCTGCCGGACTGCTCCAACATGTGCCACGAGTCGTCCGGCTCGGCCCTGTCCGAGACCATCGGCGTCGGCAAGGGCAGCGTCCTGCTGGAGGACCTCTACAAGTCCGACCTGATCATCGTGGCGGGCCAGAACCCGGGCACCAACCACCCGCGGATGCTCTCCGCCCTGGAGAAGGCCAAGGCGAACGGCGCGAAGATCATCAGCGTCAATCCGCTGCCCGAGGCCGGACTCGAGCGCTTCAAGAACCCGCAGACCCCCAAGGGGCTCACCGCGGGCGCCTCCCTCACCGACCTGTTCCTGCAGATCCGCCTCGGCGGCGACCAGGCCCTGTTCCGGCTCCTCAACAAGCTGATCCTCCAGACCGAGGGCGCGGTCGACGAGGCGTTCGTCGCGGAACACACGCACGGCTACGAGGAGTTCGCCGCGGCCGCCCGCGCCGCCGACTGGGACGAGACGCTCGCGGCGACCGGTCTCACGCGCGCGGAGATCGAGGAAGCGCTGCGCATGGTGCTCGCCTCCGAGCGCACCATCGTGTGCTGGGCGATGGGCCTGACGCAGCACAAGCACTCGGTGCCCACCATCCGCGAAGTCGTCAACTTCCTGCTGCTGCGCGGCAACATCGGCCGGCCCGGCGCGGGCGTGTGCCCGGTGCGCGGCCACTCGAACGTGCAGGGCGACCGCACGATGGGCATCTTCGAGCGGCCCGCGCCCGCGTTCCTGGACGCCCTCGAGAAGGAGTTCGGCTTCGCACCGCCGCGCGAGCACGGTTACGACGTCGTACGGGCCATCCGTGCGCTGCGCGACGGCGAGGCGAAGGTGTTCTTCGCCATGGGCGGCAACTTCGTCTCCGCCTCCCCCGACACGGAGGTCACCGAGGCGGCCATGCGCCGCGCGCGGCTCACCGTGCACGTGTCGACGAAGCTCAACCGCTCGCACGCGGTCACGGGTGCGCGGGCGCTGATCCTGCCGACGCTGGGCCGCACCGAGCGCGACGTCCAGGGGGGCGGCGAGCAGTTCGTGACGGTCGAGGACTCCATGGGCATGGTGCACGCCTCGCGCGGGCGGCTGGAGCCCGCGAGCGCGCAGTTGCTGTCCGAGCCCGCGATCGTGTGCCGGCTGGCGCGCCGGGTGCTGGGCGAGAAGAGCCGCACGCCGTGGGAGGAGTTCGAGAAGGACTACGCGACGATCCGCGACCGCATCGGGCGGGTCGTGCCGGGCTTCGAGGACTTCAACGCGCGCGTGGCGCGTCCCGGCGGGTTCGCCCTGCCGCACGCCCCGCGCGACGAGCGCCGCTTCCCGACGGCCACGGGGAAGGCCAACTTCACCGCCGCGCCGGTCGAGTTCCCCGAGCTGCCCGAGGGGCGGCTGCTGCTGCAGACGCTGCGCTCGCACGACCAGTACAACACCACGATCTACGGCCTGGACGACCGCTACCGGGGCATCAGGAACGGCCGCCGCGTCGTGCTGGTCAGTCCGGAGGACGCCCGGAAGCTGGACGTCGCGGACGGCTCGTACGTCGACCTGGTGAGCGAGTGGCGGGACGGGGTGGAGCGGCGGGCGCCCGGCTTCCGCGTCGTGCACTATCCCACGGCCCGGGGCTGCGCGGCGGCGTACTACCCGGAGACCAACGTCCTGGTGCCGCTGGACGCCACCGCGGACACCAGCAACACCCCGGCCAGCAAGTCCGTGGTCGTCCGTCTGGAACAATCGGCGACCGACTGAGCGTTCGCTCAGCGAGGCCAAGCCTGACCAAGCGGCCGGCCGGTCACCGCGACCGGCCGGCCGGCACACAGACGGATCGACGAAACGGAGCCGGCCATGGGCGAGCGGCAGCAGGTGCAGTTCCCGCAGGAGGTCATCGACGAGTACGCCGCGCTCGGCGTCGACCTGCCCGCGCTGTTCTCCGCCGGGCACCTGGGGACACGCATGGGCGTCCAGATCGTCGAGGCGTCGGCGGACCGGGTCGTCGGCACCATGCCGGTGGAGGGCAACACCCAGCCGTACGGACTGCTGCACGGCGGCGCCTCGGCCGTGCTGGCCGAGACGCTCGGTTCGGTCGGCTCGATGCTGCACGGCGGTGCCTCCAAGATCGCCGTCGGGGTCGACCTGAACTGCACCCACCACCGCGGGGTCCGCTCCGGCCTGGTCACCGGGGTGGCCACGCCGGTGCACCGGGGCCGTTCGACGGCGACGTACGAGGTCGTGATCAGCGACGAGCAGGACCGCCGGGTGTGCACCGCCCGGCTCACCTGTCTGCTGCGGGACGCGAACCCCGGCGGCGGGGCCGGGGCGGGCACCGCGGGCTGAACGCCACGCCGGGCGCCCAGGCCGTGGTGTGCGCCGCACCTGCGGTGCGGCGGCGGTGGCGCCGGGCGGCGTGTGGTGCGCCGGGCGGCGCACCGGTGCCGGTCGTGGCCGGACATCCGGAGGCGGCCGTCCGCCCACCGGCAGGCACCCGCACAGACGTCGGCGCCCGGGTGCCCGGGCCCCGGGGCACCCGCGCCCGGGCCGTTGCCCCCGCTCGTCCCGCGCCATAGCGTCGGAACATGGGACGGGGAGGACCACTCCGGCCGGGACGGGCGGCACTGACGCTGCTCATGGCCGTCGCGGTCGCCGGCTGCGGCAACTGCGGTGACTCAGGCGACGGTTCCGCCCGTGGCACGCCCGGCACCTCCGCCTCGCCCGGGCTCCCGCGAACCCCTCCGCCCATGTCCGGCGCGGAGTTGTGCGTGAGCGCCGTCGGGTACTGGGCGCGCGAGATGCTGGACGGCGGCGAGCCCTACGGCGACTATCAGTCGATGGGACTGTCCAACCGGCAGTACGACATCCTGCGGGAGGTCGTGGACGCGGCGCGGACCGCGAAGCGGGACCAAGGCGCCCGGGCAGTTGGGGAGTTGACCGAGCGCCGGGTACGGCAGGCGTGCACCGACGGATACCGCGACGGCGGCCCGAGCCGCGGCCCGTGGCGGTCATGAGCGGCATCGGCCCCGTCGAACCGGGCGAGGACACCCACGTCCAGGAGGCGCCGCCGCCCCGGCCGCGGGGACGGCTCGCGCTGATCTACGCGCGCCACCGCCGGGCCGTCCTCGCCTCCGCCGCCGCCCTCGCCGTCCTGGCGGGCGGCGGCTACCTCTGCGCGAGCCGGCCGCAGCCGCGCCCCGCTCCCCCGCCGCCGTACCCGTCCCAGGCGATCGATCTCGTATACGTGGCCCCCGTGACCGGCTCCCCGGCAACCGCGGCCGGCGGCTTCAGCTTCACGGTGCTGCTCAGCGTGCGGTCGGGACCGCCCGTGACCGTGACGCGGCTGACCCAGCCCTACGACGGCCTGTCGGTGGCCTCCTCCCCCGCGGCACCTTTCCAGACAAAATCGCATTCGGCCCGCAAGATCATTGTCACGCTCCGGGTGACGGAATGTGAAAAAGCACCCCGGAATCCCGGACTCCCTTCCTGGATGTAACGCTGCGTAATGCGCGCGCAATAGAGTCCCACAGTTTCATCCTGGGGACGCGCTATGCGCAGGACCTCTCCCGGACCCTCGAGGTCGCCTGCAGCAACGATTCCGGGTAATCACCAAAACGCCCCAGACACCTGAACGCGCCCCGTCGGTCCTGCGGGTTCTCACCATGCGGACAGGGCGAATCGGCCTGAATTCAGCCCTTCTTCCCAGCCAGTACCGCTCTGCAATACCCGGTGTCATAACAAGAGAGTCACAGCCTGAGTCAGACCCTCCTCCACCTTCCCTACACACGCTTAGAGTCACGGCCAGTCACCGCGCCGTCGGATTGTCATTTCGGCCCCGCGCTCGACTCGACCGCCTCCACGGGGAAGCGGCCGTGCCAGGGAAAGGACTGATCGTGCGTCAACGTTCGCTCATCGCCATCACCGCCGCTCTGGCGGCGGGAGCGCTCACCCTCACCGCCTGCGGCTCGCGCGACGACGACGGCGGCGGCTCGGACTCCGGCAACGGCGGCGGTGGCACCACCGTCGTCATCGGCGTCGACGCCCCGCTGACCGGCGACCTGTCCGCGCTCGGCCTCGGCATCAAGAACTCGGCGGACCTCGCGGCCAAGACCGCCAACAAGGAGAAGACCGTCGAAGGCATCACCTTCAAGGTCGAAGCCCTCGACGACCAGGGCCAGCCCTCCGTCGGCCAGCAGAACGCCACTAAGTTCGTCGCCAACGACAAGGTCCTCGGCGTCGTCGGCCCGCTGAACTCCTCCGTCGGCGAGTCCATGCAGAAGGTCTTCGACACGGCCAAACTCGTCGAGGTCTCCCCGGCCAACACCAACCCCGCCCTCACCCAGGGCGTGGACTGGCAGACCAAGAAGGTCCGGCCGTACAAGTCGTACTTCCGTACCGCGACCACGGACGCCATCCAGGGACCGTTCGCCGCACAGTACGTCTACAACGACTCCAAGAAGCGCAAGGTCTTCGTCATCGACGACAAGAAGACCTACGGCGCCGGCCTCGCCGCCACCTTCACCGAAGAGTTCAAGAAGCTCGGCGGCAAGGTGGTCGGCACCGAGCACATCAACCCCGACACCAAGGACTTCAACGCGGTCGCCACCAAGGTCAAGAACTCCGGCGCCGACGTCGTCTACTACGGCGGCGAATACCCGCAGGCCGGACCGCTCAGCAAGCAGATCAAGGCCGCCGGCGCCAAGATTCCGCTGGTCGGCGGCGACGGCATCTACAGCGCCGACTTCATCAAGCTCGCCGGTGCCAGCGGCAACGGCGACCTCGCGACCTCCGTCGGCGCCCCGGTCGAGGAACTCCCCTCCGCCAAGGAATTCGTCGCCAACTACAAGGCCGCGGGATACAAGGAGGCCTACGAGGCGTACGGCGGCTACTCCTACGACTCCGCCTGGGCGATCATCGAGGCCGTCAAGAAGGTCGTCGAGGCCAACGACGGGAAGCTCCCCAGCGACGCACGGGCCAAGGTCGTCGACGCCATGCAGAACGTCTCCTTCGACGGTGTGACCGGCAAGGTCTCCTTCGACGAATTCGGTGACGCCACCAACAAGCAGCTCACCGTGTACGCCGTCGAGAACGGTGCGTGGGGCTCCGTGAAGTCCGGCACCTTCACCGGCTGACCCCGGACACCCGCACCACAGCCCACGAGCCGCGCGGGGCGCTGTTCCACAGGCGCCCCGCGCGGACTCGCATCCGGCCACATCCGTCGATTATCCGAAAGTCTCGGAGGACATGCGGTGAACGAACTGCCGCAGCAGCTGGTCAACGGCCTGCTACTGGGATCCATGTACGGGCTGATCGCCATCGGCTACACAATGGTCTACGGCATTGTCCAGCTCATCAACTTCGCCCACGGCGAGATCTTCATGACCGGCGCCTTCGGCGCGCTCACGGTCTACGTCTACATCCTGCCCGACGGCACCTCCATGCTGATCGCCCTGCCCCTGATGCTCCTCGGCGCCATGGTCGTCTCCGTCGCCGTCGCCGTCGGGGCGGAACGGTTCGCCTACCGCCCCCTGCGCGGCGCCCCCCGCCTCGCCCCCCTCATCACCGCCATCGGCCTCTCCCTCGCCCTCCAGCAGGCGGTATGGGCCTGGTACCCCGAAGCCAAATCGGCCAGGACCTTCCCCCAGATCGACGGCGGCCCCTTCCACATCGGCAGCGTCACCCTCCAGACCGGCGACATCTTCCTGTTCGTCGCCGCCCCGGTGAGCATGGCCATCCTCGGCTTCTTCGTGATGCGCACCCGCACCGGACGAGGCATGCAGGCCACCGCACAGGACCCCGACACCGCCAAGCTGATGGGCGTCAACACCGACCGCATCATCGTCGTCGCCTTCGCCCTCGGCGCCGTCTTCGCCGCCGTCGGAGCCGTGGCCAACGGACTCAAGTACGGCCAGATCGACTTCAAGATGGGCTTCATCCTCGGCCTCAAGGCCTTCACCGCAGCCGTCCTCGGCGGCATCGGCAACATCTACGGAGCCATGATCGGCGGCGTCGTCCTCGGCGTCGCCGAAACCCTGGCCACCGCCTACATCGCCGACATCCCCGGCCTCGACAAGTTCGGCAGCCAGTCCTGGTCCGACGTCTGGGCCTTCATCCTCCTCATCCTCGTGCTGTTGTTCAGGCCACAGGGCCTGCTCGGCGAACGCGTTGCGGACAGGGCGTGACACCGATGACCACACAGACCACCGCACCCAAGAACACCGGCGCCCCCGCCCAGGGCGACACCTCCGGCCTCATCGGCATACCCGCGAACCTCGGCCGCGCCCTCGCCACCGGCGGCGGCATCCTCACCGTCGTCTCCACCTTCCTCGCCTGGACCTGGACCGCCGAGTTCCCCGGCGACCTCACCGTCTACGGCTACCCGGGCGGCCTCCAGGTCCTGGTACTCATCGCCGGCGCCGTCACCACCCTCTTCGGCCTCGCCTCCTACGGCATCAAGGGACTGGGCTGGCTCGCACCCGCCGGCGCCGACGCGGCACTCAAGTTCGCCGCACTCGCCGCCTTCGCCACCACCTGGTACACGATCATCGCGATCAGCGCCCAACTCGGCGGCGTCGTCAACCTCGAACCCGGCGGCTACATCGCCGCAGCCGTCACCCTCATCGCGTTCCTCGGCGCACTCGCCCTCCCCTTCGAACGCCCCGAACCCGACCCGTTCGACCCCGACGACACCGGCTGGGACCAGTTCAAGCACACCAGCTCGCACAACTGGCAGACCATCCGCGCGGCCTTCGCCTCCAAAGAGCCCCGGCCCGTACGCGCCCTGCCCTCCTCCATCGAAATCCTCATCATCGTCGCCGTCCTCGCACTGGCCCTGCTCGTCTTCACCTACGGCATCGGCACCGAGTACGACGAACTCTTCGTCGGCTTCCTCATCGTCTCCGGCTTCGGCTTCACCGCACTCCACCGCTCCGGACTGATCAGCCACGCCACCGAGATCACCGCACGGCACCAGAACATCACCATCTGCGGCGCCTTCATCGCAGCGGCCTGCTTCCCCTTCACCCAGTCCGACGACCAGTACGCCACCCTCGGCGTCTACATCCTGATCTTCGCCACCGTCGCCCTCGGACTCAACATCGTCGTCGGCCTCGCCGGCCTGCTCGACCTCGGCTACGTCGCCTTCCTCGGCGTCGGCGCCTACGCCGCCTCCATGGTCTCCGGCTCCCCCAGCTCGCCCTTCGACCTGCACCTGCCCTTCTGGGCCGCCGTCCTCGTCGGCGCCGCCGCCTCGCTGATCTTCGGCGTCCTCATCGGCGCACCCACACTGCGACTGCGCGGCGACTACCTCGCCATCGTGACGCTCGGCTTCGGTGAGATCTTCCGAATCACCGCCAACAACCTGGACGGCACCTCGGGACCCGACGTCACCAACGGCTCCAACGGCATCTCGTCCATCCCCGACCTCAAAATCCTCGGCTTCGACCTCGGGATCTCCCACGACATCGGCGGCTTCACCCTCGGCCGATTCGCCAACTACTTCCTGCTGATGCTCATCATCACAGCCGTCGTCGTCCTCGTCTTCCGACGCAGCGGCGACTCCCGCATCGGCCGCGCCTGGGTCGCCATCCGCGAGGACGAGACCGCCGCGCTCGCCATGGGCATCAACGGCTTCCGCGTGAAACTCATCGCCTTCGCCGTCGGCGCCTCGCTCGCCGGACTCGCCGGCACCGTCCAGGCCCACGTCACCTACACCGTCACCCCCGAGCAGTACCTCTTCGCCGGCACCACACCGCCCAACTCGGCCTTCCTGCTCGCGGCCGTCGTCCTCGGCGGCATGGGCACCATCGCCGGCCCGCTCATCGGCGCGGCACTGCTGTTCCTCATCCCCAACAAGCTCCAATTCCTCGACGACTACCAGCTCTTCGCCTTCGGACTCGCACTCGTCCTGCTGATGCGCTTCCGCCCGGAGGGCCTCGTCGCCAACCGGCGCCGCAAGCTGGAGTTCCACGAAGAGGCCGACGCGCCCGCAGTCCTGAGCAAGACAGGGGCCTGACCACCATGACCACCGACACCACCACCAAGGACACCGCACCGGGCGCCCCGGCCCCCGGCACCACCATCCTCGACGCCCGCGGTGTCACCATGCGCTTCGGCGGACTGACCGCCGTCAACGGCGTCGACCTCACCGTCAACAGCGGCGAGATCGTCGGACTCATCGGCCCCAACGGCGCCGGCAAGACCACCTTCTTCAACTGCCTCACCGGCCTCTACATCCCCACCGAGGGCGAAGTCCGCTACAAGGGCCGGGTCCTGCCCGCCAAGTCCTTCAAGGTGACCGCCGCCGGCATCGCCCGCACCTTCCAGAACATCCGCCTCTTCGGCAACATGACCGTCCTGGAAAACGTCCTCGTCGGCCGGCACACCCGGACCAAGGAAGGCTTCTGGTCAGCCGTCCTGCGCGGCCCCGGCTTCCACCGCGCCGAGGCCGCCTCCCGCGAACGCGCCACCGAGCTCCTGGAGTTCGTCGGCCTGTCCGCCAAAGCCGACCACCTCGCCCGCAACCTCCCCTACGGCGAACAGCGCAAACTCGAGATCGCCCGCGCACTCGCCAGCGAACCGGGACTGCTGCTCCTGGACGAACCGACCGCCGGCATGAACCCGCAGGAGACCCGGGCCACCGAAGAACTGGTCTTCGCCATCCGCGACAAGGGCATCGCCGTCCTCGTCATCGAGCACGACATGCGGTTCATCTTCAACCTCTGCGACCGCGTCGCCGTCCTCGTCCAGGGCGAGAAACTCGTCGAGGGCGACAGCGCCACCGTGCAGGGCGACGAACGCGTCGTCGCCGCCTACCTCGGCGAACCCCTCGCCGACGACCCCGGCGCCGCCGAAGCCGCCGAGGTGGAAGCCGCCGAAGCCGCCCAGGCCTCCAGTGCCCCGGACACCCCCGAGAGCTCCGAGGCCGACACCACCACGGACACCGCGGCCGGCAAGGAGAACGACCGATGACCGCACTCCTCGAGGTCGAGGACCTCCGCGTCGCCTACGGCAAGATCGAAGCCGTCAAAGGCATCTCCTTCAAGGTCGACGCCGGCGAGGTCGTCACCCTCATCGGCACCAACGGCGCCGGCAAGACCACCACCCTGCGCACCCTGTCCGGCCTGCTCAAGCCGGTCGGCGGCCAGATCAGGTTCGGCGGCAAGTCCCTCAAGAAGGTCCCCGCCCACCAGATCGTCTCCCTCGGGCTCGCCCACTCGCCCGAAGGCCGGCACATCTTCCCGCGCATGACCATCGAGGACAACCTCCGCCTCGGCGCCTTCCTGCGCAGCGACCGGGCCGGCATCGAGAAGGACATCCAGCGCGCCTACGACCTCTTCCCCATCCTCGGGGAACGCCGCAAGCAGGCCGCCGGCACCCTCTCAGGCGGCGAGCAGCAGATGCTCGCCATGGGCCGCGCCCTGATGTCCCAGCCCAAACTGCTCATGCTCGACGAACCCTCCATGGGCCTCTCGCCGATCATGATGCAGAAGATCATGGCGACCATCGCCGAGCTGAAGTCCCAGGGCACCACCATCCTGCTCGTCGAGCAGAACGCCCAGGCCGCCCTCTCCCTGGCCGACCACGGCCACGTCATGGAGGTCGGCAACATCGTCCTGTCCGGCAGCGGCCAGGACCTCCTCCACGACGAGTCGGTCCGCAAGGCCTACCTCGGCGAGGACTGACGCCTCCGACGGGACCGCCCCACGACTGAGGCCCGCGCCCCCTACGGGGACGCGGGCCTCACGCGCATTTCAAGGTCTCAGCCCTTGGACGCCTTCTTCTCCTCGGCGTCCTGGATGACCGCCTCGGCCACCTGCTGCATCGACATCCGCCGGTCCATCGAGGTCTTCTGGATCCACCGGAAGGCGGCCGGCTCGGTCAGACCGTACTCCGTCTGCAGCACCGACTTGGCACGGTCCACCAGCTTGCGGGTCTCCAGCCGCTGGCTGAGGTCGGCGACCTCCTTCTCCAGCGCCTTCAGCTCGGTGAACCGCGAGACGGCCATCTCGATCGCCGGCACGACGTCGCTCTTGCTGAACGGCTTCACCAGATACGCCATCGCCCCGGCGTCCCGGGCCCGCTCCACCAGGTCGCGCTGCGAGAACGCGGTCAGCATCAACACCGGCGCGATGCTCTCCTCGGCGATCTTCTCGGCCGCGGAGATGCCGTCCAGCTTGGGCATCTTCACGTCCAGGATGACCAGGTCGGGCTTGTGCTCCCGGGCCAGCTCGACGGCCTGCTCACCGTCACCGGCCTCGCCGACGACGGAGTACCCCTCCTCCTCCAGCATCTCTTTGAGATCCAGCCGGATGAGCGCCTCGTCCTCGGCGATGACGACACGGGTCGTCAGCGGAGGAACGTGCGACTGGTCGTCGTCGGTCACGTCGGCGGGCTGGGGCGACTCGGGGGCGGTCACGTGGGCGCTCCTTGTTCCGGGGCAGGCGGTACTGCTTCTGAGAGCCTACCTAGCTGCGGCTGGCTGCGGTGAACCGGTACACTCCTCAAGGCTGACCGGCCGGGTTGGCGGAACTGGCATACGCGGATGTCTCAAACACATCTGTTCGAAAGGACATACGGGTTCGAGTCCCGTACCCGGCACAGACACCAAAAGCGGAGGATCACACTCGCGTGATCTTCCGCTTTTTCATTCCCTGAGTGACCGCGATTAACTCAGTGTGTTGCCATGGAATAGCACAGTCCTTCGGTCGGCGCACACGCTGTCGCTCTCATGAATCAGGGGGTCCCCACCGTGTAGTTGCCGCCCAGCCCAATGTCCCGCGCGGGACCGTGGGCTGGTGGCGATGTGAGGACCGCAAAGCGCGCGGCGAGATGTACCGGCACCCAACCGATTGCCCACGGTGTACGGGGCGCCAGTTCGGCAAAGTGGCGTATGCCTACCTGCCGGGCCTGCACCTCGGCGACGGCCACATCGTCTCGAAGACCAGTCAGCACCACCTGTCGATCTTTCTCCGTAGCCCGCAAAGCCTCCGTAGCCCTCATGGACGCGCACGTCGGCCCCGAGTACTGACTACCTGGGCCCGTCGTCCTCCCCGATGTGGTGCACCCGCACCAGGTTGGTCGTGCCCGACACCCCCGGCGGCGAGCCCGCCGTGATGACCACGACGTCGCCCTTCTCGCAGCGTCCGTAGCGGGTGAGCAGCTCGTCCACCTGGTCGACCATCGCGTCCGTGGAGTCCACGTGCGGGCCGAGGAAGGTCTCCACGCCCCAGGTCAGGCTGAGCTGGGAGCGGGTCGCCGGTTCGGGGGTGAAGGCGAGCAGGGGGATGGGCGAGCGGTAGCGGGAGAGGCGGCGGACGGTGTCGCCCGACTGGGTGAAGGCGACCAGGAACCTGGCGCCGAGGAAGTCGCCGATCTCGGCGGCGGCGCGGGCGACGGCGCCGCCCTGGGTGCGGGGCTTGTTGCGTTCGGTCAGCGGGGGGAGCCCCTTGGCGAGGATGTCCTCTTCGGCCGCTTCGACGATGCGGGCCATGGTGCGGACCGTGTCGGTGGGGTGCTTGCCGACGCTGGTCTCGCCGGAGAGCATGACGGCGTCGGTGCCGTCGATGACGGCGTTGGCGACGTCGGAGGCCTCGGCGCGGGTGGGGCGGGCGTTGTCGATCATCGAGTCGAGCATCTGGGTGGCGACGATGACCGGCTTGGCGTTGCGCTTGGCGAGTTTGACGGCGCGCTTCTGGACGATCGGGACCTGTTCGAGGGGCATTTCGACGCCGAGGTCGCCGCGGGCGACCATGATGCCGTCGAAGGCGGCGACGATGTCCTCGATGTTCTCGACGGCCTGCGGTTTCTCGACCTTGGCGATGACGGGGAGGCGGCGGCCCTCTTCGTCCATGATGCGGTGGACGTCGAGGATGTCGCGTCCGCTGCGGACGAAGGAGAGGGCGATGACGTCGAAGCCGGTCCGCAGCGCCCAGCGGAGGTCGTCCTCGTCCTTCTTCGACAGGGCGGGCACGGACACCGCGACGCCGGGGAGGTTGAGGCCCTTGTGGTCGGAGACCATGCCGCCTTCGATCACCTTGGTGCGTACGCGGGGTCCGTCGACGTCGGTGACCTCGAGGCAGACTTTGCCGTCGTCGACGAGGACGCGTTCGCCGGGGGTGACGTCTTCGGCGAGGCCGGCGTAGGTGGTGCCGCAGGTGTGGCGGTCGCCTTCGACGCCTTCTTCGACGGTGATGGTGAAGGTGTCGCCGCGTTCGAGGAGTACGGGTCCTTCACCGAAATGGCCGAGGCGGATCTTCGGACCCTGAAGGTCGGCGAGGGCGCCGACGCTGCGTCCGGTTTCGTCGGACGCCTTGCGGACCCGGTGGTAGCGCTCTTCGTGTTCGGCGTGGGTGCCGTGGCTGAAGTTGAAGCGGGCGATGTCCATTCCGGCGTCGACCAGGTCTTTGATCTGGTCGTACGAGTCGGTGGCGGGCCCAAGGGTGCAGACGATCTTTGCTCGGCGCATGGGTCGAGCCTATGACTTACTGCCGGGTAGCGAATTGGTTGCGCGTGACCACTCAACATCCTTTGAGTGAAGGGGTATTGACAAGTGTTGAATTGTGCGGCGGGGTGCTCTGATGAGCATTCGGGTGGGGCCGCACCTCTTGACAGGAGACATGTTCAGGACAGAATCTACGCGCGTTGCCACTGTTTGCACGGGTCTCCGAGGAGAGTCAGTCATGCCGTTGAACCGCCGTACATTCCTGAGCAGGTCCGCTGTGACGGGGGCGGGTGTCGCGCTGGCCGGCGCGGCGGCGGCTCCGGCGGCCGAGGCGGCGGCCCCCGCGTACCAGGGGCGCAAGGGCGGGAAGCCCAAGCGGTATGCGCTGACCGTGCTCGGCACCACCGACCTGCACGGGCACGTCTTCAACTGGGACTACTTCAAGGACGCCGAGTACACGGACGCGGCGGGCAACGCGCAGGGCCTCGGCCGGATCTCCACCCTGGTGAACCGGGTGCGTGAGGAGAGGGGCCGCCACAACACGATGCTGGTGGACGCGGGCGACACCATCCAGGGCACCCCGCTGACGTACTACTACGCGAAGGTGGACCCGATCACCGCCGAGGGCGGCCCGGTGCATCCGATGGCGCAGGCGATGAATGCCATCGGCTACGACGCCGTGGCCCTCGGCAACCACGAGTTCAACTACGGGATCGAGACGCTGCGCCGGTTCGAGGAGCAGTGCGACTTCCCCCTGCTCGGCGCGAACGCGGTGGACGCGAAGACGCTGAAGCCGGCTTTCCCGCCGTACTTCATGAAGACGTTCCGGGTGAAGGGCGCGCCGCCGGTGAAGGTGGCGGTGCTGGGGCTGACCAACCCGGGGATCGCGATCTGGGACAAGGCGTACGTGCAGGGGAAGCTGGCCTTCCCGGGTCTGGAGGAGCAGGCGGCCAAGTGGGTGCCGAAGCTGCGTTCGATGGGCGCGGACGTGGTGGTCGTCTCGGCGCACTCGGGCTCGTCGGGCACGTCCTCCTACGGCGACCAGGTGCCGTACGTCGAGAACGCGGCGGCCAACGTGGCGCGGCAGGTGCCGGGCATCGACGCGATCCTGGTGGGGCACGCGCACGAGGAGATCGCGGAGCTGAAGGTCGTCAACGAGGAGACCGGGAAGACGGTCGTGCTGTCGGAGCCGCTGTGTTACGCCGAGCGGCTGACCCTGTTCGACTTCGAGCTGGTCTTCGAGCGGGGCCGCTGGCACGTGGAGTCGGTGAAGGCGTCGCTGCGCGACTCCAACACGGTCGAGGACGATCCGCGGATCACGAAGCTGCTGGCGGACGAGCACGCGAAGGTCGTGGCGTACGTCAACCAGGTCGTCGGCACCGCCACCGAGACGCTGACGACGGTGGAGGCGCGGTACAAGGACGCCCCGATCATCGACCTGATCACGAAGGTGCAGGAGGACGTGGTCAAGGCGGCGCTGGCGGGCACGGAGTACGCCGCGCTGCCGGTCCTGGCGCAGGCGTCGCCGTTCTCGCGGACCTCGCAGATCCCGGCGGGCGACGTGACGATCCGGGATCTGTCGAGTCTGTACGTGTACGACAACACGCTGGTCGCGAAGCTGCTGACGGGTGCGCAGGTGCGGGCGTACCTGGAGTACTCGGCGGAGTACTACGTGCGGACGGCGGCCGGTGCGCCGGTGGACGTGGAGAAGCTGACCAACGCCAACGGCCGCCCGGATTACAACTACGACTACGTGTCGGGGCTGAAGTACGAGATCGACGTGGCGCAGGCGGCCGGTTCGCGGATCAAGAACCTCACGTACGGCGGTGCTCCGCTGGACGACGCGCAGCAGTTCGTGCTGGCGGTGAACAACTACCGGGCCAATGGGGGCGGCGCGTTTCCGCACGTGGCGTCGGCGAAGGAGCTGTGGTCGGAGTCGACGGAGATCCGTACGCGGATCGCGGAGTGGGCCACGGAGAAGGGTGTGCTGGACCCGAAGGACTTCGCGTCCGTGGACTGGGTGCTGACGCGGGACGGCGTGCCCGTGTTCTGACCTGCGGTGTGCGGAGCATGTGAGGCGGCCTCAGATTCCGTCCGCCAGTGGGGTGAGTTCCCGGTGGTGGCGTGCGGACGGGATCTGGGGCCGGCCGTCTTCCAGGCCGAAGGTGGTGAAGGCGGTGCGGCCGGGCAGCGGATAGGGCTCTTGTCCGGTGAGGTCGTTGAGGATGGTGGCGCTGCGCCAGGCGGCGAGGCCGAGGTCGGGGGTGCCGACGCCGTGGGTGTGCGTCTCGGCGTTCTGGACGTAGACGTGACCGGTGACGCAGGGGTCGAGGACGAGGCGGTGGCGGTCGTCGACGCGGGGGCGTTCGCGGTTGTCGCGCCGCATGTAGGGGTCGAGGCCGGCGAGGAGGCGGCCGAGGGGGCGTTCGCGGTGGCCGGTGGCGAGGACGACGGCGTCGGTGGTGAGGCGGGAGCGGGTTTTCTGCTGTTCGTGTTCGAGGTGGAGTTCGATCTGGGTGGCGCCGATGCGGCCGGCGGTGCGGACGTGGACGCCGGGGGTGAGGGTGGTGTCGGGCCAGCCGCCGTCGAGGGTGCGGTGGTAGAGCTCGTCGTGGATGGCGGCGGTGGTGTCGGCGTCGATGCCCTTGTGGAGCTGCCACTGGGCGGCGACGAGGCGGTCGCGGACGGGTTCGGCCAGGTTGTGGAAGTAGCGGGTGTAGTCGGGGGTGAAGTGTTCCAGGCCGAGCTTGGAGTACTCCATGGGGGCGAGTGCTTCGGTGCGGCCGAGCCAGTGCAGGCGTTCGCGGCCGGTGGGGCGCCGGCGGAGCAGGTCGAGGAAGATCTCGGCGCCGGACTGGCCGGTGCCGATGACGGTGACGTGTCCGGCGGCCTGGAGGGTGTCGCGGTGGCGGAGGTAGTCGGCGGCGTGGACGACGGGGACGGCCGGGTCGTCGACGAGGGGTCTGAGCGGGTCGGGGACGTGGGGTTCGGTGCCGACGCCGAGGACGACGTTGCGGGTGTGGGTGCGGCCGAGGGCCTCGGCCTCTCCGTCGGCGTCGAGTTGAGTGTAGTCGACCTCGAAGAGGTCGCGTTCGGGGTTCCAGCGGACGGCGTCGACCTGGTGGTGGAAGCGGAGGGCGGGCAGGTTGTCGGCGACCCAGCGGCAGTAGGCGTCGTATTCGGCGCGTTCGATGTGGAAGCGTTCGGCGAAGTAGAAGGGGAAGAGGCGTTCTCTGGCGCGGAGGTGGTTGAGGAAGCTCCAGGGGCTGGTGGGGTCGACGAGGGTGACGAGGTCGGCGAGGAAGGGCACTTGGACGCGTGCGCCGTCGATGAGCAGACCGGGGTGCCAGCGGAAGTCGGGTCGCTGTTCGTAGAAGACGGTGTCGAGGCCGGTGAGGGGATCGGCGAGGGCGGCGAGGGAGAGGTTGAAGGGGCCGATGCCGATGCCGACGAGGTCGCGGGGGGTGTCGTGGGCGGGGTGCGGGGTGGTGTTCATCGGGGGGTGTGTCCTTCCACGAGGGTCAGGAGGGCGGCGAGGTCCTCCGGTCGGGTGTGGGGGTTGAGGAGGGTCGCCTTGAGCCAGAGCCGGCCGTCGGCGCGGGCGCGGCCGAGGACGGCGCGGCCGGTGGTGAGCAGGGTGCGGCGTACGGCGGCGACGGTGTCGTCGGTGGCGCCCGCGGGCCGGAACAGGACCGTGCTGATGGCGGGTGGGGTGTGCAGCAGGAACCCGGGGTGTTCTTCGACCAGGCCGGCGAAGTCGTGGGCGAGGGCGCAGACGGTGTCGACGAGGGCGCCGAGTCCGGTGCGGCCCAGGGTTTTGAGGGTGACGGCGGCTTTGAGGATGTCGGGGCGGCGGCTGGTGCGCGGGGAGCGTGCGAGGAGGTCGGGGAGTCCGGCGTCGGTGTCGTCGTCGGCGTTGAGGTAGTCGGCGCGGTGGTGGAGGGCGGCGAGGTCGTCGGTGTCGGTGAGGGTGAGGAGGCCGGCGGGGATCGGCTGCCAGCCGAGTTTGTGCAGGTCGAGGGCGACGGTGTCGGCGGCCTCCAGTCCCGCGAGTCGTGGGCGGTGCCGTTCGCTGAAGAGGAGGCCCGCGCCGTAGGCGGCGTCGACGTGGAGGCGGGCGGCGTGGGCGGCGCAGCGGTCGGCGATGTCGGGGAGCGGGTCGATGAGCCCGGTGTCGGTGGTGCCGGCGGTGGCGGCGACGAGGTGGGGTCCGGGGACCTGGGTGAGTGCCTCGTCGAGGGCGGCGGGGTCGAGGGTGCCGGCGGGGGCGGGGACGACGACGGGGTCGGGCAGGCCGAGGAGCCGGGCGGCGCGGGGCAGGGAGTGGTGGGCGTTCTCGCCGTGGACCAGCCGCAGGTGGGCGCCGCGCCTCTCGCGGGCGAGCAGGACGGCGAGTTGGTTGGACTCGGTGCCGCCGGTGGTGACGAGGGCGTCGGCGGCGCCGGCCTCGCGGGCGAGGGCGCGGGTGACGAGGGCTTCCAGGGCGGAGGCGGCGGGTGCCTGGTCCCAGGAGTCGAGGGAGGGGTTGAGGACGCTCGCGGCGAGGTCGGCGGCGGCCGCGACGGCGAGTGGCGGGGCGTGCAGGTGGGCGGCGCACAGGGGGTGGGCGGGGTCGGCGGCGCCTTCGGCGAGCGCGGTGACCAGGGTGCGGAGCGCGTCGGGGTCGCCGCGGTCGGGCAGGATGTCGCCGGCCGCGTCGGCCACCCGGGCGGCGACGGCGTCGGGGCCGCCCGCGGGGAGCGGGCCGCCGCGTGCGGCCGTGCCGGTGCGCAGGGCGTCGAGCACGGTGTCGAGCAGGGGTCGCAGGGCGTCGGTGCCGTGCGGGCCCGAGGCGAGGGGCGGCAGGCCCATGAGCGGTCCTTGGGGCACGGGGACTGGGGTTCCAGCTTGTACGCATGGATGCGTGTGCGCCCGGACAGCTCAGTGATCCAACCCGAAAGGGGTATCCCGGCGGCCCGTCACCGGGCCTCGCGGCCGGTCCGCTCCCCCGCCCCGCCGGAGAGGGGGCCGGCCGCGTCCGCGCTCAGTCGGTGTTCGCCTCCCGTACCCGCAGGGCGCGGGCCAGGTCGTCGAGTTGGTCGGTGAGCTTGCGGCGCAGGGCGGGGATGGGGTCGGCGCCGGCGAGGCACTCCTGGCCGAGGCGGAGGGTGTCGGCGTCGACGGCGTGGGCCGGGAAGGCCCAGCGCCCGGCGGCGTCGGCGATGGCGGGCCCGCGGCGGGCGGCGAGGGCGACGGCCTCGGTGTAGTAGCGCGGTACGTAGCCGGCCACGAGGTCGGCCTGTTCGGGCTGCCAGAAGCCCTGCGCGGTGGCGGTGAACAGGTAGTTGGAGAGGTCGTCGGAGGCGAACATGGCGTCCCAGGCGCGGGCCTTGGCCTCGGCGTCGGGCAGCGCGGCGCGGCAGCGGGCGGCGCCTTCCTGGCCGGTGGCGCTCGGGTCGTTCGCCAGCTCGGCGGCGATGGCGGCCTCGT
Organism: Streptomyces sp. CCM_MD2014; assembly: GCF_000772045.1. Lineage (GTDB taxonomy): Bacteria > Actinomycetota > Actinomycetes > Streptomycetales > Streptomycetaceae > Streptomyces > Streptomyces salinarius. Next base: position 6,571,566 of record NZ_CP009754.1, on the reverse strand, counting down.
CGGTGGCGCCGAGGACGGCGAGCCGGGTGAGGATGCGCCAGCGCAGCTCGGGGTCGAGTTCGGGTCCGCCGGGGACGGTGCCGTCGGCGAGCCAGGCGGCGATGGTGTCGGGGTGGGCGGCGGTGGAGATGCGGTGGCGTACGGCGATCAGGCGCAGGCCGGGGTGGTCGCCGTCCTCGGTGCGGCGGATGAGGTCGCGGCACAGCTCGGCGAGGGTGTTGAGGGCGGCGGGCCGCTGCCGGGGGGTGACGTAGCGGTCGGCGACCTGGCCGGCGGCGAAGGCGAGGACGCCGTCGACGAGGGCGAGGTCGGTCTCGTGCGGGAGGTGGGTGCGGGCGATGTCGAGGTAGGTGGCGGCGGGGAGTTCGCCGTCGCGGACGGCGTCCCTGAGGGCGTTCCAGACGACGGCCCGGGTGAGCGGGTCGGGCAGGCCGGACAGGCTCTCGCGGACGGCGTGGAAGGAGCCGGCGTCGAAGCGGATCTTGGCGTAGCTCAGGTCGCCGTCGTTGAGGACGACGAGGGCCGGGAGCTTGCCGATGGGCCGGGGTCCGTCCTGGGGGACGTCGATGTCGAGGCGTTCGCGCGGGGTGAGGCGGCCCTCCTCGCCCGGGTCCTGGTCGTAGAGGCCGACGGCGATGCGGTGGGGGCGTTCGCCGGTGCGGTGGACGGTGAGGGCGCGGCTGCCGTTGTCGCCGGTGATGCTCGGGGTGAGGGTGTCGACGCCGGTGGTGCGCAGCCAGGCGTCGGCCCAGGCGTGGACGTCGCGGTCGGTGGCGGCGGCGAGGGAGTCGATGAAGTCGGCGAGGGAGGCGTTGGCGAACTTGTGCCGTTCGAAGTGGGTGTTGATGCCGGCCAGGAAGTCCTTCTCGCCGAGCCAGGCGACGAGCTGGCGCAGGGCGGAGGCACCCTTGGCGTAGGAGATGCCGTCGAAGTTGAGGAGGGCGGAGGCGGTGTCCTGGACGTCCTCGGGGGCGACGGGGTGGGTGGAGGGGCGCTGGTCGGCGTCGTAGCCCCAGGCCTTGCGGGTGACGCCGAAGTCGGTCCAGGTGTCCGTGAAGCGGGTGGCCTCGGCGGTGGTCTGGTAGCCCATGTACTCGGCGAAGGACTCGTTCAGCCAGATGTCGTCCCACCAGCGCAGGGTGACGAGGTCGCCGAACCACATGTGGGCCATCTCGTGGGCGATGACCATGGCGCGGGTCTGGCGCTGGGTCTCGGTGACGGCGGAGCGGAAGACGAACTCGTCGCGGAAGGTGACGAGGCCGGGGTTCTCCATGGCGCCGGCGTTGAACTCGGGGACGAACGCCTGGTCGTAGGAGTCGAACGGGTAGGGCTCGGTGAACTTCTCGTGGTAGCGGTCGAAGCAGGCGCGGGTGACGTCGAGGAGTTCGTCGGCGTCGGCGTCCAGGTGCGGGGCGAGGGAGCGGCGGCAGTGGATGCCGAAGGGCAGGCCGCGGTGCTCGGTGCGTACCGAGTGCCAGGGGCCGGCGGCGACGGCGACGAGGTAGGTGGAGATCAGCGGGGTGGTGGCGGCCTTCCAGCGGCCGTCACCGGTGTGCTCGGTGATGCCGTTGGCAAGGACGGTCCAGCCCTCGGGGGCGGTGACGGTGAGGTCGAAGACGGCCTTGAGGTCGGGCTGGTCGAAGGCGGCGTAGACGCGCTGGACGTCGTCGAGGAAGAGCTGGGTGTAGACGTAGGTCTCGCCGTCGGTGGGGTCGGTGAAGCGGTGCATGCCCTCGCCGGTGCGGGAGTAGCGCATGGCGGCGTCGACGCGCAGTTCGTGCTCGCCGGGGGCGAGGTTCTTCAGGGCCAGCCGGTTCTCGTCGAGCGCGGCCGGGTCGAGGGGGTGTCCGTCCAGGGTGACGGTGCGCAGCTCCGCGGGCTTGACCTCGACGAAGGTGTCCGTGCTGTCGGTGTCGCCGCGGACGGTGAACCGGATGACGGTGCGGGAGTCGAAGGTCTCGTCCCCACGGGTGAGATCGAGGTCGATCGCGTAGTGGTGGACGTCGAGGAGCCGGGAACGGGTCTGCGCTTCGTCGCGCGTCAGTACGGACATGCACGACATGCTGCCTGATGCGGTGGGCAGGGCACAGAGGCGGTTCGGTACGCGCGGTATGTCCGCTCCGCCGCGCCGGCCGTCGTGCTCTGCCGGCGTGCGCCCCCGCGGGCGGGGGCGCGGCCGTCTCAGTCGGTGGCCGGTGCGGCGGCGGTGCCGTCGCTCTCGGCGATGCGCTCGTGGTGGTGGATCACCTCGGCGACGATGAAGTTCAGGAACTTCTCGGCGAACGCGGGGTCGAGTTTGGCGCTCTCGGCGAGGGCGCGCAGCCGGGCGATCTGCCGGGCCTCGCGGGCCGGGTCGGCGGGCGGCAGCCGGTGGCGGGCCTTGAGGTGGCCGACCTGCTGGGTGCACTTGAAGCGCTCGGCGAGCATGTGGACGACGGCCGCGTCGATGTTGTCGATGCTGTCCCGCAGCCGGGCCAGCTCCTCGCGGACGGCGGGTTCGACGGCACCGGTACCGGTGTTGCTGGTGGTCATGGGCGCACACCCTACGGGCGCCGGCCGGGCTGTCGCAGACCGTCTCAGGCGCTGAACGCCGCGCGGCTCCCGTGCGGTCCTACAGTGGGACGAGCAGGACTCAGGGAGCAGGGTTCAGGCGTCTTGGGGGTAGGGCGTGGCGAACGGCGGACCGGTCGAGCACGGGTTCCCGCACCTGGAGACGGTGCGGGAGGCGGTCACGGCGCTGTACCGGCGGCTGTCGTACGACACCGTGCGGACGTTCTCGGCCAGTGTGGCCCCGGTGGACGTGGCGTTCTGCGACACGGACGACCTGTATCTGGGTGCGCAGCGGGTGGCCCGTGAGCTGGTGCGGCACTACCGGCTGCCGGACGCCCGCATGATCGTCTCCTTCCGCGAGATGACGCACGCGGCGAACGTGGAACTGACGGCGGGACCGGAGTACTTCATCGAGCTGAACGACCGCTTCCGCACGCATCGCCGGGACATCGGGGCGGCGCTCGCGCACGAGGTGATGCACGTCTACCTGCACCGTCTGGACCTGTCCTTCCCGGGCACCCGGGCCAACGAGATCCTGACCGACACGGCGGCGACGTACCTGGGCGCGGGCTGGCTGCTCCTGGACGCCTACCGGGAGGACGGGGCGTCCTCGCAGAAGCTGGGGTATCTGACGCCGGAGGAGTTCGGCTACGTGCTGGCCAAGCGGGCGCTGGTGTTCGGGGAGGATCCGTCGGTGTGGTTCACCAGTCCGCAGGCGTACACGGCGTACGGCAGGGGGCTGGAGCGGGCGCGGCGGGACGAGCGGCAGCCGCCGCTGACGGCGGCCGGCTGGGCGGGCCGCCGCCGCTACGCCCGGGACCGCCGCCACGCGCAGGACCCGCACGCGGCCGGTCCGGCGGCGGACGGCGACGCGTACGCGTTCACGGCTCAGGCTCCGGGGCAGCTGCGGGTGTCGTTCCCGTGTCCGACGTGTCACCAGCGGATCAGGGTGCCGGTGCGGGGTCGGGTGCGGGCGCGGTGCGGGCTGTGCCGGACGGTGCTGGAGTGCGACACGTGATCGGGGCCGCGGCACGGGGGTGCTGCTTCAATACCGCACATGACGGAGACGATCAGCGAGCCCTGGGGGCTCAGTGTGTTCGGTGCGGGCAGCGTGCGGATGGCGCCGCAGTTGGTACGGGTGAAGCTGGGCGTGGACATGCTGGAGCCGTCGCCGGACCGGGCCTTCCAGCAGGCGGGGGCGGCGGTGTCACGGCTGCGTGAGGCGCTGCGGCGGCACGGGATACCGGACACCTCGGTCTCGGGCTCCCGGCTCAGGCTCACTTCCCAGTACGACGGTTATGGACCCGAGCAGAAGTTCCTCGGGTATCGCTGCTCGGCCTCGTACTCCGTGGAGACGGAGGCGCTGGACGACCTCCAGCAGCTGATCGTGGACGCGGTCGACGCGGGGGCGCACCGGATCGACCACGTCGAGTTCGACGTGCGGGACAAGTCGGAGCTGCGGGACGAGGCCCGTCGCAGGGCGGTGGCCGCCGCCCGGCGCAAGGCCGAGGTGTACACGGAGGCGGCGGGCGTGCGGCTGGGCCCGGTGGTGCACATCCAGGACGTGGACGCGGAGAACTTCGTCCAGTACCGGGGTCACGGCCGGGCGGACGCCGGTGCGGCCGGTGACCTGGCGCCGGGGGCCGTGCAGGTGTCGGCGGGTGTGGTGCTGGGTTTCTCCCTGACGCACTGACCTCCGCGTCCGGACGTTCTCAGGCGGGCCGCACGATGCCCTGGGCGCGTGCGGCCGCCAGCCACTGGGGGAACTCGCCCACCAGCCGGTCGTAGAGGTCGGCGTCGGTGACCTCGCGGGGGTCGCGGCCGGCGTGGAAGAAGCCGGCGTTGTCGACGACGCGCTTGCCGGGCACCGCGAGTTCGTCGAGCTTGCGCAGGTAGTCGAACTGGCGGCTGTCCGGGTCGCCGAAGCCGACGAACTGCCAGAACAGCGGCAGTGGCGCCGCCTTGCACAGGTACCGCTCGGCGGCGAGCCGGTTGATCGGGCCGCCGTCGGTCTGGAAGACGACCAGGGCCGGGTGGCGGGAGCCGCTGTCGAGGTAGTGGTCGATGACGGCGTCCATGGCCAGGTGGTAGCTGGTCTTGCCCATGTGGCCGAGGCCGGACACGATCTGCTCGATCCGCCCCTGGTGGTCGGTGAGCGCGATCTCGGTGACGGCGTCGACGTCGGTGGAGAAGAACACCACGGGCACGGTGCCGTCGTCGTCGAGGTGGGCGGACAGGCTCAGCACGCGGTCGGCGAGCGCCTGTACGCTGCCGTCCTTGTAGTAGGGCTTCATCGAGCCGGGGTAGTCGACGACGAGGTAGACGGCCGCCCGGGTCCCGTCCATGCCGTGTTTGGTGAGCGACACCCCGGCGGTCTTGTACAGATCGACCAGCGCGGGCGCGCTCTCCCGCACCTTGGTGAGACTGATCGCGGCCATGCGGACTCCCCCGTCACTGTTGCTCTGCGGCATCCGGGTGCCGAGGGTACGGCACGGCGCACCCCGCCTCCCGGCCGGTCCACCGGCATTCGCTATTTTGTTCGCCGCCGTCCCCACCGGCTCACCGTCCGCTCGTCCCGAGGAGCCGGCCTCCGTGGATTCCGAGTCCACCGCCACCACCTGCTACCGCCATCCCGCGGTGGAATGTCACGTCCGCTGCACCCGCTGCGAGCGGTACGTCTGCCCCGACTGCATGCGCGAGGCGCCCGTCGGCCACCGGTGTCCGGAGTGCGTGAGGGAGGGGACGCGGCCGGTGCGGCAGGCCCGGACCCTCGTCGGGGGCCGGATCTCGACGACGCCCGTGGTGACGTACGTGCTGTTCGCGCTGAACGTGCTGGCGTACCTGGCGGTGCTGGTGCGGCCGGGGCTCGTCGACCGGTTCGCCATGGTGGGTTCGCGGCTGATCGGTCCCGACGGCACCCCTCTGGCCGGCGGCGGCGTCTTCCTGAGCCCCGGGCCGCTGCGGTGGGAAGGTGTCGCCGGGGGCGAGTGGGAGCGGCTGCTGACCGGCGCTTTCCTGCACCGGTCGCCCTTCGAGGACACGTTCGGGCTGGTGCACATCACGCTGAACATGGTCGTGCTGTGGCAGTTGGGGCGGGTGGTGGAGCTGATGCTCGGCCGGGTGCGGTTCGCCGTCCTGTATCTGCTGTCGGCGCTCGGCGGTTCCGTCCTGGAGCTGGTCCTCGCCGATCCCGGACAGGTCTCGGTCGGCGCGTCCGGTGCGGTCTTCGGGGTGGGGGCCGCGTACTACGTGCTGCACCGCAGGCTGGGCGCCGTAAGGGGGCGGGCCGGCCGTTTCGCGGCCGGGCTGCTGCTGTGGCTGGTGGTGTCCGCCTGGTTCACCTCGTGGCAGGGTCATCTCGGGGGCCTGCTGGTGGGCGGTGCGCTGGCCCTGGCCTACGCTTACGCGCCCCGGGACGGACGCCGGGTGGCGGTGCAGGCCGGGACGGGGGCCGGGCTGGTGGTGCTGCTGGTGGTGACGGCGGCGGTGAAGGTGTCGGAACTGACCGGCGGAAGTGTTCCCCTATGAGAGGTGTCCCCCTGTGAAACGTGTCGGAGTGCTGTTCCTCGGGGCCCTTCCCGTGATCGCCGCGGGCGTGTACCTCGCCGTGCCGGACGATTCGGCCGGCTCGGCGGACACCGCGTCCTCCGCGTCCTCGTCGTCCCCGGCCACCGCCAGGTCGGCCCGCGACGACGCCAAGGACCGGGCCGAGGAGGAACGCGAGGCGGACGACGCGCTCATCGCCGACCTGCCGCCGGGGCTGGCCGCGCCGGCGAAGAAGGAGCTGGCCCAGCAGCTCGTGTCCAGCGCAGAGAACTCGACCACGAAGTGGCGCACCGCCTACGGCAGCATCGAGGACGTCGGCGACGGCGACGGGTACACGGCGGGCATCATCGGCTTCTGCACCGGCACCCACGACCTGCTCATGCTGGTCGAGCGCTACTCCGAGGCCCACCCGGACAACGGCCTCGCGAAGTACCTGCCCGCCCTGCGCAAGGTGGACGGCAGCGACTCCCACGAGGGCCTGGACCCGGGCTTCACGGCGGCCTGGCGGGCGGAGGCCGAGGTCCCGGCGTTCCGGGAGGCGCAGGAGGCGGAGCGCGACCGGGTCTACTTCGAACCGGCGGTGCGGCTGGCCAAGCTGGACGGCCTGGGCACGCTGGGCCAGTTCGTCTACTACGACGCGATGGTCTTCCACGGCCCCGACACGGACGCCGAGGGCTTCTACGGGCTGCGCGAGCGGGCCATGGCCGAGGCGAAGACGCCGGGCCAGGGGGGCTCCGAGAAGGCCTACCTGGAGACCTTCCTGGACGTCCGGAAGCAGGCCATGCAGGCCAAGCGCCCGGGCATCGACACCTCCCGCGTCGACACGGCCCAGCGCCGGTTCCTCGCGGCCGGGAACATGGAGCTGGAGACGCCGCTGGTGTGGGAGATGTACGGGGACACCTACCGGGTGCCCTGAGCATGCGACGGCGCCTGCCCTTGGTCCGGTCGGGGACGGGGCAGGCGCCATCAGTGTTCCGCACGCCTTTGTGCGGGACGTTCTTCGGTTGTTCCGTCCGTCAGACCGCGAGGGCGCGGTCGGTCGGGCGGATCGGGGCCGGCAGGTCGCTGGCCCCGGTCAGGAAGCGGTCGGCGCCGCGCGCGGCCGAGCGGCCCTCGGCGATGGCCCACACGATGAGCGACTGGCCGCGGCCGGCGTCACCGGCGACGAACACACCCGGCACATTGGTCTGGAAGTCGGCGTCCCGGGCGATGTTACCCCGTTCGTCGAGCTCCAGGCCGAACTGGTCGACGAGACCGTTCTCCTTGTCGGTGCCGGTGAAGCCCATGGCGAGGGTGACCAGCTGGGCCGGGATCTTGCGCTCGGTGCCCGGCTTCGGGGTGAGCTTGCCGTCGATGAACTCGACCTCGCTCATGTGCAGCCACTGGACGTTGCCGTCCTCGTCGCCCTCGAAGTGGGTGGTGGAGACGGCGTAGACGCGCTCGCCGCCCTCCTCGTGGGCGCTGGTGACCTTGTACAGCATCGGGAAGGTCGGCCAGGGCTGGGTGACCGGGTTCCGCTCCTCGCCGGGGCGGGGCATGATCTCCAGCTGGGTGACGGAGGCGGCGCCCTGGCGGTGGGCGGTGCCCACGCAGTCGGCGCCGGTGTCGCCGCCGCCGATGACGACGACGTGCTTGCCCTCGGCCGTGATCGGGGGCGCCACGTAGTCGCCCTCCTGGACCTTGTTGGCCAGCGGCAGGTACTCCATCGCCTGGTGGATGCCGTTCAGCTCGCGGCCGGGGACCGGCAGGTCGCGGGCGGTGGTGGAGCCGGCGGCGATGACGACGGCGTCGTAGCGCTTCTTCAGGTCGGTCGCCTTGAGGTCGCGGCCGATCTCGACGCCGGTGCGGAAGCGGGTGCCCTCCGCGCGCATCTGCTCTATGCGGCGGTTGATGTGCCGCTTCTCCATCTTGAACTCGGGGATGCCGTAGCGGAGGAGGCCTCCGATGCGGTCCGCGCGCTCGTAGACGGCGACGGTGTGGCCGGCCCGGGTGAGCTGCTGGGCGGCGGCCAGACCGGCCGGACCCGAGCCGATCACGGCGACGGTCTTGCCGGACAGGCGCTCGGGGATGCGCGGGGCGACGTCCCCGGTCTCCCACGCCTTGTCGATGATCGAGACCTCGACGTTCTTGATGGTGACCGGCGGCTGGTTGATGCCGAGCACGCACGCCGACTCGCACGGGGCCGGGCACAGCCGGCCGGTGAACTCCGGGAAGTTGTTGGTGGCGTGCAGGCGCTCGGACGCGGCCGACCAGTCCTCGCGGTAGGCGTAGTCGTTCCACTCGGGGATCAGGTTCCCGAGGGGGCAGCCGTTGTGGCAGAACGGGATGCCGCAGTCCATGCAGCGGCTGGCCTGCTTGCTGATGATCGGCAGCAGGGAGCCGGGGACGTAGACCTCGTTCCAGTCCTTGACGCGCTCCTCGACGGGGCGGGTCCTGGCGACCTCGCGTCCGTGGTTCAGAAAGCCCTTGGGATCAGCCATTGGTCGCCGCCTCCATCATCTTCTCGGTGGTCTCGGTCTCGGAGAGACCGGCTCGCTCGGCGGCGTCCTTGGCGGCGAGCACTGCCTGGTACGTGCTGGGGATGAGCTTGCTGAAGCGCTCCACGGCGGCGGGCCAGTCGGCGAGCAGCTTCTCGGCGACGGTGGACCCGGTCTCCTCGGCGTGGCGGCGCACCACGTCGTGCAGCCAGTCCTTGTCGGCGTCGTCCAGGGCGTGGATCGCGTCGACGTTGCCGGCGTTGACGTTGTCGCGGTCGAGGTCGACGACGTAGGCGATGCCGCCGGACATGCCGGCCGCGAAGTTGCGCCCCGTCTCGCCGAGGACGACCGCGTGGCCGCCGGTCATGTATTCGCAGCCGTGGTCGCCGACGCCCTCGGAGACGACCAGCGCGCCGGAGTTGCGGACGCAGAAGCGCTCGCCGACCTTGCCGCGCAGGAACATCTCGCCGCCGGTGGCGCCGTAGCCGATGGTGTTGCCGGCGATGGTGGAGTACTCGGCGAGGTGGTCGGCGCCCCGGTCGGGGCGGACCACGATCCGGCCGCCGGACAGGCCCTTGCCGACGTAGTCGTTGGCGTCGCCCTCCAGGCGCAGGGTGATGCCGCGCGGGACGAAGGCGCCGAAGGACTGGCCGGCGGAGCCGGTGAAGGTGATGTCGACGGTGTCGTCGGGCAGACCGGCGCCGCCGAACTTCTTCGTCACCTCGTGGCCGAGCATGGTGCCGACCGTGCGGTTGATGTTGCGGATGGCGACCTGGGCGCGCACCGGGGCGGCCTGGGTGGCATCCGGGGCGGCCAGCGCGTCGGCGGCCAGCTTGATCAGCTGGTTGTCGAGCGCCTTCTCCAAGCCGTGGTCCTGGGCGACGGCCTGGTGGCGCACCGCGCCCTCGGCCAGTGCGGGCACGTGGAACAGCGGGGCCAGGTCGAGGCCCTGCGCCTTCCAGTGGTCGACGGCCCGGGTCACGTCGAGGGTCTCGGCGTGCCCGACGGCCTCCTCGATGGAACGGAAGCCCAGTTCGGCGAGGATCTCGCGGACCTCTTCGGCGATGAACTTGAAGAAGTTCACGATGTACTCGGCCTTGCCGGAGAACCGCTCCCTGAGAACCGGGTTCTGGGTGGCGATGCCGACCGGGCAGGTGTCCAGGTGGCAGACGCGCATCATGACGCAGCCGGATACGACGAGCGGCGCGGTCGCGAAACCGAACTCCTCGGCGCCGAGCAGCGCGGCGATGACGACGTCGCGGCCGGTCTTGAGCTGGCCGTCGGTCTGGACGACGATCCGGTCGCGCAGGCCGTTGAGCAGCAGGGTCTGCTGGGTCTCGGCGAGGCCCAGCTCCCAGGGACCGCCCGCGTGCTTGAGCGAGGTGAGCGGGGAGGCGCCGGTGCCGCCGTCGTGGCCGGAGATGAGCACGACGTCCGCGTGCGCCTTGGACACGCCCGCCGCGACCGTGCCGACGCCGACCTCGGAGACCAGCTTGACGTGGATCCGCGCCTGCGGATTCGCGTTCTTCAGGTCGTGGATCAGCTGGGCCAGGTCCTCGATGGAGTAGATGTCGTGGTGCGGCGGCGGGGAGATCAGGCCGACACCGGGGGTGCTGTGCCGGGTCTTGGCGACCCAGGGGTACACCTTGTGGCCGGGGAGCTGGCCGCCCTCGCCGGGCTTGGCGCCCTGGGCCATCTTGATCTGGATGTCGTCGGCGTTGACCAGGTACTCGCTGGTGACGCCGAAGCGGCCGGAGGCGACCTGCTTGATGCTGGACCGGCGCGCCGGGTCGTACAGGCGCTCCGGGTCCTCGCCGCCCTCACCGGTGTTGGACTTGCCGCCCAGCTGGTTCATGGCGATGGCGAGGGTCTCGTGCGCCTCCTGGGAGATGGAGCCGTACGACATGGCGCCGGTGGAGAAGCGCTTGACGATCTCGGAGACGGGCTCGACCTCGTCCAGGGGGATCGGCTGCCGGTCCGACTTGAAGCCGAACAGGCCGCGCAGCGTCATCAGCCGCTCGGACTGCTCGTTCACCCGCTCGGTGTACTTCTTGAAGATGTCGTACGTGCCGGAGCGCGTGGAGTGCTGGAGGCGGAAGACCGTCTCCGGGTCGAACAGGTGCGGCTCGCCCTCGCGGCGCCACTGGTACTCGCCGCCGATCTCCAGCGCGCGGTGGGCCGGCGCGATGCCGCTGGCCGGGTACGCCTTGGCGTGGCGGGCGGCGACCTCCTTGGCGACGACGTCGATGCCGACGCCGCCGATCTTGGTGGCGGTGCCGTTGAAGTACTTGGCGACGAAGGCCTCGTCCAGGCCGACGGCCTCGAAGACCTGGGCGCCCCGGTAGGAGGCGACGGTGGAGATGCCCATCTTGGACATGACCTTGAGGACGCCCTTGCCGAGGGCGTAGATCAGGTTGCGGATGGCCTGCTCGGTCTCGATGCCGGGCAGGAAGGTGCCCGCGCGGACCAGGTCCTCGACGGACTCCATCGCGAGGTACGGGTTGACCGCGGCGGCGCCGAAGCCGATGAGCAGGGCGACGTGGTGGACCTCGCGGACGTCGCCGGCCTCGACCAGCAGGCCCACCTGGGTGCGCTGCTTGGTGCGGATGAGGTGGTGGTGGACGGCGGAGGTGAGCAGCAGCGAGGGGATCGGCGCGTGCTCGGCGTCCGAGTGGCGGTCGGACAGGACGATCAGCCGGGCGCCGTTCTCGATGGCGGCGTCGGCCTCGGCGCAGATCTCCTCGATGCGCGCGGCCAGCGCGTCACCGCCGCCGTGCACCCGGTAGAGGCCGGAGAGGGTCGCGGCCTTGAAGCCGGGCATGTCGCCGTCGGCGTTGATGTGGATGAGCTTGGCCAGCTCGTCGTTGTCGATCACCGGGAAGGGCAGCAGGACGCTGCGGCACGAGGCGGCCGTCGGGTCCAGCAGGTTGCCCTGGGGGCCCAGCGAGGAGCGCAGGGAGGTGACCAGTTCCTCGCGGATGGCGTCCAGCGGCGGGTTGGTGACCTGGGCGAAGAGCTGGGTGAAGTAGTCGAAGAGCAGCCGGGGGCGCTCGGAGAGCGCGGCGATCGGCGAGTCGGTGCCCATGGAGCCGATGGGCTCGGCGCCGGCCTTGGCCATCGGCGCGACGATGACCCGCAGCTCCTCCTCGGTGTACCCGAAGGTCTGCTGGCGGCGGGTGACCGAGGCGTGGGTGTGGACGATGTGCTCGCGCTCGGGCAGGTCGGACAGCTCGATCTCGCCGGCTTCCATCCATTCGGCGTACGGCTGCTCGGCGGCGAGCTGGGCCTTGATCTCGTCGTCCTCGATGATGCGGTGCTCCGCGGTGTCCACGAGGAACATGCGGCCGGGCTGCAGGCGGCCCTTGCGGACGACCTTGGCGGGGTCGATGTCGAGGACGCCGACCTCGGAGCCGAGGACGACGAGACCGTCGTCGGTGACCCAGTAGCGGCCGGGGCGCAGACCGTTGCGGTCGAGGACGGCGCCGACCTGGGTGCCGTCGGTGAAGGTGACGCAGGCGGGGCCGTCCCAGGGCTCCATCATCGTGGAGTGGAACTGGTAGAAGGCGCGCCGGGCCGGGTCCATGGAGTCATGGTTCTCCCACGCCTCCGGGATCATCATCAGCACGGAGTGCGGCAGCGAACGCCCGCCCAGGTGGAGCAGTTCCAGGACTTCGTCGAAGGACGCGGAGTCCGAGGCGTCCGGCGTGCAGATCGGGAAGATCCGCTCCAGGTCCGCGGACGAGCCGAACAGGTCCGAGGCGAGCTGGGACTCGCGGGCGCGCATCCAGTTGCGGTTGCCCTTGACCGTGTTGATCTCGCCGTTGTGGGCGACGAAGCGGTACGGGTGGGCGAGCGGCCAGCTCGGGAAGGTGTTGGTGGAGAACCGGGAGTGCACCAGCGCGATCGCGGAGGCGAAGCGGCGGTCGGACAGGTCCGGGAAGAACGGCTCGAGCTGGCCCGTGGTGAGCATGCCCTTGTAGACGATGGTCCGCGCGGACAGCGACGGGAAGTAGACGCCGACCTCGCGCTCGGCGCGCTTGCGCAGCGCGAAGGCGTGGCGGTCCAGGGCGATGCCCTGCGAGGTGCCGTCGGTCACGAAGATCTGGCGGAAGACCGGCATGGTCGAGCGGGCGGTGGCGCCGAGCATCTGCGGGGCGACCGGTACCTCGCGCCAGCCGAGGACGGTGAGGCCCTCCTCGGCGGCGATGGTCTCGATGCGGGAGACGGCGTCGTCGGTGCCGTCGACCGGCAGGAAGGCGATACCGACGGCGTACGACCCGGCCTCGGGCAGTTCGAATCCGGCCACCTCACGGAAGAAGGCGTCCGGCACCTGGGAGAGGATGCCCGCGCCGTCGCCCGAGTCGGGCTCGGAGCCGGTGGCGCCGCGGTGCTCCAGGTTGCGCAGCACGGTGAGTGCCTGGTCGACCAGGGTGTGGGACGCCTCGCCGGTGAGGGTGGCGACGAAACCGACGCCGCACGCGTCGTGTTCGTTGCGGGGGTCGTACATACCCTGCGCGGCAGGGCGAGCATCCATGAAGGACCAGTTCTGGCCATTCGCGGAGTGCTGGGACGGCTGGCGCGGCGTACGCATCGGCTCTCCCGTCGTCGTCATCTGGCATGTGGCAAGTGCCGAGGGACGACGTTGGCCCTCTGCGGTGGTGCAGCAGTCGCTGAAAAATTTGGTGCAGGCTACATGATGGATTGGTTCTCGGTAAACGGGACAATCCGTTCCAACATGCGGACACCGACGGGGTGCGGCAGGGGTTCCGTACCCGTGGTGGAGGCTGTGGGGACCGAGGCGAACAGATCGATGTCCGTCGGCCCGAGGGGGCGGAGGGAGCGTCGTCGCCCACTCCGCGGATGCGCGGCAGGCCTCATTGCCCACAGCGCTTACGGCTCATGCCCGGAGATTACGCACTCGAAACCAGCGAGTAACGGCTGCGAGTGGCGACTACTTATGCGGAGAGCCGCATAGGTTCGAGCCGGGCTATCCTACGGCCGTTCCGAACAGGCTGCCCAGGAGATACGTCACACCGGCCGCCGCGCCGCCCAGCGCGAGCTGCCGCAGGCCGCTGTACCACCAGCTGCGGGCCGTGACCTTGGCGACCACCGCACCGCACAGGAACAGTCCGGCCAGCGCGAGCAGTACGGCGGGCCACAGCGCACTGGCGCCGAGCAGGAACGGCAGGACGGGGAGCAGGGCGCCCAGCGCGAAGGAGCCGAAGGAGGAGACGGCCGCGACGGTGGGCGAGGGCAGGTCGGAGGGGTCGATGCCCAGCTCCTCGCGGGCGTGTATCTCCAGCGCCTGCTCGGGGTCGCTGGACAGCTGGCGGGCGACCTCGCGGGCCAGCTCCGGCTCGACGCCGCGCGCCTCGTAGAGCGCGGCCAGCTCGGCCTCCTCGTCCGCCGGGTGCTTGCGCAGCTCGCGGCGCTCCACGTCCAGCTCGGCCTCGACCAGCTCACGCTGGGAGGCGACGGAGGTGTACTCGCCGGCGGCCATGGAGAAGGCGCCGGCGGCCAGACCGGCGAGCCCGCTGATGACCACGGTCTGCTGGCTCGCCGTACCGCCCGCGACACCGGTCATCAGGGCGAGGTTGGAGACCAGTCCGTCCATGGCGCCGAAGACGGCGGGGCGCAGCCAGCCGCCGTTCACGTCGCGGTGGGTGTGGTTGTCGCGGTGCGCCTCGTGCAGCGCCGCCTCGGTCTCGATGATGGCCATGAGGGATCCCCCGGAAGCTAGTTTGGACTCATTCCACTTTTTAACAACACCCAATCTACGCCGATCATTTCCGCCTCGCCAGCAAGGAAAGGCTGGGCTTACCTGCGGCTTTACCTCTCTACACTCATTCGTGATCATGCTTGCTCACATGTCGACCGGGTGACGCTGCGCCCGGTTCGGCTGCGGTGCGCACCGCACCGGGGACAGATGTGCCGAGGGAGAGGAGAGGCCGCATGGCATCCACCGCCTGCATTCCCCCGGTCCCCGCGCCCCAGGGCGCCGTCGGGCTCCGCGACCGGGCCCGGGGCGCGCTGCTCGGGCTGGCCGTCGGGGACGCCCTCGGGGCGCCGGCCGAGAACATGAAGCCCTCGGAGATCCGCGCCCGCTGGGGCCGCATCACGGGATACGTGGCCGACCGGCCCGCCGGCACCGACGACACGGAGTACGCGATCTTCTCGGGCCTGCTGCTGGCCCGGCACGGCGCCGCGCTCACCCAGGCCCATGTGGAGACGGCCTGGCACGAGTGGATCGCGGACCGGGAGGAGGGACCGTTCCGGGGCGCGGGCTTCAGCGAACGCGGCACCCTGGAGAACCTGCGCCGGGGCCTGGCCGCCCCGATCTCCGCCCAGCACCGGCACGCCTGGAGCGACGGGCTGGCGATGCGGGCCGCGCCGCACGGTGTGTTCGCCGCCGGGCGCCCGGCGGAGGCGGCCCGGCTGGCGGCCGTCGACGGCTCGGTCAGCCACGAGGGCGAGGGCATCTACGGCGGCCAGGCGGTGGCGGCGGGCGTCGCGGCGGCGATGGCCGGGGCGTCGACCGTCGCGGTGGTGGCCTCCGCGCTGGCCGTCGTCCCGGACGACTCCTGGACGGCGCGCTGTCTGCGGCGCGCGATGACGGCGGCCCACCGTGGCGAACGCGCGGTGCGCTCCGCGGTCGTCATCGGCGGCTACCCGTGGACCGACCTGGCCCCCGAGGCCGTCGCCCTCGCCTTCGGCGCGTACGCGGCGGCGGACGGCGACTTCACGGACGCGGTGCTGACGGCCGTCAACATGGGCCGCGACGCCGACACCACGGCCGCGGTGGCCGGCGCCCTGGCGGGCGCGACCCGGGGCGTCCACGCCATCCCGCCCGACTGGGCCGCCGCCATCGGCCCGGCCCGCGGCAGCTGCCTGCCGACGATGGCCGGCCACCACGTCCTGGAGGTGGCGGACCTGCTGACGCGGGAGGCGCCGCCGGGCGCGGGGCACGCACCCGGCCTCACTCGGCGGGCCCCCGGCACCGCGGACGCGGGCCCCGTGGGCACCGCCTCCGCCGCGGGTCCGCCCGTCCGGGGCGCCGACGAGGCGACGGAGGTGAGGACGTGAGCAGGGCACGCGGTGAGGTCCGGGCCACGGGCGTCACGGCGTACGTCGAAGGACCCGGTGCGCCGGAGGCCAGCGGGTTCGCGGGGAGCGGGCACCGGCCGGGAGCGGAGCCGGACTCGGCCGTGGCGTCCGGCGCGGCGGTGTCGCTCGCCGACCGCATCGAGGGGCTGCTGCTCGGCCTCGCCGCCGGAGACGCCGCCGGCTGGCCCGCCGCCCGGCACCGGGCCGCCCGGATGCCGGAGTGGACGCGCCGGCTCACCCGCGAGCTGGACACCTTCGCCGAGCAGAACGCGACCACCACCCTCCCCGTCCCCATCGCCCTGAACCAGCCGCCGGAACCGCTGCGCCTCGGCCCCTCGGACGACGCCGAGTGGGCGGCGTTCGCGGCGGAGGCGGTACTGCGGGCGGGTGACGACAGCCTGCTCGGGGACCTGAGCCGCGACCGCCGGATGCGCGCCGCGATCGACCTGACCTGGAACGCCGTCGCCAGCGAGGTCTCCGCGGCGGCCGACCGCGCCCCCGAGGTCGAGTCGGCGGTCCTGCCCCTGCGCGCCCGCATCTCGGTGCGCGCCGGGCTCGGCAACCTCGCCACCGGTCTGCGCCCGCCCGCCACCGGCCACGACAACCCGCACTACTTCGACGACGCCGCCTGCGTACGGGCCTGCGTCCTCGCCGTCGCCCACCCGGGCGCCCCGCGCCCCGCCGCCGACCTCGCCGAGTTCGACGCCCGCTACACCCAGGACGGCGACGGCGTGCACGGCGCCCGGGCCATGGCGGCGGCGCTGGCGTGCGCCCTCGACGGCGCCGGTGTGGACGTCTGCACCGCGGCCGCGGTCGCCGAGCTGCCCGAGGCGACGGAGATCGGCCGCAACGCCCGCCAGGCCCTGGCCCTCGCGGCGGACGCCGAGAGCACCTTCGCCCTGGTCCCGCTCCTCGAGCACCGCATCGTCGACCACGTCTACAGCTACGGCATCGCCGCCGCCGAGACCGTCCCGGTCGCCCTCGCCCTGGCCCACGCCGCCCGGGGCCGCATCGCGGAGGCGGTGCCGGCGGCGGCCTGTCTGTCCCGGGTCGCGGACTCCGCCCCCGCGCTGGCCGGCGCCCTCACCGGCGCGCTCGGCGGCGGCACGTCGCTCCCCGCGTCCTGGCGGGACGCCTGCCGCACCCTGCCCGGCTGCGTGCTGCCCCGGCTCACCGGGACCGACCTGGCCGAACTCGCCGCTCTCCTGCACGCCACTCAAGCGTCCCGACCGGAAGGACGAGGCACCGCGCCATGACCTCCACGACCTCCACGCCGCCCGAGCACGGCACCCCCACGCCCCTCGACGAGCGTGTCACCGGCGCCCTCGTCGGCGCCGCCGTCGGCGACGCGCTCGGCGGCCCCGTCGAGGGCTACTCCCCCGAGCAGATCCTCGAACGCCACGGCGGCCGCGTCCACGGCGTCGTCGGCCCCTGGAGCGGCGACGCCTGGCGCACCGCCCGCCCCCTCGCGCCGTACCACAAGGGCGACGGCCACGTCACCGACGACACCCTGATGACCCACGCGCTGGTCCGCGTCTACGGCACGGTCCGCGACCACCTCGACGCGTACGCGGTCGCCGAGCACCTGGTCCCCGACCTGATCACGAACCCGCGCTGGATCCCGGAACTGGAGGCCGAGGCGCTCCCGCTCCAGCGGATCTTCCTCGCCGAGAAATGGCTGGTCGCGCGCATCCACTACGGCCACGTGGACCCGCGCGAGGCCGGCACCGGCAACATCGTCAACTGCGGTGCCGCGATGTACATGGCCCCGGTCGGCCTGGTCAACGCGGCGAACCCCGCGGCGGCCTACGCCGAGGCCCTGGACGTCGCGGGCGCCCACCAGTCGTCGTACGGCCGTGAGGCGGCCGGCGTCTTCGCGGCCGCGGTGGCCGCGGCGTGCGAGCCGGAGGCGACTCCGGACTCCGTGGTGGCCGCCTGCCTGGCCCTGGCCAAGGACGGCACCCGGGCGGCGATCGGTGCCGTGTGCGACGTGGCCGCCCGCCACTCGGACTTCGAGTCGGCGCTGGCACCGCTGCGGGCGGCGGTGGCCCCGTACGACACCGTGGGCCCCGACTACCGCGCCCCCTCGCTCGGCGCCCGCCGCCCCTCGCGCCTGCACGCGATCGAGGAACTTCCCGTCGCCCTCGGCATGCTGCTCGTCTCCGGCGGCGACTTCCGGCACGCGGTGCTCGGCGCGGTCAACTACGGCCGCGACTGCGACTCCATCGCCACGATGGCGGGCGCGCTCGCCGGAGCCCTGGGATCGCCGGTGCCCGAGGACTGGGCCAAGACCGTCGCGGAGGCGAGCCGCCTGGACCTGTGGGCACCGGCGGTGACGCTCACCGAGGTCGCACGGGAGGTCTTCGAGCGGGACGTGCGCGGACGGCGCGCGCACGAGGAGGCGTTCGCCGCGATCGGGGGTGCGGGATGCTCCGGCTGACCTGGGTGCAGCCCGAGGACCTGGTCGGACACGAGCTGCGCCAGGCGCGGCTGGACGGCCGCGACGCGGGGGCGGTCGCGGCCCGCTGGCGGGCGGCGGGCGGCGGCGAGGCGCCACCCCGGGCGGGTGCCTCGGCCCGTCCGGTCTCCCCCCGCCTGCGCCGTCTCGCGGAAGACCTCCTGGACGAACTGGCCCGCCTGCCGTGCCCGTCGGCGGACGACGAGCCGACGGACATCGGCCGGATCGGGGCGCTGTGCCCCGACTGGCCGTCCCCGCGCCCCGCCGGCGCCGTGTCCCGCGCCCGGCTGGAGGCCGCCTGGCTCGGCCGCGCCGCCGGCTGCCTGCTGGGCAAGCCCGTCGAGAAGCTGCCCCTGACCGGCATCCGCCGCCTCGGGCGGGCCGCCGGCAACTGGCCCCCCACCTCGTACTTCACGGCCCGCGGCGTCCCCCGCGACCTGCTCGCCGCCTACCCCTGGAACCGCCGGTCCGCGCCCACCTCCCTCGCCGAGAACATCGACGGCATGCCGGAGGACGACGACCTCAACTACCCGCTCCTGAACCTGCTGCTCCTCCAGCGCCACGGCAGGGCCTTCACCACCGACGACGTGGCCCGCCTCTGGCTCGACGAACTCCCGCCCGGCCGCACCTTCACCGCCGAGCGCATCGCCCACCGCAACCTCCTCACCGGCCTCGAACCCCCGGACACCGCCCGGCACCGCAACCCCTTCCGCGAGTGGATCGGCGCCCTGATCCGCGCCGACGTGCACGGCTGGACCAACCCCGGCGACCCGGCCGCCGCGGCCGGACAGGCGCACCGCGACGCGATCCTCAGCCACACGGCCAACGGGGTCTACGCGGCGATGTTCGCGGCGGCCGTCATCGCCACCGCCGCCCCCGACGACGCGCCCGACGTCCACGCCTGTCTGCGCGCGGGCCTCGCGGTCGTACCGCCCGGCTCACGTCTTGCCGGGGCCGTCCGGCACGCCGTACGGCTCGCGGGCGCGCACGACGACTTCGACACGGTCGTGGACGAGCTGCACGCCGTGCACTCCCCCGCGCACCACTGGGTGCACGCCGTTCCCAACACCGCCCTGATCGCCGCCGCGCTCACGCACGCGGACGGCGACTTCACCGGCTCGGTCTCCCGCGTGGTCTCCGGCGGCTGGGACACCGACTCCAACGGCGCCACCGTCGGCGGCGTCGCCGGGCTGCTCGCCGGTTCCCCCGCCGCGCTGCCCGAGCACTGGACGGCCCCGCTGAAGAACCGCCTGGCCACCTCCGTCGGCGACTTCGACGGCACCGGCTTCGACACCCTCGCCCACCTCACCCACCGGGAGGCCACCCGCCCATGCCCGAGCCCGACGTGACCTCCGCGACCGCCGCCCCCGCCGCTTCCCCGGCCCCGCTGACCGGACTGCGCGTCCTCGACCTCGCCACCCTCTTCGCGGGGCCGCTCGCCGCCACCATGCTCGGTGACTTCGGCGCCGAGGTGATCAAGGTCGAGCACCCCACCCGGCCCGATCCCTCCCGGGGGCACGGCCCGTCGAAGGACGGGGTCGGGCTGTGGTGGAAGCTGCTGGGCCGCAACAAGCACACGATCACCCTGGACCTGTCGAAACCCGCCGGGCGCGCCACCTTCCTCCGGCTCGCCGCCACCGCCGACGTCGTCGTCGAGAACTTCCGGCCGGGCACCCTGGAGAGGTGGGACCTGGGCTGGGACGAGCTGTCCGCCGTCAATCCGCGCCTGGTCCTGACCCGGGTCACCGGCTTCGGCCAGTTCGGCCCCTACGCGCGCCGCCCCGGCTTCGGCACCCTCGCCGAGGCCATGAGCGGGTTCGCCGCGATGACCGGCGAGCCGGACGCGCCGCCGGTGCTGCCGCCGTTCGGCCTCGCCGACTCCATCGCGGCGCTGGCGACGGCGTACGCGGTGATGACCGCGCTGGCCGCCCGGGAGCGCACCGGCGAGGGCCAGGTCGTCGACATGGCGATCATCGAGCCGATCCTGACCGTGCTGGGCCCGCAGCCCCTCTGGTACGACCAGCTCGGCCACGTCCAGCCGCGCACCGGCAACCGCTCGCAGAACAACGCCCCGCGCAACACCTACCGCACCGCCGACGGCACCTGGGTCGCCGTGTCCACCTCGGCCCAGTCGGTCGCCGAGCGGGTGATGCGGCTGGTGGGCCGCCCGGAGCTGATCGACGAACCCTGGTTCGCGACGGGTGCCGAGCGGGCCCGGCACGCGGACGTGCTGGACGCGGCGGTGGGCGACTGGATCGCCCGGCACTCCCGCGCCGACGTGCTCGCCGCGTTCGAGAAGGCCGAGGCGGCCGTGGCGCCGGTCCAGGACGTGCGGGACGTGATGGCCGACCCGCAGTACGGGGCCCTGGACACCGTCACCACCGTCGACGATCCCGAGCTGGGCCCGCTGCGGATGCAGAACGTCCTCTTCCGGCTCTCCGCCACCCCGGGCGCGATCCGCTGGGCGGGCCGCCCGCACGGCGCCGACACCGAGGAGGTGCTGGCCGGGCTGGGGCTCACCCCGGCGGACGTGAAGGAGCTGCGCGAGGAGGGCGTCGTATGACCGCACCCCCGGCCGCATCCCCGGCCGCACCCCCGCTGACCTGGTTGTACGCCCCCGGGGACCGGCCCCGGGTGGTGGCCAAGGCGCTGGCCGCCGGCGCCGACGTGGTGGTGGTCGACCTGGAGGACGCGGTCGCCGCCGACCGCAAGGAGTACGCCCGCGACGCCACGGCCGAGCTGCTCGCCGAGCCGCAGCCGGTGCCGGTGCACGTCCGCGTCAACGCCCTGGACGGTCCGCTCGCCGCCGCGGACCTGGCGGCACTGGCCGCGCTGCCGGGGCTGTCCGGGCTGCGGCTGCCCAAGGTGACGGCGCCGGAGCAGGTCACCGCGGTCGCCGAGGGCACCGGCGGGCCGCCGCTGTACGCCCTGCTGGAGACGGCCCTGGGGGTGGAGCGGGCGTACCGTATCGCCGCCGCCCACCCGGCGCTGCGCGGCATCGCCCTCGGTGAGGCGGACCTGCGGGCCGACCTGGGCGTGCGCGGGGACGCCGGCCTGGACTGGTCGCGCTCGCGGGTGGTCGTGGCCGCGCGGGCGGCGGGCCTGGCGCCGCCCTCCCAGACGGTGCATCCGGACACCCGGGACCTGGAGGGCCTGGCGGCGTCCTGCGCCCACGGGCGTGCCCTGGGTTTCCTGGGGCGGGCCGCGATCCACCCCCGCCAGCTGCCGATCATCGAGCGGGCGTATCTGCCGACCGAGCGGGAGCTGGAGGAGGCGGAGACGATCGTGAAGGCGGCCACGGCGCAGCCGGGCGCCCAGGCGCTGCCGGACGGCCGGTTCATCGACGCGGCGGTGGTGGCGACGGCCCGGCGCACCCTGTCGCTGGCCCGGCGGCCCACGCTGTCCTGAGCTCCCGCCCGCACACACGCCGAGGGCGCCCGGGAAGTCCCGGGCGCCCTCGGCGGCACGTACGTCGGGCGGGGTCAGCCCTTCTTGGCGGAGTCGGCGCCGTTCGTCACACCCTCGGCGTCCTTCGCCTCCTCGGCGTCCGCCGTGTCGTCCGGGTCCTCGGGGGCCTTCGCGGCCTCGGTCCCGCGTGCGGGGTCCGTGTCCTTCTCCGCGGTGTCCGGGGCGTCGCCACCGGCGTCCGCGGAGGCCGCCGCCCCCGCGTCCTTCTCCCCGTCGGGCCCGGCCTTCCCGTCGGCGGTCTCCGCGCCCGGCTCCACCACGGCCTCCCGGCCCGGCCGCATCCGCGCCGAGAGCACGATGTACAGCACGGCGAGCAGGAACACGAGGAGCGCGGTCCAGTTGTTCAGACGCAGGCCGAGGATGTGGTGGGCGTCGTCGACGCGCATGTACTCGATCCAGAACCGGCCCGCGCAGTACGCCGCGACGTACAGGGCGAAGGCCCGCCCGTGGCCCAGCCGGAAGCGGCGGTCGGCCCAGATGACGAGCAGCGCGACGCCGATGCACCACAGCGACTCGTACAGGAAGGTCGGGTGGTAGGTGCCCGGCACCCGCCCGTCGGCCGTCGAGGTGATCTCCACGGCCCACGGCAGGTCGGTCGCCTTGCCGTACAGCTCCTGGTTGAACCAGTTGCCCCAGCGGCCGATGGCCTGCGCGAGGACGATGCCGGGGGCGACGGCGTCGGCGTACGCGGGCATCGGGACGCCCCGGCGCCGGGCTCCGATCCAGGCGCCCACCGCGCCGAACGCGATCGCGCCCCAGATGCCGAGTCCGCCCTCCCAGACCTTGAAGGCGTCGACCCAGTCACGGCCCTCGCTGAAGTACAGCTGGTAGTCCGTGATCACGTGGTAGAGGCGTCCGCCGACCAGGCCGAAGGGAACGGCCCAGACCGCGATGTCGGCCACCGTGCCCGGCCGCCCGCCCCGGGCGATCCAGCGCTTGTTGCCGAGCCAGACGGCAACGAAGACGCCGATGATGATGCAGAACGCGTAGCCGCGCAGCGGGATGGGACCGAGGTACAGCACCCCGCGCGACGGGCTGGGAATGAAGGCAAGTTCCATGGCAGGGTCGACGCTACCGTGTCGGACGGGGAGCGCGGCGGGCAGCCCGGCTACGGGTCCGTAACGAGCAAGCGCGCTACTTGTTGGCCTCCTCCACCATCTGCTTCAGCTTGGCCGGGGTCATGGAGCGGTCCTGATAGATGTTCTTGCCGTCCAGGAGCACCGTGGGGGTGCCGCTGAAGCCGCCGTCCTGGAAGGCCTTGTTGGACTTCTCCACCCAGCTGTTGTGCCTGCCGTTCCTCACGCACTCCTGGAAGAGGGTGGTGTCGAGGCCGTCGACCTTGCCGGCCAGGTCGAGCAGCTTGTCCTCGTCGGCGAACGCGTCGTCGGTCTCCGGCGGCTGGTTGTCGTACAGCACGTCGTGGTACGCGGGGAACTTCCCGGCGTCCTGGGCGCAGGCCGCGGCGTTGGCCGCCTTGCGGGAGCCGGTGCCGCCCATGTTGCCGTCGATGATCGTGGCCAGGTGGTATTCCACCTTGAGCTTCCCCGCGTCGGTCAGCTCGTGGACGGTGTCGCGGTACGCCAGCTCGAAGGCCTTGCAGGCCGGGCAGCGGAAGTCCTCCCAGACGGTGAGCTTCGACTTGGCGCTCTCCTCGCCGACGGGGATCGCGAGGCCGTCCTTGCCCTGCGCGCCCGAGGGCACCACGACCGGGCCGGTCGACTCGGTGCCGTCGTCCTTGCCCGCGTTCGCCGCGATCACGCCGATCACCGCCGCGAGTCCCAGGACGCAGACCACGCTCGCGCCGACGATCAGCGCACGGCGGCGCTTGTCCCTGGACTTCTGCTTCGCGCGCTCGGCCGCCAGCTTCTCGCGGGCGCTGCGCTTTCCCTGTCGGTTCTTCTCGCTCACACCCCGCAGAACGAACCGGGGAGGCGCAGCGCGCCTCCCCGGCCCCAGGTCCACTCGTACGAGGGACCCCTGTCATGTGCCCGTCCGGCAGATGCGGGCTCTCACGCCTGTCCGCGCACGCCCTTCGCCAGGTCGGCGGCGAGCGCCCGGACGCCCTCGACACCGGCCGCGTCGTCGGGCGCGTCCAGCATGCGCTTGACGAAGGCCGAGCCGACGATCACGCCGTCGGCGAACCGGGCGACCTCGGCGGCCTGGGCGGCGTTGGAGACGCCGAGGCCGACGCAGACGGGGGTGTCGGTGGTGGCGCGGGTGCGCCGCACCAGGTCCTCGGCCTGCGCCCCGACCGACTCGCGGGTGCCGGTGACGCCCATCAGGGAGGCGGCGTAGACGAAGCCGCTGCCGGCCGCGGTGATCTCGGCGAGTCGCGCGTCCTTGCTGCTGGGCGCCACCACGAAGACCGTGGCGAGCCCGTGCTTGTCCGCGTGCTCCCGCCACAGCGCCGACTCCTGGACCGGCAGGTCGGGCAGGATGCACCCGGCGCCGCCCGCCTCGGCCAGCTCGGCGGTGAAGCGCTCCACGCCGTAGCGGTCGATCGGGTTCCAGTACGTCATGACGAGGATCGGCCTGCCGGTGGCCTCGTGCGCCTCGCGGACCGTGCGCATCACGTCGGCGATCTTCACGCCGCCGCGCAGGGCGATGTCGTCGGCGGTCTGGATCACCGGGCCGTCGAGCACCGGGTCGCTGTGCGGCAGGCCCACCTCGACGACGTCGGCGCCGCCGTCGAGGGCGGCCTTGACCGCCTCGATGCCGCCGTCCACGGTCGGGAAGCCGGCCGGGAGGTAGGCGATCAGGGCGGCGCGGCCCTCGGACTTGGCGGCCGCGAGGGTGTCGTTCAGCAGTTGTACGTTCCCGCTCACTTGGCGTCCCCCTCGATCTCCGCGGCGCCGGTCTCGTCGGCGGCGACCTCGGCGTCGGTGTCGTACAGCCCGAAGTAGCGGGCGGCGGTGTCCATGTCCTTGTCGCCGCGGCCGGACAGGTTGACCACGATCAGCCCGTCCTTGCCCAGCTCCTTGCCGACCTCCAGGGCGCCGGCCAGCGCGTGGGCGCTCTCGATGGCCGGGATGATGCCCTCGGTGCGCGACAGCAGGCGCAGGGCCTGCATGGCGGCGTCGTCGGTGACCGCCCGGTACTCGCCGCGGCCGGAGTCCTTGAGGTGGGCGTGCTCCGGGCCGATGCCCGGGTAGTCCAGGCCGGCCGAGATCGAGTACGGCTCGGTGATCTGGCCCTCGTCGTCCTGGAGGACGTAGGACCGGGAGCCGTGCAGGATGCCGGGCTCGCCCGCGGTCAGGGTGGCCGCGTGCTCGCCGGTCTCGACGCCGTGCCCGGCGGGCTCGCAGCCGATGAGGCGGACGCCGGCGTCCGGGATGAAGGCGTGGAAGAGGCCGATGGCGTTGGAGCCGCCGCCCACGCAGGCGATCGCGGCGTCGGGCAGGCGTCCGGCCTGCTCCAGCAGCTGGCGGCGGGCCTCGACGCCGATGACGCGGTGGAAGTCGCGGACCATCGCCGGGAAGGGGTGGGGACCTGCGACGGTGCCGAACAGGTAGTGGGTGCGGTCGACGTTGGCGACCCAGTCGCGGAACGCCTCGTTGATCGCGTCCTTCAGCGTGCGGCTGCCGGACTTCACGGCGATGACCTCGGCGCCGAGCATCCGCATCCGGGCCACGTTGAGGGCCTGGCGACGGGTGTCGATCTCGCCCATGTAGATGGTGCAGTCGAGGCCGAACAGGGCGCAGGCCGTCGCCGTCGCCACGCCGTGCTGGCCGGCGCCGGTCTCGGCGATGACGCGGGTCTTGCCCATGCGCTTGGTGAGCAGGGCCTGGCCGAGCACGTTGTTGATCTTGTGCGAGCCGGTGTGGTTCAGGTCCTCGCGCTTGAGGAAGATCCTGGCTCCGCCCGCGTGCTCCGCGAAGCGGGGCACCTCGGTGAGGGAGGACGGGCGGCCCGTGTAGTGGACGAGCAGGTCGTCCAGTTCGCGGGCGAACTCCGGGTCGGACTTCGCCTTGTCGTACTCGACGGCGACCTCGTCGACGGCGGCGACGAGGGCCTCGGGGATGAACTTGCCTCCGTAGGCGCCGAAGTAGCCGTCGGCGGAGGGGACTTGGCCCTCCGGGTCGGGGATGAAGAAGTTACTGGGCATGCGTGAACCTCACGGTGAGTGTCTGGTGGTGACTGTTCGCCGTGGGGGCGGGGACTGTGTGCCGGCTGCGGACCGGCCGTGGCTGGTCGCGTCCACGCGCCGGAGTCACAGATTCAACGAGGCCCCGCGCCCCTTGTGGGGCGCTTGAGCCATCGCATGCCGTTTACCTGCCCCGGCTCGTCGCCGATGACGTACCGCACCCGGCGGCCGTGCACCCTGCGTGCGGGCGCGCGGCAGCCTCGGGGCCGGCAGCCGCGCGCGAGGCGGGCGTACGGGTCCCGGGGGGCCGGAGTGAGTACGGGGGTCATCGGGGTCAGCCTACCGGCGTGTCAGCCCCGGCCGTGGCGGAGTGCCGGGTGCTCGCCGGCCGCCACCAGGTCGGAGACCGCCGTCTTGGGGTCGCGGCCGGTGACCAGGGACTCGCCGACCAGGACGGCGTCGGCGCCCTCGTTGGCGTAGGCGATGAGGTCGTGCGGGCCGCGGACGCCGGACTCGGCGACCTTGACGATGTGCGCGGGGATCTCCGGGGCGACCCGTTCGAAGGTGCCGCGGTCGACCTCGAGCGTCTTCAGGTTGCGCGCGTTGACGCCGATGACCTTGGCTCCCGCGTCCACCGCGCGCTCGACCTCGTCCTCGTCGTGCACCTCGACGAGCGGGGTGAGTCCGATGGACTCGGCGCGCTCGATCAGCGACTCCAGGGCCGGCTGCTCGAGGGCCGCGACGATCAGCAGCGCGAGGTCGGCGCCGTGCGCACGGGCCTCCCACAGCTGGTACGAGGTGACGATGAAGTCCTTGCGCAGCACGGGGATGTCCACGCGCGCGCGGACCGAGTCCAGGTCGGCGAGCGAGCCGCCGAAGCGGCGCTGCTCGGTGAGGACGGAGATGACGGCGGCGCCGCCCGCCTCGTAGTCGGCGGCGAGTCCGGCCGGGTCGGCGATGGCCGCGAGCGCGCCCTTGGAGGGGCTGGACCGCTTGACCTCGCAGATCACCTTGACGCCGTCGCCGCGCAACGCGGACACGCCGTCCTGGGCGGGGCGTGCCTTGGCCGCGCGCTCCTTGAGCTCGTCGAGGCTGACGCGCGCCTGCCGCTCCGCGAGGTCGGCACGGACTCCGTCGATGATCTCGTCGAGCACACTCACGCGAGCGGCCCCCTTTCAGACGGCAAAACGTGTGGTCACTGTGATGGTATCCGGAGCCGGGCACCGGTCTCGCATCCGCCTGATCGCGATCCCACTACCTGGACACTCCATGGATGATCAAGGGATCAGCCAGCCACCGAACGGCAGGTTCCGGACAACGGTGAAAACCACCAGCACCGTCCCCAGCGTCCACAAGTGGACCGGTCCGAGGTCTACCCGCACCGGACGGCCCCGGGCCACGCGGACCACCCAGACGGTCCACAGGACGGCGAACCCCAGGTAGGCGAGGACGGCGGGCGCGTTGGCGTGCAGCGCGGCCGTCAGGTCCCCGTGGACGAAGGCGTGGGCGCTGCGCAGGCCGCCGCAGCCGGGGCAGTAGACGCCCGTGAAGCGCAGCAGGGGGCAGACGGGGTAGTGGCCGGGCTCGTACGGGTCCACGCTGCCGACGTAGGCGAAGGCCCCGGCGACGGCCGCGAGCACCCCGGCGGGAACGGCCAGGCGGAGGGCCGTGCCGCGGAACTGGGGGGTGCTGGTCCGGCCGGGTTTCCCGCTCTCGACGTCCACGCCCCGCATTCTGCCCCCGGCGGCCTCCGCGCGCACGTGAGGGGCGGTCCCGGCACCCGGGTGCCGATCCGCCCCTCAGGGAGGTCCGTGACCGCCGTGTGGTCAGCCCTTGGCGCCGGCCTGCGCGTGCTCGCCGGAGACCTGGTGCACGGAGTGGTTCTGCTTCGGCTGGCCGAGGCCCATCATCTTCATGATGTAGCCGACGACACCACCGAGGAGCACGACCGCCATGCCGGCCCAGAAGCCCCACGGCTGGGCCGCCACCATGAACATGCCCGCGATGCAGAAACCGATGAAGGCGATGATGACACCGGTCCAGGCGGCCGGGGTGTGACCGTGGCTGCTGCCCGCCATTGCTTGCTCCTCGTTGCTGTGTGCCATGTCTGAGCAGGACGCTCGCACCCATTGTCCCGCACGGGCGCACGGGCCGTGAGCGGGGGTGCGCCAGCGGGTGAACCCGGGTGCCGGCACGGGTCAGGCGCTGGTGGGGTCCTCGCCGCGGTCGATGGCCTTCCACAGGTCCTCGGGGCGGTCCGGGTCGACGGTCTGCGGCCTGCGGCGCGGGCGCGGGGTGCCGTCGCGCTCGTAGCGGCCGGACATCGCGGGCCACAGCCGGCCGTAGCGCAGCGCGAGCAGACCGGCCAGCAGGAGCAGGGCTCCGCCCACGGCCGCCACGTACGGCCAGGCCGTGTGGGAGAGCGCCTCGACGGTGGCCGAGGTGTCGCCGGCCGCCTTGGCCGCCTGGTCGTCCAGGGCGGAGCCGTCGGAGGCACCGACCAGGGCGGCGGCCACGGTGCCCGCGCCACTGAGCGCGAGGACGGCGGCGACTGCGAAGCGGCCGGCGCGGCGGACGGCGAAGACGGCGACGAGCGCGGCGAGGCCGACTATGGCGAGCGCCGCGGGCACGCCCGTGACGTCGCTGCCCTTGGCGGTCAGCGGGAAGGCGCCGCCGGCCACGGTCGCGGTGCCCTCCGCCCACTCCTGCCGGGTGGCGAGCAGGGCGACGGCGGCGCCGAGCGCGCCGCACAGCAGGGCGACGGCGAGGCTCCGGCGGCCGGCCCGGGCGGGTCCTGCGGCTGGGGTGCGGGGGTGAGGAACGGCTGTCACGTACTCCACTATCACCCGAACCCCGGGCGAACCGTCACCCGGGGTTCCGAATCTCCGACGTGAGAATCACCCCACCGCTGCCGCCGCTCGGGCCTGTCGCGTCAGCCGGTTGGCCGTGTGCACGGCCCGCAGCACCGCCGCCGCCTTGTTGCGGCACTCGGTGTCCTCGGCGACCGGGTCGGAGTCGGCGACCACGCCGGCGCCCGCCTGGACGTACGCCGTGCCGTCGCGCAGCAGCGCCGTGCGGATGGCGATGGCGGTGTCGGAGTCGCCCGCGAAGTCGAGGTAGCCGACGCAGCCGCCGTACAGACCGCGCCGGGAGGGTTCGAGTTCGTCGATGATCTGCAGGGCGCGCGGCTTGGGCGCGCCGGAGAGGGTGCCGGCCGGGAAGCAGGCGGTGAGGACGTCGAAGGCGGTGCGGTCCGGGGCGACCCGGCCGGTGACCGTCGAGACGATGTGCATGACGTGCGAGTACCGCTCGACGGACATGAAGTCGACGACCTCGACGGAGCCGGGTTCGCAGACGCGGCCGAGGTCGTTGCGGCCGAGGTCGACGAGCATCAGGTGCTCGGCGCGCTCCTTGGGGTCGGCGAGCAGTTCGTCGGCGAGGGCCTGGTCCTCCTGCGGGGTGGCGCCGCGCGGGCGGGTGCCGGCGATGGGGTGCACCAGGGCGCGCCCGTCCTCGACCTTGACCAGCGCCTCGGGGGACGAGCCGACGACGTCGAAGCCGTCGAGGCGGAGCAGGTACATGTACGGGGAGGGGTTGGTGGCCCGCAGCACCCGGTACACGTCGAGGGCGCTCGCCGTGCAGGGCGTCTCGAAGCGCTGGGAGGGGACGACCTGGAAGGCCTCGCCCGCGCGGATGCGCTCCTTGATGTCCTCGACGGCGTCCTGGAAGTCGGGGCCGCCCCACCGCGCGGTGTACTCGGGCAGCTCGGAGGGCGGCAGCGCGGCCGGTGGCTGGGCGACCGCGAGGGTGAGGTCGGATTCCATGGCGTCCAGGCGGGCGATCGCGTCGGCGTACGCCTCGTCGACGCCGGTCTCCAGGTCGTTGTGGTTGATCGCGTTGGCGATCAGCAGGACCGAGCCCTCCCAGTGGTCCATGACGGCGAGGTCGCTGGTGAGCAGCATGGTCAGCTCGGGGAGCTCGAGGTCGTCGCGCTCGCCGGGGCCGACCTTCTCCAGGCGGCGCACGATGTCGTAGCCGAGGTAGCCGACCATGCCGCCGGTGAAGGGCGGCAGGCCCAGGTCGTGGGCGAGGTCGCGCGGGGTGTGCAGGGCCTCCACGGTGGCGCGCAGGGCGGCGAGCGGGTCGCCGTCGGTGGGGACGCCGACGGGCGGGGTGCCCTGCCAGTGGGCCTGCCCGTCCTTCTCGGTGAGGGTGGCGGCGCTGCGGACGCCGACGAAGGAGTACCTGGACCAGGAGCGTCCGTTCTCCGCGGACTCCAGCAGGAAGGTTCCGGGGCGCTTGGCGGCGAGCTTCCGGTACAGCGCCACGGGGGTGTCGCCGTCGGCGAGGAGCTTGCGGCTCACCGGGATCACCCGGCGGTCGGCGGCCAGCTTGCGGAAGGTGTCGAGGTCCATGTCATGCGTGACGTCCATGGCGGCAGACCCTACTGATCCGCGCCGGGCGCGTCCGTGCCCGCGGCGTCCTCGGCGAGCAGCACGTCGGCGTCGAAGCAGGTGCGGGCGCCGGTGTGGCAGGCGGCGCCCACCTGGTCGACCTTGACGAGCACGGTGTCGGCGTCGCAGTCCAGCGCCACGGACTTCACCCACTGGAAGTGGCCGGAGGTGTCGCCCTTGACCCAGTACTCGCGGCGGCTGCGGGACCAGTAGGTGCAGCGTCCGGTCGTCAGCGTGCGGTGCAGCGCCTCGTCGTCCATCCAGCCGAGCATCAGCACCTCCCCGGTGTCGTACTGCTGGGCGATGGCGGGCACGAGGCCGTCGGCGCTGCGCTTGAGGCGGTCGGCGATCTCCGGGGCGAGGGGGCTGGGCCGCCCGGGGCCGCCGCCGGTGGGGGAGCTGCTGGTCATGCGCCCATTGTGCCGCGCGGGACGGACACGCCCGGGAGATGTCCATTGGGCGGACCCGGCCGGGCGCCGTAGGCTGACCGCATGTCGACTTTCGCCAAGCGTGAACGGCTTCTGCTCGCGGACCTGTTGGAGACGGCGGGTCCGGACGCGCCGACTCTGTGCGAGGGCTGGCGGACCCGTGACCTGGCCGCGCACGTGGTGGTGCGCGAGCGCCGGCCGGACGCCGCCGGGGGCAGCATGATCAAGCAGCTGGCGTCCCGCCTCGACCGGGTGATGGAGGAGTACGGCGCGAAGCCGTACGAGGAGCTGCTCCAGCTGATCCGCACGGGCCCGCCGCGCTTCTCCCCCTTCCAGCTCAAGCAGGTCGACGAGGCGGCGAACACGGTCGAGTTCTACGTCCACACCGAGGACGTCCGCCGGGCCCAGCCCGACTGGTCGCCGCGCGAGCTGGACCCGGTCTTCCAGGACGCCCTGTGGTCCCGCCTGGAGCGCGCCGCCCGGCTGATGGGCCGGGGCATCCCGACCGGCCTGGTGCTGCGCCGCCCGAACGGCCAGACGACGGTCGCCCACCGGGGCACGCCGGTGGTGACGGCCACCGGCGAGCCGTCCGAGCTGCTGCTGTTCGCGTACGGCCGGCAGGACGCCGCGAAGGTGGAGCTGGAGGGCGAGAAGGCGGCGATCGCCAGGCTGCGGGAGACGAAGCAGCTCGGGATCTGATCGCCGGTTCGCTCACTTCGGCAGCTCGGCCCGCCGCACGCCGGGCGCGCACAGGGCGACGACCCCACCGAGGCCGCAGACGGCGGCGCTGACGGCGAAGACCGGGCCGGTGCCCCAGACACCGATGGCGGCCGCGGACAGGGGCATGCTCAGCGGCGCGATCCCGAGGCTGACGATGCCGCCGACGGCGGTGACGCGCCCCAGGTAGGCGGGGTCGGACTGGGTCTGCAGCAGGGCGCCGCACATGGCGCCGCTGAGCCCCGTGAGCAGGCCGACGAGCACCGCCGTGCCGACGGCCACGGGGAGGCCGGGCGCCTGGGCCAGGGCGGCGATCGCGCCCGCGCCGGGGATGATGGCACCGGCGGCGACACACCCGGCGCGCGGCAGGCGCCCGCGTACGGTGAGCAGCAGGGCGGCGACTCCGGCGCCCGTGCCGAAGCCCGCGAGCACCCAGCCCATCCCGGACGCTCCCCAGCCCCGTTCGTCCGCGAGCAGGGTGAGGCCCACGTTGAGGGGGCCGACGAAGCCGAGGTCGCCGAGGGCGATGGCGATCATCAGCGGGCCGAGCACACGGTGCCGGCGGACGTAGCGCAGCCCGCCCACCAGGTCCCGCCAGGCGGTGGTCTGCCGTACGTCGCTCGCGTCGTCGGCGGGCAGGTCGCGCATCCGCACGGAGACCAGCAGCGGCACCGACACGGCGATCAGCAGCCCGGCGAAGGCGAAGGCCGCCGCCGCGCCGCCGACCGCCACGCCGAGCCCGCCGAGCGGTGCGCCCACGACGGCGGCGAAGCGGATGGCGAGGCCGCGCATGCCCTGGACGCGGGCGAGCTGGTCCTTGCCGGTGATCCGCGCCGGAAGCGCTCCGACCGCGGGCATGAACACGGCGTCGACGGTGCCGAAGACGACGGCGAGCAGCGCCAGGAGCCACAGCCCGGGGTCGGCCGCGAAGAGCACGGCGGCGACCGCGAGGACGGTGAGGCACCGTACGGTGTCGCTGCCGATGACGACCCGGCGCGGCCCCAGCCGGTCGGCGACCACTCCCCCGCCGAGCATGAGCAGCGCCCGGGGCACCGCGCTGACGGCGGTGACGAGGCCGGCCTGCGCGGGGGTGCCGTTCTGCACGGCGGCCCAGGACAGCGCGAGGAAGAACACCGTGTCGCCGACCATGGACGCGGTGTAGGCACCGACCCAGCGCAGGACGTTGGGGTCGCGGTGGGCGGGAAGGGAGGCGGCGGGTATCGGTACGTCCGTCACGGACGTCGCCTCGGACACGCCCACCGACCTCCCCTTCCCCACTCGTGATCCCGCTCGGGCCGTCTGCGCCACCCCGGTCTGCGCACCTCGGGCCCCGCCCGCGGTGGCAGCGGGCCGGCGCCGACGGACGGTGCTCCGGACTGCCTACCGGACGGGGTGGCCCGCCTCGCGCAGGCTGTTCTTCACCTCGCCGATCCGCAGGTCGCCGAAGTGGAAGACGGAGGCCGCCAGGACCGCGTCCGCGCCCGCCTCGACCGCCGGGGCGAAGTGGGCGAGGCTGCCCGCGCCGCCCGAGGCGATCACGGGGACGCTCACGTGCTTGCGTACCGCCGCCAGCATCTCCAGGTCGTAGCCGTCCTTGGTGCCGTCCGCGTCCATCGAGTTGAGCAGGATCTCCCCCGCGCCCAGCTCTGCGGCACGGTGCGCCCACTCCACCGCGTCGATGCCGGTGCCGCGGCGGCCGCCGTGGGTGGTCACCTCGAAGGTGCCCGCCTCGGTGCGGCGGGCGTCGACCGACAGCACGAGGACCTGGCGGCCGAACCGCTCGGCGATCTCGCGGATCAGGTCCGGGCGGGCGATGGCGGCCGTGTTCACGCCCACCTTGTCCGCGCCGGCCCGCAGCAGCTTGTCGACGTCCTCGGCGGTGCGCACCCCGCCGCCGACGGTCAGCGGGATGAACACCTGCTCGGCGGTGCGGCGCACCACGTCGTAGGTCGTCTCGCGGTTGCCCGACGAGGCGGTGATGTCCAGGAACGTCAGCTCGTCGGCGCCCTCGGCGTCGTACACCTTGGCCATCTCGACGGGGTCGCCCGCGTCGCGCAGGTTCTGGAAGTTGACGCCCTTGACGACCCGGCCGTTGTCCACGTCCAGGCAGGGGATGACTCGGACCGCCAGGGTCATGAATCCACGGCTCCTCTATACGCTTCCACTTCGACTGACACCAGGACCCGCGAGTCGATGAAGCCCTCCACGACCAGCAGGGTCGTGGCCGGGCGTACGGAGTCGAACAGCTCCTTGTGGGCGCGGCCCACCTCGTCGACGTCGCGCGAATGTGCCAGGTACACACGGGTCCGGATCACGGCCTCGATGCCGAGACCGAACTCGCCGATCGCCTCGAGGGCGGTGGCGAAGGCCACCTTGGTCTGCTCGTACGGGTCGCCCTCGCCGTACAGCACGTCGCCCTTGAAGGCGGTGGTGCCCGCAACGACGACCCGGTCGCCCGCCGCCACGGCGCGTGCGAAACCGAAGGACTCTTCCCAGGGACTGCCGCTCTGCACGCGCCGTACGGTTTCGGACGTCATGTCGACACAGCCTCCAGGGCCTCTTCCAGCGTGAACGCCTTCGCGTAGAGGGCCTTCCCGACGATGGCCCCCTCGACACCGGCCGGGACGAGTCCGGAGATGGCGCGCAGGTCGTCCAGGGACGACACGCCGCCCGAGGCGACGACCGGGCGGTCGGTGGCCGCGCAGACGTTCTTCAGGAGCTCCAGGTTGGGGCCCTGGAGGGTGCCGTCCTTGGCGATGTCGGTGACGACGTACCGGGCGCAGCCCTCCTTGTTCAGGCGGTCCAGCGTCTCGTAGAGGTCTCCGCCGTCGCGGGTCCAGCCGCGGCCCCTGAGCGTGGTGCCCCGTACGTCCAGGCCGACCGCGATCTTGTCGCCGTGCTCGGCGATGACCTTGGCGACCCACTCGGGGGTCTCCAGGGCTGCGGTGCCCAGGTTCACGCGGGTGCAGCCGGTGGCGAGGGCGGCGGCGAGGGTGTCGTCGTCGCGGATGCCGCCGGACAGCTCGACCTTGATGTCCATGGCCTTCGCGACCTCGGCGATCAGCGCGCGGTTGTCCCCGGTGCCGAAGGCCGCGTCCAGGTCGACCAGGTGCAGCCACTCGGCGCCGGAGCGCTGCCAGGCGAGGGCGGCCTCCAGCGGGGAGCCGTAGGAGGTCTCGGTGCCCGACTCGCCGTGCACGAGGCGGACGGCCTGGCCGTCGCGGACGTCGACGGCGGGGAGGAGTTCGAGCTTGCTCATCTCTACCGGGCTCATCTCTACAGGGTCTCGATCCAGTTGGTCAGGAGCTGCGCTCCGGCGTCGCCGGACTTCTCGGGGTGGAACTGAGTGGCCCACAGCGCGCCGTTCTCCACGGCGGCCACGAAGGGCTTGCCGTGCGTGGACCAGGTGACCCTGGGCGCGGCGATCAGCGGGTTGTGCGTCTCCTGGGTCCACTCGTGGACGGCGTAGGAGTGCACGAAGTAGAAGCGGGCGTCGGCGTCCAGGCCGGCGAAGAGCTGTGAGTCGGCCGGTGCCTCGACCGTGTTCCAGCCCATGTGGGGCACGACGTCGGCCTGCAGCGGTCCGACCGTGCCGGGCCACTCGTCCAGGCCCTCGGCCTCCACGTCGTGCTCGATGCCGCGCGAGAAGAGGATCTGCATGCCGACGCAGATGCCCATGACGGGGCGTCCGCCCGACAGCCGGCGGTCGACGATCCAGTCGCCGCGGGCGGCCTTGAGGCCGTCCATGCAGGCGGCGAAGGCGCCGACGCCGGGGACGAGCAGCCCGTCGGCGTTCATGGCCTTGTCGTAGTCGCGGGTGATCTCGACGTCGGCGCCCGCGCGCGCGAGGGCGCGCTCGGCGGAGCGCACGTTGCCGAAGCCGTAGTCGAAGACGACGACCTTCTTGGCCGGGGCGGCGGTCAACTCCACACCTCCAGCCTCAGGACGCCCGCGAGCAGACACATGCCGGCGCCGATGGAGAGCAGCACGATCAGGCCCTTGGGCATCTGCTGCTTGGCGAAGGAGTAGATGCCGCCGGCCAGGAAGAGGCCGACGACGATCAGTGCGGTGGACGTACCGTTCATGGGTTACAGCGCGCCCTTCGTGGAAGGCAGGATGCCGGCGGCGCGCGGGTCGCGCTCGGAGGCGTAGCGCAGGGCCCGGGCCAGCGCCTTGAACTGGCACTCCACGATGTGGTGCGCGTTGCGCCCGTAGGGCACGTGCACGTGCAGGGCCACCTGGGCCTGGGCGACGAAGGACTCCAGGATGTGCCGGGTCATCGTCACGTCGTACTCGCCGATCATCGGCGCCATGTTCTCGGGCTCGGTGTGCACGAGGTAGGGGCGGCCGGAGAGGTCGACGGTGACCTGGGCGAGGGACTCGTCCAGCGGGACCGTGCAGTTGCCGAAGCGGTAGATGCCCACCTTGTCGCCGAGGGCCTGCCTGAAGGCGGCGCCCAGCGCGAGGGCGGTGTCCTCGATGGTGTGGTGGGAGTCGATGTGCAGGTCGCCGTCGGTCTTCACGGTCAGGTCGAACAGACCGTGCCGGCCGAGCTGGTCGAGCATGTGGTCGTAGAAGCCGACGCCGGTCGCGATGTCGGTCTTGCCGGTGCCGTCGAGATCGATCTCGACGAGGACCGAGGTCTCCTTGGTCGTGCGCTCCACGCGTCCCACGCGGCTCATGTGTTCTGCTCCTTCTTGACTTCACGTACCGCGTCGAGGAACGCGTCGTTCTCCTCCGGGGTGCCGGCGCTGACCCGCAGCCGGCCCGGCACGCCGTTGTCCCGGACCAGGACGCCCCGGTCGAGGATCTTTTGCCAGGCGGCGTGGGAGTCCGCGAACCGTCCGAACTGGACGAAGTTGGCGTCGGACTCGGTCACCTCGAAGCCGATGGCCCGCAGTTCGGCGACCAGCCGGTCCCGCTCGGTCTTCAGCTGGTCGACGTACTTCAGCAGCGTGTCCGTGTGTTCCAGGGCGGCCAGCGCCGTCGCCTGGGTCACGGCCGAGAGGTGGTACGGCAGCCGTACGAGCTGGACGGCGTCGACGACGGCCGGGTGCGCGGCGAGATAGCCGAGGCGCAGGCCCGCCGCGCCGAACGCCTTCGACATGGTGCGGGAGATGACGAGGTTCGGCCGGCCGTCCAGCAGCGGCAGCAGGGAGGCTCCGTGGCTGAACTCGATGTACGCCTCGTCGACCACGACCATGGACGGCTTCGCCGCCTGGGCCGCGTCGTGGAGTGCGAGGACCGTCTCGGCGGGGACCGCGTTGCCGGTCGGGTTGTTGGGGGTGGTGACGAAGACGACGTCCGGGCGGTGCTCGGCGATGGCCCGCTCGGCGGCGGACACGTCGATGGTGAAGTCCTCGCGACGCGGCCCGGAGATCCAGCCGGTGTTGGTGCCGCGCGCGATGAGGCCGTGCATCGAGTACGAGGGCTCGAAGCCGATCGCGGTGCGGCCGGGTCCGCCGAAGGTCTGCAGCAGCTGCTGGATGACCTCGTTGGAGCCGTTGGCCGCCCAGACGTTGCTCACGTCGAGGGGGTGCCCGGAGGTGTTCGTCAGGTACTCGGCGAGCCTCGTGCGCAGCTCGACCGCGTCCCGGTCGGGGTAGCGGTTGAGGTCGCGGGCGGCCTCGCGGACGCGCTCGGCGATCCGTTCGACCAGCGCCTCGGGCAGCGGGTAGGGGTTCTCGTTGGTGTTCAGCCGTACCGGCACGTCCAGTTGGGGTGCGCCGTATGGGGACTTGCCGCGCAGCTCGTCCCGTACGGGGAGATCGTCGATGCCGAACGTCACTTGCTCTCGGGGACCTTCCACTCGAACCTCGCCTTGATGGCAGCGCCGTGCGCGGGCAGGTCCTCCGCCTCCGCCAGCGTCACCACGTGCCGTGCGACCTCGGCGAGCGCGTCGCGCGTGTAGTCGACGATGTGGATGCCGCGCAGGAAGGACTGCACGGACAGGCCGGAGGAGTGGCAGGCGCAGCCGCCGGTGGGCAGGACGTGGTTGGACCCGGCCGCGTAGTCGCCGAGGGAGACCGGCGCCCAGGGGCCGACGAAGATCGCGCCGGCGTTCCTGACCCGGTCGGCGACGGCGGCGGCGTCGGCGGTCTGGATCTCCAGGTGCTCGGCGCCGTAGGCGTCCACGACCCGCAGCCCCTCGTCCAGGCCGTCGACCAGGACGATCGCGGACTGGCGGCCCGCGAGGGCGGGGCGGATCCGGTCCTCTACGTGCTTGGTGGCCTCGACCTGCGGCTGCAGTTCCTTCTCCACCGCGTCCGCGAGCTCCACGGAGTCGGTGACGAGGACGGCGGCGGCCAGCGGGTCGTGCTCGGCCTGGCTGATCAGGTCGGAGGCGACGTGCACCGGGTCGGCGGTGGAGTCCGCCAGGACGGCGATCTCGGTCGGTCCGGCCTCGGCGTCGATGCCGATCTTCCCGGTGAAGAAGCGCTTGGCGGCGGCGACCCAGATGTTGCCGGGGCCGGTGACCATGTTGGCGGGCGGGCAGGACTCGGTGCCGTACGCGAACATGGCGACGGCGGTGGCGCCGCCGGCCGCGTACACCTCGTCGACGCCGAGCAGGGCGCAGGCGGCCAGGATGGTGGGGTGCGGGATGCCGCCGAACTCGGCCTGGGCGGGGGAGGCGAGCGCGATCGAGCCGACGCCGGCCTCCTGCGCGGGCACCACGTTCATGACCACCGACGAGGGGTAGACCGACCGGCCGCCGGGCACGTAGAGCCCGACCCGCTCGACCGGCACCCACTTCTCGGTGACCGACCCGCCGGGCACCACCTGCGTGGTGTGCGTGGTGCGGCGCTGCTCGCGGTGGACGAGACGGGCGCGGCGGATGGACTCCTCGAGCGCGGCGCGCACGTCCGGGTCGAGGCCGTCCAGCGCGCGGGTCAGCTCCTCGGCCGGGACGCGCACCCGTTCCAGCCGGACGCCGTCGAACTGCTCGGTGAAGTCGATCAGCGCCGCGTCCCCGCGATGATGCACGGCCTCGCAGATCGGACGCACCTTCTCCAGGGCGACCGAGACGTCGAAGTCGGCTCGGGGCAGCAGGTCGCGCAGGGCGGGGCCCTCGGGGAGGGCGTCGCCGCGCAGATCGATTCGGGAGATCACGGAACCAATTCTCTCAGACCCGCGTCCGGCACGGTCCGCGCGTATCAGTGGCTGATACGGAACGCGACGGACCTCACGCCCCACGGTGAACTCACGCGATCCATGCTCACTTTGAGTGTTCGGCAGGTCACTCAGTGGGCATGAACGGTTGTACGAAGGGTGAGCGACCGACGAGTAGGCGGGGAGGGAGTGAAGCACTGTGACGCAGGGGGCCGGCCATCGTGACGGAGAGCTGCCGGACGACCTGACCACCGCCGAGGCAGGCATGTGGCAGGCCTTCCGCAACGGCAGTGTGTACGACCTGAGCAGCGGCGACGCGCTCGTCGACGACCCGCACGGCGGGCGTCCGTGGGGGCCGGAGCGGACGGTGCGGGCCCGCATCGTGTGCTGGCTGCTTCTGGACGGTCCGCCGGCGCTCGCGGGCCGGGTGTCCTCGCTGCAACTGGTGGGCGTGCGGATCAGCGACACGATGGATCTGGCGGGCGGCACGGTGGTGCCGTACGTGGAGCTGCGGCGCTGCCGCTTCGACCGGGAGGTGCTGCTGCCGGAGACCCGGTTCACGACGGTGCGGCTGGTGGACTGCGCGGTGCCGCGCCTGGAGGCGGCCCGGCTGCACACCGAGGGCGACCTGCACCTGCCGCGCTCCCGCTTCCCGGGCGGCATCCGGCTCACGGACGCGCAGATAGGCACCGACCTGCTGCTCAACCAGGCGATCGTGCACCGGGACCGCAGCGGGCGCTCGATAGCGGCGGACGGCATGACGGTCGGGCAGGACCTCCAGGCCGAGATGCTGGAGTCGCACGGCGAGGTGAGCCTGCGCAGCGCCCAGGTCGGCGTGTCGCTGAGCCTGCGCGGCGCCCGGCTCCTCAACCCGTACACACGGCACGCCCTGAACGCCCCGCAGCTGACGGTGGAGCGCACGCTGTACCTGACCCCGGCGGGCCTGGGCAGCCCTCTGCTGCGCGGCACCACGCCCGCGCAGGGCACCCGCATCCAGCGCTTCGAGTGCGAGGGCGGGGTGCGGCTCGACGACGGGCGGTTCGGCGACGCGCTGGACCTGGAGCACGCGCGGTTCACCTTCACCGACGACCAGGAGCTGTCCCTGCGCCGGGTGCAGACGCCCGAGCTGCGCTTCCTGGGCGAGCGTCCGGCGCGCGGGCGGGTGGTGCTGTCGGGGGCGCGAGTGGTCAACCTGATGGACCGGGCGGACAGCTGGCCGGGCCCCGGGCGGCTGCACATGGGCGGCTTCGCCTACGAGAACCTGGTGCCGCGCGGGCCGTTCCCGCTGGCGAAGCGGTTGCGCTGGGTGGGCGCCGCGACCGCCGAGTACCACCCGGAGCCGTACGAGCGGCTCGCCGCCGTGCTGCGGGCCGGGGGCGAGGACGAGGACGCCCGCGAGGTGCTGCTCGCCAAGCACCGCAGGCGCCGCGAGAGCCTGCCGCTCGCCGCGAAGCTGGTGGGCTACGCACAGGACTGGACGGTCGCCTACGGCTACCGGCCGGGCCGGGCGGCGGTGTGGATGGCGGTGCTGTGGGCGGCCGGCTCGCTCGCCTTCGCCCGCGCGGAACCGCCCCCGCTGAAGAGCGGCGAACACCCGGACTGGAATCCCGCCCTCTACGCCCTCGACCTCCTCCTCCCGGTGATCGACCTGGGCCAGGTGGGCTTCTGGCAGCTGCACGACGGCTGGCAGTGGCTGTCGACGGCCCTGGTATTGCTGGGCTGGGTCCTGGCGACGACGGTGGCAGCGGGCGCGACCCGCCTGCTCCGCAGAAACTGACCGTCGCCCGAGCGCCCCGCCCCCCGGCCCCCCGCCCCACCGGGCCGCCCGCGGCCCACGGGCCGCCGCCCGTACCCCTGCGTGGCCGCCCCCACCCGGCGGCGCGGGCCGCGCGTGCGATGCGGTGTGGCGACGGTCGGCGGCGAGTGGGAGGGTCCGGCCGACTCGGGCGGGACCACCTCCGGCGCGGGTGGAGGGGGCCGGCCGACTCGGGCCGGACCACCTCCGACGCGGGTGGAGGGGGCCGGCCGACTCGGGCCGGACCACCTCCGGCGCGGGCGGCAGGCTCCGGCCGACTCGGGCCGGACCACCCCCGACGCAGGCGGCAGGCTCCGGCCGACTCGGGCCGGACCACCCCCGACGCAGGCGGCAGGCTCCGGCCGACTCGGGCCGGACCACCCCCGACGCAGGCGGCAGGCTCCGGCCGACTCGGGCCGGACCACCCCCGACGCAGGCGGCAGGCTCCGGCCGACTCGGGCCGGACCACCCCCGACGCAGGCGGCAGGCTCCGGCCGACTCGGGCCGGACCACCTCCGACGCAGGCGGCAGGCTCCGGCCGACTCGGGCCGGACCACCTCCGACGCAGGCGGCAGGCTCCGGCCGACTCGGGCCGGACCACCCCCGACGCAGACGGCAGACTCCGGCCGACTCGGGCGGGACCGCCTCCGGCGCGGGCGCGGGAACCGAGTGGCGCGGGCAGGAGAACCCGGCTGGAGGAAGGAGGAGCCGGGGGCGCACAACCATCCCGAACCCTCGACCGTCGTACTGGCCATGTTGCGCGCGTTTCTGCGGACCGCCGCTGCCCGGGCGCGTTCCCGGCCGTCACGGCCCGCCCCGGACGACGACGTGCTCCTCGACGCCCCCGACGAACGCCTCGCCCCCGCCCTCGTCGCCGCGGCCCGTGGCGAGCACGGCGCCGCGGCCGCTCTCCTCGCCGGTACCCGTGCGAACGCCGAATGGGACCACCGCGACCGCTACGCGACCCGGCTCGCCGCCTTCGCCCGCTCCCGTGCCGAGTGGCTCGACGCCTGGCGGGCCACGGCTCCGGACGACCCCGACGCCCTCCTGGTGGCGGCCCGGCTGACGGTCCACCGTCACTGGGACTCACCGGCCCGTGCCGAACTCCTGCGCGAGGTGATCCCCTCGGTCGTCGCGGCCGCCGAGGCCGCCGGTCCCGTCGACCCGGTGCCGTGGCGGACGGCGCTGGACGCGGCACGGGGCGCCCGCGCCCCGCACACCGAGTTCGAGCGGCTGTGGGAACAGGCGGTCCGCCGCTCCCCGCACCACTACGGCAGTCACGTCGCCGCCCTGGAGTACCTGGCCGACGCATCACCCGGCGCCCACGGCGAGTGCCTGGACTTCGCGGAGACGGCCGCCCAGGACGCCCCCGAGGACGCGCTCGTACGGGCCCTGCCCCTGCGCGCGGCCTTCACCTGCCTCACGGCGACGGGCACGGGCACCGGTACCTCCGCGCCGGGCGCCACCGCCGCCACCCTCCGCACGCACCGCCCCCGCCTCGACGCCGCCGCCGACCGGGCCGCCGCCCTCTCGGCGGCCCACCCGGCGGCCGACCCGTGGGCGGCGGAGCTGCGGAACCTGCTCGTCTACGTCCTGGTACGCCTGGGACGCCACCGGGACGCCGCGGAGCAGTTGCGGCTGACCGGCCCGTACGTCACGTCCTTCCCGTGGGACCGGGACACCGACGACCCCGACCCGCTGGGCCGCTTCCTCCAGGTGCGCGCGGACGTCCGCGCGCACCTGGAGACGGGCGCCCATTAGGCTTCTGCGACGTGACCACCGTCCGGCTCCCCCTCTTCCCCCTGAACTCCGTCCTGTTCCCGGGGCTGGTGCTT
Source organism: Streptomyces sp. CCM_MD2014 (assembly GCF_000772045.1). Taxonomy (GTDB): domain Bacteria; phylum Actinomycetota; class Actinomycetes; order Streptomycetales; family Streptomycetaceae; genus Streptomyces; species Streptomyces salinarius. The sequence continues at coordinate 6,529,540 of NZ_CP009754.1, read as the reverse complement.
CCGCTCAACGTGTTCGAGGAGCGCTATCGCGCCATGATGCGCGAGTTGCTGAAGACCCCGGAGGACGAACCACGCCGGTTCGCCGTCGTGGCGATCCGCGACGGGCACGAGGTGGCCCGCAGCGCCCCCGGCCTGCCCGACCCGACGGCCACCGTGGAGCACGGGCCGACGGCCGGGTTCGGGGCCGACCCGCTCAAGGCGTTCCACAAGGTGGGCTGCATCGCGGACGCGGCGACCATCCGCGAGCGGGCCGACGGCACCTTCGAGGTGCTCGCCACCGGCACCACCCGGGTGCGTCTGGCCTCCGTGGACGCCTCGGGCCCGTTCCTGACCGCCGAGCTGGAGCCCCTGCCCGAGGAGCCGGGCGACGAGGCGGGTGCGCTGGCCGAGGGCGTGCTGCGGTCCTTCCGGCAGTACCAGAAGCGGCTGGCGGGGGCCCGGGAACGCTCGCTGGCGACCGGCTCCGACCTGCCGGACGAACCGGGCGTGGTCTCCTACCTGGTCGCCGCCGCGATGATGCTGGACACGCCGACGAAGCAGCGTCTGCTCCAGGCTCCGGACACCGCCTCACGGCTGCGGGACGAGCTGAAACTCCTTCGCTCCGAGACGTCCATCATCCGTACGCTGCCGTCCCTGCCGGCGTCGGATCTGACGCGCGGCCCGACGAGTCTCAACTGAGGTAATGGCCCGCATGGGGAAGAAGCCGAGCAAGGCGAACAAGAAGCAGCAGTCCGGCGGCACGCCCGCGACGGTGGCGCTCACGGCGGCCGGAGTGACGTACACGGTCCACGCCTACGAGCACGACCCGGCCCACCCGTCCTACGGCGAGGAGGCGGCCGAGGCGATGGGCGTCTCCCCGGACCGGGTGTTCAAGACGCTGGTGGCGGACGTCGACGGGGCGCTGACGGTCGCGGTCGTGCCGGTGGCGGGCCGGCTCGACCTCAAGGCGCTGGCGGCCGCGGTGGGCGGCAAGCGCGCGGCGATGGCCGACCCGGCCCTGGCCGAGCGCACCACGGGCTATGTGCGGGGCGGCATTTCCCCCCTGGGCCAGCGCAAGCACCTCACGACCGTTCTGGACGACTCGGCCTCGGCCCATGCCACGATCTGCGTCTCGGCGGGCCGCCGCGGCCTGGAGGTCGAACTCTCCCCCGCCGACCTGGCCGCCCTCACCGACGCGACCCTGGCCCCGATCGCCCGCCCCTGACCCACCGCGCCCGGCTGTGGGCGATCGCCCCTCCCCCAGTGCCTGAAAGGGCCCGGGAGGTACGCCCAGGGCGGCACGGGCGGGCACAGCGGCACTCCGCGACGCCGGGTCGCGCACCCCGCCCCGGGCGAGCCGGACGCAGTCCTACTTGCCCCCGTCCCCGTACGGCCCCGCCGCATACCGCCCAGCCCCCGGCCAGGGGTCCGGCTCCGGATCCCTGGGCCCGAACAGCCCCGTCAGCCCCAGATGCACCACGAGCGCCGCGAAGGACCACGCCAGCAGCACCCCCTTCGCCCCCAGCTTCAGCGGCGCGGAGAACGTGACCCCCTTGCCCGCCTCCTTCGCGTGGGCGATCACGTCCTGGGCCGGCCCGAGCCACACCCCGAGCCGCCACGCCAGCAGCGACCCGAGCAGCCCGCCGACGCCGAGCGCCACCACCAGCGGCACACCACCGCGCCGCTTCAGCAGGAAGACCACCACCGCGCTGAGCGCCCCGAACGCCAGCGCGAGCAGCGTGAACGTTCCGTCGACGCCGATCGCCTGCTCGCCCTCGGAGTCCTTGAGGTAGACCACCCAGCTGTCGCCGACCACGTCGCCCACCAGCGGCACGCTCGGCGCCAGCTTCCACCACAGCACGCCCAGCAGCGCACCGAAGAGCGCGACCGCCACCACGGTCACGGCGGCCTGCCGCACTTCCTTCAACATCCCGGGGCCGTCCTGTTCGCCATGAGGATCACCGTGGGGGTCGTACGAGCCGCCGGACGCGGCACCCACCGCGTCGGCGCCCAGCGCGTGCGCGCCGACGGGCGGTGGCACCGGCCCGCCCTGGTACGACGGGCGTTCGTTCGGCGGCGGTGGCGGAGTCAAGGGTGCGGTCACCGTGCCATCGTGCCAAACCCGCCTGTGCGGCGCGTCACCGGACGGCGGCCCGGCGGTACGCCCAGGTGGCCACGGCCAGCGAGATCACCCCGACCGCGGCGCACACGGCGAGGTCGCCGAGGACGAAGCCCCAGTCGGGCCGTTCGCCGAAGGTGCGGGCGAAGGCCTCCACACCGTACGTGGAGGGCAGCAGGTCCCGGGCGAGGCGCACCACCTGCGGCATCCGTTCGGGCGGCAGCACGCCGAGCAGCAGAGCCGCCGACATGCCGAGCTGGCCCAGCAGCGTGGCGAACTCCGGCCGGGGGGCGAGCAGCCCCAGCGCGGCGCCCAGCCCGGCGAGTGCGGCACCCGCCAGCGGGATCACGGCCGCCAGCACCCACAGGTGGGTCATCGGCAGCCCGAACAGCAGGCATCCGAAGACCGCCGTGACCACGGTCCCGGGCACGGTGAAGGACGCGTACGCGCCCGCCGCGCCCAGCACCACCGCGGCGGGCGGCACCGGCAGCGTCGCGTAGTGGTCGAGGCCGCCGCTGGAGCGCAGCTGGCCGAAGTACTGGGCGAGGAGGTTCAGCGCGACGAAGGCCACGACGAGCACCGCCGACCCGGCGACCACGGCCCGCGCCTCGCCCCCGCCGTCCACGACGCCCCGCATCAGGATCATGATGCCGATCGACTGGAAGGTCGCCACGAACAGCAGCGGGATGCGCGCGACCCGCGCCCGGGAGAGCTGCGCCCGGTACACGGCCACCAGGGACGGCCACAGCCGCGCCCTGGGCCCCAGCTCGGCCGGGCCGGCCGTGTGCCGCCCCTCGGCTGCCGGGGCAGCGCCCTGCAGGGCATCGGCGGGTACGACACTCACGTCGCGCTGCTCCCCTTCGCTCGGGTCGTGATCCGGGTCGTTCTTCGGGTCGTTTCTCGGGGCGTTCCCAAGGCCGTCCGCAGCGGTCACCCGAACGGGTGTGCTCGCCCCGACGGGTACGGATGCTGCGGCCGGTGTGCTCACCGCTCGCGTGCTCACGCCCTCACCAGCCCCTGCCGCGCGGCGCCGCCCAGCGCCAGGTACACGTCCTCCAGGCTGGGCGTGGCCAGGGTGAAGTCGTCCAGGGCGGCGAAGGCGGCGCCGCCGGTGACGGTGGCGACGACCGCACGGGCCTCCTCGGGGGCGAGCCGGAGCGTCCAGCGGCGCCCCGACTCGACGACGCGGTCGCGCAGGGCGGCGACCTCCGGGACGTTGAGCGGCGCGCTCTCGCGCCACACCAGGTCGACACGGACCTCTCCGGCGACCTTCTCCTTGAGCCCGGACGGCGTGTCGCAGGCGATCACCCGGCCCCGGTCGAGGACGGCGACCCGGTCGAGGACTGTCTCGGCCTCGATGACGTTGTGGGTGACGAGCAGCACGGTGGCGCCGTGTTCGGCGCGCCGCCGGTCGACCGCCGACCACACCGCGCGCCGGGCCACCGGGTCCATGCCGGTCGTCGGCTCGTCCAGCACGAGCAGCGGGCGCTCCCCGACCAGGGCGGCGGCGAAACAGGCCAGGCGGCGCTGGCCGCCGGAGAGCTTCTTGATCGGGCGGGCGGCCAGCCCGGTCAGGCCCAGCTCCTCGAGCACGGCGTCCCGCTCGGCGCGGGCCCGGCGCACCTCGAGGCCACGCAGCCGTCCGGTGGTCTCGGCGGCGAGCGACACGGTCAGCTCGTCCAGGGCGCTGGACTCCTGTCCCAGGTAGGCGAGGATCCGCGCGGCCCGCTCCGGGTGGCGCACGATGTCGTGCCCGAGGATCTCCACGCTGCCGCCGTCGGGCCGCATCAGGCCGGTGAGCTGGCGTACGAGGGTGGACTTGCCGGCGCCGTTGGGTCCGAGCAGTCCGAAGATCTCACCGCGGCGGATGTCCAGGGTGACGTCGTCGGTGGCCCGTACCTCGGGGGTGGCCGGGGCGCCGCGCCTGCCGCGCACGGCCGGGTAGGTCTTGGTCAGTTCGCGCACCACGCACACGGCATCGCCACCGGGTCGAGGTGCCTGTGCCGCGCGCGTACTCACAAGGGACGAGACTACGGGGTCGGTCCCTCCGGCCCGCCCCCGGGTCCGCCCATAAGTGTCGATTCAGCCGGGTGCGGCGGAGGTGTGCCGGAGGTTGCGCCACGGTGGTGCCGGGGCCGGGCGGGACCGCCTCACTCCGCCGCGGGGGTGCGTTCGGTCGCCGTCCGCACGTCGACCTCCCGCCAGAAGCCCGCCCGGATCGCGTACCGGTCGTGTTCGTCGATCTGGTCGTCCTTGTGCGCGAGCAGCCCGAAGCGGGCCGCGTAGCGCAGCAGCTCGCCGTCGACGCGGTGCGGGATGCGCGGGTACATTCCGGAGAGTTTCTGCAGGTGGGCGTGGTCGCCGAGGCGTTCGAGCCAGCGGCGGGCGAAGACCTGGCCGACCTCGTACGGGTCGCCGCCGACCGTGGTGATGTCCTCCTCGCGGTCGGCCCAGCGCTGCTCGGCCGTGGTGAGCTGGGCCAGCGTCGGCAGCGAGGCGGCCTCGGACGGCTCGGCGGCGGGCCGGTCGACCCAGCCCTTGTCGGAGGACCAGCGCAGGGTGGCGTTGGCCGGCTGGGGAGCGGGGTGGGCGCCGGGGGCGCGCAGGGCGGCCAGGTCCTTGGGGGTGGGGACGCCCTTGGCGGGCGCCGCCCGCTCGTCGGTGCCGCCCGGCGCGGCGGTCGCCGCGGTGGGGTGCTCGGGCGCCTCGGCGGGCCGTCGGCCGGCGGCGGAGAGGGCGGACTCGGGCAGCGGCGCGGAGAGGATGGCGGCGATCTCGGGGCGGGGCACGGGCGGCGGCGCGCAGATGCCGCCGACCTCCTTGGCGCGGACGGCTCTGGTGATCCACGTACGGTCGAGGACGCGGCGTTCGTCGGCCTCGGCGACCAGGTCCTCGGACTGGTTGTAGTCGCCGTCGGCGGCCTGTACGGCCCACAGGTGGACGGCGACTCCGTGCTCCTTGGCGGCCATCATGCCCGGCAACAGGTCGCCGTCGCCGGTGACCAGGACGACGTCGGAGCAGGCGCGGTTGCGGGCCAGTTCGGTCAGTTCGGCGTGCATGGCGGCGTCCACGCCCTTCTGCGCCCAGCGTCCGTCACTGCGCGTGAGGGCGCCGAGCCGAACGGTGACCCGGGGCATCACCCGCAACCGCCGGTGTTCCGGCTGCGGGACGCGGTCGGGGGCGCCGTCGAACCAGTAGATGCGCAGCAGGGGCTGCTGCGTGTCGGACTCGGCACGGTCGCGCAAGCCCTGGATGAGGGCGGCGTGATCGACGGTGATCCGCGAGCGCGAGGGCTCTCCTGCCAGGAGACTCGCGGCGGCCCCCAGCAGATACCCGGCGTCCACCAGGACGATGCAGCGGTCCACGCGATCCACCCTCTTTCCGGGAGGTTTGCTTCGGGCTTCCTTCGAGTCTGCCCGACCACGCGGAGGTTAACGGCCCGAACTCGATCTTCGGCGTGGCGTTTCGGCACCCCGCACCCCGACGGACCGCGTCACGGACGGTAATTGCCCGATATGCGTTCTTTGTTGGGCTGTGTGAATCTGGTTCCGGCCCTGGCCCCTAGATCCCCCTCAGGAGGTAGATCACCATGGCCAAGAACAAGAACAACCGTGATCGTAAGCAGCCCCGGTCCGAGCGCTCCCCGCAGGCGGCCGAGTCGGCCGTGCTGGACCGCGAGGAGCAGCACTCCCCGCAGCTGACGACGCCCGGCGACGCGGCCTCCCGCAAGCGGAGCAAGCGCTTCGGCCACAACTGACGTCCACGACGAGGGGCGCACCCGGCAACCGGGGGCGCCCCTTGCTCGTTTCTCCGCTCAGCCCGCCAGACAGGACGGCCCGAGCAGCACCTTCAGGTCGCCGAACAGCGCCGGATCGGGCTTCACCCGGTGCCGGTCCAGGCGCAGCACCGTCGTCTTCGTGGGCCCCTGGAGCTTGATCCGCACCTCGCTGTCGCCCCGGTGGTGGGTGAGGATCTCACCGAGCCTGCTGACCATCGGCGGGGTGACGCGGGTGGCGGGGATGGTGAGCACGACGGGCGCGTTGGCACCGGCGTTGGACAGGTCGGGGATCATCAGCTCCATCGCGACCAGCCGGGGCACGTCCTCCCGCTTGTCGAGGCGTCCCTTGACGAACACCACGGCGTCCTCGACGAGTTGCGTGGACACCAGTTGGTAGGTCGCCGGGAAGAACATGCACTCCAGTGAGCCGGCGAGGTCCTCGACGGTGGCGATGGCCCAGGCGTTGCCCTGTTTGGTCATCTTGCGCTGGAGGCCCGAGATGATGCCGCCGATGGTGACGACCGCGCCGTCGCCGAAGTCACCGCCGGTGAGCTGGGAGATGCCCGCGTCGGCCTTGTCGGACAGCACGTGCTCCAGGCCGAAGAGCGGGTGGTCGGAGACGTAGAGACCGAGCATCTCCCGCTCCTGGGCGAGGAGGTAGGTCTTGTCCCACTCCTCCTCGCTGAAGACGACGTCGAGTCCGAAGCCCGGCTCGTCGTTCTGCTCGTCGCCCATGCCGCCGAAGAGGTCGAACTGGCCCTCGGCCTCCTTGCGCTTGACCGCGACCACGTTGTCGATCATCGGTTCGTACTGCGCGGTGAGGCCCTTGCGGGTGTGGCCCATCTCGTCGAAGGCGCCGGCCTTGATCAGCGACTCCGTCGTCCGCTTGTTGCAGACGACCGCCTCGACCTTGTCCAGGTAGTCGGGGAACGACGTGTACTTCCCCTTGGCCTTGCGGCACCGGATGATCGACTCGACCACGTTGGTGCCGACGTTGCGCACGGCGGAGAGGCCGAAGAGGATCACGTCGTCGCCCTGGGCGGCGAAGTTCGACATGGACTCGTTGACGTTGGGCGGCAGCACCTTGATGCCCATGCGCCGGCACTCGTTGAGGTAGACGGCCGACTTGTCCTTGTCGTCCTTGACCGAGGTGAGCAGGGCGGCCATGTACTCGGCCGGGTAGTTGGCCTTCAGGTAGCCGGTCCAGTACGAGACCAGGCCGTACGCGGCCGAGTGCGCCTTGTTGAAGGCGTAGCCGGCGAAGGGGACCAGGACGTCCCACAGGGCCTGGATGGCCTCGTCGCTGTAGCCGTTCTTCCGGGCTCCGGCCTGGAAGAGAACGAAGTTCTTCGCCAGTTCGTCGGGCTTCTTCTTGCCCATCACGCGGCGCAGGATGTCGGCCTCGCCGAGCGAGTAGCCCGCGATGATCTGGGCGGCCTTCTGCACCTGCTCCTGGTAGACGATCAGGCCGTAGGTGACCGCGAGGACCTCCTGGAGGGGCTCCTCCAGCTCCTTGTGGATCGGGGTGATCTCCTGGAGGCCGTTCTTGCGCAACGCGTAGTTGGTGTGCGAGTCCATGCCCATCGGGCCGGGGCGGTACAGGGCCGACACGGCGGAGATGTCTTCGAAGTTGTCGGGCTTCATCAGCCGCAGCAGGGAGCGCATCGGGCCGCCGTCGAACTGGAAGACGCCGAGCGTGTCGCCGCGCTGCAGCAGTTCGAAGGTCTTCGGGTCGTCCAGCGGCAGCGACAGCAGGTCCAGGTCGATGCCCTTGTTGGACTTCACCATCTTGACGGCGTCGTCCATGATCGTGAGGTTGCGCAGGCCGAGGAAGTCCATCTTCAGCAGGCCGAGCGACTCGCACTGCGGGTAGTCCCACTGCGTGATGGTGACGCCGTCCGTGTGCCGCACCCAGATCGGGGCGTGGTCGACGATGGGCTCGCTGGACATGATCACGCCGGCGGCGTGCACGCCCATCTGCCGGACCAGGCCCTCGACACCCTTGGCGGTGTCGATGACCTTCTTCACGTCCGGCTCGTTCTCGTACATCGAGCGGATCTCGCCGGCCTCGCTGTAGCGCGGGTGGGTCGGGTCCGTGATGCCGTTGAGGTCGATGCCCTTGCCGAGGACGTCGGCGGGCATGGCCTTGGTGAGCCGGTCGCCCATCGCGTACGGGTAGCCCAGCACGCGCGCGGAGTCCTTGATGGCGTTCTTCGCCTTGATCTTGCCGTAGGTGCCGATCATGGCGACCTTGTCGGCGCCGTACTTCTCGGTCACGTACCTGATCACCTCGACGCGCCTGCGCTCGTCGAAGTCGATGTCGACGTCGGGCATGGAGACGCGCTCGGGGTTGAGGAACCGCTCGAAGATCAGGCCGTGCGGGATGGGGTCGAGGTCGGTGATGCCCATCGCGTACGCCACGATCGAGCCGGCCGCGGAGCCTCGGCCGGGGCCGACCGCGATGCCCTGCTTCTTGGCCCACATGATGAAGTCGGCGACCACGAGGAAGTAGCCCGGGAACCCCATCTGGATGATGACGTCCATCTCGTACTCGGCCTGCTTCTGGCGGTCCTCGGGGACGCCGCCCGGGAAGCGGCGCGCCATGCCGCGGCGGACCTCCTCCTGGAACCAGGTGACCTCGGTGAAGCCCTCGGGGATGTCGAACTTCGGCATCAGGTCGCGCTTCTCGAACATGCCGGTCGTGTCGATCATCTCGGCGACCAGACGCGTGTTGGCGCAGCCTTCCTGCCAGGCGTCCGAGGAGTCGATGGCGTACATCTCGTCCGTGGACTTCAGGTAGTAGCCGGTGCCGTCGAAGCGGAAGCGGTCCGGGTCGGAGAGGTTCTTGCCGGTCTGGATGCACAGCAGCGCGTCGTGGGCGGTCGCCTCGTGCGCGTAGGTGTAGTGCGAGTCGTTGGTGACCAGCGGCGGGATGCCGAGCTTCTTGCCGATCTCGAGCAGCCCGTCGCGGACCCGGTGCTCGATCTCGATGCCGTGGTCCATCAGCTCCAGGAAGTAGCGGTCCTTGCCGAAGATGTCCTGGTAGTCGGCGGCCGCCTTCAGCGCCTCGTCGAAGTGGCCGAGGCGCAGCCGGGTCTGCACCTCGCCGGAGGGGCAGCCGGTGGAGGCCACGATGCCCTCGGACCACTGGCTGATGGTCTCCTTGTCCATCCGGGGCCACTTCTGCAGCCAGCCCTCGGCGTACGCGTCGGAGGAGAGGCGGAAGAGGTTGTGCAGCCCCGTCTTGTTGGTCGCCCACATCGTCTTGTGGGTGTAACCGCCCGAACCGGACACGTCGTCCCGCTTCTGGTGCGGCTGGCCCCACTGGATCTTGCGCTTGTTGCGCCGGGACTCGGGGGCGACGTAGGCCTCGATCCCGATGATCGGGGTGACCCCCGCCTTCTGCGCCGAGTGGAAGAAGTCGTACGCCCCGTGCAGGTTGCCGTGGTCGGACATGGCGATGTGCGTCATGCCCATCTCGTTGCACGCGTTGAACATGTCCTTGAGCCGCGCGGCACCGTCCAGCAGCGAGTACTGGGTGTGGACGTGCAGGTGCGTGAACGGCGGCTTGGACACGTTCGGCCTCCTCAGGGAACTACGGGCGACGGACGGGCGACGGGCAGCGGTCGCTCCGGGGGGTCAGCGTCGAAGTCTATGCCTCGGGACTGACACTCCGGGGATCCCCACGCGTACCTTCGGGGACGGGCACTCCCGCACCCGTTCGAACGTTGGCCCGAGTGGAGATCCGCTCCACTCGTCAGGCACCACCCGCACCAGGAGGCACCAGGCATGTCGGTCCCGCAGCTCAACGAGGAGAGGCGCGGCGAGGAGATCCTCGCCGTCTTCGACACCGCCTTCGGCCGGCTGCTGGCCGCGGATCCCGCGGCGTTCCGGGTGAAGTTCCGGAAGATGGCGGCCTCGGCCTTCGCGTTCTACCGCGGCACCGCCGGCCTCTTTTACCACGATTTGACCGAGGACCCGGAGTTCGGTGACCAGCCCGGCGGTGCCTACCTGGACGAGCGGACCTCCCGGGTGTGGATCCACGGCGACCTCCACGCCGAGAACTTCGGCACGTACATGGACTCCACGGGCCGGCTGATCTTCAACGTCAACGACTTCGACGAGGCCTACGTCGGCCCCTTCACCTGGGACCTCAAGCGCTTCGCCGCCTCCGTCGCCCTGATCGGGTACGCGAAGGCCCTCAGCGACGAGCAGATCAGCGAGCTGGTGCGGGTGTACGCCGTCGCGTACCGCGAGCGGATCCACGCCCTGGCCACCGGCGCCAAGAGCGACGAGGTGCCGCCCTTCACGCTGGACACCGCGGAGGGGCCACTGCTGGGAGCGCTGCGGATGGCCCGCTCGCTGACCCGCTTCGGGCTGCTGGACTCGATGACGGAGATCCGCGACTTCGAGCGCCGCTTCGCCCCCGGCGGCGGCTCCATCGAGCTGGACGCCGCCACGCGCTACAAGGTGCTCGCGGCCTTCGACGGCTACCTGGAGACGCTCCCCGAGTCCTCCCTGGCCCGCCCGGACTCCTACCGCGTGAAGGACGTCGTCGGCCGCCGGGGCATCGGCATCGGCTCGGCCGGCCTGCCCTCCTACAACATCCTGCTGGAGGGCAACAGCGACGCCCTGGAGAACGACGTCGTGATCTACATCAAGCAGGCCCAGACCCCGGCCGTCTCCCGGCACATCACCGACCAGGCCATCCGGGACTACTTCCAGCACGAGGGCCACCGCACGGTGATCTCCCAGCGCGCCCTGCAGGCGCACGCCGACCCGTGGCTGGGCTGGACCGAGCTGGACGGCGCCGGGCAGCTGGTCGCGGAGGTCTCGCCGTACGCCGTCGACCTGGACTGGGGCGACATCGACGACCCGGAGGAGATCGCCGAGGTCGTCGCGGACCTGGGCCGGGCGACCGCGACCATGCACGCGGCGGCCGACGACCAGTCCGGGGAGTCCCTGGTGCCGTTCTCCACGGAGCGCGCCATCGACGCGGCGATCGCGGCCGACGAGGAGGGCTTCGCGCCCCTGCTGGTCGACTTCGCACACCGGTACGGGGCACGCGCGCGTGCCGACCACCAGACCTTCGTCGACCTGTTCCGCAACGGCCGGATCCCGGGCCTGTGACCATTCCGGTTCGGTAACCGTCGGCCGTCTCACAGGAACCTTTTAGGGGTCCCTTACCGGACCCCGTGACACACTCTTCTACTGCTATGGACATATCCGGAACCCCGCTCAGAGCCGTACGCGCGGCGCTGTTCACGGCCCTCGCCGTGACGCTCAGCACCGCGTCGCACGTGCTGCTGTCCGGGGTTCCGCTGCCGCTGCCCACGGTGGCCGCGGTCGCCGCCGCCGTGTTCCTGATCGCCTACGCCCTGGCCGGGCGGCGCGAGCGCGGCTTCGGGCGGATCGCCGCCCTGCTGATCCCGCTGGAGCTGGCCGCCGACACCGTCTTCACCACCGGCCAGCACGTCTGTTACGGCAGGGCGGGCGGCCCCGTCGCGGGCCCCCTGCGCTCGGTCGGCTTCGACGTGCTCTGCGGCGACGGGACCGGCGTGCACGCCGGGGTGACGGCCCCGCTGACCCGGGTCACCGGGGCCGAGACCGACCGGATGGCGTCCGTGCTGGCCCAGGCCGACCCCGGCACCGCCTGGCTGCTGCTGGGCGCGCACGTCGGCGTGGGGCTGCTGGCGGCGGCCTGGCTGCGGCGCGGTGAGCGGGCCCTGGCCCAGCTGCTCGGCGCGGTGGCCGCGACCACCTTCCGGCCGCTGCTGCTCGCCGTCGCGGCCGTGAGCGTACGCCGGACCCCGGCGGCGCGGCGCCCGGTGCCCCCGGTCCGCCGCACCGCCGGCGCCCGTGAGCGGATCCTCACGCACTCCCTGGGACGTCGCGGACCGCCGCGCCCGGTGACCGCCCTCGTGTGACCCGGCACCCGAGCCGCGGCAGTCGCACGAGCACCACCGAGCACGGCAGTCCCCCATACGTACTTCCGCACACCCTCGTGTGCGCGTCCCCGGAGAGATCATCATCATGAGCAAGCGGAACAGCCAGGCGGCGAAGACGGCGGCCCGTGAGCGCCTGCGCCAGGAGCGCGAGCGCCAGGCCAAGCGCGACAAGGTCAAGCGGCAGGTCGTCGTGGCCGCCTCCATCGTCGGTGTACTGGCGGCGGCCGGCGGCATCAGCTACGCCGTCGTGCAGGGCAACAAGCCCACCGGCTGGGAGAAGGCCGCCGAGGCGAAGGTCGTGGCGCCGGCCAACACCTCCGGCAAGGACGGCACCACGATCGTCATCGGCGAGTCCAAGTCCGACAACGTCGTCCACCTCTACGAGGACCCGCGCTGCCCGGGCTGCGCCGCCATGGAGCAGAGCATCGGCGAGACCGTCAACAAGGGCATGGAGGACGGCGACTACAAGCTCTCCTTCACCGTCGGCACCTTCCTCGACGGCAACCTGGGCGGCGAAGGCTCGAAGAACGCGCTGAGCGCCCTCGGTGCGGCGCTGAACGTCAGCCCGGAGGCGTTCGTCGACTACAAGACGGCGCTCTACTCCACGGAGTACCACCCCGAGGAGTCGACCGACGAGTTCGCGAAGGACGACTACCTGATCAAGGTGGCGAACTCGGTCGACGCCCTGAAGAACAACAAGAAGTTCCAGGACGCCGTCGAGAAGGGCACCTACGACGCCTGGGCGATGCGGATGAGCAAGTCCTTCGACGAGTCCGACGGCGTCCAGTCGACCCCGACCATCAAGATCAACGACAAGGTGATCGAGACCCCGAGCACGCCCGACGCGTGGCAGAAGGCGCTGAAGGACGCGGGCGTCACCAAGTGACCCGGTGATTCCGGTGATTCCGGTGATTCCGGTGATCGTCGGCTGACGAGTGGGCGAACTTTCGCGAGTTCGCCCACTCGCGGGCGTACCGATCAGTAACCTGATCGGCCGTGACCAGTCGACACAGAGCCCCCCAAGACACCGAGACATCCGCGAACTCCCGGACCCCGAGCCGCCGTACGGTCGTCAAGGCCGCGGCGGCCGGTGCCGTTCTGGCCGCCCCGCTCGCCGCGGCCCTTCCCGCCGGCGCCGCCGACGCGGCCCCCGCCTTCCTGCACGGCGTCGCCTCCGGCGATCCGCTGCCCGACGGCGTGCTGCTGTGGACCCGGGTGACCCCGGTGCCCGAGGCCATACCCGGGTCCGGTACCGGCCCGGACACCGACGTGAGCTGGGTCGTCGCGACGGACAAGGCCCTCACGAACGTCGTCGCCAAGGGCTCCGTCACCGCGACGGCCGCCTCCGACCACACCGTCAAGGCGGACGTCCGCGGCCTCGCGCCCGCCACGGACTACTGGTTCCGCTTCTCCGCGGGCCCCACCGACTCCCCCGTCGCCCGCACCCGCACCGCCCCCGCGCACGACGCGGCCGTCGCCGGTCTGCGCTTCGGCGTGGTCTCCTGCGCCAACTGGGAGGCCGGGTACTTCTCCCCGTACCGCCATCTCGCGGCGCGCGGCGACCTGGACGCCTGGCTGCACCTGGGCGACTACATCTACGAGTACGGCACCGGCGAGTACGCCAACCGTGACACCGTCGTGCGCCCGCACGCCCCGGCCCACGAGATCCTCACCCTCGCCGACTACCGGATGCGGCACGGCCGTTACAAGACCGACCCCGACCTCCAGGCCCTGCACGCCGCCGCACCGGTGGTGGCCATCTGGGACGACCACGAGATCGCCAACGACACCTGGTCGGGCGGCGCCGAGAACCACACGGAGGGCGCCGAGGGGACCTGGGCGGCGCGGCAGAGCGCCGCCAAGCGGGCCTACTTCGAGTGGATGCCGGTGCGTCCGGCGATCGCCGGCACCACCTACCGGCGGCTGCGCTTCGGCAAGCTCGTCGACCTGTCGCTGCTCGATCTGCGTTCCTTCCGCTCGCAGCAGGCGGCGCTCGGCAACGGAGAGGTCGACGACCCGGACCGCACCCTCACCGGCCGCGCCCAGCTCGACTGGCTCAAGGCGGGGCTGGCGTCCTCCGACGCCACCTGGCGGCTGGTCGGCAACCCGGTGATGATCTCGCCGTTCGCCATCGGCTCGCTGCCCGCCTCGCTGCTCGGGCCGCTCGCCGAGCTGCTCGGGCTGCCGAAGGAGGGCATCGCCCTCAACACCGACCAGTGGGACGGCTACACCGACGACCGCCGCGAGCTGCTGGCCCACCTGCGCACGCACGCGATCCGCAACACCGTGTTCCTCACCGGCGACATCCACATGGCGTGGGCCAACGACGTGCCGCACAACGCCGGGACCTATCCGCTGTCCGCCTCGGCGGCCACGGAGTTCGTCGTCACGTCGGTGACCTCCGACAACCTCGACGACATCGTGAAGGTCCACGAGGGCACGGTCTCGGCGATCGCCGCGCCGGTGATCCGGGCCGCGAACCGGCACGTGCACTGGGTCGACACCGACCGGCACGGCTACGGCGTGCTGGACGTCACCGCGGACCGGGCGCAGATGGACTACTACGTCGTCTCCGACCGCGCCGACGCGGACGCCACCGCCGCCTGGGCCCGGTCCTACCGCACCCGCAGCGGCACGCAGCGCGTCGAGCGCGTCTACGCCCCGGTCTGAGCCTCCTGGAGGCTTTCGAGGAAGCCGAGCGCCACCCGCCAGGTGGCCTCGGCCGCCTCCGCGTCGTAGTCGGGCAGCTCCGGGTCCGTGTAGAGGTGACCGGCCCCCGGGTACCTGTGCACCTCTACGTCGGCGCCGATCCGGCCCATCTGCAGATACCAGGCGCTGAGCCAGTCGTCCGTCTCGAAGGGGTCCGGCTCGGCCACGTGCAGCTGGACCGGCAGCTCGTCGACCGAGGCGTTGGGCGCGAGGTCCGAGGTGCCGTGCAGGAGCAGCAGCCCGCGCGCCCGGTGGTCGCCGAGGGCGAGGGTCTGGGCGATGGAGGCGCCGAGCGAGAACCCGGCGTACACCAGCCCGCGCTCCGAGTAGGGCGCGGCGGCCAGCACCGCCCGCTTCAGCAGCTCCTCCCGGCCGATCCCGTCCTGGTGGGCCATGCCCTCCTCGACCGACTCGAAGGTACGGCCCTCGAAGAGGTCCGGGGTCCACACCTGGTGCCCGGCCTCGCGCAGCCGGTCGGCGGCCTGCCGCACCGCGGGCCTCGGGCCGAGGGTCGAGTGAAAGAGCACGATGTTCATGAGGCCATGGTGCCAGCCGGGTGTGACGACGCGGCGCGCGGCGGTGCCCCCGCCGGGAGACAAGTCACAGGTTCACAGCCCGCGCGGCCGGTTACGTTCGAGGGATGGAGACGATACTCCGCCCGCTGATCGTGGTCGGCGGCTCGGTTCTGCTGACCCTGGTCATCGGCTGGGCCACCGACCTGTTGCTGCGCAAGGCCGACGGACGCCACCCCGAGACACCGCTGTGGGGGCTGCTGCGCCGTGCCCGCGTCCCGTACCAGATCGTGCTCTGCTCGGCGCTGCTGAGAGGGTCGTACGTCGAGGCCGGGGTGTTCCCCGAGCACGGGACCGCGGTCGGCCGGACGCTGACGCTGGCGCTGATCGGTTCGGCGGCCTGGCTGGTGGTCCGGATGGCCTCGGCGGTCGTCGAGACGTCCTACTCCCGGTACGCGCACGCCCACGCCGAGCGGGACCCGGCCCGGGTGCGGCGCGTGCGGACCCAGGTGTCGCTGATCATGCGGGTGGTGACGGCGATCGTCGGCGTGGTCGCCGTGGCGTCGATGCTGCTGACGTTCCCGGCGATGCGCGCGGCCGGCGCCTCGCTGCTGGCCTCGGCCGGGATCATCGGCATCGTCGCCGGTGTGGCGGCCCAGTCCACGCTGGGCAACCTGTTCGCCGGGTTCCAGATCGCCTTCGGCGACATGGTGCGCATGGGCGACACGGTCGTGGTGGACGGCGAGTGGGGCACCGTCGAGGAGATCACGCTGACGTACCTGACGGTGCGCACCTGGGACGAGCGCCGGATCACGATGCCGGTGTCGTACTTCACCTCGAAGCCGTTCGAGAACTGGTCGCGCGGCACCCCGCAGATGACCGGGACCGTCTACTGGCACCTCGACCACACGGCGCCGCTGGAGGCGATGCGGGAGCGGCTGCGCGACCTGCTGCGCCAGTGCCCGGCCTGGGACGGGCGCAGCTACAACCTGACGGTCACGGACACCACCCCGAACACCATGGAGGTGCGGGCCCTGGTGACGGCGAAGGACGCGGACGACATCTGGACGGTACGGGTCACGGTCCGCGAGGGGATGATCCGCTGGCTGGCCGACGAGCACCCGTACGCGCTGCCGCGGATCAACACGGCTCAGGCGGCGCCGCGCCCGCTCCACGACGGCTTCCCGCACGCCCGCCGCTCCCCCGACGCCGACTCCCGCCCGACCGCCCCGGACGCGGACTCCCACCGCTCCCCGGACGCGGACCACCACCGCCCCTCGGACACGGGCTCCCGCCACCTCACGCAGCGGCCGACGAAGAGCAGGAGCCGGTGACCGGCGCGGGCCGGCGCCGCGGGAGCCGGTGACCGGCGCGGGTCCGCGCCCGGGGGTCAGCGCAGGCTGCGCACGTCGAGGTGGCGCAGGACCCGGTCGACGATCTCCGGGTCGGCGCCGGGCTCGCTGCGGGCGGCCAGCACCTCGTGCCGGGCGGCGCTCAGCATCTCGCCCTGGATGCGCCGCACCCGTTTGATCCGCCGGGCCCGCTGTTCCTGCGCCTCCCGGCGCTCCTCGTCCCCGAGGTCCGGGCTGATCCGTATGCCGATGTCGAAGGCGCGCCGCAGCATCTGCTCGGACAGCTCCTCCGGCAGGTCCTCGACCGCTTCGATCTCCTTGAGCCGCTGCTTGGCCGCCTTGGCCGCCCGCAGGGCCAGGCCCCGCTCGAACTCCTGCTCCCGCTCGGTGTCGGCCCGCACCCCGAGCCGGCCCACCAGCCAGGGCAGCGTGAGGCCCTGCAGCAGCAGCGTGCCCATGATCACCCCGAACGCGATGAAGACGATCTCGTCCCGGTGCGGGAAGGGCGCCCCGTCGTCGGTCTCCAGGGGGATCGCCAGGGCGAGCGCGACGGAGGCCACGCCTCGCATCCCCGCCCACCACATGACCACCGTCTCCCGCCAGCTGGTCGGGATGTCCTCGTCCTGGTCGCGCCGGGCGTGCAGCCGCTGGGTCAGCCAGGTGGCCGGCAGCAGCCACAGCAGCCGGACCAGGACGACGACGGCCAGGATCGCCGCCGCCCAGCCCAGCATCTGGGTCCAGCGGCCGGAGGCGGTGCGGACGGCGTTGTGCAGTTCGAGCCCGATCAGCCCGAAGGCCACCCCGGTGACCAGGGTGTCGACCACGTCCCAGACGGTGTGGCCGCCGAGCCGGGTCATCACGTCGTCGGCGTCCGAGGCGTACTCGGCGAGGAACATGGCGGTGGTCAGCACGGCGAGGACGCCCGAGCCGTGCAGTTCGTCGGCGGCGACGTAGCTCACGAACGGCACCAGCAGCGTCAGCCCGATCTGGAGGGTCGGGTCGCCCAGCACGCCCATGAGCTTGTTGGAGCCCCAGCCCAGGGCCAGCCCGACCGCGACGGCGACGACGGCGGACAGCACCAGGTCGAGCCCGGCCTCCCACGGCGAGAAGGAACCGCCGACCGCGGCGGCGATGGCCACGTGGTACAGCACGATGGCCGTCACGTCGTTGAAGAGCCCCTCGCCCTCCAGGATGGAGACCAGGCGGCGCGGCAGCCCCAGCTGCCCGGCGACGGCGGTCGCGGCGACCGGGTCGGGCGGCGCCACCAGAGCGCCCAGCGCGAAGGCGGCGGCGAGCGGCAGGCCCGGCACGATCGCGTGAACCACGGAGGCCACGCAGACCATGGTGACGAAGACCAGCGCGACGGCCAGCAGGAAGATCGGGCGCTTGTTGGCCGCGAACTGCCGCCAGGACGTGCGCCGCACGGCGGCGTACAGCAGCGGCGGCAGCAGCCCGGGCAGGATCAGTTCGGGCGGGATGTCGACGTTGGGCACGAAGTCGAGCAGGGCCAGGACGATCCCGAGGACGGTCATCAGCACCGGCGCCGGCAGTCCGAGCCGGGCACCGATCGGGACGCTCAGCAGGGCCCCGAGCAACAGCATGAACAACAGGGCCAGCTGATCCACGGTCACCGCTCCGGTGGGGTCTAGGGGCTGTGGTCTGGGCGTTCACCCGGCGGCCCCAAGCCTGCCACGTCACCGGCCCCACCAGCCGGTTCGGCGCCCTGGCTACAGAAAGCGGCGCATCGCGCGGTGGGGGATCCCGGCGTCGGGGAACTCGGGCCCGTACGCCTGGTACCCCAACCGTTCGTAAAATCCCAGGGCGTGGGTCTGCGCGTGCAGGTCCACCGCCGTGAGTCCGCGCGCGCGTGCGGCGTCCTCCACGGCCCGCACCAGCGCGGCCCCGACGCCGAGACCGCGGGCCGCCGCGGTCACCGCGAGCCGGCCCAGGGAGCCGACGGCCGGGTCGCCGTCGCCGTTCTTCGCGGCGGCTGCCGCGCCGTGCAGCAGGCGGCCGGTGCCGAGCGGAACGCCGTCCGCGCGGACGGCCAGGACGTGCACGGCTCCGGCGTCGTAGGCGTCGTACTCGATGTCCTCGGGGACCTTCTGCTCGGCGACGAAGACCTCCTTGCGCACCGCGAAGCAGGCCTCGCGGTCGGCGGGGTCCTCGGCGACGCGTATCTCGTAGGCCGGGGCCGGACTCGGGGCGCTCATCCGTAGGTCTCCTCGCGGACCTGGTCGAGGGCCTGCTGGAGGTCCTCGGGGTAGTCGCTGGCGTACTCGACCCAGTCGCCGGTGCCGGGGTGCTCGAAGCCGAGGCGTACGGCGTGCAGCCACTGGCGGGTCAGCCGCAGCCGCTTGGCGAGGGTGGGGTCCGCGCCGTAGGTCAGGTCGCCGACGCAGGGATGGCGGTGGGCGGCCATGTGGACGCGGATCTGGTGGGTGCGGCCGGTCTCCAGCTTCACGTCGAGCAGGGAGGCGGCGCGGAAGGCCTCGATGAGGTCGTAGTGCGTGACGGAGGGCTTGCCCTCGGCGGTGACGGCCCACTTGTAGTCGTGCTGGGGGTGGCGGCCGATGGGGGCGTCGATGGTGCCGCTGGTCGGGTCGGGGTGGCCCTGCACCAGCGTGTGGTAGCGCTTGTCGACCGTGCGCTCCTTGAACTGGCGCTTGAGCGAGGTGTAGGCGCGCTCGGACTTGGCCACCGCCATCAGGCCGGAGGTGCCGACGTCGAGGCGGTGCACGATGCCCTGGCGCTCGGCGGCGCCGGAGGTGGAGACGCGGAACCCGGCGGCGGCCAGTCCGCCGATGACGGTCGGGCCGTTCCAGCCCGGGGACGGGTGGGCGGCGACGCCGACCGGCTTGACGATCACGACGACGTCCTCGTCGTCGTGCACGATCTCCATGCCCTCGACGGGCTCGGCGACCACCTGCACCGGCGCGGCCGCCTGCGGCATCTCGACCTCGAGCCAGGCGCCGCCGTGGACCCGCTCGGACTTGCCGACCACCGATCCGTCGACCTGCACCTTCCCCGCCGCCGCCAGCTCGGCGGCCTTGGTGCGGGAGAAGCCGAACATGCGGGAGATGGCGGCGTCGACGCGCTCGCCCTCCAGGCCGTCGGGCACGGGCAGGGTACGGATCTCGGGAATCGTGCTCACCCGTCGAGTATGCCGGACGGCCCGGACCCGCCCGAACGCGCGCTCAGTCCCTGTGGACGATCGCACCCCTGTGGACAACCCGGCTCCCCGTGCGGGTCAGTCCTCGGTCAGTCCTTGTGGACGGTCCCGTCCGGGTCCAGGCCCCGGAAGGAGAGGATCACGATCAGGATGCCGCCGCAGACGATCGCCGAGTCGGCGAGGTTGAACACGGCGAAGTGCTTGGGCGCGATGAAGTCCACGACCGCGCCCTCGAAGACGCCGGGCGCGCGGAAGATCCGGTCGGTGAGGTTGCCCAGGGCACCGCCGAGCAGCAGGCCGAGCGCGATCGCCCAGGGCAGGCTGCGCAGCTTGCGCGCGAGGCGGGCGATCACGACGATCACGGCCGCCGCGATCACCGTGAAGATGATCGTGAAGGCCTCGCCGAAGCCGAAGGCGGCGCCCGCGTTGCGGATCGCCGCGAGCCGCAGCCAGTCACCGATGATCTCGATCGGCTCGTGGTGCTCCAGCTTCGCGACCACGATCATCTTGCTGACCAGGTCGAGCAGGTACGCGAACACCGCGACCGCGAACAGCACGGCGACCCGGCGCTTGCCCCGAGGGCTTTCCGGAGCCGGCTCCCGCGTCTGCTCCTGCTCGGCGTCGGGCCGCTCCTGCCCGTCCCCCGCCGCGTCCGGGGTGTCCGGAGTACCGATGATGCGCTCCGCCTCTGCCACGTGAGTCCCTCAGCCTAGGTCCTTGACTGAGGACGAGGGTACGGCACGCCACCCGTCCCGGCTGCTGGCCAGTACCGGCTCAGTACCGCCGCTCCTGCTTCTGCTTGCACTCGACGCACAGGGTGGCCCTGGGGAAGGCCTGCATCCGCGCCTTGCCGATCGGGTTGCCGCAGTTCTCGCACAGGCCGTAGGTGCCCGCGTCCAGGCGTTCCAGGGCGCGCTCGGTCTGGGTGAGCACCTCGCGCGCGGTGGCGGCCAGCGCCAGCTCGTGCTCGCGCGTGATGTTCTTGCTGCCGGTGTCGGCCTCGTCGTCGCCCGCGCCGTCGCCGGAGTCCCGCATCATGCCCTGCAGCGACCGTTCGGAGGAGTCGATCTCGGTGCGCAGCCGGTCGGCCTCGGACTGCAGCTCGCCTCGCGCTTCCTCGACCTCTTCCGGGGTCCAGGGTTCCTCGCCGGGGCGTACCGCGAGTTCGCCGGGGTCCGCGGCGGTGCCGCGGGCCTTGGGGACAGCGGTCTTGGCCGCCGTGGCCGTGCCAGGAGTCTTCTTCGCAACCACCGTCGTGGCTCCCGTCTGCTCCGCGGCCTCGGCCGCGCCCACTTTCTTGGCCGTGCTCTTCTTCGCCGTGCTCTTCTTCGCCGTGCTCTTCCCGGCCGTGCTCCCGCTCGCCGCGGACTTCTTCGCCGGGGCCGTCTTCGCCGCGGTCTCCTTCGCCGGGCTCTTCCTCGCCGCGGTCTTCTTCGCCGCGGTCTTCTTCGCCGCCTTCTTCTCCGGGTCCTGCTCCGCGGCGCTCTCCTCGCCGGCGCCCTGCTTCGCGGCCGTCGTCTTCTTCTTCGCCACCATGGCCGCGGCCCCTTCACATATTGTGATCTTGCGCGCGAATCGTGCTGGGACGATAAATCGACTCCGGTCCCGCGGCAACGGGGCACGCCGCCCGACTCGCCCGCCCACCGTGCGCCGCGCGGCGAGCATGCATGCGTTGTGCCCAGCTCCCCGCCCGGTAATCCGCCGGAACCTCCCCCGGCCGGCCCGGCCGGGGGACGGCCCCCGGACGGCGGCATTCGGGTCACCCCGAAACCGGTCGGCCGCTGTCCGCGCGGCGCCGTACACTGGGCGCAGCGAAAAGCGTGGATGGGGACGAGTAGCGGCGTCAGCAGCCCAGAGCGACCCGGGGACGGTGTGAGCCCGGGGGCGAGCGCGACGTGAAGATCACCCCGGAGCCGCCGGAAGAAAGCCGTGGCAGGACAGTCGCGGCGAGTAGAACCGGCTCGCGACCCCAATGAGGGGGCTCACCGGAGCACACGACGCACCGGCCGGGCCAAGGAGGGTGGTACCGCGGGAGCACGGCTCTCGTCCCTCCGACGGAAGGCAGCACGTCCGCCGGAGGAAGCTCGTTGAATACGCAGCCGCAGTACCGCCAGGTGCCCGCCCAGGTCGACCTGCCCGCGCTCGAACACGCGGTGCTCGACTTCTGGCGCGAGCAGAAGATCTTCGCCAAGAGCCTGGAGCAGTCCGAGGGCCGCCCCGAGTGGGTGTTCTACGAGGGCCCGCCCACCGCCAACGGCATGCCCGGCGCCCACCACATCGAGGCGCGCGTCTTCAAGGACGTCTTCCCCCGCTTCCGCACGATGCGCGGCTACCACGTGGGCCGCAAGGCCGGCTGGGACTGCCACGGCCTGCCCGTGGAGCTGGCGGTGGAGAAGGAGCTGGGCTTCTCCGGCAAGCAGGACATCGAGGCGTACGGCATCGCCGAGTTCAACGCGAAGTGCCGCGAGTCGGTGACCCGTCACACCGACGCCTTCGAGGAGCTCACGACCCGCATGGGCTACTGGGCCGACCTCCAGGACCCGTACCGCACGATGGACCCGGAGTACATCGAGTCCGTCTGGTGGTCGCTGAAGGAGATCTTCAACAAGGGCCTGCTGGTCCAGGACCACCGGGTCGCCCCCTGGTGCCCCCGCTGCGGCACCGGCCTGTCCGACCACGAGCTGGCCCAGGGCTACGAGACGGTCGTCGACCCGTCCGTCTACGTCCGCTTCCCGCTGACCTCGGGCCCGCTGGCCGGCGAGGCCGCGCTGGTCGTCTGGACCACGACCCCGTGGACCCTGGTGTCCAACACCGCGGTCGCCGCGCACCCCGAGGTCACCTACGTCGTCGCGACCGACGGCGAGGAGAAGCTCGTCGTCGCCGAGCCGCTGCTGGAGAAGGCCCTCGGCGAGGGCTGGGAGACCACCGGGCAGTCCTTCACCGGCGCCGAGATGGAGCGCTGGACGTACCGGCGCCCCTTCGAGCTGGTCGAGTTCCCGGAACCCGCGCACTACGTGGTGAACGCCGACTACGTCACCACCGAGGACGGCACCGGCCTCGTCCACCAGTCCCCCGCCTTCGGTGAGGACGACCTCAAGGTCTGCCGCGCGTACGGCCTGCCGGTGGTCAACCCGGTCCGCCCGGACGGCACCTTCGAGGAGGACGTCCCGCTGGTCGGCGGCGTCTTCTTCAAGAAGGCCGACGAGAAGCTGACCGAGGACCTGGACGCCCGGGGCCTGCTCTTCAAGCACATCCCGTACGAGCACAGCTACCCGCACTGCTGGCGCTGCCACACGGCCCTGCTCTACTACGCGCAGCCGTCCTGGTACATCCGCACCACCGCGATCAAGGACCGGCTCCTCCAGGAGAACGAGAAGACCAACTGGTTCCCGGAGGCGGTCAAGCACGGCCGGTACGGCGACTGGCTGAACAACAACATCGACTGGGCCCTGTCCCGCAACCGCTACTGGGGCACCCCGCTGCCGATCTGGCGCTGCGAGGAGGACCACCTCACGGTCGTCGGCTCCCGCGCGGAGCTGACCGAGCTGTCCGGCACCGACCAGTCGGCCCTGGACCCGCACCGGCCGTTCATCGACGAGGTCACCTTCGCCTGCCCGCAGGACGGCTGCGGGAAGACGGCCACGCGCGTGCCGGAGGTCATCGACGCCTGGTACGACTCGGGTTCGATGCCGTTCGCGCAGTGGGGCTACCCGTACAAGAACAAGGAGCTGTTCGAGAGCCGCTACCCGGCGCAGTTCATCTCCGAGGCCATCGACCAGACCCGCGGCTGGTTCTACACGCTGATGGCGGTCGGCACCCTGGTCTTCGACAAGTCGTCCTACGAGAACGTGGTCTGCCTCGGCCACATCCTCGCCGAGGACGGCCGCAAGATGTCCAAGCACCTGGGCAACATCCTGCAGCCCATCCCGCTCATGGACCAGCACGGCGCCGACGCGGTGCGCTGGTTCATGGCGGCCGGCGGCTCGCCCTGGGCGGCCCGCCGGGTGGGCCACGGCACCATCCAGGAGGTCGTCCGCAAGACGCTCCTCACGTACTGGAACACGGTCGCCTTCCAGGCCCTGTACGCCCGCACCTCGGGCTGGGCGCCGAGCGAGGCGGACCCGGCCCCGGCCGACCGCCCGGTGCTGGACCGCTGGCTGCTCTCCGAGCTGCACGCGCTCACCGACCAGGTCACCCAGGCACTGGACGCCTACGACACCCAGCGGGCCGGCAAGCTGCTGTCCGCGTTCGTGGACGACCTGTCCAACTGGTACGTGCGCCGCTCCCGCCGCCGCTTCTGGCAG
The DNA here is from genome assembly GCF_000772045.1 of Streptomyces sp. CCM_MD2014. GTDB lineage: Bacteria > Actinomycetota > Actinomycetes > Streptomycetales > Streptomycetaceae > Streptomyces > Streptomyces salinarius. The sequence goes on along the minus strand of NZ_CP009754.1, from coordinate 6,505,667 downwards.
GGCGACAAGGCCGCGCTGCGCACCCTGCACGAGGTCGTCGAGACGGTCACCAAGCTGATGGCGCCGCTCACCCCGTTCATCACCGAGCGGGTCTGGCAGGACCTGGTGGTGCCGGTCACCCCGGGCGCGCCGGAGTCGGTCCACCTGTCCTCGTGGCCGGAGGCCGACCTCACGGCGATCGACCCGGAGCTGTCGAAGCAGATGGTTCTGGTCCGCCGCCTGGTCGAGCTCGGCCGTGCCACGCGAGCGGAGTCGGGTGTCAAGACCCGGCAGCCGCTCAGCCGCGCCCTGATCGCGGTGGCGGGCTTCGACGCACTCTCCCCCGAGCTGCACGCGCAGATCACGGAGGAGCTGAACGTCGAGTCCCTCGCCTCGCTCAGCGAGGTCGGCGGTTCCCTGGTCGACACGACGGCGAAGGCCAACTTCCGGGCGCTGGGCAAGCGGTTCGGCAAGCGGGTGCAGGACGTCGCGAAGGCCGTCGCGGCCGCGGACGCCGCCGCGCTGTCCCTCGCCCTGCGCGAGGGCACGGCCTCCGTGGAGGTCGACGGCGAGACGATCACCCTCGCTCCGGACGAGGTGATCATCACGGAGACGCCGCGCGAGGGCTGGTCCGTCGCCTCCGACTCGGGCGCGACGGTGGCGCTCGACCTGGAGCTGACGGAGGAGCTGCGCCGGGCGGGCCTCGCCCGGGACGCGATCCGCCTGATCCAGGAGGCCCGCAAGAACAGCGGCCTCGACGTGGCGGACCGGATCGCCCTGCGCTGGACGGCCACGGACCCGGCGACGATCGCGGCCCTGACCGACCACGCGGGCCTGATCGCCGACGAGGTCCTGGCGACGGACTTCGCGCAGGGCGAGGCGGACGACACCTACGGCGCCCCGTTCACGGACGAGGGCCTGTCCCTGGTGTTCCGCCTGCGCAAGCAGTAGCCGAGGGAAGGCAACGAGGGCCCGCATCTACGGCATGCGGGCCCTCCGCGTAGCTGCGGGCAGTCGTGCCGCGGGACGGCACGGGTGGGCGGCAGGACACCTCCCAGGCCGTTCAGGCACTGGGGGAGGCACCCCGCACCGCCGGGCAGCGCACCCGTCCCCACAGCAACGCCCCGCACCTGGAACCTCGCACGCCAAAGGGCGGGCCCCGGGTCGGAAAACCCGGGGCCCGCCCTGAACGCTGCCGACGGCGACGCCGTACTACCTACCGGACGTCAGTCCGACACAGCTCAGTTGTCGTCCTCGTCGATCAGGAACCCGCGCATCGGCGAAGGCGCCTGCCCCATCGGCGACGGCCCCTGCGGCCGCACCGGCGCCATCGGCTGGGTCATCGCCGGCGACATCTGCTGCTGACCGCCGTAGGACGGACCCGACTGGCTCGGGCCGCTGCCCATCGACTGGTTGCCGCCGTAGGACGGGGCGCTCGCACCGGCCGGTGCCATCGAGGGCGCCGGGGACGGCGGCAGAGACGCCGTCGCGGGCGTACGCGGCGGGGCGAGCGAGTCGTCCGCCTGCGTCTCCAGCTGGCGCAGCTGCGACTCCAGGTAGGACTTCAGCCGCGTGCGGTACTCGCGCTCGAAGCCGCGCAGGTCCTCGACCTTGCGCTCCAGCGTGGCGCGGGCGGACTCCAGGGAGCCCATCGCGACGCGGTGCTTCTCCTGCGCGTCCCGCTCCAGGGCGTCGGCCTTGGCGCGGGCGTCCCGCTCCAGACCCTCGGCACGCGAACGCGCCTCGCCGACGATCTTGTTGGCCTCGGAACGGGCCTCGGCGATCGCCTGGTCGGCGGTCTGCTGGGCCAGCGAGAGCACGCGGGCGGCGCTGTCGCCACCCGGACCGCCCTGGCCGGGCATGCCGGGACCACCGGGACCCTGCGGGCCGCCCATGGGGCCGCCCATCGGACCGGGACCCATCTGGCCCTGCATCGGACCCGGGCCCTGGCCCATCGGCCCCGGACCCTGACCCATCGGGCCGGGGCCCTGCGGGCCACCCTGTCCGCCGGGGCCGGCGGGCAGCTGCGGGGCACCGCTCGGCAGCTGGGGCGGGCCACCCATGGGGCCACCCATCTGCTGCTGCGGCGGGCCCGATATGCCGGCGGGCACCGGAGCGCCGGGACCTCGCATGCCCTGCTGCGGCATACCGCCCTGCTGCGGCGGCCCCTGCTGCTGGTGCTGCTGCTGATCCTGCGGCGGTTCCGGAGGCTTGCGCATGTTCTGCTGGTTCTGCGCGGCCGCGCGCGTCGCCGCGGCCAGCTTGGCGCGCAGGTCCTCGTTCTCGCGGAGCAGTCGGGTCAGTTCGGCTTCGACCTCGTCGAGGAAGGCATCGACCTCGTCCTCGTCATAGCCTTCTCGGAGGCGGACGGTCGTGAACTGCTTGTTCCGCACGTCCTCGGGGGTCAACGGCATCTCTTCACCTCAACGTTGTCGTCGGCATTCGGCAAGCCCGTATCTCTCTCATCGATCACAGCCGGCTCACGATCGAGATCAGGATGTAGACGATGATCATCAGTACGAAGAAGGACAGGTCGAGCGCCACGCCCCCGAGACGCAGCGGCGGGATGAACCGCCGCAGAAGCTTCAGCGGTGGATCGGTGACAGTGTAGGTGGCCTCCAGAACGACCACCATCGCCTTGCCGGGTTGCCACGAGCGGGCGAACTGGAAGACGTAGTCCATGACCAACCGGAAGATGAGCACGATGAGGAAGCACATCAGCGCGATGTAGACGACATCCAGGACCACGCTCATGACCCTTGCTTCCCTCTCCCCTGAACCATCTCTCGGACCCGTTGTCGGATCCGTGTGTCTTGCTCACTGCCGGTGGTGCGTCTCAGCTCTGGTTGAAGAACCCGCCCTCTGCGATGCGGGCCTTGTCCTCCGCCGTGACATCGACGTTAGCAGGAGACAGCAGGAACACCTTCTGCGTCACCCGCTCGATACTGCCGTGAAGACCAAACACCAAACCGGCCGCAAAGTCGACAAGTCGCTTCGCATCTGTGTCATCCATCTCAGTGAGATTCATGATCACCGGAGTGCCCTCACGGAAGTGTTCCCCGATGGTACGGGCCTCGTTGTAGGTCCGGGGGTGAAGCGTGGTGATCCGGTAGGGCTCTCGTTCGGACACGACCTTGGGCATGATGACCGGTGCGCTCTTTTCCAGGCTTGCGCGTTCTTGTGTGATGGACGCCACGGGCGCGATGCGCGCCGGACGACTCGATTCCGCCGCGAGCGAAGCGGAACGGGGCATGGGCTCGCGCTGCGCGGGCGGTTGGACGACTCGTACCTCTTCGTCCCTTTGGGGCTGATGTGAACCATGTGACTGGTGCGCCGGTTCATGGCGCCGGTGATCCCGCTCGGGTTCCGGGTCCAGCTCGGGTTCGAAGTCGTCGTCGGGGTCGAAGCCCCGGCCGTCGTACCCATCGTCCTCCACGAGGCCGAGGTAGACCGCCATCTTGCGCATCGCGCCGGCCATTCTCTGAGTCCTCCGCTCTGTGGTGGATCTGCCGACGACTCCAAGTGCCTGCGATCCACGAGGTCGTTGCCTCCGCCTTTCGGCGGTAATGACCATATTTTCTGCTGTGGTCCGACTTCTTGGCGACGTTACCCGAGCACGGGTCGGACTCCGAGTACCGCAGTGCCGACGCGTACATGTGTCGCTCCGGCGGCCACGGCCTGTTCGAGGTCCGCACTCATTCCTGCGGAGACCATGTTCGCAGCCGGATGGGTTCGGCGCACGCGGGTCGACAAATCCATGAGGTGCTCGAACGCCGCCTGTTGGCGTCCGGCGTACTCGCCGGTGAGCGGGGCCACGGTCATCAGCCCGTCGAACCTCAGCCCGTCCGATCCGGCGACCAGGTCGGCCAACTCTTCGATTCCTTCGGGCGAGACGCCGCCGCGCTCCCCGCGTCCGCTCTCCCCCGCGTCGAGCGCGACCTGGAGGAGGCAGCCCACCTCGCGGCCGGCCCGTACGGCCTCCTTGGACAGGGCCGTGACGAGCCTGGCCCGGTCCACGGACTGCACGACGTCCGCGTAACCGACCACGGAACGCACCTTGTTGGTCTGCAACTGGCCGACGAAATGCCATGAAAGCGGCAGATCCGAGCAAGCTGCGGCCTTGGGAGCGGCGTCCTGGTCGCGGTTCTCCGCGACGTGACGCACCCCCAGTTCGGAGAGAATGCGCACATCGTCCGCCGGGTAGGTCTTGGTGACCACGATGAGGGTCACGTCTTCGCGCGGGCGGTTCGCAGCCTCACATGCGGCGGCGATGCGCTCTTCCACTTTCGCCAGGTTCGCGGCGAGTTCCTGCTTACGGTCCGTCATGCCCCATCAGTCCAGCCAGACGTAGCCCGCGAGCCGCCCGGTGGTGCGGTCGCGTCGGTACGAGAAGTGGTCCTTCGACTCCCGGGTGCACACCGGCGACTGCGCCCGGTCGCGCACCCCCAGGCGCTCGAGCTGCGCGTGCACTCCGGCGCTCACGTCGACGGCCGGTGTGCCCCAACTCGTGTCGGCGTGCGCGGCCGGCTCGACGGCGGCCACCTCGGCGCGCATCTGCTCGGGCACCTCGTAGCACCGGCCGCACACCGCGGGTCCGGTGCGGGCGACGATCCGGGCGGGGTCCGCGCCGAGTTCGGTCATGGCCCGTACGGCGGCGGGGACCACCCCGGCGACCAGTCCGGGCCGGCCCGCGTGGGCCGCGGCGGCGATGCCGGCGACCGGGTCGGCGAGCAGGACGGGCACGCAGTCGGCGGTGAGGACGGCGAGGGCGAGACCGCGCTCGGCGGTGACGACGGCGTCGACCCGTGGCACCGGCCGGTCCCCCCAGGGTGCGTCGACCACGGCGACGTCGGCGCCGTGCACCTGGTTCATCCAGACCACCCGGGCCGGGTCGGCGCCCAGCGCCTTGGCCGCCAGCTCCCGGTTGGCCGTGACGGCGGCGGGGTCGTCGCCGACCGCGCCGCCGAGGTTGAGCTCCTCGTACGGAACGGCGCTCACTCCGCCCCACCGGTCGGTGAAGCCGAAGTGCGCGCCGTTCACGGTGTCGCGCTGTCCTATCACTTCAGGAAGTCCGGCACGTCCAGTTCCTCGGCCGCGCTGTCCGAGTAGGTGCGGGACGGCGGGACCGGCGGCGGGGAGACCGGCGGCAGGTCACTCACCGGCTCCGGCGCGGGTGCCGGCTCGGGCTCCTCCTTCGGCTTAACGCTGCCGAGCGAGCCGAAGGACGGGCGGCTCTCGGGCTGCCGGGCCGGGGCGGGCTCCTCGCGCTTGGCCTGGGAGGAGGCGCCGAGGACGTTGTCCCGCTGCTTGGAGGGCGGCTGGCCCCCGTCGAAGCCCGCCGCGATCACGGTGACCCGCACCTCGTCGCCGAGGGCGTCGTCGATGACCGCGCCGAAGATGATGTTGGCCTCGGGGTGGGCGGCCTCGCTGACCAGCTGGGCGGCCTCGTTGATCTCGAACAGGCCGAGGTCGGAGCCGCCGGAGATGGAGAGCAGGACGCCCCGGGCGCCGTCGATGGACGCCTCGAGCAGCGGGGAGGAGATCGCCATCTCGGCCGCGGCCACCGCGCGGTCGTCGCCGCGGGCCGAGCCGATGCCCATGAGGGCCGAACCGGCCTCGGACATGACCGACTTCACGTCGGCGAAGTCCAGGTTGATCAGGCCGGGGGTGGTGATGAGGTCGGTGATGCCCTGCACACCGGAGAGCAGCACCTGGTCGGCGGACTTGAACGCGTCGAGCACGCTGACCTGGCGGTCCGAGATGGACAGCAGCCGGTCGTTGGGAATGACGATGAGGGTGTCGACCTCTTCGCGGAGTTCCGCGATGCCGTCCTCGGCCTGGTTGGCCCGGCGCCGTCCCTCGAAGGTGAACGGGCGGGTGACCACGCCGATGGTGAGGGCGCCCAGCGAGCGGGCGATGTTGGCCACGACGGGCGCGCCGCCGGTGCCGGTGCCGCCGCCTTCACCGGCTGTCACGAAGACCATGTCGGCCCCCTTGAGGACCTCCTCGATCTCCTCGCGGTGGTCCTCGGCGGCCTTGCGGCCGACGGCCGGGTTGGCTCCGGCGCCGAGTCCGCGGGTGAGTTCGCGGCCGACGTCGAGCTTGACGTCGGCGTCGCTCATCAACAGCGCCTGCGCGTCCGTGTTGATGGCGATGAACTCGACGCCCTTGAGACCGACCTCGATCATCCGGTTGATGGCATTGACACCACCGCCGCCGACACCGATGACTTTGATGACTGCGAGGTAGTTCTGCGGTGCTGCCACGTCGAAGGCCTCTCGCCTCGAGTTACGTGTCGCCCGACCGCCGAAGCACTGATGCCCCCGCGACCCGACGACTGATGCCGATTGGGACGGTCCGTAGCGCCGACCCGAACCCTAACGCTGAAGTTTAGGGTTACCAGTGTGTCTGTTCCTTGGACTCTTCCGAACAGGACACTAAGTCGACAAGTGGCGCACGTTCAACGAACACGCCGAACCTCCCGTTTTTCTTTTCACCCTATGTGATCAGCCGTAGCGCCGCCCAACCAGGGTGCTGGCCTGCGCGTATACCCGTCAACTCCCGGATGACGCCGGGGCGGTGGGAACACTGACGTCGAAGTGCCGCGCGTCGGGCGTCGCTTTCATGAGCGCGGTGAGCGCGCGCGCCTTGCGCACACCCTGCTCACCACTCCCCCACGACACGGTCCGCTCCCCGCTCAGCTCCAGCGAGATGTCGTCGTAGGAACGGACCTTGACGACCCGTGTGTCCCGGGCGACCCGGTCCGGGAGCCGGCCGGCCACCCGTACCGCCTCGCGCACCAGGCGGTCGTCGCCGAAGCGGCGCAGGCTCGCCGCTGCGGAACCGGAGCGGACGGGCTCCAATTCCAGCTCGGGCACGCCTTTCGGAGCACGGGAAACCGTGGCGAAACGGACGCCTTCATCGTCCACTTCCACGAACTTTTCGCCCTTTTGCACAATCAGGACCGGAGTACGCTCCGTCACTTTCAGCCCGATTCCGTGCGGCCAGGAACGCTCCACCTCGACCTCGTCAATGCGCGGCAATTTCCGGCGCAGTCGGGCCTCGACCGCTTCCGTGTCGACCGAGACCAGCGGGTCCCCGACCGGGACGTCGGCCGCCTCCCGGACCTGCGCGGGGGTCAGGACCCGGGTCCCCTCGACCGACACGTCTTCCAGGCGCGTCCAGTTGGAGCCGTAGAGCACCCAGACGGTGCCGCCGGCGACGAGCACGAGCGCCACGGCGAGGATGATGATCGTACGAAGGCGGGGCGGGCGGAAGCGGCGCGCGCGGGGCGGGCCGGACGACTCCTGCTGGCGTGCACCCCGCTCGGCGGTGGTCGGTCCGGCCACGCTCCCCTGCCTTCCGTCAGTGTCTAGCGGTGCGCACGGGCGGCGATCGCCTCGTACACCATGCCGACGAGGAGGTCGTCGGCGTCCCGGCGGCCGAACTCGGCGGCGGCGCGGGACATCTCGTACAGCCGGTGCGGGTCGGCCAGCACGGGCAGGACGTTCTGCTGGAGCCACTCGGGCGTGAGGTCCGCGTCGTCGACCAGCAGTCCGCCGCCGGCCTTGACCACCGGCTGGGCGTTGAGCCGCTGTTCGCCGTTGCCGATGGGCAGCGGGACGTAGGCGGCCGGGAGCCCGACGGCGGAGAGTTCGGCGACGGTCATCGCGCCCGCGCGGCAGAGCATCATGTCGGCGGCGGCGTACGCGAGGTCCATCCGGTCCAGATAACTTACCGGGATGTACGGGGGCATCCCCGGCATCTGGTGGACCTGCGGCAGTTCGTTCTTGGGACCGACCGCGTGCAGGATCTGGATCCCGGCCTGCTGGAGCCACGGCGCGACCTGCTGGATCACCTCGTTGAGGCGGCGGGCGCCCTGCGAGCCGCCGGTGACCAGCAGCGTCGGCAGGTTGGGGTCGAGCCCGAACATGGCGCGGGCCTCGGGCCGGGCGGCGGCCCGGTCGAGGGTGGCGATGGAGCGGCGCAGCGGGATGCCGATGTAGCGGGAGTTGCGCAGCTTGCTGTCGGGAGTGGAGACGGCGACCTGCGCGGCGTAGCGCGAGCCGATCTTGTTGGCCAGTCCGGGGCGGGCGTTGGCCTCGTGAACGATGATCGGCACGCCGAGCCGCTTGGCCGCGAGGTAGCCGGGCAGCGCGACGTAGCCGCCGAAGCCGACGACCGCGTCCGCCTTGGTGCGCTCCAGGATCTGCTCGGTGGCCTTGATGGTGCCGCGCAGCCGGCCCGGGACGGTGATCAGCTCGGGGGTGGGCTTGCGGGGCAGCGGTACGGCCGGGATCAGCGCCAGCTCGTATCCGCGCTCGGGCACCAGGCGGGTCTCCAGGCCGCGTTCCGTGCCCAGGGCCGTGATCCCCACGGTCGGATCCTGCCTGCGCAGGGCGTCCGCGAGGGCGAGCGCGGGCTCGATGTGGCCCGCGGTTCCTCCGCCGGCGAGTACGACATGCACCGAAATTCACCGCTCTCCGGACGAGCGCGCCGCCGAGGCGCGCCGTCGCATCGTGTTCCAACTCCCAGGGCTCCGCTTGGCCGCGGGTCCCCTGGCTCCCCGCTTTCTACCAAAGCGAGGTTGCCGCAGCGCAAGCGCCGCCCGCGCACCGGGTTCGTCACGCGCGAAGGCGATCAGCAGACCGACGGCGAACATGGTCGGCAGCAGGGCGGAACCCCCGTAGGAGAACAGCGGGAGCGGGACGCCTGCGATCGGCAGCAGCCCGAGGACCGCACCGATGTTGATCACGGCCTGGGCCGTGATCCAGGTGGTCACGCCTCCCGCGGCATACCTCACGAAGGGGTCCTCCGTGCGTCCGGCCACGCGGATACCCGCATAGCCTAGAGCCGCGAACAGGGCGAGTACCGACAGCGTCCCCGCCAGGCCCAGTTCCTCACCGGTGACGGCGAAGATGAAGTCGGTGTGCGCTTCGGGGAGTTGACCCCATTTCTCCACGCTGGCGCCGAGCCCGGAACCGAACAGTCCGCCCGAGGCGAGGGCGTAGATGCCGTGCACGGCCTGCCAGCAGGCGTCGCCCGGGCCGGGGTCGGTGGCGCCCAGGCAGTTGAGGCGGGCCATGCGGTTGGGGCTGCTCTTGATGAGGATGAAGCCGAGCAGCACCGCGATGGACAGCACGCCGGCGAACAGCCGGGTGGGCGCACCGGCCAGCCACAGCAGGCCGAAAAGGATCGCCGTCAGGATGATCGCGGTCCCCATGTCGCCGCCGATCATGATGAGCCCGAGCAGCATGAACGCGGCCGGCACCAGCGGCACCAGCATGTGCTTCCACTGGGTCAGCAGCTTCTTGTCGTGCTTGCGGGCGAGCAGGTCGGCGCCCCACAGCACCAGGGCCAGCTTGCCGAACTCGCTGGGCTGGATCTGGAAGGAGCCGCCGAGCGCGATCCAGTTCTGGTTGCCGTTGACCGCGACTCCTATCCCCGGCACCTGGACCAGGATCATCAGGAAGACGGCCCCGGCGAGGATGGGGTAGGCGAGGGCGCGGTGCAGCTTGACCGGCATCCTCATCGCGGCGGCCAGGAGCCCGGCGCCGATCAGCGCCGCGAGGGCCTGCTTGCGGAAGAAGTACGAGCCGGGCAGCGACAGCTGGAGCGCGGTGATCTGGGAGGCCGAGTAGACCATCACCAGGCCGAGCACGGTGATCAGCGCGCTGCCGCCGCAGATCAGATAGTAGGCGGTCAGCGGCCGGTCCCAGGCGCGGCGCAGGCGCAGGTACAGGCCCAGCACCGGGTTCTCGCGCGGCGGCCGCGGCGCGGCGGGCCGCTTGACGGCCCGCTGGACGGGCGGACGCCCGGTGCGGCTCTGGGGACTACCGGGCATCGCTGCCTCCGCTGTACGTCGGCATGGACCGTCCCACGCGTCCTCCCGAGTTCACCCGGCGCGGGAGCGCGGCCGGGTCAGGCGCCGAGTTCGCGAACGGCCTGCGCGAACGCGTCACCGCGCTGGTTGTAGTTGGTGAACATGTCCATGGAGGCACAGGCCGGGGCCAGCAGCACCGTGTCGCCCGGCCGGGCGAGCCGCCGTGCCTCCTGGACGGCCTGGAGCATCGCACCAGTGTCGGTCCGGTCGAGGTCGACCACGGGTACTTCCGGGGCGTGTCGCGCCAGGGCTTCGCGGATCAGGGCGCGGTCGGCGCCGATGAGGACCGCGCCGCGCAGCCGCTTCGCCGCGCCCGCGACCAGCTCGTCGAAGGTCGCGCCCTTGGCCAGTCCGCCGGCGATCCACACGATCGACTCGTAGGCCGCCAAGGAGGCTTCGGTGGCGTGGGTGTTGGTGGCCTTGGAGTCGTCCACGTACGCCACCCCGTCCACGTCGGCGACGTGCGCGATGCGGTGGGCGTCCGGCGTGAAGGCGCGCAGCCCGTCCCGTACGGCGGCGGCGGAGACGCCGAAGGCGCGGGCGAGCCCGGCGGCGGCGAGGGCGTTGGCGATGTTGTGCGGGGCCGGCGGGTTGACGTCCGAGACCTCGGCCAGTTCCTGGGCGTTCTTCTGCCGGTCCTCGACGAAGGCGCGGTCGACCAGGAGGCCCTCCACGACGCCGAGTTGGGACGGGCCGGGGGTGCCGAGCGTGAAGCCGACCGCCCGGCAGCCCTCCTCGACGTCGGCGGCGCGGACCAGGTCCTCGGTCGCCTTGTCGGCGACGTTGTAGACGCAGGCGACCCGATTGCCCTCGTAGATACGGCCCTTGTCGGCGGCGTAGGCCTCCATCGAGCCGTGCCAGTCGAGGTGGTCCGGGGCGAGGTTGAGCACGGCGGCGGAGTGGGCGCGCAGGGAGGGCGCCCAGTGGAGCTGGTAGCTGGACAGCTCCACGGCGAGGACGTCGTACTCCACCTCGCCGGTGACCGCGTCCAGCAGGGAGACGCCGATGTTGCCGACGGCGGCGGTGCGCAGACCGGCCGCCTTCAGGATCGACGCGAGCATCTGGACGGTGGTGGTCTTGCCGTTGGTGCCGGTGACCGCCAGCCAGGGAGCGGGCTCCCTGCCGTCCAGGCCGCGCATCCGCCAGGCCAGTTCGACGTCGCCCCATACCGGGACGCCGGCCTCGGCGGCCGCCGTGAACAGGGGCTTGGTGGGCTTCCAGCCGGGGGCGGTGACGATCAGCTCGGTGCCCTCGGGGAGCGTGTCGCCGTCGCCCAGGCGGACGGTGACGCCGAGCGCCTCCAGCTCCGCCGCCTGCGTCCGGGCCCGCTCGTCGGCGCCGTCGTTGACGACGGTGACGTGCGCGCCGAGTCCGTGCAGGACCCTGGCCGCCGGGACGCCCGAGACGCCGAGCCCGGCGACGGTGACGTGCTTGCCGGTGAATTCCGAAGGCACCGAGGAGGTCACTTGTCCGCTGCCCATCCCGCGTAGAAGAGGCCGAGTCCGACGATCACACAGATGCCTTGAATGATCCAGAAACGGACCACGACGAGGACCTCGGACCAGCCTTTGAGTTCGAAGTGGTGCTGGAGTGGCGCCATCCGGAAGACCCGCTTGCCGGTGAGGCGGAAGGAGCCGACCTGGATGACCACCGACATGGTGATCAGGACGAACAGGCCGCCGAGGATGGCCATCAGCAGTTCGGTGCGCGAGCAGATCGCCAGACCCGCGAGCACACCGCCGAGCGCGAGCGAACCGGTGTCGCCCATGAAGATCTTGGCCGGCGAGGTGTTCCACCACAGGAAGCCGAGGCAGGCGCCCATCAGCGCGGACGCGACCACCGCGAGGTCGAGCGGGTCCCTCACCTCGTAGCAGGCGCCCGGGTTGGTCAGGGTCAGCGCGTTGGCGCAGGACTCCTGGAACTGCCACACGCCGATGAAGGTGTAGGCGCCGAAGACCAGGACGGAGGCGCCGGTGGCCAGGCCGTCCAGACCGTCGGTGAGGTTCACGCCGTTCGACATCGCGAGGATCATGAACAGCGCCCAGACGACGAACAGCACCGGGCCGATGGTCCACCCGAAGTCGGTGATGAACGACAGCTTGGTGGAGGCCGGAGTGTTGCCCCGGTTGTCCGCGAACTGCAGCGAGAGCACGGCGAAGCCGATGCCGACGATGAGCTGGCCGGCCATCTTCGCCTTGGCCCGCAGGCCCAGCGAACGACGCTTGACGATCTTGATGTAGTCGTCCAGGAAGCCGACCAGGCCCATGCCGACCATCAGGCCGAGCACCAGCAGACCGGAGAACGTCGGCCCGGCGTCGATGTCCGGGTCCAGATAGCTGGTGATGCCCTTGGCGAGGAAGTACGCGGCGACCGTCGCCAGGATGAAGGCGATACCACCCATGGTCGGCGTACCGCGCTTGCTGGCGTGCTCGCGCGGTCCGTCGTCACGGATGTACTGGCCGTAGCCCTTGCGGGCCAGGAGCTTGATCAGCAGCGGGGTGCCGACCAGCGTCAGGAAGAGGCCAATGACTCCTGCGAACAGGATCTGCTTCATCATCGGGCGGCAACCTCACCCTCGGCGCCATTCTCGAGCAGCGCCGAGGCGACGCTCTCCAGACCCACCGAACGGGACGCCTTCACGAGCACGACGTCCCCCGGGCGCAACTCGCTGCGCAACAGGTCGACCGCCGCCTGTGCGTCGGACACGTGCACCGACTCCTCACCCCACGAACCCTCGTTATATGCGCCCAGTTGCAGCCATCGGGCTTCCCTGCCCCCGACCGCGACGAGCTTGCTGACGTTGAGCCGGACGGCGAGCCGTCCGACCGCGTCGTGCTCGGCGAGCGCCTCGTCCCCGAGCTCGGCCATCTTGCCGAGCACCGCCCACGTGCGGCCCCCCCTTGCCCGTGAGGCTTCGCCGATGGCAACCAGCGCACGCAGCGCGGCCTTCATGGACTCGGGGTTCGCGTTGTAGGCGTCGTTGACGACCGTCACGCCGTCCGGGCGCTCGGTGACCTCCATCCGCCAGCGGGAGAGGGAGCCCGCCTCGGAGAGCGCGGTGGCGATCTCGTCTGCGGACATGCCCAACTCGTGGGCGACGGCGGCCGCGGCGAGCGCGTTCGACACGTGGTGCTCACCGTACAGGCGCATGGTCACATCGCTTGCACCGGAGGGTGTGTGAAGGCTGAAGGAAGGCTGTCCGGTGTCCGTGAGTCGCACGTTCTCGGCGCGAACGTCCGCTTCGTCGGACTCTCCGAAAAGGAGCACCTTCGCCTTCGTTCGGGAAGCCATGGCCCTTACGAGGGGGTCGTCCGCGTTGAGGACCGCGGTGCCGCCCTCCTCGGCCGGCGGCAGCGCCTCGACGAGTTCGCCCTTGGCCTGGGCGATCTGCTCCCGGCCGCCGAACTCGCCGATGTGCGCGGAGCCGACGTTGAGGACGAGGCCGATCCGCGGCGGGGTCAGCTCGCACAGGTACCGGATGTGGCCGATGCCGCGGGCGCCCATCTCCAGGACGAGGAACTTCGTCTCGCCGGTGGCGGTGAGCGCGGTGAGCGGCAGCCCGACCTCGTTGTTCATGGAACCGGGCGTGAAGACCGTGGGCGCCTTGCGGCGCAAGACCTGGGCGATCAGGTCCTTGGTGCTGGTCTTGCCGGCCGACCCGGTGAGGGCCACGAGGGTGGTGCCGAGGCGGTGTACGACGTGCCGGGCGAGGGCGCCGAGGGCGGCCTGGACGTCGTCCACGACGATCGCGGGCACGCCGACGGGGCGGGAGCCGAGGACGGCCACCGCTCCCGCTTCGACGACCTGCGCGGCGAAGTCGTGGCCGTCCACCCGTTCGCCGACGAAGGCGACGAAGAGGCTGCCGGGTCCGGCTTCCCGGGAGTCCCGGACGACCGGCCCGGTGACCTCGGCGGACGCGTCCGGTATGTCGTGCATCCGCCCGCCGACGACTTCCGCGATCTCGGCGAGTGAGAGGGTGATCACAAGTTCGTCCCCTGGATCAGGATCAGGATCGGCTGGACCATTCGGGATCTCATCCCTGGGTCTTCTTGATGGCTTCGCGCAGCACCTGGCGGTCGTCGAAGGGGCGGACGACCCCGGCGATGTCCTGGCCCTGCTCGTGTCCCTTGCCGGCCACCAGCACGGTGTCGCCGGGCTCGGCCCGGGCGACGGCGGCGGCGATGGCGGCGGCCCGGTCCTCGAAGACCTGCACCTCGCCGCGCTCGTGCGCGGGCACGGACGCCGCGCCCTGGAGCATGGTGGCGAGAATGGCGAGGGGGTCCTCGGAGCGGGGGTTGTCGGAGGTGAGTACGGCGGTGTCGGCGAACCGGGCCACGGCGGCGCCCATCGGCTCCCGCTTGGTGGTGTCCCGGTCGCCGCCGCAGCCGAGCACGGCGTGCAGTTTGCCCTCGGTGACCTTGCGCAGCGCCCGCAGGACGGACTCGACGGCGTCGGTCTTGTGGGCGTAGTCGACCACCGCGAAGAAGGGCTGGCCCTCGTCCACGCGCTCCAGGCGGCCCGGCACGCCCGGTACGGCGGCGACGCCGTCGGCGGCGGCCTGCGGGTCGAGCCCGGCGGCGGCGAGGGACACGATCGCGGCGAGGGTGTTCGCCACGTTGAAGGGTCCGGCCAGGGGCGACTTGGCGGCGATCCGCTCGCCCTTCGGCCCGAGCACGGTGAACGTGGAGTCCAGCGGGCCGACCTCGACCCCGTCGGCGCGCCAGTCGGCGTCCGGGTGGCCCTCGGCGGAGTAGGTGACGACCGGGACGGTGGCCTCGTTGGCCAGGCGCCGCCCGTACTCGTCGTCGACGTTGACCACGCCGAGTTTGCTGCGTTTCGGCGTGAAGAGCTGCGCCTTGGCCTGGAAGTAGTCCTCCATGCCGGAGTGGAACTCCATGTGCTCCGGGCTGAGGTTGGTGAAGACCGCGATGTCGAAGACGCAGGCGTCGACGCGGCCGAGCACCAGGGCGTGGCTGGAGACCTCCATGGCGACCGCCTCGGTGCCGCGCTCGCGCATCACCGCGAACAGGGCCTGGAGGTCGGTGGCCTCGGGGGTGGTCCGCTCGGACTTGATGCGCTCGTCGCCGATGCGCATCTCGACGGTGCCGATCAGCCCGGTGGACTTCGCCGTGCGCAGGCCGCCCTCGACCAGGTAGGCGGTGGTGGTCTTGCCGGAGGTGCCGGTGATGCCGATCTGGAGGAGGTCGCGGCCGGGGTGGCCGTAGATCGTCGCGGCCAGTTCGCCCATCCGCGCGCGCGGGTCGTCGACCACGAGCGCCGGCAGTCCGGCGGCGGCGACGCGCTCCGCGCCGGCCGGGTCGGTCAGCACGGCGGCGGCGCCGAGGCCGGCGGCCTGGGTGACGAAGTCGGCGCCGTGGGCGCGGGCTCCGGGCAGGGCGGCGTACAGGTCACCGGGGCGGACCGCGCGCGAGTCGTGGGTGATGCCCGTGACCTCGGCGGAGCCGTCCGGAGCGGTGACACCCAGCTGATCGGCGAGTTCCGCGAGGGGTGTGGCGGAGATCCGCACCGGCCGGGGCGGTCCCGGGTAGGTCACGGGGTGGCCCTTCTGGGTGGTTTGGGACTGATCAGGGTGTGGCACGGCGGTGAGCGTACCGGGAGTACCCGCCTGCGGGCGAAGCGAGGTGCGGGAGGCGTTCTGGTTCCCGGGATCGGGGGTGATCGTTGTCACGGGTGGTTCCTGGTGGCTCGGTACTGAAACGGCGCTGGCTCGGTACGGGCTCGGTGGTTGCGGGGGCGGTGCGGCTCAGGGCTTGAAGGTGACCGGGAGGTTCGCGGGGTCGGCGCCGGTCGGCGGCACCTGGAGGGTCTTCAGGGCGAACTCCATGACCTGCTTGTAGATGGGGCCGCAGATCTGGCCGCCGAAGTAGCTGCCCTCGGTGGCGTTCTGGATGGCGCAGTAGACGGTGACGCGAGGCTTGTCGGCGGGGGCGAAGCCGGCGAAGGACGAGGTGTAGCCGTGGTACTTGCCGGTGGCCGGATCCACGCGGTTGGCCGTGCCCGTCTTGCCCGCCACCCGGTAGCCGGGGATGCGGGCCTTGGTGCCGGTGCCCTCCTCGTCGTCGACGACGGACTCCAGCATCCGCGCGAGGGTCTTCGCGGTCTTCTCGCTGGTCACGCGGGTCTTCTTGGGCTCGGGGGCGGGGGTGAAGCGGCCGTCGGCGCCCTTGGTGCCGCGCACGAGCGTGGGTTCGATCCGGACGCCGCCGTTGGCGATGGTCGAGTAGATGGAGGCCGCCTGGAGCGCGTTCACGGAGACGCCCTGGCCGAAAGGAATCGTGTACTGCTGGGAGGTCGACCACTGGTCGGGCGGCGCGAGGATGCCCTTGGTCTCGCCGGGGAAGCCGAGCCCGCTGTAGTCGCCGAGGCCGAACTTGCGCAGGTAGGAGTAGAGCACCTTGTTGGCCTCGGCCTGGGTCTTGCCCAGTTCGCCGGTGGCCATGATGGTGCCGATGTTGCTGGACTTGGCGAGCACGCCGTTGAGCGTGAGGTACCAGGTCGGGTGGTCGATGTCGTCCTTGAAGAGCCGGTCGCCGCGCTTGAGGCGGTTGGGGACGGTGATGTGGGTGCCGGGGGTGGCGACGTTCTCCTCGAGCACGGCCGCCATCGACAGCACCTTGGCGGTGGAGCCGGGTTCGAAGGCGTCCTGGAGGGCGGCGTTGCCGAGCGCGTCCGGGTCGGCGTGGGCGAGGTCGCCGGGATCGAAGCTCGGCGCGTTGGCCATGGCGAGGATCTCGCCGGTCTGCGTGTCCTGGACGATGACGTAGCCGCCGTCGGCCTTGGACTTCTTCACCTGCTCGCTGATGGCGTGCTGCGCGGCCCACTGAATGTCGCGGTCGATGGTCAGCTCGACGTCGCTGCCGGGCACGGCGGGCGTCTCGGTGGAGCCGGCGGTGGGCACCTGGCGCCCGCCGGACTGGGCGTAGCGGATCTTGCCGTCCTCGCCGGCCAGCTTCTTGTCCAGCTTCCGTTCCAGGCCGCCGCCGCCCTTGCCGTCGGCGCCGACCCAGCCGAGGATGCCGGCGGCTAGGTCGCCGCCCGGGTACACGCGCTTGCTGCTGGGGTCGGCGAAGACGCCGGCGAGCACGTTGACGGCGGACTCGTCGGTCTCCGCCTTGGTGGTGAGCGCGGTCTTCAGGTCCTTGATCTGGTTCCAGACCTGGGGCGTCTGCCGACGCGCGAGGCGGACGTAGCGCAGCTTCTTGTTCTTCGGGCGGAGCACGTCGGCCAGGTGTTCCTGGTCCTGGCCGAGGATGGGCGCGAGCAGCGCCGCCGCCTGTTCGGGCCCGTCGTCGACCTTGAGCTGTTCGCGGGTGAACATCGTGGGGTCGGCGGTGATGTCGTAGGAGTCCACGGTGGTCGCGAGGGCGACGCCGTTGCGGTCGGTGATCCCGCCGCGCTCGGCGGGCAGGGTGTGCACGACGTAGCGGTTCTGTTCGGCCTTCGCCGAGTACGTGCCGGCGTCGACGGCCTGTACCTGCAGGAGCCGTACGACGAAGGCGGCCAGCACCAGGGTCAGCGCGAGGCCGATCATGCGCAGGCGGGGGCGCGGGCTGCCGAGCCGGAAGGCGCGGGGCGCCGGCCGGGGCGGTGCGGGCCTGCGGGCCGGCCGGGCGCCGGGTCCCGGGCGGCGCCCGCCGCCGGGGCGGACGGGCCTGGCGGGTCCGGGCACGCGGCGGCGCGGCGGTTCCCTGTCGGACACTTCCGTCACCTGCCGGGAGTCGGGGTCGGGGTGGGCGTCGCCGCCGGGGCGGGGGTGGCGGACGTGCCCGCGGTGGGGGACGTGGGGGCCGGCGCGGACGGTTCCGCGTAGGCGGAGGGGGTGGGCGCGGACGGGCTGCCGGAGGTCGCGGTCAGCGCCTCGGGGGCGAGCACGAGGGGGGTGGCCGCGGCGGGCGCGGGGCTGGGCGAGCCCTTGACGCTTCCGTCGGGGTCGAGGAAGGCGGGGTCGCCCCCGGGGACCATGCCCAGTTCGCTGGCGCGGCGCTGGAGGGCCCGGGGGGCGGAGTAGGCGTCGATGTCCCGCTGGAGCGCCTGTTCCTCGTCGGTGAGTTCCTTGGTCCGCTGCTTGAGGTCGTCCAGCTGGAAGGAGCCCTCGCTCAGGGCGGAGTTGAGCACCAGGAGTCCGATGAGGCCGCCGCCGAGGAGGACGACGACCAGGAGGACGAAGGGTGCCCGCGCCGCCTGGCCGCGGGTGCCGCCCGTCGGGAGCAGCCGCGCGAGGCGGGCCGCCCTGCCCCTCAGTTCGGGTTTCCTGCTCACTCGCCCTCCCCTCGGCCCGGTGGGGCCGTCCGCACCCGCCCGTTCCCGGCCTGCCTCGCTCGGTCCATCCGAGGGACTCCCATCACCCGAGGGACTCCCTGATGCGCTCGGCGCCGCGCAGCCGTGCCGGTGCCGCCCGCCGGTTCTCGGCGATCTCCTCCTCGGTGGGAAGTTCGGCACCGCGCGTCAGCAGCTTGAGGCGCGGTGCGTAGCGTTCGGGGACGACGGGCAGACCGGGCGGCGCGGTGTTGGCGGCGCCGGCCGCGAACACCTGCTTGACCAGCCGGTCCTCCAGCGAGTGGTACGACAGTACGGCGATCCGCCCACCGACCGCGATCGACTCGACGGCCGCCGGGATCGCCCGCTCGAGCACGGACAGCTCGCCGTTGACCTCGATGCGCAGGGCCTGGAAGGTGCGCTTGGCGGGGTTGCCGCCGGTGCGCTTGGCGGCCTGCGGCAGCGCGGCGCGGATCAGCTCGACGAGGCGGGCGCTGTTGCTGAACGGCTCCTTCTCGCGCTCGCGCACGATCGCGGACACGATCCGCTTGGCCTGCTTCTCCTCGCCGTACGCCCGCAGGATGCGGACGAGTTCGCCGGGCGGATAGGTGTTGAGGACCTCCGCCGCGCTCATGCCGGTGCTCTGGTCCATCCGCATGTCGAGCGGGGCGTCCTGGGCGTAGGCGAAGCCGCGGCCGGCCTCGTCGAGCTGCATGGAGGAGACGCCGAGGTCGAACAGCACGCCCTGGACGCGCGGGACGCCGAGCCGGGCGAGTACGTCGGGCAGCTCGTCGTAGACCGCGTGCACGAGGGTGGCGCGCTCACCGTAGGGGGCGAGCCGCTCGCCGGACAGGCGCAGGGCCTCCTTGTCGCGGTCGAGCGCCACGAGCCGGGCCCCGGGGAAGCGTTCGAGGAGCGCCTCGCTGTGCCCGCCGAGTCCCAGCGTGCAGTCGACGACCACGGCTCCCGGCTCCTGGAGGGCGGGCGCCAGCAGGTCCAGACACCGCTGGAGCATCACCGGGACGTGTCGACTCTGGCTCAAGTGGGGCGGCCTCTCAGGTCCGGCACGGCGTCACGCACCGCCGGGTCCCCTCCCGCTCGCATCTGAAGGGGAGGCCTGCCGGCGCCAAAAGCGTCGGCCGGCCGGGAGCGGGAGGAGGCCGAGCCGTACGTACGCGCCGCGCACGTGGGGAGATCTGGCGGGGCGTCGCCCAGGTCTCCGGGGAATTCAGTCCAGCAGGGAGATCCTCGTCTCCCGCTTCGCGTCACTTTAGTCCACCGTGTCGCCCGGTCAATCAACCGGCCTGCGCGTCGCGGCCGACGGCGCCCGCAAACCGGCACCGAGGGGCTTTTCACCCGTACGGCCGCCTTCGCACCACCCTGTGGATTGGCTCACAACGGGGCTCGATGCCATTCTTTGTCCCGCTTCGCAGCGGACCACCGGCCGGGACGGCCAGTAACGTCATGGATATGACGACTTCTGCATCGGTACCCGCAGGCTCCGACTCCGCCACGGCCGACCACACCGTCACCGACCGGCTCGTCGAAGCGAACGAACGCTACGCCGCGGCGTTCAGCGACCCCGGAATGGACGCCCGTCCCGTCCAGCGCGTCGCGGTCGTGGCGTGCATGGACGCACGCATCGACCTGCACGCCGCGCTCGGTCTGAAGCTCGGCGACTGTCACACGATCCGCAACGCGGGCGGCGTCGTCACCGACGACGTGATCCGTTCCCTGACCATCAGCCAGCGGGCGCTCGGCACCCGCAGCGTGGCCCTCATCCACCACACCAACTGCGGCATGGAGTCCATCACCGAGGACTTCCGGCACGACCTGGAGCTGGAGGTCGGCCAGCGTCCCGCGTGGGCGGTGGAGGCCTTCCGGGACGCCGACCAGGACGTGCGGCAGTCGATCGAGCGGGTGCGCACCTCACCGTTCCTGCTGCACACCGACGACGTGCGCGGTTTCGTCTTCGACGTGAAGACGGGCCGGCTGCGCGAGGTCGACCCCGCCTGATCCGGTGCCGGCCCGCCCCGACGCTCCCGCCGGGCACGTGCCGCTCGGGCAGCACGAGCCGTAGGGGCCGTTGAGCCGTGGAGCCGTGCGGCCTGCAGGGGTTGTGCGGCCCCCGAGCGCCGACATGTCGCGGCCAGTTGTCCACAGGCAGTGACACGAATCGGTAACGGCGGCAAGAATGCGGGAAGTGGTGTCGCACCGGAACTTTTTCCGGGCGGCGTCCGTGATTCGGGGTGGGCCGGTCCGTGGAGACGGGCCGGCCCGGCAAGTTGGGGTACCCCCATTTCTCAGGAGTGCGGGGCAAGGCCGAGGAGGGCCGGGTGACGACCTATGACGATCAGGCGAGCCGTGGGGGCGCCGCCGCGCGAGCGTACGGGAGCGTGGGGGAAGATCTGACCGCCGTGGTCGATCGGGTCCGCGGTTCGGTGGAGGACGTGATCGAGGGCAAGCCCGAGGTCGTACGGCTCTCGCTGACCGTGCTGCTGGCCGAGGGACACCTGCTGATCGAGGACGTCCCCGGGGTCGGCAAGACCATGCTGGCCAAGGCGCTGGCGCGGTCCATCGACTGTTCGGTCCGCCGGATCCAGTTCACGCCGGACCTGCTGCCCTCGGACATCACCGGCGTGTCCATCTGGGACCAGCAGCGCCGGGACTTCGAGTTCAAACCGGGCGCGATCTTCGCGCAGGTGGTGATCGGGGACGAGATCAACCGCGCGTCGCCGAAGACGCAGTCGGCGCTGCTCGAGTCGATGGAGGAGCGCCAGGTCACCATCGACGGCCAGACCTACGAACTGCCCAGCCCCTTCATGGTGGTGGCGACGCAGAACCCGGTCGAGATGGAGGGCACCTACCCGCTGCCGGAGGCCCAGCGGGACCGTTTCATGGCCCGGGTCTCCATCGGCTATCCGAGTCCGGAGGCCGAGTTGCAGATGCTCGACGTGCACGGCGGGGTCAGCCCGCTGGACGATCTGCAGCCGGTGGCGCACGCGCACGAGATCCTGAAGCTGATCGAGGCGGTCCGCGGCGTCCACGTGGCGGATCCGATCCGGCGGTACGCGGTGGACCTGGTCGCGGCGACCCGCACCCACCCGGACCTCAGACTCGGCGCCTCACCGCGTGCCACGCTGCATCTGCTGCGCGCGGCGAAGGCGTCCGCCGCCCTGAGCGGCCGGGACTACGCGCTGCCGGACGACGTGCAGGCCCTCGCGGTCGCCGTCCTGGCCCACCGGCTGCTGCCGACCGCTCAGGCCCAGCTCAACCGCCGCACCTCCGAGCAGGTGGTCCAGGAGATCCTGCAGCACACCCCGGTGCCGGCGGAACCCCGGCAGCAGACGGGCCTCGGTGTGGGCCGCGGTGCGCCGGGGTACGGTCAGCAGCCGCCGCGGAGGCTGTGATGGACGCCGGGGGGACGGCCGGGGCCGGGGAGGACCGGGGCGAGGGCGGCGGCATCCGCACCGCGCTGTCCGGGCTGACCACCCGCGGGCGCTCCTTCCTGGCCGCCGGCATCGCGGCCGCGGTCTGCGCCTACGTCCTCGGACAGAGCGATCTGCTGCGCGTCGGGCTGCTCCTGGGCGTGCTGCCCCTGCTCTGCGCGGCCGTGCTCTACCGCACGCGCTACCGGGTCGCGGGCAGTCGCCGGCTCTCCCCCGGGCGGGTGCCCGCCGGCAGCGAGGCGCGGGTCCATCTGCGCGTCGACAACGTCTCCCGGCTGCCCACCGGCCTGCTGATGCTCCAGGACCGGGTGCCCTACGTGCTCGGCCCGCGGCCCCGCTTCGTCCTCGACCGGGTCGAGCCGGGCGGCCGCCGCGAGGTGTCCTACCGGGTCCGCTCGGACCTGCGCGGCCGCTATCCGCTGGGGCCGCTGCAGTTGCGCCTGACCGACCCGTTCGGCCTGTGCGAGCTGACCCGCTCCTTCTCGACGTACGACACGCTGACCGTGATCCCGCGGGTGGAGGCACTGCCGCCGGTGCGGCTGAGCGGGGAGGCGAAGGGGTACGGCGAGGGCCGGCAGCGCTCGCTCGCCCTGGCCGGCGACGACGACGTGATCCCGCGCGGGTACCGGTACGGCGACGATCTGCGCCGCGTGCACTGGCGCTCCACCGCACGGTACGGCGAGCTGATGGTGCGCCGCGAGGAACAGCCTCAGCGGGCCCGCTGCACGGTGCTCCTGGACACCCGGGTCGTGGCCTACGAGGGCGCGGGCCCCGACTCGGCCTTCGAGTGGGCGGTGTCGGGCGCGGCGTCCGTGCTGGTGCACATGCTGGAGCGGGGTTTCTCGGTCCGGCTGCTCACCGACACCGGCGACTCGGTGCCGGGCGAAGGCGCCGACGGCTTCGCGGGCGCGAGCCAGGGCACGGCCGACGCGGCGGGCCTGATGCTGGACACCCTCGCGGTGATCGACCACTCCGACGGCACGGACCTGTCCCCGGCGTACGACACGCTGCGCGGCGGGAACGAGGGGCTGCTGGTCGCCTTCTTCGGCGACCTGGACGAGGAGCAGGCCGCGGTGGCCGCGAAGATGCGGCAGCGCAGCGGCGGCGCCCTCGCCTTCCTCCTGGACAGTGAGACCTGGTCCCGGGAACCGGCCGACGTCGCCGGCCCGTTGGACAGGAGCGTGGAACGGCTGCGCATGCTCCGCGAGTCCGGCTGGACCGCCGTGTCCGTCCCCCGGGGCGCAACGGTGGAGGAGCTGTGGCGCACGGCCGATCACGAACGCACCACCCTCACGACCCCGACCGGCGGAAAGGCGGCGCGATGAGCGGGCGGGCGCGGTTGGCGTTGTGTGCGTGGGCGGCCACCTTGATGGCGGCGTGCGCGTTGTTGCCGTTGGTCGACCCGGCCACGTGGATTCTGCAGGCGGCGGTGCTGCTGGCGGTGCAGTCCGGGGTGGGCGCCGTGGCGCGGCGGGTGCCGTTGGCGCGACCGCTGACCATCGCCGCCCAGGCCCTGGTCACGCTGTTGCTGCTGACCCTGGTCTTCGCCCGGGAGCAGGCGATCGCCGGTCTGGTCCCCGGCCCGCGGGCCTTCCAGCACTTCGCCGATCTGCTGCAGCAGGGCGGCGACGACATAGCCCGGTACGCGATCCCGGCGCCGCTGGAGTCGGACGGCATCCGGCTGATGCTGGTCGGCGGCGTCCTGGTGATCGGGCTGCTGGTGGACACCCTCGCGGTCTCCTTCCGCAGCGCCGCCCCGGCCGGCCTGCCGCTGCTCGCGCTCTACTCGGTGGCCGCCGGGCTGTCGGAGGGCGGCGCCGACTGGCTGTGGTTCCTGGTCGCGGCGGCCGGCTATCTGATGCTGCTTCTGGCCGAGGGGCGAGACCGGCTCTCGCAGTGGGGCCGGGTCTTCGGCGGCTCCCCGCGTTCTCCGGGCGCGGACCAGGGGCGCGCACTCGCCCCGGTCCGCGCCGGACGCCGCATCGGCGCGTTCGCGCTGGGCATCGCCCTGGTGGTGCCGCTCGCCCTGCCCGCGATGGACGGCGGGCTGCTGGACGGCGCCCGCGGCGGCGTGGGTTCGGGGACCGGAGGCGGTGGCACGATCTCCGCGGTGAACCCGCTGGTCTCCCTGCGGGACAGTCTCAACGTGAACGAGGACCGCGAGGTCCTCACCCTGCGGACCGACTCCGAGAGCCTGTCCGACCTGTATCTGCGCATCGTCTCCCTGGACGACTTCGACGGCACGACCTGGAAGCCGTCCAAGCGGCACATCACCGCCGTGCCGGACGGCACGTTCCCCACCCCGGCCGGCCTCGGCCCCGACATCCGGCGCACGGAGATCCGGACCCTGATCTCGGCCGCGGACGACTTCGCCCAGGACTGGCTGCCGATGCCCTATCCGCCCAGCGGCGTGCGCGTCGCGGGCAACTGGCGCTACGAGCCCGTCGGCATGACCCTGGTCGGCGACCACGGTCAGAACACCCGCGGGCTGACGTACGAGGTGCGGAGCCTGAGCCTGCAGCCGACGGCGCAGCAGCTCGCCGCGGCTCCGCAGGCGTCGGCGGCGCTCAGGCGCGAGTACACGGAGCTGCCGGACTCGCTGCCCGAGGTGGTCGCCCGGACCGCCCGCGAGGTCACCGCGGGCGCCGCGAACCCGTACGAGCAGGCCGTCAAGCTCCAGGAGTACTTCGCGGTCAACGGCGGCTTCGAGTACGACACGCAGGTCGACATCGGCAGCGGCTCGGAGGCGATCGCCCGGTTCCTGAAGGAGAAGGAGGGCTTCTGCGTCCACTTCTCCTTCGCCATGGCGGCGATGGCCCGCTCCCTGGGCATCCCGGCCAGGGTCGCGGTGGGCTTCGCGCCGGGCTCCCCGCAGGCGAACGGCTCGGTCTCGGTGGGGCTGCGGGACGCGCACGCGTGGCCCGAGGTGTACTTCGAGGGCGTGGGCTGGACCCGTTTCGAGCCGACGCCGACGCGTGGCTCGACCCCGGCGTACACCATCACGGACCGGCCCGGCAGTACAGTGCCGGACCCCGCGCTGCCCTCGCGGGACGCCCGGACGGAGCCGTCGGCGGCGCCCTCGGAGAGCGACACCTGCTCCCCGCAGGACAAGAAGCTGGACGCCTGCGCCACCGAGTCGGCGGCGGCCGCGCCCGTCACCGGCGGCGACGGACCGAAGTGGTACGCGCTGCTGGGCTGGGCCCTGGCCGGGCTCGTCGTGCTGCTGATCCCGCTCGCGCCGATGCTGTGGCGGCTGCGCGTCAGGGCGGTGCGGCTCGGGGCGCACGGCCGCGGTGAGGCGGACGCCGGTCCGCACACGCTCGCGGTCTGGCAGGAGCTCATGGACACGGCGTGGGACCTCGGGATCCTGCCGGAGGAGTCGCAGACCACCCGCAAGGCGGCGGCCCGCGTCGTCCGGCTGGGCCGGCTCGACGCGGCGGCCGCGGCGGCGGTGCACCGGGTGGCGGACGCCGTGGAGCAGGTTCTCTACGCGCCCCGCCCGCGTCTGACGGCGGGGCTGACGGAGGACGTCCGGCTGGCCACCGCCGGCCTGCGGGCCACGGCAGGCCGCGCCAAGCGGTGGCGCGCACGGCTCGCCCCGCGTTCGGCCGTACGGGTGGCCTGGGCGCTGTCGGCCCGGTGGACGGCCTTGAAACGGCGGGCCGCGACGGCCCGCCCGGTGTGGCGTAGGACGTCGGACCAGCGGGGCTGAGCCGAATGGGGCGCCGCCCCGCCGGGGCGGCGCCCACAGTCCCCCTCGGGCGACTCGGACAACCCGGGTCACCCTGGGCCGCCTGGGCACTCATGGGATCCCTGACGCCCGCCCGCGGGCCGCTTTCAGGATCCCCGGCGCCCGCCCGCGGGCCGCTCTCAGGTCCGCGGTTCGGCGGCCGCCGGAGCCGGGGCCTTCTGGCCGCCCGCGGGCGCTCGCCGGTACGCGTGAGGGGGTGACCACCCGAACGGTGGTCACCCCCTCACGCGGATGTCCTGGTGAGCGGTCGGCGCGGCGCTACTGGCCGCCCTGCTGCTCGTCTCTGCGACGCTGCCAGCGCTCGTCGATGCGGTCCATCATCGAGCGTTTCTGTCGTCCCTGGCGGCGTGCTGCCTGCGGACCGGCACCGGCCGCCTGCTGCTCGCCCGGTTTGGGGGCCTTGCGCCAGCCGGTCACGGCGAGAACCGCGCAGCCCAGCATGACCAGGAAGCCCACCACACTGAGCCACACCTGCTGGGCGACCATTCCGGCCATGAGGAGCGCAATACCTACGAGGAAGCCCGCGACCGCCTGGTAGACCCGTCGCCGGGTGTACGTACGCAGCCCGCTTCCCTCGAGCGCTGTCGCGAACTTGGGATCTTCGGCGTACAGCGCTCGCTCCATCTGCTCGAGCATGCGCTGCTCGTGCTCCGAGAGCGGCACGGAGTCCTCCTCATCGTGCAGTCGCCGGGGCGACCCGGGGGGTCCCTTCAGGATAGGCAGGGAATCGCCCCCGTGAAACCCGCCCCTCTGCGCCAATTGACCAACCGGACTCCGTCATGGCCGTGCCGGCTCGCTGAGGTTCCCATTCCCCGGCGGCCGACCCGTCATGCCGGGCCGTCTCCCTCGATCATACGGCGACTGCCCCCCGTTCGGGGGGCCTGTGGCGTACTCCATCTGCAGTCGCGTCCCTGATCAGCGGCTTACCCCGGCGGACGCTCAGGACTCGTCGGCACCTCGTGTCTCACCGAGCACATGGAGCTGAGTGGCCACGGAGTGGAACGCGGCGAGTTCGGCCGCCGCGGCCTCCAGCTTCAGCAGCGCGTCCACGGCGCCCGGCTCGGTGTCCACCAGCACGCCGGGGACGAGGTCGGCGAAGACCCGGACCCCGTGCACGGCGCCGATCCGGAGCCCGGCGGCCTCGACCAGACCGGTGAGCTGTTCGGCGGTGAACCGGCGCGGCACCGGGTCACCCGTGCCCCAGCGGCCGTCCGGGTCGGCCAGGGCCTGCCGGGCCTCCGTGAAGTGGCCGGCGAGGGCACGCGCGAGCACGGCACCGCCCAGACCGGCGGCGAGCAGGCTGAGGACGCCGTCGGCACGCAGGGCCGCCACCGCGTTGCGGACGCCCTCCGCGGGATCGTCCACGTACTCCAGGACGCCGTGGCACAGCACCGCGTCGTAGCCGCCCCGCTCGACCACGTCGAAGAGGCCGCGGGCGTCTCCCTGGACGCCCCGCACGCGCTCGGCGACGCCGGCCTCGGCGGCGCGGCGCTCCAGGGCGAACAGGGCGTTGGGGCTCGGGTCCACGACGGTGACACGGTGGCCGAGGCCGGCCACGGGCACCGCGAAGTTGCCGCTGCCGCCGCCGGTGTCGAGGACGTCCAGCGTCTGCCGGCCCGTGGCCTTGACCCGGCGGTCCAGGGCGTCCTGCAGGACGTCCCAGACCACGGCGGTACGAAGGGCCGACCGGGAACGGGAGGGCTCGGAGCGCGGCGACGCCGCCGTCTGCGGTCCGGGGTGGGAGGCGGGCGGGCGCATCGGGTCCGGCACGGCTGTTGACTCCTCGGCGCGGCACCGCCTCGGACACGGGCGGAGCGAAACGGGCTGCCGCCCCCTCCCGGCTCGGGGAGGGGGAGGCTTCAGGCGTCTCCCACCCTATTGCCTCCGCCGCGCCCGCCGGTCACCCGTTCACGACCCGGTCACCCGTGCCCGCCCCGGTCAGCCCGCGTCCGGCAGGTCCCGGCCCGGGTGACCCGCGTCGGGGCGGTCTGGGTGCTCCGGGCCCGGCGGGTCCGTGTCGGGGCGCGGCTGGGGCAGCACCGGCTGGAGGACCAGCATCCGCTCCACCAGGCGCAGGAACATCGCCACGTCGCGTATCAGGTCGTCGGCGTCCCGGGTGCCCGCGGCGCCCTGGATGCCCGCCTCGGCCCGCGCGCGGCGGCTCGCGCCGGAGGCGAACAGCGCGCTCCAGTCGGACAGCTCGGGCGCGATCTCGGGCAGCACCTCCCAGGCGCTGCGGATGCGGGCCCTGGCCCGTGGGCTGGTCTCCGGGCGGCCACGCGCGGCGAGCACCGCGGCGGCGGTGCGCAGGGCGGCGAGATGGGCCGTCGCGTACCGCTCGTTCGGCGTTTCGAGGACGGCGGCCTCCTCCAGTCCGGCCCGGGCCTGGGCGAGCAGGTCGAGGGCGGCGGGCGGGGCCGTTGTCCGGCGGAGCACGGGATGCACGTCGCTCGCCGGTCCGGTCAGTGAGGGTGCAGGGCCGGCTGCGCGGCGCCGCCGGGCGGCGGCTGCGGACGAGTGGGCCATGACGATCCTCCTGTCGTCTCCGTGACGGCACGCTCCTGGCAGGAGGTGCCGTATGTGCCCATCGTGAGGTATGCCACTGACAATCCGTTCTGACCTGGACTTTTGTTTCGATCAACCGTTCGGTGAAGCAGTCGGTGCGGCGCTGGCCCGGGCTGCGGTGACGGTCGCGGGCGGGGTGCTGTGAGAATCGGGACCATGGAAAGCAGCAGCACCGCCTCGCAGAGCGGCAGTCGTCGCGAGGCCACCCGGCAGAAGCTGTACGAGGCGGCGGTCACCCTCATCGCCGAGCAGGGGTTCTCCGCCACCACCGTGGACGAGATCGCCGAGCGGGCCGGGGTAGCGAAGGGCACGGTCTACTACAACTTCGCCAGCAAGTCCGTCCTCTTCGAGGAGCTGCTGCGGCACGGTGTCGGCCTCCTGACCGCCTCGCTGCGCCAGGCCGCGGAACGAACGGCCCGGGAGGGCCTCGGCCGCGTCGACGCCCTGGACGCGATGATCCGCGCGGGGCTGGTCTTCATCGACCGGTACCCGGCCTTCACCCAGCTGTACGTGGCCGAGCTGTGGCGCACCAACCGGGCCTGGCAGTCCACGCTGCTGGTGGTCAGGCAGGAGGCCGTCGCGGTGGTGGAGGGCGTGCTGCGCGAGGGCGTGGCCGGTGGTGAGTTCAGTGCGGAGATCGACGTGCCGCTGACCGCCGCCGCGCTCGTCGGCATGGTCCTGGTGGCCGCGCTGGACTGGAAGGCGTTCCAGCCGGAGCGTTCCCTGGACGACGTGCACGCCGCGCTGTCGCGGTTGCTCCAGGGCCGTGTGAGCGGACGGGGCTGAGCGGACCGGGTGACCGTACGGGCTGGGCGACCGCGGCGGACCGTCGACCGGTCGGCCGCGCACGAAGAGCGCCGGTCCGTGGTGGCCGCGTCCCCCGCGGGCCGCCGTCGGACCGGCGCCTTCTCCTGCTCCCCCGTACGTCCCCCCGTCGGAACTCCCGTCGCCGATCGTCCCTCCGGGCTCCCCCGTCTCGCTCCCGCCGACCGCGGCCGGCGGAAGGAGCGGATCGCGGGCCCGGCTCCGTTCCGGCGCCCCGTGCCGCCGGTGCCGGAGCCGTGCCCCTCTCCGTGTCTCCACTCTCTCGTTCACGCAGGTCGCAGCCCATCCGCGCACGTACTCATCTGCCGGACTGAGTACACCTACTCAGCTGTGCGCACCCCGCCCCACGGCGCGGCCCCGCCGACCGGTCACCCGGACGTCCGTCGCGGTGCTCAGCCCTCGCACGGGAGTGCCGGCGAGGGCGGATAAAGTCCCTGGCATGGCACGGATTGCGGTGATCGGCGCCGGGACGGGCGCCATGGCGGCGGCCGCCCGGCTGGCCGTCGCGGGCCACCGGGTGGTGGTGTACGAGCGGACCAGGACCTACGGCGGAGCCCTGGGCCGCTTCGAGCGGGACGGGTTCTCCTTCGACACGGGCCCCGGTCTGCTCCCTCTGCCCGCCGTCTGGCGCGATCTGTTCGTGAAGACCGGCAAGGAGCCGCTGGAGTCGTGCGTCGAGCTGGTCCAGGTCGACCCGTCGTCCCGGCACGTCTTCGCGGACGGCACGGAGGTCTCGCTGCCGAACGCCTCGCGGGCGGGTGTCGTCGCCGCCCTGGACTCCGCGCTCGGTGCGGGCGCCGGGGAGCGATGGGGCGACTTCCTGGTGCGGGCCCGGGAGACCTGGGACCGGACCCGCCGCCCCCTCCTGGAGGAGCCGCTCTGGCCGAACTGGCGGGTGCTGGCCGAGCGCGAGCCCTATCCGGCGGTCCCGCGCAAACGGCTGCTGCGCACCCGCCGGGCCGGCACGCTCGCCGAGGTCGCCGCCTGGGAGCTGCGCGACCCCCGGCTCGCGGCCCTGCTGGAGAGCCACGCCCTCGCGTACGGCCTGGACCCCCGCACCGCCCCGGCGAACGCGGCCGTACTGCCGTACATGGAGTACGCGTTCGGCGTGTGGTACGTGCGCGGCGGCGGGCTGCGGGAGCTGGCGCGGGCGGTGTACGAGCGGTGCCTGGCCCGCCGGGTGGAGTTCCGCTTCGAGGCGGAGGTCACCGGGATCGTCGAGAAGGACGGCCGGGTGGCGGGCGTGGAGCTGGCAGAAGGTGCCCTGGAGGAAGCCGAGTTCGTGGTCTCCGGCGTGGCGCCGGGGGTGCTGGACCGCCTCCGCGGCGGATCGCCGGTGCGGACCGACGACGAGGTGCCGGCACAGCGCGGCGGGACGAGCCGGCTGACGGTGCTGCTGGCGCTGCGGGGCGGGCGTCCCGGGGGCACGGCGCACCGGACGGTGGTGCACGCGGCGGACCGTGCGGCCGAGTTGGACCGCCTGTTCGGCGCCGCTCCCGGGATGGCGGCGCGGCCCACCGTCACGGTCCTGCGGCCCGACGACCCCGCGCTGGTCCCGGACGCTGAGCATGAGGCGGTCACCCTCTCGGCGGTGGTACCCGCCCTGGGCGACGCGTCCGACAAGCCCACGACCGAGGTGTACGCCCGCTGGGCCGAGCAGTTGATCGATGCCGCCGAGCGGGCGGTTCCCGGCCTGCGCGATCGCGTCCTGTGGCACGAGGTGCGCACGCCGGCCGAGGTCGCGGCGGACACCGGTGTGCCGGACGGCGCGATTCCGGTGCCGGCGCTGGCGGCGGCCGCCGGACGCCTGCTGCACGCGGCGAACTCGACGCGCACGGACGGCCTGTTCACGGTCGGCGGCTGGTCGCACCCCGGCGGGGGCCTCCCGCACGCGGGCATGTCGGGCGCGCTGGTCGCCGGACTCGTGGTGGAGGGACCGGAGTTCCGCGGCTCCCAGTGAGCCGCCGCCGGGCCGGCCTGCGGAAGCCGGCCGGGGGGCTCAGAAGCGGTACTGCTCGTCGTAGCCCTGGCTCGAGCCCTGCGTCTGGTCGTTGCCCTGGTAGGGATACGGCTGCTCGGCCGGGAGTTCGCCGCCGTAGGGGTCGTCGGTGCTGCGCTGCTGCGGCACCCACACCCCGCCGGCCGGGGTCTCGCCGCCGTAGCCGCCCGGAGCACCGGTGCCGCCGGTGGCGTACGGGTCCTGCCCGTAACCCTGCTGGCCGTACTGCTGCTGCCCACCGGTCGTGTCGTAGCCGCCGGTGTCGTACGCCCCGCCGCCGTAGGAGTGGGTGCCGATGTACGGGTCGGAGTAGGCGGCGTACTGCTGCTGCGCGCCGGTGTCGTAGCCGTAGCCCTGCTGCTGCCCGTAGCCGGAGTAGTCGTAGGCGTAGGCCTGGTCGGCGCCCGGCGCGGCCGCCGCCTGCTGCTGCTGGCCGGTGCCGTAGCCGGAGTCGGCGTACACGCCGTACGAGCCGGTGTCGTCCGGCATGGGCTGCGGTTCGTAGACGGCGGTGGTCTCCGCGGCCGTGGGATCGGCGGCGGGGCGGGCGGGGGTGAAGACGTCGTCGCGGTCGTAGTCGTCAGGCCCGTAGGGCGAACCGTCCTGGCCCGCGGCGGGTCCCTGGGCGCGCTCGTCGTAGCCGTCGTGGTGGTCCCGGTCGCGCTCGGCGGGTTCGGGTCCCGAGGTCTCGAACGCCGGGTCGCGGCGGCCCCGTTCGGGACGTGCGCGCTTGCCGACGAGGCTCGCCGGGGCGTTGACCGCCCAGCCCGCCTCGAAGCCGCGGCGGAACGACAGGGTGACGTAGGTCTGGCCGACCGCGAAGGCGGCCGCGCCGACACCGATGACGAGCACGTTCGACATCAGCACACCGGCCACGACGCCGACGAAGCCGCCGAAGGCGAGCAGCCGCCAGCGCAGCCGCGCCTTGTACTGCAGCAGCACCTCGCCGAGCAGCCACAGCGCGACGACGCCGAACGCGATGTAGAGGACCGTCCAGCCCATGTACGCCCCTCTCCCAGTGGCCGTTACGCAGTGTGTCGCAAATACGTGCGGCCGGTCTAGGCCCGCGGTGGGTGGTGCAGGCCCAGATTCTCGTAGATTTCCAGCGTAGCCGTGGAGTTGTTGAGCGTGATGAAGTGCAGTCCGGGCACACCCTCGGCCAGCAGCCGCGCGCAGAACTCCGTGGCGAACTCGATCCCGATCGAGCGTACCGCCGCGGGATCGTCCTTGACCGCGAGGATCCGCTCTTTCAGCTCCGCGGGGAACGAGGCGTTGCTGAGCTTCGGCAACCTCTCCAGCATCTTCACACTGGTCACCGGCATGACCTCGGGGATGACCGGGGTCCGGCAGCCGGCCGCGGCGACCCGGTCGCGCAGCCGGAGGTAGGACTCGGGCTGGAAGAACATCTGGGTGATCGCGTAGTCGGCGCCGGCCCGGCACTTGTCGACGAAGTGCGCCACGTCCGTGTCCCAGTCGGCGGAGCGCGGGTGCATCTCGGGGAAGGCGGCGACCCCGACGCAGAAGTCGCCCGACTCCTTGATGAGCCGGACCAGTTCGGCGGCGTACGTCAGGCCCTCGGGGTGCGCGATCCAGTCGGCGGTCGGGTCGCCGGGCGGGTCGCCGCGCACGGCGAGCATGTTGCGGATCCCGGCGTCGGCGTACTGGCCGATGATGTTGCGCAGTTCGGCGACGGAGTGGTCGACGGCGGTGAGGTGGGCGACCGGGGTCAGGGTGGTGTCGGCGACGATCTGCTCGGTCTCCCGGACCGTGCCGGCGCGCGTGGAGCCGCCGGCGCCGTAGGTCACGGAGACGAAGTCCGGGGCCACGGCCTCGACCCGCCGCAGCGCGCTCCACAGGTTCTTCTCGCCCTTGGGCGTCTTCGGCGCCGAGAACTCGAACGAGTACGTCGTCTTGCCGGTGGCGAGGATGTCACGCACCGTGCGGGCGCGATCAGTCCTCGTGCTTGCGGTTCCGAGGGCCATACCGGCAGGTTAGCCAGGGCGGGGCGGTCCCCCAACCGGATGGGGGATATTTGTCCATATTGTCGAGTTGTTGTCCATCTTTTGGACACCCGGCCCGCTCACGGCTCCGCGGGGCTACTCCCCTGCCGGGGCCTGCCGCAGCCGCTTCGCGAACTCGGCCGCCGCCGCGCCCGGGTCGTCGGCGGCGGTGATCGCGCGGACGACGACCACGCGCCGGGCGCCCGCCTCCAGCACCTCGTCGAGGTTGCCGAGGTCGATGCCGCCGATCGCGAACCAGGGGCGGTCGGTGCCCAGCGCCGCCGTGTACCTGACCAGGTCGAGGCCGGGTGCGTGGCGGCCGGGCTTGGTGGGCGTCGGCCAGCACGGACCGGTGCAGAAGTAGTCCACGCCGTCCTGGACGGCGGCAGCGGCGGCCTCGGACTCGGCGTGCGTGGAGCGGCCGATCAGGACGTCGTCGCCCAGGATCGCGCGGGCGGCGGGCACCGGAAGGTCGCCCTGGCCGAGGTGCAGCACGTCGGCGCGGGCGGCGTGCGCGACGTCCGCGCGGTCGTTGACCGCGAGGAGTCTGCCGTGGCGGGCGCAGGCGTCGGCGAACACCTTCAGGTGCTCCAGTTCCTCGGCCGCCTCCATCCCCTTGTCCCGCAACTGGACGATGTCGACCCCGGCGGCGAGCACGGCGTCCAGGAACTCGGGCAGGTCGCCCTGGCTCCGGCGGGCGTCCGTGCACAGGTAGAGCCGGGCGTCGGCGAGCCGGGCGCGGGTGGCGGTCGGGGCGGTGTCGGGCATGCGGGTGTCCCCCCGGTTCGGTGGCGCGGGCCCGGGACCGGGCCGCGCGATTCTGGCATACGGCCGCGGGCCGGGCCTCTCCCGGGCCGCGGTCCGCGGCTCGTACGCCGGGCGTGTGGCGGATCAGCCGTGCGGCGGATCGGCGACGTCGCGGATCAGCCGCGATTGCGTACGTGACAGGCCGACGACGTGGCCGTCAGACGGCGAGCGCCTGGGCGCGGCGCTTCACCTCCGTACCGCGGTTCTCGGCCAGGGCCTGGGCGGGGGTGCCGGGCAGGCTCGGATCGGGCGTGAAGAGCCACTCCAGCATCTCCTCGGCCGTGAAGCCGTCGTCCCGCAGCAGCGTCAGGGTCCCGACCAGGCCCTTGACGACCTTGTCCTCGTCGATGAAGGCCGCCGGGACGTGCAGCGCGCGGTTCTCACCGCGGCGGACGGCGATGAGCTGGCCTTCCTTGATCAGCTGGCGTACCCGGGTCACCTCGACGCCGAGCTTCTCGGCGATGTCGGGGACGGTGAGCCAGGCAGGCACGAGAGCATCGGTCTTTGCGTCAATCTCGGTCACGCCCCCAGCCTGCCACCTGGCACTGACAGTCGGAAACCGGACTGCGCCGCGCTACGCCGGCGCGGCCGTCGTCGCCTTCAGCGGCTTGGCCGGGTCGGCCAGCAGGTCCGGGTCCATCGTCGTGCCCGCCTGGATCAGTCGTCTGCCCTGCGCCAGGTCGCGGGGGCGCCCCACCGCCAGCAGGGCGACCAGACGGCCCTCGCGCAGCCAGCAGACCGTCCACGCCGGGCTCGCCGGGTCGCCGCGCCACACGGTGGTGTCGGCGCCCGTGTGGTGACCGGCGTACTGGACGAAGCGGCCGAACTGCTCGGACCAGAAGTACGGCACCGGGTCGTAGACCGCCGCGGCCTCGCCCGCCGGGGCGCCGACGATGTCGGCGGCCACCGTGCGCGGGCCCTGGAGGGCGTTGTCCCAGTGGTGCACCAGGAGCCGATCACCGTAGCGGGCCGAGGGGAAGGAGGCGCAGTCGCCGACCGCGTGGACGTCCGGCGCGGACGTGCGCAGGCGGTCGTCGGCCAGGACCTCGCCGTGCGCGCCGAGCGCGATGCCGGAGCCCGCCAGCCAGCCGGTGGCCGGGCGCGCACCGATGCCGACGACGACCGCGCCGGCCGGCAGCCGGGTGCCGTCGTCGAGGACGACGCGGGCGGGCTCGCCGGGGCCGCCGGGCTCGACGCGCTCCACGCGCGCGCGGGTGCGCAGGTCGGCGCCCGCCTCGGCGTACCAGGCGGTCATCGGCGCGGCGACCTCGGCGGGCAGCGCGTCGGCCAGCGGCCGGTCCGCGGCCTCCACGACGGTCACCGCGCAGCCCGCCTCGCGCGCGGCGGTGGCGAACTCGGCGCCGATCCAGCCCGCGCCGACGACCACGACGTCGTGCCGGCGCGCGAGCACCGGGCGCAGCCGTTCGGCGTCGTCCAGGGTGCGCAGCAGGTGCACGCCGGGCACGCCCTCGGCGCCGGGGAGCCGGACCGGTTCGGCGCCGGTCGCGAGGACGAGGGAGTCATAGGGCACGGGCCCCTCGGAGGTGTCCAGGACGTGTTCGCCGGGGCGGACGCCCAGGGCCTCGCACCCCAGCCGCAGGGTGATGCCGAGCGCCTCGAAGTCGACGTCGAAGGCGGAGCCCTCGGCGGTGCCCAGCAGGACGGCCTTGGACAGCGGGGGCCGGTCGTACGGTTGGTGCGGCTCGGCGCCGACGAGGGTCACCGGGCCGGTGAAGCCCTGTTCCCGCAGGGCGACCGCGGTCTGCACACCCGCCATCCCGGCGCCCACCACGACCACCCGGCGCTCCGCGTCCGCCGCCGGTCCCTGTCCCCGTTCCCGCGTCTGCTCACTCACCTGATCACCATAGACACCCGGCGTTTCGCCGGTCAGTGCGCGTGCCGGATGAGCCGGAAGCCGTGCGGCCCAGCGGCCCGCGGGGACCTGCTCCGCCGGGGAGGCTCCCTTACCGGGGCGACGCGCCGCGGGCTAGGGTGGCGGACGCAAGGCACTCGCGGGAGCCCGGACGCACCGGGCTGAGAGGGAGGCTGGCGGCCTCCGACCGTACGAACCTGATCCGGGTCATGCCGGCGAAGGGAGGGGCTGGACGCCCATGTCGTCTCCACCACACACGCCTCCACACACACCTCGTACGCCCCGTACACCCGACGTGCTCGTCGTCGGCGGCGGGATCGTCGGGCTGGTCACGGCCTGGCGGGCCGCGCAGCGCGGGCTGGTCACGGCCCTGGTGGACCCCGAGCCGGGCGGCGGCGCGGCCCAGGTGGCGGCCGGGATGCTGGCCGCCGTCACGGAGCTGCACTACGGCGAGGAGAGGCTGCTCGCGCTGAACCTCGCCTCGGCCCGCCGCTATCCGGAGTTCGCGGCCGAGCTGTCCGAGGCGACCGGACAGGACCTCGGGTACCGCCGCTGCGGCACGCTCGCCGTCGCGCTGGACGCCGACGACCGCGCCCACCTGCGTGAGCTGCACGCGCTCCAGCAGCGGTCCGGCCTGGAGTCGGAGTGGCTGTCGGGGCGCGAGTGCCGGCGCCTGGAGCCGATGCTCGCGCCGGGCGTGCGCGGGGGGCTCCGGGTGGACGGCGACCACCAGATCGACCCCCGCCGCCTCGCCCACGCGCTGGTGACCGCCTGCGAACGGGCGGGCGTGGTCTTCCACCGGGTGTGGGCCGAGCGGCTCACCGTCGGGCGCGGGGACCGGGCCACGGGTGTCGTCACCGCCGACGGCACGGCACTGGAGGCGGGGCAGGTGGTGCTGGCCGGGGGCAGCCTCAGCGGGCGTCTCGCGGGCGTGCCGGAGGCCGTTGTGCCGCCGGTGCGGCCCGTGAAGGGGCAGGTGCTGCGGCTGACGATGCCGAAGACGCACGGACCATTGCTGAACCGGACCGTGCGCGCCGTGGTGCGCGGCAACCACGTCTACCTGGTGCCCCGGGAGAGCGGCGAGCTGGTCGTCGGCGCCACCAGTGAGGAGCTGGGCTGGGACACGACGGTCACCGCGGGCGGCGTCTACGAGTTGCTGCGCGACGCCCACGAGCTGGTCCCCGGCATCACGGAGCTGCCCCTGACGGAGACCCGCGCGGGGTTGCGCCCCGGTTCCCCGGACAACGCCCCGCTGCTCGGCCCGACCGCCCTGGACGGCCTGCTGCTGGCCACCGGCCACTACCGCAACGGTGTTCTGCTCACCCCCGTCACCGGCGACGTCATGGCGCACGTCCTGACCACCGGGAGGCTGCCGGAGGAGGGGCGCCCCTTCACGCCCCGCCGCTTCGACGCCGTCCCCGCGCTTCCCCCACTCCCGCATCTCTCGGAGCAGTCCGCATGAACATCTCCGTCAACGGCGAGCCGCGCGAGGTGGCTCCCGGCACGGCCCTGGACGCGCTGGTGGGCACGCTCACCGCGGCACCGTCCGGAGTGGCCGCCGCCCTGAACGAAACCGTCGTCCCGCGCGCGCAGTGGTCCGCCACCGCCCTGGCCGACGGCGACCGCGTCGAGGTCCTCACCGCCGTCCAAGGAGGCTGACCATGGCTGACGATCCCTTTGTCCTCGGCGGCACGTCGTACGGGTCCCGCCTGATCATGGGCACGGGCGGGGCGCCCAGCCTGGACGTGCTGGAGCGCGCGCTGGTCGCCTCCGGGACGGAGCTGACCACGGTCGCGATGCGGCGGGTGAACGCCTCGGTGCACGGGTCGGTGCTGTCCGTACTGGAGCGGCTCGGCATCCGGGTGCTGCCGAACACGGCCGGCTGCTTCACGGCCGGGGAGGCGGTGCTGACCGCGCGGCTGGCGCGCGAGGCGCTCGGCACGGACCTGGTCAAGCTGGAGGTCATCGCCGACGAGCGCACCCTGCTGCCGGACCCGGTCGAACTCCTGGACGCGGCGGAGACGCTGGTCGACGACGGGTTCACGGTGCTGCCGTACACGAACGACGACCCGGTGCTCGCGCGGAAGCTGGAGGACGTGGGGTGCGCGGCGATCATGCCGCTGGGCTCGCCGATCGGCTCCGGGCTCGGGATCCGCAACCCGCACAACTTCCAGCTGATCGTGGAGCAAGCGCGCGTGCCGGTGATTCTGGACGCGGGGGCCGGTACGGCGTCGGACGTGGCGCTGGCGATGGAGCTGGGGTGTGCGGGCGTGATGCTGGCCTCGGCCGTGACGCGGGCGCAGGAGCCGGTCCTCATGGCGGAGGGGATGCGGTACGCCGTGGAGGCGGGGCGGCTGGCCCGGCGGGCGGGGCGGATTCCGCGGCGGCATTTCGCCGAGGCGTCGTCTCCCGCGGAGGGCTTGGCGGTGCTGGACCCGGAGCGGCCCGCTTTTCAGTGAGCCCGCGCTGTCCCCGGGGTCTGTTCTCCCACCCGCGCACCACCCGTTTCCAGGCGGGCAAGAGGTGGCCCGACCGGAAACGGGTGGCGCGCCGCCGTCGGCGGCGCACGGTGCGTGGGAAGCGTCACAGATGCGCTGCAGTACCGGCCCGATTCCGCTCGACGACACGGGGTGTCGGTGTCGGCTCGTAGACTCACCTGCGTGGACACGACCCTTCAGGACCCTCTCGTCGGGCAGGTGCTCGACGGCCGGTACCGCGTCGAGGCGCGGATCGCGGTCGGCGGAATGGCCACGGTCTACCGGGCCGTGGACACCCGCCTGGACCGCGTGCTCGCGCTGAAGGTGATGCACCCGACGCTCGCGACCGACGCCACCTTCGTCGAGCGGTTCATCCGCGAGGCCAAGTCGGTGGCACGGCTCGACCACCCCAACGTCGTCCAGGTCTTCGACCAGGGGGCCGAGGGGGCGTACGTCTACCTCGCGATGGAGTACATCGCGGGCTGCACCCTGCGGGACGTGCTGCGCGAACGCGGAGCGCTCAGGCCGCGGGCCGCACTGGACATCCTGGAGCCGGTCCTCGCCGCGCTCGGTGCCGCGCACCGGGCGGGCTTCGTGCACCGGGACATGAAGCCGGAGAACGTGCTCATAGGGGACGACGGCCGGGTCAAGGTCGCCGACTTCGGCCTGGTCCGCGCCGTGAACACCGTCACCAGCACCACCGGCGCCGTCCTCGGCACCGTCTCCTACCTGGCGCCCGAGCAGATCGAGCACGGCACGGCCGATCCCAGGGTCGACGTGTACGCGTGCGGTGTCGTGCTGTACGAAATGCTGACCGGCGCCAAGCCGCACGACGGGGACTCCCCCGCGGCGGTGCTCTACAAGCACCTCCACGAGGACGTGCCGCCGCCGTCGGCCGCCGTACCGGAGATGGCGTTCGAGCTGGACGAGCTGGTCGCCGCGGCGACGGCGCGCAACCCGGAGATCCGGCCCCACGACGCGGTGGCGCTGCTCGCGCGGACCCGCGAGGCACGTGCGGCGCTGAGCGCGGACCAGCTGGACG
Source organism: Streptomyces sp. CCM_MD2014 (assembly GCF_000772045.1). GTDB lineage: Bacteria > Actinomycetota > Actinomycetes > Streptomycetales > Streptomycetaceae > Streptomyces > Streptomyces salinarius. The sequence goes on along the minus strand of NZ_CP009754.1, from coordinate 6,466,740 downwards.
CGGTGCCGCCGCAGGCCCTCGCCGCGGAGCACGACAACGCCGAGGACCGTACGAGCGTCATCCCGCGCGCGCTGACGATGCCCCGCCCGCTGCCCGTCAACGAGGACGAGGGCGACGGCGCGTCCGGCGCGGACGGGGTCGACCGCACCAGCAGGCTGTCCGCTCCCCCGCCGGCCCCGCCCCGGGCCCGCCTGCCCCGGCCGCGACGCGGTCCGCTGGCGGTCGTCGTGGCCGTCCTGCTGGTGCTCGGGGTCGGCACCGGCGTCTGGTACATCAACTCCGGCCAGTTCACCAAGGTGCCGCCGCTGCTGTCCAAGACCGAGGCGCAGGCCCGGGACCGGCTGGACGAGGCCGGTCTCGACGTCGGCAAGGTGAAGCACGCCTACAGCGACACCGTGGAGCGCGGCAAGGTCATCAGCACCGATCCCGGGGTGGGCGACCGCATCCGGAAGAACGACTCCGTGTCGCTCACCGTCTCCGACGGCCCCGACACCGTGAAGCTGCCGGACGTGTCCGGCTACAGGCTGGACCGGGCGCGCAAGCTGCTGGAGGACGATGGCCTGGAGCCCGGCATGGTGACCGAGGCGTTCAGCGGCGAGGTGGCCAAGGGCTTCGTGATCTCCTCCAAGCCCCGGCCGGGCACCACGGTGCGCGCGGGCTCCGCCGTCGCCCTGGTGGTCAGCAAGGGCAGCCCGATCGACGTCCCGGACGTCACCGGCGACGACCTGGAGGACGCGAAGGCCGAGCTGGCGGAGGCCGGTCTGAAGGTGAAGGTCGCCGACGAGCGGGTGAACTCGGAGTACGACAGCGGCCAGGTGGCCCGGCAGACGCCGGACGCGGGCGGCCGTGCGGCCGAGGGCGACACGGTGACGCTCACGCTGTCCAAGGGCCCCCGGATGATCGAGGTCCCGGACGTGGTCGGCGACAGCGTGGACGACGCCAAGCGCGAGCTCCAGGACGCGGGCTTCGACGTGGACGAGGACCGCGGCCTGCTCGGACTGTTCGGCGACACCGTCGAGAAGCAGTCGGTGGACGGCGGGGACACGGCTCCCGAGGGGTCCACCATCAAGATCACCATCAGGTGACGGGGCAGCGCCGGACGCATGACACCCTGGACGGGTGAAGAGTCAACAGTCCGCCCCCTCCTCCACGGCCCCCTCACCCGCCGCCCTCCCCCGCAACCCCGTCGGCGGCCACGTCCCGGTGGCCGGCGGGCTGCACTCCGTGGGGCTGTCCTACGCCCGTGAGCTGAAGGCGGAGACCGTGCAGGTCTTCGTAGCCAACCCGCGCGGCTGGGCCACCCCGGCCGGCAACCCGAAGCAGGACGAGGCCTTCCGCCAGGCCTGTGCGGCCGAGTCGGTCCCGGCGTACGTGCACGCGCCGTACCTGATCAACTTCGGTTCGCACACCGAGGCGACGGTGGAGCGGTCGGTGGAGTCCCTGCGGCACTCGCTGCGGCGCGGGCGGGCCATCGGGGCGCTCGGCGTCGTCGTGCACACCGGGAGCGCGACCGGCGGACGGGACCGGGCGGTGGCGCTGAAGCAGGTGCGGGAGCACATGCTTCCGCTGCTCGACGAGCTGACCCACGACGACGACCCGTACCTGCTCCTCGAGTCGACCGCCGGGCAGGGCGCGTCCCTGTGTTCGCGGACCTGGGACTTCGGGCCGTACTTCGAGGCGCTGGACGCCCATCCGAAGCTCGGGGTGTGCCTGGACACGTGCCACATCTTCGCGGCGGGCCACGACCTGACCGGCCCTTCCGGCATGCACCAGACCCTCGACCTGCTGGTGGACACGGTCGGCGAGGGCCGGCTGAAGCTGATCCACGCCAACGACTCCAAGGACGTGGCGGGAGCGCACAAGGACCGGCACGAGAACATCGGTGCCGGTCACATCGGCGAGGACCCCTTCCGCGCGCTGATGACCCACCCCGCGACCGAGGGGGTGCCGCTGGTCATCGAGACACCCGGCGGCAAGGAGGGGCACGCGGCGGACGTGGAACGGCTGAAGAAGCTGCGCGACGGCTGACCCCCGGGGCCCCGAGGGGGCCGCGCCGGGTCACAGCTCGGGGCCGTCCCCGGGCTCCTCCTGGTAGGAGTAACGCTGCTCGCGCCACGGGTCGCCGATGTTGTGGTAGCCGCGCTCCTCCCAGAAGCCGCGCCGGTCGGCGGTCATGTACTCGATGCCGCGGACCCACTTCGGGCCCTTCCAGGCGTACAGGTGCGGGACGATCAGCCGCAGCGGGAAGCCGTGCTCGGCGGTGAGCAGCTCGCCGTCCTTGTGGGTGGCGAAGAGGGTGCGCTCGGCGGCGAAGTCGGACAGCCTGAGGTTGGAGCTGAAGCCGTACTCGGCCCAGACCATCACGTGGGTGACGGCGGGCGCGGGCGGGACGAGCTCCAGGATCGTGGTGGCCGGGACGCCGCCCCACTCGGAGCCGAGCATGCTGAACTTCGTGACGCAGTGCAGGTCGGCGACGACCGTGGTGTACGGCAGGGCGGTGAACTCGTCGTGGGTCCAGCCGCGCTTCTCGTCGTCGGTGGTGGCGCCGAAGACCCGGAACTCCCAGCGCTCCGGCCGGAACTTCGGGACCGGTCCGTAGTGGGTGACGGGCCAGCCGCGCTGCAGTCGCTGCCCGGGCGGGAGCTCGAACCGCGACGCTCCTTGCGAACCGTCTTCTCCCGATCCGTGTTCCACCGGCTGACCCATGCCTCCATCCTGACAGACCCGGACCGATGCCCCCGACCCGCCCCACTTACATTCGGGCAAACCATCCTTAATCACCACCAAGACGACTAAGCACGTACTTACTTACTAAGTCAACACTTACTGGACGATCTTCGACGCCGGTGCAATCATGCCGCGCAACACGCCTGTTCCCGTTCGAAGGAGCGTCAAGCGATGCAGGGCGACCCGGAAGTCATCGAGTTCCTCAATGAGCAGCTGACCGCCGAGCTCACGGCCATCAACCAGTACTTCCTGCACGCGAAGCTGCAGGACCACAAGGGCTGGCACAAGCTCGCGAAGTACACGCGCGCGGAGTCCTTCGACGAGATGCGCCACGCCGAGGTGCTCACCGACCGCATCCTGCTCCTGGACGGCCTGCCGAACTACCAGCGCCTCTTCCACGTGCGGGTCGGCCAGAGCGTGACGGAGATGCTCCAGGCCGACCGGGAGATCGAGCTGGAGGCGATCGACCGGCTGCGCCGGGGCATCGAGGTGATGCGGGCCAAGCACGACATCACGTCGGCCAACGTCTTCGAGGCGATCCTCGCCGACGAGGAGCACCACATCGACTACCTGGAGACCCAGCTCGACCTGGTCGAGAAGCTGGGCGAGTCGCTGTACCTGTCGACGGTCATCGAGCAGACCCAGCCGGACCCGTCGGGACCCGGCTCCCTCTAGAGCCGGAAGTACGGGGCTAGGCCGCCTCGGGAAGCTCCGCCAGGACCGGGGCACCCTGGTCGGCCAGCTGCCGGCGGGGGCAGGCGCCGCGCCCGAGCAGGGCCTGGATGCGCCGTACGCAGCCGCCGCAGTCGGTGCCCGCCTTGCAGGCGGAGGCGATCTGCCGGGGCGTGCACGCGCCGGCCTCCGCGTGACTCCTCACCTGTTCCTCGGTGACACCGAAGCAGCTGCAGACGAACACGCGGTTCACCTCCCGGGCGGGGTACAAGGTCGTGCCGTACCGACGACCGGAGGGCCCGACTGATCGGTGAGGCAAACCTAACCTTACCCATCGCGCCAGGCCCGCAAAAGTGCGAGGGGCGCGGATCCCGTGTGACCCGCGCCCCATTTCACCCGCCCGCCGCGGGCGGACCGTCACTGGTCCCGGTACATCTCCGCCACCAGGAACGCCAGGTCGAGCGACTGGCTGCGGTTGAGCCGCGGGTCGCAGGCCGTCTCGTAGCGCTGGTGCAGGTCGTCGACGAAGATCTCGTCGCCGCCGCCCACGCACTCGGTGACGTCGTCACCGGTCAGCTCGACGTGGATGCCGCCCGGGTGGGTGCCGAGCGACTTGTGCACCTCGAAGAAGCCCTTGACCTCGTCGAGCACGTCGTCGAAGCGGCGGGTCTTGTGACCGGAGGCCGCCTCGTAGGTGTTGCCGTGCATCGGGTCGGTGATCCAGGCGACGGTCGCCCCGGACGCGGTGACCTTCTCCACCAGCTCCGGGAGCTTGTCGCGGATCTTGTCCGCGCCCATCCGGACGATGAAGGTCAGCCGCCCGGGCTCGCGCTCCGGGTCCAGCCGCTCGATGTACTGCAGCGCCTCCTCGGCCGTGGTCGTCGGGCCGAGCTTGATGCCGATCGGGTTGCGGATCCGCGAGGCGAACTCGATGTGCGCGTGGTCGAGCTGCCGGGTGCGCTCACCGATCCACACCATGTGCGCGGAGACGTCGTACAGCTGGCCGGTGCGCGAGTCGACGCGGGTGAGGGCCGACTCGTAGTCGAGCAGCAGCGCCTCGTGCGAGGAGAAGAACTCGACGGTCTGGAACTCGGCCGGGTCCGTGCCGCAGGCCCGCATGAAGTTCAGCGCGTTGTCGATCTCCCGGGCGAGCTGCTCGTAGCGCTGGCCGGAGGGGGAGGACTTCACGAAGTCCTGGTTCCAGGCGTGCACCTGCCTGAGGTCGGCGTAGCCGCCGGTGGTGAAGGCGCGCACCAGGTTCAGCGTGGACGCCGAGGCGTGGTACATGCGCTTGAGCCGCTCGGGGTCGGGGACCCGGGCCGCCTCGGTGAAGTCGAAGCCGTTGACGGAGTCGCCGCGGTAGGTCGGCAGCGTCACGCCGTCGCGGGTCTCGGTCGGCTTGGAGCGCGGCTTGGAGTACTGGCCGGCGATCCGCCCGACCTTCACCACGGGCACGGACGCGGCGTAGGTGAGGACGGCGCCCATCTGGAGGAGGGTCTTGAGCTTGTTGCGGATGTGGTCCGCGGACACCGCGTCGAAGGCCTCGGCGCAGTCGCCGCCCTGGAGGAGGAACGCCTCTCCCTTGGCGACGGCCGCCATCCGGGCGCGCAGCTGGTCGCACTCGCCCGCGAAGACGAGCGGCGGATACGACTCGAGGTCCGCGATCACTGCGCGCAGAGCCTCGGTGTCGGGGTACTCGGGCTGCTGCGCCGCGGGCAGGTCTCGCCAGGTGTTGCCAGCGCTCGGGCTGGTCTTAGCGTTCACGGTCACCCCTTAACACTACGGGGTCACGCGACGCGGTCTTCCCCTGGCCCGACAGGTGAGACGGGACCCCCCTGCGGGCCCCCGCGCACGGGTTGGTAGCCTCACGCGCCTCTGAAGTTCGGATCACAGCGGACTCGCACACATATTCATATCGAGGGCATACCGGGGTGGGGTTTTGAGCGCGGACCATCGAAGAGACCGCAAGAAGAAGAGAATGCTCGTCTACGGCGTCGCCTCGGCGGTGGCCGTCGCCGCCACCGCCGGCGGACTGGCCCTGGCCTCGCCCGGCCTGCTCGGCTCGGACCCGGCGCAGGCCGCCGTGGCCCCGGGGGCCCGGCTGCAGAGCGAGTTCGAGCAGGCCGCCGCGGAGTTCGACGTTCCGCAGAGCGTGCTGATGGCGGTCTCGTACCGGCAGACGCGCTGGGAGGACCACGACGGCCTGCCGAGCACCACCGGCGCGTACAACGTCATGGGCCTCACGGACGTCGACGCGGACAGCCTCGAGAACGGCGGCGCCGCCGAGGAGCGCGAGCACCGGCTCGAGCACATGAACCGCAGCGGCGACCCCGTCGTCGAGAAGCACTTCGACGCCGACAAGGCCCTCGAGAGCCTCGACGAGAAGCCCGTCGACACCGAGGACCCGCGGCTGCACACCCTGGACGAGGCGGCCGGCCTCATCGACGCGTCGGCCGAGGAGGTGCAGAGCGACACCGGCGAGAGCATCCGCGCGGGCGCCGCGCTGCTGGCCAAGTACCAGAAGGACGCCACCGGTTCGCTGCCCGAGGACCCCGGCGCCTGGTACCCGGCCGTGGCCCGGGCCAGCCAGGCCCCGGACCACAAGGGCGCGCAGCTCTTCGCGCAGCGCGTGTTCGAGTCGATCAGGACCGGTGAGAAGCGCGTCACCGCCGACGGCCAGTCCCTGACGCTGCCGGCCGACCCGGCGGTCGAGCCGAAGAAGACGACGGACCTGGAGCTGGCCGCGGCGTCCGCCGCCCCCGCCCCCGAGTGCCCGTCCGGTCTGAACTGCGACTTCCGTCCCGCCGCCTACAAGCAGAACGGCGGCATCGACGACTGGGGCAACTACAACGTCGCGAGCCGCCCCACGGCCGGCCACGAGATCACCTCGATCGTGATCCACGACACCGAGGGCAGCTACAGCAGCGCCCTGGGCGTCTTCCAGAACTCGTACTCGTACGCCAGCGCCCACTACCTGATCCGCGCCTCCGACGGTCTGGTCACCCAGATGGTCGAGACGAAGAACGAGGCCTGGCACGCGGCCAACAAGACCCTCAACATGCACTCGATCGGCATCGAGCACGAGGGTTACGCGATCAAGGACGGCAGCTGGTACACCGAGCCGCAGTACGAGTCCTCGGCCGCGCTGGTGAAGTACCTGGCCGGCAAGTACGACATCCCGCTGGACCGTGAGCACGTCCTCGGCCACGACGAGGTCCCGGGCGTCCTGGACGGCAACGTGAAGTCCCAGCACTGGGACCCGGGTCCGTTCTGGGACTGGAACCACTACATGGACCTGCTGGGCGCCCCGACCGGCGCCGAGGGCCCGGGCGGCCCGTACAAGCCCGGCCAGGTGATCCGCGTGGTCCCGCCGTTCACCACGGCGAACCAGCCGAAGATCACCAACGGCGGCTCCTCGGTCCCCAAGCAGCCGGCGAACTTCGTCTACCTCTACTCCTCGCCGTCCACCTCCTCGGCCATGCTCACCGACCCGTACCTGGGCAGCCAGTCCTGGTCCGAGGGCTGGAACTGGGGCAACAAGGTCCTGGCCGGCGGCGAGTTCGTGGTCGCCGAGGCCCGGCAGGACTGGACGGCCATCTGGTACGGCGGCAAGAAGGCCTGGTTCTACAACCGGGGCGGCCAGTTCGCCGCCGCCGTCGGCACGCCGGACGTGGTCACGGCCAAGGCCGGGGCGAGCTCCATACCGGTGTACGGGCGCGCCTACCCCGAGGACAGCGCGTACACGGGCACCGGAGTGCCGGTCCAGAGCAAGAACAACGAGTCGCTGAGCAAGTACGGCGTCCTCTCCGGACAGAAGTACGCCCTGGCCGGCGGCGCCATGAAGGGCTCGTACTACAACAGCGGCAACATCGACGGCTCGGGCGAGGGCTCGCGCACGGTGGTCGTGGGCGACACCACGTACTACCCGATCCGCTTCAACCACCGCATCGGTTACGTCCGCACGGCCGACGTCCAGCTGGCCAAGGGCACCGCGCCCGACCCGGGCACCGACCGGTACGACATCCTCGGCCGGGACTCCTCGGGCGTGCTGTGGCAGTACCAGGGCACCGGCAGCGCCTCCTCGCCGTTCTTCGGCCGCTTCCGCATCGGCGGCGGCTGGAACACCTACAACACGGTGACGACGCTGACGGCGCTGCGCGCCGACGGCACCGGCGACGCGGTGGCCCGCGACAAGAGCGGTGTGCTCTGGTACTACAAGGGCAGCGGCGACATGACGGAGCCGTTCGAGGCCCGCACCCGGGTCGGCGGCGGCTGGTCCGTCTACGACACGATCACCGGCGCCCGCGACCTCACGGGTGACGGCAGGCCGGACCTGATCGCCCGCGACAAGAGCGGCGTGCTCTGGCTCTACAAGGGCACCGGCAACACCGCCGCTCCCTTCGAGACCAAGTCCAGGATCGGCGGCGGCTGGTCCGTCTACAACATGCTGACCGACACCGGCGACCTCACCGGCGACGGCAGGCCGGACCTCGTCGCCCGCGACAAGAGCGGCGTCCTGTGGCTGTACAAGGGCACGGGCGACGCGTCGGCCGTGTTCGAGGCCCGCACCCGGGTCGGCGGCGGCTGGAACGTGTACGACGTGCTGAACGGGCCGAGCGACCTGAACCGCGACGGAGTGCCGGACCTGATCGCCCGCGACAAGGACGGCGTGCTCTGGTTCTACCAGGGCACCGGCAGCGCCTCGGCGCCGTTCAAGGGCCGCACCAGCATCGGCGGCGGCTGGAACACGTACGGCATGATCATCTGATGCGGTGCGCCGCGGCCGTCCCGTATCGCGGGACGTGCCGCGGCGCCGCGCGCGGATGCGCTAGGGTCGACGGCATGTTCGCGCACTCGACCCAGAACTGGTGGTGGACCGCTCATCCGGCGGCCCACTGACTGCGCGCGACAGCAAGACTCCGCGAAGGCCGCCCGAGGGGCGGCCTTCGGCGTTTTCGAGCCCGGGTCCGTTCCTCCTCTCCGACGAACTCTCCGCCGAACCGAGAAGGACACGGATCCATGACACCGCTCGACAGCCTCCTGACCGACCCCCGCCCCTTCGCCCTGCTGCGCCGCCGCGCCCCGGGCCACGACCACGATCTCGTGGAACTGCTGCTCGGCCCGGTCACGGAGCACGGCGCGCTCGCCGACCTGCCCGACGAAGGCCTGGCGCTCGTCCCCTTCCGGCAGATCCGCGAGCGCGGCTTCGACGTCCGCGACGACGGCACACCGCTGCTGATGCTCACCCCCGAGGAGCGGTACGGCATCCCGCTCGCCGAGGCGCTGGCGCAGTTGCCCGCGCACGAGGTGCGGGTGGAGGGCGGGGGCTTCGACGTCGGCGACGAGGAGTACGCGCGGACCGTCGGCCGGGTCCTGGACGAGGAGATCGGGCGCGGCGAGGGCGCCAACTTCGTGATCCGGCGGACGTACGAGGGGCGGATCCCCGGGTTCGGGCGGGCCGACGCGCTGGCCCTGTTCCGGCGGCTCCTGGAGGGCGAGCGGGGCGCGTACTGGACGTTCGTCGTGCACACCGGGGACCGCACGCTGGTCGGGGCCAGCCCGGAGGTGCACGTGCGGATGTCCGGGGGCACGGTCGTCATGAACCCGATCAGCGGCACGTACCGCTACCCCGCCGAGGGCCCGACCCCCGAGCACCTGCTCGGCTTCCTCGCCGACGGCAAGGAGATCGAGGAGCTGTCGATGGTCGTCGACGAGGAACTGAAGATGATGTGCACCGTCGGCGACATGGGCGGCGTGGTCGTCGGCCCGCGGCTGAAGGAGATGGCGCACCTCGCGCACACCGAGTACGAGCTGCGCGGCAAGTCCTCCCTGGACGCCCGGGAGGTGCTGCGGGAGACGATGTTCGCGGCCACGGTCACCGGCTCGCCGGTGCAGAACGCCTGCCGGGTGATCGAGCGGCACGAGAGCGGCGGGCGGGGCTACTACGCGGGCGCGCTGGCCCTGCTCGGGCGGGGCCCGGGGGACGGCCCCGGCGGGGCGGCCGGCCCCCAGACGCTCGACTCGCCCATCCTGATCCGCACCGCCGACATCGACGCCGACGGGCGGCTGCGGGTGCCGGTCGGCGCCACCCTGGTGCGCGGCTCGGACCCGGCGGGCGAGGTGGCGGAGACCCACGCCAAGGCGGCCGGCGTACTGGCGGCGCTGGGCGTACGTCCGTCCCGGCCGCGGGCGGAGGCCGAGCGTCCGAAGCTGGCCGACGATCCCCGGGTGCGGGCCGCGCTGGACGGGCGCCGGGCCTCGCTGGCGCCGTTCTGGCTGCGGATGCAGGAGCCGTCGGCCGCCCTGAGCGGGCACGCGCTCGTCGTCGACGCGGAGGACACCTTCACGGCGATGCTCGCGCACGTGCTGCGCTCCTCGGGGCTCACGGTGAGCGTACGGCGGTACGACGAGCCGGGGCTGCGCGAGGCGGTGCTGGGGCACGAGGGTGGCCCGGTGGTGCTGGGGCCGGGGCCCGGTGATCCCTCGGATCCGGCCGACCCGAAGATGCGTTTCCTGCGCTCCCTGACCGCCGAGGTGCTCGGGACGCACCGGCACGGCGTCCTCGGCGTCTGCCTCGGGCACGAGCTGATCGCGGCCGAGCTGGGCCTCGGCATCGTCCGCAAGGAGGTGCCGTACCAGGGGGCGCAGACGGAGATCGACCTGTTCGGGCGGCGGGAGACGGTCGGCTTCTACAACAGCTTCACGGCGCGCTGCGACGACGAGGCCGCTCTGGAGCTGGCCGCCCACGGCGTCGAGGTGAGCCGCTCGGCGGGCGGCGAGGTGCACGCGCTGCGGGGCGACGGCTTCGCCGGGGTGCAGTTCCACCCGGAGTCGGTGCTGACGCTGAACGGCACCGCGATCGTGCGGGAGCTGGCCGGTCAGCTGCGCGGGACCAGCACGTTCTCCGAGCGGCGGCCCTGACGGTAGTCGAGGACGTTGCGCACGGTCGTGTCGACGATCTGGCCGACGGCGTCCTCGGTGTAGTAGGCCTGGTGCGAGGTGACCAGCACGTTCGGGAAGGTGACGAGGCGGGCCAGGGTGTCGTCCTCGACGGCCTCCAGGGACTTGTCGAGGAAGAACAGGCCCGCCTCCGCCTCGTACACGTCCAGGCCCACGCCCGAGAACCGGCCCGCGCGCAGCTCGCCTACGAGGGCCGCGGTGTCGATCAGTCCGCCGCGGCTGGAGTTGACGAGGATGGCGTCGTCGCGCATCGCCTTCAGGGCGGCGGCGTCGATCAGGTGCCGGGTCTCGGCCATCAGCGGGACGTGCAGGGTGATCAGGTCGGAGCGGGCGAGCAGCTCGTCCTTGGGGACGTAGCGCATGCCCAGCTCCACGCAGGCCGGGTTCTCGGCGACGTCCCAGCCGAGCAGCCGCATGCCGAAGCCGTGGGCGATCCGGGCGAAGGCCTCGCCGATCTTGCCGGTGCCGAGGACGCCGGCGGTGCGGCCGTGCAGGTCGCGGCCCATCAGGCCGTCGAGGCGGAAGTCGAAGTCGCGGGTGCGGATGGAGGCGCGCACGATCCGCCGGTTGACGGCCGTGGCGAGGGCCCAGGCGAACTCGGCGACCGAGTACGGCGAGTAGTACGACACCCGGGCCACGGTGATGCCGAGCCGCTCGGCGGTGGCCAGGTCGACGTTGTTGAAGCCGGTGGAGCGCTGGGCCACCATCCGGGTGCCGCCGGCCGCGAGGATCTCCAGGACGTCCGCGCCGAGGTCGGCGTTGACGGACGTGGAGACGATCTCGTGACCGGCCGCGATGGGGGCGGTGTCCTCGTTGAGGAAGACGTCCAGGCAGCGGACGTCCTCGTGGTCGCGGAAGGCCCGTTCGATCAGGGGCTTCTCGTCGGCCTGGACGCCGAAGGCAAGGATCTCCATGACCGCTCCCGTGGTGGTGGGCTCCGGGCCGAATATACGGCCCCCGGCCCACCCTCGCCGGTCAGCGGCAGGTCCCCCGGCGGTCAGCCGAAGAAGACGCCGACCTCCTCGTACAGCGCCGGGTCGACCGTCTTCAGCCGCGCGGTGGCCTCGGCGATCGGGACGCGGACGATGTCCGTGCCGCGCAGGGCGACCATCTTGCCGAAGTCCCCGTCGTGCACGCAGTCGATGGCGTGCAGGCCGAAGCGGGTGGCGAGCCAGCGGTCGAAGGCGCTGGGCGTGCCGCCGCGCTGAACGTGGCCGAGGACGGTGGTGCGGGCCTCGTTGCCGGTGCGTTTCTCGATCTGCTTGGCCAGCCATTCGCCGACCCCGGACAGCCGGACGTGCCCGTAGGAGTCCAGCGACTCGTCCTTGAGCACCATGTCGCCGTCGCGCGGCATCGCGCCCTCGGCGACGACCACGATCGGGGCGTAGGAGGCCCGGAAGCGGGAGGTCACCCAGGCGCACACCTGCTCGACGTCGAAGCGCTGCTCGGGGATGAGGATGACGTTGGCGCCGCCGGCCAGGCCGGAGTGGAGGGCGATCCAGCCGGCGTGCCGGCCCATGACCTCGACGACCAGGACGCGCATGTGGGACTCGGCGGTGGTGTGCAGCCGGTCGATGGCCTCGGTGGCGATGCCGACGGCGGTGTCGAAGCCGAAGGTGTAGTCGGTGGCGGACAGGTCGTTGTCGATGGTCTTGGGGACGCCGACGCAGGGCACGCCGTACTCGTCCGCGAGGCGGGTGGCGACGCCGAGGGTGTCCTCGCCGCCGATGGTGATGAGCGCGTCGACGCCGAGTGCGGAGAGGTTCTCCTTGATGCGCCGGATGCCGTCCCGCTGCTTGAGCGGGTTGGTGCGCGAGGAGCCGAGGACGGTGCCGCCGCGGGGCAGGATGCCGCGGACGGCCGGGATGTCGAGCGGGACGGTGTCGCCCTCCAGGGGGCCGCGCCAGCCGTCCCGGAAGCCGGTGAAGTCGTAGCCGTACTCCTGGACGCCCTTGCGGACGACGGCCCGGATGACGGCGTTGAGCCCGGGGCAGTCGCCGCCGCCGGTCAGTACTCCGACCTTCATCGCGTGATCCCCTTGCCACAGTGGGTGGTTGAGGCCAGTCCACTGTCCCGCGCGGGTCACGCGTCGTCCAGACCCCGTTCTATCGCGTACCGCACCAGCTCCACGCGGTTGTGCAACTGGAGCTTGCCGAGGGTGTTCTGGACGTGGTTCTGCACGGTGCGGTGGGAGATGACGAGGCGTTCGGCGATCTGCTTGTAGCTCAGCCCCTTGGCGACCAGGCGCAGCACCTCGGTCTCCCGGTCGGTGAGCCGGGGCGCGCCGGGGTCGTCGGTGCCCGCGGCGGGCGCGGGCTCGGAGGCGAGGCGGCGGTACTCGCCGAGGACGAGTCCGGCGAGTCCCGGGGTGAAGACCGGGTCGCCGGCGGCCGTACGGCGCACCGCGTCCCGCAGCTCCTCGGTGGAGGCCGACTTCAGCAGGTATCCGGTCGCGCCGGACTTGACCGCCTCCAGCACGTCGGCGTGCTCCCCGCTCGCCGAGAGCACGAGGACGCGCAGCTTCGGGTCGGTGCCGACGACCTCCTTGCAGACCTGGACGCCGGGCTTGCCGGGCAGGTTGAGGTCGAGCACGAGGACGTCGGGCGCGGCCGCGGCGGCCCGGCGCACCGCCTGGTCGCCGTCGCCGGCGGTGGCGACCACGTCGAAGCCGGACTCGGCCAGGTCCCGGGCCACGGCGTCGCGCCACATCGGGTGGTCGTCGACCACCATGACCCTGATCGGGCCCCGCCGTTCGGGATCCTGCCGCCCCGGGTCCTGCCGTTCCGGGTCGCGCCGTACCGGGTCCTGCCGTTCACTCATGGTCCGCTGCCTTCCCCCGTGCGCCGGTACCGCGGGTACCGGTGGTCTTCTTCGGTGCCTTCAGTTCGACTTCGGTGCCCTGGCCGGGCACCGAGATCAGTTCGGCCGTGCCGCCGAGGTCGCGCAGCCGGCCGCGGATCGACAGGGCCACGCCGAGCCGGCCCTCGCCCTCGGCCTCGGCCAGCCGTCCGTCCGGGATGCCGGGCCCCTCGTCGCGGACGGTGACGATCACCTCGTCCGGTTCGTCCTCGACCAGGATCCACGCGCGCGCCTGCTCGCCGACGTGCTCGCGGACATTGTCCAGGGCGGCGCCCACGGCGGCCGCCAGCTCCCGTGCGGCACGCGGGGCGAGGAGAACCGGCGCGCCCGGCTCGGCGAGGTTCACCAGCGAGCCGGCGTACGGGGCGAGCAGGGCGCGCAGGTCGACGGGGCCGTCCGGGGCAGTTCCCTCCGGTTCCTCGACCATCCGTACGACGGCGCCCTCGGCGGCGTCCTCCGACACCCTGGAGACGGGCACCAGGCCGCCGGAGACCAGGGTGCGCAGAGCCACCTCCTGCTCACCGGCCAGCCGGCCCAGTTCGGCCGCCTCGCCGCCGATGACGGCGCCCCGGCGCTGCACCATCGCCAGCACCTGGAGGACGCTGTCGTGGATGTCCCGGGCGAGCCGCTCGCGCTCCCTGGTCGCCGCCTCGATCTCCAGGGCGCGCGCGAGAGTGCGCTCGGAGGCGCGGGCGACCTCGACGACGTAGCCGATGGCGATGGAGGCGACCCAGACGAGGACGACGTTGTGGACGGTGTCGCGGGCCGGGGTGCCGCGTTCGACCAGGTTGGCCACGGCGACGAGGGTGGAGGCGACGGCGGCCCAGCGCCAGCCGCCCTTGATGGCGAAGGCCAGCACGGAACCGGCGGTCCATATCGACGGCAGGGTCGGACCGCCGTCCATGACGCGCTCGTGGGCGTCGGCGAAGGGCGTGAGCAGGATGCCGGTGAGCGCGACGGTGAGGTCGGCGGCGAGGAACCGCTTGGTGCAGTTGGCGGCGTTCGTGACCCTGGGGAGGGTGGCCAGGGTCCAGACGAAGAGGACGGCGTAGTAGGCGACGGCGAGCCAGGGGCGGGCGAAGCCGGAGTGGGCGGTGGCGAAGAAACCGATCGCGTACAGCATGGTGAGCACGCGGTAGCCGGCGAGCGCGCGCCACAGCGGCAGCTCGACCGACATCCTCATGACTCTCTCGCGCCTGGCCATGTCCCCCCTCCCGGGCCTTTCCGGGCTACGTCGCGGCCCGGTCCTTCCCGGCCTTCGCCGCCTTGCCCGCTTCCTTCTCGGCCTTCGCCGCCTCCGCGATCTGCCGCTTCATGGCGGTCGCGTACATGTCGACGTACTCCTGGCCGGAGAGCTTCATGATCTCGTACATGACCTCGTCGGTCACCGCGCGGAGCACGAAGCGGTCGTGCTCCATGCCCTGGTAGCGGGAGAAGTCCAGCGGCTTGCCGATGCGGATGCCGGGGCGCATCAGCTTCGGCATCACCTGACCGGGCGGCTGGATCTTCTCGGTGTCGATCATGGCGACCGGGATCACGGGCGCACCGGTGGCGAGGGCCACGCGCGCGAGGCCGCCCGGCTTGCCGCGGTAGAGGCGGCCGTCCGGGGAGCGGGTGCCCTCGGGGTAGATGCCGAACAGCTCGCCGCGCTCCAGGACCTCTATGCCGCTCTTGATGGCGGCCTCCCCCGCGCCGCGCGCGCCGGAGCGGTCCACCGGGAGCTGGCCCACGCCCTTGAAGAAGGCGGCGGTCAGCCTGCCCTTGACCCCGGGCGTGTTGAAGTACTCGGCCTTGGCGATGAAGGTCACCTTGCGGTCGAGGACGGCGGGCAGGAAGAACGAGTCGGAGAACGACAGGTGGTTGCTCGCCAGAATGGCGGGGCCGTCGGCCGGGATGTGCTCCAGGCCCTCCACCCAGGGCCGGAAGGCAAGCTTCAGCGACCCTCCGATGGTGAGCTTCATCGTGCCGTACAACAACCCAGTGCCTCCCGTGTCCGTGGGTCAGACCTTATCCCGGGACGCCGTCAATGGCCCCGACGGCCCTGGTCGGTGTCAGTACGGTCGCGTACGGTGAAAGACCCGCGAGTCCCCCCTGACGACAGGAGACCGAGACGTGCCGGTGCTGCCCGGAGCCGAGCCGTTCCGCCACGAGGGCGGGGAGGTCGGCGTCCTCCTCTGCCACGGTTTCACGGGTTCCCCGCAGTCGCTGCGTCCCTGGGCCCGGTATCTGGCCGAGCGCGGCCTGACGGTGACGCTGCCGCTGCTGCCCGGGCACGGCACCCGCTGGCAGGACATGCAGGTCACGGGCTGGCAGGACTGGTACGCGGAGGTGGACCGCGAGCTGCGCGCCCTGCGCGAGCGCTGCGCCCGGGTCTTCGTGGCCGGCCTGTCCATGGGCGGCGCGCTGGCGCTGCGGCTGGCCGCGAAGCACGGGGACGCGGTGGAGGGCGTCATCGTCGTGAACCCGGCGAACCGCATGCACGGCGTCGCCCAGCACGCCCTGCCGGTCCTGCGCCACCTGGTACCGGCCACGAAGGGCATCGCCAGCGACATCGCCAAGCCGCTCGGCGCGGAGCTGGGGTACGACAGGGTGCCGCTGCACGCGGCGCACTCGCTGCGCGCCTTCTTCCGGCTGGCCGACGGCGACCTGCCCCAGGTGACCCAGCCGCTGCTGTTGCTGCGCAGCCCGCAGGACCACGTGGTGCCGCCCGCCGACTCGGCGCGGATCCTGGGCCGGGTGTCGTCGACGGACGTGACGGAGATCCTGCTGGAACAGAGCTACCACGTGGCGACGTTGGACCACGATGCGGACCGGATCTTCGCGGAGAGCGTCGCGTTCATCGGCCGGCTCGCGCCCGGTTCCGTCGGGGAACCGGAGCCCGGTCTCGGCAAGGAAGGGACGGCCGCAGGTGGCTGAGCACGACTCCGACCGCGAGGACCGCGAGGAGCGGGACCTGGAGCGGGAGCACCGCGAGGGGCGGGAGCGAGCCGCGGACGGCGGTCCCGGGGCGCAGGGCATGCCCTTCGACGAGGACGCCGCCTGGGACGCGATCGTCGCCGGATACGGGGAGGAGCCCCCGGATCCGGCGGGCGCGAAGCCGTTCAAGTCGGTCGAGGACCTGGCGCTGCTGGAGCCGGAGGTGAACGACGAGAAGCCGTCGGCGGACCGGCCTTCCTCGGACCGGCCGCTGGGCGGCTCCGTCGCGTTCGCGCCCGGTGTCGGTCCCCGCGACCACACCCCCGCCGAGCCGTCCGACGACGACTTCGACGCGGACGACGAGGGCCACTTCGTGCCGCCCGAGCCGCCGCCCCTGCCCGATGCCGACCCCACCGCGAAGTTCGCCTGGCTGGGCGTGATCGGCGGCCCGGTGCTGCTCCTGCTGGCGGTGCTGCTCGGCTGGGACATGACCTGGTGGCTGACGACCCTGAGCATCGGCGGCTTCCTCGGCGGCTTCGCCACCCTGGTCGTGCGGATGCGGACGGGCGACGAGGACGACGACGACCCGGGGCGGGGCGCGGTGGTGTAGTCGGCCGGGCGTCAGGCGGGCGTCGCGGGTACGCGGAGGGCGGTCAGGACCGGGAGGTGGTCCGTGGCCGCCCTCAGGTCGTCCTCCGCCACCCCGGGCAGTCCCGACGGCACCCCGCAGCCCAGCACCTCGACGCCCTCGGTGACGAAGACCGCGTCGATACGGCGGTCCGGGGCGGTGGCGGGGAAGGTGTACTCCCCGCCCCAGGGCGCGGCGGTCCAGCAGTCGCGCAGTCCGTCGCCGAGCCGCCGGAAGGTGCGGCCGCCGGGGCGCTCGTTCAGGTCGCCGCCCGCCACGGCGTGCGTCACGCCGAGACCGGCCAGGTGGTCGAGGAGCAGGCCGGCCTGCTCGTGGCGCTCGTCCGGCCGCAGCGACAGGTGGGTGCTGAGGACGCCGAGACGGGCCCCGCCGATCCGGACCACGGCGCTGGCCAGGCCCCTGCGGTGCTGACCGGGCGTGAGCGGAAGCAGCACGTCCTCGGTGCGCTCCACGGTGGCCCGCAGGGAGCAGAGCAGCGCGGGGCCGGCGGCGGTTGCGCCGCCGGAGAGCAGGACCAGGTCGCTGGCGGCGGCGAGCCGGGTGATCTTCTTGCGCCAGCGGAAGAAGCGGGGGGCCTCCTGGAGGAGGACGAGGTCGGGTGCGCAGGCCGTGATGACGCGGGCGAGGGCGTCGGTGTCGTCGCGCATCGAGCGGATGTTGTAGCTCAGGACGCGGATGACTGCGGAACCGTCGGGTTCTGTCCGGGAGTTGGGGAGCGCGGGGAGGGACGTTGCCATGCGGTCAATTTACGGGACCGCGTGATCGGGCGCCTTATGGGGCGGGCGCGGGGATCGTGGGCGACTGCCGGTTCGTCGTGGCTGGTCGCGCAGTTCCCCGCGCCCCTCGGGGTGGGACGGGTCCCGTCGATCAAACAGCGATCGTCACATGATCGGGTCGGGCTCCCGGGCCAGGTCGGCTGCGCCGACGAGGCCGGCCTTGTTGCCGAGTTGGGCGGCGATCACGTCGGCGACCGGGCGCCAGTTGCCGCCGACCAGCCAGCGCTTGTACGACTTGCGGATCGGGTCGAGGACCAGGTCGCCCTCGTCCGAGAGGCCGCCGCCGACGATGAAGGCGGACGGGTCGAAGAGCGAGGCCAGGTCGGCGAGACCGGCGCCGGCCCAGCGGGCCAGTTCCCGGTAGGAGTCGACGGCGACCGGGCAGCCCTGGCGGGCGGCGACCGAGATGTGCTTGCCCTCGATGCCGTCGGGGGTGCCGTCGCCGAGCGCGAGCAGCACCTCGGCGCGCTCGGGGGTGGCGTTGGCGCGCTGCTTGGCGTACCTGACCAGCGCCCGCCCCGACGCGTACTGCTCCCAGCAGCCCTGCGAGCCGCAGCCGCACAGCAGGCCGTCGGGCACCATGCGGATGTGGCCGAACTCGGCGGCCACGCCGAAGTGACCGCGGCGCAGCTTGTTGCCGATGATGATGCCGCCGCCGAGGCCGGTGCCCAGGGTGATGCAGATGACGTTGCGGTGGCCCTTGCCGCCGCCGAACTTGTACTCGCCCCAGGCCGCGGCGTTGGCGTCGTTCTCCACGACGACGGGGAGGCCGACGCGCGCCTCGACCTTCTCCTTGAGCGGCTCCTGGCGCCAGTCGATGTTGGGCGCGAAGTAGACCGTGGAGCGCTGGCGGTTGACGTATCCGGCGGCACCGATGCCGACGCCGACGATCTCGTGCCCCACGCGCGCGCCCTCCACCGCGGAGGCGATGGCGTCCACGATGGCCTCGGGTGTGGTGGGGGTCGGCACCTTGTGGGTCGAGAGGATGTTGCCTTCCTCGTCGACCACGCCGGCCGCGATCTTCGTGCCGCCGATGTCGACGCCGATGGTGAGTCCCATGAATCCCTCAGTTCGGTCGAGCCCCGCTAAGGGCAACCGTACCCGAGGCGGGGCTCAGTCCAGGTCGATGCGCTGGCCCGGACCGGTGCCACCGTCGTCCTCGTCCCGGCCGTCGGTGCCGCGTTCGCCCTGGTCGCGGGGGTCGCTCGGGTCCTTGGCGGCGGTGTCGCCGGTGGTCCAGCGGCGTTCCTGGTTCTGGACGGCGGAGCGGTAGGCGGCGAGGAGTTCGCCACCGGCGGCGGCGAGGTGGTCGAACACGTCCGGGTTGCGCTCGATGACCGGTTCGACGGCGGCCTTCGCCTGCTGGACGACCTGCCGGACCACCTGCTGGGCGGCGGGCCCGGCGACCTGGCCGAGCAGCGGGGACTGGAGGCCGGCCAGCTTGTCGGCGACGGTGTCGACGAGCCGGCGCAGTTCCTCGGCGGCGGAGCCGGGCGGCGGCCCGTACGCGGCACGGCGGCGGGCCTTCTCCGCCTCCAGGTCCTCGGCGCACGCCGTGGCCCAGGCGTCGGCGTCGGTGGCATGCGCCTCGGCGGTCGCTTTCCCACCGGTCGCACGCGTCTCGTCGGTCGCACGCGTCTCGTCGACCGTGTCGGCCTCGTCGGGGCGGGGGGCCTCGGACGGGGGGAGCTCTTCGCTCATGACGGACTCCTGACTACGGTTCGTCCTTACGACGTTACCCGAACGGCCCCGGCCCCCGTCGGGTCATCGTCCCCGCGGCCACAGCCCCGGGTCCGGCGTGAACCGGACGGCGAGGGTGTCCTCCCGCAGCCCGGCCCCCTCCACGGTGCAGCGGCGCAGCGCGGAGGGCAGCGGAACGATGCGGCGGAACGGACCCGCCGCGACGACCAGTTCGTCCCCGCGGCGGACCAGGTCGAGCTCCTCGCGTACGGCGCCGGGCAGCGGGATGTGCCAGACCAGGACGCCGTCCTCGGCCAGCCGGTCGGTGACGGGCCACTCGACCGGGGAGGCGGCCGGGTTGACGCCGGGCACGTCGAGGGCGGCGAGGTCGTCCGTGCCGCGCGGGTCGCGGCCGAGGTGGGCGACGGCGTGGACGTCGTACGTCCCGCGCCACTCCTCCAGCGTCTTGCGCTGCTGGGCGAGCGGGCCGCCGAGCCAGCTGTCCGCCGGGACGTCCTCGGGCAGGACGCGGTTGGCGACCAGCAGGTCGGTGCGCAGGCCGCGCAGGGCGAGACCGAGGGCCGTGGCGCGGACGGCGTCGGCTCCGGCCGGCCCCGGTTCGGCGACCAGCCGGACGGTGGTGTTCCGGTCGGCCAGGACGGCCTCCGCGGCGGCCAGTTCCAGGTCCCAGCGGGCGGTCGCCTCGTACAGCGCCTCGGCGGGCATGGGGACGCCCGCGAGCCGGCCGAGGACGGGGCGCAGGGCCCGGGCGGCCTGCCGCTCGGGCGGGAGCAGGCGGCGCAGGCTCCGGCGCAGTTCCTCGGGCGCGGCGAGCAGGGCGAGGGCGCGGAGCGCGGGCGGGAGGTCCACGACGAGGAGGTCGTGCGCCTCGGCGAGGGCGGCCTCGCGCAGGGCGCGCAGCAGGGCGAGGTCGTCGGCGCCGGGGAGCGGGGTCAGCTCTTCGGGGTCCAGGCGGGAGGCGCCCAGCAGGTCGAGCGCGGAGGCGGCGCGGTCCTGGAGGGCGGCGAGGGCCTCCCGGAAGCCCTGGGCGGCGTCGGGACGCCATGCGGTGAGGCCGGGTTCGACGGGGGTGGGCGCGGGGCCGGTGGGCACGCCGAGGGCGGCGCCGAGGGTGTCGTCGCGGTCGGCGCCGAGGAGGAGGGTGCGGGTGCCCCGGCGGGCGGCCTTGAGCGCGGTGGCGGCGGCGACGGTGGTACGGCCGGTGCCGCCGGGGCCCGTGAGCAGGAGGGTGCGCATGGGGGTGAACGGTACCCGGGGCTCCGCCGGTTGGGCTGGTGACCGGCGGGCGGCGGCCCGCCGGGGAGTTCGCAGGCCCGCGTCGCGGGGTGCCTCCCCCGCTCTCGGCTTCGCTCGGGCGGGAGGTGCCCACCGCCCGCCCGTGCCGCCCCGGGGGCGCCCCCCCCAGGCGGTTCGGGCCGGGGGAGGCACGACTGCCCGCGGCTACGCTACTTTCCCGACTCCACGCGCTTCTTCAGGCCTGCCAGGGCTCGGTCGATGATGACCTTTTCCGCCTTGCGCTTGATCATGCCGAGCATGGGGATCTTGACGTCCACCGTGAGGCGGTAGGTGACCTCCGTGCCGGTGCCCGCGGGGCGGAGGAGGTAGGAACCGTCGAGGGAGCGCAGCATCTGGGACTTCACCAGCGTCCAGGAGACCTCGTGCTCACCGGTCCAGGTGTAGCCCAGCGTCTGGTCGTCCTTGATCGCACCGGCGTCCATGACGAGCCGGACCTGCTCGGCACGCCCCTGCGCGTCGGTCGCGAGGACCTCGGCCTCCTTCACCTCGCCCGTCCAGTCCGGGTATCGCGCGAAGTCGGCGATCACCGCCATGACGTCGGCCGGTGCCGCCTCGATGGTGATGCTCGAGCTGGTGTGTTCCGCCATCGCCGTGGCTCCTCCGGATGCGGGCCGCTACTGAGGTCGTCGTGCGCCCATGACGCGCACGTGTGTGCCGCGTGAAGGCTATCGCGCACGGGGACGGCGGATGCCACCACCCACCTGCGCGGGTTCGCCGCGCACGTTCACCACTCCAGCGCCCACGGCCGTCCCGTCGACGCGAAGTGGCCGACGTTCACGCACTCGGTCGCTCCGATGCGCATGCGCCGGGCCAGCGGCTGGTGGACGTGCCCGAACAGGGCGTACCGGGGGCGGGTGCGGCGGATCGCGTCGAGGAGCGCCACACTGCCCCGCTCGAAGCGCCGGGCCACCGTGTCGTAGACCAGTTCCGGCACCTGGGGCGGGATGTGCGTGCACAGCACGTCCACCTCGCCGACGGCCTCGATCTTCGCGGCGTAGGCCTCGTCGCTGATCTCGTACGGCGTGTTCATCGCGGTGCGCAGCCCGCCGCCGACGAAGCCGAAGACGCGGCCGCCGATCTCCACCCGCTGCCCGTCGAGCACGGTGGTGCCGGGACCCGCGTACTCGGACCACAGCGGCGGCACGTCCACGTTGCCGTAGGTGGCGTACGTCGGGGTGGGGAAGGCGGCGAACAGCTCGGCGTACTGCTTGCGCACCGCCCGCTCGATCAGCTCGCGCGGCTCTCCGTCCGTCTGCGCCCACAGCCGCCGCCCGAAGTCCCGGGCCTCGTCGAATCGGCGGGCGGTGCGCAGCGCGACGAGGCGGTCGGCGTTGGCGACGCCGAACAGGTCGGGGAAGATGCCGCGCGAGTGGTCGGCGTAGTCGAGGAAGAGGACCAGGTCCCCGAGGCAGATCAGGGCGTCGGCGCCCTCGCCGGCCCTGGCCAGGTCGCGGGCGTTGCCATGGACGTCGCTGACCACGTGGACGCGCGTACTCGTGTTACGGGGCGGTGTGGGTGCCATGGCGATCAAGCGTAAGCAGCGCGTGCCTGATGTGAACAGTGGCGGTCGGACCTGCGGTTACTGGCTGGTCGGTTGATCCGTCGACTACTGTGCGCAAAGCAAACCCCATCCGTGTGACGCAGCGAACATCTCGCGGGGACCCCCTGTCGGAGAACGCATACCGGCGGGTAACGTCCGGGCAGTCCAGTCGTGCTCTGGGTTTCAACATGTGAATCCCGCATGAGTTTCCCGAGCACTTGCCCGAGCCTTGGACCGCACCGTCGCATCACACAGTGTCGTGGCGCCGGCGCCCTATGAGGAGCAGCAGTCTTGCGCGAGTTCAGCCTTCCGGCCTTGTACGAGGTCCCCGCGGACGGAAACCTGACCGACATCGTCCGCAGAAACGCCGCGCAGCATCCCGACGTCGCCGTCATCGCCCGGAAGGCGGGCGGCGCCTGGCAGGACGTGACCGCGCGCGCCTTCCTCGCCGAGGTGCACTCCGCCGCCAAGGGCCTGATCGCCTCCGGTGTCCAGCCGGGCGACCGGGTGGGCCTGATGTCCCGCACGCGGTACGAGTGGACCCTGCTGGACTTCGCGATCTGGAGCGCGGGTGCGATCACCGTGCCGGTGTACGAGACCAGCTCGCCGGAGCAGGTGCAGTGGATCCTCGGCGACTCGGGCGCCACCGCGTGCGTCGTCGAGTCGGCCGGGCACGCCGCCGCCGTCGAGTCGGTGCGCGAGCAGCTGCCCGCCCTCAAGAACGTCTGGCAGATCGACGCGGGCGGGGTGGAGGAGCTGGGGCGCCTGGGCCAGGACGTCACGGACCGGACCGTCGAGGAGCGGGGCTCGATCGCGAAGGCCGACGACCCCGCGACCATCGTCTACACCTCCGGCACCACGGGCCGCCCCAAGGGCTGTGTCCTCACCCACCGCAGCTTCTTCGCCGAGTGCGGGAACGTGGTGGAACGGCTGCGTCCGCTGTTCCGCACCGGTGAGTGCTCGGTCCTCCTCTTCCTGCCGCTCGCGCACGTCTTCGGACGCCTGGTGCAGGTCGCGCCGATGATCGCGCCGATCAAGCTGGGCAACGTCCCCGACATCAAGAACCTCACCGACGAGCTGGCCGCCTTCCGGCCCACGCTGATCCTCGGGGTGCCGCGCGTCTTCGAGAAGGTGTACAACTCGGCGCGTGCCAAGGCGCAGGCGGACGGCAAGGGCAAGATCTTCGACAGGGCCGCGGACACCGCGATCGCGTACAGCAAGGCCCTGGACACCCCGTCGGGTCCGTCCGTCGGCCTGAAGATCAAGCACAAGGTCTTCGACAAGCTGGTCTACAGCAAGCTCCGTACGGTCCTCGGCGGTCGCGGCGAGTACGCCATCTCCGGCGGCGCGCCGCTCGGCGAGCGGCTCGGCCACTTCTTCCGCGGCATCGGCTTCACGGTCCTGGAGGGCTACGGCCTGACCGAGTCCTGCGCGGCCACCGCCTTCAATCCGTGGGACCGGCAGAAGATCGGCACGGTCGGCCAGCCGCTGCCCGGCTCCGTGGTGCGCATCGCGGACGACGGCGAGGTGCTGCTGCACGGCGAGCACCTGTTCAAGGAGTACTGGAACAACCCGGGCGCGACCGCCGAGGCGCTCGCCGACGGCTGGTTCCACACCGGCGACATCGGCACCCTCGACGAGGACGGCTACCTGCGGATCACCGGCCGCAAGAAGGAGATCATCGTCACCGCCGGCGGCAAGAACGTCGCCCCGGCCGTCATAGAGGACCGCATCCGCGCGCACGCGCTGGTCGCGGAGTGCATGGTGGTCGGCGACGGGCGGCCCTTCGTGGGCGCGCTGGTCACCCTCGACGAGGAGTTCCTGGGCCGCTGGTGCGCGGAGCACGGGAAGCCGGCCGGCTCGAGTGCGGTGTCGTTGCGGGATGACCCGGAACTGCTCGCGGCGATCCAGGACGCGATCGACGACGGGAACGCCGCGGTGTCGAAGGCGGAGTCGGTGCGGAAGTTCCGTGTGCTGGGGGCGCAGTTCACCGAGGACTCGGGGCATCTGACGCCGTCGCTGAAGCTGAAGCGGAATGTCGTCGCCAAGGACTACGCGGACGAGATCGAAGCGATCTATTCCAAGTAGGGGCGCCCACGGGGGTGCCTCGGGGGCGCCGTGGGCGGGCGCGGGTTCGTTCATTGTGGCTGGGCGGGCAGTCCCCCGCGCCCCCGGGTGGGTCCGGTCCCCCTCGCCGGCCGGGCACCCGCGCTACAGCAACGCCTTCAAGTGCTCCGCCAGCAGGTCCCAGCGCCATTTCTCCTCCACCCACGCCCTGCCCCGCTCGCCCATCCTGCGGCGGAGTTCCGGGTCGGCGAGGAGAGTGGTGATGCGGTCGGCCGACGCGTTCGGGTCGTTGCCGCCGACCACCCAGCCGGTCTCGCCGTCGAGTACCGCGTCGGGGGCACCGCCCGAGTCGCCGGCGACGACGGGGAGGCCGGTCGCCGAGGCCTCCAGGTAGACGATGCCGAGGCCCTCCACGTCGAGGCCGCCGCGGCGGGTGCGGCAGGGCATGGCGAAGACGTCGCCGGCGCCGTAGTGGGCGGGCAGCTCCGACCAGGGCACGGGGCCGGTGAAGTGGACGGAGGCGGCCACGCCGGTCTCGGCGGCGAGGCGGCGCAGGTCCTTCTCGTAGGGGCCGCCGCCGACGATCAGCAGGACGGCGTCCGGCTCGGCGGCGAGGATGCGGGGCATGGCGCGGATCAGGGTGTCCTGGCCCTTGCGCGGGACCAGGCGGGAGACGCAGACCACGACGGGGCGGTCGGTCAGGCCCAGGCGGGCGCGTACTTCGTCGCCGCCGCTGGCCGGATGGAAGGTCTTCTCGTCGACGCCGGGCGGCAGTTGCACCATCCGGGCGGCGGCCTCGGGCGTGAGCGCGCCCGCGATGCGGGAGCGGGTGTACTCGCCGAGGTAGGTGATCGTGTCCGTCGACTCCCCGATCCGGCGCAGCAGCCGGCGGGCCGCGGGCAGCTGGGCCCAGCCCGCCTCGTGGCCGTGGGTGGTGGCGACCAGGCGCTCGGCGCCCGCTCTGCGCAGGGCCGGGGCCATGAGGCCGAGGGGCGCGGCCGCCCCGAACCACACCGAGGTGCAGCCGTGCTCGCGCAGCAGGCCCACCGCCCGCCGGGTGGCGCCCGGCGTCGGCAGCAGCATGGTCGTACGGTCCCGTACGACGGTGAAGGGCTGCTCGGCGTCGAAGGCGGCGGTGGCCTCGACGCCCTCGCGGCTCCGCTTCCAGGTGGAGGCGTAGACGACGAGCCGCTCGGGGTCCAGGCGCAGCGCCATGTTGTGCAGGAAGGCCTGGATGCCGCCCGGGCGGGGCGGAAAGTCGTTCGTTACGATCAAGGTCTTGCGCACGCCGCCGACCCTACCGAACCGGCCGCCGGGTGCCGGGTGCCGGGCGGGGCCGTCTCCTGTGGCACACGCACAGGTGTCCGGGTCATCATGTCCGCACCAGAAGGCGGCATGGACCGGCGGGCACGGACGGGCAGGGAGCACGTGGAGACGAAGGACGCGAGGCGGTCACCGGTGTGGCTGCTGTCGACCTGGGGCGCCTCGCGGCTGGTGCTGCTGCTGTTCGTGCTGAAGGTGCTGGTCTTTCCCGGCCCGGACGTCACGAGCGACGTGTCCGTCATCTACCGCGGCTGGTACGACGTCCTGCGCACCGGAACGTTTCCGCTGGACGACGTCACCTGGCAGTACCCGCCGGCCGCGGCCCTGGCGATCCTCTCCCCCGCCCTGCTGCCCTTCCTGTCGTACGCGACGGCGTTCTTCGTCCTCGTCTGCGTCACGGACGCCGCCGTCCTCGCGCTGCTGTGGCACGCGGGGCGCGGGACGGGGCGCTCGCGGCGCGGTGCGTGGGTGTGGGTGGTGGGCGTGCCCCTGCTCGGTCCGACGGTGTACGCCCGCTACGACGTGATGGTCACCGCCGTCGCGGTGGCCGCGCTGCTCGCCGCCGCCCGGCATCCGCGCGTGGCGGGCGGCCTGGCGGCGTTGGGGGCGCTGCTGAAGGTGTGGCCGGCGCTGGTGCTGCTCGGGATGCGGGGGCGGGCGCCGTGGGTCGCCGCCGTGCTGGGCGGCGTGGGGCTCGCCGCGCTGTTCGCCGTGTCGATGCCCGGCGGGTTCGCGTTCCTGACGTTCCAGCGTGAGCGCGGCATCGAGGTGGAGTCGCTGGGCTCGCTGGTCTTCCACGTCGTCCGGCACTTCGGCTGGGAGGGCGGGGTGCTGCTGAACTACGGCTCGATGGAGTTCCTGGGACCGCACGTGGACACGGTGGGCACGTTCTCGCTGGGGCTGAGCGCGGTGGCGTTCGGCTGGCTGCTGCTGTGGCGGCTGGCGGCCGCCCGGCGGCCGGCGGCCCCGCGGTTCGCGGCGCACACGGCGGCGGACGCGGCCTTCGTGGCGGTGCTGATGTTCACGGTGACCAGCCGGGTGATCAGCCCGCAGTACCTGGTGTGGCTGATCGGCCTCGGTGCGGTCTGCTGGTGCTTCCGGGCGAGCCGGATGCGGGTGCCGGTCACCCTGGTGCTGGTGGCGAGCCTGGTGACGGTGCTGGAGTTCCCGCTCCTGTTCGGCGACGTCGTGACGAGCACCCCGCTCGGCATCGCGCTGCTGGCCGTCCGCAACGGCCTGCTGGTGGCCGCCTCCGTGATCGGCGCCCGTGTCCTGTGGCGGGACACGGTGCGTCGGCGCGGAACCTCGGGCGGGGCCGGGGAGCCCGGGCCCCTCAGGCGAGCCGCGTCCGCAGATACTCCCGCCAGCGCGCCGTGAAGTCGTCCGGGGTCGTCCCGAGCACCTTCCGCATCGCGTCCTCCACGGCGCCGGCGCGCTCGTCGTGGGCGCCCACGGAGCGGTAGAAGGCGTCGAGCCGGTCCTCGCCCCACTGTTCGGCGATCATCCGGCAGGCCAGCCAGCCGCCCTCGTACGCCCGGGCCAGTTCCTCGGCGTCGGCGGTGAACCCGAAGTCCTCGTCGGTCGGCAGCCGCGCGGGCAGCTCGCCCCCGGCGACCGCGCCGGCCAGTTCGGGGGCGGCCTGGGCGGGGGTGCGTCCACTGTCGCGGTAACCGACCCAGTCGGCGTAGCCCTCGGAGAGCCACAGCGGGGTGGCGGAGGTGGTGTCGGCGCGGGTGGCGACGTGGGTGGTCTCGTGGGTGAGCACCACCTGCTTGCCGAGGTCGCCGAGGAGCCCGTACGCGTCGGGGTTGACGATGATCCGGTCCGCGGGGGCACGCTCCCGGCCGCCCGTCTCCCCGGTGGTGACGGCGGCGATGCCCCGGTAGGAGGAGGCGGGGGAGCCGAGCAGGCCCGCCATTCCCTCCAGGGAACGGGGGACGACCACGACGACCCGGCGGGCCCAGTCGCCGTCCCAGGCGTCCGAGACGGCGGGCACCGCCCGGTCGGCCAGGCCCGCGAAGCGGCGCAGGGTGCCGGTGGGCTGCCCGACGCCGAGGACGAGGCTGTGCGTCCCGCGCACGACCCGGACCGCGCCCTGGTCCCAGGGCTGCTGGCCGGACTTCTTCGCGGGCCGGTCGGAGTCGACGGACCACCGCCCGCCGCCGCCGTCCCGGCTCAGCCGGACCGTGCGGCCGGTGGCGACGGCGCCCCGGTCGTAGCCCTCGACGCGGTAGCGCAGCTCGACGTCGGCGGTGGCGCGGTCGCCGGTGCGGTCCACGTCCCGCACCCGGTAGGACCAGGCGGCCAGCGGGATCGCGCTCAGGTTGCCGAAGCCGGTACCGGTGCCGGTGCGCGCGTAGGCGGTCGCGTCGTGGGCGAGGACGGCCGCCGCGCGCCGGTCCAGCACCCGCTGGACGTCGGCCCGGTCGGAGTCGGTCGCGCTCCGGCCGCCGCAGCCCACGAGCCCGGCCAGCAGCAGGCACAGCACCACCACCGAGGACCCCGACACCCGTCTGCGACCAGCCACCTTCCCGATCGTACGGGCGGGGGCGGCGGAAGGCAGCGGGCGAGGGTGCGTGGGGGCCGCGGGATGTGGCGGGCGTGCGGAGCAGGCACCCGGGCGGTCCGTGCGGGCCGCCGGGGGCCGCCGCCCGGGCCGCGGTGGAACCGCACCGGCGGCGGAGGCGAAGACGCCGCGAGAGGCCCCGCCCGTCGCCGGAGGCCCGGAGGGGCGGCACGGGCTTGCGGGAGGCCTCAGCGGGCGGCCCGCGGGCCCGCGCCGGTCACACCCGGGTGACCGAGGAGACCGGCATCATGCCGACCGGGTCGTAGCGCACCGGTGCGCCGGGGTAGGGGGCGTGGATCACCTGGCCGTTGCCGGCGTACATGGCGATGTGGCTGGCGTCGTCGCGGTAGGCGACCAGGTCGCCGGGGCGTGCCTCGGCCAGGGACACGTGCCGCCCGGCGCCGGTCTGCGCCTGCGAGGTGCGCGGGATGCCGACGCCGGCCTGCGCGTACGCCCACTGGGTCAGGCCCGAGCAGTCGAAGCCGGAGGGGCCGTTGGCTCCCCAGACGTACGGCTTGCCGAGGGCGGAGCGGGCGGCGGCGAAGGCCGCGGCGGCCCGCCCGGAGGCGGGTGCGGCGGCACCGGCGAGGGCGGTCAGGTCCTCGCGGCCGGAGCGGGAGCCGCGCAGGTGGTCGGCGCGCTCGTCGTCCGGCAGGGCGGCGAGCAGGGCGCGGGCCTTGGCGAGCTTGCGCTCGACGGTCCTCTTGTGGGCGGCGACGGCCTTGCGGCCCTTCTCCAGCTCGGTCAGTTTGGCGGCCGCCTCCGCACGGTCCTGGGCGAGGTCGCGCATCGCCTGCTGGAGTTCTCTGAGTTCGCCGGCCTGGCGGGTGGTGATCCGGTCCAGCACCGAGGCCCGGTCGAGGTAGTCGTCCGGCTCGGCCGAGAGCAGCAGTGCCAGCGACGGGTCGACGCCGCCGGAGCGGTACTGGGCACCGGCCAGCGATCCGAGGTCGTCCCGCAGGGTGTTGACGTGCTGCTGCTGCCGGGCGATGGAGTCCTGGGCCGTCGTGACCTCCTCGCGCAGCCTGTCGGTGCGCGCGTCGGCCTTGTTGTAGGCCTCGGTCGCCCGCTCCGCCTCGGCGTGGAGCCGGTCCACCTCCGCCCGCCGGTCGTCGTGGGGGGCGGCCGTGGCCGGCACGGCGCCCAGGAGTGCGGCGGCGACGGAGAGGAGGCCGACGGCGGCGGTGGAGCCGCGGTCGAACCCGGATGGTGCAAGGCGGCGATGGGACCCCACGGGAAGCCGCACTCCTTCCGCTGGCGGACGGGGAAACGCGGCAGACAGTAACCCCGCGACGGGGCACCGGCCAACGACCTCCGGGGCCGCGCAGCGCGACGCCCCGCCGCTGACGCAGGTCACCGGCGGGGCGGGGGGTCACAGGGCCCGGACGCGATTCGCCCGAACGGGCGGTACGGCGGGGGTGACTTCGGGTGGCGAGGGCCCTCGGGTGTCTCGGGCCTCGGGCCTTCGGTCAGACGCGTACGCCGAACATGAACGGGCCGCCGATGGTGCTCATCGACTCGTAGCGGACGTTCGTGCCGGTGCGCGGCGCGTGCAGGACCTGGCCGTTGCCGGCGTAGAGGCCGACGTGGTGCAGGTCGTTGAAGAAGAAGACCAGGTCGCCGACCTGCAGCTGGCTCATCGAGGAGATCCGCGTGCCGTAGTTGGCCTGCGCCTGGGAGGTCCGCGGGATGCCGACGCCGGCCTGCGCGTACGCCCAGGAGGTCAGGCCCGAGCAGTCGAACGAGGACGGGCCGGTGGCGCCGTAGACGTACGGCGTGCCTATCTTGCTCTGCGCGGCGGCGAAGGCGGCGCCCGCGCGGCCGGAGGCGGGGGTGGACTTGCCGGAGAGCACCTGGCGCTCGCTGGTGCGGTTGGCGCGCTGCTCCTCCTGCTGGAGGGCGGCCTTCTCCTGCGCGGTGAGCGTGTTGAGCAGCTTCTGCGCGGAGGAGAGCTTGCCCTGGACTTCCTTCTTCTTGTTGCCCAGTTCGGTGCGGGTGGCGGAGAGGTCCTTGAGCTTCTCGGAGGCCTCGGAACGCTGCTGGGCGAGGTCGCGCTGCTTCTCCTGGATCTTCTTCAGCGCCTCGACCTGCTGACCGCTCAGCTGGTCGAGGGTGGAGGCCTTGTCCAGGTAGTTGTCCGGGTCGGCGGACAGGAAGAGCTGGAGGGAGGGGTCGATGCCGCCGGAGCGGTACTGGGCGCTGGCCATCGAACCGAGGCCGTCGCGCAGCTCGTTGAGCTCCTCCTGGCCGCGGGCGACGTTGTCCTGGAGGGTGGAGATCTCCTTCTGGAGCTTCTCCTGCTTCTCCTTGGCGCCGTTGTACTTCTCGGTGGCCTGCTCGGCCTCCTCGTAGAGCTTGTCGACCTTGGCCTTGACCTCGTCCTTGCTCGGCTTCTCGCTCGGGGCGGCGTTGGCGGCCTGGGAGCTGAGAGCGACAGCGGCGGCGGCAGCGGTGGTGAGCACGGTCACACGCGTGCGGCTCGGCTGCTTGGGACGACGGTGGGACGCCACGGAGACGAGCTCCTTCTTGAGAGGGATCACCCGTTCGAGGGTTCGAAGGGTGACCCTAGTGACCCACTCGTGATCAGTTCAAATCCTCCGCCGAAAAATCACGGTTACGCACCGCGTTATTTGCCGCAACTCACCTGCAGTAACGCTCATCTGACGCTACGTTGCGTGACGGTTCCGTCAATTCGGGCATAGGGTGCCTACGTTACGGTTGATGCGGAAGTGAAGAGAAGTGGCCGGAAGCCGACGGGAAACGAACGAGCCGTCAGGAAAGCCGCTTGAGGAGCACCGCGGACGCCACCGGACGTGCGCCCGCGCGCGCGACACCGTCGGCGACCTCGCGGTCGGTGGAGACGACGATGACCGGCCGGCCCGGCGGTTCGGCCCGCACCAGCTGGCGGATCAGCTCGTCGGCGGTGACACCGGGCTTGGAGAACAGCACCCGCACCCCGCGCGGCGGCGCGAGCAGCACGGGCGCCACCAGTTCGGCCCCGTCGAAGACACAGGTCATCTCGGCGCCGGTCTGCGCGGCGAGCTGGGAGAGCTGGCCGAGCAGCCGCAGCCGCTGCTTCTCCAACGGCATCTGCGGATAGCCGGTCTTGGTGACGTTGTAGCCGTCGACGACCAGATGGGCCTGGGGCAGCGCCAGCAACTGGTTCAGGATCGCCGGGTCGTTCTCGGACAGGGCGCGGTTGGCGATGTCCTTCGGCGTCATCCGGCCGGGCTCGACCGCGTCCACGGTCTCGGCGGGCCGCACGGACACCGGGGGCAGCGCCAGCTCGCGGCGCAGCCCCTGGGTGGCGTCGAGGAGGGTGTCGAGCAGCAGCCGTACGCGCATGTCCTCGACGCTGCGCCCCTCACGGGCGGCCTTGCGGGTGGCCTCCAGGGCGGCCTCCGCCTCCGCGAGGCGGGCCTTGAGCCGCCGGGTCTCGCTCTCGGCGGCGGAGACCTGGGTGTGCGCCTCGGCGCGCACGGCGTCCGTCTCGGCCCGGAGCTTGCGCAGGGCCGCCTCGCCGCGCTTGACGTCGCTGAGGGCGGAGCGCAGCTTGCGGTGCAGCGACTCGGTCTCCCGTTTCGCCGCGTCCAGCTCGGCCCGCAGCCGCTCGGTCTCGCCCTTGGTGTGCTCCCGGGCCCGGGACAGCTCCTCGCGCAGCCGTTCCAGCTCCGCGCGGCTCTCCTCGTCGGCGCGCTCGGCGTCCGCGCGCTGCGCCTCCTCGCCGGCCGCGGTCACCAGCTTCACCCAGCCGTGCGGGCGCAGTACGTAGGCGGCGGCGGCCACGTCGAGGGGGTCGGCGGCCGGGAGCGCGGATCCGGCGTCCAGGGCGCCGGCCAGCTCGGGCTGGGCGTCGCGGAGCTTCTCGCCGATGCGCTGCCGGAAGAGCGCGTCGGTCTCCACGGCGGCGGCCATGGCGTTGCCGGCGAACTTGGCCCGGCGGTTCGGCGCGAACCTGGCGTACTGCCTCAGCTGTGCGGGCAGCTCGCCGAGGGTGAGCGAGCCGAAGCCGTCGGACACGATCTGCACGACCCGGCGGCGCACGCCGTCGGGCAGCGGGCGGTCGAGCACCTCAGCGGCGCCGTCGCCCGGCCCCCCGCCGTGTGTCTCCACCATCCGTCACCCCAATGTCTCAGGGCGATCCCGGGCCGGAATCGCCTTGTGCGGGGCCGCTCCGCTCAGGAGGCGGCATCCGGCCTGTCCACGAGTTCCACCTGGTCCACGGCGTTGCACCAGCGGCACCGCACCGACTCGATGGTCTCACTGAGCACCTCGCGCTCCTCCACCGTCGGCTCGCCGGCCAGATCGAGGTGCACGTACTCCACGACCTTCGAGGCCCGGGTCACGTCGAAGCGGGTGAGGTTGCCGCAGAGGGTGCAGCGCCATCGCGTCGTGTCGGTCGGCAGGGGAACCGTCATCGTGGCTGTTCGCTCTCTTCCAGTGTCGGTGACGCGCCGGACTCCCCCGGTGCGTGTGGCTCGTAACCCTACGGCCTGGCGGGTACCGGACGCCCGCGTGTCCACGGCGGCGAGGCGCTATGACCCGTTGCGCCCGTTACGTCATGCTCTGTGTTCATGATCCGCAACTGGAGCACGGCGGCCCGCAGAACGGTCACCGCGGCCGGAGCCCTCGTCGGGGGCCGCTCGTCGCGGCGCCGGGCGGCGCCGGTGACGTACACGCTGATCACCCTGTGCTGCCTGCTGTTCATGATCAGCCCGGCGGCCGGCCTCAATCCGGTGTACGGCACCGGGGAGGAGCTGCTGGCGGCGCAACGCGCCTACTTCCGGCGCTGGGGCGTGATCCCCGCAGAACTGTTCGAGGACTCCCCCGGGTCGGCGCTCACCCCGGCCACGGCGCTGTTCGTCCACGGCAGCTGGGTGCACCTGCTGGGCAACATGCTCTTCCTCTACGTCTTCGGCGCGATGACCGAGGAACGGATGGGACGGCTCCAGTTCGCCCTGTTCTACCTCGGCTGCGGCTACCTGGCCCTGCTGGGCTACGCGGGCGCCAACGCACACTCCCAGGAGTCCCTGGTCGGCGCCTCGGGGGCGATCTCCGCGGTCCTCGGCGCGTTCCTCTTCCTCTTTCCGCGGGCCCGCGTGACCAGCCTCCTGCCCTTCCTCTTCTTCCTGCCGCTGCGCTTCCCGGCCTGGGTCGTGCTGCCGTTCTGGGTGACCCTGCAGTGGATGGCGGCGGGGCGGGCCGGTGACGGTCCGGGGGTGGCCTACCTCGCGCACCTGGTGGGCTTCGGTCTCGGCTTCGCCTTCGCCTGGGTGCGGTTCGGGCCTGCGGCTAGAGTGAAGAGCGTTCCAGTGGCGGCGCCCGAGGGAGAGAACCAGCCGTGATCAGCGCGATCGTCCTCATCAAGACCAGCGTGGACCGCATTCCCGAGATCGCGGAGCAGATCGCCGCGCTGGAGAGCGTCAGCGAGGTCTTCTCCGTCACCGGCACCTACGACCTGATCGCCATGGTGCGGGTCAGCCGGCACGAGGACCTGGCCGAGGTCATCCCCGGCCGCATCAGCAAGATCCCGGGCGTGGAGGGCACGGACACCCACGTGGCCTTCCGCACCTACTCCCAGCACGACCTGGAAGCGGCGTTCGCCATCGGCCTGGACAACTGAGACGCCGGCGAGTGGGAAGCGCCCCGGAAGGGGGCGCGCCCCAAGGGGCGCGGGGAACTGCGCGACCAGCCACAGCGAACCCGCAGCAATCCGCAGCCGGACATGAAGGGTCCTTCATCCGGGATTCATCCGGCCCGCCGGACACCTCGCGCAGAATCCACCGCATGGTCTTCTCCCGCCGCATGGCGGCCCTCGCGGCCGTCGTCCTGATCCCCCTCGGCATCGCCGCGACCAGTTTCGCCCTGACCGACAGCCCTCAGGAGCCCAGGGTCCCGGCCAAGGTGGAGCTGGAGAGCGGCTCCCCCGGCCCGAAACCGGCCTCCTCGCCCGAGCCGACGCCCAGCGACCAGGTGGTGACGCGGCCGCCGGTCACCGACGGCCCTTCGGATGACGACGATGACGACGACCGGGGCGGCGACGCCGACGACGGACCCGGCGACGGACCCGGCGACGGATCCGGCGACGGATCCGGCGACGGGTGAGCGCGAGCGCCGCCGGGTCTCGGCCCGGGTCCGCATCCTGCTGTGGCTGCTGCTCGTGATGGCCGTCGCGCTGGCCTCGGTCGCGGCGACCACCCGTTCGATCCTGCTGCGCGACACCGACCAGCGGATCAGCGGCCTGCTCGCCCAGGAAGCAGGCGAGTTCGCCAACTTCGAGGAGCAGGGCTTCGACCCGGAGACCGGCCGCCCGTTCACCGACCCGGGGCGGCTGCTGCGGGTCTTCCTGGAGCGGCAGTACGCCGACCTCGACGAGGAACTGGTCGGCCTGGTCGGCGAGGCCGGCGGCAGCAGGCCCACGCAGATCATCCAGCAGCGGGAGATCCCGGTCGACCGGCCCCTGCACGAGGACGCCGACGCCCGGCGCCGCATCTACGCCTCCCCCGACTCCAGCGGCACCCTGGACCGGCCCGAGGGCGAGATCCGCTGGGCCAAGGTCACCGTGGCCCGCTACGGCGGCGAACCGGCGGCCGCGTTCGTGGTCGCCTTCCACCCGGGACGCGAACAGGCGCGCGCGGACGAGGTGTTCCGCGTCCTGCTCGCCATCTCCGGTGTCGCCCTGCTGATGACGACGGGCATCGCCTGGGTGGTCGCGGGCCGCATCCTGAAACCGGTGCGGCTGGTGCGCACGACCGCCGCACAGCTCACCGAGCAGGACCTGACCCGGCGCATCCCGGTGCACGGCCACGACGACGTGGCGGCCCTCGCGGAGACGTTCAACGCGATGCTGGACCGCCTGGAGCGCGCCTTCGCCACCCAGCGCCGGTTCGTCGACGACGCCGGGCACGAGCTGCGCACCCCGATCACCATCGTCCGCGGTCACCTGGAACTGATGGGCGACGATCCGGCCGAGCGGGAGGAGACGGTCCGCCTCGTCACCGACGAGCTGGACCGGATGAGCCGCATCGTCGAGGACCTGCTGCTGCTGGCCAAGGCCGAACGCCCCGACTTCGTCACCCCCGAGCCGGTGCAGCTCGCCGAACTCACCGCCGACGTCTTCGTCAAGGCCCGCACCCTCGGCGACCGGGAGTGGGTGCTGGACCAGGTCGCCGACCGGGAGGTCCAGCTCGACCCCCAGCGCATCACCCAGGCAATGGTGCAGCTCGCGCAGAACGCCGTGCAGCACACCACGGCGGGCCAGCGGGTCCGCATAGGCTCCCGCGCCGACGGCCCGCGCATCGAGCTGTACGTCGCCGACTCGGGACCCGGCGTCCAGCCGCAGGACGCCGAGGTGATCTTCGAGCGGTTCCGGCGCGGCACGGCCCGGCGCGGGGTGCGCGGCACGGGCGCCGGGCTCGGGCTGTCGATCGTGCGGGCCATCGCCGAGGGCCACGGCGGCCGGGCCGAGCTGCGCGCCACCGAGGGCGGCGGCGCCACCTTCGTACTCACTCTGGAAGAGGCACGACCATGAACCGCATCCTCATCGTCGAGGACGAGGAGCGCATCGCCTCCTTCGTCGAGAAGGGCCTGCGCGCCAACGGCTTCACCACCACCGCGGTCGCCGACGGCGACGCCGCCCGCGAGTACGCCCTCACCGGCGGTTTCGACCTGGTCGTCCTGGACATCGGGCTGCCCGGCCGGGACGGCTTCACGGTCCTGCGCGAGCTGCGCGAGTCCCGGGTGACGACCCCGGTGATCGTGCTCACCGCGCGGGACTCCGTACGGGACACGGTGGCCGGCCTGGAGGGCGGCGCCGACGACTGGATGACCAAACCGTTCCGCTTCGAGGAGCTGCTCGCCCGGGTACGGCTGCGGCTGCGTACGGCGGCCAGGGCGCCCGAGGTGACGGTGCTGCGGTCCGGCGACCTCTCCCTGGACCTGCGCACCCGCCGGGCCCGTACCGGGGAGCGGACGGTGGACCTGACGGCCCGTGAGTTCGTGTTGCTGGAACTGTTCCTGCGGCATCCGGGGCAGGTCCTGTCGCGGGAGCAGATCCTGTCCCACGTGTGGGGCTACGACTTCGACCCCGGCTCCAACATCGTGGACGTCTACGTGCGGGCGCTGCGCAAGAAGCTGGGGGCACAGCGGGTGGAGACGGTGCGGGGCATGGGGTACCGGCTGCCGGGATGACCGGCTTTCCGGTGAAGTTTCCTTCATGCCGGGCTCATTGAGGACTCACCGCCCGGGAGAACCCTCGAGGGCGTGACGTTGAACCTCCGTCTGGCGGCGGCCTTGTGCGTGGCGCTGTCCCTGTGCGCTCTGCTGGCGGTCCCCGCCAACTTCCCCGCCCTCGGCGGCGACGCGCGCCTCACCCTCGCCGTGTTCGCGCTGGCCACCTGCGCCTGGGTCGGTACGCCGGTCGACGACACGTACATCGCGCTGGGTGCCGGACTGGCGCTGACCGCGACCGGCGTGATCAGCAGCGACACCCTCTTCGGCACCCTCGGTGACGCCACGGTGTGGCTGCTGATCTGCGCCTTCGTGCTCGCGGCGGCGGTGGCCCGGACCGGGCTCGCGGGGCGGGCGGCGGCCTTCCTGGTCGGCGGGGCGCGCACCGTACGGCAGTTGACGCACCTGACGACGGCCGCCCTGGTCGTCACGGCCTTCGCGGTGCCGGCCACCTCGGGCCGGGCGGCGCTCGCGCTGCCCGTGTTCCTCGCCCTCGCCAAGGCCCTGGCGGACCGCAGGCGCCTGGTCGTGATGCTGGCGCTGCTCTTCCCGACCGTGATCCTGCTGTCGGCGGTGGCGACCCTGATCGGCGCCGGCGCGCATCTGATCACGGTGTCGGTGCTGTGGGAGGCCACCGGGGACCGGATCGGCTTCACCCAGTGGCTGCTGCTCGGCCTGCCGCTGGCCGTCGCCTCCTCCCATCTCGCCGCCGAGACGGTCCTGCTGACGACCACCCGGCGGGCGGACCGCCAGGGCCCCGTCCGCATCACCGCCGAGGAGATACAGCGGCACAGCGCCGGCCCGGTCACCGGCCCCTGGACGCAGGCCGAGAAGCGCTGCGCGCTGCTCCTGGCCACGGTGGTGGCCCTGTGGTGCAGCGAGCCCCTGCACCAGGTCTCCCCCGCCGTCGTGGCGCTGATCGGCGCGGTCGTCGCCTCCTCCCCCGCACTCGGCACCGTGGGGCTCAAGGACGCCCTGAAGACCGTGCCCTGGTCGCTGCTGTTGTTCATGGCGGCGACCATGGCGATGGGGGTCGCGCTCGCCGACTCCGGCGCGGCCAAGTGGCTGGTGTCGGGGCTGCCCGCGCACGTCGGACCGGGCGTCTTCCTCGGCGTCGTGGTGGCGGTGAGCACGGCGGCCCACCTGGTGCTCCAGTCCCGCTCGGCCCGCTCCTCGGTCCTGGTGCCGCTGGTCGTCGCCGCGGCCGTGGGCGCCGGGGTCAATCCGGTCGCCGCCGCGCTCGCGTCCACGGCGGCGGCCGGTTTCTGCCACACGCTGCCGGCCTCCGCCAAGCCGGTCACGCTCTTCGCCGACGTCCCCGGCGTCCCCACCTACACCCCGCGCGACCTGCTCCGGCTGTCCGCCGTCCTGGCACCGCTGACCGCCGCGCTCGTGCTGTTCTTCGCCGCCGCCGTCTGGCCGCTGCTCGGCGTACCCGTGACCCGCTGAAGTGACCCGCTGAAGGAGCCCTCCATGCCCTCCGTGCCCTCTGCGTACTCCGTGCTGAACCGTGTCGTCGTGGCCCCCAGCGGCTTCAAGGAGTCCCTGTCCGCGCAGGCCGCCGCCGACGCCATCGCGGCGGGCGTCCGCCGGGTCCTGCCCGATGCCGAGATCGACCGGATCCCGCTGGTGGACGGCGGCGAGGGCACGGCCGTCGCGCTGGCCTCGGCGACCGGCGGGCGACTGGTCGCGCTGCCCGCCACCGGCCCGGTCGGCG
This sequence comes from Streptomyces sp. CCM_MD2014, assembly GCF_000772045.1. Lineage (GTDB taxonomy): Bacteria > Actinomycetota > Actinomycetes > Streptomycetales > Streptomycetaceae > Streptomyces > Streptomyces salinarius. Next base: position 6,428,742 of record NZ_CP009754.1, on the reverse strand, counting down.
AACCGGTCGGCACCCACTTCGCGCTGCTCGGCGCCGGGGACACGGCGGTGGTGGAGATGGCGGCCGTGGCCGGGCTCTCCCTGGTCCCGCGCGCCCTGCGCGACCCGGGGGCCACGACCACGTGGGGCGTCGGCGAACTGATCCGCGCCGCCCTCGACACCGGGGTCCGGCGCGTCCTCGTCGGCTGCGGCGACTCCGGTACGTCGGACGGGGGCGCCGGCGCGCTCCAGGCGCTCGGGGCCCGGCTCCTCGACGCGGACGGCCTCGAACTCCCCCACGGCGGCGGGGAGCTGGCCCGTCTCGCCCGCATCGACCCGTCCGGCCTGGACGCCCGGCTGAAGGACACCGAACTGCTCGTCGCCTGCAACCCGTTCAACGTGCTGTGCGGAGAGCGCGGCGTGGCCCGGGTGTTCGGCCCGCAGAAGGGGGCGACGCCCGCGCAGGTCGAGGAGTTGTCGGCCGGCCTGGAGAACTGGGCGCGCGTCCTCGTCCGCGACCTCGGCGTCGTCGGCACCGACCTGCGCACCGGCCCCGGCACCGGCGCCTCCGGCGGTCTCGGCGCGGGGCTCGCCGCGGTCGGGGCCCGGCTGCTGCCCCGCTTCGACGTGCTGCTCGACCACCTCGGCCTGGACGCCCGGCTCGCCCGCGCCGACCTGGTCCTCACCGCGGAGGGCGCCCTGGACCGCCAGACGCCGCGCGGCAAGGTCCCGGCCGAGGTGGCCCGCCGCGCCAAGCTCCACGGCCGGCCCGTCCTCGCCCTGGCCGGCACCCTCGGCGAGGGTGCGCACGACGTGCCGGGAGTGGACGCCTGCCACGGCATCCTGCCGGCGCCGATGGCCCTCGCGGACGCGCTGCTGCGGGCCTCGGAGCTCCTGACGGACGCCACGGAACGGGCGTTGCGGATGATCCTGCTGGGATCGCGGCTGCCCGGCCGGACGGACCGAGCGGTCCTGGCGGGTCCGCCCGCTCAGGCGCCGGCGGCCGAAGTGGCGTCGGTGGCCGAGGCGGTGTCGGCGGCCGAGGCGGTGTCGGGCACGCAACGGCCGTCCTCGGTGCGGTAGTTCCACCGGGCACCGTCGCTCACCAGTTCCCTGACGGCGTGCACGAACCGCTCGACGTGCTCGTCCGGAGTGCCTGCGCCGAAGCTCACGCGGACGGCGTTGAGGGACTTCTCCCCGGGTGCCGCCTCGGGGGCGCCGCACTCGCCCTGCGCCTGCGGGTCGCTGCCGAGCAGGGTGCGCAGCAGCGGGTGGGCGCAGAAGAGACCGTCGCGCACGCCGATGCCGTACTCGGCGGAGAGGGCCGCGGCGAAGTGCGAGCTGTTCCAGCCCTCGACGACGAAGGAGAGCACCCCGACGCGCGGCGCGTCGTCGCCGAAGAGCGAGAGGATCCGCACCTCCGGGACGTCGGCGAGGCCCTCGCGCACCTTGCGGATCAGGTACTCCTCGCGGGCCACCAGCGAGTCGAAGCCGGCCTCCGTGAGCGCCTTGCAGGCGGAGGCGACGGCGTACGCGCCGATGACGTTGGGCGACCCGGCCTCGTGCCGGGCGGCGCTCTCGTGCCACTGGACGTCCACACCGCCGTCGGCACGCCGGCTCACCCTGCGGCTGGCGCCGCCGCCGGCGAGGTACGGCTCGGCCTCGCGCAGCCAGTCGGCCCGCCCGGCCAGCACACCGGAGCCGAAGGGGGCGTACAGCTTGTGCCCGGAGAAGGCGACCCAGTCGACGTCCAGGTCGGTCACCGAGACCGGGTGGTGCGGGGCGAGCTGGGCGGCGTCCAGCACGATCCGGGCGCCGTGCGCGTGCGCGGCGGCGGCCAGTTCGCGCACCGGCCACAGCTCGCCGGTGACGTTGGAGGCACCCGTCACGCAGACCAGGGCCGGCCCGTACGGCTCGCGGGCGGCCAGGGCCCGCTCCAGGGTCTCGACGGCCTGCGCGGGGGTGCGCGGGGCGTCCAGGTAGGTCACGTCGGCCGCGCGCCAGGGCAGCAGCGAGGCGTGGTGCTCGGTCTCGAAGACGAAGACCCGGCTCCCGGCGGGCAGCGCGGCGGCCAGCAGGTTGAGGGAGTCGGTGGTGGACCGGGTGAACACCACCTGGTCGTCGTCCCGGCAGCCGAGGAACTCGGCCACGGTCCGGCGGGCGTTCTCGAACAGGTCGGTCGACAGCTGCGACAGGTACCCGGCGCCCCGGTGGACGCTGCCGTAGTACGGGGCGTAGGCGGCGACGTCGTCCCAGACCCGCTGGAGCGCGGGCGCGCTGGCGGCGTAGTCGAGCGCGGCGTACGTGACCTCCCCGCCGGTGACGAGCGGGACGGTGACGTCCCGGCCGAGGACGGGCAGCGGGGCGGCGACGGCGGGGGCAGCGGTGACGGAGGCGGGGGCGGGTGCGGACATGACGGACTCCCGTGAGGACCGGCGCGGAGATGTGCGCCGTGAAAGAGAAGAGGAGAAGAGTGAGCGGAGGCGGGGCTCGCGGCCCTATCGCATTCGCTGGTTCACGGGAGACTCCCTCGGACGACCCAGGACCCCTGGTTCCGCGAGGGGTCCGCGCTTGCCGTGGACCTTGCTGTCCACGACCTGGTCTTCACCCGGGGCACCCCGCCACGGACGGAGGGTTGCCGGACAGTCGGCCGGGGCCTCATGACTGTCACTCATGACCTGTCGAAAAACCTAGGGGAAGTGATCGGCGTCCCGCAACCCGGGGTCCGGATCGCGGGACGCACGTCACACGAGGAGAGCGGACGGCTACGCGTGGGTGGCCGCCACCCAGCGCTCCAGGACGCGCCGGGCCGCGCCCGAGTCGATCGACTCCGCGGCCCGGTCCATCCCGGCCCGGATCTGTTCGGCCAGCGGCCCCGCGCCCGGCTCCAGGGCCACCAGGGCCGCCGCCGAGTTCAGCAGCACCGCGTCCCGTACGGGGCCCGTCTCCCCGGCCAGCAGCCGACGGGCGACGTCGGCGTTGTAGGAGGCGTCGGCCCCGCGCAGCGCCTCGACCGGCACCAGGTCGATGCCGACGTCGCGCGGGTCGAAGGTTTCCTCGGTCACCTGGCCGTCGCGCACGATCCAGACCCGGGAGGTGGCGGTCGTGGTCAGCTCGTCGAGGCCGTCGTCGCCGCGGAAGACCAGGGAGGAGTTGCCGCGCTCGGCGAAGACGCCGGCGATGATCGGTGCCATCCGGGCGTGGGCGACGCCGATCGCCTGGGCCTTCACCCGGGCCGGATTGGTCAGCGGGCCCAGGAAGTTGAACACCGTCCGGATGCCGAGCTGGCCGCGGGCCGCCGCCACATGGCGCAGCGCCGGGTGGAACTTCACCGCGAAGCAGAAGGTGATGCCGGCCTCCTCGGCGACCTCGGCCACCCGCTTCGGCGTCAGCTCCAGGTTGACCCCGAGCTTCTCCAGGACGTCGGAGGCGCCGGACGCGGAGGAGGCGGCCCGGTTGCCGTGCTTGACGACCTTCGCACCCGTGCCGGCCACGACGATCGCGGACATGGTGGAGATGTTGACCGTCTTGGCGCCGTCGCCGCCGGTGCCGACGATGTCGACGGTCTCGCCCGGCACCTCGATCACGTTGGCGTGCTCGTACATGGTGCGGACCAGGCCGGAGATCTCCTCGACGGTCTCACCCTTGTACCGCAGGCCGACCGCGAAGGCGGCGATCTGCGCGTCGGTCGCCTCGCCGCGCATGATCACGTCCAGCGCCCAGGCGGTGTCGTCCGCGGACAGGTCGCGGCCGTCCAGCAGTCCGTTCAGCAGGGCGGGCCAGGAGCGGCCCGCCGCGATGTCGCCTCCAGCGGGGGTCACAGCGCTCATGAGCCGCTCCTGATCGTGTGTGTCGTGGAAAGTCGTGGACGGGGGATCGCGCTTCCACCCTATCCAGCCCGGACACGGTCGAAGGGCCCCGTCCGCGGAACGGACGGGGCCCTTCGACCGTGGTGTGGCGACGCTGGAGGGTCAGTGGTGGCCGTGGCCGCTCGTGATCTCCTTGTACTCCTCGACGGTCGGCTTCGGAATCTGCGACTCCTCGCCGTAGTAGGCCTCGCTGAGCTTGGCGCGGAGCTTCTCGGTGCCCTTCACCTTGCGCTCGACGCCGTTCTCGTCGACCGTGGGGCCGATCTCGGCCGGCTTGTACTGCTCGTGCGCCGTGAGCGTGTGCAGCTGCTCCTGGCTGAGCGGCTCGTGGACCTCGATGAACTCACCGTGCGGCAGGCGCTTGATGATGCCCGACTCGCGGCCGTGCAGCACCTTGTCCTTGTCCCGGCGCTGGAGGCCGAGGCAGATCCGCTTGGTGACGACGAACGCGATGACCGGTCCGACGAAGAACCCGATCCGCACGAACCAGGTGACCGCGTTGATCGACAGGTGGAAGTGCGTGGCGACGATGTCGTTGCCACCACCGATCAGCATGATCATGTACGCGGTGACCCAGGCGACGCCGAAGGCCGTACGGGTCGGGGCGTTGCGCGGCCGGTCCAGGATGTGGTGCTCGCGCTTGTCCCCGGTCACCCACGACTCGATGAACGGGTAGAGGGCGAGGACCGCCAGGAAGATACCGAAGATCACCAGCGGGACGAACACGCCGAGGACCAGCGTGTGACCCCAGAAGTTGATCTCCCAGCCCGGCATGGCGCGGACCAGACCCTCGGCGAAGCCCATGTACCAGTCGGGCTGGGCGCCGGTCGACACCTGGTCCGGACGGTAGGGGCCGATGGCCCAGATCGGGTTGACCGAGGCGATGCCGGCGACGATCGCGATGACACCGAAGACCAGGAAGAAGAAGCCTCCCGCCTTCGCCATGTACACCGGCAGCAGCGGCATGCCGACGACGTTCTTGTTGGTCTTGCCGGGGCCCGCGAACTGGGTGTGCTTGTGGTAGAAGACCAGGATCAGGTGGCCGACCACGAGCCCGAGCATGATGCCCGGCAGCAGCAGGATGTGGATCGAGTAGAACCGGGCGACGAAGTCGGTCCCGGGGAACTCCCCGCCGAACAGGAACATCGAGATGTACGTGCCGACGATCGGCATCGACAGGATCGCGCCCTGGGTGAAGCGGACACCGGTGCCGGAGAGCAGGTCGTCCGGGAGCGAGTAGCCGGTGAAACCGGTGAACATGCCGAGGACGAACAGCAGGAAGCCGAACAGCCAGTTGATCTCACGCGGCTTGCGGAACGCGCCGGTGAAGAAGACGCGCATCATGTGCACGAACATGCCGGCGAGGAAGATGATCGCCGCCCAGTGGTGGATCTGCCGGATCAGCAGACCGCCGCGCACGTCGAAGCTGATGTCGAGCGTCGACTTGTACGCCTCACTCATCAGCTGTCCCTGCATGGGGACGTACGAGCCGTGGTACGTGACCTCGTTCATCGACGGGTGGAAGAACAGCGTCAGGTACACACCCGTGAGGATGATGATGATGAAGCTGTAGAGGCAGACCTCACCCAGCATGAACGACCAGTGGTCGGGGAAGATCTTGCGCATGTTGGCCTTGGCCAGGGAGTAGATCCCCAGCCGGCCGTCGGCCCAGTCGGCGACGCGTTCGCCGGCCGGTGCCTTCCCGCGAGAGCGGGGTGCGTCGTTGGCTGCAGTACTCATCCGCGCTCCCAGAATGCAGGACCGACGGGCTCCTCGAAGTCGCTGAGCGCCTCGAGATACCCCTCGTCGTTCACACCGATGCGCAGCTGCGGCAGCGGGTGACCGGCGGGACCGAAGATGACCCGGGCGCCGTCGGAAAGGTCGAAGGTGGACTGGTGGCAGGGGCAGAGCGCGTGGTGCGTCTGCTGCTCGTACAGGGAGATCGGGCAACCGACGTGGGTGCAGATCTTCGAGTACGCCACGATGCCCTCGTGCGACCACTCGAGCTCGCGCTTGTCCTTGATGGAGTCCGGCTCCAGCCGGATGATCATCAGGGCCGCCTTGGCGATCTCGTTCTGGAAGTCGTGGTCGTGCTCCTCCAGACCCTCGGGCTTGGCGAAGGTGAGGGAACCGACCCCGATGTCCGACGGGCGCATCGGCTCGTTCGTGTTCATGTTGACGAGCAGCTTGCCCTTGGACCACAGCGTGTGGCGGAGCTTCGTCCCGGGCAGCGGGCCGAGGTCGCGCAGCAGGACGACGCCGGAGAGCGGCACCAGCGTGAGCGCGCCCAGCATCGTGTTGCGGATCAGCTTGCGCCGGCCGATCACCGACTCCTTGGCGCCCTGCTTGAAGTCCGCGTGGACCTTCGCACGGGTCTCGGGGTCCGCCTCGATCGGGTGGCGCTCGTCGGCGACCTCCTCGTCGGACATCAGGGTGCGCGCCCAGTGGACGGCGCCCGCGCCGATGGTGAACAGCGCCACGCCCAGCGTCAGGCCCAGCGCGAAGTTCATCGCGCTGATGTGCCCGATCGGGAAGACGTAGATCGACTTGTCCTGCGGGATCGCGACGAACGAGGCGATGAAGCCGATGGTGGCCAGCATGGACACCGTGAACAGCAGGGCGACCGTGCGCTCGGACCGCTTGGCGGCCCGCTCGTCGATGTCCTGGATCCGGTGCTCGTGGGGCGGCAGCCCCGGGTCCGCGAACGGGTTCTTGTCGTCCGCGGGCTTCGGCACGTGCGTGCCGCCCTGCTCAGCCGGCAGGTTCTCTTCTGGAATGTCTTGGCTACTCATGACTTCTTGGCCTTTGCGGTCCGAGCGGCGACCCACACGGCGACGGCGATGCAGGCTCCCAGGCCGAAGATCCAGCCGAACAGGCCCTCGCTGACCGGCCCGAGGCCGCCGAGCGACAGACCGCCCGGGTCCACGGTGTCGTCACTGTTGACCGCGTCCAGGTAGGCGATGATGTCCTTCTTGTTCTGCTCCGACAGCGTGGTGTCGGGGAAGGAGGGCATGTTCTGCGGGCCGGTCTGCATGGCCTCGTAGATGTGCTTCGGGTCGACACCCTCGAGGCTCGGCGCGTACTTGCCGTGCGTCAGGGCGCCACCCTTGCCGGTGAAGTTGTGGCACTGCGCGCAGTTGGTGCGGAACAGCTCACCGCCCTTGGCGATGTCCGCGCCCTCGGGGCCGTACTTCTCCTCCGAGGGGATGGCCGGACCGGCACCCAGCGAGGCGATGTAGGCCGCGAGCTGGTCGATCTCCGCCTGGGAGTAGATGACCTTCTTCTTCGGGACCTGCGCGCCCGGCTGCTGGGCCGGCATGCGGCCGGTGCCCACCTGGAAGTCGACGGCCGCGGCGCCGACGCCGACCAGGCTCGGACCGTCGGTGGTGCCCTGCCCTCCGGTGCCGTGGCAACTGGCACAGCCGACGGCGTAGAGCTTCTTGCCCTCGTCGATGGCGAGGGACTGGGCGGTTTCATCGGCCTGCGCCTTGCTCGCGGGTGCGAACGCGGCGTACAGCCCCCCTGTGCATGCCAGCGCGAGGAGTAGGACGACGAGTGCCGCCAGCGGATGGCGTCGTCGTGCGGAGAGCTTTTTCACGGATTACCCCGGTGTCAGGATCTTCTGCGTCGATGCTTCTGGTATTGCGCGGGTGCGTGCCGCGACTACTTGATCAGGTAGATCGTGGCGAACAGGCCGATCCAGACCACATCGACGAAGTGCCAGTAGTAGGACACGACGATGGCGGCGGTCGCCTGCTCGTGGGTGAACCTCCGGGCCGCGTAGGTGCGGCCGAGGACCAGCAGGAAGGCGATCAGTCCGCCCGTCACGTGCAGTCCGTGGAAGCCGGTGGTCAGGTAGAACGCCGAGCCGTACGGGTCCGACGAGAGCGAGATGCCCTCGTGCTTGACCAGCTCGGTGTACTCGAACACCTGACCGCCGATGAAGATCGCACCCATCACGAAGGTGACGATGAACCACATCCGGAGCTTCTTCACGTCCCCGCGCTCGGCCGCGAACACGCCGAGCTGGCAGGTGAGGGAGGAGAGCACCAGGATCGTGGTGTTCGTCGCGGAGAACGGGATGTTCAGCGCGTCGGCCTTCTCGGACCAGAAGTCCGGGCCGGTCACCGATCGCAGGGTGAAGTACATCGCGAAGAGGGCCGCGAAGAACATCAGCTCGGAACTCAACCAGATGATGGTTCCGACGCTGGTGAGGTTCGGCCGGTTGACCGACGGGTGCGCGTGCCCGGTTTCTACTGTCGTTGCTGTCGCCACGACCGACATTATGTCGGTCGCTTATCCCGCCCTCACCCCGGGGGGTGCCGTTCGGTGTGTTCCCCCTGCTTGTACGGCCCGGATGGCCCATCGAACGGCCCGTCGAAGCCCTGTCCGAAGCAGTGCTGACGGGGCGTTCGAGGGAGTAGCATCCGCCCCAACGGGCTACGACAGCCTTCACCGGTCTCACCGCGTATCGGAGGAAGCATGCAGGCGACCGCCACCGTGCTGGTCTACAGCGACGACTCCAACACCCGCGAACAGGTGCGGCTCGCGACCGGCCGCCGGCCGGCTCCGGACGTGCCCGTGGTCGAGTTCGTGGAGTGCGCGACCCCGGCCGCCGTGCTCAAGGAGCTGGACAAGGGCGGGATCGACGTCTGCGTCCTGGACGGCGAGGCCGTGCCCATGGGCGGCATGGGCATGTGCCGCCAGATCAAGGACGAGGTCTTCCAGTGCCCGCCGGTGCTGCTGCTCATCGCACGGCCGCAGGACGCGTGGCTGGCGACCTGGAGCCGGGCGGAGGCGGCGGTGACGGCGCCGGTGGAGCCGGTGGAGTTCGCGGGTGCGCTGGCTTCGCTGCTGCGGGAGAAGAGGCTGCAGAGCGCCTGAAAGCTCGGTTCTCGAGGTTGTTCGGCGGCTGCCGGCCGGTGGGGGTTGATCGCGCCCACGCGGCGGAGCCGCATGTCGACACAGCCCCGCGCCCCTTTCGGGGCGCTACACCGCCGTCGGCCGCAGCCTTGCCGTGTCCTGGTTGTTCGACGCGTTGCCGGTGCCCGTCAGGGCGCTGCCGGTGCGCCACTTGGTCCAGTCCATGTTCCAGTCGCCGAAGCCGTTGCCGAAGGGTTCCATCGTTTCGCCGCCGGAGTTGACGACCTCGACGAGGTCGCCCTCCTGGACGGTGTTGAAGAACCACTCCGCCTCGTCGGTGCTCATGCCGACGCAGCCGTGGCTGACGTTGGCGATGCCCTGGGAGCCGACGGACCAGGGGGCGGCGTGCACGTACTCGCCGCTCCAGGTCACGCGGGTGGCCCAGTAGACCGGCAGGTCGTACGACTCCGAGGAGCCCTCGGCGATGCCGACGGTGCTGCTGCGCATGCGTACGAAGGATTCCTTGCCGAGGACGACCTTGACGCCGTTGCGGGTCTCGAAGCCGGGTTTGCCGGTGGTGACCGGGATCTCCCGGATCGCCTCGCCGTCCTGGTAGACGGTCAGCGTGTGCGCGGCGGCGTCGGTGACGGCGACGACGCGGTCGTCCGTGGTGATCTTCAGGGGTTTGGCCTTGCCGCCCCACATCCGGTCGCCGATCTTGATCCCGTCGAGGGTGCTGTGGACCTGGATGGTGGCGTGGGCGGGCCAGTAGTCCTCGGGCCGGTAGTGGAGCTTCTTGTCGTCCACCCAGTACCAGGCGCCCTTCACCGCGGGCGTGGAGTCCACCTTCAGGGCGCGCTCCACTATGGCCCGCTGGGCCGGGTCCTTGACCGGCTGGCTGAGTTCCGCCGTGACGGGCTGGCCGACGCCGTACGCGCCCGCCTTGGGCCCGAAGACGACGTCCAGGGCCTTCTTGGCGCCGGGCTTGCCGGTCTCGAAGGTGAGCACCTTGCGGCCGGGCGCCCCGTCGCCGTCCTCGGTGCTGACGCGCACCGTGTAGCTGGCGTTGGCGGCCAGGGGTGAGGTGCTGTGCCAGCGGGCGCCGTCGGCGGACAGCTCGCCCGCGACGTAGCGTCCGGTCGCGTCCACGGCTGTGACGTCCGTGATGCGGCCGTCCGCGCCCTCGGCGACCACCTCCAGGGGTTTGTCCGGATCGGCCTTCTTCCCGGCGTCCGTGGGGCCGTTGAAGGAGATCTGGCCGGCCGCGTCGTAGGGGGTGGCGGACAGCGGGTGGTCGGCGTCGCCGCTGCAGGCGGTGACGCTCGCGCCGAGGGCGATCACCAGCAGGGTGCAGCCGACGACCGTACGCCCCCGCGCCTGGAAGTGAACCGTGTTGCTCATGAGCTCACGCTAAGGAGAGACGTCAACGGCGGCACGGTGGATAAGCCGGACGAGTGAGCGGCGGTACGACAGACGAAGGGGCCCGGACACCCCTGACGGAGTGTCCGGGCCCCTTCGGGCACGGCGCGTGCTACTGGGTGCGGTTCTCACCGCGGTAGTACTCGAAGACCCAGCCGAACAGACCGATCAGCAGGATCGGTGCCGAGAAGTACATCAGCCACCAGCCGAGGGCGATGCCCATGAAGGCGAAGGCACCGCCGATGGCGAGCGCCAGCGGCTGCCAGCTGTGCGGGCTGAAGAACCCGACCTCGCCGGCGTCGTCCGCGACGTCCGCCTCCGTGTTGTCCTGCGCGCCCACGTCGACCCGCCGCGCCGTGAAGGCGAGGTAGAAGCCGATCATGATGGCCAGGCCGAAGGCCAGGAAGAGGGCCGTGGTACCGGCCGGCTCCTTGGACCAGTAGCCGTAGACGATCGCCACGGCGAGGATGAAGACGCTCAACCAGATGAACATCTTGCCCTGGATCTTCACTTCCCGGCCTCCTTGCCGTCGGCGAGGGCCTTCTCACCGTGACCGACGTTCTCCAGCTGGTCCAGCGCGGAGATCTCGGGGTGGTGCAGGTCGAAAGCGGGGGATTCACTGCGGATGCGCGGCAGCGTGAGGAAGTTGTGCCGCGGCGGCGGGCAGGAGGTCGCCCACTCCAGCGAACGGCCGTAGCCCCAGGGGTCGTCCACCTCGATCTTCTTGCCGTACTTGGCCGTCTTCCAGATGTTGTAGAAGAACGGCAGCAGCGACATGCCGAGCAGGAACGAGCTGATCGTCGAGATCGTGTTCAGGGCGGTGAAGCCGTCTGCGGCCAGGTAGTCGGCGTAGCGGCGGGGCATGCCCTCGGCGCCCAGCCAGTGCTGGACGAGGAAGGTGCCGTGGAAGCCGACGAACAGCGTCCAGAACGTGATCTTGCCGAGGCGCTCGTCGAGCATCTTGCCGGTGAACTTGGGCCACCAGAAGTGGAAGCCGGCGAACATCGCGAACACCACGGTGCCGAACACCACGTAGTGGAAGTGCGCCACCACGAAGTACGAGTCGGACACGTGGAAGTCCAGCGGCGGCGAAGCGAGGATGACACCGGTCAGACCACCGAAGAGGAAGGTGATCAGGAAGCCGGTGGACCACAGCATCGGCGTCTCGAAGCTGAGTGATCCCTTCCACATGGTGCCGATCCAGTTGAAGAACTTCACACCGGTCGGGACCGCGATCAGGAAGGTCATGAAGGAGAAGAACGGCAAGAGCACGCCGCCCGTGACGTACATGTGGTGGGCCCACACCGTCACCGACAGGCCCGCGATCGCGATCGTCGCGCCGATCAGACCCATGTAGCCGAAGATCGGCTTGCGGGAGAAGACCGGGATGATCTCACTGACGATGCCGAAGAACGGCAGCGCGATGATGTACACCTCTGGATGCCCGAAGAACCAGAACAGGTGCTGCCACAGCAACGCGCCGCCGTTGGACGAGTCGAAGATGTGGGCACCGAACTTGCGGTCGGCCTCCAGCGCGAACAGGGCCGCGGCCAGCACCGGGAAGGCCAGCAGGACCAGCACACCGGTCAGCAGGACGTTCCAGGTGAAGATCGGCATGCGGAACATGGTCATGCCCGGCGCGCGCATGCAGATGATCGTGGTGATGAAGTTGACCGAGCCGAGGATGGTGCCGAAGCCGGAGAAGGCCAGACCCATGATCCACAGGTCACCCCCGATGCCCGGCGAGTGCACCGCGTCCGACAGCGGCGAGTAGGCGAACCAGCCGAAGTCGGCCGCGCCCTGCGGGGTCAGGAACCCGCCCACCGCGATGAGCGAGCCGAACAGGTACAGCCAGTAGGCGAACATGTTCAGCCGGGGGAAGGCGACGTCCGGCGCGCCGATCTGCAGCGGCATGATCCAGTTCGCGAAGCCCGCGAACAGCGGCGTCGCGAACATCAGCAGCATGATCGTGCCGTGCATCGTGAACGCCTGGTTGAACTGCTCGTTCGACATGATCTGCAGACCGGGCCGGGCCAGCTCTGCACGCATGAACAGCGCCATCACGCCGCCGATCACGAAGAACGCGAACGACGTCACCAGATACAACGTGCCGATCGTCTTGTGGTCGGTGGTCGTCAACCACTTCACCACGACGTTGCCGGGCTGCTTGCGCCGTACCGGCAGCTCGTTCTCGTACGAGTCCTCCGCTGCCGAGGCACCCTGGGGTTCGTTGAGGATGCTCACAGGTTGTTCGTCTCCCGGTTCTTCTCGTGGCTCGTCTGAGCGATGCCCGCGGGAACGTAACCGGTCTGCCCCTTCTTCGCGAGGTCCTGGAGGTGCTGCTCGTAGCGCTCCGGGGAGACGACCTTGACGTTGAACAGCATCCGGGAGTGGTCCACGCCGCACAGCTCGGCGCACTTGCCCAGGAAGGTCCCCTCCTTGTTGGGGGTCACCTCGAAGGCGTTGGTGTGGCCCGGAATCACGTCCTGCTTCATGAGGAACGGCACCACCCAGAAGGAGTGGATGACGTCACGCGAGGTCAGGACGAAGCGGACCGTCTTGCCCTTGGGGAGCCAGAGGGTCGGGCCCGGGTTGTTGGTCTGCGGGTTCCGCGTGCCGGGGGTACCGCAGTCGTAGACACCGCCGGCGTTGGCCGGGAAGTCCTCGACGAACCGGTCCGGGATGCCGGCCAGTTCCTTGGAGGTCTTGGCGTCGCCGGTGGAGCCCGGGACGTCCTCGATGTGGTTGAAGCACCAGCTCCACTGGAAGCCGACCACGTTGACCGTGAGGTCGGGCTTCTTGTTGAGGCTCATGAGATCGGACTCGTCACGAGCGGTGAAGTAGAACAACACCGAGACGATGACGAGCGGAACCATGGTGTACAGCGCCTCGATGGGCAGGTTGTACCTGGTCTGCGGAGGGACCTCGACCTTGGTGCGGCTGCGCCGGTGGAAGAAGACACTCCACAGGATCAGGCCCCACACCAGCACGCCGGTGGCCAGCGCGGCAGCCCAGGAGCCCTGCCACAGGGAGAGGATCCGCGGAGCCTCTTCCGTGGTTGGGGTGGGCATGCCGAGGCGGGGGAAGTCCTCGTATGTGCAACCGGTGGCGGTCGCCAGGACCAGGCCCGCGGTCAGTGCCTGCAGCAGCTTCCGCCGCATCGGGCGCCGCGGCGAGCGGTCGGAGCCGTTGGGACTCACGTAGCGCCTTCCCGAGAGTCTCGCCCGCGCGGTTGGCTGCGGCCTGCCTTCTCGCTGGTCGGTCGCCGCCCTGCGTCGGGCAGGGGTTTGATGTTTATGCGGACCAAACCCTAGCCGACGCCCTCCGGGGGGTCGCGGGGAGGGTGGCATACGCGCCGGGGGTCACTCCTTAAGGGTGGGATGGGGGCGCCTACGGGGACGGGAGCGGGGGTTGTTCGGCGGCTGACGGTGCGTCGCGGCTTGTCGCGCCCGCGCGGCGGAGCCGCACGTGTCACAGCCCCGCGCCCCTTTGGGGCGCTCCCGCACCGGACGTTCTAGCGTTGCTGTGTGGCCTACTTCGATGCTGCTTCCGCTGCTCCCCTCCATCCCGTTGCCCGGCAGGCGCTGTTGGCGTCTCTCGACGAGGGGTGGGCCGATCCCGCTCGGCTGTACCGGGAAGGGCGTCGGGCGCGGTTGCTGCTGGACGCCGCCCGGGAGGCGGCGGCCGAGTGCGTGGGGTGCCGGGCGGACGAGTTGGTGTTCACCCCTTCGGGGACGCGGGCGGTGCATTCAGGGGTGGCGGGTGCGCTGGCCGGGCGGCGGCGCGTCGGAAGGCACCTGATCGTGTCAGCGGTCGAACACTCCTCCGTATTGCACGCGGCCGAGGCGCACGAGGCCGGCGGCGGGAGTCTCACGCAGGTGGGTGTGGACCGCACGGGCGCGGTGGATCCCGCGGCGTACGCGGCGGCCCTGCGCGAGGACACGGCGCTGGCCTGTCTCCAGTCGGCCAACCACGAGGTGGGCACGGAACAGCCGGTGACGGAGGTGGCGGGGGCCTGCCAGGCGGCAGGCGTGCCGCTGCTGGTGGACGCGGCCCAGTCGCTGGGCTGGGGGCGGGTCGGGGGCGACTGGTCGTTGCTCACCGGCAGCGCGCACAAGTGGGGCGGGCCCTCGGGGGTGGGGCTGCTCGCCGTACGCAAGGGTGTCCGGTTCGCACCGCAAGGGCCCGGGGACGAGCGGGAGTCGGGGCGGGCGCCCGGTTTCGAGAACCTGCCGGCGATCGTGGCCGCGGCGGCGTCGCTGCGGGCGGTGCGGGCCGAGGCGGCGGCGGAGGCGGCCCGGCTGCGGGAGCTGACGGAGCGGATCCGGGCCCGGGTGCCGGCCCTGGTGCCGGACGTGGAGGTGGTCGGCGATCCGGCGCGCCGGCTGCCCGGCGTCGTCACCTTCTCGTGTCTCTATGTCGATGGAGAGACCTTGCTGCACGAGCTGGACCGTGCCGGTTTCTCGGTCTCGTCCGGATCGTCCTGCACGAGCAGCACGCTGACGCCGAGCCACGTCCTGAAGGCGATGGGGGTACTCAGCGAGGGCAACGTCCGGGTGTCGTTGCCGCCGGGGGCCTCGGCCGAGGACGTCGAACGGTTCCTGGAGGTGCTGCCGGGCACGGTGGCCGCGGTGCGCGAGAAGCTGGGGGCGCCGGCCGCGACGGAGACCGTCCGTGCGGCCGGCCCCGACCTCGTCGTGGACGCGCTGGGCCGGCGCTGCCCCGTTCCGGTGATCGAACTGGCCAAGGTCATCGGCGACGTCCCCGTCGGCGGCACCGTCCGCGTCCTCTCCGACGACGAGGCGGCCCGCCTGGACATCCCGGCGTGGTGCGAGATGCGGGGCCAGGAGTACGCGGGCGAGGAGGAGGCCGAGAGAGGAACGGCCTACCTGGTCCGCCGGATCAGGTAGGCCACCCGGAGGCGCGGGGCTGTGTCGATGTGCGGCTCCGCCGCGTGGGCGCGACCAGCCCCCACGCACCCGCACGCGACAACGCGCCCGCCGCAGGGCAGTCGAGCAGGCGCAACCTCGGTTTCAGCCCAGGTGCGCCTGGACCTCCCCCGCCGCCTCGTCCCCGTACGCCTTCGTGAACCGCTCCATGAAGTGCCCGCGCCGCAACTGGTACTCCTGCGTCCCCACCGTCTCGATGACGAGCGTCGCCAGCATGCAGCCGACCTGCGCCGCCCGCTCCAGGGAGACGCCCCAGGCCAGCCCCGACAGGAACCCCGCCCGGAAGGCGTCGCCGACACCGGTGGGGTCGGCCTTGCGCTCCTCGTCGGGGACGCCGACCTCGATGGTCTCCTCGCCCGCCCGCTCGATGCGCACGCCCCGCGCGCCGAGGGTGGTGACGCGGTGGCCGACGCGCCCGAGGATCTCCTCGTCCGTCCAGCCGGTCTTGGTCTCGATGAGCCCCTTCTCGTACTCGTTGGAGAAGAGGTAGGTCGCCCCGTCCAGCAGTATCCGGATCTCGTCGCCGTTCATCCGGGCGATCTGCTGGGAGAAGTCCGCGGCGAAGGGGATCGACCGGGTGCGGCACTCCTCGGTGTGCCGGAGCATCGCCTCCGGGTCGTCGGCGCCGATGGAGACCAGGTCCAGGCCGCCCACGCGGTCGGCGACGGTCTTGAGCTCGATGAGGCGGGCCTCGCTCATCGCCCCCGTGTAGAAGGAGCCGATCTGGTTGTGGTCGGCGTCGGTGGTGCAGACGAAGCGGGCGGTGTGCAGGGTCTCGGAGATGCGGACCGAGCCGGTGTCGACGCCGTGCCGGTCCAGCCAGGCCCGGTACTCGTCGAAGTCCGCGCCGGCCGCGCCGACCAGGATCGGCCGGGTGCCGAGCTGGCCCATGCCGAAGGCGATGTTCGCGGCGACGCCGCCCCGGCGTACGTCCAGCTGGTCGACCAGGAAGGAGAGCGAGACCGTGTGCAACTGGTCCGCCACGAGCTGGTCGGAGAAGCGGCCGGGGAAGGTCATGAGGTGGTCGGTGGCGATGGAGCCGGTGACTGCGATGCGCACGGCGTGGACTCTCTCCTGAGGGGAGGCGGGTTGACGGTTCACGCTACCCGGCGGCGCGGCCAGGCTGAAGCAGGCGAAACTACCCGGTAGTACGACTTTCTCCGCGGGACGGGACGTGCCTACGGTTCTGTCATGACGAACCTGAGGACCGCCGACCCCGCCCCGGCCGACCTGGACGGCGACCTGGCGTCGCTGCGCGGTGACTGCGCCCGGATGACTCCGCGCTGGTCGGCGCCTGCCGACGCCTCCGTCCGGCCGGTGCCGCTCGCCCTCATCCACGGCGTGCGGGTGCCGCCGGCGTCGGCCCGGCTGCTGAAGGCGATGTCGGACTACGGCGACTGAGCGCCGGGGGGCGGCTCCGGCGCGTTCCGGGTGGCACTAGGCCGGTCGGGCGGCACGAGGCCAGTCGGGCGCGGCACGGGGCCGTGCGGGTGGCACGGCGGCCGTTCGAGTGACTCTGCGGGGGCCGTCCGGGCGACGTGTGCCGTCACCGGGAACCGGATCCCGGTCCACCGCGTCCCATCGCTGTCCCCAGCAGCAGCCGAAGGAGCGATGCGGTGAACACCGAGCGACCCGACAACGACGACGCCGCCGCCGACGAGGAGGCGGGCACCGGGCGTCCCGCGCGGCGGCGACCCCGGTCGGTCGCGGTCGCGTCGGTCGCCGCCGCCGTGCTGATCATGGGGGGCGGCGGCGCCTACCTGGCCACGTCCGCCGCCGGGGACGACACGGACGGCGGTACGTCGTCCGGCGCGGACCCGGCTCCGGGCGACGGCACTCCCCCGCCGCTCCCCCTCGACGACTACGACGCGGCGTCCCCCGAGGGCGGCTCGAACGGCATCGCGCCCGGCGAACCCGACCCGTACGGCGTCACCTACCGCGCCGACGGGCCGCTCCCCGAGGGCCCCGGTTCGGCGCCCGTGTACCGGGCGAAGGGCGACGTCACCGAGACCGAGGTGGCACGGCTGGCCGAGGCGCTGGGGCTGGAGGGCGCGCCCCGGGTCCAGGGCGGTGCGTGGAAGGTCGGCAACGCGAAGGACGGTTCGGGCCCGCTGCTCACGGTGGACCGGCAGGCGCCGGGCACCTGGGCCTTCCACCGGTACACGCCCCGCACGGACAACTGCAAGAAGGGCGCCGAGTGCAAGGCCCCGTCGGCCGACGGGAACCCGGTGGGCGAGGCTGCCGCGAAGAAGGCGGCGGCACCGGTGCTGAAGGCGCTGGGCCAGGACGACGCCAAGCTGGACGCGAGCCAGGTGATGGGCGCCCGGCGGGCCGTGAACGCGGCACCGGAGGTGGGCGGGCTGCCCACGTACGGCTGGACGACCGGGGTGGTCGTCGGCGCGCTGGGCGAGGTGGTCGGCGGCAGCGGTCAGATGAAGGCACCGGTCAAGGGGGACACGTATCCCGTCCTGGACGCCGAGGAGACACTGGCGCTGCTGAACGCGCCGGGTGCCGGCACCGGGGCCGGGGGCATCGGCGGCTGTGCGACTCCCGTACCGCATCAGGACGGGGCGGACCTGCCCTGCGCGCTGCCGACCGGCACGCCGGAGAAGCCCGGGGCGGGCGGGAAGCAGGTCGCCACCGTCGAGGACGCGGTGTTCGGGCTGGCCGCGCATCCGGTGCGGGGGCGGCAGACGCTGGTGCCGTCCTGGCTGTTCGAGGTGCGGGCACCGGGCGCGGACGACGCCGTCACGGTCACGTACCCGGCGGTCGACCCGCGGTACCTGACGACGGCCTCCCCGGCCTCGCCCGCCTCCCCCGTCCCGTCCGACGGGCCGGACTCGAAGCCCGGGGAGCCCCGGGACGTGCGGGTGAGCGGCTACACGGCCGCCGACGGCGAACTGACCGTGCACTTCACCGGCGGGGTGTGCTCCGACTACGACGCGAAGGCGAAGGAGAGCGACGGGAAGGTGACCGTCACGGTGACCGAGACCCCGCATCCGGACAAGGTCTGCATCCTGATCGCGAAGGAGTACGAGCGGACGGTGCGGCTCGACGAGCCGCTCGGTGACCGGACGGTGGTGGGCTCGGACGGCAAGGACGTCCCGGTGCACAAGCCGGGCGCGCGACTGCCCGCTCCGTCCGGGGGCCGGTGACGCCCACACGGAGCACGGGCGTGACGGAAGGGCGGCGGCCCGGGACGAATCCCGGGCCGCCGCCCTTCTCGCACTTCGGCGCCGCGCGAATCGGCCGTCGGCCGTCGGCTGTCAGCTGAAGGAGTCGCCGCAGGCGCAGGAGCCGGTCGCGTTCGGGTTGTCGATCGTGAAGCCCTGCTTCTCGATCGTGTCCACGAAGTCGATGGTGGCGCCGCCGAGGTAGGGGGCGCTCATGCGGTCGGTGGTGACCTTGACGCCGCCGAAGTCCTTCACCACGTCACCGTCGAGCGAACGCTCGTCGAAGAAGAGCTGGTAACGCAGGCCGGAGCAGCCGCCGGGCTGGACGGCGACGCGCAGCGCCAGGTCGTCACGGCCTTCCTGGTCGAGCAGGGCCTTGACCTTGGCCGCGGCGGCGTCGGTCAGGATGATGCCGTCGGTGACGGTGGTGGTCTCGTCCGATACGGACATCTACATCTCTCCCGGGTTGTACGGAGACTGCTTGCCGACGGTGTCAACCGACGGAGCCGCGGATTCATTCCGGGCACGGCCGAGTCTTTGCCTCGGCGTCCCCTTCATGCTCGCACACGCCCCCGCCGACGGTCAGCGGCTGTGGACGGCGGCTGCCAACGGCGCGGGGACGGCGGCTCGGACGCCCGGGATTCACGTCACACCGACACTATGGGCATCGTCAAAGTGACGTGAACCGGTTATGATAGATAACGTCAAATCGACGAAAAGGGTCGACCGAAACGTAGAAAGGGTGCGTGTCGTGACCACCGCCCAACCCCAGGAGCTCGACGTTCAGCCGACGCCCCTCGCCCTCCTGCTGCTCGGCCGCGAGGCCGACCCGAGGAGCGAGCGCGGTGTGGAGTGCCCCGGCGACCTGCCCTCGCCCTCCGACCCGGACCTGGTCGCGCGGGCCCGTGCGGCCAAGGAGAAGCTCGGCGACAAGGTCTTCGTGCTCGGTCACCACTACCAGCGCGACGAGGTCATCCAGTTCGCCGACGTCACGGGCGACTCCTTCAAGCTGGCCCGGGACGCGGCGGCGCGTCCGGAGGCGGAGTACATCGTCTTCTGCGGTGTGCACTTCATGGCGGAGTCGGCCGACATCCTGACCTCGGACGACCAGAAGGTGGTCCTGCCCGACCTGGCGGCCGGCTGTTCCATGGCGGACATGGCCACCGCCGAGCAGGTCGCCGAGTGCTGGGACGTGCTGACCGAGGCCGGGATCGCCGAGCAGGTCGTGCCGGTGTCGTACATGAACTCGTCGGCGGACATCAAGGCGTTCACCGGCAAGCACGGCGGCACCATCTGCACCTCCTCCAACGCCGAGCGGGCCCTGAACTGGGCCTTCGAGCAGGGCGAGAAGGTTCTCTTCCTGCCCGACCAGCACCTCGGCCGCAACACCGCGGTGCGGGACCTGGGCATGTCCCTGGAGGACTGCGTCGTCTACAACCCGCACCGGCCGAACGGCGGGCTGACGGCCGAGGAGCTGCGCGCCGCGAAGATGATCCTGTGGCGGGGCCACTGCTCGGTGCACGGCCGCTTCAGCCTCGACTCGGTCAACGACGTGCGCGAGCGCATTCCGGGTGTGAACGTCCTGGTGCACCCCGAGTGCAAGCACGAGGTCGTCGCGGCGGCGGACTACGTCGGCTCGACCGAGTACATCATCAAGGCCCTGGAGGCGGCCCCGGCCGGTTCCAAGTGGGCCATCGGCACCGAGCTGAACCTGGTCCGCCGGCTGGCGAACCGTTTCGCCGCCGAGGACAAGGAGATCGTCTTCCTCGACAAGACGGTCTGCTTCTGCTCGACCATGAACCGCATCGACCTCCCGCACCTGGTCTGGGCGCTGGAGTCGCTGGCCGAGGGCACTCTGGTCAACCGGATCGAGGTCGACAAGGAGACGGAGGCCTTCGCGAAGCTGGCCCTGGAACGGATGCTGGCGCTGCCGTAACCGTGCCCTGCGCGTGTACGCCCCGCCCGGCCCGCCACCGCGGTGCCGGGCGGGGCGCCCCGTCAGGCGGCAGGCCGACGGCCGCGCGCCCTGCCGTGCAACGTCAGGTAGAAGGTGCGCAACGACTCCTGGGCGCTGCCCGCCGCGAAGCAGTTGCGGACCTTGCCCAGGGGGTTCCACACCCGCCCGTCCGGCATCCGCACGCCGACCGACTGCCCGAAGTACGCCTGCTGGTCCGCATCGAAGTCGATCCACGTCGCGCCCGCCCGACGTACGAGCACCTCGCCCACGTACGCTCCCAGATCGAGCAGCACCTCACCGCCCCGCGCCTCTTCCGCACCGCTCCTGCGCAGTCCGTCGAGCAGGAAGTCGGCGACCCGGAGACTGGCCACGGAGTAGTCGAGCGGAAGCCTGCCGCGCTTGCCGACGCGCCGGACGAAGGCCGCTGCCCTCATCCGCATCTCCTGAGCACTTGGCGTGCGTTCACCCACGTCGGCCATGGGTTCAACCCCCTCCACTCGATGCCGTGGCGGAGGCCCTCCCCTCCTCCACACCACCAAGCGAATGCGGCTCCGCGGCCGTCACGGCTTCAGGGTGTGCGTAATCCCATACGACTTCTCCCAGCTCCCACTACAACCTTTTCCAAGGTGAAGCGTCCAAGCGTCCACCACCGGTGGTGAACGGCGAACGGCCCGTCCCAGGGTGCTTCCCGGGACGGGCCGTTCGGTTGCCGGGTGCTCCCGCGGCTCGGCGGGAGCACCCATGGGGCCCTCTGCGGCTCGCTAGACCTGAGCCGGCTCCGGCTCGTCCGACGCTGCCGCCTGCGGCGGCACCCCGCCGCCGCCCTTCTTCGCGGCCCGCTTCTTCGCGCGGCGCTCCTTGCGGAGCTCCAGCATCGCGTAGAGGGTCGGGACCAGGAGGAGGGTCAGCAGGGTCGAGGTGATCAGGCCGCCGATGACGACCACGGCCAGCGGCTGGGCGATGAAGCCGCCCTCGCCGGTGACGCCCAGCGCCATCGGCAGGAGGGCGAAGATCGTCGCCAGGGCCGTCATGAGGATGGGGCGCAGGCGGTGACGGCCGCCCTCGACGACGGCCTCGACGACGCCGTAGCCCTGCTTGCGGTACTGGTTGATCAGGTCGATCAGCACGATGGCGTTGGTGACCACGATGCCGATCAGCATCAGCATGCCGATCATCGCGGGGACGCCCATCGGGGTGCCCGTGGCGACCAGCAGGCCGATCGCGCCGGTCGCCGCGAACGGGATGGACACCAGCAGGATCAGCGGCTGGGCCAGCGACCGGAAGGTGCCGACCAGCAGCATGAAGACGATGGCGATCGCCGCGAGCATGGCGAGGCCCAGGTTGACGAAGGCCTCGTCCTGGTCGGCCGTGACGCCGCCGATCTCGGCGGTGGCGCCGGCCGGCAGGTCCAGGCCGTTGATCTCGGACTGGAGGTCCGCGCTGACCGCGCCGGTGTTGTCGCCGGTCGGCTTGGCCGTGATGGTGGCCGCGCGCTGACCGTCGATGCGGGTCATCGAGACCGGGCCGTCCACCAGCCGCACGGTGGCGATGTCACCGAGCTTCACCGCGCCGAGGTTCAGCGCCTTCAGCTCGGCCGTCGTGGTGGCCGGCTGGGCCGACTTGATGACGACGTCGCGCTCGGTGTCGTCCAGGGTCGCCTTGGCCGCCGGGGTGCCGCGCACCGCCTGGGCGACGGCCGCGCCGAGGGTCTGGTCGGTGAAGCCGGCCTCGGCGGCCTTCGCGTTGGCCTTGACCGAGATGCGCGGGACGCTCTGCGCCAGGTCGCTGGTGACGTCGGTGACGTCGTCGAGGCCGGCGACGGTCTTGCGGACCTGCTCGGAGGCCTCGCGGAGCACCTGCGCGTCGGCCGCCTTGACGACGACGCTCAGGTCCTGGCTGCCGAAGCCGTCACCGGCGGCGATGGTGGTCGTGCCGATGCCGTCGCCGAGCTTCGCCAGTCCTTCCTCGATGTGGTCCTGGACGTCCTCGTAGGACGCCGAGTCCTCCAGCATGACCTGGTACGAGGCCTGGTTGGTGTCCGTGCCGCCGCCGAAGGCGGCCATGAAGCCGGACGAGCCGATGGTGACCTGGTAGTCCTTGACGCCCTCCGTCTCGCCGAGCAGCTTCTCGACCTTCTCGGCCTGCTCGTCGGTCGCGCCGAGGCTGGTGCCGGGCTTCAGCTCCTGCTTGACGCTGAGGACCTTCTGCTCGCCCTGGTCGAAGAAGTTGGTCTTCAGCAGCGGCGCCATGCCGAACGTGCCGAGCAGTACGACGACCGCGATGGCCACGCTGATCAGCCGGCGGCGGGTGGCGAAGCGCAGGACGGGGACGTAGAAGCGCTGCAGGCGGCTCTTGGCCTCCTTCTCCTCGGCCAGCCTGCGGGCCTCGGCCGCGTCCTCCGGCGTGCCCTTGGGGGGCCGCAGGAACCAGTACGAGAGGACCGGGACGACCGTCAGGGACACCAGCAGGGACGC
Source organism: Streptomyces sp. CCM_MD2014 (assembly GCF_000772045.1). Taxonomy (GTDB): domain Bacteria; phylum Actinomycetota; class Actinomycetes; order Streptomycetales; family Streptomycetaceae; genus Streptomyces; species Streptomyces salinarius. Next base: position 6,406,060 of record NZ_CP009754.1, on the reverse strand, counting down.
GAGCAGCGCCGCGGTGACGGTGAGGCTGAAGGAACCGAACAGCTCGCCGACCATGCCGCCGACCAGACCGATCGGCAGGAACACGGCGACCGTGGTGAGCGTGGACGAGGTGACCGCCCCGGCGACCTCGCGGACGGCGCTCAGGATGGCGTCCTTGCGCTCCTCGCCGTAGCCGAGGTGCCGCTTGATGTTCTCCAGGACCACGATCGAGTCGTCGACGACGCGGCCGATGGCGATGGTCAGCGCGCCCAGCGTCAGCATGTTGAGCGACAGGTCGCGCGTCCACAGGACGATCAGCGCCAGCACCACGGACAGCGGGATGGAGACCGCGGTGACCAGGGTGGAGCGGATCGACGCCAGGAAGACCAGGATGACCAGCACGGCGAAGAGGAGGCCGAGCCCGCCCTCGGTGGTCAGGCCGGAGATCGCCTTGGAGACCGCCGGGCCCTGGTCGCTGACGACGGTGAGGGTCGCGCCGGAGCCGAGCTGCTCGCGCAGGTCGGGGAGCTTGTCCTCGACGGCGTTCGAGATGGAGACCGCGCTGCCGTCGTGGTCCATCGTCACGGCGACCGCGAGGGACGGCTTGCCGTTGGTGCGGGTGAGGGAGTCGGCCTTGGCCTCCTCCTCCTTGACGGTGGCGACGTCGCCGAGGCGGACCGGCTCGTCGACGCCCTCGCCGGTGACCATGAGGTCCCGGATCTGCTCGACCGAGGTGAAGCCGCCGCCGACCTGGACGGTGCGGTTGGCGCCCGCCTCGTCGAAGGAGCCGGCGGGGACGGTCGCGCCGCCCGCCTGGAGGGACTGGGCGAGCACCTGCGGGCTCACCTTGGCCGCGGCCAGCTTCGCCGGGTCCGGCGTGACCGTGACCTGGACGTCGCGGACGCCGTCCACCACGACCTGGGCGACACCGTCGATGTCCTTCAGCTCGGAGACGACCGTCTTGTCGAGCTGGTCGGCCAGCGCCTGCTGATCCTTGTCCGAGGTGACGGCGAGGACGACGGTCGGGATGTCGTCGGTCGAGCCGGAGATGACCTGCGGGTCCACGTCGTCCGGGAGCTGGGCGCGGGCCCGGTTCACGGCCTGCTGGACGTCGGCGACGAGCTGCTGGGTGTTGGGGCCGTAGTCGAAGGACGCCATGATGACGGCGTTGCCCTCACTGGCCGTGGAGGTGACGCCCGAGATCCCGTCGACGGCCTCGAGGCTGTCCTCGATCGGCTCGACGACCTGCTTCTCGACCACGTCCGGCGAGGCACCCTGGTACGGGGCCAGCACCGACACCATGGGCAGTTCGATGGTGGGCAGCAGCTGCTGCTTGAGCTGGGGGATGGCGATCGCGCCGAAGACGAGCGCGACGATCGACATCAGCCCTATCAGGGCCCGTTGCGCGAGGCTGAATCTCGACAGCCAGGACATGGATCAGGGTCTCTCTTCTGTGGCCGAGCGGGGGACGGGGCACATGGCAGCGCCGGGCGCGGGCGACACACGTGAGCGCCCACCCCAACACCCTGAGCCATGCGGGGCCCCGCATCCCTAGGCCCCAGGTCCATTTCCTTATCCCGCGCCTACTCCCTCCGCAGTACACGCGGGCGGCACTCACTCCACCCTTGGACGTACCAGCCCGGATTCGTACGCGATGACGACCAGTTGGGCGCGGTCGCGGGCGCCCAGCTTGGCCATGGCCCGGTTCACGTGGGTCTTCACGGTGAGCGGGCTGACCTCGAGACGCTCGGCGATCTCGTCGTTGGAGTGCCCGCCGGCCACCTGGACCAGCACCTCTCGCTCGCGCACGGTCAGCGACTCGAGGCGCTCGGCGCGGGCCGGGTCGCGTTCCTCGTCGTCCGTGCCCTGCTGGGCGAGGAAGCGGGCGATCAGCCCCTTGGTGGCGGCCGGCGACAGCAGCGCCTCGCCGCCGGCCGCGACGCGGATCGCGCTGAGCAGCTCGTCGGGCTCCGAGCCCTTGCCGAGAAACCCGGAGGCGCCGGCCCGCAGCGACTGCACCACGTAGTCGTCGACCTCGAAGGTGGTCAGTATGACCACGCGGACATGGGCGAGGGCCGGGTCGGCGCTGATCATGCGGGTGGCGGCGAGGCCGTCGGTGCCCGGCATCCGGATGTCCATCAGCACCACGTCGGCCCGCCGTTCGGCGGCCAGCCGGGCCGCCTCCGCGCCGTCGGACGCCTCCCCCACCACCTCCATGTCGGGCTCGGAGTCGACCAGCACCCGGAAGGCGCTGCGCAGCAGCGCCTGGTCGTCGGCGAGCAGGACACGGATCGTCATACGGGGTCCCCCGTGGCTTCGGTGGCTTGGGTGGCTTAGGTGGCGGCATCGGTGCGGCTCTTGACCGGAAGGATCGCATGCACACGGAAACCGCCTCCGTAGCGGGGACCGGTGGTGAGGGTGCCGCGCACGGCGGTGACGCGCTCGCGCATGCCGAGCAGCCCGTGCCCGCCGCCCTCCACGGGGGTGTCCGGGGCCTCGCCCTCGCCCGCTCCGTCGTCGAGCACGGTCACCTCGATGTTCGGGCCGACCCGGACGACGCTGACCTCGGCCTTCGCCTGCCGCCCCGCGTGCTTCTGCACGTTGGTCAGCGCCTCCTGGATGATCCGGTACGCGGCCAGGTCGACGGCGGCGGGCAGCTCGGTGCCCTGGTCGGTGCGGGCCACCTCGACCCGCAGCCCGGCGTGGTGGAAGGTGCCGACGAGTTCGTCGAGGCGGGCCAGGCCCGGGGCGGGCTCGGTCGGTGCCTCCGGGTCTCCGGACTGGCGGAGCAGGCCGACGGTGGCGCGCAGCTCGTCCAGCGCGGAGCGGCTGGCCTCCCGTACGTGGGCGAGCGCCTCCTTGGCCTGGTCGGGCCGCCGGTCCATGACGTGCGAGGCGACCCCGGCCTGCACGTTGACCAGGGCGATGTGGTGGGCGACGACGTCGTGGAGGTCGCGGGCGATGCGCAGCCGCTCCTCGGCGACGCGGCGGCGCGCCTCCTCCTCCCGGGTGCGCTCGGCCTTCTCCGCCCGGTCGCGGATGGCCTGCACGAAGGCCCGGCGACTGCGGACGGCGTCCCCGGCGGTGGCGCCGATGCCCGTCCAGGCGAAGACGGCGAGGTTCTCCTGCGCGTACCAGGGCAGAGGACCGGCCAGCATGGCGGCGCCGGTGAGCACCGTCATCGTGAGCAGGCCGACCCGCCAGGTGGTGGGCCGGTCGGTGGAGGCGGCGACGGTGTAGAGGGCGACCACGGCGGACATGACGACGGGGGCGCGCGGGTCGCCGGTGACGCTCTCGACGACGGAGACGCAGCCGGTGACGGCGAGCACCGCCATCGGCGCCCGGCGGCGGAAGGCGAGCGCGGCGGCGCCGACGGTCATGAGGGCGAGACTGAGCGCGTCGGGGGTGCGCAGGCCCCAGCTGACGCCTTCCGGGCCGTGCGGGTCCACGAAGGAGCCGGCGACCATGCAGACCAGGACGGCCGCGGCGAGGGTGGCGTCCAGGGCGGAGGGGTGGGCGCCGATGGTGCAGCGGGCGCGGGCGAGGGTGCTCACGGTTTTTTACGGTAGCTGGAGTGGGCGTGTCTCATGAGGGGCCCGCATGCAGTGGGCGTCCTGCCGGGGGCTGCGCCCCCCGGACCCCCGCTTCGGCCCTGGACGGGCCTCGTCCTCGAACGCCGGACGGGCTGGATGTTCCGACCGGCGTCAGCGAGGCACCGTCCGGCCTCAGGCCCCGCCCGGAATGAGCCCGTCGTCGCTCAGGAGCTCCCGGACCTCCTCCAAGGTGGCGTCCGGGGACGGGAGGATGAGGTCGGAGGGCTCCAGGGCGTCGTCGGGGAGCGGGTCGCCCAGTTCGCGGACCTTGGCCAGGAGGGCCTGGAGGGTCGCGCGGAAGCCGGGGCCGTCGCCGTTCTCCATCTCGGCGAGGAGTTCGTCGTCCAGCTCGTTCAGCTGGGTGAGCCGGCCGTCGGCCAGCTTCAGCTGTCCCTCCCCCATGATCCGTACGATCATGTCGGCCCTCCTAGGCGTGCACTACTGCTTGTCGAAGCGCGGGGTGTCCTGCGGCTGCTGCTGGGACTGCGACGAGGTCTGCCCCTGACCCTGGCCGCCCTCGATGGCCTGGCGGTCGGAGGTGGAGCCCCCGGCCAGCTCGGCCTTCATGCGCTGCAGTTCCAGCTCTACATCCGTACCACCGGAGAGCCGGTCCAGCTCGGCCTGGATGTCGTCCTTGTGCATGCCGGACTGGTCGTCGAGGGCGCCGGAGGCGAGCAGCTCGTCGATGGCACCGGCCCGGGCCTGGAGCTGGGCGGTCTTGTCCTCGGCCCGCTGGATGGCCAGGCCGACGTCGCCCATCTCCTCGGAGATGCCGGAGAACGCCTCGCCGATGCGGGTCTGCGCCTGGGCCGCCGTGTAGGTGGCCTTGATGGTCTCCTTCTTCGTACGGAAGGCGTCCACCTTGGCCTGGAGGCGTTGGGCCGCGAGGGTGAGCTTCTCCTCCTCGCCCTGCAGCGTGGCGTGCTGCGTCTCCAGGTCGGTGACCTGCTGCTGGAGCGCGGCGCGGCGGGAGAGCGCCTCGCGGGCCAGGTCCTCGCGGCCCAGCGCGAGCGCCTTGCGGCCCTGGTCCTCCAGCTTGCCCGACTGGGACTGGAGCTGGTTGAGCTGCAGCTCCAGGCGCTTGCGGCTGGTGGCCACGTCGGCGACGCCGCGGCGCACCTTCTGCAGCAGCTCCAGCTGTTTCTGGTACGAGTAATCGAGGGTCTCGCGCGGGTCCTCGGCCCGGTCAAGGGCCTTGTTGGCCTTCGCGCGGAAGATCATCCCCATACGCTTCATGACACCGCTCATGGGCTTCGCGCGCCCCCTTCTGACCGACTCCAGCTCCAGCGACTGCAACAGAACCCACAGTACGGGCCCTGCATCCATTACCGCACTGTTCGGGGACGGATGCGCTCATCCCCAAGGACGACTGCGTACGTTCCCCGTCCGGCGCAGGGAGTAGGTGCTTCCCAGGGTTGTCCGGAAAGTCCGGGTGTCCGGGGCCGTACGCACCATCCGCTCCGTACTTCCGCTCTGTCCCCTTACAGACGTCCGGCGTTGCCGGATCGTTCCCCACCGGGCTGGGGTCCACACCCCGGCACCCCGTACCCTTGGGTTTTGTGTTCCGTAGCCGTGCCAAGGATGAGAAGGCCCAGAGCGCCGTCAGTGCGCCGGTGACCGACTCCAAGCAGCCCCGTGACCCGCAGGCCCCCAAGGGAAGGCCCACGCCCAAGCGCAGTGCGGCCCAGTCCCAGCGCCGCAGCGTCGCCAACACGCCGATGACGCGCAAGGACGCCGCCAAGCGGCAGCGCGAGGAGCGGCGGACCGCGATGGCGCGGCAGCGCGAGGCGCTGGCCAAGGGCGACGAGCGGTACCTCCCGGCCCGTGACAAGGGCCCGGTCCGCAGGTTCGCGCGCGACTTCATCGACTCGCGGTTCAACATCGCGGAGTACTTCCTGCCGATGGCCGTGATCATCCTCGTGCTGAGCATGATCCGGGTGGCCTCGCTGCAGAACATCGCGCTGCTGCTCTGGCTGGTCGTGATCGTGCTGATCGTGCTGGACTCGATCGTCACCGGCTTCCGGCTCAAGAAGCGGCTCGCCGAGCGCTTCCCGGACGAGCGCAGGCGCGGCGCGGTCGCCTACGCCCTGATGCGTTCCCTCCAGATGCGTCGGCTCCGGCTGCCCAAGCCGCAGGTCAAGCGCGGGGAGCGGCCCTGAGCACGACGCCGTTCGCCGGGGGCGCGGCCGAAGCCTGGACAGCGGGGCTGTCCGGGCTTCGAGGCGTCGTACGGCAGGAGCTGGTGGCCCGGCAGCTGGACGAGCAGATAGCCGGGCGCTTCGCCGTGGGCAGGCGGCTGCGCGTGCTCGACGTCGGGATGGGCCGGGGCGCCCAGGCGCTGCGGCTGGCCCGGGCCGGGCACCAGGTGACCGGCGTGGAGCGGGACGCGACGATGATCGCGGCCGCGCGGGAGGCGCTGGCGGGGCAGCCGGAGGGCATCCGGGAGCGGATGCGGATCGTGGAGGGCGACGGCCGGGACACCGGTGTGCACTTCCTGCCCGGCAGCTTCGACGTGGTGCTGTGCCACGGCGTGCTCATGTACGTCGAGGAGCCCGATCCGCTGCTCGCGGGCCTGGCCCGGATGCTGGCGCCCGGCGGCCTGCTGTCACTGGTGGTGCGCAACGGCGACGCGCTCGCGCTGCGCCCCGGCCTGCACGGCGACTGGGCGGGGGCGCTGGCCGCCTTCGACACCGTCAGCTACCGCGACCGCCTGGGCCTCGACGTCCGCGCGGACCGGCTGGCGACGCTGACGGCGAAGCTCGCGGGCATCGGCGCCCCGCTGCACACCTGGTACGGCGTACGGGTCTTCACGGACACGGCACCCGACACGGCCACGCCGCCCGACGACCTCGAGGCCCTGCTGGCCGCCGAGGAGCGGGCCGGCCGGACCGACCCGTACCGCTCGGTCGCGGCGCTGCTCCACCTGTGCGGGGTGCGGGGCTAGGGCCACCGCCCGGGCTTCGCCCGTTCGGGTGTTCACCGGGGGCCGGGTGCCCGGGGCGCGGTGAGACTCGGGCCATGGACACTTCCCGCGCCCGTCTGTCCCGGCTGCTCGCTCCGATCGCCGTCCTGGCCTGCTCCGTGCTGCTGTTGGGCGGCTGTTCCGACGCCGGTTCGGGGACCGGGCGGGGCTCGGGGAACGCACGGGAGGGCGACACGGCACAGGCGGCGGCGCAGCGCGCGGCCGGCGATCTGCAGGCCGACTACGAACGGGTGATCAAGGACGTACTGCCGTCGGTGGTGCAGATCCAGGCGGGCGACTCGCTGGGTTCCGGGATCGTGTACGACGACAAGGGGCACGTCGTGACCAACGCGCACGTCGTCGGGGACGGCAAGTCCTTCCGGGTGACGACGGCCCGCAACGAGGGCGCCCTGGGTGCGAAGCTCGTCTCCTCCTACCCGGAGCAGGACCTGGCCGTGATCAAGCTGGACCGGGTGCCCGACGGCATGAAGGCGGCCCGTTTCGGGGACTCCTCGAAGGTCGAGGTCGGGCAGATCGTGCTGGCGATGGGTTCGCCGCTCGGCCTGTCCTCCAGCGTGACGCAGGGCATCGTGTCGGCGACGGGGCGGACGGTCACCGAGGGCAGCAGCGGGGGCGGCACGGGTGCGACCATCGGCAACATGGTGCAGACGTCGGCGGCCATCAATCCCGGCAACAGCGGGGGCGCCCTGGTGAACCTGGACGGGCAGGTGATCGGCATCCCGACGCTGGCGGCGACCGACCCGGGTCTCGGCGACAGCGCGGCACCCGGCATCGGGTTCGCGATCCCGGCGTCGATGGTGACGACGGTGGCCGGTCAGATCGTCAAGGACGGCAAGGTCACCGACTCGGGCCGGGCCGCGCTGGGCATCACCGCCCGGACGGTCGTCGACGACGGCTACCGGCCGGCCGGTGTGGCCGTCGTCGAGGTGAGCGACGGCGGGGCCGCCGACGAGGCGGGGCTGCGGCCCGGGGACGTCATCGTGAAGCTCGGGAACACCGGCATCACCACCATCACCTCGCTGTCCGAGGCGCTGGCGTCGATGCGGCCGGGCGACCGGACGAAGGTGACGTACACCCGGGACGGCGACGAACACACCGCCGAGGTGACGCTGGGCGAGCAGTGACGGGGGCAACCCGCCCCCGCCCGCCCAGGAGCCCCGGACCCCGGCCCTCAGGCCTCGGACCCCGCCTCGGCCTCCGCCTCCTCGGCGTGCAGGCTCATCGGGCCGTAGATCTCCGTGGAGTCCTCGAAGAGCCGCACCTGGTCGGCGCCGCCCTCCTGGAGGTCCTTCCAGTGCTCCCCGATCCAGGACTCGGCGTCCCCTTGGGTGGTGAACTCCTCCGGCTCCACCGCGGGCTGGACCTCCGTCCCGCCGGCCGTTTCGAACCGCCACGTCCATGCCGCCATGTACGCCTCCCAGATGTGAGCACATGCAGAGCGGAAGCCGGATCATGGTCCGGCCCCCGCCCGCAGCCTATGCGCTGACGCGGGCGCACCGTAGAAGGCGTCGCACGTCCCTCGGGGGACTCGGGCGCGCACGTCGCCGGGCGACCGGGGAAAATCGGTGCGTGGACGTGACTCTGCTCGGCACCGGTGCCCCCGCGGGACTGCCCCGCCCCGACTGTCCCTGCGCGGCCTGTGCCGCGGCGCAGGGCGAGGACGCGCGTGCGGCGACCGCGCTGCTGGTGGACGGTGCGCTGCTGCTCGACCTGACGCCGGGCGCCGCGTTCGCCGCGGCCCGGGCGGGGCGCTCCCTGGCCGGCGTACGGCAGGTGCTGCTCTCCCACCCGCACGACGGTCCCGCCGTGGAGGTGCCGGCCGGGCTGCCGCAGCCGGGCCGGGTGCCGGACGGGCGGGAGCTGGCGCTGCTGACCGGGCACCGGGTGCGGGCGGTGGCGCTGGACGCGCCGGGTACCGGGTACGCGGTGACGGGACCGGACGGCGGGCGGCTCCTGTACGTGCCGCCCGGCGGCGCCCCGGCGGGTCTCGAGGCGCCGTCCGAGCCGTACGACCTGGTCCTCGCGGACGTCGTGGGGCGGCCGGACGCGCTGGCGAGACTGCGGGCGGTGGGTGCGGCGGGCCCGACGACGGACGTCGTCGCCGTCCACCTGGACCACGACGTGCCGCCGGGCCGGGAGCTGAGACGACGGCTCGCGGCGGCCGGCGCGCGGGCGGTGCCGGACGGCACGACGCTGGCGGTGGGCTCGTACGAGGACGTGCCCGACGTACCGCGGCGCACCCTCGTGCTGGGCGGCGCCCGGTCGGGCAAGTCGGTGGAGGCGGAACGCCGGCTGGAGTCCTTTCCCGACGTCCTCTACGTCGCCACCGGCGGCTCCCGGAACGGCGACACCGAATGGGCGGCCCGGGTGAGCGCGCACCGGGAACGCCGCCCCGGTTCGTGGCGGACCGCCGAGACGTGCGACCTGGTCCCCCTCCTGAAGGACGAGGGCCCGCCCCTCCTCGTCGACTGCCTGTCCCTGTGGCTGACGGACGCGATGGACGCGGTCGGCGCGTGGGACGACGCGGAGTGGGCCGACGGCGGTGAACGGGCGCTCCGGGACCGGGTCCGGGAGCTGACGGAGGCGGTCCGCGCCACCCGTCGCACGCTGGTGGCGGTGTCGAACGAGGTCGGCTCGGGCATCGTCCCGGCCACCGCCTCCGGCCGCCGCTACCGCGACGAACTCGGCCGTCTGAACGCGGCGTTCGCCGCCGAGTGCGAGCAGGTGCTGCTCGTGGTGGCGGGCCAGGCGCTGGTGCTACGCGGCTGAGGCCGGGGCGTCCTTGCGCGCGATGACGCGGTGGGCACGGGCGCCGGTGAGGACGGTGCAGCCCTGGGCCACGAGTTCGGCGTTCAGCCCGACGGCGTGGACGGGGAACAGCCGGCGCGGGTCGGCCACGTCGACGAGCAGGTGCCCGCCGGGCCGCAGCACCCGCAGCGCGCCCCGCAGTTCGGCGCGCGGGTCGGCGACGCGCTCCAGGTACTGGAAGAGGCTGACGACGTCGTAGCGCTCCCGCAGCCGGACCGCGATGTGATGATCGGTCAGCCGCCCGACGAACGCCTCCTCCACCCGCTCCACCGCGCGGGCCCGCAGCACGCGATGGGTGGGATCGAGGCCGTCGAACGAGGTGTACGGGAAGTGCGCACGGGCGGTCAGCGGGAAGTCGGCGTCCCCGGTGCCGACGTCCAGCCAGCTCTCGGGCTCGGGGCAGTGGCGGGCCATCGCACGCGCGGCCAGGCCGTGCCGCACCCGCACACCGGCCCGGACCAGGGGGTGTTCGGTGCCGTGCGCGAGCGGCGGGTTCCGGAAGACGTGCCGGCAGTCGGCACACCGCTCGATCGGCGACCGGTGGGGTGCGCCCTGCCGCGGCCCCTCGCCGCGCAGCCGGGCCCGCAGCCGCCGCGAACCGCACCAGGGGCAGTCCTGGCGGTACGGCCCGTACGGAGGAACGGGAGGCACCGAGGGGGCGGAGGGTCCGGACACGGGCGGCTCCCGACACGAGACGAGCGCGTACGAGGGGACGTACACGAGGGACCTACGACAATCCAGGCAAAACGTTACGTAGGTGATCGCGCTCCGGGGCGCAACGACGCAGCCCGGGTCTGCCGCCCACGGGCCTTCCGCCGTGTTCGACCGGGGCCGGTACTGTTCGGCGAATGAGCTCGCTGAATCTCGACGACTTCACCGACCTGATCGAGCGCCCCGACGGCGGAGTCCGCCGCGACGCGGAGGCGCGCCGGGAGCGTCAGGTCGTCCCGCCCGGCTCCCTGGGCCGCCTCGATGACCTGGGCGAGTGGCTGGCGGCCGCGCAGTCCGCCGTACCGGTACGGCCCGTCGTACGGCCCCGGTTGGTGCTCTTCGCCGGTGACCACAAGGTCGCCGAGCTGGACGTCTCGGCGCGGCCCGCGGGCGGCGCCGGCGAGCTGGTGCGCGAGGTGCTGGAGGGAACCCGGCCGGTGTCGGTGCTCGCCCGGCGTCTGGACGTGCCCGTGCGCGTCGTCGACATGGCCCTGGACTGCGACCCCGAGACGCTGCCGGCCGAGGTGGCGGGACACCGGGTGCGGCGCGGCGGCGGACGCATCGACGTCGAGGACGCGCTGACCCTGGACGAGGCGGAGGCCGCGTTCCGGGCCGGGATGGCGGTGGCCGACGAGGAGGCCGACTCGGGCACGGACCTGGTGGTGCTCGGCGACGTGAGCGTGGGCGGTACGACGGCGGCGGGCGTCCTGGTCGCGGCACTGTGCGGCACGGACGCGTCGGTCGTCACCGGCCGGGGCGGGCTGCCGATCGACGACCTGACCTGGATGCGCAAGTGCGCCGCGATCCGCGACGCGTTGCGCCGGGCGCGGCCCGTCCTCGGCGACCAGTTGCAGCTCCTCGCCACGGTCGGCGGCGCGGACCTCGCCGCCATGACGGGCTTCCTGCTGCAGAGCGCGGTGCGGAAGATGCCGGTGATCCTGGACGGCGTCGTCACGGCCGCGTGCGCGCTGGTGGGGCAGCGGGTCGCCTTCCGGGCGCCGGACTGGTGGCTGGCCGCGCACGACAGCGGGGAGCCGGGGCAGGCGAAGGCGCTGGACCGGATGGCCCTGGAGCCGCTGCTGTCCCAGGGCGTGAAGGTGGGCGAGGGGGTGGGCGGACTGCTCGCGCTGCCCCTGGTGCAGGCGGCGGCGTCCTTGGCGGCGGAGCTGCCGGAGGTCTCCGACGGTGAGGCCGTGAACGACGGGGAGTGAACGCGGTTCGGGGGGGGGGCGGGGGTTGCCTGTTCACCCGGCGTGGGTGTGGCGCGGGGCTGGTCGCGCGGCCCGGCGCCCGCGGGGTGCCCGGCGCGGGTGCGGGGGTGGGTCACGCGGCCCGGCGTTGCCCGGTCACCCGGCGTGGGTGCGGGCGGGGGGTGGGTGACGCGGCCCGGCGTTGCGGGGTGCCCGGCGTGGGTGCGGGGTGGGGAGCGCGGCCCGGCGCCGACGGGGTGCCGCTGCGCCCACCCGTGCCGCCCCAGCGGCACGACTGCCCGCAGCGGGGGCGGCGTCACGGCGACGGTCCGCAGCTGGGGCGGCGACGGCGGCGGGGAGCCGCGTACGGCGGGGACCGGGCACCGGCGTGGGGCGGCCGGCAGCCGCGTACGGCGAGGAGGGGGCGGGTCGGGGGGTGTCCGCCCGCAGCGGTTGGCGCGTCAACGCCCCGCGCCTCTGTAAGTGACCGATTCCGCGCCGTTCCGAGGACGGACACCCCCCGGCCCGACCCCGACCCACAACGCACCCCAAGGCGCTACCCGCACCCCCACCGAACCCGCACAGGCGCCGCAGGCACCCCGCGCCACCGCCGGAGGCACCCGCACAGGCGCCGCAGGCAGCCCGCGCCACCGCCGGAGGCACCCGCGCCGCAGGCATCCCGCGCCACCGCCGGAGGCACCCGCGCCGCAGGCATCCCGCGCCACCGCCGGAGGCAAACGCATCGTCACCGCGGGTCCGGGCGGCCGCCGATCCAGTCCTGGACGGCGCGGCGGGGGCCGGACCAGCGGCGGTCGTGATGGTAGGCGCGGAGGCGGGCCTTCGCGCGGGCGCGCGGGCGGCGGGCGTAGAAGCGGCGGGCCCACGGGGAGCCGGGGCGGGCCAGCCGGACCGCGCCGACCAGCGCGATCACGGGCACGATGACCCCGAAGATCGCGAGTCGCGCCTTGCCCTTGGCCAGGGCGAGGAGGGAGAAGAGGAAGTTCCCGGCAACCGTCGCGATGACGTTCGCGCGGTCCTGCAACTCGTCCTGGCTCACCCCGTCGACGCCGAAGGGCGTGAAGCCCGCCAGGACCAGCCCGACCAGGGCCGCGGTGAGCACCACGACCTCCACGCTCTTGCGCCCCGCCTCCGTCCAGTAGACGTCGTCCAGGTGCAGGATGAGCGCGAACTCGTCCAGCACGAGACCCGCCCCGATGCCGAAGACCACCGCGGCGAACGCGGACCCGAACCCGTGCCGCCCTCCCGCTACCGCACCGAAGCCTCCGACGACGGTGAGGACGACCCCGGGGACCACGTGGTGGATGTGCACCCCGCCCGCCTTGACGTTGCCGAAGGGCCCCTTGCCCGCCCGGATCAGACGGGTGATGACCCGCGTGACCACGAACGTCAGCACGAACGCCGTCAGCGCGAGGAGCAGCGGCAGCTTGCCCGGTTCCATGATGTTGCGCTGCCACCAATCTCCCATATGCGCACTTTATCCCCCGGGCCCTCAAGCGCCCCGCCGGCCGCCGGGTAGTCTGCGCCGGTGCTCAGGACCCCCTCCGCCGACGGCCTCCGTTTCGCCTTCGGCACTCTCACCGTGCTCCCGGTCAAGGTGACCCGCTGGGACCGCGACGCCGCCCGCGGCGGCATGCTGTGCGCGCCGCTGGCCGGGCTGGCCGTGGGCGTCCTCGCCGCGGGCACCGGGCTGCTGCTGCTCGCACTGGGCGCGGGGACCCTGCTCGCCGCGGTCGCCACGGTCGCCGTCCCCGCCGTACTCACCCGCGGACTGCATCTGGACGGGCTGGCCGACACCGCCGACGGTCTGGGCAGCGGCAAACCCGCCGAGGACGCCCTGCGGATCATGAAGCAGTCGGACATCGGGCCGTTCGGCGTGCTCACCCTCCTCTTCACGCTCCTCGCCCAGGTGGCCGCCCTCGCCCAGGCCTACGACGGCTCGTGGGCGCGCGGTGCGCTCGCCGCCGTGGTGTCGGCGACCGCCGCCCGGCTGGCGCTGACGACGGCGGCCCGGGCCGGGGTGCCCGCCGCCCGCCCGGAGGGACTGGGCGCGGCGGTCGCCGGAGTCGTCCCGGCCGGCAGGGCGCTGACCACGGCGGCGACGGTCGCCGCCCTGGCCGCCGCGGCGGCGGCTGCGTGCCTGGGCCCGTACGACGCCCTGCGCACGGCGCTCGCCGTGGTGTGCGCGGTCGTCCTCGCCGAACTGCTGCTGCGGCACTGCGTCCGCCGCTTCGGCGGCGTCACGGGCGACGTCTTCGGCGGGGTGGCGGAGACGGCGGCCACGACCGCGCTGGTGGTGCTGGTCCTGGGCTGACCGGTGCGCCCCCCCCGGGGGGTCAGCAGGCCTCGCGCCAGGCGTCCAGTTCGTACTTCTTCAGCATCGAACTGAGCCGCAGCTCGCGGGAGTCGGCGCAGAAGCGTTCCGTCGGCAGCTCGTACTCGACGTGGAAGACCGCCTTGTCCGCGTCGATGAACGGCTGGTTGTCGGCGCACTCGCCGTACTGCGCGCACTGCTCGTTGACGGCGAAGTCGAAGTCGTCGACGAGTTCCGGGATCTGGTCCAGGTCGTTCTTCAGGCCGACGGCCATCCCGCGGTCGTGGGCGAGCTTGGCGATCAGCCGGTTGTAGCGGAGCTGGTCGTCGCCGGTGAGCGGGAAGCCGGTCTCGTTCTTGTAGCCGTCCATGTTGTCCGGCTCCACGGCGTCGAAGCCCTTGTCGCGGCACATGTCGAGGCGCTCGGCCATCAGCGGCTCCAGGACGTCCGTGGCGCGGATGTCCAGCCATCGCTCGCCCTCCCAGCCGTTGCCCTTGCCCAGCACCTCAGCCGGGAACGCGTCGGCGTCGGGCCGGAAGTCCTCCCAGGCGCCGGTGGAGACGTAGCAGATGACCTTGCGTCCGTCCTCGTGCAGACCCGCGACCGTGGCCCTGTCGTGGTCGAAGCCGTCGATGTCGTAGACCGGTACGTCCACGGACGTGTCCAGTTTCCCGCTGAGCTGCCACTGCCAGGCGGTGCCCGGCGCCGGCCGCCAGTGGCCGGCGTCACCGCCCCCGGCACCGCCGTCGCCGGGGGCCGACGTGCAGCCCGCGAGCAGCGGCAGGAGGAGGGCTGTCGACAGGACCGGGCGTCTCACGGGGGTTGCTCCAGAGTGCGGTTGGGATGGCGGCGTACTCCCGGAATGATCTCCCATCCACGGCTCGGCGCGGAAACCGCGGCCCCGCAGGAGGGAGTGCGGCCGGGGGCGAGCGTAGGCTCGTGCCGAGTGTTCGCCTGCCCAGGCGAGGACCGCATCGCAGGAGGGATCTAGGGTCGGATGTCGGGCCCGGTCGACCCACCCGCATTCGGCCACACCAGACTTCATACGGAAGCGAGATTTCACCACCGTGACTGCTCTCACTCTCTCCACCGCCGCGGCGCCCGGCCTCCGGGCCGACGCGATCGTGATCGGTGTCGCCAAGGGCGCGAACGGCCCGTCCGTCGCACCGGGCGCGGAAGCCGTGGACAAGGCGTACGACGGTCGGCTCGCCGGCGTCCTGGAGACCCTCGGCGCCTCCGGTGCCGAGGGCGAGGTGACGAAGCTGCCCGCGCCGTCCGGCTTCAAGGCACCCGTCGTCGTGGCGGTGGGCCTCGGTGCCGAGCCCGAGAAGGACTCCGGCTTCGACGCGGAGACGCTGCGCAGGGCCGCCGGAGCGGCCGCCCGTGCCCTGGCCGGCGCCAAGAAGGCCGCCTTCGCCCTGCCGCTCACGGAGGCCGCCGACGCCGGTGTCGTCGCCGAGGGCGTGCTGCTCGGTGCGTACTCCTTCGACGCGTACAAGGAGTCCGCGAAGGAGGCCAAGGCCGCCAAGGGCAACGGCAAGGCCCCGCTGGCGGAGGCCGCGCTGCTGGGCGGCAAGCCCCGCGACAAGGCGTACAAGGCCGCCATCGAGCGTGCGGCGGCCGTCGCCGAGGAGCTGAACCGCGCCCGCGACCTGGTCAACACCCCGCCGAACGACCTCAACCCGGAGGCGTTCGCGGCGGTGGCGCAGGCCGCCGCGAAGGAGCACGGCATCAAGGTGCAGGTGCTCGACGAGAAGGCGCTCACCAAGGGCGGCTACGGCGGCATCCTGGGCGTCGGCGCCGGTTCGGCGTCGGGTCCGCGGCTGGTGAAGCTGTCGTACACCTCGCCCAGGGCGAAGAAGTCCCTCGCCTTCGTCGGCAAGGGCATCACCTACGACTCGGGCGGCATCTCGCTGAAGCCGGCCGGGCACAACGAGACGATGAAGTGCGACATGGCGGGCGCCGCCGCCGTGTTCGCCGCGGTCGTCGCCGCCGCGCGGCTGGGCCTGGAGGTCAACGTGACCGGCTGGCTGGCGCTGGCCGAGAACATGCCGTCGGGCTCCGCCACCCGCCCGGGTGACGTGCTGCGCATGTACAGCGGCAAGACGGTGGAGGTGCTCAACACCGACGCCGAGGGCCGGCTCGTGCTCGCCGACGCGCTGTGGGCGGCCTCGCTGGAGAAGCCGGACGCGATCATCGACGTGGCGACCCTGACCGGCGCGATGATGGTGGCGCTGGGCAGCCGGACGTACGGGATCATGGCGAACGACGACGCGTTCCGCTCCGCGGTGCACGAGGCGGCCGAGGAGTCCGGCGAGCCGGCCTGGCCGATGCCGATGCCGGAGCACCTGCGCAAGGGCATGGACTCGCCGACCGCGGACATCGCGAACATCGGCGAGCGGATGGGCGGCGGCCTGGTGGCCGGTCTGTTCCTGCGCGAGTTCGTCGGCGAGGGCATCACCTGGGCGCACCTGGACATCGCGGGTCCGGCCTTCAACGAGGGCGGGCCGTTCGGGTACACGCCCAAGGGCGGTACGGGGACGGCGGTGCGGACGCTGGTGCGGGTCGCCGAGCTGGCGGCCGCGGGTGAGCTGGGCTAAGGGCGCCCAGTGAGCCGGGGTGCGGGTGATTGCGCGGCCGCGGTCCGCCGTGGCTGGTGGCGCAGTTCCCCGCGCCCCTCGGCCGGGTGTCCCCGGCGTCGGCCACGGAAGAACCGCGAGCCGTCGCGCCCACGCGGCGGAGCCGCAGAACGGCACAGACCCGCGCCCCTCGGCCGGCTGTCCCGGTGCCGGCCACGGAAGAACCCCGCTCATGTGAACGTGGGGTGTCTCACACCCCGGCCCCACGTCTCGTTCGTCTCTCACAAGTGCGAAGATGGAGCCCGGCAGGACAGGGCCCACCCAAGGGCCGAGAACAAAGAGCGGCCGGACACCAGCCGCCGACCGGTCACTGGAGACCGGCGTGGCGCACATGCATGGAGGACGTGACGTGGCGAACGACGCCAGCACCGTTTTCGACCTAGTGATCCTCGGCGGTGGCAGCGGTGGTTACGCCGCGGCCCTGCGCGGGGCGCAGCTGGGCCTGGACGTCGCCCTGATCGAGAAGAACAAGCTCGGCGGCACCTGCCTGCACAACGGTTGCATTCCCACCAAGGCCCTGCTGCACGCGGGCGAGGTCGCCGACCAGTCCCGCGAGAGCGAGCAGTTCGGCGTGAAGACGTCCTTCGAGGGCGTCGACATGGCGGGCGTGCACAAGTACAAGGACGAGGTGATCGCCGGCCTGTACAAGGGCCTGCAGGGTCTGGTCGCTTCCCGCAAGATCACCTACATCGAGGGTGAGGGCCGGCTCTCCTCCCCCACCTCCGTCGACGTCAACGGTCAGCGCGTCGAGGGCCGCCACGTCCTGCTCGCGACCGGCTCCGTGCCGAAGACGCTGCCGGGCCTGGAGATCGACGGCAACCGGATCATCTCCTCGGACCACGCCCTGACGCTGGACCGCGTGCCGAAGTCCGCGATCGTCCTGGGCGGTGGCGTCATCGGCGTGGAGTTCGCCTCCGCGTGGAAGTCCTTCGGTTCCGAGGTCACGGTCATCGAGGGCCTCAAGCACCTGGTCCCGGTCGAGGACGAGAACAGCTCCAAGCTGCTGGAGCGCGCCTTCCGCAAGCGGGGCATCAAGTTCAACCTGGGCACCTTCTTCCAGAAGGCCGAGTACACCCAGGACGGCGTCAAGGTCACCCTCGCCGACGGCAAGGAGTTCGAGGCCGAGATCCTGCTCGTCGCCATCGGCCGCGGCCCGGTCTCGCAGGGCCTGGGCTACGAGGAGAACGGCGTCGCCATGGACCGCGGCTTCGTCCTCGTGGACGAGTACATGCGGACCAACGTCCCGACCATCTCCGCCGTCGGTGACCTCGTTCCCACCCTCCAGCTCGCGCACGTCGGCTTCGCCGAGGGCATCCTGGTGGCGGAGCGGCTCGCAGGCCTGAAGACCGTCCCGGTCGACTACGACGGCGTGCCGCGGGTGACGTACTGCCACCCGGAGGTCGCCTCCGTCGGCCTCACGGAGGCCAAGGCCAAGGAGGTCTACGGCGCGGACAAGGTCGTCTCGATCAAGTTCCCGCTGGGCGGCAACGGCAAGAGCCGCATCCTGAAGACCGCGGGCGAGATCAAGCTCGTCCAGGTCAAGGACGGTGCCGTGGTCGGCGTCCACATGGTCGGCGACCGCATGGGCGAGCAGGTCGGAGAGGCGCAGCTGATCTACAACTGGGAGGCGCTGCCCGCCGAGGTGGCCCAGCTCATCCACGCCCACCCGACGCAGAACGAGGCGCTCGGCGAGGCCCACCTGGCGCTGGCCGGCAAGCCGCTCCACATGCACGACTGACCGCTCAGGTCTTCGGGCGCGACGACACAGACTTCCGCACTTTCGTAAGGAGCAACCGAAACCATGGCGGTTTCCGTAACCCTGCCGGCGCTCGGCGAGAGCGTCACCGAGGGCACCGTCACCCGCTGGCTGAAGGCCGAGGGTGAGCGTGTCGAGGCCGACGAGCCGTTGCTCGAGGTCTCGACCGACAAGGTCGACACCGAGATCCCGGCGCCCGCCTCCGGCGTGCTGTCCTCCATCAAGGTCGCCGAGGACGAGACCGTCGAGGTCGGCGCCGAGCTGGCGCTGATCGACGACGGCAGCGGCGCCCCCGCCGCCGCGGCGGCCCCGCAGGCCGAGCCGGTCGCCGAGCCGGCTCCCGAGCCCGCCCCGGCCGCCCCCTCCACCGAGCAGGCCGCCCCGGCGCCCGCTCCCACCGCCGACGCCGCCGCCGGTGGCTCCGCCGAGGGCACGGACGTCGTCCTGCCCGCGCTCGGCGAGTCCGTCACCGAGGGCACCGTCACCCGCTGGCTGAAGTCGGTCGGTGACAGCGTCGAGGCCGACGAGCCGCTGCTCGAGGTCTCGACCGACAAGGTCGACACCGAGATCCCGGCGCCCGCCTCCGGCACCCTGCTGGAGATCGTGGTCGGCGAGGACGAGACCGCGGAGGTCGGCGCCAAGCTCGCCGTCATCGGTGCGGCGGGTGCCGCCCCGGCCCCGGCCCAGGAGGCTCCGGCAGCCCCCGCCCAGCCCGAGCCCACCCCGGCTCCGGCGGCTCCGGCCCCGGCTCCCGCGCAGGCCGCTCCGGCTCCGGCCGCCCCGGCTCCCGCCCCGCAGGCGCCGCAGGCTCCGGCCCCGCAGGCTCCCGCCCCGCAGCCCTCCGCCCCGGCGCCCGCGCCGGCCCCGGCCGCCGCTCCGGCTGCCCCGGCCGCCGCCCAGCCGGTGGACGACGGTGCCTACGTCACCCCGCTGGTGCGCAAGCTCGCCGCCGAGAACGGCGTCGACCTGTCCACCGTCAAGGGCACCGGCGTCGGCGGCCGTATCCGCAAGCAGGACGTCGTCGCCGCCGCCGAGGCCGCGAAGGCCGCGCCGGCTCCGGCCGCCGCCGCTCCCGCCGCTCCGGCCGCGAAGAAGGCCCCCGTCCTGGAGGCCTCCCCGCTGCGTGGCCAGACCGTCAAGATGCCGCGCATCCGCAAGGTCATCGGCGACAACATGGTCAAGGCGCTGCACGAGCAGGCCCAGCTGTCGTCGGTCGTCGAGGTCGACGTCACCCGTCTGATGAAGCTGCGCGCCCGTGCCAAGGACGCGTTCGCGGCGCGTGAGGGCGTCAAGCTCTCGCCGATGCCGTTCTTCGTCAAGGCGGCGGCCCAGGCGCTGAAGGCGCACGCGCCGATCAACGCCAAGATCAACGAGGCCGAGGGGACCATCACCTACTTCGACACCGAGAACATCGGTATCGCGGTGGACTCCGAGAAGGGCCTGATGACCCCGGTCATCAAGAACGCCGGTGACCTCAACCTGGCCGGCATCGCCAAGGCGACCGCCGACCTGGCGGGCAAGGTGCGGGCCAGCAAGATCAGCCCGGACGAGCTGGCGGGCGCGACCTTCACCATCAGCAACACCGGTTCGCGCGGCGCGCTGTTCGACACGATCATCGTGCCGCCGGGCCAGGTCGCCATCCTCGGCATCGGTGCCACGGTCAAGCGTCCGGCCGTCATCGAGACGGAGGACGGGCCGGTCATCGGCGTCCGCGACATGACGTACCTGACCCTGTCCTACGACCACCGTCTGGTGGACGGCGCCGACGCCGCCCGTTACCTGACGGCGGTCAAGGCGATCCTGGAGGCGGGCGAGTTCGAGGTCGAGCTCGGCCTGTAGCCTCCCCCTCGCCAGCGGGCCCGTACGGTGCCCCCGCCCGGAACTCCCCGGGCGGGGGCATCGCCGTGTTCCGGCCGGGCACGCTGTGTAAGTCTCGTCTCACCTGCGTAAAAGCGCCCCCATGCGCCCTTCCCGCCCGCCGTGACGGCCGTATTGTCTAAACGTCAGCCGCCCCAGGGGTCCGAAGGGGACCCTCCCGAAGGAGCTCCCATGACCGCGCCCGTCGTCCACTCGCTGCGCGAACAGATCCGCGAGCACATCCTGGAAGGGATCATCAGCGGACGCTGGCAGCCGGGCGAGCGGATCGTGGAGCGCCGGATCGCGACCGAGCTGGAGGTCAGCCAGACGCCGGTCCGGGAGGCCTTGCGGGAGCTGGAGTCACTGCGGCTGATCGAGTCGGCGCCGAACAAGGGCGTACGGGTGCGAAACCTGACCGCCGCCGACCTGGAGGAGAGCTACCCGGTCCGGGCCGGCCTGGAGGCCATCGCGGCCGAGCTGGCGGCGGACCGGCTCGCCGTGGACTGCTCGGCCCTGGAACCGCACGTCGCCGCGCTGTACGAGGCCGACCGGGTCTCCGACGGCACGGGCCAGGTGCGGCACACGGTGGGTTTCCACCGGGAGCTGGTGCGGGCGGCGGGCAACTCGGTGCTGCTGCACACGTGGGAGGGGCTGGGGATCGAGGTGTTCACGGCGCTGTCGATACGGTGGCTGGGGACGGTGCAGCAGTCGTACGCCGAGGAGCACGAGGAGCTGGTCGCCGCCTTCCGCCGCCGGGACCCGCGCATCCCGGAGATCGTCAAGTCCCACGTCCTGGGCTGCGCGCCTCGCGCCTGACGGGTTCCTCCGCCCCCGCCGCCCCTTCGAGGGGCGCGGGGAACCGCGCGATCGGCCACTGCCCGCCCGCGGACGCCACTCGGCCGAACCCCCCGAGCTCATCCGCGCCCGTCCCCTCTCACCTGCACAAACTCCCACCTTCAAGGTCACCCCGTGCCACCGCCGAAGGCACCCCGTGCCGACTTTCTTGTGATCAAGAGGTTTTGCCCCTCAACCCTTTGATCGATCATCGATCAGGGAGTTACAGTCACGCTTGGACTCCCACCGGAGCCCAGCCCTGTCCTGCCAAAGACCTAGGGCACCCCCGAACCCTTGCCGATGAGGGAACCCCCTTCGACTGAGGAAGGCGGCGACATGACGACCGACCCGAAAGCCATCCAGCCGAGCGAGCTCGACCAGCTCCCGGACCGCGACCCCGAGGAGACCGCCGAGTGGCAGGCCTCCCTGGACGCCGTCACCAAGGCGGCCGGGCCGCACCGTGCCGCGTACCTGATGCGCCGCACGCTGGAGCGCGCCGAGGGCGCCGGCCTCGCGCTGCCGAAGCTCCTCGAGACCGACTACGTCAACACCATCCCCACCTCCGCCGAGCCTGCCGTGGACGGCGACGAGGCCATGGAGCAGCGGATCACCGCCTGGAACCGCTGGAACGCGGCGGCGATGGTGACCCGCGGCAGCAAGCACGGCGTCGGCGGCCACATCGCCACCTTCGCCTCCGCGGCCTGGCTCTACGAGACCGGCTTCAACCACTTCTTCAAGGGCAAGGAGGGTGACGGCTCCGGCGACCAGCTGTACGTCCAGGGCCACGCCTCCCCCGGCATCTACGCCCGCGCCTTCCTCGACGGCCGCCTCAGCGAGGAGCAGCTGGACAACTTCCGCCGCGAGGCCGGCGGCAACGGCCTGCCGTCCTACCCGCACCCGCGCCGCCTGCCCTGGCTGTGGGAGTTCCCCACCGTCTCGATGGGCCTCGGCCCGATCTCCGCGATCTACCAGGCGCGGTTCAACCGCTACCTGACCAGCCGCGGCATCAAGGACCTGACCGACTCCCACGTGTGGGCGTTCCTCGGCGACGGCGAGATGGACGAGCCGGAGTCCACCACCGCGCTCACCCTCGCCGCCCGCGAGGGCCTGGACAACCTGACCTTCGTCATCAACTGCAACCTGCAGCGCCTCGACGGTCCGGTCCGTGCCAACTTCAAGATCGTGCAGGAGCTCGAGGCCCTGTTCCGCGGCTCCGGCTGGAACGTGATCAAGTCGCTGTGGGGCACGGCGTGGGACGAGCTGTTCCAGCTGGACACCACCGGCGCCCTGCTGCGCCGCCTGCGCGAGGTACCGGACGCCCAGGTCCAGACGTACCAGACGCGCGACGCCGCCTACATCCGCGAGGACTTCTTCGGCAAGGACCCGCAGCTCGCCGAGATGGCGAAGCTCCTGTCCGACGACAAGATCCTCGAGTGCTTCCACTACTCGCGCGGCGGCCACGAGTCCCGCAAGGTGTACGCCGCGTACAAGGCGGCGCTCGCCCACAAGGGTGCGCCGACCGTGATCCTGGCCCAGACGGTCAAGGGCCACACCCTCGGCCGCGGCTTCGCGTCCAAGAACGCCAACCACCAGATGAAGAAGCTCTCGGTGGACGAGTTCAAGGAGATGCGCGACCTGCTCGGCCTGCCCATCGCGGACAGCGCCTTCGTCGACGGCGTGGTCCCCTACGGCCACCCGGGCGCCGACTCCCCCGAGGTGCGCTACCTCCAGGAGCGCCGCGCCGCCCTCGGCGGTCCGGCCCCGGCGCGCCGCGTGCACCCGCTCGCGCCGCTGCCCGCCCCCGCCGACAAGGCGTTCGCCGCCTTCGACAAGGGCTCCGGCTCGCAGAGCGTGGCCACCACCATGGCCTTCGTCCGCCTGGTCAAGGACCTGGTCCGGGACAAGGAGACCGGCAAGCGCTGGGTGCCGATCGTCCCCGACGAGGCGCGCACCTTCGGCATGGAGAGCCTCTTCCCGTCCCTGGGCATCTACTCGCCCAAGGGCCAGACGTACGAGCCGGTCGACCGCGACCAGCTGATGTACTACAAGGAAGCCAAGAACGGCCAGATCCTCAACGAGGGCATCACCGAGGCCGGCTCGATGGCCGACTTCATCGCCGCGTCCACCGCGTACGCGACGCACGGCGAGGCGATGATCCCGTTCTACATCTTCTACTCGATGTTCGGCTGGCAGCGCACGGCCGACCAGATGTGGCAGCTCGGCGACCAGCTCGGCCGCGGCTTCCTGGTCGGTGCCACCGCCGGCCGCACCACCCTCACCGGTGAGGGCCTCCAGCACGCGGACGGCCACTCCCCCGCCATCGCGGCGACCAACCCGGCCGCCCTCTCCTACGACCCGGCGTTCGCGTACGAGGTCGCCACGATCGTCAAGGACGGTCTGCGCCGCATGTACGGCGAGGCGGCCCCGGGCGAGGACCCGAACGTCTTCTACTACCTGACGGTCTATAACGAGCCGATGCCGCAGCCGGCCAAGCCGTCCGCGCCCGGCGTCGACGAGGGCATCGTCAAGGGCCTGTACCGCTTCAACACGGCGGAGACGGCGGGCCTGACCCCGGCCGCGAACGCCCCGCGCATCCAGCTGCTGGGCTCCGGCACGGCGATCCACTGGACGCTCAAGGCACAGCGGCTGCTCGCCGAGGAGTGGGGCGTGGCCGCCGACGTGTGGTCCGCGACCTCCTGGACCCAGCTGCGCCGGGACGCCATGGACGCCGACGCGGCGCTGCTGCGCGGCGAGGAGCGGGTGCCGTACGTCCGCCGGGCGCTCCAGGGCGCCGAGGGCCCGGTCCTCGCGGTCTCCGACTACATGCGCCAGGTCCCGGACCAGATCGCGCAGTGGGTGGAGCAGGACTACTCGTCGCTCGGTGCCGACGGCTTCGGCCTGTCGGACACCCGCGACGCCGCCCGCCGGCACTTCGGGGTGGACGCCGAGTCCATCGTGGTCGCGGCCCTGGCCCAGCTCGCCAAGCGCGGCGAGGTCAAGGCGACGGCCGTGAAGGAGGCGCGCGAGCGCTACGGCCTGTAAACCACGGGCAGTGAGAGGAGGCCCCCGCCACCGAGGCGGGGGCCTTCCGCGCCCTCCGGCATCATGTGGGGATGCGCGCTGCCCGACTGATCAAGATGGTGCTGCTCCTCCAGTCCCGCCCGGCCATGACCGCCGCCGAGCTGGCCCGGGAGCTGGAGGTGTCGGAGCGAACCGTCACGCGGGACGCGCAGGCCCTGTCGGAGGCGGGCGTGCCGGTGTACGCGGAGCGCGGCCGGGCCGGCGGATACCGCCTGATCGGCGGCTACCGCACCCGCCTGACCGGTCTGGCGCGGGGCGAGGCGGAGGCGCTGTTCCTGTCCGGGGTCCCCGGGGCGCTGCGCGAGATGGGCCTGGAGGACGCGGCCTCGGCGGCCCGCCTGAAGGTGTCGGCGGCCCTGCTCCCCTCCCTGCGGGACGCCTCCCGTACGGCGGCGCAGCGGTTCCATCTGGACGCGCCGAACTGGTTCCGCGAGCCCGAGACGCCCGAGCTGCTGCCCGCGGTGGCGGACGCGGTCTGGGACGACCGGCGCGTCGCGGCGCGTTACCGGCGCG
Source organism: Streptomyces sp. CCM_MD2014 (assembly GCF_000772045.1). Taxonomy (GTDB): domain Bacteria; phylum Actinomycetota; class Actinomycetes; order Streptomycetales; family Streptomycetaceae; genus Streptomyces; species Streptomyces salinarius. The sequence continues at coordinate 6,381,784 of NZ_CP009754.1, read as the reverse complement.
GGGAGGAGGAGGTCGTCCGGGAGCTGGAGCCGTACGGCCTCGTGCTGAAGGCCGGGGTCTGGTACCTGTGCGCGAGGGTCGCGCGGGCGGCGGGTGACGGTGCGTTCCGCGTGTACCGCATCGACCGCTTCACGGCGGTGGAGGCGGGCGAGGAGCGCTTCGACCGGGACGGGGACTTCGACCTGCCCGCGTTCTGGGCGGAGCGGGCCGAGCAGTTCGCGCGGTCGATCCTGCGGGCGGAGGTCGTGGTGCGGCTGTCCGCCGACGGCGTACGCAGGCTGCCGTACGCCGTCGAGGCGCTGTCCGCGCGGGTGGCGCTGGAGGCCGCGGGGGCGCCGGACGCGGACGGCTGGGTGACGGTGACGCTGCCGGTGGAGTCGGAGGAGGTCGCGCACGAGCAGCTCCGCGGGCTGGGGCCGGAGGTGGAGGTGCTGGCACCGGCGTCCCTGCGGGGGCGCTTCGCTCGGGATGCGGGGCGGTTGGCGGAGTTGTACGGGAGGTGAGCCGACGGGGTGCTGCGGCCCGGCGTGGGCGTGGCACCCGGCGTGGGTGCGGGGTGGGCCCACCGGCCCCGGGGTTGCCCGGTCACCCGGCGTGGGTGTGGCGCGGGGCCGGTCGCGCGGCCCGGCGCCCGCGGGGTGCCCGGCGCGGGTGCGGGGGTGGGTGACGCGGCCCGGCGTTGCGGGGTGCCCGGCGTGGGTGCGGGCCGGGGTGGGTGACGCGGCCCGGCGTTGCGGGGTGCCGCTGCGCCCACCCGTGCCGCCCCAGCGGCACGACTGCCCGCAGCTACGACGACGGCGGCCGGCAGCCGCGTACGGCGAGGAGGGGGCGGGTCGGGGGGTGTCCGCCCGCAGCGGTTGGCGCGTCAACGCCCCGCGCCTCTGTAAGTGACCGATTCCGCGCCGTTCCGAGGACGGACACCCCCCGGCCCGACCCCGACCCACAACGCACCCAAAGCGCTACCCGCACCCCCACCGAACCCGCACAGGCGCCGCAGGCACCCCGCACCCCCACCGCCGAAGGCACCCGCACAGGCGCCGCAGGCAGCCCGCGCCACCGCCGGAAGCAAACGCGCCGCAGGCACCCCGCCCCACCGCCGGAGGCACCCGCGCATAACGATCCGCCGTACTCCGCGTGCGCCGCTCGCGCTCAAGGCAGATGCTGGACCCGTGATGGACGAGACGGAGTTCTGGGAGCTGATCGACGACGCGCGCCGGCGCGCTGACGGTGATCCCGAGGACCAGGCCGACCTGCTCGTGGAGCGGCTGCTCGGCATGGACCCGGACCTGGTGCTCGACTTCGCCCGCCACTTCGAGGCCCGCTACAACCGCGCCTGCGCCTGGGACCTGTGGGCCGCCGCGTGGGTGCTCCTCGGCGGGGCGAGCGACGACGCGTTCGACTTCTTCCGCTGCTGGCTGATCGGCCAGGGCCGCGAGGTCTACGAGGGCGCCGTGCACGATCCCGACTCGCTCGCCGAGCTGCTGGACGACTTCGACGACGAGCTCGACGGCGACGGCGAGGAGCTGGGATACGCGGCCGACGAGGCCTACGAGCAGCTCACCGGCTCCGTCGCTCCCGACCTGGGCATCGCGCCCGCGCCCGCCGAGCCGCTGGGTGCGCCGATCGACCTGGAGAACGACCGCGCCCTCGCCGAGCGCCTGCCCCGCCTGTGGGCGAGGTTCGGCCCGGGCTGAGACGACGGGAGCGGTCAGGCGCGGCCCTGGAGACGGGCCGCCGTGTCCCTGATGTCGCCGAGGCGTGCGGTGAGGGCCGCGCCCGGGCAGCTGGTCGCGTAGCCGTCGTCGTGGCCCGCGACGGCGGGCAGCGTGGCGGTGGCGCCCGCGGCGAACCGGCTGAGGCCGTTGCTGGAGACGAGGGCGACCTTCCCCCGCGGGTCGGTGCCGCTCTCGCCCAGTTTCCAGGCGGCCACGGCGGCGATCGCGTCGGTCAGCGCATCGGGGACGGGCACGCCCTCGGTGTAGGTGCCGAGGGCGGCGATGCCGGTGGTGCGGTGGTTGAAGCCCTGGGTGTGGGCGCCGGTGACGGGACGGTCGATCCCGCCGGCCCGCCCCTCGTAGACGGTGCCGCAGCGGTCGACGACGAAGTTGTAGCCGATGTCGTCCCAGTCCCGGGCGCCCGTCTGCCCCTGGTACACCCCGCGCAGGATGGCCGGCACGTCGGCGCAGTCGTAGCCGTTCGGCGTGTCCGTGTGGTGGATGAAGACGGCGACGACCTTGTCGTCGTAGCGCGGGGCGGGCTGGGCGCGGGCGGCGTCGCCCAGCCAGACCGACCGGGGCACGATGTCGGGCCGGGGCGCGGCATACCGGTCGGCGGCGGCCGGGGCGGCGCGGGCGGTCTGTTCGTCGGCCGCCCGTTCCACTCCGTTCGCGCACAGGAAGAGCGCGGCGACGGCGGCCAGGCCGGGCAGTGCGCCGAGCAGCGCCCGCGCCGCGACCGGCGTGCGGGCGGCGCCGGGTATGCCGGAGGTACGGCGCTCCCGGGCCCGGCGCGGTCCTCGGAAGACTCGCATGGTCCTACTGTCCGGCGGATCCGCTCTGTCCGCGATGTGTGGTGTGCCACCCGGTGGAACCATCGTCCCGGTGCACGGCGTTCCACGGTTGACCGCACACGTTCGCTCGCACGGGGTAGCCGTTTTCGGACAGCCGTGCGCCTCAGGCTGATCATCGGCCCGGTACGGCACGTACTGAGGGTCCCGGGTCCGGCAGAAAGGCGGTTCGCGTGGACCTGCTCGACATTGTGCTGCTGCTGGTGGTGCTGGCCTACGCGGCGTCCGGGTACCGGCGCGGGCTGGTGGCCGGCTGTGTGTCGCTGGCCGGCTTCGTGGGCGGTGCGGTGATCGGCGTGTGGATCCTGCCGTGGGTGATGGACCTGGTGGCGCGGGGCTCGACGGCGGCGACGGTGGTCGCGGTGGTGACGGTGCTGCTGCCGGCGATGGTGGGCCACGAACTGGCGGGGCGTCTCGCGCTGCGGCTGCGCCGGGAGCTGGACGCCGGTCCGCTCCGGGTGGCCGACGGGATCGGCGGGGCGGTGGCGAACGCGGCGGCGGCGCTGATCGTGGCGTGGGTGGCGGCGAGCGTGCTGGCGGCCTCCTCGTCCTCGCTGCTCACCTCGGCGATCCGGGAATCGAGTGTGCTGGGCGGGGTCCAGCGGGTGATGCCGGACACCACACCGGCCTGGTTCTCGCGGGCGACGTCGGCGCTGTCGGACGCCGGGTTCCCACAGGTCTTCAACCCGTTCGAGAACGACTCGGCCGCCGAGGTCGCCGAGCCGTCCGGCGACAGCGTCACGCCCGCGGCCACCCGGGCGGCCAAGCTCAGCACGGTGAAGGTGGAGGGCGTGGCCGGCACCCAGGGCCGGGAGGGCAGCGGCTTCGTGTACGCGCCGGAGCACGTGATGACCAACGCCCACGTGGTGGCCGGCATCGACGACCCGACCGTGCGGGTCGGCGGGGTGGGCCCGGCGCACGAGGCGCGGGTGGTGCTGTTCGACCCGGACAAGGACGTGGCCGTGCTGTACGTCCCCGGCCTGAGGGCGCCGGTGCTGCGGTTCGACGAGGACGCCGCGCGGGGCGACGCGGCGGTGGTCGCGGGCTATCCGCAGGACGGCGCGCTGGACCTGCGGGCGGCGACGGTGGCGAACCGGATCCGCGCCACCGGTCAGAACATCTACAACGACGAGAGCGTCACCCGGGAGATCTACTCGGTCCGTTCCACGGTCCGCCCGGGCAACTCGGGCGGCCCCCTGCTGACCACCGACGGCCGGGTGTACGGCGTGGTGTTCGCCCGTTCCACCTCCGACGCCGAGACCGGCTACGTGCTGACGGCGGCCGAGGTGGCGCCGGAGGCGCGCGACGCGGCGAACGCCACGCGGGCGGTGGACACGGGCGAGCCGGTCACGTCGTGAGCGCAGCCCCGCCCGGGCCGCCCTGGCCGTGCCGGCCGGTGAGCATCTGTCCCATCAGGACGTCGTCGACGTACCGGCCGTCGAGGTGGAACTCCTCGGGCTGCACGCCCTCGACGACGAAGCCCTCCGACTCGTAGAGCTTCCGGGCGGCCGTGTTGTGGCCGAGGACCCGCAGGGTGATCCGGCGGAAGCCCCCCTGCCGGGCCTCTTCGACGGCGGCCCGGACCAGGGCCCGCCCCACGCCGTGGCCGCGGGCCGCGTCGGCGACGGCGAGGCCGCGGATCTGGCGGACGTGGGCGTTGGAGGCCAGCGGGGTGGGGAGGCCGAGGCGGACGTAGCCGACGACGGCGCCGTCGAGTTCGGCGACCAGGTGGGCCTCGGGCCCGCAGGTGTCGCGGAAGAAGGGGTCGTCCGGTCCCGGCGGGGGCGAGACGGCGTGCAGGTAGGACCAGGTCTCGAGGTCGATCCGGCGCAGCGGCTGCTCGTCCTCGGACCTGGCGTTGCGTATGTGCGGGGCTGGCATGACGGTCACTGTACGACGCGGTGAGGGGGAGCGTTCCGTGGTTTTCTCCGGGCCGCCCGGCAGGATGGGGCCATGAACGACGGACGCGTGAACGACGGACGCCTGGGCACGGGACGTTCCCGCATCGCGGTGGCCGGCGCCTCCGGTCTCATCGGCGGCGCGCTGGCGCGGTCCCTGACCGCGGACGGGCACGAGGTGGTGCGCCTGGTGCGGCGCGCGCCCGGGGGCCCGGACGAGGTCCGCTGGGACCCGGAGAACGGGCGGGTGGACGCGGCCGGGCTGGAGGGCTGCGACGCGGTGGTCAATCTGGCCGGGGCCGGGGTGGGCGACCGCCGCTGGACCGACGCGTACAAGACGCGCATCCGCAGCAGCAGGGTGCACGGCACGACGGCGCTCGCGGAGGCCGTCGCCTCGCTGGAGCGGCGGCCGCGCGTCTTCGTGAACGGCAGCGCGATCGGCTTCTACGGCGAGACGGGCGACCGGCCCGTGGACGAGGACGCGCCCGCCGGGGAGGGCTTCCTGCCGGGCCTGTGCGTGGAGTGGGAGGCCGCGGCGGCCCCGGCGCGGGAGGCGGGCGTGCGGACGGTGTTCACCCGGACCGGGCTGGTCGTGGCGCGCGGGGGCGGCGCCTGGGGGCGGCTGTTCCCGCTCTTCCGGGCGGGGCTCGGCGGGCGGCTGGGCGACGGGTCGCAGTACTGGTCCTTCGTGGCGCTGCACGACGAGGTGGCGGCGATCCGGCACCTGATGGACCGGGACGACCTGTCCGGCCCGTTCAACCTGACCGCCCCTCAGCCGGTGACGAACCGTGAGGTGACGGTGGCCATGGGGCGGGTGCTGCACCGCCCGGCGCCGTTCGCGGTGCCGGCGCCGGTACTGCGGGCGGCGCTCGGCGAGATGGCGGGCGACGTGCTCGGCAGCGCCAGGGTCCTTCCCGCGCGCCTGCTGGACTCGGGCTTCCGCTTCGCGTTCCCGGAGATCGACGGGGCGATCCGGGCGGCGCTGTAGGCGTACGCGTGTCGTACACCGCCCCTGGCGCCTGGACGACGGCCGAACGGCGACCGGTCGCCGACCGATTGGCAACCGAGTGCCGACCGAACGGCGGCCGTATCGGCCCCGCATGCGACCGGTGTGCGACCGTGTACCGCCTCCGTGCGACTCCCCCTGACCGTTCCTGACCCTAACCTCGTCTCGAACTCGGGTATTCCTCAAGCCTGTTGGGGGCATGACGTTCCCAGCGGCCGCGCAACCTCGAGGAGGGGCACGTGCTTGAGCCCGCGTACCAGGCGGACGTCGTCGTCGTGGGGGCCGGGATCGCCGGACTCGCCGCGGCGGAACGGCTGACCAGCGCAGGAGTGACGACCACGGTCCTGGAGGCCGCCCATACGGTGGGCGGCCGGATGAGCACCGAGAAGGTCGACGGTTTCCGGCTCGACAGAATCGGACAGCTGCTGTCCACGGCGTATCCCGAACTGCGCCGCACCCCCGGGCTCGACGGCCTCGCGCTGCTGCCCTTCGCCCCCGGCGTCCTGCTGCACAGCGAGGGCCGGCACCACCGCGCGGGCGCCCCGGCGGGCGTACGGAGCGCGCGGGGCGCACTCCATGCGGTACGCGCCCTCGCGAGCGCCCCCCGCTCGATCTCCGTGCCCCGGCGCACGATCCACACAGCCGGGGCCGCACCCGGCAGTCCCGCCACGGCGCCCCGCACCCGCGCCGGCGCCCCGCTCGGCACCGCGGTGGACCAGGCCCGGCTCGGTGCCGCGCTGGCCCGGCTGGCGCACACCCCGGCCGAGCGGCTGCTGACCCGCCCGGAACTGCCCGCCGCCCGGGCGCTGGCCGCCCGCGGACTGCCGGCCCGCACGATCGACGGTTTCCTGCGTCCGCTGCTCGCCGCCCTGCTGTACGACCCGGACCTCACGACCTCCAGCCGGTGCGCGGACCTCGCGCTGCGCGCCTTCGCCGGCGGGCGGCTGGCGCTGCCGGAGGGCGGCGCGGAGGCCCTGCCGGAGCACATGGCGCGGTCGCTGCCGCCGGGCACCGTGCACACCGGGGTGCGCGTCACCTCGGTGGCGACCAACGCCGTGACCACCGCGGAGCACGGCGTCATCCGCTGCCGGGCCGTCCTGGTGGCGACCGACGCCCGTGCGGCGGCCGATCTGCTGCCGGGCCTGCGGGTGCCGGACTTCCACCCGGTGACGGTGGTCCACCACACCACCGACGAACCGCCGACGACCGGTGCGTCCCTGCTGCTCGACGCCGACCGCGGCGGCCCGGTCGCCCACACGGCGCAGATCAGCCGAGTGGACCCGTCCCGCGCGCCCGCCGGCCGCACCCTGGTCTCGTCGACGGTCCTCGGCCCTCCCCCGCCCGACCTCGACACCGCCGTACGCATCCATCTCTCCCGCCTCTACGGCACCCCGACCGACCGCTGGGAGACCCTCGCCGTGCACCACACGCCCGAGGCGGTGCCCGCGATGCGCCCGCCGCACGACCCGCGCAGGCCGGTACGGCTGCTGGCCGGGCTGTACGTGTGCGGCGACCACCGCGACACCAGCACCGTCCAGGGCGCGCTCCACTCGGGCCACCGCGCCTCGGCGGCGATCCTGTCGGACCTGGGCCTGGACCGCCCGATGCACTCGGCGGAGTCCGTGGGCCCGGCCCGGGCGGCGTGACACCGGTCCGGACGGACCCCGGAAGGCCACGCCATCCCGACCGGCACGGGGCCCGGGTCCACCGCCCGCAGGTGCGCGGTGCTCGAACCGGCGGTGGGGCCTCGGTGGGCCGGCGCCGTCCCGGGCCGTCGCCGCCGGGGCGGCACGCGTCGGCCTCTCGTCTACCCGAGGGCCGCCACCTTGTCCCGGTACCCCCGGACGGGGGCCGCGTCCCGGTACGGCTCCAGACGGCGTTCGAAGTCGCGGACGTACTCCGTGGCGCGCACCGAGCGCATCTCGGCCGCCTGCCCCGCCGCCTCCGCGGCCAGCTGGCAGGCCTGGTCGAGTTCGCCGAGGCCGAGACGTGCGGTGGCGAGGACGACCCGGCTGAACAGCCGGCTGCGGGCGTAGACGGGGGCGCGCAGTTGCAGCGAGCGCTCCGCGTGCTGGGCGGCGGCGCGGAACTGCTGCAGGTCGCGGTGGCAGTGCCCGAACTCGTCGGCGAGCTGCGCCTCGTCGAAGAAGCGCGCCCAGTGGGGCACCTCGTCGCCCGGCCGGGCGGCCTCCAGCGCCCGCTCGGCGCGCACCAGGGCCGCGGTGCAGGCCCGCACCTCCCCGAGGACGGCGTGCGCCCGTGCCTCGGCGGCGTGCAGCAGCGTCTGCACGACCGGCGGCGCCGAGCTGCCGACCCCCTGCTGCGCCACCCGCGTGAGCTGCACGGCCTCCCGCCCGTGTCCCAGGTAGACGGCCTGCCGGCTCATAGTGACCAGCACGTACGAGCCGTACGCCCGGTCCGCCGCCGCCTGTGACAGCCGCAGGGCCTGCACGAAGTAGCGCTGGGCGAGTCCGTGGGCGGCGATGTCGTACGACGTCCAGCCGGCGAGCCGGGTCAGGTCGGCGGCGGCGGCGAAGAGGCGCCGGCCGGTCTGCTCGCCGTAGGTGCCGCGCAGCATCGGCTCCAGCTCGTGCTCCAGGTAGCGCACGAGGGCCTGGCGGGCGTGTCCGCCGCCGTACCGGTCGTCGAGGCTGCGGAACAGCTCGCCGACCGAGCGCAGGGCGGCGAGGTCGCCGCCGCTGACCTTCTGCCCCGGGCCGCGTTCGGCCGGGGTCCGGCGCCTGGACGGGTCGAGCGGGACGGCGAGCCTCGGGGGCGCGGGGCGGCCCTGCGCGGGGATGCGGACGGGCACCTCGGTGCGGGCCACCTTCTCGTCGGCGCGGCCGATCAGCCAGTCCCGGCTGGGCACGACGAGCCCGGCCGGGGTGAAGGCGATCTTCCGCAGCTCGGCATGGCTGCCGGAGTCCTTGCGCCACAGCCCGCCGACGATGTCGACCGCCTCTTCCGGGCTCCCGGCGAACTCCAGGCCCGCGTAGACGGGCGCGCAGGCGTCCAGGCCGAGGTCCTGGGCGGTCAGGCGGCGGCCCAGGCGCCGGGTGAAGACCTCGGCGATCAGGGCCGGGGTGGTGCCGCGGGGCTGCTGGCCGCGCAGCCACCGGGTGACGGACGTCTTGTCATATCTAAGGTCCAGGCCGTGTTCGAGCCCGAGCTGGTCGACGCGACGCGCGAGACCCGCGTTCGAGAACCCCGCTTCGGCGATGAGCGCGGCGAGCTGGCGGTTGGCGGTGCGCTGCGCGGGTCGTTCCGTCATGGTGCGGTGCGGTCTCCTGCCTTCCGGGCGTTCGAAGTGCCCGGAGCGCCTGTGAGCAGCCCTTATGGCCTCGTGAAGGCGTGAATGTAGCGGAGAGTAAGCACCCGATCGCACAATTCACCCGGCATTCATCCGATCGTGTGAGGATTGCCCGCCCGGCTGACGACGCACGGACGGTCGTACAGTGGCGTGGGCACGCTTCGTGCCTTACGACCTTGCAGGGAGGCACGTGCCGTGAGTGAGCTGCGCTTCGTCCGGATGGGGTTCGGTGCCGAACGCGTCGACTACCAGGAGGCGTGGGACGAACAGCGCCGGGTGCACGCCGCGCGGTTCGCCGACGAGGTTCCCGACACCGTGCTGCTCCTCGAACACCCGCCGGTCTACACCGCCGGCCGGCGCACCGAGGACAGCGAGCGGCCGCTCGACGGCACCCCGGTCGTCGACGTGGACCGCGGCGGCAAGATCACCTGGCACGGACCGGGCCAGCTGGTGGGCTACCCGATCCAGAAGCTGCCGCGCCCCGTCGACGTGGTGGCCCACGTCCGGCGCCTGGAGGAGGCCCTGATCCGCACCTGCGCCGAGTTCGGCCTGGAGACCACCCGGGTCGAGGGCCGCAGCGGCGTCTGGGTCCTCGGCGACCCGCTCGAGCAGCGCCCGAAGCTCGGCGGCCTGTCCCTGGACTTCGACCCGCGCCTGACGGACGAGGAGTTCGACCCCCGTCTCAACGGCCCCGAGTACGCCCCGTCCAACGCGGGCCAGCGCCGCGAGGACCGCAAGATCGCCGCCATCGGTATCCGGGTCGCCAAGGGCGTCACGATGCACGGCTTCTCGTTCAACGTGAACCCCGACAACAAGTGGTTCGACAAGATCATCCCCTGCGGCATCCGCGACGCGGGGGTGGCCTCCCTGGCGAACGAGCTCGGCCGTGACATCACCGTCGAGGAGGTCCTCCCGGTGGTGGAGCGCCACCTGCGGGACGTCCTGGAGAACGCGGAACTGAAGCCGAGGGAGATCGAGAAGACCCCGGCGGCATGAATCCGGCGCCGGGGGCATAAATCCAGCCCGTCCGGCGTTTGATGACGCGGCCCGTTCAGGGCCGATGCGGGGGCCTGGGGGCGGCAGCCCCCAGAGGCCAGCACCCTCGCCGGGCATTCAAATCAACGGGCGTACGCTTAAGAACGCCGAAGAATCAATCGCTAGGGAGCCGGTCGTGTCCGCAGTCGCACCCGACGGACGCAAGATGCTGCGCCTGGAGGTCCGCAACAGCCAGACCCCCATCGAGCGCAAGCCCGAGTGGATCAAGACCCGGGCGAAAATGGGCCCCGAGTACACCAGGATGCAGAACCTCGTGAAGGGCGAGGGCCTGCACACGGTCTGCCAGGAAGCCGGCTGTCCCAACATCTACGAGTGCTGGGAGGACCGCGAGGCGACCTTCCTCATCGGCGGCGACCAGTGCACCCGGCGCTGCGACTTCTGCCAGATCGACACGGGCAAGCCCGAGGCGCTGGACCGCGACGAGCCGCGCCGCGTCGGCGAGTCCGTGGTCACGATGGACCTGAACTACGCCACCATCACCGGCGTCGCCCGCGACGACCTCCCCGACGGCGGCGCCTGGCTGTACGCGGAGACGGTGCGCCAGATCCACCAGCAGACCGCGCAGCGCGCCGACGGCCGCACCAAGGTCGAGCTGCTGGCCCCCGACTTCAACGCGGTCCCGGAGCTGCTCCGGGAGGTCTTCGACTCCCGCCCCGAGGTCTTCGCGCACAACGTCGAGACGGTCCCGCGGATCTTCAAGCGCATCCGCCCCGGCTTCCGCTACGAGCGCTCCCTGAAGGTCATCACGGACGCCCGCGACTACGGCCTGGTCACCAAGTCGAACCTGATCCTCGGCATGGGCGAGACCCGTGAGGAGATCAGCGAGGCGCTGAAGGAACTGCACGAGGCCGGCTGCGAGCTGATCACCATCACGCAGTACCTGCGCCCGTCCGTGCGCCACCACCCCGTGGAGCGCTGGGTCAAGCCGCAGGAGTTCGTGGAGCTCAAGGAGGAGGCCGAGCAGATCGGCTTCTCCGGCGTGATGTCGGGACCGCTGGTGCGCTCCTCGTACCGGGCGGGACGGCTCTACGGGATGGCCATGGAGCAGCGCCGGTCCGCCACCGTGTGAATTCCCGCACAAGTTACTACTCGCCAGTAATGGCCGAGATGCCGCGGCCCCGACCGTCCTCGCTGATGAGGGCACCGGTCGGGGCCGCGCGCCCGTTCCACGGCCCGGCGACGCGGCTTCATGTGCGTTTGACCGGCGGGTCACGCCCTGGTAACACCAATCAGTGACCCTGGAATCACAGCACGTGCACGATCACCTACACCACCGCGTACACCCGTCTCCGTACCCGGAGCCGTACCGAGGGGGGACCTTCACGATGCAGGCCGCGCCCGTCCGCGCCACCGCCGTCCGTGCCACCACCGTCCGCGCCACCGCCATCCCGTCGTTCGCCACCGCCCTGCGGGCCGTCGAGTCGCTGCTGATGAGCGGCGGCCAGCGCACCGCCCGGCGCAACGCGTGGAACTCCGTCCTCGAGGACCGCCGCCGCGCCAAGGACCGCATCGAGACGGAGCGCGCGCTGCGGCAGTCCGTCGCCGGCCGCCCCTGAGCCCGGCTCCGGGCCCTCCCGCCCTCCCGCCGCCGGGCACTGCCGTCGTCGGCGCTTTCGGGGGCACGTAGACTTCGTGCCATGGCGAGGAAGGAACCCGCAGCGGACGCTGCGAACCCCGGGCGACTGAAGCAGATCGCTCTGACCTACAAGATGACCCGCAAGGCCGACAAGAAGATCGGTCTTGTGCTCGCGGGTGTCGGCATCGTCGTCTTCGGTGTCCTCCTCGGGATCGGCTTCTTGATCGGTCACCCCATCTATCTCGGCATCCTGGGCGTGCTGCTCGCCTTCCTCGCGACGGCGATCGTCTTCGGGCGCCGGGCCGAGCGGGCGGCCTTCGGCCAGATGGAGGGACAGCCGGGCGCGGCGGCGGCCGTACTGGACAACATCGGCCGGGGCTGGACCACGACCCCGGCGGTGGCGATGAACCGCAACCAGGACGTGGTGCACCGCGCGGTCGGCAAGGCCGGCATCGTGCTGGTCGCGGAGGGCAACCCGAACCGGGTGAAGTCCCTGCTCGCGGCGGAGAAGAAGAAGATGAACCGCATCGTCGCCGACGTCCCGGTGCACGACCTGATCGTGGGCACCGGCGAGGGCCAGGTCGAGCTGAAGAAGCTGCGCACGACCATGCTCAAGCTGCCCCGCGTCCTGAGCGGCCCGCAGGTCACCGTGACCAACGACCGGCTGCGTGCCCTGGGCGACCTCATGAGCAACATGCCGCTGCCCAAGGGCCCGATGCCGAAGGGCATGCGCATGCCCCGGGGCGGCAACCCCAGGCAGCGCTGACCCGCAGGACTCCGGAACGCCGGTACGGCGAGGGGGGCGGCCCGATCCACCCGGGCCGCCCCCCTCGCCGTACCGGCGTCGTCGTGTGCGTGCGAGTCAGACGCGGATTTCCACGGTGCGCGCCAGCCGGTCGTGCAGGCCCCGGCCGTCGCGGTCCCAGATCAGCGCCGGGAGGGCGAGGCAGAGCAGGACCGAACGCAGCAGGGCGCGCAGCGGGCTGGGTCGGCCCGTGGCGACGTCCACGACCCGCAGGCCGAAGAGGCGCTTGCCGGGGGTGGAGCCGATCGTGCCGACGGTCAGCACGCTCAGCACGAAGAAGATCAGCAGGGCCCAGTTGCTCGCCGTCTGCCCGTAGCTGCCCGTGATCAGGCCGTATGCGATCAGGGAGCACAGGGCCCAGTCGACGGCCAGCGCGCCGAGCCGCCTGCCGGGACGGGCGATCGAGCCCGGTCCCTCCTCGGGCAGACCGAGCTGCTCGCCGCGGTATCCGAGATCGGCGCCGGCCTCTTCGACGGCCGCGCGGGGGCCGGAGAGCCACGAGCCGATTGCTTGCCTGTTGTCCACCCGACCACGGTACTGCGCGCGTATACGGACCGGGGACGGTGGGGTGTGAGGGCCACCGATCCGGCCTAGGCTGGACGGGGAGCCGGTTAACTTCTGCGAAACAAATGGGTCACGCCCGAGAAATCACCCGTCCCTAGGGTCGAGGAAGCGTGTGCCACCCGCACTGGCCGCACGAACGATCTACCAACCCGGCGGGACGGTCGGGAGTAGGAGGAGCTGGATGTTCCAGAACGCCGACGACGTCAAGAAGTTCATCGCGGACGAGGACGTCAAGTTCGTCGATGTCCGGTTCTGCGACCTGCCGGGCGTCATGCAGCACTTCACGTTGCCCGCCGAGGCGTTCGACCCCGACGACGAGCAGGCCTTCGACGGATCCTCGATCCGCGGCTTCCAGGCCATCCACGAGTCGGACATGTCCCTGCGCCCCGACCTGTCCACCGCGCGCGTCGACCCGTTCCGCCGGGACAAGACGCTCAACATCAACTTCTTCATCCACGACCCGATCACGGGCGAGCAGTACTCCCGCGACCCGCGGAACGTGGCGAAGAAGGCCGAGGCCTACCTGGCCTCCACGGGCATCGCCGACACCGCGTACTTCGGCCCGGAGGCGGAGTTCTACGTCTTCGACTCGGTGCGCTTCAAGACCGCCGAGAACGAGTCCTTCTACCACATCGACTCCGAGGCCGGCGCCTGGAACACCGGTGCGCTGGAGGACAACCGCGGTTACAAGGTCCGCTACAAGGGCGGCTACTTCCCGGTCCCGCCGGTCGACCACTTCGCCGACCTGCGCGCCGAGATGTCCCTGGAGCTGCAGCGGTCCGGTCTCCAGCTGGAGCGCCTGCACCACGAGGTGGGCACCGCCGGCCAGGCCGAGATCAACTACAAGTTCAACACGCTGCTCGCCGCCGCCGACGACCTGATGCTGTTCAAGTACATCGTCAAGAACGTGGCCTGGCGCAACGGCAAGACGGCGACCTTCATGCCGAAGCCGATCTTCGGCGACAACGGCTCGGGCATGCACGTCCACCAGTCGCTGTGGACCGGCGGCGAGCCGCTCTTCTACGACGAGCAGGGCTACGCCGGCCTGTCGGACACCGCCCGCTACTACATCGGCGGCATCCTCAAGCACGCCCCGTCCCTGCTGGCCTTCACCAACCCGACGGTGAACTCCTACCACCGCCTGGTGCCGGGCTTCGAGGCGCCGGTGAACCTGGTGTACTCGCAGCGCAACCGCTCGGCCGCGATGCGCATCCCGATCACGGGCTCGAACCCGAAGGCCAAGCGCGTCGAGTTCCGCGCCCCGGACGCCTCCGGAAACCCGTACCTGGCCTTCTCCGCCCTGCTGCTGGCGGGCCTGGACGGCATCAAGAACAAGATCGAGCCGGCCGAGCCGATCGACAAGGACCTCTACGAGCTGGCTCCCGAGGAGCACGCGAACGTGGCGCAGGTCCCGACCTCGCTGGGCGCGGTCCTCGACCGCCTGGAGGCCGACCACGAGTTCCTGCTCCAGGGCGACGTGTTCACGCCGGACCTGATCGAGACGTGGATCGACTTCAAGCGCGCCAACGAGATCGCGCCGCTGCAGCTGCGGCCGCACCCGCACGAGTTCGAGATGTACTTCGACGTGTGACCGACCGGGCCCGTGCCCGATCCGTCCGGCGCCCCCGCCCCCTTCTTCCGGACCTTCCCGGAGGGCGGGGGCGCCGTCGTGCGTGGCCGAAAACACTTCACAGGGTGCGGGCGTGCCGGGATCATGTCTCTAAGACGGTTGTTCGACTCAGGGGGACGGGGAGCGTGCCGGAGATGCCGGATCGGGACGACGAGGAGCGCGAGTACGACCTGAGGTGGGCGGACGGCGCCGAGTACAAGGAGCCCTCGGCGCGGGCCCGGATGCTCGCCGCGCGCTGGAAGGACAACCCTCCCGGACCGGTCCCCTTCCGTGCCGACCCCGACCACGTGGGCTCCGGGCGCCGGTCGTCGTGGGTCTCCACCGCCGTGGTGCTCGGCTGTGTGGCCGCGGTGATCGTGCTGCTCGGTTACGTCAACTTCCGGGCGCCCTACTAGCACCCGCCTCGGGCACGGCCCCCTCAGGGCCGCCCAGTCCCCCTCGTCAGCGGAACGCGGCGACGTTGCGGGCGGCCCAGTGGGCGAAGGGGCGCGGGGCGCGGCCGAGGACGCGCTCGACGTCCGGGCTGACGCGCAGCTCGGCCGGGCTCGGGGAGCCCAGGATGTCCAGGGTGTCGTCGGCGAGCTCCGCCGGCATGCTGCGGGCCATCGCGGCCCTGGCCTCCTCCCGGGTCTGCTCCCGGAACGCCACGGGTGTGCCCAGTGCGGCGGCGATGGCCTCCGTCTGCCCCCGCGGAGTGATCACCTCGGGCCCGGTCAGTTCGTACGCGGCGCCGTCGTGCCGGTCCTCCAGCAGGCAGGCCGCCGCCACCGCCGCGATGTCCGCCGGGTCGATCACCGGCACGCCGACGTCGCCGAAGGGTGCGGCGACGACCCGCCGCGTGCGGACGGACCCGGCCCACCACAGGGCGTTGGACGCGAACCCGCCCGGCCGCAGGACGGTCCACTCCAGGCCCGATTCCCGCACCCTGTCCTCCAGGGCGCGCATCGCGATCCGCGTCGTTCCGAACGGCCTGGTCACCACGCCGAGCGTGGACAGCAGGACGATGCGGCGGACCCCGCTCTCCACGGCCTCGCCGACGAGGTCGGCGGGGTTGGCCCCGGTGGCGTGCAGGTCGCCGGAGAGCAGCAGGAACAGCGACTTCGCCCCGGCCAGCACGGGCCGCAGGCCGGCCGGCTCGGCGAGGTCGCCCACCACGTGGCGGGCCCCGTGCGGCACCTGAGCCGGGTGCCGTGACACCGCCGTCACCTGCTCGCCCGCCTCCGCCAGCGCCCTCGTCAGCGGTCGGCCGATGTTCCCGGTCGCTCCGGTCACCACGATCATGGTCAGCTCCTTGTCGGACGTCGTCCTGTGTGCGTCCGCACGCTAGGAGCACCGGCTCACTTTTGGTAAGGGCATACCTCTGGGTAAGCTCATGACATGACGGAAGGCCTGCAGCACAGACGTGTCGAGTCCGGTGAGCGCTATGACGTGTTTCACACCGACTGCCTGGCGCGCGACACGGTCGACCATGTGACCAGCAGGTGGGGTGTCTGGGTGCTGATCTCCCTGCGCCGCAACGACCTGCGGTTCTTCGAGCTGCGCGACAGCATCCGGGGCATCAGCGAGAAGATGCTCGCCCAGACCCTGCGTGTGCTGGTCGAGGACGGACTGGTCTGGCGGGAGGTCGAACCGACGACCCCGCCCCGGGTCACCTACGGACTGACCGGGTTCGGCCGGGACGTGGGCGAGCCGCTGAAGGAACTGTTCGACCGGATCACCCGGCGGCTGTCGGCCGGCACCGACTAGCGTCGGCCCGCGGGTGCACACTGGACATCGGGACGAGTGCCCGACTGCGAGGTGGTGCAGATGCAGAGCCGCTTCCGGAGTGACCGGCGGCTGACCGTGCGCATGGGGGTCACCCTCTTCCTGCTCGGTGTGCTGTACGTCGGCTTCGTCGCCGCGCTGATCGCCCTGCTGAAGTCCTGGGTGCTGGTCGTGGTGATCGTCGCGCTGGTCTTCGGGGCGCAGTACTGGTTCTCCGACCGGATCGCGCTGTTCGCGATGCGCGGCCGGGTCGTGGAACGGGACGAGTATCCGGAGCTGCACGGGGTGGTGGACCGGCTGGCGGCGATGGCCGACATGCCGAAGCCGGTGGTCGCGGTGTCGGAGATGGAGATGCCGAACGCGTTCGCGACCGGCCGCAATCCGGACAACGCGGTGGTGTGCGTCACCACCGGGCTGCTGCGGCGGCTGGAGCCCGCGGAGCTGGAGGGCGTGCTCGCGCACGAGCTGTCGCACGTGGCGCACAAGGACGTCGCGGTGATCACGGTGGCGTCGTTCCTCGGCGTGATCGCCGGGCTGATCGTGCGGTTCGCCTTCTACTCCCAGCTCTTCGGCGGGCGCCGGGACCAGAACACGATGGCCGTCCTGGCCGTGGTGATGGGTGTCTCGGCCGCCGTGTACGCGCTCAGCTTCCTGCTGATCAGGGCCCTGTCCCGGTACCGGGAGCTGGCGGCGGACCGGGCCGCGGCGCTGCTCACCGGCCGTCCCTCGGCCCTGGCGGCGGCCCTCACCAAGGTCACCGGCGACATCGCACGCATCCCGGCCAGGGACCTGCGCACGGCTCAGGCCTTCAACGCCTTCTACTTCACTCCGGCCTTCGGTGCCGAGCCCGGCCTGAGCCGGATCTTCGCCACCCACCCCAGCCTGGAGCAGCGGCTCGACCAGCTGGGCCGGATCTCCACCGAGCTGGGCGAGGCGACGGCCCCCGGCACGGCATGAGACGCGGGCGGCCGCGGGAAGGACGGACACCAGGGCATGGGACTGCTGGACATCCTGCTCGGCCGGTCCAGGGCGGTGGGACCCGACCTCGACCGGCTCTTCGCACTGCCCTCGGCGGCGGTGGGCCTGGAGGCCGCGGCCGGCTTCCGGCCGACCGGGCAGGGGGCGGTGTGCTTCGCGACGGTCGAGGGCGCCGCCTTCGAGCGCACGCACCGCGAGATCCGCGCCCTGCTGGACGCGGACGCCGGCCGGACCCCGGTGGATCTGACCCACGACTCCTACGGATACTCCTGGCTCGTCTCGCACCGCTCTCCGGGTGAGCTGCCGCTTCTGGTGAACGACCTGCACGCGGTGAACAGCACCCTGGAGGCGGGCGGCTTCGGCCCGCGGCTGCTGTGCTCCCTGGCCGGCTTCGCGCAGGACGACGGGCGGCGGCTCGCCCTCGTCTACCTCTACAAGCGGGGCACGTTCTACCCCTTCGCTCCCCTGCCCGGTGAACGGCGGCAGCGGGACAACGCCCTGGAGCTGCGGATACGCGCGGCGCTCGCCGACGAGCTGCCGGTGGAGGGCGACCTGGGCCGCTGGTTCCCCGTCTGGGGCGCGCCCGGCCTGTGACCGCCGTGGGCCCCCGTCTGTCAGTGGTGTCGGGCACGATGTCCGTACCGAGGAGGCGTACCGAGGACGCACGGCCGGACCGAGGACGCCGCGGACGCACGGACGGGCGGAGGGCCTGTATGGGTGACGGCGCACGACGGCACATCAACGCGACCGAGCGACGGGACCGGCTGGCCCTGCGGCACCGGCTGGCGGCGGCCTCGCGGGCGGAGAGCCCTGAGGAGGTCGCCGGTTCCCTGGTCGCCCTGCACGGCACGGACCCGGCGACGGTCCACCTGGCCGTCGGCGCGCGGCTGGCGGACGCGGCGAAGACCGTGGGCGAGACGGAGCGGGCGCTGTACGACGACGGGGCGCTGGTGCGGATGCACGGCATGCGGAACACCGTGTTCGTGTTCCCGACGGAGCTGACGGCGGTCGTCCACGCCTCCACCGGCCGCGCCGTCGCCGCCCGGGAGCGGGCCAGGCTGCTGAAGAACATGGCGGAGGCGGGCGCGCCGGACGCCGCCTGGCTGACTGAGGTCGAGGAGTCGGCACTGGCCGCGCTGGCCCGGCGCGGCCAGGCCACGGCGGCCGAACTGGCCCGCGACGAACCCCGCCTGAAGGAGCAGTTCGCCTACGCGGCCGGGAAGAGCTACGAGGGGGTGCACACCGTCTCCACCCGCCTGTTGAGGGTGCTGGGGGTGGAGGGCAAGGTGGTGCGGGGCCGGCCGCTGGGTTCGTGGACGTCGAGCCAGTTCCGCTGGGCACCGGCGCCCGAGCATCCCGAGCTGGATCCGGGCGAGGCGCAGGCGGAGCTGCTGCGGCGCTGGCTGGGGACGTGCGGACCGGCGACCGAGGACGACCTGAAGTGGTGGACCGGGTGGCGCGTGACGGAGGTGCGCAGGGCGCTGGCCGCGATCGACGCGGAGGCGGTCTCGCTGGACGAGGGCACGGGGTACGTGGTCGCCGGGGACGCGGGCCCCGTCGCCGGGCCGGCCGAGCCGTGGGCGGCGCTGCTGCCCGCCCTGGACCCGACGGCGATGGGCTGGCAGCAGCGGGACTGGTACCTCGCCCCCGAGCTGCGGCCGATGCTGTTCGACCGCAGCGGCAACGTCGGCCCGACGGTGTGGTGGAACGGCCGCGTGATCGGCGGCTGGGCCCAGCGGCCGGACGGCGAGATCGTCTGGCGGCTCCTGGACGCCGAGGGCGTCGGCCGCGACGCGGAGACCGCGATCGGAACGGAGGCGGAACGCCTGGCTTCCTGGGTGGGCACGACCCGGATCACGCCTCGGTTCCGGACACCGCTGGAACGGGAGTTGTCGGCGTAGGGGGGCGGACTCGGCGCCCGGTCGCAGCGCCGGGTCGGCAGTTCCGGGGCGACGTGGACGCCGGGCACCGCGAAGGGACACGGCACCCGGCGCTCAGCTCATCGCGAGTACCGCATCAACGCCCGCACCATGTGGCACGTCGTGTCCGACGGCGGGTGGACCCCGATGGTCAGCGCAGCGCTCCGTATCCTCTCGTTGCGCGCCTGGTCGGGCAGGTAGACGCCGGAGTCCAGCAGGGCGATGGCGAGCCGCATCGCCTTGAGCCGGCGGTTGTGCGTGATGTACCACTCGCGGGGGCGGCCCGCCGGCAGCGGACGCTTCTCCACGGGTTCGTACGGCAGGTCGAGCAGGACGGGCCGCTTGGCGGTGGACTGGGTGGGCAACGGCTTCGGCTTCAGTGCGGCAGCGGGCACGGGCATCCTCCTGTCGCGGTCGGGGCGCCGTCCGGACTTCCCGGCGACACCCTCGAACACTGCTTCTATTTTACTGCCCACCACTGACAAAAGCCCCTGGCCACAAGGCCTTTCGGGACCGCTGTGACGCGCGTGGTGAACGAGTTTCCGCACGCTCCGGATACCGTGTGCGGCATGGAGATCTGGATCAACCCGGCCTGCTCGAAGTGCCGCAGCGCGATCAGCCTGCTCGACGCGGAGGGGGCCGACTACACCGTCCGCCGCTATCTGGAGGACGTACCGAGCGCGGAGGAGATCCGCGAGGTACTCACCCGGCTCGGACTCGAACCGTGGGACATCACCCGCACCCAGGAGGCGGCCGCCAAGGAACTGGGCCTGAAGGACTGGCCACGTGACGAGGCGTCACGCGAGCGCTGGGTCACCGCGCTCGCCGAACACCCCAAGCTGATCCAGCGCCCGATCATCACGGCGGACGACGGAACGGCCGTGGTGGGCCGCACCGATGAGGCGGTTCGGGACGCTCTGTCCCGGTAGATCGGGGCTTGTCGCGCGCCGCGACTCGGGGTGGCCCTCGCTGTTACCCTGCGCGGCCATGACCCACGATGATCAAGGTCCGTCCCACGGTCGGCACATACCGCGGGGACCGCAGCCGCCGTACGGACAGCCGCAGCCGTACGGGCAGCGGCCGGAGCAGTACGGTCCGTACGCGCCCGCCCCCTGGCCCGCCGAGCAGCACCGCGGACGCGGCCGCCGCATCCGGCCGGCGGTGCTGACGGCGACGGGCGTCGTGCTCGTCGCGGCCGTCGCCGGCGGCGCTGTGATGTACACGGGTGGCGACGACGCCCCCGCCGCCTCGCCCGCCGCGCCGGGTGCCTCGGCGACCGTGACGCCCGCCGCCGCCCCCTCGGTGACCGGGAGCCTGCCCTCCGACGCTCCCTCCGCCCTGGCGTCACTGCTCGCGCGGCCGGTCGTACGCCCCGAGCAGGCCTTCCCGGAGTCGGACGTGCGCCTGGCCGACGGTTCCCGGTACGAGCGCGTCGACCTCGCCACGACCACCGACTGCGCCCGGGGCATGTCGCAGGAGCTGGCGGCCCTGGCCGATCAGGGCGAGGGCTGCTCGCGGCTCACCACGGCCCTGTTCACGGACGCCGGGCGGCGCTCGCAGGTGTCCGTGACGGTGGCGAGCTTCGTGCGCGCGGAGGACGCCGGGACGGTGTTCGGCATGGCCTCCATGGACCCGGTGACGTACCAGACGGTGTCGCTCGATCCCCCGCCCGGGGCGGGGCTGCCGACGGTGCCGCCCGGGTCGGCCGGCGTGTTCCGGCGGCTGATGACCGTACGGTCGGTGGTGTTCGCGAACGGCCAGTGGGGCGACGGTTCGGAGACGGGGGAGGCGGACCTCGCCCGGCAGACCGAGGGCCTGCTCCAGTACGTCAACGACAACGTGGTGGCGTACGAGGAGGGCTGAGGACGGACGAGCCGGGACCGGTGTGTGACGCAGGTTACGTGCACACGTCGACGTGACCGCTGAGTAACTCCGTTCGGTATCTCGTACATAGCGGCGTACGCTCCCCTACCTCTTCAGGAGGCGCGCATGTCGCGCAGGAGAACTCTCGGTACGAAGAAGAAGATCGCGCTGCTGGTGGGCGCCGCGACCGTGGCGGGCGGCGGCGCCTTCGTCATGGCGAACGCGTCGAACGCCGCGCAGCCCACCCAGCAGGCACGCACGAAGGCCGCCCAGGACTCGGGGGTATGCCAGGGCCTGGCCACCGCGCTCGGCAACAACCGGCGGTTCATCGAGGACCAGCGGGCCAATCCGGACGCGCAGTCCGCGGCCCGGATCGAGAACCGCGAGGCGGTCGTCGCGGAGATCGAGCGCAAGCAGGCGGCGTCCGGCTGCACGGTGGGGGAGTCGGCTCAGGACTCCCAGGCCGCGCAGGAGGCCGGACAGGCCGCAGGGCAGGACACCGGGCAGGGCGTCGGAGAACAGGCCGGGGGCCAAGCCGGGGACCAGGCGGGCGACCGGGCCGGGGATGCCGCGCAGGCCGGCGAACAGGTCTGCGCCGGCTCCACCGTCACCCTCTCCGGCGAGGGCGGGGCACCCGCCGCCTCCAGCAACCAGTTCCCCGTGGGCACCAAGCTGAAGGTGACCAACCTCGACAACGGCAAGTCCACGACCGTCGAGGTCAACTCCGTCTCGGGCAGCTGCGCGCTGCTGAACAACGCGGCGTTCGAACAGGTCCGGGAGGAGGGCAAGTTCCTGATCCGGCGGGCGCTGATCGAGAAGGTCGGCTGACCGAGAGGGCCGACCGGGGCTAGGGCCGGTCCGGCGCCGCGAGGAAGTCGGCGAGGCGGCGGCCCAGCCCGGGCGGTGCGGACTGCGGCAGCGCGTGGTGGGAGACGTCCGGCAGCACGGCCGTCTCCACGTGCGGCAGCAGGGTCCGCGCCCGGGCCGCCACCCCGGCCGGGTCGTGCGTCCTGCTGTTCCCGGCCAGGAGCAGCAGGACCGGCACGTCCAGGGCGCGCAGCGCCTCGGGGGCCGGACGCGGTCCGGTGACCGGCCTGCGCTCCGGGAAGCCGACGGCGGCCTCCTGGAGGGCGAGCCAGTCGGCGTCGAGCGGGGTCGCGCCGGTCTCCCAGTCCAGGAAGGCGCGGACGCGGCGGGGCGTGGGCCGCAGCAGCATCGGCAGCGCGCGCAGCAGGTAGGCCGCCTTGAACCCGGCGAAGCACTGGGTCGGGTCCAGGAGGAACAGGCGGCGTACCCGCCCGGGCGCGCGCAGGGCGTGGTGCAGGGCGATCCAGGCGCCGTAGGAGTGCCCGCCGAGGTCGGTCTCCGCGATGCCGAGGCCGTCGAGAAGGGCGTCCAGCCAGTCGGTGAGGTCGGCGACCGTACGGGGGTGTCGGTCACCGGCCGGCGTGCTGCGGCCTGGGGCGCCGACCAGGTCGACGGCGTGGACCCGGTGGGTCCGGGACAACTCGGCGGCCTGGGCGTACCAGGACGCGGAGGTCGCCGCACCGCCGCCCGGCAGCAGGACGAGGGGGCGGGCGCCGGCCGGGCCGGTCACGTTGACGTGCGTCTCGCCGAAGGGGGTGGGCACGGTCACGGACCCGGTCCCCCCGGGCCACTTGGCCATGACCTTGTCGTAGGCGTCGTGGAATCGGCCGGCGTCGTACGGGCCGCGAGCGCTCATGAGTGGTGCCCCCTGTTTCGCTTGTTCCCTGTTCCCGCTTCTCGTGCGTCACCCGGTAGTATCTCGCTTGACGAGATACTTGTCGAGCGAGGAAATACGAGAGGAGCGGCATGGCCGATCAGGGACCGGAGATGGAGGTCGTCCATCTGCTGCGCGCGGTCACCGTCGAACTGGGCGCGCACAGCGCGCGGTTCGCGCAGCGCAACGGCATGCACCCCACCGACGTCCGCGCGCTCATCGCGCTCATGGACGCCGCACGCGCGGACGAGGCGATGACCGCGGGGCGCCTGGGTGCCGCGCTCGGGCTGAACTCCGCGGGGACGACGGCACTGGTCGACCGGCTGGAGCAGGCCGGACACGTGCGGCGGGTACGCGACGAACGGGACCGGCGCAGGGTCACCGTGGAGGTGGACGAGCGGGCCGTCGCCCTGGGCCGGGCCCACTTCGGACCGTTGATCGGGCGGGCGGTGGAGCTGCTGCGCGGGTACGACGAGCGGGAACTGGCGGCGATCAGGGGCTTCCTGACCGGCGTACGGGAGGCGGCCGGGGACGACGGGCGTGAGCCGCGCCACAACGGCCCCGGGTAACACGGGGTTCACATACGGGCAACGGCCGGGAAATCGCCCGTTGGCACGCTGCACGGCAGTAGACGCGGCGCCCCTGCCGCCCCAGCGCCGCGGTACCCGCGAGTGCGGCGAGACCCACCCCGAAGGATGTGGCCCCCGTGACCTTCAAGGCCGAGTACATCTGGATCGACGGCACCGAGCCGACGGCCAAGCTCCGTTCCAAGACGAAGATCATCACGGACGCCCCCGCCGGCCTGGACGCCCTGCCGCTGTGGGGTTTCGACGGGTCCTCGACCAACCAGGCCGAGGGCAACTCCTCGGACTGCGTGCTCCGGCCGGTCTTCTCCTGCCCCGACCCGATCCGCGGCGGCGACGACGTCCTGGTGCTGTGCGAGGTCCTCGACACGGACCTGACGCCGCACCCGAGCAACACCCGCGCCGAACTGGCCGAGGTGGCCGGGCGCTTCGCCGCGCAGGAGCCGGTCTTCGGCATCGAGCAGGAGTACACCTTCTTCAAGGGCTCCCGTCCGCTCGGCTTCCCCGAGGGCGGTTTCCCGGCCGCGCAGGGCGGCTACTACTGCGGTGTCGGCTCGGACGAGATCTTCGGCCGCGACGTCGTCGAGGCGCACCTGGACAACTGCCTGAAGGCCGGTCTCGGCATCTCCGGCATCAACGCCGAGGTCATGCCGGGCCAGTGGGAGTTCCAGGTCGGCCCGCTGTCCCCGCTGGAGGTCTCCGACCAGCTGTGGGTGGCCCGCTGGCTGCTCTACCGCACCGCCGAGGACTTCGAGGTCTCCGCCACCCTCGACCCCAAGCCGGTCAAGGGCGACTGGAACGGCGCCGGAGCGCACACCAACTTCTCCACCAGGGCGATGCGCGAGGGCTACGACGCGATCATCACCGCCGCCGAGTCCCTCGGCGAGGGCTCCAAGCCGATGGACCACGTCAAGAACTACGGCGCCGGCATCGACGACCGCCTCACCGGCCTGCACGAGACCGCCCCGTGGAACGAGTACTCCTACGGCGTCTCCGACCGCGGCGCCTCGGTGCGCATCCCGTGGCAGGTCGAGAAGGACGGCAAGGGCTACATCGAGGACCGCCGTCCCAACGCCAACGTCGACCCGTACGTCGTGACGCGTCTGCTCGTCGACACCTGCTGCACGGCGCTGGAGAAGGCCGGTCAGGTCTGAGACCGGCCGGCTCGGGCCCGGGCCGCTTCGGTCCGGGCCCGAGTTGTCAGTGGCGCGTGCGAGGGTGGGGTCATGGAGATCGACGGGGACCTCGCCATCAGGGTCGAGACGGAGAACCAGCAGACGCACGCCCGGATCCGGGCGGCAGAGCTGCGGGAGCTGGTGGCGCGCATCGGCCGCGCCGGCGACCGCTTCCTGGTGGTGCAGCGGATACCGGACATCCCCGACGTGTTCGCGCAGGTGTGGCACGAGGAGGGCGGGGAGTACCGGCTGGAGTACCGGGCCGCCGCGGACGCGTTCTTCGGTACCGACCTGGGCGACCCCCACCGCGTGGCCGACCTCCTGACCGGCTGGGCACGCCAGGAGCCCGGCTGGGACGCGGGCGTGGCCTGGGAGCCGATCGACCTGGGGCCCGACAAGGACGTTCCGGAGCTGCCGGACGGGGTCCGGCAGCAGGTCGAGCGGCTGATCCGGGAGCGGCTGCGCTGCGGATACGACAGCCGCAAGACGCTGGTCGGGATCGCGGAGGAGTACCGGGACCCCGACGCCGACGACGAGCGGCCGGTCTCCCGGGCCCAGGCCTGGCAGTTGGTGGACCGGCTCTGGCTGGAGCGGCTGGCCGAACAGGAGACCTGGGGCGAGGAGACCACCGACCCGGACCGCCTCACCCGGGTCTTCCGAACCCTGGACGCGTCCGGCGTCACCGCCCGGGAGAACTTCGCCTGCTGCCGCGGCTGCGGCACCGCGGAGATAGGCGCGGAGCGCGAGGGGGCCCGCGGCTTCGTCTTCTTCCACCGGCAGAGCACCGAGGCCGCCGCCGAGGGATACGGGCTCATGCTGCACTACGGCGGTTTCGACGGCTCGGAGGAGACGACCACGGCCGTCGGGCACGAGGTCGTGGCGGCGTTCGCGGGGTCCGGACTGTCCACGGAGTGGAACGGCGACCCGGGCAGAGCGATCGAGGTCTCCCCGCTGAACTGGCGCAAACGGCTGGAGGGCTGACCGGTCCGGCGGCCGGTTCCGGCCAGTCGGCGTCCACACACTGAGAGGAGTCTCCTCTCCCCCGCCGCCGTCTGCTTCAATGGGCCCATGGCCAGCTTCCGGAAGTACGCAGCGACGGGTCGCCATGACCTCGAGCCCTTCTGGCCTTCCCGTCAGCACGACGACTTCGACCGGGTGTGTTGCCGCGCGACGATCGCGCCGGCCCGCTAGAAGCCGTACCTCACAGGCCTCCAGCGCCTGCCGCCGGTGCGCACGACGTACGTCCCGCGACGCGCCCGCGACCACGCACGCGCGCCCGTCGCCCCCTCCCGACGAACCTCTCGCGCGAAAGAGCTGACGTCTCATGGCGACCACCCGCTCCCTGTCCACCGTCACCCTCGACTCCCCCACCGTCCTCCCCGACTCCGGCGGTCCCCGGCACCGGTTGCGCGCCGTCGCCCCGGACGAGGTGGCGGACGTCGTGGACCTGCTGCCACCGGGCGCCACCTGGCTGCCCGCACCCGAGCACACCCTGCCGACGCTGCCGGGGCACCCGCCAATGGTCGGCTACCTCGTACTCGTCCCGGCCGACCGGCAGCCGCCGTTCCGGACCCCCGGGCAGGCCCGGCCCCAGGGCCCGGGTCCGGGCCGGGCGGAGAACCCGCTCGTCCGGATCGACCAGGCGCGGCGCACCGCCGCCGTGGACGGGCGCGAACTCGACCTGACGTACCTGGAGTTCGAGCTGCTCGCCCATCTCGTCAGCCATCCCAACCGGGTGCACACCCGCGACCAGCTGGTCACCACGGTGTGGGGCTACGGGCACGTGGGCGACGGCCGCACCGTCGACGTGCACGTGGCCCGGCTGCGCCGCAAGCTCGGCACGGAGCACCGGCAGACGATCCAGACGGTGCGACGCGTCGGCTACAGGTACACCCCGCCCGCCGGCCGCTGAGCCGCTGATCCGGGCAACCGCGGGCGTCGGCCGCATGGCGCCCCTCTGCTGACGGCAGAGGCCCGTACCCTTCGGCCGCCGTACCCGGCACAGTGACCGGTATGAGACTACTGGTGCTGGGCGGTACGGAGTTCGTGGGGCGGGCCGTGGTCGAGGCCGCGCTCGGCCGGGGCTGGGAGGTGACCGTCCTGCACCGCGGACGGCACGCCCCGCCGGCCGGAGCGCGGGCGCTGCACGGAGACCGCACCGCACCCGACGGGCTCGCCGCGCTGGCGGAGGCCGGGGCCGCGTGGGACGCCGTCGTCGACACCTGGTCGGCGGCGCCCCGCGCGGTCGGGGACGCGGCGCGGCTGCTGCGGGGCCGCGCCGGACGGTACGTGTACGTGTCGAGCCGCTCGGTGTACGCGTGGCCCCCGCCCGCCGGGTGCGCCGAGGACGCCCCGCTCGTCGAGGGCGCCTCGGCGGACGCCGGACAGAGCGACTACGCCCGGGACAAGCGGGGCGGGGAGCTGGCGGCCACGGACGTCTTCGGCGCGGACCGCTCCGTGCTCGTACGGGCCGGGCTGATCCTCGGCCCGTACGAGAACATCGGCCGGCTGCCGTGGTGGCTGAACCGCGTCGCCCGCGGCGGGCCCGTCCTCGCGCCGGGCCCGCGCGACCTGCCCCTGCAGTACATCGACGTCCGCGATCTCGCCGACTGGACGCTCGGCGCGGTGGAGCGGGAGCTGAGCGGACCGTACAACCTGGTCTCCCCGCCGGGGCACACCACCATGGGCCGCCTGCTCGACGCCTGCGCCAGGGTCACGGGCGGCGCGGCCGACCTGCGCTGGACCGAGCCCGCGACCGTCCTCGCCGCCGGCATCGAGCCGTGGGTGCACCTGCCGGTGTGGACGCCCCCGGGCAGCGACCTGTACGACGCCCTGCACACGGCGGACGTCACCCGGGCCCGGGCGACGGGCCTCGCCTGCCGGCCCGTCGAGGACACGGTGGCCGACACCTGGGCCTGGCTGCGGGACATCGGCGGCACCGCACCCCGGCGACCGGACCGGCCCCCGGTCGGCCTGGACCCGGAAACGGAGGCGAAGGCCCTCGCCTCCGCCGACGGCCTCCCGGAGGGCGGAGGTGTACCTGGCACCACCCCCTGACCGGGGTGCCCGGCCCAGTGCCCCGCCCCGCCGCCTCGGCGAGACTGATGCCATGAGCATCGAGACGAAGAGCGGCACACGGCGGACACGGACCCCGGCACAAACCCGGACACGGGATGTCGCGCTGGCGGCCGTGCGGGGACTGGCACTGACGTTCATCGCCCTGCCCGGCGCGGTGGTCTGCCTCTGCCTGAGCCTCGTGTCCATCGCCCTCGTCCCGATCGGAATCGGCATCGTCACCACCCCGTGGGTGCTGACCGGCGTCCGGAAGTTCGCGGACTGGCGGCGGCTGCTCGCCGCCGAATGGGGCGGGGTGCGCATCCGGCGGGCCTACCGGCCGCTGCCCGCGGACGCCAACCCGTGGGCCCGCACCTTCGGAATGCTCCGCGACCCTGCGACCTGGCGGGACGTCCTGTGGCTGCCCGTCGACATGACGGCGGGCGCCGTCACCGCACTGCTCGCCTTCGTGCTGGCCCTCTACCCGCTGGAGGGCTTCGTCATCGCGGCCGGGCTGTGGCGGGTGCTGCCCGACGGGTACTGGTACGGCTTCGTCAAGGTCACCGGCCAGACCTCCGCCCTCTTCGCCGCCGCCCTGGGCGCCGTGCTCCTCGTCGCCTCCCTCTGGCTCACCCCGCTGCTGCTGAAGGCGCATTTCCGGCTCACCGGAGCGATCCTCGGCTCGGGCCAGACCGAACTCGCCGAGCGGGTACGGGTCCTGACCGAGACGCGGCGCGACGCCGTCGACACCTCCGCAGCCGAGCTGCGCCGCATCGAGCGCGACCTGCACGACGGGGCGCAGGCCCGGCTGGTCGCCATGGGCATGGACCTGGGCACCATCGAGGCACTGCTGGAAAAGGACCCGGCGAAGGCCAGGGAGCTGCTCGCCCAGGCCCGCCGCTCCTCCGCCGACGCCCTGACCGAGCTGCGCGAACTCGTGCGCGGCATCCACCCGCCGGTGCTCGCCGAGCGCGGCCTGGGCGACGCGGTGCGCGCGCTGGCGCTGCGGCTGCCCGTCACCGTCGAGGTCGACGTGGACCTGCCCGGCCGGGCCGACGCCCCCGTGGAGTCGGCCGCGTACTTCGCGGTCAGCGAGGTGCTCACCAACGCCGTGAAGCACTCCGGCGCCGACCGGATCTGGATCGACGTCCACCACGGCGAGGGCCTGCTGCGCGTCTGTGTCACGGACAACGGGAAGGGCGGCGCCGCGATCGGAGCGGGCTCGGGCCTGGCCGGGGTGGAGCGGCGACTCGGTACATTCGACGGCGTCCTGGCCGTCAGCTCGCCCGCGGGCGGCCCCACCATGGTCACCATGGAGATCCCTTGCGCGTTGTCCTAGCCGAAGACCTGTTCCTGCTGCGCGACGGGCTGGTCCGGCTCCTGGAAGCCCACAACTTCGAGATCGCCGCCGCCGTCGAGACGGGCCCCGAGCTGTCCCGGGCCCTGGCCGAGCTGGAGCCGGACGTCGCCGTGGTCGACGTCCGGCTGCCGCCCACGCTCACCGACGAGGGCCTGCAGTGCGCGCTGGAGGCCCGCCGCAACCGGCCCGGACTGCCGGTGCTGGTCCTCTCCCAGCACGTGGAGCAGTTGTACGCCCGCGAGTTGCTGGCCGACGGGAGCGGCGGGGTGGGGTACCTGCTCAAGGACCGGGTGTTCGACGCGGAGCAGTTCGTGGACGCCGTGCGGCGGGTGGCGGCGGGCGGTACGGCGATGGACCCGCAGGTCATCCAGCAGCTGCTCAGCCGGCGGGCGGCGGAGGACCGGCCGCTGGAGCGGCTCACCCCCCGCGAGCTGGAGGTGCTGGAGCTGATGGCGCAGGGCCGGACCAACGCGGCGATCGCCGGGAAGCTCGTCGTCACGGAGCGGGCGATCGCCAAACACACGGCGAACATCTTCGCGAAGCTCAGCCTGGAGGTCTCGGACGACGACAACCGCCGTGTCCTGGCGGTTCTGGCCTATCTGGACCGCGGCCGCTGACCCTTTCGCGCGTCCCACGCGTCCCACGGGACCCGCCAATTCCTCCCACGGGTGAACACCTCCGCAGCGGCTTCCGTATGGATGGGAGCCGCTTCACCCCTGTCGGGCGCCCTCGACGCCCCGCAAGCGATGCCTCCGCAAGGAAGTTTGAGGAGTTCCATGGGACGCAACACGAGAAAACGCCGTACGCCGCTGGCCACCAAGATCGTTGCCGGGGCGGCGGCCCTGGCGGTCGGCGGGGGCGGGCTGGTCTGGGCCAACTTCTACGCTTCGGCGCACGAGGAGCATTCCGGCCACAACCGGACCAGGTCGGCCGCCGCGCAGGTGGCGACGATCGACTGTCCCGACGTCGGTCAGAAGATCCGGGACGTGCCGGACCGGGCGCGCGGGGAGGTGGACGGCGAACTGGCCACGATGGACAGCCAGATCACCGACGCCTACCAGCGCCTGGCCACCACACGGCGGGCACAGGCGGGTGACGCGCAGTTCGTCCGGAACGCCATCCTCGGCCCGCTCAAGGACCGGCGGAAGGCGATCATCGACCGGATCCAGCTGGAGATCAACCGGGCCGGCGGCAAGGCCGACGACAACCTGGACCAGCTGGCCGAGTGCCAGGGCCGCCCCGCGGACCAGCCGCAGAACGGCGGCGGTCAGAACGGTGACGGCCAGGACGGCGACGGCCAGATGGACGACGGCCAGAACCAGGGCGGCAACGGGGGCGACGACGACAACGGGAACGGTGTCGCGGGCCCGGTCG
The DNA here is from genome assembly GCF_000772045.1 of Streptomyces sp. CCM_MD2014. Classification (GTDB taxonomy): domain Bacteria; phylum Actinomycetota; class Actinomycetes; order Streptomycetales; family Streptomycetaceae; genus Streptomyces; species Streptomyces salinarius. The sequence continues at coordinate 6,351,561 of NZ_CP009754.1, read as the reverse complement.
CCGACGACTTCGTCGACATCAACGACGTACAGCCGAACTCCCGCGACAGCCGCAACGGCCTGGCCGCGAACGGCGACGGCGGCTCCACCGGTACCTTCACCACCGACTGCGGCGTCAACGAGAACAACCTGTTCAACAGCGACAACCTGATCGCCGCCCCCGGCGTCGACAACGGCGCGCACCACACGCACGACTACGTCGGCAACCAGGACAACGACGCCTTCTCCAGCGACGAGGACCTGGCGAACGCGGACACCTCCTGCCAGAACCAGGGCGACAAGTCCACGTACTACTGGCCGGTGCTGCGCCTCCAGGACGGTACCCAGGAGTTCGACGCGAACGACCAGGGCGGCGGCGCCGAGGGCAACGTCGGCAAGATCCTCAAGCCCGCCGAGGCCCGGATCCAGTTCGTCGGCAGCCGGCAGGGCGACGTGGTCGCGATGCCGAAGTTCCTGCGCATCATCACCGGTGACGCCAAGTCCTTCACCAACGGCGACGCGAACGCCAACACCTCGTGGAGCTGCTCGGGCTTCGAGGACCGGCAGGTGACGGACAAGTACCCGCTGTGCCCCGAGGGCAGCCAGGTGCTGCGGACCACCAACTTCCAGAGCTGCTGGGACGGTCAGAACATCGACAGCGCCAACCACCGGGACCACATGGCCTTCGTCCAGGAGGACGGCAGCTGCCCGAACGGCTTCCAGGCCGTCCCCCAGCTGCAGATCCGCCTCGCGTACGACATCCCCACCCCGACCGTCGAGAACGGCCAGGTGCGGAATCCGTACGCCGTGGACAGCTTCCCGGAGCAGCTGCACAAGCCGATCACCGACCACAACGACTTCATCAACGTCATGGACGAGAACCTGATGAACAAGGTGGTCGACTGCATCAACCGCGGCGAGGACTGCCAGTAGCGGCGCGGGGACCCTCGGTCGGAAGAGGGCCGGTGGCGGGGATCCGCCGCCGGCCCTCTGCGTGTTCCCGTGCCTTCGGTCAGCCGCCGTGCGCGGCGTGTTCGCCGTGCCCGGCCGAGTGCCCGGCGTCGTGCCCGCCGCCGCCGTGCTGGACGCCCTGTTCCAGGTTTCCCCCGAGCCGGCCGCGCAGGTCCGCCACCACGTCCTCGTGGCCGACGGCGACCCATTTGCGGCCGACGAGGTAGTAACCGCCGTAGTCCTTGGCGGTGTTGATCCATTCGCGCTGGCCCCGGTCGGTGGCGAAGGTGGCGAGGACGTACTTCTCGTCGCCCTTGCCGCACAGGGCCTGGCGGATGGTGTCGGCGTCGGTCTGCATGTCCGGCGCGCACTTCGCCTCGGCGGCCAGGTGTTCCAGGCTGCCGGTCGCCGTCTGGGGCACGGCGGCCTCGCCGTCCCCGTCGGCGCCGCAGCCCGTCAGTGCCAGGACCGCCGCCAGGGCGGCCGGCGCGAGCATCGGTCGGGTCAGCCTCATGTGTTCCTCCGGTCCGCCGGTGCGACATGCCGCACGGAGCCCCTGCGTGGGGCTCTCGCCATCGATACGGGCGTGGCGCGCGAAGTACTCAGGAACCCGCGTGCTCTTGTGCCGGGACCGTGCGAGAGTGGCGGGGTGGACCAGGACTGGGAAGAGCGCGTGACGGCCGCCTGGGCGGCATTCGACGACTACGCCGAGGAGGACGCCGCCGACTTCCGGGCGGTGATCGACGCCCTCGCCGACGAGCTGCCCGCGGACAGTCCGCTCGGCCTGTTCGAGCGGGCCTGCGCCTGGGACTCCACGGGTCACTCCGACCGGGCCGTGCCGCTGTACCGCGAGGCGCTGGAACGCGGGCTCGGTGAGGTCAGCGCGTACAAGGGGCGCCGGGCGAAGATCCAGCTCTCCAGCTCGCTGCGGAACACCGGGCACCCGGAGGAGGGCGTGAAGCTGCTCTCGCCGGAACTGGTCGCTCCGTCCGACGAGTTGGACGACGCCGTGCGGGCCGTGCTCGCCCTCTGCCTGTCGAGCATGGGCCGCGACCGCGAGGGCCTGTCCCTGGTGCTCGGCGCGCTGGCACCCCATCTCCCCCGGTACCAGAGGTCGATGGCCAACTACGCGCGGCAGCTGGTGGAGGCTGAGCCCGAAGCGGAGTAGCCCGCCTCGCCCGGGCCGCCTCACGGTGACCATCCCCCGGTTCGCTCGTTCTGCTGAACGTGCAGCCACAGGATGTCGCCCCGCGCCCCGCACCGTCCTCCGCCTCCTCGTCCGACCCGGTCGTCGACGTCGAGCAGGCCGAGGCCGCGCTCGTCGAGCACTATCCGCGCCTGGCCCGGTTGGCCTATCTGGTGCTGCCGCCGGGCCTCGGCCGGGGCCGCCGCGTCCTGACCGCGCACGCCCTCACGCAGCGCGCGCTGCCCCGGAACCGGACGACGACCGCGGTGATCCCGGCCCAGTCCACCGGCCGCGAGGTCGACCCCGGGTACGCGCTGGTCCGGCTGCGGGTGGTGCGTACGGCGCTGGAGGCGGGGCTGCCGCTGCGGCGGCGGGCGTGGCCGAGGCGGTCCCAGCTGCCGCCGCTGCTGCCCCACGTGCGGGGCCTCAAGCTCTTCCCGCGCTCGGGCGGCGCCGACGAACTCGACCTGGACCAGCGGCTGTCCGCGCTCTCCGGTGCGGGCCGGGCGGCGTACGTGCTGCGCGGTCTGGAGCGGCTCCCCGACGACGGGGTACGGCAGGTGCTGACCGCCGCCGGCGTGGCCGACGCGGACGCCGCGCTGCGGGAGGCCGACGGGGTGCCGGGGCAGTACGGGCTGCTGGGCTCCCCCGAGTTCGACCCGTGCTCGCTGCAGGCCCGCCCGACCGATCTGCTGCGCCGGCGCCAGCACACGAAGGCCGCGCTGGTCGCCGGGGCGGCGCTGGTGGTGTGCGGGGCCCTGCTCGGCCTGCCCGGGGACGGCTGGGGACCGGACGGTGCCGCCGCCCCGCCGTACGCGAGGAACCCGGCGGCCGAGGCCGCGCTCGACCCCGGCAGGCTCACCCGGGTCGCGCCCGCCGCCTGGGAGACGTCCGCGCGCACGGACTTCTCGGTGTGGCCGGCGCGCGGTGACCTCACCGGCGACGAGGAGCTGCTGCGCCGCGCCCTGGCCGTCTGGGCCCGGCCCGGCGAGAGCGTGGGGGTGTCGGCGACGCCGGGGACCCAGACCGGCGCTCCGGCCGGTCCGCCGCAGCTGCTGTACGCCGGGAACGTGGACAACGCGCGGGTGGTGATCCTGCACGACGGTCTGCGCCTGGTCCGGTACGCCGAGCCGAAGAACGGTTCCGCCGGAGCCGCCCTGGACTTCGCGCGGACCGACGGGGCCGGCCGGGCCACGGCGACCGCGGTGGTGCTGGGCCGGGCCGACGGGAACGTCCGCTATCTGACGGCCCCCTGGGTGACGGAGGTGGCCGCCCGTGATCTGGTCGAGCCCGACTCCGGCCCCAAGGAGCTGACGCTCACCGACGGTGTGACGTCCCCGCTGGCCAGCCCCGTGCAGCAGCGGTCCGGCGCCTGTACGTCGTGGAACGCGCTGGAGCTGACCGACAGTGCGGACACCCGCGTGGTGACCGACCTGGGCGAGCTGGTGCCGGCCCGCCTCACCACCGGGCGCCCCGGTGCCGCGAAGGACGCCTCGGGTGCGAAGGCGCTGGACGCCTGGGCGCCGTACGCCTGCTCGCTGGGCGCGGTGCGGGGACAGGGGGTCCGGTCGGTGAACGCCTGGGAGTTCGCGTCGCAGCCGCTGCCCGACGGGACCGGGGCGGGCGACTGGGTGTGCACCCGCGCCGAGACCTGGCGGGGCGAAGGGGCCCGGGTGCTGGCGCAGTTCCGTACGCCGGGCGGGGCGCAGGGCGCGGTGGCGGCGAGGGCGCAGGACGTGCCGGCCTGTGGTGAGCGCGATCCGCACGTGCTGGCCGGGGTGCTGTGGAAGTCGCAGGGCGGGCACTGGTACCTGCTCGCCGCGGCCGGTCGCGGCACGACGTCGATCGAGGCCACCGGCGGTGTCAGCGACTCCGCCGAGGGGAACCTGCTGACGGCGAAGGCCGAGCAGGGTGCGCGGGCCGAGCTGAAGGGCACGCTGGAGAACGGGCGGACGATCGGCGGACTGCGCTAGCCACCGTTCATCGCCACCGGCCCACCCTTGCTGACAGCGACGTCAACAAGTGTCGGCAGAAGGGTTCCCCGCCGACTTACCGCTCAGTACATTGACGCCATGTCTAACAAGCCTGTTCCGTTCATGGCGCGGCTGCGGAAGCCGACGCCCCTGCTCTTCGCGGCCGGCGCCGCGCTCGTCGTGGGCGCGGCGGTACGGCGCCGGGCGCCGGGCTCGCCGCCCCGGACGAGTGCCGTCCCGCGTCCGTCGGCCTCCGGGCCGCCGCGCCCCCGCGCGCTGACGCTGCTGGTGACCGCGCACGAGCGGGTGGCCGACGGGGTGGTGCTGCTGCGTCTGGAGGGGACCGACCTGCCCCGCTGGGAGCCTGGCGCCCACCTGGACCTGGTCCTGCCGTCGGGCCTGGTGAGGCAGTACTCGCTGTGCGGCGATCCGGAGGACACCTCGTCGTACACGGTGGCCGCACGGCTGGTCGAGGACGGACGGGGCGGTTCGCGCGAGGTGCACGAACAGGTGCAGGAGGGCACGGAGCTGGAGGTGCGCGGCCCGCGCAACCGCTTCCCCCTCGTCGACGCCCCCGCCCACGCGTTCGTCGCCGGGGGCATCGGCATCACACCCGTGCTGCCCATGCTGCGGGCGTTGCCCGAGGGCGCCGAGTGGCGGCTGCTGTACGGCGGGCGGACGCGCGCGTCGATGCCGTTCCTGGAGGAGGTCGGGAAGCTGGACCCGGAGGGCGGTCGCGTCACCGTCGTCCCCGAGGACGAGGACGGGCGGCCCGATCTCGACTCCTTCCTGGCGGACCTCCCCGAGGACACGGCCGTGTACTGCTGTGGCCCGGAGGGCCTGATGGCGGCCGTGGAGGAGCGCCTCCCCGAGGGCGCCGCGCTGCACCTGGAGCGGTTCGCGCCCCGTACGACGGCCGACGGCGACGGGGAGTTCGAGGTCGAACTGCACCGCAGCGGGCGCACGCTGACCGTGCCCGGCGACTCCTCGGTGCTGGCCGCCGTACGCGCCGAGCTGCCCAACACCCCGTACTCGTGCGAGCAGGGCTGGTGCGGGACCTGCCAGCAGACGGTGCTGGAGGGCGAGATCGATCACCGGGACGACCTGCTGACCGACTCGGAGCGCGGCGACTCGATGCTCATCTGCGTGTCCCGGTGCCGGGGTACGCGGCTCGTGCTCGACATGTGAACACCGATGCCCGGTCCGGCCCGTTCGGGGCCGGATTCGATCGGTAAGGTGTTCGTATGACTACCGGGGTACGCCGCAGGATGGGCGTCGAGGAGCGGCGGCGGCAGTTGATCGGCGTCGCGCTCGAACTGTTCAGCCGCCGCTCGCCCGACGAGGTCTCCATCGACGAGATAGCGTTGGCCGCGGGCATCTCGCGCCCGCTGGTCTACCACTACTTCCCCGGCAAACTCAGCCTGTACGAGGCCGCGTTGCAGCGCGCCTCGGACGATCTGGCGGCCCGGTTCGCGGAGCCGCGCCAGGGCCCGCTGGGCGCGAGGCTGCTGCGCGTGATGGGCCGGTACTTCGACTTCGTGGACGAGCACGGCCCGGGTTTCTCCGCCCTGATGCGCGGCGGCCCGGCCGTGGGCTCGTCGACGACCAACGCGCTGGTGGACTCCGTACGGCAGGCCGCGTATGTCCAGATCCTTTCGCACCTGGACGTCGCCGAGCCGCCCGCGCGACTGGACCTGGTCGTCCGCTCCTGGATCTCGCTCGCCGAGTCGACGGCGCTGATCTGGCTGGACGGCCGCCGCATTCCGCGCGCCGAGCTGGAGGTCCAGCTCGTGCACGACTTCGCCGCACTGCTCGCGGTGAGCGCCGCCCAGGACGAGGAGATGGGCGCGCTCGTCCGCCGGGTCCTCGCCGACGAGCCGGACGACGGCCCCTTCGGGGACCTGGTGGAGCGGCTTCTCGCCCTGACGGCCCGATGAGCACCGTGCCGACGTGGGGGCTGGTCGTGGAGACGACCCTGGGGACCGGGGAGCGCAAGCACACGGAGGCCCAGGCCGTGGCGCACGTCACCGGGTCCCGCGAGGAGGCGCTCGCCGAGTTGGAGCGGCGGGCGCGGAGTTGATCCTCCGCCCACCCCTCAGCCCCCGGCGGCGTCGCCTGCTGCGGGTCGGCGACGGGTTCCTGCTCGTCGTGGACGGGGCCCGGCAGTCGTTCGTCACCCGGTCCACGGTGGCGGAGCTACTGACGGACTCCACGGCACCGCAGCCACCCGAGCCGGAACCGGAGGCCGGGGCGGACCCGGAGGCCGGGGCGGAACCGCCCGCCCCCGCCGCCGCGCGGGAGCCCGAGCCGGACGCGGACGGGTGCCGGTGCGGCCGGCCTGGCTGGGCCGCCGGGGCCTGCCGTGAGGCCCGGGGCCCGTGCGGCTACTCGGTCTCGAACGTGCGGTACGACGGGTCCAGGTCGCGGACCTCGGCGGAGGCGTGCAGGACGAGGCCGTCGCCCGGCTTGGCGTACTGCCGCAGCAGTTCCAGGACGGCCTCGGTCAGCCGCACCTTGGTCTCGTCGGTGCGGCCCGCGAGCAGCCCGAGCGTGACGTGCACGACGGCGTGCCCCTCGGTGTCGGGGCCGACCACGGTGTCCTCGGCGCGGCGGAACTGCGTCATGCACGCCGGCGGCCTGGCGGACGCGATCTCGACGACGGCCTCGTGCAGGGCCCGCGCGAAGGCGGGCCGGTCGAAGCCGTCCGCGAGCCGACCGGAGTAGTCGACGGTGATCTGCGGCATGAGCCCTCCCGTTTGCGTTCAGCACGACACCGGCAGGGCTCACCCTAACCGCAGGTCCCCCGCCCTCAGCCGGTGCGCTCGAAGACCGCGACGGTGCGGGCCGGCACGGTGAAGGTGCCGGTCTTCGCCGCGTATGCCGACTCCTTCACCACCGCGTCCGCGCCCGCCGCCTGCACCGGGTGCAGCCGGTAGCCGGTCCCGGCCGCCGCGCCGACGCGCTGTTCCCGGCGCTCGGGCGTGGCGTTGAAGACGACGACGAGGTCGCCGAGGCTCATGGTGATCACCCCGGGTGTCTCGTCCTTGCCGGAGAGCGGGAAGGAGAGCCGGGACTGCACCCGCGCGGCCGTGGCGAGGGAGAAGTCCTTCTCGCCGCTGCGGATCCTCAGCAGGTCCCGGTAGGCCGCCGAGGCGCCGTCGATCTGCGGGCAGCCGACCCGCACCGTGCCGAGCAGGGGCTTGGCGTAGGGCCACTTGTCCTGGTTGTCGGCGGCCGGTGGCAGGCCGCGGCCGAAGCCGTTGCCGTCGGCGCAGTTCCAGTGCAGGGCGTTGAACCAGTCGCCGCTGTCGTAGGAGTTGCGGTCCAGCGACTTGGAGCGCAGCAGGTCGGTGCCCGCCTGGGAGAGCGCCGGGCCCTGCGAGAGGGTGGCGGTCGCCATGGCGAGGACCTGCATGCGGGCCCGGTCGTCGGCGGACGTGTCCTTCGGCAGCTTGAAGGCGAGCGCGTCGAAGAGGGACTCGTTGTCGTGCGCGTCGGCGTAGGCGAGGGCGTCGCCGGGTGCCGCCGCGTATCCGGCGGGGGCGCCGTTGTAGTCGACCTCGGAGCCCTTGACCTCCTTGCCGTGGGTGTCGGTGAAGGTGTAGCCGGCGAGGTTGCCGGTCAGGCCGACCTTGATCAGGTCCTGGTAGTGCAGGAGGCGGGCCTTCTGCTCGGCCTCGGTGCCGTTGGCCTCCGAGGAGTTGGGGTCGGTGTAGAGGCCGGAGGCGAAGCCCTGCACGCCGGGGTCCTCGTCGAACGGGCCGCCGCCGCGCACGGCGTCGCGGGCCCGGTCGGAGAAGGTGGCGATGCCGGTGCCGGCCATGTTCTTCTGGGTGGCCTGGACGAAGCGGGCGTCGTCGGCGACCTCGCCGAAGTTCCAGCCCTCGCCGTACAGGATGACCTTCTTGCCGTCGACGCCGTCCTTGGCGAGGGTCAGTTCGTCCAGCGCCTTGCGGACCGCGAGGATGTTGGCCTTGGGGTGGTGGCCCATGAGGTCGAAGCGGAAGCCGTCGACCTTGTACTCCTTGGCCCAGGTGACGACCGAGTCGACGACGAGCTTGCCCATCATGGCGTTCTCGGTGGCGGTGTTGGCGCAGCAGGTGCTGCTCGCGACCGTGCCGTCGGCGAGCAGCCGCTGGTAGTAGCCGGGCACGATCCGGTCGAGGACGCTGGTCTTCGCCTGTCCGCTCGCGGCCGTGTGGTTGTAGACGACGTCCATGACGACGCGCAGGCCGTCGTCGTTGAGGGCCTTGACCATCTTGCGGAACTCGACGGTGCGCTCGGTGCCGTCCGGGTCGGTGGCGTAGGAGCCCTCGGGGACCGTGTAGTGGTACGGGTCGTAGCCCCAGTTGAAGGCGTCCTTGGCGGCGGCCTTCGTCACGCACTCCTGCTGCTTCCCGGAGTCGGCGGGGAGGGCGGCGAGGTCGCAGTCGGGCGCCGTCTGCTCGGACTTCCTCTCGGGGATGGTGGCGATGTCGAAGGCGGGCAGCAGGTGCACGTAGGACGTGCCGGCCTCGGCCAGCTCGCGCAGGTGCTTGGAGCCGTCGCTCTTCTCGTCGGTGAAGGCGAGGTAGGTGCCCCGGTTGTCCGCGTCCGCCGTCGGGTCGGCGACGGAGAAGTCGCGGATGTGCAGTTCCTGGATCTGGGCGTCCCTGAGCGGCACCGCCTCGGGCTTGCGGTAGTGCTCCCAGCCGCGCGGGGCGAGCCTGCGGTCGTCCAGGTCGACGACGAGACTGCGCTCGGAGTCGGTGGTCAGGGCGAGGGAGTACGGGTCGGTGACCTTGTTGGTGACGACCTCGCCCGCGGAGGGCGCCCAGACCTTGACGGCGTACCGGTAGGGCTTGCCCTTCCAGGACTTCGGGCCGGTGGCGGACCAGACGCCGGTGGCGTCGTCGCGGCGCATCCGCACGGTGCGGTCGCCGATCTCGAGCTGCACGTCCTGCGCGGTCGGCGCCCACACGGAGAGGGTGGGGCGGCCGTGCCGGAAGACCGGACCGAGGTCGGCCCCGGCAGCCCGGTCCGCGTACAGGTCGTCCAGGACGCCGGCGGTCTGTACGCCGGTCGCGGCGAGCAGGGCGCCGGTGGCGGTGCGCTGGGCGGCGACGACCTGGCCGCGCAGGGCCTCGCGGACCCGGTCGCGGTCGCGCGGGTCGACCGACCAGGCGGTGTACTCCTTCAGGTGCGGGAACTTGGCCTTCTGGGCGTCGGTGAGGGCGCTCTTCGTCAGGCGGAGCCACTGCTGGTCGGCGCCGGTGAGCCTGCCGTCTTCGGCGGTGACGGATCCGGTGCGGGAGGCGAGCAGCTGGGTGGAGGCGGCGCCCTCGGAGCCGTTCCAGGCGACGGTGTTCCGGTCGATCCAGACGGCCTTGGAGGTGGTGAGGTCGACGGCCGCGGCCGAGCCCGCGGGCTGCGGCAGCAGGTACTCCTCCCGGCCGCTCAGCAGCCACACCTCGTGGCCGTCGGCCTTGAGGTCGAGGGCCTGGTCGGTGGGCAGGTCCTTCTCGTCGCCCTTGTGCACGATGTAACTGAGGCTGCTCGCGCCCTCGGTGAGGGGCACCTCGAAGACCGCGCCGTAGGGGTCGGTCCGGACCGGCTGGAGCGGCTTGGCCCAGTCGGTGGGGTTCGCGGCGTCGCCCCAGACGTGCAGGCCCCAGCCGTCGTAGTTCCCGTCGGCGCGCTGGTAGTGCAGTACGGCCTTGGTGGTGTCCTGGGCCGGGTACTCGGGCCGCTCCGTGGCGACCTGTTCCTTGCCCTGCTCGATCCACACCTCGCCGGTCTCGGTGACGTCGATGGTGCGGTCGGCGGCGACGTCCTTGTTGCCGTCCTTGTCGATGACGAGGAAGCCGACGTTCGACGCGCCGGGCTTGAGCTTGACGTAGGCGAAGGCGCCGTAGGCGTCCCGGCCGGTGAAGGGGTGGGTCTCGGGCCAGGTGGTCGCCTCACCGTCGGCGAGGTCGCCCCAGGCGTACAGGCCCCAGTCGTCGTAGTTCCCGTCGGCGCGCTTGTAGTGCACGACCGCGTAGTCGCGGGAGGCGGCGGTGGGCACCTCCTCGGCGGGCGGGGTGCCGGTGGTGGAGGCGGCCGTGGCGCTCGCGGTGCGGCCCGCCGAGTCCACGACGACCGCCTTGTAGCGCAGGGCGGTGCCGGGCGGGGTGTCCGCGTCGATGGCCTGGGTGACCTTGTAGGGCGCGTGGTCGGCGGTGCCGAGGGTGCGCCACTCGCCGTTCCCGGTTTGGGCGGCGAAGACGACGCGGTTGAGCTGGCCGCCCGCGACGTCGGCGTTCAGCTCGACGGTGCCGGTGGCGCCGGGGTCCGGGGCGTGCAGGGTGATCGTCGGCTTGGCGGCGGGCTGGGCGAGCGGTCCCGCGGCCTTGAGGACGACGGCCGACCGGGCCGGGACGGTGACGGTGACCTTCTTGTCGGCGCCCGACTTCACGGTGGCGTCGGTGCCGTGGATGCCGCGGAAGGCCATGCCGGCCGAGCCGGTGGCGAAGGTGGCGCTCTTCGGGGCTTCGGCGTTGTTGAAGGCGACGACGTACTCGGTGCCGGTCTTCGCGTCGGTGCGGGAGAAGGCGTAGACGCCGGGGCCGTCGGCCGCGTAGCGCTCGGTCTGGACGCCGTCGGCGAGGGCCGGGTTGGCCTTGCGGAGCTCGGCGAGGGCGCTGATCTGCCGGTAGAGCGGGGCGCTCGTGTCGTAGGCGGCCTCGGCGTGGGTGCGGTCGGTGCCGAGCTGGTCGTCGTCGAGGTAGTCGGCGGTGCGGGAGGCGAACATCGGCTGGCGGGCGTCCTTGTCGCCGCCGGCGCCGGTGAAGCCCTGCTCGTCGCCGTAGTAAACCACCGGGTTGCCGCGGCTGAGGAACATCAGCTCGTTGGCGAGCCGGTCCTTCTGCAGGAGTTCGGCGTCGGTGGCCTCGGGGTCGTCCTGCTTGAGGAAGGTCCCGATGCGGCCCATGTCGTGGTTGCCGAGGAAGGTGACCTGCTCGTACGCGTTGGCCTTGTCGGTCGTGTACTTGTAGTCGTCGCCGAAGACCGAGGCGAGCTTCTTGGCGCTGCCGCCCTGGGACGCGTAGGCGCGGGCCGCGTCCTGGAAGGGGAAGTCCAGGGTGGAGTCCAGGCGGCCCCGGGTGACGTAGGGGGCGGTGACGGAGGTGTCGGCGGAGTAGACCTCGCCGAACATGAAGAAGTCGTCGCGGCCCTTCTTGGCGGCGTAGGCGTCCAGCGCGGTCGCCCACTGGGTCCAGAACTCCATGTTGACGTGCTTCACGGTGTCGATCCGGAAGCCGTCGATGGCGAAGTCCTTCACCCACCGCTGGTAGATCTTCTCCATGCCGCTGACGACCTCGGGACGCTCGGTCCACAGGTCGTCGAGGCCGTTGAAGTCGCCGTAGGTGGCGGACTCGCCGGCCCAGGTGGAGTCGCCCCGGTTGTGGTACATCGCCGGGTCGTTGAGCCAGGAGGGGACCTTGAGGTTCTTCTTGGCGGCCGGGACCGTCGGGGTGCGCGGGAAGGAGCCGGAGCCGACGCGGGGGAAGCGGCGCTCGCCGTCCGCGTAGTCGGCGTCGTCGAAGGGCTTTCCGTCCCGGGTCAGGTAGGGGAAGGCGCCCTTGGAGAGGTAGTCGTAGGACTTCTCCTCGTAGTCGACGACGTCGGCGGTGTGGTTGGTGATGACGTCGAAGAAGACCTTCATGCCCTTGGCGTGGGCCTTGGAGACGAGGTTCTTCAGGTCCTGGTTGGTGCCGAAGTGCGGGTCGACCTGGGTGAAGTCGGTGATCCAGTAACCGTGGTAACCGGCGGAGGCGTCCTTGCCGGTGCCCTGCACGGGCTGGTTCTTGAAGAGGGGCGCCATCCAGATGGCGGTGGTGCCCAGGCCCTTGATGTAGTCGAGCTTCCGGGTCAGGCCCTTGAGGTCGCCGCCCTGGTAGAAGCCCTTGTCGGTGGGGTCGTAGCCGGTGGTGAGCCGGGTGCCGGTCAGGCCGCCGCGGTCGTTCTCGGCGTCCCCGTTGGCGAAGCGGTCCGGCAGGACGAAGTAGAACTGCTCGCGGGTCAGGTCGTGGCGCGCGGCGGTCTTCGCCAGCTTCGCGTCGGACGGGGGCGCGGGCGGGGCGTCGGCGCGCGCGGCGAGCGGGGGGAGCAGGGCGGCGGCGAGCACGGTCACGGTGACGGCCGCGACCCGTCTCACTCGTGCGGTACGGCGCGCGACAGGCACCGGCCATCTCGGTATCACAGGCGTGAACTCCTTGCGACTGCGGCTCGTTCGGGTCCGACCCCGGCGAGACCGTAGCGCTGCCGCAAGAGTTGCGGCAAGACACATGAAAGTAACGGCAAGAACTTTCACGACCGTCGCCCGCCGGGAGGTTCGGGCGATTTGGTCCGACCACATGCCCTGTGTGACATAGTTGGGACCAGGAACGTCCGGCCGAGCGAGGGAGTGGCGGATGCCCGTCGAGTGGCAGCCCGTGCGGCAGTCGCGCACACACGAACTCGTGCTCCAGAGCATCGAGGAGCGCGTGCTGGCCGGGGAGCTGAAGGCCGGGGACCGGCTGCCCCCGGAGCGCGAGCTGGCACCCGTCCTCGGGGTGAGCCGGTCGGCGCTGCGCGAGGCACTGCGGGTGCTGGAGACGATCGGGGTGCTGGTCGCCCAGGCGGGCCGGGGCCCGGACGCCGGCGCGCGGATCGTGCGCAACCCCGACGACGCACTCGGCCGGCTGCTGCGGCTGCACTTCGCCCTCGGCAGCTACGGCCTGGAGGACGTGCTGGAGGCCCGGGTGGTGCTGGAGCGCTCCAGTTTCGAGGCGGCGGCGCGGCACGCCTCGGCGGAGGACCTCGACGAGGCGGCGGCGCTCGTCGCGGCCATGGGCGAACCGGGCGTGGACGTGCCCGAGTTCAACGACCTCGACACCCGCTTCCACGTCCAGATCGCCCGCAGCTCCGGCAACCAGCTCACCTCCACCCTCACCTCGGCCGTGCGCGAGTCGGTGCGCCCGCTGATCCTGCGGGCCCTGGAGGCGACCGAGGACTGGCCCGCCACGGCCGCGGCGCTGAACGCCGAGCACACCGAACTGCTGCGGCTGGTGCGCGCGGGCGAGGGCGGGCGGGCCGCCGACCTCGCCGAGAAGCACATCCGCGGCTTCCACGGCACGCTGGTCAACGGCTGACGCCCGTCCCGTCGGGTTACGGCAGCATCCAGGACAGCACCGGCAGGGACTGCAGGTAGACCAGGACGCACAGGATCACCAGCATCCCGACGCTGTATCCGGCGACCCTGCCCAGCAGGACGCCTTCGGAGCCCGGCCGTTCGACCGCGGTGGCGGCGATGGTCAGGTTCTGCGGGCTGACCATCTTGCCGACGACGCCGCCGGAGGTGTTGGCGGCGACCAGCAGGGTCGGGTCGATCCCCGCGCCCTGCCCGGCGGTCTGCTGCAGGGTCGCGAACAGGGCGTTGGCCGAGGTGTCGGAGCCGGTGACGGCGGTGCCGAGCCAGCCGAGTACCGGGGAGAGCAGGGCGAAGAGTCCGCCGACGGCGGCGAGCCAGGTGCCGATCGCGACCGTCTGGCCGGACTGGTTCATGACGTAGCCGAGCGCCAGCACGGTGGCGACCGTGGCGATGGCGGTGCGCATGTTCCTCAGGGTGCGCGCCGCGGCGGCCAGGCCCATGCGGGCGGTCATCGGGTAGCGGTCGGTGTCGCCCGCCAGGCCGTACGCGAGCATCACGAGGAGCCCGGAGACGATCAGCAGGGTGCCGGGGTTGCCCAGGACCTCCAGCCTGTAGACCGCGCTGCCGGACGGGGAGCCGTCGGGGGCGAGGAGGTGGCCGTACAGGCCGGGCCATTCCAGCTCGAGGGTGGCCTTGCCGAGCAGCCCGGGCACGTCCAGTCCGCCGACGTTCAGCTTGGCGAGCCCGAAGATCGCGATGACCAGGACGTACGGCAGCACGGCCAGGGTGACCCGGCGCGGAGTCAGCGGCTCCGGCTCGACCCGGGAGCGCTGGTCGTCGGGGGTCTTCGGGGCCCAGAAGCGCAGCATGAGCACCGCGGCGGCGAAGCCGGCGAGTGAGGCGACGACGTCGGTGAGTTCGTAGGCGAAGTGGGACGCGCACCAGAACTGGGCGAGGGCGAAGACGAACCCGGTGACCAGGGCGATGGGCCACAGTTGCCGGACACCGCGCCGCCCGTCGACGACGAAGAGCAGCAGCAGCGGCACGAAGAGGGCGAGCAGCGGGCTCTGCCGGCCGATCACCGCGGCGACGTCCTCGGCCGGGATGCCGGTGAGGTTGCCTGCGGTGGTGATGGGGATGGCCATGGCGCCGAAGGCGACCGGCGCGGTGTTGGCGAGCAGGACGGTGACGGCCGACCTGATCTTCGGCAGTCCGAGCGCCATCAGCATCGCGGCGGTGATCGCGACGGGGGCGCCGAAGCCGGCCAGGGCCTCCAGCAGGCCGCCGAAGCAGAAGGCGATGAGCATGGCCTGGACGCGCAGGTCGCCGCGGCCGACGGCACTGAAGGAGCGGCGCAGGTCCTCGAAGCGTTTGCTGATCACGGTGAGTTCGTAGAACCAGATCGCGGCGACGACGATCAGCATCACCGGGAAGAGGCCGAAGACCGCGCCCTGGGTGGCGGAGAGGACGCCGAGCCTCACCGGCATCCCGTACCCGAACACCGCCACGAGCAGGGCGACGAGCAGCGCGCCCAGCGCGGACTCCAGGGCCGGGCGCCTGGCCGCCATCAGCAGCAGGAAGAAGGCCGCGAGGGGGACCAGGCCCAGGAGGGCGGTGGCGGTGAGGCTGTCCCCGACGGCGGCCACGTCGGGGGTGAAGGCCGCGAGGACGGCCGGTGGCGCGGTGGTCACGGAAGTGCTCCTCCTGAGGTCTGCGCGCCATGCCGACGCCGGGTGCCCCGAGCCCCGAGCGGCCTGGGCGCCCTGTCGCTGACGAACGGTCTCTCAGTAGGTCACTGAAGATGTCGCATGTCAATAAGGTCCGACCAAAGAAGTTCCCTTCCTTTTGCGGACCGAGGCTAGTATGGTCCGACCATAAGAACCACCGAGGAGGCCCCATGCGCATCGGACTCTTCGCCACCTGTCTGGGAGACACGCTCTTCCCCGAGGCGGTGAAATCCACCGCGGTACTGCTGGCCCGCCTGGGGCACGACGTGGTGTTCCCGCCGGAGCAGACCTGCTGCGGCCAGATGCACGTCAACACCGGCTACCAGCGTGAACCGGTCCCTCTGGTGCGGGGCTTCGCCGAGCAGTTCGGCGATCCGTCGATCGAGGCGGTGGTGATGCCGTCCGGCTCGTGCGCCGGCTCGGTCCGCCACCAGCACGAGATCGTCGCCGAGCGGTACGGCGACGCGGCGCTGCGGTCCGGGGTCGCCGCCGTGAAGGCCAAGACGTACGAGTTGTCGGAGTTCCTCGTCGACGTCCTGGACGTGACCCGGGTCGGCGCGTACTTCCCGCACCGGGTGACGTACCACCCCACCTGCCACTCGCTGCGGATGCTGCGGGTCGGCGACAAGCCGCTGCGGCTGCTGCGCGCGGTCGAGGGCATCGACCTGGTGGAGCTGCCCGAGGCCGACGCCTGCTGCGGCTTCGGCGGCACCTTCGCGGTCAAGAACGGCGAGACGTCCTCCGCCATGCTCCAGGACAAGATGCGCCACGTCACCGGCACCGGGGCCGACGTGTGCACGGCCGGTGACGCCTCCTGCCTGATGCACATCGGCGGCGGCCTGTCCCGCATCAAGGCCGGCACCCGCACCCTGCACCTGGCACAGATCCTCGCCTCGACCCGCACCGCGCCGTACGCCCTGACGGAGGCCGCCCGATGAGCAGCACCTTCCTCGGCATGCCGGCCGCCCCGCCCCGCTCCCCCTACGGGACCGGCAACCTGCGCGGCGACCGGAAGTTCCCCAAGGCCGCGAGCGGCGAACTGCGCAACGAGCAGCTGCGCCGCAACCTCGGCAAGGCCACCCGCTCCATCCGCGCCAAGCGGCTCGCGGTCACCGGTGAACTGCCGGACTGG
Organism: Streptomyces sp. CCM_MD2014; assembly: GCF_000772045.1. Lineage (GTDB taxonomy): Bacteria > Actinomycetota > Actinomycetes > Streptomycetales > Streptomycetaceae > Streptomyces > Streptomyces salinarius. The sequence goes on along the minus strand of NZ_CP009754.1, from coordinate 6,335,460 downwards.
GAGCGGCTGCGCGACGCCGGTTCGGCGATCAAGACGGAGACCATGAACCGGCTGCCCGAGCTGCTGGAGCAACTGGAGCGGAAGGTCACCGAGCACGGCGGCACCGTCCACTGGGCGCGCGACGGCGTCGAGGCCAACGAGATCGTCACCCGGCTGGTCAAGGAGACCGGCAGCGACGAGGTCATCAAGGTCAAGTCGATGGCGACCCAGGAGATCGGGCTCAACGAGCACCTCGATACGCAGGGCGTCACCGCGTACGAGACCGACCTGGCCGAGCTGATCGTGCAGCTCGCCCACGACAAGCCGTCGCACATCCTGGTCCCGGCGATCCACCGCAACCGCGACGAGGTCCGCGACATCTTCCGCCGGGAGATCCCGGGCGTCGATCCGGACCTCGACTCCGTCCCCGCCCACCTGGCGGCGGCGGCCCGCGCCTATCTGCGCGAGAAGTTCATGACGACCCCGGTCGCCGTCTCCGGCGCCAACTTCGGCATCGCCGAGACCGGCACCCTGTCGGTGGTCGAGTCCGAGGGCAACGGCCGCATGTGCCTGACGATGCCCCGGACGCTGATCACCGTCATGGGCATCGAGAAGGTGCTCCCCCGGTACCGGGACCTGGAGGTCTTCCTGCAGTTGCTGCCGCGCTCCTCGACCGGCGAGCGGATGAACCCGTACACCTCGATGTGGACCGGGGTGACGCCGGGCGACGGGCCGCAGGAGTTCCATCTCGTGCTGCTCGACAACGGGCGTACGGCGGCGCTCGCGGACCGGATCGGGCGCGAGGCCCTCAACTGCATCCGCTGCTCGGCCTGTCTCAACGTCTGCCCCGTCTACGAGCGGGCCGGCGGCCACGCCTACGGTTCGACCTACCCGGGGCCGATCGGCGCGGTACTGACCCCGCAGCTGGCCGGGATGCACGAGGCCAAGGGCGACCCCAACAGTTCGCTGCCGTACGCCTCCAGCCTCTGCGGGGCCTGCTTCGACGCCTGCCCGGTGAAGATCGACATCCCGTCGCTGCTCGTCGAGCTGCGCCACCAGCACACGGAGCGGTCCGGGGTGACGGCGGAGAAGCTGGCGATGCGGACGGCGGCCGCGGTGATGAAGCGGCCGAAGCTGTTCACCGCCGCGCAGAAGGCGGCCGGGGCGGGCCGCGTCCTGGCCGGACGGGACGGGACGTTCTCGCACCTGCCGCCGCCGTTCGACAGCTGGAGCGACAGCCGGGACACGCCGGCGCCGCCCAAGCAGACCTTCCGCTCCTGGCTGGCCTCCGCCGAGGGCGCGGCCACCCTGCGGGCGGCGGCCGAGGAGGGCGTGCCCGCCCCCGGTCCCACCGGCGCCGCCGGTCCCCACGACCCCGAGGAGCAGCGGTGAACGCACGAGAGACGGTGCTCGGCCGGGTCAGGGACGCCCTCGCCCTCTCCGGCACCCCCGAGGTGAGCGTGCCCCGCGCCTACCGCACCGGCCGCACCCTGCCCGACGAGGAGCGGCTCGCCCTGTTCGTGGACCGGCTGGTCGACTACAGGGCGCGGGTGCACCCGTGCACGGCCGACCGTACCGCGGCGGTCGTCGCCGGGGTGCTGCGCGAGCGCGGGGCCCGGAGGGTCGGGGTGCCGGCCGGACTCGACCCCGCCTGGCTGGGCGCCTACGACGGCGAGGTCCGGGAGGACTCCGCGGACGTCCCGGCGCCCGCGCTCGACGCGCTGGACGCGGTGGTGACCGCCTCCGCCGTCAGCTGCGCGGAGACCGGCACGATCTTCCTGGACGGCTCGCCGGGCCAGGGCCGCCGGGCGCTGTCCCTCGTCCCCGACCTGCACGTGTGCGTCGTCGACCTGTCCTCGGTGACGGTCGGCGTGCCGGAGGCGGTGGCCCGGCTGGTGCCGGAGCGGCCGACGACGCTGATCAGCGGTCCGTCGGCCACCTCCGACATCGAACTGGAACGGGTCGAGGGCGTGCACGGCCCGCGGACCCTGGACGTGGTGATCCGCACCGACGTGTGACGGCGGTACGGCGAGGCCCGCCGCTTCCCTGGGAGGGGAGGCGGCGGGCCTCGTGGCACCGGGGGTCAGGCCCGGGTCCACCACACGGTCGTGTCCGCGGGCACCTTGGCCTCGCCGGCCGCCTCGGTGATCTCGCCGCTGGCCAGCAGGACGCGGCCGTACGCGGGCATCGCCACCGACTCGCCGGTGGTGTTGGCGACGCACACGAAGTCCCCGCGCCGGAAGGCGACGACGCCCTCGGGGGCGCGCAGCCACTCCACCGCGTCGCCCGCGCCGAGGTCGGCGGTGGAGCGGCGGACGGCCAGGGCCGCGCGGTACAGCTCCAGGGTCGAGCCGGGCTCGCCGGTCTGCGCCTCGACGCTCAGCTCGCCCCAGCCGGCCGGCTGCGGCAGCCAGCTGCCGCCGTCGCCGAAGCCGTACGACGACCCCTCACGGGTCCAGGGGATCGGCACCCGGCAGCCGTCGCGGAAGCCGTCCTGGCCGGCACCGCGGAAGTACGCCGGGTCCTGGCGCACCTCGTCCGGCAGGTCGACGACGTCCGGGAGGCCCAGCTCCTCACCCTGGTAGACGTAGGCCGAGCCCGGCAGGGCCAGCATGAGGAGGGTCGCGGCGCGGGCCCGGCGCAGGCCCAGGGCGCGGTCGCCGGCCAGGCGGATCTGGGTGCCGAGGCCCGCCGGGTTGGCGAAGCGGGTGGCGTGCCGGGTGACGTCGTGGTTGGACAGCACCCAGGTGGCGGGGGCGCCGACCGGGCGCATGGCGTCCAGGGTGCGGTCGATGACCGCGCGCAGTTCCTCGGCGTCCCAGTGGGTGCCCAGGTACTGGAAGTTGAACGCCTGGTGCAGCTCGTCGGGGCGGACGTAGTTGGCGGTGCGCTCGACGGTCGGGGTCCACGCCTCCGCGACGAAGATGCGCTCGCCGGAGTACTCGTCGAGGATGCGGCGCCACTGCCGGTAGATGGCGTGCACGCCGTCCTGGTCGAAGAACGGCATGACATCGTTGCCCAGCAGCTTCAACTGCTCGTGGGATCCCAGGTCGGGCAGCCCTTCGGCCTTCACCATGCCGTGGGCGACGTCGATGCGGAAGCCGTCCACGCCCATGTCCAGCCAGAACCGCAGGATGGAGCGGAACTCGTCGCCGACGGCCGGGTGCTCCCAGTTGAAGTCGGGCTGCTCGGGGGCGAACAGGTGCAGGTACCACTCCCCCGGCGTGCCGTCGGGCTCGGTGACCCGGGTCCAGGCGGGGCCGCCGAAGATGGACTCCCAGTCGTTGGGCGGCAGTTCGCCGTTCTTCCCCTTGCCGGGGCGGAAGTGGTAGCGGTCGCGCAGCGGGGAGCCGGGCCCCTCCGCCAGGGCGCGCTTGAACCAGTCGTACTGGTCGGAGGAGTGGTTGGGCACCAGGTCGACGATGATGCGCAGGCCCAGCGCGTGGGCGTCGCGGATCAGTGCGTCGGCGTCCAGGAGGGTGCCGAACATGGGGTCGACGGCCCGGTAGTCGGCGACGTCGTAGCCGGCGTCGGCCTGCGGGGAGGCGTAGAAGGGGCTGAGCCACACGGCGTCCACGCCCAGGTCGCGCAGGTACGGCAGGCGGGTGCGGACACCCTCCAGGTCGCCCATGCCGTCGCCGTTGCTGTCGGCGAAGCTGCGCGGGTACACCTGGTAGATGACCGCGTCCCGCCACCAGTCGTGGCGCTCGGAGACGGTGGCGACGGCGGAGGTGGGGGCCGGTGCGGCGGAGTGCTGCTGGCTCATGTCGTCCTTGGTACGTAGCGGAACGGAGCGGAACGGAGTGGAGGCGTCGGTGGCGGAAGAGGCGGCCGGCCGCGGTGCAGCGGGGTCGGATGGGCACCGCGGCCGGACGTTTCCGGGCCGGGCGGCGATCAGCCCTTCGTGCCGCCCGCGGTGAGGCCGGTCACCAGGTTCTTCTGCACGAGGTAGAAGAACGCGGAGACGGGTATCGCGACGAGCACGGCGGTGGCCGCCATCAGGTTGCGCTGCGCGTCGTGCTCACTGATGAAGCTCTGCAGGCCGACGGCGAAGGTGTACTTCGTGTCGCTGAGCATGAACGTCGAGGCGAAGGCGACCTCGCCGAAGGCCGTGATGAAGCTGTAGAAGCCGGCGACCGCGAGGCCCGGCCGGGCCAGCGGCAGGATCAGCCGGAAGAAGGTGCCGAACGGGGTCAGCCCGTCCACGCGTCCGGCCTCGTCGATCTCGAACGGGATGGTGTCGAAGTAGCCCTTGAGCAGCCAGGCGCAGTACGGCACCGCCGTGGAGCAGTAGACGAGGATCAGGCCGAGGTAACTGTCGATGAGCTGGAGCTCGGACAGGAGCTGGTACATCGGCACGATCAGGACCGCGATGGGGAACATCTGGGTGACCAGCAGGACCCACATCAGCTTCTTGTAGCCGGGGAAGCGCATGCGCGAGACCGCGTAGCCGGTCGTCGCGGCGACCAGCACACCGATGACGGTGGTGCCCAGCGAGACGAGCAGCGAGCTCTTCAGCCAGTGGAAGAAGTTGGTGTCCTGGAGGACGAACGCGTAGTTGTCGAAGGTCATCTTCGACCAGATGCGCCCGGGGTGCAGGTAGTCGTTCTTGTCCGGGCCGAGGGAGAGGTAGACCAGCCAGGCGACCGGGAAGAGCGCGATGAGGCTCGCGAGGGTCAGCACGCCGTGGGAGGCGAGGGACGCGGCGCGGCTGCGTTCGCCGCGGCGGCGCACCTTGCGCGGCGGCACGGTGGACGCGGTGACCTGCTCGGCGGGCGCCTTGGCGGGTGCGGTGCTTGTACTCATGGCGGCTCCTGCCTCAGTTCGCGAGCTGCTGCTCATTGCGGTTCAGCCAGCGGCGGTAGAAGGAGGTGAAGACGATCAGGATGGCCAGCAGCAGGATGCCGTAGGCCGCGGACTGCGCGAAGTCGCGCGGCTGCTGGCCGAAGCCGAGCTGGTACGCCCAGGTGACGAGGATCTGCGCGTCGGGGGCGGTGTTGCCGAACAGCAGGAAGATCACGGCGAACTGGTTGAAGGTCCAGATGATGCCGAGCAGCACGACGGTGGAGCTGACGGACCTGAGGCCGGGCAGGGTGACGTAGCGGAAGCGCTGCCAGGCGTTGGCGCCGTCCATCTCCGAGGCCTCGTAGAGGCTGCTGTCGATGGACTGCAGGCCGCCGAGGAGCGAGACCATCATGAACGGCACACCGCACCAGGTGTTGACCATGATCGCGGAGAACCGCTGCCAGAAGGTGTCCTCCAGCCACGCGGGGGTCGGCAGGTGCAGCCAGTCCAGGGCGGAGTTGACGATGCCGGCGTCGGCGAGCATGAAGCGCCAGCCGAAGACGGTGACGAAGGTGGGCACGGCCCAGGGCAGGACCAGGATCAGCCGGTAGAGGGTGCGGCCGCGCAGCTTCTGGTTGAGCAGCAGGGCGAGCCCGAGGCCGATGAAGAAGTGCAGGCCGACGCAGACGGCCGTCCACACGATGGTCCAGATGAAGTGGGACCAGAAGCGGTCGTAGGCCGTCGGGCCCCACAGGATGTCGGCGTAGTTGTCCAGGCCGACGAACTTGTAGGTGGCCTCGATCTCGTTGACGCCGATGGTGCGCGCGCTGTTGAGGCTGTTCGCGTCGGTGAGGGTGAGGTAGAGGCCGTACCCCAGCGGATACAGCACGAGGACGCCGATCACGACGGCCACCGGCGCGATCATGGCGTAGGCGTACCAGTGCTTCTGGTAGCCGTCTTTCAGACGCCGGCCGAGGCCGGGCCGCGGGGCGCGGTCACCGCGGCGCTTGCCGGTCGCGCGGTCGATGGTGACTGTCATGGTTCGACACCTTCGGGAGCGATCATCGGGAGGATCGGAGGATCAGGGGTGCGGCGCAGGCCGGTGGCCGCCGGGCCCCTCCGTGACGGTGGGGGCCCGGCGGCCACGCGGACTCACTTGCTGAAGTCCGGCACCAGCTTGGCGATCGCGGTCTCGGCGTCGCCCAGACCCTCGTCCAGGGACTTCTTGCCACCCGCGATCTGGGGCAGCTCGTCGTCGAGCGGCGTCCACAGGGAGCTGTACTCGGGCAGCGCCGGGCGCGGCTGGGCGGCGGGCAGGACCGTCTGGAAGCCGGCGATGCCCGGGTCGGCCTTGACCTTGGCGGTGTAGGCGTCGTCGCGGGTCGGCAGCGTGGAGTTCTTCAGGGCGACGGTCTCCTGGGACTTCGCCGAGGTCATGAACTTCACGAGCTTCAGCGCCGCCTCCTGGTGGGCCTTGTCCGAGCCCGCGTAGACCGAGAGGTTGTGGCCGCCGGTCGGGGCGCCCGCCTTGCCGGTGGAGCCGGCCGGGACGGTGGCGATGCCGAGGTTGTTCTTGTCCTTGAAGGCGGAGCCCTTGTAGAAGTTGGTGATCTCCCACGGGCCCTGGATGATCGAGGCGACCTTGCCGCTGACGAACGCCTCCTGGATGTGGGCGTAGGCGTCCGCGGTGGTGTCGGCCTTGTGCAGGCCCTTGCCGTCGAAGAGGCTCAGCCAGGTGCCGTAGGCCTTCTTGGCCTCGGGCGAGTTGACCGTGACCTTCTTGGCGTCGGCGTCGACCGTGTCGGTGCCCTCGCCGTAGAGGAACGGCTGCGCGTAGTAACCGGCCGTGGAGGCCCAGTAGCCGTCGACGCCGGTCTTGTCCTTGATGGTGGCGGCGGCCTTCTTCAGGTCGTCCCAGGTCTTGGGGACCTCGACGCCGGCCTTCTGGAACAGTTCCTTGTTGTAGACGAAGGCGAGGGTGTCGGTGACGAGCGGGACGCCGTAGGTCTTGCCCTCGTACTTGGCCTGCTCGATCAGGTTGGGCTGGAACTTGTCCTGCTCGGCGAGGGCCTCGGTGCCGTCCAGCGGCAGGAAGAAGCCCTTCTTGGCGAAGGCGGGCGTCCAGCCGACCTCGGAGCGCAGCACGTCGGGGGCACCCTTGGAGCCGGCGGCGGTGTCGAACTTGTTCTGCGCCTGGTCGAAGGGGACGTTGACGAAGTTGACCTTGATGCCCTTGTTGGCGGCCTCGAACTCCTTGACCAGGGCCTTGTAGGTCGGCGCCTCGTTGGTCGCGTTGGACGTGTCCCAGTAAGTGATGGTGACCGGTCCGCCGGACTCGCTGTCGCTGTCGCCGTCCCCGCCGCACGCCGTCGCCGCGAGGGCGAGGGACGCCACCAGAGCGGTGGCCGCTATGCCACGCCGCATGAGTTCTCCTTGAGGGTGAAAGCCCGTGTGGTGCAGGGTGCGGGCCCGTCCGCCGCTCCTGCCGACACCGACCGCGTCCTTGCCGCCGTCGGGCGACGTGAACGTAACAGCGTTGAAAGCCCGGCGAAAGGTCTTGCAGCAAAAATGTGCAAGAGATCTCCGAAGTTATCCGGGCGTGACCTCTCGGCGACCGTCATGAGACGCTTGTTTACGGGGCCCGAGCGGTATCGGGCCGGTTGTGCAAGACTCTGCAAGCTCTTGCCACCACTTTCACGAGGGAGCGCGATGACGCAGCAGCCCGCGCCGGGCCGTCCGACGGGCCGCCCAACAGGCCGTCCACGGCGCCCGATCGGTGTGCAAGGAGGCGGCCGACAGGTACAGTCCACCCCTGTGACCACACGGCTTGCCGACATCGCCGCCCAGGCGGGAGTGAGCGAAGCGACCGTCAGCCGCGTCCTCAACGGGAAGCCCGGCGTCGCCGCCACCACCCGCCAGTCCGTGCTCGCCGCCCTCGACGTGCTGGGGTACGAGCGGCCCGTGCGGCTGCGGCAGCGCAGCGAGGGCCTGGTCGGCCTGATCACCCCGGAGTTGGAGAACCCGATATTCCCGGCGCTGGCCCAGGTCATCGGCCAGGCGCTGACCCGCCAGGGCTACACCCCGGTCCTCGCCACCCAGACGCCGGGCGGTTCCACGGAGGACGAGCTGACCGAGATGCTGGTCGACCGCGGGGTCGCCGGCATCATCTACGTCTCCGGACTCCACGCCGACACCACGGCCGACATGCAGCGCTACGAGCGGCTGCGCGCCCAGGGCGTGCCGTTCGTCCTCGTCGACGGCTTCTCGTCGCAGGTGCAGGCGCCGTTCATCTCCCCCGACGACCGGGCCGCGATGAGCCTCGCGGTCACGCATCTCGTCTCGCTCGGCCACACCCGGATCGGACTGGCCCTCGGGCCGAAGCGGTTCGTGCCGGTGCAGCGCAAGATCGAGGGGTTCGTGCGCACCGTCCAGGAGCAGTTGGGCCTGGACGCGGAGACGGTGGAGAAGGAGCTGGTCCAGCACTCGCTGTACACCCTGGAGGGCGGCCAGGCGGCGGCCTCCGCGCTCATCGGGCGGGAGTGCACGGCGGTGGTGTGCGCCAGCGACATGATGGCGCTGGGTGCGATACGGGCGGCCCGCCAGCTGGGCCTGGACGTGCCCAAGGACGTCTCGGTCGTCGGCTTCGACGACTCGCCGCTGATCGCCTTCACCGACCCGCCGCTGACGACGGTCCGCAAACCGGTCCCCGCGATGGGGCAGGCGGCGGTGCGCACCCTGCTGGAGGAGATCGGCGGGACGCCCGCGCCGCACAGCGAGTTCGTGTTCATGCCGGAGCTGGTGGTACGCGGCTCGACGGCGTCGGCGCCGGGCGAGCGCGGCCGGCCCTGATCCCCGGCCACCGGCCCGGGGGTGCCGGATGCGGGCCGGACCGGCCTGGGGGATGATCGGTGGGGGAAGGCTTTTCTGGCAGACTTCATGCCTATGGGTGACGTGATCGTGAGGACTGGGGAACGCCTTGAGGACGGCGTTCCGCACCCCGTCACCGAGACGACGGGGAGGGGCCTCCTGCGCCGGCTCCGCGCCCCGCGCCGGCCCCGCCTCTGGTTCGAGATCCTGCTGATCGCGCTCAGTTACTGGACGTACTCCCTGGTCCGCAACGCGGTGCCGGAACAGCGGACGGCGGCGCTGCGCAACGCCGACTGGATCTGGCGCGTCGAGCAACAGCTCGGCATCGCCGTCGAGGAGACCGTCAACCACGCCGTGAACTCGGTGACTTGGCTCGTCGTCGGCATGAACTACTACTACGCCACGCTGCACTTCGTGGTGACCCTGGGTGTCCTGGTGTGGCTCTACCGCAGTCACCCGGGCCGCTACGCGGCGACCCGTCTGGTGCTCTTCGCGACGACGGGCGTCGCCCTGGTCGGCTACTACCTGTATCCGCTCGCCCCGCCCCGGCTGATGAACGGCGGGCAGTTCATCGACACGGTGATGGTGCACGAGACGTGGGGGTCGATGGCGTCCGGGGACCTGAAGAACATGTCCAACCAGTACGCCGCGATGCCGTCGATGCACATCGGGTGGTCGGTGTGGTGCGGCCTGACGATCTTCGCGCTGGCGTCGGTGCCGTGGGTGCGGGTGCTGGGGCTGGTGTACCCGGCGCTGACGCTGGTGGTGATCGTGGCGACGGCGAACCATTTCTGGCTGGACGCGGTGGGGGGCGTGGCATGCCTGGCGTTCGGATACGGGGTGGCCTGCGTCTGGTACGGGAAGTCGCCGTACGCACTGCCCTCCCAGCTGCGGGCAGTCGTGCCGCCGGGGCGACGCGGGTGGGCGCCGGGGCCGTTCAGGCACTGGAGGAGGCACCCGGCCAGCGCCGGACCGCGCGACCCGAAGCCCCAGCCTCAGCCCCAGCAGCGGTGACGCGGGCGCGCGGGCGAAGCGGCAGCCGTCACGCGTAGAACAGCTCCTCCACCACCGTCCGTGCCCGGCGGGCCGTGCGGCGGTACTCGTCGAGCATGTCCCCCGCGTGGCCCGGTCCGTGGCCCAGATAGCGGCCCACGGCCGCCAGCTCGCGCGGGTCGGTCGGGAAGGTGTCGCCGGCCCGCCCCCGGACCAGCATCACCGCGTTGCGCACCCGCGTGGCCAGCACCCACGCCTCGTCGAGGGTCTCGGCGTGCTCCGCCGACACGAACCCCGCGTCGCGCGCGGCGGCCAGCGCCGTGCGGGTCCTGGTGGTCCGCAGCCCGGCGACCTCGTGCCCGTGCCGCAGCTGGAGCAGCTGCACGGTCCACTCCACGTCGGAGAGACCGCCGGGGCCGAGTTTGGCGTGCAGCTTGGGGTCGGCCCCGCGCGGCAGCCGCTCGGACTCCATACGGGCCTTGAGCCGCCGGATCTCCCGTACGGCGTCCTCGGTGAGCCCGCCCGCCGGATAGCGCAGGGGGTCGATCAGCTCGACGAAGCGCCGCCCCAGCTCCTCGTCGCCGGCGACGAACTCGGCCCGCAGCAGCGCGTGCGACTCCCACCCGAGGGACCAGCGCCGGTAGTAGGCCTCGTACGACTTGAGGGTCCGCACCAGCGGCCCCGACCTGCCCTCGGGCCGCAGGTCGGCGTCGATCAGCAGGGGCGGGTCGGCGCTCGGCACCTGGAGCAGGCGGCGCATCTCGGCGACGACCTTGTTGGCGGCGTCCCCGGCCTCCCGCTCGTCCACCCCGTCCCGGGGCTCGTGCACGAAGAGCACGTCCGCGTCCGAGCCGTAGCCCAGCTCGTGTCCGCCGAAGCGGCCCATGCCGATGATCGCGAACCGGGTCGGCAGGACGTCGCCCCACTTCTCCCGCACGACCGCCCGCAGCGTCCCCGCCAACGTCGCCGCCGTCAGGTCGGACACCGCGCCGCCGACCAGGTCCACCAGGGCGCCCTGGTCGGCCTCGACCGGCTGGGCCTCGGTGCCGTAGGAGCCGACGATGTCGGCGGCGGCGGTGCGGAACAGCTCCCGGCGCCGTACGCCGCGCACCGCGGTGACGGCCTGTACGGCGTCGTCGGCGCGGCGGACCGCGGCCAGGGTCTCCTGCTCCAGCTGGGCCCGGCCGCGCGGCCGCAGTCCCCCGGCGACGCCGTCGCCGAGCAGCGCGACGGCCTCCGGGGCCCGCATCAGCAGGTCGGGGGCGAGCCGCCCGGCGGAGAGCACCCGGGCGAGGTTCTCGGCGGCGGCGCCCTCGTCCCGCAGCAGCCTGAGGTACCAGGGGGTGGTGCCGAGCGCGTCGGAGACCTTGCGGAAGTTGAGCAGTCCGGTGTCCGGGTCGGCGGAGTCGGCGAACCAGCCGAGCAGCACGGGCAGCAGGGTGCGCTGGATGGCGGCCTTGCGGGTGACGCCGGACGCCAGCGCCTCCAGGTGCCTGAGCGCGGCGGCCGGGTCGGCGTACCCGAGCGCGACCAGGCGCTCCCGGGCGGCCTCGGGGCTGAGCCGGGCCTCGCCGGGCGCGAGCTGGGCGACGGCGTCGAGCAACGGACGGTAGAAGAGCTTCTCGTGCAGCCGGCGTACGACGGAGGCGTGTCGCTTCCACGCGCGCAGCAGCCCGGCGACGGGGTCGGTGCGCAGGCCGAGCGAGCGGCCGAGGCGGCGCAGGTCGGCCTCGTCCTCGGGCACCAGGTGGGTGCGGCGCAGCCGGTGCAGCTGGATGCGGTGCTCCATGGAGCGCAGGAAGCGGTACGCCTCCTCGAGCTGTGCGGCGTCGGTGCGGCCGACGTAGCCGCCCGCGGCCAGGGCCTCCAGCGCGTCCAGCGTCGTGCCGCTGTGCAGGGAGGTGTCCGCCCGCCCGTGCACGAGCTGGAGGAGCTGCACGGCGAACTCGACGTCCCTGAGGCCGCCGGGGCCCAGCTTCAACTGCCGGTCGACCTCGGCGACGGGGATGGTCTCCACCACCCGGCGGCGCATCTTCTGCACGTCGGGGACGAAGTTCTCGCGGTCGGCGGCCTGCCACACCAGGGGCTGGAGGGCGGCGACGTACTCGGCGCCGAGGCCGGGGTCGCCGGCCACCGGGCGGGCCTTGAGCAGCGCCTGGAACTCCCAGGTCTTGGCCCAGCGCTGGTAGTAGGCGACGTGGCTGCTGAGGGTGCGCACCAGCGGGCCGTTGCGGCCCTCGGGGCGGAGGTTGGCGTCGACGGGCCAGATGGAACCCTCGACGGTGGTCTCGGAGCAGATCCGCATCATGTGCGAGGCGAGCGAGGTGGCGGCCCGCAGCGCCTTGGTCTCGTCGACGTCCGCGCCACCGGCCGGGGTCTCCGCCGCCTCGCCCACGAAGATCACGTCGACGTCGGAGACGTAGTTCAGCTCGTGTCCGCCGCACTTGCCCATCGCGATCACCGCGAGCCGGCAGCGCGCCGCGTCCTCGGGCGCGGCGGCCTCGGCGAGGGCCAGGGCGGCGCGCAGGGTGGCGGTGGCGAGGTCGGCCAGCTCGGCGGCGGTCTCGGCGACGTCGATGGTGCCGCACACGTCGCGGGCGGCGATGGACAGCAGGCAGCGCCGGTAGGCGACGCGCAGGGAGACCGGGTCGGTGGCCTCGGCGAGCCCCCGCTCGAACTCCTCGACCCCGCGGTGCAGGTCCCGCGGCTCGTACGTCACCAGGGCCTGCCAGTCCCCGGCATGCCGGGCGAGGTGGTCGCCGAGCGCCTCGCTGGCGCCGAGCACACCGAGGAGCCGGTCGCGCAGCGGCTTGGCGGCTATCAGGGTGTCCAGCAGCTCCCGGCGGGCGGTGGGGCCGGGCTGCGCCTCCAGGAGCCGTACCAGCCCGTGCAGGGCGAGGTCCGGGTCGGCGGTGGCGCCCAGCGCCTCGAGGAGGACCGGGTCGGCGCGCAGTTCGGCCAGCTCGGCGCCCTCGAGGAGCCGTTCGGCGGCGGAGGGGTCGGTGAAGCCGTGCCGCAGCAGCCGCGTGAAGGTACTGCTCCTGCGCCCCGGCGCCGTCATCTCGGCCTCCTGTCGCACCGTGCGGGCCAAGGGCTCCGCGGGATCAAGGTCGTACGGGCTGAGCGTAACCGGGGAACGCCGCGCGGGCGCCGGGGCGTACGCTTTCGCCCCTTCCAGTGGCCCGCTCCGCACTCGTACGATATCTTGTACAAGTCGAGGAAGGGAGACACTGGTATGTCCATCACCGCCAGCGAAGCCCGTCAGAACCTGTTCCCGCTGATAGAGCAGGTCAACGAGGACCATGCGCCGGTGCACATCACCTCCCGCAAGGGGAACGCCGTGCTCATGTCCGAGGAGGACTTCACGGCGTGGACGGAAACGGTGCATCTCCTGCGCTCGCCGCGGAACGCCCGGCGCCTGCTCGACTCCATCGCGGAGGCCGAGGCGGGCGAGGCCCGGGAGCGCGAGTTGATCGACCCGGACGCGGAGCGGGCGTGAGGATCACTTTCACGTCCCACGGCTGGGAGGACTACGTCCACTGGGCCGAGAGCGACCGGAAGGTGACCAAGCGGATCAACAGACTGATCAGCGACATCACCCGTGACCCGTTCAAGGGCATCGGCAAGCCGGAGCCGCTCAAGGGCGACCTGTCGGGCTACTGGTCACGGCGCATCGACGACACGCACCGTCTTGTGTACAAACCCGCCGACGACGTCCTGATCATCGTCCAGGCGCGCTACCACTACTGACACCGCGACCGACGAAACCCGAGGAGTCATGCCATGGACTTCACGCTCGAAGTCATCCCGCTGCCCGTGAGCGACATCGACCGCGCCCGGGACTTCTACCGGGACAAGGTCGGCTTCCACGTCGACATCGACCAGGAGGTCATGCCCGGCATGCGCATCGTCCAGCTGACGCCCCCGGGCTCCGGCTGCTCGGTCGCCCTCGGCGACGCCATCTGGGACATGGCGCAGGGGCAGACCCGGCCGGAACCGGGCTCGTACCAGGGCCTCCAGCTCTGCGTCGCCGACATCAAGGCGGCCCACGCGGAGCTGACCGCGCGGGGCCTGGACGTGTCGGAGCCGGTGCAGTACGCCCCGGACGACGGTGCGACCTTCATGTACTTCAAGGACCCGGACGGCAACGGCTGGGCGATCCAGGAGTACCGGCGCCGCGTGGCGGAACCGCTGCACAAGGTGCTGGCCGACCTCAAGCGCGAGGGCTGACCCGGGGGGCGCGCGGCTCTCCGCGGCCTCACCTCCGCGGCTTCGCGCCCCGCTCGGCCAGCAGGTCGGCCATCAGCCGGATCTCCGACTCCTGGGACTCCACCATGCCCCGGGCCAGCCGCTTCTCCACGCCGACCGTGCACCGCTCGACGCACCCCTTCGCCATGTGGACGCCGCCCTTGTGGTGCTCGGTCATCAGCTGGAGGTAGAAGATCTCGGCCTGCTCGCCGTTCAGCGTGCCGAGCTTCTTCATCTCGGCGTCGGTGGCCATCCCCGGCATCAGCGAGCCCTCGCCGGCGGAGGGCGCGTCGCCCATCCCCATCCAGGTCATCGGCGGGTCGGACGACACCTTGGGCAGCGCCCACAGGTCGAGCCAGCCGATCATCATGCCGCGCTGGTTGGCCTGGGTCTGCGCGATGTCGTACGCGAGCCGCCGCACCTCCTCGTCGTCGGTGCGGTCGCGCACGATGTACGACATCTCCACGGCCTGCTGGTGGTGGACCGACATGTCCCGCGCGAACCCGGCGTCCGCGGAGTCGGCGGACGGGACCCGGGTACCGCCGTCGTCCCCGGCGACCGCGTAGGTGATGCCGCCGGCCGCGACGAGCACCGCCGCCGCGGCCCCGGCGATCCAGCCGGTCCGTTTCGGGGTCACTGGGACAGCCCGTTGGTGCACGCGGCCCCCGGCTCGGGGGTCTGCTCGCCCTGGACGAACTTCTCGAAGAACTTGTCCACGTTCGGGTCGTCGGCACCGGTCACCGTGCGCTGGTGGCCCCAGGCGGACAGCACGATCGGGTCCTTCTGCTTGTCGTCCGGGCTCATCAGCGAGTACGGCGTCTTCTTGACCTTGTCGGCCAGCTTCTCCACGTCGGCCTTGGGAGCCTCGTCGGTGTACGTGACCCAGACGGCGCCGTGCTCCAGCGAGTGCACGGCGTTCTCGTTGTTCAGCGGCTTGGTGTAGACGTCGCCGTTGCAGTTCATCCAGACCTGGTTGTGGTCACCGCCGACGGGGGGTTCCACGGGGTAGGTCACCTTCTCGGTGACGTGGTTGCGGCCGAGGTCGCCCTCCCAGGTGCGCAGCCCGTCGGCGCCGGTGACGAACTTGCCGGAGGTCTTCGTCCCGTCGCCCTTCGACTCCATGCCGTCCGAGTCGCCGGTCTGCGACCGGACCACGAAGACGCCGCCGACGACCAGACCGGCGACGACCACGGTGCTCAGCGTGATCGTGAGGATCCGGTTGCGGCGGTTGCGGGCCTCCTCGGCACGCCGCATCTCGGCTATGCGGGCCTGTCGCGCCGTGTTGCTGCTCTTCTTGGCGGAACCCATGGGGTGTTGCCCTTCTGGGAAGAAAACTCTGGACGGAGGAGCGTGAGGTCCGCTGATCGTAATGGCGCGAGGCCGGTCCTTCGTAGGGCGGGCACAGGATCTGTCCCGGCCGGATCGCAGGAATGGCCCGATCGAACAGGTGGCCTCTACGCTGCGGTCACGGGGTGGGCCGGCCCAGCGAGGTCGGCAACGCGTACGTAACGGCGCTGTGGTGTGATGCTCAGGTGCAGGGCCACCTCCCGCCGCACCGGAGACAGGCGGCCTGACCAGCAAGGATGGGGAAGCGGAAGATGGACAAGCAGCAGGAGTTCGTGATCCGGACGCTGGAGGAGCGCGACATCCGGTTCGTACGCCTGTGGTTCACGGACGTGCTGGGCTTCCTCAAGTCCGTCGCCGTGGCCCCGGCCGAGCTGGAGCAGGCCTTCGACGAGGGCATCGGCTTCGACGGCTCCGCGATCGAGGGTTTCGCCCGGGTCTACGAGTCCGACATGATCGCCAAGCCGGACCCTTCCACCTTCCAGGTCCTGCCCTGGCGCGCGGAGGCCCCCGGCACGGCGCGTATGTTCTGCGACATCCTCATGCCGGACGGCTCGCCGTCCTTCGCGGACCCGCGCTACGTCCTCAAGCGCGCCCTGGCCCGCACCTCCGACCTGGGCTTCACCTTCTACACCCACCCGGAGATCGAGTTCTTCCTGCTGAAGGACAAGCCGGTCGACGGCTCGGTGCCGACCCCCGCCGACAACTCCGGCTACTTCGACCACACCCCGCAGAACATCGGCATGGACTTCCGCCGCCAGGCCATCACGATGCTGGAGTCGATGGGCATCTCGGTGGAGTTCTCCCACCACGAGGGCGCCCCCGGCCAGCAGGAGATCGACCTGCGCTACGCCGACGCGCTCTCCACGGCCGACAACATCATGACGTTCCGCCTGGTCATGAAGCAGGTGGCCCTCGAACAGGGCCTCCAGGCCACCTTCATGCCGAAGCCGTTCTCGGAGTACCCCGGCTCGGGCATGCACTCGCACCTCTCCCTCTTCGAGGGCGACCGCAACGCGTTCTACGAGTCCGGCGCCGAGTACCAGCTCTCCAAGGTGGGCCGCTCCTTCATCGCGGGCCTGCTGCGGCACGCGGCGGAGACGTCGGCGGTCACCAACCAGTGGGTGAACTCCTACAAGCGCATCTGGGGCGGCACCGAGCGCACGGCGGGCGCGGGCGGCGAGGCCCCGTCGTACATCTGCTGGGGCCACAACAACCGCTCGGCCCTGGTCCGCGTCCCGATGTACAAGCCCGGCAAGACCGGCTCGGCCCGCGTCGAGGTCCGCTCCATCGACTCCGGCGCCAACCCGTATCTCACCTACGCCGTCCTGCTCGCCGCCGGCCTCAAGGGCATCGAGGAGGGCTACGAACTCCCGCCGGGCGCCGAGGACGACGTCTGGGCCCTCTCGGACGCGGAGCGCCGCGCCCTGGGCATCGAACCCCTCCCCCAGAACCTGGGCGAGGCCCTCGCCCTGATGGAACGCAGCGACCTGGTCGCCGAGACCCTGGGCGAGCACGTCTTCGACTTCTTCCTCCGCAACAAGAAGCAGGAGTGGGAGGAGTACCGCTCGGAGGTCACCGCGTTCGAGCTGCGGAAGAACCTGCCGGTGCTCTAAGCGCAGGTCAGGGTAGGTTTCCCACCGATTCGACGGATGGGGCCGACGGTCGCGGATCGTCGGCCCCATCGCGTCTCACCGGCCCTGGGCCGTCTCTGGGCCGTCCGGCGCCGGATCGGCGCCCTCGTACAGGCCGTCCACCGCCTTCCGGGCCCGTGCGTCGCTGCTCGGCATGAGGTGCGTATAGACCCGGAGCGTGAACCCCGGATCGTTGTGTCCGAGGTAGTGACTCAGTGCCTTGATGTTCTCGCCGGCGTCCAGCAGGACCGAGGCGTAGAAGTGCCTGAGCGCGTGCATGCCGTGTTCGCGGGCGGCCTGGTGGCGCTCGCCGGGCCTTGGCTGCGGGATCACCCCAGCGGCGACGAGAGCAGGCTTCCATACCCGGTCGTTGAAGTCGGTACGCCGAACCGCACCCGCGCCGTCGAGACGGGTGAACAGCAGCCGCTTCGTGACTGACGGACCATCCACCCGAAGCCAGGGTAGGGTGATCTCTACCGGGGGAAACGCCTCCATATGCTGTTTGAGGATGTGGGCCACGCGATCCGGCAAGGGAACATCGCGGATCTTGTTCCGCTTCGGCGGGGCGAACACAAGACCCTCTTTCGTCACCTTCACCTGATTCACGATGTGCAGCCATCCGGAGTCGAAGCCGACCTCATCGACTGGTAACCCGAAGATCTCCCCTTGTCGGAGCCCGCATCCGCCTCCGAGGTCGACTGTCGCGCGGTAGCGTTCCGGCAGTGCCGCCCGCACGGCGAAGACGCGCTCTGCGCTCCACGGCACAACGCGACCGCTTGCCGCAGCAGGCGGGCGCACCGATTGCGCGTGGCAGGGGTTCTTCGACAGGTGGCCATCGTCGACGGCCGCGTTGAGGACCGTCGATACGTTGTTGTAGATCACTCGCCGATACGACGACGCCGGGACGGCCCGTTCCAATTCGCTGAGCCAATCCCGGATGTGTTCCGGCTTGAACGAGCCGAGCGGTCGCGGCCCCAGGTAGGGAATCGCGTGGCCGCGGATCGCGGACTCCACCGACTCCCGGGTGGTCATGTCGGTGGTCTGCGTGCTCAGCCACTTCTCGGCGTACTGCCGGAACGTCACTCGGCTGGCAGCAGGGTCCACGTACTGCCCCCGGGACATGTCTGCCTCGATGTGGGCAAGCCACTGGTCTGCCAGTCGCTTCTGTCCGTCGGGGAACGACTTGCTCTTCTCGGTGCCGTCCGGGCCGATGTAGCGAGCTCGGTAGCGCAGGCCGGCGCCGTAGCGCTCAGTCCGTACGCGGCGGGGCTTTCCGGTGGAGTCGGTTTCCGTCTTGTACCAGCGGTCTTGGATGTGGCCTGCCATGCGGCGGCGATCCTCTCTCGACATATAGCAGGGAGAGCCGCTGGGCAGCGGCTCTCCCTGCTGGTTCTCGTGGTGTTCGGCTAGGCGGCGTTCTGGTCGGCGCTCTTGCGCTGGGTGACGTACGCGTGGACGTCGGCGGGGTCATAGCGCAGGTGCTTGCCGATGCGGAAGCCGGGCGGGCCGGTCCGCTTCTTGCGCCACTGGTAGACGGTTTCGACGGGGACGCCGAAGATCTCGGCGATGTCGTCGGGGGTGAGGTACCGGTCGGGCAGTCCGCCTCGGAGAGTGGCGCGGGGGTCGGGGTCTGTCGGTTTTGCCATAGGGACTCCAAGCGGAGAGGGCCTGTCCGAGTCTGTCCGAGGTGCGGATTTCTGCGTCACCTGCGTCATCTGCGTCATTCACCGCTCTGACCTGCGGTTTCGGGGTGACGCAGAACGGTGGGGGTGTGTCACCGGTGACGTAGGTGTCCGTCATCGGGTGACGCAGGTGACGCAGGATGACGCAGCGTCGGCCGTCTGCGTCACCCGTCTTTCGGCAGGTCACCGGCCGTTTTCGGGGTGCGGGTGACGCAGGTGACGCAGCGTCTCTCTACTTCGGACAAAGAGGGGGTGGTGTCTGTTGTGGTGCGGCTCAGAGAGTGAAGAAGGAGCCGCTTCGCGGCGCGACCCTCGCAGGGCGGCGCCGCCGCCGAACAACAAGAGGAGCACGCGTCGCCGGGTGCTCCTCTTGCTTGTGCGAGCGGTCGTGGTGCCGCGCGGTCAGAAGGCCGCTTCCTGCTCGGACGGAGGCGCTGCGGCGTCCGGCCGTGCGATCTCGATGTAGCGGGATGTCTTGGTGCGCCCCCAGTCGATGAGGACGCCCCGGGCCGCGAGGGTGGGCTGAAGGCGTTTGAGGCGGTCTGAGAGCACCTTGCCGGTGGTCGGCCACCCTTTGGGCAGGGGACGGAAGTCCTCGCCCGTGTAGAGACCGGTGAGGCAGTGCAGCCATTCGGCGGACGTCATCCGCTGCTCGGTGCCCGGGTCGATGCCGGCGGCGTGCTTGAGCACCGTCTGCGCCAACAGGTCGCCCTCGATGACGTCGTCGTTGAGGTCGTCCAGGCTGGCCCGGTAGGCGGCGAGCGCTCCCAGGCCGGTGGCCGCGTCGAGCTGCGCGCACAGGTGCGCGAAGTCGGCCATGCGCAGGTCAGTCGGGATGTCCGCCTCAGCCGCACGCACCTGCACGGTGAGGTCCAGGAGCGAGCCGAGGATGACGGGCAGCACTTCCGCGAAGTCGGACCACAGTTCCGCCTCGGTGCGCCGGACCCGGGGACGTTCCAGGCGGAGCGGCAGGAGCCGCTCGGCGAGGTCGGGGCGGATGACGCCGACGTCGATGCCGGTCAGGAGCAGGGGGCGGCGGTAGCCGATGCGGACGACGTCCCCGTCGGTGAACAGGGCGCGCTTGACGTCCTCGGCGCCGGTGACGATGCGGCACATGGCGTCGGAGAGGTCCGGGGTCATGTGGGAGAGGTTGTCCAGGGCGGTGACCCAACCGGCCGCCACGGCCGTGGTCAGGTTTTCCTCGTCCTTCGGGGCGCGGCGCAGGTCGCCGCTCATGCCTTCGATGATCCGCACGAGCATGCGCCCGCCGGTGGACTTGCCGGCGCCCTGCGGGCCGGTGAGGAACGGTGCCGGGACGGGCACGTTCGGGCCCAGGCAGCCGATGAGCCACGCGATGGCCAGGCACTCGGTCTCCGCGGTGGCGAAGTTGCACAGCCGCATCAGCAGGTCGATGCCCTTGCCGTCGGTGTCCTTGACCGGCAGGGGCAGCTCCCCCGTGAGCTGGGTGCGCCGCCAGCAGACTTCCTGCGGGTCAGGGGTGCGGATGTCCCATCCGGTGGGGTGTATGCGCACGGACTGCCCGTCGCTGCGTCCCAAGTCCAGCCATGTGGCCCCATCGAATCCGGGGGCGACGCGGATGTGGACGGGTTGGACGTCTTCGGTCAGTGCCAACGCTTCGATCAGGTCGAGTGCCTCTTTCATTGCGGTGCCGTTGAACACGCCGATGCCGTCCTTGAACAGTCCGACCATGAGTTCCTGCCGGTGGCTTCCCGTGGTGCCCTGGGAGCGGATCGGGCGGGCCACGGGGTGGCCGTTGCGCTGCGCGTACACGGTGCCGTCGGCGGTGCGGAAGTACCGGAAGTGCGCTTGCGCGTAGTCGGTGATGATCTCGCGGGCGGGGGTCTTCTCGTCGTCGGACATGGTCACAGTCCCAACGTGGTGCGGGCGTTGGTCCACGCGTCCACGCAGTGCCGAGCGGTTTCGCCCTTGGCCTGCGCGGCGGTGAACAGGCGGGCGACGTGGGTGTCGGTGAGGCAGCCGCACCGGCCGTGCGTGGACAGCACGGCGAGGAACGTGCGGTACACGGTCGCGTGGACCGCGCTGGACGCTTCGGTGATGCGCTGCTCTGCCATGGCGATGCCGCGTTCCAGGTAGGCGGGCGTGCGGTGCGGGCACTCTCCACCCCTGGCGCCGGTGGGCACGGCGACGGTCGCCGGCCGGACCGGGGAGGGCTCCTTGACGGCCAGCGCTTGCACGGTTTCCGGCAGGTCGGCCATGGTGCCGGTGCCGGGGCCGAGGTAGCGGGCGTAGGCCATGGTCGACTTGATGTCCACGCCAGGGCGCACGGCGTTCACGGACCGCATGGCGCCCCGGTAGATCCAGTGCTCCCCGCGTGTCGTCGGCACGGTCCGCGTGCGGGGCAGGGCGGTGCGGGCCCAGGCGATGGCGTTCGCGTCGTCCAGGTCGACGACGGTCAGGCCGGCGCCGCCGGGGTGGTAGCCGACGCACACCGCCTGTCGCCACGCCCCGGCCCACGGGGGCGAGGCGATGACGGCCGGGTCGGTGGTGGCGGCGGCCCAGGCGTGGCAGACGCCGGGGCAGCGGCACGGGCCCGGGGTCTTCATGTTCGGCCGGCCACCGCACGCGTTGTCCGCGCAGGTACGGCAGTTGCCGAAGGGGACCTTGCCTCGGCGCAGGGGCAGCACGGGCACGCCGGACGCGGCGAGGCTCAGCGCGGTGTGCTGGGGGTAGGGCGCCTTGCTCATGTCGCCACCTCCAGCGTGGCCGTGGCGAGGAACGCGGCGCCGATCCACTCGGTGTAAGCCGGGGGGATGGCTTCGGTCAGTTCCTCGCGGACGTCGGTCCAGTCGATGCCCATCGCGGCTTGCAGCTCGGGGATGCTGGGCTTGCCGCCGCCGTTGCCGTAGGCGGCCACGTACGGGCCGTCGTAGAAGCGGCCGTGCCGGTACCCGCGTACGCGGCCCCGGTGCGGGCGGTGCGCGGGCTGCTCGATGGTCCAGCCGCCGGCCTCGAAGTTGCGGTGTCGGATGACTCCGAGACCGAACATCTCGCCGCACAGGGTGAGGTCTTTGCGGATTTTCGCGCGGCCGTTGGGCTGCTCGATCACGTAGGGCAGGCCGGTGGCGTCCAGCAGCTCACGCGTGGGGGCCACGAGGTCGACGTGCGCGCGTCCCCAGCCCTGCGAGGCGTTCGTGCCGACCGTGAGCGCGCACCCGTGCTGGCAGGGCGGGGAGGCGTGGACGAACGCGTACCGGCGGATCTCACCGGTGGTGATCAGGTGGGTGAGGTAGGCGAGGGCGTCGCCCTGGTGGTGGGGGAAGGGGTAGCTGGGTCGGTAGGCGATGTCGCAGCCGTCCACGGCGAAACCGGCTCGGGCGTAGCCCACGGCGGCGCCGCCGGCGCAGCAGAAGAGATCCAGCAGGCGCGGCCGGGGGTCGCGCACTCGCCGGATGGTGGCGGGTTGCGTCATGCTGGGAGACCTCCACAGGTCAGTTGGTTGGCAGGTGGACAAGGGCGGCCCCGGTGTTCTTGGCGGAATCGGGGGCCGCCCTTGGCGTAGCTAGGCGTGCTTGGTGCGGGCGAGCTTGAGGGTGATGCCGCCGATGCCGATGGGTCCGGCTGCTCCGGCGATGACGGTGGCGGTGTGGGCCGCGGCGTCGAGCAGGAGGCACAGGCAGGCGACCAGTCCCCAGCCGCCAGCGACAGCGGCACCGGCGATCGCGAACGGGACCAGGGCCCGGCGCCAGGGGATGCCGGTCGGGTGGGTGTCGTGGACGACGATGACGACGGGCTGGCCGGTGGCCTGCGCGCGGCGGTAGGCGTCGGCGGGTATGTGCGGGGCGATGTTCCCCGGCGGGGTGCGGTGGTCCATGACGGGGCTCCTCGGGTGAGCCGCGGGCCCGCACCAGTCACTGATGCGGGCCCGCTCGGATGGGTGGCTGTGCTTGTCGCCTGGCTTGTCGTCTTCCTTGTCGCGTGCTTGTCGTGTCGCTTGTCGCTTGTCTTGTCTTGTCGCTTGTCGCCTTGCAGGTCACAAGCCGTTTCCGGCCCTCAGACGCAACCGGACGGCGTGTGTCTTCGGACGGAGGCGACAAGCGACAAGCGATCAGCTCTCGGGTGGCTGTTCGGGGGCGTGCTGGCGGTGGACGTAGCGGGCTTTGGTGCCCTCTCCGACGCGGACGGCGGTGCCGTCCTTGACCCAGTCCCGCAGCCAGCCCACGACCGTCTGACGGGACGTGCCGTGCTCGGCGGAGAGCGCGCGGGCGATTGCGGACGCTCCGGTGCCGTCCCCGCCGGCGGCGAGCAGCAGCGCCAGCGCGGCCTGCTGTGCGGGGCTGTCCTGCTCGCCCCGCAGAGCGGACAGGTTCAACCCGCCCGTGGCCGGCGGCCCGTCACTTCCCGCGGGGGCTTGCGGCTCGGGTGCGGTGCCGAACTGGGCGTCGATCTGCGCTCGGAACTTGCGCAGCATCTCGTCTTCCGGCGAGACCTGAGCCTGCTCCTGACTGCTGAGGGCGGACAGCTTCAGCCCCTCCCCCGTCGTGCCGGTGGTGCCAGCGCCGTCGCTGGACGCTTGGTCGCGCATCCAAGCGGTGCGGTCCGCATCCCAGCGGCGGGCGTAGGCGGGCCCGGCCGCCCGGGCGGACACGGCGTCCAGGGTGGGGTGTCGCTCGGAGGTGGCGGCGATGATCTCCCGGATCTGGTTCGGGAGGATCCGCCATGCCTTGAACAGGGCGGCCGGGGACTCGGGGGTGCCCATGAACCCGGCGCCCTTGTGCGGGGCCTGATCGACGCGCAGTCCGCGGGAGCCGGGGAACATCTTGGAGAGGTCCATGCCCTCCTTTTCGCCGCCGGTGAGGGCGACGCGGACCTTGGCTTCCCGGCGGATCATGAGGTTGCTGAGCACACTGCCGGTCGCTCCGAGGGCGGTGAGCACGGTGCGGATGCCCATGGCTCGGGCGATCCGGATCACTTCCAGGATCTTCTCCCCGAGCTTGCGCACGTGCCGGTCCGGGCTGGCCAGGATCTCCGCGCCCTCATCGATGACCAGCATGATCTGCGGAATCCGCGGGCTGATCGGCAGCAGATCGGTGTTCGCGCGGGCGAGAACGTCCTGATAGCCCATCTTGCGCTGCTTGGCCACGCGCACGGCCACGTCCAGCATGGTCATGGCTTCGTCATAGGTGCCGGCGAGCCAGTCGATGCCGGGCCGGACCGGCTTGCCGTCCGGGCTGCTGATCTCGCCGTTGAGGGCGGGCAGCACCCAGGGCAGCCCTGCGCTGCCGGCGTTGAGGTCGATGACCCAGGTCAGCATGTCGTCGGCGCGGGCGAACCCGGCGAGGATCGAGTGGACCATGTTGGTCTTGCCCGAACCGGTGGGGCCGACGATCAGGGCGCACTGCTCGCGCAGGTAGGCGAGGATCTGTTCGGCGTTGGTCCGATACCCCCACGGGATGCCGGTGTGGACCGACAGGGGCCCGTAGTCGGCGGGGTAGGTGCGCTCCTGCTCCAGCACGTTGACCGTGGTGACGTCGATGATGACGCGGCCCTGGTGGATGCCGGGGGAGGCGGTGGCGGTGCAGCCGTGCGGCAGCCGGGCGTCCGCGGACAGTCGCGGCGACTCGGCGGCGATCTTGTTCCAGGTGGCGCCGCCGGGCGGGAGTTCGGCGTCGATGGAGTATCCGGCGCCGGTGGCCCACTGCTCGACACCGACCACGCGCACGGTAATCGAGCAGACCCGCTGAATGCGGTCGACCCACTCCGCGGCGATCGCGCGCCGGTCGGCGGACAGCTCGGCGGCGATCTGCCGCTGCTCCGCGGCGATGGCCTCCTCCTC
Source organism: Streptomyces sp. CCM_MD2014 (assembly GCF_000772045.1). Lineage (GTDB taxonomy): Bacteria > Actinomycetota > Actinomycetes > Streptomycetales > Streptomycetaceae > Streptomyces > Streptomyces salinarius. The sequence continues at coordinate 6,311,113 of NZ_CP009754.1, read as the reverse complement.
GCGGGCCTCCTCGAACAATGCAGCCGAGCGGGCGGCGGCGCCGATTCCGACCCCCATCGTGGCGAGCGAGCCGAGGGCGGCCCAGGTCAGGGGGCCGTGGGTCATGGCCCAGGTGGTCCATCCGGCGCCGACGAGCCAGGAGGCGGCGCGGGTGGCCAGGGTGCGGCCGGCGTTGCGGACGCGCAGGCCGACGATGGTGTGGCCAAGGGCGCCGGCTGCGCCGACGGCGAGGGCCCAGCCGGGCGGCATGTGGGTGGCGGCGCCGGTGGTGGCGACGGCGAAGGCTCCGGTGGTGGCGGACAGGGCGCCGGTCACGGGTCCGTGACCGGCCGCCCAGTCCAGCACCGGGCCACTGCTCGCGTTCTGCTTGGCGGTGGCGGTGCTGCTCATGTCAGACGTTCCAGCCCTTCTCGGCCTCGTGGCCGTTGCGGGGGTCCTCGTGCCGGGCGATGTCCTGCTCGTGGGCCTGACGGAACAGCGGGCCCATGTCCTCGGCGACCGCGACGGCGCTCATCAGGGCGCCGAAGATGTCGTTGAAGCCGTCCGCGACTTCCTTCTCCAGCGGGAACTCCGAGTCGGAGCGCTCCGCGAGGATCTTCATCACGTTCGCCACCGACGTGAGCGCGGCGGGCAGGCCCTCGACCATGGCCAGGATCTCCATGGCGTTCTCGGGGTCGTACTGGGTGGCGGCCTGCTCCATCTCGGAAGCGGCCTCTTCGAACCGGAAACCGGACACGTGCTCTCCCTCGATCGACGGGTCGTTCGTGCTGGTGGGAACCTGTGCGGCGGGCCGCTCCACGCCATCGGCGATGCCCTCGGCACCGTCCTGCGCGGCCTCGGCCTCAGCGGCGGCTTCCTGCTCGGCCTGCCGCTCGCGGGCCGCCGCGTCCCGCTCGGCGCGCTGCTCAGCGGCCGTACGGACGATGCGGCGGTAGAGGCGGCGGCCGGGGTGGATGAGCCACGGCAGGTTGAACCTGCGACCGATCGGGCTGGTGATCAGCCCGAGCAGCCCGAGGGGCAGGGCGAGCAGCGCGGCCAGCAGGCGCCGGCCATGGAAACGGGCCGCGGACCGGCGCAACGCCTGCCGGGCCGCCCTACGCGCCGGAGCCCGGCGGACCGCCCTGCGGTGGGTGTCGACCGCGGCGCGCGCCCGCTGGTCGCGGGTCGTGCGACCACGGGCAACCGCCGCATCCCGCGCAGTACCAGCCCGGCGGGTCGCCGCGGCGAGCATCCGGCCGACCGGACCACCGTGACGGGCCGGTGTGCGGTGCCAGGCGGCATTGCGGGAGGTCCCGGCCTGCGTGCGGGCGTTGCGCCGGGCGTCGGCCACCGCACGGCGCGCGGCAGTGGTCTGGGCCCGCTGCCCGGCCCGCGATCCGGCGCCAGCCTGCTGCGACGCTCGCACCGCCCGAACCTGCCCCAGACGCCCCGCAGCCTTGCCCACGGCAGTGGATGCCCGCTTCGGCGCATGGCGGCCGGTGCTCTTGCGGCTGCTCGGGCCCGCGCCGGAGTTGGCGGTGCCGGTGGTGCGGGTCGCCGGACCGGAGCCGCGGCGGTGCTGGCCCGGCTCCCGACCGGAGCGGCCCGGCGAGCGGCTGGCCCCCGAGGCACTGCTGCGGCTCCCGGTCCGGCCCCCGCCGGCTCCGGTCTGGCGTGTGCCCGTGGTGCGGGCAGCGGATCGACCGGCCGCGCGGGCGGCGGCCCGTCGGGATTCCCTGCGGGGGTTGGGCGTGCGGCTGCGGGTGGCGGCGACGGTGCCGAGGACGACGGCGCCGGTGGCGGCCACCATGGCGGCGATGGGGCCTCCGGCCAGAGCGGCGGCGGCGACCATGCCCACGGTGCTGTTCGCGCCGGACAGGGCGAGCGGGACGACCGGCCATCCGCCGGGCGTGTGGTCCACCTCCGCCCCGGCTTGGGCCTGCTCGACCGGTGCGGAGGCCGGCGGGGGCGGGGAGGCTGCGGCCGGGGCAGCCTCAACGGCTACCGGCTCTGTGCTGAGTTCCGTCATGCTGTGAGCACTCCTTCACGGGAGTAAGGGCCTGGCCGCGTTGCTGTGGAAGGTGGGCGGCCAGGCCCGCCGGGTACCGGTCAAGGTCAGAGCTGGTTGGGCTCCAGGAAGAAGAAGCCGACCGCGGCGCCGGACAGGTCCGGGTCCTGCGCGGTCACTGTGTCGTAGATCAGCCGGTACATGTCCTGCCGCGTAGCGCCCGACGGCGGGGTGCAGGTGCCTTCCTGCGTGATCGTGCACTGGCCCGGCTTGTCCAGGGTCAGCACGAAGAGTGCGTTCCCTGCGGTTGCTGCGACTCGCTCACTGGTACTCCGAAGGCGATGGGTGGTCAGGCGGCGCGCTGTTCCTCGGGAAAGGCGCAGGTGGCGCACATGCCGAGCGTCGGCGGGATGACGTAACCGGCATCACGCCGGCACTGCGGGCAGGTGCGGCGGGCGGCATTGGCCTTGGCCAGCGCCGCCCGCTTGGCCGGGGTCATCGGCCGGACCGGTTTGGCCTGCTCGATGGAGTAGAGGTAGGCGATCAGCGAGCCGCGGCGGCGCCGCGGACGCTCGATCTGCGCGGCCACGTCCTGCCCGCCGGGCCGCAGCCCGAGGGCGCGCAGCTGGCGGCGGGTGGCTAAACCGTCCGGGGCGAGCCGCCACCGGTAGGTGGGAAGGCTGGCCATCAGTTGCTCGCGATAGCCAGCTCAGCGCCGTGCGTGCTGGGGTCGCGGTGCTCGGCGTAGCGGGCGGACACCCACCCCACCGACCAGCCACACAGCTCCGCAGCCGACCGCACCGACACCCCGGCGCCGAACGCAGCAGCCACGATCTGCCGGGCTTCCTCCTCGGGGAGCTTGCCGTCGGCCGGCCCGCGAGCCAGCAGCGCGGCCCGTTCACGCTCGGCCCGCTCCTCACGCTCCTGCCGTTCACGGCGTTCACGCGCCTCCCGCTCACGGCGTTCCCGCTCGCGGCGTTCGGCGGCTTCCCGCTCGGCCTGTTCACGCTCCTGCTCGCGCTGTTCACGCTTGCGTTCACGGCGTTCACGCTCGGCCCGCTCGGCAGCCTCCGCCCGCTCCCGGGCCTCGCGCTCCTCGCGCCAGCGCCGCTCCTCCCGCTCAGCCTGCTCGCGGGCGAGCGCGGCCTCGTGTTCACGCTGTTCACGCTCCAACTGCGCGGCGTGCTCGCGCTCCTCGCGGGCCTGCCGACGGGCGGCTTCCTCCCGCTCCCGCACCGCCTGCTCGCGCCGCTCCCGCTCGGCCCGCTGCTGCTCCTCCAGCGCCGTCACAGCGGCGGCGATGGCACGGCGGTAGGCGAGGCTGGTCTCCGCGGTGACGATCAGCAGCAGCGGCGCCACCGCGTGGACCGCCACCCCGACCAGGTCTTTCTTCAGTGCGGAGTCGGCGGTGTTGAGGGCGAGCGTCATCAGCCCGGTCATCCACCGCAGCGCCACGGGCCAGCGCCCGCCGTGCCCGCCTAGGCGGGCCAGCACGTCATCGAGCTTGACCACGATGACCACCGCGGCGTCCACCACGAGCGGCAGGATCGGCGCCGTCCAGTCCCACTCCTCGGCCGTGTGCTTCGCCATCAACGGCGTCACGGTGAGGATCGAATAGAGCATCGCCCCACAGACGATCAGCCACGTGCCACCCGACAGGGCGCGCTCCGCTGAACGCGTCTGAACACTGTTCACGCCGCACCCCCAACCGGCTCCGGAGCGGGCGTGAACGCCCGGCGGAACCCGTTGCAGGAGGCGTCGTAGATGAACGCCGCAATGCACCACATGGACGCCGACGCCGGGCGTTCACCGGCGGCCACCCACGGGGTCCCGGCGGGCACGCCGTGGGTGGCGGTGTCGGCGTAGGCGTCCTCGCGGGAGGCGTAGACCGTGTGCGGCGCGCCGTAGTGCATCAGCACCGTCAGCGTGTCGCCCTCCACCGGCCCGCGCTGCAGTTCCTCGCGCAGCCGGCGGATTTCGATGTCCTTCAGCAGCAGCTCCTGCTGCGCGGCCGACAGCTCCCCCATCGCACGGGCGAGGATCGTGCCCACCTCGGACGTGGCCGCCTCCGACCGCTCGGCGCGGTCGGTGACGGCGTACAGCTCCCGCACGTGGCGGCCCCACGCTGCATCCGCCTGGGCCTGTACATCCCGCGCACGGTCGCGGGCCTGGTCGGCGTCCTGCTCCAGCCGGGCGATACGGCTGGCGGTGATGATGCGGATCACGCCGCCTCCCCGCGGCGGGCGCGGTTGGCCAGCACCACGCGCGTGGCCAGCGCCTTGCGGCGGGCCCGGCGGATCCGGCGGATCCGGCGGGCGTCCAGCGCGCCCGGGACGCGCTCCAGCGCGGCAATCTCCGCGTCGACCAGGTCGACGTCCGCGAGGATCGCGGGCATCTCCAGCTCGATCGCGTCCAGCTCCGCGTCCGTCGGCTCCTTCCAGTCGGCGAACGCGGTAACAGCTTCCTGAACAGTGACGATGTGGCTCATTGGGTCGTGTCTCCCTAGCAGTAGGTACGGCCCCAACAGCGGCCCCGGGTGGCTAGACCCGGGGCCGCCCGCCGTCTAGGACAAAGCCTCTCGATCTGCACGAGCGGCCACGGCTCCCCGGCACAGCACGCCGCGTACGGCGCAGGTGCCGAGGACCGTGAGCACTGGTGCTCAGGCGGGACGACGATTGCCCCGCAAAGGTTCTGCGGAAGTCGGATCAAGCGAGGCCGGGTCCGCCCCGCGGGACAGATCCGGGCAGGTCACCCGGCCCAACATGGGCGGTCGGGGTGGTGACCCGCACCCATCGACCACCCGTGTTCAGGTGGCTGGGTCGGCACTCTGTTGAGTTCTTCGCAGTGCGAAATCCGGGCCTTGCATCCGGGCACTGACACGGCCGGTAAAGCCCTTTCGGGCGCCCGTTGCGTGCACACCACAGACCCGACGCGAGCCGGTATCTGGTGCGCACCAGTAGGTTGCATCTGGTGCGCACCAGAGTCAAGGTGGTTTGCCGATTTGAGGGCGTTCACCTCGCCGCGGTGCCCCTTCAGGAGACTGTCTGAGGCAGGGTCACCGGTAGCCAACAGGACTTAACTTCCGGCCTGTTAACCCCTGTTGACCTGCGGCGACGTGCGGCATGCTGGGATGGTCAGTTGAGGGCATCTATCGCCGGACGGTGGCCTGTGAGCGCAGGACTTCGAAGTGCGCGGACGGCGCGCGGCTGGTCTCAGGAGCGACTGGTTCGTGAAATTGAGCAGTACGCCCGACGGAGCGTCACGGACGTCGCGTCGACAGCGAGTTTGCGGGTGTACGTGTCCGAATGGGAGAACGGCAAGCGCACCATCTCGGACCGGTACGCGGCCATCCTGCGGCAACTCCTCGGCGTGACCGATGGGGAGCTGCGGGACGCCGCGCCGACGCCCGTGGCGCCGACGGCAGACGGCTACGACGAGCTACTCAGCCGGATCGATGCCGCCGACAGCGTCAGTGAGTCCATGGTGAAGGCGTTCAACGACCAAACTGAGTTGCTCCGCACCATGGACCGGCAGAGGGGCGCCGCTCATCTCATCGACCAGATGACAGGTCATCTGGCAGCCCTCGAAGAGGCGCTCAACTTCACCGTGCTGCCGACCGCGCGTCGACCGGTGGCGCTCGCGCTCGCGGGTGCGTCGACGCTCGCAGCCTGGCAGGCAATCGACTCGGGGGCGGTCGAACGGGCGTGGCGTCACTACGAACAGGCCAAGCAGGCGGCGCGCGATGCTGAGGCTCCGATGTACCTCGCCCACGCCATGGCAGAACAGGCGTACGTCCTCTGCGAGGCTGGGCGGCCGGCGCTCGGCGTCGACCTGGTCCGCGAAGCGCGGCGCACCGTCGGCCAAGCCGGCTCCGCTCGGCTCCATGCATGGCTGTACGCCGCGGAAGCGGAGATGTGCGCGCACGCCGACATGCCGGACGACAGCCGCCGTGCGCTCGATGCCGCACTGGCCAGCATTCCGCCGGGCCCGGAGGACCGGGACCCCGACATGCTGAGCATCTTCCTGAACGGTGCCCACCTTGCCCGGTGGCACGGCAACGTGCTTGCGCTCCTTGGTGACGGTGACGCAGTCACCAGTCTGTATGAGGCGATGGACGGCATGGACGCGACATTCGTACGGGCCAGGGCCGGACTGCACACCGACCTGGCGCATGCGCATCTCGCCCGAGCCGAGTACGACGACGCGCACACCCATCTGAGGCAGGCCCGACTGTTGGCGAGCCGCACCGGATCGGTTCGGCAGCGCCGTCGTGTCGACATGCTCAGTGCGCGGCTGTGACTCCCTGCGCACGCCGGTTGGCCAGGATGTGCAGCAGTGCGACGAGCGTGCCCGACCCCATCAGCTCACCGCGGGCCATGAGCCCCGGAATGTCTGCGAGGGGTACCCACTCGATGTGCCCCGCCTCTTCTAGGTCCGTCGGTGAACCGACCTTCTCGGCCCCGTTGCCCACGAAAATCTCGTGTGGCGAGTCGACCATGCCCACCATGGGCTGGTAGGTCACAACGTGCTCTAGAGACCTCGGCCGCCAGCCGGTTTCCTCGACGACTTCGCGCATCGCCGTCTCCGCCGGGTCCTCACCCTCGTCAACGATGCCGCCAGGGAGCTCCCAGCCGAACTGCTGGGGGACAAATCGGTACCGCCAAATCATGAGCACGCGGTCCTGATCGTCCAGGACAGCGGTTACCGCCACGTGGTGCAGCCTTACCACGTGATGCTCGAACGGCTCCATGCCAGGCGGCTGCACGTCCCAGAGTTGCAGCTTGACCCATCGGTTGTCGTATAGGTCGCGCTCGCCGTGGATGCGCCACGGCTCCAGCCCTTCCGGCCGCTCGACGCTCACGGCGCCTGGCACTCGGTACGAGCTCCGTCCGCGTACCTCCAGGGCGCCCTCAGCGACGAGACGGGCGAGCACTTGCCGAAGAGCCGTCCGGCCGATGCCCAGTTCTTCGACCAGCGTGCGCTCTGAGGGGAACTTGTCGCCAGCGGCGTACTCGCCGGCGGTGAGCCGCGCGCGAAGCGTCTCGTAGACCTTGGTCGTCTTCGGTCCCATCCGCGGAGCACTCTCCATCCTGAAGTGGCGCGAACCAGCGTAACGTCTTGCGATGCGATTGGTGGGGGCCGGGGATGTCCCGTCCTCGGAACGACGGCGCATGTGGCTCTCACGCCCTCACTCACGGTGATGACGGTAATGGGTTTGGTGGAATCGGTCACCAATCCATGTTGGCGGCCTGGTCTGTTAGGTAGGAGCAGTACTCTATGAATCTGTCGAAATGTTCCGGTGATTCCATTGCCAATGATGCTTGGTCTCGGAAATTCTCGTCGTAGTAAACATCCAAACCACTCTCGACCCATTTCATTGCAAGTGGTGCGACGTCTTTTCTGAGCCATTCGTCTATTGAGTCGAATGAGAGCTTCACGCGGCTGAAGTCGTCTGCGTCGACGGGGACGAAGCTAAAGTAGGAGTTTCCGCGGATGTTGCTGAGTACGGCTGGAAGTGCGCCAACTCCTTCCATGTGAAACAGGAAAGTTGAACCATTCTTATCGAACCCCCCGTGCCCGTAAGTATTGCGGTACTCCTCGGCGATTCGATAGAGAGTGTCGAAGTTATTCTTGGCAGAGGGGTCCCTGTCGACTGTGAATATCTTCCTGAACTTTTCCCCCCACCGCTCGCCGATGAAATCTTTCAGAGCGGATTCGGAGGGATCGAAACCCGTGAAGGGGAGCAGCAGCACCAAAGTATGTTCCAAGAGGCTGAAATATGCCGACACCATGGCTACCGTATTGTAAAATCCCTCGGTTGCACGAGGATTGAAACGTCGTCCCCCGTCAGGCAACTCTGGGCTGAGTCTCCCCTGGCCGGCAAAGGCGAGGCTTGCGCCTTCTTGGAAGTACTCATAAATGTGGCGCAAACGATGGTACTGATTGCGAATCGTCAAGCGACCTTGACGGATCTGCTCGTCTGCAAAATCCCGCAATTGGCGTCTTTCCAGACTGCGCTGTGCGCTCTCCAGTGCTTTCGTGATTCGAACGAGTAGGGCCTGTGCGTCATCTTCGGACGTTATAACGGTAGAGTCTACATAAAGACGCAGTCCGAATTTTTGATGAGCAAGCGAACAGGAGGTGCCGTCGACTTCAAATGCGTACTCCCATGCGAGCTTTTCTGCCTGTCCTAGATCTTGCAGCCCGATCAGTTCAAGAACTATTCGAACGATCCCCGGGATGGGAAGACGTTGCGGGTCCACTCTGAGTCGATGACGGGGGCGGCCGATCGTCATGGCGAATCCTGGATCACCGGGGTTAGCGGGCTTAATTGCGCGCATGATGATCGACATGTGTTTCTTGAGTTTTTCATCAGCGAAAAGATCCACATGTTCCCCCTGAAAGGTATAGTGTTGGGCTGCTCAGTGGTCAACAGATCGAAGATCTGGCCGCGTAATTACCTCGCGCGCGCCTGATAGATTTCAGGGCCGCCTTGCCGTCTTGCTGCCGTTGAGGTGAGAACGGGTGGCGTCGGTGAAATTGTTAATTGCGGTCAGTAGGTCTAGGTGTGTGTTGCGACCCTCACCGGTAGGGGCGGGCCGCCCGTCCAGCGCGTCGAATAATGTGTAGGGGGCCTCGCCGTAGAGTGCGTCGACGTGCACGTTGTGGGCGTGATTTTCGATCTCCCGTGCGATGGCTGCGATATTTTCGGGGCCTTCAAGTTGGACGACGGCCGCAGCGAGTTTCAGTGGCTCTGTTGGCACTTCCGACTGGATACGCAAGGCGCGTCGGTTGATTTCCTGGCGCCTGGCTTCGTCTCGCAATGAAATGCCTAATTGGCTGCTAGCTTGTTGTGCGCAATTTCCCCACAAAGTCTTACTGAAAAATGCGTTGGCTTCCGTAAGGAAAGCGGCGTAGGCGTCTCGCTGGTGCTGGCGGCGCACGGCGTCAACGGGGCCGCGGTAGGCACCTCGGCCTTGCACGAGGCCAGCGCCATACGCAGCCCCGGCCGCTAGTAGTGCGACGGGGCTGGAGATCAGAGCGGCTGCTATGGCGGGGTCCACAAGAGCCGATCTTCCCTTACCACGGGCGCGCAGGTCCCCCTGTTGCGCAGATTTTGCACCGATCTGGCCGCGTTCTCGTGGGAGTAGCGGTGTTCGCACGCCCTCGCCGCTGTTCCGCGCGTCTGCGGTGAGACCCGCTCTTGGGACGGGGTGTGGACGGTGACACGCGCATGCGCCGACCGCGTCTGCACACGGGCAGGTCAGCGGCGCATCTGCGACCTGTTAGCTGGGGAACTGTAAATTCGCCGCGAGAGCTGAGCTGTCCGAGCGGCTGGCAGCAAGCGGCTGCTGACCATGATGACAAGGGGCAGGTCGCCGACCGGCTCACTGGTCCCACTGCCCAGCTAGAGGTAGCGAGACGCATCCATGGCGGCCAGGGCCGCTTGCCACCGCGGTGCCGGGTCCAGGCGCCAGAAGAGACGGTCGGCGCGTAGGCCATCGATCAGCTTCAGCACAGTGGGCTGAGACCCTTAGCGCAGGATCCACAGCCCACGGCACCGGCTTGCGTCACGCCTACTGGTCGGGCCCGAGCTGAGAGAAGGCGGACACCATCAGGAACTCCTTGCCGCCGTTACTAGCCGGAAGGTGAAGCTTCGGAGGCTCCTGTGACGTCGCGAACTGCTGCACCTTCTTCGGGCAGATCTGGGCGAAGTCGCAGCCACCGCACTTCTTTCCCGAGGCGCGCTGCGGGAAGTCGCCTTCCATGATTCGGTCGACCGCCCAGTCCACATTGGCGACCGCGGCGTCGACGGCGTCGGTGTCGACCGGAACCGACACCCGCTGGCCATCCTTGAGGAGGTGTACGGCACCAGTCCGCGCGTTCATCCCGTACACCTGTACGGCGCCACGTGCGTAGAGCTGGACCTGCAGGGAGAGGTTCTCCCAGTGGAGATCGGGATTGTTGATCGGTTCGGGGCCCCCTTCCATGGTCTTGAAGTCGATCACCGATGCGTCGCGGATCTGGTCCGAGTCGTCGTAGCTGAGCAGCAGATCGATGGCTCCGGAAATGACCGCGCGGTTCACCGGGACCTCGAAAGGAAGCTCGACCTGCCGCTTGCTCTCGAAGTCCTTCGCGTACTTATCGACGTAGCTGGCCACGATGTTCGCGGAGCTCTGCTTCGCACGCTCGTACGCGCCTGGCCGGTTGACCGGGTCCTGGCTCGGGGCGACGTGCTTGAGGTGAAAGAGGTCCTCGGCCACGTTCCGCGCCTCGACCGGGCTGGGTGCTTGGTCTTTATAGAGCTGGTGCACCTTGCCCACTGCCGCGTGGACCGCGCGTCCGAACCCGAAGAGCTCCGGGATCGGCGGGGCGAACCCGTGCACCACGCTGAGCTTGTAGGCGTGGGGGCAACGCATGTAGGTGTGGATCTGGGAGTACGTGGTGGGCAGCACGGACTCGTCGCCACGCCTGGACGGAACGGCGGGCGGGGGCATCACCTTGGGCGGGGCGGACGGGTCGAGAAGGTCGCGACGGACTTCGGGATGCGTCAGCATGGCTGCGTAGGGGGACACCTTGGTCGGCTTTGCACCTCCGGGTAGCCATTCGGATCCGGTGACGTACAGAAAGCGCTCGGCGCGGGTGATGGCCGTGTAGAACAGCCGGGCCTGGTCCGGCCGATCCGTCTGGTAACTGCCGTTGTTCAGGGCCCGCTGCACCAACGGGGCAGGGATCCACCCGTCGTACGAGCGCTTCCTGCCTGGGAAACGGCCGGCTTCGACGTCCACCACGAAGACGACCGGGAACTCCAGCCCCTTTGCCTTGTGGATCGTGGAGACCGTCACTGCATCAGGGCGGGCCATCATCTGGTTGTCGGTCTCATATCCCTCGCCTGCCACGTTCTGCAGGAAGTTCAGAAGCTCCCCGTACCGTGCCTTGCCGTCGACCGAGACGTACACCGACTCGAAGTCCGTAAGGATCTTGCTGAAGGTACCCAGGTCGGCCATGACGCCGTCGCCGAACCCGCTGGCGGCGACGCCGAGGGCTTCCAACAGGTCATGGAGCAGCTGCTGCGGGAAGAGGCGCTGACGTGGAACGCCTGGTGCGACGGGAGCGTGGATGCGGCGACCCCAATCGGCGAAGACGTGCCTGACACGGCCCAGGTCGGCACAGGGGAAGGCTACGCTCAGCTCGGAGTTGAACAGTCCGTCCACTTGCGTACGGTTCGGGTTTTCGCCGCGCAGCAGCTGAAAAGCGCTGAGCACGGCTGCGGGCTGGGCTCGTTCGAAGAGCTGGCCGCCGGCATTGAGGGCGTACTCGATGCCCCGCGTTTCCAGGGCTCGGATGAACGCGGTGTGGCGCTTGGTTTCATCGCCTTCGGACATGTTCGTCGACCGCATCAGGATGGCGAAGTCGGCGGGAGTCAGACCGCGCACGGTCCCGTCCGCTTCCTCGTAGCGGGTGCCGAGCAGTTCCTTGATCCGGTCGCCGACGAAAGCAGCCTCGTCCATCCGCGTGGGGAACCGCAGGACGCCGAACTCACGGGGGTCACGGTCCACAGCGGCGGTCAGTTGTTTCTGCAGCCGCGTGGCGCCCAACTCCTGCCCGGCGAACGTGCTGGCGGCCTCGACGATGGCCGAAGTGGACCGGAAGTTGGTGAGCAGCTTGTGCACGGCCGCGTTCGGATAACGCTGGTCGAATTCCAAAATGTTCGTGATGTCCGCGCCGCGCCATCCGTAGATCGCCTGATCGTCGTCGCCCACCACGAAGAGGGTGTCGGACTCGCGGTGCATCAGCTCGATCAGACGCTCCTGTACGACGTTCACGTCCTGGTACTCATCCACCAGCACGTGCTGGAGAGGAGCAAGTGCCTGCACTGCCCCGGGTTCCTTGCCCTCAAGCGCCTCGACCACGAGGCGCTGCATCAGTGAGAAGTCGATGAAGTTGTCCTGCTCCATCTGCGCGCGAAGACGCTCCAGAGCGTCGCCCAGCACTGGATCTTCGGCAGCGATCTGTGCAGGATCGAGTAGTTCGTCGTTCATCATCGTCCAGGCACGACTGACCTGGTTGAGCGTCTCGAAGTACCCGCGCGGCTTGCCTGCCTTCGTGCTGTGTTGGGCACGCAGTGGATGCAGGTTGAGCTTGGGATACCGAGACATCAGGTACATCTGGAGCTGCATGGCGTCGAGCACATCGAACTGCCGGTACTTGGCATCCATTTCGCCGAGGACGCGACGGCACCAGGCGTGGATGGTGCCGATGTACATCCCACCCACCAGGAGTGGGTCCAGCCCACACACCGTAAGAGCCTGAGCCACCCGCTCCTTGATCGTCTCGGCAGCCTTGTCGGAGAACGTGAAGGCGACCAGCGACTCCGGGAGCGCCCCCGAGGCCACGAGGAAGGCTACTCGGGCAGCGAGGGTTCGCGACTTGCCGGACCCCGCGCCGGCGAGCGCGAGGATCTCGGCGTCGGTTGCGATGGCCGCCGGGAGCTGATCGGCGGTCAGTGGCCAAGCGCTCAGCGCCTGCTTCACGTCCACAGGAACTCCATTGTTCGAACGGGTTGTTACAGGTGAACACCCTGCCAGGAGGGTCTGACAATCGACCCAGTTATGGGGAGATTCCGTGTGTAATGACGCGAAACCCCGCCGTCGGTGGCCCTACTCCGCTATAGGCGCCCCGAGCGCTGTCAGTACTCGGGGCTACGCTGCGGCCGTGAATGATCTCCTGGGCAAGGTCCTTGATCTTCAGCCGTCTTGGACGGCAGCGAACACGGAAAAGATGCAGGAACGAGGCGTCGTCGTCCGGCAGCAGCTGCCAGATCTGCTTCGGGCGCACGGACGGGATCTGTCAGCGGCGCTCGGTACTTCACTCGACAACTTAGGAGTCGAGGGCCGCGATGGTACGGGGCTCAAGTCGGAGATTCCCTGGGTTCGGGTTTTCGGGCGGGAGCAGTCACCCAGCTCGACCACCGGGTGGTACGTGGTCTACCTGTTCAGCGCCTCCGGTCGGAGGGTCTACCTGTCGTTGAATCAGGGGACCACCATCTGGACGGGAGGCGTCTTCAAGGCGCGCAGAGCCGAAGATCTTCGTGCCCGTGTCGACTGGGCGCGGCCACTACTGGCGAAGGCGACGACCGCGCGCCCGGACCTGCACGAAACGCTTCAGCTGGACGCCAGGACCCCTCTTGGCAGTGGCTACGGCCCCGGGAACGTGGTGGCCATCGCATACGAGCGCGAGCAGCTGCCCTCGCGGGAGGTTCTGCTGAAGGACCTGGCCTTCATGACAGGCCTACTCGGCACCCTCTATGAAGCCGAGCGCCTCGCCCCTTACATCCCTGGGGACCCGACTCCGGAGGTGCTGGAGGCTGAGCAGAGTGCGGAGAAGACCGCCGGCCGTCGGACCCGTAGCGGCACCCGACCGCGTAGACCGGGGCAGGGATTTCTGCTCACCGCCAGCGAACGCCGCGCGATAGAGCACCACAGCGTCCGGATGGCCACTGAGCACTTCGAGGCTCAGGGTTGGTCGGTCAAGGACGTCGGCGCCAAGGAGTCCTTTGACCTCCTGCTCACGAGGGGGGAGAAGCGACTGCACGTGGAGGTCAAGGGGACGACCTCTGCGGGGTTGGAAGTGATCTTGACCCGAGCCGAGGTCGAGAAGCAGCGGAAGTACTACCCGGACAACGCGTTGGTTGTCGTGCACTCGATCAAACTGGACCGCACTGGGGTGGAGCCGACCGCCTCCGGTGGCATCCTCCACTGCACCTCCCCGTGGGCCGTGGAAGACGAAGATCTCACGGTGATCTCATACGCCTACCGCACGCCTGTGGACAGGCTCACGTCCGGTGATGTGGCTGGGAAGCGGACGCTGTTTCCCGTAGCCGTCCCCCGACAGCGAGACCTCCGAGAGAAACCGCAGGCCGAAGCAGGTTAACTGGGCCGGGGTGAACCACCGTGCCTGGGCCGTCTGTGGGCCGTCGAAGGGCGGCCCACAGCGACCCACATCGACCAATGACGACCGCTCGACCGCAGGTCAGCGCTGCGCCGGCGTCGATCGCGTGAGGTCGCTCGGGGTCGACGACACTTCCTCCGCAACAAGCGCCAGGAGTGGGAGGAGTACCGCTCCCAGGTCACCGCGTTCGAGCTCAGGAAGTCGCTGCCGGTGCTGTAGTGCCGGTGGCCTTCGGGACCTTCCACAGGCGTACGCCGCTGTCCTCGACCGCGTCGGAATCGGTGCCGGTGCCCGGGGCGGGGGTCTCCTCCGGGGCGCCCCCTCCCGCGGTGCTGCCCGCGAGGAACCGGCCGTCCGGGCTGAAGGCCAGCTCGCGGACGTCGGCGCCGAAGCCGGTCTCGTCGTCGGCCAGGATGGCGCCGGGCTTGCGGTCCGCCAGGTTCCACAGGAGCACCCGGCCGTCGGCGGTGACGGCGAGCGTCCTGCCGTCCGGGCTGAACGCCAGGTCCCGGGCCTCGGTGACGAAGCGGTGGGTGAGGGTGGCCTTCAGGCGGCCGGTGGCCACGTCCCACAGCCGTACGCCGCCGTCCTGGCCGCCGGTGGCGAGGGTCTTGCCGTCGGGGCTGAAGGCGACGGCGTAGGTGACGTCCTCCAGGGCGAGGTCGTGGCGCGGGTCGCCCTGGCCGTAGGGCCGCGGGTCGAGCCGGGTCAGGTCCCACAGTTTGGCCGGCTCGTTGTCCGCTTGGTGGCGCTGGTCGGAGAAGTCTCCGACGGAGGCGAGCGTCCTGCCGTCGGGGCTGAACGCCATGTCCGTCGCGCGCAGGTTCTGCGACAGGTGGGCGCGCGGATCCTCACTGCGGCCGCCGAGGTCCCACAGGTTGGCACCCGCGCTGTCGCCCAGGGCGATCCGCTTGCCGTCGGGGCTGAGGGCGAGGGAGTAGGCCGTCTCCTCGATGCGGCGGACCTCCCGGCGGCGGGCCACGTCCCAGACGCCGACCAGGTGGGTGCCGGTCCTCGTGGCCAGGGTCTTCCCGTCGGCGCCGAACGTGACGCCGACTACTCGGCTCGGGTCCCCGGACCAGTTCTTCTCGGTGAGCGTGGCACGCAGCTCGCGGGTGGCGGCGTTCCACAGCCGCACCTTCCCGTCCTCGCCGCCGGTGGCGAGCGTCTCACCGTCCGGGCTGAACGCGACGCCGCTGGTCCCCTCGGCGAAGATGTCGGTGGCCGCGACCACCGGGTACGGCTGCTTGTTCTCCGGGGTCTCCTCCGACGAGGGCAGCAACACCACGACCAGGACGACGACCAGGGCGATCGCCCCGACCACGCCGAGCAGGGCGGCGTACGGCGGTGCGGACGGGGTCCGGGGGGCGGCGTCCGGCGCCGGGGGGCGCGCCGGGGCGGTGGCGGTGGGCGCGTCCGGGCCGGTCGCCGGGGGTGCGGAGACGACGGTGGGGGTGCGGCCGTCGTCGAAGTCCCCGTTCGCCGCCCGGCCGCAGAGCCGGACGACCTCGGCGGGCGCCGGCCGCCGCGCCGGGTCCTTCTCCAGGCAGCGGGCCACGACGGCGCGCACGGACGCGGGGCAGCCGTCGAGGTCGGGCGCCGCCTCCAGGATCCGGTACGCCACTCCGTGGTCGCCGCCGCCGCCGAAGGCGAGCCGTCCGGTGGCGGCGAAGTGGGCGACGAGGCCGAGCGCGAAGACGTCACCGGCCTCGGTGACCTCCTGCCCCCGGATGTACTCGGGCGCCATGTAGGCCGGGGTCCCGGCGCGCATGCCGGTGGCGGTCAGGGCGGTGACCTCCGCGGCGCGGGCGATGCCGAAGTCGATGACCTTGGGCCCGTCGGCCGTGAGGACGATGTTGGAGGGTTTCAGGTCGCGGTGGATCACTCCGGCGGCATGGATCGTCTCCAGCGCCTCGGCGACCCCGGCCGTCAGCGCGAGCACCTCGGCGGCGGACAGCGACCCCCGTTCACCGACGGCCTGCTGGAGTGAGGGCCCGGGGGCGTAGGCCGTGGCCAGCCAGGGCTCGTCGGCGTCCAGGTCCGCCGCGACGACGGGCACGGTGTAGAGACCCTGCACGCGCCGGGCCGCGGCGACCTCCTGCGCGAACCGCCTGCGGAACTCCGGGTCGGCTGCGTACGCACGGTGGACGACCTTGACGGCGACGGCACTTCCGGCGGGTGTGCGTCCGAGGTAGACGCGGCCCATCCCGCCCTCGCCCAGCAGCCTCTCCAGCCGGTAGGGACCGATCTCGGCCGGTATGCCACCGGCGGGGCGTGACACGCGGTCCGCCATTACGCGAGCGCCCCGGCCGGGAACATCGTCCACGTCACCGCATCGACGCAGTCGCCGGACTCGCCGGTGTCGCCGTGGCTGCTCATGAACTGGGCCAGGTCGGCGAGGTGTCCGGATGTGTCCCTACGGCTCATGTCTCCCCCGGCAGTTGTCGGACGAGGGCCACCGGCTCCCTGGCCGGCGGCGCCTCGGCCCGGATACTGCCACAACGCGTTCCAAGGAGACGAGATCCTCCGGGGAACGACTCAGGGGGCGGCGGCCGGCCGACGAGCCGCGCCCGTGCCGCGGGCGGCGATGTGTCACACCCCCGCGGGCCGGGACCCGGTCCTGGAAAACCCGTGAATCTCCACAGCGTTCATCGGTCGGTCGCACGGTCGGGGGCGCGACGGCGGCCCGCTGGGCGGCCCGCACGCGTCGCGGCGCCAAAGAGCCCGGCGCCCTGGGGGATGGCGTGAAGATCCGGACGCTTTCCCTGACCGCATTCACACACTGGTGAACGCCGCGACGCCGGGCGGCGTCGGTCAACGGCACGTCGATGGTGGGCGGTTCGCCCCCGTGCTTTGATCGGTGCGCGGCCCGCCGGTGGCCCCTCCGGAGGCCCCAAACTCCGGATGCCGGGCGTGCGCGCCGCACCGCTCCCCTCCCCATGAAAGGAACAGACCTGCCATGAACACTGTCCCCCAGGTCGCAACGGCCGAGCTCTCCGACACCGACCTGGACCAGGTGTCCGGCGGCGTCGGCCTCACCGCGAGCACGGCCCTCGTCGCGGGCGACGGCGCCTTCGCGGCCGGCCTCCACGCGGAGTCCGGCCCGTTCGCCCTCACCGGCGGCCTCGGCGTCTCGGCGCCCTTCGGCGGCGCCTCGGCCCAGGGCGAGGCCCACACGACGATGCTCTGAGCCCCGTCGGAGCGCCGAAGCCCCCACGAACCCCGCCCACGCCGTCTCGGTGACGGCGAGGCGGGCGCCGTGGGGGCGCTCGGATTCCCCACCGTGGTGATGACAGCGACACCCCACTCGCCGTCCGGAGCGGACGAAGCGGATCCGCGGAGTCCTGGGACCGGACGCCCTGTCACCCGGACGTGCGCCCCGGCCCTGTGCGGGCCGGGGCGCCCGGCCCCCTGTCGTCGGGCGGTGCGGGTCAGCCGGGTCCGGAGCGGTTGCGGGCCTCGTCCGCGACGTTGCGGCCGGATTCGCGGGCCTGTTCGGTGACCTTGCCGACGTGGCCGCGGGCCTTCTCCTGTGTGGTGCGGGCGGCCTGGGTGGCGGTCTCCTTCATGTCGCCGGCCGCCCCCTGGGTCACTTCCTTCGCGCCTTCCTTCAGATGCTGCGCGGACTCGGTCGCGGCCTGTTTCACCGGTTCCAGGGCCTCGCTGTGCATCAGTTCGGAGGCCTTCTGCCGCTCGGCGCGGGAGGCGGGCACCAGCGACGACGCGAGCAGGCCGACCCCGAAGGCGACCAGGCCGGCCGCCAGGGGGTTGCCCTGGGTCTGGCTGCGGGCCATGTCGGGCGTCTGCTGCACGGCGTGTCCGGTCTGCTCGGCCATGTCACGGGCGGCGCCGGCCGCGTGTTCTGCCGCGTCGCGGGCCGAGCCGACGGCCTGCCCGGTGCCCTCCTGGAGGGAGCCGGCCGCCGACTGGGCGGTGTCGCGTACGCCGTAAGCAGTGTCGTATGCCGTGCCCATGACACGGTTGCGCATGCCGGAGACCGCGCCCCGCATCCGCGCGGTGCGGCGCCGCGCCATGCGCCGTGGGCTGGTCCGCTCGGTGAGCCTGCCCACGTCCGTGGCCAGCCTGCCGCGGGTGGCCTCTATCTCGGACCTCATTTGGTCGGGTGACGTGCCCATTCCGCGTTCTCCTTCATGGTCTCGACGGTTAGCTCCGGCTTCGGCGACACAGTCCTCATGCGTGCCCGGCCCCTGAGGTAGAGCACGGCCCCGGCGGCGCCCCAGAGCGCGGCGACGACGAGGGCCGCCCAGCCGCCGTCGATGACGTTGGCCAGGCCGAGCATCGCGGCCAGCGACAGGAACAGGAGGACCATGTAGCCGGCGAAGCCGGCGCCGCCGAACATTCCGGCGGCCTTGCCCGCACGGCTCGCCTCGTCCCTGACTTCGGCCTTGGCCAGTTCGACCTCCTGCCGGAAGAGGGTCTGCAGGTCCGTGGTCACCGCGGACAGCAGATGGCTCACGGACCGGTCCTGCTCCCGGGGTTCGTAGTGCGCTCCCGTGCCTCGGAGGGGGGAGATGGTGGCCATCTCATACCTCCGGACGCCCACGGCCGTGCGCACCGTCCGTGAGGTGCCCCACGGTCGACGGAACGGACGGCGGCATGGCGGTCCCCTCGGCGGGGATGGCAGGAGGGCCGGCCGGTACGGACTGCCCGGCCGGACCACGGTCGGCCGTCGGTCCGCCCGGACCACGGCCGTCGGACCCGGACGCGGATCCCGCCGCCTTCGCCAGCCGCCCGACGGCCAGTCCGGCCAGCAGGGCGCCGCCCAGGAAGGCTCCGGGCCGCCGCCGGGCGAAGTGCTGGAGGTCGCCGACGAGTCCTTCGACGCCCTGTTCCTCCAGGTAGTCGGCGGCCCGGCTGCCCGTGTCGGCCGCGTGCGTCACGAGGCCGCGGGCCGGAGAGTCGCTCTGTGCGTGCGCGGCGAGACCCGAGAGGTCGCTCGCCCACTGGCGAAGCTGACCGGCGGCACGACGGGTCTGGCCGTCGGCCTCCTCCATCGCACGGCTGCGCAGGTCCTCCAGGGCCGTACCGGCCTGCTGCCGTGCCTCGCCCGCCACGGAGCGAGCCTGGTCCGCGGCGGTTCCCGCCACCTGACTCGCGGCCTGTTTGGCCTGGTCGGCCGTGGCGGACGTCTCTGTCCTGACCTTCTGCTTGGTGGCCCCGGTTCCGGGCTGTACGGACTCACTCATCGGCAGTCTCCTCGTCGGACGTCCTGCGTGCGGTCCCGTGGCCCGGTGGCCCGGCGGGCCCCGCGTTCGAGGCCCGTACGTGACCGCCCATCACACTTCGGGTGGCCGCTGAGTGAGTTATGACACGTTTTGACCGTTATTTCTTCGCACGGATTCCCGGCGCTTCGTCGCGGGTTCGCGGGATCGGTACGCAGCCGCAGCCGCGCGGACCGCGGCCGCGGCTCCCGGCGCCCTCAGTGCCGTACCGACTCCGCCGCCTCCGGCACGTGACCCGCGACCACGCGCTCCCGTCCGGCGACCGGGGCGGCGCCCCGGCGTCGGTCCACCGCCCGCGCCGCACCCGCGACCGCGAGGCCGAGCACGGCCAGGGCCGCGCCCGCCGTCGCCGGGGACGTGACCCCGAACCCGGCGGCCAGCGCGAGGCCGCCGATCCAGGCGCCGCCGGCGTTGGCGAGGTTGAAGGCGGCCTGGTTGGCGGAGGAGGCGAGGGACGGGGCGGCCGCGGCCTTCTCCATCACCATCAGCTGGAGCGGGGAGCCGGTGACGAAGGCGGCCATGCCGAGCAGGGCCACCGACACGGCCGCCGTGACCGGCGTGCGCATCAGGAGGGGGAACAGGGCGAGGACGACGACCAGGGAGGCCAGGCCGCCGAAGAGGGTGCCCCGCAGGGAGTGGTCGGCCAGGCGGCCGCCCAGCAGGTTGCCCGCGGTGGCGCCGACGCCGAACAGGGCGAGGAGCAGCGTCACGCTGGTCTCGGCGAACCCGGCGGCATCGGTGAGCATCGGCGTGATGTAGCTGTACGCGGCGAAGAGCGCGCCGAAGCCGGCGACCGTCGTGCCGAGCGCCAGCCAGACGGGCAGGGAGCGCAGGGCGGCCAGTTCGCCGCGCAGGCCGGTCGTGGGGGCGGGGGCGCTGTCGCGCGGGACGAGGAGGGCCAGCGCCGCGATGGCCGCGACGCCGATGGCGCTCACGCCGAGGAAGGTGGCCCGCCAGCCGAGCTGCTGGCCCATGGCGGTGGCGGCGGGGACGCCGACGATGTTGGCGACGGTGAGGCCCAGGAACATCAGGGAGACGGAGCGGGCCTTGCGTTCCGGCGCGACCATGCCGGTCGCGACGACCGCGCCGACGCCGAAGAAGGCGCCGTGCGGCAGGCCGCTGACGAAGCGGGCGGCCAGGAGGGAGATCTCGCCGGGGGCCACGGCCGACAGGGCGTTGCCCACCACGAACAGCGCCATGAGGGCGATCAGGACGGCGCGGCGGGACATCCGGGTGGTCGCCGCCGCGAGCAGCGGGGCGCCGATGACGACGCCGAGCGCGTAGGCGGAGACGAGGTGGCCGGCGGTGGGGATGGAGATGCCCAGGTCGTCCGCGACGTCGGGCAGCAGGCCCATCATCACGAACTCGGTGGTGCCGATGCCGAAGGCGCCCACGGCAAGGGCGAGCAGGGCCAGGGGCATGAAGGGTCTCGCCTTTCGAGAGCGGGGTTCCGTACGGGGGACGGGACACAGGGGGACGACTGTATGTTCCCGTACGGAACAAAGGCTCTCAGGGCAGGTATTCCGCAGGCGAATTTCAGGAGGCCGTTGTGTCGACCTTCACACGCGCGGCGATCGGGAGGTGGTCGCTGCCGGTCGCCGGGAGGGTCCAGCTGGTCATCGGTTCCACGCCGGTGACCAGGATCTGGTCGATGCGGGCCATCGGGAAGGACGCCGGCCAGCTGAAGCCGAAGCCGTTGCCCACGGCGCCCTGCGGGGAGCGCAGTTGCGAGGTGATCGCGGTGAGCGAGCGGTCGTTCATGGTGCCGTTGAGGTCGCCGAGGAGGATCTTGCGGGGCAGCTTCTCGTCGGCGATGGCCTCGCCGAGGGCCTCGGCGCTCTTGTCCCGCTGCCGGGCGGTGAAGCCGGCCTCCAGCTTCACCCGTACGGAGGGCAGGTGGGCGACGTAGACGGCGATCGGCCCGGACGGGGTGGTGACGGTGGCGCGCATCGCGCGCTTCCAGCCCAGCTCGATGTCGACCGGCTTCACGCCGCTGAGCGGGTACTTGCTCCACAGCCCGACGGTGCCCACGACCTCGTGGTGGGGGTACTTGGCCTCCAGCGCCTTCTCGTACGTCGGCACGGCGGACGCCTTGAGTTCCTCAAGGGCCAGTACGTCCGCCCCGGCGGCGGCGACGGCACGGGCGGTGCCCGCCGGGTCGGCGTTGTCGGCGTTGACGTTGTGCGTGGCCACCGTGAGATCGCCGCCGGAGCCGGTCTTGTCGAAGAGCAGGCCGCCGAAGAGGTTGAGCCACACGCTCACCGGCAGCACCAGCGCGATCAGCGCCGTCGCCGACTTGCGGACCAGGGCGATCACCAGCAGGACGGGGATCAGCAGGCCGAACCACGGCAGGAAGGTCTCCGAGAGGCTGCCGAGGTTGCCGATGGTGTTCGGGATGTGCGAGTGGGCCGCCATGACGCCCGCCAGGAGGAGCGCCACGGCGGCGGTGACCAGGCCCCGGCGCCAGACGCGGCGGTCGCCGCGCCAGCCGCTGACGGCCCGGTCGAACAGGCGCCGAATCCGGGGCTCCCGGCGTTCGGGGTCCGAGCCGCCGCCGTCCGTCTCCGTCATGTACGCCTGCTGCGCCATACCGTCGCCTCACTGCCTGCCGTGCACACCGTCGCCCCCTGTGACTCAGCACCATAGGGGATGATCGGTTCCGATCCCGCCGTCCCTCGACGGCCGTACGGGCACGAGGACGTACGGGCCCGTACGGGAAGTTCCGCCCGGCGCCGGAACGGGCGGCTCTGTGACAGAACGGGCACATTTCACCCCATGGGCCACCCCATGACACGGGATGACACGTGACGGAGGTCCCGGCGGGGGTCCCCTAGCCGCCGGGACGCCACAGGTGCCACCATGGAAGGGATCCGGGGACGCCGTCAGGGCGCCTCGAGATGACATGAAGGAGCCGTTGCCATGACGCAGCTTTCGGCTGCCCAGACGCCGCAGCGCACCCCCGCCGACGGGAGCAGGGCGCTGTACGGGGGCAGGATCAACCGCCGTATCACCGTCCGGGACATCACCGCCGCCAAGGAGCGCGGCGAGAAGTGGCCCATGCTCACCGCGTACGACGCCATGACCGCCTCCGTCTTCGACGAGTCCGGCATCCCCGTGATGCTCGTCGGGGACTCCGCGGGCAACTGCCACCTCGGCTACGAGACCACCGTGCCCGTCACCCTGGACGAGATGACGATGCTCTCGGCCGCGGTCATCCGGGGCACCAGCCGCGCCCTGATCGTGGGCGACCTGCCCTTCGGCTCCTACCAGGAGGGCCCGGTGCAGGCGCTGCGCTCGGCGACCCGGCTGGTCAAGGAGGCCGGGGTCGGGGCGGTCAAGCTGGAGGGCGGTGAGCGGTCGCACGAGCAGATCCGGCTGCTCGTCGAGTCCGGCATCCCCGTGATGGCGCACATCGGCCTCACCCCGCAGTCCGTCAACTCCATGGGGTACCGGGTGCAGGGCCGCGGCGAGGAGGCGGCCCAGCAGCTGCTGCGCGACGCCAAGGCGGTGCAGGACGCGGGCGCCTTCGCAGTCGTCCTGGAGCTGGTGCCGGCCGAGCTGGCCGCCGAGGTGACGCGGACGCTGCACATCCCGACGGTCGGGATCGGCGCGGGCCCGGACACCGACGCCCAGGTGCTGGTGTGGACCGACATGCTCGGGCTGACCGGCGGCCGGGTGCCGAAGTTCGTCAAGCAGTACGCCGACCTGCGCAAGGTCATGGGCGACGCGGCGAAGGCGTACGCCGAGGACGTCGTCGGCGGGACGTTCCCGCAGGAGGAGCACTCCGTCCACTAGCAGACCACCGCGGTACGACACCGGCCCCGCCGATCATCCCCCGTCGGCGGGGCCGAGTGGCTCCCGGGCCGGCTGTCGGCGGGATGTCGGTGGCGCGCGACGCCTGTCGGCGGGATGTCGGTGCTTTGTCGGTGGCCGCTGCCATCGTCTGGGGCATGAAGCGAATCGACGACATCCCCCGGGCCGCGGACAGCGCGGTCACCGTGCGGGGGCTGGTCAAGCACTACGGCGAGACCAAGGCGCTGGACGGCGTCGACCTGGACGTGCGCGAGGGCACCGTGATGGGCGTGCTCGGACCGAACGGCGCCGGCAAGACCACCCTCGTACGCATCCTGTCCACCCTCATCACCCCCGACTCCGGCCAGGCGCACGTCGCCGGGTACGACGTCGTGCGGCAGCCGCGGCAGCTGCGCCGGGTCATCGGGCTGACCGGGCAGTACGCCTCCGTGGACGAGAAGCTCCCCGGCTGGGAGAACCTCTACATGATCGGCCGGCTGCTCGACCTGTCCCGCCGGGACGCCCGCGCCCGCGCCGACGAGCTGCTGGAGCGGTTCTCGCTCACCGAGGCCGGCAAGCGGCCCGCGTCCACCTACTCCGGCGGCATGCGGCGCCGGCTCGACCTGGCCGCCTCCATGATCGGGCACCCGGCCGTGCTGTTCCTGGACGAGCCCACCACCGGCCTTGACCCGCGCACCCGCAACGAGGTGTGGGACGAGGTCAAGCGCATGGTCGGCGACGGCGTGACCGTGCTGCTGACCACCCAGTACATGGAGGAGGCCGAGCAGCTCGCCTCCGAGCTGACCGTCGTGGACCGCGGCAAGGTCATCGCGAACGGCGGCATCGAGGAGCTGAAGGCCAAGGTGGGCGGCCGCACCCTGCGGGTCCGCCCGGCCGACCCGCTCCAGCTGCGCCCGCTCGCCGCCTACCTGGACGAGCTCGGCATCACCGGGCTCGCCAACACCACGGTGGACACCGAGCGCGGTGCCGTCCTGGTGCCGATCCTCAGCGACGAGCAGCTGACGGCCGTGGTCGGCGCGGTCACCGCGCGCGGCATCACCGTCTCCGCCGTCACCACCGAACTGCCCAGCCTGGACGAGGTCTTCCTGTCCCTCACCGGCCACCGCGCCAGTGCCCCGCAGGACCCCGCGCCCGCCACCGACGACGCCCGCGAGGAGGTCGCCGCATGAGCGCCGCCACCACCACCCCGCCCGCTCCCGCCCTCACCCCCGACGCGCGGATCTCGCTGCGCGCGCACGTCCGGCACACCGGGGCCCTGGTCCGCCGCAACCTGCTGTGGATCCGGCAGGACCCCGAGTCGATGTTCGACGCGCTGCTGATGCCGATCGTCTTCACCCTGCTGTTCGTGTACGTCTTCGGCGGGTCGATCGGCCAGGCCCTGGGCGGCGGGCAGGACGGCTATGTGCAGTACGTGATCCCCGGCATGATCGCGATGATGAGCATGACGCTGTCCCAGGGGGTCGGCACCGGCTTCAGCCAGGACTTCAACTCCGGTGTCATGGACCGTTTCCGGTCGCTGCCGATCGGGCGCGGCTCGGTGCTCTTCGCCAAGATCGCGGTCGAGATGGCGCGGATGCTGTTCGCCACCACGGTGCTGATGATCGTCGCCGTCCTGGTCGGCTTCGACATCGACCACTGGGCCGGGCTGTTCGCGGCGGTGGGTCTGTCCGCGGTGTTCGCCTCGTCGATCATGTGGGTGTTCCTCACCCTGGGCGTGGTCCTGAAGAACGCGCAGTCCGTGCAGGCGATGGGCTTCATGGTGCTCTTCCCGCTGCAGTTCGGCTCGTCGATCTTCGCGCCGACGCAGTCGATGCCGGGCTGGCTGCAGTCCTTCACCGACTACAACCCGCTGTCCACGCTCGCCGACGCGGCACGCGGGCTGATGGTGGGCGGCCCCGTGGCCCACGACCTGTGGATCACGCTCGGCTGGGCGGTGGCGATCACGGCGGTGATGGCGCCGGTCGCCATCCACAAGTTCCGTACGAAGACCTGAGCGTGGCGCGGGCTCCGTACGGCTCGTGCGGGTCAGACGAGGGCGGCGGCCTCCCCGGCGGAGAGCCTGCCGCCCTCGGCGTACGCGGCGTCGTACGCCTCGGGGCCGAGCGCCTCGCGGACCCGCTCGACGGCCCGTTCGCGCGCGTCGCGCTCCATGCCCGTCGACACGTGGCCCGGCGGCAGCAGGGCGTCGGCGGCGCCCAGGCAGCGCGCCCCGTCCTCGGCCAGGCGCCGGTCGCCCAGGCGGGCCATCGCCATCGCGGCGACGGTCAGGTAGGCGGAGCGCATGTGCGGGGCGATGGCCGTCGCCAGCGGGTCCTCGGCCCGTTCGAGCGACCGGCGGACCTTGGCCAGGCACTCCTCGTGCCGGCCCTCCAGCGTGGCGATCCACGCCTCAGCGGCGAGGATGAAGGCGTCGAAGACCACGAAGTGGGCGATGGAGAACTCCTCGCGCAGCAGCCGCAGCTGTTCGCCGGCCTCGGCGGTCCGCCCGGTCGTGCCGAGCCGCCCGGCGAGGAACAGCCGGGCGGCGGGCATCGCGCCGTTGTGACCCGTCCCCCGGGTGCGTTCGATGACGTCGCGCAGGATGCGCTCGCCCTCCTCGTACGCGCCCGCCTCCAGCAGCACACTGCCGAGGCGGGCGTCGAGGATGTCCACCTGGGCGTGGGCGCCGAGCCGCTCGGCGTGCCGCGCGGCGGCCCGGTAGTCCTCGGCGGCGAGCTCGTACTCGCCGACGCGCTCGCGGGCCTCGGCACGTCCGGAGAGGGCCTCGGCCATGCCCCAGGCGTCGCCGAGGCGGCGGTAGATCTCCAGCGACTCGTCGGCGTCGCGGAGCGCGTCGCCCGCCCAGTCGGTGCGGTTGGCGAGCATCTGGGCGCGCATCTGCAGGCCGCCGGCCAGCTCCCACTCGTAGCCCGGGGTGTCGCGGCAGGTGCGCAGGGTGGCGTCCATGATCTCGCGCAGCCGGGTCATGTCGCCGGTGAGCATGACGGCGAAGAACCAGAGCAGGCCGGGGCTGGAGCAGGTCTGCGGCATTCCCGGCTCGTACGTGTCCGCGATGACGCGCAGCTTGCGCTGGGACGCCGGGTTCTGCCACGCGTCCAGTTCGGTGTCCATGCAGGCCAGGTGGGCCAGGTGGACCCCGCGGCGGGCCTCGGCGAGGACCTCGCCGGTCATCGGGGGCGGGGCGGAGGTGCAGCGCTCCCACAGCGGCCGGGCGGGGCGGACCGGTTCGGCGAAGGGGTCCGGGCCGAGCGCCATGACCTCGGCGAACCAGTTCCGGGCCTCGACCCGCAGGTCGCGCATCTGCCAGTACCAGACCAACGACAGCGCCAGGCACAGTGCCTCCTGCTCGTCGCGCTCGGCGACGGCGTGGCGCAGGGCGGTGCGCAGGTTCTCGTACTCGCGCTCCAGCCGCTCGATGGCGGCGAGCTGCTGCGGTCCGCGAAGCAACGGGTCGGTGGTGCGGGCGAGTTCGCGGTAGTACGTGAGGTGGGCGCGGGCGGCCGCCGGGCGGGTGCCGGCCTCGTCGAGGCGCTCGCCCGCGTACTCGGCGACGGTCTCCAGGAGCCGGTAGCGCATGCCGTCGCCATCGCTCCGGTCGGTCACGGGGGTGGCCACGACGAGGGACTTGTCGACGAGGGAGCCGAGGGCGTCCAGCGCGGCGGGCCCGCACACGGCCTCGGCGGCGGCGAGGTCGCAGCCGCCCGCGAAGACCGACAGCCGTCCCAGGACGTCGCGTTCGTCCTCGTCGAGCAGGTCCCAGGACCAGTCGACGACCGCGCGCAGGGTCTGCTGGCGGGGCAGGACGGTGCGGCTGCCGGAGGTGAGCAGGCGGAAGCGGTCGTCGAGCCGGTCGGCGATCTGGCGCGGGGTGAGCATCCGGAGCCGGGCTGCGGCCAGTTCGATGGCGAGCGGCAGTCCGTCGAGGCGGCGGCAGATCTCGGCGCAGGCGGCGGCGGTCTCCTCGTCGGCGTCGACGCGGAAGCCGGGGCGGGCGGCGGCGCCCCGGTCCGCGAGCAGCCGCAGCGCGGCGGGTTCGGGCAGCGGCTCGACGGGGCGCAGCGACTCCCCCGGTACGCCGAGGGGTTCGCGGCTGGTGGCGAGGACGGTGAGGTGGGGGCAGCGGGCGAGGAGTTCCTCGGTGAGGCGGGCGGCGGCTTCGACGACGTGCTCGCAGTTGTCGAGGACGATCAGCATGCGGCGCCGGCCGCAGTGCTCGACGAGCCGCTCGACGGCGGTGTCCTGTCCCTCGGAGGCGGTGACGGCCCGCATCTCCTCGGCGCCGGCGCGGTAGAGCACGGTCTCGCGGGCGCCGACGGCGGTCAGGACGGCCTCCGGTACGTCGGCGGGGTCGTCGACGGGCGCCAGCTCGGCCAGCCACACGCCGTCGGGCGCGGTGTCCCCGGCCCCCTCGGCGGCCTCCTGCGACAGCCGGGTCTTGCCGGCCCCGCCGGGCCCGAGGAGGGTGACGAGCCGGGTGGTCGCCAGGTCGGCGCGCAGGGTCTCCAGGTCACCGTCCCGGCCGACGAAGGAGGTGAGCCGGGCCCGGAGGTTGCCCCGGGGGCGGATTCCCTCCGGGGCGGGCGCGGGGACCCCGGCGGCTGCTTCCGGCGGCGTCGCGGACGCGGGGCCGGTGGCGGGCGCGGACGCGGGGCCGGTGGCGGACGCGGGCGCCGTGCGGGCGGCGGCTGCCGTGCCGGAGACCGGTCCGGTGCCGGAGACGGCTGCCCTGCCGGAGGCAGGCGCCGCGCCGTGGGGCCCGTGTGCCGTCTCGGTGGCGGGGCCGCTTCCCGGGGCGGGCGCCGCGGCGCCTCCCGGGGCCGGGCCGGAGTCGGCCCCGGACGCCGTACCCGGGCCGCCGCCGGATGCCGGTCCCGACCCCGGCGCTGGAACCGGAGCCGGTGGCGTGGTCGTGGGTGCCGGGGCCGTCGGGCTGAGCAGTTCGGCGTGGAGGGCCCGCAGCTCCGGGCCCGGGTCCGTGCCGAGGCGGTCGGCGAGGAGGTGGCGTACGACCTCGTAGGCGGCCAGGGCCTCGGCGGCGCGGCCGGTGTCGCGCAGGGCGCGCAGCCGCAGCGCCTGGAGGGGCTCGTCCAGGGGGTGGCCGTCGCACAGGGCGGTCAGCTCGGGCAGGGAGTGCTCGGCCTGTCCGAGGTCCAGGGCGGCGGTGTGGCGGGCGCGCAGGACGTCGACGTGCCGCATCTCCCAGCGGGCCGCCTCCGCGGTGCGGTCGGGCAGGTCGGCGAGGACGGGGCCGTGCCACAGCGCGAGGGCGTCGTCGAGTACCTCGGCCGCCTTCGCGGGGTCGCCGTCGGCGAGGGCGCGGGTGCCCTCACCGGCGAGCCGGTCGAAGCGGTGCAGGTCGACGTCGTCCGGTGGGGCGGTGAGCCGGTAGCCGCCGTCGGCCGAGGCGACCGCTTCCGCGCCCAGCGCGCGGCGCAGCCGTCCGACCAGTGCCTGCAGGGCGCCCGGTGCGTCGGCGGGCGGCTCCCCGTTCCACACCTCCTCGACCAGCAGCCCGGCCGGGACGGCGCGGCCGGCCCGGAGGGCGAGCACGGTCAGCAGGGCACGCAGCCGCGCCCCGCCGAGCGGAACGGCGGTGCCGTCGGGGCGGAGTGCTCGTGTGGTGCCGAGGATGCGATAGCGCACGGGCCCATTGTCCCTGCTGCCGTCGGAGCCGGTCACGGGGTTTTGGCCGCGCGGCGTGGCCGGCCTCCGCCCCTCGCCGTTCCGCTCCGGAACGACCGCCGCCCGCGAGACGTTTCCCCCGTGCGCCCGGTACGGTCGGGCAGTCCCGCACCCCGCGGGTGCCCGTCACGCGGGCCCGACAGTCAGGGAGTTCCATGTCGACCGCCACCGCCCGCCCCAGTGACCGGAGGATCAGTCCCGTCTTCCTCGGGATCGTCGCCGTCGCCGCGGTCACGGGCTGGGCCACCTGGACCGGGTTCGCCGAGCAGCCGGGGCTCGCCGTGTTCCTGTTCGTGACGGCCGCGTGGGTCGTCTCGCTGTGCCTGCACGAGTACGCGCACGCCCGCACCGCGCTGCACAGCGGCGACATCTCGGTCGGCGCGAAGGGCTACCTCACGCTCAACCCGGTGAAGTACACGCACGCGCTGCTCAGCATCGTCCTCCCCGTCCTCTTCGTGATCATGGGCGGGATCGGGCTGCCCGGCGGTGCCGTCTTCATCGAGCGCGGGCGGATCAGGGGACGGTGGCGGCACAGCCTCATCTCGGCGGCGGGGCCGCTGACGAACGTGCTGTTCGCCGTCGTGTGCACGGCGCCGTTCTGGCTGGACGCGCTGGACGGCGTGCCGCTCGACTTCCGCCTCGCGCTGGCCTTCCTGGCGCTGCTCCAGGTCACGGCCGCGATCCTGAACTTCCTGCCGGTGCCGGGCCTGGACGGCTACGGCGTGATCGAGCCGTGGCTGTCGTACAACGTGCGGCGGCAGGTGGAGCCGCTCGCGCCGTTCGGGCTGCTGCTGGTGTTCGCGCTGCTGTGGATCCCGGCGCTCAACGGCGTCTTCTTCGACGCGGTGGACGCGCTGCTGCGGGGCCTCGGGATCGGCGAGATCGACACGTACTGCGGCTTCGAGCTGTACCGCTTCTGGCAGACCGACCCGCTGTGCACGCCGGGCGGCTGACGCCGCTCAGGAGGCGGCGGACGCGCGCCGGGCGTCCCGGCCGCGCTTGACGTAGTACCAGCACATGTTGGACGAGAGCCCCGACAGCAGCACCCACACGACGCCGATCACGATGCCGCCCCGCACGAAGGAGACGACGGCGGCGGCCACGGCGAGGACGCAGAAGGCCAGGGCGTAGAGGGCGAGGCGGGGCATGGGAACGGCTCCTGTCGGGGGGACACTGATGCCCACCAGTGTCCCCCATCGCCTCATACGTCCGTGACGCGGAGCCCGGCGTGTGCCTTGTAGCGGCGGTTGACGGAGATCAGGTTGGCGACCAGCGACTCGACCTGGTGGGCGTTGCGCAGCCGCCCGGCGAAGACGCCGCGCATGCCGGCGACGCGGCCCGCGAGGGCCTGCACGATCTCCACGTCGGCGCGCGCCTCGCCGAGCACCATCACGTCGGTGTCGATCTCGTCGATCTCCGGGTCCTGGAGGAGGACCGCCGAGAGGTGGTGGAAGGCGGCGGCGACCCGGCTGTCCGGCAGCAGGGCGGCGGCCTGCTCGGCGGCGCTGCCCTCGTCGGGCTTGAGCGCGTAGGCGCCCTTCTTGTCGAAGCCGAGCGGGTTGACGCAGTCGACGACGAGCTTGCCCGCCAGCTCCGCGCGCAGGGATTCGAGGGTCTTGGCGTGGCCGTCCCACGGCACGGCGACGATGACGACGTCGCTGCGGCGGGCGGTCTCGGCGTTGTCGGCGCCCTCGACGCCGTACCCGATCTCCTCGGCGGCGGCCTCGGCGCGCTCGGCGGCGCGGGAGCCGACGATCACCTTCTGGCCGGCCTTGGCGAGGCGGTAGGCGAGGCCCTTGCCCTGGGGCCCCGTGCCGCCGAGTACGCCGACGACCAGCCCGGAGACGTCGGGCAGGTCCCAGGGATCCTTGGCCGGAGCCTTGGCGGGGGCCTTCTGTGCGGCGCTGTCCGCACTGTCGGTAGAGGTCATGGGGGCGACCCTACGTCCGCGACGGCCCGCCCGGGAGTACGGGTCCCGCCCGGTGGAAGACGGTCCCCGGCCGGGTGAATCCGGGGCGAACGCCGGACCGCGCGGACGCGGCTGCGGCAGGATGCGGCCGCATGGACGCCGTACGGGTCGCGCTGCTGCGGGAAGTGCTCGCCGGGACCGAGTGGCTGGGGGCCACCCGGTCCTTCGCGGGGGCGTTGCGCGGATCGGTGGTGCCGCACGGGGGCGGTCTGCTGCTGGTGGGCACCCCCGGGTACGAGCCCTGGCACCTGGCGGCGCACCTGGTGGACGAGGCCGCCTGGTCGGGGACGCCGGAGCTGGCGCCCACGCTGGTGCGGCACGGAGCGCGCCCCTCGGACCCGGCGCATCTCGCGGTCGGTCTCGGGCGGCTGGCGGCGGCCCGGCGCGGGGAGACGCTGCTGGTGGTGACGCCCGACGACCCCGGCGCCGGACTTCTGGAGCGGGTGCACGACGCCCGCCGGGCGGGTGCGACGGTGCTGGCGCTGGGCACCGACCGGGAGCCGGGCGAGCGGGAGCTGACGGCGATGGCGCACGAGACGCTGACCGTGCCGGACGGCGCCGAGCTGGACCTGGACACGGTGCAGCACCTGGTCAGCGCGTCGGCCGGGGAGAACGCGGTGCCGCCGCCCCGGGGCCGCCGCCGCTTCCGGGACCGCCTGTCCCGCCTGGCCGACCACCTGACGGCGCCGCCGCCGTCGGGGTGGTGACCCCCGTCGGAGAACGGGCTGCCCCGCCGCCGGCCCCGGACCACGCGCCCCTGTCCGGCCCGGCCGGCTCCGGGCGGCACCGCCGCCGCCCGGCTGATCACCAACCCGCCGCCGCACATCGCCGGTCACCCTCCGCTCCCCGCGCCGCCCGGAACCGCCCCGCCGCCGGTTCCGGGACCGCTCGTCCCGCCCGGCCGAGCAGCCGGCCGCGCCGCCGCGGTCCGACCGGCGACCGGCGCCGTCCGGCCGGAGACCGGCGCCGTCCGGCCGGTGGCCGACGCCCGGTGACCACGCCGCGAAAACCGGTTGCCCGTGCTCGGGCGCCGCCGGACGATGACCCCTCGTGACCGAGACCTCCCCCACCGACACACCCGCCGACGCCCCCGCCGGCAGCCCCACGGGCACGCCCGCCGATCCGCCCGCCGGCCTGCGCGCCCTGCTGCCCGACCTCTCCCCCTGGCGGGCCTCCCGGGACTTCCGGCGGCTGTGGGTCTCCGGTCTGATCACGAACTTCGGGAGCTTCCTGACGTTCGTCGCGCTTCCGGTGCAGATCAAGGAGCTGACGGGGTCGGCGGCGGCGGTCGGCGCGATCGGTGCCGTGGAGCTGGTGCCGCTGGTGGTCTTCGGGCTGTACGGCGGCGCGCTGGCCGACGCCTGGGACAAGCGGAAGCTGATCGTGTGGACGGAGGCCGGTCAGGGCGTGCTGTGCGCGGCGCTGCTGGTCAACGCGCTGCTGCCGAGCCCGGCCGTGTGGCCGCTGTACGTGATCGCCGCGTTCACCTCGGCGCTGGGCGCGGTCCAGCGCCCGGCCCTGGACTCGCTGATCCCGCGGATCGTGGCCCACGAGCACCTGCCCGCCGCCGCCTCGCTGAACGCGCTGCGCTGGCAGGTCGGCGGCATCGCCGGACCGGCGCTGGCCGGCGTGGTGGTGGCGTACGCGGGTCTCGGCTGGGCGTACGCGGTGGACCTGGCCACCTTCGCCGCCTCCGTGGCCCTG
Organism: Streptomyces sp. CCM_MD2014; assembly: GCF_000772045.1. Lineage (GTDB taxonomy): Bacteria > Actinomycetota > Actinomycetes > Streptomycetales > Streptomycetaceae > Streptomyces > Streptomyces salinarius. The sequence goes on along the minus strand of NZ_CP009754.1, from coordinate 6,278,763 downwards.
GTGGCGGGCCTCGCCTCCTCCCCGGCCTCGCACGAGGCGGGCAGGCCGTCGTGGGCGGCGATCGCCGAGGGCGCCCGGTACGCGTGGAGCCGCAAGGAACTGCTGGGCACGTACGCGGTCGACGTCGCGGCGATGCTGCTGGCGATGCCGCTCGCGGTACTGCCGTTCCTGGCCGACGAGTTGGACGCCGAGTGGTCGCTCGGCATGATGTACGCGGCGATCCCGGCGGGCTCGTTGCTGGTGAGCGTGAGCAGCGGCTGGACCTCGCGGGTGCACCGGCACGGGCGGATGGTGGTGCTGGCGGCGGCCGGGTGGGGTCTGGCGATCGCCGCCGCGGGCTTCGCCGGGAACGTGTGGCTGGTGCTGCTGTGCTTCGTCCTCGCCGGGGCCTGCGACATGGTCAGCGGCGTCTTCCGCAGCGCGATGTGGAACCAGACCGTCCCGGACGAGCTGCGCGGCCGGCTCGCCGGGATCGAGCTGCTGTCGTACTCGGTGGGCCCGCAGCTCGGCCAGGTCCGGGCGGGCGGCACGGCCGCGCTCGCCGGGGTGCGGGCCTCGGTGTGGTCGGGCGGGCTGCTGTGCGCGGGCGCGGTGGGGCTGCTGGCGCTGTGCCTGCCGACGATGATGACGTACGACGCGCGGACGAACGAGCACGCGGTGCGGCTGCGCGAGAGGCGCGCAGCCGACGCCGCGAGCGGGTGAGCGGCCCGCGCGCGCGGCCGGCTCCGCGCCTGCTCAGTCGTCCCGGTCGCCGTCGGCGCTTCCCGTCGGGGAGGCGTCGTGCCACTTGGGGTCGTTCTCCCACTCGAGGTTGCGCTCGCGGGCCGTCTGCATCGCGTGCTCGGCCTCCGTGCGGGAGGCGTACGGCCCGAAGCGGTCCCGGCCCGGGCAGTCCGGGCCCTCCTCGACCTTCCGGTGCTCCAGGCAGTAGTACCACTCGCCCGGTTTGCCGACCGTGCGCTTCTTGAACAGGGCCATGGACAGCTCCTCTCGCCACCGACATGTTCCCCCATGCGTGCTGGTTAGACTCGCTGCATGTCTGGCCAGTCGCTGCTCGTCCCAGGGGAGCTGTCCCCCACCCGTTCCGTGCCCGGAAACATCCGCAGGCCCGAGTACGTCGGCAAACCCGCGCCGACGCCGTACACCGGTCCGGAGGTGCAGACACCCGAGACCGTCGAGGCGATGCGCGTGGCCGGGCGGATCGCGGCGCGGGCGATGGAGGAGGCCGCGAAGCACATCGCGCCCGGCGTGACGACGGACGAACTGGACCGGGTGGCACACGAGTACATGTGCGACCACGGCGCCTACCCGTCCACGCTCGGCTACCGGGGCTACCCCAAGTCCCTGTGCAGCTCGGTCAACGAGGTCATCTGCCACGGCATCCCCGACTCCACGGTGCTGCGCGACGGCGACATCGTGAACCTGGACGTGACGGCGTACATCGGCGGCGTGCACGGCGACAACAACGCGACCTACCTGGTCGGCGACGTGGACGAGGAGAGCCGGCTGCTGGTCGAGCGGACCCGGGAGTCGCTGGCCCGCGCGATCAAGGCGGTCAAGCCGGGCCGGCAGATCAACATCATCGGCCGGGTCATCGAGTCGTACGCGAAGCGGTTCGGGTACGGGGTGGTGCGGGACTTCACCGGCCACGGCATCAACACGTCGTTCCACTCCGGGCTCATCGTCCCGCACTACGACAGCCCGCACGCGACGACCGTCATGCAGCCCGGGATGACCTTCACGATCGAGCCGATGCTGACGCTGGGGACCCACGAGTACGACATGTGGGACGACGGCTGGACGGTCGTGACGAAGGACCGCAGGCGCACGGCGCAGTTCGAGCACACGCTGGTGGTGACGGACTCGGGCGCGGACATCCTGACGCTGCCCTGACAGACACCGATACACGTCGCACCTCGTTCGACGGCCCGCTCTCCCCGGAGGGCGGGCCGTTTCGCGTCCGGGTGGGTACGCTTTTACCGACAGTCCGTCGGCAAGCCTATTGACTTAGGTAAGCCTAACCATAGAAAATCACGCTCATGGACTCCTTCTCGACGCTCATCCGCACCGCTTCCCACGAGCAGCACGTGGAGGCGGAGACCTCGACGTTCATGAGCGACCTGCTCGGCGGCCGGCTCGGCGTCGACGCGTACGCGCGCTACACCGAGCAGCTGTGGTTCGTCTACGAAGCCCTGGAGACCGCCGCAGGCCGGCTGGCGACCGACCCGGTGGCCGGACCGTTCGTCCGGCCGGAGCTGCTGCGGCTGGCCTCACTGGAGCGGGACCTGGCGCACCTGCGCGGCGCGGACTGGCGCGCGGGGCTGACCGCCCTGCCCGCGACCGAGGCGTACGCGGCCCGGGTGCGCGAGTGCGCCGAGGAGTGGCCGGCGGGGTACGTCGCCCACCACTACACGCGCTATCTCGGCGACCTGTCGGGCGGGCAGATCATCCGCGACAAGGCCGAACGGACCTGGGGCTTCGCCAGGAAGGGCGACGGGGTCCGCTTCTACGTCTTCGAGGAGATCTCCAACCCGGCCGCCTTCAAGCGGGAGTACCGCGACCTGCTGGACGGCATCCGCGCGGACGACCTGGAGAAGCAGCGGGTCGTCGCCGAGTGCAAGCGCGCCTTCGCCCTGAACACGGCGGTCTTCCGGGCGCTCGGCGAGGAGTTCCCGCTGTCCGCCTGAGTCACCGCTCCAGGCGCACCCGCCCGCCGATCTCGACCCAGCCCTCGGGCTGCGGAGCGGTGAGGATCTGGGAGCCGACGCCCTGGGTGATGTTGAGGGCGCGGCCCAGCCGTGCGGTCAGCAGCAGCGCCGCCGCCCCGGTCGCCTCGTCCTCGTCGATGCCGTCGTCGCGCCCCGGGAAGGCGCGGGCGCGCACCCGGCCCGCCGCCTCGTCCTCCCACGCCCAGGCGTAGACCCACTCCCCTTTCGGGGGCACGGGGAGGTCGTCGACCTCGGCGACGGTGGCGTACTGGCGCAGGGTGCGCGGCGTGGCCCACTCGGGCCGGGCCTCGATCCAGCTGAACTCGCCGTCGAGCCGGGCGCCCACCACCCCGGCCCGCGTGACGAGTTCGGGCACGTCGAGCAGCCACGCGGTGCCGACGCAGGGGTGGCCGGCGAAGGGCAGCCGCAGGGTGGGCGTGTAGATGTCGACGACGCCGCGCTCGGGGTCGTCGACGAACACGGTCTCGCTGAAGCCGAGTTTGGCGGCCAGCTCCTGCCGCCGCTCGGGCTCCGGCAGTACGGATCCGTCCCGGACGACGCCCAGTTCGTTGCCGTATCCGCCGTTGGGCGCGCAGAAGACGCGCAGCACGTCGTAGTCGGTCACCGGGGCATTCAAGCATCGTCCGCGGGCGGCCAGAGCGGGGTGGGGCTCTCGTCGTACGGGAGGGCGGCGAGCGCGTCCGCGTACCCGCGCTCCAGGGCGGCGCGTTGGCGTTCGGTTCCCGGTCCGGCGGGGTGCTCCGACAGCCGGGACATCCGCTCCGCGTGCCCCTCGGCGACCGCGTCGGCGGTCCGGCGCCACTCCGTCTCGTCCGGCAGCCGGGCCAGCACCGTGCAGGCCGGTTCGGTGCCCTCCGCCAGCGCCGCCACGGCCCGGTCGTGCCCGTCCAGGATCAGCCAGCCGTCGAGGAAGGACACCCACCACAGGAGGACCGGGGCGAGCGTGCCGTCCCGGGCGTGCTTGCGGTACGCCTTCACGCGCGGCGCGTCGGGCGGGGAGAGCGGGCGCAGGGGCAGGACGCCGTGCCAGCCGCCTCCGCAGAGCAGTTCGAGGACGGTGTCGGGCCAGTCCCGTACGAAGTCCGCGCTCCAGATTCCCGGAGCGAACGACGCGCGTGCCGTGAGCGACCAGCGTCCGTCGTGCAGCGGCCCGTGGGGGGTGTCCTCCAGCCACCGGGCGCAGCGGTGGCGCCAGTCGGTGTCCGCGGTACGCATCCACGCGGCGCGCAGGGGCGGAAGCGGGGAGCGGTGGCCGGGCAGGCGGCGCAGGCGCAGCTCGCGACAGCAGCCGTCGCCGTGCCACCGGGCCCGGGTGAGGGGGCGGTCGTCCTGGTGGAGCGTGGGCGGACCGCCGTCCCGGGCCCGGACGAAGCGCAGCGGTGGCGGGCCGGGGCGGCCCCGGACGTCCAGGACCAGGGGTCCCCCGGTCGCTTCCCGCACCGCCCGCTCCATGCGGCCAGTATCGGGTCCCAGCCGCCCCGGCCCGCAAGGGATTACTCGGCGGACCGCCCCTGGGTCCGCCGCCTGCGCGTCGCGTACACCGTGCCCGCGCCGGCCACGACCGCGGCGCCGGCCGCCGCGCCCAGCGCCGGGCCGGGTATGTCCGAGCCGGTGGAGGCGAGGCTGCCGCCGCCGAGGGAACCGCCGGTGGTCGTGCCGGTGCCGCCGACGGTCGATCCGGTGCCTGCGGCGGTGTCCGTGCCCCCGCCGGTGGAGCCGCCCGCCGTGCCGGAGCCGCCGGACGTGTCCGAGCCGTCGCCGTCCGGCAGCCGGGCGTCGTCGCTGAGGGCCACCGACAGGTCGACGGTGTCGAGCGCGGTGCCCGCCTGGTAGAAGTCGCCGAAGGCCTTGGCGCCGGCCGCGGTGAGCGTGGCGGCGACGTCGTCCACGGTGATGACGTCCCGTGCGGCCTCCAGGTCGCCGGACTTCGCCTCGAGGTCGGCCAGCACCACGCCCTTGGTCTGCGTGCCGAGGCTGTTCACATCGGCGCTGAGCGTGCCGGTGCCGCCGTCGAGAGTGGCCTTGAGGTTGCTCAGCGTCAGGTCGAGGCCGTAGGTGCCGCCCGACTCGTGGCCCCTGAAGTTGACGGCGCCCTTGTAGGCGGCGGTCAGCTTGCCGGCGTCGGTGTCGTAGGTGCCGGTGGCGTCCTTGAAGGTGAACGCGCCGTTCCCGGCGGCCTGGGCGGCACCGCCGGAGACGGTGACCCGGCCCTTGGCGACGTTGCCGACGACGTAGGCGCGGAAGGACTCCTTCACGCCCCAGCCGAGGGTGCCGTCGGCGATCTCGCCCTTGGCGGGGGCCGTGCTCGCGGGCGCGGAGGGCGAGGCGCTGGTGCTCGTCGCGGGGCTCGGCTCCCGGGTGGCCGGCGTGGTCTGCGGGCCGGTCGGTTCCGGGTCGGTGGTCGGCTCCTCGGAGGCTTCCGGGGTGGTGGGTTCTCCGGTGGGACCGGTCGTGGGACCGGTGGTGGGCCCGGTCGTGGGCCCGGTGGTGGGCCCGGTGGTGGGCTCCGTGGTCGGCGGCGTCTTCCTGACCACCGTCAGCGGGTCTCCCGCCGCGCCCGCGTAGCCCGCGCTGCCGAGGTACTCGCCCGCCTCGGCGGTGAGGGTGGTCGCCATGCCGGTCATCGCGCGGGTCACGGCGACCTTGGCGAGCGGCACGTCGTCGCCCTTCTTGGTGGGCGTCGCGCCGGAGGTGTCGACCGTGGTCACGTCGGCGGTGATCTCACCGGCGCCGCTGTCGAAGCGCACGTCGGTGAGCGTGACCTCGAAGTGGTGCGCGGCGGAGGCGCTCACCAGCTTGCCCTGGAAGGCGAGGTCGACGGTGTGCGCCGTGGTGTCGTAGGTGCCGGTGCCCCCGGTGAAGGTGAAGGCGCCGTTGCCCGCGGCCTGGCCGGCGCCCTCGGAGGCGGTGAAGCTGCCGAACATGCCGACGTACGTCCGGTAGGACTGCTTGATCCCCCAGGTCAACTCGTAGTCGGCGAGCGGGGCTTCGGCCGCCGAGGCGGTGGTGGCGCCGCCCAGTGCGGCGAGCGCGGTCGCGCCGAGGGCGGTGGCCGTGGCGACGGCGGCGGCGAGTGCGGTGGAGCGGCGTCGTCTGACGGGCATGGCTCGGTTCTCCTGGCTGTCGGTGGTGTCGGGAGTGGTCAGCCCTGGTCCGGGTCCGAGGGGGACGCGGCGGGCCGGGCGCGGCGCCTGCGGAGGGCGACGGCCACGAGGGCCGCGGCCGCGAGCAGCAGGGCGCCGGCCGCGAGGGAGACGGGAAGTGCGGGGAAGCCGTCGTCGTCGGCGGTGCTCGCGACGGGCGCGGCGGAGGTGTCCGGGGCGGTGGTCTGTGTCGGCTGCGGACTCACGCTCGGGGCGGGATCGCTGCCGAGGTCGGGCAGGGCGGGCAGTTCCGCGTCGGCGGTGAGGGCGACGGCCAGGGACACCGGGTCCATTTCGGTGCCCGCCCGGTACAGGCCGCCGAAGGCCTCGGCGCCGCGTGCGGTGAGCTTCGCGGGGGCCTCGGTGAACTTCACCAGGCCGTCGGCGGGTTTCGGTTCGCCGGCGGTGAAGGTGACCAGGGGCACCTTCTTCTCCGCGGCGTCCGGGCTCGTCACGTCGGCGTACAGCGTGCCCTTGCCGTCCTTCACGGCGGCCCGTACGCCGCTGAGGGTCAGGTCGAGGCCGTGGGCGCCGGTGAAGCGCACCGCACCCTCGAAGTCGGCGGTGAGTTCGCCGTCCCGGTACGTGCCCTCGCCGCCGGGGAAGCGGAAGAGCGCGCCGCCGTCCTGGGCGCCCGCGGACAGGGCCCACGCGCCGTCGGCGATGTCACCGGTGACGTATTCGCGGAAGGTGCGGCGCACACCCCAGTCGACGGCGCCGTCCCGGATCGCGCCGCCCGCCGTCCTCGTGGGCACCGGTGAGTCGGCGGACGGCGAGGACGTCGCCGTCGGCTGCTTCTCCCGCCGCGACGCGGGCGCCTCGACGTCGGCGGACAGGCTCACCGGGTCGAGCGCGGTGCCGGCGGTGTAGTACCCGGCGAAGGAGCGGGCGCCCTCGGCGGTGAGGGTGGCGGGGAGGTTGTTCAGGGTGACGGTGCCGCCGCCGCCCCGCATGTCGATGCCGCCGAGGGAGAGGGAGGCGAAGGGCACCTGACGGGACGTCGTGACCGTCCCGGTGTCCTTCGCCCTGCTGGTGACGTCCACGTGGAGCGTGCCGGTGGCGCCGGAGACGCTCACGGTGGGACGGCTGAGGGTGAGGTCGAGCTGGTGGGCGCCGCCGCTCGTGCGGTGGCCGAGGAAGTGCACGCCGCCCGAGAAGGCGGCGCGGAACGCGCCGGTGGCGGGGTCGTAGGTGCCGGTCGCCGAGTGGAAGCGGAAGGCGCTGCCGCCGACGGTCGCCACTCCCCCGGTCAGGGAGTAACTCCCCTTCGCGACGGGCCCGGTGACATAGCTCTGGAAGGAGGACTTGACGCCCCAGTCGAGCCGTCCGCCCCGCACGGTCCGGTTCTCGGCGTGGGCGGCGGTCACGGGCAGCAGGGCGCCGAGAACGGCCGCGCACACCACGGTGACCAGGGCGCGAAGGCGGGCGGGCATGCGAGTTCCTCCGGATCGGGGGGCCGGTAGCGAAGTAAGGCAAGGCTAACCTAAGCTCTGCTGGACTGATACGGCAGTCGACGAAAGGACGGGACGGAACCGTGCGACGCTTGCGCAACCGACTGGCGGGAGCACTGCTGTCCGTGCTCGCCCTCACCCTGACCGCGACCGGATGCGGAGGCTCCTCCCCGGCGGCCTCCGGGGCCGCGTCCGGCGCCGGGGCCGACTCGGCGGCCGTCCGGGCCGAGGGGTCCGTCGCGAACCGGGTCGAACCGCTCGCGCGGCGACCCGAGCCCCGGCTCCCGGTGACCGTGCGGTCCGCCGACGGGGAGCGGGTGACGGTGAAGGGCGCCGAGCGGGTCGTCCCCCTCTCCGGCAGCCTCAGCGAGATCGTCTTCACGCTCGGGCTCGGCGGCCGGGTCGTCGCCCGGGACGTCACCGCCACCTTCGAACAGGCGGCGCGGCTCCCCGTGGTGACCCGGGGTCACGACGTCTCCGCCGAGAGCGTGCTGTCCCTGAAGCCCGACCTGGTGCTCGCCGAGACCACCACGGGGCCCCGGGAGGCGGTGGACCAGATCCGCGCCGCCGGGGTCCCGGTGGTCTTCGTCGAGGCGGCGAAGGGCCTGGACGACGTGGGACCGCGCATCCGGGCGGTCGCCGGCGCCCTCGGCGTACCGGCGGCCGGGAAGGAACTGACCCGGCGCTCGGAGCAGCGGATCGAGGCCGTACGCGCGGAGGTTCCGCACGGGGAGAAGCCGCGGGTGGCCTTCCTGTACCTGCGCGGCTCGGCCTCCGTCTACCTCATCGGCGGCGAGGACTCCGGCGCCGGTTCGCTGATCGAGGCGGCCGGGGCGGTGGACGCGGGTGCCGCCTCCGGCCTCGGGAAGGACTTCACCGCCATCACCAGCGAGGCCCTGGTGAAGGCCGCGCCGGACGCGATCCTCGTGATGAGCAAGGGACTCGAGTCCGTCGGCGGCGTCGACGGGCTGGTGAGGATTCCCGGCGTCGCACAGACCCCGGCCGGGATGGACCGCCGCGTCGTCTCCGTCGAGGACGGCGTTCTCCTCAACTACGGCCCGCGCACCGACCAGGTGCTCGAGTCGGTCGTCACCCAGCTCTACGGCGAGGACGGCGCCCGGTGACCGTACTGGACGACAAGCCGGGGCAGCGCCCGCAGGCACCCGCCGCCCCGGCCCCGCCCCGCGCCCGGCGTTCCACCGCCTGGCTGCTGACCGCCGCACTCGCCGCCGGCCTGCTGGTCCTCGTCCCGGTCGCGGCCGGCACCGGCGCCTACCCGGTCCCGGTCGGCGACGTGCTCGGCTCGCTGCTGCACCGGACCGGGCTCGGCGGCACGGAGCTGGACCGGGTGGCCGAGTCGGTGCTGTGGAACGTGCGTTTCCCCAGGATCGTGCTCGCGCTGCTCGTCGGCGCCTCGCTGGGCTGCGCGGGGGCGCTGATGCAGGGCGTGTTCGGCAACCCGCTGGCCGAGCCGGGCGTCATCGGCGTCTCCTCGGGCGCGGCGGTCGGCGCGGTCGGCGCCATCGCGTTCGGTTCGAACTTCCTGGGCAACTGGACCGTGCCCGCCTTCGCGTTCGGCTCCGGGCTCGTCACCGTCCTGGTGGTGTACGCGATGGCCCGCTCGGGCGGCCGTACGGAGGTCGTCACGCTGATCCTGACGGGCATCGCGGTGAACGCCTTCGCGGGCGCGCTGATCGGGCTGTTCCTGTTCTTCGCCGACACGGCGGCGGTCAACCAGATCACCTTCTGGCAGCTGGGCTCGCTCGCCCAGGCGACCTGGCCGAAGGTGCTGGCGGTGCTGCCGTGCGCCGCCCTGGGACTCGGGCTTGCCCCGCTGTACGCCCGCCGGCTCGACCTGCTCGCCCTCGGTGAACGCCCGGCCCGGCACCTGGGTGTGGACGTGGAGCGGCTGCGCGTCGTCCTGGTCCTGGTGATCGCGTTGCTGACCGCGGCGGCGGTGAGCGTGGCCGGGGTCATCGGCTTCGTGGGGCTCGTCGTCCCGCACCTGCTGCGGATGGCGGCGGGCCCCCGGCACCGGTTCCTGATCCCGGGCAGCGCCCTGCTCGGCGCGCTGGTGCTGCTCGCCGCCGACCTGGCCGCCCGCACGGTCGCGGAGCCGGCCGAGCTGCCGCTCGGGGTGCTGACGGCGCTGCTGGGCAGTCCGTTCTTCTTCTGGCTGCTGCGCCGCACCCGGCGCAGGCAGGGAGGCTGGGCATGAGAGGTCCGAGACTGGCGCGGCTCGTACCGTCGCCACGTCCGGCGCCGCCGCCCCCGCCCGCGCCGGGCGACGTCCTCGCCGAGGCCGAGCAGGTGCGCGTGCGCCTCGGCGGGCGGCCCGTCCTCGACGGCGTGGACGTACGCGTCCGCGCGGGCGAGGTGCTCGCCCTGGTCGGCCCCAACGGAGCGGGCAAGTCCACCCTGTTGGGCGCGCTGGCCGCCGACGTCCCGGCCGCCGAGGGCGTCGTACGCGTCCACGGCCGCCCGGCGACGGCATGGTCGGCGCCCGAACTCGCGCTGCGCCGGGCCGTGCTGCCCCAGTCGGCGTCGCTGTCCTTCCCGTTCGCGGTGGAGGAGGTGGTCCGGATGGGCCGGGCGCCCTGGGCGGGCGGCGACCGGGAGGGCGAGGACGACGCGGCCGTGGCCGAGGCGATGGCGCGCACGGAGGTGACCGGCTTCGCCGGGCGCCCGTTCTCCGCGCTCAGCGGCGGCGAGCGGGCCCGGGTCGCACTCGCCCGGGTCCTGGCCCAGCGCGCTCCCCTCCTCCTGCTCGACGAGCCGACGGCGGCCCTGGACCTCAGGCACCAGGAACTCGTGCTGCGGCTGTGCCGGGAGCGGGCGCGGGCCGGGGACGCGGTGGTGGTCGTCCTGCACGACCTCGCGCTGGCGGCGGCGTACGCGGACCGGGTGGCGGTCCTGCGCTCGGGCCGGATCGCGGCGGACGGTCCCCCGGCGCGGGTGTTCGCCGAAGGTCTGCTGTCGGAGGTCTACGACCACCCGGTGGAGGTGTTCCCGCACCCGCGCACGGGGGCGCTGCTCGTCGTCCCGCACCGAACGCCGTGACGTCCCGCCGCCGCCCCGGCAGGCCATCCTTGACGCACCTTTGACCCTCCTATGAGCACCTCATTGAGCCACCGTGACCGGCCCGTGCTCATACACCGTCCATGAGATTCGGATCACCGCATGGACGGGTTTTACTTAGGAAATCCTTAGGTATGTTAGGCCAGCCTCACCTTCCCTCAGAGGCCCGTCACGCGCACTTTTCGGCCACCCCTTGGAGCCCCGCATGCGAGCCGCCAGACTCTCCGCCGTCACCGCCGTCGCCACCGTCGCGGCCCTGGCCGCCGTCACGGGCTGCACGGAGAAGAGCGGCGCGGAGGACGGCGAGCACGTCATCACGGTGACGGCGACGGACGACAAGTGCGAGGTCTCGAAGACGGAGTTCCCGGCCGGGCACGTCGAACTGGCCGTCGAGAACAAGGGCTCCAAGGTCACCGAGGTCTATCTCCTCTTCCCCGACGACCGGGTGGTCACCGAGCGGGAGAACATCGGCCCCGGCACCGAGCAGCGGGTCACCGCCGAGGTGAAGGCCGGCGAGTACCGCATCGCCTGCAAGCCCGGCATGAAGGGCAAGGGCATCCGCCAGGAGGTGAAGGCCACCGGCGGCAAGGCGGCCGAGCGCGACCCGCGGCTCGACGAGGCCGTGGCCGCCTACCGCCAGTACGTGCAGGCGCAGGCCGACGAGACCCTGCCGAAGGCCGAGGCGTTCGCGAAGGCCGTCGAGGCCGGCGACCTGGAGGCCGCGAAGAAGGCGTACGCCACCTCCCGCATCGGCTGGGAGCGCACGGAGCCGGTCGCGGAGTCCTTCGGCGACATCGACCCGAAGGTGGACGTCCGCGAGGACGGCCTGGAGGAGGGCCAGGACCCGGCGACCGACTGGACCGGCTGGCACCGCCTGGAGAAGGCGCTGTGGCAGGACGGGAAGATCGGCGACCGGGAGAAGGAACTGGCCGCCACCCTGGTCACCGACCTGAAGGACTGGCAGAACCGGGTCGGCAAGGCGGAGATCACCCCCACCTCCATGGCCAACGGCGCCAAGGAACTCCTCGACGAGGTCGCCACCGGCAAGGTCACCGGCGAGGAGGAGCGCTACTCGCACACCGACCTGGTCGACTTCAAGGCCAACGTCGAGGGCGCGCAGAAGTCGTACGAGCTGCTGAAGCCGGTCGCGAAGGAGAACGACGCGGCGCTGACGACCGAACTGGACCGCCAGTTCGGGGCGCTGAACAAGCTGCTCGACCAGTACCGCCCGAGCACCTCCTCCTACGAGTTCACCTCCTACGACAAGGTCGGCAAGGCGGACCGCAAGGAGCTGTCGGACGCGGTCAACGCGCTGGCGGAGCCGCTGTCCAAGCTCGCCGCGGCCGTGGTCGCCGAGTAGGCGTGGGAGGCGAGATGACGGACACCGACTCCCCCGCACCGGCCCCTTCGCCCTCCCGGCGGGCGCTGATCGGCTGGGGCGGAGCGGGCCTGGCGCTCGGCGCCGCCGCGGCGGCCGGCGGCGCGGTGGCGATGGACCGCACCGGCGGCGACGCGGACCCGGCCGGTGCCGACGCGGGCTCCGCCGTCCCCTTCCACGGCGCGCACCAGGCGGGCATCGCCACGCCGGTGCAGGACCGGCTGCACTTCGCGGCGTTCGACGTGACGACCGAGGACCGGGCCGCGTTCGTCGCGCTGCTCAAGGAGTGGACGGCGGCGGCCCGCGCGATGACCGCCGGTCACGCGGTGGGTGAGGGCGCCTACGGCGGTCTGCCCGAGGCCCCGCCGGACGACACGGGCGAGGCGCTGGGCCTCAAGCCGTCCCGGCTGACCCTCACCATCGGCTTCGGCCCGTCCCTCTTCGCGAAGTTCGGCCTCGCCGGCCTGCGCCCCGAGGCCCTGGCCGACCTGCCGAAGTTCCCCGGGGACAACCTCGACAAGGCGCGCAGCGGCGGCGACTTGTGCGTCCAGGCCTGCGCCGACGACCCGCAGGTCGCCGTGCACGCGATCCGCAACCTCGCCCGGATCGGCTTCGGCAAGGTCGTCGTGCGCTGGTCGCAGCTCGGCTTCGGCAAGACCTCGTCCACGACGCCCGACCAGCAGACGCCCCGCAACCTGCTCGGCTTCAAGGACGGCACCCGCAACATCGCGGGCACGGACAAGGACCGCCTGGAGAAGTTCGTCTGGGCCGCCGCGAAGGACGGACCGGCCTGGATGGCGGGCGGTTCGTACCTCGTCGCCCGCCGCATCCGCATGCACATCGAGACCTGGGACCGGGCTTCCCTGCAAGAGCAGGAGGACGTGTTCGGCCGCGACAAGGGCGAGGGCGCGCCGGTCGGCAAGGCCAAGGAGCGCGACGAACCCTTCCTGAAGGCGATGAAGCCCGACGCGCACGTCCGGCTCGCCCACCCCGACTCCAACGGCGGGGCGACGCTGCTGCGCCGCGGCTACTCCTTCACCGACGGCACGGACGGCCTGGGCCGCCTGGACGCCGGCCTGTTCTTCCTCGCCTACCAGCGCGACGTGCGCACGGGCTTCATCCGCGTCCAGCGCAATCTGGCGACGGACGCGCTCAACGAGTACATCCAGCACGTGGGTTCGGCGGTCTTCGCCGTGCCGCCCGGGGTCCGCGACGCGGACGACTGGTGGGGCAGCACGCTGTTCGGCAAGGAGGCGTAACCGTGTTCTCCAACTACCTGATCGGACTGCGCGAGGGCCTGGAGGCCTCGCTCGTCGTCTGCATCCTCATCGCCTATCTGGTCAAGACGGACCGCCGGGACGCCCTGAAACCGATCTGGGCGGGCATCGGCGTCGCGATCGCCATCGCGCTCGGCTTCGGCTGCGCGCTGGAGTTCGGCTCGCAGGAGCTGACGTTCAAGGCGCAGGAGGCGCTGGGCGGTTCGCTCTCCATCCTGGCCGTGGTCCTGGTGACGTGGATGGTCTTCTGGATGCGGCGCACCGCCCGGCATCTGAAGGCGGAGCTGCACGGTCGGCTGGACGCGGCCCTGGCGATGGGCACCGGCGCCCTGGTGGCCACCGCGTTCCTGGCGGTCGGCCGGGAGGGCCTGGAGACGGCGCTGTTCGTGTGGGCGTCGGTGCACGCGGCGAGCGACGGCACCCCGCGCCCGCTGATCGGCGTGGCCCTGGGACTGGCGACGGCGGTGCTGCTCGGCTGGCTGTTCTACCGGGGCGCGCTGCGCGTCAACCTGGCCCGGTTCTTCACCTGGACCGGCGGCATGCTGGTCGTCGTGGCGGCGGGCGTCCTCGCGTACGGCGTGCACGACTTGCAGGAGGCCGACCTGGTGCCGGGTCTGACGAACCTGGCCTTCGACATCAGCAACACGGTCGACCCGTCCAGCTGGTACGGCACCCTACTCAAGGGCGTGTTCAACTTCCAGCCCGATCCGACCGTCCTCCAGGTCACGGTGTGGCTGCTGTACCTGATCCCGACGCTCGCGCTCTTCCTCGCCCCGGTAGGGTTCGCCTCCGGGAAGGGGAAGGTGAAGGAACCTGATGAGCCAGGAACGCGGCCCTCGAAGGCCCCGCAGGCTTGAGAAGTGCGCGCTCATATCCGCCTCGGCGACCGCTCTGTCGTTGGCGGCGAGCGGATGCGTGGTGGTGCACGGTGAGCGCGAGGTGCTCCCCTCGGCCACCCGGGCCGAGGCCGCGAAGGCGCTGGAGCGGTTCACCACCGCGTACAACGAGGCCGACAAGGCGTTCGACGCCGACCTGGACGCCGACCGCACGACGGGCGCCCTCGCCGCCATCGACTCGGCGCGGCTGGAGGCGGGGGCGGCCAACCACCCGGACGGCAACCCGACGCACACGCCGCTGGAGTTGAGCGACGCCAGGTTCACCATCCCGAAGAAGGCGGGCTGGCCGCGCTGGTTCCTCGCGGACACCAAGGCCAACAAGGGCGGCGACGCCCGCTGGTTGCTGGTGTTCACCCGCGACGGCCTGGAGGACACCTGGGAGGCGGCGTACCTGACGCTGGTCGCCCCGGGCAAGGTGCCCGAGTTCAAGACCGACGCGGACGGCTGGGCGGAGGCCGTGCCCGCGAACGCGACCGACGTGAGCATGCCGCCGGCCGAGCTGAGCAAGGGCTACACGACGTATCTGCAGGACGGCGGGAAGACCTTCGCGGACGGGACGCACACCAGTTCCTGGCGCGCGCTGCGCGAGAAGCGGTCCACCCGCCCCGGACTGGCCACGCAGTACATCGACGAGCCGCTGACGAACGGCGACTACGCGCCGCTGGCGCTGCGGACGAAGGACGGCGGGGCGCTGGTGTTCTTCACGACCCGGCACTTCGAGAAGCAGACCGCCGCGCAGGGCGCGTCGGTGCCGACGCCGAACAAGGACGTGCTGGCGCTGACGGACGGCGAGATCAAACAGTCGCTGACGATGGAGTTCGTCTCCAACGAGGTGGCGCTCGACCCGGTGGACGGGCCGGTGTCGGTACTGGGCCGCGTGCAGGGCCTGACGTCGGCCAAGGGCGAGTAGCCGCCGCGGGCCTCAGCGACGCAGGGGCCAGGCGGCGCCCGCCTGGTCGCTCTCCTCGCCGGCGTGCCGGGCGCAGGCGTCGGTGAGGGTCTCCAGAAGGGTCAGCGGGTCGGGCAGCGGGTGCTCGGGGCCGCGCACCCAGTGCACGGTCCGGCCTTCGCCGGGCAGCCGGGCCGGCGGCACCAGTACGTAGGACCCGCGGCAGTGCCAGCGCAGCCCGGGATGCTCGTCCATGGTCTCGGGGTGGCAGTCCAGCTCGCAGGGCCACCACTCGTCCTCGTCCTCGGGCGTACCGCGGGTGAGGGTGAAGAACATCATGCGCCCGTCGTCGCTCTCGGCGACCGGCCCGACGTCGACGCCGGCGTCGAGCAGCCGCCGCAGCGCCTCGCGACCGGCCTGGAGCGGCACGTCGAGGACGTCGTGCACCATGCCGGTCGCGGTGATGAAGTTGGCCTCGGGCTGGTGCCGGGCCCAGCGCTCGATCTGGGCGCGGTCGGTGGTGGACTGCGTCTGCCAGGCGAACGACACCGGGTGCCGGGCCGGGGTGGGACAGCCCACGCGGTCGCACGAGCAACGGTATCCGGCGGGGTGCGCGGCGGGCGCCAGAGGCAGTCCCGCACCGGCGGCGGCGAGCAGCAGGCCCTCCCGGCCACCGTCTCCGGCGGCCTCCTTGGGGCGGCGTCCGCGCAGCCACGAGGAGAGTTTGCCCTGCAGACCGCTCCGACCGCCGAACTCCGCGCTCATCTATCCCCTTGCCCTCGCCGTCGTGCGCACCAGCATGCCCTATCGTCCCACCATTTATCGCTTCGGGGTCGCGAAGGGACAAACTTCCCTGGTCAGGCTTGTCCGGTCAGCGGGGAGCGAGCCCGTGCAGCGCGTAGTCGACGAGGGTGTCGGTGTAGGCGTGGGAGAACGGCCCCGTGTGCTGGAGCCAGCGCTGGGCGAGCGGGGAGACGAAGAGTTCCAGGGCGATCCGCGGGTCGATGTCCTGCCGCACCTGGCCGGCCTTCTGCGCGGCGCGCAGCCGGTCGGCGTGGAGCTGCAGCGACGGCTCCAGGAGCCGCGCCACGAAGGTCCGGCCCAGCTCCTCGTTGACGACGCCCTCCGCGGCCAGGGCGCGGTAGGGGGCCTCGAACCGGGGGTCGCGCAGTTCGTCGACGGTGGCGCGCAGGACGGTCTTGAGGTCGGCGGCCACGTCACCGGTGTCCGGAATGGTGTACGCCTCCTCGCCGGCGGCCTCCACGAGCCGGTCGCCGAGATCGAGGAAGGCCTCCAGCAGGACGTCCGCCTTCGAGGACCACCAGCGGTAGATCGTCTGCTTGCCGACGCCGGCGCGGGCCGCGATGCCCTCGATGGTGGTCTTGGGGTAGCCGACCTCACCGACCAGCTCCAGGGCGGCGTCGTAGATGGCCTGGCGGGACCGCTGGCTGCGCCGGGTGGCGTCGGGGTGCGGCCGCTCGGCGGCGGTGGCGGGGGTGCGGGTGGGCTTCTGTGTGGCCATGCTCCGAAGCTACCAGGTTGACAAGACGCCGCGTCTCGCCGACAGTGGGAGCCGCGAACAAGCGAGACGAACCGTCTCGTTTAGCTACGGAGCTCGCACCGGTCCGAAGGAGAAACCCATGCCCCGAGGCGGAAGCGGAAACATGCTGGGCGTCGGAGGCACGCGCCGGAACCTCGGCCGGGACGCCCTGCGCGGCGGAGACCGGGCCGGGCGCGTCGGCGGCGGCCCGTCCCCGCAGGCCCAGAAGCGGGAGCTGTTGCGCAGGCTGCGGGAACGGCAGCGGAATCCCGGGAACTGACCCCGCCGCCCCGGCCGCTCAGCGGCGTGGCGCCCGCGCGTTCTCCAGGTAGTGCAGAACGGCCGCCACCCGCCGGTCGACCTGGTCGGCCGGGGACAGGTCGAGCTTGGCGAAGATGCTGCGGATGTGCTTGTGGACCGCGCCGTCGGTGACCACGAGCCGCCCGGCGATGGCACTGTTCCCCAGCCCTTCCGCCATCAGGGCGAGCACTTCCCGCTCCCGCGGGCTGAGCCGCTCCAGCCGGGTGTCCTGCCGCGTCCGGGTGAACAGCTGGGCGACGACCTCCGGATCGATGGCGGTGCCGCCGCCCGCCACCCGCCCGAGCGCGTCCATGAACTCCTCGACCCGGCCGACCCGCTCCTTGAGCAGATACCCGAGGCCGCCGACCCCGCCGGTCAGCAGGTCGGTGGCGAAGGACTGCTCCACGTACGCGGACAGCACCAGAACGGCCAGTCCGGGGCGCCGCCGCCGCGCCTCGACGGCCGCGCGGACGCCTTCGTCGGTGTGGGTGGGCGGCATGCGCACGTCCAGGATGGCCACGTCCGGCTCGTGCGCGTCGATGGCGTCCAGCACCGACTCGGCGGTGTCCGCGGTGGCCACCACGTCCATCCCCTCGGCCCGCAGCAGCAGGGCGAGCCCCTCGCGCAGCAGCGGGTCGTCCTCGGCGATCACGATCCGCAGGGCGCGGTGCACGTCACGTTCCACGGGGAGGTCCACTTCCAGGTCGTCGGGCCGCAACGACCTTACCCAAAGGCGCGGTTGACGGCGCCCGTCACTGCTCCCCGGCCGGCCAGGGGTCGCCCCAGGCCGCGTCCCGGGCCGCCTTGTACAGGTCGCCGTGGCGCTTGGTGACCGTCCGGCGGCCGATCCGCTCGTCGGGTTCGCACAGGTCGAGCAGGACCTGGCCCTTGCGGATCTGCGGGCGCCGGACCACGCGGGAGGGGGCGGGGTCGGCGGGGAGCCGGGTGGCGGCGACGTAGCTGAACTTCTCGTCCTCGTAGGCGAGGGAACCGCTCTTGACCTGCCGGTGCAGGCTGGACCGGCTGACGCGCGCCGAGAAGTGGCACCAGTCCGTGCCGGGCACGATGGGGCAGGCGGCGCTGTGCGGACAGGGAGCGGCGACCCGGAACCCGGCGGCGATCAGCCGGTCGCGGGCCTCGATGACGCGGGCGTACCCGGCGGGGGTGCCGGCCTCGACGATGACGACGGCCTGCGCGGCGCCGGCGGCGGCGTCGACGAGGGCGGCGCGGTCGGACTCGGTCAGCTCGTTGAGTACGTAGGACACCGTGACGAGATCGGCGCTCTCGACGCCGAGCCCGGCTCCGATCCGGGCGCGCTGCCAGCGGGCGTCGCGCAGCGCGGGGAGCGCGGCGGCGATCTCCCGGCCGAGGGCGAGCGCGGGCTCGGCCCAGTCCAGCACGGTCACCGGGCGCGGGCCGTCCCAGGTGTCGCTGACGGCCCAGGTCGCGGCGCCGGTGCCGCCGCCCACGTCCAGGTGGCTGCCGGGTGCCCAGTCCGGCACGGCCGCGGCGAACTCGGCCAGTGCGGAGCGTACGGCGGCGAAGGTGGCGGGCATGCGGTACGCGGCGTAGGCGACGACGTCGGCGCGGTCCCGGAGGATGGGGGCGTCGGTCGGGGTGTCCCCGCGGTAGTTGGCGATCAGCCGCTCCACGGCCTGCGCGGCCTGGCGGGGCGGGAGCCCGTCGACGAGGTCGGCGAGGGTGGCGCGGAGGGTGTCGGCGGGGTGGTTCACCTGGCGATTGTACGAGGCACTCCGTGGGGTGCGGGGTGGGTCCACCGGCCCGGGGTTGCCCGGTCAACCGGCGCGGGCGTGGGCGGGTCCACCGGCCCGGGGTTGCCCGGTCAACCGGCGCGGGTGTGGACGGGGTGGGCCCACCGGCCCGGGGTTGCCCGGTCACCCGGCAGGGGTGTGGGCGGGGTGGGCCCACCGGCCCGGCGTTGCCCGGTCACCCGGCGTGGGTGCGGGCGGGGGGTGGGTGACGCGGCCCGGCGTTGCGGGGTGCCGCTGCGCCCACCCGTGCCGCCCCAGCGGCACGACTGCCCGCAGCGGGGGCGGCGTCACGGCGACGGCCCGCAGCTGGGGCGGCGACGGCGGCCGGCAGCCGCGTACGGCGGGGACCGGGCACCGGCGTGAGCGGCGGGCGGCCGCGTACGGCGAGGAGGGGGCGGGTCGGGGGGTGTCCGCCCGCAGCGGTTGGCGCGTCAACGCCGTACAGATCTGTGGCCCACCGATTCCGCGCCGTTCCGAGGACGGACACCCCCCGGCCCGACCCCGACCCACAACGCACCCCAAGGCGCTACGCGCACCCCCACCGAACCCGCACAGACGCCGCAGGCACCCCGCACCCCCACCAAACCCGCACCGGCGCCGCAGGCACCCCGCACCCCCACCGCCGGAGGCACCCGCGCCGCAGGCATCCGCACCCCCACCGCCGAAGGCGCCCCGGGACGGTCAGGCGCGTACCGCTCGCGCCACCCTCGTGCACAGTGCGGCCCGAGGGCCGTTGGAGGCGGGGCGGCGGCGGGGGTGGACGGTGTTGGCGAGGAGGATGGCGAAGGTCTCCGTCGCGCGGTCGAGGACCAGCATCGTGCCGGTGAAGCCGGTGTGGCCGGCCGTCCCGCGCCCCGCCAGTTCGCCCATGAACCACGGCTGGTCGAGGACGAAGCCGAGCCCCGGTTCGGTGAAGAGCAGCTCCACGAAGTCGGGGCCCAGGATGCGTGCCGGCCCGTGGGAGCCCCCCGCGAGCAGCGTCCGGCTGAAGACCGCGAGGTCCCGCCCCGTCGAGAACAGCCCCGCGTGACCGGCCACCCCGCCCAGCGCCCACGCGTTCTCGTCGTGGACGACCCCGCGCAGCATCCCCCGGTCCACCTTGGCCCAGGGCCGCCGCTGGTCCTCCGTGGCCGCCGCGCCGGGGCACGGCCCGAAGCGCGTCGCCGTCATGCCCAGCGGCCGGGTGATCCCGTCGCGGACGAGCACGTCGAGGGTGCGGCCGGTGATGCGCTCCAGGACCTGTTGCAGGAGCAGCATGTTCAGGTCGGAGTAGCAGTACGTGCCGGGCACCCCCACGGGCGGCTCCGCACGCAGCCGCCGCATCCGTTCCTCGTCGTCGGCACAGTCGTACAGCGGCAGCTCGGGCCGCAGCCCGGAGGTGTGGGTGAGCAGCTGCCGTACGGTGAGCCGGTGCCGGGCCGCGGCCCGGAAGTCCGGCAGGTAGGCGGCGACCTCCGCGTCGATGCCGAGCGTGCCCCGCTCGATCTGCTGCACGGCGGCGACCGCGGTGAACAGCTTCGTCAGGGAGGCCAGGTCGAAGGGCGTGTCGACCGTCATCGGCACCCGGGAGTCGGCCGGCAGCTCCACGCCCGTGTCGCTGTACGGCTCGTAGGCGGCGTAGCGCACGGCCCATCCCGCCGCCTCCTCGACGGCGAGCACGGGTCCGCGCCCGACGGCCACGACGGCGCCCGCGGCCCAGGGGCGTTCACCGGCCGTGAGGTCGTGCACCTGGGCGACGACACCGCGGAGCCCTTCGGGGTCGAGCCCGGCCCGCTCCGGGGTGTCACCGCGCAGTCTCGGAGCACTCAGTTGTCCGCTCCCTTGCCTGCTCCCCTGCCGACTTCCTTGCCTGCCCCCGTGCCCGCCCCCTGCCCACGGCACATGGTCACGAGGAAGCCGAGCGCCACCACCGCCGCCGCCAGCTGGACCACGGCCATCGGTACGGCGGTGTCCTCCCCGGCGATCCCGACCAGCGGGGAGGCGACGGCGCCGATGAGGAAGGAGGACGTGCCGAGCAGCGCGGAGGCGGAGCCGGCGGACTGCTTGACCCGCATCAGGGCGAGCGCCTGGGTGTTGGGCAGGCTGATGCCCATCGCGGACATCAGCACGAACAGCGCGGCGGCGACCGGACCGAGCCCGACCTCGCCGAAGACGCCCAGGGACATCAGCAGCAGCACGGTCGCGGCGGCGATCACGACGAGGAGGCCGAGGCCGAGCACCCGGTCCAGCCGGACCCGTCCGACCAGGATCTTGCCGTTGATCTGCCCGACCACCACGAGCCCGATCGAGTTGAGGCCGAACAGCAGGCTGAACGTCTGCGCGGAGGCCCCGTAGATCTCCTGCATGACGAACGGCGACGCCGCGACGTAGGCGAACAGCGAGGCGAAGGCGAATCCGCCCGCGAGCATGTACCCGGTGAAGGCGCGGTCGGCGAGCAGCCCCCGCATCGCGCGCAGGGTGTCCCCGACGCCGCCCGCGTGCCGCTCCGCGACGGGCAGCGTCTCCGGCAGCCTGGCCCACACGACCAGCCCGAGCGCCACGCCGACCACGACGAGGACGACGAACACGCCCCGCCAGTCGGTGAAGCGCAGGATCTGCCCGCCGATGAGCGGGGCGACGACCGGCGCGACGCCGGAGATCAGCATGAGGGTGGAGAAGAAGCGGGCCATGGCCACGCCGTCGTACAGGTCGCGTACGACGGCGCGGGCGATGACGATCCCGGCGGCGCCCGCGAGTCCCTGGACCAGCCGGAAGGCGACGAGGACCTCGACGGTGGGCGCGACCGCGCACAGCGCGGTGGCGACGACGTACACGGCGAGCCCGGCCAGCAGCGGACGCCGGCGCCCCCACTTGTCGCTCATGGGGCCGACCACGATCTGCCCGAGGGCCATGCCGGCCAGGCAGGCGGTGAGCGTGAGCTGGACGGTGGCGGCGGGCGCGCTCAGGGACCGGGTGACCTCCGGAAGTGCCGGGAGGTACATGTCCATCGCCAGCGGAGGCGTGGCGGTGAGGCTGCCGAGGATGAACGTGACGAGCAGACCGATGCGGCGGGTGGCGGCCGACGGGTGGGCGGCCGGCCCCGTTCCGGGTCCGGCCGCCCGTACGGGCTCCCCGGTGTTCACGTGTGACGACGACGGTGTCGGCGACGATGACGGCGACGGCGTTGGCGGCGTGGTCATGTCCGGTGACCGATGCGGTATGGACGGCCCGCGCTCGGGCATGTGCCCCTCCCTCTCCTACGGATCCGCCGCCTATGCTCTCAGCTCGTACGCGTTTGAACGAACCTGAGCGAGGGTGGGGCAGGGTGTCAGCGGTGACCGGGCAGAAGGTGCGCTGGGGGATTCTCGCGACCGGCGGGATGGCGGCGCGATTCACGGCGGATCTGGTCGATCTGCCGGACGCGGAGGTCGTGGCGGTGGCGTCGCGGACCGAGGCGTCGGCGAAAGTGTTTGCGGAGCGGTTCGGGATACCCCGGGCGTACGGCGGCTGGGAGACGCTGGCGCGGGACGAGGACGTCGACGTGGTGTACGTCGCGACCCCGCACTCGGCGCACCGGACGGCGGCCGGCCTGTGCCTGGAGGCGGGCCGGAACGTGCTGTGCGAGAAGCCGTTCACGCTGAACGCGCGCGAGGCGGGGGAACTGGTCGCGCTCGCCCGTGAGAAGAACGTCTTCCTCATGGAAGCGATGTGGATGTTCTGCAACCCGCTGGTGCGGCGCCTGAAGACACTGGTCGACGACGGCGCGATCGGCGAGGTCCGCAGCCTCCAGGCGGACTTCGGCCTCGCGGGCCCCTTCCCGCCCGCGCACCGGCTCCGCGACCCGGCGCAGGGCGGCGGCGCGCTGCTCGACCTGGGGGTGTACCCGGTGTCGTTCGCGCAGTTGCTGCTCGGTGAGCCGTCGGACGTCGCCGCACGGGCGGTGCTCTCCGAGGAGGGCGTCGATCTCCAGACGGGTGCGCTGCTGTCCTACGACGGCGGCGCCCTCGCGTCCCTCCACTGCTCCATCACCGGCGGTACGCCCAACTCCGCGTCGGTCACCGGCTCCGAGGGCCGCATCGACGTACCGAACGGCTTCTTCTTCCCGGACCACTTTGTGCTGCACCGGACCGGCCGGGACCCGCAGGAGTTCCGGGCCGACCCGGCCGACGGCCCCCGCGAGAGCCTGCGGCACGAGGCCGAGGAGGTGATGCGGGCCCTGCGCGCCGGGGAGAGCGAGTCGCCGCTGGTCCCCCTGGACGGCACGCTCGCCGTGATGCGGACGCTCGACGCGATCCGGGACCGCGTCGGCGTCCGCTACCCGGGAGAGGCGGCGGAGCCGGCCGTCACACCGGCTTGAGCCCCGGCTCCCCCACCTCCGTCACGAAGGACCCGGCGGTCGTGAGCGGCGCGCCCTCGGTGCTGACGTGGGACACCGTCTTGAAGTCGGCGCGCGCCGACCGGCGGCCCAGGGACACCGTGGCGTAGCCGCGCCGCCCGTTGAAGAACTTCAGGTGCGGGTTGGCGGCCATGAGGGTGTCCCAGTTGGACGGCTTCTCGGAGCCGTCGCCGCCGCTGGTGATCGAGGTGGTGACGATCTCCGTGCCCAGGGTGCGGGAGTCCGGGTCGTCGAAGTCGCGCTTGATGTCGAAGCCGTAGGAGACGTGCACGTCGCCGGTGAGGACCATGAGGTTCTCGATCCCGGCGGCCTGCGCGCCGGCCAGCACCCGCTCGCGGGAGGCGGGGTAGCCGTCCCAGGAGTCCATGGAGACCTTGGACGGTGTACTCGTGGAGTTGTACCGCTGGGAGAAGGTGACCTGCTGGGGCACCACGTTCCACAGGGCGTCGGACCGGTGCCAGCCGTTGATCAGCCAGCGCTCCTGGGCGTCGCCGGTGAGGGTGCGGCCGGGGTCCTCGGACTCGGGCCCGGGGAACTGCCAGCCGTCGCCGTAAGCCTGGTTGGAGCGGTACTGGCGGGTGTCGAGCACGTCGAACTGGGCGAGGCGTCCCCAGTGCAGGCGGCGGTAGAGCCGCAGGTCGGGGCCGTCGGGCAGCTGGGGCGTGCGCAGCGGCATGTTCTCCCAGTAGGCGCGGTACGCGGCGGCCCGGCGGATGAGGAACTCCTCCGGCGGGACGCTGTTCTCCGGCGTCTCGTCGGCGTAGTTGTTCTCGGTCTCGTGGTCGTCCCAGGTGACGACGAACGGGTGCGCGGCGTGCGCGGCCCGCAGGTCGGGGTCCGACTTGTAGAGGGCGTACCGCAGCCGGTAGTCCTCCAGCGTCACCGTCTCGTGGTTGAAGTGGGCGGGCAGGGTGCCCGCGGGGTAGGCGCGGGAGCCGCCGGTGGCGTTCACGGCGTACTCGTAGAGGTAGTCGCCGAGGTGGAAGACGACGTCCACGTCCTCCTGGGCCAGGTGCTTGTACGCGGTGTAGTACCCCTGGTCGTACTTCTGGCAGGAGACGAGGCCGAAGGTGAGGTCGGCGACCCGGCTGTGCCGCGCGGGGGCGGTGCGGGTGCGGCCGACCGGGCTGACGTAGCGGCCGGCGCGGAAGCGGTAGTGGTAGACGTGGCCGGGCGCGAGGTGGCCGACCTCGACGTGCACGGTGTGGTGGAACTCGGGGTGGGCGGTGGCCCGGCCCCTTCTGACCACGCGGCGGAACCGTTCGTCGAGGGCCAGCTCCCAGCTCACCTCGACGCGTTTGGCGGGCAATCCGCTGTCGGCCTGGTACGGGACCGGGGCCAGGCGCGTCCACAGCAGTACGGAGTCGGGCTGCGGGTCGCCCGAGGCGACGCCGAGGGTGAAGGGGTCGGCGGTCAGCTGCGCGGCGTCCAGCTCGGCGGCGCTCGCGGTGCCGGCGGCCGGCAGGTTCACGGAGAAGGCGAGCGCGGCGGCGGCGCCGGTGACGGTCAGAAAGCGGCGGCGGCCCAGGCTGCGGGCGGCGGCACGGAGTTCGGGCGCGTGCGAGGACTGCGACCGGGCCGGGACCGGGCTCGGTACCGGGGTCGGGACCTGGTGGTTCGCGGGTGTCATCCGTTCCTCCCCTTGCGGTGGTTGCAAGGGGAATTCGAAGGGCCGGGAACGACCCGGGCTTGGCGCGGACATGGCGGCCGCATGTCGGACGGATGAGTTCCGCATGTTCCGCGACCCGTACGCTGCCGAGTCATGAACACCGTGAGAACCAGCGACGAGGAACGCACCGACGAGCGACGCGTCGGCGAAGGGCGCACCGGCACGCGGAAGGTGGCCGTCGTCACGGGAGCCGGATCGGGCATCGGCCGGGCGGTCGCCGTCGAACTGCTCGCCGCCGGCTGGTCGGTGGCCCTGGCCGGCCGCCGTCCCGAGCCCCTGGCGGAGACGGCCGCGGCGGCACCGGCGGGCGGCGGCACGACGCTCACCGTCCGCGCCGACGTGTCACGCCCGGAGGACGTGGCGGCCCTGTTCGGCGCGGTGCGCGACCGGTTCGGGCGTCTGGACCTGCTGTTCAACAACGCGGGGACGTTCGGCCCCGGCGGCGTGCCGGTCGAGGAACTGCCCTACGAGGCCTGGCGGCACGTGGTGGACACCAACCTCAACGGGGCGTTCCTGTGCGCGCAGGCGGCGTACCGGCAGATGAAGGAACAGGATCCCCGGGGCGGCCGGATCATCAACAACGGCTCGATCTCGGCACACACACCGCGCCCGCACTCGGTGGCGTACACCGCGACCAAGCACGCGCTGACGGGGCTTACCAAGTCACTGTCGCTGGACGGCCGTCCCTACGGCATCGCGGTCGGCCAGATCGACATCGGCAACGCGGCGACCGACATGACGGCCGGGATGCAGACCGGCGCGCTCCAGGCCAACGGGGAGACGGCACCCGAG
Organism: Streptomyces sp. CCM_MD2014; assembly: GCF_000772045.1. Lineage (GTDB taxonomy): Bacteria > Actinomycetota > Actinomycetes > Streptomycetales > Streptomycetaceae > Streptomyces > Streptomyces salinarius. The sequence goes on along the minus strand of NZ_CP009754.1, from coordinate 6,253,474 downwards.
CCGGTGATGGACGTCGCCGACGTGGCGCGCACGGTGCGGCACATGGCGGAGCTGCCCCTGGAGGCGAACGTGCAGTTCGCGACGGTCCTGGCGACTGCGATGCCGTACGTGGGGCGCGGCTGAGCCCGTTCACACGATCGGAATTTCAGAATCCGCGGTATTGCGGCCGGTGGAGGACGTATGCTCAAATCTCCTTCACCAGAGCTTCACACTTGAAGCGTTGGTCTCTCACAAGACTCTTCGTCAACGCTCCACGGGCCATACCGAGGGGGGAGGCGGCAGCCGTTCCGGCGCACCGGTGAACCGGTGGACGGAACGGCTGCCGCACCGTATCCGTCTCTGTTTTTCCGTTTGCGTCTCCGTCTCCGTTTCCGTTTCCGTTTCCGTCCGGCAGTTACGCCTGCCCGGTCTCGAAGCGGGCGATCCGGCCCTCCTCGTCCACGGTGAAGTCCCACCGGGTGCGCATCTCGCCCCAGGTGTCGTTGCGGTAGCGGGCGATGAGGGCGCGACCGCCGTTCGACTCGTTGTCGACCTCCATGTGACCGTTGGAGGAGAAGATCTCCTGGTCGATCCACTGGTCGAGGTCCCGGTCGTCCCCGTCGTCGGCCATGGTGGCGCCCGGGGCGAGCAGCGAGAGGAAGGCCTCCCGGTCGTGGGCGTTGACGGCGGTGACGAAGGCGCGGACGGCCGGGTCGCTGAGTCGCGTGGTCTGAATCGTCATGGCGGCAGCGTCACACCGGCCCCGCACCCCCGCCACCCGAACGCCGCCCGTGGCGGGCCCGCGCGGCGCGGAGGGGCCACGGTGGACGGGTGAGCAACCCGCAGCGTACGAAGGAGCCGACGTGAACTGTTTCGACCGGCGTGACCTGGGCCTGCTGCTGCTCCGGCTGGGCACCGGCGGCGTCCTGGCCGCGCACGGGTCGCAGAAGCTGCTCGGCTGGTTCGGCGGCGGGGGACTCGAGAGCACCGGCCGGGCCATGGAAGCGATGGGCTATGCGCCGGGCAGGGCGAGCGCCACCGCGGCGGGCCTCGCGGAGGCGGGCGGCGGCATGCTGCTCGCCCTGGGCCTGGCGACACCGGCCGCGGGTGCGGCCGCGGCCGGCGCGATGGCGGGCGCCGCGGCGGTGCACGCCCCGAACGGCTTCTTCGCCCAGGCCGGCGGCTACGAGTACGCGGCCTCCCTCGGCCTGACGGCGGCGGGCCTCGCGGTCTCGGGCCCCGGCCGCCTCTCCCTCGACCACGCCCTCGGCCACGCGGTCAACCGCAACTGGATGGTCCCCGCCGCCCTCGCGGCGACGGCGGCGGCCACGACGGTGGTCGTGGGGGCGCGGACCCGGCGGCTGCGGAAGGCCGCCGAGGGACAGCAGGAACCGCTGTTCGACTGACCGCACCGGCCGCCGCCGTGGCACGCTGCTCCACATGAGCGACAACCCGGACGCCGCGCGAGCCGACCTCTGGAACACCATCGACGACCTGTGGAAGTGGCTGGAGGCGGACCAGCCCGTCCGCGGCCGGGAGGGCCTGCTGCTGCGCATGCTGAAACTGTCGGAGGAGGTCGGCGAGGTCGCCGAGGCGGTGATCGGCGCGACCGGCCAGAACCCGCGCAAGGGCGTCACGCACACCTGGGACGACGTGCAGGCGGAGCTGTGCGACGTCGCGATCACGGCGCTGGTGGCGCTGCGCACCCTGACGCCCGAGGCCCGGGAGGTCTTCGGCCGGCACCTGGCCCGGGTGGCGGGACGCTCGCAGGGCGGGTGAAGACGCACGCAGGCCCGACGAGCCCGGGCTGGTGGGCCTCGGAGGTCCGCACCCGTGGGAGTCGGTCACGGGTGCGGACCGGTCAGGGCCCGGTCACGGCCGGGTCAGCCCGCGCTGCAGGACACGGTCGGCCAGGTCCAGTTGCCGTTGGCCTGGATGGTGGCGCCCCAGTTGTTGCCGCTGCCGTTCGACTTGGCGGTCAGGGTCTGGGCGTTGGGATAACTGGCGTTGACGTTCCAGGTCGACATGACCTTCGCCGGGGACGGCACGTTCATCGTCACCGTCCAGTCGTCGGCCCCGCTGACGGACACGTTGAGGTTGTAGCGGTCGCCCCACCGCTGCCCGGCGGACAGCGTCGCGGTGCAGGCACCACCGCCACCACCACCGTTGCCACCTCCCCCACCGTCCCCGCCGCCACCGCTGCCGTCGGGTGCCACCGCGCGGCCGGTCTGCGGCGAGATCATGCCGGAGCACAGCCCCTTGCCCGCCAGGGTCTGCGCGATGCGCGGGATGGCGGCGAGGGTGTTGGCCGGCCAGTCGTGCATGAGGATGACCTGGCCGTTGCCGAGGCGTGAGACGGCCTGCACGATCGCGTCGGTACTGGCGTTGTTCCAGTCCTGCGAGTCGACGTCCCAGATCACCTCGGTGAGCCCGTACTTGGCCTCGACCGACCGGAGCGTCGCGTTGGTCTCGCCGTACGGCGGCCGGAACAGCTTGGGCGTCCCGCCGCCCGCGCCCGCGATCGCCTGCTGGGTACGGGAGATCTCCGAGTCCATCTGGGCCTGGCTGAGCTGGGTCATGTGCGGGTGGGTGTAGCTGTGGTTGGCGACCCACATGCCGGCGTCGACCTGGGCCCGGACCAGGGACGGGTTCTGGGCGGCGTACTGGCCCTGGTTGAACATGGTGGCCCGCAGCCCGTTCTGCCGGAGCGCGTTGAGCAGGGACTGGGTGCTGCCGGAGGGCCCGTCGTCGAAGGTGAGCCCGACGTAGCCGTTGCAGGCCGCAGCCTGGGCCGGGGCGGCGCTCCCGGCCGCGACGGTGCCCGCGGCGGCGAGCGCGGTGACGGCGACACCGGTGGCCAGGGTGCGCAGGGGGCGCGACGAGACACGTGATCCGGTACGCATACGAGTGATTCCTCCTCTCTGGGCGTGCGGTGGTGGGGTCATCCCGCGGTGCAGGAGACCGAGGGCCAGGTCCAGTTGCCGTTGGCCTGGATGGTGGCGCCCCAGTTGTTGCCGCTGCCGTTCGACTTGGCGGTCAGGGTCTGCGCGTTGGGATAGGTCGCGTTGATGTTCCACGTCGACATGACCTTCGCGGGGGACGGCACGTTCATCGTCACCGTCCAGTCACTGGCCCCGCTGACGGACACGTTGAGGTTGTAGCGGTCGCCCCACTTCTGCCCGGCGGACAGCGTGGCGGTGCATCCGCCGCCCCCGCCACCGCCCCCGCCACCGCCGTTGTCGCCGCCACCGCCGCTCGTGCCGCCGACGTTGATGCTGGAGCTGCCGCTGCTCTGGTAGCCCTCGGTGGCCATGATCATGTAGTAGCTGAAGTTGCCGAGCGGCATCCCGGCCCGCGCCCACGCGTCGAAGTGGTTGCCGGTGGTGATGGTGCCGCCGGTCCGCTTCGACTGCCGGACGCTCCAGTACTGGTCGAAGGTGCGGGTGCCCTCGACGGAGGGCTTGTTGACGCGGGTCGTCTTGTAGATGTCGTAGGTGCCGCCGTCACTGGTGACGGTGCCCTTGTACTCGCCCGTGGGCCGGTAGGTGCCCCAGTTGTCGACGATGTAGTACTCGACGAGCGGGTTGGACGTCCATCCGTAGAGCGCCAGGTACGCGTTGCCCGACGGGTTGAAGGTGCCCGAGTACTGCACGGTCCGGCGACCGCCGTTGGCCCAGCCCTTGCCGGCGACGAAGTTGCCGGTGTTGCGCCACGAGGTGCTGTACTGACCGCCGGACCCCATGTTCATGGAGACGGTGCCCTGGCTGTCGGTCCAGAACGAGTAGTAGTAGCCGTTGTTGGTGCCCTCCTGGTTGGTCGTGACGACCGTGTCGGCCTGGGCGGTGCCCGGCAGCATCAACGCGGCGAGCGCGGCCAGCGCGACGGCCCACGCACACCTGACCAGCAACGTGACGGGGCCTCGTCTGCGGCGCCTCGGTTGAACGAGCGGGTTCATGGGGGGTGTTCCTCTCCTGCGGAGGTGCGGACAACGGCGCCAGTGTTGGCCTGCACTCGTCAAGCGTCAACAGTTTCGGTAGAAGTTTCGAAACCTTCGCCAGCTCGCACGTCACGTGACGCGGACAGAACTCGCAGTTCAACCCGGCCAACACCCAAGCCGGCACGCCGCGGTCAGAAATGCTCCTACAGAGACCCCGGAAAGCGAGAGTCATCCATCCGAAAATTTCGACGTCGGAAGATTTCGGAGCCGGCGCCTCTCTGCACAGTCGTCGCGTTACCTCACGGCGTCTGCCACTGGAGTGACCTCGGAGAGAGAGAAGCCCCTGCACCTGATGCGCAGGGGCTGAACGAGGCCCCTCCGTCGCGGGCACGCGTCGAGGAGGGGCCGGAAGAAGATCGAACGGGACGTCGCCGCCCCCAGCGGCGTCGACCGCATGATCTGCGCGATCACCGACCGCGCCCCGGAACGAGCGTCCACGGGGCGGGGCGGGGGGACGGGCTCAGTCGAGGTCCATCGGCTCCGATGCGAACTTCTCGCTGACGATCTTCCCCAGAGCGTCGCGCAGGGCGGAGGTGCGGGTGTCTCCGGGCTTGATGGCCGGTTCGAGTTGGTTGCTCCAGTACGCGGAGACGTCGGCGGCGGTGTGGCAGCCCGCCGCGCGCAGAAGGCCGGCCACCTGCTCCTCGTCTCCCTTGAGCCGCGCCACCTCGGGCTTCATCAGCATGCGGTCCAGGTAGTTGAGGATCAGTTCGTCGCGCGAGATGTGGTCGCCCGTCTCCACCGCGTCCCCGTCCAGCTGCATCGACTCGTTCAGCACGAAGGGGTTGTTGAATCCCGTCGTCTCGCTCGAGATGTCGAACCGCCATCCCGGCAGGCTCTTGAACTCGGCCACGATGGAGAGCAGTTCATTGCCCCGGAAACCGGGTTGCCCGGACCAGCCGCTGTTCGCCTGCTTCATGTGGTTGAGCAGCACATGCATGTTGTCCGCGTTGGAGACGTCGATGTCGATGTCCCCCGGCTCCCGGGACGCCCCGTGGAGGTAGGCGATGAGACTGCCGCCGAACCGATACCCCACCTGGATCTGGCGCATCCACTTGTCGAACTCGGCCATGACTTGGTAGAGCTGCCGCCACGTCCCCTCTTGCTGCTGGGCCAGCTGCGGGTTCTCCTCCCGCATCTGCTGGAAGCGCTTCTCGACGGCTGCCAACGTGAGACCGATCTTGGCCCCCTCCGGGGCGGCGGCGGGGGCGCCCGCCGGAGCTCGCTGCACCACCTGCCCGCCGTGCCCGCTCCGTGCCCCTGCACCGGCCACCTGACTGTAGGCCTGGTTGCCGATGGCGCGTTGCAGCACCGCCGCCGCGTGGGGAGCCCTGGGCATCCGCGCGGCGGCGGCCACGGTGCCGCCCGTCCTCCGGGGCACCGTACGAACGTTCCCGGGCTGTGGCGCGCGCTGGCGTTCGTCATGGGCGTGCGTCATCTGTTACCTCCCGTGGGGCAGGGCATCCGGGCACTTTACTCCGGGAGTTGGTGCCGTACGCGCGGGCCGGCCCCCTCGGGAACGGCCGGAGACACGCACTCCGCGGGGCACCGCATCCGGACGTGTCCGCGCGGTGACCGGCACGGGCCGGAGATGTTGCCTCGGAGGGTGTCCGGCACTGCCCTCGCGTACCTGGTCAAGCCGCCGTGGGTTCGCTAGACAGCGAGGAGGTGTGTGCGAACCGGAGGAGGAAGCCCGATGCGTGCCCGGGACATGGTCGGACGGTCCGGCGCCGGTGAGGACCGCAGGCCGGTGTCGCGGCCGGCCTCTCCCCAGCGCGGGCACGCCCCGTCGCACCCACTGCTCGGGCTGCAGCAGGCCGCGGGCAACACCGCCGTCGTTCACATGCTCGAGCAGGGCGACGACCGTTCCCGGGCCGGCCACCGGTCCGGGCCCGACGGCGCAGTCGCCGTCCAGCGGGCACCGAAACGGGCGCACAGTCCCGAATCCGAAGACAGCCGGAAGCGGCCCAAGGCCTCCCATGAGCCCGCCTCCGCTCCGCAAGCCCGCCGCGAGGCCATCCAGAGTGCGGTCAACAGCGCCCACGCCCTGGTGGCAGAGACCATGACCAAGGTGGAGGACGACGATTTCCTGCGGACCGTCTTCGGCCCGCAGGCCGTTGCCGCAACGGTGAAGGGAAACTACAAGAAGGTTCTCGACCGGCTCGCGCTGGCGTGGGAAGCCACACCGGGCGCCCCCATGGAGGTGGTGGACGGGTACCGGGAGGGGGAGAAGACCTCCGTCTTCGCCTTTACCCAGAAGGGCAGGATCACGGCGACCACGCGCTTCCACGAAGTGGACGATCGGCACCGCCGCGACACCTTGGTCCACGAGGCGGTGCATGCCGCGCTCGGCACCCCGGACATCGCCTACAACTCCTCCCGGCTCATCGACCAGTTGTCCACGAAGGGGGCCTTGCAGAACCCGGACAGCTACGTGTGGTACGCCGTGGGGGTGCTGGAGGGCCGGACACAGGGAGGTGCGGGCCGTCAGGTTCAGGACGACTTCGGCGAGGGTCCGCACCTGCGGGAGGACCAGCGCAAGGCGGTCCGCCGCGGGCTCGGTATCGCCGTGCAGGTGATCAACGAGGCCCACCGGCTGCTGGACCAGGCCAAGGCCGCGGGTGCGGACCCTGAGCGCTTCGCCGGACTCACGAGGCCCGTCCTGTACCAGGTCGCCGCGGTCCGGTCCGAGCACGGCATCCCGGCGCCGAAGGACGAGAAGGACGCCATCGACAAGCTCGGCAAGATAGCCGGGTTCCTCCTCCCGCTGACAGGGTCCCTGGCCACGGCCGTCCGCGTCAGGGCGGACAGCACCGCGAGCGCCGTCACCTGCGTGCGCGGAGACGAGGGCCAACTGACGATCACCGTGCCGCCGGACACCGCCGTGCAGAATCTGGATCACGCCACTCTCCTCGGCGCCTGCCTGAAGGGCGCGTACCCGAAGAACCACGCCTTCCTCACGGCACTGGCCCGGCGACTCGGTGAGGGCCCGGGCTTCACCGACCTGACGAACTTCCAGCAGCCCGCGAGCTGAGCGGGCCGCGCCACACGGCGGCCACGCCGGCTTCACCGAGCGGCCGGACCGGAGGAAATGGCGGCCGGCACCATCCCGCGGCCCTCGATTGTGTGACGGGCCCACGTGTCCGACGTCTCGCTTCCTTCCTACGGTGTTCCGCCATGGAGAGCACCGAGAACCCCGCCGACGGCCCGGACCGGCGCCCCGGCCCGGGCGGCACCGCCCCGCCCGCCCGCCCCACCCACCGGTTCCTGGCCGGACGCAAGGCCCTGGTCACGGGGGCCGCCGGCGGAATCGGCCGGGCCTGTGCCGAGGCCTTCGCCGCGGTGGGTGCCGAGGTGTACGTCGTGGACCTGGTCGCCGGCGCCGCCAAGGACGTGGCCGCCGCGACCGGCGGCACGGCGATCGTGGCCGACCTCGCCGACCCGGACGCGGTGGAGGCCCTGCCGGACGACGCCGACATCGTGGTCAACAACGCCGGCCTCCAGCACGTCGCCCCCGTCCACGCGTTCCCGATGGACCGCTTCGCCCTGATCCAGCGGGTGATGGTGGAGGCGCCGTTCCGGATCGTGCGCCGCGCCCTGCCGCACATGTACGCGCGGGGGTGGGGCCGGGTCGTCAACATCTCCTCCGTGCACGGCCTGCGCGCCAGCCCCTACAAGTCGGCGTACGTCATGGCCAAGCACGCCCTCGAAGGGCTCAGCAAGGTGGTCGCCCTGGAGGGTGCCGCCCACGGCGTCACCAGCAACTGTCTGAATCCCGGCTACGTCCGCACCCCGCTCGTCGAGGACCAGATCGCGGACCAGGCGCTCGCCCACGACATCCCGGCGGGTGAAGTGGTCGAGCGGGTCTTCCTCGAACGCACCGCCATCAAGCGGCTGATCGAGCCTGCCGAGGTCGCCGGGGCCGCCCTGTGGCTGTGCGCCGAGAACACCGGATACATCACGGGCTCCTCGCTGCCGCTGGACGGCGGCTGGACGGCCCACTGAGATCCCGCCGACGCCACCGCCGAGAGCCCGTCTGCCCCCCCCGCAGGAACCCTTCGACTCACCCCCCACCGCCCACTCCCCCGGACCCGCTCGACCGTCCCCGACGTCCCCCGAGCCCGGCGGATCCGACCCTTATCGCCCCGAGACGGTGACACACATGGCCAGCGCTCACACCGCCGTGAACGAACCAGGCAGCCCCAAGAAACCGGCCGGCCTCCGCAAGGTCGTCGCGGCCAGTCTCATCGGCACCACCATCGAGTGGTACGACTACTTCCTCTACGGCTCCGCCGCGGCCCTCGTCTTCGGCCGGGTCTTCTTCCCGGAGTCCGACCCGCTCACCGGCACCCTGCTCTCCTTCCTCACCTACGCCATCGGCTTCGCCGCCCGCCCCGTCGGCGCCGTCGTCTTCGGCCACTTCGGCGACCGCCTGGGGCGCAAGAAGCTTCTGGTGATCAGCCTGCTGATGATGGGCGGCTCGACCACCCTGATCGGCTGCGTCCCCGGCTACGACACGCTGGGCGTCGCCGCTCCCCTGCTGCTCACCACGCTGCGCCTGATCCAGGGCTTCGCGCTGGGCGGTGAATGGGGCGGGGCGGTGCTCCTGGTGTCCGAGCACGGCGACGCCCGGCGCCGCGGCTTCTGGGCGTCGTGGCCCCAGGGCGGCGCGCCGGCGGGCAATCTGCTGGCCGTCGGAGTCCTCTCCCTGATGACCACCGTGCTCAGCGACGACGCGTTCAACTCCTGGGGCTGGCGCGTTCCGTTCCTGCTCTCCGGCGTGCTGGTCATCGTCGGCATGTGGATCCGGCTGTCCGTCGACGAGTCCCCGCTGTTCAAGGAGGCGCTGGCGAGGTCGAAGGAGCGCGAGGCGAAGCAGAAGGCCGAGCGGTTGCCGTTCGTCGCGGTCGTCCGCGACCACTGGCGGGACATCCTGGTCGCGATGGGAGCCCGTATGGCGGAGAACATCTCGTACTACGTGATCACCGCCTTCGTCCTGACGTACTGCGTGGAGCACCTCGACATCGCCAAGCAGCCCGCGCTGAACGCGGTGCTGATCGGCTCGGCGGTGCAGTTCTGCCTGATCCCGCTGTTCGGCGCGCTCTCCGACCGGGTCGGCCGCAAGCCGGTGTACCTGGTGGGCGCGATCGGTGTGGGCGCGTGGTCCTGGGCGTTCTTCGGTCTGCTGGACACCCGGTCCTTCCCGGCGCTCGTCCTCGCGGTCACCGTCGGACTGGTCTTCCACAGCGCGATGTACGCCCCGCAGGCCGCGTTCTTCTCCGAGCTGTTCGCCACCCGGATGCGCTACACCGGCGCCTCCATCGGCGCCCAGCTCTCCTCGGTCGCGGCCGGCGCCCCCGCCCCGCTGATCGCGACGGCGCTGCTGGGCTCCTACGGCTCCTCCGTCCCCATCTCGGTGTACGTCGCGCTGTCGGCGGTCGTCACCGTGATCGCCGTCGTCGCCGCCCGGGAGACCCGCGGCACGGACCTGGCCGCGGTCGGGCCGGCCGGTCCCGGAACGACGGCCCGTCCGGCCGCCGACCCGAAGGAGACCGCCTCCATGTGAGCCGCCGCCGAGCGCCGTGGGCAAGAAGGCGGGAGCGGGAGGGAGGCGCGAGGCGGGGGGGGTGCTCGCTCCCTCCCGTCACGCCCCTCAGGTCCCCGTCATGCCTCTCACCCCGTCGCCCTTGCGGGAGCTGCCCGCCTTCCTCACAATGGTCCGCCCATGCCCAAGAACACGTCCGTCGCCGCCCACCTGCGCCGGCTCCTCGAACTCCTGGCCTCCGGTGCCCCCGCCGAGGACTTCGGCACCGTCGCCACGGAGGCGCGGCGCGGCGGCGTCGGCGGCGACGACCTCGCGGAGATCGAGCAGGCCACCCAGGCCGCGTTGCGCGTGCACAGCGCGCTGCGGCAGCACCAGCGCCGGGAGGCGGAACTCACCGCCCTGTTCGACACCGCCGGGGACCTCGCGGCCCTGCGCGACCTGGACGCGGTACTGCGGTCCATCGTCCGCCGCGCCCGCATGCTGCTCGGCACCGACACGGCGTACCTGACGCTTCCGGACGAGGAGGCGGGCGACACCTTCATGCGGGTCACCGACGGCTCGGTGTCCGAGCTGTTCCAGAACCTGCGGCTGCAGCTCGGCGAGGGCCTCGGCGGCCTGGTCGCGCAGACCGCGCGTCCCTACGCCACGCCCGACTACCGGACGGACCAGCGCTTCCACCACACGCGCAGCATCGACGCCGGTGTCCTGGACGAGGGCCTGGTCGCGATCCTCGGCGTTCCCCTGCTGCTGGGTTCCGGGAGCGGCGGCAAGGTGATCGGCGCCCTGTTCGCCGCCGACCGCACGCCGCGCACCTTCTCCCCGGACGAGGTGGCCCTGCTGTGTTCGCTGGCCAACCACGCCGCCATCGCGATCGACACGGCGAAGGCCATGACCGACGCGCGGGTCGCGCTGGCCGAACTGGCCGAGGCCAACGCCGTGATCCGGGAACGCTCGGCCGCCATGCAGCGGGCCGAGGAGTCCCACGACCGGCTCAGCGACCTGGTGCTGCGGGGCGGTGACGTGGCCGACGTGGCCGCCGCCGTCGCGGATCTCCTGGAGGGCGACGTCACGGTGTTCGACGCGGGAGGGTGGCCGCTCACCCCGACCGCGCACGGCGCCGGGGGCGCCGGCGGGAGCGCCCCGGCCGGCACGAGCGGTACGGACGCCCCGAAGGGCTTCGTCGGCACCGACGGCACTGGTGGCGCCGGTGGCACCGACGACGCCGCGGCCCTGGTGCGAGCCGCCGAGGAGTCGCGCGCCACCGCCCACGCCGTGGTCCACGACGGGCGCTGGGTGTGCGCGGTGCTGGCCGGGCAGGAGATGCTGGGCAGCCTGGTGCTGTCGGGCCGCCCCGACCTGGACGGCCCCGACCGGCGCCTGTTCGAGCGGAGCAGCGTCGTCACCTCGCTGCTCCTGCTGCTGCGCCGCTCGGTCGCCGAGGCGGAGAACCGGGTGCGCGGCGATCTGATCACCGACCTGCTCACGGCGCCCGGCCGCGACCCCGCCGGTCTGGTGGCGCGTGGCCGGAACCTCGGCATCGACCTGAACCGTCCGCACCTGGTGCTGGTCGCCTCGACGGACGCGGACGTACGCGAGCGGCTGGCGGGCGCCGCCGTGCAGTACCTGTTCGGCGGCGACGGTGTCAGCGCGGAACACGCCGGTACGGTCATGCTGGTCCCGGCCAGCGGTGCCACGCCGGGCGAGGCGGCCGGCGCCGCCGCCGAGCAGCTCACCCACCTGGTGGGCGCCCCGGTCACGGTGGCCGGTGCCGGGCCCGCCGCCGGACCGCGCGCCCTCGCCGACGCCCACGCCGAGGCGGCGCGCTGTCTGCAGGCGCTCAAGGTGCTGGGCCGCCGGGGAGCCGGCGGGAGCGCCGGCGAACTCGGCTTCCTCGGGGTGCTGCTGGGCGAGGGCCACGACGTGGACGGTTTCGTCAAGGCCACCCTCGGACCGCTGCTGGAGTACGACGACCGGCGCGGCACCCAGCTGGTGCGCACCCTGGCCGCCTACTTCGGCTGCGGCGGGAGCCTGACCCGGGCCAAGGAGGAACTGCACGTGCACATCAACACGGTGGTGCAGCGCCTGGACCGCGTCCAGGCCATCCTCGGCCCGGACTGGAACAGCCCGGAGAACGCCCTGGAGCTGCAACTCGCCCTGCGCCTGCGGCTGCTGTCCCTGGGCTGACGCTCGGCCGACGCCCGCCGCGGCCGGCGGGCGCTCCGCTGCTTCCCGGCACCCTCACGCGAAATTGGGCTGAAGGGACTGGCCCGCGCCTGCTTCGATGGCCTCATGGTGTCCTCCGAACGGTTGCTCGCCTTCGCGGCGATGTCGTTCCTGCTGATCGTGATCCCTGGCCCCAGCGTGCTCTTCGTGATCGGCCGGGCGCTTGCGCAAGGGCGCAGGGCCGCGTTGACCACGGTCGTGGGGAACACGCTGGGCGCCTACGCGCTCGTCGTGGCCGTGGCGCTCGGGGTCGGGTCGGTCGTCGAACGCTCGGTGCTCGTCTTCACGACGCTGAAGCTCGCCGGCGCCGCCTACCTGGTCCACCTGGGTGTCAGGGCGTGGCGGCAACGCGGCTCGTTGCACGCCGCGGTCACGGAACGGGAATCCGCGCGGAACGGCGGCGGCCTGCGCACGCTGTGGGAGGGGTTCGCGGTCGGTGTGGCCAACCCGAAGACCATGGTCTTCTTCGCCGCCGTACTCCCCCAGTTCGTGGACCGCGCCCAGGGTCACGTGATGACGCAGATGCTGCTGCTGGGCCTGATCTTCAACATCATCGCGGTGGCCTGCGACAGCGTGTGGGGCCTGGCCGCCGCGACCGGCCGCGACTGGTTCGCCCGCTCGCCCCGACGCCTCTCCCTGGTCGGCGGAATCGGCGGCCTCACGATGATCGGCCTCGGCGTCACGGTCGCGGTGACGGGACGCAAGGACTGACGAGGCGGCAGACGAGTCGGGCTGTACGCCGGGTTCTGTTCCGACGGGGCCTCGCGGTCCCGTCGGCGACGGCCATCCATCTAGGGCCGGCGTTGCCACCGGCCTCCAGCGGTCTACCCGCGGACTCGGGCGGGCAGCCCTCGATCGTCCGCGCAGAGCGCGTTTTACGGCGCTCCTCTTGACCTTGCTCCGGGTGGGGTTTACCTAGCTGCCCAGGTCGCCCTGGGCACTGGTGGTCTCTTACACCACCGTTTCACCCTTACCGGGGGCCGAAGCCTCCGGCGGTCTGCTTTCTGTGGCACTGTCCCGCGGGTCACCCCGGGTGGCCGTTAGCCATCACCCTGCCCTGTGGAGCCCGGACGTTCCTCGGGAAGTCCCGTGAGGGACTCCACGCGGCCGCCCGCCCGGCTCGTCTGCCGTGTGGACCATGGTACCCGGCGGACCTCCCGCCCCGGACCGGCGGCGGCCGTCGCGAGGACCGAGCCGGCCAGGATCAGCGTGAAGGCGACGCCGATGCCGAGGGTCAGGTCCTCGTCCAGGAGGAGAGCGCCCGCGGCGACGGCGACCGCCGGGTTGACGTAGGTGATGACGCCGGCGCGGACCGGGCCGACCTCCTTGATCAGCTCCAGGAAGGCCACGAAGGCGATCGCGGTGCAGACGACGCCGAGGCCGGCCAGGGCCGCCAGGGCCTCGCCGGAGGGGAGCGTGGTGGGCCGGGTCAGGAAGGCCGCGGGGGCGTAGACGACGGCGGCCAGGGTGAGGCAGGGGGTGATGAGCTGGAGGGTGGGGACGTCCTTGAGGTGGCGGGCGGCGATCAGGGGGGCGGTGGCGTACCCGACGACGGTCGCCAGCACCTCGGCCAGCGAGCGGGCGTCGCCGCCGGTGAGGTGCGGCACGGTGAGGACGGCGACGCCCCCGAGGCCGAGGCCGAGTCCGGTGATCCGGCGAACGCCGACCCGTTCCGCGGCCCCGAAGAAGCGCGCCAGGAACACGCCGACGATCGGCACGCCCGCGATCAGCAGCCCGGCGGTGGAGCTGGACAGGTGCCGCTCGGCGTCGGTCAGGGTCCACCAGGGGCCGATGATCTCGATCACCGCGAAGGCCAGCATGGGCTTCCAGTGGCGCCGTACGGTGCCGAAGAGGTCTCCCTTGCGCAGGGCGAAGGGGAGCAGGAGGGCCGCGCCGAGCGCGCAGCGCGTGAACACCACTCCGGACGGGGACACCTCGTCCACCGCCACCTTGATCATCAGGTAGGGGATGCCCCAGACCACTCCCATCAGGGAGAACAGGAACCAGCCGCGTGCAGTCATGCGGCGAGTCTCGGCCGCCTCACCCCGCGCGGTCTTGAACGCTGTTGCGGTACGCCGCCGGGGTCACCCCGAGGACCCGGCGGAACCAGCGGGTCAGGTGCGCCTGGTCGGCGAAGCCCACCAGGGCCGCCACCTCGGCCGGGCGCAGGCCCGCGTCCAGGAGCCCGCGCGCCCTGGCCACCCGGTGCTGGGCGAGCCAGGCGTACGGCGGCATCCCCGTCGCCGTACGGAAGGCCCGCAGGAGTTGGTAGCGGGACAGGCCGAGGTCGGTGGCGAGGGCGGCCAGCGGCGGCGGGGCGAGGAGTTCGTCGGCGAGCCGGTCGCGTACGACGCGGGCGACGCGGTCGGAGCCGGGGACGGCGTCGTCGGCGGCGCGGGCCGTGGAGTGGCGGCGGGCGAGCGCCGTGAGCAGCCAGGGAAGGCGGGACTCGGCCTCCAGCGGGTCGGGGTGGCGGGCCAGGTCGGTGTGTGCGGCGCGCAGGGCGGCGGCGAGTTCCGGGTCGTCGATGACCGGCTCGCGGAAGTACGGGAGGGCGGTGGCGCGGGTGCCGTCGGTGAGGAGGGACGGGGTCGCGTACAGGGCGCGGTACGAGTAGCCATCGGGGGCGGCCGGGCCGCCGGTGTGCACCTCGCCCGGCTCCAGGACGACGATGGAGCCCGGCCCTGAGTGGATGTGCCCGCCCCGGTAGGCGATGACCTCGAGTCCGCCTACGGTGACGCCGACCGTGAACTCGTCGTGGGCGTGCGGAGCGTAGACGTGCCGGTCGAAGCGGGCGGTGAGGAGGTCGAGGGTCGGGCCGGCCGTCCCCAGCCGTGCCCTCGTCCAGCGTGCCTGCTCGCCGCGCGCGTCCATCGCCGACCACCCCCTGCGTCTACGGGATCAGAGGAAGTCGGTGGTGTCCAGGTCGAAAGAGAAGGGGGCGGGGAGGGTCAGCGGCTTTCCGAGGGCGACGGTGCAGTGCTGTCGGTAGTCGTCGTGGCCCGGGTCGCTGAACAGCGTGATCGACGACTCCTGGCGGTCGACGAGCAGGTACAACGGGATATCGCCGCGTGCATAGGCACGGCGTTTGGTCTCGCGGTCGGCCTTGGGCTTGCTGGAAGTCACCTCCAGCACCAGTGAGACACCGTCGCAAGGCATCCAGGGCTCGGCTCCGCGATAGAGCCTGGAAGCCGCGGGCGCGAAGGTGCCGTCAGGGATCACATGGTCCGCCAAGAGGCCATCGGCGTTCTTCAGTTTGAGTCCCTTGTTGCCGGAGAACTGCATGTCGGTGACGGACCGCCGGTGCACCTGGCTCACGATCAGCCCGATGCAGTCTTCGTGGTCCCCGTCCGGCGGCGGTGTCACGACGATCTCCCCGTCGATCAGTTCCGCCCGGAACCCCTCCGGGGTGTCCAGGGCGAGAAACCACTCCAGCAAGAGGTCCTGCGTGATCGGTTCGTGTGCCATGGCAGTCATGTCACGCCCCTCCTTCGGTCGCTCGCCAGGCTGGGGCATCGGCTGATCACCTGTCCGAGAGATCGGGAACCGTTCCCTCGATCGTGGCACAGGATCGGCGTCGGTGTCCGGAAGGCGAACCGCCGCGCTTGACCCTGTCGCAACGTCAACGTTTCTACTGGGGCCATGCGGATCGGAGAACTCGCGGCCGCCGTCGGCGTCACCACGCGGACCGTGCGGCACTACCACCATCAGGGCCTGCTGCCCGAACCGGAGCGGCTGGCCAACGGGTATCGGACGTACACGTTGCGGCATGTCGTCGTGCTGGCCAGGATCAGGCGGCTGACCGAGCTGGGGCTCGGGCTCGCGGAGGTGCGGGACGTGCTCGCGGACGACGCCGGGAAGGATCTCGCCGAGGTGCTGGCGGAACTGGACGCGGATCTCGCGCGGCAGGAGGCGGCGATCCGGGACCGCCGGGCGCGGTTGCGGGAACTGCTGGAGGCGGAGGGCGGGGTGCCGGCCGAGGGGCCGGTGTCGCCGGAGCTGGCCGAGCTGTTCGCCGGGATCGGGGACGTGTCCGGCTCGCCGATGGCCCTGCGGGACCGGGAGATGCTGGTGCTGCTGGAGAGCACCGTCGCGCCGGAGGAGCGGGCCGGGCTGCTGGCCGCGTTGCGCGGTGCCCTGGGCTCCCCGGATGCGGCGGCTCGGGCCCGCCGTATCTACGCGCTGCTCGACGAGCTGGCCGACGCCGGCGCCGACGATCCCCGCGTGGCGGAGGCCGCCCGCGTGCTCGCCGACTGCATGCCCGCCGAGCTGCTGCCCGAGGAGGGCTTCGACCTCGACCCCGGCCACGGTCTCCTGCGCGCCCTGTACGAGGACTTCGCGCCGGCCCAGGCGGAGGCCATCAGGCAGGCCATGGAGATCGCCTCCCGGGGAGGGCGGTCGTGAGGGGCACCGGTCTCGTCGCGGTTCCGTACCTGCTCGTGCGGCACGAGCTGCGGTTGCTGGCCAGTTTGTGGCTGTGGGCGGCCAGGCGTACCGATGGGGCGGCGCGCGGCGGGACCGTCTTCGGGTACGCGCGGGGGCAGGGCGCGATGATGGGCGGGTTCGCCTTCGTGTGTGTCGTCGAGTCCGTGATGATGTCCGTGCTGCTGCGGGACTGGCCCGCCGTGCACCACGTGGTGCTGGTGCTGGACGTGTACACCGTGGTGATCGTGGTCGGGCTGCACGCCGCGTCCGTGGTCCGGCCGCACGTGCTGGATCCGGACGCCGGGACGCTGCGGATCCGGCGCGCGATCCACGTCGACGTGCGGATACCGCTGGAGCGGATCGCCTCCGTCCGGCGTGAGCTGCGTACGACGCACGAGCCGAGGTACGGGGAGCTGGACCTCGCCGTGGGGTCCCAGACCTCCGTCACCGTCGAACTCGCCGAGCCGGTCACCCACGTCTCCTTCTTCGGGCGGCGGCGGGAGGTGCGGGTGGTGCGGTTCCATGCCGACGACCCGGGGGCGCTGGTGCGGGCCGTCGAGCGGGCGCGGGCCGGGGACGCCGTACCCTGACCGGGGGCCGAGAGCTTGTCGTGAAGGAGTACGTGTGCTTGTCCTGCTGCCGCCGTCCGAGGGGAAGGCCGCGTCCGGCCGGGGTGCCCCGCTGAAGACCGGGTCGCTGTCCCTGCCGGGGCTCACCGCGGCCCGGGAGGCCGTCCTCGGCGAGCTGGTCGAGCTGTGTGCCGGCGACGAGGAGAAGGCCCGCGAGGTGCTCGGGCTGAGCGAGGGGCTGCGCGGCGAGGTCGCCAAGAACGCGGAGCTGCTGACCGCGGGCGCCCGTCCGGCGGGGGAGATCTACACGGGGGTGCTGTACGACGCCCTGGACCTGGCCTCGCTGGACGCCGCCGCCAAGCGGCGGGCGGCCAGGTCGCTGCTGGTGTTCTCCGGGCTGTGGGGTGCCGTGCGGGTGACCGACCGGATCCCCTCCTACCGGTGCTCGATGGGCGTGAAGCTGCCCGGCATCGGAGCGCTGGGCACGCACTGGCGGGCACCGATGGCCGAGGTGCTGCCGGAGGCGGCCGGGAACGGGCTCGTCCTCGACCTGCGGTCGGCTGCGTACGCGGCGGCCTGGAAGCCGAAGGGCGAGGTCGCCTCGCGGACGGCGACCGTGCGGGTGCTGCACGCGCCGACCCGGAAGGTGGTCAGCCACTTCAACAAGGCGACCAAGGGGCGGATCGTACGGAGTCTGCTGGCGTCCGGCACCTCGCCCGAGGGGCCGGCCGAGCTGGTGGACGCGCTGCGTGCCCTCGGGTACGAGGTGGAGGCGGACGCTCCCGCGAAGGCCGGGAAGCCGTGGTCGCTGGACGTGCTCGTGGACGAGGTGCACTGACCCCGTCAGCCGTCGATCCCCGTTGCGCTGCTTGCAACGGGGATTGCAGAGCATGCGTTTCGGCGGCACGATGAGGGCATGAGTTCTCCGCTGCCCTCCTCCCCCGCCGCCTCGGTGCTGGATCTCGCGCCCGTCGTCCCCGTCGTGGTCGTCGACGACCTCGCCGACGCGGTGCCGCTCGCCAGGGCGCTCGTCGCCGGCGGGCTGCCCGCGATCGAGGTGACCCTGCGGACACCGGTCGCCCTCGACGCGATCCGGGCGATCGCCGCCGAGGTGCCGGGCGCCGTGGTCGGCGCGGGCACCGTCGTCACGGCGGAGCAGGTCGGGCAGGTCGTGACGGCCGGGGCACGGTTCCTGGTCAGCCCGGGATGGACGGACGCGCTGCTGGAGGCGATGCGGGGGTCCGGGGTGCCGTTCCTGCCGGGCGTGTCGACGACTTCGGAGGTGGTGGCGCTGCTGGAGCGCGGGGTGCGGGAGATGAAGTTCTTCCCGGCCGAGGCGGCGGGCGGCACCGCGTATCTCAAGGCGCTCGCCGCGCCCTTGCCGCAGGCGCGCTTCTGCCCGACCGGCGGCATTACGCCGGCCTCCGCTCCGGAGTACCTGGCGCTGCCCAACGTCGGGTGTGTGGGAGGCAGTTGGATGCTGCCCAAGGACGCGGTGGCCGGCCGGGACTGGGCGCGCGTGGAGCGGCTCGCCCGCGAGGCGGCCGGACTGCTCAGCGCAGGTGGGACGTCTCGTTGAACAGGCGGACGCTGGCGCCGCCATCCGCGTAGTACGCCACCGCCGACAGGGACGCCGCCGACAGTTCCATCCGGAACAGTGACTCGGGCGGGGCGCCCAGGGCGAGCTGCAGGAAGGTCTTGATCGGCGTCACGTGGGAGACCAGCAGCACCGTGCGGCCCGCGTACGCCGCGACCAGCTTGTCGCGGGTGGCGGCGATCCGGGCGCCGGTGGCCGCGAAGCTCTCTCCGCCGCCGGTGGGTTCCGCGTCCGGGGAGCCCAGCCAGGCGTCCAGGTCGTCGGGATAACGCTCGCGCACCTCGCCGAAGGTGAGCCCCTCCCACGCGCCGAAGTCGGTCTCCCGCAGCCCCTCCTCGATCGCCACCTCCAGGCCGAGGCGGGCGGCGACGATGCCTGCGGTCTCGCGGGTGCGGGCCAGGGGTGAGGCGACGATCGCCTCGATCGTGCCGCGCCGGGCGAGGCTCGCGGCGACCTTCTCGGCCTGCTCCCGGCCGACGGCCGACAGGGACGGATCGCTGCCGCCGCTCCCAGAGAACCGCTTCTGCGGGGTGAGCGGCGTCTCCCCGTGCCGCAGGAGGACGAACGTGGCGGGGGCGCCCATGTCGGGGGGTCCCCAGCCGGGCGAGGCCACGGCCTTCGCGGCGCGTACGTCGGTGTCGGCGGCCGCCCGTGAACCCACGCCGCCGGTGGCCGCGGCGTCGAGCTCCGCCGTCGACTCGGACGGCGACCACTGTTCGCCGCGTGCGCCCGCGTCCATCGCCTCGTTGGCCAGGCGGTCGGCGTGCTTGTTGTCCGCCCGGGGGATCCACTCGTACGTCACGCGACCGGGCGGGAAGACCCGGGCCGCCTCGGCCGCCAGCGGCTTCATGTCGGGGTGCTTGATCTTCCAGCGGCCCGACATCTGCTCGACGACGAGCTTGGAGTCCATGCGGACGCGCACGCCGGCGTCCGGGTCCAGCTCCTTCGCCGCGCGCAGGCCGGCCAGCAGACCCCGGTACTCGGCGACGTTGTTGGTGACGACCCCGAGGTACTCGGCGGTCTCCACCAGGGTCTCCCCCGTCGCCGCGTCCAGCACCACCGCGCCGTAGCCGGCGGGCCCGGGGTTGCCCCGCGACCCGCCGTCGGCCTCGACGACGAACTCCCGCGCGGGACGAGCCGCCGGACGCGCCGCCTGGTCGTTCACCGGACCGGCCCCTACAGCCCGGAGTCGGCCGTGCGCACCAGGATGCGGCGGCAGTTCTCGCAGCGGACGACCGTGTCGGGCGCAGCCGCGCGGATCTCGCTCAGCTCGGTGATGGCCAGTTCCTGGCGGCACCCCTGGCAACTGCGCTGGTACAGCTTGGCCGCACCGACGCCGCCCTGCTGCTCGCGCAGCTTGTCGTACAGCTTGAGCAGGTCCTCGGGGACGGAGCCCGCGACGACCTCGCGCTCCTTGGTCACCGAGGCCGCCTCGCCGTCCAGTTCCTCGACGGCCGCGTCACGGCGCGCGGTGGCGTCGTCGATCTTTCCCTGGACCGCGCCGACCCGTTCGGTCAGCTCGGCGACCCGTTCCTGCGCGGACTCGCGGCGCTCCATCACCTCCAGGACGACGTCCTCGAGGTCGCCCTGGCGCTTGGCGAGGGAGGCGATCTCGCGCTGGAGGTTCTCCAGGTCCTTCGGGGAGGTGACGGCGCCGGAGTCCAGGCGCTGCTGGTCGCGGCCGGCGCGCTGGCGCACCTGGTCCACGTCCTGCTCGGCCTTGGTCTGCTCGCGGGCGCAGTCGCTCTCCTCGGTCTGCGCGGCCACGAGCAGGTCGCGCAGCTGGGTGTGGTCCTTGGTCAGCGACTCGATCTCGGCGTGCTCGGGCAGGGACCGGCGCTTGTGCGCGAGCTGCTGGAGGCGCGTGTCGAGGCCCTGGACGTCGAGGAGGCGGATCTGGTCGGCGGGCGCGGCTTTCAGTTGGGGGCTCCCATTGCGCTAGAGGTCGGGGCGGACGCCGCGTGGGCGGTCCAGGGGTCGGTGACCGTCTTCGAGACGTGGACCCTGAGGTCCCAGCCGTTGCGGTCGGAGATCTCGTCGAGCTGGGCGGCGCCCAGCTCGCACCAGGGCCACTCGGTGGCCCAGTGCGCCGCGTCGAGCAGCGCGAGGGGACGACGGGCCGCGCGGTCCGCGGAGAACTCGGACACGGGGTGGTGGCGGAGGTCCGCGGTGAGGAAGGCGTCGACGCCCGCCGCCCGTACGTGGTCGAAGAGGCTGTCGCCGGAGCCGCCGCTGACGGCGACCGTGCGCACGGTCGCGTCCGGGTCGCCGGCCACGCGGATGCCCTGCACCGTGGCGGGCAGCCGCTCGGCGGCGCGTGCGGCCAGCTCGCGCACCGTCAGCGGAAGCTGCGGCTCGCACACCCGCCCCAGACCGCGGCGCCCCTCGGGATCGCTCGGGTCCGGTACCAGGGGCCGTACGACGTTCAGGTCGAGCGCGCCGGCCAGCGCGTCCGAGACGCCCGGGTCGGCGGTGTCGGCGTTGGTGTGGGCGACGTGCAGGGCGATGTCGTTCTTGATCAGGGTGTGCACCACACGGCCCTTGAAGGTGGACGCCGCGACCGTCGTCGTCCCGCGCAGATACAGCGGGTGGTGGGTGACGAGCAGGTCGGCGCCGAGCTTCACGGCCTCGTCGGCGATCTCCTGGACGGGGTCCACCGCGAAGAGGACCCGCGTGACCTCCTGGTCGGGGTCGCCCACGACGGTGCCGACCGCGTCCCAGGACTCGGCCCGCTCGGCGGGCCACAGGTTGTCCAGCGCGGCGATGACTTCTGACAGACGGGGCACGCATGCAAGGCTACCTGGAGGTTCTGCGCCGTTGTACCCGCGGCCGCAACCGTCCGCCGCGCCCCTGGCCGTCCGGTCCGGCACAGCACACACCGCGCCCTTCCCTCAGGCGAATCGTTCCTGTGACACACGTATGTGTGATGGGGACCGGCGCCGGTCCCACGCCCGTGCGTGCGAAAACTAGCTTCGTCGCCGGAGGTGACCGAACGATGACGGCCTGTGCGATCGAGCCCTCGGCGGACCCCGGTGACAGCGGGGCCCCGCGGGCGGGCTGCAGCATCACCGCGGAGGGTGCCTACGCCGCACGTCTCGCCCGCCGCGGCGGAAACAGCGGTGGCGAAGAGGCCTGGTACCCCGAGCGCTGGACCCTGGACGGTCCCGAGCCGTACGCGGTGCCGCTGCCGGGCAACCAGCCCGAGGAGCCCGGCACCGAGGTGCAGCCGATGGGCGACGGACGGGTCCTGGTCCACCGGGTGGCGGCCGGCCGGCACCATTTCGCGCTGCTGTACCCGACCGGGCCCGGCACCGGCGAGCTGCCGCTCGGCGCGGTCGAGAGCCCGGCCGACGGCACGGGGCTGCGGCTGCTGCCGCCGGTGCCGGGCGGCGAGCGGGCGTACGCCCTCGCGGCCGGTCCGCGTTCGACGGTGCTGTGGCAGGTCGCGGGCGGCGCCTTCGGGCCCGAGCGGGTGGCCGAGATCCCCGGCCGCTGCTCGGGCGGGGCCTGGCTGGACCGCACGGGGCGGATGCTGGCGGTGGACCGGGAGACCGGCGGGCGCACCAAGGCGGTCGTGGTGGACCTGGAGCGGGACGGCGAGGTGTCGCCGCTGCTGCAGATCGCCCCGGACAGCGACGACCGGCTGCTGCTGGCCGACCCCGACAGCGGGCTGGTGCTCATCGGCTCGGACGCCCCTTCGCCGGGGCGGGAGCGGCTCGGCTGGGGTGTGCTGGGCAGCACGCTGCCGGTGCGCTTCCCGGAGTGCCTGCGGATGCCGGACTGCGTCGTGACGCCGTTCGCCGTCCAGCCGGGTCAGGTGCTGACCCCGGAACGCTGCGCGGTGGCCCTGCGTGTGGACGGCGCGTTCGGCAGCTGGGTCGGGGTGTGGCGGCCCGCCGAACGACAGGTGCGTCATCTTCCGGCGCCGGAGGGGTGGTTGACGGGTGCCGGGCTGTGGACGGCGGACGGGGAGCTGCGACTGCCCTGCTCCACACCACGGTCGCCGTGCGGGGTGGCCCGGCTGATCGCACCGGACACCGCCGACGCGGGTGGCACGAAGGGTGCGGACGGTACCGGCGGTGCGAGGGGCGCGGACCGCTCGGACGGCGCCGGCGGTGCGGGTGGCACAGGCGGTGCGGACGGCGCCGGCGGTGCGGGCGGCGAGCAGCCCGGGAATCCGGAGGCAACGGCTCGGGGCGAGTCCGGCGACGCCCCCGGTACGGCGGACACCCCCGCCGCCGCCCAGCCGCGCCCCGTACCGCTGCAACAGGCCCCGCTGGCACGGCTTGTAACGAAGTAGTGCCGGTTGGCGTGGCCGCCTGGATCCGTCCCGAGGTGTGCCGGTTAGACTCGCCCGGCTGTAGGAAAGATCATGTTGACGGGGTGAATTCCTTCCGATGAACGACGCCAGCACGACCCAGCCGATGCAGGCCGCCGGTGCCGACGTTTCCGAGATCGACGCCGGTCACGGCAAGCACCGTGGACCGGTCTCCAGCCAGGAAGGCGAGGCGACCCCACAGGGCCGCCACCGCAAGCCTGCGGAGGAGTCCGAGACGGCCGCCTGACGGCACGGACAAGGCACACACGAACAGCACGCGGCTCCGGCCCCGTTCGTCGCATCCGACGGGCGGGGCCGCTGTCGTGCCCCGCGCCCTGTGCCCCGTCGTCAGCCGTACCGGACGACCGTGTCGGAGAGGACGGGCGCGTCGCCGCGCTCCACGGCACTCACGGCCACCCGCGCCTCGCCCGCCCCGCCGCCGTCCGCCCGGCCGCCGTCGGCCCCGCCGCCGTCCGTACCGGTGGTCCGCCACATCCGCACCCGCAGCGTCTCCCCCGGGTACACCACCCCGGCGAACCGCGCGTCGTACGCGCGCACCCGGGTCACGTCACCGTCCAGCAGCGTGTCGACGACCGCCTTGAGCGTGGTGCCGTACGTGCACAGCCCGTGCAGGACGGGCCGCTCGAAGCCGGCGCGCGCGGCGAACTCCGGGTCGGCGTGCAGGGGGTTGAAGTCGCCGGAGAGCCGGTAGAGCAGGGCCTGGTCCTCGCGCACGGTCCGTTCGACGACGTGGTCCGCGGGCTCGGCGGGCGGTGGCGAGGGGCGTCCGGACGGGCCCCGCTCACCGCCCCAGCCGCCTTCCCCGCGTACGAAGACCTCGGCCTCGTCGGTCCACAGCGGCCCGTCGCCGTCGGTGACCTCGGTGCGCAGGACGAGGACGGCCGCGCCGCCCTTGTCGTACGCGGCGACGACGCGCGAGGACGCCCTCGCCCTGCCCCGCACCGGGACGGCGGGCCGGTGCAGCCGCAGCCGCTGCCCGCCGTGCAGGACGCGGGCGAGGTCGACGTCGACGCCGGGCACGGACAGCGTGCCGATCACTCCCGGGGCACCGCCGCCGGCCACCGTCGCGAAGCTCGGCAGGACGTGCAGCCGGGACTCCAGGGTGTAGCGCAGCTCGCCGGGGTCGGTGGCGGGCCGGCCCGCGCCGATGCCGAGGTGGTAGAGCTGGACGTCCTTGTGGTCCCAGGCGATCTCGCGGACCCGGGGTGCGGCGGCGAGCGCCCCGGCTGCGTCGATGGGCATGGCTCTCCCGGCTCGTCTCCCGCGCGTCCCTGCTGTCCCGGTCACCGTACGGGACGCCCGCCGCCCATGACATTTGTCCTGCCGAACACCGGACAACCGCATCTGCCGTCGGCCCCCGCCGGCTCCGTAGCGTCGTCGGCATGACACCGACAGAGGGCACCACCCCCGCCGTCTCCTTCGCGGGAGCGGCCAAGGCGTACGGCGACGTCCGCGCCGTCGACGGCATGGACCTGCGGATCGAGCGCGGCGAGACGGTCGCGCTGCTCGGCCGCAACGGCGCGGGCAAGTCGACGGCGATCGCGCTGCTGCTCGGCCTGCGCCCGCCCGACGCCGGCACGGTGGAGCTGTTCGGCGGTCCTCCGGAGGGTGCCGTGCGCGCGGGGCGGGTGGGGGCCATGCTCCAGGAGGCACGGGCGGTCCCCCGGGTCACCGTGGGCGAGCTGGTCGCCTTCGTGGCCGGCCGCTATCCGGCGCCGATGCCCGTCGGGCAGGCCCTGGAGCTGGCGGGGATCGCCGCGCTGGCCGGGCGGCGCGTGGACCGGCTGTCCGGCGGCCAGGTCCAGCGGGTGCGCTTCGCCCTCGCGCTGGCCGGCCGCCCCGACCTGCTGGTCCTGGACGAGCCGACGGCGGCCCTCGACGTGGAGGCCCGGCACGCCTTCTGGGAGTCGATGCGGGCCTACACCCTCGGGGGCAGCACGGTCCTCTTCTCCACGCACTACCTGGAGGAGGCCGACGCGCACGCCGACCGGATCCTGGTCGTCGACCGGGGGCGGATCGTCGCGGACGGCACCGGCGACGAGCTGCGCCGGGCGGCGGGCGGCAGCCGCGTCTCCTTCGACCTGGCCGGCCGGCCCGCCGACGGCCTGACCCTGCTGCCCGGGGTCCGCTCGCTGGAGGTGCGGGGGGACCGTGCGCTGCTGCGCACCGACGACTCCGACGCGACCGTGGTCGCCCTCGCGGAACTCGGCGCGATTCGCGGCCTGGAGGTCGCCCCCGCGTCCCTGGACGACGCGTTCCTGGCCCTGACGGCCCCGGCACCGACACCCGCACCCACAACACCCGCACCCGCACCCGCACCCGCACCCGCACCCGCACCGGAGAAGGAGAGCATGCGATGAGGGACTACCTGGTCCTGGAGACGCGCCGTACGCTGCGCGATCCCGGCTTCGTGATCGGCGGCATCGCCATGCCGGTCCTGATGTACCTGCTCTTCACCAACCTCGGGGACGACGCGGGCGACTGGAAGACGGGTGCGATGGTCGGCATGGCCGCCTACGGCGCGGTCGGCTCGGCCCTGAACACCGGCGGCGGGGTCGCCGAGGACCGGGCGATCGGCTGGCTGCGGCAGCTGAGGGTGACGCCGATGCCGCCGCACCAGGTGGTCGTGGGCCGCGCCCTGACCTCCTCCGTCACCGTGCTGCCCGCGATCGCGGCGGTGCTCGGCGCGGGCGGCCTGATCAACGGCGTGCGGCTGGACGCCTGGCAGTGGGCGGCGCTGGCGCTGCTGCTCTGGCTCGGATCGGTGCCGTTCACGCTGCTGGGGCTCGGCAACGGGTACCGGCTGACCGGGCAGACCACGGGCGTCGCGAACATGGTGGCCAACCTGGGCCTCGCGGTGGTCGGGGGCCTGTGGTTCCCGCTGGCGCTGTTCCCCGAGTGGCTGCGCACGGTGTCGGGGTTCACTCCGAGCAACCGCTTCGCCCAGCTCGGCACGTCGGTGGCCACGGGGCAGGCACCGCCCGTGGGTGGAATCCTCGTCCTGGCGGGATGGCTGCTGGCCTTCGGCGTGTACGCCGTCCTGTCCTACCGCCGCGGCGCGGCGAACGACTGAGCGCCGCGGGCGCGGAGCGGAAGGGAGCCGACAGCCATGACCGGGATCCGGGGGCGGTTGCGCAAGGTGTCGTGCCGACTCGACGCGTGGCAGCTCGCGCGGCAGTCCGAGGCGGCGGACCGGGAGGGCGAGCGGACGGAGCGGGCCGGCCCGCCGCCCTCCGGCTTCACACTGCTGCCGTGGCTGCTGATGGGCCTGGGCAGCCTGGCCAACATCTTCCAGGGGCGGACGTCCAACCCCTGGGTCGGCGGCGCGGGACTGCTCGTCTTCAACTCGCTGTACATCTACGTGGCGTTCCGCTCCTTCGACAAGGAGACGCGCGAGTCGCCGTCCACGCGGCTGGCGCTGGGCGCCATGGCGCTGGTGACGTGCGGTCTGGCACTCGCGTACGGCGGCAGCTGGCTGCTGTTCTTCCCGCTGCTGGGCCTCGCCGCGGGGGCGGCGCTGCGCGGCCGGTGGCTGGGCCGGTGGGGCTGGTCGCTGGCGGTGGTGGCGGGTGTCGTGGGCGGCGTCCGGGACGGCTGGGACGGCCTGAACATCGCCTACGCGACGTTCCTTTCGACGATGGTGACGGCCGCGATCCTGAGCCTGTCCGACGCCGTGCGTCAACTGCGCGCCGCCCGGGAGGAGCTGGCCACCCGTGCGGTGGCGGAGGAGCGGCTGCGGTTCTCGCGCGATCTGCACGACCTGCTGGGGCACACGCTGTCGGTGATCGTGGTCAAGTCGGAGGCCGCCCGCCGGCTGGCGCCCCGGGACCTGAACGCGGCGCTGACCCAGATCACGGACATCGAGTCGGTCGGCCGCCAGGCGCTGACCGAGGTCCGCGAGGCGGTCACGGGCTACCGGGAGGGCAGCCTCGGCACCGAGCTGGACCGGGCCCGGTCGGCGCTGGACGCGGCGGACGTGGAGGCGGTGGTCCACCGCTCCGGCCCGCCGCTGCCCCCGCAGACGGAGGCGCTGCTGGGCTGGGTGGTGCGGGAGGCGGTCACCAACGTCGTACGGCACAGCGGGGCGAGCCGCTGCGAGATCGCGGTCTCGGGCGGTGCGGACCGGGTCCGGCTGACGGTCACGGACGACGGCACGGGCGTGGCGGGCCCCACGCAGGGTCCGGGCACGGGCCTGACCGGCCTCACGGAGCGCCTCGCCACGGCGGGTGGCTCGCTCACGGCGGGGGTGGGGCCGCGGGGCGGCTTCTCGGTGACGGCGGAGCTTCCGGTGCGGGAGGAGGAACGGCCGGTGGGCGCACCGGCGTAGCTCCCGGGCGGGCGGACGCCCGAACCCTCGGCGCGGCGCCCGAACCCTCGGCGCGGCGCCCGGACCCTCGCCACGGCCACCGCCCGAGCCTTCGTGCGTCCGCATGACCGGGTGCCCCCTACCCTTGCCCCGTGACCGACGAGACCCCCCGCGACCACCCCGTCCGTGTCCTCCTCGCCGAGGACCAGGGCATGATGCGCGGCGCGCTCGCGCTGCTGCTCGGGATGGAGGCGGACATCGAGGTGGTCGCGCAGGTGGCGGCCGGGAACGAGATCGTCGCCGCCGCGCTCGCGCACCGCCCCGACGTCGCCCTGCTCGACATCGAACTGCCGGGCCTGAGCGGCCTGGACGCCGCCGCCGAGCTGCGGGAGCGGGTGCCCGGCTGCCGGGTGCTGATCCTGACCACGTTCGGCCGCCCCGGGTACCTCAGGCGGGCCATGGAGGCGGGTGCCGCCGGTTTCCTGGTGAAGGACGGCCCGGTGGAGGAGCTGGCCGGTGCGATCCGCCGGGTGCTGGCCGGTGAGACGGTCGTCGACCCGGCGCTGGCCGCGGCCGCGCTCAGTGCGGGGCCCAGTCCGCTCACCGGCCGGGAGTGCGACGTGCTGCGGGCCTCGGCGGACGGTGCGACGGTCGCGGACATCGCCGCGGTGCTGCATCTGTCCGAGTCCACGGTCCGCAACTATCTGTCCGCCGCGATCGGCAAGACCGGTACCCGCAACCGGGCGGAGGCGCTGCGCGCGGCTCGGCAGCGGGGGTGGGTCTGAGCGGGGGGTGGGTTGCGATGGTTCGTCGGCCGCGCGGGGGGGGGGGGGGCGGGTTGCAATGGTTCGTCGGCCGCGGGCCGGTGGGGGTTGCTCGCGCAGTTCCCCGCGCCTTCCCCGCGCCCCTTGTGACGCGCCCCCTTCGGGGCGCGTTTTTCGGGGGCGCTTCCTTCTGGGCTCGCTCAGTCCTTCGCGCGTGCCTTCGGCAGCCACGCCCACATCAGTACGGCCGCTGCGAGCAGCACCGCCGCCGCCGTGCGGAAGACCAGGGCGTAGCCGTCCGTCAGGGCCGCCGGGTCCGCGTGCTCGCCCCCGGAGCGGGCCGCCGCGATCGTCGACATCACCGCGAGTCCCAGCGAACCGCCCATCGTCCGGGAGGTGTTGATCAGCCCGGAGACCAGTCCGGCGTCCCCCGGAGCCGCGCCGGAGATGGCCAGCGAGGCCAGCGGGGTGGCCGCCAGGCCCGCGCCCAGCATCATCAGCACGCCGGGAAGCATGATCGCGGTGAGATAGCCGCCGTCCGCGGTCATCGTCGACTGCCAGCCGAAGCCGACCGCGGCGACGAGCGTGCCGAGCACGGCCACGTTCCGGGCCCCGAGCACGGGCAGGAACCGCGGGGCCGCCTTCGAGCCGAGGATCACGGCGAGGGAGCTGGGCACCAGGGCGAGGCCGGCCTCCAGCGGGGAGTAGCCCAGGACGTTCTGCGCGTACAGGGTCATGAAGAACCACATCGAGAACATCGACGAGCCGGACACCAGCATCGCCACGTTCGCCGACGCCACCGACCGCAGCCGCAGCAGTGCGAGCGGGATCAGCGGGGCCGCCGTCCGCGCCTCGACCAGGAGGAAGAGCCCGAGCAGTACGAGGCCGGCGAGCAGCGGCAGCAGCGCGGCGCCCGCCGTCCACCCCTCGGACTCGGTCTGCGAGATGCCGTAGGCCAGTGTGGCGAGTCCGGTGGTCACCAGCAGGGCGCCCGGCAGGTCCAGGCGGCGGCGCTCGCCGCCCCGGCTCTCGGTCAGCCACCGCACGGCGCCGGCCAGCACGACCGCGCCCACCGGCACGTTGATCAACAGCACCCAGCGCCAGGACAGCCCGTCCACCAGGACACCGCCCACCAGACCGCCCGCGGCACCGCCGCCCGCGCCCACGGCGGTCCAGGTCGCGATGGCGCGGGCCCGGGCCGCGCCCTCCGGCACCGCGGCGGTCAGCAGCGTCAGCGTCGAGGGGGCGAGTACGGCCGCGCCGAGGCCCTGCACGGCCCGCGCGGCCAGCAGCTGCCAGCTCTCCTGGGCGAACCCGCCGCCCAGCGAGGCCAGGGTGAACAGCCCGAGCCCGACCAGGAACATCCGCTTGCGCCCGTACAGGTCGCCGGCCCGTCCGCCGAGCAGCATGAACCCGGCGAAGGCGATGGCGTAGGCGTTGACCACCCACTGGAGGCCCTGGGCGCTGAGTCCGAGATCGGTGCGCATCGAGGGCAGGGCGACGTTGACGACGGACACGTCGAGCACGACCAGGAACTGTCCGGCGCAGGCGAGCGCCACGACCAGCCAGGTCGGAGGCGTACGGCGTGCGGATATGCGGCGGGCCGGGGTGGAGGTGGTGCCGGTGGCTTCGAGCATGGGTGTCATGGTCTCAAGCCGGGTCTGCCCCTTGCATCGGTTTTTGGTCCCTTGTCCGTCCCGGGACCGTCCTAGGACCTGAGTCGTAGGCCAGGGGAAGCCGGCACGGGCGGGGGAATCCGGTCACGGGCGACCGGCCGGTGAACCGTGTGCAGAGGTGTTCCCAAGAGAAGGTCAAGAATTAGTTAGGGACCCGAAGCAACGGAATAGTTGCCCGGGCGCACGAGGTTCAGCCTGCACACACCCACGATCCACGCGTTCACCGACTCCCGGCCTGGAGGCCCCACCCCATGTCCCACACGACGACCGACGAGCCCGCGCGGCAAGCGAGCGGGGCCACCGTCCCGGTGCTCGCGTTCGCGGGCATCGTCGTCGCGGTGATGCAGACCCTGCTGGTCCCGGTCATCAAGGACCTGCCCCGACTTCTGGACACCTCACCCAGCAACGCCACCTGGGTCCTGACCTCCACGCTCCTGTCCGGAGCCGTGGCCACGCCGATCATGGGCCGGCTCGGCGACCTGTTCGGCAAGCGCCGCATGCTGATCGCCAGCCTGTCGGTGATGGTCGTCGGCGCGCTGCTCAGCGCGCTCACCGATGCGCTGATCCCGATGATCGTCGGCCGTACGCTGCAGGGCTTCGCGATGGGCGCGATACCCCTCGGCATCGGCCTGATGCGCGACATGCTGCCCCGTGAGCGGCTCGGCTCGGCGATGGCGCTGATGAGCTCCTCGATCGGCGTCGGCGGCGGCCTGGCGCTGCCCGCGGCGGCCCTGGTCGCGCAGCACACCGACTGGCACGCCCTGTACTTCGGCGCCGCCGGCCTCGGTGCCCTCTCCATCGCCCTGACGCTGCTGGTCGTACCGGAGTCCCCGCTGCGCGCCAAGGGGTCCTTCGACCTGCCGGGCGCGCTGGGCCTGTCCGCCGGTCTGATCCTCTTCCTGCTGCCGATCAGCAAGGGCAGCGACTGGGGCTGGTCGTCGCCCACCACGCTCGGCCTGTTCGCCGCCGCCGTCGTGGTGCTGCTCCTGTGGGGCCTGATGGAGCTGCGCGTCGCCGCCCCGCTGGTCGACCTGCGCACCACGGCCCGCCGCGAGGTCCTGCTCACCAACCTCGCCTCGATCATGGTCGGCGTCTCCTTCTTCGTCATCTCCCTCGTCCTGCCGCAGCTCCTCCAGCTGCCCGCCGAGACCGGTTACGGCCTCGGTCAGTCGATGGTCGTCGCGGGCCTGTGCGTGGCCCCGCTGGGCCTGACGATGATGTTCACGGCGCCGGTCTACGCCCGTCTGTCCGCCCGCTACGGCCCGCGCACCACCCTGATCATCGGCCTGGTGATCATCGGGATCGGTTACGCCGGCGGCCTCGGCCTGATGAGCGCCGCCTGGCAGACCGTCGTCACCTCGGTGCTGATCGGCGCGGGCATCGGCCTCGCCTACTCCTCCCTGCCCGCGCTGATCATCGGCGCGGTCCCGGCCTCGGAGACCGGCGCGGCCAACGGTCTCAACACCCTGATGCGGTCCATCGGTACGTCGGTGTCGAGCGCCGTCATCGGCATGGTGCTCGCCAACACGTCGACCGACGCGGGCGGCGTCGCCGTCCCGACCATGCACGGCTTCCGCGTCTCCTTCCTGATCGCGGCCGCCGCCGTCGCCGTCGGCCTGGTGCTGGCCTTCTTCCTCCCGCGCCGCAGTCCCGCGGGCGTCTCCCAGCTGCGCGCGAGCAGCGAGGAGGACGCCAACCTGGCCCGCGCCGAGCAGGCCCTCGCCGGCGCCGGGGAGGAGCCCGCGCAAGGCTTCCGGGGCCGGGTGCTGGCCGCCGACGGCGCGCCCGTCGCCCGTGCCAAGGTGACGCTGATCGACCGGCACGGACGGCAGGCGGGCGCGACCCTCTCCGCGGGGGACGGCAGCTACGCCCTCGCCGTGCCCGCCCGGGGCCCGTACGTCCTGGCCGCCCGTGCCGCGGGCCACGCCCCGCTCGCCCACGCGGCGACCCACGGCGGCGACCGCCCGGTCGACCTGGACCTCTCCCTGCCGGGCGAGACGGTCCCGGCCTGACCCGCGCCCACCCCGTACCCCCTGTCGCGGCACGCGGCGGGGGGTACGGCAGCATGGGGCGCCGGCACACCCCCGCACCGGCACCACGCAGAACGCACGACGTTCGACGCACCGCGTTCGACGCACCACGTTCGAAGCACCACGTTCGAAGCACGTAGCACGACGACCTCTGAACGACGCACGAAGCGCGAAGCACGTAGCACCAAGCGCGAAGCACGACCACCGAAAGGCCCCCATGACCGCGGCCCCCGCCTCCGCCTCATCCCCGTCCCCGTCGCCGTCCCCCGGCGTCCTGGCCGCCTTCGAGGCCGCGAAGGGGTTCATGCCCGCGCACGAGGGCCGCGCGCTGTACGCCGCAGCCGTGGAGGCGGGCGGGCTCGGGCTGCCGCTGCTGGAGGTGGGCACGTACTGCGGGCGTTCCACCGTCCTGCTCGCGGACGCGGCCCGCCGGGCCGGGGTCACGGCACTCACCGTCGACCACCACCGGGGCAGCGAGGAGCAGCAGCCGGGCTGGGACTACCACGACCCGGAGACGGTCGACCCCGAGCTGGGCGTGATGGACACCCTGCCCACCTTCCGCCGCACCCTGCACCGGGCGGGCCTGGAGGAGCACGTGGTCGCCCTGGTCGGCCGCTCGCCGCAGGTCGCCGCGGTCTGGAACTCCCCGCTGGGCCTCGTCTTCGTCGACGGCGGCCACACCGACGAGCACGCGACCGCCGACTACGAGGGCTGGGCCCCGCACGTCGCCGACGGCGGCCTGCTGGTCATCCACGACGTCTTCCCGGACCCGGCCGACGAGTTCACCGGCCAGGCCCCGTACCGCGTCTACCTCAGGGCGCTGGCGTCGGGCGCGTTCACCGAGGTCTCGGCGACCGACTCGCTGCGCGTCCTGCGGCGAACGGGCACGGGGATCTGAGGGCGCGGTTAGAGTCGCTGACGTGTCGTACACAGGCCCGGACTTCGAACCTCCCCAGCCCCGCCGCTCCCCGCTGCGCCGCCCCCTGACCGTGGCGGTCGCCGCGCTCGTCCCCGGGGCGCTGCTCGGGTGGGGGGTGTACGCGGCGGTCGGCGGCCCGGGCGACGGCGACGGGGGCGGCGCCGACCGCGCGGGCGCCGTACGGACGACGGCGGCGCCGTCCGCCGGTGCTTCCGCGACCCCGGGCGACGACGGCAAGAAGCCCGCGGGCTCCTCCCCCGCCCCCACGTCCGGGAAGCCGTCCGCCTCCCGACCCGCCGCGTCGGGCCCCCTCAAGGGCAAGGTCGTCGTCATCGACCCCGGCCACAACCCCGCCAACTTCCGGCACGCGTCCGAGATCAACCGCAAGGTGAACGTCGGCACGCACTGGAAGGAGTGCGACACGACCGGCACCGCCACCAACGCGGGCTGGCCGGAGGCGAAGTTCACCCTCGACGTGGCCCACCGGCTGCGCGCCCTGCTGGAGGAGCAGGGCGCGACCGTGAAACTGACGCAGGACGGCGACCGTTCGTACGGTCCCTGCGTGGACGAGCGGGCCCGGATCGGCAACGAGGCGAAGGCCGACGCCGCGATCTCGATCCACGCCGACGGGTCGGGGGCGGGCAACCGCGGCTTCCACGTGATCATGCCGGGGTCGGTGCACGAGGGCGCCGCCGACACCCGCGCCATCGTGGCGCCCTCCGCCGAACTGGGCAAGAACGTCGCGGGCGCCTTCGTGCGCGTCACGGGCTCCGCGCCGTCCAACTACCTCGGCGACGGCACCGGCCTGGTCACGCGCACGGACCTGGGTGGTCTCAATCTGTCAACGGTTCCCAAGGTGTTCATCGAGTGCGGCAACATGCGGGACGCCAAGGACGTGGCACTGCTGACCAGCGGCAGTTGGCGGCAGAAGGCGGCGGAGGGGATGTCTGAGGGGATTGTGAGTTTCCTGCGCGGGTAGCGCCCGGCGTCCCGATCCCTGCGGACAGCCCCGACCCGTGGACGATAGTGTCGTCCGTACGATGAGGGGCCACCCCCGCGCTTCACACCGGAACCTTTCGGCGCCATCGTGACAGCGACGCCTCTACCGACGACGAGACGACCTACGAAGGACCTGAAGTGAATATCCGCTCCCTCACTCGAGGCGACGGCGTGGTGATCGGAGCAGCGGTGTTGCTGTTGATCGCGTCGTTCCTCGACATCTACTCGATCGAAGGTGCGCCGGACAGCGCCGACATCCCCACCCTGTGGGGCAGTGGCCCGGTCGTGCTCGGTGTCGTCCTCGCGGGCGTCATCGGCGCCGCGCTCGTCGTCGTGAGCCACGCCATGCCGCAGCCCAGGAAGGTGGCCGGTCTCGACCTCGGCCAGTTCGGCATCGCGTTCACGGTGTTCGCCGCCTGGTGCGCGCTCGGCAACATCTTCGACCCGGCGGGAGCCTTCGACAACGACGGGGGCCTGGACAATGTCAGCGCCGGCATGGGCCTGATCCTGGCCCTCATCGCCACGCTGGTCATGGCCGCCGCGGCCGTGGCCACCCCGCTGGTCCCCGCCCTCAAGGGCAGCCTGGTCCCGGCCGCCCGTCCGGCCGCGCCGCAGCCCTACGGCGGCCAGCCCCAGGGTGGTTACGGCTACCCGGGCGCCCAGCAGCAGCCGTACGGGGGCCAGCCCGGACAGCCGGGTCAGCCCGGTCCGTCCTTCGGCGGCCAGCCGCAGCCGGGACAGCCGCAGGCGCCGCAGCAGGCGCAGGCGCAGCCGGCCGGGGACTTCTCCCCGTTCTGGTTCGCCGTGCCGGTGCCGCGTCCGCTGTTCGCGGAGGACGGCTCGCCGACCCCGATCGCCGAGCTGGCCCCGGGTACCTGGTACCTGGCCGTCGAGCAGCGCGGCGCCAACCTGGTCGCCCAGACCCAGGACGGCCGCCGCGGCGTCCTCCAGGACACCTCGGGCATCCAGCGCGGCTGACGACGCCGACGCGCCGGCGACACCTCAACGGCCCTCCGTCCGGAAGCAGTTCCGGACGGAGGGCCGTCGGCACAGGTTTCCTCCGGTCCTGCGCGGCCATACGGAAGGCATGTCCAGATACAGCGGTTCGAACTCCGCGGGCAGGGCCGTCGCGATCGTCGCGGACCTCATGGCCTTCATCCTCGGCCTGTGGATCCTGATGTACCTGTTGGACGCCAACCGGGCCAACGACCTGGTGCGATTCGTCCATGACGCGGCCGGCTGGCTGGCCGGCTGGTCGCACGACCTCTTCACGTTCGACGAGGCGTGGGCGCGGGTCGTCGCCGGCTACGGACTGGCCGCGGTCGTCTACCTCTTCGTCGGCCACGCCGTCGCCAACCGCCTCGGCCGTCACTGACCGCCGGTCCGCCGCTCAGACGCAGCAGTCCGGGTCCAGTCCCCTGGGCAGCCGGTCGCCCGCGAAGACCTGGCAGGTGGCCTCGTGGCCGCCGAGCGCGGCGACGGCGAGGAGCAGCGATCCGGCCGTCCAGGTGGTCAGTTCGCGGGGCCAGATCGCGTCGTCCTCGAAGACGTAGCCCGTCCAGTACAGGCCGCTGTCCGCGTCCCGCAGGTGCTGGATGGACTGGAGGATCTCCAGGGCGTGGTCGGACTCGCCCACCGCCCACAGGGCGAGCGCGAGTTCGGCCGACTCGCCGCCGGTCACCCACGGGTTGGGGACGACGCAGCGCACCCCGAGGCCCGGGACGACGAACCGCTCCCAGCTCTCCGTGAGGCGGCTCCTGGCCTCCGCGCCGGTCAGCGCGCCGCCGAGGACCGGGTAGTACCAGTCCATCGAGTAGCGCCCCTTGTCCAGGAACCGCTCCGGGTGCCGGCGGATGGCGTGCCGCAGCGCGCCGGCCGCCAGCTCCCAGTCGGGCTGCGGCTCTTCGCGCTGCTCGGCGATGGCGAGCGCGCAGCGCAGGGCGTGGTGGACGGAGGAACTTCCGGTCAGCAGCGCGTCCTCGGTGTCCGTTCCGTCGTCGTCGCGGCGCCAGCCGATCTGTCCGCCGGGCTGCTGGAGGCGCAGCACGAACTCGACGGCCGCGACGACGACGGGCCACATCCGGTCGAGGAAGGTGTCGTCGCCGGTGGCGAGGTAGTGGTGCCAGACGCCGACGGCGACGTAGGCGACGAAGTTGGTCTCGCGGCCGCGGTCGGTGACGTCGGCGAAGTCTCCGTCGGCGTAGGCGGCGTACCAGGAGCCGTCCGGGTTCTGGTGCCGGGCCAGCCACGTGTACGCCCGCTCGGCCGCCTCGTGCTCGTCGGCCGTGTCCAGGGCCATCGCCGCCTCGACGTGGTCCCACGGGTCGAGGTGGTGCCCGCGGAACCACGGGATCGCCCCGTCCTCGCGCTGCACGGCGAGGATGCTGCGGACGGTCGCGGCGGCCTCGGCGTCGGTGAGGACGCCGGGCAGGACGAGGTGTTCGGTACGGGGGGTGCGGGGCGAGCGCGAGGTCGTCACGCGGCGTCCACCGGCGGCAGGTGCGGCTTGGTGGCGTAGGCGACGAAGCTCTTGCCGATCAGCGGGTTGAGCGCCTGCTCGGCGACCCGGGTCGCCAGCGGCTTCTTCATGATGTCCCACACCAGCAGCTTGTGGTACGCCCGCACCGGCAGCGCCTTGTCGTTGTCGACGCCGAACGCGCACTTCAGCCACCAGTAGGGCGAGTGCAGGGCGTGCGCGTGGTGGGTGCCGTAGGGCTTGAGGCCGGCCTCGCGGATGCGGGCGAGGAGCTGGTCGGCCTTGTAGATGCGGATGTGGCCGCCCTCGACCTCGTGGTACGCGTCGGAGAGGGTCCAGCAGACCTTCTCCGGGCCGTAGCGCGGCACGGTGACGGCGATGCGCCCGCCGGGCCTGAGGACGCGGACCATCTCGGCGAGGACGCCCTTGTCGTCGTGGATGTGTTCCATCACCTCGGAGATGATGACGACGTCGAAGGACTCGTCGGGGAAGGGCAGGGCCAGCGCGTCGCCCTCCATGGCGGTGGCGGTGGCGCCGGCCGGGGCCTCGCCGGCCTCCTTCATCGCCGCGAACCACTTGGCGACCTCGCGGATTTCCTCGGCGTTCTGGTCCAGTGCGACGACCTGGGCCCCGCGCCGGTAGCACTCGAACGCGTGCCGGCCGGCGCCGCAGCCGAGGTCCAGGACGCGGTCGCCCGGGGCGAGCGGGAACCGGGAGAAGTCGACGGTCAGCACGTGGCCCTGCTTTCGGGATAGACGCCGGTGTCACTGGGGGTCGGGGCCGCGGGTACGGCCTCCTGGGCGGCCGTGGCGGCGGGACGGTGGCCGATGGCCTCGCGGTAGCGGGCGACGGTGCCCTCGGCGGCGCGGGCCCAGGTGAAGTGCTTCAGCACCCGCTCCCGTCCGGCCGCGCCGAGCCGGGCCCGCAGTTCGCGCTCGCCGAGGAGCCGGTTCAGCCCGGCGGCCAGCGCGTCCGCGTCGCCGGGCGGCACCGCGAGGCAGGTCTCCCCGTCGGGTCCGGCGACCTCCGGGACGGCCCCGCCGGTGGTGGCGAGCAGGGCGGTGCCGGTGGCCATGGCCTCGGCGGCGGGCAGCGAGAACCCCTCGTACAGCGAGGGCACGCACGCGACCTCCGCCGACCGTACGAGGTCGACCAGTTCGGCGTCGGAGATGCCCTTGACGAACTCGACGGCGCCTTCGAGGCCGTACCGCTCGATCGCCTGCGCGACGGGCCCCTCGGCGGGCCGCTTGCCGACGACGACGAGGTGGGCCCGGGGGTGCTCGGTCCGCGCCTTCGCGAGCGCCTCGACGAGGAAGACCAGGCCCTTGAGCGGCACGTCCGCGCTGGACGTGGTCACGATCCGGCCCGGCACCCTGGGCACCGACGGGTCGGGCGAGAACAGGTCGGTGTCGGCGCCGATGTGGACGACGTGGATGCGGTCGTCCCGCACGCCGAGGTGGTCGACGATCTCCTGGCGGGAGGTGCCGGAGACGGTGAGCACGGAGGGCAGGCGGCGCGCGACCCGCTTCTGCATCCGGGTGAAGGCGTACCAACGGCGCACCGAGTAGCGGCGCTTGCGACTGTCGGCCGCGTCCAGCTCCAGCTGCCGGTCGACGGTGATCGGATGATGGATGGTGGTGACGAGGGGCGCGCCCACGTCCCCCAGCAGCCCGTACCCGAGTGTCTGGTTGTCGTGCACGACGTCGAAGTCCCCGCGGCGGGCCCGCAGATGCCTCCGGGCGCGCAGGGAGAACGTCAGGGGCTCCGGGAAACCGCCGGTCCACATGGTGCCGACCTCGAGCGCGTCGATCCAGTCGCGGTACTCGTCGCGCTTCGGCGTGCGGAAGGGGTCGGGCTGGCGGTAGAGGTCGAGGCTGGGCAGCTCGGTGAGGGACAGCCGGTCTTCCCGCCCGTCGAGGACGTCGAGCACGGGGTAGGGCTGGGCGCCGATGACCTCGACGCGGTGGCCGAGGCGGGCCAGTTCGCGGGAGAGGTGACGGACGTAGACGCCCTGGCCGCCGCAGAACGGGTTCCCCTTGTAGGTGAGGAGTGCGATGCGCAGCGGTGGCAAGCCGTCGGCTGCGGACTCCGGACGGGGACCCGTCCGACTGGCCTCGGCGGTCACTCTGGGCCCCCTTCTCACTGCGCTGTCCCGCGACACTACGTCGGGAGGTTAATCTAGAACAAGTTTCAGACTTGATCGTCAGAGGCTCTGAATCTACCGGCAGGTAGCCGGGCTGTGACGAGTGGATCAGGTGATTCGCGCCACGGCGGGATCCCGGCGGATCACGGACGGATCGCGGCCGACCGCGCCGGAAGCGGGCGAGAGGGGGGAGAAGGTGACCGAGGCGGACGCCCCGGCGACGGAGACGGAACTGCCGGACGGCCCGGCGACGGAGACGGAGCTGCCGGACGGCCCGGCCCACCGCGCCGCCGCCCCGCCCCTCACCGAGCGGCAGCGGGAGCGCCGCGGCCGCATCCTGCACGCGACGGCGCAACTGGCCTGCCGGGGCGGCTTCGAGGCGGTCCAGATGCGCGAGGTCGCGGAGACCTCGCAGGTCGCCCTCGGCACCCTGTACCGCTACTTCCCCTCCAAGGTCCACCTGCTCGTCGCCACGATGCACGACCAACTGGAACGGCTGCACGCCACCCTGCGCAAGAGCCCGCCCACCGGCGAGACGGCGGCGGACCGGGTGGCCCAGACCCTGATGCGCGCCTTCGGCGCCCTGCAACGCGAACCCCGGCTGGCCGAGGCGATGGCCCGCGCTCTGACCTTCGCCGACCGCAGCGTCTCCCCCGAGGTCGACCAGGTCTCCCGGCAGACCACCGCGATCATCCTGGACGCGATGGGCGGCCTGGACAACCCGACCCCGGAGCAGTTGTCGGCGGTCCGCGTCGTCGAACACACCTGGCTCTCCACCCTGATCACCTGGCTCGCCGGCCGCACCTCCCTCGCCCAGGTACGCGTCGACATCGACACGGTCTGCCGCCTGATCGACCTGACGAACACCGGGACGACCGCGACCGGGAGGGGCGAAGAAGCCGAGCGTCCGGCTCCTCCCGGCCCGTGACCGGGTCGGCCGCCCCTCGGCCCGGCCCCCGCGGCCGGGTAAAGTGGCGGCGTCGTCATCACCCGTACGGGGGGAAGCCGGTGCAATTCCGGCGCTGACCCGCAACCGTGAACCGTCCGAGGCCCCTGAGGCCCGCGGGCGGTGAGCCGGACTGCCCCGGGCGGATGTGACCGGCTCACGTGCCCGGCGCCCGCCGGTGCACGGGCACCGTCGAGGCATACGGGCCGAGCCGCCGGGGGTGCCCCGTGCTGCCGGGCCCGCACAGGGAAAGGCACCCGCCGATCATGAACGTCCGCCGTCGCAGCAGCGCCGCGGCTCTGGCCGCCATAGCCGTGCTCGGCGCCGCCACCGCGCCCGCGGTCGCCGCCGATCCGTCGCCGTCCCCCTCCGCGTCCCCGTCCAAGCCGTCCGGGCTGTACGGGACCGCCGACCCCCAGTACGACGGCGTCTGGCGCCAGTCCCTCGCGCTGCTCGCGCAGGACACGGCGGGCGTCGTCCCGTCGCCGAAGGCCGTGAAGTGGCTCACGGATCAGCAGTGCGCCAACGGCGCCTTCGCCCCCTTCCGCGCCGACCCGGCGGGGGCCTGCGACGCCAAGACCATGGTCGACACCAACAACACCGCCGCCGCCGTGCAGGCCCTGTGGGCCGTCGGCGGACACGGTGACGTCGTCGAGGACGCCCTCGGCTGGCTGAAGTCGGTGCAGAACGAGGACGGCGGCTGGGGCTACAGCCCCGGGACCCCCAGCGACGCAAACTCCACCTCCGTCGTCATCGGCGCCCTGACGGCCACGGAGACCGACCCGGAGGACGTCGTGAAGGGCGGCAAGTCCCCTTACGACGCCCTGCTGACGTTCGCCCTGCCCTGCGCGAAGGACAAGGGCGCCGGCGCCTTCGCCTTCCAGCCCGACAAGGACGGCAAGCTGCTCCCCAACGCGGACGCGACCGCCGCCGGTGTCCTCGGCTCGCTCGGCAAGGGCCTGGTCACCAAGGCCGGGTCCGGTGCGAAGTCCAAGACGGCCACCTGCTCCGACGCGGACGCGCCGACCCGCGAGCAGGCCGCCGCCAACGGCGCCGCATACCTTGCCGACGCGCTCGCCGAGGACGGCCACCTCGTCTCCGCCCTCGGCGGCTCCGCCGACCAGCCCGACTACGGCAACACCGCCGACGCCGTCGTCGCGCTCGCCGCGCAGGGCGGTGCCGACCGGGCCGCCGAGCCGCTGGCCTGGCTGAAGAAGAACGCCGCCACGTGGGCCGCGGAGAGCGGCCCGGCCGCCTACGCCCAGCTGATCTTCGCCGCCCACGCCACGGGCACCGACCCCCGCGACTTCGGCGGCACGGACCTGGTGGCCAAGCTGAACGCCACCGGACCGGCGCCGCAGGGCACGGCGGCAAAGGACACGGCCACCGCGAGCGACGAGGACAAGGCGGAGAAGGACGACGACTCCCCCTTCGGCGTCTGGTGGTTCGTCGGCGTCTGCCTGGTCTTCGGCATCGGCATCGGCTTCCTGCTGAGCAACCGCAACAAGAAGCAGCAGCCGTGACCCCCCGCCGCCTCGTCCTGCTCTTCCTGGCCGCCTTCCTCCTGATCGGGACCGCGGGCCAGGCGCAGGCCGCCGGATACCGCTACTGGTCCTTCTGGGACCGCGACGGCGGCACGTGGGTCTACGCCACCCAGGGTCCGTCCATGGCCCGCCCCTCCGACGGCGACGTCCAGGGCTTCCGCTTCGCGGTCAGCGAGAACTCCGGCGACGCGGCCCAGCCGCGCGGCACGGCGGACTTCGCGTCGATCTGCGCCAAGACGCCGGCCGAGGAGGGCCGCAAGCGGGTGGCCCTGGTCCTCGACTTCGGCACGGCCCCCGACGCCCCGTCCGGCGAGACGCCGCCCGCCCCGCGCACGGCCTGCGCCCAGGTCTCCCCCGACGCGACGACGGCCGACGCCCTGGCCGCCGTCGCCGGCCCCCTCCGCTACAACACCAACGCCCTGCTGTGCGCGATCGCGGGCTACCCGAAGTCGGGGTGCGGGGAGGAGGTGTCGCAGAAGGAGGACTCCAGCGTCTCGGCCACCCCGAGGGCCACGGAGGACGGCGAGGGCGACGACGACGGCCCGTCGGTCGGCCTCTACGCGGGCATCGCCGTCGTGGCAGCCCTGGCCGCCGCGGCAACCTGGCAGGCAAGGCGGCGCAGGAATGCAGGCCGTTAATGCTGCGGGCAGTCGTGCCGCTGAGACCGCACCCCCTGCGGGCAGTCGTGCCGCTGGGGCGGCACGGGTGGGCGCAGGCGGCACCCTGCACGCGCCGGCAAGCGCCCCCACCCCCGCCGCCACCCACCGGCACCGGGCAACCGCCCTGCACCCCGGCGCCTGGTGGCTCTGGGCGCTAGCCCTCGGCACCGCCGCCACCCGCACCACCAACCCCCTCCTCCTCGCCCTCCTCGTCACGGTCTCCGCCTACGTCGTCATCACCCGCCGCCCCCACGCCCCCTGGTCCCTTTCCTACGGCGCCTTCGTCAAACTCGCCCTCGCCGTCCTCCTCATCCGCCTCCTCTTCACCACCCTCCTCGGCTCCCCCATCCCCGGCACCCACACCCTCGTCACCCTCCCCGAAGTCCCCCTCCCCGACTGGGCGCAGGGCGTCCGCCTCGGCGGCCGGGTCACCGCGGAGGGCCTCACCTTCGCGCTGTACGACGCGATGAAGCTGGCCACCCTCCTCGTCT
This sequence comes from Streptomyces sp. CCM_MD2014, assembly GCF_000772045.1. Lineage (GTDB taxonomy): Bacteria > Actinomycetota > Actinomycetes > Streptomycetales > Streptomycetaceae > Streptomyces > Streptomyces salinarius. Next base: position 6,211,847 of record NZ_CP009754.1, on the reverse strand, counting down.
GCGTCGGCGCCGCGAACGCCCTCGCCAACCCCTCCCGCCTCCTCAAGTCCCTCCCCGGCGCCCTGTACGAGATGGGCGTGGCCGTCGTCGTGGCCCTCACCTTCGCGCCGAACCTCATCGCCGACGTACAGCGGCTGCGCGCCGCCCGCCGCCTGCGCGGCCGGCACGACAAGGGCGTACGCGGCCTGCTCCAGGTGGGACTCCCCGTCCTGGAGGGCGCCCTGGAACGCTCCGTCGCCCTCGCCGCCGCGATGGACGCCCGCGGCTACGGCCGGACCGCCCGGGTTCCGGCCCCCGTACGCCGTACCACCGCCGCCCTCACCCTCGGCGGCCTGCTCGGCGTCTGCGCCGGGACGTACGGGCTGCTGACCGCCGCGGGCGGCACGTACGGCGTCCCCGTGCTCCTGGCCGGTGTCGCCGCCGCGTTCGCGGGCCTGTGGCTCGGCGGACGGCGGACGGTCCGCACCCGCTACCGCCCGGACCGCTGGGACGCCCGCGCCTGGCTGGTCACCGCCTCCGGCGTGGCGGTCGCCGCGCTCCTGTTCCTCGCCGCCACCCGCGACCCGGCGGCACTGCACCCGGGCGTGGTCCCGCTGACCGCGCCCACCCTCCCCCTCTGGCCGGCGGCGGCCGTACTCCTCGGCCTGCTCCCGGCGTTCGTCGCCCCCTCCCCCGATCCCGCCCCGAAGACCGCCGTGAAGGAGCCGTCGTGATCCGCTTCGAGGACGTGTCGGTCACCTACGACGGCGCGAGCGAACCCACCGTCCGGGGCGTGGACTTCGAGGCCCCGGAGGGCGAACTCGTCCTGCTCGCCGGGCCTTCCGGCGTCGGCAAGTCCACCGTCCTCGGCGCGGTCGGCGGCCTCGTCCCGCACTTCACCGGCGGCACCCTGCGCGGCCGGGTCACCGTGGCCGGCCGCGACACCCGCACCCACAAGCCGCGCGAGCTCGCCGACGTGGTCGGCACGGTCGGCCAGGACCCGCTCTCCCACTTCGTGACGGACACCGTCGAGGACGAACTGGCCTACGGCATGGAGTCGTTGGGCCTCGCCCCGGACGTGATGCGCCGCCGCGTGGAGGAGACCTTGGACCTGCTGGGCCTGTCCGACCTCCGCTCCCGCCCCATCGCCACGCTCTCCGGCGGCCAGCAGCAGCGGGTCGCCATCGGCTCGGTCCTCACCCCGCACCCCGACGTCCTGGTCCTGGACGAGCCGACCTCCGCCCTGGATCCCGCCGCCGCCGAAGAGGTCCTGGCGGTCCTCCAGCGCCTGGTCCACGACCTCGGTACGACGGTCCTGATGGCCGAGCACCGCCTGGAGCGGGTCATCCAGTACGCCGACCAGGTCGTCCTGCTCCCGGCCCCCGGCGAGGCACCAATCGTCGGCGCCCCGGCGGACGTGATGGCCCTCTCCCCGGTGTACCCGCCGGTGGTGGACCTGGGCAGGCTGGCGGGCTGGTCCCCGCTGCCGCTGACGATCCGGGACGCCCGCCGCCGGGCCGCTCCCCTGCGCGAGCGCCTGGCCGACCGCGAGATCCCGGACCGCACTCCGCCGCCGACGACGGCCGCGCTGCCGGAGCCCCCCGCCCTCCGGCCCGCCCCCGCCCGCCGCTGGCGCCGGAGCAGGACGACCCCGCAGGTCCCCGCCGCCCCCACCCCGTACGCCGCCGAGGTCCGTTCCCTCGCCGTGCGCCGCGACCGCGTCGAGGCCCTGCGCCACGTCGACCTGACCGTCTCCCCCGGCGAGACCGTCGCCCTGATGGGCCGCAACGGCGCCGGGAAGTCCACCCTGCTCTCGGCGCTCGTGGGCCTCGTCGCACCGTCCGCCGGTTCGGTCCGCACCGGCGACGCCGTACCGCACCGCACGGCCCCCCGTGACCTCGTACGCCGGGTCGGGCTGGTCCCGCAGGAGCCGCGCGACCTGCTGTACGCCGACACGGTCGCCGCCGAGTGCGCGGCCGCCGACCGGGACGCGGACGCGGCACCCGGCACCTGCCGGGCCCTGCTCACCGAGCTGCTCCCCGGCGTCACGGACGACACCCACCCCCGGGACCTCTCCGAGGGCCAGCGCCTCACCCTCGCCCTGTCCGTCGTCCTGACCGCCCGCCCGCCCCTCCTCCTCCTGGACGAGCCGACGCGCGGCCTGGACTACGCGGCGAAGGCCCGCCTGGCCGGCATCCTGCGCGACCTGGCCGCCGAGGGCCACGCGATCGTGCTCGCCACGCACGACGTGGAACTGGCCGCCGAGCTGGCCCACCGGGTCGTGCTGCTCGCCGAGGGCGAGGTGATCGCCGACGGCCCGGCGGCGGACGTGGTGGTGGCCTCCCCGTCCTACGCCCCGCAGGTCGCCAAGGTGCTGGCACCGCGGCAGTGGCTCACCGTGGCCCAGGTACGGGAGGCCCTGTCATGACCGGCGGTCCCCCTCCCCAGCGTCAGGCCCGGGCGGTCCGCCTGGGCCCCCGCTCGGTCGCCGCCCTCGTGCTGGTCAGCGCGGTGGGTGTGGCGGGCTTCGGCTGGCCCTTCCTGGCCCCGCCGGACGCCTCGCTGAACGCGCACGCGCAGGACGCCCCGTGGCTGTTCGCGGGCGTGCTGGTGCTGCTGGTGGCGGTGGTGGCGGCGACGATCTCGGAGTCGGGCCTCGGCCCGAAGGCCGTGGCGATGCTCGGCGTACTGGCGGCGGCGGGTGCGGCCCTGCGCCCCATCGGCGCGGGGACGGCGGGTCTGGAGCCGATGTTCTTCCTCATGGTCCTCAGCGGCCGCGTCCTCGGCCCGGGCTTCGGCTTCGTGCTCGGCTCGATCACCATGTTCGCCTCCGCGCTGCTCACGGGCGGGGTGGGCCCGTGGATGCCGTTCCAGATGCTGGCGATGGGCTGGTTCACGATGGGCGCGGGCCTGCTGCCGGGCCCCGACCGCCTGCGCGGCCGGGCGGAACTGCTGATGCTGGCGGCGTACGGCTTCCTGGCGGCCTTCGCCTACGGCACGGTGATGAACCTCGCGGGCTGGACCTTCATGAACACCCTCGCCTCGAACATCGCCTTCGACCCGGACGCGTCGCTCCCCGCCAACCTCGCCCACTTCCTCGCCTACTGCCTGGCCACGTCGCTCGGCTGGGACGGGGGCCGCGCCGCCATGACGGTCGTCCTGACGCTCACGCTCGGCACCCCGCTCCTGAAGGCGCTGCGCCGCGCGACCCGCAGGGCGGCCTTCGAGACGCCGGTCACGTTCGAGAAGGGCGACGGGGTGAGCCGCCCCACGTGAGCCGCTTCACCTACGAAGCGGGGTCGTAGGCGACGGCCGGTCGGCGTACGGGCCACGCCGCTGCCGGGTCGGCACACGCACGCTCCACCTACGACCCCGCTTAGCAAAAGGGACGATTGCGGACGACCGGCCCGCCTGCTTCTCTGAACCGGTCGTCAGGCGCCGACGCCCTCCCGGGCAGCGGCGCCGACGCATGCCGGGCCGGTGTGCGCCGACGCCCCTGTCCCCGAAGAAAGGCCCTCCGTTGACCGCCGCTTCCCTCCTCCGTTCCGTCGCCACCCCGAAGAAGGCCCTCGCGGGTGCCGCCCTGGCCGCGGCCACCTGCGGCTCGCTGATCGCCGCCGGGCCCGCCCAGGCCGCGACGCCGGCCTCCTCGGCGCAGGCGACCGCGAAGAAGATGATCGGTGACTCGGCCGAGTTCCGGTGCTTCTCGAAGATCGTCGACCACGAGAGCGACTGGGACATCCACGCCACCAACGCCTCCAGCGGCGCGTACGGCCTGGTCCAGGCCCTGCCGGGCTCGAAGATGGCCTCGGCGGGCGACGACTGGAAGACCAACGCGGCCACCCAGATCGAGTGGGGCCTTGACTACATGAAGGACCGCTACGGCAGCGCCTGCGGCGCCTGGAGCTTCTGGCAGGCCAACGGCTGGTACTGACCCGGCCCTCACCCCGCTCCCCCGTACCGAAGGCGGCGGCCCCCTGATCCCCGGGGGCCGCCGCCTTCGTGTGTCCGGTGTCGGCGGTTCGAGCGGATTGCTGCTGCATCAGCTTTCGGCCGGTGCAGTAGCTTTCCGGCATCCCCGAAACGACCGGAAGCGACCGGAGGTCCACCCATGCCCCGTCAGGCGCCCTACCTCGCGCTGGCCGACGTGCTGCGGACGCGGGTTCTCGCCGGAGAGTGGGAGGTCGGGGCGCGGCTGCCGTCGCGGGCGCGGCTCGCCGAGGAGTACGGCGTCGGGCGCAACGTCGTGCAGCGGGCCGTGGACCTGCTGGTCGTCGACGGGCTCCTCGAAGGGCGTGCGGGTTCGGGCACGTACGTCCGCAGCCCCCGCGAGCGCCTGCGTCTGGTCCGCTCGCGGCACCGGGAGCGGACGGGCGGGCGCCCTCGCGGCGCCGAGGCGCGGGAGCGGGGCAGGGCCGACTCCTGGGACGCGGACAGCCGGGTGGGCGTCCCCGCGCCGGAGGCCATCGCCGAGCGGCTGGGCATCGCGCCCGGCGACCCCTGTGTCACCACGCGGTACGAGTTCCTGGCCGGTGGGCAACCGGTCCAGCTCTCCGAGTCCTGGGAGCCCCTGGCCCGCACGGAGGGGACGGCGGTCGTGCTGCCGGAGGCGGGGCACCTCGCGGGCCGAGGGGTGGTCGAGCGCATGGGCTCCCTCGGCATCGTCGTCGAGACGGTCGTCGAGGTGCCGCGCCCGGCCCGCGCCACCCGGGAGCAGGCGAACCTGCTCGGCATCGGCCCGGGGGACCTCGTCCTCCTGATCGAGCGGACCATGTACGACACCGGTCGGCGCCCGGTCGAGACCGCCGACATGGTCGTTCCGGACCGGTACCGGGAGGTGGTCTACGAGTTCGGCGTGGACCGCCCCGTCCCCACCGTCCCGGGTCGCTAGGGATGCCCAGGTCCCCCCGGTTCGGACTCCTCGGCGACCCGGACTTCGGGCGCCTCTTCGCCGCCACCGCACTCGGGCAGCTCGGCGACCGGATCATCTTCCTGACGTTGCCGCTGGTGGCGATCGCGACCCTGCACGCCGACGAGTTCCAGGTCGGGCTGCTGACCGCGACGACCACGGCGGGCTCGCTGCTGGTCGGGCTGCCCGCCGGGGCGTGGGTCGACCGGATGCGGAAGAGGTCCGTACTGATCGGCACCGACCTCCTGCGCGCGGCGGCCCTCCTGACGATTCCGCTCGCCTGGTGGGCCGGCCTGCTCGGCATCCGGCTGCTGTACGCCGTCGCCCTGCTGCACGGGGTGCTGACCGTGTTCTTCGACGTCGCGTACGTCAGCTACCTGCCGCACCTGGTGGGACGAGGGAACCTGGTGGGGGGGGAACGCGAAGCTCTCGGCGGTCCGCTCGGTGACCAGCATCGGCGGCCCGGCGGTGGCGGGCCCGCTGGTCGGCCTGGCGGGGGCCCCGGCCACGCTCCTGGCCGGTTCGGTCGGTATGACCCTGTCCGGTCTCTTCGCGGCCACGATCCGCAGGCGGGAGGAGAAGCCGGATCATGTGCCGGAGAGGCCTCGCCTCAGGTCGGAGATCGCGGAGGGGCTGCGCTTCGTCCTCCACCATCCCGCCCTGCGCGCGATCATGTTCTCGGACGCGCTGTTCAACCTCTCCCTGGTCATGTACCAGACGATGCTGCTGGTCTTCCTGGAGCGCACCCTGGGCCTGGGGCCCTTCGGCATCGGACTCGTCCTGTCGGGCATGGGGTGCGGCGCCCTGCTGGGCGCGTTGACGGCCACCACGCTGGCGCGGCGGGTCGGACAGCGCCCGGTCATCTGGCTGGCCACGCTGGCCACGTGCCCCCTGACCGTGCTCATGCCGCTGGCCCGCCCCGGCTGGACCCTGTACGCCGGTGCCGTCGGACTCGCCGCGCTCTCCCTGGGCGGCGTGGTCCGCATGGTGGCCCAGTCCAGCCTCCAGCAGTCCCTCACCCCGGACCGGCTCCTGGGCCGCATGGCGGCGACGGCCCGGTTCGTCTCCTCGGGCGGCGTTCCGCTCGGCGGCCTCCTGGGCGGAGCCTCGGGTTCCGCGTTCGGCGCGACCGGGACCCTGTGGATCGGCGCGTCCGGCATGACGCTGAGCGCCGTCCCCACCCTCCTGTGGTGGCGTGCCGCGCGAGGCAGGCCTAGCTGTGGGTGCTCACGACCGTCCGGAAGCGGCGACGGTACTCGGTCGGTGTCGTGTCCAGCCTGCGCCGGAAGGCCCTGACCAGGGTGTCGACGGTGCCGAAACCGCAGGCGGAGGCGACGCGTTCCAGGGTGGCATCGGTGGATTCCAGCTGCTGGCGGGCCACTTCCACGCGCGCCGACTCGACGTACGCGTACGGGGTCGTGCCGAGTTCGGTCTTGAAGATGCGGGTGAGCTGCCGGTCACTGACGTGGGCGTGGGCCGCGAGGTCGGCGACGGTGAGCGGTTCGGCGATGTGGCGCATGATGTGGTGACGGAGGTCCTCGACGCGCCGGGTCGTGGCGACCTGCTCCAGCGGTACGCTGAACTGGCTCTGCCCGCTGGGCCGTTTCAGGTACATCACGAGCTGCCGGGCCACCCGCAGCGCCACCGCCTCGCCGAGATCGTCGGCGACCAGGGCGAGCGAGAGGTCGAGGCACGAGCTGATGCCCGCGCCGGTCCACACGTCGCCGTCGCGGATGAAGATCGGGTCGGCGTCGACCTCGACCGCCGGATGCTCGTCGGCGAGCTGCCGCGCGGTCGACCAGTGCGTGGTGGCGCGCTTGCCGTCGAGCAACCCGGCGGCGGCGAGGACATGCGCTCCGACGCAGACGGAGGTGACCCGCCGGGTCCGTTCCGCGAGCCGTCCCACCCACTCCACCACGACGGGGTCGGTGAGCGCCCGGACCCGCCGCCGGCCGTCGACCTCGACCGCGCCGGGCACGATCAGGGTGTCGATGCGCCGCCCGGACAGGCCGTCGAAGGTGACGTCGGGCAGGACCCGGACACCGGCCGAGGTGGTGACCGGGCCGGTGGTCGCGGCGGCGAGCAGCACCTCGTAACCCGCCGCGTCCTCCGTCTCGCGCCGCGCGAGGGAGAACACCTCCGGCGGCCCGGTGACGTCGAGCAGGTCGACGCCCTCGAAGAGCACGACGACGATCAGTCGTCCGGCGGGGTTCACGGTCCCTCCCGGGGGGTCGCACGGCCATGTCGGTATCTGCAGGTTAGACGACATTGCCGACATCACCGGGCGGGACCTAGCGTCGTAGGAACAGGCCATCGACCTTCCCGATGCAAGGAGCCACCGTGCCCAGGACCACTTTGCGCCGCCTCAGCGGACTCGACGACACCCCCGCCAAGCTCGCCGGCTCCACCCTCGTCCTCGTCGACTACCAGAACACCTACACGACCGGTGTGATGGAACTCGACGGCTGGCAGGCCGCGCTCGACGCGGGCGCCCGGCTGCTCGCCCGCGCCCGCCGGGAGGGCGCCAAGGTCGTCCACGTCGTCCACGACGGCGGCGAGGGCTCCCCGTACGACCTCGGGGCCGAGATCGGGCAGATCCACCCCAGCGTCGCGCCGGTCGACGGCGAACCCGTCGTCACCAAGAAGGCGCCGGACTCCTTCTACGGCACCGATCTGGGGGAGCACGTCGACGCGGCCGGCAACAACGACGTCGTCGTCATCGGCTTCATGACGCACATGTGCGTCGCCTTCACCGCCCAGGGCGCCTTCCTGCGCGGCAACCGCCCCACGGTCGTCGCCGACGCCTGCGCCACCCGCGCCCTGCCGGTGGCGGACACCGAACTCGACGCCCGCCAGGTGCACTACGGCGCCCTCGCCACCGTCGCCGACATGTACGGGGTCGTCGTACCGACGCAGGAGTCCCTGACCTAGGCCGATACGGGCCCGGCCCCGCACTCGAACCACACGGTCTTGCCACCCCCGGGCCCCGGCCCCACACCCCACTTGTCGGCCACCGCCTCCAGCAGCACCAGCCCCCGGCCGCCCTCCGCGTCGTCGCTCACCCACGCGGACGGTACGGGCTGCCGGGGGCTCCCGTCGGCCACCTCCACGCGGACCGCGTCCGCCTGCCGCAGCAACAGCACCGTGCAGCGCCGGTTGGGGACATGGCGTACGACGTTCGCCAGCAGCTCGGTGACGCCGAGTTCCACCGCGTCGGCCAGCTCGGCGAGATCCCACTCGCGCAGGTACGAGCGGACGATGCGGCGGACGTGCCCCGCCGAGTGCGCGCCGGCGGTGAAGCTCATCCGGTACCGGTCCGCCACGGGGTGGCCCACGAGGACCGAGGGAAAGTATTCGTTCACGGCACGAGCCTGACGTCGGACGACTACCGTGGGCTACGGAACGGATACAACCGGTGCCCCAGTGGATCGAGTTGTGCGCAAAGGGGGCTGTGCGTGACCCACATCAACGTCCTTGACCCGGGCGCCTCGCCGCTCGACTACTACGGCTTCGAGCTGCGCCGCCACCGGGAGGCCGCCGGGCTGACCCAACGGCAGCTCGGTGACATCGTCAACTACACCGGCTCGCTGGTCGGCCAGATCGAGACGGCCCGGAAACTGCCGACGCCGGAGTTCAGCGAACGGGTCGACGCGGCGCTGGGGACGGGAGGGTTACTGTCCCGACTCGTCGACCTGGTGATGCGCAGTCAGGTACCGGCCTGGTTCCAACAGGTGGCGGAGTTGCAGGCCCGGGCCACTGAGATCTACTCGTTCGACACGCACATGGTCCACGGCCTCCTCCAGACCGAGGCCTACGCGCGTGCGGTCCTCGGAGCGCTGGACCAGAGCAACCTCGACGACCGGACATCGGTGCGCATCGCACGCCAGAAGATCTTCGAGAAGGACGAACCGCCGGTCTTCTGGGCCGTGCTCAGCGAGTGCGCGCTGCGCCAGGAAATGGGTGGCCGGGAGACCATGCGGGAGCAACTGGCCCACCTGTTGGCCTTCGAAACCAACCCGCGCATCAACATCCAGATCCTGCCCTACTCCGCGGGCGCACACGCGGGACTCACCGGCTCATTCGACGTCTATCGCTTCGCGGGCGACCCGCCCATCATCTACACCGAGGGGTACGGCAGCGCGCATCCGACCGCAAACCCGAGCACCGTCAAGAACTGCTCGCTCCGATACGATCATCTCCAGGCATCCGCGCTCTCCCTCAGAGACTCGGCGGAGCTGATCCGGCGCTTGATGGAGGAACGCTATGGAGAGCAACGCGACTCTGACGGGGATCCAGTGGCGTAAGTCCAGCTACAGCAGCGACCAGGGCGGCAATTGCGTCGAAGTGGGCGAACTGCCCGCCACCGTCGCCGTACGCGACTCCAAAACCCCGGCGGGACCGACCCTCACCCTCACCCCCGCCGCCTTCACCACCTTCGTCGGCTGGGCCCGCGCCACCCACAAGTGACGCGTCGGCGTGCGCAATTACGCCAACCATGAGCCGGACCCTGGGCCTTGTGATCTTCGTGTGCCTAAAGTGTGTGCGCCTTAGGCACTCGCAACAGGTCACCCCCTGACACACGACCGCGGCGGGCACGCACCACCTCTGCCCGACCCGCGCCGGTCGAGCACGGCCTTACTCGGGCTCGGGTGGCGGCGCCCTCCGTCCGAGAGGAAGCCGGCCCATGGCTGACGAGATGGTGCGCGCAGCGCAGCAGTTCATCAACACCACGTATGACGACGGCGCCAAACTGGGCATATCGAAGCTCGACGAGAACGGCCAGACGAGCTGGACCGTGATGTACGCCCTGACCCGGGCGCTCCAGTACGAGCTGGGCATCTCCGGCCTGTCGAACAACTTCGGCCCCACGACGCTCTCCACGCTCCAGTCGAAGTACCCGAGCATCCACGCCTCGGGCGCCCCCGAGAACATCGTCCGGATCGTGCAGGCCGGCCTGTACTGCAAGGGGTACGACGGCGGCGGCATCGACGGGACGTACAGCGAGCGGGTCCAGGACTCGGTGCTGTCGCTGAAGTCGGACATGGGTGTCGACTTCGCCTACCCCGGCAGCGACGTGGTTCCGAAGGTCTTCAAGGGCCTGCTGAACATGGACCCGTACGTCACCGTCAACGGCGGCTCCGAGCAGATCAGGGCCGTCCAGCAGTGGATGAACGGCGAGTTCGTCAACCGCCGGGACTTCTACATCGTGCCCTGCGACGGACACCACTCCCGGACCGTCGCCACAGCCATGCTCTACGCGGTGCAGTACACGATCGGCATGGCCGACGGCGTGGCCAACGGAAACTTCGGGCCGGGCACCAAGTCCGGGATCAAGGCGCACACGCTGTCGGTGGGGTCGTCCGGCACCTGGGTGCAGCTCTTCACCGCGGGCATGCTGCTCAACGCGCGGCCGGTGTCGTTCAGCGGCACCTTCACCTCGGCGCTCGCCGACGCCGTCCGCTCGTTCCAGTCGTTCGCCAAGCTCCCGGTGACGGGGCAGGGCGACTTCTCCACCTGGGCGTCGCTGCTGGTGTCGTACGGCGACCAGGACCGCAAGGGCGCCGCCTGCGACGGCGTCACCCGGATCACCCCCGACCGGGCCAAGGCCCTCAAGGCGGAGGGGATCACGATCGTGGGGCGCTACCTCACCAACCCGGTCCCGGGCGGCGGCACGGTGCCCGAGAAGGAGATCCAGTCCGGGGAGCTGCAGACCATCGCCGACGAGGGCATGCGCTGCTTCCCCATCTACCAGACCTTCGGCCGGGGCGCGAGCGACTTCAGCTACCCGCTGGGGCGCGCCGCGGGGCAGGCCGCGATCAACGCCGCGCTCGACCACGGGTTCAAGTCCGGGACCAGGATCTTCTTCGCCGTCGACTTCGACGCGTACGACTACGAGGTCACCGACAACGTCCTGCCGCACTTCAAGGGCATCGAGGACGCGATGCGCGACGACGGCAACCGGTACACGGTCGGCGTCTACGGCCCGCGCAACGTGTGCACGCGCGTGTCCGACGCCGGGCACGCGTCGGCGTCGTTCGTGTCCGACATGTCCTCCGGGTTCTCCGGGAACTTCGGTTACCCGCTGCCCACGAACTGGGCGTACGACCAGATCGTCACCAAGACCGTCGGCTCCGGCAGCGGCTCCATCAACATCGACGTCAACATCGCCTCCGGACGGGACAGCGGTCAGGGGTCCTTCGACCCGCCCCGCGGCGTCAAGCCCGACACCCGTCTCAGCCCGGACGTCACGACGGCCATGGAGACCGACGTCGGCAAGTACATGGAGTCGCTCGGCTTCCCCCTGGACGGGGGACTGCGGTCGTACCAGCACTGGAAGTGCTTCGAGCGCACCGTCACCGCGCACGACGACCTGATCACGGAGCTGTCGAACCGGCACAACATGCGCAAGGCGCTGATCCAGACCACCGCCTACTGGGAGATGCGGCACATCTCCCCGGACGACGAGGCGGCCTGGGCCGCGGTCATCCTGGCCTTCAACACGACCCGGCAGTACATCCGGGACACCTCCACCGGCATCGCCAAGCAGCGCGCGGTCACCCTCATCGGCGCCTGGAACCACGCGCTGGACAAGGGGTACGGGTCGGGTCAGCCGCGCCGGGACGTGTCGGTGGACGAGGACAAGTACAACGCGTGGAAGCAGGCGTACGACAGCGAGACGTACGCCCTGACCAGCGTCGCGCTGATCCACCGCTGGGACATCGACGGCAAGCCCGGCGGCGACGACGACTCACCGGCCCTGCGCCAGCCCACCCTGGGCTACACGGACCAGGAGATCTACGAGGTCCTGCGCCGCTACCAGGGTCCCGGCGACGTCGCCTACGAGGAGGCCAAGAAGAGAATGGGGCTCTACTACGTGATGGAGAAGTACAACTCCATCTCCCGCAACCTCTGACAGGAGTACGGCACATGTCAGGCGACCAGCCCTACGCCGAGCACGAGGGTGCCGTCCTGCTGCTGTTGCTGCTGGCCGGTCTCGTCGCCGTGGTGTGGCTCACGGTCCGCGCGGTCACCGGCCTGGTGCGGGCCCGCCGGAACGGCACGACCCTCCTCGGTCCGGCGGCCGTACTGGCCTGGGACGCGGCGGTCGGGATGTACACCTGGGGGCTGCTCCACCTGTTCTTCTTCGACGACCACGCCCAGGCCGAGGCCTGTGCGAAGGCCGTCGACGGCAGGGTCACCGGCTACGAACCGACCTTCGTGCCGCTGCACTTCGGCTGCCGCACCGGTGACGGCCGGGTGACCGAGGCGGTCGTCCCGTCCTACCTCAACCCGGCGACCCTGCTGCTCGGCATCTGCGCGCTCGTCCTGACCTGGCTCGTCATCGCACACCACAAGAAGGGCACCCACACGTGACCACCCCCCTGTCCCGCCGCCACGTCCTGCGCCGTGCCGCCTTCCTGGCCGCCGGGACCGTCGTCGGCTCCCAGATGCTGTCCTCCCCCGCCCTCGCGCAGCCGGCCGGCCCGGAGCCCGACAAGCTCCGCGAGTCGGTGCGCAAGGCGCAGGAACGCAACAAGCGCGTCCTGAGCGGCGTCCCGTCCCTCAACGGATGGGAGATGGAGAAGACCGCGGACCACCACGGGCACGTCTACACCAGACCCGTACCGGGCCTTCCGGTCGACGGCGTCCAGGTGCGCATGGGCGACGTCGAGACCGTGCTGGTCCATGTGATCCGCCGCTTCCACTACGAGGTCGAGGAACTGCGCCGCGGCGACGTGACGGGCTGGCGCCAACCCTCCACGGTCCGCAAGGGCATGGCCGAGTCGAACCAGGCGTCCGGTACGGCGGTCCAGATCCGGCCCGGTTCCTACCCGTCGGGAGTGCGGGGCGGCTTCTTCCCGCAGCAGTTGACGGCGATCCGGGACATCCTCGCGGAGTGCGGCAGTGTGGTCCGCTGGGGCGGCGACGACAAGCACCCGGACGAGGCGCTGTTCTACATCGACGTCAAGCCGGGTGACGACAGGCTGCCGAAGCTGGCCGAGAAGATCGTGGAATGGGACTGGACCCCCGGCAAGGGGGCCGGCTCCGGCACCGTCTGAGCCGGAACGGGAGCCGGACCCGGTCCGGGCCAACGTTTCTGTTCGATTTATCGTCTTCGCACGTGTGTCCACACCGGGCACGCCCGATGACCTCGAACGGAAACCCCGACCGTGGCCCCTGCCGAACTCACCGTCCCCCGGGCCGAACAGCGCCAGGACAGACGTCCGGGTAACGCACTGCGCGCCTTCGGGCGCCGGCATCGCGTGCCGCTGCTCGCGACCCTGCCCACCATTCCGCTGTACGCGGTGTGGTGGGCGTTTCTCGCCACGGGCGGCGGAGACCTCGCCGCGCAGGAGGCGTGGGCCGACTTCGCCTCCCACCACGGGGGTTCGGCGTACGGGCTGTTCTGGTACGGCGGGATGCACACCGTCAACTACAGCGTCGTGTCGCCGTACTTGATGGCGCTGGTCGGCGTGCGCACCGTCGCGGTGGTGTCCGGGCTCGCCGCCTCCTGGCTCGCGGCGGTGCTGCTGGTGCGAAGCGGCGTGCGCCGCCCCGTGTGGCCCGCGCTGCTCGCCTCGCTCGCGCTGTGGTGCGACGTGGCCTCGGGCCGGGCCACCTTCGCGCTCGGTGTCGCCCTCGCGCTGGCGGCCTGCGTGCCGCTGGTGCGGGAGCGGCGGCTGTGGCTCGCCACCGGGTACGCGGCGCTGGCGACGACGGCCTCGCCGGTCGCCGGGCTGTTCCTGGCCGTGGTCGGGGCCGCGTTCCTGCTCGTACGGGACTGGGGACGCGCCCTCGTGCTGCTCATACCCCCGGCCGCCGTCGTCGGGCTGACGACCCTGTTCTTCCCCTTCACCGGGGAGCAGCCCATGCCGGCCGGCCGCATCTGGCCGCCGGTCGTGCTCGGCCTCGCCGTCACCGTGCTGGCCCCGCGTACCTGGCGGGTGGCCCGGTGGAGCGGGGCCGTCTACGCGCTCGGGACCGTGCTGACGTATCTGATCGCCTCGCCGGTCGGCACGAACGTCGAGCGGTTCGCGGAGCTGTTCGCGCCCGCCGTGCTGCTGGCGGCGCTGCTCTCCGCCCCCTCCGCGGCGACCGCGGCCCGGGGGCGGCGGCTGGTGTCGGGCCTGTTGGCCGTCGCGGTCGTCTACTCGTCCGGGTGGGTGGGGAAGAAGACCGTCGACGACCTGAAGGTGTCCACCGTGGTGCCGGCCTGGGCCGCGGAGACGGAGGGTGTCGTGGCCGCGCTGGAGGGGCTCGGTGCCGACCGGACGCGGGTGGAGGTGGTGCCCGCCCGCAATCACCGCGAGGCCACCCTGCTCGCCCCGCACGTGAACCTCGCCCGCGGCTGGAACCGGCAGCTCGACGTGGAACGCGGACGTCTCTTCTACGACGGCACCTTCTCCGCCGCCACCTACCGGGAGTGGCTGGACCGCTGGGCGGTCGGCTTCGTCGTCGCCCCGCTCGGCAGACCGGACGGCCCGGCGCGGGCCGAGGCGAAGCTGGTCCGCGACCCGGAGCTGCGGCCCGAGTGGCTGGAGCCCGTGTGGCGCGACGCGCACTGGCAGGTCTACCGGGTGCGGGACGCCGTACCGCTCGTCTCCGCGCCCGGCACCGTCGTGTCCACCGGCCCCGCCGACCTGGTGCTGCGGGTGGCGCGGCCCGGCGCGGTGACCGTGCGGGTCGCCTGGTCGCCGTGGCTGCGCAGCGACGGCGGGTGTCTCACGCAGGACGGCGAGTTCACCCGGCTGACGGTCGAGGCGCCCGGCGAGTACCGGATCAGCTCTCGGTACGGTTCTTCACCGGGGTCGGGGGATCACTGCTGACCCCGGACTCGGGCCCGGGCCCGGGCCCGGACTCCGGGGCGGGCTCGGGCTCTGGCTCCGGCGCGTGCGCCTGCGCGGGCTGCGGCCGGGAGGCGGCCGCCGCCGGCACCGCCGTTCTGGCCCGCGGGCCCTGGAACCAGTACGTCAGTCCGAAGCCCGCCGCCACCACGGCCGCGCCGCCCACCGCGTCCAGGACCCAGTGGTTGCCGGTCGCCACGATCGCGGAGACGGTGAACAGCGGGTGGAGCAGGCCCAGGGCCTTCATCCACATCCTCGGCGCGATGACCGCGATCACCACCCCGCACCACAGCGACCAGCCGAAGTGCAGCGAGGGCATCGCCGCGTACTGGTTGGTGAGGTGGGTCAGCGTGCCGTAGTCCGGCTTGGAGAAGTCCTGGACGCCGTGCACCGTGTCGATGATGCCGAGGCCCGGCATCAGCCGCGGCGGGGCCAGCGGGTAGAGCCAGAAGCCGACCAGGGCCAGCAGCGTGGCGAAGCCGAGGGAGGCTCGCGCCCAGCGGTAGTCGACCGGGCGGCGCCAGTACAGGACGCCGAGGACGGTCAGCGGGACGACGAAGTGGAACGACGTGTAGTAGAAGTCGAAGAAGTCCCGCAGCCAGCCGACACCGACGACCGCGTGGTTGATCGTGTGCTCGATGTCGATGTGCAGGAAGCGCTCGAGGTCGAGGATCTGCGTGCCGTGCTCCTCGGCGCGCGCCCGGCCCGCCGAGTTGCTGCCGCCGGTCGCCGCGAGGCGGACCTGGGAGTAGGCGGCGTAGGTGACCCGGATGAGGAGCAGTTCGAGGAGGAGGTTGGGCCGGGTGAGGACCCGGCGCAGGAAGGGCAGCAGCGGGACGTGCTTGAAGCGGGTCGGGACCGGCGGCGCGTAGGCGGTCGGGACCGGGTTCTCGAAGTAGGGCGACGTGCGCGGCAGGAAGGGCACGGCGACGGCGGCGGCCAGCGCGGCGAGCAGCACGACGTTGTCGCGCAGCGGGTACAGCGCCTCCATGTTCGGCAGCATCATCTTCGCGGGCAGCGTCATCACCAGGACGACGGCGACCGGCCACACGTACCGGTCGGAGGCCCGTTTGCCGACCCGGCCGACGACCGCGGGCAGCACCCACAGCAGCTGGTGCTGCCAGGTGGCCGGCGAGACGACGACGGCCGCGCAGCCGGTGACGGCGACCGCGAGCAGCAGTTGGCCGTCACGGGCGTAGCGCACGGCGCGGCGCAGGGCGAGGACGGCGACGGCGGCGCCGAGCAGGAGGAAGAGGGCGATCTCCAGGGGGCCGTTCAGGCCGAGGCGGAGCAGGACGCCGTGCAGCGACTGGTTGGCGAGGTCGTCGGCCTCGCCGCCCAGGCCGACGCCGGCCATGTGGTGCACCCAGTACGTGTAGGAGTCCTGCGCCATGGCCGCCCAGGCGACGGCGGTGCAGACGACGAACGTGATCCCGGTGGACACGGCGGCGCGTCTGCGGTCGGTGAACCACAGCAGGGGGACGAAGAGGAGGACGGTCGGCTGGAAGGCGGCGGCGACACCGATGAGCACGCCGCCCAGCCGGTCGCCCTGGGCCCCCCGCACGGCGAAGCAGCCGAGCAGGACGAGGAGGACCGGGATGATGCTGGTCTGGCCGAGCCAGAAGGCGTTGCGCACCGGCAGGGACAGCATCAGCAGGCTGATGGCGACCGGCGCCCCCAGCAGCGCCGTACGGCGTCCGACGGGCTGGGGCAGGGCACGGGCGGCGACCAGGCCGAGGGCGACGACCAGCAGCAGGGAGCCGAAGGTCCAGCCCCAGCCGAGGGCCTGCTCGGCGGCGCGGGTGAAGGGTTTGAGGACGAGGCCGACGAACGGCGTCCCGGTGAACTGCGTGGAGTCGTACAGCGACCCCTCCACGTGCAGGACGCCGTGCTCGCCGACCCAGGTCTCCAGGTCCGTCAGCCGTTCCCCGCGCGGGGTGCCGAGGACCGCGGCCACCTGGCGTACGGCCAGGACGGCGGCGATCAGCCACAGGGCCAGGCGTGCGAGGCGCAGCCGTGCTCTGGTCGCGTCGACGGCCGTGGCTCCGAAGGACTCCGCCGGTCGCCCACTGTGCTCCGCATTCGCCACGCCTCGTCGGCCTCCCGCCCCGTTCGTACCGTCCGTACGTACCGTACGTGCCGCCCTCGTGCACGCCGTGTGTCGTCCCTGCGAACCCTATGAGGCTCGCACCACCCCCGGTGGAAGACGCGGGCACCCCCCACTCAACCTGACAGCCGCCCGCTTTTCGACTCGGGGCGATTCCCGGGAGCGAGAAGGATCACAGCTCGCGTACGAGGGAACGGCGCGCGGCGCGCGCATGTCTCCTGCGCGTACGCCATTTCGGTGCACAGTGCAACGAAAAGCATACCGGGCGTAAGCGGCGCTTCAGCGCCTATGGTCGCTTTTCTGCCCGTGGCCGAGTGCCTCGGGCTCTTTCCGGCCCGGCGACAGCGCCGCCGTACGGGTCCCGGCGTTCCCCGCGCCTTTGTCCCTGTCCCCGTCGAAAGCAGGCGAGCGTAGTTTTGTCGGCCGCCCCCGTTGCCGCTCCGTCGTCCCGTACCCCGTCCCGCACGGCCCCCGCACCCGTCCCGCGCACCGCGGGCGCGCCCACCGCCACCGATCCCGCGCTCGTCCGGCGTGCCGTCAAGGCGGCGGCGCTGGGCAACGCGATGGAGTGGTTCGACTTCGGCGTCTACAGCTACATCGCCGTGACGCTGGGCAAGGTCTTCTTCCCGTCGGGCAACCCGACCGCGCAGTTGCTCTCCACCTTCGGCGCCTTCGCGGCGGCGTTCCTGGTGCGGCCGCTGGGCGGCATGGTCTTCGGTCCGCTCGGGGACCGGGTCGGGCGGCAGAAGGTGCTCGCCGTGACGATGATCATGATGGCGGCGGGCACGTTCGCCATCGGGCTGATCCCGTCGTACGCGACGATCGGCGTCTGGGCGCCGGTGCTGCTGCTGGCCGCGCGGCTGGTGCAGGGCTTCTCCACCGGCGGTGAGTACGCGGGCGCGTCCACCTTCATCGCCGAGTACGCGCCGGACAAGCGGCGCGGCTTCCTGGGGAGCTGGCTGGAGTTCGGCACGCTCGCCGGGTACATCGGCGGCGCCGGTCTGGTGACGCTGATGACGGCACTGCTGTCGGACGGCGACCTGACGTCCTGGGGCTGGCGCATCCCGTTCCTGATCGCGGGCCCGATGGGCATCGTCGGCCTGTACCTGCGGATGCGCCTGGAGGAGACCCCCGCGTTCGCGGCCGAGGTGGAGAAGGCGGAGACGGCGCGGGTGAAGGTGCCGCTGCGCGAGATGGTCACCGGTCAGTGGCGGGCGCTGCTGCTCTGCGTCGGCCTGGTGCTGGTCTTCAACGTCACCGACTACATGCTGCTGTCGTACATGCCGAGCTACCTGACCAGCGAGCTGAAGTACGACGAGACGCACGGGCTGCTCGTGGTGCTGGGCGTGATGGCGCTGATGATGGTCGTCCAGCCGTTCGCGGGCGCGCTGACCGACCGGGTCGGGCGGCGGCCGGTGATCGCGGCGGGCTGCGCGGGCTTCCTGCTGCTGTCCGTCCCGGCGCTGCTGCTGATCCGCGAGGGCAGCCTGCTCGCGGTGGCCCTGGGCATGGGCGCGCTGGGCCTGCTGCTGGTCTGCTTCACGGCATCGATGCCGTCGGCGCTGCCCGCGCTGTTCCCGACACGGGTGCGCTACGGCTCGCTGTCGATCGGCTTCAACGTCTCGGTGTCCCTGTTCGGCGGGACGACGCCGCTGGTGGTGACGGCGCTGATCGGGGCGACGGGCAACATGATGATGCCCGCGTACTACATGATGGCCGCGGCCGTGGTCGGCGGCGTGGCGGTGTGGTTCATGACGGAGTCGGCGGGGCGCCCGCTGCCGGGCTCGGCACCTGCGGTGGAGGACCGCTGAGGCTCTGTCAGAATGCCGGGATGTTGGTCAGACTCGCGCAGGAGCGCGACTTTCCCGGTTTCCTCCGCCTGGCGGCCCAGGTCGAGGACTGGTTCGGGCCGATGGTCGAGGACGCCGGGTTCCACGAGGCGGTGCACGAGCACATCCGCCGCAGGGCGGCCCTCGTCGCCGTCCCCTCGGACCCCGGCCCGGAGGGCCCGGCCCCGGACCCGGACCCGGAGGCTGGCACGCCCCTGCTCGGCGGGCTCCTGTTCGGGCCGGACACCGGCCCCACGGCTCCGGTCCACCATGTCCACTGGCTGGTCGTGTCGCAGCAGGCCCGTACCGGCGGCGTGGGCCGAGCGCTCATGCGGGACGCGATGCGCAGGTGGGTACGGGGCCCGGCCGACGTCGAGGTGGTCACCTTCGGGGCCGACCACCCCGGTGCCTCCGCCAGCGGTGCGCGCGTCTTCTACGAGCGCCTCGGCTTCACTCCCGCCGAAACGGTCGCCCCGGGCCCCGAGGGCGGCTCCCGCCAGCTCTTCCGGCTCACGGTGGGCGCCGAGCACCCGCGCACCGGCGATCACCCGGGTATCGTCGGCGCGTCTGCCTAGCGCGCCTGCTCGGCGGCTCCACTCACAGTTCCGCTCGGCAGTTCTGCTCGGCAGTTCCACCTGGAGAAGTCAACGACGCACACGGGAGGGCCCGGATGAGCGAGTCGCAGCTCTGGGACGACGTCGACACCTACTTCATCACCCACCTGGCACCGGACGACGACGCCCTGGCGGCCGCCCGCAGGGAGAGCGACGCCGCCGGGCTGCCCCCGGTGAACGTCGCCGCCAACCAGGGCAAGCTCCTGCATCTTCTCGCCCAGATCCAGGGCGCCCGCACCGTGCTGGAGATCGGCACCCTCGGCGGCTACAGCACCATCTGGCTGGCCCGCGCCCTGCCCGCCGACGGCCGTCTGGTCACCCTGGAGTACAGCGCCCGGCACGCCGAGGTCGCCGTCCGCAACATCGCCCGCGCCGGCCTCGACGCCCTCGTCGACGTGCGCGTGGGCCCCGCCCTGGAATCCCTGCCGAAGCTCGCCGACGAGAACCCGCCGCCCTTCGACCTGGTCTTCATCGACGCGGACAAGGGCAACAACCCGCACTACCTCGAGTGGGCCCTCAAGCTCACCAGCACCGGCAGCCTGATCGTCATCGACAACGTGGTCCGCGGCGGCCGGGTGGCCGACGCCGCAGACACCGCCGACGACGTGCGCGGCACCCGCGCCGCCATCGAGCTGATCGGCAGCCATCCGCGGCTCAGCGGCACCGCCGTCCAGACAGTCGGCGTCAAGGGGTACGACGGGTTCGCGCTGGCCCGCGTGCTGGCCTGACCCCGCCGGGCCCCCTCAGACCTCGTGGTAGAAGCCCACGTTGACGCTGCGCGGCTCCGCGCGGTCCTGGACCACGACCTCGCCGCTGCCGCCCCTGGGCAGCGGCACCGTGCCGCCGTACGGCAGGGACTGCACGTGTTCGCCGACGGTCAGCCGGACCTCGCTGGAGGGCTCCGGCTGCGAGCCGCGCAGCCAGCTCAGCCGCCAGGTGCCGTCGGCTCCGCAGCGGAACTCCAGGTGGACCCGGGAGACGAACAGCCAGTCGTCCGGCGTCGACAGCCGGCACACGGACCTGTCCCGGCCCACCCGCAGCACCGAGTCCGGCTCGCTGGGCGCGTCGGCCATCTGCATACCGGCCGTGGCGCCCGTGTCCGCCGCGGTGACGGCGGCCATGGTGAGTTCGAGCACGTGCGCTCCTTCGAGGTCCGTCGGCTTGTCGCCGCCGCATGATAGATCGACCCGGGGAGTGGTGTCCGGCACACTGGGTTCATGACCGAGCGAAAGCCACCCGGCGTCGACTTCGAGTCCTGGGTCGACAAACAGATTCGAGACGCGGAGTCGCGCGGCGAGTTCGCCGAGCTGCCCGGCGCGGGCAAGCCCCTGCCGAGCGAGATGGACAGCACCTACGACGAACTGTGGTGGGTCAAGCGGAAGATGGCCCGCGAGGGCTTCTCCGTGCTGCCGCCCACGCTGGCCCTGCGCAAGGAGGCGGAGGACGCCCTGGAGGCGGCGGCGAAGGCCCCGTCGGAGCGGGTGGTCCGGCGCATCGTCGAGGAGATCAACGCCAAGATCCGCGAGGTCATGTTCAAGCCGCCGCCCGGCCCCCCGCTGGGTCTGAAGCCCTACGACGTCGAAGAGGTCGTACGGCAGTGGCGGGAGGGCCGGGCGGACGGGGCGGAGCGGTGACGTGACGCCTGGTGGTCACAGGCGCATCAGACGGTCCGCCAGTTCGCGGTAGTCCCGCAGGGCCAGGCGGAGTTGCTCGGTGTCCGAACTGGGCGCGCCGCCGCCCTCGCCGGGCTCCTGCCAGGAGGCGCGCAGGGACTGACGGCGGTGCGTCACGGCCTCCGTGAAGCGGGCGGTGATCTCCTCCAGCACCCGGTCGGCCTCCTCGACGGAGGCACGCGGCGCGTCGACGAACCCGGCCAGCGCGTGGTGCAGCCGCTCCCCGAGCCGGTCGGAGTCGGTGGGCGGGAGGAGGGGCCGGGCCGCCGAAGGAGGGGCCTTCGAAGCCGTCGTCGCGGAGGGAGCGGGCGCGGCCGCGGCGGGGGCGGCGGGGGCGGCGGGGGCCGTGGTGCCAGGGGCGGCCGTGGTGCGGGGACCGGCCGTAGTACCGCTACCGGCCGTAGTGCGGGGATCAGCCGTGGTGTCGGAACCCGTGCCGGGGCCGGAGCCGCGCCCGGCGCTGACGTCGCGGCCGGGGGCGGTGTCGTGACCGGCGGCGGTGCCGGGTTCGCCTGTCATGTCGGACATGACCTCAGCTCTCCTTCGGTCGACGCTTGCCGAGCGACCACGCGTGGGACGCCGGGGCCGCCGGGGCCGGTTCGCCGGCGCGGGCTTCCGTGCCCCGACCCCGCCCGTCGCGGCCGTCGTGGCGGGCCGGGCGCGTCAGGGCCTCGAAGAGCGCGCGGGCCTCGACCATGGACTCACGCATCTCCTCCGTCCCAGGACCGCCGCCGTCCCGCGCGTCGTCCACGCGTGCGTGCGTCACACGGTGCACGCGGCGGTAGCCCTCGACATGGTGGGGGTGGTGCACGGACAGTGCCGTGAGCTGCTCCTCGTACTGACCGCCGTCCGGGAAGCCCCGGGCACCGGCGAGTTCCGCGAGCAACCGGTCCGCCTCCGCGACCGCCTCACGCGGGGAGTCGACGAAGCGCTCCTGGGCCGCGGCCCAGCGCGCCTCGAAGTGCTCGCGCTCGGCGGGCTCCAGGGACCGCGTGCGCAACGACCCGTGCCGCCGCACCCGTTCGGTCAGTTCGCGTTCGGCGGCCTTGGTGTCGCCGTCGTGCCGGGCGACGGCCAGGTCGTACTCGGGCCCGAAGCGCCGCTTCAGGCCTCCGCCGTGCTGGGGTCCCCGTGCGCGCAGGGCAAGGACGGCCGCGACGACGAGCACGACCGCCACGACCACGATCAAAGCGATGATCACGCCTGTGGACATGAGTGCCTTCCGGGTTTTCGGCCTGCCGGCTCTCCGAGCGGGCCGGTTCGCCGTTCGTGTTGCCCCCGAGGCCGCGCTCAAACGGTGCCCGGCGTGCGCCGACGGCGTACCGCTGGGAAAATACGGTTGCTCCGTCCGCCGGTCCCTGCCGACCATGCCCGTCATGACCTGGACCGTCGCCCCGGAACCGTACGACTCCCCCGTCGCCGCCGCCCTGTGGCGCGCGTACTACACGGAGGTGAGCGACCGCTGGTACCAGTTGCACGAGGGGCACTCCACCGACCCCGACGAGCTGGAGCGGGAGATCGCCGCGTACTCCGGATCCGACCTCGCACCGCCCCGGGGAGGGCTGCTGGTCGCGCGTTACGGCGGTGAACCGGCCGGCACCTCGGGCGTGCGGCTGCTGGACGACGCGACCGCCGAGCTGACCCGGGTGTTCCTGTACGCCGGGATGCGCGGCCGGGGCGGCGCCGCGCTGCTCGTGCGGGCCGCCGAGGACGTGGCACGCACGCTCGGGGCCGAGCGCATGGTCCTGGACACGCGCGGCGACCTCGTCGAGGCCCGCGCCCTGTACGCGCGCCTGGGCTACGCGGAGACCGACGCGTACAACGAGAGCCCGTACGCCGAGCACTGGTTCGCCAAGCGGCTGCACGGCGACGGCGGCTCCCGACGGCCGACGGCTCCCGACGGCCGACGGCTCCTGACGGCTGACGGCTGACGGCTGACGGCTGACGGCTGACGGCTGACGGCTGACGGCTGACGGCTGACGGCTGACGGCTGACGGTGCTCAGCCGGCCCTCGCGGCCGTACGCCCCTCCTGTCCTTCCCGTCCTTCCCGTCCTTCCCGTCCCTCGCGCCCGGCGTGCCGGTCGTGCGGGCGCTCCCGCTCCGAGCCGCACAGCTCGCCGGTCAGCTCGTGCACGAGCCGCACCAGGTCGGTCGGGCGGTCCGGGCCCCACCAGTCGCCGAGCAGTTCGGCGAGGGAGTCCTCGCGGGCCAGCGCCAGCCGTTCGGCGACCTCGCGTCCCCGGCCGGTGAGGATCAGGTCGGGGCCCTCCCGGACGGCCAGGTGCCGTTCCTCCACCTGCCGGGCGGCGGCCATCACCGTGGCCAACGGGACCGGGCTGCGCTCCGCGAGCTGGGCCGGCTCGACCCGGCCGTACTTCCTGACCCGCAGCAGGATCCAGCTCGACGCGGGCAGCAGGTCGTAACCCGCCCGCGCGGTGATCCTGCGGTAGATCTCCCGGCGGCCCTCCCGGGTGCCCAGGACCGACAGGGCGCGGCACACCTCGTCGTGCGAGGAGCGCTCCACCGGGTTGCTCGCGAGGGTCTGGGTGGCGTCCGGCGCCGTGACCGAGCCGCGCAGCCGGTCCTCCTTGAGGAACCAGGCCAGGAGGAAGGCGACCAGGGCCACGGGGGCGGCGTACAGGAAGACGTCGGTGATGGAGGAGGCGTAGGCGTGGACGGCCTCGGGGCGCAGTGCGGGCGGCAGGGCGCCGATGCCGCGCGGGTCGGCCTCGAGGGTGTCCACGGAGACGCCGGGCGGCAGGGCGGCGCCCCGGAAGGCGTCGGTGAGCTGGTCGCCGAGGCGGCTCGCGAAGACCGTGCCGAAGATGGCCACGCCGAACGACGCGCCGATGGACCGGAAGAAGGTCGCGCCGGAGGTGGCGACGCCCAGGTCCTCGTAGGCGACGGCGTTCTGCACGATGAGGACGAGGACCTGCATGACCAGGCCGAGGCCCAGGCCGAAGACGAAGAAGTAGGCGCTCACCTCGGCGGTGGCGCTGTTCTCGTCGAGCTGGTGCAGCAGGAGCAGGCCGAGGGTGGTGACGGCGGTGCCCGCGACGGGGAACACCTTCCAGCGGCCGGTACGGCTGACGATCTGCCCGGAGACGGTCGACGACAGCAGCAGGCCGAACACCATCGGCAGCATGTACACACCGGACATGGTGGGGGTGACACCGCGCACGACCTGCAGGAACGTCGGCAGGTACGTCATCGCGCCGAACATCGCGAAGCCGATGACGAAGCTGATGACGGCGGAGAGCGTGAAGGTGCGGACGCGGAAGAGCTTGAGGGGCAGGACGGGCTCGGCCGCCCTGCGCTCCACGGCCACGAAGAGCACGGCCAGCACCACCGCCAGCACCGCGAGACCGATGATCTGCGGGGAGCCCCAGGCCCAGGTCGTACCGCCGAGCGAGGCCACCAGGACCAGGCAGGTGGCGACGGAGGCGATGAGGAGGGTGCCGAGGTAGTCGATGACGTGCCGGGTGGTGCGGCGCGGGATGTGCAGGACCGCCGCGATGACGGCGAGGGCGACGATGCCGATGGGCAGGTTGATGTAGAAGACCCAGCGCCAGCTGAGGTGCTCGGTGAAGACCCCGCCGAGCAGCGGCCCGAGCACGCTGGTCGCCCCGAAGACCGCGCCGAACAGCCCCTGGTAGCGGCCGCGTTCGCGGGGCGGGACCAGGTCGCCGACGATCGCCATCGACAGCACCATCAGCCCGCCGCCGCCCAGCCCTTGCAGGGCGCGGAAGGCGATCAGCTGGCCCATGCCCTGCGCGATGCCGCACAGCGCGGAACCCACCAGGAAGATCCCGATCGCCATCTGGAACAGCCTCTTGCGCCCGTACTGGTCACCGAGCTTGCCCCACAGCGGCGTCGCGGCGGTCGCCGCCAGGAGGTACGCGGTGACCACCCAGGACAGGTGCTCGAGGCCGCCCAGGTCGCTCACGATGGTGGGCAGCGCCGTCGAGACGATGGTCTGGTCGAGCGCGGCCAGCAGCATGCCGAGCAGCAGGGCTCCGATGGAGACGAGCACGCCGCCGGCGACCTGCTCCCGCTCCTCCGGCGCCCCGGGCTGCCGCTCCGGGGCCGCCTCCGTCGCCCCGCGCACGTCTCCGGCCATGTGGACCTCCACGGTGTCATGCCGCTCACGGTGTCGATGCGCACTGCCCGTCCAGCCGTCCGGGCGACCGCCCATCCAGGTCGGTGTGACCAGTTTTGGCCGTTTCAGTCCTCCGGGAAGCCCGGATTCCGGGGGCGTGCGCGCGGAAGTGTGGAGAAGATCTGCATAATCTCTGAAGTTCGCGAGGGGAGTCGCGAGGGGAGGGACGAACGCGTGAAGCAGGAGAAGGAGCCGTCGCAGGAGCGGCCCGCGAGGGCCGCGTGCCCGGAGTGCGGCACGCCCAGAACGGCGGACAACACGCCGTCCTGCGCCTGCGGCAGCAGGGCGTCCGACGCCCTGCGCGACGCGCGCACGGCCCAGGCGGCAGCGGCGGAGGACTTCGACCCGCTGCGCATACGGCCGTACGTCGAGCTGGACGGGGCCGGGGAACCCTCGGGCGCGGCGCCCGGTGCGTCCGGTACGCCTGGCGCATCCGGTACGCCTGGCGCATCCGGTACGCCTGGCACGTCCGGTGAGCGGCCCGCGCCTCCGTCCGACCCGGACGCGACCATGACGCTGCGCGCGGTCGACGCCGGTGGGGGTGCCGACGCCGGGGCCGGTGCGGGTACCGCCGCTGATGGTGGTGGTCGCGGTGGCGGTGGTGGTGGCGGCGCCGGTTCGCCCGGCGGGGACGCGAAAGCGACGGCCGCACTGCCGACGCCCCTCGCCCCCTCGTCCGGCTCGCCCAGCGCGCACGACCTGCGCCTGTTCGACACGTCCGCCACCGCGCCCCTCCCCCGGGTGGCGCCGGGGACGGAGGCCGCACAGGGCGCGGGCGGCGCCGGGCGGCCTCCGCGCAGGCGGCGCAGGGGCGTACTGCTGAGCACCGCCGGGGCGGTCGTGGCCGTGGTCGGCGCCGCGGGATACGCCAGCGGGCTGTTCTCCTACGACACCCCGTCACGGGACGGGGCGATGCCGGACGAGGTGCGGGCCAGCGTGCCGGACGCCTCGCCGAGCGAGACCTCGCCGAGCGCGGAACCGAGCGCGTCCCCGGCCTCGCCGACGCCTTCCGCGTCCGCCTCGCCCTCCGAGTCCGCTTCCCCGTCGGCCAGTGCCAGCGCCTCGGCCTCCCCGTCCCCGTCGGCATCGAGCGCCTCGCCCACACCGTCCCGCTCGGCGGAGCCGACGCAGAGCACGACCGCGCCGGGCGCCGGCGCCTCGCAGGAGTCCGAGGACGACGACCGCGCCCCGGACGGCGGCCCCACGCTGCAGCGCGGCGACCAGGGTCCGGAGGTCGTCGAACTTCAGCAGCGCCTGAAGGAGAAGTGGATGTACTGGGGCGACCTCAACGGCAACTACAACCGCCAGGTCGAGGACGCCGTCCGCCAGTACCAGTGGGAGCGCGGCATACACACCGACGGAGTCGGCGTCTACGGCCCCGACACCCGACGCAGGCTGGAGTCGGAGACCCGGGAACCGTAGCGGGGGCGGCCCCCCGGGCAGACGGCGTCAGCCGACGTGCAGGCGCAGGCTGCCGTCCGGGGCGGCCTCGACACGCACCCGCGTCAGGTCCTCCACGACCACGTCCGGCCCGTGGAGCCCGGCGCGGGGACCGACTCCGACGACCCGCATGCCGGCGGCGCGCGCGGCCGCGATGCCGGCGCCGGAGTCCTCGAAGGCGATGCAGTCGGCGGGGGCGATGCCCAGTTCGGCGGCGCCCTTGAGGAAGCCCTCGGGGTCGGGCTTGCTGGCGCCGACCGACTCGGCGGTGACCCGGACGTCCGGCTGAGCGAGCCCCGCGGCGGCCATCCGCGCGGTGGACAGGGCGACGTCGGCCGAGGTCACCAGGGCGTGCGGCAGACCGCGCAGCGAGGCGAGGAACTCCGCCGCGCCGGGGATCGCGACGACGCCCTCGGTGTCGGCGGTCTCCTCGGCGAGCATGCGCGCGTTGTCGGCGTGGTTCTGCTCCATGGGCCGGTCCGGCAGCAGCAGCGCCATCGAGGCGTAGCCCTGCCGTCCGTGGACGACCTTCATGACCTCGTCGCCGTCCAGGCCGTGCCGGTCGGCCCAGCGCCGCCAGACGCGCTCGACGGCGGCGTCCGAGTTGACGAGGGTGCCGTCCATGTCGAGCAGCAGGGCGCGGGCGGGCAGAACGGTGGTGGCGGTGGCCGTCATCGGCAGACTCCAAGGCGCGGGGAGGGAACAAGGCGGCCCCGCCCGCCGGTCAGGGAGAACGGGCGGGAGCCACTTTGTTCATCCACGGTACAAAACAGACCGGGGTTCGCGCCACCGGCACAGGCCGACGGAACCCCGCGCCCGCCGCTCAGCCGGCGACCGCCTCCCACAGGCTCCACACGCCGAGGCCCAGCATGAGCACGGCCGCGACCTTCGTGATCAGCGCCAGTGGCACCCGCTTCATCAGGGCCTTTCCACCGACGATGCCGAGCCCGGCGACCGCCCACAGCGCGAGCACCGCACCGAGGCCGACGGAGAGCGGGTCGTCGTAGCGGGCCGCGAGGTTGGCCGTCATGATCTGCGTCAGGTCACCGAACTCGGCGACCAGGATGAGCATGAAGCCCGCCCCGGCGACCTTCCAGAAGGACTGGTCCTCCGGCTTGCGGATCTCCTCGTCCTCGTCGTCCTTCTTCATCAGCAGCACGGCGGCGCCGCCCAGGAACAGCACACCGGTGATCGCGTGCACGATCTGCTGCGGCAGCAGCGTCAGCACACTGCCGGCCGCGACCGCGAGCACGACGTGCAGGAGGAAGGCGGCGGCCACGCCCGCGAAGACGTACGAGGCGCGGTAGCGGGTGCCGAGGACGAGGCCGGCGAGCGCGGTCTTGTCCGGCAGTTCGGCGAGGAAGACGACACCGAAGACGAGCGCCGTCACGGTCAGGCTGATCAAGGTTCCTCAATCGGTCGGGGCCACCCCACCGAGAGTGCTGGTTGCGCGGATTTCACCGTCTCCGCGACGCGCGACACCTCGGCACGGCAGCACACGGATTCACCCGTGCGGTACGGCACGGGCGTGCACTGCTTGCCGAAGGTCTCGCTGGCCCGCCTCGCGTACGAGGCCTGCCTCCGGGCGCCGGCTCAGGCGGGCTGAGCAGTATGTCGACGGTCCGGCGAAGAGCTACTCCCCTTCTGCGCCGTCCATAGTACGCGAACCCGCACACGACCCCGAGGGCCGGAAGTCCCCCGCCGGGACGCCGGGACCGCTCCCGCGCCGCCCGTCACGAGTTCCCGCCACGGGGTCAGTCACGGGTTCGGCCACGGGCTCCGTCACAGGTTCGGCCACGGGCTCCGTCACGAGTCTCGTCGCACTCCTAGACGTGCCATGCACACGTCACTAACTTCTTACCGACCGCACACCTGTGCGCCATGCGGCGTCGCGAGCATTCCCCTGCCCGCGTCCCAACACCCCCACA
Organism: Streptomyces sp. CCM_MD2014; assembly: GCF_000772045.1. GTDB lineage: Bacteria > Actinomycetota > Actinomycetes > Streptomycetales > Streptomycetaceae > Streptomyces > Streptomyces salinarius. The sequence continues at coordinate 6,183,363 of NZ_CP009754.1, read as the reverse complement.
CCCAAAGGGAGTTCGCATGCCGAAGTTCTACGCGCGTCGACGGCTCGGTTTCCTCGCCGCGTTCACCGGGCTCATAGCCTCCGCCGGGCTCCTCAACGGCCCGGCCGCCTCCGCCGCCCTCCCCACCCCGGTCAGCGCCGCCACCGCCCGCACCTACCTCGCCAGCCTCACGGTGGCCACCGAGGACCGCACCGGCTACGACCGCGACCTCTTCCCGCACTGGATCACGCAGTCGGGCACCTGCAACACCCGCGAGACGATCCTCAAGCGCGACGGCACGAACGTCGTCACCGACTCCTCCTGCGCCGCCACCAGCGGCAGTTGGTACTCCCCCTACGACGGCGCCACCTGGTCCGCCTCCTCCGACGTCGACATCGACCACCTCGTGCCGCTCGCCGAGGCCTGGGACTCCGGTGCCGACTCCTGGACCACCTCGCGCCGGCAGTCCTTCGCCAACGACCTGACCCGGCCCCAGCTCCTCGCGGTCACCGACAACGTCAACCAGTCCAAGGGCGACCAGGACCCGGCCACCTGGATGCCCTCGCGCAGCGCCTACCGCTGCACGTACGTACGCGCATGGGTGCAGGTGAAGTACTACTACGACCTCTCGGTCGACTCTGCGGAGAAGTCCGCCCTGCAGGGCTACCTCGCGAACTGCTGACGCCCCGCCCGCCGCCCCTTCCGCCGTCCGTTCGGCCATCCGCCGGTATCCGTCGGCATTCTTCGGCCATCCGCCGGTATCCGTTCGGCACGGAACCTCCCCGTCGGCCTCCGTCGTTCCGTACCGTACGGGGCGACGGAGGAGAGGATCATCATGGCGGGACTGCGCCTGGGCCCACTGCTGAGGTACGCCGACGGTTCGTGCGCGACCGTCTGGGTCGAGACGGGCGGCCCCTGCACCGCCGAGGTGCGCTGCGCCGACGGCGCCCGGGGGACGGCCGACACCTTCAGCGTCGCCGGTCACCACTACGCCCTGGTCCCGGTCGACGGTCTGACGCCGGGCACGGCGACGGAGTACGAGGTGCTCCTCGACGGCGCGAGCGTGTGGCCGCCGCCGGACTCCCGCTTCCCGCCCTCGGTGATCGCCACGCCCACGGACGACGACGGCATGCGCGTCGCCTTCGGGTCCTGCCGCTGGGCCGCGCCACCGGCCGGCGGGAAGGACCCGGTCGGCCCGGACGCGCTGGACACCCTCTCCGCCCGTGTCGCGGCCGACCCCGGGGGCGCCCGCCCCGACGTACTGCTGCTGCTCGGCGACCAGGTGTACGCCGACGAGGTCTCCGACGCCACGCGCCGCTGGATCGCCGACCGCCGCGGCCTGGACCGGCCTCCCGGCGACCAGGTCGCCGACTACGAGGAGTACACCCGCCTCTATGACGAATCCTGGCTCGACCCCGAGGTGCGCTGGCTGCTCTCCACCGTGCCCAGCTGCATGATCTTCGACGACCACGACGTCGTCGACGACTGGAACACCTCCGCCGCCTGGCTCGCCGACATGAGGGCCACCGACTGGTGGCAGGAGCGGCTGCTGAGCGGACTGATGTCGTACTGGGTGTACCAGCAGCTGGGCAACCTCTCCCCGGACGAGCTGGCCGCCGACCCGCTGTACGCGGCCGTCCGCGAGACCCCCGACGGCACCGCCGCACTGCGGGCGTTCGCGGCCCGGGCCGACGCCGATCCGGCCTCCGTGCGCTGGAGCTACCGGCGCGACTTCGGCCGCACCCGGGTGCTCATGGTGGACTCCCGCGCCGCCCGCGTCCTGGAGGAGGACCGCCGCGCGATGCTCGACCCGGACGAGGCCGCCTGGCTGCGCGAGCAGATCATGGACGGGCGGGGCGACGGGGAAGGCCCCCGGACCGGGGACGGTCCCGGGAACGGGGACGGTCCCAGGAACGGGGACAGCCCCGGGGACGGTCCCGCGGACGGGGACACGGGTGCGGGGCGTGGTGCGTACGACCACCTGCTGATCGGCACCTCCCTGCCCTGGCTGCTGCCCCACCTGGTGCACGACGTGGAGGCGTGGAACTCCGCGATGTGCGGCGGCGAGCGGGGCGCACGCTGGGCGCGGCTCGGGGAGCGGATCCGGCGCGGGGCCGACCTGGAGCACTGGTCCGCGTTCCCGTCGTCCTTCGACGCGCTCGGCGACCTGATCGCCGAGGCCGCCACGGGGCCGGGGGCGCCCGCGACGGTGAGCGTGCTGTCCGGCGACGTCCACCACGCCTATGTGGCCGAGCCGTCCTGGCCCGGGCGTGCGCCCGACGCGCGGGTGGCACAGCTGACCTGCTCCCCCGTCCACAACTCCGTGCCTCTCTCGATCCGCCTCGGTTTCCGCTTCGGCTGGAGCGCACCGGCGCGCGCCCTCGGGCGGCGCATCGCCCGGCACGGACGCTGCGCCCCGCCGGCGGTGAGCTGGCGCAGGACCGGCGGCCCCTGGTTCGGCAACCAGATCATGACGCTGACCCTGCGCGGACGGTCGGCGCGGCTGCGCCTGGAACAGGCCCGGGCGAACCGCGACGGCACGAACGTACTGCGGATGATCACGGACCGGGAGCTCGCGTAGTCGAGGTACGCCGGCGTGGACGGGGCGCCGGGTGGGTATGAAATGAGTCACATCCGGGGGGCCGCGGTTCGATCGTGGGAGCGCTCCCACCTGGTCCGGCCGCAGTGAGACGCCGGTGACCGCGCGTTAAGTTATGGCTAAATGTTGAACTTGCAAGTACTCATTAGGCACACCTAACGTGGGCAGCCCATTCGGTTCCGTCCCCCACCGGCCACACCCCCCGGCCGGCCGTCCGGAGGAGCAAACCCCCCATGCCCCGACGCCTCGAAAGCGCCAGCGCCCAGCCCTACGTGCTCGGCTTGTTCCGCATAGTCGTCAGCCTGCTCTTCGCCTGCCACGGCGCCGCGTCCCTGTTCGGCGTCCTCGGCGGCGCCGCGGGATCGGGCGGCACCATCGACGCGGGCACCTGGCCCGGCTGGTACGCGGCCGTGATCCAGCTCGTCGGCGGTGGCCTCGTCCTGCTGGGCCTCGGCACCCGCCCGGCGGCGGTCATCTGCTCCGGCTCGATGGCCTACGCGTACTTCAAGGTGCACCAGCCCGGCGCCCTGTGGCCGCTGGAGAACGGCGGCGAGGCCCCCGCCATGTTCTGCTGGGCCTTCCTGCTGCTCGCCTTCACCGGCTCCGGCGCCCTCGGTCTGGACCGTCTCCTCGCCCGGCGCTCCTCCGAGCGGGACGAGGCCACCCCGGAGCGGCAGACGCCGGTCGCGGCCTGACCGGACCGCCACGGCGCTCCCCTTCTCCACACGCACAGCAGCGGTGCCACCCCGCACGCACGGCAGCGGTGCCTCCCGGACGCGGAGGCACCGCTGCGGCGCGTGCGGCCGGCGGAGGGGGCGCGGGTGACGTCGGTGTGAATGTCCCGCGCTGAACACACAAGCCCCCTGTGAACCCTCTGTCACACCCCGGGCGTACGCTGTATGGCTGTCATTGGCCGCTCCTGCCGTCCCCGCGTCTCGCGGCATGGCCCGGCCCACGGGGGAGTATCGGGGAGTAGTGGTGGTCGACAGTCTGGGAAGCATCGGGTCGCTGGTCAGCAGCCCATGGATCTACGCGCTGGTGGCAGTCTCGGTGCTCCTCGACATCTTCCTGCCGGTGCTGCCGAGCGGGGTCCTGGTGATCACTGCGGCGACGGCTGCGGCCGCCGGTTCGGGCGCGGCGGCCGCCGGACGGGTTCCGCAGGACGTACCCGACATCCTCGTCCTGACGCTCTGCGCGGCGACCGCCTCCGTCGTCGGCGACCTGGCCGTTTACCGCCTCGCCTGGCGCGGCGGGGCACGGCTGGACCGCGCGATCGCCCGTTCCCGGCGGCTGACCACCGCGCAGGAACGTCTCGGCGGCGCGCTCGCCCGCGGCGGCGGTGCCCTCGTCGTCCTGGCTCGCTTCGCCCCGGCCGGCCGCTCCGTCGTCTCACTCGTCGCCGGCGCGGCCCATCGCCGGATCCGCGAGTTCCTCCCCTGGTCGGCCCTCGCCGGGCTGGCCTGGGCCGCCTACAGCGTCGCCCTCGGCTACTTCGGCGGCCAGTGGCTGGGCGCGACCTGGCTGGCGACGGGAGTGTCGCTGGTGGCGCTCTTCGGGGCGGGGGCGGGCGCGGCGTACCTGATGCGCCGCCAGCCCCGCGCGACCCAGGCCTCCTAGGGACACACCGCGGCAGAGGCCGCCGGCACGGGCAGAGTCTCCGGCAACGGCACGGCCCCGCGCGCGCCAGCGCCGAGCGGCGTCAGGAGGCCCGTCGCGCGCCGCCGCCTCCCCGTATCTCCAGGCCGTCCAGCAGCTCGGCCGTGGCCTCGGCGACGGCCTCGACGGCGCGGTCGAAGACCTCCTGGTTGTGCGCGGCCGGCGCGCGGAACCCGGAGACTTTGCGGACATACTGAAGGGCTGCGGCCCTGATCTCGTCCTCGGTGGCCTCCTCGGCCAGCGCGGGCGGGCGCAGGGTCTTGATGCTGCGGCACATGACGTCAGTCCTCCCTCTCCAGGTCCACGCGCCAGTCGTTCGACCTGATCCAGTGGCCCTTCGGATACTCGAAGTCGACCTGCCCGAGCAGCGTGAACCCGGCCGCTCGGCAGACCGCGTTGGAGGCGGCGTGGCCGACGCTCGGGAACGCGTGCAGATACCGGTGGGACCCGGCCGCGCGAGCCGCCTCCCGTACGGCACGGGCCGCCAGCACGGCCAGCCCCCGGCCCTGGAACTCCGGCAGCACGCCCCATCCGGTCTCCCAGATCCCGGTGTCCCGCCAGGTCCGCTGCCAGTACCCGACGGAGCCGACGGTCTCGCCGCCGTCCGCCAGGGTCACCCGGTACATCCGCCCCGACGCCGGCTCCACGTACCGCCCGTGCCGGACCAGGAGCCGTTCCTCGCTCTCCGGGCCGCCCAGGTGCTCGGTCATCTCCGGGCTGTTGAGCCTGCGCAGCAGCCACAGGTCCCCCTCCGCCCAGGGGACCAGGCTCACCCGCTCCCCGCCCGCTTCGGTCCGCTGGTCCAGGCTGTCCATGTCTTCACGGTAGGGCAGGGGTCTGACAGTCGGCCCGGGCCGTGGCGCCACTCGTTCGCGTGAACCACCGAGGGGAACGCGCGCCTCAAAATCGAACAGGCGTATCATTGGAACGTGGCTACGACCTATGATTTTCCCAGTGACCTCCTCGCCGGTCAGGAGGAACTGCATCAGGTCCGGGCCGAGTTGTCGGCCCTGCTGAAGAGACTTCCCTGGTCCGTCGAACCGCTGGAGGGTTTCAGCGACGACACCGGCTGGCGCAAGGTCGAGCGCCCGGCCTCGCCCGGCTGGTCGGCGGACGAACAGGCGGAGGTCGAGAAGCTCCGGCAGCGCGAGCGCGAGCTGGCCGTGTTCGTCAGCACCCATCGCTACTGGTCGGAGATAACCGGCCCCGACCAGGTGCGCGCCCGGTCGGAACTGAAACGCGCCCATGAGGCCCCGCTCCCGCCCACCCCGCCCGGGTCCGCCTGAGCGGCGTCACCCGGCACTTGCCACGGACCGGCACGTCTCACGGCCTCGCCCCAGCGAGACGGGACGACCGCACGCGTAAGGCCCCCGGAAGAAATCCGGGGGCCTTCGCGCCGACGACGGCGCCGGTCCTGGTGGGCGCGGACGGTTTCGAACCGCCGACATCCTGCTTGTAAGGCAGGCGCTCTACCCCTGAGCTACGCACCCAGGACGAGTCGACAGCCTACATGGCCCGGGGCGCTGCCCGGCAAACGCGTTGGGACGCCGCTCCTGCCGAGGGGCCGGGGGTTAACCCCACCCCCGATCCGGTAGCGGCCCGGATCCCGGCGGGGGCCCGTGCTCCGTACGGTCGAAGAGCCTCGCCGAGCGGGGGCGTCCGCCGCCGCGGGGGCCCGGGCGCGGCGCCTCGTCGTCCGTTCCAGGGGGAGACCGTCATGCCTGCCCGTACCGTTCCCGTCCGCGCGTTCGCCGCCGCCGGTGCCGTCGCCGTTCTCGTCGCGGGCCTGAGTGCCTGCGCGTCCGCCTCGGACGACAAGGACCCGGAGCACCGGTCGTTCTCCCTCCCGGGCCGTACGCTCACCGTCGACTCCGACGACTCCGCCCTGGAGCTCGTCGCCTCGGACGACCAAGCGTCCGGCGAGGTCGAGGTCACCCGGTGGTTCTCCGGGTCGGTCGCCGTCGGTTCGGACCCCGAGGTGACCTGGAAAATGGACGGCGACCGGCTGGTGCTGCGCATGCACTGCTCCGGCGTGGTCGCCGACTGTGCGGCCAAGCACCGCATCGAGGTGCCGCGCGGCGTCGCCGTGAAGGTGAAGGACGGGGACGGCAGCGTGCGGGCGAGCGGGTTCGAGGACGCGCTGAACATCCGTACCGGCGACGGCTCCGTGCACGTCACCGACTCCTCCGGGCCGCTGGAGCTGCGTACCGACGACGGTTCCGTACGTGCCGCCGTCACCTCCCGGCAGGTGAAGGCGCACACCGGCGACGGTTCGGTCCGGCTGGAGCTCGGCACCGTCCCGGACCAGGTGGAGTCCCGCACGAGCGACGGCTCCGTGACGATCTCGCTGCCCCGGGCCACGTACAAGGTGTCCACCGACACCGGAGACGGCGCGGTCGACGTGTCCGTGCCCACCGACGACGCCAGCGCGCACGTGGTCGACGCCCGGTCCGGTGACGGCAAAATCACCGTCCGAACCGCGAACTGACCGGCCCGTGTGTTCGTCCTCAACGGGTGGGAGAATGAACCCGGGCAGGACGGACGACACGGGAGAGTGATGTGACGGCGACGCCATCGCAGCCGTACTCGCCGATGGTGGTGCGCGCCCAGCGCCTGCCGCGCCGCTCCCGCCGCCGAGCACCCGGCGTGGTCCGTGACGCGGTCACCCTGATGGGCCTGCCCCTGCTCGCCGTCCTCGTGCTGCCCGCCGCGTTCGCCGGGGGCGGCACCCGGCGGTGGTTCGGCGGGCGGGCCGAGAACCAGCGGGCGGAGGCCCAGACCGCGAAGGACGACGCGGCCGCCGCCTTCTACGAGCTGGACACCGCCCAGCGGGACCTGCGGATCTCGATAGAGACGATCGCGGCCGTCGACTCCTCCCCCGCCGCCCGCCGGGCGGTCACCGACTTCGAGGCCCTCGGCCGGCGCATCGACGAGGTCAGCCACCAGTACATCAGCGCCGTCGACGCCCACGACCTGGACCGGGACGACCTGGAGGCGTCGGCCGCCTCCCGCGCCCGCACCGAACTGACCGCCGCCAAGACCGAGCTGGGCCGGGTCAAGCAGGAACTGGACCGCTTCGCCGAGGGCCTCGGCCCCCTCCTCGGCAAGGCGGAGACGCAGTTGGCCCGGCTGGCACCCGCCGTGGAGCGCGCCCGGCAGGCCCTGCTCGCCGCCTCCGACGCCCTGGACGCCGCGCGCGGATCCGGCCTGAAGGCGGACGACCTCGCCACCCGTCTCGCCACCCTCGGCCCGGAGCTGACCCGTCTGAACCAGGGCGCGGGACAGCACGGAGTGCCCCAGACGCTCGAGCGGGCCGAACGCGTCACCCGGGAGGCCGAGGCGGTCCGCGCCGAGGCGGAACGCCTGCCCGAGCGCGCCGCCGAGATCGACCACCGCCTGGTCTCCCTGCGCACCCGCGCCCAGGCCCTGACCACCCGGACCGAGCAGGTCGAACCGGTGCTCAGCGAGCTGCGGCGCCGCTTCACCGCCGCCTGCTGGCAGGACCTCCAGCACGTGCCGGAGCAGGCCACCGAATCGGTCCGGCAGGCCGAGCGGAAACTGTCCGAGGCCCGGACCGCCCGCGACGAACAGCGCTGGCCCGACGCCACCGCCCTGCTGTCGACGGTACGAGCGCTGCTGAACTCGACCGACGAGGCCGTCTCGGCGGCGGGCGACCGGCTGCGGCAGTTGAACGCCGTGCAGAAGGACCCGCAGCAGGAGATCGAGCGCACCCGCTTCGCCATCCGCGACGCCCAGCGCCTGGCCATGGCCGGTCGCAACACCCCCGAGCCCCGTCACGCGCGCCCCCTGGACGACGCCGTGGCCCGGCTGGAGCGGGCGACCACCACGCTGGAGGGCCGGCACCCCGACTACTGGCACTTCCTGACGGAGACGGAAGCGGTCCGGCAGACGGTGGCCCGGGTGGTCGCCCAGATCCGCGAGGAGCGCGGGGCCGGTCACTGACCGCCTCGGACCACTGGGGGCCACGGGCCGACCCTGCCGGTTAACCTGTGCGCATGCCTCGCTACGAGTACCGCTGCCGGAGCTGCGGCGACACCTTCGAACTGAGCCGCCCCATGGCCGAGTCCTCCGCCCCCGCCGCCTGCCCGGCGGGTCACGACGACACGGTGAAGCTGCTGTCCACGGTCGCGGTCGGCGGCTCGGCTTCCGCGTCCGCGCCGGCGACCTCGTCGGGTGGCGGCGGCGGAGGCTGCTGCGGTGGGGGATGCTGCGGCTGAGGCCAGCTCTCCTCGACTCCTTCCGGCTGCCGCCGGCCTCCCTCGGCTCCCTCCGGCTCTCGTCGGCTCTCGTCGGCTCTCGTCGGCCTCGCTCGGCCCGTCAGTGCCTTCCGGGCTCGTCAGGGTCCGCCGGCTCAGCTTCCCAGGTAGCGCAGCACCGCCAGCACCCTGCGTGAATAGCCCTCACCTCCCGTCAGCTCCAGCTTGTCGAAGATCGCGTTGGTGTGCTTCTCCACGGCGCTCTGCGAGATGTGCAGCCGCCGTGCGATCGCCGCGTTGGTGTGGCCCTGCGCCATCTCGGCGAGCACGTCCCGCTCCCGTACGGTGAGCCGGGCGAGCAGGTCGGTGTGCGTCGTGCGGCCGAGCAGCTGACGGACGACCTCCGGGTCGAACGCGGCCCGCCCGGCTGCGACCCGCTCCAGCGCGTCGAGGAACTCGTCGACCTGGACCACACGGTCCTTGAGCAGGTAACCGACTCCCTCCGTGTCCCCGGTGAGCAATTCGGTCGCGTACCGCTTCTCGACGTACTGCGAGAGCACCAGCACTCCGACCTGCGGCCACCGCTCGCGTATCTCCAGGGCCGCGCGCAGGCCCTCGTCCGTGTGCGTGGGCGGCATGCGGACATCGGCGACGACCACGTCCGGCGGGTCCTCGGCGACCGCCTTGAGCAGCAGTTCGGCGTTGCCCACGGCCGCGAGGACCTCGTGGCCCTCCTCCGCCAGCAGCCGCACCAGCCCCTCCCTCAGCAAGGTCGAGTCCTCGGCGAGCATCAGACGCATGGCAGCTCCGCGGCCACGAGGGTCGGCCCTCCCGGCGGGCTGACCACGCTGAGGCTGCCGTCGAGGGCGGCGACGCGCCGGGCGAGGCCGAACAGGCCGCTGCCCGCGGCGTTCGCCCCGCCGCAGCCGTCGTCCCGCACAGTCACGTACATCCGTTTCTCCTCCGCTCTGACGGCGACGCTTATGCGGGTCGGCGCCGCGTGCTTGACCGCGTTCGTGACCGCCTCGCAGACCACGAAGTACGCGACGGTCGCGACGGCCTGCTCGGGCTCCTCGGTGAGCTCGTATGCCACTCCCACCGGCACGGAAGCCCGCTCGGCGACCGTTTCCAGGGCCGCCCGCAGCCCCGCCTCGTCCAGCGTGGTCGGGTAGATCCGCCACGCCACCTCGCGCAGTTCGTCCAGGGCACGGCGGCTCTCGTCGTGGGCCTGGCCCAGGAGCCGGTCCCGGTGGTCGGCGTCCGGACTGCGGCGGGCCCGGCCGAGGAGCATGCCGAGGGCGACGAGGCGCTGCTGCACGCCGTCGTGCAGGTCGCGCTCGATACGGCGCCGTTCGTCGTTCACCGCGTCCACCACCGCGGCGCGGCTGGCGGACAGCTCGGCGATCCGCCGCTCCAGCTCCTCCTGATGGCGAGGGCCGAGGAAGTGCCGCGCCAGCTGCCCCTCCAGTCCCACGACACCGAATATTCCCTGCACGGTGAGGAACACGAGGAAGCAGCCGCCCAGACTGCCCAGGACCAGCGAACCGGGATCGCGTATGCCGTCCAGCAGAAACCAGCCGTACACCCCGAAGGTGCCGTACGCCAGACCGATGGCGGCCGTCAGCATCACGACCCCGCCCAGCACGCCCAGGGCCCAGTGGCAGGCGACGTACCGCAGCGCCCGCACGTCGTCGTACGCGGGCGTGACGCGGAGGTCGAGCCACATCCGCAGCCGGCCGCGCTCCATCTCCGCCAGGAGCCGCGCGCCCGCGAGGATCGGCCGCAGTGCCGCACGGCGCCCGTCCGGCCAGGCCGCCACCGGCAGCAGGGCCACACCGGCCAGCAAGGTGAAGAGCAGCTCGACGGCGGCCGTGGCGGTCCCCAAGATGAGGCCCGCCCCGCACCGCACTACACGTCGCGCCATGTCTCGCATGATCGCGAGGCTAGTCGGGCGCGGCAGTGGCGCACACTGCGGAAAACCGCAATTCCCGCCTGCGGTACACCGCATTCGATCCTGCGGTCTTCCTCAGGGTCCCTTCAGCCGCGATTTTCTAGCGTGGACGTCATGACAGCCATCGCAGCGCAGCCGGCCGTGGACAGCGGCGCGGCCCCGCAGTGGATCAACGACCTCATGGACGCCCTCGGCGCGCCGGGTGCCGGCCTCGCCATCGCTCTGGAGAATCTCTTTCCTCCGCTGCCGAGCGAGGTGATCCTGCCGCTCGCCGGGTTCGCCGCGAGCTCCGGCCGGATGAACCTGATCGCCGTCCTGCTGTGGACGACGGCGGGTTCGGTGATCGGCGCGCTCGCCCTGTACGGGATCGGTGCCCTGCTCGGCCGGGACCGCACGGTGGCGATAGCGGGGAAGCTGCCGCTGGTGAAGGTGTCCGACATAGAGAAGACGGAGGCTTGGTTCCTCAAGCACGGGACGAAGGCCGTGTTCTTCGGCCGGATGATCCCCATCTTCCGCAGCCTGATCTCCGTCCCCGCGGGTGTCGAGCGGATGCGGCTGCCCGTCTTCCTCGCCCTGACGACTCTGGGCAGCGCGATCTGGAACACCGTGTTCGTCCTCGCCGGATACGCGCTGGGGGACAACTGGTCGGAGGTCTCGGGGATAGCCTCCACCTACTCGAAGGTGATCCTCGCCGTGGCCGCCCTGGCGCTGCTGGTCTTCGTCGGCATGCGTGTGCTGCGGCCGGGTGCCGGCCACCGCAGGCGGGGCCGCGGTGGCGACGGGCGGCAGGACATACGGCCGCCGGCCGACGACGACGGCCGCCCCGGCACCGGGGACGGTGCCGAGGGAGCCGGGGGCCCGGAAGGCGGGTTCAGCGAGCCCGGCTCGACGCGCGCAGGAACTCCCGGAGGATCCGCTCACCGGCCAGGACACCGCGCTCGGGCAAGGCGCTGATCGTCGGAGCCGTCCACCCGGAGTCGGCCAGTTCGCCGTGGCCCGGGCGCCAGCCGCGGTCGGCGGCGAGGAGGAGGTCGGCGTCGAGAAGCGAGTCACCGGCGGCGAGGGTGAGGTCGGCACCGGTGCGGCGGGCGACCTCGTGCACGGCGGCGCTCTTGGTGAGCGGCTTGGGTACGGCGTAGATCTTGCGGCCTTGGAGGGACACGGTCCAGCCGCGGTTCTCGGCCCACACGGCGAGTTCCTTCACCCAGTCCTGGGGCAGCAGATCGCGTTCGACCACCAGGTAGGCGAAGAGGTCCTCGGCAACCCGGTGCTTGCGCACCCACAGCGGGTCGGCCGTGCTCGCGAGGTGGTCGCGGACTTCGGCCAGCGAGGCGCATTCGTCGGCCAGCCGTGCGGTCACTTGTGCGTGCCAGCCGGGGTCGGAGACCCCGTCCACCAGCAGGTGGCCGCCGTTCGCACAGATCGCGTACTTCGGGGCGGGGCCGGGAAGGTTGATCCGCTGGTACTGCTTGCGGGTCCGGGTGGTGGTCGGCACGAAGACCGCCGTGTCGCCGAGGTCGGTCAGCAGTTGAGCGGCCGTCTCGGTCATGTAGGAGAGGGGTCTGCTCTCGTAGACCTCCACGCACAGCAGGCGCGGCGCCCTCAGGTCGGGCATGGTCAGTCCCAGTGCGGCGGCGGAGTAGATGAGCGTGCGATCGAGGTCGCTGGCGACGAGCACCGGCATCAGAGCGTCACCGCCTTGCCGTCGGCGCCGGTGGCGCCCCGCGTGTACTGGGGGTGGATCAGCCCGACGCAGGTGTAGGGGAGGTCGGCGACCTCCTCCACGGGTACGCCCCGCTGCTCGGCCAGCAGGCGGACGTGGTCCAGGTCGGCGCCGGCCCCGGCGCGGGCCAGCACCTTCCACGGGACACGGCGCAGCATGACACGCGTGGTCTCGCCGACGCCGGGCTTGACGAGGTTCACGTCGTGGATGCCGTACTCCTCGCTGATGCGCTCGACGGCGGCCCAGCCCTCCCAGGTGGGGGTGCGATCGGCGGAGAGGAGGTCCTTGGCGTGGGCGTCGACCGATTCCGTGACGTCGGGGAAGCGGGCGGAGACGGCGTCGAGGAAGGCCGGCGACAGGTCGGCGCCGGCGAGTTCGCGGTAGAACTTCGCGCCGTGGAAGTCGTGCGGGCCGACCAGGTCGGCGCGGAGCACGGTGCGGGATATCAGGCCGGAGACGGTGGAGTTGAGGCAGGCGGAGGGGATGAGGAAGTCGTCACGCGTGCCGTAGGTGCGTACGCAGGAGCCGGGGTCGGCCAGTACGGCGATCTCCGGGCTGAAGCCGGTGACACCGTCCGAGGCCTCGAAGTCGCGCAGGGCGGTGGCGAGTTCGCGGGTGATGGCGCCCTTGCCGGTCCAGCCGTCGACGAAGACGACGTCGGCGGGGTCGTGGTGGCCGGCCAGCCAGCGCAGGGCGTTGGCGTCGATTCCCCGGCCCCGGACGATGGACACCGCGTAGTGAGGGAGGTCGAGACCATGACGGAACTGCGCCCAACGGCGCATCAGGACACCGACGGGTGTGCCCGCCCGGGCGAGCGAGACCAGGACGGGGCGGGGCGACCGCTCCGCGAGCACGACCTCGGTGACGGCGCCGACGGCGCGGGCCAGCCGGGCGGCGGACGACTCCAGCGCCGCGTGGAACAGCTCCTGATACTGCTCGCTGGGCTGGTACTCCACGGGCAGCGACTCGGCGTAGTGCGCGCCGCCGCTCTGGATCGCCTCCTCTCGCTCCTCGGTCGGCGCCTCCAGGGTCACGTCGGAGAGGTCCTGGAGCAGCCAGCCGACCTCGTCGGGCGCGTACGAGGAGAATGCGGGGCCGCGCAGCGGCTCGGGCAGCATGGGGGGCCTTTCTGGCGCTTGCGGGGCGTGCGAGGTGTGCGGGACGTACGACGGGACGACCGCGAGCAGGACGTGGGGGACGTGGGCGGCGAGCCGGGCGGCGAGTCCGTCCGGGGCGTGCAGCGCGGGAGTGTCGGCGGCCGAGTCGACGACGGCGATCACGGCGTCGAAGCCGGCGCCCGCGACGTTGTAGGCGTAGCGCTCGCCGGGGCCGTCGGCCGGGTCGTCGTGCGCGGGGAAGACCAGGCGGGTGCGTATGGCGTAGCCGGGGTCGTCGACGGCGAGGACGGGAGAGCGGGTGGTGGTGGAGTAGCGCACGTCGACGTCGCCGCCGACGGCCTGCTCCAGCGCTTGGGCCAGGCGGAGGGGGGCGTACATGAGTTCCTCGAAGCCGAGGACGAGCACGCGCCGGGCCCGGGCGGGCAGCGCCTCGGCGATCCGTGCCGCCATGCCGGGCAGCGCACTCTCCAGCCGGTCCCGGTCCGCGGCGGTGAACCCGTGCCGCCCGCCGTCGGGCACGTCGTGGGGCCAGCGCAGATCGACACGCTCGACGGAGCCGGGCGAGGCGGCGCCGGTGCTTCCACCGGCCGTCTCCGTGGCCGGTTCCGTCGTGGCTTCCGTCGCGGCTTTCGTCGTGGCTTCCGTCGTGGGTGCCGCGGCCAGATCGGCGGCCGGCGACTCGTACCGGGCGACCAGTTCCTGGCCCTTCTCCAGTACTCCCGGCGGCAGCCGGACGGTTCCGGAAGCGGTGGTCACCAGGTCGACGCGGGCACCGATCTCCCGGGCGAAGTCGTCCAGCCGACCCGCGTCGGCTGGCGAGCGCATGTCGACGAGGGCCACCACGACGTACCGCTTGCGCGGATAGCGCTCGTGCAGGGCGCGGATCGTGTTGAGCACCGTGTTGCCGGTGGAGAACTCGTCGTCGACGAGGACCATCGGCCCGTCCCCGGCCAGCAGCGCCGGGTCCTGCGGCAGCAGGAGGTGGGAGGTCGCGTGCGAGTGGGACTCCTCGAAGCCGCCCGCCCGGGCGACTCCGGCGACCGCACGGCGGGTGGAGTGCAGGTACGGGGCGGGGCCCAGACCGTCGGCGACGGAGTGGCCGAGTCCGGTGGCGGTCTCCGCGTAGCCGAGGACGACCGCGCGTTCGGCCGCCTCGGCGCCGAGCAGCTCGCGGACGCGCCGGCCGAGGGCAACGCCGTGGCCGTACACGACGGAGGGCGACTGCGGCACGTGTTTGCCGAGCACGTTGGAGACGAGCAGGTGCGCCCGCTTGGGGTTGCGGCGCAGGGCGAGCCCCAGCAGGCCGGTCAGCGCCTCGTCGCCGGCGAGTTCGACGCCGAGCCGCTCGGCGACCCAGCTGCCGGACCAGACTCCGGTCTCCTCCTCGGCGTGCGCGGCGTGCGCCCTGTCGGTCATGTACTCGTGCCTCCCGTTGTCCGCCGCGCCATGGGCTCTGGCGTCGGTCTTGGATTCCTTGCGTCCGGCGTCCGGTCGCACCGCGTCTGCTCACTCGCCCTTCGGGCGCCCGGCGTTCAGACGCCTCGCGTTCAGTCGGACAGGCCGGCGGCGAGCAGCTCCACGAAGCCGATGTCCTCGTTCGCCACCCCGAAGACCTCGGCGCGCAGCAGGGTCCGCTCCGCCCAGGCGCGGTGGGGCTTCACCTCGTTCATCTTGTTGGTGTAGGCCGACCTCATCACGCCTCCGCCGCATCGTTCGGGCCGCAGGATGTCCTGGGCGTCACTGAACTCCTCGTGGCTGACCACGGACAGCGCGTGCACGGGGAGTACGTGCGAGGGGTGGATGCAGGTCTTGCCCAGCAGGCCGTTGGCCCGGTCCAGGGAGATCTCGCGCAGCAGGCCGTCCATGGAGTGCTCGATGAGCTTCTGGCGCAGTTCGACGGCCTGCCCCTCGAGGAAGGGGCTCTGCCGCAGCTGCGGTTTGAACATGCGCTCCTGGACCCGGAAGTACTCCCACACGGGCCCGGTCACCGTGAATCCGGTGCCGTCGGCGCGGGCGAGCATGTTGACCACGTCGGCGATCACGGACGCGACGATCTGGACGTCGTAGGCCGTCATGTCGGGGCCTCTGCGCAGCCCGTAGGAGGAGCAGAAATCGGTCACGCCGAGCCGCAGCGCCAGCACGCGGTCCCGGAACTTGTCGACCGCGCGGAAGATCCCCTCCAGTGTCTGCACCCGGGACTCCCGGTACAGCAGGTCGGGGGACTCGAGCACGGGCATGGCGAAGAGCCTGCGGCCACTGGCGGCCTCGGCGGCGGAGAGTGCTTCCAGGAAGGGCATGCCGCGTTCCTCGGTGAACTTCGGCAGCACGAATCCGGACAGCAGCCGCACGGCGGGGCCCAGGCGCCGCACGAGGTCCGGTATCTGCTCGGGGGTGCGGACCCGGATGAAGAGCAGGGGGACGTCGGTGTCCGGCCGTTCCGCCAGGTCCGTGAGCTGACGGACGAGGTTCGACTCCCCTACGGGTACGTCGGCGTCGTCGATCGAGTCCTCCAGGCACAGCACCATCGACACCAGTCCGCGCGCACCCTGCTTCAGGATGTCGTCGGCGAGGTTCGGCCGGGTGGCCGGGCTGTAGAGCGTGGCGCCCAGCGCGGCGGAGAGCACCCGGGCCGGAGAGTCCGCGGTGAAGGAGCAGGGCTCCTGATGAAAGAGACGCTTCCGCACATCAGGGGCTATCTGTCCGAAATGACGCATTTAAACTCCCCCGTGGTGTCTGGGCAACCTGTGAATCGACGAAAGGTGGCCGGTAATAGTACGTACGTATCCGTGTCGGAGGTTCCCACCGGGCATGAATTCCAGGTAACCCGGCCATGTCGGCGACGGCGACCCGGGGCGCGTGGACACGGGCCGAGTACCCGCCCCCGCGTTGTCGTGACCAGGACCGAGAGGGCAGGATGACGGCATGACGCACGCGATGCTGAAGGGGTCGAACGTCCCGCTGCAAGCCACCACGGTACGCGCCGTGCTGCGCTGGACCCCCGGGCAGGGGGTTCCCGACGTCGACGCCTCCGCGCTGCTGCTGGGGCCGGACGACCGTGTGCGTTCCGATGAGGACTTCGTCTTCTACAACCAGCCCCGGCATCCCTCCGGCCAGGTCTGGCGGCTGGGCAAGAAGCGGGTCGCCGAGGGTCTGACCGACACGATCCAGACAGACCTCTCCGGTGTCGAGCCCTCCGTGGGCCGGATTCTGCTGGTCGCCTCCGCGGACGGCGTGGCCTTCGACCGGGTCACCTCGCTGCGCATCCTGCTGTACGACGCGGCGGCCGCCGACGCGGAGCCGCTGGCCCACTTCGACGTCAAGCCGGAGACGGGCCAGGAGACGGCGCTGATCTGCGGTGAGCTGTACCGGCGCGGGGACGTCTGGAAGTTCCGGGCGCTGGGCGAGGGGTACTCCAACGGGCTCAAGGGCCTGGCGACCGACTTCGGCATCTCGGTGGACGAGTCGGAGGGGGCGGACGACCCCGTCTCGGCCCCCCGGCCCGAAGCGGTTCAGCCGGCCCCCGCCCCGTCCCGGTCCGCGCCCGAGCAGCCCACGCCGCCCCAGCCCGCCCCCGCCCACTCCGCGTCCGCTCCGCCGGTGGTCGGTCCGGAGCAGCCGACGGCCGTACAGCCCCTCCCGGGAGCCTCTCGCCCCCTGCCGCCGGAGCAGCCCACCGCTGTACCGGCACAGCCGGCGTACGGCTATCCGCAGCAGCCCGCGGCGGCCCAGCCCTCCTACGGATATCCCCCGGCGGCGGCCGGCCGCCCGGGGTACGGGTATCCGCAGGCGCCCGCCACGGCCGGAGTCACCGGAGCGCAGTCCGGATACGGCTATCCGCAGCCGGTCACCGGGGCGCCCGACCCGGACTTCCGGCTGCCCCCGCAGGGACCGCAGTTCATCGGCCGGTAGACGTTCCGGCCGGGAGGCACGGGCCGGGAGGCGTCAGCGGTCCGGTCGCGGGCTCAGTGCTCCGCCTTGCTCTTGTGCCCCCGGCCCCATTGCAGTCCCCACCCGTAGAGCCGGTCCAGTTCGCCCTGGAAGCCGTAGACGAACTTCACCTCACGGCGGACGAGGATCTCGTCCTTGATGTTCTCGATCATCACCACGGCGCAGGACCGGGCCTGCGGGTGGCGTTCGTCGAGGCCGATTTCGATGCGGGGCCCGTTGCTCGGGTAGAGCGTGACGACGGCGTGGGTCCGGTCGAAGGCCGGGGTCTGGTCGTAGATGTAGGCGAAGAGCAGCAGGCGCTTGATGGCGTCCCTGTGGTCGAGGTTGATGTAGATCGTCTCGCCGGAGGCGGAGCCGAAACGGTCGTCGCCGCTGAGTTTGACGTAGGGCGGGGCATTGACGTCGCCCAGGAAGCCGCCGAGCGGCTGCACCACCCCGCGGGTTCCGTCCTGGAGTTCGTAGAGGCAGCCGAGGTCGAGGTCGACGTTGACCATGCTCTGGCTGTGACCGACGACCTCGGGGGGCTTGAGCGCCTTGAAGGGGTGCCGCAGCAGGCTCTCCCGCTGGGCGCCCGAGATGTCGGAGGTCCGCATCCGCCAGGAGAGGTTGACGCGGAGGTTGCCGGTCGCCGCGCCCTGCTTGGTCAGGGAGACCTGGCTGTGCCGTTTGGTCAGCTGTATGGAGTTGGTCGCCGCGCTGCCCGAGTCGAACTCGGACTCGCGACCGCGCCACAGCCCGTCCAAGAAGCCCATTCCCGCCCCACCTTCGCGTCACCGCCGACGGGGCGGCCCCGAGGAGTCGTCCTCGTCGGCCGCCCCGCTCAGAGCGTTCCTCGTCCGGGCCGGGTTCACACCAGGGGTACGGGCGCACCGGGGGCGCGCCCCGGCCCGGGAATCAGGGGTTTCACACCCCGGAGGAGACCTCCGCCTTCTCCTGGTCGCCGTCTCCTCCGGCCGCCGCCAGTGCGCGGTTGCGGCGCACCGAGGACCAGAAGGACCAGGCGATGAGGGCGACGCCGACGAGGCCGGTGATGACCTCGTGGATCTCGTACTGGATGGTGACCAGCAGGATGATCGAGAGGGCGCCGATGGCGTAGTGGGCGCCGTGCTCCAGGTAGACGTAGTCGTCGAGGGTGCCCTGGCGGACCAGGTAGACCGTGAGCGACCGGACGTACATGGCGCCGATGCCGAGGCCGAGGGCCATCAGGACGATGTCGTTGGTGATGGCGAAGGCGCCGATCACGCCGTCGAAGGAGAAGGACGCGTCCAGGACCTCGAGGTAGAGGAACATGAAGAACGCGGCCTTGCCGGCCAGCTTGACGGCCGACTTGGGCTTGCCCGTGCGCTCGGCCTCTTCCTCGGCCTCGTGCTCGCGTTCCTCCTCCTCTTCGAGTTTGTCCTCGAAGTAGCCGGAGAGCCCACCGACGATCATGTAAGTGATCAGGCCCGCGATGCCCGCCAGCAGCACCGTCTCCGCCTTGTCGGCATGGGCGCCGCCGTGCTGGTGGGCGTGGGCGCCGAAGGTGATCGCGGAGACGAGCAGCACGATCAGGGCGATGCAGACCGACAGCATGTCGACCTTGCCGAGCTTGGCCAGCGGACGCTCCAGCCAGGCCAGCCACTTGATGTCCCGGTCCTCGAAGATGAAGTCGAGGAAGATCATCAGAAGGAACATGCCACCGAAGGCGGCGATCGACGGATGGGCGTCCGTCACCAGCTCCTGATAGCGGTCCTTGTCGGTGAGCGCGAGGTCGACGGCCTCGATCGGTCCGAGCTGGGCGCTGATCGCCACGATCACGACCGGGAACACCAGGCGCATGCCGAACACGGCGATGAGGATGCCGATGGTGAGGAAGATCTTCTGCCAGAAGGCATTCATCTTCTTCAGGATCCCGGCGTTGACCACCGCGTTGTCGAAGGACAGCGAGATCTCCAGGATGGAGAGGATCGCGACGATGCCGAAGGCGGTCCACCCCCCGTAGAACACCGCCGCGACCAGGCCGAGCGCGGTGACCGCGAACGACCAGCCGAAGGTTTTCAGAAGCACTGGCTACCCAATCGTGTGTGTACGGGGCTCCCCCGCGCCGTACTCGGCTTTACGAAACGTTGACTCCGAAGTCTAGAGCGATGCCGCGAAGTCCCGACGCGTACCCCTGCCCCACTGCACGGAACTTCCACTCGCCCTGGTAGCGGTAGAGCTCGCCGAAGATCATCGCGGTCTCCGTGGAGGCGTCCTCGCTGAGGTCGTAGCGGGCCAGCTCCTGACCGTCGGCCTGGTTGACGACCCGGATGAAGGCGTTGCTGACCTGGCCGAAGGTCTGGCCGCGCTCGTCGGCCATGTGGATCGAGACCGGGAAGACGATCTTGTCGCAGTGGGCCGGGACCTTGGAGAGGTCGACCAGCAGCGACTCGTCGTCGCCGTCGCCCTCGCCGGTGAGGTTGTCCCCGGTGTGCTCGATCGAGCCGTCGGGGCTCTTGAGCTGGTTGTAGAAGACGAACCACTCGTCGCCGAGCACCCGGCCGCTGCTGCACACGAGTGCGCTCGCGTCGAGGTCGAAGGGTGCTCCGGTGGTGGAACGCGCGTCCCAGCCGAGCCCGACCAGTACCTGTGTGAGGTTCGGTGCGGCCTTGGACAGGGAGACGTTGCCGCCCTTGGCAAGCGTGACGCCCATGGTGATGGTCCCTCCCCGGGTGATGATTCTTGGGTTTCCTGCGCGTCCGGCGCCGCACGTAAACCGTGCGGCGCCGGACGTGTCGAGACCGTGGCCTCGCCGGACGATCGAGGCCGTCGTCCCGGCCGTTCAGTCGCTCGGACGCTCAGTCACTCAGACGTTCACGCCGAAGTCCTGCGCGATGCCGCGCAGCCCGGAGGCGTAGCCCTGGCCGATGGCGCGGAACTTCCACTCCGCACCGTGCCGGTACAGCTCGCCGAAGACCATGGCGGTCTCCGTGGAGGCGTCCTCGCTCAGGTCGTAGCGGGCGATCTCGGTCTCGCCCGCCTGGTTGACGACGCGGATGAACGCGTTGCGGACCTGGCCGAAGGACTGCTGGCGGTTCTCGGCGTCGTAGATCGAGACCGGGAAGACGATCTTCTCGACGTCGGCGGGAACGCCGGCCAGGTTGATCTTGATCTGCTCGTCGTCGCCCTCGCCCTCACCGGTGAGGTTGTCACCGGTGTGCTCGACCGAGCCGTCCGGGCTCTTCAGGTTGTTGAAGAAGATGAAGTGCGCGTCGCTGGCGACCTTGCCGGCGCTGTTCAGCAGCAGCGCGCTGGCGTCGAGGTCGAAGTCGGTGCCGGTCGTGGTGCGGATGTCCCACCCCAGACCGACGATGACCGCGGTCAGGCCGGGGGCCTCCTTGGTCAGCGATACGTTGCCGCCCTTGCTGAGGCTGACTCCCACGAGTCCTCCATTGGTGTCCAGGGGCGGGGTGCCCCGTAGTGCGTGGATATCGGATCAACGAGTCGATCCTAGTGACGGGTTCCCGCCCCCCGCAGTCCCCGGAGCCGACAAATCACGTGGTGTCGGCACGCGGGCCCGGCACCCGGCGTCGGCACCGGGCGCCGCTCACAGGTTGTCGAGCGCCTTCACGTACTCGCTCAGGTCCCGGGCGTCCGGCAGGCCGTTGACCACGGTCCAGCGCACGACGCCCTCCTGGTCGATGATGAAGGTGCCGCGGACGGCGCAGCCCTTGTCCTCGTCGAAGACGCCGTAGGCGCGCGAGACGTTGCCGTGCGGCCAGAAGTCGGAGAGCAGCGGGTACTCCAGTCCCTCCTGCTCGGCGAAGACCCGCAGGGTGTGGATGGAGTCGTTGGAGACGGCGAGCACCTGGGTGTCCCGGTCGGAGAACTGCGGCAGGTTGTCGCGGACCTCGCACAGCTCGCCCGTGCACACACCGGTGAAGGCGAAGGGGTAGAAGAGCAGCACCACGTTCTTGCGGCCGCGGAACTCGGACAGCCGGACGGTCGCGCCGTGGTTGTCCTTGAGTTCGAAGTCGGGGGCCTTGTCGCCGACCTGGATCGCCATGTCCCGTTCGTCCCTTCCGTCGAGAGACCCCCGCAGGAAGATCTCCGTGGGTGATTCGCTGGGAACACCCTACGCAGGGACGGTCGCGGTCCCGCGGACGGGCCGACAGCGGTCGCTGCCGGCCCGTCCGCGGTCCGGTTCGTCTCGTCGCGGAGCCTCGCGGCTACCGCTTGGACTTGGCGGCCTTGGGCGTCGCCAGCCGGCTGCCGCTCCAGTCCTTGCCGACGCTGACGCTCTTGGACGCCGTCAGTCCGGCGGTCGTGGAGGCCTCCGAGATGTCACTGGCCTCGACGTATCCGTCACGGCCGGTCTTCGGCGTGAGAAGGAGGATCGACCCGCCCTCTTCGATGTACGTGGTGGCATCCACCAGCGCATCCGTCAGGTCGCCGTCGTCGTCACGGAACCACAGCACGACGGCATCGGCCACGTCCTCGTAGTCCTCGTCCACCAGCTCGCCCTCGACGGCGCTCTCAATGGCCTCGCGGAGCTCCTGGTCGACGTCGTCGTCGTAGCCGATCTCCTGGACCACCTGCCCGGGCTGGAAACCCAGCCTGGCGGCAGGGTTCGTCCGCTCCTCCGCGTGGTCCGCGGTCGCGCTCACGGGTTGCCTCCTGATCATGTTTCGGTAGATGTCTTGGGCCTCGCGCGTGCGCGAAGCTTGGCCGTAGTCCACACGGGCGGGGCGGATCGCGCAAGTACCCGGCGTCTGGGACCGCCGAAACGGTGACGATCCCGGCCGTGTCGCCGCAACCCCAGCCATGCCGTCCAGCCCGAAGGTGACGTACACCACACCTATCTGCCCCGTTTGCGTATTTGGGAACCATGTGTGGGTACGAGACTCGAATGAACGTGCCCCCGATCCTCACGGGAGAACCGGTTACCCCACGGTACAGATGACGATCGCTCCCGCGAGGTACACGATGGGGAACCAGCGGGGGAACAGGCGCAGACACCCGAAATGGCACGCGAAACGGCGCCCGGGAAGGACACCCGGGAAGTCACCCGGAAAAACGGCCCTCTGACAGCGAAGGAACAGCGTGGCTTCCGCATCCGATCGCAGTGATCGCAGTCCGATCATCATTGGCGGCCTCCCGAGTCAGGTTCCTGACTTCGACCCCGAGGAAACCCAGGAGTGGCTCGACTCCCTCGACGCCGCAGTCGACGAACGCGGCCGGGAGCGGGCCCGTTACCTGATGCTGCGGCTGATCGAGCGGGCCCGCGAGAAGCGCGTGGCCGTGCCCGAGATGCGCAGCACGGACTACGTCAACACCATCCCGACCAAGAGCGAGCCGTTCTTCCCCGGCAACGAGGAGATCGAGCGCAAGATCCTCAACGCCACCCGCTGGAACGCGGCGGTGATGGTCTCGCGCGCGCAGCGGCCCGGCATCGGCGTCGGCGGCCACATCGCGACCTTCGCCTCCTCCGCCTCCCTGTACGACGTGGGCTTCAACCACTTCTTCCGGGGCAAGGACGAGGGCGACGGCGGCGACCAGGTCTTCTTCCAGGGGCACGCCTCTCCGGGCATCTACGCGCGCGCGTACCTGCTGGACCGGCTGACCGAACAGCACCTGGACGGCTTCCGGCAGGAGAAGTCCAAGGCGCCGTACATGCTGTCCTCGTACCCGCACCCGCGGTCGATGCCGGACTTCTGGGAGTTCCCGACGGTCTCCATGGGTCTCGGTCCGATCGGCGCGATCTTCCAGGCACGGATGAACCGCTACATGCACGCGCGCGGAATCGCGGACACCTCGAAGTCGCACGTGTGGGCCTTCCTCGGCGACGGCGAGATGGACGAGCCGGAGTCGCTGGGCCAGTTGTCCATCGCCGCCCGTGAGGGCCTGGACAACCTGACCTTCGTGGTCAACTGCAACCTCCAGCGCCTGGACGGCCCGGTGCGCGGCAACGGCAAGATCATCCAGGAGCTGGAGTCGATCTTCCGGGGCGCCGGCTGGAACGTGATCAAGCTGATCTGGGACCGCACCTGGGACCCGCTGCTGGCCCAGGACCGCGACGGCGTGCTGGTCAACCGCATGAACACCACCCCGGACGGCCAGTTCCAGACGTACGCCACCGAGTCCGGCGCCTACATCCGCGAGCACTTCTTCGGCGACGACCACCGGCTGCGCGCGATGGTCGAGAACATGACCGACCAGCAGATCCTGCACCTGGGCCGCGGCGGCCACGACCACCGCAAGATCTACGCGGCGTACAAGGCGGCGCTGGAGCACAAGGGCCAGCCGACGGTCATCCTGGCCAAGACGATCAAGGGCTGGACGCTGGGCCCCAACTTCGAGGGCCGCAACGCCACGCACCAGATGAAGAAGCTGACGGTCGACGACCTCAAGCGCTTCCGCGACCGGCTGCACCTGCCGATCTCCGACAAGGAGCTGGAGTCCGGCCCGCCGCCGTACTACCACCCTGGCCGGGACACCGAGGAGATGCAGTACATGCACGACCGGCGCCTGGGCTGCGGCGGATACGTGCCGACCCGGGTCGTGCGGTCGAAGCCGCTCGCACTGCCGGACGACAAGGCGTACGCGACCGTGAAGAAGGGGTCGGGCCAGCAGTCCATCGCGACGACGATGGCCTTTGTGCGCCTGCTGAAGGATCTCATGCGGGACAAGGAGATCGGCAAGCGGTTCGTGCTGATCGCGCCGGACGAGTACCGCACGTTCGGCATGGACTCGTTCTTCCCGAGCGCGAAGATCTACAACCCGCTCGGCCAGCAGTACGAGTCCGTGGACCGCGATCTGCTGCTCGCCTACAAGGAGGCGCCGAACGGGCAGATGCTCCACGACGGCATCTCCGAGGCCGGCTGCACGGCCTCGCTGATCGCGGCCGGGTCGGCGTACGCCACGCACGGCGAACCGCTGATCCCGGTGTACGTCTTCTACTCGATGTTCGGCTTCCAGCGCACCGGCGACCAGTTCTGGCAGATGGGCGACCAGTTGGCGCGCGGTTTCGTCCTGGGCGCGACCGCGGGCCGTACGACGCTGACCGGCGAGGGCCTCCAGCACGCGGACGGGCACTCGCAGCTGCTCGCCTCGACGAACCCGGCGTGCGTCGCGTACGACCCCGCCTTCGGCTTCGAGATCGCGCACATCGTCAAGGACGGGCTGCGCCGGATGTACGGCGGGGACGAGCGGCATCCGCACGGCGAGGACGTCTTCTACTACCTCACCGTCTACAACGAGCCCATCCGGCACCCGGCCGAGCCCGAGAACGTGGACGTCGAGGGCATCCTCAAGGGCCTCTACCGCTTCAGCGAGGGCACGGGCGGCTCGATCCCGGCGCAGATCATGGCGTCCGGCGTCGCGGTGCCGTGGGCCGTGGAGGCGCAGCGCATCCTCGCCGAGGAGTGGAACGTGCGGGCCGACGTCTGGTCGGCGACGTCCTGGAACGAGCTGCGGCGCGAAGCGGTGGCCTGCGAGGAGCACAACCTGCTGCACCCCGAGGAGGAGCAGCAGGTGCCGTACGTGACGCGGAAGCTGGCGGGCGCTCAGGGTCCGTTCGTGGCGGTGTCCGACTGGATGCGGTCGGTGCCGGACCAGATCGCGCGGTGGGTGCCGGGGACGTACCAGTCGCTGGGCGCGGACGGGTTCGGCTTCGCGGACACGCGCGGGGCGGCGCGGCGGTTCTTCCACATCGACGCCGAGTCGGTCGTGGTGGGCGTGCTGAGCGAGCTGGCGCGGGAGGGCAAGGTCGACCGGTCGGTGCTGAAGCAGGCGATCGACCGGTACCGGCTCCTCGACGTGACGGCGGCGGACCCGGGGGCGGCCGGCGGGGACGCGTAGGGCGGCCGGCGGCCGACGCGGCTCACCCCCGCCCGTCACGGGCGGGGGTGGGAACACCCGGGCGACGGGTGATGCCGCGTCGCGGCTGGGACCGGTGGCGGGTCGGGCCCGGTGAGCGTCGCGCGCTCCGGCCCGGTCCGTGACCACGTCCGGCCACGTGAGCGGGGGTGCCTGCGCGATCCCCGTCCGAAGCTCGCCACCGACAATTCCCTGAACTTCTCGTGAGGTTCGGGTACCCCCGTGCGGCCTGTCATGCGTGCTTCACTGCGATTCGGGCCGCCTTCGAACGTGCTGCCTGCGCGCCGCCCCCCTCCGGCAGCGCGCCGCAGCCTCGCGCCCTCCGTGCCCTGCGGAGGACGTGACCCACTGTGACCTGCGGCGCCCGGCCCGGGGGAGGGTTCGCGGGCCCTGTCACCCTGATGGACGAACCGGGTGACAGGGCCGCAGTGGGCAGCCGGAGGGCGGGGGTCAGATGTGGCCGACGCCCGCGCCCGCCTCCGCGTTCTCACCGCGCTTGGTGAGGAAGGCGACGAACACGGCCACGACCGCGACCCCGGCGGCGACCAGCGAGGCCAGGCTCATGCCGGAGATGAAGGTGTCGTGGGCGACGTCGGTGATCTTCCCGGCGACCTCGGCGGGGGTGCCCGGCGGCACCGGCGGGACACCGACCCGGACCGCCTCGGAGGCCTGGTGCGCCTGTTCCGGCGTCAGCTCGGGGAGCCCCGCGTCCGCCCAGTTGCCGGCCAGGTCGTTGTCGACCTTGGAGGCCATCACGGCGCCCAGCACGGCCGTCCCGAGGCTGCCGCCGATCTGCATCGCCGCCTGCTGGAGACCTCCGGCCACGCCCGAGAGCTCCATCGGCGCGTTGCCGACGATGACCTCCGTGGCGCCGACCATGACGGGCGCGAGGCCGAGGCCGAGGAGGGCGAACCAGAGGGACATGAGGCCGCTGCCGGTGTCCGTCTCCAGCGTCGAGATGCCGAACATGGCGACCGCGGTGCACACCATGCCGCCGGCCAGCGGGATGCGCGGGCCGACCTTGGTGATCATCGCGCCGGCCAGCGGCGAGGCGACGATCATCATGCCGGTGAGCGGCAGCAGGTGCAGGCCGGCGTCGACCGGGCTCATGCCGTGGACGTTCTGCAGGTAGAAGGTGACGAAGAACAGGCCGCCCATGAAGGCGATGGCCATCAGGACCATCAGGACCACACCGGCCGACAACGGCACCGAGCGGAACATCGCCAGCGGGATCAGCGGCTCCTTCACCTTGGTCTCCCAGACGGAGAACAGGGCGAAGCCCACCACCGACCCGCCGATGTACAGCCAGGTCTCGCCTGAGCCCCAGCCCCACTCGGGAGCCTTGATCAGCGCCCAGACGAGGGCGAACATCGAGGCCGACAGCAGCACGATGCCGACGACGTCGAAGGAGCGCGGCGCGTTCTCGGCCCGGTGGTCCAGCAGGATCATGACGCCGAGCACGACGGCGACGACGCCCACCGGCACGTTGATGAAGAACACGGACTGCCAGTTGACGTGCTCGACCAGCACGCCGCCGAGGATCGGGCCGCCCGCGGTGGAGGCGCCGATGACCATGCCCCAGATGCCGATGGCCATGTTGAGCTTCTCGGCCGGGAAGGTGGCCCGCAGCAGACCGAGCGCGGCCGGCATCAACAGCGCGCCGAACAGGCCCTGGAAGACGCGGAAGACGATGACCGCGGCGATGCTGCCGGACAGCCCGATGGCGCCGGAGGAGAGCGCGAAGCCCGCCACGCCGATGAGGAAGGTCTGCCGGTGGCCGAAGCGGTCACCGAGCTTGCCCGCGGTGATCAGGGCGACCGCGAGGGCCAGGAAGTAGGCGTTGGTGATCCACTGGACGTCCGCGAGGCTGGCGTCCAGGTCGTCCTGGATGGCCGGGTTGGCGATCGCCACGATGGTGCCGTCCAGGGCCACCATCATGACCCCGACCGCGACGGTGACGAGAGTGACCCAGGGATGGCCGCGCCATCCCTTGGCGGGCGCCGAACCCGCCGGGGTGCCGTCACCCGGTCCCGGCTTGTCGATGGTGGTCTGACTAGTCATACGGATGAGGCTAATGACAGCCGCTGACAGTTGACAAACCAATTCACGAGTCAGTAACTGACAAGACATCCCCCATATAGCCTGAACTGGGGAAACCGTACGAAGGAGACGACTTTTGAAGGTGGCCGGCACGTCGGCGCCGCCGGAGACCGCACTCGCGGCCTCCCGCCCTGGCCTGCGCGAACTCAAGAAACAGCGCACCCGTGACCTGCTGCTGCGCTCCGCGCTCGAACTGTTCACCGAGCACGGTTACGAGGAGACGACCGTCGACGACATCGCCGAGGCCGCCGACGTCTCCCAGCGCACCTTCTTCCGCTACTTCGCCTCCAAGGAGGACGCGGCGTTCTTCGTGTCACGGCTCGCGGAGTCCCGCTTCGTCGACGCCGTGCACGCGCGCCCGCCCGAGGAGGCACCCCTGGACGCGCTGCGACTGGCCCTCGCGGAGAGCTGGAACACCATCGGCGAGGCCGTCGAGCAGCTCGTCCCGCTCGATCTGCACATGCGCTTCTACCGGGTGATCGAGTCGACGCCCGCGTTGCTCGCCGCCCATCTGCGCCGTGCGACGGAGCTCGAGGAGGAGATCGCCCGCGTCATCGCCGGCCGCGAGGGTCTGGACATCGACCGGGACCCGCGCCCCCGCGTGGTCGTGGCCGTCTTCGGCGCCGTGATGCGGGTCACCGAGCGGATCTGGTCGGCGCGCGACGACGCCGGCCTCGCGGCCCTGCGGGACCTGACGGCCGCTTACCTCGACCAGGTGACACCCGCACTCGCCGGGAACTGGCGCCGCGCCGAAACGTGATCCGTGTCACTGGATTCACGCGAGACCGGCCCGTTCTCCTAGTGTGTCCTCCCAGTGACTTCCTTCGACACCTCCCCGCAGCTCAACGTCTGGCGCGTCCTGCTCGCCCTGGCCGTGGTGTTCGTGATGCTGGCGACCACCGGCTGGACCGCCCTGCGCGACCAGCGGGGCCCCACCGCCCTCGAGGCGTCGGTCTCGGCCTGGGAGCACGGCCGGATCGACGGACGGCGACTGCCCGACGCACAGGCGAAGCCCGCCCGGCTGGCCCGCTTCTTCGCCTCGCTCACCGCATGGCAGCGCACGGTCCTGGCCCACCGGTATCCCCTGGCCGTCGGCAACATGAACGGTGCCCCCGTCCAGTTGCGCTACGTCGCCAACCGCTCCGCGCTGCGGGAGGCCCGGTCGGTGGAGCGCGCGCGCATGCACGACAAACGCCTGTCCCCGGCCGGGCAGCGCGAGGCGGCCCGGCGGATGCGCAACTACGAGTCGCTGCTCGACCCCGGCCGGCGCATCCTCGCCTTCGACCCGGCGGGCTCGGGCAGGGTCGCCGAGGTCTTCGGCGACCTGAACCGCGCCGACCGCGTGTCCGTCGTCGTACCCGGCGTGGACACCGAACTGCTCACCTTCCAGCGCACCGACCGCAAGAAGTACTCGGCGCCCGTCGGCATGGCCAAGTCGCTGTACGCGGCCGAGCGCGCGGCCGGCCCCGGCACCGGCACGGCCGTCATCGCCTGGGCCGACTACACCTCCCCCAGCGGCCTCGGCATGGAGGCGGCCACGGCGAACCGGGCCGAACACGGGGCCGTACGGCTGAACGCGCTGCTGCGGGCGCTGCCCGGCAAGGCCCCCGTCTCCCTCTTCTGCCACAGCTACGGCTCGGTGGTGTGCGGCCTGGCCGCCGACACGCTGCCCGGCCGGGTGACCGACATAGCGGTGGCCGGCAGCCCCGGCATGCGTGCCGAGACCGCCTCCCGTCTCGGCACCTCCGCCCGCGTGTGGGCGATGCGGGACGCCGACGACTGGATCCAGGACGTGCCGTACCTGGAGGTCGGCGGCCTCGGACACGGCGCCGACCCGGTCTCCGCGGCCTTCGGGGCGCGGGTGCTGTCCGCGCGGGACGCCCGGGGACACAGCGGTTACTTCGTGCCCGGTACGGACAGCCTGCGGAACTTCGCGGGGATCGGCGTTGGCGCATACCGCACGGTCGCCTGCGCCGACGAGGACGACACATGCCGGGCGGATTTGTCCGTGGCGACGTCGGCCGGACGCGCGTAGAGGCGTAGAAACTCCGGTTTGCACGGGGAGGGGACGGAGAGGCTCGTGCCGCATACGATGAGCCGCATGGGTGACGTACTGGCCGGATTTCATGCCGCCTGGGAGTTCGAGTCCGACTCCGTGCTCATCCGTTACGAACGGGGGATTCGAACACCCAAGCTCTTCCAGGCCCTGGGGGAACGCCGCGTGCCCCTGGAGGCGATCGAGGGCGTGACGCTCACGCCCGGCAGGCGCGGCACCGTCGTGCTGCGCGTCGAACCGCGTGCGGGCGCCGATCCGCTGATCGAGGCGGCGGCCGGACAGCTGAAGGAGAGCGGCGACCCCTACCGGCTGGTGCTGCCCGCCGAACGGGAGACGCTCGCGGAGTACTACGCCGACGAACTGCGGGCGCTGCTGACCGAGTCCGGCAAGACCGAGCGCTACCTGGTGGCCCCGCCCGAGCCGCCCCTGCACTTCAAGGCGTACGACGGGAAGGCGTCCTTCGACGGCGACGCGGTGTCCTTCCGCTGGTCCTGGACGGGCGCGTCCTCGGCGAAGTGGAAGGCCGGCGACCAGAGCTTCCCCGTCGCCGACCTGGGCGGGGTGGAGTGGCGCTCCCCCGAGATGTTCGAGGGGTACCTGCGGCTGCTCCCGCGCGACGCCGACCCGTCGGCCGCCCCCGCCGTCCCCCAGGCCGACCAGGACCCGGCGGCGGTCGTGTTCGGGCTCGGGTACGGGCCGGTGCACGAGTCGCTGCCGTTCGCGGCGGCGGTGCTGGCGGCGGTACGGGAACGGGGCGCGAGCACCCCGGTGCCCGTTCCGGTGCCGGCGCCCCGGCGTGACCCGGCCGACATCGCCGAGCGGATACGGCACCTGGGGGAACTGCATCAGCAGGGGCTGGTGACGGACGAGGAGTTCTCCTCGAAGAAGGCGGAGTTGCTGGCGGAGCTTTAGCGTCTGCCTCGGGGCGTTTGCCTACTCACGTCCGGCCGACGTGAACGTCATGTCCGCGTACCGGTCGCCCGCGACCTTCTCCGCGATCGGCTCCAGGAGGGACAGCTCGTCCTCCGTCAGGACGATCCGCGTCGCCCCCGTGTTCTCCTCCACCCGCGTCGGCTTCCGGGTGCCCGGGATCGGGATCACCGGCAGGCCGTGGACCCGGGCGCGCTGGTGTACCCAGGCCAGGGCGATCTGGCCCAGGGTGGCGCCGTGGGCCTCGGCGAGGGCGCGGACCGGGGCGAGGAGGGCCGCGTTGGCCGCCGCGTTGTCGCCGGTGAAGCGGGGCTGCCGGCGTCGGAAGTCGTCCTCGGCCAGCCCGTCGGTACTGGTGACCGCGCCGGTGAGGAAGCCCCGGCCCAGCGGTGAGTACGGCACCAGGGCGACGCCCAGCTCGGCGGCCGCGGGCACCACGCCCGCTTCGATGTCCCGGCTGAACAGCGACCACTCCGACTGAACGGCCGCGATCGGGTGGACGGCGTGCGCCGCCCGCAGTTCTCCGGCGGTGACCTCGCTCAGGCCGAGGTGCTTGACCTTGCCCTCCCGCACCAACTCGGCCATGGCACCGACGGTCTCCTCGATCGGCACGTTCACGTCGCGCCGGTGCATGTAGTAGAGGTCGATCACGTCGACACCGAGGCGTTCGAGGCTCGCCTCGACGCACTGGCGTACGTACGGCGGATCGTTGCGGACCGTCCGCTTCGTCGGGTCGACGTGGTCCAGGGAGAGGGCGAACTTGGTCGCGAGAACGACCTCGTCGCGGTGCGCCCGCAGGAACGGCGCGAGGAACCGTTCGTTCTCGCCGAGCCCGTAGACGTCCGCCGTGTCGTACAGCGTGACGCCCAGCTCCAGCGCCCGCTCCAGGGTCGCCCGCGAGGCGTCGGCGTCCGTCGGCCCGTAGGCGAAGCTCATGCCCATGCAGCCGAGGCCCTGGACGCCCACCTCCGGACCGCCCGCGCCGAGTCGTGCCGTCGGGATCCCGCTGTCGGTCATCCGTTCCTCTCCTCTTCACGGGTGCGTCCGGCGTCCGCGTAGAAGCTGATCTTCCGGTCGAGCACGGCGAGGGTGTCCGTCAGCTCGGCGATCCTCGTGAGCACGTCGCGGCGGGTGGACTCCAGCAGTTCCCGCCGGTCGAGGTAGGTGCTCTCGCCCTCGCGCACCAGCTCCGCGTACCGGACCATGTCGGCGACCGGCATGCCGGTCAGGCGCAGTTTGCCGACGAAGTCGAGCCAGTCCAGGTCGCGGTTGCTGTAGCGGCGCTGCCCGGTGTGCGAGCGGTCGATGTGGGACATCAGGCCGATCCGCTCGTACCAGCGCAGCGTGTGGGCCGTCAGGCCGGTGAAGGCGACGACCTCGCTGATCGTGTAGCGGTCCTGCCCGTCGGGGCGCGGGTGGCGCCGGGGCGGGGCGGAGCAGATGTCGGTTCTCGTGGCGTTGCCGGTGGCGTTCGGACCGAGGGTCCCTGCCGTGGTCTGCATCACCGTCATGTGCCACACGCTATGACCTTGGAGTGCACTCCAGGCAAGCGCCGCCGGCGGGAAATCACCGCCCGGAAATCGCAGGACACGCGACCTCGCGGGTCATTAGCGTGCGGGCATGAGTCTCGTACGCCGTGCGGTGCCCGAGGACGCGGAGGAAGTGCTCCGCCTCCGGCAGGTGATGATCGCCTCAGTGACCCCCGACGCCCCCACCGACTGGCAGGCGGGCTCGCTGCCCGGCCTGCGGGAGAGACTGGCCGATCCGGACGGGGGCTTCGCGGCGTTCGTGGTCGACCACCCGGAGCGGCCGGACGCGCTGGCGGCGCTGGTGGTGGGGACGCTGGAGTACCGGATCGGCGGGCCCGGCAGGCCGGGCGGGCTGCTCGGGTACGTCTTCAGCGTCGCCACCGACCCGGACGCCCGGCGCCGCGGATACGCGCGGGCGTGCATGGACGAGTTGCTGGAGTGGTTCCGCGAGCGGGGCGCCGGGCACGTCATGCTGACGGCCTCCCCCGACGCCGAGCCCCTGTACGCGTCGCTGGGCTTCACGCGCGACTCGACCCCCTCGATGCGGCTGTACCTCTGAGCCGCTTAGGCTCGACGCCATGTCCTTGAACAGCCTCGCGTCGATCGAGAACTGGCCGGTCCCCACCGCCGCGGCGGGCGTCGTACGGGCCGACGGCACGATCCTCGGCACCCACGGCCCGGCCGCGCACCGCTTCCCGCTCGCCTCGGTCACCAAGCCGCTCGCGGCCTACGCGGCCCTCGTGGCGTACGAGGAGGGCGCGATCGAGCTGGAGGAGCCCGCCGGGCCGCCCGGGGCGACGGTCCGTCACCTGCTCGCGCACACCTCGGGCCTGGCCTTCGACGAGCACCGGGTGACCGCCCCGCCCGGGGAGCGCCGGCTGTACTCCAACGCCGGTTTCGAGCAGCTGGGCGACCACATCGCGAAGGCGGCGGACATGCCGTTCGCCGAGTACGCGCGGCAGGCGGTGCTGGAGCCGCTGGGCATGACGTCCACCTCTCTCGAGGGTTCCCCGGCGAAGGACGGCGTGTCCACGGTCGAGGACCTGCTCCGCTTCGCCGCCGAGGTGCAGGCACCGCGGCTGCTGGACCCCCGGACGGTCGCCGAGGCGATGACCGTCCAGTACCCCGGCACGAAGGGCGTCCTGCCGGGCTACGGCCACCAGAACCCCAACGACTGGGGCCTCGGCTTCGAGATCCGGAACGGCAAGTCCCCGCACTGGACGGGCTCCGCCTCCTCCCCGCGCGCCTTCGGCCACTTCGGCCAGTCCGGCACCTTCCTGTGGTTCGACCCGGACGCGGGCCTGGCCTGCGTGGCGCTCACCGACCGCGCCTTCGGCCCGTGGGCGGTCGAGGCGTGGCCGCCCTTCACGGACGCGGTGCTGGCGGAGGCGCGCGGCTGAGGTGGCCTGCTCCCTGGGCCTGTACTCGTTCTCCGACGGCGAGTCGTCCGCGTTCGACATGGACGCGGTCCGGGCGGTCCTCTCGCCCGTCGCCGCCGTGCCCGAGGAGGTGACCGACGGGGCGGCGGAGGATTCGCGCCGCCGACGGCAGCGAGGCAGAGGTGAGCGTCTGCGGCGGCCTGATCTGTGTGACACGCCCGCAGGCCGGCGACGTGTGGCGGATCGTCATCGAGCCGGCCGACCGGCTCCGCGCGGCGGTCCTCCTCCCCGACGGCACGCTCCTGTGCCGGGAGGAGACGCGCGGACACCTCCCCGGGGGCACGGAGGAAGATGCCGTTCTCGTCCCGGAGATCACCCTCCCGGTCTTCGAGAGGGCGGCGGGTCCGTTCACGCACCCGCCGGCCCGACGCGTCAGCGCGCCGCCATCTCCCACACCAGCAGTTCCGCGCCGGACGCCGCCCCCGCCACCGCCTCCACGCCCTCGGCGTCCGTGACGCGGGCCGCGTCCCCGGCGCCCAGCGCCTCCCCGCCCAGCGTCACCTCGCCCCGCACCACGTGCACGTACACGTACGCCCCGTCCGGCACCGCCGTCCGCTCCCCCGCCGCCAGGCGGCGTACGTGGAGCATCGCGCCGGCCTCCGGGACGGCGTACGGGGTGGAGTCGGCGATGCCCCGGACGATCTCGTAGGCCGGGTCGCCGCCGGGGTCGCGGGGGGCCAGCCACATCTGGACGAAGGTCAGCGGGGTGGCCCCGTCGTTGCGCTCCACGTGCCGCACGCCGCCCGCCGAGCTGAGGCGTTGCACGTCCCCGGCGCGGACCACCGTCTCGTGGCCGGTGCTGTCGCGGTGGGTCAGCTCCCCCTCCACCACCCAGGTGACGATCTCCGTGTGGCTGTGGGGATGCTCGTCGAAGCCGGCGCCGGGGGCGAGACGCTCCTCGTTGCAGGCCAGCAGGGCCCCGAAGCGCAGGTTGTCGGGGTCGTAGTGGGGACCGAAGGAGAAGGCGTGGCGGGAGGTGATCCCGGCTGCCGGGTCACCGCCCGGATAGCGCTCGTCGGCGCGGCGTACGTCCATCACGCCGTTCACGGTAGACCCGGCGCGGTGCCGTCCGGAGGGCGGCCGAACGGTCGAGCACGGCCCCTGCGGCACACCCGCCCGGCCCGATAAGGCAGTCTTGTCCCCGTGCCCGAACCCGAAACCGGCAAGCCCGACGCCCCCGCGCAGCCCGCCCACCCGCACACCGCGACCCTGAAGCGGCTGGAGCAGTCCTCAGGATCGCTCGCCGCACAGGCCATCGCGCGCATGGACGAGACGCTGCCGTGGTACCGGGCCATGCCACCGGAGAACCGTTCCTGGATCGGGCTCGTCGCCCAGGCCGGCATCGCCGCGTTCACCGAGTGGTTCCGGCGGCCGGACGCGCCCCAGGCCATCTCGACCGACGTCTTCGGCACCGCGCCGCGCGAGCTGACCCGCGCGATCACGCTGCGGCAGACCGTGGAGATGGTGCGGACCACCATCGAGGTGATGGAGTCCGCCATCGACGAGGTGGCGGCCCCCGGCGACGAGTCCGTGCTGCGCGAGGCGCTGCTCGTGTACGCCCGGGAGATCGCCTTCGCGACCGCCCAGGTGTACGCGCAGGCCGCCGAGGCACGGGGTGCCTGGGACGCGCGCCTGGAGTCGCTGGTGGTGAACGCCGTGCTCAGCGGCGAGGCCGACGAGGGCGCCGTGTCGCGTGCGGCCGCGCTGGGGTGGAACTCGCCCGAGCACGTGTGCGTCGTCCTCGGCACCGCGCCGGACGGGGACTCCGAACTGACCGTGGAGGCCATCCGGCGGGCGGCCCGGCACGCCAAGCTCCAGGTGCTGACCGGCGTGCTCGGGGACCGGCTGGTCGTCATCGCCGGGGGCCGCAACGACCCGCTCGCGGTGGCGAAGTCGCTGA
Organism: Streptomyces sp. CCM_MD2014; assembly: GCF_000772045.1. GTDB lineage: Bacteria > Actinomycetota > Actinomycetes > Streptomycetales > Streptomycetaceae > Streptomyces > Streptomyces salinarius. The sequence continues at coordinate 6,148,382 of NZ_CP009754.1, read as the reverse complement.
TCGGGCCGTTCGCGCAGGGGCCGGTCGTCGCCGGGCCCGTGGTGCCCGACCTGCTGGCCGCGACCCGGTCCGCGCAGGCCGCCGCGGCCGGGCTGAAGGCGTGCACCGCCTGGCAGGACGCCCCGCGCCCGGTGCTCGCCGACGATCTGCTGCCGGAGCGCGCGATCGCCTCCGACCCCTCGGCCCGTGAGCAGTTGGTGGAGGAGATCTACAGACCACTGGAGGAGGCCGGGGCCGCGCTCCTGGAGACGCTCAGCGTCTATCTCGAACAGGCGAGCAGTCTGGAGGGCGCCGCCCGGATGCTCTTCGTTCACCCGAACACCGTGCGCTACCGGCTCCGACGTGTGACTGACGTCACCGGATGGTCGCCCTCTGATGTACGGTCTGCGTTCACACTGCGGATCGCGCTCATCCTGGGGCGTCTGGCCGACGGAGATCCGCAGCTCTAAGATTTTGTGCAGGGTCCACAAAACCCGCTCCTGTTCTTCGTCCCTGTCCCCACGGGCGGTCGTGGCCGTCCTCAAGAGAGAGTGTGAGAGTGCTCGTACTCGTCGCTCCCGGCCAGGGCGCCCAGACGCCCGGCTTCCTGACTGACTGGCTCGCCCTTCCCGGCGCCGCTGACCGCGTCGCCGCGTGGTCCGACGCCATCGGACTCGATCTCGCCCACTTCGGCACCAAGGCCGACGCGGACGAGATCCGTGACACGTCCGTCGCCCAGCCGCTGCTGGTCGCCGCCGGAATCCTCTCCGCCGCGGCACTCGGTGACATCACCGAGATCGGGCCCGGCGTGGTCGCGGGCCACAGCGTCGGCGAGATCACCGCCGCCGCCTTCGCGGGTGTCCTCGACGACACCGCCGCGCTGACCCTCGTACGCCGTCGGGGCCTGGCCATGGCCGAGGCCGCCGCGGTCACCGAGACGGGCATGTCGGCGCTGCTCGGGGGCGACCCCGAGGTGAGCGTCGCGCACCTGGAGAAGCTCGGCCTCACCCCGGCGAACGTGAACGGCGCCGGTCAGATCGTGGCCGCCGGCACCATGGAGCAGCTGGCCGCGCTGAACGAGGACAAGCCCGAGGGCGTCCGCAAGGTCGTTCCGCTGAAGGTGGCCGGCGCGTTCCACACGCACCACATGGCGCCCGCGGTGGACAAGCTCGCCGAGGCCGCGAAGGCGCTGACGCCGGCCGACCCGAAGGTGACGTACGTCTCCAACAAGGACGGGCAGGCCGTCGCCTCCGGCGCCGAGGTCCTGGAGCGGCTGGTCGGCCAGGTCGCCAACCCGGTCCGCTGGGACCGGTGCATGGAGACGTTCAGGGAACTGGGCGTCACCGCGCTGATCGAGGTGTGCCCGGGCGGCACGCTGACCGGGCTGGCCAAGCGGGCGCTGCCCGGCGTGAAGACGCTGGCCCTGAAGTCCCCCGCCGACCTCGACGCGGCCCGCGAGCTCGTCGCCGAGCACACCCAGGCCTGACAAGGAGCGCGAGAGCATGTCGAAGATCAAGCCCAGCAAGGGCGCCCCGTACGCGCGCATCCTCGGCGTCGGCGGATACCGCCCGACCCGCGTGGTGCCGAACGAGGTGATCCTCGAGAAGATCGACTCGTCCGACGAGTGGATCCGCTCGCGCTCCGGTATCGAGACCCGGCACTGGGCCGGCCCCGAGGAGACCGTCGCCGCGATGTCCGTGGAGGCGTCCGGCAAGGCGCTCGCGGACGCCGGGATCGACGCCTCCCGGATCGGCGCCGTGGTCGTCTCGACCGTGTCGCACTTCGCCCAGACCCCGGCCATCGCCACCGAGATCGCCGACCGGCTCGGCACCGACAAGGCCGCGGCCTTCGACATCTCGGCGGGCTGCGCGGGCTTCGGCTACGGGCTGACGCTGGCCAAGGGCATGGTGGTCGAGGGCTCGGCCGAGTACGTGCTGGTCATCGGCGTGGAGCGGCTGTCCGACCTGACCGACCTGGAGGACCGGGCGACGGCCTTCCTGTTCGGCGACGGCGCGGGCGCGGTCGTGGTCGGCCCGTCGCAGGAACCGGCGATCGGCCCGACCGTCTGGGGTTCGGAGGGCGACAAGGCCGAAACGATCAAGCAGACGGTCTCCTGGGACCGTTTCCGGATCGGCGACGTCTCCGAGCTGCCGCTGGACCGCGAGGGCAACGTCAAGTTCCCCGCGATCACGCAGGAGGGCCAGGCGGTGTTCCGCTGGGCCGTGTTCGAGATGGCGAAGGTCGCGCAGCAGGCGCTGGACGCGGCCGGGATCAGCCCGGACGACCTGGACGTCTTCATTCCGCACCAGGCCAACGTGCGGATCATCGACTCGATGGTGAAGACGCTGAAGCTGCCGGAACACGTCACGGTCGCCCGTGACATCCGCACCACCGGCAACACCTCGGCCGCCTCGATTCCGCTCGCGATGGAGCGGCTCCTGGCGACCGGTGACGCGAAGAGCGGCGACACGGCGCTCGTCATCGGCTTCGGGGCGGGTCTCGTCTACGCCGCGACGGTCGTTACCCTCCCCTAGGCACTCCGTGCCGGATCATGCGGTCCGGGACGGAGAGCAGCAACACCCGTCGCGACGCGGCGGGACGCCACACCCTCTGAGACAACAACGAAGGAGCGCCATCATGGCCGCCACTCAGGAAGAGATCGTCGCCGGTCTCGCGGACATCGTGAACGAGATCGCCGGCATCCCGGTTGAGGACGTCCAGCTGGACAAGTCCTTCACCGACGACCTGGACGTCGACTCCCTGTCCATGGTCGAGGTCGTCGTCGCCGCCGAAGAGCGCTTCGACGTCAAGATCCCGGACGAGGACGTCAAGAACCTCAAGACGGTCGGCGACGCGACGAAGTACATCCTCGACCACCAGGCCTGATCCGCCGATACTCGGGCATACCCCGGGTACAGGGCGGATCCGGGCCGACTGCCCCGCCACCCGGCGGTGGCGCCGTACGAATCCGTATCCCGTTGGAGAAAGAATTCCCGTGAGCTCGACCAATCGCACCGTGGTCGTCACCGGTATCGGCGCAACCACACCGCTGGGTGGCGACGCAGCCTCGACCTGGGAGGGCCTGGTCGCCGGCAAGTCCGGCGTCAAGCCCCTGGAGCAGGAGTGGGCCGCCGACCAGGCGGTCCGCATCGCCGCGCCCGTCGCCGTGGACCCCTCCGAGGTCATCCCGCGGCCGCAGGCCCGCCGCCTGGACCGCTCGGCGCAGTTCGCGCTGATCGCGGCGCAGGAGGCCTGGAAGGACGCCGGGTACTCCGGCAAGGCGGGCGAGGCCGCCGCCGAGGACGGGGCGGCCCACGTCGACCCCGACCGGCTGGGCGCGGTCATCGCCTCCGGCATCGGCGGTGTGACCACGCTGCTCGACCAGTACGACGTGCTGAAGGAGAAGGGCGTCCGCCGCGTCTCCCCGCACACCGTCCCCATGCTCATGCCGAACGGCCCGTCGGCCAACGTGGGCCTGGCCGTGGGCGCCCGCGCGGGCGTGCACACGCCGGTCTCCGCCTGCGCGTCGGGCGCCGAGGCCATCGGCTACGCCATCGAGATGATCCGCACCGGCCGGGCCGACGTCGTCGTCGCGGGTGGCACGGAGGCGGCGATCCACCCGCTGCCCATCGCCGCGTTCGGCAACATGATGGCGATGTCCAAGAACAACGACGACCCGCAGGGCGCCTCGCGCCCCTTCGACACGGCGCGCGACGGCTTCGTCCTCGGCGAGGGCGCCGGCGTCCTGGTCCTGGAGTCCGCCGAGCACGCCGCCGCGCGCGGTGCCCGGGTCTACGCGGAGGCGGTCGGTCAGGGCATCTCGGCCGACAGCCACGACATCGTGCAGCCGGAGCCGGAGGGCCGCGGCATCTCCGCCGCCCTGCAGAACCTGCTGGACGGCACGGACCTGGACCCGGCCGAGATCGTGCACGTCAACGCGCACGCCACCTCGACGCCGGCCGGTGACATCGCCGAGCTGAAGGCGCTGCGCAAGGTCCTCGGCGACGACGTCGACCACATGGCGGTCTCCGGCACCAAGTCGATGACCGGTCACCTCCTCGGTGGCGCGGGCGGCGTGGAGTCCGTGGCGACCGTGCTCGCCCTGTACCACCGGGTGGCGCCGCCGACCATCAACGTCGAGAACATCGACCCGGAGGCCGAGGCCCACGCGGACATCGTCCGCGGCGAGGCCCGCAAGCTGCCGGTCGAGGGCCGGATCGCCGCGCTGAACGACTCGTTCGGCTTCGGCGGCCACAACGTGGTACTCGCGTTCCGGACGGTCTGAGCGACGTACCCGCGCGCACGAGGAAGGCCCCCACCGAGCGGTGGGGGCCTTCCTCGTGCGTGAACGGCGGGCGGACTCACACCACCTGGTGCAGCCAGCGGACCGGGGCGCCCTCGCCGGCGTGGCGGAAGGGCTCCAGTTCGTCGTCCCAGGGCTTGCCGAGGAGCTTGGCGACGTCCGACTCGAGGTCGGTCTCGCCGCGCTGGGAGCGGACCAGGGCGGCGCGCAGCCGGTCCTCGGGGATCATGATGTCGCCGTGGATGCCGGTGACCGCGTGGAAGATGCCGAGGTCGGGAGTGCAGCTGTAGCGCTCGCCCTCGACGCCCGCGGAGGGTTCCGCCGTGACCTCGAAACGCAGCAGCTGCCAGCCGCGCAGGGCGGAGGCGAGCTTGGAGGCGATGCCGGCCTGTCCCTGCCAGGAGAACTCCGAGCGCCAGGTGCCGGGCGCGGCGGGCTGCCGGATCCAGTCCAGGCCGACGCGGGTGCCGAGCACCCCGGCGATGGCCCACTCGACGTGCGGGCAGAGCGCGCGCGGCGCGGAGTGCACGTACAGGACTCCACGTGTCGTCACCGGAACCTCCGGGCTGAGCGGGACATCTCGGAACGGGTGGAACGGCCGTGACCGGGCGGGTCACGTTCATGGCGAGGCTACCGTGCGACGGGGCAAGGAGTGTGACGTACCGTCGGTCCCGCCGCCGACAAAACGCCGCCATTCACCCGGCAGGACGCTTGTACGGGTGTGAGGCGTTGCATCGCCGCCCTCGGGAACCCTCGCGCGGTGTCATGGGTTGAGCACGGTGGAGGCACGAACCGAGGGGTGGGACCGTATGGGCCGAGGGACGGACCGGGGGACGCGGTACGGCCGCCGCCGGGCGCGCGCCGCGCTCGACGTGCTGGCGGCCGCCGTTGTGGGCGTGGCGGGCTGCGACGCCGCGGGCGGCGACTCCCCCGCCCCGTCCCCCAGCGCCTCGAAGCGGGCGACGACGGCCCCGGCGTGGGACACGAGCCCGGGGTCGGTCGCCGCCGTCGGCGATTCCATCACGCGCGGCTTCGACGCCTGTGCCGTCCTGTCGGACTGCCCGGAGGTGTCGTGGGCGACCGGCAGCAGCGCGAAGGTGGACTCGCTCGCCGTACGGCTGCTGGGGAAGGCGGACGCGGCCGAGCACAGCTGGAACTACGCGGTGACCGGGGCCCGGATGGAAGACCTGACCGCGCAGGTGACGCGGGCGGCGGAGCGGAAGCCGGAGCTGGTGGCGGTGATGGCGGGGGCGAACGACGCGTGCCGGTCCACGACCTCGGCGATGACGCCGGTGGCGGACTTCCGGACGCAGTTCGAGGAGGCGATGGCCACCCTGCGCGAGAAGCTCCCCAAGGCGCAGGTGTACGTGTCGAGCATCCCGGACCTGAAGCGGCTGTGGTCCCAGGGGCGCACCAACGCGCTGGGCAAGCAGGTGTGGAAGCTGGGCCTGTGCCCGTCGATGCTGGGCGACGCGGACTCCACGGACGCGGCGGCGACGCTGCGGCGCAACACGGTGCGCGACCGGGTGGAGGACTACAACGAGGTGCTGCGGGAGGTCTGTGCGAAGGACCGGCGCTGCCGCACCGACGACGGCGCGGTCCACGCCTACCGGTTCGGCACCGACCAGTTGAGCCACTGGGACTGGTTCCACCCGAGTGTGGACGGCCAGGCACGGCTGGCGGAGATCGCGTACCGCGCGGTCACCGCGAAGACGCCGTGAGCGGGGTCTGACCTGGGCATGTCCTAGAGTTCCGCACATGAGCGAACTCTTCGGCACACTTTCCGACGGCACCCCGGTACACCGCTGGACCCTGGAGCGGGCCGGCGTACGGGTACGGGTTTTGTCGTACGGCGGGATCGTGCAGTCGGCCGAGGTCCCGGACCGGGACGGGAACATGGCCGACGTGGTGCTGGGATTCGCCGACCTGGACGGTTACGTCCGGCACCCGGAGCCCTACTTGGGCGCGCTGGTCGGGCGGTACGCCAACCGGATCGCGGGCGGCCGTTTCCCGCTGGACGGGCGGACGTACGCGCTGGCGCCCAACGAGGGGCCGAACGTGCTGCACGGCGGCGAGCGCGGCTTCGACAAGCGCGTGTGGGACGTGGCGGCGGTCACGGACGGGGTGCGGCTCAGCCGCGTCTCCCCGCACGGCGAGGAGGGCTTCCCGGGGCGCCTGGAGATGTCGGCGACGTACACGCTGGACGGGTCGGGGGCGCTGCGGATCGTGTACGAGGCGGTCACCGACGCGCCGACCGTGCTCAACCCGACCAACCACAGCTACTTCAACCTGAGCGGCTCCGGGCACGCGGGCGGGCACGAACTGCGGCTGGCCGCCTCCCGGATCACGCCGGTCGACGCGGATCTGATCCCGACGGGCGGCCTCGACGACGTGACGGACACGCGCTTCGACTTCCGGCGGGCGCGCAAGATCGGCTCGGGCTACGACCACAACTTCGTCCTCGACAAGGGCGTGACCGACGCCGCCGAGGAGGTCGCCGAGCTGTACGACCCGGCGTCGGGACGGGTGCTCACGGTGGCGACGACCGAGCCGGGCCTCCAGCTCTACACCGCCGACCACCTGGGCGAGCCCTTCGCCCCCGGGGACGGCGTCGCGCTGGAGACCCAGCACTTCCCGGACTCCCCGAACCGGCCCGGCTTCCCGAGCACGGTGCTGCGGCCCGGCGAGGTGTTCCGCTCGGAGACGGTGTACGGCTTCTCGGTGCGCTAGGGAGCGCCGAGGGCCGAGCCCCGGCCCGGCCGTCAGGTTCCGGGCCGGGGCTGCTCCCGGGGGCGCGCACGCGGGCGGCCCGGGTCCGACGTTAACCGTCGCGGTGATCCGGTGGTCCACGATCGGGCATCCGGTCAAAAGTTCGTACGAACCCTTCACAAACACCCACGAGTCGGTCGCCACGCGCCATGGCGCACGCCCCCTCCGTCACGCGATACTTCCGCCGTCCGGCAGCGCACCCCACGGCGACGGAAGGACCTGGACTCCCTTGGCACCCATACGTGTTCGGATCGGCGTACTCGGACTGGCCCTGGTGGCGGGGCTCGCCGCCCCACTCGCCCCCACGGCGGCGACGGCGGCACCCCCGGCGGGCGGCACCGCCCCCGCACCGACGGTGGAGGAGCGGCGGCTCGACGGGGAGGTGCCCCGGGAGATCCTGCGGCGCTCCGGATTCGCCGCGGTGGCACCGGCGTTCGCCCACAGGCTCGGGCGGGCCGGCTCCTACCGCGAGGCGCGTGCCGTGGTGGCGCGCGAGGGATCGGCGCTGTGGCGGCGGGCGGTGGACCGGGTGCAGGGGCGCGGGCCGGCCCGCGGGGACCTCAGCCGCGACGACGACCGGCCGCTGTACTGGGCGCGGCTCGGGATGACGCGGGAACTGCGCACCTGGGAGCCCGGGTTCGGGCTGGGCGAGCGGCAGCGGGCCGCGCTGCTGACGGAACTGGAGCGCACCTCGCGCGGACAGGCGGACCTGCGGCTGCCGCCGGGCGGACACGACGAGGGCACGGGCAAGGGCATGAAGCGGGTGCTGCTCACCGGCTTCGACCCGTTCACCCTGGACCGGGACATCCGGATCTCCAACCCGTCCGGTGCCGTCGCGCTCGCCCTGGACGGCACGGTGATCGACACTCCGGACGGTCCCGCGCGGGTGGAGACGGCGGTGTTCCCGGTGCGCTGGCGGGACTTCGCCGAAGGGGCGGTGGAGCGGGCGCTGCGGCCGTATCTGCCGCGGGTGGACCTGTTCACCACCGTGAGCCAGGGCCGGGTGGGGCGGTTCGACGTGGAGCGGACCAACGGGGCCTGGCGGGGCGGCTTCCCCGACAACGAGAACGTCTCGCGCACGGAGACGGTCCCGGTGACCGATCCGGCCTCGCAGCCGCAGTGGACGACGACCACGCTGCCGTACGCGGCGATCACCGCGGCGGACACCGGCCGCTTCCCCGTGTACGACAACACGACGGTGACCGAGATCCCGGCTGGGGGAGGCACCGAGCCGGTCGTACGGCCGGACGGGCCCACGCCCGGTTCGACGGCGCGGGAGGGCGGCGGCGGGAACTACCTGTCCAACGAGATCGCCTACCGCGCGACGCTGCTGCGGGACCGGCTCGGGCTGCACGGCACGCTGCCGGGCGGGCACGTGCACACCCCGGTGCTGCAGTTCGGGGACCGGAACACCGATCCGGCGACGGGGGCGGTCACCGACCCGGGGTTCGTGCGCAACCGGCTGGACATCGTGGCGCAGACGCGGGCGATCGTGGCCGTGGCGGTCAGTGCCGCGGGGCCGGACCGGGGCTGACCGCTGTGTCGGCCGTACCGCCTTCGGACGGGTCGCCGGCGCCGTCGCGGGTCTCCTCGCCCAGCAGCTCGCGGGCGAGGAGCGTGGCGCCGGCGACCGCGCCGGGCATCAGGAACACCGCGACGAAGGGCACCAGGAAGGAGACGCCCAGCGGGGTGCCGAAGCCCCAGACCAGCATCTTGCGGGAGCGCAGCAGGGCGAGGCGCTCGCGCAGTTCGACGCCGCGGCGCTGGAGGGCGACGGCGGCCAGTTCCTCGGTGAGGAAGAAGCCGGTGACGAAGAAGCCGATCACCGGGACCACGGTCTGGCCGACGACCGGGATGAAGCCGAGCGCGAAGAGCAGCACGCCCCAGAGCGCGGCGCGGACGACGATCCGCAGACTGTCGCGGCCGGAGATCCACAGCTCGCGCCAGAGCGGCAGGTCGGACTCGGGGGCGGTGCCGTCCGGGGAGACGTCGCGGTCGACCCGCTCGGAGAGGGCCTCGTAGAAGGGCTGGCCGACCAGCAGGGTGACCGCGGTGAAGGTGAGCACGGCCAGCAGCAGGGCGAGGGCGAACAGCACGGCGGTGAGGAAGCCGCGGAAGAGCCCGAGCCAGGGGCTAGACCAGTCGTCGGCGAAGGGCGTGGCCCAGCCGACGAAGTCGTCGCCCCACAGCGCGAGCGCGACCAGCACGCCCAGGTAGAGGACCAGGGTGATCAGGCCCGGGACGAGGCCGAAGCCGTAGCTCCGCCCGTGCCGGGCCACCCAGCGCTGGCCCTTCAGCAGATGACCGAACCCCGCCCCGAGATCACGCATGGGCGGAACTCTACCGGTCGGCGCGCAGGCCCGTTTCCGGTCAGGCGAGCGTCACGGTGATGTTGCCGCGGGTCGCCTTCGAGTACGGGCAGACCTGGTGGGCCTTCTCCACCAGGGACCGCGCGGTGGCGGCGTCGACGGACGGGATCTCGGCGGAGATCTCGACGATGATCCCGAACCCGTCGTCGTTCTTGCCGATGCCGACCTTGGCGGTGACGGTCGAACCGGATACGTCGGCGCCCTCCTGGCGGGCCACGACGGCGAGCGCGCCCTGGAAGCAGGCGCTGTACCCGGCGGCGAACAGCTGCTCCGGGTTGGTGCCGGCGCCGCTGCCGCCCATTTCCTTGGGCGGGTTCACGACCACGTCGAGCTTGCCGTCGTCGGTGGCGACCCGGCCGTCGCGGCCGTTCTCGGCGGTGGCGACGGCGGTGTAGAGGACTTCGGACTGCTGGATGGGCATAACGGGTGTCTTCCTCCTCGGTCCGCCGTGACTCGCGCCCACGATCACGACGGATTTCGGAAAGACGCTACCGCATGCCGGAAATCCCGGGAAGCCCGCTCCTCCGCTGCCGGGGTTCAGAGCTTCACGATCATCTTCCCGGTGTTGTCGCCGCGCAGGACGCCGAGGAACGCCTCCAGGTTGTTCTCGATGCCCTCGACGACCGTCTCGCGGTACTTCAGCTCGCCGGAGCGGACCCAGGGGCCGACCTCCTCGACGAACTGCGGCTGGAGGTCGTAGTGGTCGCCGACCAGGAAGCCCTCGATGCGGCCGCGGGTCTGGATGAGCCGGGCGAGGTTCTTCGGGCCGGGCGCGGGCTCGGTGTTGTTGTAGACGGAGATCGCGCCGCAGACGGCGATGCGTCCGTTGAGGTTGAGGGAGCCGATGGCCGCCTCCAGGTGGTCGCCGCCGACGTTGTCGAAGTAGACGTCGACGCCGTCCGGGGCGGCGGCGCGCAGCTGCTCGCTCACCGGGCCGTTCTTGTAGTTGAAGGCGGCGTCGAAGCCGTACTCGTCGAGGAGCAGCCCGACCTTCTCGTCCGAGCCGGCCGAGCCGATGACGCGCGAGGCGCCCTTGAGCTTCGCGATCTGCCCGACCTGGCTGCCGACGGCACCCGCGGCGCCGGAGACGAAGACGGAGTCGCCCTCCTTGAAGGAGGCGGTGCGCAGCAGACCGGCGTAGGCGGTGAGCCCCGTCATGCCGAGCACGCCGAGGTACGTCGACAGGGGCGCCGCGTCCGGGTCCACCTTGACGGCGTTCTTCGCGTCCACGGCCGCGTACTCGCGCCAGCCGAAGAAGTGCAGGACGTGGTCGCCGACGGCGAAGCCCTCCGCGTTGGAGGCGACGACCTCGCCGACCGCGCCGCCCTGCATGACCTTGCCGAGCTCGTAGGGGGCGGCGTAGGACTTGGCGGCGCTCATGCGGCCGCGCATGTACGGGTCGACGGAGACGTACAGGTTGCGCACGAGCACCTGCCCGTCACGCGGGGCGGGAACCTCCGCCTCGACGAGCGCGAAGTCCTCGGGCTTGGGCCAGCCGACCGGGCGGGTGACCAGGTGCCATTCACGGTTGACGGCGGGGAGGGCGGGGGAGTCGGTCATGGGGCACCTTTCCAGGGGGCTTGCTCGGGACTTCCTCGGGATCTGCTCGCCGAGAATGTTTCATGCTCTGAAACAACCATGCGGCTGAACATTTCACGTTGTCAAACAAATGGGTACCCTGGATTCCATGGCCACACCACGCGACACCACGCGCCGACCCGACGCTCTCACCCTCGAAGTCGTCGAGCTGATCGGCGAGGTCGTGGCCCGCTTCCACGCGGACTACGAGGAGGCAGCGGCGGAGCGCGCCCTGACCGGGGCGCAGGCCAAGCTGCTCAGCCTGCTGTCGCTGGAGCCGCTGCCGATGCGGAAGCTGGCCCAGAAGCTGAGGTGCGAGCCGTCGAACGTCACGGGGATCGTGGACCGGCTGGAGGCACGGGGCCTGGTCGAGCGACGGCCCGACCCCGGCGACCGGCGAGTCAAGGTCGCGGCGGCGACGGAGGAGGGACGCCGGGTGGCCCGGGGGCTGCGGGAGTCGCTCCGGTTCGCGCGGGAGCCGCTGGCGGGGCTGTCCGAGGCGGAGCGGGTGGCTTTGCGGGACGCGCTGGTGACGATGCTGCGGGGTGACTGAACCGGCGTCGCGGTCGGCCAGGGGCGGTGCCCGCGGCTACGGCGGCTATGTGCACCACCACAGGAAGCGGTCGCAGGTTTCCGTCGGGGTCGGGTCCGGGGATTCCGGCGGGGTGGGGGTCGCCGACGGGGGTGGGTCGTCGTGCGACTCCGGGGACGACGGGTCCGGGTTCGCGGGCGGGGTGGTGCTCGGGACCGGCGCTCGGGACGCACCGGGACCGCCGGACGCGGTCGGCGTGTGCGACTCCTCCGCCTCCGGGGACTCCGACGCGGACGCCGACACCGTTGTCGACGCGGACGCGCTCGTGGCCGGCGGGGCCGAGGCCGCAGTCGTCCCCGAGGGGGCGTCGGCCGGGATCGCCGACGTCTCCCCCACCTCGCGGGTCGCGCCGCCGTCCGTCGACTCGCCGCCCGCCGCGGCCGGCCTGTCCGGGGAGTGGGGGGCGTCCATGCCGAGTTCGGCGAGGCTCAGCCCCCCGGCGGCCAGGACGAAGCCCCCGACGAGGAGCAGGGTCCGGCGGCGGCGCCTGCGGTGGGCGGCGGCCTTGCGGTCGCGGCGACTGGAGCGGGCGCCCGGTGCGGCGTCGTCGGGGTCCTCGCCGGAGTCGTCCCGCAGGCCGCCCCGGGCCGGCGCCTCGGCGGCCGCCGCCACCGCGCCGCCCTCGCCCACCGGAGCCGGCGCGGTCTCCTCACCCACCGTCAGGCAGGCGTCCGACGCGTGGAGTTCGCGGGCGGGCGTGCCGCACCCCGGGCAGGCGAGGGCGCCGTTGAGGTGCCGTCGGCACGGGTGGCAGTAGTCCATGACGCGGGAAGGTTAAGTTCCGGGGCGGGCGCGTTCCTAGAGGTCACTGTGAATGTTGTGTGGGGAAGGCTCCGGGGGCGGTTTCCCCCTCGCTTCTGAAACTGCCGAAACCGTTATGTGTCCGACCCATTGACACTCCGAGCACACCGTCCTTACTGTCACGCCAGCATTTCGAACGAGTGACGAAATATCGAACAGAGCGAAGGGCAGCCGCCGTGCGCATCACCGGAATCAGCACACACGTGGTCGGGACGCCGTGGCGCAACCTGACCTACGTCCAGGTGCACACCGACGAGGGCATCACCGGAGTCGGCGAGACCCGGATGCTGGGCCACACCGACGCGCTCCTCGGCTACCTGAAGGAGGCCGAGGCCAACCACATTCTCGGTTCCGACCCGTTCGCTGTCGAGGACCTGGTGCGCCGCATGAAGTACGGCGACTACGGCCGCGCGGGCGAGATCGTGATGTCCGGCATCGCCGTCGTGGAGATGGCGTGCTGGGACATCAAGGGCAAGGCCCTCGGCGTCCCCGTGTGGCAGCTGCTGGGCGGGAAGGTCACCGACAAGGTCAAGGCGTACGCCAACGGGTGGTACACCACCGAGCGGACGCCCGAGGCCTATCACAAGGCCGCGCGGGGGGTCATGGAGCGCGGGTACCGGGCGCTGAAGATCGACCCGTTCGGCACCGGGCACTTCGAGCTGGACCAGCAGCAGACGAACTACGCCGTGTCGCTGATCGAGGCCGTGCGGGACGCCATCGGGCCGGACGCCGAGCTGATGCTGGAGATGCACGGCCGGTTCTCGCCCTCCACCGCCGTCCGGCTCGCGCGCGAACTCGCGCCGTTCAAGCCGGCCTGGCTGGAGGAGCCGGTCCCGCCGGAGAACCTCAAGGCGCTGAAGAAGGTCGCCGAGAAGGTCGACATGCCGGTCGCCACCGGGGAGCGCATCCACGACCGGATCGAGTTCCGCGAGCTGTTCGAGGACCAGTCCGTGGACGTCATCCAGCCCGACGTCGGTCACATCGGCGGCATCTGGGAGACCCGGAAGCTGGCCGCGACCGCCGAGACCCACTACACGCTGGTCGCACCGCACAACGTCGGCGGCTCCGTGCTCACCGCCGCCAGCCTCCAGGTCGGGTTCACCTCCCCGAACTTCAAGATCCTGGAGCACTTCAACGACTTCGCGGACGCGGAGATCAAGAAGGTCGTGAAGGGCGCGCCGCAGGTGGACCCGGAGGACGGGTGCTTCCACCTCTCCGACGCACCCGGTCTCGGCGTCGAGCTGGACACCGACGCGGCGGCCGAGTTCCCGCAGCAGCAGGCGCGGTTCGACCTGTGGGCCGAGGGCTGGGAGAAGCGCGCCCCCAAGGGGACCGGGGCATGAGCGGCGCGGTCGTCGTCGAGGCGCCGGGGGTGCACCGGCTCGTGCCGCACGAGCCGCGCGAACCCGGCCCCGGCGAGGCGCTGGTGCGGGTGCACGCCGCCGGGATCTGCGGCAGCGACCGCGAGGTCTACCAGGGCAACCGGCCCGAGGGGTACGTGCGTTACCCGCTCACCCCCGGACACGAGTGGTCCGGGACCGTGGAGCGGGTCGGCGCCGGGGTGCCGGAGACGCTGGCCGGCCGGAAGGTCGTGGGCGAGGGCTTCCGCAACTGCCAGGTCTGCGACCGCTGTCACGCGGGTGAGACGACGCTGTGCACGGCCGGGTACGAGGAGACCGGGTTCACCCGGCCGGGCGCCATGGCCCCGACGCTGACCCTGCCCGCCCGGCTCCTGCACGTGCTGCCCGACGACGCCGACCTCACCGGCGCGGCCCTGCTGGAGCCCGCCGCCTGCATCGCCGCCGCCGCGCTGAAGGCGAACGCCCGGCCCGGTGAGCGGGTCGCCGTCGTCGGCACGGGCACGCTCGGCATGTTCGCCGTGCAGTTCCTGCGCGCCGCCTCCCCGGCCGAACTGCTGGTCGTCGGGACGCGCGGGGACCGCGAGGCGCTGGCGCGGCAGTTCGGCGCGACCGGCTTCCTGACCAAGGACCGGCCGCTCCCGGACGACTTCGACGTCGTGATCGAGACCGCCGGCTCCGCGGACGCCGCCCGCACCGCCGCCGCGCTGCTGCGCCGGGGCGGACGGCTGGTGCTGACCGGCATCCCGGCGCCGGGCGCCGACGGTCTCGACCCGACCGACCTGGTCGTACGGCAGCTGGAGGTGCACACCGTCTTCGGGGCACCGCCGGACGCCTGGGCGCACACGGTGCGGGTCTTCGCGGCCGGTCTGCTCGATCCGCGGCCGCTGGTGACGCACGAACTGCCGCTCGCGGAGTTCTCCGAGGCCATCGAGCTGGTGGGCTCCGGCGACCCGAAGGTCGGAAAGGTACTGCTGCACCCGGACACCGGCCCCTGAGCCGTACGCCGGTGCGGGGGCGACCTGACGGCCTCCGCACCGGCGTACACCCACCGCACCGGGCGGCTCTCCCCGGCCCCGGCACGGCAGCCCCTCACACCCGCCGCCGCGAACTTCGTCCGACATATCGAACACTAAGGACAGCTTGTGACCGACCCTTCCGCCACGGCAGCCGCACGCAGGCCCGGTGAGCAGGCCCTCACCGCCCTCGGCCTGGCCGCGCCCGACCCCGATCCCGCCGACGCCTCGCCGCACTCCTTCCCGGGCGGGGGCCGCTGGCGCACCGAGATCCCCTCCTGCGAGGGGCCGGAGGCGCTGGCGGTGGTGCTCAAGGAGTCCTCGCGGCTGGACGTGCCGATCCACCGGATCAGCCAGGGCAGCGGCGTGTGGATGCTGACCGACGCCGAGATCACCGAGATGGTCGAGGCCACCGCCGAACGCGACATCGAGCTCTGCCTGTTCACCGGTCCGCGCGGCACCTGGGACATCGGCGGCTCCACCCGGACCGACTCGGGCGGCGCGGGCCTCAGGGCACGCGGTCACGCCGCGGTCGCCGGGTGCGTCGAAGACGCCGTACGGGCCAGCGGGTTGGGCGTCAAGTGTCTGCTGGTCGCGGACGAGGGCGTGCTGTGGACGCTGCACCGGGCCCGCGCCGCGGGCCTCCTCCCCGCCGACACCACGCTCAAGCTGTCGGCCCTCGTCGGACCGGTCAACCCGGCCTCGTACGCGGTGTACGAGCGGCTCGGCGCCGACTCCATCAACGTGCCCAGCGACCTGACGCCGGATCACCTGACCGAAATACGACGGGTTTCGGCCGCGCCGATGGACATGTACATCGAGGCTCCCGACGACCTCGGCGGCTACGTGCGGATGTACGAGGTCGCCGAGCTGATCCGGCGCGGCGCGCCGCTGTATCTGAAGTTCGGCCTGTCCAAGGCGCCCGGGATCTATCCGTACGGCCACCACCTGCGGGAACTGACGCTGGCCACCGCCAAGGAGCGGGTGCGGCGCGGCCGGCTCGCCCTCGATCTGCTCGCCCGGCACGGGGCGGACGGGGACATGGCGCCGCTCGGCACCCGGCTGCCGGGGGCGCTCAACCGGTTCGAGATCTCGTCATAACGTTCCGGAAAATCCCTTCACAAAAGGCGACACGACCGCGCACAATCCCACACACCTGCGTCGCCGATCCAGCCCTCACCTCAAGGATGATGACCATGCGCAACCGCAGAGCCGCACTCGCCGCGATAGCCTCCGCCGCCTCGCTCGCCCTCACGCTGACCGCCTGCGGCCAGAACAGCGAGGGCGGCAGCGAGGAGGACAAGGGAGGCAGCGACGGCGCCACCGTCGGCATCGCGATGCCGACCAAGTCCTCCGAGCGCTGGATCACCGACGGCGCCAACGTCGAGAAGGAACTGAAGGCCAAGGGCCTCAAGACCAAGCTGGTGTTCGGCGAGGACGACCCGGACCAGCAGGTCTCCCAGATCGAGAACATGATCACGCAGGGCGTGGACGCCCTGATCGTGGCCGCGATCGACAACAAGTCCCTCGGCAACGTCATGCAGCAGGCCGCGGACGCCGACATCCCGGTCATCTCCTACGACCGTCTGATCCTCGGCACGGAGAACGTCGACTACTACGCCTCCTTCGACAACGAGAAGGTCGGCGAGCTGCAGGGCGGCTACATCGTCGACAAGCTCGGTCTGAAGGCGGGCAAGAAGGGCCCCTTCAACATCGAGCTGTTCGCCGGCTCCAACGACGACAACAACACCAGGTACTTCTTCAACGGCGCGATGAAGGTCCTGAAGCCGTACATGGACAAGGGCCAGCTGGTCGTGCGGTCCAAGCAGACCGACCTCAACCAGGTCACCACCCTGCGCTGGGACGGCGGCACCGCCCAGAAGCGCATGGACGACCTGCTCACCTCGAGCTACCGCAACGCCAAGGTGGACGCGGTGCTCTCGCCGTACGACGGCATCTCGATCGGCATCCTGTCCGCCCTGAAGTCCGACGGCTACGGCTCCGGCAGCAAGCCGATGCCCGTCGTCACCGGCCAGGACGCCGAGATCGCCTCGGTGAAGTCGATCATCGCGGGCCAGCAGACCCAGACCGTCTTCAAGGACCTGCGCCAGCTCGCCAAGGTCGCGGCGAACATGGTCGACGCGGTCCTGAACGACAAGAAGCCCGAGGTCAACGACACCAAGTCGTACGACAACGGCTCCAAGGTCGTCCCCGCCTACCTGCTGCAGCCGGTCAGCGTCGACAAGTCCAACTACAAGAAGGTCCTGGTCGACGGCGGCTACTACACCGAGGACCAGCTCAACTAACCGGGCCCCCTCAAGGATTGGAAGGCACGACCATGGCGGGACCCGTCCTGGAAATGCGCTCGATCGTCAAGACCTTTCCCGGTGTCAAAGCACTGTCGGACGTCACGCTGACCGTTCGCCAGGGCGAGGTCCACGCCATCTGCGGGGAGAACGGCGCCGGCAAGTCCACCCTGATGAAGGTTCTCTCCGGCGTCCACCCGCACGGCAGTTACGAGGGTGACGTCCTCTTCGAGGGCGAGACCTGCCGGTTCAAGGACATCCGGGCGAGCGAACAGCACGGCATCGTGATCATCCACCAGGAGCTGGCGCTGGTGCCGTATCTGTCCATCGCGGAGAACATCTTCCTCGGCAACGAGCACGCCAAGCGCGGACTGATCAACTGGAACGACACCCTCAAGCACGCCACCGAACTGCTGCGCCGGGTCGGTCTCGACGAGCACCCCGAGACCCGCGTCGCCGACATCGGCGTGGGCAAGCAGCAACTGGTGGAGATCGCCAAGGCGCTCTCCAAGAAGGTGAAGCTGCTCATCCTCGACGAGCCGACGGCGGCGCTCAACGACGAGGACAGCGGCAAACTCCTCGACCTGATCCTTCAGTTGAAGGAGCAGGGCATGACCTCGATCATCATCTCGCACAAGCTCAACGAGATCCGCAAGGTCGCCGACTCGGTCACCATCATCCGCGACGGCCGCTCCATCGAGACGCTCGACGTGAAGGCGGCGGAGACGACCGAGGACCGGATCATCAGCGGCATGGTCGGCCGCGACCTGGAGAACCGCTTCCCGGACCGGACCCCGCACCAGCCCGAGAAGGGCGCGGCCCCGGCCCTGGAGATCCGCAACTGGACCGTGCACCACCCCATCGACCAGCAGCGCAAGGTCGTCGACGACGTCTCCATCGAGGTGCGGCGCGGCGAGATCGTCGGCATCGCCGGACTCATGGGCGCCGGCCGCACCGAACTGGCGATGAGCGTCTTCGGCCGCACCTACGGCCGGCACGCGGGCGGCACGGTCCTCAGGGACGGCAAGGAGATCCGTACGAAGACCGTCCCGGAGGCGGTCGGGCACGGGATCGCCTACGTCACCGAGGACCGCAAGCACTACGGCCTCAACCTCATCGACACCATCAACCGGAACATCTCGCTGACCGCGCTGGGCAAGGTCTCCAAGCGGGGTGTCGTCGACGAGCACGGCGAGCGGCAGGTCGCCGAGGACTACCGCAAGTCCATGAACATCAAGGCGCCGACCGTCTTCGAGCCGGTCGGCAAGCTGTCGGGCGGCAATCAGCAGAAGGTCGTCCTCAGCAAGTGGATCTTCGCCGGTCCCGAGGTGCTGATCCTGGACGAGCCCACGCGCGGCATCGACGTGGGCGCCAAGTACGAGATCTACACCGTCATCGACCGCCTGGCGGCCGAGGGCAAGGCGGTCGTGTTCATCTCCTCCGAGCTGCCGGAGCTGCTCGGCATGTGCGACCGCATCTACACGATGGCCGCCGGGCGGCTGACGGGCGAGTTCTCGCGGGCCGAGGCCTCGCAGGAGGCGCTGATGCGGCAGATGACGAAGGACAAGCAGGACCAGAAGTCCCTGAAGGACGAAGAGGTAGGCCGATGAGCACGGACGTGACCGCCAAGACCCCGGCACCGGCGCCGCCCGGCAGGGAGGGCCCGGCCTCCGGCGGCGGACTGCTGCAGCTGATGCTCGACGGCATGCGCCGCAACATGCGCCAGTACGGCATGCTGATGGCCCTCGGCCTGATCGTGGTGCTGTTCGCGGTGTGGTCCGACGGCGACCTGCTGCTGCCGCGCAACGTCTCCAACCTGGTGCTGCAGAACAGCTACATCCTGATCCTCGCGATCGGCATGATGCTCGTCATCATCGCGGGTCACATCGACCTGTCGGTGGGGTCGCTGACCGCGTTCGTGGGCGCTACGGCCGCCGTCCTGATGGTCAGGAACGACATGCCCTGGCCGGTGGCGGTGATCCTCTGCCTGGCCATCGGCGCCGCCGCCGGCTCGGTGCAGGGCTTCTTCATCGCCTATCTCGGCATACCGTCGTTCATCGTGACCCTCGCGGGCATGCTGCTCTTCCGCGGTCTGACGGAGATCTTCCTCAAGGGCCAGACCCTCGGCCCGTTCCCGAAGGACCTGCAGAAGATCGCCAACGGCTTCCTGCCCGAGGTCGGCCCGAACACCAACTACCACAACCTGACCCTGTTGCTGGGCATCGCCCTGATCGCCTTCGTGGTGTACCAGGAGATCCGCGACCGCAAGCGGCAGCAGGAGTTCGCCCTCGAGGTACCGCCGCTCAACCTCTTCCTGCTCAAGCTGGTCGCGCTGGTCGCCGCCGTCCTCGTGGTCACGCTGCTGCTGGCCAGCTACAAGGGCGCCCCGATCGTGCTGCTCATCCTGGGCGTCCTGGTCGTCGGCTTCGGCTACCTGATGCGCAACGCGATCATCGGCCGTCACATCTACGCCATCGGCGGCAACCTGCCCGCGGCCAAGCTGTCGGGCGTGAAGGACAAGAAGGTCACCTTCCTGGTCTTCCTGAACATGGGCATGCTCGCGGCCCTGGCGGGTCTGGTCTTCGCCGCCCGCTTCAACGCGGCCTCGCCCAAGGCGGGCCTCAACTTCGAACTCGAGGCCATCGCGGCCTCGTTCATCGGCGGCGCGTCGATGAGCGGCGGCGTCGGCACGGTCCTCGGCGCGATCATCGGAGGCCTGGTCCTCGGCGTGCTGAACAACGGCATGAACCTCGTCGGCATCGGCACCGACTGGCAGCAGGTCATCAAGGGCCTGGTGCTGCTGGCGGCGGTCGGGTTCGACGTCTGGAACAAGCGCAGGGTCGGTTCGTAACGGATCTCGGGCCCCGCCACTCACGGCGGGGCCCGCTTCTTCTCACGGAAGTACAGGAGCCGCACGTATGGAACTGAGCAGACGAACGGTCATCGCGTCGGCGGCAGCGGCCGGCGTGGCCGCCACCGCGGTCGGCGGCACGGCGCACGCGTCGGGAGGCAGGAAACCGGTGAAGGAACTCTTCGGCAGGCTCGCCGACGGGACGAAGGTGTACCGCTGGTCGCTGGAGAACGGCGGCACGCGGATGAAGGTGCTGTCGTACGGCGGCGTCGTGCAGTCCCTGGAGATCCCGGACCGCCGGGGCCGCTACGCCAACGTCTCGCTGGGCTTCGACAACCTCGACGACTACGTGGCCCGCAGCCCGCACTTCGGCGCCCTGATCGGGCGGTACGGCAACCGCATCGCCAAGGGCCGCTTCACCCTGGACGGCAAGGAGTACCAGCTCTCCGTCAACGACGGCGAGAACTCCCTGCACGGCGGCGCCCTCGGCTTCGACTACCGGGTCTGGGACGTCGAGCCGTTCACCCGCGGCTCCGACACCGGCCTGGTGCTCCACTACACCAGCGTCGACGGCGAGATGGGTTACCCGGGCACGCTCAAGGCGAAGGTGACCTACACCCTCACCCGGCGCGGCGACTGGCGCATCGACTACGAGGCCACCACCGACAAGGCCACCGTCGTCAACCTCACCAGCCACGTCTACTGGAACCTGGCCGGCGAGGGCAGCGGCACGATCGAGGACCACGAGCTGTCGATCGCCGCCTCCCGCTTCACGCCCACCGACGCGGGCCTGATCCCGACGGGCGAGCTGGCCCGGGTGTCCGGCACGCCCTTCGACTTCCGCAGGGCCAAGCCGATCGGCCGGGACATCCGGGACGCCCACCCGCAACTGGTCACCGCCAAGGGCTTCGACCACAACTGGGTGCTCGACAAGGGCATCACCGACCGCCCCGAGCACATCGCCACCCTGCGCGACCACGCCTCGGGCCGCACCCTGCGCATCGCCACCGACCAGCCCGGGCTGCAGTTCTACTCGGGCAACTTCCTCGACGGCACCCTCACCGGCACCGGGGGCTCCCTCTACCGCCAGGGCGACGCCCTGTGCCTGGAGACCCAGCACTTCCCGGACTCGCCGAACCACCCGTCGTTCCCGTCGACCGTGCTGCGGCCCGGCCAGACGTACCGGACGTCGACGGTGCACTCCTTCGACGCCTGAGACGCGGGCGCGAAGGGCGAGGGCACACTTTCTTCACACGCGTTGAACGGTGCCCCGCCCGCCTCCGTATTCAGGGGCGGCCCGTGTCCCCCGCACGGGCCGCCCACACACGGAGGTCCACTTGTCCGGCAACGTCACCTCGCTCTTCCGCGGCACCGCGGCGCACAGCCCCTCGATGGCGGCGCTGACGCGGGAGAGCGGCGAGGCGGCGGGCGCCGGACCGGTGGACTTCTGCATCCCCTGCAACCCGTACTTCCCCACCCCGGCGATGTTCGAGGAGCTGGCCGGGCGGCTGCGCGACATCATCACGTACTACCCGAGCAGCGCCGACACCATCACCGCCGAACTGTGCGGCCTGCTCCAACTCCCGCCGCAGTGCGTGGCGATGGGCAACGGCTCGACCGAGCTGATCACCTGGATCGACCACCTGCTGGTCCGGGAGTCCCTCGCCGTCCCCGTCCCCACCTTCGGCCGCTGGACCGACCAGCCCATGGAGACCGACAAGCGGGTCGACATGTTCCCGCTCCAGGAGGCCGGCGGCTTCGCCCTCGACCTCGCCCGGTACGCCGAGTTCGTCCGCGCCAGGGGCACCCGGGCCGTGGTGGTCTGCAACCCCAACAACCCCGACGGCGGCTACCTGCACAAGCAGGCGCTGGTGCAGTTCATGGACGCGATGGCCGACCGGGACCTCGTCGTGGTCGACGAGTCGTTCCTGGAGTTCGCCGACGCGGAGGCCGAACCCAGCGTGGTCCAGGAGGCGATGCTGCGCCCCAACGTCGTCGTGCTGCGCAGCCTCGGCAAGAACTTCGGCCTGCACGGCATCCGCTTCGGCTATCTCGTCGCCAACCCGGCGCTCGCGGGCCGGGTGCGTTCCATGCTGCCCAAGTGGAACCTCAACTCCTTCGCGGAGCACGTGGTGTTCATGCTGCGCGACCACGGCCCCGAGTACGCGCGGAGCCTGCACCAGGTGCGGCGCGACCGCCTGGAGATGGCCGCCCAGCTGTCCGCGCTGCCCGGCCTGACCGTCTATCCCTCCCAGGGCAACTTCCTCTTCGTCCGCCTCCCGGTGGGCGCGGAGGGCACGGCGGTCCGGGACCGCATGCTCACCGAGCACCGGATCCTGGTCCGTGAGTGCGGCAACAAGATCGGTTCGTCCAGCCGCTTCCTGCGTCTCGTGGTGCGCCCCCAGGTCGATGTTCGTCGTCTGGTGTCCGGCCTGGAACAGGTGCTCTACGGGGCCGGGAGGGGAGCCGCCGTGCCCGGGCCGGCCACAGGGACCGGCTACAGCTCGGGCACGGCGGCGGTGGACCGCCTGGTGAGCGAGACCAACGGTTCCGGCATGCGCGCGATCACCGCCCGGACCGCCGGTGCCGATGCCCCGGGGGTCGCCGCCGCTCCGGCTCCCCCGGCGGGCACCGGCACCGGCATGCCGCTCCCCGCCGCGGTGCCCGTCGCCCCGGCGGCGGCCACCGTGCCGCCTCCGGCGCCGGTCCCCCAGCCGGCGCCGTATCCCGGACCGGTGCCGGTCCCCCACCCGGCACCGGTCCCGCAGCAGCCCGCGCCCGCCCCGGTTCCGCAGCCCATGCCCATGCCCGCGCCCATGCCCGCGCCCGCCGCCGCCCCGGCCGCTTCGTATCCGGCGCCCGTCGGTCCGACCCCGCCCGGCGTCCCGGCCCGCGGTGGTCTCACCGCCGCCCAGGTCCGGGGCACCGACGGCCTGTCGTCGGTCCCGGCGACGGGCTGGCCGAACGCGGCGGGCATGGGACAGGCGGGGTGAGCCGGCAGGCCGGTCTACTCGGCCGAGCCGGTCGAGCCGGTCGAGCCGGTGGGCGTGCCCGACGGGGTCGGGCAGGGCGGGTTTGCCGGGGAGGCCGTGGGGCCGGGGGACGGGGACTCCGGTGCCGTGGAGCAGTCGTCCGTGGCGGTCGGGTCGGGTGAGGGTTCCGGGGTGGCCGTGGGGCTCTCGGTGGGGGTCCCGGTCGGCGGCCGGGAGGGGCCCTCGCTCGCCGGGGGCAGCGACGGGGAGGACGGGACCGGTGCCGTGGACGGCAGGGGGCGGGACGGGGACGGTCCCGGGCTGCCGTCCGGCGCGGTGGGGGTCGGGTCCGGGCCGATGACGATGCCGTCGTCCGCGTCTCCGCCGGCGCCCCCGCCCCCGTGTCCGCCCGTGGTGCCTCCCGTGCCGCCGCTGCCGCCGCCCTCGCCGTCGACGGGCTCGGTCGCCGGGGTGTCGCCGCCCGCGCCGGGGCTCTTCGGCACGACGCCCTCGCCGTCGGGGACGGGGTGGACTCCCCGCCGGTAGAACTCCAGCCAGTGTCTGACCGTCTCCAGGTAGCTGCGGGAGTTGTTGTAGCTGAGGACCGCCCGGTCCAGGTCCGCGGCCCGGCCCAGGTCCCGGTCGCCGGCACAGAGGTAGTGCCCGGCCGCGAGGGCCGCGTCGAAGACGTTGTTCGGGTCGGCGCGGCCGTCGCCGTTGCCGTCCGCGCCCCAGCGGGCCCAGGTGGACGGCAGGAACTGCATCGGGCCCACCGCCCGGTCGTAGACCGTGTCGCCGTCGTGGGCTCCGCCGTCCGTGTCCCGGATGAGGGCGAAGCCCTTGCCGTTGAGGGGCGGCCCGGTGATACGGCTCAGGGTCGTGCCGTTCCGGTCGACCGCGCCGCCGCGTGCCTGGCCGGACTCGACCTTGCCGATCGCCGCGAGCAGTTCCCAGGGCAGCCGGCAGCCGGGGTCCGTCCGGCCGACGGCCTTCTCGGCGGCGCGGTAGGCGCGCAGCACGGTGGCCGGGATGCCCGACTGGACGCGGACCTGGTCCCGCACGGGCCCCGGGGCGGCCGGGCCGCCGTCGCGCGTCGTCAGGGGCGGGAGTTCGGTGTGGTAGGAGCCGTCGCCGGGTGGGGCGAGTTCGGCGAACGGACCGCCCGCCGTCGGCACGACCGGATCGTCGGCCGCCGGTCCGGCGTGGGCGTCCTCCGCGCCCCTGGTGAGGCCGGGGGCCTGGGAGGCGGTGAGGGCCGCCATGGCCGCCACCGCCAGGGCGGTCGTGCGCAGTCCCTTGCGGGTCCGCCCGCGGTACAGGCGTCGGGCGCGGCGTACGGGCATGGTCGTCACTCCTGTCGGATCCGTCGGAGGTCCGGGGGGCGGGAGGAGGTCGGGGGACACGGACGGCCGTCAGCGGCCGAAGGTGTCGAGGGCGGAGACCAGCCAGCGTCCGTCGCGGTGCACGACGTCGACGGCGAGCATGGCCGCCGCGTACACCCCCTCGTCCTGTGCGGTCTTCTCGCTTGCCTTGGTCTTCTTGCCGCTGGTGGCGACGCTGCTCTGGTCCGCGTAGACGAGGACCCGGGCCCGGTCGCCGTCGATCCGCTCGACCGCGCTGTCGGTGACCGTCGTCGTGATCACGGCCTTCTGCGCGTCGGCCCGTTCGCGGACGTCGGCCAGGAGTTCCCGGTGCCGGTCGACGGCCTTGCCGGTCAGGAGGTCCTCCGCCGCCTTGTCCAGGGCCTCGGGGTCTGTGTGGTCGTAGGAGAAGAGGCGGTTGACGGCCTTGGCCACCTGTCCCTTGATCTCGCTGGTGCGGGCGAGGTCGGTCAGTGCGGTGTTGCTCCGCGCCGGCTCGGACCTGAGCCCCTCCGCCTTGGCGTGCGCCCAGCCCGCGAAGCCGCCGAGGAGCACCGTCAGCGCGCAGAGCACCACGAGGAGCGGGGGACGGCGCCGGACCCGGCTGGGGGCCTTCGGCTCGTCCCCGGTCGTGGGCGGGCCGGCGGTGGCGGCCTCCGTGGGCTCCAGGACGGCCGTGGCGCCGCGCGTGCGGCCCCGCGCCGCCGCGCGCTCTGCGTCCTCGGCGCGTTCCGGGACCGTGGCGGAGGCGGCGGGCCGGGTCTCGCGGGCCTGGCGGCGCCGCTGGCGGTTGATGTGGTGACGGGTCGTCGACATGGTGCTGTCCTCCTCGCTGCGGCCGGCTCGCTCGGTACGGGACCGGGTCAGCCGGTCGATGTGCCGCCCACGGGTGCCTGGCCCAGGGCGCTCAGCTTCCACCGGCCGCCGGTCCGGGTGAGTTCGCCGAGCATGCGGCTGTCCTTGTCGGTCTTCGCCCCGTCGGCCGCCTCGACGGTGACGCGCAGGGCGACCAGCACCCGGGCCCGCCCTGCGCGGTCGTCGAGTTCGGTGACGGCGCCGGACAGCACCCGGGCCGTGCTCACCGTCTTCGCCTCCTTCACCTGTGCCGCGAACTCGTCGCGCCCATCGGCCAGTTGTTCGTGCAGCTCGCCGGTCGTCGACGACTCCCACAGGTCGAGACCCTGCTCGAGCTCACGGTGGTCGAGGGTGTTCAGGTTCTGTACGGCCTGTTCCCCGGCGGAGAGTGCCGCGTCGCGCTGGGCGGCGTAGGCGGCCCGCTCGTCGTGGGCCGCCCGGTACCAGTCCTGACCGGCCCAGGCCGCGGAGCCGCCCGCCGCGAGGGTGAGGGCGAGGGCCAGGGCCGGGAGGGGCCGGGGCCGGCCGGTGCCGAGGAGGCGGACCGCGCGTTTCATGGGGTGCTCCAGTCTCCCGCGCATGGTCAGCGGGCCTTGATGTCGACGATCCGCCACTGGTCGCCGTCGAGCCGTGCCGTGACGGTGAGTTGGGCGGCGGCGGTGGTGGCCTCGGCGTCGCCTTCGCCTTTGCGGGAGGTCTGGTCGAGGAAGACCAGCAGGCGGGCCCTGCCGCCGTCGAGTTCGATCACTCCGGTGCGGACGGCGCGGGTGCTGAGGGTGACGCGCTGGTCGGTGAGGTCCTCGCGGACCCGGGCGAAGAGGGTCTCGTACTGGCGGGCGGCGCGGCCGTCGAGGACGGTGCTCGCGGAGCGTTCGGCGGCCGCGGTGCCGTCCGGGGTGTAGGAGAACACCCGGGCGAGGGCGTTGCCGACGTCGCCCACGACGCGGGTGGTGGCCTCGGTGTCGGTGAGCGCCTGGTTCCGGGCGGGCGCCTCGGACCTCAACTGGTGGGCCGCGTAGAAGAATCCGCAGCCGCCGAAGACGAGGACGGCGGCGGTCCCGGCCAGGGCCGCCTTCCGCAGACGCCCGTTCGGCGGACGGGGGGCGGCGGCTTCGGGGTCGGAGGCCCCGGACTCGGCGGGCGTCGGCTCGGCGGTGCCCGACTCGACGGGCGTCGGCTCGGCGGAATCCGGCTCAGGGGTGCCCGGCTCAGGGGTGCCCGGCTCAGCGGGCTCCGGCTCGGCGGAATCCAGCTCAGCGGTGCCCGACTCAGCGGGCTCCGGCTCGGCGGAATTCGGTGAGGCGGCGCTCCCGCGCCGCAGCCACGTCGGTGTCATCGTTCCTCGCCGCCCTTCTCCTCCGCGACCGGCACCGCGCTCAGCGCCCTCACCTTCCACTCCCCCTCGTCCGTGCGGGCCAGGACCGCCTCCAGGCGCTTGCGGTCGGTGGACGGCCTCTCCGCCGCGGCGGTCCCCGCGGGGGTGATGTCGACGCGCACGGTGGCGATGAGCTTGGCCGTGCCGGAGCGCGTGTCGAGCGCGGTGAGGGCGGCCTCGGTGACCGTGCCCCGCGCCGAACTCCCCGCCTTGGCCTCGGTGTCGCCGAGTTCCTTGCGCAGCGGACCGGTGGAGACGGCGCGCCAGTCCCGGATGCTGCGCTCCGCGCTCTGCCGGGTGGCGGCGTCGAGGGTGGTGAGTACGGCGATGCCCTCGCGCCCGTCGGCGAGCGCCTCGTCCCGCTCCCGGCCGTAGGCGAGCGCGTCGTCGGTGCGGGCCTGCGTGTACGTCCACGCGCCGGTGCCGCAGAAGGCGAGGGCCAGCGCGAGCCCCGTCCCGGTGAGGATCCGCGCCCGCCTCACCGGGTGCTCCCGGTGCCGGCCGGGGCGAGGAGACCGGTGAGGCCGGCCGGCGCCTCGCCGCTCTGTCCGGGCAGGGCCAGTGCGCCGGGGAGTGCCGGGGAGGCGTCACCCTTCGCGGGCGTACCGGCGCTGCCCGAGGGCAGGGAGCCGGGTTCGGCGGGGTCGGGCACCGCGCCGCCCTTCGGGGCGTTGGCCGATCCGCGCACGTTCTTGCCGCTGGAGGCCGGTGCGGTGCAGGCGGCGTCGGTGTTGAGGGCGGGAGCCGTGCCGAGGTCCAGGCCGTTGCGGTAGCGCGTGGCGCCGTATCCCTCGGTGCAGGGCAGGGGGCTGAAGAAGGTGACGGCCAGGCCGAGGTTGAGTGTGCCCCCGTCGACGGCGGTGGCGCCGGCGGAGACGGCCGCCGGGTACTTCACCAGGAGTTCCTCGATGCCGCGCTGCCGGGTGACGGCGACCTCGGAGGTGGTGAGCAGGTTGGCGAGGACCACGCCGAGGCTCGGGTCGAGGTCCCGCAGCAGGCCGCTGACCTGGGTGGCGGCCTCGGGGGTGACGGCGAGGAGGCGGCGCAGGTCGGCGTCGGAGCCCTTGAGGGCTGCGGCCAGGTCCTTCGCGCCGACGGCGAAGTCGCGGATGGCCCGCGCCTCCTGGGCCTGGGTGCGCAGGACGGTCTCGCCGTCGTTGATGAGCCGGGTGGTGGAGGGCAGGGCGCGGTCGGCGGCCTCGACGAAGCCGCTGCCGTTGTCGAGCAGCACCTGGAGGTCGTCGCCGTGCCCCTCGAAGGCCTTGCCGAACTCGTCGACGACCGTGCGCAGATTCTCCAGCGGGACGGAGCCGACCAGGTCGTCGACGCTGGTGAGGACATCGGTGACGGGCGCGGGCACCTCGGTGTCGGCCTGTTCGATGCGGGTGCCGTCGGCGAGGTAGGGGGAGCCGTCGCTCTCGGGCCGCAGGTCGATGTACTGCTCGCCGACGGCGGAGAGCCCGGCGACCACGGCCTTGGTGTCGGCGGGGATGCGGGGCGCGGACTTCTTGATGCGGAGTTCGGCGACGACGCCTTCGCCGGTGAGGTCGATCGGGCCGACACGCCCCACCGAGACCCCCCGGTAGGTGACGTCCGAGTGAGTGAACAGACCTCCGGTGCGCGGCAGTTGTACGTCCACGGTGTAGTAGTCGGCGACGCCCACGTACCGGCCGAGGTCGGCGTAGCGGATGCCGAGGAAGGCGAGGGCGAGGACGGCGATGAGGAGGAAGGCGAGGTTCTTCAGCCGTACGGCCGGGGTGATCACCGGTGCTCACCTCCGGAGTCGGTTCCGGTTCCGGACACGGAGGGCAGCGACAGGGGCGAGGCCGGGTCGCTCGACGGGACGGGGGACGGCATGTCCTCGGACACGAGCGGCGGGATCACCTCGGTCCCCGGTGCGGCGACCATGCTCAGGTAGGTGTTCAGGTAGTCGCCCTTCACCCCGCGCAGCACCTCGTCGGTGAACGGGTACGTCAGCAGCACCTGGAGCGAGTCGGGCAGGTCCGTGCCCGCGTCGGCGAGCGCCTTCAGCGTCGGGGCGACGGCCTTGAGGTCGGCGATCATGTCGTCCTTGCTCGCGTTGATGGTGGAGACGGCGACGCCGGAGAGCGTGTCGAGGGAGCGCAGCATGGTCAGCAGGGAGCCGCGCTGTTTCTCCAGCGTCTTCAGTCCGGGCGAGAGGCCGGTGAGGACGGTGCCGACGTCCTCCTTGCGGTGGGCGAGGGTCGAGGAGAGCCGGTTGACCGCGTCGAGGGCGTCGGTGATGTCGTCGCGGTGGTCGTCGAGGTCCCCCACCAGGGTGTCGACCCGCTTCAGCATGGAGCGGACCTCGGGTTCGCGGCCGCCGAGCGCGGCGTTGAGTTCCCGGGTGATGGTCTTGAGCTGGCCCACGCCGCCGCCGTTGAGGAGCAGGGACAGGGCGCCGAACACCTCCTCGACCTCGGTGCTGCGGCTGGTGCGGGCCAGCGGGATGACACTGCCGTCGGTCAGCCGGCCGGTTCCGGTCTCCTTGGCGGGGGCGACGAGCTGGACGTACTTCTCGCCGAGCAGGCTGGACTGTTCGAGCCGGGCGGCGGCGTCGGCGGGGAGCCGCACGTCGCCGTTGATCTCCATGGTGACGCGGGCCGACCAGTCGTCCTCGCCGAGTTCGATGGCGGTGATCCTGCCGACGGCGACGTCGTTGACCCGTACGGCGGCGTGCGGGACCAGGCTCAGTACGTCCTGGAGTTCCGCGGTGACGGTGTAGGGGTGGTCGCCGAGGTCGGCGCCGCCGGGCAGCGGCAGGTCCTCGATGCCGTCGAAGCCCGGCATCCCGGCCGGGATCCCGCCGAGGGCGAGGGCGAGGGCGAGGCCGAGGGCGATCAGTCCGCCCGCGGCGACACCGGCGACCCGGCCCCCGGGCAGCGTGGCGCGTCTCATCGGCCGTCCCCCTTCTCCTCGTCGGCCGCATCGCCGGTCGCGCCGGCGACGGGCAGCGGCAGCAGCGGTCCGCCGCTGCTGATCTCGTTGAGGTTGGCGCGGCCGTCGAGGGTGCGGGTGTCGGGGTTGTAGGCGTTCACGACGTTGCCGGCGGCCAGCGGTGCCACGTCCAGCGCCTCGGCCAGGGAGGCGCGTTGCTCGACCAGGGTGCGGGTGATGGGGACGAGCCGGTCGACGTTCTTCTTCAGCTCGCCGCGGTTGTCCTCGATGAAGGTCTTGACCTGGCCGAGGGCCTTGCCGAGTTCCTCCAGGGCGCCGGTGAGGTCGTCCTTGTTGTCGGCGAAGAAGCCGACGACCTCGTCCAGGCGTTCCTGCGCGGTGCGGACGTCGGTGTCCTTGTTCTTGAGCATGGTGGTGAAGGTCTGGAGGCTGCCGAGCGTCTTGAACAGGTCGCCGCTGCTGCCGTCGAGGGTCCTGGCGGCCTTGCCGAACTCCTCCACGCCGTCACCGATGGCCTCGCCGTTGCCGTCGAGGTTGTCCGCGCCGGTCTTCAGCAGGTCGGACAGGGCGCCGTCGGCGTTGGCGCCGTCCGGGCCGAGGGCGTCGCCGAGTTCGGTGATGGAGTCGTAGATCTGGTCGATCTCGACGGGGACGTGGTTGCGGGAGGCGGGCAGTACGGCGCCGTCGGCGAGGGCGGGGCCCTCGCGGTAGGCGGGGGTGAGCTGCACGTAGCGGTCGGCGACGACGCTCGGCGCGACGACGACCGCCCGCGCGTCCTCGGGGACCTTGATCCCGTCGTCCAGGCGGAGGCCGACGCGGACCCTGGTGCCCTCGGGGTCGACCGACTCCACCTCGCCGACCCGCACGCCGAGGATGCGCAGGTCGGAGCCGGCGTAGACGCCGATGGCGCGGTCGAAGTAGGCGGTGACGCGGGTGCCGTCGGGTTCGAGGGCGCGGGCGGCGGCCAGGCCGCCGGCGGCGAGCACGACGAGGGCGAGCACCCCGGTGAGGATCTTCCGGCGTCGGGTCATCGCGCACCGCTCCCCTGGGCGGCCGCCGGCTGTTTCGGCGGCAGGCATCCGGTCTCGGGCTGGGAGGTCTCGAGCAGGTAGGAGCGGGGCACGACGCCGCACAGGTAGCTGTCGAACCAGCGGCCGTTGCCGAGGGTGTTGCCGACCAGCCGGTAGTACGGGCCGACCAGGGCGAGGGTCTCGCCGAGTTGGGTGTTGTTCTTCTCCAGGACGGTGGTGACGCGGCCGAGCGCCTTGAGGGTGGGGCCGAGCTGCTTCTCGTTGTCCTTGACGAGGCCGCCGAGTTCGGTGCCGAGGTCCTGGCTGCCCTTGAGCAGGGCGCTGATGGCGGTGCGGCGGTCGCGGAGTTCGCCGAGCAGGGGGCCGCCGTCCTCGATGAGGGTCTCGAAGCTGGACTTCCTGTTCTCCAGCGTCTTGGTGAACCTGGCGCTGCCCTTGAGGAGTTCGGACAGCTTCGCGTCGCGCTTCGAGATCGACTTCGACAGGTCGGACAGTCCGGTGGCGGCCTTGCGCACGTGCGGCGGTGAGTCCTTGAAGGTGTCGGAGATGGTCTCGAAGCTCTCCGCGAGCTTCCCGGTGTCGATGGCGTCGACGGTGCCGCTCAGGTCCTGGAAGGCCTGGGTCACGTCGTAGGGGGAGGTGGTGCGGGCGAGCGGGATGCGGGTGCCGGGGTCCTGGCGGCCGGAGCCGAGCGGGTCGAGTGCCAGGTACTTGTCGCCCAGGACCGTCTTGATGGCGATGGCGGCGGTCGTGCGGTCGCCGACCCAGGCGTCCTCGACCTCGAAGCTGACCTTGACCTTGGCGCCGTCCAGCGCGACGCCGGTGACCTGGCCGACCTTGACCCCGGCGATGCGCACCTCGTCGCCCTCGTCCAGGCCGGCGGCCTCGGAGAAGTCGGCGCTGTAGGTGGTGCCGCCGCCGAACGGGAGCCGGTCCACGTTGTAGGCGAGGAGGGCCAGCAGGGTGAGGGCGAGCAGTCCGGCGATGCCGACGGCGACGGGGTTGCGTTCCTTGACCGGCTTGACACGGGGGCGGGGGCGCTTCATCCGCGGCACCTCGATTCGGTGATCGCGATGCCGGTCGGCGGCTTCGAACCGTCGGAGGTGGTCACTCCGCTCACGCGCGCCTCGCAGAGGTAGAGGTTGAACCACGAGCCGTAGGAGGACAGTCGGGTCAGGGCGGTCATCTTGGCGGGGCTGTTCTCGAGGAAGTCCTCGATCTGCGGGGTGTGCTCGCCGAGGGTGGTGGAGAGCCGGCCCAGTTCGCGGATGTCCTTCTTGAGGGGGGCGCGTCCGTCCTCCAGGAGGCCGGCCGTGACGGTGGTCAGGTCGCCCATGGCGGCGACGGCCTCGCCGAGGGGTTTGCGGTCCTGGTTGAAGCCGGTGACGAGCTTCTGGAGGGTGTCGACGAGGTCGTCGAAGCCGTCCTCGCGGTCGTTGAGGGTGTCCAGGACGGTGGTGAGGTTCTCGACGACCTGGCCGATCACCTTGTCCTTGGCGGCGACGGTCGTGCCGAGCGAGCCGATGTGGCGGATCAGGCTGTCGACGGTGGCGCCCTCGCCCTGGAGCACCTGCACGATCGATCCGGCGAGTTCGTTGACGTCCTTCGGGGACAGCCCCTCGAACAGCGGCTTGAAGCCGTTGAAGAGCAGGGTCAGGTCCAGCGCGGGCGTGGTGCGGTCCAGCGGGACGGTGCCGCCCTCGGGGAGGGTGCCGGTGAGGTCGCCGCTGCCGCGTCCGAGGGAGACGTAGCGCTGACCGACCATGTTGAGGTACTTCACGGCGGCGGTGGTGGAGCGGGGCAGCGTGCGGTCGTCGCGGACGGTGAAGGTGACCTGGGCGGTGCGCCGGTCGACGACGCGTACGTCGGTGACCTCGCCGACGCTCACCCCGGAGATCCGCACGCTGTCGCCGTCCACGAGCCCGGTGACGTCGGTGAACAGGGCCTTGTAGGTGCGGGTGCCGGTGCCGGAGTCCACACCGGTGCCGGCCACGCTCAGGCCGAGGACGGTGGTGGCGAGGGCGGTGACCACCACGAAGACGAGGGACTTGACCAGTGGTCCGGTCAGCGGGCGGCGCCGGGTGTGCGCGTGGTCGGCTCCGGTCATCGCAGGGTCACCTCCGTACCGCGGTAGACGGGGCCGACGAGCAGGCTGCTCCAGTCGGGCAGGTCGCCGGGGCTCTCGCCGGCGGCCGGGGCGATCAGTTCGTTGACGAGGTCGTTCTCCTGCGGGGAGTTGGCGGGTCCGAGGTCCTGCGCGGCCGCCGGGGTGGCGGCCCGGGCGGCGGGCCGGGGCAGGGTGCCGAGGTAGGGCACGGCGGGGCAGCGGGGTCCGCCGCCGGCGTCGTAGGCCGGGGTGTCGCGGCCGGGCCGGTAGGCGCCGCGGGAGGCGACGCTGGTGACGTCGACGTGGATGCCGGGCCGGTCGGTGCCCTTGCCGAGCGCCTTGTCCATGGCCGGCACGAAGTCGGCGAGGGTGCGCAGGGTGCAGGGGAAGGCGGAGGAGTACTCGGCGAGCAGTTCGAGGGTGGGGCGGCCGGTGTCGCCGAGCCGGATGATGTTGTCCTTGTTCTTGCGCAGGAAGTCGGTCACGTCCTCGGCCGTGCGGGTCGTGGCGCCGAGGGTGGCGGCGAGTTCCGTCTCCCGCTCGGCGAGGGTGCCGCTGGTGGTGGTGAAGTCGGTGAGCGCCGTGAGGATGTCGGGCGCGGCGTCCGCGTAGACGTGGCTGACCTTCACGAGTTCCCTGAGGTCGCGGTTGAGGGCGGGCAGGTTGGGGTTGAACTCGGCCAGGTGCTCGTCCAGCAGGCTCAGCGTCTCGCCGAGCCGCTCTCCGCGTCCTTCGAGGGCCTGCGAGACGGCGGACAGGGTCGCGGAGAGCTTCTGCGGCTGGACGGCGGTGAGCATCGGCAGGACGTCGTCGAGGACCTGCTGGAGTTCGATGGCGTTCGCGGACCGGTCCTGGGGGACGACGGCACCGGCGGCGAGCGGCTCGGGCGAGGGGTTCGCGGGGGGCACGAGGGCGACGAACCGCTCGCCGAACAACGTGGTGGGCAGCATCTGCGCGCGGACGTCGGACGGTACGTCGTCCAGCGCGCCGGGCTTCATGGCGAGGGTGAGCCGGGCGCCGTCGCCGGTGGCGTCGATCGCGCGGACCTCGCCGACGACGACGCCGCGCAGTTTCACCTCGGCGCCGGGGTGCATCTGGTTGCCGGCGCTGCCGGTCTCGACGACCACCGGGTCGGAGTCGGTGAACTTCTTGTCGTAGACGGCGACGGCCAGCCAGATCAGCAGGACGGGCACCAGCACGAACACCACTCCGGCGAGCCGGCGGCGCAGGGTGTGTCCTCTCGGTCGGCTCATGTCACCCCGCCACCTTCACGGTCGTGGTCGCGCCCCACAGGGCCAGCGACAGGAAGAAGTCGGTGACGCTGATCAGCACGATGGCGTTGCGCACCGACCGGCCGACGGCCACGCCGACGCCGGCCGGGCCGCCGGAGGCGCGGTAGCCGTAGTAGCAGTGGGCGACGATCACCATCACGCTGAAGATCAGCACCTTCAGGACGGAGAGCAGGACGTCCGTCGGGGAGAGGAAGAGGTTGAAGTAGTGGTCGTAGGTCCCCCGGGACTGCCCGTTGAACAGGACGGTCACGTACCGGGAGGCGAGGTAGGAGGAGAGCAGGCCGATCGCGTAGAGCGGGATGATGGCGACGACGCCGGCGATGATGCGGGTGGTGACCAGGTAGGGCATCGAGCGGATGCCCATGCCCTCCAGGGCGTCGACCTCCTCGTTGATGCGCATGGCGCCGAGCTGGGCGGTGAAGCCGGCCCCGACGGTCGCGGAGAGGGCGAGTCCGGCGACGAGGGGGGCGATCTCGCGGGTGTTGAAGTAGGCGGAGACGAATCCGGTGAACGCGGCGGTGCCGATCTGGTCCAGGGCCGCGTAGCCCTGGAGTCCGACGACGGTCCCGGTGAAGAGGGTCATCGCGATCATCACGCCGATGGTTCCGCCGATGACGCCGAGGCCGCCGGAGCCGAAGGCCACCTCGGCGAGCAGGCGCTGCACCTCCTTGAGGTAGCGGCGCAGGGTCCGCGGGATCCACAGCAGGGCCCGGACGTAGAACAGGAGTTGGTCGCCGGAGCGGTCGAGCCAGACGAGCGGGGAGGCCATCGGTCCTCAGCCTCCCTTCGGCGGGACGATCTGGAGGTAGACGGCCGTCATCACCATGTTGACGAAGAAGAGCAGGAGGAAGGTGATGACGACGGACTGGTTGACGGCGTCGCCGACGCCCTTGGGGCCACCGCGCGGGTTGAGGCCCCGGTAGGCGGCGACGATGCCCGCGATGAACCCGAAGACGAGCGCCTTGAGTTCACTGACGTAGAGGTCGGGCAGCTGGGCGAGGGCGGAGAAGCTGGAGAGGTAGGCGCCGGGGGTGCCGCCCTGCATGATGACGTTGAAGAAGTAGCCGCCGAGGATGCCGACGACGGAGACCAGGCCGTTGAGCAGGACGGCGACGCCCATGGCGGCCAGCACCCGGGGCACGACCAGCCGCTGTACGGGCGACACGCCCATGACCTCCATCGCGTCCAGCTCCTCGCGGATCTTGCGGGAGCCGAGGTCGGCGCAGATGGCGGAGCCGCCGGCGCCGGCGATGAGCAGCGCGACGATGAGCGGGCTGGCCTGCTGCACCACGGCGAGGACGCTGGCGCCGCCGGTGAAGGACTGGGCGCCGAGCTGCTCGGTGAGCGAACCGACCTGGAGGGCGATGACGGCGCCGAAGGGGATGGAGACCAGGGCGGCGGGCAGGATGGTCACGCTCGCGACGAACCAGAACTGCTCGACGAACTCGCGGAACTGGAAGGGTCTTCGGAAGACGGCCCGGGTGACCTCCGCGGCGAGCGCGAAGAGCCGCCCGGTCTGCCGCAGCGCGCCGGTGATCACGCGCCGCTCCCGGCGGCGGGCATCGGCAGGGTGGCCGCCTCGGAGCTCTTCGCGTAGGTCTCCCGGATGGCGGACCGTGCGGCGGGCGGCAGCGTGTCGATCATGCCCATGACACGCTTGCGTCGCCGGGCGACTGCCTGGCGCGGCGGCAGGCCGGGCGAGGGCTCGAGCTGCGGCACGATCGCCCGGGGCGCGGCGGGGGCCGCGGGGGCGGTGTCCGCCTCGGCGGCGAGGGTGGCCGCGTCCTTCTCCTCGGACATCCCGATGGGTCCCTCGCGCCGGCCTCCCAGGAACTGGGCCACGACCGGCTCGTCACTGGTGAGCAGGACCTCGCGCGGGCCGAAGGTGACGAGTTCGCGCAGGAAGAGCATCCCCATGTTGTCGGGCACGGTGGCGGCGATGTCGAGGTTGTGGGTGACGATCAGCATCGTCGCGTCGAGCTGCGCGTTGAGGTCGATCAGAAGCTGGGAGATGTAGGCGGTGCGGACCGGGTCGAGCCCGGAGTCCGGTTCGTCGCACAGGATGATCTGCGGGTCGAGGACGAGCGCGCGGGCCAGTCCGGCCCGCTTGCGCATGCCGCCGCTGATCTCTCCCGGCAGCTTCCCCTCCGCGCCCAGCAGCCCGACCACCTCGATCCGCTCCATGACGATGCGGCGGATCTCGGACTCCTTCTTGCGGGTGTGTTCGCGCAGCGGGAAGGCGATGTTGTCGAAAAGGGACATGGACCCGAAGAGGGCACCGTCCTGGAACATGAGACCGAACAGTTTCCGGGTCTCGTAGATGTCTCTTTCCGGACTGTTCACCATGTCCACCCCATTGATGAGGACACGGCCCTGCTCGGGTTTGAGCAGCCCTATGAGCGACTTCAGGAAAACGGTCTTACCGGTTCCGGACGGGCCCAGCATCACGCTGACCTCTCCGGCCGGAAGAGTGAGTGACACGTCCCGCCAGATGCTCTGCTTACCGAAGGACTTGGTCAGGCCCTCGACCACTACTTCGATTCCCATATCACCTCCAGCGGACGTCCATCGGATTCGCGCCGCGGGCCCGCACGTTAAGTCGGCCCGGAGCGCACTGACAACGGGTGCGGCACCGATCTCCGGCACCCCGGTGGAACTTGTCACCGCGCAGACAACCTGCCCGCCCCGCACTTGTCTCCGGGGAGACAGGGCAGGGTCTCGCGGTTCCGGGGGGTGTGGATCCCGCGGGACCCCGCCGGCGGACACGCTGCCGCACGGGAGGTGGGCCGGAACGCGTCCGCCATGGCTCCGGCCGACGGGGGCCACCGACCTGGAACCGAGCACCGCACCGGCACGTTACGGCCGGGTAACCTCGGCGGGCAACACCGGAATCGGAGTTTTCCGGGATGCCGGCTCCGGCCATCCGGAACCTGTCACGGAGGACACAGAAACCCCTCGGCAACTTGTCATCCGGTGATGATTCCGAGCCCACCCCGGGCGCCCGCCGGGAAAGTGGCGCATCATCGTTCGAGCGTCCCCTCCTTGGCAGCGGATGACTAAGGGGAATCGCGATTCGCTCACCCGGGAAACAGGTTGTTCCACTTTTCAAAGAATCATGGACGGCCGCATTGTTCGGCTATGTTTCCCGCGAGTAACGTCACGGCTCAATGCAGGTCGACCCTCAAGGAGACTCCCGAGCCATGAAGAAGAGCATCAGAAGGTCAGCCCTCGTGGTGTGTGCGGCCGCGTCGGCACTGGGTCTCGCCGCCGCCCCGTCCTCGGCGGCGCCCTCCACGGTGTGGACCGTCAGCCCCTCTCCGGCCGCCTTCCAGGCGACGAACGTCGGCAACATCGTGCTGACCGCCACCATCCCCATGACGTGCACCACCTCGAACGCGGCCGGAACGATGGCGAGCACCACCGGCAACCCCGGTGACGTCGCCGACATCACCACCATGAACTTCGGTGCGTCCGGCTCGCCGTGCACCAGCGTGCTGGGCAACGTCACCACCACGTCCGTCACCCCGTGGGACGTCGTCGCGGTGGACTACGACGCCGCCACCGGTGTCACCAAGGGCTACGTCGGCAACGTCAAGGCCAACGTGACCGCCGGCGCCTGCAAGTTCACGGTGACGGGCAAGGCGTCGGGCACGTACACCAACTCCACCGGTGTGCTGGCGATCAACAGCACCGCCGGTGAACTGGCGGTCAGCAACCCCGTCAACTGCGGTGCGATCGTCACGACCGCGACCAAGCCCACCTTCAAGGGCAACTACGCCGTCAAGGTCGCCGGCAGCAGCGTCATCCCGACCATCGTCGGCTCCAACCCGTAGGCCGCCGACCAGCCATGTCCGCCCGGTCGGCACCCCGGCCGGGCGTTCGCGGGCCGTGTGCCGCGCCCCGAGAAGACCGGCCCCCGTCCGAGCCATCCGAGCGGAGTCGCATGACAGCCAAGCCAGCCGCCGCCCCGCGGCCGCCCCGGACCCGTGCCCGCGCCCGCGCCCGGAGCGCGTCGATCGCCGCGTTCGTGGTGCTCGCCGCCCTGGTCCCGACCACCGCCTCGGCCTCGGGCACCCAGGAGGTCGAGGCCGAACTCCCCTACGTCTGTGCCCTGCCCTCGGGTCAGCTGCCCGCGACGGTGCGGGTCGCGGCCGAGTTCCCGGCGCGGGCCGAGGCGGGCGAGGCGTTCACGCCGTCCGGCGTCACCACCACCGTGGAGCTCCCCGAGGAGGCGGTCGCGGACCTCGCCGGCCACGGCGCGGCCGGGGTACGGGCGGCCACCCGGCTCGAGGTCGGCGTGGCCCAGAACGCGGCCACGGCGCGGGCGACCTGGCGGGGAGACGCGGAGCCGGTGGAGCTGCCCGAGTCGGGTCCGCTGACACTCGTGGCGCGGGGAGACGTGCCCTCGGTGGCCGGCCGGGGCGACGGCGACCTGACGTTCTCCGCGGGCTCCCTCGCGATCGACCTGGTGCTCGAGGCGGCGGACGGGACCGCGACCGACGCGGCCACGGCCACGGCCACGCCCGACTCCGGCACCCGCCCCGGCTCGCCGGCCGTCGACTGCACCCTCGCCGAGGACGCTCCCGGCCAGGGGCTGCTGGCCACCGTGCCCGTCGGCACGGGCACCGGCGCACCGAGCGGCTCGCCGTCCTCGCCGGGACCGGCCGGGACCTCCGGGGCGCCGGACGAGGGACAGCCGGACGGACGGGGGGACCGGCAGCGGGAGCGGCAGTCCGAGCGGTCGCCCGAAGTGCTGGAGAACACCCCCGGCACGGCCCCGGACCGCGACGACGTCCCGCCCTGCCGCTACGACGAGCAGCACCCGCCCACGGACGTGTCGCTCAACGCGTACGTCACCGGCTACGCCAACGTGAAGAAGATGAAGGGCGCCGCCTACCTCCCGCCCTCCTGCGTGCTGATCGAGCAGGGCGTTCCCGTGCCGGGTCCCCCCGACCCGGACTACCTGATCTTCGACACCGTGTCGTACGCGAACTTCCACTACCAGGAGCGCAGGCAGACGCCGCCCTTCGAAGCGACCTTCCTGTCCTTCGACTTCACCCCGGTGAAGGCCACCATGGTGCTGGAGCAGACGGACACGATGCGGATCGACTCCCGCATGAAGATGAGCATGACCGACTTCTCCACGACCACGGACACATACGTCCGGGCCCCGCTGGTCCTGCACGTGCTGGATCTGGAGGTCAACGGGACACCCCTGGACGTCGGTTCCGAGTGCCGGACCGAGACGTCCCTCATGTCCGAGGACCCGGACCCCGCGAACTTCCCCGGTGACCACCTGGTGCTGTACGGCCGGGGCGAGCTGCTCATCGGCCAGCCGGCCACCGGCTATCTGCTGCTCAGCGGCGGCGTGCTGTCCGGCGAGGCGACCATCCCCGCCTTCACCGGCTGCGGCACCGACGGCGAGGACCTCGACCGCCTGCTCACCGCCTCCGTCTCCGGTCCCGGCAACCTCGTCAAGCAGGTCCAGGGCCAGACGTGCGCGATCGCCGCCCCCGTGTTCCCGAGCCCGACCAACGAAGGCCAGTGCACCGAGGATCTCCAGCCCTACGAGATCCCCGTCGCCGAGCACTGACCCGCCCCGCCCCCGACTCCCCGGAAGGCCACCACCATGCCCTCGATCCCCACCCGCACCCGGCTCGCCACCGTGTCCGCGCTGACCGCGCTCGGCGCCCTCGCCTCCCTGGGCACGGCCAGTGCCGCCGACCCCGCGCTGAACGGCGAGTGGGCCCCCTTCACCCGCTGCCCCGTGGACGCTCCCGCGATGCTGAACGCCGACGGCTTCGAGAAGACCCCGCAGTGCGTGGTGTCCACCTCGGCGAGCGGCACCATCAAGCTGGGCAAGACCACCGTGACGACCGGCCGGACCAACCTCCAGATGGGCGTCGTCCAGAACGCCGACGGCACCAGCAGCGTGGTCGCCCCGGCCTCCGGCGCGCTGGTCGCCGAGCCCGCCACCGTCCCCGGCGGACTGCTCGGCCTGATGTGTCCGAGCGACATCTTCGTCATCACGGGCATCTGCGAGTCGCTGGAGAACTCCAGCCTCAACAAGATCACCGCCACCATGGAGTCGGTCGGCACGCCCTACGCCTTCGACCAGACCGCGGGCGTGCTCACCGACATGCCCATCGTCGCCCTGCCGGTCCGCATCCACCTGGAGAACCCGCTCCTCGGCGACAACTGCTACATCGGAACGGCCGCGAACCCGATCGTGCTGCGCCCGGAGAACCGGAACTTCCCCGAGTTCGGCATGACCTTCTTCCAGGGCGACGGCACCGAGGACCCGGCCGGCGAGATGAGCCGGATCAACCTCACCGGCGCCACCCAGAACGACAGCGCCTTCGCGGTGCCCGGCGCCACCGGCTGCGGCCTGAACGTGGGCCTGATCAACGCCGCGGTGAACGCGAAGACCGGGCTGCCCTCCGCCGCCGGGAACAACAGCGTCACCCTCAACGACACCCGGACCCACCTCACCGGGCTCAACGCGCCCGGGACCGTCGTCCCCGACGCCGGCAAGGTCCTGGCCGAGAACTGGCACTCCGCCGTCGAGTAACAGCCAAAGGCACACACAACCGTGACACGATTCCTCCCCAAGAGATGTACAACACAACAAAGTTGATTTACCTTCAGCTTTGCCAGACCGGTGAACGCCCAGCGGACCGGTCCAGGCACCGCCCGCCCGGGGCGGGGCCCGGCCGGTCCGCCCCACCGGACATGTCGACGGCAAGGGATCACTCATGCCCGCAATCGCGCGTCCCTCGGTGCCCGGTGAACCGCTCGACCCCCTCCCCAAGAAGTTCGCGGCCTTCATGCGGCCGCTGCTCCCGGGGCTGCTCAACGAGATACGCACCGAGGTCACCCGCAGCTATCCGGTCTACGGCAGGCTGCTCAACGGCCCGGACGGGGACGCGATCCGTCAGGGCGTCGAGCAGGCGCTGACCGCCTTCGTGGACCGGGTGGCCGACCCCTCCAGCAGCTCGGAGCTGCGCGACGAACTGCTGCGCAGGTTCGGCCGGGTGGAGGCCTACGAGGGCCGCGACCTGGAGGTGCTGCAGGGCGCCTACCGGCTCGGCGCCCGCATCGCCCTGCGCCGGGCCAAGACCCTGGGCCGGCAGTACAGCCTCTCCCCCTCGCTGATCCTCGCCTTCGCCGACGCCCTCTTCGCCTACGTCGAGGAGCTGGAGGCGATCACCCGCGAGGGATACGCGGAGGTGCGGGAACGGGCCGCCTCCGAGGAGTCCGCGTTACGAAGACAGTTACTGCACTTCCTGCTGGCCTCCGCACCACTGCCCCGCACGGCCGTCTCCGAACT
The DNA here is from genome assembly GCF_000772045.1 of Streptomyces sp. CCM_MD2014. GTDB lineage: Bacteria > Actinomycetota > Actinomycetes > Streptomycetales > Streptomycetaceae > Streptomyces > Streptomyces salinarius. Next base: position 6,107,218 of record NZ_CP009754.1, on the reverse strand, counting down.
GTGCAAGGCCGCCGCCTGGGAACTCCCCCGGTCCTGCTTCCTGGTCGCCCTGCAGTCCCCGGCGCCGGAACACATCCAGGCGGGACTCGACCGGGACGTCCTCACCGACCTGGACATCCCCCAGCCGCACCTGCTCGTGCCCGGGGACGTCACCCCCGCCCGTCTCGACATGATCGCCACCGCCCTGGCCGGCACCCGCGCCGCGGTGGGTCTGACCGTGCCGATCACGCAGGCCGCCGACTCCGTCCGCTGGGCCCGCCGGGTGCTGCAGCTCGTCGACGACGATGTCATACCCGACGCTCCGCTGATCCTCTGCGAGGACCACCTGACGACCCTGTGGCTGCTGTCCGACCCCGCCCTCGTCGACCGGATCGCGGCCCGTGAACTGGCCCCGCTCGACGCGTTGCCGGCCCGGCGGCGCGACCGGCTCGTCGAGACCCTCCGCGTCCACGTGTCCACCCGGGCGCCCGCGGAGCAGGTCGGCGAGATGCTGGGCGTCCACGCGCAGACCGTCCGCTACCGCCTGCGGACGCTGGACACCCACCTGGGCGACCGCCTCGCCGACCCGGACCACCGCTTCGCCATCGAGGTGGCGCTGCGCTCCCTCCACCTGCGCGGCCACGACGACGCGGAGTGATGACCGGGGCCGGCGTGCGGGCCCCTCGGGGCGGGCGGGTCAGTAGGCCACGGGCCAGCCGCTGCTCCAGTCCAGCAGGTTGATGCCGAGCTTGGGCGTGCCGTTGTCGTTGCCGTCGTAGTAGTGGTAGACGATCAGGTCGCCGTCCACGTCGTTCATGATCGACTGACCGCCGGGGCCGATGACGCTGCCGTGCGACTCCAGGACCGGCGTCCCGCCGTTGTCCATCATCGAGACGCCGTTGCGGTCCAGGTAGGGCCCGGTGACGCTGGTCGCCCGGCCGACCTTGACCTTGTAGGTGGAGCTGGTGCCGTCGCAGCAGACGTCGTACGAGGCGAAGAGGTAGTAGTACCCGTTCCTCTTGACGACGTACGGCGCCTCGACGGCCTTGGTGCCGGTCGGGCGGGAGGCGAGGGAGCGGCGGGCGGTGTCCGAGGCGTGCTGCTTGCCGGTGGCCGGGTCGATGCGGATCATCTTGATGCCGGTCCACCAGCTGCCGAAGGAGAGCCACCACGTCCCGTCGTCGTCGACGAAGAGGTTCGGGTCGATGGCGTTGTAGTCGCTGGCGGAGGTCGAGGTGTAGACGATGCCGTAGTCGCTCCAGCTGCCCGGCGCCCCGGTGGTGGAGCCCGCGAGTCCGATGGCGGAGGTGTTCTCGCCGAAGGACGAGACGGAGTAGTACATCAGGTACTTGCCGCCGTGGTACGAGATGTCGGGCGCCCAGGCCTCGGGGACGTCGGAGTACCGCGACCACCAGCCGGGCCGGGTGCCGAAGGCGTCGGCGCCCGCGGCGAAGGCGGTGCGGTCCGAGGACGACTTGCTGCTGATGCCGCCGCCGGTGGCGTAGAGCCGGTACTGCCCGGACGCGGTGCGGATCATCGTCGGGTCGTGGGTGACGACGGAGCCGGTGACCCGGCCGGGGCCGGGGTAGGCCGACGCCGTGGAGGGGACGAGGGCGAGCAGGGCGGCGGCGGGAAGCGCGAGGAGGGCGGCTCGTCTGCGACGCATGTGGGGCTCCTGTTCCACTTCTCATGTTCGGTTGCTCGAACATTGGTCGTGTTGTCGGACGCTGCGCAGTCACGGAACCTAGAATCGAAGCGCTTGCGCGTCAACGCCCCGGGCGGCAGCGGCGGTTGATGTCCGGAAAACGCCGGGTGTCGAAGGTGACCCGCGCGTGAATTCGAACCGGGGAGTCGCCGCTTCCGCGCCCCGTCCCTCCCCTCCACCGTCACCATGGCCTCCCGTGTCACCGTCCTGAGGGGGAGCCGGACGTGAGTGTGTCCTGGGGTTCCGTGGCCGCCGTCCTGGGCCTGGCCGTGCCCGTCGCGGCCGCGCTGTGGGAGTTCGTGCTGGCGGGCCGCAAACGGCTCGGCTACCGGGTCCAGCTTGACACCACCATCCGGGACTCGGCCGCCTCGGGGCCCGCCACGACGGTGTTGCAGCGCATGCAGTGGGACGGCACGAACCTGCGCGACCCCTCGGTCGTCCTGCTGCGGATCGAGAACGCCGGCTGGACCCCCGTGGTCGCCGCCGACTACGTCGCCCCGGCCAACGACCCCGTGGGCATACGCATCGCCTTCCCCGGCCGCCGTGTGGTCGGCATGACCGTCACCGAGCGCAGCCCGCAGGTGCCGCCCACCTTCTTCGTGCCGGGGGCCGAGGGCTTCGAGACCACGGGCCGGGAGATCAAGCTGCCCAAGGTGATCCTCAACCGCCGGGCTCACTACAAGGTCCTGGCGGTCCTGGACCGCGAAGAGGGTTTCACCGAACCGGAGTTCCCGGAACCGGAGGTCACGGCGGGGATCGTCGGCGGGGTGCGCGGCGGGAACATCAGGAAGACCGCGTACTACCCCTTCGCCTCGCGCCAGGTCCGCTGGCTGCTCGCCTCGCTGATCCTGGTGAGCGCCACCCAGTCCGCGTTCGCCCTGACCGGCGGCGACGAGGCCGCCGCACCGCTGGACTGTGCCGCCGGAACCCTGCACCTGTCGGGCTCCACGGCCTTCGCGCCGGTGCTGCGGGAGGCCGCGCGGCAGTACGAGCGGACCTGCCCGGACGCGCACATCCCGCTCACCGCCACCTCCTTCAAGGGCAGCGTCGACGGGCTCGACACCCTCGCCCGTGCCGGGGCCGACGCCCGGCTCACCGGCGGCCGGGGCCTGGGCGACCGGCTGGCGTTCAGCGACGGACCGAAGTCGGAGGGCCGCCCGCGCCTGCTGCCGAGGCCCGTCGCGCTGTCCCTGTTCACCCTGGTCGTGCACAAGGACGCGGGAGTCGAGGACCTGTCCCTGCGGCAGGTGCGGGACATCTACGCCGGGAGGATCACCAACTGGAGCCAGGTCAGGGGCAACGACGTGCCCGTGCACCTGATCAGCCGCAACCCCGGCTCGGGCACCCGGACCACGCTCGAACAGCAGGTCCTCGACGGCCGCGCCCTCCCCGCGGTCACCGCCCCCGACTGCGCCGGGCTCGACCGGGACCGGCCGGGCCGCTGCGAGGTGGGCGGCACCGGGACGCTGCTGGACACGGTGGCCTCCACCCCGGGCGCCCTGGGGCACAGCGAGGTGGGCGCCGCCGCCACGCACGACGGCGTCCGGCAGATCCGCATCGACGGCTACCCGGCCACCCTGGAGGGCGCCGACCAGGGGGCGTACCCGTACTGGCAGACGGAGATCGCCTACACCTACGGCGAACCGCCGGCCGACTCGATCGCGGCGGGCTTCCTGCGCTACCTGGCCAACGAGGTCGGCAAGGACATCGTCCGCTCCAAGGGCCACCGCCCCTGCGCCGAGCTGGACAAGCCGCTGCTGTGCCGGCCGGACGGCTCGCCCGCCGCGAGGTGAGCGCGGCGGGCGCCCCGGGTCAGGACTCCGGGCACTCCTTCCACGCCAGGTGGTAGACGGTGCTGATGTCGCCGTCGGTCGAGTCCATGGTCATGAAGCTCACCCGGCCGGGGTCGGAGGTCCCGGTGCTCACCCGCAGCTCGGTGTTGATGTTGAAGTTGCGCTGGACCCCGCAGGGCGCCCAGACCAGCTGCGCCCAGTCGGTGCTGTCGGTGGCCTGCCAGTTGTCGTTGTACGGGCCGCCGAAGGGATGGGTGCGGTACTCCGTGTTCGGGGAGCCCTGGAAGTAGTACGAGGCCCGCTGGGTGCCCCTCGCGCCGGGCTGGAGCGCGGCGAAGCCGCGGTAGTCGGCGCCGGCGACGGCGTAGGTGAAGCCCTGCGGGACGTGCACGAGCAGGTTGAGCTGGCAGTTCTTGCGGAAGTCGGTGGGCGCGGAGTCGCCGCCCGCCTGGGCGAGGTAGTCGCTGTAGGTGACGGTGAACGCCGTGTTGTCCTCGGAGACGGCGACCGCCGCCGTGCCCTGCGGGCAGCCGGAGCCGTTGACGGTGGCGATCTTGATGACGATCTTGTCCGGCGGCGGGTCCTCGAACCCGCCGGAGGGCTGGTGCTGCGCGGGCAGCACGGAGGTGAGGAGCGCGGCGATCGTGCCGCTCAGGAGCAGGCCGGTGGCCATGGGTCTCCCATCCCGGTCGGTGGGGGGGTGGATGCGGTGGAACGAGATGTCGTTGAATGCGTCCGCCATCTACACATGGTGTGCACATGACATTCACGGACCGGTCGCATCGTAGGGAGCCCCGCCGGGCCCGCACAGACGCACTCCCGGCCATTCACATCGGGGCGTTCCCGTCCCGGCGGGCCGGCGCCCACCCCCAGAAAGTGTGTGCGGTCCGCACGCGCCGCGGTCCTCGTACCGGACCATGGGGCGTCCGCTGGGACAATGGCCCGGCACAGGCGGTCCCGGGCAGCCGACGGGACCAGAGGTACCGCGCGCAACAGGAGAGGCTCCCTTGGAGCTCAGCAGGCCCCACAGGCTCGGCAGACGAGCGTTCAGCGCCCTCGCGGGCACCACCGTCCTCGGTCTCGCGCTCGGCGGCAGCGTGAGCAGCGCGGCACTGCCCTACTCCGCCGGTCCCGGCCCCGTGCCCACCGGGCCGCCACCCGGCCCGCCCGGCGCCGACGGCCGGCGCCACCGGGTCGCCCTGGACCGGTACTCCCTGCTGGTGGACGGCAGGCGGCTGGCGCTGTGGTCCGGCGAGATGCATCCGTTCCGGCTGCCGAGCCCGTCCCTGTGGCGGGACGTGCTGCAGAAGCTGCGGGCGTACGGCCACAACGCGGTCACCGTCCGCCTCGCCTGGAACCAGCACTCCCCCGCCCCCGGCAGGTACGACTTCACCGGCGTCCGCGACCTCGACCTGTTCCTGCGCACGGCCGCCGAGTGCGCTCTGTACGTCGTCCTGCACCCCGGCCCGTACATCGGCGCGGACGTGGACGCCGGGGGGCTTCCCGGCTGGCTGACGACGGTCGGGGCCCGGGCCAGGTCCACCGACCCCGCGTATCTGCGCCACGCCGACGAGTGGCTGAGCCGGGTGAACGCCATCGCCGCCCGCCACCAGTTCACCCGGGGCAGCGGCACCGTGCTGCTCTACCGGGCCGACACCCCCGAGCGCGCCGACCTGGACCATCTGCGCGAGCGGCTGCGCGCCGACGGCATCGAGGTGCCCCTGCTGCACGCCGACTCCCCGCTCGCCTGGGAGGAGCCCGAGCGGACCCGGGACGCCGCCGAGGCGCGGCGGCTCCACTTCGCCCGCCTCGGCCACGGGAGCACACTGCACAACGTCCACACGGCGTTCGGCGGCACCTCGTGGGGGTGGCTGCCCGCGCCGTCGGCGCCCTCACCGACGTACGACCCCACCGCCGCGATCGACGAGGCGCGCCGCCCGACGGCCAAGCTCGCGCCGCTCCACCAGCTCGGCCACCTCCTGCGCCACGTCCCGGACTTCACCCGGATGACCCAGGCACCGGCGATCCGGGCCGCGGACCCCCGTATCCGGGTCCGACGCCTGGCCAACCCGGACACCGGCGCCCAGGCGTACGTCCTGCGCAACGACTCCGCGGCCGACGTCACCTCGACGGTGCCGATGGGCGGGACCGAGGTGGAGGTCACCGTCCCCGCCCGGGACGCCAAGCTGCTCGCCACCGGGCTCCGCCTGGGCGCCGGGCGCACACTCGCGTACGCCACCGTGCAGCCCATGCTGGCCCTGAGCGTCGGGAAGCTGGACATCGCCGCGTTCGTGGGGCGGGCCGGCGAGATGGCCCACCTGGTCCTCGACTGCCCGGACGAGCCGTGGCCGACCCGGCTGGACGAGGAGGCCGCCTGGACCTTCGACCACGGCAGGCTGCACGTGATGGTGCCGCTGAAGGAGGACCGGCTGACCCGGGTGCGGGTGCGCAGCGGCGAGACCGACCGCACCCTGCTCCTCCTCTTCGCCGACGACGCCGCCTCCCTGCGGCTGTGGCCGTACGAGACCCCGTCGGGCCGCATCCTGGTGCGCGGCCCCGAGCTGCTGCGCGAGGCCGCCCTGGACGGTCCCGTGGTCCGGCTCACCGGCGACACGGTCGACGAGCGCGAGTTGGAGGTGTGGGCGCCGCCCGGGATCACCGACGTCACCTGGAACGGCGAGCGGGTGCAGTCGGGCCTCGGCCGCGCCCTGAGCCTGATGACCGTGTGGCCGCTGCCGGGCGTGCCCGGCCTGGTCCTGCCCGCGCTCGACGGCTGGCGGCGGCGCGCGGAGAACTTCGAGCGCGAGCCCGACTACGGCGACGAGGGCTGGCCGGTCGCCGACCGCCGCACCTCGCACAGCACGACCCCGGTCCCCGACGGGCAGCCCGTGCTCTTCGCCGACGACTACGGCTTCCACTACGGCGACGTCTGGTACCGGGCCCGCCTCACCGGCGCCTCCGGTCTGGAGTCGGTGTCCCTGTCGTACAGCACCGGCGCGCACGGCCTGCTGATGGCCTGGCTGGACGGCGAGCCGCTGGGCAGCCACCGGCCGGACGGGCCCGGCGACGGCAGGGGCACGTGGACGGCAACGGCGGACTTCCGGCTGCCGCAGGCCCTGCGCGCGCGGGACGGAGAGGACGGCGAACCCGCCCTTCTCTCCGTCCTGGTCCGGCGCACGCAGCACGCCCAGGACGCCTACCGGGCGGCCCGCGGCCTGACCTCGGCCCGCTTCGAGGGCGCCGCACCCGACGTCCACTGGCGGATCATGGGCGCGGCCGCCCCCGACCCGGTGCGCGGCCCGCTCAACCACGGCGGCCTGTACGGGGAGCGTCACGGCTGGCACCTGCCCGGGTACGACGACGGCGCCTGGGAGCCGGGGTCCCCGTCGGCCGCCCCGGACGAGGAGCGGCGCCAGGGCGTGACCTGGTACCGGACCACGTTCCGGCTGGACGTCCCACCGGAGATCGACGCCTCCGTGGGCCTCGTCCTGGACGGCTCCCCGGACCGGGACGTGCGCGTCCAGGTCTTCCTGAACGGCTGGAACATGGGCGAGTACGCGGGCGGCGCCGAGGGAAGCCCCCACACCTTCGTCCTCCCGAACGGCATCCTGCGCACCCGCGCCGCCGCCAACACCCTGGCCCTCGCGGTCCTGTCCCCCGGCACCGCGGCGCCGGCCCTCGGCCCGGTGCGCCTGGAGCTGCTGGGCAGCGCGGCCGGAGGAGTCCCGGTGAAGCCCGTTCCCTCCCCCGGCCGGCGCCGCTGACCGGCGCCGGGGTCAGCGCAGCCGGATCACGTTCCAGGAGAGCGGTTCGAGGGCGGCGGTGAGCGTGCCCTCGGCCAGGGTCGTGCCGTCCACCGGGTGCGGGGCGACGCGCTCGGGGTCGGCGAGGGTGTTGCGGGCGTCGGGGTCGGCGTCCGCGAGGGCGCTGTGCTCGACGACCTCCGTCAGGTGCAGGCCGCTGAGGGCGACCTCCAGCGGGAGGGCCTCGGTGCGGGAGCGGTTGACGGCGAAGACGGTGACCGAGCCGTCCTCGGCGCGCACGGCGGTGGCGTGCAGGAGGTCGGCCTCGCCGTACTTCGCGGTGTCGTACGTCGGGGAGTCCACGCGGACGTCGAGGACCTCGCCGCGGCCGTACTTCGAGGCCTGGGAGAAGGGGAAGAAGGTCGTCTGGCGCCAGGCCGGGCCGCCCGGCTCGGTCATGATCGGGGCGATGACGTTGACGAGCTGGGCGAGGCAGGCCACGGTGACGCGGTCGGCGTGCCGCAGCAGGGCGATCAGCAGCGAGCCGAAGACGACCGCGTCCATGACGCTGTAGTTGTCCTCGAGCAGGCGGGGCGCCTCGGGCCAGTCCAGGGGGCTGACCTCGGCCTGCGTCTTGGTCATGTACCAGACGTTCCACTCGTCGAAGGAGAGGTTGATCTTCTTCTTCGACTTGAGGCGGGCGCCGACGTGGTCGCAGGTGGCCACGACGTTCTCGATGAACGACTCCATGTCCACGGCGGAGGCGAGGAAGGAGTCGACGTCCCCGTCGTGCGGCTCGTAGTAGGCGTGCAGGGAGATGTGGTCGACCAGGTCGTAGGTCTCCTTCAGGACGGTCGCCTCCCAGGCGGCGAAGGTGTCCATCGCCTGGCTCGACGAACCGCAGGCGACGAGTTCGACGTCCGGGTCGATCTGGCGCATGGCACGGGCGGTCTCGGCGGCGAGGCGGCCGTACTCCTCGGCGGTCTTGTGGCCGGTCTGCCAGGGGCCGTCCATCTCGTTGCCGAGGCACCACAGGCGGATGCCGAAGGGGTCCTTGTCGCCGTGCTCGGCGCGCAGGTCGGACAGGGCCGTGCCGGAGGGGTGGTTGGCGTACTCCTGGAGTTCCAGGGCCTCGGCCACGCCGCGGGTGCCGAGGTTGACGGCCATCATGGGCTCGGCCTGGGGGCCGATCTTCTTGAGGAAGGCGATGTACTCGGAGAGGCCGAAGCGGTTGGTCTCGGTGGAGCGCCAGGCGAGGTCGAGGCGGCGCGGGCGGTCCTCCACCGGGCCGACCGAGTCCTCCCACTTGTAGCCGGAGACGAAGTTGCCGCCGGGGTAGCGCACGGCGGTCACACCGAGCTCGCGGACCAGGTCCAGCACGTCCTGGCGCAGGCCCTCGGCGTCCGCGGTGGGGTGGCCCGGTTCGAAGACGCCGGTGTACACGCAGCGTCCGAGGTGTTCGACGAAGGAGCCGAAGAGGCGGGGGTTGACGGCGCCGACGGTGAAGGCGGGGTCGAGGGTGAAGCGGGCGGGGCGCATCTTGTCCTTTCGGGGGGTGACTTGTCCTCGTACGGGGCTCTCTACTGACCGGCCAGGCCCGTGTGGGCGACGCCCGCCACGATCTGGCGCTGGAAGAAGACGAAGACGACGATCAGCGGCAGGCCCGCCATCAGGCCGCCGGCCATGAGCTGGGCCCACTGGATGCCGTAGGAGTTCATGACGGTCGCGATGCCGTTCGGCATGGTCATCAGGTCGGGGTTGTTGGTGACCATGTAGGGCCACAGGAAGTTGTTCCAGGAGCTGATGAAGGTGAAGATGCCGACCGCCGCGAGCGAGGGGCGGGAGAGCGGCACGACGATCGTGAAGAAGACCCGCCAGCGGCCGGCGCCGTCGATGAAGGCGGCCTCCTCCAGCTCGCGCGGGATGCCCTGGAAGAACTTGTAGAGGATGTAGACCATCGCGGCGGGCGCGCACTGCGGCAGGATCATGCCCCAGTAGGTGTCGACCATCCCCATCTGCTGGACGGTGGTGAACAGCGGGACGCCGAGCACGGCCGGGGAGACCATGAGGCCGGCCATCACCACGCCCATCAGGACGCCCTTGCCGCGGAACTCGGTGCGGGCGAAGCCGTATCCGGCGAGCGCGGCGACCAGCAGCACGATCGTCGTCACGCACACGGACACGACCAGCGAGTTGACGAACCAGTTGGTGATGTTGCCGGTCTCGAAGAGGGCCGTCCAGGCCTGGCCGGTCCAGTCGTGCGGCAGCCAGTGCGTGGGCACCTCGACCGCCTCGGTCTCCGACTTGAGCGAGGTGAACAGGGCCCAGGCGAGCGGGGCGAGGAACACCGCGGAGACGGCGGTGCCGAGCAGGGTGAGCACGATCTGGCCGGGCGTCCACCCCCGGCGAGGGCGGGTGCGGACCGGCGGTGCGGCGGTGGTCATCGGCCGCCCTCCTCACGGTTGCGCAGCAGCCACATCCGGGCGAGGGCGACGGCCGCGATGAGCAGGAAGAAGATGATGGAGATCGCGGAGGCGTAGCCCACGCGGTAGCTGGTGAAGCCCTGTTCGAGGGTGTACTGCACGAAGGTGCGGGTCGAGTTCTCCGGGCCGGGCCCGAAGTCCTGCATGACGACGGCCTGGTCGAAGACCTGGAGCGAGGCGAGGATCTGCAGCGCGACGACGAGGCCGGTGATGTTGCGCAGCATCGGCAGCGTGATGTGGACGGTGCGGTGCCAGGCGTTCGCGCCGTCGAGCTTGGCGGCCTCGTAGAGGTGGGCGGGGATGCCCTGGAGCGCGGCGAGGTAGAGCAGGAAGCTGAAGCCGACGGTCCACCACAGCGTGGTGACGACGACGGCGAGCATGGCGTACGACTTGTCGGTCAGCCACGGGGTGTCGAGGCCGAAGACGTGGTTGACCATCCCGGTGCCGGGGTTGAACAGCCACTGCCACAGGTTGGCGGCGACGGTGGACGGCAGCAGGAACGGCAGGAAGAAGCAGAGCCGCCACAGCCACTTGCCGCGCTCGATGTGGTGGGCCAGCATCGCGAGGAGGAAGGCGAGGACGGTGATGCAGGGCACGACGAGCAGCGTGAAGTAGGCGCTGTGGCCGAGCGCGTCCCACATCAGGGGGTCCTTCAGGGCCTCGCGGTAGTTGTCGAGGCCGATGAAGCTCGCGCTGTCGCCGGAGATGTTGGCGTCGGTGAAGCTCAGGTAGAGGCCGCGCAGCAGCGGCCAGACCACGAACAGGGCGAAGAGGGCGAGGAACGGGGCGACGAACCAGCCGCCGTGCTGGAAACCCTGCCCGCGGCGGACGCCGGCGCCGGCGGCGGCGGTCCTCGCACGCGTCGGGCGGACGATCGTCTCGGCGCCGGTGGCGGTCATGGCGCTGGCGGCGGTCATGCGGCGGCACCTCCCTGTGCGGCGGTGCGGCCGTCCATGGGGTTCTTCATGGCGAGCAGTTCGGCGAGCGTGCTCTTCATCCGGCGGGCTGCGGACTCGGGCTTCGCGGAGCCCGTCGTGGAGGAGACGACGACCGGGCCGACGCGCTGGGCGAGGATGCCGGTGGACCCGGCGAACCACACCTTGGGCTCGGTGGCCTGGTGGTCCATGGCCGAGACGTACTCGTTCTGCGGTCGCAGCTTCTTGTACGCGGCCGTGGACAGGGTCGGTGTGTAGGCGGGGATGTGGCCGCCTGCCGCCCACTGCCGGGCGTGCTTGACGACGTAGGAGGCGAGCCGGTGCGCGCCCTCGTTGGTGGCGCCGCCGCGGCCGGCCTGGTGCGGCAGGACGAAGGAGTGCGACTCGGCGTGGGTGGCCCGCCTGCCGAAGACGGGCGGCAGCGGGGTGGCGCCGTAGTCGAGCTTCGCGGCGTCGAAGACCGGCACGGACCAGTTGCCCTCCCAGCAGAAGGGCGAGCCGTTGACGAACTGTTCGGCACCGGCCCCGCCGCCGAAGGAGGGGTTGGCGTACCCGTCGACGACGTGCTTGCGCAGGAACTCCAGGACCTGGACGGCCTTGTCGGTGTCGAAGGTGACCTCGGTCTTCGCGTCGTCGAACCAGGTGCCGCCGAGCTGGGTGTAGAAGGCGACGAAGAACCACCACTGGAAGTTCTGGTCGTTGTGCCACAGGCCGATGGTCTGCAGCCCCTTCGCGGTGGCCTTCCTGGCCTCCTTGAGCACGTCGAACCACTCCTCGGTGGAGGTGACCGGCACGATCCGGCCGTCCGCGCCGAGCAGGCCCGCCTTCTTCAGCACGTCCTTGCGGTAGAAGCAGAGCTGGACGTGGATGTCGAGCGGGAGGGCGTAGAGCTCGCCGCCGATGACGGCGCGCTTCCACAGTTCGGGGTTGAAGTCCTCTTCCTTCACTCCGTACTTGGCGAGCAGGGCGGGGTCCCAGGGGTCGAGGAGGCGGCCGGGCGAGAAGCCGGTGACGCGGCCGAGGTGCATGACGCCGAGGTCGGGCGCGCGGTTGCCGGCGGCGGCCATGGCCAGCTTGGTGTAGAAGGGGCTGCCCCACTGGAGGGTGGAGTCCTCCACGTCGATGCCGGGGTTGTCCCTGCGGAAGGCGTCCAGCATCGCGATCATGTTGTAGCCGTCGCCGCCGCTGAAGAGGTTCCAGTAGCGCACCCGGGTGTCCGCTCCGGAGGCGAGCGCGTCGGCGCCGGTGCCGAGCGCGGCGAAGCCGAAGCTGCCCGCGACCGTCAGGCCGCCGGCCGCGGCCAGAAAGTGCCTGCGATTCAGGCCAGGTCGTCCCATGCCCTGCCCTATCTGTTCGAGATATCGAATGTCGCTCGTAACTTCGAACGGGAAACGTAGGTGGGAAGCGCTTGCGCGTCAATGGTTCGGGCAGGATCCCGGGCAGGACTTTTCCCGGGAGCGCGGAGCCGGCCTCGGACCTGCCGCGGAACTGGCCCACAGGGCACGCCTCTTGGCATATTGCAGGGGTGGCCGGAGGACAGCCCGGGGGAACGAGGAGACAACGGTGCGTACCAGGAAGGAGATGCGGCGTCTCGCCGACGCCCTCATCGACCCCATCCGGGTGGCCGTGCCGGCCGACCCCGAGGTGCTGTTCGACGCACTCGTCGCCTCCGTCAGCGCGTGGCGGGGCCGGGAGGTGGTCGTGCACCGGGCGGCGTTCCCGCCGCACACCGCGAGCGGACTGTGGCTGGAGCGCGAGAGCCACGACGACGTGGTGGTGGACGAACGCGCGGCCGTCTGGCACCAGATCGTGATCCTGTGCCACGAGGTCTGGCACATGAGCCGCCGCCGGGCCGAGGCGGAACGGGAGGCGGCGGCGAACGCCCGTGCGGGCGTCCGGAACCGGCCGGTCGCCCGGAACCGGCCGGTGGCCGCGCGCACCGACTTCTCCCTGGCCGAGGAACAGGAGGCGGACCGCTTCGGCATGCTGATGGGCAGCCGGCTGCGCGTCTGGCTGGACGCCTCCACCGACTCGGTGTTCGCCGCGGAGGGCGCCGACCCGGACAGCCCGCGCAGTCTCGCCGGCCGTATCGGGGCCGCGCTCAACTACCGCGGGACGACCAGATGAACAGCCTGATCAACTACACGAGTTGCGGGGCGCTCTGGCTCGGTCTCGCGGTGAAGGCACCCGACCTGCTGCGGCACCGGCACGATCCGTATCTGCGGGCCATCTGCGCGGTGCTGGGGCTGGCCGGACTCTGCTTCCTGCTCGGGGCGCCGCCCACGGTCGGTGCCGTCAACCGGCTGAGCGGTGTGCCCAACCTCGCGGCGCCGCTCACCTACGCGGCGATCACCGGGTACTGCGCCGCCTCCCAGGTCCTCGTCGTCCACTGGCGCGGCGGGCCCCGGGTGCGCCGCACCGCCCGCCGGTGGACGCTCGCGTACGCCGTCGTGGTCCTCGGCATCGGGGTGACCTTCGCCCTCGGCGACGCGCCCGTGGAGCGCCGCACCGACCTCGACACCTACTACGCGACGACCCCGTTCATGGCCCAGATGATCGTGCTGTACCTGGTCGCGCACCTGACCGCGGTGACCGTCACGACGGTCTGCGCGCTGCGCTGGGCCCGGCAGGTGCGCGGCGGACTGCGGGCCGGCCTGCTGCTGCTCGGGGCCGGTTCGCTGTGCGGCGCCGGTTACAGCGCCGTCAAGCTCGTCGCGGTGAGCGCCCGCTGGTCCGGGCGCGACTGGTCGGCGCTCGGCACCACCGTCTCCCCGGCAGCGGCCGGCCTCGGCGCCCTCCTGGTGGTCGTCGGGGTGCTCGTACCGCTGGCGGCGCCGTGGGTGGCCGAGCGGCGGCGCGCGTCCCGCGCGTACGTCCGGCTCGAGCCGTTGGAGCGGGCCCTGGACGACCTGCTCGTCCGGCGGGCGCTGCGGCTGCCGCGCCCGCGGTTCGCCTCGCCGGCCACCCTCCTGATGTGGCGCCGCACGAGCATCCACAACGCGCTCGGCCAGCTGGCCGCGTACTGCGACGGGGACCTGTACGACCGGACCCGCGCCGACGCGCTGGCCGCGACGGGGGATCCCGGGCTGGCCGGTGCGCGGGCCTGGGCAGCGGTGATCACCGACGCGCTGCGGCGCGAGGCCGATCCGGGGCGGGCATCGCCACCGTCCCCCGGCACCGGCCGGTCCCCGGTACCGTCACCGGATCCGGCGACCCTCGCCAGGATCGCCGACGTGCTCGCCGGCACCGTGCGGGTGCCGGCCGCCCCCGCCCTGCCGAGCGGCAGGACCACGGCGGGCACCGCGTGACGGGCGGCGGGTCCGCAGGCGGAACCACGGGCGGTCGTCGCCCGGGCGGCTCCGGCTCCACGGACAGACGTACGGGCGGCCGCAGGGGCCGTCCCGCGCCCGGTCGTGCGGGCGGTCGGCGTGGCGCGGCCGGGGAAGTCCCGCAGGAGAGGAGTGGTCGGGCGTGAGTCTCGTCGTCTACCTGGCGGCACTGGTGTTCGGCATGACCTCGGTGCTGCTGTTCCGCCGTCCGCGCACCGCCGTCCGCAACCCGCTGACCCTGTCCACCTGCGCGGCGATCGTCCTCGGCGCCCTGGTCTTCGTGTGCGCCGCCCCGGCCACCCTCGGCACCGTCAACCGGCTCACCGGCGTCCCCAACTTCGGCGCCCCGCTGACCTACGGCATGCTCTCCGCGTACAGCTGTGCGGTGCTGGTATTGCTGATCAACTGGCGCGGCGGCCCCCGGTCGGTGGTGCGGCGCGCGGTGCTGCGCAGCATGGCCGCCTACGGGCTGCTGGTGGCCGCCATCGTCGTGCTGTTCCTGCTCGCCGACGCGGACACCGAGCGGCTGACCGACCTCGACACGTACTACGCGGACACCCCGTTCATGCGGGAGATGATCCTGCTGTACCTGCTCGGGCACAGCGCGGCGATGCTGGTGATGTGCGCCGTCTGCGTCCGGTGGAGCCGTGCGGTGGACGGCCTGCTGCGCGCCGGGCTGCGGCTCATCGTGCTGGGCGGGCTGCTGGACCTGGTGGGGTTCCAGCTCGCCAAGTACACGGCCGTGGTGGCGCGGTGGGCGGGGCACGACCTCGACTTCCTCTCCACCACGGTGGCCCCGCCGATGGCGTCGCTGGCGGCGCTGGTGTGTTCCGTGGGATTCGCCCTGCCCCGGCTGCTGCCGTCCGTGCTGGCCCACTGGCGGGGTCTGGACGACTACCGGCGGCTGGGTCCGCTGTGGTCGCTGGTGAAGCCGGTGTCCACGGCCCCCCGGCAGCCTGCCGCCCGGTGGCAGCTTCCCCGGGCCCGGCTGCAGTGGCGGGAGGTCTCCATCCACGACGCCCTGCTCACCCTGGCGCCGTACTTCGACCACCGGGTCCGGGAGCGGGAGCGGGACGCCGCCCTGCGCGCGGGCCGCTCCCCGCACGAGGCCCGGCTGGCGGCGGAGGCGGTGATGCTCGCCGACGCGGTACGCCGGGCCGCCGCCCACGAGGAACCGCCCGACGCCGCCGCTTCCTACCGGCTGCACGCCACCGAGGTGCCCGGCCCGAGCGGGCTGGTGGAACTGTCGCAGGCCCTGCACCACCCGCCCGGCCGGGCGGGCGCGCCCGGCGGCACGAGCCCGTCCTCCCTGACCGGAACCCTGAGCGAACCCGAGGAGCCCCATGTCGCGTAGAGCTGTCGTCGTCGGTGCCGGACTGGCCGGGATGCTGGCCGCGGCCGTACTGGCCGACGCGGGCGTGGCGGAGGTCGTGGTCGTGGACCGCGACGAGCTGCCCGACGGGCCGCGCCGGCGCCGGGGGCTGCCCCAGGGCCGGCACGCGCACCTGCTGATGGCCGGCGGGCTGGCCGCGATGGAGGAGATCGTGCCCGGCGCGAGCCTGCGCGGGCGGCTGCTCGCCGCCGGGGCCCACGAGATATCCCTCAGCTCGGGCACGCTGGCCCGCACCCCCGAGGGCTGGCTGCGCCGCTGGCGGCGCGAGGGGCCCGTCATGCTCACCTGCACCCGGGCGCTGGTGGACTGGACGGTACGGGACGCGGTGCTCGCGCACACGCCGGTCGAGGTGCGCGAGGCGGCCGCGGTCGGTCTGACGGGGTCCGCGGGCCGGGTGCGGGGCGTGCGGGTGTCGGGGCCCGGCGGGGAGGAGGCGGTGCTCGACGCAGACCTGGTCGTCGACGCGAGCGGACGCGGTACGCGGATCGTTCCCTGGCTGGAGGGGCTCGGGCTGTCCGGCGTGCGGACCCGGACCGTGGACTCGGGGCTGGTCAACGCCTCGCGCCTGTACCGGGTGCCGGCCGGGGCGGAGCGGTTCCCGCTGACGGTCGTGCACGCCGATCCGTACGCGTCCCGGCCGGGCCGCAGCGCGATGGTCATGCCGGTCGAGGGGGGCCGCTGGCTGGTCAGCTGCGGCGGCACCCGCGGCGGTGAGCCGCCGGCCGACCCCGAGGGCTTCCTGCGTTACACGCTCGGCCTGCCGGACCCGATCGTCGGCCGGCTGATCTCCGGCGCCGAACCGCTCACCGACGTGCGTCTGAGCCGGTCCACCAGCAATGTGCGGCACTACGTGGACAAGGTGCCGCACTGGCCGGAGGGCCTCGTGGTCCTCGGCGACGCGCTCGGCACCTTCAACCCCGCCTACGGGCAGGGCATGTCGGTGGCCGCGTTCGGCGCCCGGGTCCTCGGCCGGGAGCTGGCACGGGCCGGCCGTCTCGACGCTCCGGGTCTCGCCCGGCGGGTGCTGCGGGGCGCGGCGCGCCCGGTGGACGCGGCCTGGGCGACGGCCGTCGGGCAGGACGTCCTCTACCCCGAGACGCGCGGCGGGCGGCGGCCGGGGCTCGCCGACCGGGCGGTGACGGCGTACACGCGGCGGATGACGAGGGCGGCCACCGGCAGCTTCGCGGCGGCCTCGGCACTCTGGGACGTCACCAGCATGCGCACCCCGCCGACCCGCTTGTTCCACCCGTCGGCGGTCCTGGCCGCCCTGGCCGGCCCTCCGCTCCCCCCGCTGTCGGGACCGCCGCTGACGCCCGGCGAACGCGAGGTGCTCGCCGGGCTCGACCGCGCGGGGGTGTGAGCGAGCAGCCGGTCCACGCTCGCGAGCACGACCGCCCCCGCCTCCTCACCCGGCCGCCCCACCCGGGCCCCCGCCTCCGCCGCACCGGACCGCCGCCGACCCCGGCGAGCAGGAAGTGCTCGCCGGGCTCGACCGCGCGGGGAAGTGAGCGGACGGCCGGACCGGTACCGGGTCGGCGTCGGCGCGGCACCGGGGTGCGGTCGCGGCACTCACCCCGCGAACGCGGGCTGTGCCACCCCCCGTCCGGCCCCCGGCACCACCAGCAGCGAGCCCGCCAGCGGGTGCGGGGCAGACAGGCCGACCCGGGCGGTGGTGAGGTACAGGTCGGCGAGGTCCGGGCCGCCGAAGGCGCAGGCCGTGACGCGCGGGACGGGGAGGGTGATCACCCGGTCCAGGTCGCCGGACGGGGTGTAGCGGCGTACCGCGCCGCCGTCCCACAGGGCGACCCACACACAGCCCTCGGCGTCGACGCACAGGCCGTCGGGGAAGCCCGCGCCCTCCTCGACGGTGGCCAGGGGACGGCGGTTCGCGACTCCGCCGTCCGCGGTGACGTCGAAGACGTCGATACGGCGGGTCGGGGTGTCGATGTAGTACATGAGCCGGCCGTCGGGGCTCCAGCCGGTGCCGTTGCTCACCGTCACGTCGTCGAGGACGGTCTCGGCGGTGCCGTCCCCGGTGAACCGGGACAGCGTGCCGCCGCCCGGCGCCTCGTCGTACCGCATGGTGCCCGCCCACAGACTGCCGTCGGGGGCGACGGCGGCGTCGTTGGCGCGGCGGCCGGGGACGGGCTCCCGGTGCAGCCAGCGGAAGGTGCCGTCGGGGTCGAGCAGGCCGATGCCGTCCCGCAGGTTGAGGACGAGGCCGCCGCCCGCGCGGGGCTTGACGGCGCCCACGTGCTGGTCGGTGCGGCGCAGCGTGCGCCGGCCGGTGGCCGGGTCGTAGGTGTGGACGCGGGAGTTCAGGATGTCGAGCCACAGGAGGCGGCCGGTCGCCGGGTCCCAGGTGGGGCCCTCGCCGAGGGTGGCTTCCGCGTGGACGGCCACTTCGAAGGCCGTGCCGGTCGTCGTCATGCCGCGCTCCTGTGGCCGAGCCGCTCGGAGAGGTCGGCGGCGCCCTTGACGGCCAGCTGCTCCAGTTCGGCGCGGCGTTCCTCGCTCCACCGGATCATGGGCACCGAGATCGACAGCGCGGCGACGACGCGGCCGGTGCGGTCGCGGACCGGGGCGGCCACGCAGGAGACGTCCGGGTTGGACTCGCGGCTCTCCACGGCGGTGCCGTGCTCGCGGATCGCGGCGAGGGCCTCGCGCAGGGCGGCCGGGTCGGTGATGCTGTTCGGGGTCATCGCGGTCAGTTCGGCGCCGTCGGGGAAGCGCGCGGCGACCTCCGGTTCGGGCAGGGACGCCAGCAGCATCTTGCCGACGGACGTGCAGTGCGCGGGCAGCCGGCGGCCGGCCGCGGAGACCATGCGCACCGCGTGCGTGGAGTCGACCTTGGCGATGTAGATGACGTCGGTGTCCTCCAGGATCGCCACGTGCACCGTCTCGTCGCAGGTCTCGGCGACGCTGCGGGCGACCTGCTGGCCTTCCGCGGCGAGGTCGAGGTGCTCGGCGTAGCGGGCGCCGAGCTGGTACGGCCGCACGCCGAGCCGGTACCGTCCGGACTGCCCGGGGACCGGGACGATGTACTTGCGGGCGGCGAGCGTGGTGACCAGCTCGTGCACGGTGGTCCGCGGCAACTGGAGCCGGCGCACGATGTCGGGGGCGGAGAGCGTGCCGTCCCCGTCGAGGAAGAGCTCCAGTATGTCGAGAGCCCGGGTCACGGCCGGCACGAGGCGTCCCATGTCCAGCCCCCTCCCTGAGTGTGTTCGAGATTTCAACAGACGGTCGGAATAACGAACACAGGCTACTCATATCGCGTTTGCCTGGGCAATGGGCGGGTGATGATGGGTGCCATGCCGACCGGAAAGCAGTCCGCAGGTCCGTTCACCCCGCGCGACTTCCAGCTCGTCCTGCTGCGCCGCATGGCCGACCACAACCCCGGCCCGGTCGAGGACGCCCGCCGCGAGCTGGGCGCCTCGGTGGCGGAGATGCGCGAGGCCAACAGGCGCTGGCAGGCGATGCTCCGCTCGCCCCGGTCCCGCTCGGCCGCCTCGCGGTACCGCTCCGTGCTCGGCGAGCCGGAGTCGGTGGCGCCCCGCCGGATCGGCGACCTGGAGTGCGAGGCCCGGCAGTGGGCGCTGCCCCTGTGGCCGGACCTGCGCTTCGAGGTGCTGGTCGCCGAGAAGGGTGTGGTCTGGAACGAGTGGCTGGTCCGCGCGCCGGGCGCGCGGGGACCCGAGCTGCGCGTCCTCGACGACCTCACCCCCTGGTCGTGCACCGTGGACGAGGCGGCCCGCGCCTTCGCCCCCGCCCGGCCGCTCCAGGGCTCGGCCCCGACCCGGTGGGGTCTGGCCTTCACCGCCCCGGACCGCGACGGCGTACGGCACGAGGTGGTCGCGGAGTTCACCTGGGGGTTGTTGCAGCGCCTGGCCGCCGTGGGCTGAGCCGTCCCCGGGACCGTGCCCGGGGACGTGTCAATCGGCGAGTTCCCGGATGCGGCGCACCCTGCTGAAGCAGAGGGCCAGTGGTGCCAGGAAGGCGACGGCGCAGCCGGCGAACAGGGCGTTGCGCGCTCCCAGGACGTCCGCTGCGGTACCGCCCAGCAGCGCGCCGATCGGAATCGCTCCCCAGGTGAAGAAGCGGACGGAGGCGACGACACGCGGCAGCAGGTCCGGCGGGGTGACACTCTGGCGGTGGGTGCGGGTGAGGACGCTGAAGGCGGTGATGCCGGCCGCGAAACCGGCCTCGCCCAGACCGAAGCTGACCGCCGTCCAGCCGGAGTGGGCGAGCGGCATGCCCAGCGCGACGACGGCCCCCACCACGGTCGCCGCCACCGCGGCGCGCGCTGTTCCGAGTGCGGCCGCCAGGCGCGTGGTGAGCGCGGCACCCAGCAGGGCGCCCACGCCGTCGCAGGCGAGTACGAGCCCGACCGTTCCCGCCGGCAGACCGGCCGTCCGCACGAGGAAGACCGGCGCCATGGCGAGCAGCGCGCCGGAGGACAGGTTGAGGGCCATGGAGGCCAGCACGCACGGGCGTATGACCGGGTGCCGCAGCACGAACCCCAGACCCGCCTTGACCTGCTGCGTGAAGGATTCGTGACCGCGCTCGGGGGGTCGGGACGTCTCCTTCGGGATGCGCCAGAGGAAGGCGGCGGACAGCAGGTAGCTGACCGCGTCGGTGAGGAGGCTGGTGGCCGCCCCCAGCAACTGGACCAGGACACCGCCCAGTGACGGGCCGGCGAGCTGGGTCGTCGCCAGCGTTCCGGACAGCAGACTGTTGCGGGCCGTCAGTTCCTCCTTGCTCACCAGGTAGGGGAGGAAGGAGGTGTTGGCGACGTCGAAGAGGATGTTGGCCAGGCTGATGAAGAGTCCGACCAGGACGAGCTGAGTGAGCGTCAGCACGTCCAGCCACGCCGCGACCGGCACCGAGGCGATCAGGACGGCCCGGACCAGGTCCATGACGACTTGAAGCCGCCGCATGGGGAAGCGCTGCACAATCACGCCGGCCGGCAGCCCGATGAGCACCGCGCCCGCGTAACTGGCGGCGGTGATGAGACCGACCTGGAAGGCGGACGCGTCCAGCGCGACGAGGGCGGTCAGCGGCAGGGCGACGGCGGTGATGCCGGCTCCCAGGCTGCTGACGCCCGAGGCGGCCCAGAAGTACCAGAATCCCGAGACCGACGAGGAACCCCTCTTCGGCGTGACGGTCTGGGGGCCGGTTGTCATGGCGGGACCCTCCCCTCTCTTGTGCGGACCTGACGGCTCGTGCGAATCCCCGGGCGCGGTGTTCAGACCGCCCCACCGCCCTGCGCACGCGCCTTGAGCCGGAACTCCAGCAGGGAGACGGCCTCCTGCGCGGCCGTCAGCGCGCCGTCGGCGGTGTCGGCCAGCGCCCGGGCGGACGCCAGCCGGGACTCGGAGTCGACGAGCGCGCCGACCCTGGTGCCCGGCTCGGCGAGCACCGCCACCTCGGTCACCCCCGGCACGGCCGACGCCTGGTCCGTGCCGACGACCTCCTCGAGGACGCCGGCCGTGTCGACCGAGGCGTACCAGATGGACGAGGCGCGCTTCGGCCGGTCCGCGGCGGTGAGGGCGGCCCGGATGCCCGGCAGCACCTCCTCGCCGAGCGCCTGGCGGACCGCGCAGTCGTCGATGTCGACGCCGGTGGCGTCCAGGGTCAGGTCCGGGATCTTGTCGCCGCCCATGCGGACGTGCGTCTCGATCAGCCGCGGGCCCCGGCCGGTGAGGACGACCTCGGTGTGCGTGGGTCCGTTGCGCACCCCGATGGCCTCGAGTATCCGCTTGACGTACGTCTCGACGTCCCGGCGCTGTTCGCCGGGGAGGTCGGCGGGCGTCACGTGGCCGAGCTCGACGAAGCTCACCGGGTCGGAGTACTTGCGGGTGATGCCCACCACCTCGTGCTCGCCGTGCTCGGAGAACGCCTCGACGCTGAACTGCGGACCGTCGAAGAACTCCTCGACCAGGACGCCCGTGTCGGCCGGGCCCGGCCCGCTCCCGCCGGCCCGCTCCAGGGCGGCCTCCAGCGCGCTCTCGGAGGTGACCTTGCTGACTCCCGCGCTGCCCGCGTTGGTCACCGGTTTCACGATGCACGGCAGACCGTGCCGCCGTACGAAGGCGCGCAGCTCGTCGAGGTCCCCCACCCGTGCCGAGGCCGCGCCGTCGATCCCCTTGTCACGCAGCCAGGCGCGCATGGCGGCCTTGTCGTGGGCCAGGTTCACGGTTTCCGGGCTGTGCCCGGGCAGGCCCAGCGCCTCGGCGATCGCCGCGTAGGGGTACTGGTCGGACTCGCCGAAGGAGGCGACGCGCGTGAACGGATCGATCTTGTGCACGGCCATGGCCAGGTCGATCCATTCCTGCACGGGGGCGTCCCTGCGCAGGCAGACGACGCGGGCGTTGTCACCCGGCGCGCGGACCCGGCCGATGTAGGTGACGTCGCAGACGACCGTGGTCCGGGTTCCGGGCCTGGTGCGGCGGATGCGAGGGGGGAAGTCGCGTCCCGGGCCCACGATCAGAACGTGCTCGGACATGTGCTGCCTCCTGGTGACGGGTTCGGGTTCGTGCGGTCCGCGGACGGGTGTCAGGCGGAGGTGTGGCGGGCGCCGCCCTCGACGTGGATCGTCTCGCCGGAGACGAACCCGGCCCGCAGCAGCCACATCACCGCGTCGACGACGTCGTCGCTCTCGCCGTGGCGCCCGACGAAGGTCTTGGCCGCGCTCTTGCTCAGCAGGGCGGCCTTGCCGTCGCCGAGGCGGTCCCACAGGCCCGAGTCCACGACACCGGGCGAGACGGCGTTGACCCGGACCGGCGCCAGGTCCGCCGCCAGGTGGCGCGCCGCGTACTCGACCGCGCCGTTGGTGACCCCCTTGACCAGGGACCCCGGCCCGGGCCGCCAGCCGACGACACCGGAGAACAGCACCATCGACCCGTTCGGCCGCAGCACCGGCGCGAAGTGCTTGGCCACCAGCATCGGACCGATCACCTTCGCCGTGAACGCCGCCAGCAACCGGTCGCGGTCCAGCTCGGTCGCGCGCACGTCGTGCGGTGCCGAACCGGTCGTGACGATGTGGTCGAGCCCCTCACCCAGCCGTTGTGCCGCGGCCTCGAGCGTCGACTCGTCCTGCAGGTCGACGCGCACCGCGGTGGCGCCGATCTCGCCCGCCAGCCCCTCGGCGGCGGACAGGTCGCGGGCTCCGACGACGACGTCGTACCCGTCCTTGGCCGCGCGCCTCGCGACGGCCGCGCCGAGCGCCCGTGCACCACCGATGACCAGGATCCGCTCCATGCGTCACACGCCCTCTCGTTAGGATCGGGGTACAACGGTATGGATTTGATACCGGTATCTTCAACGAAACTGGGGGCAGCCATGGGCAGGGCGTACAACGTGATGGCAGCGACCTGCCCGAGCCGCACGGTGCTGCAGCGCATCGGCGCCCGGTGGACCGTGTTCGTCGTCAACGCCCTCGACGGCGGACCCCGCCGCTTCGGCGAACTGAAGACGCACATCCGGGGCATCACCTCGAAGGCGCTGACCGAGACCCTGCGCTCGCTGGAGGCCGACGGTCTGATCAGCCGCCACGAGTACGACGAGAACCCGCCACGCGTCGAGTACGCCCTGACGCCGCTGGGCCGCTCCCTGCTCGTCCCGCTGCGTGCCGTACGGCTCTGGGCCGAGGAGCACGTCCCGGACATCGAGACGGCGCGGGCCCGCCGGCCGGCGCCCTGACCCGAAGGACAGCGATGACCGGACACGACCGGCCGTCCGCGGGCTTCGCCCGCGCCCAGGACGGCACCGCTCTGGCGTACCAGCACCGCGGGGAGGGGCCACCGCTGGTGCTCCTCGCCGGGCAGGCGAACGACCACCACTGGTGGGACGGCGTGCGCGACGACTTCCACGGCGTGCGCTCCACGCTCACCCTGGACCTGCGCGGCACGGGCGACAGCGGCAAGCCCGAGGGGCCGTATTCCATCCGGCAGTTCGCGGACGACGTCGTCGCGGTCCTGGACGCGCTCGGTGTCGCGCGCGCCGACGTGTACGGCACGTCGATGGGCGGCCGGGTCGCGCAACTGCTCGCCGTCCACCACCCGGAGCGGGTCCGCAGGCTGGTCCTGGGCTGCACCTCACCGGGCGGGCCGCACGCCGTGGAACGCGACGCATCGGTACGGCGGTCCCTCGCACAGCCGGACCCCGAGGCCGTGCGCCGGGCGCTGACGGACCTGATGTACTCGCCCGCCTGGCAGGCGGCGCACCCCGGCCCCTACCGAACCCTCGGGGACCCGAGGATGCCCGCCCACGCGCGCCGCGGCCACCTCGTCGCCAGCAACGGGCACGACGCCTGGAGCGAGCTGCCGCGCATCACGGCACCCACCCTGGTCCTCCACGGCGACCAGGACCGGCTGACCCCCGCGGACAACCTCCGGCTGCTCGCCTCCCGGATCCCCGGCGCCCGCACCCATCTCTTCCCGGGTGCCCGGCACGCCTACTTCGAGGAGTGCCGGGACGAGGCGGGGGAACTGGTGCGGAGGTTCCTCGTCGAGGAGGGATGACGCCCGGCGACGGTGCCCCGCGGCGGGAGCGGCCCGGCCGCGGGCCGTTCAGAGGCCCGAGTACAGGGCGTAGAGGGCGGCCTGAGTGCGATGGGTGGCGCCGATCTTCGCGTAGATGCTGCTGAGGTGGTTCTTCACGGTCTTCTCGGAAATCTCCAGGTTCCGAGCGATGAGCCGGTTGCTCAACCCCTGGGCCAGTAAGCTGAGTACGCCTTGCTCGCGTGCGGTGAGGGCGGGGGCGGCGGGAGCCGCTTCGCCGGGGTCGGTCAGGCCGCTGTGCCGGGCGTAGAGGGCCGCCTGGATCCGGTCGGTGGCGCCGATCTTGAGGTAGATGCTGCTGAGGTGGTTCTTCGCGGTCTTCTCGGATATCTCGAGTCTTCGAGCGATGAGCCGGTTGCTCAGCCCTTCGGCCAGCAGACGGAGTACGTCCAGCTCCCGGCCGGTGAGTTCTACGACAGTTGCCTGTTCCACGTCCTGTCTCCTCCTTGGGTCTCCCGACGGGCATGAGAAAAAACGTCCACGGTCATGGGAGGCGGCCCTGCGCCCTGCTCGACCGGGCCGGGTTTCAGGCAACGGGAAGCGCCGCTAAGCGTTTCGGCGCCCGCGGATCGGCATAAAACGCGCATGGGCATGACGGCATTGAAATCCCCCCGTTTTGAACAATTCAAAACACCGCAAGACATAAAGCCAAGGCCGTGAAGCACCTGCGGCGCGACGGTCGACACACGTCGCGGACCGGCGGCCCGGGCGCCGCGAACGCGGGGTTCATACGGCGTCCGGCGCAGGACTCGCCGGCCCCCTCAGGGGCCCCGGCGCAGGACGCGCCGTTGCTGCGCGAGCCGCCGCCACGCTCGCAGCGCAGGCGGGGTGGGCCGAAGCCGGTCGGCCGGAAGGGGACGAGGGACCGCACACCGGACCGGACCGCCCGGCCGGACCCCGCGGCGGAGCGCCTCCCGGACGGCGCGGACCGCCGTCCGGCCGTGCACGCTCACCTGCCCACCGCACGCAAGCACGGCCTCTCCCCCCGTCATCCGCGACCTGTTCGCCGGACACCGCTGGGCCTGGTGAGCAACAGCGTCCTGTCCTGATGCCTTACGACAAGGCACAGGGCGAAACTGATCAAGCGTGGATTCAAAATTTACATGCCAGCGCGACTAATTGGCCAGTGATTCCCAGGAAAATATCGCCCCGCACCGGCCAAGGCAAAGGATAAGTAAAATTCGGATGCCGGATCAGCAATTCACCAAACGCACCTTTGACGGCGCTCCCCTGGAGTGCGGCCACACCCGCAGCCGTATTCGGGAACGCCGGAGCACGTGGGGCCGTCACACGGCCGGCTTCACACCAGCCAGTCCCCCGCGATCTTCAGCAGGCGGTCGTTCGCCCCGGGAGCGCCGATGGTGATCCGCACCCCCTCGTCGCCGAAGGGGCGCACCATGATCCCCGCCGCCTCGCACGCGTCGGTGAACGCCCGCGCACGCGCGCCGAGGCGCAGCCAGACGAAGTTGGCCTGGCTGTCGGGAACGATCCAGCCCGCGGTCCGCAGTCCACGGGTGACCCGGGCGCGCTCGGCCACCAGGGTCCGCACCCGCTCCAGCAGTTCGGGGCCGGCTGCGAGCGAGGCCCGCGCGGCGGCCTGGGCGATGCCGCTGACGCCGAACGGCACGGCGCAGGCCCGCAGCGCGGCCGCGACCGGCGGATGCGCCACCGCGTAGCCCACACGCAGGCGCGCCAGCCCGTACGCCTTGGAGAAGGTGCGCAGAACGGCGACGTTGGGCCGCTCGCGGTACACCTGGACGCCGTCGGGCACCTCGGGGTCGTCGACGAACTCGCGGTACGCCTCGTCGAGCACCACCAGCACGTGGCCGGGCACCCGGTCGAGGAAGCGCTCCAGCTCACCACGGCGCACGGCCGTGCCGGTCGGGTTGTTGGGGTTGCACACGATAATCATACGGGTGCGGTCCGTCACCGCGTGGGCCATTGCCTCCAAATCGTGCCGCTCGGCACGCAGCGGAACCTGCACCGCGGTTGCCCCGTTGGCCCAGGTGAGCTGGGGATACGCCTCGAAGGAGCGCCAGGCGAACAGCACTTCGTCGCCTTCGCCGGCGGCGGCGCGCAGCAGGTCCCGGGTGACGCCGAGGGAGCCGGTGCCGGGCACGAGATGCTCCGGGGGGACCGCGAGCGCGTCGGACAGGTCCGTGACCAGTGCCCGGCTGCCCGGGTCGGGATAGCGGTTGACGCGCTCCAGTTCCTCGCGCATCGCGGCGACGACCGACGGCAGCGGAGGGTAGGGGTTCTCGTTCGACGACAGCTTGTCCACCCGGTCGCTCGGTGCGGCTCGGCCGGGGACGTAGCGAGGCAGCCCGGAGACGTCGGCGCGCAGCCGGGGGGCAGGTGTGGCGGGCATCGGGGGAACTTCCTGACCGGGGGGAGCGGACGGTCCTGCGGTGGGGTGCGGTTCACCGGGCCGCGCGGGCCGCGCGACACGACGGGGCGTGCGGGCGTCGGTCGGGCCCGCACGCCGACGGCCCGGTCGAGGCCGGCCGCCCGTCGCGTCCGTTGCGTGTCCCGTGCGTCCCCGGCGCGGCGGTACGCGGACGGCGTACCGCCGGGAGGTGCCGGGGTCCTGGTCAGCCGAGGGCCGCGGCGGGCTCCTTCTCCTCCTCGACGGAGGTGGTCCGGACGCCCGCCTTGGCGAACTCCTCCAGGAAGGTGGGGAAGGACAGCTTGACGTCCTCGAAACCGGAGAACCGGTTGGCGGACTGCATCCGCAGGCCGGCCACGAACAGCGACATGAAGATGCGGTGGTCGCCCCAGCTGGACAGCGTCACGCCGCCGGGGTAGGTCTGGGCGCCGCGGACCAGGAAGCCGTCGCAGATCCCGTCGTCGTACAGGACCTCGATGTCCACACCCGCCCGGGTCAGTTCGGCGGCCATGGCCTCGATGCGCGACGCCTTGTGGAAGCGGGTGAGGCGCCCGCCGGTCACCCGCAGACTGCCCTGCACGTACGCCCCGAGGGCGGCGAGCGTGGGCACGATGTTGGGGCAGTCCCGCACGTCGACCTCGAAGTCGCCGCGCATGCTCCCCTCCGGGTTGTCGACGGTCAGCGACGAGCTGGCCCGGTCGAAGGTGACGCTCACCCCGAGCTGCTCCAGGATCGGGACGATCGCGAACTCGCCCTGCATGCTGTCGCCGTAGACGTTGGTCAGTACGGTCCGGCCGGGGAAGAGCGCGGCGGCGGCGAGCAGGTACGAGGCCGAGGTGTAGTCCTCGTGCGTGGTGACGTCCTGGGCCTGGTAGGCGGAGGGCTCCACCTGGTAGTGGCGCATGTCCTCCGACGCGGAGACCTTGATGCCGGCGTTGGTCAGGCTCGCCAGCGTCTGCCGGATGTACGACTGGGAGTAGACCTCGCCCGTCACCTCGATCTCCACCGGCCCGTCGGCCAGCGGGGCGGCGAACAGGATGGCGGTGATGAACTGGGAGCTGATGTCGCCCGGCAGCCGGCAGGTGCCGCCCTTCAGGCCGTGCCCCCAGTTGACGACCGGGGCCTGGTCCTTGCCGACGATCGACTCGATGTCCGCGCCGAGTTCGCGCAGCGCCTGCAGCAGGGGCTCCATCACGCGGTTGCGCAGGGTCGCGTCGCCGGTGACGACGACCGGCGAGGGCTGCACCGAGGCCAGCGCCGTCACCACGCGGAACACCAGGCCCGAGCCGCGGGACTGGATGACGCGCCCGATGCGCGGGGACGACTGCCCGATGCCCTGGATCTCCAGGTAGTCGTCGTGCTCGGTGATCTTGGCGCCGATGGCACGGCACGCGTTCTTCATGGTCTCCGTCTCGTCGCAGCGGAGATCGTTGAAGACCCGTGACGTGCCGTCGGCCAGTGTGCCGACCAGAATCGCCCGTTGCGTCTCCGGTTTCGAAGACGGGACGCGGAAAGTTCCGGAGAAGGAATCGACCGGATCAACCTTCAGTAGCATCCTCGTAATCTCCCGTTTCCCATCATGCGCCGCCCCACAACCTTTGCGAGCGAGGTCGCTCCGACGTCGGGGCGGCAGGTCGGAAAAGCTCGTCCTGGCGCACAACAACGGCCCTCCATCGGCAGTGGGGGGCGTAATGTGAATTCTGTTTCCCGGATGACGTGCGGGCAATAGGCCAATCTGCCCATGGCATTTACCGTGTTCCGCGGCCAGACCGCCGCCGGCCCGCTCAGGCCAGGAAACGGAAGTTCCTTTCGTAATAGACCATGGGAGACGCCGCGCGTTCTCCCAGACGGGTGTCCGACACCCGGCCGATCAGGATCGTGTGGTCCCCGGCCGGGTGCCGGGCGTACACGTCGCAGTCGAGTTCGACGAGCGCACCCGCCACGGTGGGCAGTCCGCCGGGCGTGCGGGACAGGCCCTCCGACGCGAACTTGTCGGTGCCCTTGGTCGCGAACCGCTGTGCCAGCGACCGGTGTTCGGGGCCCAGCACACTCACCGCGAAATGCCCGCAGGAGTCGAACGCGTCGAAGGAGTCGGCCGAGTTGGCCAGGCAGACCAGGATCAGCGGCGGGTGCAGCGACACCGAACAGAACGAACTCGCCGTGAAGCCGCGCGGCAGCCCGCCGTCGCCCAGGGTCGTCACCACCACGACCCCGGTCGCGAACCGGGCCATGGCCGCCCGGAAGTCCTCGGAACTCGCTCGCCGTACCGTCTCCGCCGTCACGGCAGCACCACATCCTGTCCCGTGAGATTCAGTCCGGTTGGGGAAGCCAACGGCCGGGCCGTGTCCCCGCCGTGTGCGGCACCGTCGACATCCGCAGAGCGGGAACAGGTCACCCCACCGCCGGGGCGGTGGGACGCGAATGGAATTCTGTGCCCCGTGTGACGTGCGGGCAATAGGTCCATGTGCCCATGGCGATTCCGGCCCGCCGTCCACCGCCGGCGCGGCCCGGCGGCCCGGCCGGCGCGGGAAGCGTCACCCCGCCGACCTCGCCACGGACCCCGCTCCGCCTTTGAAGGGAACCGGGCGCACGCGAACCCGCGGGACCGGGGCGCCGGGACCTAGGTCCTATTCTGACGACGCCGGTCCCATGCGAGGCTGTGGCAGCGCGAAAGGCGTCGGGGGCCGTTCCCGGAATTCCATTTCCGGCTCATTCTTCGGTTTTTCAAGGCCCACTGCCGCCATCAACCGGCCGCCCCGGCCGGGCACGACCACAAAGCCTGTGAACCGTGAGGACGACATTCATGTCCGGCGCAATCCTGTTCCTGACCCGCTGGCCCTTGTACGAGGACGAGCGGCGCTGGGAGAACCGCCTCGCCGCTCCCGGGGTCGTCTTCGACCCGGAGACCGACCGGGTCACGTACGTGTGCGACGAGGGCGGTCGCAGCGGGGTGCCCGCCGATGCCGAACGGGTCCACGTCGTACCGGACTTCACCGATCTGGACGGCGTGCTGGCCCTGGTGGACGCCGTCGTCCGCGACGAAGGACCCTTCGACCACGTCATCGGCTTCTCCGAGATGCTCCTCGACCTCGCGGCGACCCTGCGCGAGCGGTACGGCATCCAGGGCCCCGGCCCCGAGGAGACCGCCAGGTTCCGCGACAAGACCGTCATGAAGGAGACGCTGTCCCGGGCCGGCCTCCGGGTGCCGCGCTGGGCGTCCTGCCGCACCGAGGAGCAGATCCTCGCGGCCGCCGGGGAGTTCGGCTACCCCGTGATCGTCAAGCCGGTGCGGGGGGCGTCCAGCCAGGGTGTGCGCGAGATCGCCTCGGCCGAGGAGCTGCGGGCCCTGTGCGCCGAACGGACGCTGCGGGACTTCGAGGTCGAGGAGTTCGTCCAGGGCGAGATCCTGCACGTCGACGGGGTGGTGGACGCCGACGGCAAACCGCTGTTCCTGTGCACGTCGCGCTACGTCTCCACCTGTCTGGACTTCGAGCGCCTGGGTGAACCGCTCGGCTCGGTCTTCCAGACGGATCCCGGGGTGCGGGGCCGCTGTGAGGACTTCGCCCTGCGCTGTCTGACCGCGCTCGGTCTGCGAAGCTCCGCTTTCCACCTCGAACTCTTCGACACGGGCGATGAGTTGGTGTTCCTGGAGGTCGGAGCCCGGGTGCCGGGCGCCGACGTGTCGTACGTCGTCCACGACGTGCACGGCGTGAACCTGTTCCGGCTGTGGACCGACGTGCTGCTCGGACGCCCGGTGGACCTGCCGGTCCCCGACCCGGAACTGAGCGGCGGGTGGCTGATCGTCCCGGGCCCCCGGCCGCTGCCCCAGAAGGTCGTCAGCTCCACCCCGCTCCTGGGCGAGGTGCCCCACGTGTACCGCGAGTTGGTGCCGAGGGCGGGCGAGGTCCTGGTCTCCCGTCCCGGCTCGTACGCCACGCTCCAGGGCGGCCGTTTCCTCTTCCGGGGCGGCACCCAGGCGCAGATCGAGGCGGCCGTGCGCCAGGCACGCGCGCAGTACCGCCTGACCACCGAGCCCGTCGCGTAGGGCGCCCCGAACATCTCGTGCCATCGGCAATCGAACCATCGAGTCCGTGGAGGAAGACGTGGGTCAGTTGAGCCATGCGGAGCTGGTCGACAAGAACTTCGTGCTGTTCGCCGAGGGCTGCTTCGGACTCTTCACTAGCAAGATCGCGGCGTCGCTGATCCGCTACAACGGGGACCGCTGCGTCGCCGTGATCGACAGCCGGAAGGCCGGCCAGACCGTTCAGGACGTCCTCGGCTACGGTGGCGCGATCCCGATCGTCGGCCGCGTCGAGCACGCTCTGCACCTGCGCCCCGAGGTCATGATCATCGGCAAGGGCCTGCACTCGGCCGACCTGCCCTCCGGCTGGAAGCCGCACCTCCTCGCGGCCGTCCAGAACGGCCTCCACCTGATCAACTCGATCCACTACCGCCTCAACGACGATCCGGACATCGCCCGTGCCGTCCGGGAGAAGGGCGTCACCGTCTGGGAGACCAAGGACTCCCCGCCCGTTCCGCTCAACCGGGCCCGCGTCCTGGACCTGGACACCTGGGTCGTCCACACCTGCGGCAGCGACTCCAACATCGGCAAGAAGACCGCCGCCCTGGAGATCTGGAACGAGGCCAACCGCAGCGGCATCCGCACCGGCTTCGCCGCCACCGGCCAGAGCGGCATGCTGATCTCGGGCCACGGCGTCGCGGTCGACGGCGTGCCCGGCGACTTCATGGGCGGCGCCGTCGAGCAGGCCGTCCTCGAGGCCGCGGCCGGCAACGAGTGGGTCGTCGTCGAGGGCCAGGGTTCCCTCAACCACATCGGGTTCAGCGGCGTGGCCCTCGCCATCCTGCACGGCTCCCTGCCGCACGCCCTGGTCTTCTGCCACCGCCTGGGCGCCGAGCGCACCAAGGTCTGGGAGACGCCCATCATCCCCATCCCCGAGCTCATCCGCATGAACGAGGAGCTGACCCGCTTCGAACGGCCCGCCAAGGTCGCCGCCGTCAGCGTCAACAGCTTCGGCTACAGCGACGAGGACTACCGGCGCGAGGCCGAGAAGCTGGAGGCCGACACCGGAGTACCGGTCGTCGACCCGCTCCGGGACGGCGGTGGCGCCCGCCTCGTGGAGATCCTGCGGGCCCACCAGCTCGAGACGGCGCAGCAGCAGGCAGCCCGACTGCGCTGAGGGCGGTCCCGGACTTCGAGGAGATGCACCGATGAAGAGAGCGATCCTGCTCCTCCTGCACCTGGGAAAGTCGTACACCGAGGAGATCGCCGCGGCCGCCGCCGCGCTCGACGTGGCCCTGGTCGGCCTCAGCTCCCGGCCGGAACTGCCGGAGGTCCTCGACGAGACCCGCCGCCACCTGGCGGACTGCGTGGTCACCGAAGAGGCCGAACTGCACTCCGGCGACGTCGAGAAGGCCGTCCGCGAACTCTCCGAACGCGGCTACCGGGTCGACGCCGCCCTCGCCACCTTCGAGGGCTACCGGCTCCTGATGGCCGAGTGCAACGAGAGGATCGGCGCACGCGACTCCACCGCGGCCGCGTTGCGCCTCTGCCTCGACAAGTACGAGCTGCGCCGCTTCCTCTTCGCCGAGGGGCTGAGCGAGGTCCGGGTCAGCCGGCTCGCGCCCGGCGCGCTCCCCGAACTCGACTCCTCCGCCCGCTGGTTCGTCAAGCCGGTGCGCGGCGCCTCGTCCTTCGCGACCTTCGTCCTGGACGACGTCGGCGACCTGGCCGACCTGCCCGCGCTCCAGGAGCAGATGCGCGCCGACCGGCGCATGAAGGCGATCTTCATGGACCGGTACGACTTCCTCGTCGAGGAGTACGTCGAGGGCCCGGAGTTCAGCTTCGAGACCGTCGTCCTGGACGGACGGGTCCACCACCTGTGCGTCCACGAGAAGGCCCGCGTGGAACGCCTGCAGCGGACCACCCTGGAGGGGATGTCGGTCAGCCCGCCCGCGAGCATCGACCGTGGCCTCGTCCTGGAGGGGGCCGACCACGTCACCCGCTGCCTGGCCGCACTGGAGGAGCGCGGGCTGACCGCCGGCACCTTCCACATCGAGGTCAAGTACTGGGAGTCGAGGAAGCGCTGGGAGATCATCGAGATCAACCCCCGCATGGGCGGCAGTCTCATCAATCCCAGCACCCAGACCGTCACCGGGTGCTCCCTGCTCGACCTGTGGACCGAGTCCCTGCTGCTGCCCGACGGCGAGCAGGACGCCTTCTGCGACCGGCTCACCCGCGCGTCCCAGGTGGAGGCCCTGCGTACCGGCGCGCCCACCCGGGCGGCGGTGTTCCTCAGCAAGTACGGGGAGAAGGGGCGCACCATCGACGAGATCCGCTTCGAGCCGCCCAGCCGCCCGCCCCGGATCCTGCGCCTCCACGTGGCGGAGGGAACCGAACTCGACGCGTCCGACCGGGGGATCTGTCTGATGGACGCCCTGTGGGACGTGGCGGCGGACGACCTCGAAGCCGAGATCGCCTTCCTCGACCGGCATGCGACGGAGCACTTCCACGTCCGCTACCGCTGACCCCGCCACCGTGCCGGGCGGCGCCCACCCTGACCCTTCCGTGAACGTCCCTCTGCGAACCCTCTTGCGAAGGAGAACGCGATGAACCGCGTGAAGAACACCGGGATCGACCACCCGAAGCCGCTCTACAACGAGGAACAGAGCCGTCTGAAGAAGGCCGAACTCGACCGCTACATGGACAAGAAGATGGCGGAGTGGAAGGCCACCGTCCCCTTCGCGTCCCACCTGACCGAGCCCGAGCTGCACCAGGCGTACTACCGCCGCACCCTCATCGAGCACGTGTGGCGGATCCGCCTCTCCCGGGTCAGCCAGTCCAAGGCCATCTACAAGATCGCCCAGGTCTCGCCCAGGGCCGCCCGCGACTACGCGCAGTACCAGGCCGAGGAGATGCTGCACGACAAGCTGTACATCAGCGACGCCGAGGCGGCCGGTGTCACCGAGGAGGAGATCCTCGCCACCGAGCCCTACCTGTCCACCCGGCTCTTCGAGGGCTTCTTCTACTACGCCCTGGAGCACGAGTCGGCGCTCGCCCCGGTGGTCTCCAACTACCTGGTCGAGTACACCCAGGTGAAGCTCCAGCCGGCCATCGTCGACAACCTCCAGCAGCGGCTCGGCAAGGAGAACGTCAAGGGGCAGGCCGCCCACCTCCACGTCGACACCACCGAGGACCACTCCCAGGAGATGTGGGACATCCTCCGGCAGCTCATCTTCACGGAGGAGGACTTCCAGCAGGTGTTCAAGTACATCGACGACGTCCAGGAGATCCTCGCGATGTTCTTCCGGGAGATCTACGAGGACACCGTCGCCAAGCACCCGCAGGCCGCCGCGGTGTGACCCGCCCGTCCACGGCCCTCGCCGACGGCAGGACCGGCACGCGGGGATGCTCGCGCGCCTGAGGGGTGAACCCGGCGCGGGCTCCACGGGGACGCTCCGCGGTCCCGCCCCGCAGCCGGCGCGGGTCCGGCGGGCGGTCTTCGCCCGCCGGACCCGCGCGACGCCACCCGACCGCACCCCCGATGCCCAGCAGAGAGGAAACCGCGCATGTCCGCACCCGAGACTGCCGCGCTCGTCAAGGAGTACCGCGAGAACGGCTTCGCGGTCGCCGAGCGGCTTTTCGACCCGAACGAGGTCGCCGAGCTCAACGCCGCCATCACCGAGATCCTGGACGTCGCGGACATCGGCTCCGTCGCCGAGGTGGAGCCGGGCGACAACGGCATGGCCCGCCGGATCTGGTCGCCCACCAAGCAGCACCGCGCGTTCGAGCGGGCCGCCGCGAATCCCAGACTGCTCGACCAGGTCGAGGCCCTCATCGGCCCCGACATCCTGTTCCACTACAGCAAGCTCCACCTCAAGGCCCCGCAGGTGGGCAGCGTCGTGGACTGGCACCAGGACTTCGCCTACTACCCCCACACCAACACCGACCTGGTGACGGCCCTCGTCTACCTGGACGACACCACCACCGAGAACTCCGCCCTCCAGGCCGTTCCCGGCTCCCACCTGCGCGGCCTCGCCGACCACTACGTGGACGGCTTCTTCCGCGGCAAGGTGGCGGGCGCCGACGCCCCCGACCCGTCGCTCGCCGTGGCCATCGAGGCGCCGGCCGGCAGCGTGATCTTCATCCACCCCCTGCTCCTGCACTACTCCTCCCCGAACCGCTCCGACCGGTACCGCCGCGCCTTCCTGCCGGCCTACCGGGCGGCCGACGCCTACCCGATCCACTTCGGCGCGCACGCGGGCCACAACGAGGCCGGGGTGCGGGTGCTGCGCGGCAGCGCGTCGGACACGGCACGCGTGGAGGCCGGGGCGTGGCGCCTCCCCCTCGCGGAGCGCCCCTTCGGCTCGCTCTTCCAGCTCCAGGAAGGCGCGGAGACCGCCTCGGCGGCCACGGGGTACGCCACGCTGGAGGAAGCCAAGTGACAGCCCCGTGAGCGCGCCGGACGCGACGGTCGTCCGCGCGTGCCTGCGGGACGGCGCGGGCGGCAGTCCCACGGCAGTCGTGCTGGAGGACGACGCGGCCGCCCCGTCGCCGGGCGTCGAGGAGCGGTGCCGGACCGCCGTCGCCCTGGGCACGTCGCACGCCGTGTACGTGCGCCGCGCCGGCGACGCCGCCGAGCTGCGGTTCTTCACCGCGGTGGGCGAACTGCCCGCCTGCGGACACGGGACGGTCGCCGCCCTCGCCCTCCTCGCGGCCCGGCACGACGGTGCCGGGCCCTTCCGGATCACGCTCCGTGCCGGGGGGCGCGTCTTCGCGGGGCGGGCCGAGCGGCACGGCGAGCTGATCACCGCCGCCTTCGATCCCGGGCCCGTCGACCTGCGCGAACCCACCGCGCAGGAACACGCCCTCGTCCTTCCGGCCCTCGGGCTCACGCCGGACGAGTGCGGGCCGGACGTACGGATCGCCGGCGTGGGCCGCGCACGCGTGCTGGTGCCGGTCGCCACCCGGGCCCGGCTCACCGCGCTGCGCCCGGACCTCGACCGTCTCGGGGCGGCCTGCGACCGGTTCGGTCTGCTCGGCGCCTACGTGTACTCGGCACCGTCGCCCGGGGGCACGCTCGCGGCCCGGATGTTCGCCCCGTCGATCGGCGTCCCGGAGGACGTCGCCAACGCCAACGGCACCGCGTGTCTCGCCGCGCACCTGGCCGGCCGGGGCATCCACCGGATCGCGGCCGACATGGGCGACGCCCTCGGCAGCCCGGCCACCGTCACCGCCACGGCGGGAGGGGACCTGCGCGTCGACGTCGGCGGCGTCGCACGGGTCCCGACGCAGTAGCAGCAACAGATCCTGAGCCATCGGAAGGTGAGAACGTGGTCGCCAGTAGCTTGTCAAGCCAACCGCAGCCGGACTCGAACGAGCTGCGCGTGCACTGGAACTCGCCGCTCAGCGGCCAGCAGAAGGCGTCGGGGAAATACGGGACCGGCCGGCTCGACTTCGAGGGGATCGTCGACTTCGCGAAGGAGGCGGACGACCTGGGGGTCGACTCGCTCCTCATGGGGATCGGCTCCCACATGCCCGACCCGCTTCCCGTACTGGGCGCCCTGGTCCGCGAGACGCGCCGGGTCAAGTTCCTCCTCGCCTACCGTCCGGGACTGCTCTCTCCGACGCTCTTCGCCCAGGTGGTCAACACGGTCTCGTGGATGTCGGACGGGCGGATCTCCCTCAACCTGGTCGCCGGCACCTCCCCGGCCGAGCAGGCGGGCTACGGGGACTTCCTGGCGCACGACGATCGTTACGCGCGGTCCAACGAGTTCCTGGAGATCCTCCACCGGCTCTGGCGCGAGGAGGCCCCGGTGTCCTACCAGGGCGACCACTACCGCGTCGAGGGCGCGCGGCTGGGCCTGGGCTACAAGGACGGAGGCCGTCCCGAGATCTACATCAGCGGGGCGTCCGAGGTGGCCCAGCAGACCGCCCTGGACCACGGCGACTGCTGGCTGCGGTACGGCGACACCCCCGAGGGGCTGGCCGCGGCGGCGAAGCCCGTGCTGACGCAGGGCGGCCGGGTGGGAACCCGCATGCACGTGCTGGCGCGGGAGACCCGCGAGGAGGCGCTGGCTGATCTCGCCGAGCTGATGCGGAACCCCGACGAAGAGCACCGCAAGATGATCGCGAGCGCCGTGGCGGCCTCCGATTCGGTGGCCGTGAACACGTCCTTCCAACTGGCCGAGTCCGCGGAGTCCGACTGGCTCTCCCCCATGCTGTACTCCGGTGCCGTGGCCTACCGCGGCGGACCGGCCCTGTGCGTGGTGGGCAGCTACGAGGAGGTCGCCGCGTACCTGTACGAGTACAAGGCGGCCGGCATCAGCGAGTTCATCTTCTCCGGCTGGCCGACCCGGGACGAGATGCGGATCTTCTACACGCGGGTGCTGCCGCTGCTGCGCCGGCACGAACGCGCCGGACGGAACGGCTGAGGGTGCGGGGTGTCGGGGCGCAGGCGGTGCCGGACCGCGTCGACACCCCGTCCGCCCGTGCTCAACAATGAGCCATGACAGAGATGCAGAAGGGTCACGCGTCACCGCTCTTCCCCGCTCTCGCGGACACCGGGGCCGCCGCGGACCGGCCGGCGCTGCGGTTCGGCGAGCGTTCCCTGACCTACGCGGAACTCGCCGCCGCGGCGGGCGCCACGGCCGGGCGGATCGGCGGCGCCGGCCGGGTCGCCGTCTGGGCCTCCCCGGCGATGGAGACCGCCGTCGCCGTGGTCGCGGCGCTGCTGGCCGGGGTCGCGGCCGTGCCGCTCAACCCGAAGTCGGGCGACAGGGAACTCGCGCACATCCTCGCCGACAGCGCGCCCTCCCTGGTCCTGGCGCCCCCGGACGCCGAACTCCCGCCCGCGCTCGCCGCCCTGGAACGCGTCGACGTCGACGCCCGGGCCCGCGGGGCCGTCCCCGAGGAGCACGCCGACGAGGGCGACCCCGCGCTCGTCGTCTACACCTCCGGCACCACCGGCCCGCCCAAGGGCGCCGTCATCCCCCGGCGCGCCCTGGCGGCGACCCTGGACGCGCTCGCCGACGCCTGGCGGTGGACCGGCGACGACGTCCTGGTGCAGGGGCTGCCGCTGTTCCACGTGCACGGGCTGGTCCTCGGCGTCCTCGGCCCGCTGCGCCGGGGCGGCTCGGTGCGCCACCTGGGCAGGTTCTCGACCGAGGGCGCCGCGCGGGAGCTGAACGACGGCGCGACCATGCTGTTCGGCGTACCCACGATGTACCACCGGATCGCCGAGACGCTCCCCGGCGACCCGGAGCTGGCGAAGGCGCTCGCCGGGGCCCGGCTGCTGGTGTCGGGGTCGGCCGCGCTGCCGGTGCACGACCACGAGCGCATCGCCGCCGTCACCGGCCGCCGGGTGATCGAGCGGTACGGCATGACCGAGACGCTGATGAACACCAGTGTGCGGGCCGACGGCGAGCCGCGCGCCGGGACGGTGGGCGTGCCGCTGCCGGGCGTGGAGCTGCGGCTGGTGGAGGAGGACGGCACGCCGATCGCGGACCTGGACGGGGAGAGCGTCGGCGAGATCCAGGTGCGCGGCCCGAACCTGTTCACGGAGTACCTCAACCGCCCCGACGCCACCGCCGCCGCCTTCACCGCGGACGGCTTCTTCCGCACCGGCGACATGGCGGTGCGCGACCCCGACGGCTACGTCCGCATCGTCGGCCGCAAGGCCACCGACCTGATCAAGAGCGGCGGCTACAAGATCGGCGCCGGGGAGATCGAGAACGCGCTGCTCGAACACCCGGCGGTGCGCGAGGCCGCCGTCACCGGCGAACCCGACCCGGACCTCGGGGAGCGGATCGTGGCCTGGATCGTGCCGGCCGACCCCGCCGCGCCGCCCGCCCTCGGCACGCTGGCCGACCATGTGGCGGGCCGGCTCGCCCCGCACAAGCGGCCCCGCGTCGTCCGCCACCTCGACGCGCTGCCCCGCAACGACATGGGGAAGGTCATGAAGCGGGCGCTGGGCCATGACTGAGCGCCTGACCGCGCGGGAGTTCCTCGCCCTGGTCACCGACGACGCCACCTTCGCCGAACTCCCGCACGCGGACGGCCCGTGGCGGCCCGACGGCCCGCTCGGCTGGCCCGGTTACGACGCCTCGCGGGCCCGCGCCGCCGAGCGCACCGGCGAGACGGAGTCCGTCGTCTGCGGCACCGGCGAGATCGAGGGCACCCGGGTCGTGCTCGTCTCCTTCGAGTTCGGCTTCCTCGGCGGCTCGCTGGGCCACCGCACCGGCGACCGTCTTGAGGCCGCGTACGCGTTCGCTCGTGAACACCGGCTGCCCGTGGTGCCGTTGGTCGCGACCGGCGGCAGCCGGATGCAGGAGGGGATGCTCGCGCTGACCCAGCTGCAGCGGGTGGCCCGGCAGTCGGCGCTGACCCGCGCGGCCGGTCTCGCGCAGGTCGCGGTGGTGCGGGACCCGGCGACCGGGGGCGGCTGGGCGACGCTGGGCGCGGGCGCCGACGTGGTCCTCGCCCTGCCCGGCGCCCAGGTCGGCTTCGCCGGGTCGCGGGTCCGGCCGCCGGACGCCGACCCGGCGGCGTACACGGCCGAGGCGCAGGTGGCGGCGGGCAGCGCGGACGCCGTCGTGCCGCCCGGGGAGCTGCGCGCGACGCTGGGGCGGTGGCTGCGGCTGCTGACGACGCCGTCCGGTACTCCGGCGCCGGTGCCTCAGCCGCTGGGCGCGCGGGACCTGCCGGCCGGCGGCTGGGAGGCGGTGCGCCGGGCCCGTGCCCCCGGACGCCCGCGCGCGGGGGCGTACCTGGACGCCTACTTCACCGAACGGGTCGCCCTGTCCGGCGACCGCTGCGGCGGCCGGGACCCGGAGGGCATGCTGTGCGGCTTCGGCACGCACGCGGGGCGCACGGTCGCGTACGCCGCCCAGACGGGCGCGGCGACCCGGCCCGCCGGGTACCGCACCGCGACCCGGCTCGTCCACCTCGCGGACCGGCTCGGCATCCCGGTGCTGACCCTGGTGGACACGCCGGGTGCGGCCAACGACGCGGAGGCGGAGCGGCAGGGGGCGGGTCCGGCGATCGCGGACCTGTTCGGCGCCGTCGCCTCGGTGCGCACGCCGGTCACCACGCTGGTGATCGGCGAGGGCGGCTCGGGCGGTGCGCTGGCCCTGGCCGCGCCCGGCGCCACCTGGGCCACCCCGGACAGCTACTTCTCGGTCATCGCGCCGGAGCACGCGGCGGCGATCCTGAAGCGCCCGCCGGAGGAGGTGGAGGAAACGGCCGGTCGACTGCGCCTGCGTCCCCAGGACCTGGCCGAGCTTGGCGTGATCCGAACAAGCGAGCAGTTGTTCCCTGGAACAGGTGATCGTCGCTCTGGAGAGCACATGTGACTGCAGGGACCAACGATACTTACGGTGTGCAAGCAACGGGCTGCAGACCGTAGTTGACGCACAGTCCCCAGTAAGTCCCAGCGGGGCCCGGCGGGTCCCGCACATGAACAGCGCAAGGAGCTGCACGATCATGAACCTTCTCACCGACATCCTCGCCGGCCTCGTCCACTTCGTCGGCTGGCTGGTCTGACGGTCCGAGAACCCAGGCGGCGCCGCCTCCCCGTCCCAGGGAGGCGGCGCCGTCCGCGTATGGGCGCGCGGAGGGCCTACCGCACGGCCACCGCCCGCGCGATCTCCTGGGTGACCGAGCCGCCCCGGTCGTCGCGCGCGGAGGCCCGCAGCGAGACGTGCTCCGCGTCGCGCGGCACGCTCA
This sequence comes from Streptomyces sp. CCM_MD2014, assembly GCF_000772045.1. Classification (GTDB taxonomy): domain Bacteria; phylum Actinomycetota; class Actinomycetes; order Streptomycetales; family Streptomycetaceae; genus Streptomyces; species Streptomyces salinarius. Next base: position 6,067,167 of record NZ_CP009754.1, on the reverse strand, counting down.
GCGTCCCGTGCCAGGACGCCTCCCCCTCACCCTCGCGCAGCCGGACCTGGTGCCAGCTCCCCCCGTCGTCGTACGACACCTCCAGCTTCCCGCCGCCGATCGTCCCGGTGTCCGGGGCGCCCGCCACGTACTCCGCGCCGAGCCCGATCCGCAGCTTCTTCCCGCCGCGCACCGTGCCCGCGAGGTCGGTGTCCACGTCGAAGGAGAGGTTGATCAGCGGCAGGTAGGTCCAGCGGTCGTCCGGTGCGGCCGCCGACCGGAAGGTCCACTCCGCGTGGCCCTCGCTCGCGAGCGGCCAGCGCTTCGCGTCGAGCGCGGTGTCGGTGACGAGCCGGTACGTGTGCTCGTCGGCGGGCATGTCCCACGCGTAAACGGCGGAACCCGGCCCCTGGTCGACCAGTTCGCCGTCGAGGTACACCGACGTGGTCTGCGACATGCCGCTGCCCTCGCTCCAGACGTCGCCGAAGCCGGTGTGGTCGGGCCCCGAGTCGCCCCAGCCGGGCGCGTTGAACCGGAGCTGGTTCCCGGAGCGCTGCTGCCCCCAGCCGAGCCCGGTGCCGAGGTAGGGGTGCCACACCGGCTTGAACCAGTTCAGCTCCGCCCGCGAGCCGCCCCGGTACGCGGACAGTCCGCCGCGTTCCTCCAGCGCTCCGTCGGCGCTGGTCACGGTCTCGTGCCAGAGCTGGCCGGGTCCGGTGGACACGTACTCGGTGCGCTCGACGGGGTAGTCGATCCGCTCCCGGAAGCCGAGCCCGACCGGGAAGGTGTCGGTGAGCGAGTACCGGAACTCTCCGCCGCTCGACGGTTCGTCGCCGTGGTACTTGGTGTGCAGCACGGCCAGGTCGCGGTGGCCCGGCGCGTAGGTGAGGTCCCGGTCGGGCACGGCGCCCTCGTGTCCCTCGGACAGGTCGTACACATAGGGCGTGTCGCGGGTGCCGGTCATGTCGACCCGGCCGGCCCGGTGCAGCCGGCGGGCGTCGGCCGCGTCGACCGTGGCGATCTGCAGCGGCCGGTCCGCGTTGTCGTCCGTGCCCCACCACGCCATCAGCCGGCCGGGGGCGTCGTCGGTCACGAACAGCGCCTTGACGCCGGCGTCCTGCGCGGCCCGGGCGAGCGCCGCCGGTTCGGTCCCCTCGGTCAGCTCGGCGAGGACCGCCTTGCCGCGCACGCCGTCCGGGAAGGGCCCGTCACCGACGTCGACCAGCGGCAGCCGGGTGCGGCCCTCGATCAGGGTGCCCCCGGACTGGACGGTGGCCTCGCCGATCCCCTTCACCTCGAGGAGCGGCTTGCCGAGCCGCCACACGGTCCGGTACTCGAAGCCGCCCTCGGTGACCTTCTCCGTGGGCGCGGCGAAGACGCTGTCGTACGTCAGCGGCACCTGGACGGCGCCGAAGAGGTCGGAGCCGTTCGCGCTGCGGTCGTACTCCATGAGCAGCTGCCGCGTCTCGGTGGGCTTGCGGACGTCGGCGCTCAGCTCGCGCAGCTCACGTCCGTCCAGGGTGATCTCGCGGTCCCGGTCGACGACGACCTCCGGTGCGGCGAGGAAGCCCAGGCCGAGCGAGTCGGCGCCGTGGCTGCCGCGCACGTCGAGGAAGGACGTCAGGCTGTACGTGCCGGGCTTGAGCCGGAGCTCCAGGGTGCCGGACTCCCCGACGTGGGCCGGGACGGGGTCGATGCCCTCGGCGAGCTGCTGGACGGTCAGGTCGGCCGGCGTCGCGGCACCGGAGCGGTCCTTGACGTGCACCGTGAGCGTGTACCGCTCCTCCTCCTTGACCAGCCCGAACGCGGTGTGCGCGAGAGTGGTGCCGCTCGCGTCGGCCGCCACGATCCGCCCGCTCGTGGTGCCGACCGGCGCCTTCGCCCCGTCGCCGGTGACGGTGGTGGCGGCGGTGCCGTGCGCGGGCACGGTGAGGGTGGTGTCGGCGAGGGTGGCGACGCCCTCGGGGGCGCCCCGCACGGACAGCTTCAGCTCGACGTCCGCATCGGAGGAGTTGGTGTAGGTGACGGTCCTGGTGACCGGCTCCTCGGCGTCGTAGGGCCAGGAGTAGAAGCCCAGGTCGGCGCTGCCGGTGGCGGTGACGTCGGCGTGGACGGCGCCCGGCACGCTGACCCGGCCCGCGCCCAGTTGGTAGGCGGAGGCGTCCAGCTCCTTCGACGTGGACATCAGCGCGTCCTTGAGCCGCGCGCCGGTCCAGTCCGGGTGCTGCTCGGCGAGCAGGGCGGCCACACCGGCGATGTGCGGCGTCGCCATCGACGTACCGTCCATGCCGGTGTAGTCGCCGCTGCCCTCGGTGAGCCGGGACCGGGCGGCGAGGATGCCGACGCCCGGGGCCGACAGGTCGGGCTTGAGCGCGTTGTCGCCGTAGCGGGGCCCGGCGCTGGTGAACCAGGCCGCCTGGTCGGCGGAGTCCACGGCGCCCACGGTGAGGGCGGCGTCGGCCGCTCCGGGCGAGCCTATGGAGGAGGGGGTGCCGGTGTTCCCGGCCGCGATGACGAAGAGGGCGCCGGTCTCGCGGGAGAGGGTGTTGACGGCCTCGGCCATGGGGTCGGTGCCGTCGCTCGGCTCGGTCGAGCCGAGGCTCATCGAGACGATGTCGGCGTCCACGTCCCGGGCGGCCCACTCCATGCCGGCGATGATCTCGGACTCGCTGCCGAAGCCCTCGTCGGAGAGGACCTTGCCGACCGCCAGGGTGGCGCCGGGCGCTACGCCCTTCTCCTTGCCGTCTGAGGCGGCACCGCTGCCGCCCACGGTGGAGGTGACGTGCGTGCCGTGGCCGTTGCGGTCGGCGACCTCCTCGCCGGGGATGAAGCTCTTGCTCTGCGCGATCCGCCCCGCGAGGTCCGGATGCCCGGCGTCCACGCCGCTGTCCAGCACGGCCACGGTGACGCCCTTGCCGGTCAGCCCGGCCTCCCAGGCCTCGGGCGAGCCGATCTGCGCGTTGGACTCGGCCATGGAGGCGGTGACCCGCCCGTCGAGCCACACGCCGTCGATGCCGGCGCCGCGCCGGGTGAACTCCCGCCAGAAGGTCCGTCCCTTGTCGGCCTCGACGGCGGCCCCGCGCACGCTGGGCAGCGCCCGGGTCCGCTCGGCGCCCCTCGGGGTGGCGACCCGCGCGCTCTTGTCGTAGGTCACGATCAGCGGAAGCTCTCCGGTCTCGGTGTCGGCGAGGCCCTGCTCCAGCAGTTCGCCGACGTCGAAGAGCCGTTCGTCGAGGCTGCCGTCGCGCAGGTACGGCAGTGCCTCGTCCGGTACGACGACGGTCCGGCCGCCGGAGCTGCTGGTGCGCACGGCTCCGGTGGCGCCCTCGGGCCGGTCGACCGTGACGGTCTTCTTGCCGCCGTCGAGCTCGGTGACCGTCACCCGGTCGCCGGTGACGAGGGTGACGGTGCGGGCCGTGCCGGCCGCGGAGGCCGTGCGAGGGGTGCCGGCCGGGTCGGGCGGCGGCTCCTGCGCCGCCGCCGTCCCGGCCGGCAGCAGCGCGATCACGAGCCCCGCCGACAGGAGGGTCGCCCCACGTCTGACTGGTCCTGTGCTCATCCACGTCTCTCTTCGTGTCGTCGTAGAGTGCTCTGAGCAGTCTCAGGGGGCTTGCGGGGCAGGGGAGTTGGCCGGACGCGGCGGAAAGCTGCCCTGGCGGGTTCCCGCCAGTGGCGCGAGAGGCCGGCCAAGGGGCGGGACGCACAGCCTCGACGGGACGGGCACCCCGGCCGGACACCCCCCGTTCAGCGGCCCCCCGCCCGGCCCCCTCCAGCAGGCGCACGGACGTGTCGCCGCGCACGATCGGTGCCACAGGCCGGCCACCGGACGGCCCCGCCACGGTCCGCGCTCTCGGGAGGATTCGCCATGACCGCCAGTACTGCCAATACCGCCAGTCTGGAGGCGCTGCGCCGCTGCCACTTCGCCGTGGACCTGGGCGCGGCGCGGACCCGCGTGTACGTGAAGGGGGCGGGACTGGTCGTCGACCAGCCGTCCGCCGCGGCGGTCAACACCCGCACGGGCGCGCTCATCGCGGTCGGCGAGTTCGCGGAGAAGATGACGGGCCGCACCCCCGGGTACATCCGTGTCGTGCGTCCGGTCTCCGGCGGCACGGTCGTCGACATCGAGATGGCCCAGCGCATGCTGCGCCACCTGCTCGGCGACAAGATCCGGCGCGCCCTGCGCCGCAAGCCCCGGCTGCGGGCCGCCGTCTGCACCCCGCACGACGCGGACCCGCTGTCCCAGCGGGCGGCGATCGAGACGCTGGTCGGGCTCGGCGCGCGCCGGGTGGAACTCGTCGACACCCTCATCGCGGCGGCGGTCGGCTGCGGACTGCCCGTGGAGCGGCCCGAGGCGACCATGATCATGGTGTGCGGTGCGCACGCCACGCAGGTCGCGGTCCTCTCCCTCGGCTCGATCGTGACCGCGGAGCGCATCCCGGTCGGCGGCGAGGCCGTGGACCACGCGATCGTGCAGCTGCTGCGCCACCAGCACGAGCTGGTACTGCCCAGCCAGTCGGTACGCCCCTTGCAGCTCGCTCTGTCCGGCAACGGACTGACCCCGCAGGGACCGGCGTCCACCGAGATCCACGGCCGGGACGTGGCGACCGGCCTGGCGCGCAGTGTGCGGGTCGACACCGCCACGGTGCGCAACGCCATCCAGACGCCGCTGACGGCCGTGCTCGACGGCATCGGCAAGGTGCTGCGGGACTGCCCGCCGGATCTGGTCGCGGACCTGGCCGACCGCGGGATCATGATGGTCGGCGGCAGCGCGCTGCTGCCGGGCTTCGACCAGATGCTGCGTCAGGCCACCGGCATGCCGGTGCACATCGCGGAGCGGCCCGACGTGTGCGCCGTCCAGGGCCTCGGCAGCATGCTGGAGGGCCGGGTCGAGCCCCTCGTCCTCCACCCGACGACCTCGGACGCCGGTGTCGGCGCTGCCCGCTCAGGCTCCGCCACGGATGCCGGCCCGGACTCCGGCGCCGACTCCGGCTCCGGCTCCGGCACCGGCTGATCCGCCGCCGGACGCCCGAGGGGGGCCAGGACACCGGGGGCGGCAGGAAACCGAGGATGCCCGACGGATGACCGCGCAGCCCGCGCCCCGACTGACCCGTCTCCTCGAAGCGCTCCTGGGCGCCGGCACCGACCTCGATCTGCGCACCGTCCTGCGGCGCATCGTGGACGGCGCCGCAGAACTGACCGGCGCCGGCGGCGCGGCCCTGGTGGTCACCGACCCTCGCGAGGGCGGCATCGCCGGAATCCGTACCCCGGACCCGGGCCCGGAGCCCGCACCGCAGACGGCTCCCCTGCTGCGGGTGCCGGTCCACGTCCGGGACGAGGAGATCGGCGAGCTGCGGCTGACCGGGCGGCCCGGGTCGGGGCCGTTCACCGCCGAGGACGAGCAGGTGCTGCGGGTCCTGGCCGCCCAGGCCGGCATCTCGATCGGCAGCGCCCGGCTGTACGAGACGGCCCGGCAGCGTGAGCGCTGGATCGAGGGCGCGGCGGCCGTCACCACGGCGCTGCTCACCGAGGAGGGCACCGACGACGCGCTGACCACGGTGGCCGAACGGGCCCGGATGCTCGCCGACGCCTCGGCGGGCGTCATCCTGCACCCGACCGCCGAGGGCGGCATGGAGATCGTGACCGCCTCGACGCCCGACGATCCGGACGACATGGTCGGCGCCACCATCGCGCCGGGCAGCCCGGTCCTGGAGCAGCTCCTCGGCGGCGAGCCGGTGTTCCTCGACGACTCGGCGACCGACCCGCGCATGACCACCCGCGTACGGCACCGGTTCGGGCCGAGCATGATGCTGCCCCTGCAGGCGAGCGGCCGGCTCATCGGCACCCTCGCCCTGCCCCGCCGCCGCGGCGGACGCCCCTACACGGACGTGGAGCGGCTGCTCGCGACGCAGTTCGCCTCGCAGGCGGCGCTCGCCCTGGTCCTGGCCGACGCCCGCCGGGGCCGGGAGCGGCTGGCGGTCTACGAGGACCGCGACCGCATCGCCCGCGACCTGCACGACCTGGTGGTGCAGCGGCTGTTCGCCACCGGCATGATGCTGGAGTCCACGCGGCGCAGGCCCGGCGCGCGGGAGGTGGACGACATCCTCCGCCAGGCGGTGGACGAACTGCGCTCAACGGTCCGGGACGTCCGCACCACCATCCTCGCCCTCCAGCAGCCCCCGGCCGAACCGCCGACGGGGCTGCGGGGCCGGGTGCTGCGCGAGACCGCGGCCGCCGCCGCCCGGCTCGGCTTCGCCCCGTCCGCCCGCTTCCTGGGCGCCGTCGACACCCGCGTGCCCGGCCCGGTCGCCGACCGCCTGATCACCGCCCTGCGCCACGCGCTGGCGGAGGCGTGCGCCCGCGGGAACGTCTCGCGCGTCGAGATCGCCGTCGACGCGGCCGCCCCGCTCGCCGACGGCCGGGCCGGGGTGCGGCTGACCGTCTTCGACGACGGTACGGACGGGGACGGCGCGGGGGGCGTCGCCCCGGAGGGCGGCGGTACGGACGAATCCGCTGCGGACGCCGGCGCGGGGGTCGGTGGCGGGCGCCCTGGTGGAGGGACCACGGTGACGTGGTGGTCGCCGCTGTGAAGGCACGCACCGGGCGGGCCCTGGCGCCCGGCCCGGTTCACGGGTGGTGGGGACGGCCGGTACGGGTACCCGGACCGCGATCCCGCCGGGCAGGAGCTGGAGGAGGACCCGATGAGCGAGCCGACCCCGTCCCAGGCCGAGGGCGAACGCGACGACGACCAGAACGACGCACCGGAGGTGCCGCACACCACTCCCTCCCAGGCCGAGGGCGAACGCGACGAGGACGAGGGCGCGCCGGGGAGCCCGGGGGACCGGAAGCCGCCTCGCTGAGGCGGGCGGCGCCGCGGGCCGGCGTCGGCCGCCCCGTCGCCCATGGGCCGCCCCGGAGCCTCGCGGCCGGTCAGCCCGGCCCGGTCCCCCGCGCCAGCAGGTCGGCGAGACCTTCCGTCGGGAGCACCATGCCGACCGCGGCGCTGCTGTTGAGGTACAGGGCGTGACCGGCGGGGACACGGGTGAGCAGGATGCTGACCGGCAGGTTCTCGAAGGCGAGGCGGCCCGCGGCGTGGAGGTGGCGTGCGGAGGTGTAGACGGGGACCGCCGGGGTGCCGTCGGGGGCCGAGACCCGGACCGGTTCGCCGTCCGCGGTGACCAGAACGGCGACCTCGGCTCCGGACAGGGCCGCGGTGACGTCCTCGGCCGGGCCGTAGCCGGTGGTGGCGAGCTGGATGGCGCGGTCGATCTCGTCGGCGGGCTCGGGCCAGCCCATCGCCTCCGGGGAGGGCCGGTACTCCGGGTTGTCCTCCCACTCGACGATCGTGCCGTCGGAATCGGAACGCCACTGTCCGACCACGGCCCAGTCGGGCGGCGGCCCCTCGCCCCGCCAGGCGGGGTCGGGCAGGTAGAGCCAGTGATCGGGGGCGAGCCTGGCCGCCTCGACGTACTCCTGCGGGGGCTCGGGGTCCAGGGGGGCGGCGGGCGCCTGGGCGCCGGACTCACTCATCTCGTCGTCCTCTTGTCATCGTGTGCATCGGGAACACCGCCCCGGGTGGGCGTCGCGGCCCCGCCCGGCGCGGGGTCGGGGGCGTCGTCCGGCGCGGGCACACCTGCACCGTCCGCGGACACGCGGGGGTCGTCCCGGCGTGAAGTCGCGGTGCGCTCTGCCTTCAGCCGGTCGAGCAGGGCGCGGGCGTGTTCGTCCGGGAAGAGGCCCTCACGGGCCACGGAGGTCCGCAGCTCCTCCTCGGTCAGCGGGTAGACGTCCCAGTACCGGCCCCAGTTGTCGGAGTAGACCGAGGCCGCCCGGGGGTCGAACTCGTCCAGGGCCAGCTGGGCCCCGGTCATCACCTCGTGGAAGCTGTGGTGCCCCACGCCGACCAGGATGCTCGCCAGCCCGGCCCGGATGAGGCCGAGGTCCACCGGGACACCGGTGAGCCGGGTCAGCCGGGCCACGTGCGTGAGGATGCGGTAGGCGCTGCCCGAGGTACCGGTCAGCACCAGGCCCCCGGAGTCCTCGGAACGCGCCTGGAAGTCGGCGGCCATCGGCAGCGTGTGCTCCATGCCGGCGGGTGACCAGAGCAGCTCGCCGTCCCGGACCGCCCGCCGCCACTCGGCCGCGCTGAGCGGCGGAGCGACCTCGTCGGGGCGCAGCGGCGTACGCAGCATCGCCTCCAGGTCGTCCATCTCCTGCGCCTCGTCCTCGGGGTCCAGTTCCGCCGCGCGGAGTTCGGCGACCCTGCGCTCGTACTCCAGGAAGAGCTGGCTCTTGTGCCGGTCTCTGCGTTCCAGCGCGATCACCGGATGCTGGGGTTCGACGCCGCCCATGAGATGGGGGACGAGGTCCTTGGCGACGCCGTTGAACAGGAACGTGACCCGTTCCCGCAGGTTGCCGGAGTCCACGACGCGCGCGAGGGCCTCGTACCGCTGCCCGACGGCGCCGGCGGACATCTCGCTCCTGCTGCCGAACAGCCGGTAGTCGAGCCGGTTGTGCAGGGTGATGCTCCAAAAGGCCCGCACGACCTTGCCGATCTCGGCGTTGACCTGCTCGTTCTCCCCGAGGTGTGCGGCGAGCCGCTGCTCGAAGAGGAGGGCTTCCTGCGCGTAGCGGATGCGGGCCAGGACCCAGTCGGGCGCGGGACGGCCGTCCGCGCGTCCCTCCGCGTCGTCCGCCGTCGCCGCGTCGACGTCGGGGTCGGGGGCCGAGCCGGAGTCCGAGTCGTACGCCTCCCCTCCCGTGTCCGTGTCCGTGTCCGTGTCCTCGCTCAGGGTGAGGGCCGGGAACGACTCGAGGAGCGGGGCGGCGGCCCTGGCGAGCGGTGCCTGGACCGGGCGCGGCGCGTCGCCGGGGGACGTGGCCTGGGCCGGGCGGGCCTGCTCCCAGGCGCCGGCGTCCGGTACGTCGCCGTCGGGTGTCGCCCGCAGGGTCAGGACCGGCTCCCCCGAGGGGCCGGTCGGGGTCAGGTCCACCGGGAACTCCGTCCACCACACGGTGCGGCCCAGGCGCTGGGCCGCCCGCCCCGCGAGGTCGCCGGGGTCCCCGTCGGCGGACGAGAACGCGAGGACGACCGGTACGCTCAGTTCCTTACCGGTCAACGAGGCGTCGTGCGCCAGGAGTTCGAGGAACTCCCCGGCCGCCACCCGGTGCGTCTCCCCCTCGAAGGACAGCTCCAGCAGGTCGGGCGTCCTGCGGTCCGGGGTGACCCGTACGAGGTAGGGGGCGGGGCCCTCACGGTCCGCCCACGGCGCGTCCGCGACGCCGGAGGGCGTGTCGAACCGCGTCAGGTCGACCGTCGTCGGCGTCTGCTCGGCGGTGTAGTCCCGGCCGTCGCCGCTCTCACCGCCGTTCGCCGTCTCCACGTCGGTCGTGGCGTAGGCCCCCGACTCGTCCAGGTGGTAGGCGGCCGCCACGTCCGGGTCGGCGGCGTCACGGCCCGCGGCGAAGGCGCGGGTGAGCAGGTCGAGCAGCGTGTCGCGGTGGCCGGCGGGCCGGGTGCCGGGCGGCAGGTGGAGCACCTTGGACACACGCGCGTCCAGGTCCGTGCCGGGGGCGCTCAGGGTCTCCTCGGCCTTGACCCGGGCCCAGAACATCCGGGACCGCTCGGTCTCGCCCACCTCGTGCGGGCCGGTGAGGTCCAGGGCGGTGACGGCCTCGTCCCCGGGGTCGCCGTCCCGCATCCACCGGGCGGCCGCCTCGATCGCCGGCACCTCCACGAAACCGACCAGTTCGTCACCGGGCCACGCGGCCCAGTGCTCCGCCGCGGCGGCCAGCACGCGGCGCACGGCCGCCCGGTCCACCCCCGAGGCGGCCTCCGGGTGCGCGGCGACCACCCGGTTCAGCAGGTCCAGGGTGAACGGGCCGGCGTCGTCGAAGTCCGTGTCGCTGCGCCACATGTGGTCCACCGCGGCGACACCGCGCAGCAGTTCGCCGAAGTCGGCGGCGTCGTCCACGTCGTGGCCGAAGGTCAGCCGCAACGCCCGCACCAGGCGCAGCGTCCCGGCGCGCATCTCGTCGGAGACCTCGCCGTCACCGGAGGTCAGGCCCGCGACGGCCGCCAGCCGGTCGAGGTCGGCCTCCGAGGGGTCGGGCCGGAACAGGGCCCACGCCCGGTGGCGGCCCCGCGCGTCGGCGAACAGAGTCCGCGTGTAGCGGCCGTCGCTGCTCCGGGTGCCCTGCGCGCTGTACGACAGCCGCACGCTGCGGCCCGTGGAGTTGGCGAGCTGCTGGCCCATGGAGAGGCTGCTCAGCGGGTCGGGGACGAACGGTCCGGCGTAGGCGTCGCTCGCCGTGTTCGGCGCCGCCGGCACGGCGCGGTCCCGGGGGGCGCCGCTCCAGCAGACCACGAAGTCGATCCAGTGGTCCTTCGGCAGGCTCGACAGGCTCTTGCGGCGCCTGAGCCACCCTCCGGCCTCCCGCTCGTCGACCGGCCTGACGGTGCCGTCCCGCATCGCCAGGTGCAGGTGGCCGGGCGAGCCGTGCGCGTCCAGGCGGTAGGCGGTGTCCTCCGGGCCGGGCCGCGGCAGTTCCCGCTCGGCGGAGACCAGTCCGGTGGCCGGGTAGTAGTGGACGTACGTCGTCATCCGGTCCAGGTGCCGGTCGTCGTCCTCGAAGTCGGCCGCCCACTCGGCGGCGTGGTGCGAGGCCCGCCCGATCTGCCTGCCCGTCAGCGCGCTGACGATGGGCCGGGTGGCCACCCGGTGGTGCCACTCCGGTACGTCGTCGTCGGGCTCGGGTGCCAGGCCGGGCTCGCTCGCGGTCCAGTCGCCCTCGGGGGAGCCGGTGCGCCGGACCGTGTCGACGGTGCTCACGCCGCCGTCCGAACCGAGCGTCACCTCGCCGCTGTGCGCCCACACCGTCAGACCGGTGCGGTCCGCGAGCGTGCGCGGCAGGGCGAGGTACTGGTCGCCGGCGAAGGGCACGGCCAGCACGAGCGGGGTGTCCTTCGGCAGCCGCTCCCGTGCCACGTCCGCCGCCACCAGCTCCGTGAACTCGTCGACGTCCAGGTCCCGCGTCGTGCCGTCCGGCAGCAGCGCCCGCACCGCGTCGTGCCGCCCGCCGGCCGCCACGACGTAGGGGGTGATGCCGCGGGCCCAGGGGGTCTGCCGGGTCTCCGCGACGGTGCGGGGCCCCGGTCCGGTGTCCTCCAGTACGTCGCTGCGGGTGGGGTCCAGCTCGGCGGCCGCGGCGGCGTCCGGGTCCCAGTTGAGGCCGGGCACGCGGCGCCCCCCGGTGGTGAAGTGACGGCTCCGGGCCGGGTCGGTGACGCCCAGTTCGGCGAGGTGGTGGGCGGCCAGCGCGGCCAGGCTCGTCGCGTGTCCGGCCGCGGCGGCCCGGTTCACCAGCGCGAACAGGGCGTCGCGGGTTTCCGGGTCCACGGCCGTGCCCGGGTCGAGGTGCAGGACGCGGGCGGCGAGGGCGTCCACGTCCAGCGGGCGGTGGCGCAGCTCGCGGTCGCGGCGGCGCAGGGCGTCGAGGGTCTGCGTCGCGGTCGCGTCCGGCGCCTGGACGACGCGGATCGTCGCCTGCCGCCCCAGGTCGGCCCGGCCGGTTCCGGCGAGTTCGCCCGTGCCCGTCCAGTCGTCGGGTACGCGGGACACGGCCACCGCCTTGATGCGGAAGTCCTGGGCGGTCAGCCGGGGGGCGCCGGCGGGGAGGTCCCGCTGCGACCGCTCCAGCGCCTCGGTCAGCCGGCGCAGGAAGTGGTTGCGGGCGGCCGTCGCCCGTTTCAGGCCCCGGTTGCCCGGGCCGTCGGCCCCGTAGCCGGTGACCTCGACGCGCGGCGGGGCCCAGCCATTCGCGCGGTTGTGCAGCCCGGCGGCCGCCACCTGGTGCGCCAGCCGCTCGATGGTCTCCCGGCCGGCCGGCGAGGGAACCGTGGACTCCCGTGCGTAGGCCACGAGGCTCCGCCGGGGCAGGGACGAGGGCGACGGGGCTGCCGGGCCCGTGGACACGGGGTGGGCGGAGGGGCCGGGCGCGGGCGCGGAGGGCGGCGCGGGCGTGAGGGCGGGCGCCGAGGTCGGCTCCACCCCCTCCATGGGCTCCCCGGCTGACGAGCGCGCCCTGGCGGCGGCGAGCGGGACCTCCGCGGAGCCGGGGAGGCCGGTGGGGCCGGTGAGACCGGCGGGGTACCGGGCGAGCGGCGCCTCGGGCAGGGGCGGGGCGACGGGGCGCGGGCCCTCCTCGGGGCGGGCGGGGTCGGTGGGGCGGGCCTCCTGCCAGTCGGCGGCGGTCGGGGTGCCCGCGGTGACGAGCGACGGGACGAGTGTGGGCACCGAGGAGCCCGTGTCGTCCGTGCCGGAGAGCTCCGCCGGGTACCGGCTCCACCACACGCTGCGGCCGAGGCGCTGGGCGATCGTGTCCGCGACGCCGGGCGCGGGCCCGTCGATGCCGGTGAGCACCAGCAGGACGGGGACCGACAGGTCCCTGCGGTTGAGGTCGGGGTCGGCGGCGAGCAGTTCGGCGAACTCGGCGGCGGAGGTGTCCCGGAGGGTGCCGCCGGTGCTCACCTGGAGGCGGGTGCCGTCCTGGAGGTCGACGTGGGCCGCCACCAGGTACGGGACGGGACGGTTCCCGCCGTGGCCGTCCGGGCCGGCCCACGGCGCGTCGGCGAGTCCGGCCGGGGTCCTGACCCTGCCCACCTCGGGCAGCAGCGTCGTCGTGTCCCGCCAGTCGCGCCCGCCGCCGGACTCCGTGCCCATGGTCGTGAGCGTCGCGGTCCAGTCGAAGGCACCGCCGGTCTCCAGGGCGTAGGCGGCCGCCACGTCGGGGTCGGCCATGTCGCGGCCGGCCGCGAAGCCCCGAGTGAGCAGAGCCAGGGCCGACTCGTGCCCGGCACCGTCCACGTCGAGGGCCGGGTCGAGGTGGAGCACCCTCCTGGTGAGCGTGTCCGGTCCGGCCGCGGCCGAAGTCTCCACCGCCTTGACGCGGGCCCAGAACACGCGGGCCCGCTCGGCGGCGCCCACGTCCTCGGGGCCGGCGAGCCCCAGTGCGGCGACGGCCGTCGCGTCCACCGCCGCGGTGTCCCGGAGCCAGCGGGCCGCGGTGTGCGGTGCGGGCAGGTTCACGAAGCGGCTCAACGGTGCGCCCGGCGCGGCCTGCCACGCCTGCGCGGCCGCGTTCAGCACCCGGCGGACGGCGGCGCGGTCCGCTCCGGAGGCGGCCGACGGGTGGGCCGCGACGACCCGGTGCAGCAGGTCGAGCGAGAAGGGCCCGGCCGGGCCGAGGACCGGGTCGGCGGCGCGCATGGCGTCCAGCGCGGCCGCGCCGCGGAGCAGGTCCGGGTGGTCGGCGGCGTCCTCCGCGTCGGGTCCGAGGACGCGGCGCAGGGCCCGTACCAGGCGCAGGGTCGCGGCCCGGCCGGCCGGCGACGGCTCTCCCGGGAGACCGGCCCGGGCCGCCAGCCGGTCCAGCTCGGCCTCGCCCGGCTCCGGGCGGCTGGTCTCCCACCACCAGCGGCGTCCGCGGACGTCGGTCCACAGCAGGCGCGCGGGGTCGTCGCCGTGCGTGCCGGCGCCCTGCACGTTGTGGGAGAGGCGCACCGTGCGTCCCGTCACGTTGGCGAGGTGCTGCCCCAGCGAGACCGCGTCGTCGGCGAGCGGGTCGGCGGCGAACGGTGCGGCGCGGAAGAGGCCGCCGGCGGGCGGGCGGTCCTGGGTGGCGCTGTCCCGGGGGGCCGAGGAGTGACAGACCACCAGGTCGATCCAGTGGTCCTCGGGCAGGCTCGACAGGCTCTTGCGCCGCCGCAGCCACTCCCCCGCCTCGTGCCGGTCGGCCGGCCTCGATCCGCCGCCGGCCAGCGGGAGCAACAGCCGGCCGGGCAGACCGTGACCCGCCAGGTGGTACGCCTTGTCCTTGGGCCCGGGGTCGTCCAGCGGGAGCTTCGCGGAGTACGTACGGGTGGCCGGGTTGTAGTGGGCGTACACCGTCATCCGGTCGAGACGGCTGAAATGGTCCTCGCGCTCCACGAGTTCGCCGTCGTCGTGCAGGCTGCGGCCGATCTGCCGCCCCGTCAGGTCGCTGACGACGGGTTGGCTCAGGACGTCGCGGTGCCAGGCCGGGGCCGAGTCGTCGGCCTCGGGGGCGAGGCCCGGGGTGACCGCGAGCCAGGAGCCGTGCGGTTTGCCGTTGCGCCGGAGCACGGCGACGGTGGTGCCGGAGGCCGGGTCGGGGTGGCGCCGCGCCACTCCGGTGTGCACCCACACGGTGCGGCCGGTGCGGTCCGCGAGCGTGCGCGGCAGGTCAAGGTACCGGTCTCCGGCGAACGGCACGGCCAGCACGATCGGCGTCGCGTCGGGCATGGACCGCAACGCCGGGTCGGCCGCGACCAGTTCGGCGAACGCGTCGGCGTCGAGGTCGCGCGTCGTCCCGTCGGGCAGCGTCGCGGTCACCCTGTCGTGGCCCCCGTCGGCGAGGACGGCGTACGGGGTCGCGTCCCAGGGCCACGGGGCGAGGTCCGTCGTGCCCAGAGGGGTGCCCGGGACCGGCGGGGGCACGACGGTGCCCGTGCCGTCGGTCGGGATCTCCTCCACGAGCAGGCCGTTCAGCTCGGCGGTCTCGGGGCCGGTCCAGTTCAGGCCGGGCACGCGCGTCCCGCCGATGGCGAGGTGCCGGGTGCGGTCGGCCGCGAGGACGCCCTCCTCCGCGAGGTGGAAGGCGGTGAGCGCCGCCACGCTGGACGCCCGTCCGGCCTCGGCCGCCCGCCGCGCCATCGCGTACAGGTCCCTGCGCATCTCCGGGTCGACGAGGACGTACGGCGCCAGGCGGAGCACCCGCCGTGCGACCGCGTCCGCCTCGAACCCGCCCGAGCGCAGCACCGGGTCGTCGCGGCGCGCCGCGTCCAGGACCTCCACGGCCGCCGCGTGCCCCGGCGAGCCGACCGCGATCGTGGCCTGCCGGCCCAGCTCCGTACGCCCGACCCGGAGGGCCGGCGCCGTGGTGACCGTCCCGCCGGACAGCCGTGCGCGGCCGCGCGAGGTGACCGTGAAGTCCCGAGCGGTGAGCCGCGGCCGTCCCGCGGGGAGCCGGTTCTGGAGGGTGTCCAGGGCGGCGTCCAGTTCCCGGGTGAACAGTGCGCGGGCCGCCCGTGCGCGCTCGTCGCCGCGTCGCCGGGCGTCCTGCTCCCGCTGTCCCGCCGTACCGGCGCCCCGCGCGTCGGCGCCGTACCCGGCGATGTCGATCTTCGGCAGGGGCACCCCCGCGCGCCGGTTGCGCAGACCGGCCCGGGCCACGCGCCTCGCCAGCCGTGCGACGCCCTCGCGGGCGTCGGCCGAGGGGGTCGTCCCGGCCGGGTCGAAGGCCACGAGGCTCAGCCGGGGCAGGGGTGCGAGCGGCCTCGCGGGCGCGGCGGTGACCGGCGCGGCGAACACCGTCTGCCCGCCGGCCGTCTCCAGCCCGGTCGGGGCGGGGGCCGGGGCGGGTGGCTGCGTGCCGGGCGGGTCGCCGGAGGGGTCGGTGCCGACGAGGACCGGAGCGTCACCGGCGACGTCGGCACCCGTGAGGCCGAAGCCGCCGAGGTCCACGTCGGTGAGGCCGAAGTCGCCGGAGCCGAAGCCGTTGAAGTCGAAGTCACCGAGGTCGAAGCCGCCGAGATCGAGGCCGCCGAGGTCGAGGCCGGGGACCACGGCATCGGTGACGCCGGTCCGGTCGAGGTCCATCCCGTCCGGGCCGTCCACGCCGTCCGGCACGGACGGGTCGAAGCCGGGCAGGCCGGTGGAGTCCGGGGCGGGGCCGTCCGGGACGGCGGTGCCGGCGTCGGGCATGTCCGTGTCGGGCATGTCCGTGTCGGGCAGGTCGGTGCCCGACCCCGACTGGGCCGCGGGCGCCTGCCGTCGCGTCCCGGACGGCCCCGCCGGACGGACGCCCCTCGCCCCGGCGTCCGTCCCGGCGGCCCGTGCCGTGTCCCCGGGCGGGTGGGTGCCGGCCGCCCCGGCCGGGTCCTCCGCCGTGGTCCGCGCGTCGGGGCCGGGCGTCGTCCAGCGCGGGAGCAGGCCCAGCTTCCGGCGCAGGGTGTCGGCCGGTCCGGCGGCGGACCAGGCGTCCCCTCCCCCGGCCAGCACCCGGTCCGCGACCCGGCGCACCGCGTCGCGGAAGTCCTCGCCCGCGTAGCGGGAGTCGGCGAGTACGTCGTGCGGCTCGGCCGGCAGGACCAGGACGACGGCGGCGGACCAGGCGCGGGAGGCCTCGGCCTCGTCCGTGCCCTCGGGTACCGCGTCCGCGAAGCCGGCGTACGCCCGCGCCCACAGCCGCCGCGCGGCGTTCGCGGCGGCCTCCTCCGACGCGGCCGTCCAGGTGCCGGGGCCGGTCATCCGGACGCGGGCCAGGTCGAGCGGGGTCAGCGCGGACGCGGGCAGCCGGTCGTCGCCGCGCAGCGTCATCTCGGTGCGCTGCCCGACGGAGGGCGTGATCCCCGCCGCCTCCAGCTCGCCGAGGCCGACGGTCTCGTCCTCGGCCGGGGGCGGCGCCGCCGACGGCAGGTCCGCCTCGGTCACCCGGTCCGCGATCCGGCGGCGGGCCTCGGCGTCCCCCGGGACGGACGGGACCCCGGCGCTCTCCCCGGTCTCCCACCGGGCCCGCCGGGCCGCGCCGAGTGCCTCCGGGGCGACGCCCAGGGCCCGCAGCCGCGCCTCGGCGTCCTCCAGCCGGCGGCGCGCCGCGTCGGCCTCCGCCCGGGCGTCCGCGACGGCGGCCACGTCGCCACCGGTTCGCTGTGTCGTCGCGGCCGCGTCGTTCGCGGCGCCCAGCGCGGACAGGGCCCGCGCGTGGGCGTCCCAGGCCCCGGTGACGGCCTCGGTGGCGTCGGCGGCGTCAGGGACGACGGCGGTGGCGTCGGCGGCGTCAGGGACGACGGCGGTGGCGTCGGCGGGTGCGCCGCCGGACTCGGTGACGGGCCGCGCCGGCCCGTCCGTCCCCCGCGCCGCGGCGGAGTTGGCGGCGTTCGCGACGGGGTCCGTGGCGGGGCCCTCCGGGTCGCCCTTGGGACGGGCGGTCCGGTCCCAGGCGCCCGTCGGGGCCGGCTGCCCGTCGGGGCCGGGCAGCATCGCGACGGTGTACGTGCCGGTCGCCGGGTCGTGGTGGAGGGTGGTGGCACCGCGGGTGGCCCACCAGTTGCGCGCCGAGTTGCGGGCACCCTCGTCGGGGAGGCTGCCCGCGGACGGCCGGGTCCCGGCCGGGCTGCCGTGCGGGACCACCGCGACCACCTCGGTGTGGCCGGCCCTGCCGAGCAGCTCCGCGTCGCGGAAGACCAGTTCGCCGAACTGCCGGGCCGGCACCGCGGCCGGCAGCGGTCCCGGCAGCACCAGCCCGTCGGCGTCGCCGTCGGCGACGTAGACGAAGGGGGCCGGGCGGCCCGGCTGCGCCGCCCAGGGCGCGGGCTCGCTGCCGACCGGGACCAGGGAGCCGTCGGGTCCGTGCCCGAGGAGGGTGACCACGCTCGGGTCGAAGGTGCCCGGCGGCCGGTGGGTGCCGTCCAGTGCGCGGCCCCACGCCGTGCCGTCGGCGTTCGTCAGGAGCCGCTGCGGCGCCAGCGCGCCCTGCCGCTCCAGGTGGTGGGCGGCCAGTTCGTGGATGCGCCGCGGGTCGCGGCCGACGGCCGCCGCCTGCCGCGCCACGGTCACCGCCTCGCCGAACCGCGTCGGGTCGGGGGCGGGCAGGTGCAGCACCGCGGCGGTGAACGCGCCCCGGTCCACCCGGCTCGTCACCAGGGCGACCTTGAACGACGCCCACACCAGCCGGGAGAGCTCGCTCTCGCCCACCGGTGCCGTGGCGTCGAGTCCCAGGATCTGCCGGGCCAGGTGCTCGCGCTGCGGGGACGCGGGGAGACCCGCCAGCAGGTGGGCCAGGTGCGGCAGGGCGAGCCAGTCGCCCAGGGGGCCCGGCCGGCCGGCGTCGAGACGTGCGGCGGCCTCGGTGAGCAGGCGGCGGTGGTCGTCCGCGGTGACGGGCGGTACCGGCCCCGGGGCGTGTGCGGCCGAGCGGTGCCGGGCGAGGATCTGCTCGTACAGGTCCAGGGTGAACCGGCGTGCCCCGTCGCGGTTCAGGGCGGGGTCCGCCCGGTGCATCAGGTCGAGGGCGCCCATGCCGCGCAGCAGTCGCGGGTACGCGGCACTCTCGTCGACCTCGGGGCCGAAGACCTCGCGCAACGCCCGCACGAGTCGCAGGGTCCGCTCGCGCTCGGGATCCGGGACGGGGCCCGCGCCCGTGTGGAGGCCGGCCGTGCGGGCCCGCAGGTCGAGCGCGTCTCCGGCCGGCTCGGGCCGGAACATGACCCACGGGTGGGCGTGGCCGCGGGCGTCGGTCAGGAGGTTGACGTACGACTGGGGGTCGTTGGGCCGGGCCGGGCCGACCGAGTTCGACAGGACGGTCGCGAACACGGTGCGGCCCGTCTCGTTGGCCATGTGCTGGCCGGTCGCGACGACCGCGAGGGGGTCGGGCACGAACGGCAGCGGTCCGGCGACGTCGCCCCCGAGGACGCCGCCGATGCCGGGGCGGGCCGCGGCGTAGCAGATGAGCGGCACCACGGGGTGTCCGGGGGCGAGCGAGGCGAGGCTGCGGCGGCGGGCGAGGGTCCGGGCGAACCGCGGGCCGTCGTCCTCCCGCGGCCCCTGCGGGGTGTGCCACACGACGCTGCCCGGCGCCCCGTGGTTGTTGGGGAAGTACGGTGCCGGCAGGCCGAGTCGCACCCAGGGCAGGGGGGCGGGGGTGCTGCCGTGGTCGTAGCCGCTGCGCAGGTGGGTGTAGGAGGTGACGGACCCGAGGCGGCTGTGTTCCAGCGTCCGGGACCAGCCGCCGTCCGGCTCCCGGGCGAGGTCCATCGAGAGGTAGCCGGTGGACCGGTGCCCGTCGTGGGCGACGGGGACGGCGGTGACCCGGTCGTCCGCCGTCCCCGCGGGTCCGTCGGCCGCGACGGCGGGCGTGCTGACGATCCACTGGCCGCGGGGCGCCCGTCCCTCGTCGTCGAGGAGCAGGAGCCTCGAACGGTCCGGGCTGCTCGGGAGGTGTCCGATGCCCGCCCGGCCGGTGGCGGCCCACACCTCGCGGCCGAGCCGGTCGGCCAGACCGCGCGGCAGCTCCGGGGGCGCGGCGCCGGACTGTCCGGCGTGGAGCAGCACCGCGCCCGGACGGCCGGCCAGGTCCCGGTCGAGGGCCATCAGTTCGTACAGCACCTCGGGCGGCACGGACCGCGTGAACCCGCCGAGCCCGCGCACCACGGTCCCCTCGCCCCGGCCGGCGGTCAGGACGAGGTACGGGCCGGGGTCGCCCGGCGCGGGACGCCACGGCGCGTCCTCGGCGCCGCTGTCCGCCGTCGTGCCGTCGGGGGTGCGCCGGACCCGGCCGGTGCTGTCCGCGTCGAAGTCGGCCGGCAGGGCGCGGCCGGTCCAGTTCCGGCCGCGCGGGCGGCCCTGGGCGTCGGTGATCCGGAAGTCGGGGTGGAAGGCGCCGCGGTGGGCCAGGTAGTGGGCGGACAGCGCGGCCGGGGAGGCCACCCGCGCCGACGAGGGAACCGTCATCAGCCGTATCAGGGCGCCGCGGGCCGCGGCGTTCACCGGCTCCGCGGGGTCGAGCAGCAGCGCCCGGCGGACCATCGCGTCCAGGTCCAGGAAGCCGCCGCGCAGCGCGGGGTCGGCCACCCGCAGCCGGTCCAGCCGCTCCAGGGCGTCGGCGGCCCGTTCCCGGTCGACGTCGCCGAGGGCGCCCAGGCCGTACAGCGCGTCCAGGAGCCCTTCGCGATGCCGTTCGGCCTCGTCGGACGTCACGTCCTGGAGCGTGACGACGCCCGGGGAGGAGCCGGGGCCGGTCGCGGGGGCGTCGAGCGGGTTGGTGCGCTGCGGCACCGTGAGGTCCGGCGCCTGTGGCCGGGGCTGCTGCTGCGGCGGCTGCTGCTGCTGCGACTGCGGCTGGGGCTGGGACCGGGGGCGGTTGAGGCCGGTGGTGGCGGGCCGGGTGTGGACGGGGCGCGCCGGTGCCGGGCGGTGCGGCAGGCCGGTACCGGTCCGGGCCGGCGGGAGGGACCGTCCTTCGAGTTCGTCGAGCAGGGCCCGGGCGTGCTCGTCGGGGAAACGCCCGTCACGGGCGACGTTCTCCCGCAGCTCCTGCTCGCCGAAGGGGTGGATGTTCCAGTAGCGGCCCCAGTTGTCCGTGTAGTCGAGGGCCGGGTCGTGGCCGGGCACGTCGTTCAGTGCCAGCTGGGCGCCGCGCATCACCTCGTGGAAGGTGTGGTGGTCCACCGTGAGGGAGACGGCCAGCATGCCGGCCCGGATCAGGCCGAGGTCGAGGTCGACGCCCCACTGCTCCCGCATCCGGGCGGCGTGCAGCATGAAGCGGTACGTGGATCCGGCGGTGCCGGTCGCCACCAGGCCGCCGGACGCCTCCGAACGCTGCTGGAAGCCGGCGCTCATCGCGAGGTCGTACAGGGACGTCGCCGGCAGCCAGGTCAGGCCGTGCTCGTTGACCGCGAAGCGCCGCTCGGCCTCGCTGAGCGGCGGGCGCGCGTCCTGCGGGCGGGTGCCGATCGTCACCGACCGCTCCAGCTCCTCGACCGCCGCCCTCTTCTGCTCGGGGTCCAGGTCCGGCCGGGCGAGGATCTCCTTGGCGCGCCGCTCGAACTCGGCGTGGGTCTCGCGCTGCCGCCGGCTCGGCCGCTCCTCGGCGATCTCGGGGGGCTGCTGCTCCCTGCCGCCGAGCATCATGGGCACGAAGTCGCTGGAGATGCCCTCGTAGAGCAGCGCCACCAGCTCGCGCAGGTTGCCCCCGCGCAGCACCTGCTGCAGCGCCTGGCGGGAGGTGCCGACGACGCCGGCCTTGTACTTGCTGGTGTCGCCGAACGCGTCGAGGCTGCGGGGGTGCCGCTCGCGCGCCGCCTTCCAGGCCGCGTTCGCCATCTTCCGGTACTCGGCGACGACGGCCTCGCGCTCGGCCAGGTACTCGCCCAGCCGCTTGTCGAAGGCGAGGGACTCCTCGGCGTAGCGGATGCGCGCCATGACCCACGGCGGCGCGGCGCTGTTCCGCTGCTCCGGGCCCGGCTGCGGGGAGCGGCTGCGCGCGCGGGAGGCGGAACCGGCGGGGGACGCGGTCCGCGCGGGGCCGGTCCCCTCGCGCGAAGCGGTCTCCTCGTGCGCGGCGGTCTGCCCGGGGCCGGGCGCCGCGGGCCGCGCGGCCGCCGGGGCACCGGCCGTCGGGTGCGGGACCGCGGCGCCGGCGGGCGTTGTGGGCTCGGCCCGGCGGTGGTCGTCGATGTCGACGCTCACCACGCGCCCGGCGTCGGGGTCCGTGGCTCCGCGTACCCGCTTGGCCTCCAGGGTGAGCTCGAAGTCCCGTACGGCGAGGGGGGTCCCGGTGCTCCCCTGCTGGGACGCGGCGAGGATCCGGGAGAGCCGGGCGCCGAGCGCCCCGCGGACGGCCTCGGCCCGCTTGCGGGCGACGGCCTGCGAGCGGTTGCCGTGCCCGGTGACGGTGACCGCCGGCGCCGGCAGCCCGTGGGCGCGGTTCCACAGGCCCGTGCGGGCCAGGGTCCGGGCCAGAGCGTCGATCGTGCCGTCGGCGTCCGCGGGGAGGCCGTGCTGCTCGCGGGCGAAGCGGATCGTCCGCTGGTGGGGGCGCGGGGCGTGACCGTGCAGGACCACCATCGTCAGCGGGTTGGCCGTCGCGGGCGCCTCCTGCGACAGCAGCGCGGCGTTGACCTCGTGCGCCGACTCCCCCGGCCGCTTGCTGTACGCCCGGAAGAACCACAGGTCCTTGGGGTCGGGCAGCGGCGCGGCGGCCCGCACCGCCTCCCTGGCGCGGGCGCGCGCCCGGTCCGCCTCGCGCAGCGCCAGGGCGTGTTCGGGGCGGTCCTCGTCGAAGTAGAACGGGATCTGCTCGGCGTCGTGGACCTCGGCCAGGGCCCTGGCCGCCCGCGCGAGGTCGGCCGAACGGGCCGTCCGCTCCGCGTCCGTGCCCTCGCGCTCCGCCTCGGCCAGGCGCCGCTCGGCGGCCTCGGCCAGCCGTCTCAGGCCGTCGCCGCCGTGCCGGTCGAGGTTCTCCTCGACGATCGCGTCCAGTTCGGCGTCCGTGACCGGACCGCGGGAGTGGGTCTCGTTCTCCAGCGTGATCTGGTGGGTGCCGTCCTCGCTGGCGAGGACGACCTGCGCGAAGTGGTACGGGGCGTGCGGGCCGACCCGGTCGCCGGGCTTGGCGTGGTTGTGGGTGAACAGCTGCGCGCCGCTGTCGTTGGTGGTGCTGACCGACTGGACCAGGTAGCCCTCGCCGACGCCCGCCCAGGCGTGCTCGTTGACGCCGATGCGCCGCGCGGCCGCGGCCAGCCGGCCGCGCCGGGGGTTGTCCGCCGGTACGTGGCTCAGGGCGCCGCCGTAGCGCTCGCCGGGGGTGGGGGCGCCGACGACACCGCCGGTGAACCGCGGGTCGCGGCCGGTCTGGCGGGCGGCCCAGCGCGGGGTGACCTCGTCGGCGGGGCGGCTGCCCTCGGCGACCTCCGCCAGGGCCTCGGCCAGGTGGTGGGTGCCGGTGACCTCCCGGCCGTGCTGTCCGTTCACGGGGGCGGTGGCGACGACGTCGTCGGCGGGACCGCGGAAGGCGACGTGGGACAGGGGCGCGGACCCGATGCCGGCCAGCATCTGGGCGAAGTCGCGCGTGAAGGCGTGCTCCGAGGCGCCGGACGGGGTGAGGAACTCGGGCTCGACGCGGAACAGGGGGGCGCCGTACGAGCCGTCCTCGCGCGGGAGCAGGACGCCCGTCGACTCGTCGGCCTTCAGCCGCAGGCCCGCCCCCGCGGCGGCCAGCCGTGCCGAGGAGGCGTCGATCGCCGCGCGGGTGGCGTACACCTGGCGGCCGCGGCCGGTCGTGTGCTCGCCGTCGGCGGGCAGGGCCAGGGTGCGGTCCTCGGAGACGTGCAGCGGCGGCCGGTCGGCCATCGGGACGGTGCCGTGGTCCTGGCTCGGCAGGAGCAGCGCGTCGGAGCCGTCGCCGGTGCCGCCGCCGACGGGTACCTCGGCGACGCGGCGCGGGAGCGGCCGGGTGAACAGGACGCCGGTGCCGCGCTTGTCGATGACGCCGTAGTCGCGGGTGATCAGCGGCCGGGTGCGGCGTGCGTCGATCCGTCGTTCGAGGACGAGTTCGTCGGCGAGGCGGTCGAACTCCGCGTCTCCGTCGCTGCTGGAGCGCTCGCTGTCGTCGTCGTGTCCGGCGTCGCTCTCGCCGTCGCTGCTCAGGTCGCGGGCCCCCGGGAGGCCGTCTCGCTCCGAGGGGTCGACCGGCACCCAGCCCGCGCCGGTGTCGCCGTCGCGCAGGTCCAGGGCGAGGCGGGACCCCGCCGTGGGGTGCGTGGCCACGGTGACCGGTGCCTCGGGGCGCCAGACGCGCCGGCCCGTGGTGCCGGCGACGAGGACGGCGAGGGGCTCGGCGATCCGCGGGGGCAGGGCCAGGACGATGTCCGCGCCGCGGGGCCGCCGGTCGTCGTAGGAGATGAGCATCGCGAGTTCGTCGAGGCGGGTCACCCGGAAGGTCCGGCCCGGCATGAGGGACACCTCGACGGCCCCGTCGACCGCTTGGGCGACGACCGTGTAGGGGTTGTGCCACGGTGCGGGCCGCTCGACGACCCGGCCGGTGCCGCGCAGGAGGTAGGAGCCGGGGGCGGGGGCGGGCCGACCCGTCCTGCCGAAGTCGCGTCCGGCGGCGTCGCGGGCGGTGTCGCGCAGCAGGGTGCCCTCGTCGAGGGCGCCGCGTCCGGTCTCGATCTGCCGCTCGACGAAGTAGCGGGAGAGGTCGTCGGTGGTCTCCAGGTCGTCCGAGGAGGCGTCGAGCGCCAGGGAACCGAGGAGCCGGTGGTCGGCGGGGCCCGGCCGGGCGTCGCCGGGAAGGTGCAGGACCTGCCGGGCGACCCGGTTCAGGGCGCGGTACAGCGACTGCGGTTCCCGGTCCACTCCGGCTTCGGCCGCGACCAGCTCGTACAGCGCCTCGGAGGTCTCCCTGAGCCGGTCGCCCGGGACGGTGTCCCACCGGGGGCCGAAGACGGTGTTCAGCCACCCGGTGTCGGCCCAGAGCGGCTGCTCGTTCCCGTCGGCGGAGTCGTCGGAGTCGGAGTCGGAGTCGGACGAGGACGCGGCGTCGGAGTACTCGGACTCGTCGGAGGCCTCCTGCACGGTGGTCATCGGACGGCGGCCGGGCAGCGGCGGCGGGACCGCGCCGTCCGGGCCGGTCCGCGGGGTGGGCGCGGGGAGCGACAGCCCGCCCGGGGCCGGCTCACGGAAGGCGCCCTGGAGGCTGCCCGGCGCGTCGAGGCGGCCGGGGCCCGCCGCGCCGGACAGCGTGTCCAGACCGAACGCCTCCTCGGGGTCCGGTCCGCGCTCCCGGCCCGGGCGCAGGGCCGGGGTGCGTTCGATCAGCGGCACGAAGTCGCCGCCGCGGCGGCGCAGCCGCAGGTGCGGGCCGTCGGCGCCGGCGGGGCCGGGGTAGGTGTGGGCGGTGCCGTTCTCCTCGACCAGGGTGACGGTGGCGCCGGTCGCGGCGGCGGCCCAGCGGGTGACCGCCCGGTCGGCCTCGGTGGTGGTCCAGGGGCCCTCGGCGAGGTGGCGGCGCAGGTGGCCCTCCTTCGCCTCCGGGCTCGGCGCGGGGGCGCCGCGGCGCTGTGCCGGGGGCGGCGGCGAGAAGAGCGAGGCCCGCTCGGCCGGGGTGCCCGGCAGGCCGTTCAGCCGCATGAGCCGGGCGGGCGTCGCCGCCGCCCGCGCAAGCAGCCGGCCGGCCTCCCGGCCGTCCAGACCCGGCTGCGCGGCGGCGTGCCGCAGGGCGGTGGAGAGGGCGCCGAAGAAGCCGTTGCCCCGGCCGGTGGGCGTCCCCTGCGTGTAGGTGGCGCCGTCGGGCGCGGTGAGTACGCCGTCGCGGGCGAGGCGGTAGCGCGGCCCGTCGGCGTCGGCGGGCGGGAGCCAGGGCGCGGTGCTGTGACTGCGGTGTACGGGCGGCGCGGACGGTTCCCCGCCCGGGCCCGAGGTGGCACCGGACGGGTTCGGCGCGCCGTTCGCGCCGGATTCCTCGCGGGCCGGCCGCGGCAGCGCGGTGGCGGCCGGGGCCGGGGCGGGGACGGGCAGGGCCGCGTGGAAGTGGCCGTCGGCGGCGAGGAGCACCGGGTCTGCCGCGCGGTCGACGACGGGGACCGAGCCGTCGGGGGCGGTGCCGTCGCCGTACGGCAGGAAGAGCTGTTCGCGGCCCTCGCCGGTCACCACGGTCAGCGAGGTGCCGAGGAGCCGCGCGGCGAGGGCGGGCAGCAGGTCGGCGCCGCCGTGGTCCCCGGCCCGGCGCTCGGGCGGAGCCGGGGCGTCGTCGGGGCGCCCGGCGTCCGCGGGCAGCGGTTCGGCGGCGAAGGGGCGGGCCAGGGCGAGGGAGGCCAGCGCCGCCCGCTGCGCCGGGGTCGGCCAGAACGTCTCCGGGAGCCGGCCGAGGGCGTCGAACTCGGCCTGCTGCTCCCGGGAGAGCGTCACACCCGCGCCGTCCAGCTCCTGCTGCGTGAAGGTGTCGGCGGTGTCCGCCGCGAGGGCGTCGAGCAGGTCCCGGTTGTCCGGCCTGCCCAGTTCCCGGGCGAGCCGGTCGCGGGCGGTGTGGACGGCGTCGGCGGTGACCTCGGGGTCGTCCGGGGCCCCGGCGAACCGGTCGGCGAGGTCGGCGCCGAGCAGCCGCGGCAGCCGGCCGCTCGCGTGGGCGGTGGCGATCAGCGCGTGGAAGAACGACGCACCGTCGTGCGGTACGTCGTGCACCGTCCGCACGACGGTGCCGTCCGGTGAGGTGAGGGTGCGGGGCCCGGTGCCGTCGGCACCGGTGACCGTGTACGGGGCGGGGGCCTCGGAACGCCAGCCGGGCTCGGTGTACTCCTGCGGCACGTCCCGCACCGGCACGGCGGTCGAGCCCTGGTGGTGGGCGGTGAGCCGGGATGCCGCGAGGTGCAGCCGGTGGTGGTCCGCGGCGGCGGCGTCCACCCGGTCCCGCCACAGCCGCACGTCGTCGCGGGCGCCCTGCCAGGCGCGGACGGCCGGGGACTCGGCGAGCTCCCGCGGCAGGACGGTCGCCGACGCGGAGGTCTGGCCGGAGCCGCCGTCGCCGAGGGCGCCGCGCTCCGCGGGAGTGAGGGAGAGCCACGCCTCCCGGGCCCGGGCGCGGGCGTCGTAGTACTCCTTCTCGGCGGCGGCGAGGTCGGCGGCGCCCTTGGCCATGTCGTCCCAGGCGGTGGCGGCCTCCTCGGGGAAGGAGGTGTCGTCCAGCAGGCCGTACTCGCGGGCCTGGCTCTCGCGCAGCCAGACCAGGGCGGTGGTCTCGGCCTCGGCGGCGCGCGGGCCGCGCCGGGCCTTGCCGAGGGCGTGCACGGGACGGCTGTCGGTGAACCGGTGGTCCGCCTCGGAGACCGCCAGCCAGCTCACCGGCAGCGCGAAGAGCATGCTGCGGTCGATGCCGTACTTGACGTGGGTGCCGAGGGTGACGTCCTCGGACTCCTTGGGCGCCGTGCCGTCGTTGGCGCCGCCGACCGGAGCGGTGGCTCCGGGGTTGTTCAGGCCGGCGCCCGTGGTGGAGACCAGCGGCGCGGTGCCGGCCGCGCCCTCGGTGTTGTCGGTGATCCCGGTCTCCTCCGCCTGGGCGGTCTTGCGCCGCTGCATGGACTCCATGCGGGGCGCGCTCTCCACGGCGAGCAGCCGCGCGCCGCGGCGGTGCATCCTGGCGTGCAGACGGGCGCCGACGGTGTGGGCCTGGCCGATCAGGCGTCCGGAGGACTGGGTGGGCAGCACGGAGCCGTCCGCGCCGAGCGCCTCGCGGAACGCGGCGGCGAGTCCGCCCTGGGAGGTGGCCTCCTGCTGGGCCTGCGCGGGCGCCGTGCCGAGGGCGGTGAGCGGGGTGTGGCGGGCCATGCGCACCTGCGCGGCCAGGGCGTCGCCGGTGTGCCGCCCGCCGAGGTCTCCGTCGCCGAGACCGTCGGCGCGGGCGGTGGCGAGGGTGAGCGCGTCCGCCACGTTGGCCGCGCCCCGGAAGTCGACGGCGAGCATGCCGGACCCGGTGCGGTCGTCGAAGGGCAGGATGTCGTCGCCGTCGGTGCGCCAGGCGGCGACGGCCTCCCGGCGTGCCCGGTCGGCCGTCAGCATCCGTACCGCGCGCTCGGGTTCGGCGACGTCCTGCTCGGTGAGCGCGCCGTCGGCGCCGGGACCGGACGGCGTGAGCAGTCCCGCCGAGACGATCTCGTGCAGCGTGCCGACGTGCGCGACGGCGTACGGTGCCAGCCGGTCGCCGGCGGCGTCGGTCATGGTGACGGACAGCGTGTAGCCGGTGACGACCTCCGCGTGCGCCTGTGTGGTGGCCATGTCGGGCATCGCGGTGCTGCCCTCGGTGTCCGTGCGGGTGCCGGCCTGCTGCCCGGTCGCCGTGCCTTGGAGGGAGGGGTTGGCCGCGAGGGCGTCGCTGCCGGGGGTGCGCTGGCCGACGCTCAGGGTGAGGTCGCCGCCGCGGTCCTGCGTGGCGCCGAGCGCCGAGTCGCGGACGAGGGTCCGGTAGTCGTCCACCTCGTAGCCGGTGCGCAGCCGCTCCACGGTGGTGGTGACCGGCGTCAGCCTGAACCGGACCTGTGCGGGGCTGCCGCCGACCGGCAGGTGGTGGGGACTGGACCAGGCGCGGTGGCGGACGGGCAGGGTCATCCCGTCGGTGGTCAGCTCGTGCAGGTGGGCGCGGAGGAAGTCGGGCGAGAGCCGCTGCAGGACCTGCTCGCGGTCGTGCGAGGGCACGCCGATCTTCTCCAGGCGCGGCATGAGCTGCTGCGCCGCCCGGCTCGCGTCGAGCCGGCCCAGGGGGTGGGTCGGGAAGCGCCGGCCGCGCAAGAAGCCCGGCACGCGGTAGCCGCCGCCGAGGTTGCGCGGGGTGCCGGTGCCGAGGCCGTCCGGAGCGAGGCCGGTCTCGATGGCGTCCTGCATCGGCAGGTGGAACATGACCGCGTCGCGGACGCGCTGGAACGCGGCGGCGGCCCCCCGCGGGGACAGGGCCTGCCCGGCACGGTCGGACAGCCGTCCCGCGGCGGCGGCGATCCGCTGCCCGGCCCGGGTGCCGACGGTGCCCATCGCGGCCGTCCAGCGGTCCCGGACGGCGATGGTCTCGGCGGCGTCGGCGACCACCAGGTACATGCGTCCGGCGTAGGTCAGGGTGGTGCTGCGGCCGCGGGTGACGGACTGCGCGAGGGCACGCCCCTTGCCCCAGGCGTACTGGAGCGCGGCGCCGTACGAGCCGGACACCGGCTGTGCGCCCGGTGCCTGCTGCAGCGGTGAGTCGCTGCCCTGGAGCCCGAGCGTGGTGCGCGAGGTGGTGCTCGAACTGCCGGTGCTCTTGTCGTCGCTGGCGAGGGTGTTCTCCAGAGAGGCGGGCTTGGGGTCGCTCATGACCCGTACGTTGTCCAGCTCGCCGCGGACCGCGGCCTTGAGGTAGTGCGTACGGAAGGGTCCGGCGCCGTTGAGGCCGGTGATCCGGGTGCCGAACGGGCCGAGGTACTGGCCGAGTTGCCCGGCCACGCCGAGGTCGGCCACGGCGCGGCGCAGCGCGGTGCGGACCGGCGTGCCGGGGGCTCTGGTGTGCCAGGAGTCGCCGGAGGCGCGGTCGGCGGTCTCCTGCATGAGCTGCCGGCGCCGCGATCCGCCTTCGACGCCGAGCACCACGTGGGGTGCGCTGAGCAGCCGCCCGGCGAGCGACTGACTCGCCGGGGTCGTCCTGGGCAACGGCGGGGTCCCGTCGAGCAGTTGGTCGGCCTCGGCGGCGGAGAGCCGCTGCGGTGCGGGCGCGGCGTCCGTGGACGCCGTGGGGGCGGGCGGGTCCGCGGGGGCGTGGTGTGCGGAGCCGTGCGCGGCGGGTACGGCCAGCTCGACGCGTCCCACGGGCTCGCTGCCGCGGCTGAACAGCGGGCGTTCGGCGACCGTGCTGACGAACACGCCGGTGCCGAGCAGCCCGGCCGACAGCAGGCGGGGCCAGCCGCGTGGACGCCGGTGGCCCTCGAAGTCGGCCATCAGCTCGACGCGGTAGCTGTAGAGGTCGATGCCGCTCTGCGACGTCAGGTGGTCGTGGGTGACGGTGATCGTGTTGCGGGTGGCCTCCTGACGGGTGTGGGCGTAGCGCCCGCCGACCATGAGGTTGCCGATCTGGCGCGGCAGTCCGGTGCTCCCCACCTTGTCGTGGCCGCGCGGCGAGATGCCGGCCTCGACACCGGCGGTGTAGGTGCTGGACTGCTGCTGGCCCTGGCCCGCGACCTCGCTGCCGATCACCGCGTTGCGCAGCGTCCGCTCGTTCAGGGTGGTCTCGAACCGGCGGTCGGTGAGGCGGGCCCGCAGGGTCAGCGTGTGGTGGCCGCGACGGACCTTGCCGTCCTCGACCAGCGTGACCGGAAGGCCGGTGGTGGTCAGGTCGTCCAGCGCCTGTGCGAGGGTGGGCCGGTTCAGCGCCTCGCGCACCTGCCGCTCGTTGAACCACGCCGTCCGCAGCCGCGTGTCGCTGTACCAGAGCCGCGCCAGCCGTGGGTGGTTCCGCATCGCCGGCGGGACGAAGAGCGACGGGTAGGAGGCGTGCAGGGTGTCCAGGACCGTCTCCGCGAACTGCTGCAACGGCTCGCGGGCGGGCTGCGGCGTTGCGTCGGGCTGCGGACCGGACTGCGCTCGTGCCGTCCGAGGGCCGTCCTGCGCCCGGGTCTGCGTCGTCCGCGGGCCCTCGTCCTGCGCGGGTGCCGTCTGCGGGACGGTCGCGGGCGTGGTGTCGGGGCGGAAGCCCTCGGCGCGGACCTGGCCGCCCAGATGGACCGGGTCGTCCTTCTTGAGGTACCACGGCACGGGCGGCTCGGCGTCCGGGTTCGGCCCCGTACGGCCGGGCGTACGGCTGTCCCAGCCGGCCAGTCTGCGGGCGTCCCGCGTGGACATCCAGTCCAGGCTGACCACCCGTACGGGCCGTGCCGCGGACCTGGGTTCGCCGGCGCCCCGGACCATCAGGGTGCGCTCGACCCGGTACAGCGCCATCGGCTGGTTGCGGACCCGGCCGGTGACCTTGCGGGCCGCGTCGGTGCCCAGGTAGTGCCCGCGCCCGGCGGCGAAGTCCGTACGCACCGCCGGACCGCCCTGCACCCGTACGTCGGTGACCGGACCGGCGAACTGGTGGTTCGGACCGGAGGTCACCTGGAGGCCGAACCGGGTCTCCCGGACGTGCCCGCGCTGGTTGGAGTAGGTGGTCTGGGTGAGGTCGCGCACCTCGACCTTGGTCGACTCGGTGACCAGGTCCGCCCGGTGCGGCACCGAGCGCTCCACCACCAGGTGCCCCAGCGGGCGCCGGCCCCGGCCCCGGGTGAGTTCGGGACCGCTGACCGGCCCGGTGAGCCGTCCGAAGATGCCGAGCAGCCGCCCGGGCCGGGTGTACGACACGAGCGTGCGGTGGGCGGAGCTGCCCGGCCGCGCGCCCGCGAGGGCCAGCGCCACGTCCTCCGCCGGGTCCGTCAGGTACAGGCCCGTGGAGTCGAGCAGCCGGGGGTGCTCCCCCTCCGGGAACGTGAGCGTCCCGGGTGCCCGGCGCGGCCCCGCGTAGGGCACGGTCAGGTCGTCCGGCAGCCGCCAGCTCAGCCCGTCCCGCATGCCGAACTCGGCGGTGTGCACCAACTGCCGCGTCCAGCGGGGGGCCGGGCCGGTACCGGTCGTGCCGTCGGTGTCGGCCGCGGTGGCGGCGGAGCGCGGTGCCTCGGTGACGCGGTGGACCCGTACCCGGTAGTGGACGTCGTCCAGGTGCAGGTGGGAGCCCTCGTGGGCGCGGTGCTCGGTCTGCTGGTAGGCCGCGGTGCCCTGGGAGTAGTCGGTGCGGCGGGCCCAGCCCAGCGAGGCGCCGATCTTCAGCAGCCACTCCAGCGGCGGGCCCATGCTGAGCGCACCGGCGATCCGGCGTCCGAAGCCCACGCTGCGCCCGCCGCCCGTGCCGGCCTGCCCGCGCCGCATCGTGTCGGCCTTCACCGTGCCGCCGCCCACGTCGGGCAGGCGCACCCAGCGGTGGTACGGAACGGCCTCCACCGTCATCTCCAGGCCGACGCCGGACTTCTCCCGGCCCACGAGGCGGGCGCCGCGCGGGGCGGTGAACGCCGAGGGCTGGTCGGTCAGCAGCCGCAGCAGTTCCGCCTCGTCGAACCGTGTGCGCAGCCGCTCCGGCAGCCCGTCGAGGATCTGCCGCGCCGCGAGTTCGGGCCCGCGCAGGCTGAGGACGCCGGTCCCGGCGAACAGTCCGGTGGGTTCGACGCCCGGTGTGCCGTCCCCGCCGGTGTCGCGGGGGTCGGCGCCTGGCCTGATCAGGGCGGCGGGCAGCCTGCTGCCGTCCTCGAAGGTGACCGAGCGCGGCGCCGGGCCGGGCGGCCGGACGTCCGTGCCGGTCAGCAGCCGGGCCGGACGGTACCGGTCCAACTGCGTCTCCAGCGGCGCCCGGTCGCCCGGGTCGGCAGGGTCGGCGTCGGGGTCGGTGATCCCGGCCCTCTCGCGCAGCCATTCCCCGTACGGGTCGGAACCCTCCGGAGCGGCGTCCGGGTCCGGAGTCGGGCCGGGGTCCGGGTCAGGCGTGATGCCCGGGTCCGGCGTGAGGCTCGCGTCCGGGTTGGGGGCGGGGTCGGGCGTGGTGCTCGGGCCCGGGGTCCTGCTCGGGTCCGGCGCGGGGCTCCGCACGGGTACGGGGCTCGGGTCCGGCGCGGGTACGGGGCTCGGGTCCGGCGCGGGTACCAGGGCGTCGAAGTGATCGGCGCCGTTGTACGACACGTGCAGGGGGGCGCCCGTGCCGCCCGGGTGCAGCGCGACCGTGATGAGCGCGCCCGGCGTCCGCGTGTCGGGCTGCACGATCCGCAGGTCGAGGTCGAGCGTGTGCGCCAGCGCCTCCGGGATCAGGTCGGCGAACGGGGACGGCCACAGGTCCACGCGTCCGGCGGTGGCCGCGAGCAGCCCGCGCCCGCCGAGCCGCCGCGCCTCGGCGGGGGTGGGCGCCACCTCGGCGAGCCCGGGATAGTCGCTGCCCGCGACGATCTCCCGCCACCTGCCCGCGTCGCCGTCGGTGACGACCTCCCCGGCGATCCGGTCCCACTCCTCGGCGATCCGCCGCTGTGCGCCCGGGTCGGTCTCCCCGGCCAGGGCGCGCAGCCGCAGGTCGTTCACGACGGAGTGGACCGGGTCCGGCACGAGGGCGTCGGCGATGTCGCCCAGTTCGCCGTGGGCGACGCGGTCCCGCACCCGCGCGCGCAGCCCGGCGATGCTCCCCGCGGCCCAGGCGGGCGGAACCGCCACGGCGCGTGCGCTGTCGAGGACCGACCGGAAGAAGCAGTTGCCGTCGGGCCGGGCGTCGACCCGGTGGAAGACGCGCCCGCCCGAACGGACCACGTCCGCCGGGCCGGAGGCGGGGGCGACGGGCACCGGGCCGAACGGCACCAGATCCTCGGCCGGGCTCTCCGGCCGGCTCGGCACGGGGGCCAGGTCGGGCCTGCGGCGCGCGAGTTCGGCGGTGTCCTCGGGGCCGAGACCAAGCTGGGACAGGGGCAGCGGATCGTCCGACAGCCCCCAGGCGACCCGTGCCGACTCGGCGTAGTCCAGGCCGCGCACGTCGTCCTGGGAGACCAGCGCGGTCGGCGGCGGAGAGGGCGGCGGCGGGGGAATCAGGTCGTCGAGTGTGCTGCCGGGGCCCTGGCCGGCCCGCGCGGCCGCCGCCGCCCGCAGGAAGGCGGTGTACTGCTCGGGCGTCGGCCCGGTGACCGGGTCGACGCCGGTACGGCCGTCCCCGCGGTCGCTCGCCGGGCCGCCCCCGGCGGCGTGCCAGTCGGTGGCCATACGGCGGAGCAGGCCGGGGGTCATGCGGCCGTCGCCGTACCGCGCCGCGCCGTCCGCGCCCCGCCAGCGCAGACCGTCCACGTACGCCAGACCGGCGAGGAACTCGCGGCTCTCGGAACGCTGTTCGGCGTCCGGGCCGAGCGCGTCGCGCAACGTGCGGACCTGCTGGAGCGTGCGGACGCGGGCGAACACGTCCGCCGGCCCGGGCCCCGTGTGCAGACCGGCGTCCCGCGCCAGCCGGTCCAGCTCCGCGCCGCCGGGTTCCGGGGTGAACAGCCGCCACCGTCCGGGCCCGTCCTCGTTCTCCACGAGCACCGCGCGGACCTCACCGTCCTTGTCGCGGGCCGTGCCCACCTCACCGGTCGGCGCGTACACGGGACGCCCGGTCCGGTTCGCCACGTGCTGGGCCACCGGCAGACCCGCGATCCGCGGCTGCCGCCCGGTCTCGCAGGAGTACAGCACCAGGGGTCGTTCCGTGTCGCCGTCGGCCGCCCACACTCGGAGCGCCTCACCGAGCTGTACGCCGCTGACCTTCACGGTGGGCCGGGAGGCGTCGTGCGTGCCGAGGGTGACGGCGCGGGGGGTGCCGTGTCCGACGAAGTAGTCGGCACCCTGTTCGGTACCGGCGCCGGGGAGCGGGGCCGGCGGACCGGTGAACACGGCACGCGGGACGGACGGCACGGTGTCCACCGTGCCCGTGCCCGTGCCCACCGTGCCGGTCGGGTTCGGGACGACCGGGCCCGACTCCGTGCGGACGCCTCGGAAACCGTCCTGTCCGAGCAGCGCCCGGCGTCCGGTGTCACGGGCCGTGCCGTCGTCGGACGGGTCCTGGGAGATGGTCAGCGTCCGCACGGCGCGCCCCGGTTCGGGCCGTACCGCCGTGTCCGGCACCAGGCGCCGCACCTGGTCGAGCGGGACGGAACGACCGTCCAGGGTGGTGAGGGCCGGCTCACCGACCGGTCGCGGAACCCCGTCGGCGGGACGTACGACGACCCGGGCGGGCGGTGGCGGGGAGGCGAGGGGCGCGGCGCCGCCTTCGGCGCCCGACTCCACGTGCAGTGCGGTGGCGGGCTCGCTCCACGGCCGCGAGAAGAGGCCGAACTTGTCCGCGGGACCGCCGGTGGTCCGCGTGTCACCGTTCGGTACGGCTCCGTCGCCGTCCAGCGCCAGGGTGTCGGGCTGCGACAGCGGCGCCTTGCGGGACGGGTCCGCCGGGGCGGACGGGGACGGGTCGGCGGACGGGTTCGGGCCAGCGGACGGGTTCGTGTCAGGGGACGGGTTCGGGCCAGCGGACGGGTTCGTGTCAGGGGACGGGTTCGTGTCAGCGGATGGGTCCGTTTCCCCCGACGGACCCGTGTCCGACGGCAGTTCCGTGCCCACCGGCCCGGTGCTCTCGGTCACGACGGGCCGGGCTTCCGGGGCCGGGCCGAGCGCGTCGGCGAGCGGCAGCAGTACGTCCGCGCCGGGGAACCCGGTCTCCGTCGCGGGGGCGTCGGTGGCGGGAGGACCCGCGAGGGGGCGTACCCGGACCGGGGCGTCGGGTGTCTCCCGGGTCAGCTCGGCGGCGGTCCGCACCGGGCGTCCGGTTCCGTCCGACGCCGTCGGCGGACCGAGCACCACGGCGCGGTCGGCGCCCGCCCGGTCGAGGAGCGCGGCAGCCTCGGGCGAAGCCGCCGCCGGCGGCGGCCCGTCGGACACGACGACGGTCAGCGGCGAGGCGTCCCCCGTGGTGTCGACGGAGCCGACCGCCCCGAGCTTCGGCGGCACGGGAGCCGCATCACCGGACAGCGCCTCCTGGCCCCCCGGCACACCGCCCGTCGAAGTCACGATCCCGGAACCGGGCGCGCCCCGGCCCGCCAGCTCGCCAACGGCAGGCGGAGCCTCCCCCGCCGCCGGAGCCGCCCCGTCGGAGTCCACGACACCCCGGTCGCCGCCACCCGCCTCGCCGGCCCGTGTACCGGTGTTCGGGCCGGTGCCGCCACTCGTACCGGGAGCAGTACTCGTACCGCGGCCGGGGCCTGCCCCCGCCGCCGGAGCCGCCCCGTCGGAGTCCACGACACCCCGGTCGCCGCCACCCGCCTCGCCGGCCCGTGTACCGGTGTTCGGGCCGGTGCCGGCACTCGTACCGGGAGCAGTACTCGTACCGCGGCCGGGGCCTGCCCCCGCGCTGCCGCCGGCACCGGTACCTGGCCCGGCGGCCGCACCCGTACCGGTGGCACCCGCGGCGGAGCCCGCACCCGTGGTCGTACCGGCGCCGGCCACCGGCCCCGGACCGGCGCCCGTGCCGCTACCGGTACCGGAGTCGGCACCGACGCCCGCGCCACTGCCGGCCCCCGTGCCCGTACCGACGGCACCGCCGGTCCCCGTGCCCGTACCGACCTCGCTGCCGCCGCCCGCGTCGCTGCCGGTACCGGGGACGCCCCCGGTGTCCGTGGCCGGGCCGGTGACGGAACCCGGAGCCGTTCCCGGACCCGGGCCGCCCGTCTCCCCCACCGGCACCGGGCCCTCGGTGGCGGTGGGCGGCGGGGTCACTGCCACCGGCGTACCGAAGCCCTGCAGCGCACGGCGGACGCCGTCCGTGTCGATTTCGGTGGCGGGGCCGTTCCCCGCGGGGACCACGCGGATCTCCGGGGTGCGCGAGAGGTTTCCGTGCAGGGCGTCGCGGACGCCGATCTCCACGGCGCCGGGAGGCTGCGCGCCCCGCAGGGCGGCGAGGTCGCGGAGGGCCTGCTCACGGAGGTCCGGGGAGCCGTTGTGGACCTGCTGCCACAGGCCGTTCTCCGCGGCCGTCACGGGCAACGGGCCCGGGGAGTACGGCGGCGGGGCCGGGGACGTGTACGGCGGCGGGGCCGGGGACGTGTACGGCGCAGGCTCCTGGGCGGAGTACGGCGGGGGCGCCTCCACGCCACCACCCTGCGGGGACGCGACGGCCGCGCCGGTGCCGCCGCCGGTGCCCGCGGGGGCGGGGTCGTCGGTGCGGTCGGTGCCGCCCCCGGCCGGCGAGGGTCCGTCGGAGTCCCGTGGTCCGGAGGACTCGGAGGAGCCGGCGGGCTCGGTGTCGCCGGCCGAGACGGTGGGCGGCTTGCCCCGGAACCCTTCGAGGATGTTGCGCAGTTCGGCGCTGCCGTTCTTGGCACCGTCGGTGAGCGTCGACTCGACCTGGCTGCTGAGACCGGCGCCGACGAACGTGGACCAGCTCGTGGACCAGTCGCCGTCGAAGGCGCCCTTGATGAGGATCTCGGCGAGCGCCTCGCCGGAGCCGGTGGCGAGGAAGTCGGCCGTGCCCTTGACGCCGTAGTGCCCGGCGAGCGCGCCCGGCCGGTCGGCGTTGTTGCGCAGGAGTTGGTTGTTCCGCCACAGGTCGGGGTTGTTGCGGAAGTTGTTCCGGAAGGAGAACAGGTCCCGGAAGCCGGCCGGCGGGTTGTACCCGGGCCCGGGGCCGCCCGTGACCGGGTCGGGTCGGTCGTGCGGGGTGGTGTCGAACTTGGCGTCGGGGCCCGGCTTGGTGTTCGGCGTGGGGTCGTCGATGTCGAGGTCGGGGTCGTTCTTCACCCTCGGCGGCGGCGCCTTGTAGTCGAGGTCGGTGCCGTTCTTCAGGAAGGTGTCGTCGTAGCCCTTGACGAACTTGCGGGCGAAGTCGGCGAAGATGCTGGTGAGACCGCCGGCCGCGGCACCGAACGCGGCGTCCTTGAGGATCTGGCCCCAGTCGAAGCCGTCGGGACGGCGGCCGTCGGGGGCGAAGTTCATCATCGCCAGCCGGACCGCGAAGGTGGTGAACGCCTCCGAGAACGCCTCGGTCAGCGAGGGCGCGATGTGCAGCCGCTGGAGCAGGTGGCTGAGCGTGGAGAGGATGAAGAACCGGCTGCGCATCTTGGCCAGCATGATCTGGCTGGCCGAGGCACCGCCGGTGAAGAAGGACAGCGCCAGGTAGATGGCGATCTCGATGAGCAGCCGGATGACCTCGGCGATCACCTGCCACTTGGACTCCATGATGTCCATGGAGGTCTTGCGCCGGCCCTCGGCGATCTTGTCGAGCTGCTCGGAGAACTCCCGCAGGTAGTTCCGGCCGCCGTCGTCGGTGAGGGTGCCCATCGCGGCGGCGTACGCCTTCGACAGGTCGTCCGGCATCGCCTGGCCGATGTCGTGCACCGACTTCTGGATCAGCGCGGACATCTGGTCGATCTTGCGGCCCAGCCGGGCGTACGGCCCGCGGCTCTCGTAGGCGAGGTCCTCGTCCGCGTCGATGAGCCGCTCTCCCGTGAGGATGAAGATCATCGCGTTGACCTCGGGCGAGGGCATGATGCTCATCGGCGACCACCCGCGGGTCCGTGCGGGCAGCACCGCGGGTCCGTTCCCGGCACGGGGCGGGAACGGACCACGGCGGCGGACGGGTCAGTGGCGGCCATGCCCGCCCGTGTCACCGCCGCCCGAGCCGCCGAGACCGAAGCCGTCGGTCTCGATCCGGTCGGTGGTGCGCTCGATGTCCTCCAGGTTGCGGTCCCGGGTGTCCTCCATGAGCCTGACCTGGGCGAGCGTGGCGTCGGTGATGCTCACCAGCGCGTCGCGGATGGACATCATGGTGTCCTTGGTGACCTGCCGTTCCTTCTGCTCCTGCGGCTTGGCCTTCTCCGCGAAGTCCCCCGACGTGCCGGGCCACGAGACGGTGGGGGCGAGGCCGTCGAGGAACTCCTCGGTCATGCTCCTGGCCAGCGTGGCGATCTCTTCCAACTGCCCGCTGAGGGCCTCGATGCGGGCCGGGTCGACGTAGTAGCGCTGTCCCATGTCAGTCCTCCCCGTCCTCGTCGAGCGCGTCGCGCCAGCCCGGCGCGGGGCCGTCCGCGCGGGCCGTGTCCTCGTCGTCCTTCTCCAGCACCCCGGGACCGAAGATCCGCTCCCAGTCCAGCTCGAAGCCCTTCAGCTCGGGCACCTCGCTGCTGGGTTCCGTGAAGGGCGCCATCGCCTTCATCACGTGCCGGTTCATCTTCTGCTGTGCCGCGTTCGCCGCCTCCAGGACGCTGGCGGCCAGCTCCTGGGGGGACATGTCGCGGTACTTGTGCTCCAGGAAGTCGATACCGGTCAGCGCGCCCTGGGCGCCCACGGTGACGCGGACGGCACGGTCGGAGGAGAGCACCGCGAACGAGGCCTGCCGCAGCTCGCGTTCGGTGCGCTCGACCGCCTCCTGGGCGGACCGGAGCTCGGCCATGGCATTCTCCAGCCGCTGTTCCAGTGGTTCCGTCACGTCCGCTCCCTGAAGTCCTGTGGCTGCACGGTCGATCTTGCCTGGTGGGGTGCCGGCCGCGGCAGCCGGGGACCGGGTGGCGTTGCTCTCCCGGCACCGTCCGCGGCAGCCGCCCGCCCGGCCGTCACCGTCCGATGACGGCCGGGGTGCCGCCGTCCTCGGTGCCCCACACGTCCGCGTCCTCCTCCAGGTAGTCGGCGGACGTCGTGGCTCCGCGGCCCTGGCCCGGCTCCTGCTCGGGGGAGTCGCCGCCCGTGGTGGCGACGCGGGACGCCGGGGCCAGGAAGGTGTCGCTGTCCTCCTGGCGGTTCCAGGGGCTGCGCCGCCTGCGGTTGCGGCGCTCGCTCTCCTCGGCGGCGTCGACCAGGACGGCCCGCACCCGTTCGCCGTTGCCCTTCTCACCGCCGCCGCCCATGCCGCCCATGCCGCCCATCGGCATGCCGGGGGTGCCGGGCATGCCCGGGGCTCCGGCCGTTCCGCCCCCGGCGGCCGGGGTGAGCGGGGTGCCTCCGGCCCCGGTGGTGGCGCCGTCGGACAGCGGGGCCGCGGTGCCGGTGAGGAGGCCGTCGGAGCCCACGGAGGCACCGGCGGTGAGTCCGCCGCCGGTGGCGGAGGCGAGCGAACCTCCGCTGCCCAGGCCGAGGTCGGAGGCGGAGAGGGTCTCGGTACTGGTGCCGCCGCCCCCGCCCCCGCCGCCGCTGCTCCCGAGCCCGTCGAGACCGTCCAGCGAGCCGAGACCGTCCAGCGAGCCGAGTTCGTCGAGGAGACCGGTGCCGTCCGAGGAGGTCGGACCGTTGCCCGTGTTGAGGTCGTGCAGGTTCACCGTCTCGGTGTGGCCCTGCGCGTCGGTGACGGTGGCGATGCCGGTCTCCGGATCGACGACCTGGGTGCTGCCGTCCGGGAAGTCGGTGGTCAACTGGCCGTTGTCGAGGGAGGTGACGGAGCCGTCGGGGTTGGTCACCCGCGCGCCGTGGGTGAGGTCGGTGGTGGTGACGGACCCGTCCGGGTGGGTGGCGGTCAGCATCCCGCTCTGGGTGTCGAACGTCGCCCGGGTGCCGTCCGGGAACCGGGTGAGCAGGTCGTCGCCGGCCAGCGACGTGTCCCCGCCCGTGGGTGTCTGAAGCCCCGAGCCGCCACCGGAGTTCAGGCCGTCGAGGCTGCCCAGGTCGAGACTGCCCGGGTCGAGGTCGCCGAGGCCGTCGAGGTCCCCGTTCGACTGGGTCCGCAGGTCGCCCGGGGAGTCGGGGCCGCCCTGACCGCTCTGGCCGTTGAGGCCGCCGAGGCTCCCCAGATCCGTCGTGGTCGTCGAACCGTCCGGACGCGTCGTCACCGCCCGACCCGTCGACGGGTCCACACTCTGCGTCGTACCGTCCGGGAACCTCGTCGTCAGACTCCCGTCATCACCCAACGACGTCACCGAACCGTCCGGATTCGCCACCTGCACACCACTGCCCAGATCCACGGTCGTCGTCCCACCGTCCGGACCCGTCGTCGTCAACAACCCCGAATCCGGATCGAAACTCGAACTGCTCCCGTCCGGGAACCGACTGATCAGATCACCACCCGACAACTGCGCACTGCCACCCGTCGGCATGTCCAGCACCCCACCACCGCCACCACCGTTCAACCCCCCGAGACTCCCCAGATCCGTCGTGGTCGTCGAACCGTCCGGACCCGTCGTCACCGCCCGACCCGTCGACGGGTCGATGGTCTCCGTACGGCCGTCCGGGAACGTCGTGGCGAGCTTGCCGTCGTGGGTGAGGGAGGTGACCGAGCCGTCCGGGTTGGTCACCTGCAGGCCGTTGCCCAGGTCCGTGGTGGTGGTCGAGCCGTCGGGGCCGGTGGTGGTCAGCAGGCCGGTGTCGGGGTCGAAGCTGGTGCTGCTGCCGTCCGGGAACCGTGCGACGGGGTTGCCGTCGACGAGGCCCGGGGTGCGCTCGTTCGGCAGCCGCGCGCCGCCGCCGGAGTTGAGGCCACCGAGGCTGCCCAGGTTCGCCGGCGGGGGCACAACCGCGGGTTGGCCGCCCCCCGGGCCGCCGCCGGGGCCCGCGAGGCTTTCGTTCACCGCGTTGTTGGCGTCGCCGAGGTTGCCGAGACCGTCGGTGGACGGGCCGCCGCCGGGTCCGCCGTTCACCGCTCCGAGGTTGCCGAGGTCGTCGGTGAGCGCGCTGTCGGCGTCACCGGAACCGCCGTTGAGGCCGCCCATGTCGCCGAGGCTCTCGGTGACCGGGAGGTCCCGGTTCAGCAGGTCGTCGAGGCCGCCGAGGTCCGTGGCCGAGGGGTCGTTCAGCGTCCGGAGCTGCTCCTGGGCCTCGTCGGCCTGCTTCTCCTGCTCGGCGCGGAGTTCGTCCTGGTACTTCCGGTCCTCCTCGCGCTGCCGCTCCTGCTCCTCGCGGAGTTCGTCCTGGTAGTCGCGGTCCTCGTCACGCTGCCGGTTCTGCTCGTCCCGGAGTTCGTCCTGGGCCCGCTTGTCCTCCTCGCGCTGCCGGTTCTGCTCGTCCCGGAGTTCGTCCTGGGCCCGCTTGTCCTCCTCGCGCTGCCGGTTCTGCTCCTCCCGCAGCTCGTCCTGGTACTTCCGGTCCTCCTCCCGCTGCCGCTCCTGCTCCTCGCGGAGTTCGTCCTGGTAGCGGCGGTTCTCCTCGTTCTGCCGGTCGATCTCCTCCTGGGCCTCCTCGGCCTTGCGCTCCTCGTACTCCTGCGAGGCCGTGCTGGTCGACTTCGGCTCCGGGATGTTCTCGGTGAAGTCCCCGCCCAGGTCCAGGAACGTGTTGTTCAGCGTGGACTGCACGGTCCGGGCGGGCTTGACGAGGTACTCGTCGACGCCGCGGCTCCAGATCTGTACGGCCTTGTCGCCGACCTTCGCCCAGTTGGCGATGTCGGTGAGGTCGCCGTACTCGGGGTGGTTCTGGGTGAAGCCGTCGCGCGGGTCGTGGTAGGTGGTCGAGGAGTACGCCGAGTAGGTCGTCTTGATGTCCGTGTTGGCGACGTTGTTGGTGTCCACCCACTGGGCCAGGTCGTCCAGTACGTACCGCAGCACCCGGTGCGGGTCGTAGTAGTCCGAGTTGGCCCAGGTGATCCACGCGTCCAGCAGCTTGTCGGCCGCGTCCTCCAGTGCCGAGCGGGCCTGGGAGAGGGCGCGTGAGTACACCGTCTTCCCGGTGCCGTCGCCCTCGCCCGTGCCGGGCTTCTCGTCGAACGTCTCGATGTACGCGTCGTAGTTCTCGCGGATCTTCGTCAGCAGGCTGCGGAAGACCTCCGCGGCCTCGCCCTTCCAGGTCGCGTCCTCCCGGCCGAGCGCGTCCTCCCACTCCTTGATCTTGGGCCCCTGGTCCCGGAAGAACTGGGCCGCGAAGTCGAAGGCCCGGCCGGTGGTGTCGAAGGAGTTGAGGTCGACCGAGGCGTCCTCGGCCACGCCGAGATTGCTGAAGCGGGCGTCCGCCGTGTTGCCGCCGAGCAGTTCGAGGAGCGCCGTCCGCGGCCCGTTCATGTAGCGGGCGAGGGCGACGGTGCTCATCTGGTCCTTGTTGTAGTCCTTGAACTCGTTGCCCTCGCGCACGGAGGCGTTGGCGACGTCGTCCGTCCCGGGGTCGGCGAAGATCAGCTCGTCGCCCGCCTTCACCCGGCCCTCGAAGACGATCCTGGCCTGCTTGATCTGGGTCTTCTTGCCGCCGTCGAAGAACCAGATGTCGTAGTCCTCGCCGGTGTTCCGCAGAAAGCCGGACGCGTCCTCGACGAACGAGCCGAGGCCGCGGTCCCTGATGTCCATCCGGAACAGCTTGCCGCCGTGGTCGGAGCGGAGGGTGTCGAAGACGGTGCTGCGGTCCGGCACCGGGTAGCCGGTGATGTGCGTGACCAGGCCCGCCCAGACGTCGGACGACGCGTCCGTGGCGTCCTCGTACTTGTTGACGTTGTCTATGGAGTCCGCGTCGTAACGGTCGACCACCGGGCGCCCTCTCTGGTCGGGTCGTCGTGCGGCACGCGACACGCCTGTCGCGCGGCACGGGTTGTCTAGGAGTCGGAGTCACCCTCGCCGCTGCCGCCGGCGGTGAGGGTGTCGACCTCGTCGAAGTGCTGGAGCAGCGTCTGGGCGTCGATCGCGTCCAGGTTCTTGGCCTGGGTCTTGCGCGCCCCCTCGATGGTGTCGGTGAGCGCGTCCTGCAACTCCTTGTACAGGTCGATCTGATCGCCGAGGAGCTTGTCGAGGGCCGTGGCGGCCTCCCGGACGCCTTCGAGCAGCTTGGGCCCCGAGATCCGCCCGTCGGTGGCCATCTTGCCGATGCGCAGCAGTTGCTGGTTCTGGTCGAGGTTGTCCGCGGTGGTGTGGCCGTCGACGAGGTCGCCGAGCGTGCGGGGGTCGCCCTCCCCGCCGCCTTCGCGGTGCCTCTTGGCGTCCTTGTACGCCCGGTCCACCTCGTAGTCGCGGAAGTTCTCCATCGCGGACAGGTCGAAGTGCTTGATGTCTGTGGGGTTGTCGGCCATCGGAAGCTCTCCTGCCGCTCGGTGCCTGACGGGGGGCGGACCGCGAAACGGCGAGGGCACACCGCGTGACCGCCGCGGCACGCCGCCCGCCGCTCCGCCGTCCGGACGGAAGCGGGACGAGGCGGGCGGCTCTAACGCGCCCGCACGTTGCCCCAGTTGTCGGCGCTGCGGCGCTCGTCGCGGGAGTGGTTGTCGTGGATGGACTGGATCAGCGTGCCGTTGTCGTTGAGCAGGGTGGCCATGTTCTTGGTGGCCTGGTCCCACTCCATCTGCACCCGCCGGTACATCTCCTGGTCCGCACCCTCCCAGGACGCGACGAGCGGCCGCAGCTCGTCCTCCAGGTTGTTGAGGGTGGTGATGATCTGCTGTGTCTGGTCCGTCAACTCCTCGACGGCCTTGCGGACCACGGGGTACTGCACGTCGATGATGCCGTCGGCCATGACGTCTCCTCTCGGGTGGCCGGACGCCTCGCGTCCGGGGAAGCACGAACAGTGCGGCGGCGCTGGAGGCCGCACCGCGCCGGACGCGTCAGAGCAGCGCCTGGAAGACGCCCTGACTGGTCTTGCTGTTGAGGACCTCGGTGAGGTCCTGGTTCTCCTGTGCCAGGCGGTTGGCGGAGGTGACGTTCTCCTGGAGGGCGTCGATCATCTTGCTGATCTGGACGACGACCGTCTGGGCCTCCGTGTTCCAGCTGCGGAAGAGCTTCAGCAGGGCCTGGCCCTCGTCGCCGCCGACGCCGGAACGCGAGGCGATCTCGGCGACGTTGTTCTGGATCCTCTCCACCTGGCTCCGGGCCGACTCCAGGGACGAGACGCCCCCCAAGCCCTTGGCATAGTCCGCTTTCCTTGCGGCGCTGTCCGCCATGTCGCGCTCCCTTCGTTCGAGCGATCACTTTCAAGCGATCACGTCGCACCGTTGCCCGCTGAGGCTAAGTAGAACCGCCTCTTCCGCGCAACGCGCGGCGATAAATTTCAGAGTTCGCCCGGTGGCCTGAAATATGTCTGGAGCAAGGTAGTTGACCAAAGGTTTCGAGCAGATGAACAGCCGAGCCGGGCGGACTGTCCGTCATGCGGCATCCGCCGGGACACACAGTTCGATGCGGGCGCCATTCGGGCACTCCCAAGCGGCAAACGGTCACCGGAAACGGGCGCCGCACCGACCACGGACGGGATATGAGGGCGAATACGGTCAATTCACGGAACGACCGCATGGATTTCCGGGCCGGGCTTCGGCCGCGACCACAAAGACCGAAAAGCACGTCGGCGAATCACCACGGCGGCCACCCGGACCGTAAATCACCCTTGTTTTCACCCTCTTGCGTCCTCAGAAATCCCTTTGCCCCTCTTGTCGGGCTCGGGAGGCGGTGCCCGCTGTGCCCGACGGGGCGGACGGGCCTCCCGTGACAGAGCTCGCGGCCTCGGCCTTCTGCCCCGGGTCCGGCTCCTCCCGCTCCGCGGGCCCCTCGCAGTCGGGCGCCGTGACCCGTACCTTCGCGGCGCCGGAGGCGGCGTCCGGGTCGAGGTCCGCGCCGGTGGGCAGTGCCGCGAGCAGCGGCGCGGGCACGGAGTCGATGTCGCCGGTGGTGTACCCGAGCGCCCGGAGGGTGTCGTCGGCGGGGACCCGGTACTTCACCCCGTTCTCGGCGACCAGGTAGGTG
The DNA here is from genome assembly GCF_000772045.1 of Streptomyces sp. CCM_MD2014. Classification (GTDB taxonomy): domain Bacteria; phylum Actinomycetota; class Actinomycetes; order Streptomycetales; family Streptomycetaceae; genus Streptomyces; species Streptomyces salinarius. The sequence continues at coordinate 6,022,976 of NZ_CP009754.1, read as the reverse complement.
GTGCCCGCGTGGGCGGCGCCGCTCGCGTGCAGCGCCCGCACCAGGGCGCCGTGGCCGGGCCGTACGACGGTGGCGTCGGTCGGCACGCAGGCGGCGCGCACGGGGTCGGCGGTGCCCTGCGACACGGCGACCGGGGCGAGTCCGGTCAGCGGCGCCAGCACCGAGCCGATGCGGGCACCGCCGTCGCCGCCGTCCACCTGGGCGCACAGCGCGCTGCCCCGCGGCACGGCCTGGGGGGCCGGGGGCGCGTCCGGCAGCCCCGCCGTCCCCGCCCGGCCGGCTCCCTCGGCCCGGTGCTCGCGCAGCGCGTCGGCGCCGACCGTGCGCGCCTCGGGCGACTCGCCCCGGTAGGCGTCCTTCTGGGTCGCCGGGTCGCCCAGCGCCAGGGCGGCGCCGAGCCGGGTCAGCGGCACCAGGCCCTCCTCGCGCAGCAGGTGGTACGTGCTCTCGCCGCCGGGCACGCTCACCTCGAAGACCTGGCCGACGCGGGTGGCCTCGCCGCCCAGCTCCGGGCCCTCGCCGCCGCGTCCGGGCACGTCGGGCGAGCGCAGCGCGGGGCCGGGGGCCAGTGCGTCCAGGAAGGCCGCCGACACCGGCACCGCCGACACGGAGCCGTAGCCGAGCGCGGTGCGGGCGTCGGACTTCTCGTCCAGCGGCAGCCTGCTGCCCCGCCACACCAGGTACCGCGTCCCGTCCGGGCCGCGCACCAGCACCCCGCGGTCGGCCGCGATCGCCGTGGCGTCCACGGGCGCGCCGGCCACCAGCGTCGTGGCCCCGGCCTTCTCGACGGCCGAGGACGTGGGCGTGCCGGAGGTGCTGGGACCGGCGCCGTCCGGTCCGGTGACGCACATGTTCCAGGGCCCGCCGTCGAGTTGCCCGGCGGCGGGCAGGCCGTCCGGCGCACCGGGGATGCCGACCGGACCGCCGACGGGGACGTCCCGCAGCGAGGCGGTGCCGACGTCCTCGGTCGGCAGGTCGGATCCGCCGATCAGCCGCGCGGAGGTGTAGTTGCGCACCGGGTGCAGTACGCCGTCGGTGTCGGTCCACAGGTAGCGGGCACCGGTCTCGCGGTTGACCACCAGGTGCGGGCCGTCGCGCCAGCCGTCGTTCCCGCCGGGCCGCAGCAGCCCGTAGACCACGGTGCCGGCGCCGATCAGGACGGTGAACAGCAGGCCGAAGACGACACCGCGGGTGGTGCGTCCCAGCGGGCTCTCCGGGGCGTCCGGGGAGGCCGTCAGCAGACCCGAACTGAGCCTGCCCATCATGAAGCTGTGGGCCTGTACCTGGTCGCGCTTGGACTGCACGGCCTCTCCTCGTCTCGTCTTCCGTTGGCCCGGACTCCGTGCCCGGTTCTCCGCCCGGCTCTCCGCCTAGCCGAACAGTCCGCGCAGCCAGCCGAAGAGACCGGCCACCCAGAGGGTGAGCGGCAGCAGCGCGACCGCGAAGACGGTGTGCGCCAGCTCCGCCGCGCGGCCCCAGTACGGCAGCATCCGGCGGCCGGGAACGGTCCAGGTGGCGATCACGAGGCCGGACGCGGCGGCCAGCAGGACCGCGAAGACCACCAGGCGGGTGTCGGTGTCGCCGTCCACCGCCCAGGCGCGGGCGAGCAGCAGCAGGCCCCATACGCCCGGCAGCGCCAGCGTCAGCCGCTGGCCGACGGCGACCAGGCCGCGGGAGTGCAGGAGCAGCAGCAGACTGAGGACGAGCGCGGTCAGGACCTCGGGCAGGTCCGGGTGGTGGGTGAGGACGGCCAGGGCGGCCACGGCGGCGGCTCCGGTGGCCGCGAAGAGCGCGGTCACCCAGCGTCCGGCCAGTTCGGTGCGGGCGGCGACCTCGTCGCCGGCGTAGGGCTCGATGCCCTCCTGCAACTGGCCGGCGGAGGAGGGCAGTGCGGGCATCCGCATGCCGGCCAGCTTGAAGGCGAACGGCGCGACGGCTCCGGCGCCCAGGGCCAGCACCGCCATCACCAGCGCCACCGCGGCCGGCGCGTCCAGCCCGGTGTAGCCGACCAGTGCCCCGGTGATCGCGGTGGCGACCGCCACCAGGGCCGTGGCGAACAGGGCCGGGGCGCCCACCGCGGTCGCCGCCAGGGCCAGCACCGCGCCGCCCGCGCCGGCGGCGCCCGCGGCGAGCAGCCGCGCGCCCACCACCCGTGCCGTGTCCGGGCCGGTGAGGTCGCCGCCGGGCAGGACCCAGCCGGCCAGCGCGAGACAGGGTGCGACCAGCAGGCCGAGCGCGGTCGCCGTGAGCCGGTCGCCGACCGCCCGGCTGGCCGAGCCCGCGCCCGCGAGCGCCAGCAGTCCGGCCACCGCGGCGCAGACCACCCGCAGCGAGCCGGAGCCGTCCACGCCGGGCCAGAAGAGCAGCACCAGTGCGACGACCACGGTCGCCGCCGCCGTACCGCCGAGCAGTCCGCGGGCGGCCTTCGGGCTCCAGGTGTGCATCCGCCGGCCGACCGTCTCGGATATGCCGTCCACCAGGTCGTCGAGGCGCGCCTCGGGCAGGACCTCGGTGTGCGGGCGCAGGTACAGCACCTCGCCGTCGGCGAGGCCCGCGCGGGCCAGGGTGGTCTCCTCCTCGAGCGGGGCGTCGCCCAGCCGCTGAAGCACCCAGCCGGCGTGGTCGAGGCCGGCCTCCTCCGCCTCCTCGCCCACGTACCGCAGCAGGGTGGGCAGCAGGTCGGTGACCGGTACGTCGGCGGGGACGGCCAGGTCGACGGAGACGTTGGGCGCACGTACGGTCAGGCGGCACAGTTCGGCCGCCGTGCTGTCGGTCATCAGCACAACTTTCGTCATCCGTGGGGGGACTTCGGCAGAAGGACTTCCACGTAAAGGGGACGGGAGCACAATACGGAACGCGGACGGGGCGGGGCAGAGGGGTACCGGCACCGGAACGGTCACGGGAATACGAGCCGCGTACCGATCGGTATGCCCGCCCCTCGTGGACAGGCCGCGTTCGGTGAATGCAGACTACTGCCTGCGCCCGTCGGATCGTGTCGCGGACCTGACGCCGCAAAGGGAAAGGGAGTTGCCCGGTTCGGAAGTCCCGCGCCCGATTCCCGCCCGGAATATTCACCTGCCTTCCACCGGACCACGGGCCGTCCGGAACCGGCGCGGTACAGCCTGTCCGTCCCCGGCTCGCCGATAGGCGGCCGGGTCGCAATGCCCAGTGATAGCGGAGGTTCGGTCCTTGAGTGTGGTGCTGTTTCGCCGTCCCGCCCGTAGGCGCGGGCCGGAGATGCCCGAAGGACAATTGACCCTCCAGGAACCGCCGGTCCTCTCCGAGACCGTGCCGGACACCTCCACGATCTGGACATATCTGCCGATGGCACTCATGTCCATGTCGATGATGCTGATGTTCCTGCGTCCGGGCGGCGGCAACGGCGTCTTCATGTACCTGGCGCTGGGTGTCATGGCGCTCTCCGCCGCCGCCATGCTGCTGGGCCAGCTGATGCGCCGCTCCGGCGAGCGCAAGCAGCGCCTGAAGGGCGAACGCCGCGACTACCTCCGCTACTTGGCGCAGATCCGCAAGCGGGTCCGGGCGACCGTCGTGGAGCAGCAGCGGGCGCTCGCCTGGCGTCACCCCGACCCCGCCTCACTGCGGTCCCTGGCCCGCACCTCACGGCTGTGGGAACGGCGGCCGGCCGACGAGGACTTCGGCGAGGTGCGCCTCGCGGTGGGCGAGCAGCAGTTCGCCCTCTCCCTCAACCCGGTCTCGACCCGGCCGGTCGAGGACCTGGAACCGCTGTGCGCGCACGCCCTGCGCCGCTTCATCCGCGCCTACTCGACCATCCCCGAGCAGCCCCTCGGCCTCTACCTGCGCTCCTCGGCCCGCATCCTGCTGCGCCCCGAGGACGCCGTCGAAGAGGACGGCGCCACCCCCCGGGTGCCCGCGCAGGGACGGTCCCTCGACGGCACGGGCGAGCCGGCGGGCGACGGCGCGGCCCGGCCGACCGGTCCCGCCGACGAGGCGCTGGCGGGCCTGGTGCGCGCGGTCATCGCACAACTCGTCGTCTTCCACGCCCCCGAGGAGCTGTGGCTCGCCGTCTGCGCCAGTGACGACCGGCGCCCCGACTGGGAGTGGGCGAAGTGGCTGCCGCACGTCCTGGACCCGCACGAGGAGGACGGCGCCGGATCGGTGCGCCGCATCACCGCGGACCTCGCCGAACTGGACGACCTGCTGGGCAGCGAGTTCGCCGAGCGTCCCGGCTTCGACCCGGACGCCAGGCCCGGCCGTGACGAACCCTTCACCGTCGTCGTCCTGGACGGCGTCACCGTGCCCGAGGGCCACCGCTGGGCCGGCCACGGCTACCGCAACGCGCTGGTCCTGGACGTGTCGGGTGCCCTGCGCTGGCGTCCGGGCCGCAACACGCTGCGCCTGACGGTGGGTCCCGACACGGTCAGCCTGGTGCGCACCGACCGCAGCCGCAAGGAGCGGTCCGTGCCGCTGGGCCGTCCCGACCGGCTCGGCCCGCTGGGCGCCGAGTCCCTGGCCCGGCTGCTCACCGCCCGCCGGATCAGCCTGGGCACCGACATCGCCCAGCCGCTGGAGACGGACATCGAGCTGACCACGCTGCTCGGCATCCCCGACCTCCACCGGCACGACGCACGGGCCCACTTCGCCCGGCAGACCGGGTCCGCCCGGCTGCGGGTGCCGGTGGCCGTCGGCGTCGACGGCCGACCGGTGGAACTCGACATCAAGGAGTCCGCGCAGGGCGGCATGGGCCCGCACGGCCTGCTCATCGGCGCCACCGGCTCCGGCAAGAGCGAACTCCTGCGCACCCTGGTCCTGGGGCTGGCGCTGAGCAACTCCTCCGAGACCCTCAACTTCGTCCTCGTCGACTTCAAGGGCGGCGCCACCTTCCTCGGCCTGGAGGAACTCCCGCACACCTCCGCCGTCATCACCAACCTCGCCGACGAGGCCGCTCTCGTGGAGCGCATGCAGGACGCCCTGCACGGCGAGCTGATGCGCCGGCAGGAGCTGCTGCGAGCGGCCGGCAACCACACGTCCGCGCTGGAGTACGAGCGCGCCCGCGCGGGCGGCGCGGATCTCGCGCCGCTGCCCAGCCTGTTCGTGGTGGTCGACGAGTTCAGCGAACTGCTCTCCTCGCACCGTGAGTTCATGGACCTCTTCGTGATGATCGGCCGCCTCGGCCGTTCGCTCGGCGTCCACCTGCTGCTCGCCTCGCAGCGCCTGGACGAGGGCCGCATGCACCAGTTGGAGAGCCACCTGTCGTACCGGATCGGCCTGCGCACCTTCTCCGCCATGGAGAGCCGCGGTGTGCTGGGGGTGCCGGACGCCTACCAGTTGCCCTCCGCCCCCGGCAACGGCTACCTGAAATCCGGCGTGGAGTCCCTGACCCGGTTCCGCGCCGCCTACTCCTCGGGCACCTACGCCCGCCGTACCGGTGCGGTGGCCCGGGCGCGCGTGGCCAGCCAGGTGGTGCCGTGGACCAGCGGCTGGGTCGTACCGCGGGCCCCGGAGTCGCTGCCGGAGCCGGAACCGGCCGCCGAGGAGCCCGGCGAGGAGGAGACGCTGCTCGCCGTGGCCCTGGAACGGCTGCGCGGGTCCGGCCCCGCCGCGCACCAGGTGTGGCTGCCCCCGCTGGACACGCCCGTGCCGCTGGACACGCTGCTGCCCGGCATCGTCGCCGACCCCGAGCGGGGCCTCACCGCGGCCGGCTGGTCGGGCAACGGCCGGCTGCGCGTGCCGGTCGCCCTGGTCGACAAGCCCTTCGAGCAGCGCCGTGACCCCCACGTCGTGGACCTGTCCGGGGCCGGCGGCCACATCGCCGTCGCGGGCGGTTCGCAGAGCGGCAAGTCCACGCTGACCCGTACGCTGATCGCCGCCCTCGCGCTCACCCACACCCCGGCGGAGGTGCAGTTCTACTGCCTCGACTTCGGTGGCGGCGGTCTCTCGCAGCTCGCCTCGCTCCCGCACGTCGGCGGGGTCGCCGCCCGGCTCAACCCGGAGCGCGTGCACCGGGCGGTCGCCGAGGTGATGACGCTGCTGGCCCACCGCGAGCAGTTCTTCGTGGACCACGCCGTCGACTCGATGCAGTCCTACCGGCGCCGCCGGGCCGCCGGGGAGTTCCCCGACGAGCGCTTCGGCGACGTGTTCCTGGTGGTCGACGGCTGGTCGACGGTCCGCCAGGACTACGACGACCTGGTGCCGAAGTTCAACGAGCTGGCCGCGCGCGGCCTCAACTACGGTATCCACCTGCTGATCAGCACGACCCGCTGGGTGGAGCTGTCCGCGCAGGTCCGCGACCAGTCCGCCACCCGCCTGGAACTGCGGATGGGCGACCCGATGGACTCCGAGGTCGACACCCGCAAGGCGCGCGCGGTGCCCCGCACCGGCGGGCGCGGCCTCACCCCCGACAGCAAGATGCACTTTCTCGCCGGTCTGCCCCGCATCGACGGCAGCGGCTCCCTGGAGGACCTCGGTGAGGGCGTCGCCCACCTGGTCTCCGAGATCTCCCGGCACTGGACGGGCCCGTCCGCCCCGCAGATCCGGATGCTGCCGCACCGGCTCCCGGTGGCCGAACTCCCCGCTCCGCAGCCGACGGAGGGCGGCGGCCTGCGGCTGGCGCTCGGCATCGACCAGGACGCCCTGGAGCCGGTCTGGCACGACTTCAGCCGCACCCCGCACCTGACCGTGATCGGCGACACCGAGAGCGGCAAGACCAACCTGCTGCGCCGGATCACCGAGGGCATCACCGCCCGGTACGCGCCTGGCGAGGCGAAGATCATCGTGGTCGACTACCGCCGGACGCTGGTGGACACGATCCCCGCGGAGTACCGCATCGGGCACGTCATCTCCCTGGACAACCTCAAGGAGACGGTGGAGGGCGCGGCCCGCGCGATGAAGACCCGGGTGCCCGGAGCGGACATCGCCCCGTCGCGGATGCGCCGGTGCGACTGGTGGACGGGTCCGCGTCTGTTCGTCCTCGTCGACGACTACGACATGGTCTCCGGCAACTCCTTCCAGAGCCCCTTCGAGCCGCTCTTCGAGCACCTGACCCTCGGCTTCGAGATGGGCCTGCACATGGTCGTCGCCCGCAGCGCGATGGGCGCGGGGCGCGCCATGAGCGACGCGCTGCTGCGCCGTCTGGACGAGGCCAACAACCCGGCGGTGCTGCTGTCCTGCCCGCCCACCGAGGGCAACCTCTTCGGCAACACCAAGCCCCGCAACCTCCCGCCCGGGCGCGCCCTGCACGTCGCCCGGCGCAGGGCGCGGCTGATCCAGACGGCGCTGGTGGAGGACGCACCGGAGAGCTGAGGTACGGCGTACGCGCGACGCCCGGGGGCGACGACCGAGCTGGCCGCCCCCGGGCGCTCCCGCGACGTGCTCACGCACCGCCGGCACACCCCGGACGCGCACTCCCCGCCCGATGCCGCCCGGCCCCGGCCCACGGACACGCCGCGGACAGCGCCGGGCGGACGCAGCCGACCGGCACGAAGCGGGGCGGCCACACGCCCCGGACGCGGGAACGTCCGCACGACACCGGCACGGCGACACCCGTCCGGGAGGCCCGGACCCCACCGGCCCGGCACCGCTCACCGCACGGTTCCGCGCTCCTCCACCGGGCGGGAGCGGCGCCGGTGCTCAGTCCCGGACCACGTCCGCCAAGCACCAGCCACGAGCGCGGACGCGCGACAGCCGGACGTACCGGCACGGAAACACCCGCACGACACCCCTGCCGGAGAGCCAGGACGACACCCGGCCGACACCGCTCACCGCACGGTCCCGGGCGTCCACCGGGCGGGAGCGGCGCCGGTGCTCAGTCCCGGGCCGGGTCCGCCGGGCGCCAGCCGCGAGCCCGGACGCGCGACAGCCGGACGTACCGGCACGGAAACACCCGCACGACACCACCGCCGGAGAGCCAGGACGACACCCGGCCGACACCGCTCACCGCACGGTCCCGCACGCCTCCACCGGGCGGGAGCGGCGCCGGTGCTCAGTCCCGGGCCGGGTCCGCCGGGCGCCAGCCGCGAGCCCGGACGCGCGACAGCCGGACGTACCGGCACGGAAACACCCGCACGACACCACCGCCGGAGAGCCAGGACGACACCCGGCCGACACCGCTCACCGCACGGTCCCGCACGCCTCCACCGGGCGGGAGCGGCGCCGGTGCTCAGTCCCGGGCCGGGTCCGCCGGGCGCCAGCCGCGGGCACGGGCGCGTGGGAGGGCTACGACGGCCCAGAGCACGGCGAGGACTCCGGCGGTGCCGAGGAGCACGAAGACGGTGGCGCGGTCCGCGACCCGGTCGGCGGCGGCGGTGTCCCGTACGGTCACCGGTTCCGCCTCCGTGCGCGCCGGGGCGGCGGCGTCCGCGTCGTCGAGGACGGTGGTGACGGCGGCGTAGGCGTCCAGCTGCGGGACGTCCGCCGGGTAGGCGGTGGCCGTCAGCCGGTGGTTGATCTGCCCGGGGGTCTCGTCCGGGTGGGCCGCGCGGAGCAGCGCGGCGGTCCCGGCGGCGTACGCGGCGGCCACCGACGCCCCCGCCCCCAGGTAGTGGCCGCTGCCGCGCGGGCCGCCGGAGACCACCCCGGCGCCGGGCGCGACCAGGTCGACGCCGTCGGTGGGCAGGGCGTCGCCCGGGCGGGCGCCGCTGGGCAGCATGTCGGCGACGGAGAGGACGCCGGGCTCACCCGCGGGGTAGTAGGTGCGGGCCGGTGTCTCCCGTGTGGCGTTGGCGGTCGGCGGGTCGGGGGTGGCGGCGGCGACCACCACCGCACCGGCGTCGAGGGCGTCGGCGACCGCCGAGGTCAGCTCCTTGTCACGCTTGGGCAGGGCCACCCCGACCGCGATCACGTCCGCCTCGGCGGCGGTCGCGTCCCGCACCGCCCGTGCGACCAGCGCGGCGTCGGGCGTACCGCGCTCGTCGGTGCCGCGCAGGGCGAGCAGCCTCGCACCCGGTGCGACGCCGGGCAGCCGCGTGCTGCCCCAGCCCTCCCCCACGATCAGCCCGGCGAGGAAGGTGCCGTGTCCGACGCAGTCGTCACCGGCGGATCCCCGGGCGGTGACCCGGTCGCCGAGCCCGGCGGCACCGGCCCGGACGCCGGTGTCGACCAGGGCGACGGTGGTCCCCGCCCCGTCGCCGTGCCGGCGCACCCGGGCCAGGTCCAGGCGCTGGCGCGACCAGTCCTGCTTCCCGGCCTTCTCGCGCGAGGCCGCGGTGCACTCCACGGCGTCCGCGTCGGGGTCGAGCGCGGAGGGCATCGGCGGCAGCCCCTGCCGCTCGCCGTCGGCGGCGGGCACCGCCGGCGCCGGATCCGCCAGGGCGGGCGCCGCCGTCGGAAGCAGCAGGACGGCGGACAGCGCGAGGCCGCACAGCGGACGGACCGCGCCCGGCCGGCGGCGCCTCACCGGGCCGCCTTCGCGGTCGCCGCGGTGACGTCCTGGGGCAGCAGGACCCGCAGGTCGTCGAGGGTGGGCGCCGCGAGCGAACTGAGCCTCCCGGCCTGCCGGGTGACCATCGACTCCACCACCTGCCGGGCCAGCCGGGCGTTGCCGAAGGACTGGTCGCGGGGCAGCGAGTCGAAGTACTCCCGCAGCAGCGGCCCGGTGCCGGGACCGCACTCGTAGCCCATGGCGGAGGCCTGGGCGCGCACGATGGTGACCAGTTCCTCGGAGGAGTAGTCGGCGAAGGCGATCCGGCGCGGGAAGCGCGACGCCAGGCCGGGGTTGGAGGCGAGGAAGCGCTCCATCTCGTCGGTGTAGCCGGCGACGATGACCACGACGTCGTCGCGGTGGTCCTCCATCAGCTTCAGCAGCGTGTCGACCGCCTCCTGGCCGAAGTCGTTGCCGCCGCCGCGCGGGGTGAGGGTGTACGCCTCGTCGATGAAGAGCACGCCGCCCCGGGCCCGTTCGAAGACCTCCCGGGTGAGCTGGGCGGTGTGTCCGATGTACCGGCCGACCAGGTCGGCGCGGGCCGCCTCGACCAGCTGGCCGCGCGGGAGGATGCCCAGCTGGCTGAGGATCTCGCCGTAGAGCCGGGCGACGGTGGTCTTGCCGGTGCCGGGCGGGCCGGTGAAGACCAGGTGGTGGCTGAGCGAGGGCACCGGCAGCCCCGCGGCGGCGCGGTGGCGGGCCGTGGTGATGAGGTTCACCAGGTCCGTGACGTCGCGCTTGACCTCGGCGAGGCCGACCATGTCGCCGAGGCGGGTCAGCGGGTCGTTCTCCGGTACGGCGGTCCCGGCGCTCTGCTCTGCGGCGGCCGCGGAGACGTCCTCCGGCAGCAGCAGCCTGAGGTCGCGCTCGCCGACCTGCTGGAGCGTGGCGAGCCGGACCGCCTGCCGGTCCACCATCTCCTCGAAGACGCCGCGCGCGGCCCGACCGTTGCCGAAGCCGGCGTCCCGGGGCATCGCGTCGAAGTGCGCGGCCAGGGCGGCCGCGGTGCCCTCGCCCAGCTCGTACTGGTGCGCGGCGCACATGCTCTCCATGATCGCGACCAGTTCGGGCACGGTGTAGTTCTCGAACTCGACCGTGCGGGAGAAGCGCGAGCCGAGGCCGGGATTGGAGGCGAGGAACTTGGTCATCTCGTCGGTGTAGCCGGCCACGATGACGACCACCTCGTCCCGGTGGTCCTCCATCAGCTTCAGCAGCGTGTCCACGGCCTCCCGGCCGAAGTCGGCGCCGCCGTGCCCGCTGTCCGAGGTCAGGGTGTACGCCTCGTCGACGAACAGCACACCGCCCAGGGCGCGTTCGAACGTCTCGCTGGTCTTGATCGCCGTACCGCCGACGACCTGTGCGACGAGGTCGGCGCGCGAGACCTCCACGAGGTGTCCGTCGCGCAGCGACCCCAGCTCGGCGAGGATCGCGCCGTAGAGGCGGGCGACGGTGGTCTTGCCGGTGCCGGGCGGGCCGGTGAAGACCAGGTGGCGGCTCATCGGCGGTGCCGACATGCCGAGTTGCTCGCGGCGCTGGGCGAGCTGGGTGAGGTTGACCAGCGTTCGGACCTGCTCCTTGACGTTGTCCAGGCCGATCAGCGCGTTCAGGGCGCCCAGCGGGCCGTCGGGCCGGTCCCGGGCGGGTCCGTCGGCGGCGCCCGAGCCCGCCGGGTCGGTGTTCTCGGCGCTGCCCGATCCCCACGCGTCGCGCTTGCCGTTGCCGGTGCTGGTGAGTCCCTCGACGGCGAGCCTCTCGCCGGGGGCGGTCTGGACCAGGCCGCCGCCCTGGTTCTCCCGCGCGAGGCAGTTGACGAGGGAGACCGGCGCGGTGGTCTCCACCCGGAAGCCGTCCTGTGCCCCGCCGGCCACCTCGCAGCCGCTGAGCGAGGCGATGGCCCCCTCCCGCAGCAGCACGCCGTGGCCCTGGGGGGTGAGGACCGAGGTGCGGTTGGCGGTCAGTTCGCCCCCGGAGTCGACGACGACGCCTTCGGCACCGGGGTTCTCCACGCGGAAGTCCCGGACGGTGACGCTGCCCCCGTCCTCCAGTACGAGGCCGCTGTCCACGGCGTCGGAGACGCCGCCGCCGGCCAGGTACAGGGTGCTGCCGCCCGCCGCGCGCACGCCCGAGCCGCCCGGCCGCACGATCTCGCAGTCCTCGATGCGGCCGCGGGCCTCCCTGGTGGCGGTGATGCCGTCGCCCGACGGTTCCACGAGGCGGGCCCGGCGCAGCAGCGGGTTGGCCCCGGCGCGCAGCGCGATGGCCGGGGCGCCCCCGATGACCTCCAGCCGGTCCAGCTCGGCCGCCGCGTCCTCTTCCAGGAGCACGCCGGTCTCGGCGCAGTCGCGGACGGTCAGGCCGGTCAGCGCCGGGGAGGCCGCCCCGGCGACCCGCAGGGCCACGCCCTGGGCGCCGTCCACCCAGCAGTCCTCGAAGGTGCCCCGCGCCCGGTCGGTGACGACCACGCCGTGGCCCCGGGTACGGGAGACGCGGCAGCGGCGCAGCACCGGGTCGGTGCCCGCGGCCAGGGTGACGCCGGTGCCGGACGCGCCGGTGATCCGGACGTCCTCCAGCGTCGTACGGCCGCCGCTGCTCAGGTGGACGCCGTTGCTGGTGTCGTGCACGACCGTGCGGCTGACCGTCAGCGCGGAGTCGCCCTCCAGGGCGAGGGACGGCTTGTCGGTGGAGGAGACGTCGCAGTCCTCGACCGAGCCGCGGGCGTCGCCGTTGGCGAGGATGCCGTTGCCGCGTGCGTCGCGCACCGTGCAGCCCCGGACGCGGGCCTCGCCCTGCTCGGCGACGACCAGGCCGCTGGTGCCGAGGTGTTCGAGGGTGCAGCTCTCCACGGTGGTCGGTGTGGCCGAGGTGACCACGATGCCCGCGCCCTGGGAGTTGCTCACCCGGCAGTCCCGCAGCGCCAGCGACCCCGTGCCGCCGGCCAGCAGCGCCGTCCAGGCGGCACCGGATATCTCGCAGCCGTCGAGCGCGGCCTGGCCGCGTCGTACGTCCACGGCGGGCGCCTCGGCGTCGGTGCCGCGCAGGGTCAGTTCCGAGAGCATCACGGCGTCGGCGCGCAACGCGACGACGCTGCCCGACCGGGGCCGGATCTCCACGGTGCCCCGCCCCTCGGCGGCGGTGAGGGTGACCCGGGTGTGGATCACGAGGTTCTCCGCGTACGTCCCCGGCCGGACGCTGATGAGCGCGCCGGTACGAGCCGCAGCGAGTGCCTCACCGATCGTCCGGAAACGGTCCCGGTCGTCGGGGCCGACCGACAGTACCTGGCGCGACACGCGCGAACCTCCTTGCTCAGTCTGCGTCTTGGGCAGGACCCGGGCGAACCGGGGGACGGACGACCGCCTGCCTGCTCAGACGCTCCATTTCTGGTTGTCCAGCCCCGTGCAGGTCCACAGTTGCACACGGGCCCGGGCGTTGTGGTCGTGGTCCTCGATCTCGACGCACATGCCCACGGCCGTGTTCACGAGGTCGTGCGCCTCGTTGAGCACGAACTTCTGCGCGTCGACGCCGGTGCAGTCGGCGAGCTGGATGGTGGTGCCGTTGGCGAAGACGGCACCGGCCACGTCCAGGCACAGCCCCTGCGTGCGGACCGTGCCGTCGGAGGCGAACCGGAACTTCTGCGCGTCGCCGTTGTTGCAGTCCCACATCCACAGCGCCTGGCCGTCGGTGAAGCTGCCGTCGGGCACGTCGATGCAGCGGCCGGAGAGGTGGCTGTGGAACGACACGGGGAAGCCGAGGGCCGGCCCCGTGGGGGCCTTGCCCGTGTTCTCGGCGCCCCCCTTGCCGGAGTCCCCGGAGTCCTGCTGCGAGGTCTTCGCCGCGTCCTTCTTCTCCCGCGCCGCCTTCTCCCGCGCCGCTTTGTCCTCCGCCGCTTTGTCCTCCGCCGCCTTCTTGTCCTTCTCGGCGTCCTCGTCCGGGGCGTCCTTCTCCGTGCCGCCGGGGTCCGTCTTCGGTCCCGGCGGCGCCTTCGGCGTCTCGGACTCCTCGCCGTCCGCCGGGTCCTCGGCCCCGGCCCGGGGAGAGCTGACCGTGAACTCGCCGGTCTCCTCCTCCCGGCCCCCGCCGAGGACCGTCGCCGCGGTCGTCGCCGCCCTGTCCTCCTTGTCGCCGTCGTCCGGCCCGAGCAGCAGGAACGGCACCGAGACGAGCAGCGCGCCACCGATCGCCGCGGCCGCCAGCACGGCCCGGCCCGGCCGTCCCACCTGCCTGACCGCGTCGTCGGGCCTGTCGATGGCGGTGGCGGTCATGGTCCGCACGAGCAGCGGCAGCCGGCTCTTGGCCGCGGAGGCACCGCCGGCATCGACTCCGGAGTCGGAGTCGATGTGTGTTCGCGTGCCGGTACCGGGCCGGGCGCCGGAGTCCGCCGCGGGCGCCTCTGCGGCCAGGGCCACCGGCTCGTGCTCCGCCTCCGGCGCCGACGCGGCGGCCGCGCACTCGTGCTCCGCTCCCCGCGCCGAGGAACCGGCCGCGTCCGCCGACGTGGCCGCCACGGCCCCGGGCTTCTCCGTTCCCCCGGGCTTCTCCGTTCCGGGCGACGGTTCCGCGCCGGCACCGCAAGCGGCGCCGTCCGCCCTGGCGGTGGCAGGGGGATCGGAGGCAGCGGTGGAACTCCGCTCGCCGTGGGAGACGGACTCCGCGCGCGCAGCGGGAGCGGCGGCGGGCTGCCGCGTCGAACGCTTCACGGGTACCTCCCCGAGGTGGGCGTCAAGGGGGCTGCCGGGTCTTCGCCACCGTCCACCGGAACGCGGGCCGCGGGGACGAGGAGGGGGGCGACCGCACCGGCGTTGACCAGCAGCGAGAGGGTGGGGGAACCGGCCAGGGAACGGGTCAGCTCCCGGGCGGGGAGGGTCGCATGACGAAGTGTGGCGGACATGAACGCGTGTGTCGGCGAGGTGAACACCAGCACCACCGGGTCTCCGTCCCGGCCTTGGGCGACCAGCGGGGCGCCGTCCGGCCCGGCCACGACGGTGACCTCGGCCGCCGCCAGTGCGGCGAGCGCCTCGTCCACGGAACCGTATCCGGTGGCGGCCCGCTGGGCCGCCGCGTCCACCGGGTCGGTGGGCTCGGGCCAGCCGAGGGCGCGGGCGGAGGGCCGGTACGCGGGGTTGGCGCGGTAGGTGCCGACGTCGCCCTCGTCGCCGGACCGCCACTCCCCCAGTACCGCCCACTCCGGCGGGGTCCGGTCCTCGGGCCACTCCGGGTCCACCACGCCGATCCAGTGCCCCGGCGCCTGCCGGGCCGCGGCACGGACGGCCTCGGGTATCGCGGGGGTGCCGTCGGCCTCGACGGCACCGGACGACGGGGGCGACGGGGCCGGCGGGGCCTCCCTCTGTTCTCCGGGCCGCATGTCCACCTGAACTCTTGAACTCTCGGTCCTGTGAACCGACGTTGATCGGTCGGCGCGAACAGAATGCCACAACGACCTGCGCGGGGGGCGGGCCGAGACATGCCCGAACAGGCCTCTCACGTGCCCGTTCGCTGCCCGGTCCGGGGACGTTGCAGGAGCAGTTTCCCGCGCCGGGACATAGCGACCGACGGCATTGCCGGGACGGGGGACCATCTCGCTCCGGTACGGGCTATGTTCGGTACGCCGGTACGCCGTCGGATCCGCCGCGCTCCGCCCCCAAGGAGACATCCCATGTCCTCGCAGAAGCCCGCCTCCGGCACGAACTCGACGCCGGCTTCGCCCCCTTCTTCCTCTTCCCCTTCCCCTGACGCCCCGCCGTCGGCCGCCCCCGCCTCCCGGGCGGAGGAGCAGCAGCCCACCGCGGCGACCGCACCCGCCCCGGACACCCCCGCGCAGACCGCCGAGACCGGTGAGACCGCATCGGCCCGGGAGACCGCCAAGGCCGCCGACACCGGCGAGACCCGCGAGGAGTCCCCGGCTGCGGCGGCCGCCGCCGGGGCTAGCGGACCGGAGGCGGCCGCAAGGCGCACGGCCGTCGCCGCCGCCGTCGCGGCGCCACCGGTCACGACCGCCACCGGCGTCGACGGCGGACGCCCCCGCAAGCCCGTGCTGGCCGTGGCCGGGATCCTCGGGGCCGCCCTGATAGCCGTACCGCTGCTGCTGGCGGGCGGTGCGGAGAGCGACGAGCGGCCGCGCAGCGCCAAGGAGCTGACCGCCGAGGACTCGGACACCGTGCTGGACCCGGGTTCGGCGGGCGCCGCCCTGGACGACTACGTGGCGGAGAAGCCGAGCCCGAGCCCGACGGAGAAGAAGCCGAAGCCGAAGCCGAGCGAACCGGTGAAGGCGGTCGCCCCGCCTCCGGCGCCCGAGCCCGCGCCGGCGACGAGCGCGCCGGAGAAGAAGGCCGCGCCGAAGCCCAAGCCGAAACCGAAGCCGAAGGCCACGCCGACGCCGAACTGGACGACCGCGACGGTCCGCGCCGTGAGCGTCCTGGAGGTCAACCAGGCCTGGACCACCAACCGCATCCGCATGGTGATGCAGCCCGACGGCAACCTGGTCGTCTACAACGAGAAGGACAAGCCGATCTGGGCGTCGATGACGTTCGGCGAGAACCATCGCGCGATCTTCCAGGGCGACGGCAACCTCGTCATCCACAACGGCGCGGACCGCCCGATCTGGGCCTCCCAGACCTGGGGGAAGGAGGGCGCCGAGCTGATCCTGCGCAAGGACGGCAAGGTGGTCATCTCCCACCACGGCACCGTCGTCTGGTCCACCTGACCCACGGCCGGGCCCCGCCGCCGCACCCGCGGGCGGGGCCCCCGGCGGGCTCGGCCCCGAACAGCGACCCTCCGCTGCTCAGGACGTTTCTTCTGGGTGGGGCGGGTGGGACTCGAACCCACGGCCGACGGATTATGAGTCCGCTGCTCTAACCGGCTGAGCTACCGCCCCAAAGCGGCGTGTCGCGTACACGTGTACGCGCCGTCTGCCGCAGCATAGCCGCTCATACGATCTCCTGCCTCGGATGGTCGGCTTCCACGGCTGCCTTCATGACCTTGAGGACTCCGCAGCGTGCCGCATGGTTCCCGAGACGCGGGACGGACATGAGGGCACATGAAAAAGGACCCCGGAGGGTCCTCGTTCACGGTGCTCCCCCGACTGGACTCGAACCAGTAACCTGCCGGTTAACAGCCGGCTGCTCTGCCAATTGAGCTACGGAGGACCGAGCTCCCCGGACTGGACTCGAACCAGTAACCTGCCGGTTAACAGCCGGCTGCTCTGCCAATTGAGCTACCGAGGAATGTCTCGTGTCGCATCGAACGTGTCGGCCTGGGTATTCGCCAGGGGGCGCGCGCTCGCTGCGACACATACATTAGCGCAAGCAGGGGGGTGCTCCGCCAATCGGTACTCGCCAGCACCCCCGGAGCCAGTGAAGGGAAGGGTGGCCGCCATGCGTTACCGGCTCACGTTCGTCGTCGGACTAGCGGTGGGTTACGTGCTCGGCACGAAGGCCGGGCGGGAGCGTTACGAGCAGTTGCGGAGGTCCGCGCAGCAGGTCGCGCAGAACCCGGCCGTGCGCAACACGGCGGAGTCCGCGGCCCAGCAGGGCAGGCACTTCGCCGACAAGGCGTACCACGTGGTGAGCGACAAGGTCGGTGACCGGATGCCCGACTCGGTGGCCCACCGGGTCCGCTCGCTGCGGGAGCGCGGCACGAACGGCAGCGGTCCGGACGACTGGGGCACGAGCAACACCTGAGCCCCCGGGCGGTACGGCCACCGCACCCGGTGCGGCAGAATTTCGGGTATGGGGATAGTCGCCGGGTTGGACAGTTCGCCCGATTTCACTCGTATCGTCGTCTGCGATTCGGACACGGGTGCCGTGCTGCGCCAGGGCTACGCGCCGCATCCGCTGGAGAGCCCCGAGGGCGGGGGCCGGCCCGCGGACGTCGATCCGCAGGCCTGGCTGCTGTCCCTCGGGGAGGCGGCCGGCGGCGGGCTCCTCGAGGGCGTGCAGGCCATCGGCGTGTCGGCGCAGGCCAACTCGGTCGTGCCGCTGGACGCGCAGGGCAACACCGTGCGCCCGGCCATGGTCGGCGGCGACAAGCGCTCGCAGGTCGCGGCGGCCGACCTGATCGACGCGCTCGGCGGGCGCGAGGCGTGGGCGCAGGCGGTGGGCTCGGTGCCGCAGACCGCGCAGCCGGTGACGAAACTGCGCTGGCTGGTGCGGAGCGAGCCGGAGGCCGCCGCGCGGACCGCCGTACTGCTCCAGGCCCACGACTGGCTGGTGTGGCAGCTGCTCGGGCGGCCCGTGCGCCGGACCACCGACCGGGGCGGCGCCTCGGGCACGGGGTACTGGTCGGCGGCGACCGGCGGTTACCGGCCCGACCTGGTGGAGCTGGCGCTCGGGCACCAGGCGATGCTGCCGGAGGTGATCGGCCCGTCCGACGCGGCCGGTACGACGCCGGAGGGTCTGCTGATCTCCGCCGGGACCGGCGAGACCCAGGCCGCCGCCTTCGGGCTCGGGATCGGCCTGGGCGACGCCGTGGTGTCGCTGGGCGCCTCCGGCTCCGTGATGGCCGTGCACACCGAGCCGCTCGTCGACCAGTCCGGGATGATCACCGCCCTCGCGGACGCGACCGGCATGCACCTGCCGGTCGTCACCACCCTGAACGCCGTACGGACCCTGCGCGGCACCGCCGAACTGCTCGGCGTGCCGGACCTGGAGAGCCTGTCAGAGCTGGCGATGAAGTCGACCCCCGGGTCGCACGGCCTGGTGCTGCTCCCCTATCTGGAGGGCGAGCGGACGCCGAACCTGCCGCACACCGCCGGGACGCTCGCCGGCCTCAGGCGCGAGTCGATGAAGCCCGAGCACCTGGCGCGGGCCGCGTTCGAGGGCATGCTGTGCGGTCTCGCGGACGCCCTGGACGTGCTGCGGTTCCGGGGCGTGGACGTCCGGCGGGTGTTCCTGCTGGGCGCGGCGGCCGAACTGCCGGCCGTGCAGGCGGCGGCGCCCGCGCTGTTCGGCACGCAGGTCGTCGTACCGCAGCCGGCGGACTACGCGGCGATCGGCTCGGCCCGGCAGGCGGCCTGGGCGCTCGGCGTCTCCCAGGGCACGCTGGACCCGCGCACTCCCCCGGCCTGGCAGGGCGCGGTGGCGCAGGTGCTCGAGCCGGGCGAGGAGCTGGCGGTGGGACAGGCGGTGCGCCAGCAGTTCGTGTCGGTGCGCGAGCAGACGCACCCGGGCGCGCTGTGAGGCGGGCCGGATCCCTCATGACCGCTCGTGGGCCGGAATTTGCCGCGCTCTTGGGTTAATCGGTTGAGGTAACGCGGGTGGAGTGTTCGACGATAGGGGCCAGGGGCAACCAACCGCGGCCCCTGTCGCCGACTCCGAGAGACTCAGTGTGCTCATACGACTACTGCGGACCTATCTCAGGCCCTACAAGAAACCCATCGCCCTGCTGGTGGCGCTGCAGTTCCTGCAGACCTGCGCCTCCCTCTACCTGCCGACCCTGAACGCGGACATCATCGACAACGGCGTCGTGGAAGGTGACTCGGGCTACATCCTGAGCTACGGCGCCCTGATGATCGGCATCTCGCTGGCCCAGGTGGTCTGCAACATCGGTGCCGTCTTCTACGGCGCGCGCACCGCCGCCGCCCTCGGCCGGGACGTGCGCGGTGCCGTCTTCGACCGGGTGCAGTCCTTCTCGGCGCGTGAAGTGGGCCAGTTCGGCGCGCCCTCGCTGATCACGCGGACCACCAACGACGTGCAGCAGGTCCAGATGCTGGCCCTGATGACGTTCACGCTGATGGTGTCGGCGCCCATCATGTGCGTGGGCGGCATCGTGATGGCGCTCGGCCTGGACGTGCCGCTGTCCGGTGTGCTGCTCGGGGTCGTGCCGGTGCTGGCGATCTGCGTCACGCTGATCGTGCGGAAGCTGCGCCCGCTGTTCCGGAAGATGCAGGTGCGCCTGGACACCGTGAACCGGGTGCTGCGCGAGCAGATCACCGGCAACCGCGTCATCCGCGCCTTCGTGCGCGACGAGTACGAGCAGCAGCGCTTCCGGAAGGCCAACACCGAGCTGACCGAGGTGTCCCTCGGCACCGGCAACCTGCTGGCGCTGATGTTCCCGGTGGTCATGACGGTGGTGAACCTGTCCTCGATCGCGGTGGTCTGGTTCGGCGCCCACCGGATCGACAGCGGCGGGATGCAGATCGGCGACCTGACGGCGTTCCTCGCCTACCTCATGCAGATCGTCATGTCCGTGATGATGGCCACCTTCATGTTCATGATGGTGCCGCGCGCCGAGGTGTGCGCCGAGCGCATCCAGGAGGTCCTGGAGACCGAGAGCAGTGTGGTGCCGCCGGTGGCGCCGGTCACCGAGCTGCGCCGGCACGGACACCTGGAGATCCGGGAGGCGGGCTTCCGCTACCCGGGCGCCGAGGAGCCGGTGCTCAGGAACATCGGCCTGGTGGCCAAGCCGGGCGAGACGACCGCCGTCATCGGCTCGACCGGCAGCGGCAAGTCGACGCTGCTCGGCCTGGTCCCCCGCCTGTTCGACGCCACCGAGGGCGAGGTGCTGGTCAACGGCGTGGACGTGCGCACCGTGGACCCGAAGACGCTGGCCAAGGTGGTGAGCCTGGTGCCGCAGAAGCCCTACCTCTTCGCCGGCACCGTCGCGACCAACCTGCGGTACGGCAATCCGGACGCCACCGACGAGGAGCTGTGGCACGCGCTGGCGGTGGCGCAGGCCAAGGAGTTCGTCTCCGAGCTGGAGGGCGGGCTCGACGCGCCGATCTCCCAGGGCGGCACCAACGTGTCGGGCGGTCAGCGCCAGCGCCTCGCCATCGCACGGACGCTGGTCCAGCGCCCGGAGATCTACCTCTTCGACGACTCCTTCTCCGCCCTCGACTACGCCACCGACGCGGCGCTGCGGGCCGCGCTGGCCGAGGAGACCGCCGAGGCGACGGTGGTCATCGTGGCGCAGCGGGTGGCGACCATCCGGGACGCGGACCGGATCGTCGTGCTGGACGAGGGGCGGGTGGTCGGCGTGGGCCGGCACCACGAGCTGATGGCGGACAACGAGACCTACCGGGAGATCGTGCTCTCCCAGCTCACGGAAGCGGAGGCTGCCTGATGGCCGGGCCTGCGGGTCGCATGATGGCCGGGGGCGGCCCCGACCAGCGTTCGATGGACTTCAAGGGGTCGGGCAAACGGCTCGTCGCCCAGTTCCGGCCGGAGCGGGCGACGCTGTTCACGCTGCTGGCGTGCGTGGTCGTCAGCGTCGGTCTCAACGTGGTCGGGCCGAAGATCCTCGGCCGGGCCACCGACCTGGTCTTCGCGGGCATCGTCGGGCGGGACATGCCGTCCGGGGCCACGAAGGAGCAGGTCCTGGAGTCCATGCGCGAGCATGGTGACGGCAACGTCGCCGACATGCTCCGCAGCACGGACTTCACCCCGGGGCAGGGCATCGACTTCGGCGCGGTGGGCGAGGTGCTGCTCCTGGCGCTGGCGACGTTCGCGGTGGCCGGTCTGCTGATGGCGGTGGCGACGCGACTGGTCAACCGCACGGTCAACCGGACCATGTTCCGGCTGCGCGAGCAGGTGCAGACGAAGCTGTCCCGGCTGCCGCTGTCCTACTTCGACAAGCGCCAGCGCGGCGAGGTGCTGAGCCGGGCGACCAACGACATCGACAACATCCAGCAGACGCTCCAGCAGTCGATGGGCCAGCTGATCAACTCGCTGCTCACCATCATCGGCGTGCTGGCGATGATGTTCTACGTCTCCTGGATCCTGGCGCTGGTCGCCCTGGTGACCGTGCCGCTGTCCTTCGTGGTGGCCACGCGGGTGGGCAAGCGGTCGCAGCCGCAGTTCGTGCAGCAGTGGCGCTCGACGGGTGCGCTGAACGCGCACATCGAGGAGATGTACACCGGGCACGCGCTGGTGAAGGTGTTCGGGCGGCAGGAGGAGTCGGCGAAGCAGTTCGCCGAGCAGAACGACGCGCTGTACGAGGCCGGGTTCAAGGCGCAGTTCAACAGCGGGATCATGCAGCCGCTGATGATGTTCGTGTCCAACCTGAACTACGTGCTGGTCGCGGTGGTCGGCGGTCTGCGGGTGGCCTCGGGCCAGCTGTCCATCGGCGACGTGCAGGCCTTCATCCAGTACTCCCGGCAGTTCTCGATGCCGCTGACGCAGGTCGCGTCGATGGCGAACCTGGTGCAGTCGGGCGTGGCGTCGGCGGAACGGATCTTCGAGCTGCTGGACGCCGAGGAGCAGTCGGCGGACCCGATCCCGGGCACCCGCCCCGAGGACCTGCGCGGCCGGGTGGAGCTGGACCACGTCTCCTTCCGCTACGACCCCGACAAGCCCCTGATCGAGGACCTGTCGCTGAAGGTGGAGCCGGGCCACACGGTCGCCATCGTCGGGCCGACGGGCGCGGGCAAGACGACCCTGGTCAACCTGCTGATGCGGTTCTACGAGGTGACCGGCGGGCGGATCACCCTGGACGGCGTCGACATCGCGAAGATGTCCCGGGACGAGCTGCGGGCCGGCATCGGCATGGTGCTCCAGGACACCTGGCTGTTCGGCGGCACCATCGCGGAGAACATCGCGTACGGCGCCTCGCGGGAGGTCACCCGCGGGGAGATCGAGGAGGCCGCGCGGGCCGCGCACGCCGACCGGTTCGTACGGACGCTGCCCGACGGCTACGACACGGTGATCGACGACGAGGGCACGGGGGTGAGCGCGGGTGAGAAGCAGCTGATCACCATCGCGCGGGCGTTCCTGTCCGACCCGGTGATCCTCGTGCTGGACGAGGCGACGTCGTCCGTGGACACGCGCACCGAGGTGCTGATCCAGAAGGCGATGGCGAAGCTCGCGCACGGGCGGACGTCCTTCGTGATCGCGCACCGGCTGTCGACGATCCGGGACGCGGACACGATCCTCGTGATGGAGGACGGGGCGATCGTGGAGCAGGGGGCACACGCGGAGCTGCTGGCCGCGGATGGTGCCTACGCGCGGCTGTACAAGGCGCAGTTCGCGGAGGCTGTGGCCGAGGTGGGTTAAGGCCTGTCCGGCGGATCAGGTCGCAGGACAGGCACGGCACCTCGTCGACGCCGGTGAGCGGGGTCTGGTGCGTGCAGCCGCAAGGCGGAGGAGGGCGTCGACGCGGAGCGTCGGCAACCGACGACAACGCCGCGGACGCGCGTGCCGGGCCCCGCGTCCGGGGCATGATCCGCCGGACAGGCCCTGAGCCGTTGCCCGGCGTCGGGGTGCCGCTGCGCCCACCCGTGCCGCCCTGGGGGTACCTCCCAGGGCGTTCAGGCACGGGGGGAGGCACGGCTGCCCGCAGCGGCGGCGGGGGCGACGGCGCACCCCGCGGGTCAGTCCAGGTAGCCCCTCAGCTGGTCCGCGTAGGCGTGGTCGCGGAGTTTGTTGAGGGTCTTGGACTCGATCTGGCGGATGCGTTCGCGGGTGACGCCGAAGAGGCGGCCGATCTCCTCCAGGGTGCGGGGGCGGCCGTCGACCAGGCCGTAGCGGAGCTGGACGACCTTGCGTTCGCGTTCGCCGAGGGTGGAGAGCACCGCCTCCAGGTGCTGGCGCAGCAGCAGGAACGCGGCCGACTCGACGGGGCTGGCGGCGTCGCCGTCCTCTATGAGGTCGCCGAGGGCGACGTCCTCCTCCTCGCCGACCGGGGCGTACAGCGACACCGGCTCCTGGGCCAGGCGCAGCACCTCGCCGACCCGCTCCGGGGGCAGGTCCAGGTGGGCGGCGACCTCCTGCGGGGTCGGCTCGTAGCCGCGTTCCTGGAGCATCCGGCGCTGGACGCGCACGACCCGGTTGATCAGCTCCACGACGTGGACGGGGACCCGGATGGTGCGGGCCTGGTCGGCCAGGGCGCGGGACATGGCCTGGCGGATCCACCAGGTGGCGTAGGTGGAGAACTTGTAGCCGCGGGCGTAGTCGAACTTCTCGACGGCGCGGATCAGGCCCAGGTTCCCCTCCTGGACCAGGTCCAGCATGGTCAGCCCGCGCCCGACGTACCTCTTGGCCACCGACACCACGAGCCGCAGGTTGGCCTCGATCAGGCGGCGCTTGGCGACGCGGCCCATGACGACGAGCCGGTCGAGGTCGAGGGCGAGACGGTCGTCCAGGCCGGGCGTGTGCCGCAGCTTCTCCTCGGCGAACAGGCCGGCCTCCACCCGCCGTGCCAGGTCGACCTCCTCGGCGGCGGAGAGCAGCGGGATCCGGCCGATCTCGCGCAGGTACTGCCGGAACAGGTCGGCGGAGGGGCCGCCGGACTCCGTTCGGGTGGGCGGCGGCGGTTCGGCGGGCTCGGTGAGGTCCGCGGGAGCGTCCGCGGGGCCGCCGGGGTGGCGCACGGCCGCTCCGGCGCCGGGCTGCGCCGGCATCGCGACGAGCGTGACGCGCTCCGCGTCCGGCTCCGCACCGCCGGCACCGGTGTCGGTCTGGGTGAGGGTCTGGGTCTGCACGGGGGCGACCTCCAGGATGGACGCGGCCGGCGGAGGCCGGCGGCGGTACGTCGGGGGCGGAGCCGGCTCACCGGCCGTCGTCCGCCTCGCACGCGTGCACTCAGGTACCGCCCCCAGTGTGGGGTACGACACATCGCCGCCACGAGGGGCGTGCGGTGACTTTTTGCGTCCGGGCCGTGACCGACGGGTTACCCGCGAGTGTTCCGCGGGCCCGTCCTAGAGCGCGGCGGCGCCGTGTTCGCGCAGGTTCTGGTCGTACTGCTGGAGGACCCACAGCTCGTTCTGCACGGCGGCCAGTTCGGCGGGGTCGCCGTGGTTGGAGAGGCGGGTGAGACGGCCGGTGATGTCGCGGATGCGGCGCTCCACGGCGCGGCGGCGGACCGTGACGAGCTGGGCGCCTGCGTAGACCTCGTCGACGCCCTTCACGCCGCGGTGCAGCATGATCGCCTCGACCGCGAGTTCGGTGACCATGGCCCGGACGGCGTCGTCGGGGGCGGCCTCGCGGACCCGGACCAGGTAGTCCTGCGGGTCCTGGACGCCGAACTCGGCGCCGCCGGCCTCCAGGATCGCCTCGCGTACGGCGGCGTAGGGCGGGGCGGTGAACTCGTCGACGCCGTACGCGTCGAAGGCCGGGGAGACCAGCTCGGGGCGCTGGAGGGCGAGCTTGAGCAGCTCGCGTTCGGTGGCGAAGACCGGGTTGCGGAGGTTGAGGGCGGGGCCGCGGGGGGCGGTCGTCGCGGGTCCGGTCTGCTGGTGCGGGGCGCCGCCGCGATGGCGCTGGTCGGGGGCGGGGCCCTTGCCGCCGCGGTCGCGGGCCCAGCGGGCCAGCTGGGAGATCCGCCGGACCACGAACTGGGTGTCGAGGATGCCGAGCATGCCGGCGAGCTGCACGGCGACCTCGTGCTGGGCGCCGCTGTTCTTGATCCGGGCGACGACGGGGGCGGCCTCGTCGAGGGCCGCGGCGCGGCCGGCCGGGGTGTCCAGGTCGTAGCGGGAGACGATCTGGCGCAGCGCGAACTCGAAGAGCGGGGTGCGCGGCTCGACCAGGTCGGCGACCGCCTCGTCGCCCTTGGCCAGGCGCAGGTCGCAGGGGTCCATGCCGTCGGGGGCGATGGCGATGTAGGTCTCGGCGGCGAACTTCTGGTCGTCCTCGAAGGCGCGCAGGGCCGCCTTCTGGCCGGCCGCGTCCCCGTCGAAGGTGAAGATCACGCGGGCCGAGCCGTTGTCCATGAGGAGGCGGCGCAGGATCTTGATGTGGTCGCCGCCGAAGGCGGTGCCGCAGGTCGCGATGGCCGTCGTGACGCCCGCGAGGTGGCAGGCCATGACGTCCGTGTAGCCCTCGACGACCACGGCGCGGGACGCCTTCGCGATGTCCTTCTTGGCGAGGTCGATGCCGTAGAGGACCTGGGACTTCTTGTAGATCGCGGTCTCGGGGGTGTTCAGGTACTTCGGGCCGTTGTCCGCCTCGTGGAGCTTGCGGGCGCCGAAGCCGACGACGTCGCCGCCGATGTCGCGGATGGGCCACATCAGCCGGCCGCGGAAGCGGTCGATGGGTCCGCGGCGGCCCTCCTGGGAGAGGCCGGAGAGCAGCAGCTCCTTGTCGCTGAAGCCCTTGCCGCGCAGGAAGCGGGTGAGGTGGTCCCAGCCCTGGGGGCTGTAGCCGACGCCGAAGTGTTCGGCGGCGGCCTGGTCGAAGCCGCGGTCGGCGAGGAAGGAGCGGCCGGTGTCCGCCTCCGGGCTGGTGGCGAGCTGTTCCGCGTACCACTGGGCGGCGATCTTGTGGGCCTCGACCAGGCGGATGCGCTCACCGCGCTGGTGGGAGGGGTTGTAGCCGCCCTCCTCGTACCGCAGGGTGATGCC
This sequence comes from Streptomyces sp. CCM_MD2014, assembly GCF_000772045.1. Taxonomy (GTDB): domain Bacteria; phylum Actinomycetota; class Actinomycetes; order Streptomycetales; family Streptomycetaceae; genus Streptomyces; species Streptomyces salinarius. The sequence goes on along the minus strand of NZ_CP009754.1, from coordinate 5,997,312 downwards.
CGCCTGGGCGGCCAGGCGCTCGACCGCCTCCGAGAAGGTGAGGTGGTCGATCTTCATCACGAACGTGATGGTGTCGCCGCCCTCCTGGCAGCCGAAGCAGTGGAAGAACCCCTTGCTCGGACTGACCTGGAAGGACGGGGACTTCTCGTCGTGGAAGGGGCACAGCCCCTTCAGGTTGCCGCCGCCCGCGTTGCGCAGCTGGAGGTACTCCGAGACGACGGCGTCGATCGGGACCGCGTCCCGTACCGCCTTCACGTCCTCGTCGTTGATCCGTCCTGCCACGCGTGAATTCTACGGGGCGGCGCCGACACTCCTCCGCCGCGGTGACCGGCCTCCCGGCCAGGGGTCCGGGGGTCGGCCCCCGGGAATCGGGGGTCGGCGACGGTACGACAGCTATGCGACGAGGCTTTCGAGCGATACGTGCGGGTTCGCCAGCGCCTCCGTGTCCACCCGCGTCTGCGAGCGGATCAGCTGCTGGATCGGCTCCGTGACGTCCCACACGTTGACGTTCATCCCGGCCAGCACCCGGCCCTCCTTGACCCAGAAGGCGATGAACTCGCGCTTCGCGGCGTCCCCGCGGATCACCACCTGGTCGTACGACCCGGCCGGCGCCCAGCCGGAGTACTCCATGCCCAGGTCGTACTGGTCGGTGAAGAAGTAGGGCACGCGGTCGTGGGCGAGGCCCTTGCCGAGCATCGCGCGGGCGGCGGCCGGGCCGCCGTTCAGGGCGTTGGCCCAGTGCTCCACGCGCAGGCGGGTGTCGAAGAGGGCGTGGTGGAAGGAGGCGACGTCACCGGCGGCGTGGATGTCGGGGTCGGAGGTGCGCAGGTCGGCGTCGACGACGATGCCGCCGCCGGCCGCGCGGTCGGCGATCTCCAGGCCCGCCGCCTGGGCGAGCGCGGTGCGCGGGGCGGCGCCGATCGCGGCGAGCACGTCGTGGGCGGGGTGCTCCTCGCCGTCGTCGGTGCGGGCGGCCAGCACCATGCCGTCCTGGCCGACGATCTCGGTCAGCCTGACGCCGAAGCGGAAGCGGACGCCGTGCGCCTCGTGCAGCTCGGCGAAGACGGAGCCCAGCTCGGGGCCCAGGACGCCGTGCAGCGGGGTGGGGGCCGGCTCGATCACGGTGACCTCCGCCCCGTACTCGCGGGCCGCCGCCGCGACCTCCAGGCCGATCCAGCCCGCGCCGGCGACCACGAGGTGGCCGTTGTCCCGGCCCAGCGAGGCGAGGACGCCCTTGAGCCGCTCGGCGTGGGCGAGGCGGCGCAGGTGGTGGACGCCCGCCAGGTCGGTGCCGGGGACGTCGAGGCGGCGGGGTTCGGCGCCGGTCGCCAGGAGCAGCTTGTCGTACCTGACGTGGGTGCCGTCGTCGCCGTAGTGGACGGTCTTGGCGGCGCGGTCGATCGCGACGACGGTCTGGCCGAGGTGCAGCTCGATGTCGTGCTGGGCGTACCAGGCGGGCTCGTGCACGAAGACGCTGTCGCGCTCCTCCTTGCCGAGGAGGTAGCCCTTGGACAGCGGCGGGCGCTCGTAGGGGTGGTCGCGTTCGTCGCAGATGAGGATCACCCGGCCGGTGAAGCCCTCCGTGCGGAGCGTCTCGGCCGCCTTCGCGCCCGCCAGGCCGCCTCCGACGATGACGAATGTCTGATCCGCGTCGACCACTTGTCTGCCTCCTCGTCAGGGTGCCGCCACATGCGAGCGTCCCGCACGTGGCGTGGTGCGGGAAGGGGGAAGGACCCGTTCAGGCCACGACCTGCCGCGTTCCGACCGCCCGAGCACCGCGTCGTACCGCGTTTCGGGCGCACGGAGCACCGCCGGGTCACACCCGTCCCGCCGCCAGTCTCATGGATGCCCCGTCAGACGGGCGTGAAGCGAACGGGCCGAGGCGTCGGTGAGGGAGGCGATCTGGTCGACGATCACCCGTTTGCGTGCCCGGTCGTCGCCGGCCCGGTCGAACAGGGCGCGGAACTGGGGGTCGAGCCCGTCCGGTGCGCGGGCGGTCAGCGCCTCGGCGAGTTCGGCGACGACGATCCTCTGGTCGGCGCGGAGCCGCTCCTGCTCGGTGCGCTGCATGACGTACCGGACGGCGACCGCCTTGAGGACGGCGCACTCCATGCGCGTCTCGCGGGGGACGACCAGCTCGGCGGTGTACCGGGTGAGCCGGCCGCCCCCGTACGCGGCCCGGGTCGCGGCCTCGGCGGCCAGGCAGAAGCGGCCGATGAGCTGGCTGGTGGCGTCCTTGAGGCGGGCCTGGGCGACGGCGGAGCCGTCGTAGCCGTGCGGCCACCAGTCCTGGGCGAGGAGCCGGTCGAGGGCGGCGGCGAGTTCGGCGTGGTCGGTGCCGGCCGGGACGTAGCGTCCGACGGCCGCGTCGAACACGGCCTCGCGCTCGGGGTCGGCGAGCAGGCAGTTCGGGTCGATGTGACCGGCGTGCAGGCCGTCCTCGACGTCGTGCACGGAGTACGCCACGTCGTCGGACCAGTCCATGACCTGGGCCTCGAAGCAGGTGCGGGCGCCGGGGGCGTCCTGGCGGAGCCACTCGAAGACGGGCCGGTCGTCGTCGTACACGCCGAACTTGGGCGAGGCCGGGTCGGTGGGGTGGGCGCCACGCGGCCAGGGGTACTTGGTGGCGGCGTCGAGCGTGGCGCGGGTGAGGTTGAGGCCGACGGAGCCGGTCTCGGTGAACCGCTTGGGCTCGATGCGGGTCAGGAGGCGCAGGGACTGGGCGTTGCCCTCGAAGCCGCCGCAGTCCTCGGCGAACGCGTTGAGCGCCTGCTCCCCGTTGTGCCCGAAGGGCGGGTGGCCCAGGTCGTGCGCGAGGCAGGCCGCCTCGACGAGGTCCGGGTCGCAGCCGAGGGCGGCGCCCAGCTCCCGGCCGACCTGGGCGCACTCGAGGGAGTGCGTGAGGCGGGTGCGCGGGCTGGCGTCCCAGACGGGGCTGCCCTCCCCCGGCGCGACGACCTGCGTCTTGCCGGCGAGGCGCCGCAGCGCGGCGGAGTGCAGGATGCGGGCGCGGTCGCGTTGGAAGGCGGTGCGGCCGGGGCGTTTGTCTGGTTCGGGGGCGTAGCGGGCCGCTGACGTGGGGTCGTACGGGGTGGGGGGTGCGGTGCCTTCCATGTCATGAACAGTAAGGGGAAGGTGTGACAGGCGGGGGCCTGCTCGTCTGCCCGGTGCGGTTACCGGGCGAGTGCGGCGTGCGGCGTGACTGGTCGCGCCCCTCGGCGGAGCCGCACATCGAAGCAGTCCCGCGCCCCTTCGGGTGCGTTCGCCTCGCCGCCGGCTCCACGTGCCCGGTCGTAGCGGTGGAGCAGGAGGCGGGCCATCGACGGGTGGGTGCCCAAGGGGGCCGATGCGATCCACGGGGCCGCTGCCGCGCACTGGGTCGCGAAGCGGCCCGGGGCCGTGAAGCAGGAGGCGAGGGCGATGCGGCGGTGGCCCCGGGCCGTCAGCGTGCGGATGGCCTCCGGGACCGTCGGGGTCGCCGCCGAGGCGTAGGCGGGGACGACCGGGACGCCGAGGCGGGCGGCGAGGAGGGCTGCCGTGCGGGACGTGTCGGCGCGGGACTCCGGGTCCCGGGAGCCCGCGGAGGCGAGGACGACGGCGTGGTCCGGGGCCGGGCGTGCGGGCCAGCCGGCCTCCGTGAGACGTGCGTGCAGGGCGTCCACCAGGAGGGGGTGCGGGCCGAGCGGGGCGGCCACGCGGGTGCGGGCCGGGGAGGCGGCGGCCATGTCCGGGATGTCCCGTTTGACGTGGTAGCCCCGCCCGAGGAGGAGGGGGACGAGCACCGCCTCCCCGTCGCCGAGCGCGGTGAGCGTGCCGGGGAGCAGGGGTTCGTTCAGCTCGATGTGGCCGAGGTGGACCGGCAGGGCGGGGCGCAGGGCGCGAACCCGGTCGAGGAGGGCCCGCACGGTGCTCAGGGCGCGCGGGTCGCGGCTGCCGTGGGCGACGACGACCAGGGCGGGGGTGCCGCCCGGGGTCGCTGTGTCCCTGTTGCCCGTCACTGTCGTCGCCGTCATGCGTCGAGGGTGGCGGGCGGACGTTGCCTCCTCGTTGCGTGGGTGTCACGGGGGTTTTCCGTCGGTTCACACGGCGCCGGGCCGTCCCCGTGAGCGGCCGGCGAACCGGACGGCCCGTCGGGGCGTCCTCGGTGGCAGGAACCGACCGGGGAGGGAACCGTCCGATGCGCCGCCCGAGACTTCGCAGACCACGGCTGCCGCGCACCCGCACCGGGCGGCGGCGGCTGGTCCAGGCGGTCGCGGCCGGATGCGTGCTGGCGCTGCTGCCCTCGGCGTGGCTGCGCCTGGTCACCGACGACCGGCTGCGCACCACCGCCGACGTGCCGCACACCGAGGTCGCGGTCGTCTTCGGCGCCGGGCTGTGGGACGGGGAGCCGTCGCCGTACCTCGCGCACCGGCTGGACGCGGCGGCTCGGCTGTACCGGGCGGGGCGGATCGAGGTGGTGCTGGTCACCGGGGACAACAGCCGCGAGGAGTACGACGAGCCGGACGCCATGCGCGCCTACCTGGTCCGGCACGGCGTCCCGGACGGGCGCATCGTCGGCGACTACGCGGGCTTCGACACCTGGGACTCCTGCGTCCGCGCGAAGAAGATCTTCGGCGTCGACCGGGCAGTGCTGATCAGCCAGGGCTTCCACATCCGGCGGGCGGTGGCGCTGTGCCAGGAGGCGGGGGTGGCGTCGTACGGCGTGGGGGTCGACGACGAGCATGACGTGACCTGGTACTACGGGGGCGCCCGGGAGATCCTCGCGGCGGGCAAGGCGGCGCTGGACGCGGTCTTCGAGCCGGACCCGCACTTCCTCGGGCCGCGGGAGCCGGGGGTGGCCCGGGCGCTCGCCGACGCGGGATGAGCCGCCCCTCACGGTGCACCGGGGACGGCGGGGAGGTCGCCGTCCCCGCGGTGTAACAGCGCGCCGCCCGGTCGCGTAACACAGAAGCCGCAGGCTGACCGGTATGCAGAACACCGGCACGCGGAACCCCGCCACCACCCCCACGCACTGCCCGTACTGCGCCCTGCAGTGCGGGATGAACCTGACGCCCGTCGACGGCGGGACCGTCGAGGTGTCCGAGCGCGCGGACTTCCCCGTGAACCGGGGCGCGCTGTGCGGCAAGGGGCGTACGGCGGCGCGGGTTCTCGCGCCCGGGGCGCGGCTGACCTCGCCGCTGGTGCGCGCCGCCGACGGGACCCTGGTGCCGGCCGGGTGGGACGAGGCGCTGGACCTGATCGCCCAGAACCTGGAGCGCACGCGGGCGGCGTACGGCGCGGACGCGCTCGGGGTGTTCGGCGGGGGCGGGCTGACCAACGAGAAGGCGTACGCGCTGGGCAAGTTCGCCCGGGTGGTGCTGGGCACCTCGCAGATCGACTACAACGGGCGGTTCTGCATGTCGTCGGCGGCGGCGGCCGGGACCCGGGCGTTCGGGCTCGACCGGGGGCTGCCGTTCCCGCTGGAGGACATCCCGAGGACCGGGTGCGTGATCCTCGTCGGGTCGAACCCGGCGGAGACGATGCCGCCGTCCCTGCGCTACTTCACCGAACTGCGGGAGAACGGCGGCACGCTGATCGTCGTCGACCCGCGCCGCACGCGGACCGCCGAGCAGGCCGACCTGCACCTCGCGCCCCGCCCCGGCACCGATCTCGCCCTCGCGCTGGGCCTGCTGCACCTCGTGGTCGCCGAGGGGCGGGTCGACCGGGCGTACGTCGAGGAGCGCACGTCCGGCTGGGAGGAGGCGCGGGCGGCGGCGATGGCGCACTGGCCGGAGCAGGTGGAGCGGATCACGGGGGTGTCCGTTCCCGAACTGCGGGAGGCGGTACGGCTGTTCTGCGCGCCCGAGGCGGCGATGGTGCTCACCGCGCGCGGGCCGGAGCAGCAGGCCAAGGGCACGGACACGGTGGGCGCGTGGATCAACCTGTGCCTGGCGACCGGGCGGGCCGGGCGGCCCCTGTCCGGGTACGGCTGCCTGACCGGGCAGGGCAACGGGCAGGGCGGGCGCGAACACGGGCAGAAGGCCGACCAGTTGCCGGGCTACCGCAAGCTGACCGACCCGGCTGCGCGGCGGCACGTGGCCGGGGTGTGGGGCGTGGACCCGGACGCGCTGCCGGGGCCGGGGCGCAGCGCGTACGAGTTGCTGGACGCGCTGGGCACGGACATCAGGTCGCTGCTGGTGATGGGGTCCAACCCGGTCGTCTCCGCGCCGCGTGCCGCGCACGTCGAGGGGCGGCTGCGGTCGCTGGACTTCCTGGCCGTGTGCGACGTGGTGCTCTCCGAGACGGCCGAACTGGCGGACGTGGTGCTGCCGGTGACGCAGTGGGCGGAGGAGACGGGGACCACGACGAACCTGGAGGGCCGGGTGCTGCTGCGGCGGCGCGCGATCACCCCGCCGGCGGGGGTCCGCGGCGACCTGGAGGTGCTGCACGGGCTGGCCGGCCGGCTCGGCGTGGAGAAGGGCTTCCCGGTCGATCCCGAGGAGGTCTTCGAGGAACTGCGGCGGGCGAGCGCGGGCGGCCCGGCGGACTACTCCGGGATCGACTACCGGCGGCTGGCGCGGGAGAACGGCGTGTTCTGGCCGTGCCCGGCGCCCCTCGCCGACGACGACGCGGACGACCGCACGGATGCCGTGCCCCACCCGGGCACCCCCCGCCTCTTCCTCGACCGCTTCGCCACCGACGACGGCCGGGCCCGCTTCGCGCCCGTCGCGCACCGTCCGAGCGCCGAGGAGCCGGACGACGCGTACCCGGTGCTGCTGACCACGGGGCGGGTCGTGGCGCAGTACCAGTCGGGGGCGCAGACCCGGCGGGTGGCCGAGCTGAACGCCGCCGCGCCGGGCCCCTTCGTGGAGCTGCACCCGCGGCTGGCGGCGCGGCTCGGAGCGGCCGAGGGCGACCCGCTGGCGGTCGTGTCCCGGCGCGGGCGGGCGGTGGCGCCGGCCCGCATCACCACCGCGATCCGGCCGGACACCGTGTTCATGCCCTTCCACTGGCCGGGCGAGGGCCGCGCCAACACGCTGACCAACCCGGCGCTCGACCCGGACTCGCGGATGCCGGAGTTCAAGGTGTGCGCGGTGCGGGTGGAGGTGGCGCGCCAGCCGTCACCCCACGAGGTGGCGCGCCAGCCGTCACCCCACGAGGTGGCGCGCTAGCCGTCACCCCGCGGGCCAGTTCCCGCTCTCCACGCGGCGGCCGCACGCCCTGAGCCGGGCGGCGACCGCGGGTGCGGCCACGTACACCCAGACCCGGACGGACGCCCCGTCGGCGTCCCGTACGGCCGTCCCGGCCACCCGGTCGTAGAGGTTGCGCGGGTCGCCCGGCACGTACTCCTCCAGCCGGTCCAGGGCGGCCAGCAGCGCGGTGTACTCCCCGGGTTCGGGGGTGACGATCTCCCCGCGCACGGTCCCCCCGGCCGCCTCGACGGCGTACGGATACCCCGGGCCTTCGTAGAGCACGGCACCGTGCAGCCGGGCGGGTTCCTCGGCGCGGACGCGTCCGCGCAGGAGGGCGTCGTGGTTCGGACCCCCGGGGCGCAGGGTGCCGTAGACGAAGAACGGAAGTCGCGCGGTGTCCACGGAGGGTCATTCTCTCCCCCCATGCCTTTCGCGATCTTCACGGAGGCCCTATGGACACGGCATGTCATGGACCTTTAAACCTGAGTCAGCATCAGCGCCTCCCCCCACCACCCCTCCCCCACGCGCCCCGGAGCGCTCCTCCCCCCAAGGAGTCCGATGAGCCGAATACGGCACGGCAGAGGCCCCCGTCTCGCCACGGCCGGCCTCGCCGCCACCACCGCGACCCTCCTGGTCGCCGCCCTGGCCCCCGGCGCCACGGCCGCCGACCGCCCGACCCGCGCCGCCGCCCTGGAGCACGCGGCGACGGCCCTGCTGAACCACGCCGCGGCCCTGAAGCTGACGGACACTCAGGACACCGAGGCCCGCGACGTCGTCGTCGACGAGGACGGCACCCAGCACGTCCGCTACGACCGCACCTACCGCGGACTCCCCGTCCTGGGCGGCGACTTCGTCGTCCACCTCGCACCCGGCGGCGACTTCCGCGGTGCCGACCGCGCGACGGACGCCCCTCTGTCCCTGCCCACCGTCACGCCGAAGCTGTCGGCGCCCAAGGCCGCCGACCTGGCCGCGGACGCGCTGCGCGCCGCCAACCCGGGCGAGCTGCTGAAGCGGCTCACCGCCAAGCCCGAGCTGGTCGTCGACGCCCTGCACGGCACCCCGAAGCTGGCCTGGCGGACCAACGCGGTGGCGCTGGACTCCCTCGGCAACCCGGTCGCGCGCACCGTGCTGACCGACGCGGGCACGGGCGCCCGCATCGACGCCTGGGACGCCATCGAGTCGGTCTCCGGTGACGGCCGGTCGCTGTACGGGGGCACGGTGCCGCTGGAGACGACGCAGTCGGGCTCCTCGTACCAGCTCAAGGACCCGACGCGCGGCGGCACGTACACGGGTGATGCCGAGAACCAGACCGACCTGTGCTTCCTGGGCATCTGCCTGGTGCGGGCGCCCGCGACGCTGTTCACCGACGCCGACAACCACTGGGGCTCGGGGAACGCGGACGACCGCGCCTCGGCCGCGGTGGACGCGCAGTACGGCACCGACGCCACCTGGGACTACTACCGGGACGTCCACGGGCGCGAAGGCATCGCGGGCGACGGCAAGGGCTCGTACAACCGCGTGCACTACGGCACCCGGTACAACAACGCCTTCTGGGACGACACCTGCTTCTGCATGACGTACGGCGACGGTGACGGGACGACCTTCGGGCCGCTGGTCTCGCTGGACGTCGCCGGGCACGAGATGTCGCACGGGGTGACGTCGAAGACGGCCGCGCTGACGTACTCGGGCGAATCCGGCGGCCTCAACGAGGCGACGTCCGACATCTTCGGCACGCTGGTGGAGTGGCACGCGGGCAACGCGGCCGACCCCGGGGACTACCTGATCGGCGAGAAGGTGGTCCGGGACGGCTTCGGCCGCGAGGCGCTGCGCTACATGGACAAGCCCAGCAGGGACGGGGCCTCGGCCGACTGCTGGAGCACCTCGGTGGGCGACATGGACGTCCACTACTCCTCCGGCGTCGCCAACCACTTCGCCTACCTGCTGGCCGAGGGCAGCGGCGCACGGACCGTGGACGGGGTGGCCTACGACTCCCCCACCTGCGACGGCTCCACGGTCTCCGGAATCGGCCGGGACAAGCTCGGCGCCATCTGGTACCGGGCGCTGACGGTGTACATGACCTCGTCCACCGACTACGCGGGCGCCCGCGCCGCCACCCTGAGCGCGGCCGGTGACCTGTACGGCACCGACGGCGCCGAGTACGCCGCGGTCGGCGCGGCGTGGAGCGCGGTGAACGTGGGCTGACGGCAGGCCCCCGCCCCGGCCCCGCGCTCTCTTACGCTTGCGGCGAGAGCACGAGCGGCGACACACGAGCGAGGGGCAGGGGAACCGATGAGCCTGAGGCAGTTCGAGTACGCCCTGGCCGTCGCCGAGCAGGGCTCGGTGACGGCCGCGGCCGAGGTGCTGCGCGTCGCCCAGCCCTCGGTGTCCCAGCAGATCCGCGGCCTGGAGCGGGACCTCGGCGTGGAGCTGTTCTCCCGCACGCCGACCGGTCTCGTGCCCACCGTGGCCGGCCGCGCCTTCCTGCGCGAAGCGGAGATCGCGTTGAATCCTCCCCTCCCTGAAGGTGGAGGGGATTCCTGGCTCAGGCTGCCTCCTGGAGCGGCGCTCCAGGAGGTCTTGTGCCGTCGGCGCCAGCCGGGTTGAGACCAGCCCGGACGAGCATGACGCGTGCGGAGTTCTTGTCCCGTGGGGAGACGGTTCCGCAGGCGGTGCAGGTGTGGGTGCGTTCACCCAGCGGCAGGGCGTGCTTGGCTCTCGCTCCGCACTGCGCGCAGTCCATCGTGGTGTACGCGGGGTGGACCAGGCGGATGTCCCGCCCGTGTTTGCGGGCCATCTCGATCAGAGCCGTCTTGGTGGCGCCGATGGCGGCGTCCGCGGCCTTGCGGGCCATGTTTGTCCTGGCCAGGAACTTGGGCCGGAAGTCCTCCACCGCGACGGCGTCATGGTCGCGGACGACCTTCTTGGCCCACTTGCGGCCGGTGTCCGCACGCTGCCGGGCAACCTTCTTGTGTGCCTTCGCCCGCAGCCTCTTCGCCGTCCGGTAACCCCTCGATCCGGCCGTCCCCTTCTTCGGCCGGCGACGGGCCATCATCCGGTCGTACCGGGTGAGCTTCTCCTTCGCCTTCCCGCCGTACTCGGGGTGCGGCAGGTCGTGCGCGTCGGACGTGGTCGTCGCCGTCTCCCGCACACCCCAGTCGACACCGAGGACACGGCCGGTCTGAGGAAGAGGCTGGACCTGGGCGGGGACGACGAAAGAGGCGTACCAGTGTCCGAGGCTGTCCTGGTACACGCGTACCGAGGACGGCTCAGCCGGCAGCTCCCGCGCCCACACCACGTTCAGCACGATGCCGCCCGCCAGGTACAGTCGGCCGTCCTTCAGCCGGAAACCGCGCCGCGTGTAGTTGAGGGTCGCCAGTGCCTCGCGTCTGGTCTTCCACGTCGGCATCCCGGCCCGGCGCGCCACAGGCAGACGCTCGGCGATGTCCTTGTGCGCCTTGGCGCGGGAGCGACCGAAATCACGAATGACCTGTTGCTGGGGAACGCAGGAGCCCTCCCGCAGCCACGGCGTACAGGAACGGGCCTCAGTCAGCATCCTGTCCAGCTGCGCCGGGCCACACGTGGCCTTCTCGCCGGTCGCCCTGTTGTGCAGATGCACCGCCCTCGACTTCGCGACGCACTCGTTCCACACCCAGCGGCACCGGCCCCACTCCGCCGCCAGCAGGGCGCGAGCCGTGGATGACACCCGCAACCGGTACGTGTACCGGGCATGCCCGCCCTTCTCACCCATCCCTACCTGCGCCACCTCGCACCCCCTCATGGCCTGTGGTCAGGACACACCGTGCCGTCCCGAACCCCGCGAAGGACCATACATACGACAGCCGCACACACACCCGCCGATCCTGCAACCACCACCCTCACCAGCGGCCACACGCACACGCGTTCGCTTCGCCTTGGATCATGCCGGTAGTCATACGGGTTTCGGCGACGTTCCGCGTCGCCGGGTCTGTCAAACGAGCGTGTAACCAGGGTGGTTCCTTCGGTTCTCCTCCGGTTCCGCTCCGTCTCCGCCGTTCGGGGGCACCGGTCACCCGTTCACACCGCTCGGGGAGCGGGCCGGAGCCGGTGCCACTTTCCTCGGTAGGGCAGGGGCCACCGAACAGCTCAAGGGAGCACCGATGCGACGTACCGCCCGCCTGCTGACCGGCACCGCGCTCGCCGCCGCGGCCGTCGGTCTGACCACCGCGGCCCCGGTGTACGCCGGGGACGGCGTCGCCACCGGCGGCCTGACGGTGCATCCGTCCTCGGTCGTGCCGGGCGAACGGGCCGTGGTGTCGACGGCGGCGTGCGGGCAGGGCGGCTCGGCGGCGGGCGACGCCGGCGCGGTCGGCGCGGGCACGTTCCCGCTGGCGCCGGGCACGGGCGACGGGGAGACGACCGGTCACTTCGAGGTGCCGCCGAGCGCGCAGCCGGGCACGTACGAGATCGTCGCGACCTGTGGGGACGACGACCGCCGGGTGACGGGCGACCTGGTGGTCACGCTGACGCCGGCCGCCGAGCGGGTCTACCCGAGAGGAAGCGTGAAGACGGGGGTCGGTGGCGCTCTTGGCCCCGACCCCGTGCAGACCGCGGCCGGCGTGGCGGCTCTCGCCGTCGCCGCCGCGGGCGGTACCTGGCTCCTGCATCGCCGGGCGAGAGGCGACGGGATCTGACGGGCACCCTCCGCTGCCCGTCCGCCGGTACCGCACTTCCCCACCCCCTCCGGGTCCGACGCCCCTCGCGGCCCGGAGGGGGCCGGGGACCCCAGGGATCCGAGGGAGAGGGGACGTCATGCGCAGGGTCAAGGACACCGCGATAGCGGCCGTCACCGCGGTCGCCCTGTGCTCGGGTGCGTGGCTGCTGCTCGGCGGCGGCCGCACCGACGCCCCGCCCCAGCCGTCGGCCGCGCAGGCGGGTACGGCCACCGGCCCGGACGGCCGGGGCGCCGCCGCACCGGCGCTGCCGCCCTCCCCGCCGGACCGCGTCCGCATCCCGGCGATCGGTGTGGACGCCCCGCTGACCGGCCTCGGCCTGACCGCGACGGGCAGCCTGGACGTGCCGCCCGCCGAGAAGAAGAACCTGGCCGGCTGGTACGAGGCCGGCACCACCCCCGGCGAGACGGGCACCGCGATCGTCGCCGGACACGTCGACAACGCCGAGGGCCCCGCCGTCTTCTACCGCCTCGGCGCCCTGAAGAAGGGCTCGACGATCGAGGTGGACCGGCGCGACGGCGGCGTCGCGGTCTTCACCGTGGACGCGGTGGAGGTCTACGCCGCCGACGCCTTCCCCGACGAGAAGGTCTACGGCGCCGCCGACCGCCCCGAACTGCGCGTCATCACCTGCGGCGGCGCCTATTCACGCAGTACCGGATACCAGGGGAACGTGGTCGTCTTCGCCCACCTGACCGGGAGCCGGTGAGGCGTTCACCCCCGGGCCCCGCCGTGCCGGGCGAAGACCTCGCGCAGCGCGAGCAGGTCCGCTTCCCTCTCCCGCTCGTCCTGGTACTGACCGTCCTTCTCCCGCGTCGCCACGAGCGTCTCCGGGGTGAAGTCCCGGCCGAAGAGGTATCCGGTGAGGCAGTAGTCGAAGCCGGACTCGCCGAAGGGGTCCTCGTCCTCGCGGCGGCAGTACTCCGCCAGGCCGTCGGACACCTGCCAGCGCGTGCCGTCGTACCAGAACACACCGCCCGCGTAGTGGATCGTCCGGCCGGTCGCGGGATCGGTGAGGTTCAGCGACTCGTAGTTCTCGGGACGGTCGCGGACGAGGGCGACCAGGGCTTCGGGGACGCCGTCGTAGAGGGACTCCTGAAGGGCGTAGTCGTCTTCGGCGTACAGGTTCAGCTCCGACTCGTGGTCGAAGGTCAGCAGCAGCGCGCGACCGTCCTCGGCGAAGTACCAGACCGCGGACTGGCCGCCGCCGTCGTTCCAGGCCGAACGGAGGGCGCCGGGTACCGTCACCGGTTCGACACCGGCGAGTTCGTCCAGGACGGCCGCGCGGCGGCGCACCTCCGGGAGAGGTGTCGCTGCCAAGGCGTCCCACGTCGCGTTGCTCATTCCCGCAGGGTATCGGCCACCTGTGACACGGCCCTCGCCCCACCGCCCCGGCTACGCCACCCACTGCTCCCACGCCAGGTTCGCGACCAGTGCGAACACCACCGTCAGCAGGACGACGCGGACGAAGCCGCTGCCCTTCTTGAGGGCCGTGTGGGCGCCGAACATGCCGCCGGCCAGGTTGAAGACGGCCATCAGGGCGGCCAGCTCCCACAGCACCGCGCCCTGCCAGGCGAACGTGGCGAGGGCGCCCGCGTTGGTGCAGCAGTTGACGATCTTCGCGGTGGCCGACGCGGTCACCAGGTCCAGGTGGAGCAGGGCGGTGAGGGCCAGGACCAGGAAGGTGCCCGTGCCGGGGCCGACGAGGCCGTCGTAGAAACCGATGCCCACGCCGGCGAGGCCGATCGCCGTGAGGATCTGGCGGCGGGTGGCCGGGCCGGTGGCGGGCGCGGTGCCGAAGGCGGGGCGCAGGATCACGAAGGCGGCGACCGCCAGCAGCACCACCATGATCACCGGCTTGAGCACCTCGGTACTCATCCCGGCCGCGAAGAAGGCGCCGCCCGAGGACCCGGCGAGCGCCGCCAGGCCGATGCGCACGGCGGTGCGCACGTCCACCGGTGCCTTGCGGGCGTAGGTCACCGCAGCGCCCGTGGTGCCGACGATGGCGACCGCCTTGTTGGTGCCCAGGGCGTGCGCGGCCGGGGTGCCGGCGGGCAGGCCGAGGAGCAGCGCCGGGAGCAGCAGCAGGCCGCCCCCGCCGACCACGGCGTCGATCCAGCCGGCCGCCAGCGCGGCGATGCAGAGCAGGACGACCGTGGTCAGCGATATGTCGGGCATGATCGCGACCCTATGGACGGATGGATGTGCCGTCCATCGAGATGAGGGACTTCTGAGGTTCCCGCCTCCCCTCACATGCTCCGTCCGCTCCCGCTGAGGGCAGCGTTCCCCCGGGGAAACAGAGGGGATGCGGACGGGTAACACCGGCGCCGCACGCTCGATGCCATGACCTCGAAGAAGCGTGTGGTGGTGATCGGCGCCGGACTGGCGGGCGTGACGCTCGCCCGGCGGCTCGGTGAGCTGGGCACGCCCGCGCTGCTGGTCGGCGACGAGGAGCACCGCCCGTACAACCGGGTGCTGCTCGCCGAGGTGCTGGCCGGGCGGTACGGCCCCGAGGTGATCGCCCTGCCGGAGCCCGCCGGGCTGCTGCGCGGCCGGGTCACCGGCATCGACCGGGCCGGGCGGACCGTGCGGTGCGCCGACGGGTCCGTGATCGCCTACGACACGCTGGTCCTGGCCACCGGCTCCAACGCCGTGCTGCCGCCGCTGCGCGGCCTGTTCGCCCCCGGCCACGAGCTGCCCGAGGGCGTGCACGCGTTCCGGACGATGGACGACTGCCTGGGACTGTCGAAGGCGGTGCGGCCGGGGGCGCGGGCCGTCGTGATCGGGGGCGGACTCCTCGGGGTGTCCGCCGCCCGTGCGCTGGCCGTGCGCGGCGCCCAGGTCGTCCTGGCCCAGCAGTCCGAGCGGCTGATGGAGCGGCAGCTCGACCCGGCGGCCTCCGCGCTCGTGCGCCGGCACCTGGAGGGCCTCGGCGTCGAGGTGCACACCGAGTGCCGGGTACGGGACGTGCGCGGCGTCGGCGGGGCGGTGCGGTCCGTGGAGATGGCCGACGGGTACGCCCTCGGCGCCGACCTGGTGGTCCTCGCGTGCGGGGTACGGCCGCGGACGGGGCTCGCGCGGGAGGCGGGGCTCGAGGTCGGCAAGGGCGTCCTCGTCGACGACGAGCTGCGCACCTCCGACCCGCACATCCGCGCCGTCGGCGACTGCGCCGAGCACGCGGGACGCGTGTACGGGCTGGCCGCGCCCGCCCTCGAACAGGCGGGTGCCCTCGCCGGGCTGCTCGCCGGCGACGGCACCGCCCGCTACACCGGCACCCGCGCCCTGACCCGGCTCACCCTCACCGGGGCGGACAGTCCCTTCGCCCCCTTCGACCTCGCCGCGTTCGGCGAGACCGACCCCCGCCCCGGCGACGACGTCGTGCAGCTCGCCGACGCCACCCGGGGCACCTACCGCAAGGTCGTCGTCCGTGACGACCGGCTGGTCGGCGGGGTCCTGGTCGGCGAACTCGGCACCGTCGGCGCGCTGGCGCGCGCCTGGGAGGGAGCAGAGCCGCTCCCCTCCGACGGCGGCCCCCTGCTCCACCTGCTCACCCAAGACGGAGGCTCCTGATGACCGCCACCCCGGGGAACCCCCCGACGATCGTGCTGGTCGGCCACGGCATGGTCGGCCAGCGCTTCCTGGAGGCCCTCGCCGAGCGCGGCCTGACCCGCACCCACCGCGTGGTCGTCCTGTGCGAGGAGCCGCGCCCCGCCTACGACCGCGTCCAGCTCACCTCGTACTTCTCGGGGAGGACCCCCGAGGACCTGTCGATGACGGACCCGGCCTTCATCGAGGAGCACGGCATCGAGCTGCGCGTCGGCGACCCGGCCGAGACGATCGACCGGGAGGCGCGCGAGGTGACCGCCCGCTCGGGGCTGGTCGTCGGGTACGACATCCTCGTCCTGGCCACCGGCTCCTACCCCTTCGTCCCTCCGGTCCCCGGCAAGGACGCCGAGGGCTGCTTCGTCTACCGCACGATCGAGGACCTCCTCGCCATCGAGGAGTACGCGAAGAACGCGACGACCGGTGCCGTGGTCGGCGGCGGGCTGCTCGGTCTGGAGGCGGCCGGTGCGCTCAAGGGGCTCGGACTCACCTCGCACATCGTGGAGTTCGCGCCGCGTCTGATGCCGGTGCAGGTCGACGAGGGCGGCGGCGCGGCGCTGCTGCGCACCATCGAGGAGATGGGCCTGTCCGTCCACACGGGCGTCGGCACCCAGGAGATCGTGGTCGACGAGGCATCGGGTGCCGTCACCGGCATGAAGCTGTCCGACGGGTCCGAACTCGCCACCGACCTGGTGGTGTTCAGCGCCGGTGTGCGTCCCCGCGACCAGCTGGCCCGGGACTGCGGGCTGGCGGTCGGCGAGCGCGGCGGCATCACGGTGGACGAGCGGTGCCGCACGGTCACCGACCCGCACGTCTTCGCGATCGGCGAGTGCGCGCTGGCCGCCGACGGCCGCGTCTACGGGCTGGTGGCCCCCGGGTACGAGCAGGCCGAGACGGCCGCCGCGACCATCGCCGCCGAGGACGCCGCCTTCACCGGCGCCGACCTGTCCACCAAGCTGAAGCTGCTCGGCGTGGACGTGGCCTCCTTCGGCGACGCGCACGGCACCGCCGACGGCTGCCTGGACGTCGTCTACTCCGACTCCCGCGCGGGCCTGTACAAGAAGCTGGTCGTCGGCCGCGACGGCACGCTGCTCGGCGGCATCCTGGTCGGCGACGCGGAGGCGTACGGCACCCTGCGGGCGTTCACCGGATCGGTCCCGCCGGTCTCCCCCGAGTCGCTCGTACTGCCCGCCGGTGCCGGGGCGCCCGCCCAGCTCGGCCCGGCCGCGCTGCCCGACGACGCGGTGATCTGCTCCTGCCACAACGTCACCAAGGGCACGGTCCGGGGCGCGGTGACGGAGCACAACTGCACGACCGTGCCCGAGGTGAAGAAGTGCACGAAGGCCGGCACCGGCTGCGGCTCCTGTGTGAAGGTGCTCGGCCGGCTGGTCACCGCCGAGCTGGAGGCGAGCGGCGTCGAGGTCGACAAGGGGCTGTGCGGCTGCTTCGCGCAGACCCGCGAGGAGCTGTACGAGATCGTCCGCGCCCTGCGGGTCACCTCCTACCGCGAGCTGCTCGACCGGCACGGCAGGGAGGGCGCGCGGGGCGGTGAGGGCTGCGAGGTGTGCAAGCCGGCGGTGGGCTCGATCATCGCCTCGCTGGCCCCGGCGATCGGCGCGAGCGGCTACGTCCTGGACGGCGAGCAGGCGGCGCTCCAGGACACCAACGACCACTTCCTTGCCAACCTCCAGCGCAACGGCTCGTACTCCGTCGTACCGCGCATCCCGGGCGGCGAGATCGCGCCGGAGAAGCTGATCGTCATCGGCGAGATCGCCCGGGACTTCGGGCTCTATACCAAGATCACCGGCGGCCAGCGGATCGACATGTTCGGCGCCCGCGTCGAGCAGCTGCCGCTGATCTGGGCGCGGCTGGTGGACGCCGGCTTCGAGTCCGGGCACGCGTACGGCAAGTCGCTGCGCACGGTGAAGTCCTGCGTGGGGCAGACCTGGTGCCGCTACGGCGTCCAGGACTCCGTCCGCATGGCGATCGACCTGGAGCTGCGCTACCGGGGCCTGCGTTCCCCGCACAAGCTGAAGTCGGCGGTCTCCGGGTGCGCCCGCGAGTGCGCCGAGGCCCAGTCGAAGGACTTCGGGGTGATCGCCACGTCCAACGGCTGGAACCTGTACGTGGGCGGCAACGGCGGCGCCACCCCGCGCCACGCGGACCTCCTCGCGCAGGACCTGTCCGACGCCGAACTGGTCCGCCTGATCGACCGGTTCCTGATGTTCTACATCCGCACCGCCGACAAGCTGGAGCGCACCTCCACCTGGCTGGAGCGCATCCCCGGCGGCCTGGACCACGTACGGGACGTGGTGGTGCACGACTCGCTCGGCATCTGCGACGAGCTGGAGTCCCTGATGCGGGCCCACGTCTCGCACTACCGCGACGAGTGGGCCGAGACCGTCAACGACCCGGACAAGCTGGCCCGGTTCGTGTCCTTCGTGAACGCTCCCGGCACCCCCGACCCGGTCGTCGGCTTCGTGCCCGAGCGCGACCAGATGAAGCCCGACCTGCCGCTGCTGGACATCGGCCTGCGGCGACCCTCGGAAGACGACCTCCTGGAAGGAAGCACCCGGCGATGACCCTGGCACCCGAGACCCTGGCACCCGAGGCCCCGGCAGCCGAGGCCCCGGCACCCGAGACAACCGGCCTGAAGGTGCGGCTCCGGCTGGCCGACGACTGGTTCACGGCCTGCGACCTCGGCGCCCTGCTCCCCGGCCGGGGCGTGGCGGCCCTGCTGCCGGACGGCGGCCAGGTGGCCCTGTTCCGGGACCGGGACGGCGGACTGTACGCCATCGACAACCGCGACCCGTTCACCGGAGCGGCCGTGCTCTCCCGGGGCCTGACCGGCACCCACCGGGGCCGCCCGTTCGTCGCCTCCCCGCTGCTCAAGCAGCGCTTCGACCTGACGACCGGGGAGTGCCTGGACGACGCGGCGATGCGGGTGGAGACGTACCGAGTCGAGGCCGTGCGGGCCGTCTGAGCCGGCCCTCGCGCGGGCGGGCTCAGGGCAGCAGCGGCTCGTAGACGACCCCGGTCAGCCGCTCGGAGGCGGCCCACAGCCGCTCCCCCATGGTGTCGTCGGTGGTCCAGGACGCCCGCCGGGCCGGTGCGGGCGACCCGCGCCACATCGCGAAGGACGGGCCGGTGAAGGAGTCCGAGGGGACGCCGGGCGCGGTCGCCGCGTACAGGACGGGCAGCGCTCCGGCCTCCGGGGACCGGGCGACGAGCCGGTTCCCGAGCCGCGCCAGGTGCTCGGCGAGCCGGCGCCCCTCGGCACGCGGCCCGGCGGTCTGCAGCCCCGTCTCGGCGTACCCCGGGTGGGCGGCGACCGCGCGTACGTCCGAGGCGTCCTCGCGGGCCGCGAGCCGGCGCGCCAGTTCGTGGGTGAAGAGCAGGTTGGCGGACTTGGAGCGGGCGTAGGCGGTCCAGCGCCCGTACCGGCGCACGCTGTTGAGGTCGCGCGGATCGACCTTGGCCAGCAGGTGCAGGAAGCTGGCGACGGTCACGATCCGGGCGCCGGGCGCGGCGAGCAGGGAGGGCAGCAGCAGCCCGGTGAGGGCGAAGTGCCCCAGGTGGTTGACGCCGAACTGGGTCTCGAAGCCGTCCGCCGTCGTGCCGTGGGGCAGCGCCATCACCCCGGCGTTGTTGACGAGCAGGTCGACCCGCTCGTACGGCAGCGCGTAGGCGAACTCCCGGACCGAGCCCAGGTCGCCGAGGTCCAGCCGCGCCGCTTCCACGGCGGCGGAGGGCACCTCGCCGCGGAGGCGTGCCACGGCCATGCTCCCCCGCGCCTCGCTGCGGCAGGCGAGCACGACGGTCGCGCCCTTGCGCGCCAGCTCCCGGGCGATGACGTAGCCGAGGCCGCCGTTGGCACCGGTCACGACGGCGACCCGCCCGTCCTGGTCGGGGATGTCACCCGTGTTCCAGCCGGTCATCCGCGGCTCCTTCGCTGTCGGACCGGTCTCACGGTACGCGCCCGGCGGCTCTGAGCGGAGAGCTACCGTCCGGTCACGTCACGTTCTCGTCACGAGTCCTTCATATCTCCACCACACCTCGCGCACCTCAATAGCTTCGTCACTTCATATCCCGTTCATCCGCACCAACGACACCACTTCCGGGACTCTCGATGAAGCTGCTCCGCAAGCCCGCCGCCGTGACCGTCGCCGCGCTGGCCCTGGCCGCCCTGCCCGCTGCCGCCGCCCAGGCGCACGACGGCACCCACCCGTTCAAGAACTGCACCGAGGCGTACGACGCCGGGTACTCCAACATCCAGAAGGGTGACGAGCACTACGGCGAGCACCTGGACCGCGACAAGGACGGCGTCGGCTGCGACAAGCCGCCGGCCGGCTTCGTGCCGGCGAGCGACAAGGGCACCGAGGAGACCGACGACGCCGCGGGTTCCGGGAACGGCAAGAACGGCGGGGACGAGGCCGCGGGGCAGGAGGGCACCGACCTGGCCGAGACCGGCGGCGACGACAGCACGCCGTACATCGCGGCGGGCGGCGCGGTCGTCGTGCTCGCCGGCGGCGGACTGCTGCTGGCCGTGCGCCGGCGCCGCGGGGACGGCGGCGCCGCCTGACGACCGGCCCGGCCCCGCGTCACGGGCCCCCGGAGCCCCGCCCGTTCAGCGGCGGGGCTCCCGCGTCCCGGGCCGGGGCTCCGGTGTCTTCAGGCTGAAGGCGGCGCTGCTCAGCCAGCGCCGTGCGGCCCGGGCCACCGGGCGCTCGACGAACCGCTGCACCACGTACGACAGCGCGACCAGCGCGGCGACGGTGACGCAGACCAGGGTCCACGGGTCGGCCCGGTCGCCGAAGCGGTGCAGGACGTTGACGCCGATGGCGTCGTGCAGCAGGTACAGCGGGAAGGTCAGCGTGCCCGCGGCGGTCAGTCCGCGCCAGCGGATGCGGCTGGTCCAGCCGAGCGCGACGGCGGCGATCAGCAGGAAGAACACCGTGACGACCAGCACCAGCCAGCCGCGGCCGGGCTGCCAGAGGTCCCAGTTGAGGCGGCCCCCGTCGGGCGTCAGCAGGTAGTGCAGCGCCACCAGCCACGACATGGCGACGATGCCCCACAGCAGCGGGGTGGGCCGGTAGCGGTACATCAGGTAGAAGGCCATGCCCGCGATGAAGTACGGGGCGGACGGCGGGTTCACCAGCAGCGTCAGCAGGTGGATGTCGGCGCTGGGCGCGAGGACTGCGGCGACGGTCCACAGCCCGCAGTAGATCACCACGCGCTGGTAGGTCAGGCCTTTCCACACCACGACCGCGAAGGTCAGGTAGAAGCACAGCTCGGGCCAGAGCGTCCAGTAGACGGAGTCCAGGTGCTCCACGCCGAGCGGCGTCTGAAGCATCGTCAGGTTGGCGAACAGCACGCGCGGGTGCGGGTGCCCGAAGGGGTTGTCGGCGAAGTAGATCACGCAGGCCGTGATCGCGATGGCCGCCCAGTACATGGGGTAGAGCCGGGTGACGCGGGAGATGAAGAAGTCGCGCGGGGTGCGGCCCCACGCGCTCATGCAGATGACGAAGCCGCTGATCAGGAAGAAGAGTTCGACGCCGAGCCGGCCGTAGGCGAAGTAGCCGTGGGCCTCGGGGAAGACCGTGTCGACGGGGCGGCCCCAGATGGTCTCCATCGTGGAGGGCACCTGGCCGACGAAGTGGAAGAAGACCACCGACAGGGCCGCCAGGAACCGCAGGCCGTCCAGCGCCGCGAGCCGGTTCCTGCGGACGGGCGGCCCGGCCTGGGGGACCCGCTCCCGCGCCCCGGTGCGGGGGCTGGGCACCCCGTCGGCGGGTCTGTCCCCCTCCCCGTCCCGGTGGGTCGTGCCGGCCGCTTCCCAGTGCTCCGTCTGCGTCATCCAACCACCGTTCCGGGTGTCGGCCGCTGTCCCCTGCCAGGGCCCTCCAACTCTGCTGACAGCTTGCTGCTGCTCGGCCCACAGGAATTCACACCGTTGAACGTGTCACAAAAGGCGGCCGCACGGCACGCGAAAGGCGGCACCCCCGCACGGGTGCCGCCTTTTCTCGTGATCCGGAGCCGCCGCCGATCGGTGAGGGTGGTCGGGTGACAGACGGCGACTCCGGGGCCTTTTGACCCCTTTCAGGGGTTACCGGTGGTCGCTGCCCTTCGACCTGGACGCCGCCCGGCCGGCCTCCAGGCGGGCCACCGGAATCCGGAACGGGGAGCAGGAGACGTAGTCCAGACCCACCTCGTGGAAGAAGTGGACCGACTCCGGGTCGCCGCCGTGCTCGCCGCAGACGCCGAGCTTCAGGTCGGGCCGGGTTGCGCGGCCGGCCTTCGCGGCGGCGGCGACCAGCGAGCCGACGCCGTCCTTGTCGATGGTCTCGAACGGGGAGACGCCGAAGATGCCCTTCTCCAGGTAGGCCGTGAAGAAGCTGGCCTCGACGTCGTCGCGGCTGAAGCCCCACACGGTCTGGGTCAGGTCGTTGGTGCCGAAGGAGAAGAACTCCGCGGCCTCGGCGATCTGCCCGGCGGTCAGCGCGGCACGCGGCAGCTCGATCATCGTGCCGATCGACAGCTTGAGCTTCGTGCCGGTGGCGGCCTCGACCTCGGCGATGACCTGGTCGGCCTCCTCGCGGACGATCTCCAGCTCCTGGACGGTGCCGACCAGCGGGATCATGATCTCGGCGCGCGGGTCGCCCTTGGCCGCCTTGCGCTCGGCGGCGGCCTCGGCGATGGCGCGGACCTGCATGGTGAACAGGCCGGGGATGGCCAGGCCGAGGCGGACGCCGCGCAGGCCCAGCATCGGGTTCTGCTCGTGCAGCCGGTGCACGGCCTGGAGCAGGCGCAGCTCGTTCTCGTGCGGCTCCTGCCGGGACTCGGCGAGCGCGACGCGCACCGACAGCTCGGTGATGTCGGGCAGGAACTCGTGCAGCGGCGGGTCGAGGAGGCGGACGGTGACGGGCAGTCCGTCCATCGACTCGAAGAGCTGGACGAAGTCCTGCTTCTGCAGCGGCAGCAGCGCCTTGAGGGACTCCTCGCGCTCGTCCTCCGTGTCGGCCAGGATCAGCCGCTCCACCAGCTCGCGCCGGTCGCCGAGGAACATGTGCTCGGTGCGGCACAGGCCGATGCCCTGGGCGCCGAACCGCCGCGCGCGCAGCGCGTCCTCCGCGTTGTCGGCGTTGGCGCGCACCCGCAGCCGGCGCTTGCGGTCGGCGAAGGCCATGATGCGGTGCACGGCCTCGACCAGCTCGTCGGCGTCCTCGGCGCCCGCGTGCATGCGGCCCTCGAAGTACTCGACGACCGGGGAGGGCACGACCGGCACCTCGCCGAGGTAGACCTTGCCGGAGGAGCCGTCGATGGAGACGACGTCGCCCTCCTCGACGACGTGCCCGCCGGGCACGGTCATCCGGCGGCGCTTGGTGTCGACCTCCAGCTCCTCGGCGCCGCAGACACAGGTCTTGCCCATGCCGCGCGCGACGACGGCCGCGTGGGAGGTCTTGCCGCCGCGCGAGGTCAGGATGCCCTCGGCGGCGATCATGCCGTCCAGGTCGTCGGGGTTGGTCTCGCGGCGGATCAGGATGACCTTCTCGCCGGAGCGGGACCACTTGACGGCGGTGTACGAGTCGAAGACGGCCTTGCCGACGGCCGCGCCGGGCGAGGCGGCGATGCCCCGGCCGACCTGCTCGACCTTGGCCTCCT
Organism: Streptomyces sp. CCM_MD2014; assembly: GCF_000772045.1. Lineage (GTDB taxonomy): Bacteria > Actinomycetota > Actinomycetes > Streptomycetales > Streptomycetaceae > Streptomyces > Streptomyces salinarius. The sequence continues at coordinate 5,974,169 of NZ_CP009754.1, read as the reverse complement.
CGTCGAAGCGGGGGAACATCAGCTGGGCGAGCTGGGCGCCGTTGACCCGCTGGAGGGCCTCCGCCTCGTCGATCAGGCCCTGGTCGACGAGCTGGGTGGCGATGCGGAAGGCGGCGCCCGCGGTGCGCTTGCCCACGCGGGTCTGGAGCATCCACAGCTGGCCGCGCTCGATGGTGAACTCGATGTCGCACAGGTCCAGGTAGTGGTTCTCCAGCGTCTCCATGATCTGCATCAGCTGGTCGTACGACTTCTTGTCGATCTGCTCCAGCTCCGCCAGCGCGACGGTGTTGCGGATGCCGGCGACCACGTCCTCGCCCTGGGCGTTCTGGAGGTAGTCGCCGTAGACGCCCTGGTGGCCGCTGGCGGGGTCCCTCGTGAACGCGACACCCGTGCCGGAGTCGGGGCCGAGGTTGCCGAAGACCATGGAGCACACGTTGACGGCGGTGCCGAGGTCGTGCGGGATGCGCTCCTGGCGGCGGTAGAGCTTGGCGCGCTCGCCGTTCCAGGAGTCGAAGACCGCCTTGATGGCGAGGTCCATCTGCTCGCGCGGGTCCTGCGGGAAGTCCCGGCCGGCCTCGGCCTTGACGATCTTCTTGAACTTGGTGACGAGCTTCTTGAGGTCGGCGGCCTCCAGCTCGGTGTCGACCGCGACCTTCTTGGCCGCCTTCGCCGCCTCCAGCGCCTCCTCGAAGAGGTCGCCGTCGACGCCGAGGACGGTCTTGCCGAACATCTGGATCAGACGGCGGTAGGAGTCCCACGCGAAGCGGTCGTCGCCGGCCTGCTTGGCCAGGCCCTGCACCGACTTGTCGGACAGGCCGATGTTGAGGACGGTGTCCATCATGCCGGGCATGGAGAACTTGGCCCCGGAGCGCACCGACACGAGGAGCGGGTCGTCGGCCTGGCCGAGCTTCTTGCCCATCTTCGCCTCGAGGGCGTCGAGGTGCGCACTCACCTCGTCACGCAGTGCCGCCGGCTCCTCGCCGCTGTCCAGGTAGGTCTTGCAGGCCTCGGTGGTGATGGTGAAGCCGGGAGGGACCGGGAGACCCAGGTTGGTCATCTCGGCGAGGTTGGCGCCCTTGCCGCCGAGGAGGTCCTTGAGGTCCTTGTTGCCCTCGGTGAAGTCGTAAACGAACTTCGGCGCGTTCGCTACCTGGGGATCTTTGTTTTCCGACACGGGTCTCGACTCCTCGAGGACGCGGTGGCTGCCCTGACGGCGAGGAATGTACCCAGATCAAAGGCATCTCGGTACGTCCACCTGCGCGTCGTGCGCCTGTAACCACTCGTCCGCCACCGGATCGAAAGTCAAGGCTTGGCAAGCGACCCGCCGCTTGTGTTTTCACTTCTTGAACGCAAGCACGCATGAACACTTGATTGCGCGCTCACTTGAGCGCCATTCTCCACGTCTGAGTTCGATCGATGAACGATCAAGGTATGGCACTCAGTGCCACACCTTGGAGAAGTGGAGTCGCCCAAGATCCGCTCATCTGAGCGCTACCCCTATCAGAGGTGGCGAGAATCACGCTGCCACAGACCGCCGGATTTCACCATGCGGACCGGTGAACGGACCGCTCGCGCCGGACGTACGAGAGGGCGGCGGGCCCCCGGCCCCCTCGCCGGGGCCCGCCGTCCACCGGGTTTCGTACGGAAGGACCTTCGGGTGCCCGTCATCACGCCTTTCCGCCGGTCGCAGCGGCCCCCCGACGACGCTCCCGACGACCCCGGATCCCCCGGCGCACCCGGTCCCGCCCCGCTGGAGACCCTCAGGACCCGGCTCGCCCACTGGCGTACCTGGCGCACCCGGCACCGGCGCACCGCCGTCGTCGTCCGCCGGGTCACCACGGCCCTTTCGGCCGTTCTCGTGCTCGGGGCCCTCCTGCTGCCCAACACCTTCGTCGCCCTGGAGCCCAACCGCTTCGCGCGGATCCCCGCGGAGGCGGTCGTCGCGGCGGTGCTGCTGCTCTGCCTGCCCCGGGTGCCGCGGCTGGTGGCGGCGGCGCTGTTCGGGACCGCCCTCGGCGCGCTGACCGTGCTGAACCTGCTCGACATGGGCTTCACGGAGTACCTGGGCCGCAGTTTCAACCTCGTCCTGGACTGGGGCCTGCTCGACGACGCCCAGTCCTACGTCGCCGACTCGATGGGCGGGACGGCGGCGGCCTGGGCGGCCGTGGGCGCCGTCGCGCTGACCGCGGGGCTGGTGGTGCTCATGGCACTGGCGGCGGTCCGGCTCGGCGAGCTGCTCGCCGCGCACCGGGAGCGGGCGGCGCGGGGCGCGCTGATGGCGGCCACCGTGTGGATGACCTGCGTGGCGCTGGGCGTGCAGACCTTCGGCGTGCCGCTCGCCACCACGAGCGCCTCCCGGGCCGCCGAGGCGCAGGCGCACCGGGTGGTGGACACGCTGCGGGACGAGGCGGCCTTCGCGAAGGAGGCGAAGGCGGACCGCTTCGGCGCCACGCCCGGTGCTCAGCTGGTGCCGGACCTGCGCGGCAAGGACATGGTCTTCGCGTTCATCGAGAGCTACGGCCGCAGCGCCGTCGAGGACCCGGTGATGGCACCGGGTGTCGGCCGGACGCTGGACGCGCGCACCGAGGCGCTGGCGAAGGCGGGCTTCCACGCCCGCAGCGGCTGGCTGACCTCGGCGACGTACGGCGGCAGCAGCTGGCTGGGCCACTCAACCTTCCTGTCCGGCCTGTGGGTGGACAACCAGCAGCGCTACCGCACCGTCACCGCGGGCGACCACCTCACCCTCACCAAGGCGTTCGAGAAGACCGGCGACTGGGACACGGTCGGGATCATGCCCGGGGTTCAGAAGGCCTGGCCGGAGGCCGACTGGTACGGCCTGGACAAGGTGTACGACGCCTTCGGCATGGGCTACCGGGGGCCGAAGTTCAGCTGGTCGACGATGCCGGACCAGTACGCGCTGGAGGCGTTCCAGCGGCTGGAGCACGGCCGCGAGCGCGAGCGGCCGCTGATGGCGGAGGTCATCCTCACCTCCAGCCACCAGCCCTGGGCGCCGATCCCGAGGATGGTCGGCTGGGACGAGGTCGGCGACGGTTCGGTGTACGACGGCATCGAGGCGGCGGGCGTGGAGGCGTCCGACGTCATCACCGACTCCGCCCGCTCGAAGGAGGAGTACGGCAAGTCGATCGAGTACTCGGTCACCAGCCTCACCCAGTGGCTGGAGCGCTACGGCACGGACGACACCGTCCTCGTCTTCCTCGGCGACCACCAGCCGCTCGCCCGCGTCAGCGGGAACCACGCGAGCCGTGACGTCCCGGTGTCGATCGTCGCGAAGGACCCCGAGGTGCTCGACGCGATCGACGACTGGCACTGGACGGAGGGGCTGGAGCCGGCGAAGGACGCCCCGGTGTGGCGGATGAGTTCCTTCCGGGACCGCTTCCTGACGGCGTACGGCTCGACGCCGCACCCCACCGGCTCGGGCGGCTGATCAGCCTCCGGAGGTGTCCAGCTCGGCGTCCTCGCCGACGCCCGCGCAGTCGTACGGGTCCTTGAGCCAGCCGTCGGGCAGGACCACCCGGTTGTTGCCGGAGGTGCGGCCGCGGGGGCCGTCGGCGCCGGCGGGCCAGGGCTGGTCGAGGTCGAGTTCGTCCAGTCCGGCGCGCAGGGCCTCCAGGGAGGAAGTGATCGCGAGCCGCTTGCGCATCTCGGAGCCGACGGCGAAGCCCTTGAGGTACCAGGCGACGTGCTTGCGGAAGTCGATGACGCCGCGCGCCTCGTCGCCGATCCACTCCCCGAGGAGGGTGGCGTGCCGGACCATCACGTCGGCGACCTCGCGCAGGGTGGGCCGTACGAAGGAGTCGGTGCGGCCCTCGAAGGCGGCGACCAGGTCGGCGAAGAGCCACGGCCGCCCCAGGCACCCGCGTCCGACCACGACGCCGTCGCAGCCGGTCTCGCGGACCATGCGCAGCGCGTCCTCGGCGGACCAGATGTCGCCGTTGCCGAGGACGGGGATCTCCGGGACGTGCTCCTTGAGACGGGCGATGGCGTCCCAGTCGGCGGTGCCGCCGTAGTGCTGGGCGGTGGTGCGGCCGTGCAGGGCGATGGCGCTGACACCCTCCTCGACGGCGATGCGGCCGGCGTCGAGGTAGGTCAGGTGGTCGTCGTCGAGGCCCTTGCGCATCTTCATCGTGACGGGCAGGTCGCCGGCGCCGGTGACGGCCTCGCGGACGATGGCGCGCAGCAGGTTCCGCTTGTACGGCAGCGCCGAGCCGCCGCCCTTGCGGGTCACCTTGGGCACCGGGCAGCCGAAGTTCAGGTCGATGTGGTCGGCCAGGTCCTCCTCCGCGATCATGCGGACGGCCTTGCCGACGGTCACCGGGTCGACGCCGTAGAGCTGGATCGAGCGCGGGGTCTCGGTCGCGTCGAAGTGGATCAGCTGCATGGTCTTCTCGTTGCGCTCGACCAGCGCCCGCGTGGTGATCATCTCGCTCACGAACAGGCCCTTGCCCCCGCTGAACTCCCTGCACAGCGTGCGGAAGGGCGCGTTGGTGATCCCGGCCATCGGGGCCAGCACCACGGGCGGGGCGACGGTGTGCGGGCCGACCTTCAGCGGCGCGGCGGTGGTGTCGGGGGCGGGCGTGGTGAGCGTGGACATTCCCCCATTGTCACGCACGCGGGACGGTGCTCGCCGCGCCCTGTGGACGAAGATCATGCATCGGTCATTAGTTAGACGCACTATCGAAATAGGCGTAGGCTGGAGTCCATGCCCGAGCTCACCCATCGCCGTCGCATGCTCGTGCTCGCCATCTGCTGCATGAGCCTGCTGATCGTGAGTATCGACAACACGATCCTCAACGTCGCCCTCCCCTCCATGCAGCGCGACCTGCACGCGAGCACGTCGGGCCTGCAGTGGGCCATCGACGCGTACACGCTGGTGCTGGCCGCGCTGCTGATGCTGTCCGGCTCCACCGCCGACCGGATCGGCCGCAAACGGGTCTTCATGACCGGTCTGGTGATCTTCACCCTCGGCTCGCTGCTGTGCTCGCTGGCGCCCGGCCTGTCCTCGCTGGTCGTCTTCCGGATGATGCAGGCGGTGGGCGGTTCGATGCTCAACCCGGTCGCCATGTCGATCATCACCAACACCTTCACCGACCCGCGCGAACGGGCCCGGGCGATCGGCGTCTGGGGCGCGGTGGTCGGCATATCCATGGCCGCGGGGCCGCTGGTGGGCGGGCTGCTCGTGGAGTCGGTCGGCTGGCGCTCGATCTTCTGGGTCAACCTGCCGGTGGGCCTGGCCGCCCTCCTCCTCACCCTCCGCTTCGTCCCCGAGTCCCGCGCGCCCAAGGCCCGCCGCCCCGACCCGCTGGGCCAGCTGATGGTGATCGTGCTGTTCGGCTCCCTGACGTACGCGATCATCGAGGCGCCGAACGCCGGGTTCACCAGCGTGCTCCCCTTCGCCGTCCTGGCGCTCGCCGCGCTGACCGGCCTGCTGGTGCACGAGCCGCGCCGCACCGACCCCCTCATCGAGCTGCGCTTCTTCCGGTCGGCGCCGTTCAGCGGGGCCACCGTCATCGCGATCAGCGCCTTCGCCGCGCTGGGCGGCTTCCTGTTCCTTTCCACGCTGTACCTGCAGAACGTGCGCGGGCTCAGCGCCCTGGAGGCCGGCCTGTGGATGCTGCCGATGGCCGTGCCGACCTTCCTGTGCGCCCCGCTGTCCGGGCGGCTGGTCGGCAGCCGGGGGCCGCGCCTGCCGCTGCTGATCGCGGGCGGGGCGCTGACCGTGAGCGGGACCCTCTTCGCCGCCTTCGAGGCCGAGACGTCCGACCTCACCCTCTTCCTCGGCTACGTCCTGTTCGGCATCGGCTTCGGCTTCGTCAACGCGCCCATCACCAACACCGCCGTCTCCGGCATGCCGCGCGCCCAGGCCGGGGTCGCGGCCGCCGTCGCCTCCACCAGCCGCCAACTGGGCCAGACCCTCGGCGTCGCGGTGGTCGGCGCGGTGCTGGCGGCGGGCGTGGGCGCGTCGTCGTACCGCGACACCTTCGTCTCCGCCGCCCGCCCCGGCTGGTGGATCCTGGCCGCCTGCGGCCTCGCGGTCCTCGTCCTCGGCGCCGTCACCAGCGGCCGCTGGGCCCACCGCACGGCGGAGCGGACGGCCGAGCGCCTGGAGTCGCCGGAGGTGCGGGAGGCGGCCCGGGCGGGGACGTGAAGGCGCGGGGCGCGGGGAGGAATTCCAGCCGTGCCGCGCTGCGAACGCCGCCCGGGCGAGGACGGCACCGTCGTGGAACGGGCCCGGGCGCTGCACTGGTACCGCGGGACGGACTGCGAGAGGCTCGCCGCGGCGGCCGGGCCGGCGCCGGTCTCCGTCACCGGCGCCGACGGCGCGGAGCCCGGCGGCGACACCGTGTACCGGGCCTTCCGGCCCCGCGCCGCCGGGGTCCCCACAGGCCGAGGCCGCGCCTCACCGCACCGTCTGCGGCAGCCGCTCCGCCACCTTCGGCCAGTACTTCATCACCGCGTCCTCGATCCCCGGCAGCGCCCGCTGTCCCGCCAGTGCCAGCGTGATCGCGGCGGCCACGCACGTCCACGCGACCGGGCCGAGCGGGGTGCAGCCGAAGAGGCGGCTGGCGCCCGGGGTCTGGACCAGGACGACCAGGGCGGCGGCGGAGCCGAGGGAGGTGACCTGGACCAGGCGGCTGTCGCGGCGGTCGGCGAGGGTCTGGGCGAGCTGGGTGCCGACGACCGCGCACAGCGCCATGGTCGTCGAACGCCGTTCCGTGCCCGGCGTGAAGCGGCCCAGCAGCCAGGCCGCCGTCGCCCCGAGGGCCGTGGTCAGGGCCCGGTGCCGGATCTGCCGGATGAGGGGCTCGCCCAGCACCGCCGTACCGAGCGGCGCGCCCGCGTCGGCGGCCTCCTGCTCCGCGTCGCCCGTCTTGGTCACCGCGACGGCCATCGCCGGGAACAGGTCGGTGAACAGGTTGACCAGCAGCATCTGTCGGGTGGACAGCGGGGCGGCCCCGCCCAGCACCGTGCCGAGGATGCCGAAGCCGACCTCGCCCGCGTTGCCGCCGATCAGGATGGCGATGGCGTCGGCGACGCTGTGCCACAGCGCCCGGCCCTCCCGGACCGCCTCCACGAGGACCAGCAGGTCGTCGCCCGTCACCACCAGGTCGGCGGCGTTGCGGGCGGCGGCCGAGCCGCGGGCGCTGATGCCGACGCCGATGTCGGCGGCCCGGATCGCGGCGGCGTCGTTGGCGCCGTCGCCGACCATGCCGACGACCCGCCCGGCGTCCCGCAGCGACTCGACGACCTGGAGCTTCTGCTCGGGTGCCACCCGGGCCACGACGTCCGCGTCGCGCAGCATCCGGGAGCGCGCGGTGCGGTCGGCGGCGGCGAGTTCGTCGCCGGTGACCACGACCGCGTCCTCGGGCCAGCCCAGGTCGACGGCGATGGCACGGGCGGTCTGCGGATGGTCGCCGGTCAGCACCACGGGCCGCACCCCCGCCTCGCGCAGCCCCCGCACCAGCGCCGGGGAGGTCTCGCGGGCCACGTCGGCGAGCGCCAGCAGCCCCGTGAACTCCAGCCGCACGGGCGGCTGTTCGAGGACGTCGGCCGCCTTCTCGCCCTTCGCCAGGGTCCGCCGCGCCACCGCGATGATGCGCAGCCCGTCGCGGGCGAGGCGCTGCGCCACCTCGGTGGTGCCCGCGGGCAGTCCGGCGCAGGCGGGCAGCACCGTCTCCGGGGCGCCCTTGACCACCAGCACCGCGGGGCCGGTCCCCCTCTCGCGTCCGACGGCGGCCGCGTAGCCCCGGGAGGTCTCGAAGGGCAGGCCCTCCTCCTGCGTCCAGCCCGGGTCGTCCCCGGCCGCGTCCAGGATCGCCTCGTCGGTGGCGTGGGTGGGCCGGGCTCCGTCGCCGTTCAGCCGGGGGCAGGCGCGCGCGGCGGTCCGTACGGCGTCGGCGGACTCCGGGTCGCCCGCGCGGCGGACCGTGCCGTCGGGACCCGCGACGCGCGACAAGCGCAGCTTGTTCTCGGTGAGGGTGCCCGTCTTGTCGAAGCAGACGGTGTCCATCCGGCCGAGCGCCTCCAGCGTGCGCGGGGTGCGCACCAGGACGCCCCGGCGGCTCAGCCGGCGGGCCGCCGCGAGCTGCGCCACCGTCGCCACCAGCGGCAGCCCCTCGGGCACGGCGGCCACCGCCACCGACACGCCACCGGCGACGGCCTGCCGGATCGGCGCCCCGCGCAGCAGCGAGAGACCGGTCACCGCGGCCCCGCCCGCCAGGGTGAGCGGCAGCGCCTTGCGGGTCAGCTCCTGGAGCCGCGCCTGCACTCCGGCCGCCGACGGCGTACGGGCCGCCAGCGCGACCGCGCGCGCCGCCTCCGTGTGGTCCCCGGTGTCGACGACGACGGCCCGGGCCCGCCCGGCCACCACGGTCGTGCCCTCGAAGACCATGCAGTACCGCTCCGCCACCGGGGCGCGGGGCGCCGGGTCGACGCACTTGTCCACCGGCAGCGACTCACCGGTCAGCGCGGACTCGTCCACCTCCAGGCCGTCCTCCCACAGCAGCCGCGCGTCGGCGGGCACGACGTCGTCGGCCTTCAGCTCGATCACGTGGCCGGGGTGCAGCTTGGCGGCGTCCACGATCCACGGCTCGCCCTCGGACGCGGACTCCGCACCGGTGTCGGAGAGCCGCCCCTCCGACGCGGCTGCCCGCCCGGTCTCCCGCGAGCCGTCACCGGGCCGCCCGACGGCGCCGTACTCCCCGGCCGCGCCGCCGCCGGCGTGCCCCTTGCCCGGCCCGGGTTCCTCCGCCAGGCGGGCCTTCTGCTTCTGCTCCGCCAGCAGACCGGACAACGCCCGCTCCGCGCGCAGCCGTTGGAAGCCGCCGACCAGGGCGTTCAGGTCGAGGGCGCCGACCACGAGCAGCGCGTCGACCACCGACCCGAGGATCGCGGAGGCGGCCGAGCCGACCGCCAGTACCGGGGTGAGCGGGTCGTCCAGCTCCCCGCGTACGGCCCGGGCCAGCTGCCACGACCAGCGGACGGGGGCCAGCACGGGCACCCGGCCCGCCCGGTCGGCGGCCGCCCGCAGCCGGGCGGCGGCCTGTTCCACGACGGTCGGCTCGGGTTCGCGTTCCCGCTCCAGCCGCTCCCGTACGGCGTCGGGGTCCAGCGCGTGCCACGCCACCCGGGGCCGGGGATGCGGGGCACGGGCCATCGCCACGCCGAGCGCGGCCCGCGTCCCGGACAGCAGGGCCAGCGCCGCGCTCGCGTCCACCGGCGCGTGCCGCATCCCGAGGAGCGACGACACCCCGCCCCGGCTCCTGCCGCGCGCCTCGCCGACGGCCACCAGCAGCCCGGACAGCGCGGCCCCGGACCGGGCCAGCGTCTGCGACCGGCGCCCGACCGCACGCGCCACCGGCACCGCCCGCAGCACCCGCCACACGTCGGCCAGGCCCTGCGGCGCGAGCACGTCCGCGCCCCAGGCCACCGGGCAGTCGGCGTCGGCCAGCGCGACGGCCACGTCCCCGGCAAGCAGTCCGTCCGCCACGCTCGCGTCGGCGCCGGGCAGCGGCCGTACGACGGTGATGACGCCGCCCTCGTCGCGCAGTGCGGCCACGACGTCCGCGAGCGGGCGTCCGGCGGCGACGACCTGGTCGGCGAGGCCGGTGAAGTCGGCCAGCGCGGGGTCCTCGACCATGACCACGCGCAGTCCCGCGCGCCGCGCCGCGTCCAGCACGTCCTCGGTCCACGGGTCGGCGCCCGCGTCCGGCACCCGCAGCGCGCTGGGGTGCAGTACGACCGTGCGGGCCATCTCCAGCTGCCGCAGCCGCCCGGGGTCGCGCACGAGCACGCCGGTGCGGGACAGCGCGGCGCTCAGTACGGCGTGGAAGGCGGCGGGCCCGTAGCGCGCGGCCTTGGGCGAGCCGGCGAGCACCGCCTCCGCCGCCTCCGCCACGTCGTGCTTGACGAGCAGGGTCGCGGCGGCGCCCGCCACGCTGCCCGCCGAGGCGTGGGCGGCGTAGTCCTGGGCGGGGGAGGTGCGCGGCGGGGGGCGCAGGGCACCCCCGGCGGGCAGGCTGCCCCGGCCGGGGACGCACAACTGGTCGTGCACGACCTCGAAGGCGGCCCCCCGCGCCACCGCCTCCGTCAACTGGCAGGCGCGCAGCGCCCCGTCGAGCACCAGCGAGGTGGGACTCTGCCCGGCGCCGTGGACGGCCGCGTTGGCGGCGGCGAGGGCCAGGTCCATGCCGTGGTCGCCGAGCCGCGCGCGCAGCCAGGCGCGGAAGGCCGGGTTCTCGCGCAGCAGCGTCGCCACGGCGGTGACCAGGCGGGGCGAGGCCGGCAGCCGCAGCCGCGCGCCGGTCACGGCGGCGGCGATGCCCAGCATGTCGGCCCCGAGCGCGGCCGCCGCGACCCGCACCGGTGCCGGGTCGCCGGGGTGGTCCGTCTCGTCCACCAGGTCGCCCGGGCCGTCCGGACCGGTGGCGGCGGGATGGTCCGCCCGGGTGAGTCCATGGCGTTCGGCCAGTGCGGTGGCGTGGTCCACGACGCGGTCGGTAAGCGTGTCCTCGGCCGCCGTCACCACCAGTCTGGCGAGGCCGGTGTCCCAGTAGGCGAGCAGGACGTCCGGGTGCTCGGCCAGGGCCGCCGCCACCCGCCGGCCCACCCGTTCCGTACCGCCCGCCCGGCGCACCTCGTCCGTGGCGGCCGGCCGGAGCGCGAGGTGGACGCGGGGCCCGGCCCGCCAGTCCCGCGATCCGCCGGGCAGCGCCGCGCGGGCCACCCGTGCCGCCCGCGCCGCGAAGTCGGCGCCGCGCACACCGGCCCGTGCGGTGCCCGCCGCCGCCCCGGCCGCGGCGCCCACCGCGGGCGCGGTGCCGCGCGCGAGCAGCCGGGGGCCGGCCAGCACGAATCCCGTGACGGCGTCCTGGGAACGCGTCAGCAGTCCGCCGGCCATCGCTCTCCCTCAGCCGGACTTGCGGGTGCGCGACGCGGCGGCCGTCTTGCGGCTGCGGCTCCCACCCGTGGTGGAGGGCCGGCTGGAGGACGCCTTGGTCCCCGACTGGCTCTTGCTCCGAGTGGGGGACGCGGTCTTCCTCGCGGGGGACTTCTTGGCGGCGGACTTCTTCGCGGCGGACTTCTTCGCGGCGGCGGACTTGCCGGTCGTGGATTCGGCGGCCGTCGACTTGGCTCCGGCGGACGTGGCGGCGGTCCTCTTCGCGCCGGTGGCCCGCTTCGCCGCGGCCGTCTTCGTCGCGGCCGTCTTCGTCGCGGCCGTCTTCGTCGCGGCCGTCTTCGTCGCGGCCGCCCTGGCGGTGGTCTTCCCGGCCGGCGTCGTGCGGGCCGTCTTCGTGCCGTCGGCACCCCGCGACGCGCTCCCGTTCCCGTTCTTCCCGTCCCGCCCGCGTGACTGCGTCAGCCAGGCCACCGCCGCCCCGGTGACCGCCACCGGCCACTCCACCAGCCCGGCGACACCCGCCACCCCGGCGCCCGTGTAGACGAGCACACGCCGCCCGCGCGGCGACACCGCTCCGATCCTGTCCAGCGCGCCCTCGGCGGCCCTGCCCACCGTGCCGGCACCCGGCACCTTCCGCACCGCCGAAGCGGCCGCGTGCAACGGCCGCGGGAGGGTCCGCGCCGACTTCTGCTCAGCCATGACTGTTCGTCCTCGCCCTGTCCGTGCTGTGGGAACCCAGGACCGTCGAGCCCCTGGGAAACCCCGGGAACATCACCTTCCGCATTTCCGCGGGTTCCCGCACTTCGGGCGCTCATCCCGACGGAGTCGGCTCCCGCTCCAGGGCGATCGCGTGCAGCCGCTCCAGCCGCTCCCGGGAGACCTCGTCGGCCGGTGCGTACGTCACCATCCGGGGGCCGGGCTCCGGACCGAGCCACAGGTCGGTGTGGTCGACGCGGATGCGGCCGACGTGCCGGTTGAGGAACTCCTTGCGCTTGCCGCGGTGCGCGACGACCTCGTACCGCTCCCAGGCCTCGCGGAACTCGGGGGACTGGGTGCGCAGCCGCTTGAGCAGCATCTTCCAGGCGGGCTCGGCGAGATGACCGGCCATGGTGGCGCGGAACCTGGCCGCCATCAGCCGCTGGGTCTCCTCCAGATGGACGATGGCGGACCGCCAGTCCTCGTTGGTGAAGCAGAGGACCATGCAGTTGCGGTCCTCGGGCGGCACCGCGTCCAGGTCGCACAGCAGCAGCCCGTACGTCCGGTTGTGGGCGAGGATGTCGTACCGGCTGTTCTGCACACACGCCGGGTAGGGCTCGAACTGCTCCAGCAGGGCGCGCACCGCCGGTGTGATGGCCGGGCAGACCGTCGCGGGCGTCGGGTCGACGGACCCCGCGAGCCGGAAGAGGTGGGCGCGCTCGGTCGGGTCGAGCAGCAGGGCGCGGGCGAGGGCGTCGAGGACCTGCACGGAGACCTGGATGTCCCGGGCCTGCTCCAGCCAGGTGTACCAGGTGACGCCGACGGCCGAGAGCTGGGCGACCTCCTCGCGCCGCAGCCCCGGTGTCCGGCGGCGGCGTCCGCGGGGCAGCCCGACCTGCTCGGGGGCGATGCGTTCGCGGCGGCTGCGCAGGAAGGCGGCGAGTTCGTGCCGCCGGATCTCCGAGCCGCTGTCCCGGGGCGGGGACTGGACCGCCGTCTCCTGACCCGTCATCGTCGTCATGCCTCCCAGGGTGCCGCGCCCGGGACCCTGTTGCCAGGTACTTCTACTACCAGCATAAGGAGACTCTGGTACCACCCTGGCGACGGTCGCAGGCTCGACCACGTGACCGAAACCATCACTTCACGTCCCGTCCGTACGGCCGCCCCCGGAGCGCCGGCCGCGCTCGGCGGCCTCGGGCTCTTCACGGTGCTGCTGGCCGCGGCACTCCCGCTCGTCGACTTCTTCATCGTCAACGTCGCCCTGCCCACCATCGGCACGGACCTCTCCGCGAGCGAGGCGGTCCTGGAACTGGTCGTCGCCGGCTACGGGGTGGCGTACGCCGTCCTGCTGGTCCTCGGCGGCCGGCTCGGCGACCTCTTCGGCCGGCGCCGCCTGTTCCTGGGCGGCATGGCGGCCTTCGGACTGACCTCGCTGGCCTGCGGCCTGGCGCCGGACGCCTGGTCGCTGGTGGCGGCACGGGTGGCGCAGGGCGCCTCGGCCGCCGCGATGCTGCCCCAGGTGCTGGCGACCATCCAGGCGACCACGACCGGTCCCCGGCGCGCGAAGGCCATGGGCCTGTACGGGGCGACCGCCGGGCTGTCGATGGTGGCCGGCCAGATCCTGGGCGGCGTCCTGGTGGCCGCCGACATCGCGGGCACCGGCTGGCGTTCCGTCTTCCTGGTGAACGTCCCGGTCGTCCTCGTGGGCCTCTTCCTCGCCGCCCGCGCGGTTCCGGAGACCCGCTCCGCGCGCCCCGAGCCGGTGGACGTGCCCGGCACCTTCCTGCTGGCCGCCTCGATCCTGACCCTGCTGGTCCCGCTGACCGAGGGCCGGGCGGCGGGCTGGCCGCTGTGGACGTGGCTGTCGCTGGCGTCGTTCCCCTTCGTCGCGGCGGCGTTCTACGCGGTGGAGCGCCGGGCCGACCGCGCGGGCCGTACGCCGCTGGTCCCGCCGAGCCTGTTCGCGATCGTGTCCCTGCGCCGCGGCCTCCTGCTCATCGTGCCGTTCTCGATCGGCTTCAGCGGCTTCATGTTCGTCATCGCGGTGGCACTGCAGCAGGGCGCGGGCCTGGGCCCGGTGGCCGCGGGTCTGGCGCTGGCCCCGCTCGCCGTGGTGTTCTTCCTCTTCTCCCTCGCCGGCCCCCGCCTGGTCGCCCGCTACGGCACGCGTGTCGTGCCCGCCGGCGCCGCCCTCCAAGGCGTGGGCCTGGCCCTGATGACGCTGGCCGCATGGCGTTCCTGGCCCGACCTGGGCCTGGTCGAACTCCTGCCGGGCGCGGCGGTCGCGGGTGCGGGCCAGGCACTCCAGCTCCCGGTCGTCCTCCGGCTGGTCCTCTCGGAGGTGCCCGCCGAACGTGCCGGTGTGGGCAGCGGTGTCATGGTCACCACCCAGCAGTCGTCCCTGGCCCTGGGCGTGGCCACCCTGGGCACCCTGTTCCTGGCGCTGATCCCGGGGATGGGCATGCGGGACGCCCTGCTGACGACGCTGCTGGTCCAGTTGGCGGGGGTGGCCCTGACCGGCCTGCTGAGCCTGCGCCTCCCCCGGACGATCGCCTGACGAGCGACTGCATCAGCGCCCCGTTTGTTCCGGCAGAGTAGGACAGTGCTGACACCGGCGGGCGAGGTGGGGAACATGCGTTCCCGGTTACGACTGGCACGGCTTGTTCGTACGATCCTCGTATGCAGCTTCGGTACGCGTTTCGGGTGTACCCGGATGCCGGTCAACGCATCGCGTTGGCGCGGGCTTTCGGGTGTGCCCGGGTCGTGTTCAACGACGCGGTCCGCGCCCGCGAGGACGCCCGCAGATCCGGTCTGCCGTTCCCGACGGCGGCGGCGCTGTCCCGGAAGCTGATCACCGAAGCTAAGCGGACAGCTGAGCGGTCCTGGCTGGGCGAGGTGTCCGCGGTGGTGCTCCAGCAGGCCCTGCGGGACGCCGAGGCCGCGTACCGAACCTTCTTCGCCTCCCTCAAGGGCACCCGCAAGGGACCGAAGGTCGGCGCGCCCCGCTTCAAGTCACGCAAGGATGCCCGGCAGTCGGTCCGATTCACCGCCAACGCCCGCTGGTGCATCACCGGCAGCGGCCGGTTGAGCCTCCCGAAGATCGGCGCGGTGAAGGTGAAATGGTCCCGGACCCTGCCCTCCACGCCGTCGTCCGTCACCATGATCAAGGATGCGGCCGGGCGGTATTTCGCCTCCTTCGTCATCGTCACCGACCCCGCCGCCGACCAGGCGAGCATGCCCGCAACCGACCACACCATCGGGATCGACCTCGGCCTCACCCACTTTGCCGTCCTGTCCGACGGCACGGAGATCGACTCACCGCGTTTCCTGCGGCGCGCGGAGAAGAAGCTGAAGAAGGCCCAGCGGGAACTGTCCCGCAAACAGAGGGGATCGAAGAACCGTGACAAGGCCCGCCTGAAGGTCGCCCGCGCTCATACGAAGGTCGCCGACGCGCGCCGCGAGTTCCACCACCAGCTCTCCACGAAGCTGATCTCCGAGAACCAAGGAATCGCCGTGGAAGACCTGTCAGTGGCGGGACTGGCCCGCACCCGGCTGGCCAAGTCCGTGCACGACGCCGGATGGTCCTCGTTCGTCGGCATGCTCACGTACAAGGCGAAGCGGTACGGGCGCACCCTGATCATGATCGGCCGGTTCGAACCGACCTCCCAGACCTGCTCCACCTGCGGCACCGTGGAGGGGCCCAAACCCCTCGACGTGCGGGAATGGACCTGCACCGCCTGCGGCACCGTCCACGACCGGGACCACAACGCCGCGATCAACATCAAACAGGCCGCCGGACTGGCGGCATCGGCCTGCGGAGCGCCGGTAAGACCAGGAGCAATCCCGGCACAGCGCGAAGAAACAGGAAGCCACGGATTCCCGACCGATACCTGCGCTGCGTAGCGGCACAGCACCCGGTCGAGAAGGCCAGAATCCTCGGGCTTCAGCCCGAGGAGCAGGTCAAAACGTCCTCAACGCGGCCTGCCCGCCCAGCCCGGCGCGGGCGGCGGCCACATGTCACCGTCCCTGGTCTCCCAGGCCTGGAACCACTACAACGGCTCCCTCCAGGGCCTGATGACCTGGTCCCTCAACTGGGACGGCTCGAAGAACTGGACCTTCGGCGACAACGTGAAGTCCCTGCAGGGCCGCTAGCCGGGGGCTGAACCTGTGATCCGGCCCCCTGAACCTGTGATCCGGGTCCCCTGAAACGCCGAAACGCCCACCCCCTCCCGACCGAGTCGGGTGGGGGTGGGCACAGGTCCCGGGGGTCCAGGGGGCGGAGCCCCCTGGTACGGCAACCGGAACGGACGTTCAGCAGCCGACGAGCCTCGAAGCGAGGTACCCCTCGATCTGGTCCAGCGACACGCGCTCCTGCTTCATGGTGTCCCGCTCCCGCACGGTCACCGCGTTGTCGTCCAGCGTGTCGAAGTCGACGGTCACGCAGAACGGCGTTCCGATCTCGTCCTGACGCCGGTACCGGCGCCCGATCGCGCCCGCGTCGTCGAACTCGATGTTCCAGTGCTGCCGCAGCGCCTGCGCCAGCCCCTTCGCCTTCGGCGACAGCTCCGGGTTGCGGGACAGCGGAAGCACCGCGACCTTCACCGGGGACAGCCGCGGGTCGAGCCGCAGCACCGTGCGCTTCTCCAGCTTGCCCTTGGCGTTCGGCGCCTCGTCCTCGATGTACGCGTCGAGCAGGAAGGCGAGCATCGCGCGCCCGACACCGGCCGCCGGCTCGATGACGTACGGCGTCCAGCGCTCCTGGGCCTCCTGGTCGTAGTAGGAGAGGTCCTGGCCGGAGGCCTTGGCGTGCGAGGAGAGGTCGTAGTCGGTCCGGTTGGCGACGCCCTCCAGCTCGCCCCACTCACTGCCGCCGAACCGGAAGCGGTACTCGATGTCGGCGGTGCGCTTGGAGTAGTGGGAGAGCTTCTCCTGCGGGTGCTCGTACCACCGCATGTTCTCCTCGCGCAGGCCGAGACCGGTGTACCAGTTCCAGCGCTGCTCCATCCAGTACTCCTGCCACTTCTCGTCCTCGCCCGGCTTGACGAAGAACTCCATCTCCATCTGCTCGAACTCGCGGGTGCGGAAGATGAAGTTGCCGGGCGTGATCTCGTTGCGGAAGGACTTGCCCATCTGGGCGATGCCGAACGGCGGCTTGCGGCGCGAAGTGGTCTGCACCTGGGCGAAGTTGGTGAAGATGCCCTGGGCGGTCTCGGGCCGCAGGTAGGCGACGGAGCCGCTGTCCTGGGTCGGGCCGAGGTGGGTGGAGAGCAGACCGGAGAACTGCTTGGGCTCGGTGAAGGTGCCCTTGTTGCCGCAGTTGGGGCAGTTGAGGTCGGCCAGGCCGTTCTCCGGCGCGCGGCCCTTCTTCTCCTCGTACTCCTCCTCCAGGTGGTCCGCGCGGAACCGCTTGTGGCAGGAGGTGCACTCGGTCAGCGGGTCCGTGAAGGTGGCGACGTGACCGGAGGCCACCCAGACCTCGGGGGCCAGGATCACGGAGGAGTCGAGACCGACGACGTCCTCGCGCGAGGTGACCATGTAGCGCCACCACTGGCGCTTGAGGTTCTCCTTGAGCTCGACACCCAGCGGACCGTAGTCCCAGGCGGCGCGCTGACCGCCGTAGATCTCACTGCAGGGGAATACGAAGCCACGGCGCTTGCTCAGGCTGACGATGGTGTCGATCTTGTCGGCGGCCACGGTGCTCTCTTCATTACGACGACGGGCGACGAAGCGAGATGCTTCCAGAGAATGCTTCAGGTTACCGGCGTGGGCCGCCCCACGGCCAAATCGGGGCCTCCCATCTGCGGAATCGCACGCTTGTTGACAACGGTTTCCATATTTGTTGAAAATGAGTGTCATGAACGTACGACGACGCCGCATATCCGGCATAGCAGTCACCGCGGCCACCGCACTCGGTCTCGGCACCCTCTCCGCCTGCTCCAGCGACAGCTCGGCGGCGGGCAACACGGACAAGTTCGACGTCGTCGCGTCCTTCTACCCCATGGAGTATCTGGCCGAGCAGATCGGCGGGGACCACGTGAACGTCACCACGCTCACCGAACCCGGCCAGGAGCCGCACGACCTGGAGCTGAGCGCCAAGCAGACCGCGCAGATGGGCGAGGCTGACGCGGTCCTCTACCTCAAGTCCCTCCAGCCCGCCGTGGACGAGGCGATCGCCCAGTCCGACGTGAAGACCAAGATCGACGCGGCCACGCTGACGAAGCTCGAGGACCACGGCGACGTGGAGCACGACCACGGCCACGGCGGCGAGGAGCACGCGGACGAGCACGCCGAGGAGGAGCATTCCGAGGGC
Organism: Streptomyces sp. CCM_MD2014; assembly: GCF_000772045.1. Classification (GTDB taxonomy): domain Bacteria; phylum Actinomycetota; class Actinomycetes; order Streptomycetales; family Streptomycetaceae; genus Streptomyces; species Streptomyces salinarius. The sequence goes on along the minus strand of NZ_CP009754.1, from coordinate 5,956,245 downwards.
GGGGAGCACGCGCTCGACCCGCACGTCTGGCTGGACCCGGTGAAGTACGCGGAGATCGCCCAGGGCGTCGCGAAGGCCTTCGAGAAGGCCGACCCGGACCACGCCGCCGACTACCGCAAGAACGCCGAGGCGCTGGCGAAGAAGCTGGGGGACCTGGACACGGCCTACAAGGACGGCCTGAAGAACACCTCGACCAAGGTCTTCTTCACCAACCACGCCGCCTTCGGCTACCTCGCCGAGCGCTACGGACTCACCCAGGAGGCCATCAACGGCCTCGACCCGGAGAGCGAGCCCAGCCCCGCCCGGATCAAGGAGCTCCAGCAGGAGGCCGAGGCCGACGGCGTGACCACCGTCTTCTACGAGACACTGGTGTCCGACAAGACCGCGAAGACCCTGGCCAAGGACGCGGGCCTGAAGACGGACGTGCTCGATCCGCTGGAGGGCATCACCGACAAGTCCAAGGGCGAGGACTACGTCGGGGTCATGCAGTCCAACCTCAAGGCGCTGGAGACCGCCCTAGGCGCCAAGTAAGCAGTACCACCCGCAGTTCGATCGTTACGGAGGACATCGTGAGCGACGAGTCCGTCATATCCCTGCGCGGCGTCCGCGCCGAGCTGGGCTCACGCCCCGTCCTGCGCGGCATCGACCTCACCGTGCGGCGCGGCCAGGTGGTCGCGCTGCTCGGCGCCAACGGCTCGGGCAAGTCCACGGCCGTGCGCACGATCATCGGCCAGGTGCCGGTGACGGACGGGGAGATCGAGCTGTTCGGCACCCCCAGGCGCCGCTTCCGCGACTGGGGGCGCGTGGGTTACGTCCCGCAGCGCACCACGGCCGCGGGCGGCGTCCCCGCCACGGTGAACGAGGTGGTCTCCTCGGGCCGGCTCTCCCGGGCCCGCTTCGGCATCCTGCGCAAGGCCGACCACGAGGCCGTACGCCGCGCCCTCGACCTGGTCGGCATGGCCGACCGCGCCAAGGACTCGGTGAACGCCCTCTCCGGCGGCCAGCACCAGCGCGTGCTGATCGCCCGCGCGCTCGCCGCCGAGCCCGAACTGCTGATCATGGACGAGCCGATGGCCGGCGTCGACCTGGCCAGCCAGGAGGTCCTGGCCGAGACCCTGCGGGCACAGGTCGCGGCCGGGGCGACCGTCCTCCTCGTCCTGCACGAGCTGGGCCCGCTGGAGCCGCTGATCGACCGGGCCGTGGTGCTCCGCGACGGCTGCGTCCTGCACGACGGTCCGCCGCCGGAGGCCGTCGGCCAGCACGCGCTGCCCGGCCACGACCACGTCCACCCGCACGCCCCCGCGGGCGCCGAACCGATCCGCACCGGACTGCTGAGCTGAGAAGGCGACGACCATGGAAATCCTGAACTACGCCTTCATGCAGCGGGCGCTGCTCGCCGCCGTCCTGGTCGGCATCACCGCCCCCGCCATCGGCATCTACCTGGTCCAGCGCCGTCAGGCCCTCATGGGCGACGGCATCGGCCACGTGGCGATGACCGGCGTCGGCCTCGGCTTCCTGCTGACCTGGTCCCCGGTGTGGATGGCGACCCTGGTCTCCGTCCTCGGCGCGGTCCTCATGGAGCTGATCCGCTGGTACGGCAAGACCCGCGGCGACATCGCCCTCGCCATGCTCTTCTACGGCGGCATGGCGGGCGGCGTGATGTTCATCAACCTCGCGCCGGGCGGCTCCAACGCCAACCTCACCTCGTACCTCTTCGGCTCCCTGTCGACGGTCTCCGAGTCCGACGTCACCGCGATCTGCCTGCTGGCCGCCTTCGTGGTCCTCGTCACCGTCGGTCTGCGCCGCCAGCTGTTCGCCGTCAGCCAGGACGAGGAGTTCGCCCGGGTCACCGGGCTGCCGGTGCGGGCGCTGAACCTGCTGACGGCCGTCACGGCGGCGGTCACGGTGACCGTCGCGATGCGCGTCGTCGGCCTGCTCCTGGTCTCCGCGCTGATGGTGGTCCCGGTGGCCGCCGCGCAGCAGCTCACCCGCAGCTTCGCCGCCACCTTCGCCATCGCCGTCGCCCTCGGGGTGAGCGTGACGATCGGCGGCACCGTCACGTCGTACTACCAGGACGTGCCGCCCGGCGCGACGATCGTGCTGCTCACCATCGGCGCCTTCATCCTGCTGAGCGTGCTGGCCGCCCCGCTGGCCAGGCGACGCGCGCGGGCACTCGCCGCCGCACAACCCGCCGCGGATCCGGCGGAGTGCAAGATTCCGGCCACCAGGGGGGCCGCCGACGAGGTCGGCGTCTGACCGCGGGACTGCCGGGCTGGCACAATGGCCCGGCAAGCCGCGAAGACGTGAGGAGGAATCCAGTGACCACCGCTGGACCGCCCGTGAAGGGCCGCGCCACCCGGCAGCGGGCTGCCGTGTCGGCCGCCCTTCAGGAGGTCGAGGAGTTCCGCAGCGCGCAGGAGCTCCACGACATGCTCAAGCACAAGGGCGACGCGGTCGGGCTCACCACGGTCTACCGCACCCTGCAGTCCCTCGCCGACGCCGGCGAGGTCGACGTCCTGCGCACCGCCGAGGGCGAGTCCGTCTACCGGCGCTGCTCCACCGGCGACCATCACCACCACCTGGTCTGCCGCGCCTGCGGCAAGGCCGTCGAGGTGGAGGGCCCCGCCGTGGAGAAGTGGGCCGAGGCCATCGCGGCGGAGCACGGCTACGTCAACGTGGCGCACACCGTGGAGATCTTCGGCACCTGCGCGGACTGCGCGGGTGCCTCCGGCGGTTGAGCGAGGTGGGGCCGGGGCTGCGCCCCGGGCCCCTTTTTCCGGCCTGAACGGCCTCGTCCTCAAGCGCCGGACGGGCTGATCCACCGCCCGGGGCTTACTGGGTACTGCGGCCTTCCATGGCCAGAAGTTCCTCGTTGGGGATGGCGCCGCCGAAGCGCCGGTCCCGGGAGGCGAACTCCAGGCAGGCCCGCCACAGGTCGCGCCGGTCGAAGTCCGGCCACAGGACGTCCTGGAAGACCATCTCCGCGTAGGCGCTCTGCCAGATCAGGTAGTTCGACGTCCGCTGCTCCCCGCTCGGCCGCAGGAACACGTCCACGTCCGGCATGTCCGGGTAGTACAGGTACTTCGCGAGCGTCTTCTCGTTGACCTTGGCCGGATCGAGCTTCCCGGCCCGCACGTCCTCGGCGAGGGCCTGCGCCGCGTCGGCGATCTCGGCCCGCCCGCCGTAGTTCATGCAGAAGTACAGCGTGAGCCGGTCGTTGTCCTTGGTCTGCTCCTGCGCGACCTGGAGCTCCTTGGCCACCGACTTCCACAGCTTGGGCATCCGTCCCGCCCAGCGCACCCGCACCCCCAGCTCGTCGAGGGTGTCGCGGGACTTGCGGATGAAGTCGCGGTTGAAGTTCATCAGGAAGCGCACCTCCTCAGGCGAGCGCTTCCAGTTCTCGGTGGAGAAGGCGTACAGGGAGATGTTCCCGACGCCGATCTCGATCGCGCCCTGGAGCACGTCCATGACCTGCTCGGCGCCGACCTTGTGCCCCTCGGTGCGCGGCAGCCCGCGCTCCTTGGCCCAGCGGCCGTTGCCGTCCATGACGATCGCCACGTGCTCCGGCACCAGCTCACCGAGCTTCGGCGGACGCGCGCCGGACGGGTGCGGCTCCGGCGTCCTGTACTCCCGGCGCTGCCGCCCCAGAATCCCGCGTACGGCCATCTCAGATCTCTCCTACTTCTCGACGTACCGCAGGGAGCGCAGTCCCCGCTCAAGGTGCCAGTGCAGGTAGGCGGAGACCAGTCCGCTCCCCTCCCGCACGTACCGCGGCTCGGCCGCGTCCGCAGTGTCCCAGTCCCCCGCGAGCAGCGCCCCGAGCAGTTCCAGGGCCTGCGGCGAGGGTACGACGCTGCCGGGCACCCGGCAGTCGACGCAGACGGAGCCGCCCGAGCCGACCGAGAAGAACCGGTTCGGACCGGGCAGGCCGCACTTCGCGCAGTCCCCGAAGGTCGGGGCGTACCCGTTCACGGCCAGCGAGCGCAGCAGGAACGCGTCCAGCACCAGGTTCGGCGTGTGCTCGCCCCGGGCGAGGGTCCTGAGTCCGCCGACCAGCAGCAGATACTGCTGCACCGCCGGCTCGCCCTCGTGGTCGGTGAACCGCTCGGCCGTCTCCAGCATGGCGGTCCCCGCGGTGTAGCGCGCGTAGTCGGTGACGATCCCGCCGCCGTAGGGCGCGATCGTCTCGCTCTGCGTGCACAGGGGCAGCCCGCGCCCGACCAGCTCGCTGCCCTTCGAGAAGAACTGCACGTCCACGTGCGAGAACGGCTCCAGCCGCGCGCCGAACTTCGACTTCGTGCGCCGCACCCCGCGCGCCACGGCGCGTACGCGGCCGTGACCGCGCGTGAGCATGGTGATGATCCGGTCCGCCTCACCCAGCTTCTGGGTGCGCAGCACGATGCCGTCGTCGCGGAACAGACTCATGCCGCCCATTCTCGCGCATCCCTCAAGGCACCTCGCCACGGCTCCGGGCGTTGGTGTACGCCGTCGCCGCGCTGAGCCGCTCGGACGGGGTGGCGTGGCGTACGTCACCCGGCTCGGCGTCCCACTCCCGTCCCCCGCCGAACGGCCGCATCTGCACGTACGGCCCCTCGTGCCCCATGACGATCCCGACCCGGCCACTGCGGGTGTCCACGGCGTAGACCCCCACGGGCGGCGTCGTCGTCATCGCAGCACCGCCGCGAGGCGCCGCGCGGTCTCCACGGAACACCGGCCCAATTCGACCAGCGGACAGGGCGCCTCCCGCGCAAGACTCACCGGGTCGAGCCCGAGTGAGGGGAGAGTAATTCCTGCCTCCGCGAGCGCCGCGCGCAATTCTTTCACCGTGTCCTCCGCTCCTTCGACGCAGAGCGCCGAGTGCCGTGCTTCCACCGCTTTCCCTTCCCTTTACGGTTTCACTCTTCGTGTCCCCAGAATGCCGCGACGTGTCTACACTCGGCAGGAGTACGCGCACTACAAGTGCGGGTCAGCGCATGGGGGTTGGTTATGGCCAACGGTTCACGGCAGGCTGCGTGGGAGTTCTTCGGAACGGAGCTTAAACGGCGGCGAGAGGACGCCGGAATCACCCAAGTGGAGCTGGGAGCACGGGTTTTCGTGTCCGGCGGCTACATCGGCCAGTTCGAACAGGCAATTCGTAAACCACAGTTGGATGTGGCCCAGCGCATCGACGAGGCGCTACAAACCGACGGTATTTTCGAGCGCCTGTGCCGGAAGCTGATTGATGATCCCCGGTATGCGGATTACTTCGCCGGGGTGGTCGAGCTGGAGCGGCTGGCATCGACGGTCGGCGACTTCGAACCGACCGTGATCCCCGGGCTCCTCCAGACATCCGGCTATGCCAGAGCGCTCACCCTGGCAACTCATCCGTTCGCGGCCGACGAGTTCATCGAAGACAGAGTTGCCGCCCGCATGGAACGGTCACGGGTCCTCGACGACGCTACACGTCCCGTGTATTGGGCGGTGGTGCACGAGACCGTGCTGCGCGTCCCCGTCGGTGGCCCCGAGGTGACGGCGGTGGCGCTGGAGCACATGAGCGTGCTGGCCGCCGAGCGCAAGGTGCTGCTCCAAGTCCTGCCCTTCTCGGCAGGCGCCCCTGCCAACAGTGGGTCCCTCAGGCTCATGGAGTTCGAGGACGCCCCGCCGACCGCCTATACAGAGACGTCGTTTTCAGGAAGCCTGCTGGACGATCCGGCGGTGGTGCACCGTGCCCGCCGAGCCTACGATCTGATCAGGGGCGCCGCACTGTCGCCGGAGGCGTCCCTCGCCCTGATCCGATCGGCGGCTGAGGAATTCAGACGATGCGCGAGTACGACCTGAGCGACGCCCGCTGGCGCAAGAGCACGTACAGCAACGGCGACGGGGGCAACTGCCTCGAAGTCACCGACGGAGTCCCCGGCGTCATACCCGTCCGGGACAGCAAGGTGGCCGACGGCCCCGTGATCGTCGTCGGGTCGGCGGCCTGGGCGGAGTTCGTACGCTCCGTGGCCTAGGACTCGCGTCCCTCCTCCGTCGGCCCTCCGGACGATGACCGAGGCGCCTCCGATCGGCAAGAGTTGCCTCATCAAGTCCTGACGGAGGAGGCACACCATGTCGTACCCGGAGCCGCGGTACCTCGGCGAGAAGGGCGAGATCAACGCCGTGTTCAGGCCGGCCGACACCGCGCCCGACATCGTCTCGCCCGGCGGCACGACCACCCACTACCTCGCGAGCCACGCCTCCACCGGAGGCGAGTTCGGGCTGTACAAGGTGGACATGGGGCCCAAGGCGCCCGGCGCCAAGACGCACTTCCACCGGAGCATCTCCGAGTCCTTCTACGTCCTGTCGGGAGAAGTGCAGCTCTACAACGGCGAACGCTGGGTCACCGGCCGCCAGGGCGACTTCCTGTACGTCCCCGTCGGCGGGCTGCACGCCTTCAAGAACGACAGTGACGACCCCCTGTCCATGCTGATGCTCTTCTCACCGGGCGCCCCGCGCGAGGAGTACTTCGAGCGCATCGCCGACTTCGCCCAGCGCGGCGGCGAGGAGCTGCGGGACTTCCAGGTCCGGCACGACAGCTTCTTCGTCGAGGACTGAGGGTCGGCGACGGCTGTTGTTCAGCCCCGCGGACCGGGTGTCTGAACAACTCGTCCGGCGCTTGAGTGGCCGCATGACCACGCGCCGATTCGCCCTCGCCCTGTCCGCAGCCGTGACGACGGCCCTGACGCTGTCCGCCTGCGGCGGCGACAACGGGAAGGCGGCCGACGAGAGGCAATCGCCCCGGGCCGCTTCCTCCGCCCCGTCGGAGTCGAAGCAGCCGTCGGAGTCCGCCTCCTCGGAGAAGCCCGGGACCCCGGCGGAGCTGCTACCGGCCTACCGGATCGCCTACGGCGTGACCGGCTCTCCGATGTGCAGCCACGTCGCCTGGGACGACCCCGGGTGCGGAAAGGACCTCACCGCCGCCGGGGAACTCGCCGGCGCGATGGCCAAGAGCATCGAGCGCGACTTCCCCGACGGCGAGTACACCGAGGTCGAGAAGTCCGCACACCACCTGGTGAAGGCGGTGAACACCGTCCGCAAGCTCGGCTGCTACGACATGGGTTCGACCCCGCCCAAGACCGACTCGGCCAAACTGCGGGAGCTGTGCCCCTCCATGAGCACCATCGCCTCCCTCGCGTGGCTCAACTTCGAGAGCAACGTGACCCTCCCCTAGTCCGCGCGACGCTCTCCTAGGGGGTAACCCCCCGTAAACATCGGGTTGTTGCCCGGATGTGACGGTCCCCGGGCTTGCGCGAGGCTCCTCGCATGACGCAGCGCAAGCGAAGCAGAAGCATCCGCAACGCCGCCATCGTCGGCGTGTCCACCGCCCTCCTCGGCGTCACCGCGCCGGTGACCGCCTCCGCGACGGGCGGGAGCACACCCGAAGCCCTCACCTGGTCCGCCTGCGAGGGCGCCGGGCTCGACCCCCGGCAGGAGTGCGCCACCCTCGACGTGCCGATGGACTACGCCGACCCCGACGGCCCCCGCATCGAGATGGCCGTCTCCCGCATCCCCGCCGAGAAGCCGGACGCCCGGCGCGGGGCCCTGCTCCTGATCCCCGGCGGGCCGGGCGGATCAAGCCTGAACGACCCCTCGGGGAAGGGGCAGAAGCTCCCCCAGAACGTCCGCGACAGCCACGACCTCATCGGATTCGCGCCGCGCGGGCTCGCACCGTCCACCTCGGTCAGCTGTGGGCTGGAGCACGGCGACCTCGCCACCTCGAAACTCCGCCCCTGGCCAGCCCCCGACGGCTCCGTGGACGGGAACATGACCACCGCCCGGCGCATGGCCGACGCCTGCGCACACAACGGCGGTGAGCTGATCAAGCACCTGAGCACCGCCAACGAGGCCCGTGACATCGACCGCCTCCGGGCCGCGCTGGGCGAGCGGCGGATCTCCGCGTGGGGAGTGTCGTACGGAACGTATGTAGGGGCCGTGTACGCGCAGTTGTTCCCGCACCGCACCGACCGGATCGTGCTGGACAGCAACGACGATCCCGATCCCTCCCGAGTGGCGCGTGCCTGGCTCGCGGGGCACGAGCAGGGGGTCGAGGACACCTTCCCCGAGTTCGCCGCCTGGGCCGCCCGGCCCGGAAATCCCGACCGGGTGGCGGGACGGGCCGCCGACGTACGGCCGCTGTTCCTGCGGCTCGCCGCCCGCCTGGACCGGGAGCCGATCCCCTGGCCCGGCGCCAATCCGGCGGAGCTGAACGGCAACGTACTGCGGCAGACGATGCTGGACAGCCTCTACTCCCCCGGCAAGTTCCCGACGCTCGCCAAGCTGATGCGGGCGGCCCAGCGGGGCACCGTGCCGCCCGCTCCCCAGGCGCCGCCCGAGGCGGTCCTGCAGAACGTCGCCGCCGTCGGAGCCGGTGTGCTGTGCAACGACGTCGCCTGGCCCCGCTCGGCGGCCTCGTACCAGCAGGACGTCGCCGTGAGCCGCGCCGAGTACCCGCTCACGGCGGGCATGCCGCGCAACGCGATGCTGTGCGCCGCGTGGCCGTACCCGCCCCGTGAGGCCCCCGTGCGGATCACCGACCGCGGGCCGTCCAACGTGCTGCTCGTCCAGAACGAGCGCGACGTCGCCACCCCGCTCGGCGGGGCGCGAAAGCTGCGCGAGGCCCTCGGTCAGCGCGCCGTCATGGTGACCGTGGACTCCACCGGCCACGACGCCTACCTGGCCAACGGCAACGCCTGCGGCGACGCCACGGTCTCCCGCTTCCTGGCGACCGGGCAGCGGCCCGCCTCGGACGTCTACTGCGGCTGACCCGCGCCCGGCGTCACCAGGCCCGACTCGTACGCCACGATGACCAGTTGGGCCCGGTCGCGCGCCTCCAGTTTGCCCATGATGCGGCTGACGTGGGTCTTCGCGGTGAGCGGGCTCAGGCCCAGGGTGTCGGCGATCTCCGTGTTGGTGAGGCCCCGGGCCACCAGGGTGAGGACCTGGCGTTCCCGGTCCGAAAGGCAGTCGGGGCCCGGCCCGGACGGGTGGAGGGAAGAGGGGCCGCGCAGGAAGCGCTCGATCAGGCGGGCCGTCGGGCCGGGTGACAGGAGGGCGTCGCCCGCCGTCACCGTGCGGATGGCGTCCAGGAGTTCGGCGGGCTTCGTGTCCTTGACCAGGAATCCGGAGGCGCCCGCGTGGAGCGCCTCGACGACGTTCTCGTCGGTGTCGTAAGTGGTGAGGACCAGTACCTTCACGCCCGCCAGGTCCTCGTCGGCGGCGATCAGCCGGGTCGCCTCGATGCCGTCCAGGTCGGGCATGCGTACGTCCATGACGACGAGGTCGGCGCGTTCGGTGCGGGCCAGCTCCACGGCCTCGCGGCCGGTGCCCGCCTCGCCGACCACCTCCATGTCGGGGGCCGACGCCACGAGCAGGGCGAACGCCGCACGGACGAGGTTCTGGTCGTCCGCCAGCAGTACGCGTATCGTCATGCGGTTCTCTCCGGGGTCAGGGGGGTCGTACGGGGCGTGGCGGGCATCGGCAGTACGGCCGTCACCTCGAAGCCGTCGGTGCCCTGGCGCGGTCCGGCGTCGAGTGTGCCGCCCACGCTGCGGGCCCGCTCCCGCATGCCGACGAGGCCGAAGCCGGGGGTGCCGGACGGGTCGGGTCCGGTGCCGTCGTCGGTGACGGACAGGCGCAGGGCGCCCGGCCCGGCGTGCACCTCGACGCGGACGGACGGTTTCGGTCCCGCGTGCCGTACGGCGTTGGTCAGCGCCTCCTGCGTGATGCGGTAGACGGCGGCACCGACCGCCGGCGGGAGGTCGTCGGCGTCCACCGACAGGTCCACGTGTGCTCCGGCCTGCCGGGCGCTCCGCGCCAGGTCGGACAGGCCGCTCAGGCCGGGCAGCGGGCCGCGGGCGTCGGGGACGGCGGCGGCGTCCTGCGTCCTGAGTACTTCGAGGGTGGTGCGCAGTTCGCCGCGCGCCGAGCGGCAGGTCTCGGCGATGTCGTCGAGGGCCTTGGCGACGGCCGCGCGGTCCAGGCGTTCGGGGTCGGCGGTCAGGACGTGGGCGGCGACCGAGGTCTGCACCCCGATGAGGGTGATGCTGTGCGCGAGGAGGTCGTGCAGGTCCCGGGCGACCCGCAGGCGTTCCTCGGCGACGCGCCGCCGGGCCTCCTCCTCGCGGGTGCGTTCGGCGCGTTCGGCGCGCTCCACTATGGCGGCGACGTACTGGCGGTAGTAGCGGATGTCGATGCCGCAGAAGAGGACGGCGATGACCCAGCCGGAGATGCGGAGCAGTTCGAGGGCCTGGTGGGTGTTGACGGTCAGCATGATGCTGACCGACACGGTGAGGACCGCGACGCCGGTCACGACGGTGCGCAGGGGGCGGCCGGTGACGGCCAGCGTGTAGAGGGCCACGTAGGAGGCGGGGCCGACCGCGGTGTGGTTGTTGTCCATCGCGTGGTAGGGCACGACCAGGGCCATCAACACCGCGAGCACCAGCAGCGGGCGGCGCCGCCGCCACACGATCGGGACGTGGGCGGCGACCAGCAGCGTCCAGCCGAGGGCGTCCGGGCGCTGGGCCTCGTGGGTGAGGAGCGCCAGGCAGACGGCGCCGGTGAGGAGGACAGCGGCGAGCACGGCGTCGTTGCGGGTGCCGTGCGGGGCGGTGCGCGGGTCGCGGTTGATGGCGGCGATGATCCGCTCGCCGACGCGGGGGCGGGACGCGGCCTCGGTGGTGTGGTGCACGCGTCCATACTCCGTGACCCGCGCGCCCCTCCGGGAGGGGAGGGGCGCGATCCGGTCGTCCGGCACCTCAGACACCGACGGATTCCCGCACGCCGTCCGGCGAGGACGGTCCGGGCTGCCGGGACAGCCGCCCCGGCCACCACACCCGGCGCCGCAGGGCGACGCTGGCGCTGGTGACCAGGTAGGTGCGGACCAGGAAGGTGTCGAGGAGGACGCCGACCGCGATGACGAAGCCCAGCTCGACGAGCTGCACCATCGGCATGCTGGTGAGCACGGCGAAGGTGGCCGCGAGGACCAGCCCGGCCGAGGCGATGACGCCGCCGGTGGTGCGCAGCGCGGACAGGGCCGCCTCGGTGGGTTCGGCGCCGTGCAGGGCCTCCTCGCGCATCCGGTGCATCAGGAAGATGCCGTAGTCGACGCCGAGGGCGACCAGGAAGACGAAGGAGAGCAGGCCGAGCCCGGGGTCGGTGCCCTCGAAGCCGAAGAGGGGGTCGAAGACGAGGCCGCCGATGCCGAGAGCGGCGCCCCACACGGCGACGACGGCGGCGACCAGGATCAGCGGCGCGACCAGGGAGCGCAGCAGCACCGTGAGGATCAGCAGGACCGACAGCAGCACGATCGGTACGACGATGACGGTGTCCCGCGCGTTGGTGTCCTCCAGGTCGATCTGCTGGGCGCTGGGACCGCCGACGTAGGAGCCGTCGAGCTTGTCGCGCAGTTCCTCGATGGTGGCGGTCTCGGCGGCCGACTGGGGCGGCGTGGAGGCCAGGACGGTCAGCTCGGTCCACCCGTCGCCGCTGCGCCCGGCCTCGGCGCTCTCGACTCCCTCGGTGGCGCGGATCTCGGCGAGCGCGGCGCCGGCGCGGTCGGTGGGGCTGATGACGGTGATCGGCTGGGTGCCGGACTCCGGGAAGGCGTCGGCGAGGGTCTCCATGGCGGCGATCGCTTCGGGGCGGGTGGTGTAGGAGTCCTCCTGCTTGATGCTGCCGGGCAGGGCGAACGCGCCGAGTGCGAGGGCGCCGAGCAGGACGGCGCCGCCCACCAGGACGGTGCGGGGCCGGCGTTCGGCGGAGCTGCCCATCGCGGCGAACAGCGAGCGGCGGGCCTTGGGGGTGCTGCCGTAGCGCGGCACCAGCGGCCAGAAGACACGGCGGCCGAGCAGCACCAGTAGCGCGGGCAGCAGCGTCAGCATGGCGGCCAGCGCGCACAGCACCCCGACGGTGCCGAGGGGGCCCATGCCCCGGCTGGAGTTGAGATCGGCGGCGAGCAGGCACAGCAGGCCGGCGGCGACGGTGCCGGAGGAGGCGAGCACGGCGGGGCCGCAGCCGCGCAGGGCGGCGAGCATGGCGTCGTACGGCCGCTCGACGCGGCGCAGTTCCTCGCGGTAGCGGGAGACCAGCAGCAGCGCGTAGTCGGTGCCGACGCCGAAGACGAGGATGGTCATGATGCCGCTGCTCTGGCCGGAGACGGCGGTGCCGAAGACCTGGTTCAGGCCGTAGGCGACGCCCATGGAGAGGTAGTCGGCCATTCCGGCGACGGCGAGCGGGACGAGCCACAGGAAGGGGCTGCGGTAGATGAGGATCAGAAGGAGAGCTACCACGGCGGCGGTGGTGTAGAGCAGCGGGCCGTCCAGGGAGTTGTAGACCTCGGTGGCGTCGGTGGCGAGCGCGCCCGCCCCGCCCACCTCGACGCTGAGCCCGTCTCCGCCCGTCGCGACGTCCCGCACGTCGTTGACGAGTGCGTCGCGGGCCTTCTCGTCCGTGCCGGGCTCGGTGGAGACCACCGGGTACATGAGGGTGGTGCCGTCCTTGGACGGGATGCCCACGGGACGCCCGGTGAGTTCGTGCGCGCCGGCGATCTCGGCGACCTGCCCGGCGGCGGTCTTCTTGTCGGCGGCGGTCAGTCCGCCGTCCCGGTGGTAGACGAGGACCATCTCGGTGACCTCGCCGCCCGGCAGCCGCTCCTGGATCTTGGCGACCTGCGTCGAGTCGGCGCTCGCGGGCAGGTAGTCGACGGCCCGGTCGCGCTGCACGTCGCCGAGTTTCGCCGCGAACGGCGAGGCGATCGCCAGCACGGCGATCCACAGTCCGAGCACCAGCCAGGGCACGGCCCGCCGCCGCCCCGCGCCTGTCGTCGTGGCCCCCATCTGGCGGGCCTCCCTCCGGTGAATGTCTGGGTGGGTCTCCAGACTTCCGGCGGCGGGATGCCGACGCGTCGGGCGTGAGGGCGAGCCTCGGGATACTGCCGGGGGAGACACGGGGCCGTCCGTTACTCCCCGGGGAGTAACGGAGGCGGCGGCGGTCAGGCCCGGTCCACCATCCAGTTTCCGTCTTCCTCGTCGTCGACGCGCATCTCGAGTTCGCGCAGGCCCATGCCCGCGTCCCAGAGTTCCCTGAAGCGCTTGAGCCGGTCCCGTACGTACTCCTGGCGCGCGGTGAGCCGGGTGCGGACGTTGACGTCGCGCAGGTCCTGCTCGATCTCGAAGGACACCTCCTCGTCGTAGAGGATGAAGTCGTTGGTGGTGCCGCGCTGGAGGTGCGGGGGCAGCTCGGGCAGGACCGCCACGCGTACGTCGATGCGGCGCAGTTCCTGTTCTTCGCACAGCCGCAGCAGCCGGTCGTCGAGTTCGCGGGCGCCCTCCAGCAGGAACAGGCGGCGTACGGCCACGCCCTGTTCCTCGATGGCGGCCTGCTGGGCGTCGAGGTAGCGGCCGGCGGGCTCGCTGTTCCAGAACTGCCGGTCGACGGAGGTGCTGGTGGCGAGGATGGAGTGCTCGGCGGCCCGGGTGAGGGTCAGCATCCAGTCGTGGTTCTCGCCGGGGCACTCGGCGCTCAGGTTGGTGAGGTCCGCCATGTGGCCGACCACCCGGGACATCTCCAGGTGGACGAAGGTGTGCAGGATGGACGGGCTGGGCAGCAGGACGTCGGCGAAGCCCTTGGCCAGGTCGGGCACGCTGTCGATGCGGACCGGGTCCAGGGTGCGGGCGGCCTCGGCGGGGCGGTGGTCGACCTGGGTGACGTGGGTCTCGACGAGTTGCTTGACGTCCTCGGTGTGCCGGGTCAGGCCCGACTTCAGCTCGGTGTCGTACCGGCTCAGACCGTCGCGGACGGCGGCGGTGTTCTCGGCCAGGGCGTCCTCGACCCGCCGGGTGTGCTCTTCCAGCCGGGTGTCGTCCTCCAGCCGGCGCGGCCCCGGGCGCGGGGCCAGGCCGAGGACGTACTGGACGGCCAGGGCGGCGCCGGCGCAGAGCACGGCGGCGAGGAACTGCCGCAGCGTGCCGTCGTCCGGGTCCAGCAGCGCCGCGACGCTCCAGAAGAGGCCGCCGACGACCAGGGCGACCAGCAGCATGCGGGTCCAGGGGGAATCCCCCCTTAGGTCGATCGGGTGGGTGGTGCGGGGCGTGTCGTCGGGTCGGGATGACTGTGCCGTGCTCATCTCGCTCTCCCCCCGTTGGGATGCGCGTCGGATCGTGCGGTGACGGGTGTGCGGGGATGTGCGTGCCGGGCGGCGGGGCGCGGTCAGGGAGCCGGCTCCACCTCCCGGTGGGCTGCGGGAATGGCGTGCAGGGTGAGCTGGTCGCGGATGCGCTGCACCAGGGCCTGCCATTGCCGGGTGAAGCCGGGCCGTTCCTCCAGCGGGTCCCACAGCGCGGCGAGTTCGCGGCCGACCCGGGCGCCGGGCATCCACAGGTGGAGCAGGTGGTCGACGGCCGGGCGCAGGGTCCGTACGACGGCGCCGGCGTCCTGGGCGGCTCCGGCGCCGAGACGGAGGCCGTCGAGCATGCGGACGACGGTGGTGAGCAGCCAGTCGTGCAGCGCGAGGTCGTCGCAGAGCGCGGCCAGTTCGGTGCCGGGGGTGCCCTCGGGCACACGCAGGCGCACGGTGCGCAGTTCGTCCTCGGCGAGGGTGAACCGCTCCAGCGAGGGCCCCTCGCCGGGGGCCGCGGGCAGCGCCGCCCAGCGCAGCCGGGTGGGGCGGGAGCGGAAGGGCGGGCGCTGGTCGAGCAGGGGGTGGCGCAGTACCCGGGTGAGCAGGCCGTCGGCGATGAGCCCGACGTCGAGGTCGCCGTGGCGGGGGCCGCCGAGGACACCCTGCGCGACCGCCTCGCGGGGGAGCTTGCCGAGCGGTTCGACGACTCCGGGCCGCACCAGGTACTCGCCCCAGGGGCGCCGCTGGTCGGGTCCGGTGCCGGGCATCCGGCAGTACGCGGAGGTCTGCAGCACCCGGCCCTCGGTGAGTGCGGCGTGCGCGGTGACGGTGCCGACGGCGCGGACGCGGGCGCCGTTGGCGCTGGGCAGGGGGCAGTCGACGCCGGTGAGGGTGTCGGGGGAACGCGCGTAGAGGCCGGGGCGTTCGGAGAGCAGAACGCGTTCGTCGGCGCGCAGACCGAGGAGCTGGGCGGCGGATCGGATGTCGAGGGCCTGCCGGGCGGGCAGCAGGCAGGTGCGGATCTCGCCGCAGGCGAGAACGACGGGCGGGGTGCTCTGCCGCGGCGCCATGTCAGGGCCCCGAGTAGTACACGTAGGAGATGCGGTCGGCGACCGAGTCGGGGACGGGCATGCGTTCCTTCCCGGAGCGGTCGGCGACCTGCGCCAGTGCCCCGGGATCGACCTGGACCTGGTCGAGGATCACGCGGACCGCGTGCTCCACGGGGAGGAAGCGGGTGGGCAGGACGGAGCAGGTGCGGTAGGCGGCGAAGGGGTCCGCCCGCTCGTTGAGCCGGAGCAGGGTGGGCAGCTCGTCCCACTTGTCGGGGAACCCGCCGGCGGTGTGCGGCCGTGGCGCGAGGACGGCCTCGCCCTCGTTGCGCAGGAGTCCGAGGCGGGCGAGTTGCCAGACGGCGGCGAGGAAGGGGCAGGACCACAGGCGCTGCCCGTCGGCGTCGTCGCTCCACAGCTCGACGTCGAGGAAGACGGAGTGGCGGCGGGCGGCGGTCTCGTGCGGGGGCTGCCAGGGCACGGCCCGCTTCATGGCCTGCGGGGCGCGGGCGACGGGACTGCGTTCGCCGTTGGCGAGCCAGCCGGTCTGCGCGGCGGGCGGGCGCAGGCCGTAGCTGCCCGGCGGCGGGGACTCGACGATACGGGCGGCCACCGCCTCGGCGACGGGCACCTTGCCGGTGACGGCGCAGCCGGACTCGCGGGCCAGGTAGTCGACGGTCAGTCCGGCCCGCTCGGCCTCCTCCAGGAGCATGGGGACGACGTCGGCGGGGGTGGAGAAACGGGTGAAGTAGTCGTCGATGAGGAAGCAGGTGCTGATCCGGGCCCGCTTGCCGCCGGCCCGGGCGGTGGCGGCGGTACGGGCCGCCTCCACCCAGGGCCGTACTTCGGCGAAGTGCGCGCGCAGCCGCTCCGGTCCGGCCTCGAAGTCCTCCATGTAGAGGTGGCCGAGCTCCACGGAGAGGTGGGCCAGCGGAACGGACTGGGTGCGCGGCTCGGCGGCGGTCTCGCGGAACACGGGCTCCGTCACAGCCGCCCCCAGTGGGTGTCGTCCGTCAGGCGCCGGGCGATCTCCTCCAGCGCCTCCAGGGTCTCCTTGTTCGCTATCTGGGTGGAGAGGACGTCCTCCTCGGTGATCAGCTGCTCCTGCCACTGGAGGATGGGTTCCAGCGGAACGATGCCGAGGACGACGCTGTCGCCGATGCGGTGCTCGGCGGCGAGCCGGCGCAGCGCCTCGTCGCACGCCTGCATCCAGGTGGCCTGGGCGGTGGAGCCCTGCGACCACAGGGGCGACTCGGGGTCGGGCACGGCTGCCCGCACGAAGCGGATCGCGGAGCGCAGGTCGTCCTCGTCGTGGCCGCGCTCGACACCGCCGCCGATGATCCCGTGCTCGGCGTGGACGAGTCCGGAGGCGGCGATCACGTGCTGGCGGGTCCAGCGGTGGAAGACCAGCCAGCGGAAGGGGACGTTGCGCATCCGGGGGTGGGCGGTGGCGTCGAGGACCATGTCGACGGCGTAGCTGCGGCCGGCGCTGAGGTCGACGAAGGTGACGTCGAACTCGTTGTTGAGCTTGAGCAGCAGGTCGACGCAGCGTTCCAGGGCCTCCTCGCCGGTGGCGAACTCGCCGCCGCCCGCGTCGCCGGGGAACAGGACCAGGCGGCCGGACTGGTTGGGGCGGGCGCGCAGCAGGGGGTGCTCGGTCTGCCGCCAGACGTCGATGCGGACCGGTTCGGCGGTCTCGCCCTCCAGGTAGGAGTGCAGGCCCAGTTCCTCGGTGCCGCGCATGGCGCCGGGCACGTCGAAGACGGCGGCGGCGGTGGGCGAGCCGAAGTCGAAGTCGACGTAGGCCACGTGGTCACCGGTGAGGGCCCGCTGGTAGGCCAGGTTGGCGCTGGTGACCGAGCGTCCCGTGCCTCCCTTGTCGGAGGCGGCGAAGACCAGCACCCTCACACCTCCTGGGCGGCGGCGCCCCTGGCCTGGGCCAGGGTGTCGAGTTCCTGGAGCACGGGCAGGGCCAGGGCGAAGGCGGTCGCGGGCCGGTCGTCGACCAGGCTGCGGGCGTGGTCGAGGCGGCTCTCGATGCTCCGCATGGCCCGGGCTCTGCTTCCGTCGGGGGCGGCGGACGCCTCCAGTTGCTCCTTGCCGAACAGGTGGGTGGCCTCACTCAGCAACTCGCGCGCCAATTCGGCGAGTTCGGGGCTGCGGATGGGTTGCTGCTCGTAGAGGATGCGGGCGGCGACGAGGCACTCGGTGACGCGCTCGGTGATGCTCCAGGACATGCGCAGTCCGGCGTCGTGGGCGTCGGGGTAGACCGCCCGGATGTTGTCCCAGAGGCCGGAGCCCTCCCCCTCGTCGATGCGCCGCTTCCACAGGTGCTCGAAGGACTGCTCGGCGAGGCGGAGCAGCCGGTCCTGGGCGCCGATGTTCCGGGAGAGTTCGGCGAGCTGGATGATCCGTTTGAGGAGCTGGGCGGAGAAGTCGGTCATCCGCCACATGAGTTGGCCGCCCGTACGCTCGGACCCGGCGAGCGGCATGGTGACGCCGGGGGTGTGCAGCAGGATCGTCGGGTCGTTCTTGGTCATGCGGCTGGTGACCCGGCCGCGGTCGGCGAGGCGCTCCATGATGGCGACGGTGCGGGTGAGGTCGTCGTCCGTCGCCTTCCGGCGGACCAGGTCGTGGACGAGGATGGCCGCGACGGTCAGGGAGAAGTACTCGGACTCCAGGCGCAGGCCGGTGGTCTGCCAGGGCAGGTCCTCCAGGGGCCAGCGCTCGCCGCCGAAGCGGGCGATCGCGGACCAGTACTGCTGGCTCAGCTCCCAGCGCAGGCGCAGCATCTCGGCGAGTTTCTGCTGGTCCTCGTCGAGCAGGCCGAGGGTGAGGGTGCGGTCGGAGAACAGGTCCTGGATGCCGTCGAGGGCGACGACGGTGAAGTACACGTAGGGCAGCCGGTCGGCGATGCCGTCGGGCTGGCCGGGGACGTCGGCGTTCAGGTCGGTGATCTTCGGGGCGCCCTCGACGATGCCCCAGGCCCAGCCGCACTCGAAGAGCTGGCTCTCGTCGCGGATGCCCTCGTCGACCTGAATGCCTCGCGACAGGCTCTCGATGATGGTGGCGCGCAGCGGGCGTAACCGGCGGGAGAACTGCTGGAGGACGATCCGGTCGGACTGTCCGCCCTGGCCGATGACCTGGATGAGCCGCTTGCCCTGCTCCGACTCGGAGTCGAAGACGTTCACGGCGAAGGAGCGCAGCAGGCTGACCATCGCGGCGGTCAGCCGGTCGTTGGTCGCCTCCCTCAGCTCGGCGATCGCCTTGAGGACCTCGGGCCGGGTCGTGGTGCCCTCGTAGACCTTGAGGAAACCGAGGGTGGCGAGGCAGAGCGTGACGGACATGGAGTAGGAGTCGACCACGCCGAGCTGGCGCTGCTCGTGGCTGACGGTGCCGCCGGGCTCGGAGGGGCGGAAGTAGTGTCCGCCGGAGAAGGTGGGGCTGTCGTCCGTGCCGGTGTGGGTGCGCATGAACTGGGTCAGCGCGGCGATCAGGTTGGGCGGGATCTCCAGCCGGCTGCCGACCCGGTCGAGGGCGCGCAGGACGTCGCGTTCGGTGGTGTCCGGCTGGTCGAGGCGGAAGGCGGGGACCTCGGTGGCCGGATACAGCAGGCAGAGCAGGCGTTCGGCGTCCGCGACGCTGCTCAGTCCGTCGGTGTCCCCCCGGACGAGCTTGCCGTCGTCGAACGAATGACGGGCCATGGCCTGCCAGATGTCCAGCAGGTGCTGGCGTGGCTTGATCTGCATCCCCGCACCCCTCGTACAGATCTCGTTGCCCTGTGTTCGGCAGCGTCCCCGTTGTGATGGTCCCCGTTGAGCATGTCCCCGTTCCTACGGGGCGGCAATCTCGGAATCGCGCCGTCCCAGGGCGAGGAGCATTCCCTCGTGTCCCGGCCGCACCGAGTGGTGCAGGTCGTGGATCTCCAGCTCCCCCGTGAACGGCTCCAGGCTCTGTCTGACCGTCTCCTCGTTCACCCGGTAGGCCGGGTAGTCGTGTTCGCCGACTCGGTAGCCGAGGGACTCCTTCATGAAGGCGGCGGCGAACGGCGCCCCCCGGTCCAGCGCGTTCATGAAGCACCGCACGCCCCGGTGGAACTCCTCGGGGGCCTCGGACATGGAGTCCGCGACGAAGAACATGGTCCCCAGGGACCAGCGCCGGTCCCCGCCCTCCAGGTCGAACAGGTTGCCGCGCTCGACCCGGACGATGTCGGCGACCAGCGGTCTCGGTTCGACGGCGGCGTAGGCGGGCACCTCGCGCAGCACGTCCCAGAAGGGGTCCCAGGCGATGTCGTACCCGGCCGGGGAGACCTGCTTCTCCAGGTACTCGACGTTCGGGTGCGCGTACTCCAGCAGGAGCAGCTTCTCGCACCACGGCAGCATGGACAGGGCGGGGTACAGGTTGGCTCCGGCGCCGACGTCGATGCCGCGCGCGGTGCGCGGGAGGGCGCCGTCGAAGCAGCGGGTGAAGTAGTCGCGCATCAACCGGACGATCAGCAGGTCCACTTCGAGTGGTGTCCGGTAGTTGTTGTCGACGTACACCTCTGGATCGAACTTCGACCAAGGCGCGTCGGCGTTGCGATCCATAGTCACCCTGCCACGTTCCATTCGATTTTGGACATATCCCCAGCACTGTTCACGGTAAGTGACACCGTCACTACGAACCAGTACGTGAATACGCCATCCTCATCCGCCCGGCGCACGTCGGGCGCATGGTCGCACACCCGAACTCGCCCTTGCATGAGGGAAGTTGGGCGCTCACTCTAGCCAGAAGCAGACACTGGCCGCCACAGGAGTCCTTCACTCGACCGAGTGCGGCACGGATGCCCGAGAGTTGACGCAGACCAGGGGGTTGCATGACCGCCGAACCGCTGGAACGTTCCCTCGACCACCACGACCCGCTCACCGGAACCGGCCTGCCACCGGACGACCTGCCACTGGACCTGCGCACGGCACGGGAGTCCGATCTGCCGGAGCTGCGGCGGCTGGACGAGGAGGTCTTCCAGGACTTCGCCTATCCCGGGTTCCTGCTGCGCCAGCTCTTCGACATGTACGAGGAGCACTTCCTGGTCCTCGACGACGGTACGGGCCGGCTGCGCGGCTACGTGCTGGCCGCCACCCGGACGCTCGGTACGGACAGCTGGATACTCGGGCTGTGCGTCACCATGGACCGGCGCCGCCACGGGCTGGGCCGGGAGTTGATGCGGGAGGTCCTGAGCCGTCTGCGCCGGGACGGCATACAGGTGGTCCGCCTCACCGTGGAGCCCGCCAACCTCGCCGCCATCTTCCTCTACCGGTCCCTGGGCTTCCGTCCCGAGGAACCCGACGGCGGACTGCGTCCGGACTACTTCGGACCGGGCGTGCACCGCCAGATCATGCGGCTGGACCTCGCGCCGGAGCAGGACCTGCCCTAGGACGGCGTCCCCGCCGACTCCAGGAGGCGGGTGACGTCGTCGGAGCAGAGGGTCAGGGCCGCGCCGACGGTGGCCAGGGCGTCGCGTTCGGCGGGGGTGTAGGGACCGTCGGCCAGGGCGATGCGGGCGCCCTGGAGGAGGATCGACTCGCGGCCGACGGCGGCGAGGTGCGGGGCCAGCGGGTCCAGGGCCTCGTGCAGTTCTATCGCCAGGCCCGGCACGCAGGGTTCGCCGCGGACCCGGCCGGTGTCCGCCTCCAGCGCCTCGACGAGCGCGTTCAGCCGGTCCTCGGTGCAGTCCTCGAAGCCGGCCGCGCGCACCGCCACGGCGGCGGTCTCCAGCGAGGTGCGGGAGCAGGTGCCGCCCGCGGTCAGGACCGCCAGGGCGACGGTGTGGACGGCGTCGCGGAGCATCGCGGAGAAGCGGGTGGTGGTCGGGTGGTCGAGGACGTCGGTGCCGTAGTGGCGGCGGCAGGCCGCGCACTCGACGGCCGGCGCGGACTCGCCGCGGGGCAGCACGGGCACGCCGAGCACGGTGAAGCGGCGGTGGCCGGTGAGCCGGGTGTAGTTGCGGTCGCCGCCGCAGCCGGGGCAGAAGAACTCGCCGTCGCCCACGGGTGTCCACGCGGTGCGGGTGCCCAGAATGCGTGGCAGCCGGGCAGCTCGGCTGGTTCGTCCCCGTCCAGGCAGCACGTCGCACCTCCGTAACGGCGCGACAGCATCGTCGCGCTGGCGTGATGTTAGCCACATCACCGACGTGGAGTCAGTACCCCGGACGAGACCTTTTCGTGACCATCACAGATATATGGCCGGTATATGACGGGGTCCCGCCCGCCGGTTTCCGGCGAGCGGGACCTCAAACCACCGTTTCGGCTGGTCAGCGCGCCGCGCGGTTGACGGCGGAGACGATGGCCTTCAGCGAGGCGCGCGTGGTGTTCGCGTCGATTCCGATGCCCCACAGCACCTTGTCGCCGATGGCGCACTCGATGTAGGAGGCGGCCTGCGCGGAGGCGCCCTCGCTCATCGTGTGCTCCTGGTAGTCCAGCAGCCGCACGTCGATGCCGACGCCCTGCAGCGCGTGGAAGAACGCCGAGATCGGGCCGTTGCCGGTGCCGACCAGGGTGGTCTCCTCGCCGTCGACCGTGGCGTCGACGGTGAGGGTGTCGACGCCGTCGCGGTCGGTCGTGGTCTGCCCGTTGGCGACCTGGATGCGGCCCCAGGGGTTCTCGGGGTTGGGCAGGTACTCGTCCTGGAAGACGTCCCAGATCGCGGTCGGGGTGATCTCGCCGCCCTCGGCGTCCGTCTTGGCCTGGATGATCTTCGAGAACTCGATCTGCATCCGGCGCGGCAGGTCCAGGCTGTGGTCGTTCTTCAGGACGTAGGCGATGCCGCCCTTGCCGGACTGCGAGTTGACGCGGATGACCGCCTCGTAGGAGCGGCCGACGTCCTTGGGGTCGATCGGCAGGTAGGGGACCGCCCACTCGATGTCGTCGACGGTGACGCCCTTGGCCTTCGCCTCGGCCTCCATGGCGTCGAAGCCCTTCTTGATGGCGTCCTGGTGGGAGCCGGAGAAGGACGTGTAGACCAGGTCGCCCACGTACGGGTGGCGCGGGTGGACCTCCATCTGGTTGCAGTACTCCCACGTGCGACGGATCTCGTCGATGTCGGAGAAGTCGATCTGCGGGTCGACGCCCTGGGAGAACAGGTTCATGCCCAGGGTGACCAGGTCGACGTTGCCGGTGCGCTCGCCCTGCCCGAACAGGCAGCCCTCGATGCGGTCGGCGCCGGCCATCAGCGCCAGCTCGGCCGCCGCCACGGCCGTGCCGCGGTCGTTGTGCGGGTGGACGGACAGGCAGACGTACTCGCGGCGGGACAGGTTGCGGCCCATCCACTCGAAGCGGTCGGCGTGCGTGGACGGCGTCGAACGCTCCACCGTGGCCGGCAGGTTGAGGATGATCTCGCGGCCGGGGCCGGGCTGGTAGGTGTCCATCACCGCCTCGCAGACCTCCAGGGCGAAGTCCAGCTCGGTGTCGGTGAAGATCTCGGGGCTGTACTGGTAGCCGAACTCCGTCTCGGGGCCCAGCAGCTTCTCGGCGTACTCCATGACCAGGCGGGTGCCGTCGACCGCGATCTGCTTGATGTCGTCGCGCGAGCCGCGGAAGACGACCCGGCGGAAGACGGGGGCGGTCGCGTTGTACAGGTGGACGGTGGCCCGCCTGGCGCCCTTCAGGGACTCCACCGTGCGCTCGATCAGGTCCTCGCGGGCCTGGGTCAGTACGGAGATGGTGACGTCGTCGGGGATCGCGTCCGGGTCCTCGATGATGGACCGTACGAAGTCGAAGTCGGTCTGGCCGGAGGCCGGGAAACCGACCTCGATCTCCTTGTAGCCCATCTTGACCAGCAGGTCGAACATGGCGCGCTTGCGGACCGGCGACATGGGGTCGATCAGGGCCTGGTTGCCGTCGCGCAGGTCGGTGGAGAGCCAGCGGGGAGCGGTGGTGATCCGCTGGTTCGGCCAGGTGCGGTCGGCGATGTCGACCTGGTCGTAGCCGCGGTACTTGGCGGTCGGCATGGGGCTGGGCTGCTGGCGGTTGGCCATGATGGCGTGGGCTCCTCGTGATGTCCGCGGATCTCGGCGGTGTCCGCGTCGTCCGCGTGTCCGGAAGGACGGCCGACGGCACCACCAAGCTCCGCGGGGAGGGAGTCGGCCTCTACAGGCCCTCGCCGCGGCAGCTAAGGAGAAGCAGCCCGAATCGCATGATGCCCAGCACCTTAGCCGAGTCACGCGGGTCACGCGGGTCCGTATCAGTATGCGGGACCGAGGCCGGAACCGGGACAAAAAGTGCCGTATACCACTCACGGCCGGATCGCGGAGCCACCTTGGCGCCGTCGTGCACCAATCGTGGTTGCGGGTGGTGACAGTCCGGTCACGCAGTGCGAAAGTGCCGGACATGACGACATACGGGGGCTTCCAGCCCGTCTTCTGCACCATCGTGCCGCCCCACGTGCTCGACCGGCTCGCCCAGCACGCCGATCCGGTGCTCGCCGGGCCCGCCCGGCGCACCCTCCAGCGCGACGCCCTGGAGCGCACCCGCCGCGGTCTGACCACGGTCATCGGCGCCCCCGCCGTGGCCCCGCTCGCCGGCGCCGAGCCCGGGAAGCCGCAGCGCACGATCTACGACGCCCGGCACGGCACCGACCTGCCGGGCCGCAAGGTGCGCGGAGAGGGCGACGAGCCCGGCCAGGACGCCACGGTGAACCGGGCCTACGCGGGCCTGGGCGCCACCTTCGAGCACTACCTCACGGTGTACCGGCGCGACTCCATCGACGGCGCCGGGCTGCCGCTGGACGCGACCGTGCACTACGACCGCGAGTACAACAACGCGTTCTGGAACGGCGAGCAGATGGTCTTCGGCGACGGGGACGGGGAGATCTTCCTCGACTTCACCGTCGCCCTGGACGTGATCGGCCACGAGCTGACCCACGGCGTCACCCAGCACACCGCCAACCTGACCTACTACGGGCAGCCCGGCGCGCTCAACGAGTCGGTGTCGGACGTCTTCGGCTCCCTCATCAAGCAGTACGCGCAGGGCCAGACCGCCGCCGAGGCCGACTGGCTGATCGGCGCCGGACTGCTCGCCCCGCGCGTGACGGGCGAGGCGCTGCGCTCGATGAAGGCACCGGGCACGGCCTACGACGACGACGTGCTCGGCAAGGACCCGCAGCCCGCGACGATGGACGACTACGTGCGCACCGGCCGCGACAACGGCGGCGTCCACATCAACTCCGGCATCCCCAACCGCGCCTTCTACCTCTTCGCCACCGAGCTGGGCGGACACGCCTGGGAGCGGGCCGGGCAGGTCTGGTACGACGTGCTGACCGGCGGCGAGCTGGCCCAGGACGCGCCGTTCGCGGACTTCGCGACGCTGACCCTGAAGGCAGCCCGGGAGCGCTACGGCGACGGGGACGTGCTGGAGGCGGTCGGCAAGGCCTGGGAGCAGGTCGGGGTGCGGACGCTGTAGTTCCGTACTAGACACGGGTCCATGCGGATTCAGGTGAGGCGCACAGGAGGCTTCGCGGGCATCGAACGCCACGCGGAGGTCGACACGGCGGGACGCCCCGACGCGGCCGAGTGGCACGCCCTGGCCGAGCGGGCGGTCGCCGGCGGCCGGACCACCCCGCCGGTCGGGGTGCCGGACGGGTTCAGCTACCAGCTCACCGTGGACGGGCGGACGGTGTACGCCGCCGATCCACGGCTCACCGAAGAACAGCGCGCGCTGATCTCGCGGGTGCTGAAGGAGGGCGCGTAACGCCGCCCGCGTGCACGGGCGTTGACTTCGCTTACCGCGGGTACGGATGATCCGCGCATGGCGACTGACGACGCGATGCCGGCGAAGCCGATGCCGCGGTTCCCGGACGGCTTCCTGTGGGGCGTGTCCACGTCCGCGCACCAGATCGAGGGTGCGGCCGCTCTGCGGGGGCCCTCCGTGTGGGACGCCTTCACGGCCGAGCCCGGGCGGGTGAAGGACGGCTCGACGGCGGCCGTGGCCTGCGACCACTACCACCGCTACCGCGAGGACGTGGCCCTGCTCGCGGACCTCGGCGTGGACGCGTACCGCTTCTCGGTCTCCTGGACCCGGGCGGACTCCCCCGGCGGCCTCGACTTCTACGACCGCCTGGTGGACGAGCTGTGCGCGGCGGGCGTGCGGCCGGTCGCGACCCTCTTCCACTGGGACCTGCCGGCCGGCCTCGACTGGCTGGAGCGGGACACGGCGGCCCGGTTCGCCGAGTACGTGTCGGCCGTCGCGGGGCGCCTCGGCGACCGGGTCGGCAAGTGGATCACCCTCAACGAGCCCGCCGAGCACACCCTGCTCGGCCACGCCCTGGGCACCCACGCCCCCGGCCGGAAACTGCTGTTCGACGCGCTCCCGGCCGCCCACCACCAGCTCCTCGCGCACGGTCTCGCGGTCCGGGCCCTGCGCGCGGCCGGGATGGCGGACGTCGGCATCGCCAACTCGCACGGCCCGACCTGGCCGGCCTCCGACGACCCGGCGGACCGGGAGGCGGCGGAGTTCTACGACCTCCTGCTGAACCGGATGTTCGCCGACCCGCTCCTCACGGGGCGGTACCCGGAGGGCATCGGCGACCTCATGCCGGGTGACGTGGCGGCCGACCTGGAGATCATCGCCGAGCCCCTGGACTGGTACGGCGTGAACTACTACGCGCCGACGCGGGTGGGCGCCCCGCAGGGTGCCGAGATCGAGTTCGGCGGGGTGACGCTCCCTGCCGAACTTCCCTTCTCGGTGCGCGAGATCGAGGGGCGGCCGCTGACGGACTTCGGCTGGCCGGTCGTCCCCGAGGGACTGACGGAACTGCTCACCGGCTTCCGCGAGCGCTACGGCGACCGCCTCCCGCCGGTCGTGATCACGGAGAACGGCTGCTCCTACGAGGGCCTCGACGACCGGGACCGGATCGCCTACCTCGACGGGCACGTGCGCGCCCTGCACCGGGCGGTGGAGGCGGGCGTGGACGTGCGCGGTTACTTCGTGTGGTCGCTCCTGGACAACTTCGAGTGGGCCGAGGGGTACGCCCGCCGCTTCGGACTGGTCCACGTGGACTTCGCGACGCTGGAGCGCACGCCCAAGGCGTCGTACGGCTGGTTCCGGGATCTGCTCGCCGAGCAGCGGCGGGTACCGGTCGGATAAACGACTCGGTGCTGTGGGCGGGGAGTCGTACGCTGGAGTCAGCAGACACACCCGTCACGCGGCGCACGCCGCAGAGGAGGACGAGCAGGCCTAGAGCGCCGGCCCATGACTCAGACACCCTCAGCCCACACCCCCGCGCAGGGGCAGGCGAGAGCACAGATCACCGTCCCCGCCCAGCACCCGATGGTGACCGTTCTGGGCTCCGGAGACTCCCTCCTGCGTGTGATCGAGAAGGCCTTCCCGGCGGCCGACATCCACGTCCGGGGCAATGAGATCAGCGCCGTCGGTGACACGCATGAGGTCGCCCTCGTACAGCGCGTGTTCGACGAGATGATGCTGGTGCTGCGCACCGGGCAGCCGATGACGGAGGACGCAGTGGAACGCTCGATCGCCATGCTCAAGGCGAGCGAGAACGGGGAGAGCGACGGCCAGGAGACCCCGGCCGAGGTGCTCACGCAGAACATCCTGTCCTCGCGCGGCCGCACGATCCGCCCGAAGACGCTGAACCAGAAGCGGTACGTCGACGCGATCGACAAGCACACCATCGTCTTCGGCATCGGCCCCGCGGGCACCGGCAAGACCTACCTGGCGATGGCCAAGGCGGTGCAGGCCCTGCAGTCCAAGCAGGTCAACCGCATCATCCTGACCCGTCCGGCGGTCGAGGCCGGCGAGCGGCTCGGCTTCCTGCCGGGCACGCTGTACGAGAAGATCGACCCGTATCTGCGCCCGCTGTACGACGCGCTGCACGACATGCTGGACCCGGACTCGATCCCGCGGCTGATGGCGGCCGGGACGATCGAGGTCGCGCCGCTGGCGTACATGCGCGGCCGCACGCTGAACGACGCCTTCATCATCCTGGACGAGGCGCAGAACACCAGCCCCGAGCAGATGAAGATGTTCCTGACCCGGCTCGGCTTCGACTCGAAGATCGTGATCACGGGTGACGTGACCCAGGTGGACCTGCCCGGCGGCACGAAGTCGGGTCTGCGGCAGGTGCAGGACATCCTGGAGGGCGTCGAGGACGTCCACTTCTCCCGGCTGACGTCGCACGACGTCGTCCGGCACAAGCTGGTGGGCCGTATCGTCGACGCCTACGAGCAGTACGACAGCAGGAACGGCACCGAGAACGGCGGCCACAACGGCGGCCGGACACCGAGACACGGTGCCAAGGCCAAGGGGAAGTAGACCAGCACGACCATGTCGATCGACGTCAACAACGAGTCCGGAACCGAGGTCGACGAGCAGGCGATCCTCGACATCGCCCGCTACGCGCTCGCGCGGATGCGCATCCACCCGCTCTCCGAGCTCTCGGTGATCGTCGTGGACGCCGGTGCCATGGAGCAGCTGCACATCCAGTGGATGGACCTGCCCGGTCCCACCGACGTGATGTCCTTCCCGATGGACGAGCTGCGTCCGCCGTCCAAGGACGAGGAGGAGCCGCCGCAGGGGCTGCTCGGCGACATCGTGCTCTGCCCGGAGGTAGCCGCCAAGCAGGGCGCGGAGGCGCCGACGCAGCACTCCATGGACGAGGAGCTCCAGCTCCTGACCGTCCACGGGGTGCTGCACCTGCTCGGGTACGACCACGAGGAGCCGGACGAGAAGGCCGAGATGTTCGGTCTGCAGGCCGCGATCGTGGACGGCTGGCGTGCGGAGCGGGGCCTGACCGGCCCGTCCCCGGCCCCGACGGTCTCATGAGTCTCCCGCTCGTCGCCGGTGCCGTCGCCCTGGTGGTGGTCGCCTGGCTGGCCGCGTGCGCGGAGGCGGGGCTCGCGAGGGTCTCCAGCTTCCGCGCCGAGGAGGCGGTGCGCTCCGGGCGCCGGGGCGGCGAGAAGCTCGCCCAGGTCGCCGCCGACCCCACGCGCTACCTCAACGTGGCGCTGCTGGTCCGCGTCGCCTGCGAGATGGCGGCCGCCGCGCTGGTCACGTACGCCTGTCTGAGACAGTTCGACGGCACCGGCGAGGCGCTGATCATCGCCATCGCGGTGATGGTGCTGCTCTCCTACGTCGCCGTCGGGGTCTCCCCGCGCACCATCGGGCGCCAGCACCCGCTGAACACGGCGACCGTCGCGGCGTACGTACTGCTGCCGCTCGCCCGGATCATGGGCCCGATCCCCTCGCTGCTGATCCTCATCGGCAACGCGCTCACCCCCGGCAAGGGCTTCCGCCGGGGCCCCTTCGCCTCGGAGGCCGAGCTGCGGGCGCTGGTGGACTACGCCGAGGCGGAGTCGCTGATCGAGGCCGAGGAGCGCCGCATGGTGCACTCGGTGTTCGAGCTCGGCGACACGCTGGTGCGGGAGGTCATGGTGCCGCGCACCGACCTCGTCGTCATCGAGCGCTACAAGACCATCCGGCAGGCCCTCACCCTCGCCCTGCGCTCCGGTTTCTCCCGGATACCGGTGACCGGCGACAGCGAGGACGACATCGTGGGCATCGTGTACCTGAAGGACCTGGTCCGCAGGACGCACATCAGCCGGGACGCGGAGGGCGACCTGGTCTCCACCGCGATGCGCCCGGCGTCCTTCGTGCCGGACACCAAGAACGCCGGTGACCTGCTGCGCGAGATGCAGAAGGAGCGCAATCACGTCGCCGTCGTCATCGACGAGTACGGCGGCACGGCCGGCATCGTCACCATCGAGGACATCCTCGAGGAGATCGTCGGCGAGATCACCGACGAGTACGACCGGGAGCTGCCGCCGGTGGAGGAGCTGGGCGGGGACCGTTTCCGGGTCACCGCGCGTCTGGACATCGGCGACCTGGGCGAGCTGTACGGCCTGGACGAGTACGACGACGAGGACGTGGAGACCGTCGGCGGTCTGCTCGCGAAGGCACTGGGCCGCGTCCCGATCGCCGGGGCCTCGTCGATCGTGGAGCTGCCCGACGGCCGCGAGCTGCGGCTGACGGCGGAGGCCGCCGCGGGCCGCCGGAACAAGATCGTGACGGTGCTGGTGGAGCCGGTGGCCGCGGCGAAGCCGGCCGAGGAGGCCGTGCCGGAATGACCCCGGCCCAACTGCGCGGCTTCTGTCTCTCCTTCAACGCCGCGGTGGAGGACTTCCCCTTCAGTCCGGAGATCTCGGTCTTCAAGGTGGCGGGGAAGATGTTCGCGCTCACCTCGCTGGACGGGCGCCCGCTCACCGTCAACCTCAAGTGCGACCCGGACGACGCCGTCCGGCTGCGGCGCGAGCACCCGGGGCTGATCGTCCCGGGGTGGCACATGAACAAGCGGCACTGGAACACGGTGACGGTGGCCGGCGGACCGCACGGCGAGCTCCCGGACCGCGTGGTCCGGGAGCTGGTGGAGGACTCGTACGACCTGGTCGTCGCCGGTCTACCGCGTGCCGAGCGGCTCCGCCTCGACCGTCCCTGAGCCGGCCGCCCGGTCGGTGCGCAGCCCCGCCGCGACCAGTACGGCCGCCGCCAGCACGATCGCCGCGTCCAGGACCAGCACCGTGTGGACGCCGGACCGCAGGTCGGTCGCGGTGGTGGCCAGCACGCCGAGCAGCGGGATGCCGACGGTGATGCCGACCTGCTGGGTGGAGGTGACCAGGCCGGTCGCCAGGCCCTGCTCCTCGTCGGGGACGCCGGAGGTGACGGTCAGGCCGTAGGAGATGATCGCGCCCAGATGGCACATGCTGGCCAGGGAGACGGCGGCGGTGGCCAGGAGCACGGACCAGCCGCCCTCCCCCAGCGCCAGCAGGGACAGTCCGAGGGCTCCCTGCCCGGCGAGCGCGCCGACGAGGGTGCGGCGGGCCCCGAAGCGGCCGATGACGCGGGGGGCGAGGGAACCGGCCACCACCGACAGCACGCCCTGCACGCCGAAGACCAGACCTGTCTGGAAGGCGCTCAGGCGCAGGATCTCCTGCAGGTACAGGGTGAGCACGAAGATGACCGTCGACATCATCGAGAAGGTGACCAGTCCGCCCAGGTTGCCCCAGGCCACCGTGCGGCGGCGCAGCATCGGCAGCGAGACGAGCGGCGCCGGGGTGCGGGACTCGACGGCCGCGAACGCGGCCAGGAGCAGCAGGCCCGCCGCGAGGGTGGCGAGGACGTCGGTGCGGCCGAAGCCGTGTTCGGCGGCCGTGGTCAGGGCGTAGATGAGGGAGAGCAGGCCGCCGGTGACGGTGATCGCGCCGGGGACGTCGAGCCGGGGCCGCTCCGGGGTCCGCGACTCGGGCAGCAGACGGGGCGCGAGGGGCAGCACGATCAGGGCGAACAGGGCGAGCAGGCCCATGGTGGAGCGCCAGCTCAGCAGGTCGGTCAGGACGCCGCCGGCCACCATGCCGACGGTGAAGCCGAGCGAGAGCAGGGTGCCGGAGATGCCGAGGGCCCGGTCGCGGGCGGGGCCCTCGGGGAAGGTCGTGGTCAGCAGGGACATGCCGGTCGGGACGATGGCCGCCGCGCCGAGGCCCTGGAGGGCGCGTCCGGCGAGGAAGGAGGCCGGGTCCCAGGCGAGGGTGGCCAGCAGGGAGGCGGCGCCGAAGAGCGCGAGGCCGGCGAGGAAGAGCCGGCGGCGGCCGTAGAGGTCGCCCATGCGGCCGAAGAGCAGCAGGAACCCGCCGGAGGGCAGCGCGAACGCGGTGACCGCCCACTGGAGGGCGGAGGTGCTCATGCCGAGGTCCGCGCCGAGCACGGGCAGGGCGACGTTCAGGACGGAGAAGTCGAGCGCGACCATGAACTGGGCCGCGCAGAGCACGAACAGGACGAGCCGCTCGCGGGCCGAGAGCCGGGGAGCGGCCTGCTGTCCGGCCGCGGGGGCCGGGGTGGGAGTCGGGGTGGTGTCGATCGCCATGGACATGAGCCTCCGGCCCCCGGAATAGTTGTGGGGAGACGCCGATTGTCCTGGTGGTGCCACCACCAGGCACCGGCATGATCGGGATGACCACGGGGGGAGTACGTACGTGCCGGACGTGATCACGAGGGCGGAGGCGTCGTCGGGCCGGGACCGGCGCCGCAGTGAGCTGCGGGAGTTCCTGATGAGCCGGCGGGCCCGGGTGTCCCCGGCCGAGGTCGGTCTGCCGGACGGCGGGGCGCGGCGGCGGACGCCGGGGCTGCGCCGCGAGGAGGTGGCCGTGCTCGCCGGGGTGGGCGCGTCCTGGTACCAGTGGCTGGAGCAGGGCCGCGACATCTCCGTCTCCCCGCAGGTCCTGGACGCGGTCGGCCGGGTGCTGCGGCTCAGCAACGCCGAGCGCCGCCACCTGTACGTGCTGGCCGGGCTGAACCCGCCCGCCGCCGAGGTGGAGCCGGCCAAGCGGGACATGTGCGAGGGGCTGCGGCGGCTGATCGACACGTGGATGCCGTATCCGGCGCACATCATGGACCGGTACTACAACTGCGTGATGTACAACGACGCGGCGGCGATGGTGCTGGGCATGCGGCCCGAGACGACGTGGAACTGCATCGTGGACTACTTCACCGACCCGCTGTACCGCTCCCGCGCCCGCAGCTGGGAGCGCAACGCGCGCACGGTCGTCGCCCAGTTCCGCGCGACCTGCGCGGCCAATCCGGACGACGAGGGCTTCCAGCAGGTGCTGGCCGATCTGAAGGAGGCCAGTGCCGAGTTCGCCGCGCTGTGGGAGGAGCGGGACATCGAGGACGCGGGACAGATCCGCAAGGAGCTGGACCACCCGCTGGTCGGCCTGCTGAGCCTGGAGTCGACGGCGCTCCAGGTGCCCGCCCGCCCCGATCTGACCATCGTGCTGCACACGCCGCTGGACGAGGCGAACACGGCGGCGAAGCTGGAGTGGCTGGCCTCGCCGGAGGGGCGTCGCGGGGCGATGTACCCGGTGGCGGGGTGAGAGCGGACCGGTTCCCGGGCGGGAGCCGGCCGGTGCCGGGGTGAGCGGACCGGTGCCCGGCGGGGCTACGTATGCTCACCCCATGACCACCGAGACCCCCGGCCTCGACCCCGAGGACCGCAAGATCGTCACCCTGGCCCGCTCGGCCCGCGCCCGCAACGGCGTGCCCGAGGGCGCCGCCGTACGCGACGAGACCGGCCGCACCTACGTCGCCGGGACCGTCGCGCTGGACTCCCTCCACCTCAGCGCCCTGCGCACGGCGGTGGCGATGGCGGTGGCCTCCGGCGCGAAGTCCCTGGAGGCGGCGGCCGTGGTGACCGAGTCGGAGTCGGCGTCGGCGGAGGACCGGGCGGCGGTACGGGACCTGGGCGGCCCGAAGACGCCGGTGCTGGTGGCTTCGCCCGACGGGACGGTGCGGGAGACGGTCAGCGCGGGCTGACGCTCGCCGGCCCGGCGGGCGACCGTGGTACGGCGGGGCTTCGGGGATCAGGGACAATGGGCGCCATGAGCGTTCGTACCCAGTCATCCGAAGAACCGGCCGAGGCTGTTCACCGGGCCGGCTTCGCCTGCTTCGTGGGCCGTCCCAACGCGGGCAAGTCCACCCTCACGAACGCTCTGGTCGGGCAGAAGGTGGCGATCACGTCCAACCGGCCGCAGACCACCCGGCACACGGTGCGGGGCATCGTGCACCGCGAGGACGCCCAGCTGATCCTGGTGGACACGCCGGGGCTGCACAAGCCGCGCACGCTGCTGGGCGAGCGCCTCAACGACGTGGTGCGCACCACGTGGGCCGAGGTGGACGTGATCGGCTTCTGCCTGCCGGCCAACGAGAAGCTGGGCCCCGGTGACCGCTTCATCGCCAAGGAGCTGGCGGGGATCAAGAAGACCCCGAAGATCGCGATCGTCACCAAGACCGACCTGGTGGACTCCAAGGCCCTGGCCGAGCAGCTGATCGCCGTCGACCGGCTGGGCAAGGAGCTGGGCATCACCTGGGCGGAGATCGTGCCGGTGTCCGCCACGACCGACCAGCAGGTGGACCTCCTGGCCGACCTGCTCACCCCGCTGCTGCCCGAGGGCCCCGCGCTCTATCCCGAGGGTGACCTGACCGACGAGCCCGAGCAGGTCATGGTCGCGGAGCTGATCCGGGAGGCCGCGCTGGAGGGCGTGCGGGACGAGCTGCCGCACTCCATCGCGGTGGTCGTCGAGGAGATGCTCCCGCGCGAGGACCGTCCCGCGGACAAGCCGCTCCTCGACATCCACGCCAACGTCTACATCGAGCGCCCCAGCCAGAAGGGCATCATCATCGGCCCCAAGGGCAAGCGCCTGAAGGACGTCGGGATCAAGTCCCGCAAGCAGATCGAGGCGCTCCTCGGTACGCCGGTCTTCCTGGACCTGCACGTGAAGGTCGCCAAGGACTGGCAGCGCGACCCGAAGCAGCTGCGACGGCTCGGGTTCTGAGGCACCCCGGCCTCGCCCGCGGTCAGGGCGTCGGGGGGCGGTAGCCGATGGTGGGGACCGCGCGGCGCAGGGGCCAGGGTGCCACCAGGTCGTCCGGGACCAGGCCGGCCAGGAACGCGTAGCGGCTGAGGGCCGCCGGGTCCTGGTCCTCCAGCGACTGGACCTTGCGCCACCAGGTGGCGATCTCGCACCAGCCGGGTGCCGACAGCGAGCCGCCGAACTCCTGGACGGAGAGCGCGGCGGTCAGGCCCGCGAAGGCCAGGCGGTCGGCCAGCGGCCAGCCGGCCAGGGTGCCGGTGACGAAACCGGCCACGAAGACGTCCCCGGCGCCGGTCGGGTCCAGGGCCTCCACCTCGATGGCCGGGACCTCGGCGCTCTCCCCCGTGCGCCGGTCCACCGCGTAGGCGCCGTCCGCGCCGAGGGTGACCACGGCGAGCGGCACGTGCTCGGTCAGGGCGTGCGCGGCGGCGCGGGGGCAGCCGGCGCCGGTGTAGCGCATGGCCTCCTCCGCGTTGGGCAGGAAGGCCTCGCAGTGCGCGAGGTCGGGCAGCGCGGCCAGGTCCCAGGCACCGGTGTCGTCCCAGCCGACGTCGGCGAAGACCCGGGTGCCGCGGGCGGCGGCCTGGGCGATCCAGGGGGCGCGGACGCCGGGCGTGAGGGAGGCGACGGCGGCACGGGCCCGGGGCGGGCAGTCGGGCGACGGCTCCTCCGGCGGCGGCTCGTGGCCGTGGGAGACCATCGTGCGCTCCCCCTCGTACGCCATCGAGACCGTCACCGGCGAGTGCCAGCCGGGCACGGTGCGGGACGGGGACAGGTCGATGCCCTCGCCCCGGGCGAGCGCGTCCCAGCAGTAGTCGCCGTAGTGGTCGTCGCCGAACGCGGCGGCCAGCGAGGTGCGCAGGCCGAGGCGGGCCAGCGCGGTCGCCATGTTGGCGATGCCGCCCGGGCTCGACCCCATCCCCCGGGCCCAGGACTCGGTCCCGCGCACCGGGGCGGAGTCGAGCCCGGTGAAGATCACGTCGAGGAAGACCGTGCCGGTCAGATACACGTCCCAGGGCGGGTCCTGCGGTGTGCGCAGGCCTGCGAGGGGATCGACCTGGGGGTGGCGGTGCGATCCCTCGGGCGGGACGTGGCGGTGCGTTCTCTCGTCGGCCGGCATGACGGGCACGTCGGTCGCGTCGGGCACGTCGGTGGACACGGTGGACGCTGTCACGGTGCGCTCCCTGGCATGGTGCGGACCCCGCCAGTGTGCACCACGCCACCGACGGTGCGGTGGTGCCGGCCGCCGTGGTGTCAGGCCGGGCGGGCTCCGGGTCCGCGCGCCGGGCCGCCCCCGGAGTGATCTCCGGCGCCGTGCGGCGGGTGCCTCCGCCGGGCGGGGGCGCACCCGGTCGTGGCAGGGGAGGGCGGGCCGCTCACCAGCGGGGGACGGACGGGGTGACCCACTCCGGGTCGGCGACCCGCATCGCCGCCGCGTCGTCGCGGTCGCGGAGGGTGCCGTCGTCGTCGAGCCAGCGGCGGTGGAGGAACGCCAGCCTGTCGCGGTCGAGTTCCACCCCGAGCCCGGGGGCGTCGGAGACGGCGACCCTGCCGCCGTCGAAGGTGAGCCGTTCGGTGAGCACGTCCTCGGACTGCCAGGGGTAGTGGGAGTCGCAGGCGTGGTGGAGGTCCGGCACGGTGGCCGCCACGTGGGTCATGGCGGCGAGGCTGATGCCGAGGTGGGTGTTGGAGTGCATGGACACTCCGACGCCGAAGGTGCGGCAGACGGCGGCGAGGTGCTGGGTGTTGCGCAGCCCGCCCCAGTAGTGGTGGTCGCAGAGCACGACCTGGACGGCGTCCTTGGTGAACGCCTCCCGGATCTCGGCGAACGTCGTCACGCACATGTTGGTCGCGAGCGGCACGCCGGTCCGCGCGGCGACCTCGGCCATGGCGGGGGTGCCGAGCGCGGGGTCCTCCAGGTACTCCAGGACGTCCCCGAGTTCCGCCGCGACCCTGAGGGAGGTCTCCACGGACCAGGCGCCGTTGGGGTCCAGGCGCAGCGGGTGACCGGGGAAGGCCGCGGCGAGGGCCTTGACGGCGGCGATCTCCTCGTCGGGCGGGAAGACGCCGCCCTTGAGCTTGAAGGAGGTGAAGCCGTACCGCTCGGTGAAGGCGCGGGCCTGCTCGACCACACCCGCCGGGTCGACGGCGGCGCCCCAGTCGTCCTTCTCGCAGGCGACGCCCTCGGGGTGCCCGGCCCACTTGTAGAAGAGGTAGGCGCTGTACTCGACGGCGTCGCGGACCTTGCCGCCGAGCAGGGCGTGCACGGGCAGGCCGAGCGCCTTGCCGAGGGCGTCGAGGCAGGCGACCTCGAAGCCGGAGACGACGGACAGGCGCAGCTTGTCGGCGGTCTGGACGCCGCGCAGTCCGCCGACGTCGACCCGTCCGGAGACCCGGGAGTCGTCCACGGCCACCTCGTCGGCGACGGTGAACAGCCCGTTGAGGTCGCTCACCCGACGGCCCACCAGTCGCTCCGCGAACGGGCGGGCCAGCTCCAGGTACTTGGCGTCGCCGTAGGTCTCGCCGACGCCGGTGATCCCGCCCGCGGTCTCGACCTCGACGATCAGCCGGGGCGTGTACGGCTGGTGCACGCCCTGGGTGTTGAGCAGCGGCGGGTCCGCGACGAGGATCGGCGTGAGGTGGACGGCCGTGACGGTGAGGTCGGCGGTCACAGGGCGGCTCCTACGAGGTCGAGTCCGGCGGTGAGCAGCGTCTTGAGGTCGGCCGGCCCGGCGGCCGTACGGTCGTGCCCGTATCCGGGTCCGCCCTGGGTTCCCCTGACTCGTCTCCCCACATGGACGCCTTTCATGTATGAGAACGGAGATTAGATAAGCGAAATGGACGACGTCAACGGGGCGGTGCCTGCGGCACCCCGGCGCCCGCCCGCGGCCGCCCGACGCCGGGGCGGCGTCGGACGTACGGCCGTGAGATGAACCGGGCGGGCCCCGGCGGCGCCGGACGCGGTCGGCCACTCGATGCCGACGACGCGGATGACGCCGGATCACGACGCGCGGATCGCGGCGGGAACAGGGGAGACGGGGGCCGATCCGGAGGCGGCAATTCCGGCCGAGAGCGCCTCAATTCACCGGCGTTGGCCACTGCTACTACCCGGCTTCCATACCCCCAAACGTAGATGTGACCTAGATCACACCAGCCCGCCTGTTTCACGCCTCCTCGCGCTTGATACAAATTGCCCGCGCGAACCGGTCAGTCGACGGTCGTCGCCCCCTCCCCTCCCACCGCCCCTTTCGCATGCCCTGGGAACGCCCGTGTTCGCCCCCCGCACCACTCCCTGGCCCCTCGTCGCCCTTTTCACGGCCGGGTACCTGCCTCCGTATCTGCTGCCCACCACCGTCGGCAGACTCGACACCAGCCTTCCGCTGTCCACCACGCAGGCGGGCGCCGTCGGCAGCGCGCTGCTGCTGAGTTCGGCGACCGCGGGCTTCCTGCTGGCCTCCCGGGTCCAGCGCTTCGGTGCGCGGGCGCTGGCCCGCTTCGGTCTCGCGCTGGCCTTCTTCGGCTACGGCGCCGCCGCGCTCACCACCGCCGTCCCGGCCGTCGTCGCCGGCGCGGTCGTGGGCGGTTTCGGCTCGGGAACCGTGATGACGGTCGCCGCCGCCCGGATCGCCGCGGAACGGGATCCTCACCGGGCCTCCACGGCAGGCCTGCTGAGCGTGTCCGCGCTGGCCGGCGCGGTGTACCTGACGGTGCCCCACCTCGGCCGGGCGCACGGGCTGCCGCTGGCCGCGATCGCCCTGACCGCGCTGGCGGTGTGGCCGCTGACCGGCCGGCTGCCGGGCGGTACGGCCGGCAGCCCGGCCGCGCACGGTGCCGCCGGCCACGAGGGCGCCGACGACGCGGGCGCCCCGCTCCCCCACCGCCGTTCGGGACTGGTCCTCGCCGTCACGGTGCTGTGCTGGTCGCTGGCGCAGAATTCCCTGTGGGGCGTCAGCGGCCGGATCGGGCTGACGCAGGCCGGTCTGGGCGACGCCGCCCTCGGGGCCGTCTTCGCCGTCGCGCTGGGCGC
Source organism: Streptomyces sp. CCM_MD2014 (assembly GCF_000772045.1). Classification (GTDB taxonomy): domain Bacteria; phylum Actinomycetota; class Actinomycetes; order Streptomycetales; family Streptomycetaceae; genus Streptomyces; species Streptomyces salinarius. The sequence continues at coordinate 5,918,629 of NZ_CP009754.1, read as the reverse complement.
GGGCCTGGTGGGCGTACTCGCGGCCGGTGCCCTCGGGCCGCGGCTGGGGCGGGCGATGCCCGTCGGCGCCGGCACGGTGCTCATCGCGGGCTGCATCGCGGTGAGCGCGTCCGCGACCACCCCCGCGGCCTTCGCGACCGGCGAGATCGCCTGGAACACGGTCTACCCGGTCGTCCTGTCGTACCTGATCGGCCTCGCCGCCTCGCTCGACCCGCGCGGCCGGTGGGCGGTGCTCGTCGGCTCGGCGTCCTCGCTGGGCACGGCGGCCGGGCCGCTGACCGGCAGTGTGCTGTCGGCGCAGGCCGGCTACCCCGTCATGGGCCTGGTGCTCGGCGTCGGGCTGCTGCTGGTCGCCGCGCCGATGACCGCCGTAGCCCTGCACACCGGCGGGCGCCCGCTGCTGCCCGGCGCGATCCGCCGCCGCGGCGGCACCCCGGCCGCGCTGGTCGCCGCCGCCACGGGCACGCCGAGCGGTGCCGTGCCGGAGGTCGGCGCCGTGGAGCAGCCGGTGGTGGAGATCGACGTGGAGGCCCCGGCCGTGGCCGTGCGGGGCGCCTACGACACGGCGGGACCCCGGCAGGCCGCGGCCACACCGGGGTCCGGGACGGGCTGAGCCCGGCGCGCGCGGGAACCGCTACGCGGCGGGGAACTCGAACGCCTCGACCTCCGCGAGGCAGCGTGCCCGCAGCTCCTCGTCGTCCTCCAGGAAGGAGGCGAGGAACGAGTTGCGGGCCAGCTCCCGCAGCCGCTCCTCCGTGAGGCCGAGGGCCTCGCGCACGGCGTCGAAGTTGTCGCCCGCGTAACCGCCGAAGTAGGCCGGGTCGTCGGAGTTGACGGTGCACATGAGGCCCGCGTCGAGCATCGCGGGCAGCGGGTGGTCGGCGAGGGTGTCGACCGTCCGCAGCCGGACGTTGGACAGCGGGCACAGGGTGAGCGGGACGCGCTCGCGCACCAGCCGCTCGACCAGCGCCGGGTCCTCCACCGAGCGCAGCCCGTGGTCGATCCGCTCCACGCCGAGGACGTCGAGGGCCTCGGCGACGTACGCGGGCGGCCCCTCCTCGCCCGCGTGCGCGACCCGGCGCAGCCCGAGGGCGGCGGCGCGGCCTCGAACACCTCGCGGAACTTGACCGGCGGGTGGCCGACCTCGGCGGAGTCGAGGCCGATGCCGGTGATGCGGTCGAGGTACGGCTTGGCGGCGTCCAGCGTCGCCATCGCCGACTCGGCGGACTCGTCGCGCAGGAAGCACATGATCAGCCGGGTGGAGACCCCGTGGTTCTCCCGGCCGGCGCCCAGCGCCCGCCACAGCCCCTCCACGACCGTGCCCATCTCCACGCCCCGGGCGAGGTGGGCCTGCGGGTCGAAGAAGATCTCGGCGTGCCGGACGCCCTGCGCGGCGGCGCGGGCGAGGTAGGCGTTGGCCAGGTCCTCGAAGTCCCGCTCCGTGCGCAGGACGGCCATCAGCTCGTAGTACAGGTTCAGGAAGGACTGGAGGTCCTCGAAGCGGTAGGCCTCGCGCAGGGCGTCCTCGTCGGCGTACGGCAGCACGACCCCGTTGCGGGCGGCCAGCGCGAAGGCCAGCTCCGGTTCCAGGGTGCCTTCGATGTGCAGGTGCAGTTCAGCTTTGGGCAGGGGCATCAGAGCATCGTACGACCGTTCTACCGGCGTTTCGGAACCGGGACGCGGGTGAGGTCGCGGGCCACCGTCAGCTCCCCCTCGTAGCCGGCCGCGCGCGCCTGCCGCTCGAACTCCTCGGGGTCCGAATAGCGCTGGCTGAAGTGGGTGAGCACCAGGTGCCGTACGCCCGCGTTCCGGGCCACCCGCGCGGCCTGCCCGGCGGTGAGGTGGCCGTGGTCGGTGGCGAGGGTCTCGTCCTCGTCGAGGAAGGTCGACTCGATGACGAGCAGGTCGCAGCCCTCGGCGAGCGCGTGCACGCCCTCGCAGAGCCGGGTGTCCATGACGAACGCGAACCGCTGGCCGCGGCGGACCTCGCTGACCGCGTCGAGGGGTACGCCGTTCAGCGAGCCCTCGCGCTGGATGCGGCCGACGTCGGGGCCCTTGATGCCGTGCGCGGCGAGGCGGTCCGGCAGCATGCGGCGGCCGTCGGGCTCGGTGAGCCGGTAGCCGTACGACTCGACGGGGTGGGAGAGCCTGCGGGCGTCCAGGGTGTAGGCGGGGGTGACCGCGAGGGGGCCGTCGGCGGCGACCGGGGCCTCGGTGAGGGCGACGGTCTCGCGGTAGGCGGTGGCGTAGCGCAGCCGCTCGAAGAAACGCTGCCCGGAGCGCGGGTAGTGGGCGGTGACCTCGTGCGGGACCTGGTCGAGGTTGATGCGCTGGATCACGCCGGCGAGGCCGAGGCTGTGATCGCCGTGGAAGTGCGTGACGCAGATCCGGTTCAGGTCGTGGGCGGCGACCCCGGCGCGCAGCATCTGGCGCTGCGTGCCCTCGCCGGGGTCGAACAGGATGCCCTCGCCGTCCCAGCGGAGCAGGTAGCCGTTGTGGTTGCGGTGCCGGGTCGGGACCTGGCTGGCGGTGCCGAGGACGACGAGTTCACGTACGGACACGGTGTCTGCCGCCTCGGACTATCCGGGGGGCCATTCGAGGCCCCGGCCGCCGAGCACGTGGGCGTGCGCGTGCCAGACGGTCTGGCCGGCGCCGCTGCCGGTGTTGAAGACGGTGCGGTAGCTGTCCAGCTTCTCCTCGTCGGCGACGGCCCGGGTCTCGCGCAGGACGTCGGCGGCGAGCTGCGGAGCCTCGGCGGCGAGGGCGGCGGCGTCCTTGTGATGGGCCTTGGGGATCACCAGGACGTGGGTGGGGGCCTGGGGGTTGATGTCCCGGAACGCGACGGTGGTGTCCGTCTCGCGGACGATCGTCGCGGGAATCTGCCCTGCGACGATCTTGCAGAACAGACAGTCGTCCTGTGCTTCGCCAGCCACTTGGCTCTCCTCACGCCGGTGATCTTCTGACGGGCATCGTATCCGCCGCATCCGCGGCGCGGCCGCGCCGCCATAGCTGCGGGCAGTCGTGCCGCCGGGGCGGCACGGGTGGGCGCAGCGGCACCCGGCACGCGCCCCCACCCGGCGTCCACCACGGCGCGGCGGCGAGGCCGGCACGGGCGCGGGCGCGGGGTGCGCAGCCCGGCGGAACGGGGTGCCGCCCGCGCCCACCCGTGCCGCCCTGGGGGTATCTCCCAGGCCGTTCAGGCACCGGGGGAGGCACGACTGCCCGCGGTTACGGCAGCGCGGGCGGTGTCTTCGCCGGGGTTTCCTCCAGGGCCGCCAGCGCGAGCGTGATCGCCTCGTCCAACTGCCGGTCGCGGCCCGCCGCGTGGTCCTGGGGGCGCTGCGGGACCTCCACGTCCGGGTCGACGCCGTGGTTCTCCACGCCCCAGCCGTACCCCTCCAGCCAGAACGCGTACTTCGGCTGGGTGATCAGCGTCCCGTCCACCAGCCGGTAGCGGCTGTCGATGCCGATGACGCCGCCCCAGGTGCGGACGCCGACGACCGGGCCGATGCCGAGCGCCTTGATCGCCGCGTTGACGATGTCTCCGTCCGAGCCGGAGAACTCGTTGGCGACCGCGACCACCGGCCCCCGGGGCGCGTCCAACGGGTAGCTGGACGGCCGCATCCCGCGCGGCAGGTCCCAGCCGACGATGCGCCGGGCCAGCTTCTCCACGACCAGCTGGGACGTGTGCCCGCCGCGGTTCTCGCGGACGTCGACGACCAGGCCCTCCCTGGCGACCTCGACGCGCAGGTCCCGGTGGATCTGGGCCCAGCCGGGCGCCTGCATGTCGGGCACGTGCAGGTAGCCGAGCCGGCCGCCGGACTTCTCGTGGACGTAGGCGCGGCGGTCGGCGACCCAGGCGTGGTAGCGCAGCGGCTCCTCGTCGGCGAGCGGGACGACGACGGCGTGCCGCGCCTCTCCGCCGCCGGACGGGGAGACGGTCAGCTCGACCGGCTTGCCGGCCGTGCCGACGAGCAGGGGTCCGGGCCCGGTGACCGGGTCCACGGCCTGTCCCGCGACCGCGACGATCGCGTCCCCGGCGCGGACGGCGACACCGGGCGCGGCGAGCGGGGAGCGGGCGTTGGGGTCGGAGGTCTCGGAGGGCAGTACGCGGTCGATGCGCCAGGTGCCGTCCTCGTGGCGGGAGAGATCGGCGCCGAGCAGGCCCTGACGGGCGCCGGAGCCGTGGCCGCCGCGCGGGGTGACGTAGGCGTGCGAGGTGCCGAGTTCGCCGTGCACCTCCCACAGCAGGTCGACCAGGTCGTCGTGGGTGGCGACGCGGTCGAGGACGGGGCGGTAGCGGTCCAGGACGCCGTCCCAGTCGACGCCGTTCATGTCGGCCCGCCAGAAGTGGTCGCGCATGATGCGGCCGGTCTCGTCGAACATCTGCCGCCATTCGGCGGCCGGCTCGACGGTCTGGCGGACCCGGGCCAGGTCGACGGTGATGTTGGTGTCGCTGTCCTCGTCGCCGGAGGCCCGCCGGTCGCTGGGTACGACCTTGAGCCGGCCGTCGGTCCACAGCAGCACCCGCTTGCCGTCGCCGCTGACCTCAAAGTGGTCGGCGTCGCCGGCGAGGTGCTCGACGCGCTGCTGGGCGAGGTCGTACCGCTCCAGCTCGGTGTTGGGGTCGGGGTCCTCCGGGTTGGCGCGGGAGGCGCCGAGGACGCCGGTGAGCGGGTGCCGCAGCCACAGGACGCCGTCCTTGGCGGCCCGCAGCCGGGAGTAGCGGGCGGCCTCCACCGGGAAGGGCACGATGCGGTCGGCGAGGCCCTCGATGTCGATGCGGGTGGTCGGGGTGCCCTCGCTGTCGGGGGTCTCCTCGCGGTCCGGCGTCTCGAAGGCGCGGCCGTGGCGCTGCGGACCGAAGGGCGAGGGGGTGGTCGCGGCGAGGGTGATCAGGTAGGGCCGGGCACCCTCGACGAAGGCCAGGTCGAAGACGTGCTCGTCGTAGACCGGGTCGAAGGAGCGGGTGGAGAGGAAGGCGAGGTGCTTGCCGTCCAGCGTGAACGCGGGCGAGTAGTCGTTGAAGCGCAGCGGCGTCGCCTCGCTGACCGACAGGTCGGTGGTGTTGGCGAGCTTGAGCTGGCGCAGCGGCTCCGGGCCCGGGTGGGACCAGGCGAGCCAGGCGGAGTCGGGCGAGAAGACGAGACCGGAGGCGTCGCCGTCCTCGCTGCGGTCGACCTCGCGGACCTCGCCGGTCTCGCGCTCGACGAGCAGGACCCGCCCGTCGTGCGAGCCGACGGCGACGCGGCTGCCGTCGGGGGCGACGGCGAGGTGCAGCACCCGGCCGAGCTGCCCGGCGGCCAGACGCCGTGGGGTGGCGCCGGGAGCGAGTCCGGTCGCGGGGGCGAACTCCAGCGCGTCGTCGCCCTCGGCGTCCGTCACCCACACCACCCACTCCTCGCCCTCGGCGCGGAAGGTGCGTGGCAGCCGGTTGCGCACGCCGGGCGTGACCGCGAGCGCGCGGGCGGGGCCGGAGCGGTGGGTGACCCAGTGCACGCCGCCGCGTACGGCGACGGCGCTGCCGCGCGCGGTGTGGTCGGGGGACGCGGAGCCGAACCAGCGGGCGGCGTTGACCGGGTACGGCTGGAGGTCGACGCGGGCGCCGCCGAGCCGGATGTCCAGGCGGCGCGGTTCGGCGCCGTCGAGGTCGTCGAGGGTCCACAGCTCACCGGCGGACGCGTACACGACGCGGGTGCCGTCGGTGGCCGCGTGGCGGGCGTAGAAACCGTCGAGAGGGGTGTGGCGGCGCAGGTCGGAGCCGTCGGCGAGGGAGGAGTAGAGGGCGCCGGTGCCCTCGTGGTCGGAGAGGAAGGCGATCCGGTCGCCGACCCAGAAGGGGTACTCGATGTTGCCGTCGAGGTCGGCGTGCAGGCGCACGAACTCGCCGTCGTCCCCGGGGTCGATCCACAGCTTGCCGGCGGTGCCGCCCCGGTAGCGCTTCCACCAGGCGGCCTCGCGGCCCATCGGCGCGGACAGCAGCACGGTGTGCCGGCCCTGTGCGACGTCGCCGACGGGGCCGTACGGCAGGGTGGTGGCCGGTCCGCCGTCGAGCGGGACGGCGCGGGCCCAGCTGCGGCGCAGGCTGGCCTCGCCGTAGGTGCTCAGGGCGAGGACGCGGCCGTCGGCGGTCCAGCCGCGTACCTGGGTCCTGATGCTGCCCCAGTGGGTGAGGCGCTTGGCGGGGCCGCCCTCGACGGGGGCGACGTGCACCTCGGGGGCACCGTCGCGGGTGGAGGTCCAGGCGACCGTGGTGCCGTCGGGCGAGATGCGCGGGTGGTTCACCGGTACGTTGTCGGCGCTGACCCGCCAGGCGCGGCCGCCGTCGAGCGGGGCGAGCCACACGTCGTCCTCGGCGGTGAAGGCGACCAACTCGCCGTGCGGGTGCGGAAAGCGGAGGTAGGCAGGCGCTGCGGGCTGAGTCACCCCCATACCCTATGCAGGGGCGCGCCCCGCCGACAGAGGTTTGGATCACTTCCCGGCCACGGCCCCGGTCCGGTCACTTGCCCTCGACCGGGCCGCAGTGCGGGTCGTCGGGGCACCAGATGGTCCGGGTGACGGTCACGGTGGGCCCGGGCCGGTCCTGGGAGGGCCGGTCGGCGGGCGGCGCGCTGGTGGCGTCGCAGTTGCCCAGGCCCTTGACCCGGAACCACTGCTTGCCGTCCACCTTCGCGGTCAGGTTCCCGCGCACACAGGCGCCGTTGACGACCTTGGTGACCTTGCCGTCGACGGTGATGTCCTGGCCGGCGTCCGTCCTGCCCTCGCAGTGGACGGAGGCGACCGCGTCCTCGGCCGCCGAGGCCGTGGTGCCCTTGTCGCCGTAGGAGGCGGTGCAGGTCAGCCAGCGCACCTCCGCCTTCTGCCGCTCCAGTTCGCGGGTCACCGTCTGGTCGGTCGTGTAGGCGACCGTCGCGGTGCCGAGTCCGCCCGGTTCGCACGCGACGACCCCGCCGACGGCGACGGCCGAGCCGACGACCACCGGAGCCATGCGCCAAATCCGCCTCAATGCCCCCATGGAGGGCAGCCTGCCACCGTCCGGGGGCCGACGGTAGGGCGCTTACGGCCACTCCTCCCGGCCGGTGGAGCCGGGCTGCTGCCCGGGACCCGGGCCGACGGGTGGAGCTGGACGGCTGGGAGCTGTGCTCCGCCGTGGTGGCCGGCACCGGCGGCTGACCGGAGGCCGGCACGGTGTCCGGCGTCAGGCGCCGTCAGGACCAGCGGCCGGTGCGGGCCAGGAGTACGGCGGTCGCGGCGGTGCCCGCGGTGGAGGTGCGCAGGACGCTGCGGCCCAGGCGGTAGGGCCGCGCACCGGCCTCGGCGAAGAGCGCCAGCTCCTCCGGGGACACGCCCCCTTCGGGGCCGACGACCAGCACGATGTCGCCGGTGGCGGGGAGTTCGGCGACGGACAGGGGCGCGTCGCCGCTCTCGTGGAGTACGGCGGCGAAGTCGGCCTCGGCCAGAAGTGAGGCAACCTGCTTGCTCGTCGCCGCGTCCGCGACGTCGGGGAAGCGGACCCGGCGGGACTGCTTGCCGGCCTCCCGGGCCGTGGCCCGCCACTTGCCGAGCGCCTTCAGGCCGCGCTCGCCCTTCCACTGCGTGATGCACCGGGACGCCGCCCAGGGCACGATCGCGTCGACCCCGACCTCGGTCATCGTCTCGACGGCCAGCTCACCGCGGTCGCCCTTGGGCAGGGCCTGGACGACGGTGACGCGGGGCTGCTCGGCGGGCTCCTCGCGCACCCCCTCCGGGACGGCGACGACGAGGCGGTCCTTGCCCTCGGCGGCCTTGACCACGCCCTCGGCCCAGCGGCCGCGTCCGTCGGTGAGGACCACGTCCTCGCCCGCGCGCAGCCGCTTCACGGAGACGGCGTGCCGCCCCTCGGGGCCGCCGAGGACGTACTCGCCGGCGGGCAGGTCCTCCGGCCGCAGGGAGTCGACCACGAACACCGGTGCGGTCATCGGCCGCCGCCTCCCGTCGCATAGCCCGACAACGCTGTCCCGGCGGCGGCGAGTTCGGCCGCCAGTACCTCCACGAGCCGTCCGGCGGGCAGCTCCCGGGCCATCCGGTGCCCCTGTCCCGCCCACAGCGCCATGCCCTGCGCGTCGCCCGCCTTGGCCGCCGCCTTGCGCACCGGCGAGGTGAGGTGGTGCACCTCGGGGTAGGCGGCGGGGGCGTAGGGGCCGTGCTCGCGCAGGAAGCGGTTGACCAGCGCGCGGGCCGGGCGGCCGGAGAAGGCGCGGGTGAGTTCGGTGCGCACGAACAGCGGGTTGGTCAGCGCCTGCTTGTGCAGGTCGGGGGCGCCGGACTCGGGGGTGGCGAGGAAGGCGGTGCCGAGCTGGGCCGCGCTCGCGCCGGCCGCGAGGACCGCGGCGATCTGGGCACCGCGCATGATGCCGCCGGCGGCGACGATCGGCAGGCTCACCGCCTCCCGGACCTGGGCGACCAGCGACAGCAGCCCGGTGCCGGCACCGCCGGTCTCCGGGTGGTCGCGGTGGGTGCCCTGGTGGCCGCCCGCCTCTGCGCCCTGCGCGATCACCGCGTCGGCGCCGGACTGCTCGACGGCCCGGGCCTCGTCCGCGGTGGTCGCGCTGACCAGGGCGAAGGTGCCCACGCGGTGCAGGGAGTCGACGACCTCGCGGCTCGGGACGCCGAAGTGGAAGGACACCACCGGCACGGGGTTGTCGAGGAGCACGGCGAGTTTGGTCTCGTAGCCGTCGTCCCGGCCGCTGTCGGGGTCGCCCAGCTCCGTCTCGTACCAGGCGGCCTCGCCGGCCAGCTGGTGGGCGTAGACGTCGACGGCGGCGGGGTCGGCCGCCTCCGTCTGCGGGAGGAAGAGATTGACGCCGAAGGGCCGGCTCGTCAGTCCCCGCAGGTGCTTGATCTCCTGGTACATCCCGTCCGCGGTCTTGTACCCGGCGGCCAGGAAGCCCAGCCCGCCCGCCTCGGACACCGCCGCCGCGAGCGCGGGCACGGAGACGCCGCCCGCCATGGGCGCCTGCACGATCGGGTAGGGGAAGAGATCGGTCAGTGCGGAGGACATGACGGCATGGTGTCACGTCCTCCGCACAGGTCCGAATCCGGGCTTCCGTTGGCATACGCCAGGAGCATCCGTATCGGAACGCGGCGCGTCACCGCCCGTTGAACGCGTCCTTCAGCCGCGAGAACAGCCCCTGCTGCCCGGGCTGGAACTGCCCCTGCGGGCGTTCCTCTCCGCGCAGCTTGGCCAGCTCGCGCAGGAGGCGTTCCTGTTCGGGGTCGAGCTTGCCCGGGGTGGTGACCTCGACGTGGACGATGAGGTCGCCGCGGCCGCCGCCGCGCAGATGCGTGACGCCCCGGCCGTGCTTCGGGATCGACTGGCCGGACTGGGTGCCCGGTCGGATGTCGATCTCCTCCATGCCGTCGAGGGTCTCCAGCGGCACCTTGGTGCCGAGGGCCGCCGCCGTCATCGGAATGGTGACCGTGCAGTGCAGGTCGTCGCCGCGCCGCTGGAACGTCGAGTGGGACAGCTCGTGGATCTCGACGTACAGGTCGCCGGCCGGGCCGCCGCCGGGGCCGACCTCGCCCTCGCCCGCGAGCTGGATCCGGGTGCCGTTGTCGACACCGGCCGGGATCTTCACGGTCAGGGTGCGCCGGGAGCGGACCCGGCCGTCGCCCGCGCACTCGGGGCACGGGGTGGGGACCACGGTGCCGAAGCCCTGGCACTGCGGGCAGGGGCGGGAGGTCATGACCTGGCCCAGGAAGGACCGGGTGACCTGCGAGACCTCACCGCGGCCGCGGCACATGTCGCACGTCTGGGCCGACGTGCCGGGAGCCGCGCCCTCGCCGTTGCAGGTGTTGCAGACGACCGCCGTGTCGACCTGGATGTCCTTGGTCGTGCCGAAGGCGGCCTCGTCCAGCTCGACCTCGATGCGGATCATCGCGTCCTGGCCCCGGCGGGTGCGCGAGCGCGGCCCGCGCTGCGACGCCGTACCGAAGAACGCGTCCATGATGTCCGAGAAGTTCCCGAAGCCGCCCGCGCCGAAGCCGCCGGCGCCACCGCCGCCCCCGGCCTGGGAGAGCGGGTCGCCGCCGAGGTCGTAGACCTGCTTCTTCTGCGGGTCCGACAGCACCTCGTAGGCGGCGTTGATCTCCTTGAACCGCTCCTGGGTCTTCGGATCGGGGTTGACGTCCGGGTGCAGCTCGCGGGCGAGCCTCCGGAACGCCTTCTTGATCTCGTCCTGGGAAGCGTCGCGGCGCACGCCGAGTACGGCGTAGTAGTCCGTGGCCACCTACGACTCCGCCAGGATCTGTCCGACGTACCGTGCCACTGCGCGTACCGCTCCCATCGTTCCCGGGTAGTCCATGCGGGTCGGTCCGACCACGCCGAGCTTGGCAACCGCCTCGCCGCCCGAACCGTAGCCGACCGACACGACGGACGTTGAGTTGAGTCCTTCGTGGGCGTTCTCATGACCGATCCGTACGGTCACGCCCGGATCCTTCGCCTCGCCGAGCAGCTTGAGGAGCACGACCTGCTCCTCCAGCGCCTCCAGCACCGGCCGGATCACCAAGGGGAAGTCGTGCCCGAAGCGGGTCAGATTGGCGGTGCCGCCGATCATCAGCCGCTCCTCGTTCTCCTCGACCAGCGTCTCCAGGAGAGTGGAGAGCACGGTGGAGACCGTACCGCGATCCTCGGCCTCGAAGGGCTCCGCAAGATCTTCCACCAGAGACGGCACATCCGTGAAACGGCGTCCCGCGACCCGGCTGTTGAGCCGCGCCCGCAGGTCGGCCAGCGAGGCCTCGCCGAACGGCGCCGGGCAGTCGATCATCCGCTGCTCGACCCGGCCGGTGTCCGTGATCAGCACGAGCATCAGACGCGCGGGCGCGAGCGAGAGCAGCTCCACGTGCCGCACCGTCGAACGGGTCAGCGACGGGTACTGCACGACGGCGACCTGCCGGGTGAGCTGCGCGAGCAGCCGCACCGTGCGGGCCACGACGTCGTCGAGGTCGACGGCGCCCTCCAGGAAGTTCTGGATGGCACGCCGCTCGGGCGCGGTCATCGGTTTGACGCCGGCCAGCTTGTCGACGAAGAGCCGGTAGCCCTTGTCGGTCGGGATGCGCCCGGCGCTGGTGTGCGGCTGGGCGATGAACCCCTCGTCCTCCAGGGCCGCCATGTCGTTGCGCACGGTGGCCGGGGAGACGCCGAGGTTGTGCCGCTCGGTGAGGGCCTTGGAACCGACCGGTTCCTCGGTGCCGACGTAGTCCTGGACGATGGCGCGCAGCACCTGAAGCCTGCGTTCACTGAGCATCGGCGCGCACCTCCAGCTGTCGTCCGCCCGTTTCGGCCTGTCCGGCCTGCGTTGACCTGTCTGTCCTGGCACTCACGGCTCGCGAGTGCCAGACTTCCCCGGCCCAGTGTACGGCCGTGGGGTAGTCCCCCGGCAAGGCCGTGACGATGCCGTTAGCGTCGTCGCCGTGACGGTGACTTGGGAAGAGCTGGACTGGGAGCGGCTGGCGCACGGAGTGGGGCGGTGCCGGCTGCCGGGCTGGGACTGCACGGCGGGGCTGGTGCTCGGCGCGGGCGGGGCGCTGATGGTGGACGCGGGGTCGAGCCTGGCGGAGGGCGGCCGGCTGCACGAGGCGGCGCGGCGGCTCGCCGGCCACCGTGTGACACATCTCGCGCTGACCCACCCGCACTTCGACCACGTCTTCGGCGCGGCGGCGTTCGGGGGCGCGGAGGTGTACGGCGCGTACGGCGCGACGGGTTCGGGTGCGCTGTTCGCGCCGGGCGGACAGGGGCGGGAGGCGCTGCGCGCGGACGCGGTGGCGGAGGGGCTGGACGCGCGGGCGGCGCGGGAGGCGGCCGACGCGCTCGCCCCGGTCCGGCACGAGGTCCGCGGCGAGCGGCGGCTCGACCTGGGCGGCGGCCGCCAGGTGCTGCTGGCCGACGTCGGCCCGGGCCACACCGGGCACGACCTCGCGGTACTGGTGCCGGGCAGCCCGGCGGTCGTCTTCTGCGGCGACCTGGTCGAGGAGTCCGGCGAGCCGCAGGCCGGCCCCGACGCCGTGCCGGAGCACTGGCCGGACGCCCTGGACCGGCTGCTGGACCTGGGCGGCGACGACGCGCTGTACGTCCCCGGTCACGGAGCGGTGGTGGACGCGGCGTTCGTCCGGGCCCAACGGGACGCGCTGGCCGCCCGGTTCGGCGTGTCGCGGTGATCACGGCGCGCTGTCTCCTCGTATCGTCGTCAGAATGCGCCAGTACTCCGCCGACCTGACCCCTCCGTGGAAGAAACCGCAGCCCGTCCCCGAGGTACCGGCCGATCCCGGCCTGGTGGTCGAGGAGCCCGGCACAGGGTTCTGCGGCGCGGTGATCCGCTGCGAGGCGGGCACGGTGACCCTGGAGGACCGCTTCGGCAAGCACCGGGTGTTCCCGCTGGAGCCGCGCGGCTTCCTCCTGGAGGGCCGGGTGGTGACGCTGGTGCGGCCGTCGTCGTCCTCCGGCCCGGTACGGCCCTCCCGCACGGCGTCCGGTTCGGTCGCCGTCCCCGGCGCACGGGCGCGGGTGGCGCGCGCCGGGCGCATCTACGTCGAGGGGCGGCACGACGCCGAGTTGGTCGAGAAGGTCTGGGGCGACGACCTGCGCATCGAGGGCGTCGTCGTGGAGTACCTGGGCGGCGTGGACGACCTCCCGTCGATCGTCGCCGACTTCGCCCCCGGCCCCGACGCGCGGCTGGGCGTCCTGGTGGACCACCTGGTGCCGGGCTCGAAGGAGTGGCGCATCGCGGAGGCGGTGACGAGCGAGCACGCGCTGGTCGTGGGCCACCCGTACATCGACATCTGGGAGGCGGTGAAGCCGTCGTCGGTGGGGATCGACGCCTGGCCCCGGGTGCCGCACGGCCAGGACTGGAAGACGGGGGTGTGCCGGGCACTGGGCTGGCCGTCCGACAACACCGGCGCGGTGTGGCAGGCGATCCTGGCGCGGGTGAACTCGTACAAGGACCTGGAGCCGGAGCTGCTGGGACGAGTGGAAGAACTGATCGACTTCGTGACGGCGTGACGTTTCCGCCCCCGCCGCCCCTTCCCGTCCCGACCCCGGGGGCGCTGCCCCCGGGCCCCCCGCTCCTCAAACGCCGGAGGGGCTGAATCACCAGCCCGTCCGGCGTTTGAGGACGAGGCCGTTCAGGCCGAAGCGGGGTCTGGGGCGCAGCCCCCAGAGGTCGGGAACGGGAAGGGGCGGTGGGGGCGAGGAGACCCCCCGTCAGTCCACCAGGTCCCGCACCACCGCGTCCGCCAGCAGCCGCCCGCGCAGCGTCAGCACCGCGCTCCCCGCCTCGTACGGCCCCTTCTCCAGCAACCCCTCCGACAGCGCCCGTCCCGCCGCCGCCAGTCCCGCCTCCCGCAGCAGCGCCAGCGGGACGCCCTCCCGCAGCCGCAGCTCCAGCAGGATGCGCTCCACGCGCCGGTCCTCGTCCGAGAGGACCTCGCGCCCCGCGCCCGGCGACTTCCCCGCCGCCAGAGCGCCCGCGTACGCCCCCGGATGCTTCACGTTCCACCACCGCACGCCCCCCACGTGGGAGTGCGCGCCCGGTCCCGCGCCCCACCAGTCGGCGCCCCGCCAGTACAGCTCGTTGTGCAGGCAGCGCCCGGCCTCGGAGGTGGCCCAGTTCGACACCTCGTACCAGTCGAAGCCCGCCGCCGCCAGAGTCTCCTCGGCGATCAGGTACCGGTCGGCGTGCACGTCGTCGTCGGTCATGGGGACCTCGCCGCGCCGGATGCGCCGGGCCAGCTGGGTGCCCTCCTCGACGATCAGGGCGTACGCCGAGACGTGGTCGGGTCCGGCGCCGAGCGCGGCGTCCAGGGAGGCGCGCCAGTCGTCGTCGGACTCCCCCGGGGTGCCGTAGATCAGGTCGAGGTTGACGTGGTCGAAGCCGGCCGCGCGGGCCTCGGCGACGCAGGCCTCGGGGCGGCCCGGGGTGTGGGTGCGGTCCAGGATCTTCAGGACGTGCTGCCTGGCGCTCTGCATGCCGAAGGAGATGCGGTTGAAGCCGCCCTCGCGGAGGGTGGCGAGGTACGCCGGGCCGACCGACTCCGGGTTGGCCTCCGTGGTGATCTCCGCGTCCGGCGCCAGGCCGAACTCGTCGCGGATCGCGCCCAGCATCCGCACCAGGTCCCCGGCGGCCAGCAGGGTGGGCGTACCGCCGCCGACGAAGACCGTACGGACCTCGCGGGGGTCGTCGCCGAGCACCTTGCGGGCCAGGCGGACCTCGTCGACGAGCGTGTCGGCGTAGTTGTCGCGGGAGGCCAGGACGCCGCCGGTGCCGCGCAGCTCGGTCGCGGTGTAGGTGTTGAAGTCGCAGTAGCCGCAGCGGGTGGCGCAGTACGGCACGTGCAGGTAGAAGCCGAGGGGGCGGTCGGCGGCCCCGGCGAGCGCGGACGCGGGCAGGGCGCCGTCGGCGGGGACGGGTTCGCCGTCGGGGAGTGCGGAGGGCATGCGTTCCATTGTCCCGCACCCGGCCGGACACCCCCGCCCGGCCGCTCACTCGGCCTGGAGCACCAGCAGGGCCAGGTCGTCCTCCGGGGGCCGGGGCCCGAACTCGTGCACCAGCCGCCTGATGCGCTCGGCGACCAGCTCGGCGTCCAGGCCCGTGCAGCCGGCCAGCGCCTGGGCCAGCCCGTCGCCGTCGTCGAACTGGCGGGAGCCGCTGCGCCGCTCCGTGACCCCGTCCGTGACGCACAGCAGGGTGTCGCCGGAGCGCAGCTCGAAGCTCTCGCTGACGTACGTGGCGTCTTCGACGACGCCGAGCAGGGTCTGCGGGCACGCGACCGCCCTCACCGTGCCGTCGGGTCCGAGGAGCAGCGGCAGCGGGTGTCCGGCGGAGGCGAGGGTGCAGCGGACGCCGCCCTCGAAGGGGACCAGCTCGCCGTAGAGGAGGGAGAGGAAGCGGGTCTGCGGTCCGTCGCCCGGGGCAACCGGTGGGCCTCCGGCGGCGACCAGTGCGCGGGCGGCGGCGTCGGCGGCCTCGGTGGCGTCGTCGAGGAGGAGCTGGTTGAGGCGGTCGAGGACGTCGGGGACCCCGTACTGCTCGCGGGCCAGCAGCCGCAGCCAGGGGCGGGCGAGCCCGATGACGACGGCGGCCTCGGGGCCCTTGCCCTGGACGTCGCCCACGGCGAAGCACCAGCGGCCGTCGCCGGCCGGGAAGAGGTCGTAGAAGTCGCCGCTGGGGCCGCCCTTGTCGCGCGGTTCGTAGACGAGGGCGCTGCGCACGCCGGGGATCTCGGCGACGGCGCCGGGCAGCAGGCCGCGCTGGAGCACGGCGCTGATGGTGGCCTGCCGGGCGTACTGGCGGGCGGCACCGATGGCGAGTGCCACCCGGCGGCTGAGGTCCTCGACCAGGCCGGTGATCTCGTCGGGGAAGCCGGGAGAGGCCAGGTGGCCGCCGGTGTCGGGGGCGTCCTGAGCATCCGGGGCTCCCGGGGCGCCCGGGGCCTGGTCCGGAGGGTCGGCCCGGCCGATGACCAGGGTGCCCAGGGGGCGGCCGCCTGCGACCAGTCGGTAGGCGAGCGCGGTGCCGTTCGTGCCGAGCGCCTCGGCGGGCCAGGGGTGGCCGACGGGACCGGAGCGCCACGGGTCGCGCGGGCGGGGCGGCTCCTTCTCCAGGGCCGCGCGCAGCTCGTCGAGGTGGCCCTCGCCCGCGTGCCACACGCGGGCCAGCCGGGCGCCGACGGCCGTCCCGGAATCGTCGCTCCAGGCGCCCCGGCCCAGGGTCTCGTCCTCCAGCCACACCCCGCACCAGTCGGCGAGCCGGGGCACGATGAGCTGGCCGGTGAGGGAGGCGACGAGGTCCTCGTCGAGCTGTCCGGCCAGGAGGTCGGAGGCCTCGGCGAGGAAGGACAGCGCGCCGCGGCCCAGCCACTCCCGGTCGCGGGTGCGGCGCCGGCCGGGCCTCGCGGGCCCACCGGACGCGCCGTGCGGGCCGTCGGGGCCCTTCGGGTCCGTCGCGACCGTGGACGGCGTTGCGTGAGCGCCCCCGGCGTACGCCCCGGCCCGCACCGCGCCCCCGGACGGCCCGACGCCCTCGCCACCCGACCCACCGGCCGCGGCCTCGGCGAGGTCGGCGCCGGCCATCGTCCCGGCACCCTCCGCGGGCTGGGCGCCGCCGGCCGGCAGCCGCGCCCACACCGTCTTGGAGTCCGGGCGGTAGGTGATGCCCCAGGCCTCCGCGAGCGCGGCGACGAGCCGCAGGCCCCGTCCGTACTCGGCGGGGTCGTGCGGTGCCTCGTGGTCGCCGCCTCCCCCCGGGGCCCGGGAGGGGTGCCGGTCCGCGACCTCGACGACGAGCGTGCCCGTCTCCTCCACCCGGAGGCCCACCTCGACGTCGGTACCGGCGTGCACGACGGCGTTGGTGACCAGCTCGCTGACGACGACCAGGGCGTCGGCGGTGAGGTGCTCGGTCAGGTGCTCCGTGCCGGGCAGCCCGAGCGCGGACCAGTCGGCGAGCGCGGCGCGCGCCATCGCGCGGGCGGCGCCCGGCGCCAGGGAGCTGCCCAGCAGGGTCACGCGCGCCCGCGCGCACTCCTCGAAGCGCTCGCCGACGCCCTCGCCCGAGGAGGCCTCGCCGGCCCCCTCGGCGGATGCCTCAGCGGCGCGCACGGCCGCCGCGCGGGCGCGGGGGGCGGTCTCCCGCTGCCTCGGAATGGCCGACATGGACGTCTCCCCGGGCAGTTCGTGCGAATTCCTCACACTCGATGCCGACAGAGTGACAGACCGGCCCCGCCCATAAGCACGGAGTTACCGAAGTGCGCCTCGATGAGTGAGAACCGTGCTAGGCGAACGTTCGAGACCGGCCGGAATCCGAACGGAAACCGGCCGTCCTCGAACACCCGCGGCTTCGGTCCTACGCCTCGCGCGAGCCCTCGTACATCTCCTCGATCAGGTTCTTGTACTCCCGCTCCACCACCGGACGCTTCAGCTTGAGGCTCGGTGTGATCTCGCCGTGCTCGACGTCGAGGTCGCGGGGCAGCAGGCGGAACTTCTTGATGGTCTGCCAGCGCTGCAGGCCCTCGTTGAGCTGCTTGACGTAGCCGTCGACCATCTCGACGGTCGCGGGCGCCGCGACGATCTCCGCGTACGGCTTGCCCTCCAGGCCGTTCTCCTTGGCCCACTCCGTGATCGCGATCTCGTCGAGGGCGATGAGCGCCGTGCAGAAGTTCCGGTCGGCGCCGTGCACCAGGATGTTGGAGACGTAGGGGCAGACCGCCTTGAACTGGCCCTCGACCTCGGCGGGCGCGATGTACTTGCCGCCGGAGGTCTTGATGAGGTCCTTCTTGCGGTCGGTGATGCGCAGGTAGCCGTCGGGCGAGAGCTCGCCGATGTCGCCGGTGTGGAACCAGCCGTCCGCCTCCAGGACCTCGGCGGTCTTCTCCGGAAGCTTGTGGTAGCCCTCCATGATGCCGGGGCCGCGCAGCAGGATCTCGCCGTCGTCCGCGATGCGCACCTCGGTGCCGGGCAGCGGCTTGCCGACCGTGCCGGTGCGGTAGGCCTCGCCGGGGTTGACGAAGGAGGCCGCGGAGGACTCGGTGAGGCCGTAGCCCTCCAGGATGTGGATGCCGGCGCCGGCGAAGAAGTAGCCGATCTCGGGCGCGAGGGCGGCCGAGCCCGAGACGCAGGCGCGCAGGCGACCGCCGAAGGCCTCGCGGATCTTGGCGTAGACGAGTTTGTCGGCGACGGCGTGCTTGGCGCGCAGACCGGCGGGGGCGCTCGCGGTGCCGGTGCGCTTGAAGTTGTCCTGGGTGACCTTGGCGTACTCGCGGGCGACCCCGGCGGCCCACTGGAAGATCTTGTACTTGGCCCCGCCGCCCGCGCGGGCCTTGGCCGCGACGCCGTTGTAGACCTTCTCGAAGATGCGGGGCACGGCCGCCATGTAGGTCGGCTGGACGACGGGCAGGTTCTCGATGATCTTGTCGACCCGGCCGTCGACGGCGGTGACGTGACCGGCCTCGATCTGGCCGGAGGTCAGCACCTTGCCGAAGACGTGCGCGAGCGGCAGCCACAGGTACTGGATGTCGTCCTTGGTGACCAGGCCGGTCGCCGCGATCGCCTTCGCCATGTACGACCAGTTGTCGTGCGGGAGGCGGACGCCCTTGGGCCGGCCCGTGGTGCCGGAGGTGTAGATGAGGGTGGCGAGCTGGTCCTTGGTGAGTGCGCCGACCCGCTCCTTGATCAGCTGCGGCTCCGTCTCCAGGCGGGCCGCGCCCCGGCGCTCCAGCTCGTCGAGGGTGAGGATCCAGTCCTCGGAGGTGTCGGCACCGGCCGCGTCGACCACGACGACGTGGGTGAGGTCGGGCAGCTCCGCCTTCTTCTCCTGCGCCTTGGCGAGCTGCGCGGCGTCCTCCGCGATCAGCACCCGGCTCTCGGAGTCGGAGAGGATGTACGCCGATTCGTCGGCGTTGGTCTGCGGGTAGACGGTGGTCGTCGCCGCGCCCGCGCACATGATGCCGAGGTCGGCGAGGATCCACTCCAGGCGGGTGGAGGAGGCCAGCGCCACGCGCTGCTCGGGCCGCACGCCCAGTTCGATCAGGCCGGCCGCGATCGCGTACACCCGCTCGGCGGCCTGCCCCCAGGTCAGCGACTTCCAGTCGTCGGGGCCCTCGCCCGAGGCCGGCGCCACCGGGTAGCGGTACGCCTCGGCGTCCGGCGTGGCGGCCACCCGCTCCAGGAAGAGTCCCGCCACGGAGGGCGGACGGTTCTCGATCAGTGTCTGTGTATCGCTCACGACATCCTCCGGGCCCGCGACGGTGCGGCTGGCTCGTTGCGGCTGGCTCAGGTGTGGCTGGTTCACTCTCGGGCGGTTGTTCGGGCCGTGGTTCAAGCGGCGCGTCGGACTGTTGCCCGATCACTTGTTTAACTCACGAGTAACTAAGGGGCAGGCATCAGAGTAGAGGGCGACCGGCCCCCGCGTAAGAGTCCGCGCCCTGTCACTTCCTACAGATGCGCGCCCGTGACATGCGAAGGGACCCGCCGCACTTTCGTACGACGGGCCCCTCGGTGTCCGTTCTGTCCGGACCCGACGCGCGGTGCGGCGGTTACTTCTTGCCCTTGCCCGACCCCGCGCTGTCGTCGCTGGACAGGACCGCGATGAAGGCCTCCTGCGGAACCTCCACGGAACCCACCATCTTCATCCGCTTCTTGCCTTCCTTCTGCTTCTCCAGCAGCTTCCGCTTGCGGGAGATGTCACCGCCGTAGCACTTGGCGAGGACGTCCTTGCGGATGGCGCGGATGGTCTCGCGGGCGATCACCCGGGAGCCGATGGCGGCCTGGACCGGCACCTCGAAGGCCTGCCGCGGGATCAGCTCCTTGAGCTTGGCGACGAGCCGCACGCCGTACGCGTACGCCTGGTCCTTGTGGGTGATCGCGGAGAAGGCGTCCACCTTGTCGCCGTGCAGCAGGATGTCGACCTTGACCAGGCTGGAGGTCTGCTCGCCGGTGGGCTCGTAGTCCAGCGACGCGTACCCGCGGGTCTTGGACTTCAGCTGGTCGAAGAAGTCGAAGACGATCTCCGCGAGGGGGAGGGTGTAGCGGATCTCCACCCGGTCCTCGGAGAGGTAGTCCATGCCGAGCAGGGTGCCGCGCCGGGTCTGGCACAGCTCCATGATCGCGCCGATGAACTCGGTCGGCGCCAGGATCGTGGCGCGCACGACCGGCTCGTAGACCTCGTTGATCTTGCCCTCGGGGAACTCGCTCGGGTTGGTGACGGTGTGCTCGGTGCCGTCCTCCATGATCACGCGGTAGATCACGTTGGGCGCGGTGGCGATGAGGTCGAGGTTGAACTCGCGCTCCAGCCGCTCGCGGATCACGTCGAGGTGGAGCAGGCCGAGGAAACCGACGCGGAAGCCGAAGCCGAGGGCGGCGGAGGTCTCCGGCTCGTAGACCAGGGCGGCGTCGTTGAGCTGGAGCTTGTCCAGGGCCTCGCGCAGCAGCGGGTAGTCCGAGCCGTCCAGGGGGTACAGGCCGGAGAAGACCATGGGCCTGGGGTCCTTGTAGCCGCCGAGTGCCTCCTCGGCACCCTTGTGCTGGCTGGTGACGGTGTCGCCGACCTTGGACTGGCGGACGTCCTTCACGCCGGTGATCAGGTAACCCACCTCGCCGACGCCGAGGCCGTCGGCGGAGAGCATCTCGGGCGAGTTGGTGCCGATCTCCAGCAGCTCGTGGGTGGCGCCGGTGGACATCATCCGGATGCGCTCACGCTTGTTGAGCTGGCCGTCGATGACACGGACGTAGGTCACGACACCGCGGTAGGAGTCGTAGACGGAGTCGAAGATCATCGCGCGGGCGGGGGCGTCCTTGACGCCGACCGGCGCCGGGATGTCGGCGACGACCTTGTCCAGCAGCGCGTCGACGCCGAGGCCGGTCTTGGCGGAGACCTTGAGCACGTCGTCGGGGTCGCAGCCGACCAGGTTGGCCAGTTCCTCGGCGAACTTCTCGGGCTGCGCGGCCGGCAGGTCGATCTTGTTCAGCACGGGGATGATCGTGAGGTCGTTCTCCATCGCCAGGTAGAGGTTGGCGAGGGTCTGGGCCTCGATGCCCTGGGCGGCGTCGACGAGGAGGATGGTGCCCTCGCACGCGGCCAGCGAGCGCGACACCTCGTAGGTGAAGTCGACGTGCCCCGGGGTGTCGATCATGTTGAGGATGTGCGTGGTGCCCTCGTCGTGGGACGGGGCCCACGGCAACCGCACCGCCTGGGACTTGATCGTGATGCCGCGCTCGCGCTCGATGTCCATGCGGTCGAGGTACTGGGCGCGCATCTGCCGCTGCTCGACCACACCGGTGAGCTGGAGCATCCGGTCGGCGAGCGTGGACTTGCCGTGGTCGATGTGCGCGATGATGCAGAAGTTGCGGATCAGCGCCGGGTCGGTACGGCTCGGCTCGGGCACATGGCTGGGGATCGCGGGCACGCAGGGTCCTGATTCTTGAGGCGTCCGCAGTGTCTGCGGTCTCGGGTCTCGGGTCGGATCGATACGTAGCCTCCATGGTCCCACGGGTGGGGACCCGGGATGGGTTTGGGACCCTCGACGACCCGCTGGTAGTGTGGGGGGCTGTGTCTCTTGCCCTCTCAGCGTGAGGCACTCCTTCAAGAAATCACCGGCACGGGACCCTCGCGGCCTCGTGCCTGAACCTGCAAAGGCTCATTCGTGGCGAACATCAAGTCCCAGATCAAGCGGAACAAGACCAACGAGAAGGCCCGGCTGCGCAACAAGTCGGTCAAGTCCTCTCTGAAGACCGCGATCCGCAAGGCCCGCGAGGCCGCCGCCGCGGGTGACGTGGAGAAGGCCACCGAGTACCAGCGCGTCGCTTCGCGCGAGCTCGACAAGGCCGTCTCCAAGGGCGTCATCCACAAGAACCAGGCCGCCAACAAGAAGTCGGCGCTGGCGCAGAAGGTCGGCGCGCTCAAGGGCTGAACCCCTTAGCTGGATTCATCTGGTCTGATCGCCGGAGGGACCCAGAGCGGGCCCTCTCTCATCCGCTCCCGTCCGGCACCAAGGATCCATGCGCGGCCTGCGTTCGCCACGCGGGCATGGATCCGCGAGCTTGATCCGAAGGCCCCGGTGGCCGTCCTTCCCCAGGACGGACGCCGGGGCCTTCGGCGTGTTCCGGGTGCGGCGTCGCGGGCGCGGCGCCGGGCGCGGTGGGGCCTACGACCGTCCCCGTGAACGCGCCGCCCGCGCGATGGTCACCACGGCCTTCTCCAGGGCGTACTCGGGATCGTCGCTGCCGCCCTTCACGCCCGCGTCCGCCTCGGCCACCGCGCGCAGGGCCACGGAGACGGCGTCCGGGGTCCAGCCGCGCATCTGCTGCCGGACGCGGTCGACCTTCCAGGGCGGCATCCCCAGCTCGCGGGCGAGGTCGGCGGGGCGTCCGCCGCGTGCGGAGGACAGCTTTCCGATCGCCCGCACGCCCTGGGCCAGGGCACTGGTGATCAGCACCGGCGCCACTCCGGTCGCCAGCGACCAGCGCAGTGCCTCCAGCGCCTCCGCGGCCCGTCCCTCGACCGCCCGGTCGGCGACCGTGAAGCTGGAGGCCTCCGCCCGTCCGGTGTAGTACCGCCCGACGACCGCCTCGTCGATGGTCCCCTCGATGTCGGCGGTCAGCTGGGACACCGCCGAGGCCAGCTCCCTGAGGTCGCTGCCGATCGCGTCGACCAGGGCCTGGCACGCCTCGGGCGTGGCCGACCGCCCGGCCGTACGGAACTCCGAGCGCACGAAGGCCAGCCGGTCGGCGGGCTTGGTCATCTTCGCGCACGCCACCTCGCGGGCGCCCGCCTTGCGGCCGGCGTCGAGCACCCCCTTGCCCTTGGCGCCGCCCGCGTGCAGCAGGACGAGGGTGATCTCCTCGACGGGGGCGGCGAGGTACGCCTTGACGTCCTTGACGGTGTCGGCGGACAGGTCCTGCGCATTGCGTACGACCACGACTTTGCGCTCGGCGAAGAGCGAGGGGCTGGTGAGCTCGGCGAGGGTGCCGGGCTGCAGCTGGTCGGGGGTGAGGTCGCGTACGTCCGTGTCGGCGTCGGCGGCCTTGGCGGCGGCC
The DNA here is from genome assembly GCF_000772045.1 of Streptomyces sp. CCM_MD2014. Lineage (GTDB taxonomy): Bacteria > Actinomycetota > Actinomycetes > Streptomycetales > Streptomycetaceae > Streptomyces > Streptomyces salinarius. The sequence continues at coordinate 5,896,068 of NZ_CP009754.1, read as the reverse complement.
ACCACTTCCTGCACGGCACGGTCGAGCAGGAGGTCCTCCTGGCCCACGGCAAGGGTCACCGGGGCGAGAGGGTCGTCGTTCGCAGTCTTCCTGGCCATCGCGACAAGCATCGCACGCACCACTGACAGCGCCGTACGACGCTGCCCGGCGCGCGCTCCGGAGGGGTCCTACGGCTCCTCGCGCCAGCCCTCCCACTCCCCCGCGAACGCGTCCAGCTCGCCGGGGTCCAGCGCCTCCCGCTCGTCCCGCAGGACGACGAGCCACTGGGCGTCCTCGGCGTCGTCCTCACCGGCCAGGGCGTCCCGGAGGATCCGGGGCTCCTCGTCGATGCCGAACCGCTCCCCGAGCGCCTGGGCCGCTTCCTCCGCGGCGTCGCGGTCGGGCAGTACCAGTACATGTCTCACGTCGCTCACGGGAGCCATTGTCGGTCAGCCCTCGGGGACGGTCGGCCCTCGGGGGCCCTCAGGCCTTGGGCACGATCTGCACGTCGAGGTCGATGCGGATGCTGGGGCCGACCACGGCGATGCCGCGGGCCAGCATCGTCTGCCAGCTCACCGTGAAGTCGTCGCGGTGCAGCTCGGTGGTGGCGCGGCAGGCGGCGCGCGTCTCGCCCTCCATGCCGTTGCCGAGACCCAGGTACTCCGTGTCCAGCGTGACGGTGCGCGTCACACCGTGCAGGGACAGCGCACCGGTGACGGCCCAGCGGTTGCCGCCGCGGTGGGTGAACCGGTCGCTGTAGAACTCCAGGGTCGGAAACCGCTCGACGTCCAGGAAGTCGGCCGACCGCAGGTGGTCGTCGCGCATCTTCACGTTGGTGTCGATGGACGCCGCGTCGATCACGACGTGCATCGCCGACTGCTCCATGTCGTCGGCGATCCGCACCGCGCCCGCGAAGGAGTTGAACCGGCCGTGGATCCGGGCCAGCCCGATGTGCCGCGCGGTGAACGCGATCGAGGAGTGCGCCGGCTCGATCTCCCAGTCGCCCGCCGCGGGCAGCTCGGGCGGCTGGGCCACCTGGAGCGTCACGTCGCCCAGCGAGGCCAGCGTGTCCTCGACGACCGTCGCGGAGGCGCGGTACGGGGTGTAGCCCTCGGCGGACACGGCCAGCCGGTACTCCCCCGCGGGCACCGTCGCCACGAACGACCCGAAGGGGTCCGTACCCCCGCCGACCACCTTGCGCCCCATGGTGTCGCTGACCGTGAACTCCGCGTGCGGCACCGGGGCGTTGACGGGGTCGAGGACGCGGCAGCTCAGCACTCCCGCGTCCGGCGGGGTGCGCACCGCCGCCAGGGGACCCGTCCGTTGCATCCGCTTCGTTCGGCTTCCCAGCAAGCGGCCGATCATTGGCGACACCCTCTGCACGACATCGAATAACTAGTTGACGGAGAAACATTCGATCACCGATGTGGCTTTCGAGGCAACACGGGACCACATCACGGGAAACCGTCACATGTGCTGGGAGTGGACGGGAGTGGCCCCGTGTGCGCCGGTTTCCCCGCACCGGTGGGGATTTCTCACCGCGGGGACACGGGTCGTGCCGACGGCCGGCCGAGCCGGGTCCGTGTCACCTCTCCCAGTACAGGCCGCGGACCTTCACGCTCGTGACGGTGATCGGGGCCTCGTCGCCGGAGTCGGGCGGATAGTAGACGAACTCGAAGCGCAGTCGCTCGCTGGGGACGATCGAGCCGCTGTTGCCGAAGTCCGGGAAGCTGCCGCCGTCGGTGCCCACGCGCTCGACGATCGGACCGGTCCACCGGGTTCCGTCCGGGCGCAGATGGTAGAAGCGTCCCTGGAGGGTGGAGCCGGCGGGCACGACCGCCCGGAGGTAGGCCGTGGCCTGGTAGTGCGTCACGCCGGTCAGCAGGTCCGCCCCGTCCACGGTGAGCGTCGTCCACTTCCGGGGCGTGATCTCCTGGTCGTCGCTCTCGGACCGGCTGATCGCTCGCGGCATGTCGTCCTCCTCGGAGTCGCCGGGCGTCCAGCCGGCGGGGTGGTTGAGACGTTCCTCGACCCGGGCGCGCATCGACGCCATGGTGAATCCGCGCGGGTCGATCTTCCCGGGCTGCCACTCCAGGTGGCCGATGACGGACCGTTCGTTCCAGCCGTGGTGGCGGCACACGGCCGCGGCGGCGCGCTCGATCGCGTCCAGTTGCGCGGCGGGCCACGGGTCCTTGCCGTCGCCGAGGTTCTCGCACTCGAAGCCGTAGAAGTGGCGGTTGCCGTCGGTGTTGGCCTCGTTGTCCCGGGGCAGCGGCTGCTCCGCGACGACGGCGCGCAGGACGTCGTCGTCGCCCAGGCCCGCGTGGTTGGCGCGACCGTAGCCGACCAGGTGCACGCGGCCGTCCTTGGTGATGACGCCGTGGCACAGCGGACCGGGCAGGCTCGCGTAACCCTTGCGGCAGATCTCCACGGTGGCGGCGCTGCCCCGGGTCACGGTGTGGTGGATCATCACACCGTTGACGGGACCCCACGGGCCCTTGTGGTTGCGGTTGTGGCTCCGCCAGTCGCCCACTTCGACGACGGTGAGGCCTTCCGCCTTCAGTGCCTTGAGGAAGCTGCCCGCGGTCATGGGATTCGCCATCAGCCACGCTCCGACGACGGCCGGGCGACCTGCCGGTCGTCCTCGCCGGGCCGGTGCACAACGGGGTGCCCCGGTGTGGGGGTTTGGGGCATGGGTTTCTCCTTCTGCAGGTCGGTCGGGCCTCCGTCGACGAGCCCGTCTCGTGGTGAAGTGGGCGCCGGTCACACGGCTTTCGTGGTCGTGGGTGGGGGCGGGGGTGGGGGCGATCGTGACCGGGCGGGTCGGCTGTACGGCACGGTGCCTTCTTCCGTTCCTTCTCCCGTGCGGGACCGGAAACTGCCACTTCCGTCCTGGACTTGGAATTCCCGGCGCCCACCCGGCCTACGCCTCCGACGGCACACGGGACCGCTGCCGGAGTCCCGGGAGCCGCTGGGTTGCCTCCTCGAAGCCGGTCCGGAAAGAAGCCGGTTCGGAAAGAAACGCCAACCGGATGCCCACCGACGACGGCGGGGCCGTCGCCACGCTGCGCGACCGCACCGAGCTGGAGCAGCTCGGCCGGGAGCTGGACTCCACGCGCGGCCTGATCGACGCCCTGCGCGCACAGGAGCCGCTGTGGTGCTCACGCTGACGAGATCGCTGAGGATCCCCCCCCCCCCCCCCCCCGCCTGACGAGCCGTCTCGAACCTCATGGCCGTTCGGATGTCGGCCTCCCTCCCCCGGCACCCGCCGACACGGGGCCGTTGGCCGAGTGGACCTGTGACCGGCGCCGGGTCCGGCAGGCCCTGCCGGGAGTGCGGGAGGATCCCTGTGAAGTCCGTGTACTGAGGCAACGGTCCCGTCGGCTCATGGACTCCTTCAGGTATTCAGGAGGTGCCCATGGGGGATGCCAAGCAGACACGGGACGAGGAGTTCCGCAGATTCGTGATCGGCCGGTGGCCGGGGCTGATGCGCACGGCCTTTCTCCTCACCGGCGACAGGTACGCCGCCGAGGACCTGGCCCAGTCGACGCTGGAGCGGACCTACACGGCCTGGCGCCGGGTGAGCGCGGCCGACGAACCGGACGCTTACGTCCGGCGCATCATGATCAACGCGCACGCCCGCAAGCACAGGAGAAGACTCAAGGAGTTCCTGGCGCCCAAGGACGACTCCGGTCTGGTGCGTGAACCAGCCGACACAGCCGATCCGATGGCGCGGGCCGACGACCGCGGCGCACTGCTCGAAGCGCTCGCCCAGCTACCCGCGCGGCAGCGCGAGGCGGTGGTCCTGCGCTACTGGGAGGACCTCACGGAAACGCAGACGGCGCGGGCCATGGGCTGCTCGGTCGGCACGGTCAAGAGCAACACGGCGAAGGGGATAGCGAAGCTGCGCGCCGTACCGGCGCTGGCCGACGCCGTACTGCAGGGAGGACGGAAATGACCGGTGTGGACGGCAAGGGCCAGGACGCGGCACAGGAGCGGATCTCCGCTCTCCTCGCGGACACGGCGAACGGGCTGGAGACCGGTGCGGCTCCCGTGGACGCCGTCGTGCGCGCGGGCCGCCGGCACCGGGCACGGCGGCGGACGGCCGCAGCGGTCGCGGCAGTGGTGCTGGCGGGCACCACGGGGACGCTGGCCCTGACGAGCCTGCCCGGAGGAAACGACTCGAGCGCCCCCGCCCAGCCCGCCCCGGCGGACGGACGACGCGTGTTCCTGCCGCAGATCTCGCAGGTGGCCTTCGGCACTTCTGGGGACGTGAGGTGGGGCGTCAACGTGCAGGTGTGGTCGGCACCGCGCGACAAGGCCGAGGCCGTCAAACAGACCGAGGCCATGGCGGACTGGGGGCTCACCCCGGCGACCTCGGGCAACCCTTCCGAACTCGTCGGCCGCACCAGCTACTTCGTCATCCGCTTCTACGGCCCCGAAGGCGCCGGCAACGACGAACTCACCCATCGCCTGGTGGACTCCGTCTCGACGAGCAGACTGCCCTGGCCGAAGGAGACCGAAGTCGAGGCCCTGACCCAGCCCCTCACAGGGGAGGACGGCGCGCACCGTCTGGTCATCGGGACGGTGCCCACGACGGCGAAGCAGGTCGCCTGCCACTGGAAGGACGGCAGTACCACCCTGGCCGACCGGGCCCCTGAAAACAGCCCCCTGCTCAGCACGGACGCCGTGATCCGGCCCGTCCGCGGCTTCCCCACGGCGAACTGGTTCGTCTGCGCGTCCCCGGGTTCCGCCGCCTACCAGTCCGCAGAGGTGACCAAGTAGCGACTCGGGCTCAGTCCCCCGCCACCCGCAGCGTCCTCCCCTCACCGGCGACTGCCAACGCCCCGTCCCGGTCCGTGCGCAGCACCGTCGCTCCCCGGGCGCGCAGGGCCGCGACCGTGCCGGGGGCCGGGTGACCGTAGGTGTTGTCCTCGCCGCAGCTGATGAGGGCCAGGCGTGGGGCGATCCGACGGAGGAAGGCGAAGTCCTGGTGCGCCGAGCCGTGGTGGGCCACCTTCAGCACGTCGATGTCCTTCAGCGCCGCTGCCGCCGGCGAGCGGGCCAGCTCCCGCTGGGCCGGGGGCTCCAGGTCGCCGAGGAGGAGCAGGCGCAGGCCCGCCGTCCGGACCAGGAGGGTGACGCTGGCGTCGTTGGGGCCGCTTTCCGTGTCCGGTGCCGTGGTGGTCGGTGGGCTCGGCGGTGGCCAGATCACCTGCCAGGACAGCGGGCCGGAACGGCGCTGTTCTCCGGCTGCCGCGTGCCGCAGGGGGATGTGCCTTGCCGCTGCCTGTCTGCGGACGAACCCGGCCTGGTCGGCGGGCTCTTCGAGGGCGGTGGTTTCGATGGCGCCCACCGAGCGGCCCCGCAGCACCCCGGGGAGCCCGGCCACGTGGTCGGCGTGGAAGTGGGTGAGCAGGACGAGGGGGACGCGGGTGACGCCGAGGGAGCGCAGGCAGTGGTCGACCAGGGCGGGGTCGGGTCCCGCGTCCACGACCACGGCCGTCCCCTCTCCCGCCGCGAGGACCAACGCGTCGCCCTGGCCCACGTCGCACATCACCATCCGCCAGCCGGGTGGGGGCCAGCCCTTGATCACCCGGGCCAGCGGGGGCGGTTGCACCACCACGAGGATCAGGAGCAGCGCGCAGACGCCGCACCACCAGGGGTGCCGCAGCAGGCGTCGGCCCGCCGACAGCGCGGCCACCGTGACGAGGGCGAGCAGCGCTGCCCCGGCCCAGCTGCCCGGCCAGTCCACTCCCGCGCCGGGCAGCGCGGCCCCGGTGCGCGCGATCCCCGCGATCCACTCGGCCGGCCAGCCTCCGCACCAGGCCAGACTCCTGGCCAGCGGCATCGCCACCGGTGCCGTCGCCAACGCCGCGAAGCCGAGCACCGTGGCCGGGGCGACCGCGAACTCCACCAGCAGGTTGCACGGCACCCCGACCAGGCTCACCCGCGCCGACAGCACCGCGACGACCGGAGCGCACAGGGCCTGCGCGGCTCCCGCGGCGGCCAGCGCCTCCGCGAGCCGGGGCGGCACCCCGCGCCCGCGCAGCGCCGCACTCCACCGGGGAGCGATCGTGAGCAGTGCGCCCGTGGCCAGCACGGAGAGCAGGAAGCCGTAACTGCGGGCCAGCCAGGGGTCGTAGAGAACCAGGAGCAGTACCGCCGTCGCCAGGGCCGGGAGGAGTGATCTGCGGCGTCCGGTGGCCAGGGCGAGCAGGGCGACGGAGCCGCAGGCCGCCGCGCGCAGCACGCTCGGGTCGGGCCGGCACACGACGACGAAGGCGAGCGCGAGCAGTCCGCCGAGCAGCGCGGTCGTGCGCAGGTGCAGGCCGAGGCGGGGGGCCAGGCCCCGGCGCTCGCTGCGTTGGGCCAGGCCGGGCGGGCCGAGGAGCAGCGCGAGCACGATCGTGAAGTTGGCGCCGGACACGGCCAGCGTGTGCGTCAGGTCGGTCTCCTTGAACGCCTCCTCCAACTCCGGTGTGATGCGTGAGGTGTCGCCGACGACCAGGCCGGGCAGCAACGCCCTCGCGTCCGTCGGCAGGTCCTCGGTCGCCTCGCGCAGGCCGGACCGCAGCCGGCCCGCGAGCCGTTGCGCCGTCGAAGGCTTCGACGCCACCTCGGGTGCCTGTCCGCCGGCCCGCACGCGCAGCACCGCGGCGATCCGGTCGCCGCGCGTCCTCGGGGGTGACAGGCGGGCGGTGACGCGGAGCCGGGTGGTCGGCAACAGGCTCAGCCAGCGGGCGGGTGCGGCGGGCTGTGTACGGGACCGCTCGCCTTGCCCGTCTTGGCCGCCGCCTTCCCTTCCTTCCCTTCCTTCCCCGCCCACGTCCACCAGGACGAGGACCGGCGTCCGGGTCGTCACCGTCGCTCCGCCCCTCTCGCGCACCCGTCGCACGTCTGCCTCGATCAGCACGGTGGGCGGCATGGCGCGGTCGCCCCGGACGCGCGGCCGGGTGAGGCGGGGATCGGCCGTGACCTCCACCTCCGCGGTGACGGTGGCGTACCGCCGGGCCGACTCCGGCACGGGGCCCCTCCGCAGGTCCGCGCCGTGCAGCGCGGCCGAGGCGGCGGACGCGGCGACGCAGAGGAACACGGCGGCGACTGCCGGGGGGCGCGGCCGTCCGCGCGCCGGCCGCAGAAGCAGCGCCCCGGCCAGGAGCAGAGCGCCCGTCACCACGCCCATCGCCCAGCCGGTCGGCACGTCCAGCACCAGTGCCGCCGTCGCCCACGCCGCCAGGGCAGGTGGAACCAGGCGAAGGTCCGCCGGGCCCTCCTGCCGGGGATGGGCCGCGCCCAGCCGGTGGCCGGAGGCGGCGTGCACGGCGGCGCGCATGGACCTGGTGGGTGGCCCCTGCGGCCCGGGTGCCGCTTCCGGCCGGTCCCCTCGCGCCACGTCCGTGTTCATGGACGTACCAGGTCCCGCAGGTCGGCGAAGCGGCGTTCACCGATGCCGTTGACCTCGCGCAGTTCGTCCACCGAGCGGAAGCCGCCGTGCCGGGTGCGGTAGTCGACGATGTGCTGGGCGAGGACCGGGCCGACGCCCGGGAGGGTGTCGAGTTGGTCGGTGGTCGCCGTGTTGAGGGAGACCGGTGCGGCGGGCCCCGCTCCCGCCTGTCCGCCGGAAGCAGTCCCCGGGCCGGGCGGAGGCGCGGGCGCGGACGCTCCGACCATCACCTGCTCGCCGTCCACCAGAAAGCGGGCCCGGTTCAGTCCGTCGGTCTTCGTGCCGGGCTTCACGCCTCCGGCCGCTCGCAGCGCGTCCTCGACGCGGGAACCCGCCGGGAGGCTGTGAACGCCGGGGTTGCGGACCTTGCCGCCGACGTCCACGACGATCTCGGCCCCGGGGCCGGTCTTGGGGGCGGCACCCGGCCCGGGCTCGCCGGCTGTGGCGCGGTCCTCGGTCGCCGGCCCCGCTGTCGCCTCGCCGTACGCCGCCGCCTCCCGCACCACCTCGGGGGCCGCCACCGGCTGGGTGCGGCCGGACCAGAAGTGCTGCACCGCGAAGACCGCCGCGACGGCCAGCAGTACCGAGAGTGCCGCCACACCGCGCCGCTCCAGCCCGCACCGTGTCTGCAGCCACAGCGGCATCCGCTCCCGCAGCGCCTGCCCGGTCCGCTCCCGCCAGGTCGTCGTGGCACCGCCGAAGTCACCGGTGCCCGTGTCGCCGGGGGCTTCGGGGCCGGGCAACGGCGGCCCCTTACCCGACTCGCCCTGCACCTTCTCGGGCCCGGCATGCTCGACGCGCTCCCCGAACAGGGCCTCCGCCCTCCGCCGCAGCTCCTCCGGCGGCGCCTGCCGGCGGCCGTGCCGGGTGTGGGAACGGGGGCGGGCGTGGGCGCGCGAGCCGGGTGCGCGGCGGTGGGCGAGGCGGCCGTCGGAGGCCGGGGGGCGGCCCGGGCCACTGGTCGCGGACGCGGTACGTGAGCGTGATCGAAGAGCCATGCGAGGAGGATGGGGCACCTCGGCACCCTCGCGATGATCATGGTCGATTCCCGGGGGCTACCCACGGGTTGTGGAAAACGCCGCCCCCCTCACGAGTGACAGGAACGGCTCACCGCAGCGCCCGCCGTCCACTGCAGGCCGCCCGCGCCCTCACCGCGACGAGACCACGACCCCGAGCAGTCCCGGCCCCGTATGCGCGCCGATCACCGCACCGACCTCGCTCACATGCAGGTCCGCCAGTCCGGGCACCCGCTCCCGCAGGCGGTCCGCCAGGGCCGACGCCCGGTCCGGGGCGGCGAGATGGTGGACGGCGACGTCGACGGGCGCGCTGCCCGCCCGGTCGGCGGCGATCTCCTCGAGCCGGGCGATCGCCTTGGACGCCGTCCGGACCTTCTCCAGGGGTTCGATGCGGCCGCCCTCCAGCTGCAGCAGCGGTTTCACGGCGAGTGCGGAGCCGAACAACGCCTGGGCCGCTCCGATCCGGCCGCCGCGGCGCAGATAATCGAGGGTGTCGACGTAGAAGTAGGCGGAGGTGCCCGCGGCGCGCTTCTCGGCGGCCGTGACGGCCTCGTCCACCGTGCCGCCCGCCTCCGCCGTCTCCGCGGCGGCGAGGGCGCAGAATCCGAGGGCCATCGCGATCATCCCGGTGTCCACGACCCGGACCGGAACGGGTGCGTCACGCGCCGCGACGACGGCCGCGTCGTGGGTGCCGGAGAGTTCGGCGGACAGGTGCAGGGAGACGATGCCGTCGGCGCCGGACTCGGCGATCCGGCGGTAGGTCTCGGCGAAGAGTTCGGGGCCGGGGCGGGACGTGGTGACCGGCCGGCGTTTCTGCAGGGCCTGGGCCAGGGAGCGGGTGGAGATCTCCGTCCCCTCCTCCAGGGCCCGGTCGCCCAGGACCACGGTCAGGGGTACCGCGGTGATGCCGTGCCGCTCCATCGTCCGGGCCGGGAGGTAGGCCGTTGAATCCGTGACGATAGCGACATGGCGGGACATGAGCTGGAGGTTACCTGGCGTAGTGCCCGTACGGCAGTCCGGCCCCGACCGCCGGGCGTTCACAGGCCCTTGACCGAGTTCAGGTCGTGCTCTCCGGACGGGCCTTCTTCTGCCACGGGTACATGGGGCTCGCGGCGGGCGGGGTGATGGCGGGACGGGCCGGGTCACCCTCCGCCGGCTCCTGTGCCGAGGCGTCCGGCCAGGTCTGCCGGGTGGACGGGGCGTCGGCGGAGGGGGCCTCGGGCCAGGACGGCGGCGTGGCGGGCGGGCCCTCCCCCGGGCCGGCTCCGGCCGCCGTCTCCGCCTGCGTCCTGGTCTCCGTCCAGTGCCGCAGCGCGCCGGCCTCCACATCGATCTGGGCGCTCAGCGAGTCCAGGTCGTCGTCCGCGAAGCGGCGGGCCCGGTCACGGGCCGCCCAGCGCAGCGCGTCCGCCGACCGGGTGACGCGCTCGGTGCGCTCCCGCAGCTCGGGGAGGCGCTCGGCCAGGGTGGCGCGGTCCGGCTCGGACTCCAGCCGCCGCAGCTCGTCGTCCAGCTCGAAACCGTGCGCGCTGAGCCGCTCGAAGAGGGCGAGGGACTCCTTGAGGGACGCGTCCTCGGCCACGCGCGCGTGCAGCGCGTCCTGGGTGGCCCGCATGGAGGTGCGCAGCGTCAGCCGCAGCTGTGCCAGCTCGGCCGCAGGGCCCACCTGGACGAGGGACTTGGCCCGCAGGGTGTGGTCCTCGACGGTGCGGCGGGCCTGGGTGATGCCGCGGTCCACGCTGCGCTTGGCGGCGCCGACGGCCTTCACCGTGGCGTAGACGCCGAGCACCACGGCGAGCAGGAAGAGCAGGGCGAACACGGTGAGCGCTGCTTCCACGAGGCTCCTCCTTGGGACGTCCGGTCCGCACACCGGCGGTCCACGACGCTGGTCGCGCCGCTCTTCCACGGTAAACGCAGCGGGCAGGCCCAGGGTTCCGCAAGAACCCCGAACCTGCCCGTACCGGACCCGTAGGGGACGCCCGGGGCGCCCCGGTCACCGGCTACGCCGGGACGATGTTCACCAGCTTCGGCGCCCGCACGATCACCTTCCGGATACCGGCCCCGCCCAGCGCGGCGACGACCTTCTCGTCGGCCAGCGCGGCCTTCTCCAGGTCCTCGTCGGAGATGGAGGGGGCGACCTCCAGCCGCGCCTTGACCTTGCCCTTGATCTGGACGACGCAGGTCACGGTCTCGTCGACGACGTAGGCAGGGTCGGCGACCGGGAAGTCCTCGTGGACGACGGAGGACTCGTGCCCCAGCTTGCGCCACAGCTCCTCGGCGACGTGCGGGGCCAGCGGCGCGACCATCAGCACCAGGCGCTCGGCGACCGACCGCGGGACCGGGCCTCCGGCCTTGGTCAGGTGGTTGTTCAGCTCGGTGACCTTGGCGATGGCGGTGTTGAACCGCATGCCCTCCAGGTCCTGCCGCACGCCGTCGACGGCCTTGTGCAGGGCGCGCAGGGTGTCGGCGTCGATGTCGGCCTCCGCGACGTCGACCACCGACAGCTCACCGGTGTTCTCGTCGACGACGTTGCGCCACAGCCGCTGCAGCAGCCGGAACTGGCCCACCACCGCGCGCGTGTCCCACGGCCGGGAGACGTCCAGGGGGCCCATCGCCATCTCGTACAGGCGCAGCGTGTCGGCGCCGTACTCGGCGCAGATCTCGTCGGGGGTGACCGCGTTCTTCAGGGACTTGCCCATCTTGCCCAGCAGCCGGGAGACCTTCTCGCCCTGGTGGTAATAGGCGCCGTCGCGCTCCTCCACCTCGGCGGCCGGTACGGCGATGCCGCGGCTGTCCCGGTAGACGTAGGCCTGGATCATGCCCTGGTTGAACAGCTTGTGGAAGGGCTCCGCGGAGGAGACGTGGCCCAGGTCGAACAGGACCTTGGACCAGAAGCGCGCGTACAGCAGGTGCAGCACGGCGTGCTCGGCGCCGCCGACGTACAGGTCGACGCCGCCGTGCGGCAGGCCCTCGCGCGGGCCCATCCAGTACTGCTCGATCTCGGGGTCGACCAGCCGCTCGTCGTTGTGCGGGTCCAGGTAGCGCAGCTCGTACCAGCAGGAGCCGGCCCAGTTGGGCATGGTGTTGGTCTCGCGGCGGTACTTGCGCGGGCCGCGTCCGTCGCCCAGGTCCAGGGTGACGTTGACCCAGTCCTCGTTGCGGGACAGCGGGGTCTCGGGCCGCGTGTCGGCGTCGTCCGGGTCGAAGGTGCGCGGGGAGTAGTCCTCGACCTCGGGCAGCTCCAGCGGCAGCATCGACGCGGGCAGGGGGTGGGCGATGCCGTCCTCGTCGTAGACGATGGGGAAGGGCTCGCCCCAGTAGCGCTGGCGGCTGAACAGCCAGTCGCGCAGGCGGAAGTTGACGGTGCCCTCACCGGCGCCGGTGCGCTCCAGCCACTCGGTGATGCGCTCCTTGGCCTCGACGACGGGCAGGCCGTCCAGGCTGATCGCGTCGTTGGACGAGTTCATGATCTTCGCGTCGTAGGAGGCGAAGGCGTCCTCCCACGTCGACGTGTCGGTGCCGCGGCCGTCGGTCGGCTCGACGATGCAGCGGATCGGCAGCTCGAAGGCGCGCGCGAACTCGAAGTCGCGCTGGTCGCCCGCGGGGACGGCCATGATGGCGCCGGTGCCGTAGCCCATCAGGACGTAGTCGGCGATGAAGACCGGGACCTGCTCGCCGTTGACCGGGTTGGTGGCGTACGCGCCGATGAAGACGCCGGTCTTGTCCTTGGCCTCGGCCTGCCGCTCCACGTCCGACTTCGAGGCGGCCTGCGCGCGGTACGCGGCGACGGCCTCGGTCGGGGTGGCGTGGCCGCCGGTCCAGGCGTCGCGGGTGCCCTCCGGCCAGGCGTCCGGGGTGAACTTCTCGACCAGCGGGTGCTCGGGCGCCAGCACCATGTAGGTCGCGCCGAACAGGGTGTCGGGGCGGGTGGTGAAGACGGTGATGCGCTCGCCGTCGATCGGGAACGAGACGCGGGCGCCCTCGGAGCGGCCGATCCAGTTGCGCTGCTGCAGCTTGATCGCCTCGGGCCAGTCCAGCTGGTCCAGGTCGTCCAGCAGCCGGTCGGCGTAGGCGGTGATGCGCATGTTCCACTGGCGCAGCTTGGACTTGAAGACGGGGAAGTTGCCGCGCTCGGAGCGGCCGTCGGCGGTGACCTCCTCGTTGGCCAGCACGGTGCCCAGTCCGGGGCACCAGTTGACCGGTGCGTCGGAGGCGTAGGCCAGGCGGTACTCGCCCAGGACGTCGGCGCGCTCGGCCTCGGTCAGCTCGTCCCAGGCGCGCCCGCCGGGCACCGCCCGCTCACCGGAGGCGAACTGGGCGACCAGGTCGGCGATCGGGCGGGCCTTCTTCGCCTCGTCGTCGTACCAGGAGTTGAAGATCTGCAGGAAGATCCACTGGGTCCACTTGTAGTACTCGGGGTCGATCGTGGCGAACGACCTGCGCTTGTCGTGGCCCAGGCCCAGCCGGCGCAGCTGGGACTTCATGTTCTCCATGTTGGCCTCGGTCGACACGCGCGGGTGCGTGCCGGTCTGCACCGCGTACTGCTCGGCGGGCAGGCCGAAGGCGTCGAAGCCCAGGGTGTGCAGGACGTTGTGGCCGGTCATCCGCTGGAAGCGGGCGAAGACGTCGGTGGCGATGTAGCCCAGGGGGTGGCCGACGTGCAGGCCAGCACCGGACGGGTACGGGAACATGTCCATGATGAACTTCTTGGGCTTGGCGACCAGCTCGGGGTCGCCCGCCAGGTCGCCCTTGGGGTTCGGTGCGGCGTACGTGCCCTCGGCGTCCCAGAAGTCCTGCCAGCGTGCCTCGATCTCGGCGGCCATGGCGGCCGTGTAGCGGTGCGGCGCGGCGTCCGCCGACACAGGGGCGGTCGCCGCGGGGTTCGTCTCGCTCATGATCCTCAAAGCTCCATCGATCGTCTCTGCCAGCGGCTGCGACCTTCATGACCAGCGGCTGCGAAGGCCGGGAAATGAAAAATCCCCTCGCACAGGAGGGGACGCCGCGCCGATTCCGGCCACCGGACTTCGACCGGGGTCGGGACTGATCAGCGCGGCTCGCTAAGCAGAAGGCGTACGGCACGCATGGCGTCAGGGTACCGCAGTCGCGGAGCGGGCCGCGACGCGCTTCCGGCCCCCGTGCCGTCGACCGGAATCCGGAGCCCGGAATCCGGAAGCCGGAGCCGGATCTGAACCAAGGTCAAAGGTTACTTCGCGTAACGACCGCTAACGGGACACCGGCACGAGCGCGCTGTCATTTGATAACAACGCAATAACTCAAACCCCCTACCCACGGGTATGGCGCCACTTAGAGTGCGGCAGCGGGACCGCTTTCCCGAACCGCTCCGGAGTCGCCCCCATGAACCCTCCCCCGATCCACCCGCGCGACACCCGCTCGCGGCCTTCCCTCACGTCCCTGACGCGGGGAGGCCTGCCGTGGTGACGAACGACAGCACGGTGGACGACACGTTCGCCCAGTTCCTCAACTTCGGCGCCGGCGTCCTCTCCCTCGTCTTCCTCAGCTGCTCGGTGATCTGGGGCCTGCTCGCCCAGGACCGGATCGTCCTCGACACCCGGCAGCGGATCCTGGCCCAGGCGGTGCACCGGACCACCGCGGTCGCCTCGGTCGTGTTCCTCCTGGTGCACATCGTGGTCAAACTCGTCCTCGACCACACCACCTGGGTCGCCGCGGTCCTCCCCTTCGGGCTCCTGGCCACGGACGACGAGGCGTTCGGCGGCCGGGCCGTCCTCATCGGCTTCGGCACCCTGGCCAGCATGCTCATGATCTTCGTGGGGATCACCGGGGCCCTGCGCAACCGCTTCGCGTCCCCGGCCCCCGTGGCGGCACGCTGGCGCGCGATGCACATGCTGGCCTACCCGGCCTGGTGCCTGGCCCTGCTGCACGGGCTCTACGCGGGTCGAGCGGCGAAACCGGTCTTCACGGTCCTGTACGCCCTGTCCGTGGTCGGCGTCATGGCGGCCCTGGCGCTGCGCGCGGCGCCCCGCCCGGTCAGGCGCAAGGTCGCCGACCGGATCGCCGGCCTCCTCGGGACCGGAGGGCGGCCCGCCCGCGAGGAGCGCGAGGAGGCGGCGGAGAGCCGGCCGAGGGACGCCGCCCTGCCCGGCCACGGGCGCGCCGGGGCGTCCCGGTCACGCGGCGCGGCGCCGTCCGCCCCGCTGTACGAACCCTCGGAGCGCCTCACTCCCCCGGAGCCCGCGGGCGGCTTCGCGGCGGCCTACCGCGCCGTGTCCGCCCCCTCGCGCGGACGCCGGCCGCCGCTGACGGCCGACCCGGCGGCGAACACGGCCCCGCTGCCGCCCGACCTGCGGCCCACCGAGGCGATGCCCTCCGTGGACGGCGGCGGCAGCACCTCGGGCAGCTGGCCCATACCGTCGCCGCCCCCGGTCGGCGAGGCGCCTGCGTCGCACTACGACCCGCTCAACGACACGGGACACACCATCCCGGTCTACGGCGGCACGGACGCGGCAGGCTCCTCCGCGGACTACTCCGCGGCGTACTCGTCGCCGTACGCATCGGGCTACGGATCGAGTGACGTGTACGACACCCGTGAGACGAACGCGGTGTACGACACGTATTACCCGGACGACACGTACAACAGCGGTCCCACCCCTGAACCAACCCCCGGTGTGCCGTCGTCGTCCCGCGACTTCGACGCACCGGGTTCCGGTGAACCTTGGAACACGCCTTCCGGAGGCTCGAAGTGAACGAGGCCCTGCCCGACGTCCCCGAGGTCCGCGTGGTCGGGCTTCCCCAGCTCACGTCGGGCTTCGACCTTGTCGAGCGGCTTGATCTGCCGATGCACCTCAAGGTGCACGGTCCGCTCGAACCGATGGGCGGGGAGCAGCTCGCACAGCTCTCCGAACGCATCAGCCTGAAGGGCCGCGGCGGCGCGGGCTTCCCCTTCCACAAGAAGCTGCGCTCGGTCGCCGAGGCGGCGATCAAGCGCGGTGTGCGCCCGGTCGTGGTCGTCAACGGCAGCGAGGACGAGCCGGCCTGCCGCAAGGACACGGTGCTGATCAACCGTGCCCCGCACCTGATCCTGGACGGCGCGCTGCTGTGCGCCGAGGCCATGGGCGCCCGCACGCTGGTCATCGGGGTCACCCGGGAGTCCACGCAGCGCTCCATGGAGGCCGCCCTCGCCGAGCGCGGGCTGAGCAACGGCCGCCGGTCCGCCCTCCGCGCGCGCGTGCAGCGCAATCCGGTGCGCATGGTCACCGGCGCCGCGGCCTCGCTGATCCGCTCCATCGACGGCGGCCCGGCGATCCCGCCCGGCCGCAAGGTGAGCGCGTCCCGCAGCGGCGTCGGCGGTGCGCCGACCCTGCTCTCCAACGCCGAGACCTTCGCCCAGCTCGCGATCGCCGCCCGCATCGGCCCGGAGCGCTACGGCAACACCGGCCTGTACGACGAGCCGGGCACCGTGATGCTCACGGTCTCCGGCGCGGTGGCCCGCCCGATGGTGATCGAGGTCCCGACGGGTGTGCCGCTGCGCTACGTCCTCCAGCTGGCCGGGGCGCCACCGGTCCCGCAGGGCGTGCTGACCGGCGGCTACCACGGCAAGTGGATCGACGCGGCGACCGTCGACGAGGCGATCGTCTCGCGCAACTCGCTGCAGCAGGTGGGCGGCTCGCTCGGCGCGGGCGCGATCCTGCCGATCAGTCAGGACACCTGCCCCCTGGGCGAGTCGCTGCGGGTGGCGCAGTGGCTGGCCGAGGAGAGCGCCGGCCAGTGCGGCCCCTGCTACCTGGGACTGCCGGCCGCCGCGCGGGGCCTGGAGGACATCCTGAACGGCGGCGGCCCGGCCGCCCTCGAGGCGGTCAAGCAGGTTGCGAAGAACGTGAAGCGGCGCGGCGCCTGCTCGCACCCGGACGGCTCGGCGATGTTCCTGGAGTCGACCGTCAAGGCGTTCACGGACGACCTGGCCGCCCATGTCCTCGGCAACGGCTGCGGACGGCCCGTGGAGGGTGTCCTGCCGCTCTTCGAGGGAGGCAGAGCCCCGACCGGAATCCCGGGCGGCGGCGAGGAGAACGGCCCCAGCCGCCAGAAGATCTTCGTGGACTGGACGCTGTGCCGGGGCCACGGGCTGTGCGCGGACATCCTCCCGGAGGTCTTCCAGCTCGGCGCAGACGGCTTCCCGACCGTGGCGCAGGCCGAGGTGCCGCGTTTCGCGGAGGCCAAGGCGGTGCGCGCGGTGCGCCGCTGCCCTGCGCTGGCGCTGCGCATCGAGGAGGACACGCGCGCCCAGCCGCCGTCCTCCCGCACCAACCTGCCGGTGCTGACCCAGGGCCGCGGCCGCCGGGCGCTCGGGCGCTGAGGCAAGGAACGGGGAAACCCCCGGATCGAGGATCCGGGGGTTTCCCTGTGAAGGGTGGAGCTAAGGAGAATTGAACTCCTGACCTCCTGCATGCCATGCAGGCGCTCTACCAACTGAGCTATAGCCCCTTGCGGTCTGCCGCCCGGTTTCCCCGGCGGCGACGCCAACATTACACGGTCGACCGGGCACAACACCAAATCGTTTCCGGTTCGCCCGTTTTGCCCTCTTGCAAGCCCGGCGAACCCGGCGGGCGGCCGGGCCGTCAGGCCGTCACGAACGAGTAGAAGCGCTTGAG
Source organism: Streptomyces sp. CCM_MD2014 (assembly GCF_000772045.1). Lineage (GTDB taxonomy): Bacteria > Actinomycetota > Actinomycetes > Streptomycetales > Streptomycetaceae > Streptomyces > Streptomyces salinarius. The sequence goes on along the minus strand of NZ_CP009754.1, from coordinate 5,879,002 downwards.
GGTGCAGTGTTCCTCGAGGAGCCGGCCGTAGATCGGCTCGCCCTCGAGTTCGCGGTACGTCTCGATGGGGTCGCCCTTTATGATCAGCGCCCGCGCGCATTCCTCGCACCAGTACTGGTAGTCGGGGTTGACCGGCTCCATGTCGCGCACGATGGGCGTGCCGCTGCCGCACCAGTCGCACTTCCGCCTGTGTGCACCCATCGCTCAGCTCCAGCTGTGGCCGCAGGCCGTGCACACGTAAGAGACTCCGCCGTTGTCGCCGAGGACTTGGGCCACGTGTCCGGAACCGCAGGAAGGGCAGCTGAGACGGGTGAGTGTGTTCCTCGCCACCGCTCCGCCGAGGAGGTGACCGACCTCCTCGAGGATGCTCCCAGGCATCGCCACTCCCTCCCGTCGGGCCGCGGTCCCCTTCCGGCCGTTTGATTCTGCCACGGCCTGGCCGACCCGGTCAGCGACGCCTCAGTACCGGTCCGGACACGGAGTCCCACCGACGTATACGCCTGTGGGACGCGTGTTGCTCAAGCGGGCGGAGACGAAAAATCCCGCCCCCCGAAGGGGACGGGATTCGTCCGTGGGCTGTGGAGCTAAGGAGAATTGAACTCCTGACCTCCTGCATGCCATGCAGGCGCTCTACCAACTGAGCTATAGCCCCTGGCTCCACGCGACCGGAGTCGCATGGTCCTTCTCTTCATTCGCTCCGCTCGGCGGGGCGAACAAGAAGAACTTTAGCCTGCGACCTGCCGGAAAGTGAAATCCGGGTCCCTGTCCCACCGGCCAGGGCTCGGGCACCGGCTCAGACGTCGTCGCCGAGGACCGGTTCCGGCAGCGTGCCGGCGTTGTGCTCCAGCAGCCGCCAGCCGCGGGCGCCCTCGCCGAGGACCGACCAGCAGCAGTTGGTCAGCCCGCCCAGGCTCTCCCAGCTGTGCGGTTCGAGACCGAGCAGGCGGCCGATGGTGGTGCGGATGGTGCCGCCGTGGCTGACCACGACGAGGGTGCCGTCCTCGGGCAGCTTCTCGGCGTGCCGGAGCACCACCGGGGCGGCGCGGTCGGCGACCTCGGTCTCCAGCTCGCCGCCGCCGCGGCGCACGGGCTCGCCGCGCTTCCAGGCCGCGTACTCGTCGCCGTACCGGGCGATGATCTCCTCGTGGGTCAGGCCCTGCCAGACGCCCGCGTAGGTCTCCCGCAGGCCCTCCTCCAGGGTCACCTCGAGGCCGGTGAGCACGGACAGCTCGGCCGCCGTGGCGGCCGCGCGCGAGAGGTCGGAAGCGACGATCGCGTCGGGCCTCAGGTGGACGAGGAGCCCGGCCGCGCGACGGGCCTGGGCGACGCCGGTCTCGGTCAGCTCGACGTCCGTGCTGCCCTGGAAGCGGCGTTCCACGTTCCACGCGGTCTGGCCGTGGCGCCAGAGGATGACGCGCCGGCCACGCCCCGGCTTCCCGGCCGTCACCTCGCCGGTGGCGCTCATCGCCAGTCCTCGTCGGAGTGCGTCGCCTCCTCGGCGGCCTGGAGCTTGGCGTGCTCCTCCGCCTTGCCGCGGGTCTCCTTGGCGTCGGCGGGCAGGTCCAGCTCGGGGCAGTCCTTCCACAGCCGCTCCAGGGCGTAGAAGACGCGCTCCTCGCTGTGCTGGACGTGGACGACGATGTCGACGTAGTCGAGCAGGACCCAGCGGGCCTCGCGGTCGCCCTCGCGGCGCACCGGCTTGGCGCCCAGTTCCTTGTTCAGCCGCTCCTCGATCTCGTCGACGATCGACTTGACCTGGCGGTCGTTGGGCGCGGAGGCCAGCAGGAAGGCGTCCGTGATCGACAGCACGTCGCTGACGTCGTAGGCGATGATGTCGTGCGCGAGCTTGTCGGCCGCCGCCTGTGCGGCGGCGTTGATGAGTTCGATGGAGCGGTCGGTCGCGGTCACTGCCTGGCTTTCGGGTCGGCGGTCGGTTGACCTCAAGGGTCTCACGACCGCCGACACGGGCCCACGTGAAAAACCGTCCGCCCCTCCCGTCCTTACGACGCCGGCTCGTAGTCCTGGCCGAGGACGACCGACACCCGCGCGTTCGCGGAGACCTTCCCCTTCGAGACGGAGCCGGTGGGCAGGCCCAGGGTCTTGGCGACCTGGACGGCGTTCTCCTTGTCGGCGGCGTCCGCGTAGACGACCTTCGAGGTGGCCTCGGTGCCGGAGGCGGTGCCGCCGGACACGAAGGTGAAGCCGCCGTTGAGGAGGACGACGCGCGCCTTGCCGGTACGGTCGTCGTCGCCGGTGGCGTTGCGGACGGAGACGCTGACCGCCGCGTCCTTGTCCGGGCTCTTGGCGGTGCCGCCGAGGACGTCCTTGACGACGCTGTCACCGGCCTCGGCGCTGAGCCGGCCGTCGTCCTGGACCGGCAGCAGCGCGGTCTTGAAGTCGCCGCCCTTGGCGCGGTCGGAGAGCCCGGCGAGGAAGGTGCCGAGGTCCTTCTCGGTCAGCGGCGGGTCGAGGATCAGCCCGAGGGTCTGGACCGTGGTCGTCGCGGCCTGCGGGTCGGAGGACATCTTGCGCAGGACGCCCTGCATGACCTGCCCGAACCGCTGCAGCTGGGCGTCGGCCTCCTCGCCCTTGCCCCGGTAGGTGGCGTAGGCGACGGCCATCTTGCCGCTGAGGGTCTGACCCTCGCCCTTGTGCACGAGGGGTGCGGCGCCCTTGTCCTTGGACTCGGGGTCGGGGACGTCGGCGTCGGTGTCGACCTCGATGTTGCCGACCAGGTCGACGAGGATCTGGAGGTAGGGCGTGTCCAGGCGCCAGGTGCCCTCGATGTCGGTGCCGAGGGCCGAGTCGAGGGAGGTCCTCGTCGCGTCGGGGCCCTCGTCGTCGACGGACTCGGCGAGCGTGGTGGTGCTGCCGTCGTCGCCGGTCAGGGCGAGCGCGTTGGGCACCAGCACGGCGGTGCCCTGCTTGGTGGTGGTGTTGTTCACGAGCAGCGCGGTGGAGGTGCCGCCGCCCTTGGTGTCGTGCAGGTGGACGGCGATCACGTCGCGCTTCTGGGCGCCGGCCGCCGTCGTGCCGCCGGTCCTGTCGTCGGAGGAGGACGTCCCGGGCAGCTTCCCGGCGTACCAGAGGTAACCGACGCCGCCGACCGCGACCAGTGCCAGGACGACGACCAGGGCGACGACACGCGTGCGTGCGCGCCGGCGGGCCTCCTCGCGGCGTTCGGTGCGGTTCTCCGTGAACTTCATCCAGTCGATGACGTCCTCGGAGTCGCCGGTCGGCTCCTCGACGAAGGCGAACTGCTCGGTGCGGTAGTCACCGCCGGCGGCGGAGGAGGGCTCGTCGGGGTCCGTCCGCTCCCGCTGCTCGGGCGGGGCCGCCTGCTGCGGGATGTGGGCGGTCTGCTCGGCGACCCGCGGCTGCGGGCCGCTGCTCGCGGCCCGGCCGTAGGGGTCGTACGGCTGCTGCGGGGCCGGGCCGCCGCCGTGCGGGGCGCCGGGGTGGCCGCCGTAGGCGTCGTAGCCGGGAGCGGGCTGCTGCGGGGGCTGCTGACCGGTGTCGTAGCCGCCCTGGGAGCCGTAGGGGTCGTAGGGCTGCTGGACGGGCTGCTGGGTGCCCGTGGCGTACGGGTCGTAGCCGTAGCCCTGCTGCTGCCCGTACTGCTCCTGTCCGTACTGGCCCTGCTGCTGCGCGTACGGGTCGTACGGCTGCTGCCCGCCGGGCTGGGCCGGCACCTGGCCCTGGGGGTGGCGCTGGGCCTGGCGGTACACGGGGCGGCCGTACTCGTCGTAGCCGACGAGTTCGTACTGGTCGTCGCCGTGTCCCGCGTCGTATCCGTCGTTCACCGGGGCCCCTCTCGGCTCACTCGCCGCGGTACAGGTGGCGTTTGTCGATATAGCGCACGACTCCGTCCGGCACCAGGTACCAGACGGGATCGCCCTGGGCGACTCGCGCGCGGCAGTCCGTGGAGGAGATGGCGAGGGCGGGGACCTCGACGAGCGAGACACCGCCCTTGGGGAGCCCGGCGTCCGTGAGGGTGTGTCCCGGCCTGGTGACGCCGATGAAGTGGGCGAGGGAGAACAGCTCCTCGCTGTCGCGCCAGGTGAGGATCTGGGCGAGGGCGTCGGCGCCGGTGATGAAGAAGAGGTCCGCGTCCGGGTTGAGGGCACGCAGGTCGCGGAGGGTGTCGACGGTGTAGGTGGGGCCGCCGCGGTCGATGTCGATGCGGCTCACGGAGAACTGCGGGTTCTCGACGGTGGCGACGACCGTCATCAGATAGCGGTCCTCGGCCGCCGAGACCGCGCGGTGGCTCTTCTGCCACGGCTGTCCGGTCGGCACGAACACCACCTCGTCGAGCTCGAACTGCGCCGCGACCTCACTGGCGGCCACCAGGTGACCGTGGTGGATCGGGTCGAAGGTGCCGCCCATGACGCCCAGGCGTCGCTTGCCCGGCGGCGGTCCGTCGCCCGGACCGTTGACCGGGCCGGTGGCGCGGGCGGGCACCGCGTTCTGCGTGCCGCGCGCCGGCGCGTGCGCCGGGCCGGTAGGCGTGTCGTGCTCTCCCATGCGAGCAGACCCTACCGGCCCGCCCGGAACGACCCGGTCGCGCCCACGCGGCCGCGCGCTCAGCGGTCGCGGTTGAACCGGGTGGTGATCCACAGCAGGAGCAGCAGGATGATGAGCGCACCGAAGCCGGTGACGTAGGGGCTGAGGCTCTGGTGGTTGCCGCCGTGCTCCTCGCCGCCCTCGGCGGCGAGGGTGACGAACTGGGCGGCACTGAGGGGAAGGCTCATTGTCGGCAGGACCTATCCGGTGTGGGCGGGACTGGACGTCCGCTCATCGTATGCGGGCGCCCCGCGGGCGATCACGCCGACTCCGCCGTTGGGGAGGGGGCGACGACCGGCCGTGACGGGTCCGGGGGAACCTTCGGATCTTCTCAGTCGTCCTTCTGCCTGTACCCCCGCAGCAGGAACCACGCGGTCAGCACACAGCCCACCACCATCACGATCAGGACGATCCGGAGCAGATTCCCCGGCCCCTGCTGCTCGGCGGCGGTCGCGGCCCCGGCGAGCCAGTCGGCGTGGGGGATGTGCTGCATGGTGTGGACTCCTTCGACGTACTGCCCGTCCACGGTATCTCCGCCTAGGCTGGGCCCGGCTCCGGGGGCGCAAAGGCCCGCACAAGGGTTCGTAAAGGCCAGACCTGCGTACAGGTCTCATACGTGCATGGGGGAAGAGATGTCCGACGGCCACGACAACGGGCACGAGAACGTGCCGAGCAGGCAGCGCAGGCGCTTCCCCGGGATCTCCTCGCGCGCCTACGAGCATCCGGCCGACCGCAGCGCGCTGGTGGCGCTGCGCAAGCTGAGCGGTTTCGACACGGTCTTCAAGGCGCTCAGCGGCCTGCTGCCCGAGCGGAGCCTGAGGCTGCTGTTCCTGTCCGACTCGGTGCGCGTCTCGGACCGGCAGTTCGCCCATCTGAACGTCATGCTGCGCGACGCCTGCTACATCCTGGACCTGGAGAAGGTCCCGGCGATGTACGTCAAGCAGGACCCGGCTCCGAACGCGATGTGCATCGGCCTGGACGAGCCGATCATCGTCGTCACCACGGGCCTGGTGGAGCTGCTCGACGAGGAGGAGATGCGGGCGGTCGTCGGTCACGAGGTCGGGCACGCCCTGTCCGGGCACGCGGTCTACCGGACGATACTGCTCTTCCTGACCTCGCTGGCCGTCCGGGTCGCCTGGATCCCGCTGGGCAACGTGGCGATCATGGCGATCGTGACGGCGCTGCGCGAGTGGTTCCGCAAGTCGGAGCTGTCCGCCGACCGCGCGGGGCTGCTGGTGGGCCAGGACCTGCAGGCCTCCATGCGGGGTCTGATGAAGATCGCGGGCGGCAACCACCTGCACGAGATGAACGTGGACGCGTTCCTGGAGCAGGCCGACGAGTACGAGGCCAGCGGCGACCTGCGCGACTCCGTGCTGAAGATCCTCAACGTGCTGCCGCGGTCGCACCCGTTCACCACGGTCCGGGCCGCCGAGCTGAAGAAGTGGGCGGCCTCCCGGGAGTACCAGCGGACCATGGACGGCCACTACGCGCGGCGCGACGAGGACAAGGACGCCTCGGTGCGGGACTCCTTCCGGGAGTCGGCGTCCCACTACGCCACGCACGTGCGCAACTCCAAGGACCCGCTGATGAAGCTGGTCAACGACATCGCGGGCGGCGCCGGCGACCTCGGCGACCGGATGCGGCGGGGCTTCGGCGGCTTCGGGGGCTCCCAGCCGCGGCCGCCCAAGGACGGCGGCGGCCCGGCGGAGGGACCCGAGGGGTCCGAGGGGACCGGGGGCGGTGCCGGGTCCGACGGCGAGGGCCCCCGGTCGCCGCGGGACGGCGCCTGACGCCCCGCCCCGCTCACACCTGGGGCTGGGCGCCCTCGGCGAGGGTGCCGCACAGGGCGGGGGCGTTGTCCGAGGTGAACGGGTCGGTGCCGCGCGGGACGCCGGCCCCGGCCTGCTGGCCGGCCAGCAGCGGGCGGAGGTGGTTGGCCGAGTCCTCGGCGCAGGACAGCGGCCCGGCCTGGACGTAGGAGGCGACGAGCCGGGTCTGGTGCAGGCGCAGGTCGTCGCGGTCGAAGCGGAAGTGCAGCTCGCGCCGGACGGTGAACAGCGACTCCTCGGCCCGGGCGTCGCCGGCGGGCCGCAGCGCGTACACCATGGTGTGGTCGGCGGTGACGTCCAGGGTGGACGCGTCGCTCTCCACGACCCGCAGGCTGCCGTCCACGCGGATCTCGGGGTCGGCCAGCTCGGCGCGGGCGGGGTCGAAGCGGATCAGCCATCCGGTGGGCGCGTGCCGGCCGTCCGCGGCGGGATGCTCGAAGCTCTCGTCGAACTGCTGGAGCTGGTCCGGATCCAGCAGCACCCGCACCGAGCGGACCTGGCCGCCGCCGAGCACGTCCGGGTCGAGCGCCGAGCGGACGATGTAGTTCTTGGCGGTGGTGAGCGCGTTCATCACCTGGTCCTCGGAGAAGTGCGCCGTGCGCCGGGCCCCCGGGAGCGGGACGCCCTCGGCGGCGGTCCTGAAGTGCGCGGCGGGGCTGTGCGCGAACAGCACCGCGGCGTCGTCGGCGCCGGGCACCCGGTCCCGCGGGGCGAGCGGGACGACGGTGGTCCGGACCGGCTCGGCGGCCCGCTCCCCTCCGGAGCTCTGGTACGGGTGCCGTACGCCCATGTAGATGGCGGTGCCGAAGGCGACGGCGATCAGGACGACGAGGATCAGCGCCTGCCGGGACAATCCGGCCCGGCGCAGCGGCGGGCGGCGGCGCACGGCGGGCGCGTGGTCGGTGATGCGTTCCTGGGCGGAGAACTCCTGGAGCCGGGCAGCGCGCACGAACGATTCGTCGAAGACGACGGATCGGTACTCGTCCTCTCCGCCTCCGGGGCCGCCCTCGGGCGTTCCTCCGGGCGGACCGCCAAGCCCTGCCATACCTTCAGAGTGGGTCTCGGGAAGGTCGCGTAAACGCGCCGGTGCAGGTCAAGTTGGGCCGGTTCGGCGCCCGTCCGACGGACGGGTCAGGGGCTGCGGGGCAGCACGGAGACGGCCGGCCGGGAGTAGTCGGCGGAGGCCGAGGGCGTCACGGTGCCGCCCTGTTCGGGGCCGGTCGAGGCGGGCGGCGGCACCGGTTGCGGGCCGCCGCCCGAGGAGGCGCCCCGGTAGACGGCCACGAAGGCCAGCGCGACCATGCCGATGCCCATCGCGAGGGCGAGCAGCCAGGCGACGGGACGGTGCCAGCGGACCTGCTTGCCGTAGGCCGCGGGGGCGCCGTAGGGGCGGTCGAGCGGGTCGCGGTCGTCGTCCGGGTCGTCGAGGTCCGGATCATGGCCGAAATCGCCGTACCCGTCGTCGTAGCGCTCGGCTCTGCTGCGGCCGCGGCGAGCCGCCTCGGCCTCGGTGGCCTCGGCTCTGGCCTCCGCGGCGGCCAGGAGGCGTTCGACGGCGGTCGGCTCGTGCACCGCGGCCGCCCGTACGAAGGCCTCGTCGAAGACCACGGAGGCGAACTCTTCGTCCGACACCCCGCGGTCGTGGTCGTCGTCGGGCTCCCTGCCGTCCGGGAACGGCGTGCCCCCCACGTCCTCCGGCACGCGTCCAGACTAGACCTGGGGGGTCGTTTTGGGCAGACGGCGGGGAAATTCTCCCGGTGGGTGAGATGCCCCGATCGGTACGCCCGCCGTCCGGCGGTCAGCGGCGTACGTGCCCGTCGCCGGTGACGATGTACTTGGTGCTGGTCAGCTCGGGCAGCCCCATCGGGCCCCTGGCGTGCAGCTTCTGCGTGGAGATGCCGATCTCGGCGCCGAAGCCGAACTGGCCGCCGTCGGTGAAGCGGGTGGAGGCGTTCACCGCGACGGTGGTCGAGTCGACCAGCTGGGTGAAGCGCCGGGCGGCCTGCTGCGAGGTGGTGACGATGGCCTCGGTGTGCCCGGAGGTCCACAGCCGGATGTGCTCGACGGCCCGGTCCAGGGAGTCGACGACGGCCGCGGCGATGTCGTACGACAGGTACTCGGTCTCCCAGTCCTCGGGCGTCGCCTCGACGACGGTGGCCCGGGAGTCCTTGGCGTACGCCATCACGCGCTCGTCCGCGTGCACGGTGACCCCGGCGTCGGCGAGGGCGTCCAGGGCGCGGGGCAGGAAGTCGGCGGCGATGTCCTGGTGGACCAGGAGGGTCTCGGCGGCGTTGCAGACGCTGACCCGCTGGGCCTTGGAGTTGATCAGGATGTCGACGGCCATGTCGAGGTCGGCCTGCGCGTCGACGTAGACGTGGCAGTTTCCGGTGCCGGTCTCGATGACGGGGACGGTGGACTCCTGGACGACCGTGTTGATCAGCGAGGCGCCGCCGCGCGGGATGAGCACGTCGACCAGGCCGCGGGCCCGCATCAGCTCGCGCACGCTGTCGCGGCTCTCGCCGGGCACCAGCTGCACGGCGTCGGCGGGCAGCCCGGCCCCGCCGACGGCGTCGCGGACCACCCGGACCAGGGCGGTGTTGGACTGGTAGGCGGAGGAGGAGCCGCGCAGCAGCACCGCGTTGCCCGACTTCAGGCAGAGGGCGGCGGCGTCGACGGTGACGTTGGGCCGGCCCTCGTAGATGATGCCGACCACGCCGAGCGGCACCCGGACCTGGCGCAGGTCGATGCCGTTGGGGAGGGTGTTGCCGCGCACGACCTCGCCGACCGGGTCGGGCAGCGCGACGACGTCGCGGACGTCGGAGGCGATGGCGCGGATCCGCTCCGGGGTGAGGGTGAGCCGGTCGATGATGGCCTCGCTGGTCCCGGCGGCGCGGGCCTTGGCCACGTCCTGGGCGTTGGCCTCGACGATCTCGCTCGTGCGGACCTCGAGCGCGTCCGCGACGGCGAGCAGCGCGTCGTCCTTGGCGGCCCGCGGCAGCGGCGCGAGGTCGGCCGCGGCGGACTTGGCCCGGTAGGCGGCCCGGGTGACGGGTGACATCGAGTCGTACGGCGAGAGCGTGGTCATGGAGGGAAGGGTAATGCGCGCGCCGGGGGCGGTCGCCTGCCGTTCCATCCCGCGAGATAGGCCGCCAGAGGGGTCAAAACGGGTGCACGCCGATGGGGGTCGCCGGTGCGGGCCCGTACCCGGCGGCGATGCGCTGGTGGTAGGTGGCCCGGTCGATGACCTCCAGGCCGACGATCTCCCAGGGCGGCAGCCCCGCGCTCTGCCGGTGCTCGCCCCACAGGCGCAGGGCGACGGCGGCGGCGTCGTGCAGGTCGCGGGCCTCCTCCCAGTACCGGATCTCGGCGTGGTCGTCGGCGTAGCGGCTGGTCAGCAGGAAGGGGTGGTCGTGCGCGAGCTGTTCGAGCGCCCGGCGCACCTCGGTGAGCGGGGCGCGGGCGCCGGAGACGCTGAGGGTGACGTGCCACAGGCGCGGGGTGTGCTCGGGCTCCTCGCCGTGGAACCGGTCGCCGGCGGCGACGCTGGTGAGCGCACGCTTCTCCCCGGACGCACGCTTCTCGCCCGGCGCCCGCTCCTCGCCAGGCGCACGGTTCGCGCTCCGGGCGCCGCCGGGGCGCGCGCCGGTGCCGCCGCGTGCGCCCGTGCCGCCCCGGGAGGCGGTACCACCGCGGGGCGTCGGCGGCCCAGGGCGTACTCCGCTCACGACGGCCTCCTTCACGCACACGGCTCGGCCCGGTGGTCGGCCGGGCTTGTCCCTGAGGAAAGTTGAGCAGGCCGCGCGAGATCGCGGGGCGATTTTGCGGAACGTCCACCGCCGATTCGGGGACGTTTCGACCCATTACGGGTGCAGGATCACCAGATCGTCCCTGTGTACGACCTCGCGTTCGTACGCGGGTCCGAGTTCGCGCGCCAGTTCCCGGGTGGAGCGGCCGACCAGCCGGGGCATCTCCTTGGCGTCGAAGTTGACCAGTCCCCGGGCCACCGCCCGGCCGGCGCCGTCCCGCAGCTCGACGGGGTCGCCCGCGGCGAAGTCCCCCTCGACGCCCGCGATGCCGGCCGGCAGCAGCGACTTGCGGCCCTCCACGACCGCCCGTACGGCGCCGTCGTCGAGGACGAGCGCCCCCTGCGGGGCGGAGGCGTGCTGCAGCCACAGCAGCCGGTCGGCGGAGCGGCGGCCGGTGGCGTGGAAGTACGTGCCGGTGTCGCCGCCGGCCAGGGCGTCGGCGGCGTGGACTGCGCTGGTCAGCACCACGGGGATGCCGGCGGCTGCGGCGATGCGGGCCGCCTCGACCTTGGTGACCATGCCGCCGGTGCCGACGCCGGCCTTGCCCGCGCTGCCGATGTCGACGCCCGCGAGGTCGGCCATGTCCCGCACCTCGGCCAGCCGCGAGGTGCCCGGCCGGCTCGGGTCGCCGTCGTACACGCCGTCCACGTCGGACAGCAGCACCAGCAGGTCGGCGCGGACCAGGTGGGCGACGAGTGCGGCGAGGCGGTCGTTGTCGCCGAAGCGGATCTCGTCGGTGGCGACGGTGTCGTTCTCGTTGACGATCGGGAAGGCGCCCATCGCCAGCAGCTTGTCCAGGGTGCGGGAGGCGTTGCGGTGATGGGCGCGGCGGCTCATGTCGTCGCTGGTCAGCAGCACCTGGCCGACGCGTACGCCGTAGCGGGCGAAGGAGGCGGTGTAGCGGGCGACCAGCAGCCCCTGGCCGACGCTGGCGGCGGCCTGCTGACGGGCCAGGTCCCTCGGGCGGCGGCGCAGGCCCAGCGGGGCGAGGCCGGCGGCGATGGCGCCGGAGGAGACGAGGACGATCTCCTTGTCCGTCCCGCGCACCTTGGCCAGCACGTCGACGAGCGCGTCGACCCGGTCCGCGTCCAGGCCTCCCTCGGCGGTGGTCAGCGAGGAGGACCCGACCTTGACGACGATCCTGCGGGCCTCGCCCACGGCCTGCCTCGCATCCGGCCCTGTCCCCGGCCTTGCCCCTGCCACGGCCCCGTCCGCCTCTCCCGTCGACACGCGCCGATCCCTGCGCTCGCCAGGCAATCTACGCGAAGGCGAACACGCACCGCACCGGAGTTCACGCTGCGGACGGGGGGCGACGAAGCCGCCTCGCCCGTCCACGCCGCCCCCACCCCTCCCCGCGACCTCCCGGCCCGTCCACGCCGACCCCTCTCCTCCCCGCCGCCTCCCGGCCCGTCCACGCCGACCCCACCCCTCCCCGCCACCTCCCGGCCCGTCACGCCCCTGCCCGGGCCCGCCGCACCCGCACCGGTCCGCTTCCCCGCCACACCCTCACCCCGGCCCCGCCCCGCGTCCGAGCGCGCGCCGCGCCGCGCCACGTTCACGACCGCGCTTCGCTCAGCGTCCACGCCCACACGCCCCCTCTCGCCCGCGCATGCGGGCCCCGCACCGGTCCGCATCCCCGCCACACCCTCGCCCCGGCCCCGCATCACGCCGCGTCAGCGCGGGTGCCGTGCCACGTTCACGACCGCGCTTCGCTTAGCGTCCACGCCCACACGTCCCCTCTCGCCCGCGCATGCGGGCCCCGCACCGGTCCGCATCCCCACCACACCCTCGCCCCGGCCCCGCCCCGCGTCCGAGCGCGTGCGCGCCGCGCCGCGCCACGTTCACGACCGCGCTTCGCTCAGCGTCCACGCCCACACGCCCCCTCTCGCCCGCGCATGCGGGCCCCGCACCGGTCCGCATCCCCGCCACACCCTCGCCCCGGCCCCGCATCACGCCGCGCCAGCGCGGGTGCCGTGCCACGTCCACGACCGCGCTTCCGGCAGCGTCCACGCCCGCACCCCACTCGCCCACCGTGCAGACCCCGCACCGCACCCCGCCCGACCCCGCCCCGCATGCCACCGCACCCGCGCAAGTGCCGCGCCACGCCCACGACCCCGCCAGCGCCCACACCCCCTTTCGCCCACGCATGCGGACCCCGCCCCCTCCCCGCCCGTCAAGGCCCGGCGTCAACACGCGCGTGTCGTCGGGCGGTCACCGGGCGTTAACCCGGTTGTCCGATGCGCGACGAGTCTGGAGCGACCGCAGTGCCCCTATCCCTGCCCCGCCTGTCCCGCCGCCGTCTCCCCCGCCCGCCCCGGCCCTCCGTGCGGCCCCGTGGCCCCCGTCCCCGCCTCCGCCTGCCCGGGCGGCGGCGGGCCGCCGTGAAGCTGCTGGTCCTGGGTGTGCTGGCCGCCGCCTTCGCCGCGCAGGCGCTGGGCGCGCTGCTGCCGCACGTGCCGCTGCTGCTGGCCGCGAGCGCCGCCTCGCTGGCCGCCGAGGGGGCGCTGTACCGGTGGCAGCGGGGCATGGTGTCGCTGTTCGCCAAGTCGCACGCCGACGTCACCGTCCGCCACGTCCTGCGGGACCTGCTGCTCGTGGTGGGCCTGCTGCGCCTGGGCGAGCAGCACCGCGAGGGGGCCTACGCCCCGCTCGTCGCCGGGCTGCTCGTCTTCTACGCGCTGCACTGGGCGATCCAGGCGGTGTCCGTCCTGGTCCGGCGCACCCGCACGCTGCCCGTGGTGACCCGGAACATCGACGCCTCGGCGCTGCGGCTGACTCCGGCGCCCCCGGCGCTGCTGCGCCGTCCCGGGCACCGGCTGGCCGCCTTCGGGCTGCCCGCGACGGCCGGGCTGCTGGCCACGGCGGCGACCGACGCGCCGGTGTACGGGGCGGCCGGGCTCGCGCTGTCCCTGGCGCTGGCGCTGACCGGCCTGTGCACGCTGCTGCTGCGGCTGCTGCCGGGCCGCCGGCCCGCCGGGGAGCAGGAGGTGCTCGAGTGGTTCGACGCGTGGCTGGCACGGTACCGGCCCACCGTCGGCCTCTACTTCTCGGGCGGTGCGTCCTCGGCGTACCAGGCGAACATGTGGCTGGAGCCGCTGGCCGGCCTGGACGGGCGCCCGGTGATCGTGCTGCGGGAGCGGCACATGGTGCAGCGGATCGCGGCGACCGACATCCCGGTGGTGTGCCTGCCGAAGGTGTCCACGCTGATGCGCCTGGAGCACTCGACGCTCCGGGTCCTGCTCCACCCGTCCAACTCCGGGAAGACCTCGCAGGTCCTGCGCATCCCGACCATCAAGCACGCCTTCGTCAACCACGGGGAGAGCGACAAGCTGTCCTCGTGCAACCCGTACGCGAAGGCGTACGACGAGGTGTGGGTGGCGGGCCCCGCGGCGCGCGAGCGGTACGCGCTGGCGGAAGTCGGCGTCGAGGACAAGGACGTGGTGGAGATCGGCCGCCCGCAACTGGACGCCGTACAGCCGTACGCGGGGCCGCCCGCGCCCGGGGCGTTCACGACCGTCCTGTACGCACCGACCTGGGAGGGCTGGGACGGCAACCCCGGCAACACGTCGGTGATGGAGGCCGGGGAGAACCTGGTGCGGGCGCTGCTCGCGGACCCGGGCGTACGGCTGCTGTACAAGCCGCATCCGCTGACGGGCTCCGTGGATCCGCGGGCCCGCGCCGCCGATCTGCGCATCCGGGAACTGGTGCGGACGGCGAACCGGGAGCGGGGCGGGCCCCGTCCGGACGCCTGCGCGGCCGGCGTCCTGGCCCGGCGGGCGGCGGAGCTGGACCGGCTCACCGCGGCCGGTTTCCGGTCGGCGGCGGACCAGGCGGAGCGGATGCTGCGGCAGCCGGCGCCGCGGCCCGGACGGGCGGACGCGGTACGGCGGGCGACGGCCGCCTGGGAGGAGGCGCACTGGGCGTCGCTGCCCGAGTGGGAGCACCAGGTCGTCGCGGACGTCCGCCCGCCGCTGTACTCCTGCTTCAACCGGGCCGACCTGCTGATCAGCGACGTGTCGAGCGTGATCAGCGACTTCCTGGCGAGCGGCAAGCCGTACGCGGTCGCCAACACCAGCGGGCTGGCCGAGGACGTGTTCCGCAAGTCGTACCCGACGGTGGCGGCGGCGACCGTGCTGGCGCCGGACGCGTCCGGGGTGCCGGCGCTGCTGGCGTCGGTGCGGCATCCGGAGCTCGACGAACTCGCCGGGGAGCGCGCCGCGTTGGCGCTGCGTCTGCTGGGCCCGGCCGAGCCGCCGTCCCGGGAGCGTTTCGCGGGCGCGGTGCGGGAGCTGTCCGCCGCGGCGGTGCGGCACCGGGCCAGGAGGGCGGAGCGGCTCGCCGCGGACCTCCCCGTGCCCGGCCCGCGCCAGGAACCGGCCGGGCCGTCCGCCCCCCGCCCGGCTCCGGAACCGCGCGGCCGCGTGTAGTGGTGCCTCGCTGACCGCCGCTTCCGGGCTCCGGCGGGCACCGCGCCTGTCACAGCCTGGTCACGAAACACGTCCTCCGGCCGGGGCGGGCCGCCCGTCCCCGGCCGGCGGCGGCTCTCCCCCGCGCACGGCCGTGCCGCCGGCGCGCACGCCGAGGACAAGGCGTGCCGCCTCGCCCAGACCTTCACCGCCCCGGCCGGAGCGCGCGTCCCGTGCGCCCCGCCGACCCCGGTGACCAGCCAGCTCGTTCCCCCGCCCACCGCGCATCCGCACCGGGCGCGGCCTCGCCCGCGGCCCGCGGAAATCGAGTCGGGCACATGGGGCGGAAAGCGGCGCAAGTCGGTAAAGAGGACAGGGGGACCGAATGTGAGGAAGTTCTCCAGCCGCTTCGGCGCGGCCCATTCGGGCGGCCGGTGCGGCCATTTCCCGCTGTGGCGGGGCACAGGGTGTCCGGCTACCGTGCCCGCGGAAACTCCGCGTGAATCCTTTACGCTGATGCGGCGGCGCGCTCCAGGCCCGAGCAGTGCCCGGAGCGCGTTCCGGTCCCAGCCCGCGGTCCCGTGGTCAGTTCTCGGAACAGGTTGTAAGGATGCCCAAGCTCTCTCTCGTTGTCCCCGTGTACAAGGTGCAGGGCTATCTGCCCGAGTGCCTTGACTCCATACTCGGACAGGACTGCACGGACTTCGAGATCATCGCGGTCGACGACTGTTCGCCCGACGGGTCCGGGGCCATTCTCGACGAGTACGCGAAACGCGACGACCGGATTCATGTGATTCACCTCACGGAAAACGTGGGGCTGGGTCGCGCACGCAACGCGGGACTGGAAAAGGCCACAGGCGATTACGTGTTGTTCCTGGACAGTGACGACACGTTGTCGGACGGTGCGTTGTCGGCCATTCGGGACCGGATCGAGGCCACGGGCGACCCCGAGATCCTGATCTTCGACTACGCGCGTACCTACTGGGACGGCCGCGTCCGCCCGAACCTGCGGGCCGACCTGCTCAAGGAAGAAGGCCCGGACACCTTCTCCCTCGCCGAGCGCCCCCAACTGCTCGACCTGCTCCAGATCGTGTGGAACAAGGCCTACCGCCGCGACTTCGTCACCCGCACCGGGCTCACCTTCCCGCCCGGCTACTACGAGGACGCCCCCTGGACGTTCTGCTCGCTGATCAGCACCGAGCGGATCGCCGTCCTGGACCGGGTCTGCGTCTACTACCGGCAGCGGCGCGAGGGCGGCAACATCCTCAAGACGGTCAGCCGCAAGCACTTCGACGTCTTCGACCAGTACCAGCGGGTCTTCGACTACCTCGACGCGCACGAGGAACTCGCCAAGTGGCGCGCCCCGTTGTTCCGCAAGATGGTCGACCACTACCTGACCGTCCTGGAGCGCCCGGGCCGCCTGCCGCAGGACGCGCGCGCCGAGTTCTTCCACCGGGCCTCGGCCGACTACCGCGCCCGCCTGCCGAAGGGCTTCACCCGCCCGGGCGGCGGCCGCGGCCACAAGTACGGGATGCTGGAGCGCGACGCCTACGCGACCATGATGAGCGCCCTGGCGGCGGTGAAGCTGCGCCAGCGGGTCAAGTCACGTACCCGCACCGCGCTCAACCGGTCCAAGCGCGGCGCCATGGGTGCCTTCTACCAGTCGCAGCTCAGGCTTCCGCTGGACGACGACCTGGTGCTGTTCTCCGCCTACTGGAGCCGCAGCGTCTCCTGCAACCCCGCCGCGATCGACGCCGAACTGGCCCGTCTGGCACCGCACATGCGCCGGGTCTGGGCGGTCCGCGCGGACAACGCGGGCCGGGTGCCCAAGGGGGTGAACGTCGTCCGGGTGGGCTCGCGCGACTACTGGGCGGCCGTGGCCCGCGCCAAGTACCTCGTGAACAACGTGAACTTCGCGGACTCCGTGGTCAAGCGCGAGGGCCAGATCCACGTGCAGACCCACCACGGCACGCCGCTCAAGACCATGGGCCTGGACCAGCAGAAGTACCCGGCCTCCACCGACATGGACTTCGAGAAGCTCCTCGAGCGGTGCGACCGCTGGGACTACAGCATCAGCGCCAACCAGTTCTCGACCGTGATCTGGGAGCGGGTCTACCCCTGCTCGTACACCACGCTGGAGACCGGCTACCCGCGCAACGACGTGCTGGTCAACGCGGGCGCCGAGGAGGTCCGCGCGGCCCGCGCCGCGCTCGGCCTGGCCGACGGCGCCAAGGCCTTCCTGTACATGCCGACGCACCGCGAGTACCAGCCGGGCTTCACCCCGCCCCTGGACCTGGGCCGGTTCGCCCGCGAACTCGGTCCCGACGCCACCCTGCTGGTGCGCGGCCACTACTTCTACGGCAACTCCCCGCACGTCGACGAGCTGCGCCGCACCGGCCGCGTCGTCGACGTCTCCGCACACCCCCGGGTGGAGGAGCTGTACCTCGCGGCCGACGCGCTGATCACGGACTACTCCTCGGCGATGTTCGACTACGCCGTGCTGGACCGCCCGATCATCAGCTACGTCCCCGACTGGGACGTCTACTCCGCGGTGCGCGGCACCTACTTCGACCTGCTCCAGGAACCGCCCGGCGCGGTGGCCACGACGCAGGCGGAGCTGCTGAAGCTGCTTTCCTCCGGGGCCTACGACAGCCCGGAGACCACGGAGCGCCGGGACACCTTCCGCCGGCGCTTCTGCGAATTCGACGACGGACACGCAGCCGAACGGGTCGTGCGACGCGTCTTCCTCGGTGAAGAGAGCCTGCCGCCCATCGTCCCGTTCGACGAACGCCACCACGCCCCGACCCCCGCCCAGGCGCTCGAACTGGTCGAGCGGGCCTGACCCCGAAAGGAGACCACCAAGCCATGGCCCCTCGGCTCAGTGTCATCGTCCCCATCTACAACGTAGAACGCTATCTGTCCGCGTGTCTGAACTCACTCGCGGCGCAGACCATGCCGGACCTGGAAGTCGTCATGGTCGACGACGGCTCCCCCGACGGCTCCGCCGACATAGCCGAGGAGTTCGCCGCACAGGACTCACGGTTCCGGCTCATACGGCGGGAGAACGGTGGTCTGGGCGCTGCGCGCAACACGGGCCTGGAACATCTCTCGCCAGAGAGCGAGTTCATCGCCTTCGTCGACAGTGACGACATCATCCCGTCGGATGCCTACCGCCTGATGCTGGCGAGCCTGGACGCGAGCGGCTCCGACTTCGCCACCGGCAACGTACTGCACATCAACAGCAGCAAAATCTGGCAGTCGCCGATGCACCGCATCCTGTCGCGCGGTGCCGTCCAGGGCACGCACGTCTCGCGAGACCTGCGTCTGTTGACCGACCGAATAGCCTGCAACAAGATCTTCCGCAGGGACTTCTGGGAGAAGCACGACTTCCGCTTCCCGGAGGGTGTCCTGTACGAGGACACCCCGGTGATCGTCCCGGCCCAGTTCCTGGCGAAGTCGGTCGACGTCATCAGCGCGCCGACCTACTACTGGCGGCTGCGGGACGGTGAGGCCGCCCCGTCCATCACGCAGCGCCGTGCGGAACCGAAGGCCGTCCGCGACCGCACGGCCGCCGTGGAGTCCGTCAGCCGCTTCTTCGGCAAGCGCCCGGAGCCGGCCGCGGCCGAGCTGAAGCGCGAGTACGACCGCACCGCGCTCTCCGGTGACTTGCGGATCTTCCTCAACGTGCTGCCTCAAGGTGACGAAGAGTTCCACACCGAGTTCTTCCGAGTGGTCAACTCCTACCTCGACCAGGTCGACCCGGCTCTGGTGATGGAGCTGCCCACACCGGCCCGAGTCAAGTGGCTGCTCGTCCGTAAGCACGCTCTCACCGAACTGCTCGACCTCTTCGAGTCCGAGCGGCGCGGCGACCGCGTCCGCATCGAGGGCCTGCTGCGCAAGTACGCCGCGTTCTCGGCGCTGGAGAACAGCTCAGTCCGGCTGCCCAAGCGCGCGCTGCGCATCGACCGCGACATGAAGGCCACCGCCCCGCTGCGTGAGCTGGAGTGGCGCGACGGCAAGTTGCGTATCGCCGGTCACGCGTGGATCAACCGCGTGGACCAGTCCTCCGCGCGCAGTGCCGTCAAGGTCCTGGCGATCAAGAAGGACGGCTCGCGCAAGCGCACCGTCCTGCCCCTGCGCAACGTGCACGCCCCCGAGTGCACGACGCTGTCCGGGCAGCGGCAGTACAACTACGACTGGGCAGGCTGGGAGTACGAGCTGGACCCGGCCAAGCTGCGGCGCGGCAAGACCTGGCAGGAGGGCACCTGGCACCTGGGCATAGGCATCGCCGCCTCGGGCCTGGTGCGTAAGCGGGCGATCCACACCAGTGGGGCCGCCGCCCAGAACCACGCCACCTATCAGTGGCTGGACGACGACTTCCGCCTGCTGCCCAGCACTGCCACGGGCTCCCTCAAGCTGCGTGTCGAGCGGGTTCGCGCCCTCATCACCGCGCGTCGCCAGATCGACGACCTCCTTGAGCTGGAAGGCGAGATACGCGTCCCCCTGGCGAAGGACGAAACGCTCTCCCTGACCGTGACCAACCGCAAGAGCGGCGAACGTCTCGACTACGAAGCGGAACTGAGCCCGTCCCTGGGCGAGCGGACGCCGTTCCGTGTTCGCGTTCCGCTGCAGGACGTCGCGCTGCTGCCCGAGCACATCGACGCGACCGGAACCGATGTGTCCAGCGGCGGTGCCGACCCCGCTCAGGCGGCCCAGCGCAACTGGTCGACGCAGTTGGTGGCCACGGACCAGGCCGGCCGCACGCGGAAGTTCGGCACCGTGATGGCGGACAGCCTTCCGGATCTCCAGATCCGGTTGCCCCTTTCGCTGGGAGAGGCCGTCGACCGCTTCGAACTCTCAGTGCTGGCCGGAAACACCGGCTACCTGAAGTTCTCCAGCCGCTCCCTGCGTGCCCGCATCACGGATGTTCGCTGGGCAGACGGCCGTTTCTCCGTGTACGGCGAGGCCCCTCGGGATGTCAGTGGCTGGACCTTCCTGGTCAAGGCCCGTGACTACTTCGACGAGAAGCTCGTCCCCTTGACGACCGACTCAAGTGGACACTTCGAGGCCCACTTCACGCCGTCCCGCATGTCCGGCGCCTCAAAGAAGCTGCCGCTCAAGACCGGCCGTTGGAACCTCTTCCTGCGATCGTCGGACGACGGTCCGGACATGCCCTGCGTCCTCGACCGGCATGCCAGCTCCACACTGCCGGTATCCGGCGAGCAGGACGGACGGCAGTACGACTTCGAGGCTCGCTGGTTCGACCACCCGCAGCTGCACTGCCTGCCGGACCTCACCATGGAGGAACGCGGCGCCTACCACCAGGAGCGTTTGAAGCGCGAGGTATACATGGCGGGCCGCAGCAAGCCACTGCGCGAGGCCGTCCTCTACATCAGCTACAACGGCAAGCAGTACTCCGACAGCCCTCGGGCGATGCACGAGGAACTGCTGCGCCGGGGCGCGGACGTTGAGCACCTGTGGCTGGTACGCGACGGCCAGGTGGAACTGCCGTCCACGGTCAAACCGGTGCGTTTCCAGAGCACCGAATGGTACGACGCGCTGGCTCGCTGCCGTTACATCGTGACCAACGCGCATCTGCCGCACTGGATCGAGCGCCGGCCGGAGCAGGTGGTCGTGCAGACGTGGCACGGCACCATGCTGAAGAAGATCGGCCTCGACATCGCCGCTCCGAAGTTCAACCCGGACTATCACGAGCAGCTCAAGCAGGAGGCGGCCAACTGGTCCATGCTGGTCTCTTCCAACCGCTTCAGCACCCCGATCCTCAAGCGGGCCATGGCCTACGACGGCGAAATCGTCGAGACGGGCTACCCCCGCAACGATTACCTCTACGCCTCGGACCGTGAGGAGCAGGCCGCCGAGATCAGAAGGCGGATCGGGCTCCCCGAAGGCAAGAAGGTCGTCCTGTACGCACCTACGTGGCGTGACGATCTCTCGCACCGTCGGGGCCAGTTCAAGTTCGAACTCCGTCTCGACCTCGAAGAAGCACGGCGGCGGCTCGGCGACGACCACGTGCTGATGATCCGCAGGCACTCGAACGTCGTGGACAGCATCCCCGGCGCGGGCAACGGCTTCGTCTTCGACGTCTCGGAGTACCCGGACATCGCGGATCTGTACCTCGCAGCGGATCTGATGATCACCGACTACTCGTCCGTGATGTTCGACTACGCCCACCTGCGCCGGCCGATGCTCTTCTTCACCTACGACCTGGAGCACTACCGGGACCGGCTGCGTGGCTTCTACTTCGACTTCGAACACGACGCTCCCGGCCCGCTGATCCCCACTTCCGGGGAACTCATCGACGCCATCAGGGACATCGACACCGTGTCGGAGAAGTACCGGGCGGAGTACGAGGAGTTCCACAGGCTGTTCTGTGACCTGGACGACGGCCACGCCGCCGGTCGCGTCGCGGACCTGATGTTCGAACAGGCGCGCCGGTTCGACCGCAAGATCTGAACCACACGTACGGGAGGGGGCAGGCCGCCCATGGCTGGCCTGCCCCCTCCCGTACGTTTCAGATGGTCACTGTTTTGACCGAGAGCTGGGCCTCGCTGTTGAAGTACGGCCGGACCTCGACGGCCGCCGCGGGTTGCGTAGCAGCAGAAGTCACCTCCGCCTTCTTTGCCGTACGGCGGAACCGCTTGGCCGGTGGTTCGGGTACGGCGGGGACGGGGGGCCGGTGGACAGGCCGCGGGTAGGTGAAGACGTCCATCGGGCTGAGGACATCAGTGGCCAGTTTGCTCAGCGGAAGTCGGCCGTCGCCGGAGGCCGGTCTGAGCCACAGGTCCCAGATGGCTTCCTTGGCGTTGTGCTCGTTGATCAGACGCAGACTGTCGACGACGGCCACCAGGGCTCCGTCCTCGTTCGGCCGCGCCTCGAAGGACAGCGTCTTCGACTGCTTTCCGCGTCGTGTCGCCTCGACCACGGCGCCATCCGCCGCGGCGCCCCACAACGCCGACACGATGCGCAGCGTAAGCCCGTCGACTTGGAGCCGCGCCACTTCGGCGTGCCGCTCCCTGACCCGGCTGCGGATGCGCAAGCGGCCGTCGTCCTGACGGTGCGGCAACAGTAGAGAAAGCGCGGGACCGGTAGTGCGCGGCAGCGACACGGCCAGCAGGTCGCGGGTGTCGATGCCGAACCCGTCGGCCGTCAGAGGCACCTCCACGCCACCCGAGGTCCCGGCGAGCACCTCCCATTCTCCTTCGGGCAGTCCCTCGCTCCACGGCACCAGCGCTTCACCGGCCGGGGACAACGGGAAGCGGCGCTCGGCCGCGTCCTTGTTGATCCTGCGGCAGACGATCTCGGCCCCGGGAAGACCGAGAGGCATCCGGTCGGTGGTGAAAGAGAGGGAACCGTCCTGCTGCACACGGACATTGGCGCTGCTGGGCAGGCGACGGCGCAGAAGAGCGCGCTCCAGAATGGCCTCGAACCGTTCACGGCTCTCGGTCTCGTGGAAGCGCTCTGCGTTGCGGATCGCGGCCCGGCCCATTGATCTGCGCCGCTCGTCGTCCTCTACGAGCTCCATCATCGCGCTGGTCATGGCGGCGACGTCGCCCTTGGGCACGACGAACCCGTCTTCACCGTGAGTGATGATGTTCCGCGGGCCGTGGTCGGCGTCCGTGCTGATGACCGGCAGACCCGCAGCCATCGCCTCGACGATGACGTTGCCGAATGCTTCGCGCTTGGACGGCATCACGAAGACCGAGCCCTTGGCGAACTCGGGTGACACCGGCGTGGCCGGTCCCATTAGCAGCACGTCGTTGTAGAGACCGAGCTCCTCGATCTGCTGACGGAGCTTCGCTTTCTCCGAACCGTTGCCGTAGATCCGCAGCTTCCAGCCGGGGTGCTTGGCGGCCACCGGCGCGAACGCCTCGATGGCCATGGCGAAGTTCTTGTTCTCCTTCAGCAGGCCGGCCGCGATGATCACCCTGTTGTCACCGGTTGACCGGTGCGTGGAGGCCGGGACGCAGTTAGGCATGGCCTCCAGCCGGTTCCGTACGGCGGGGACCTGCTCGCCCAGGCTCGCAACCTCTTCCGGAGTGAGAGCCGTAATGGCGTCCAGCCCGTGATAGGTACGGAAGAGCGGTTTCTTCTCCCACTCCGCGTAGATGGCCGGCATGGAGTGCTCCTGAGCCAGGAGCAGCGGTCCCCTGCGCGCATGGCTGAGCATGACCGTGATGCGAGGGTTTGAGCTGATCACCGCGTCGGCGTCGGTGTTCGCAAGCCACTCAAGGAGCCTGAGCTCGGCGAGTCGGCTGATCCAGGGGTCCTTCTCGTCCGGCGGCGCCGGGTAGACCTTGGGCGCGACCTTGATCAACGGATCGTCCAGATCCGAGACCGGGGAGTTGCCACGCAGGTCCGTGAGGACCCTGACCCTGACCCGTGCGTCGAGCGGGAAGTAGGACTCGTCGCGCGACTTGCGCAGGCAGACAATCTCGACTTCGTGCTTCTCCGCCAACGCCCCGGCCAGGTTCTGCGTGGCGCTCACCACTCCGCCGATGTGGCAGAGGTTGCTGACAATGAAGGCTATTTTCATCCCACGTAATCTCTTCCGGCGGGGAAGGGGGGCATCCCCGGCGAGGCCACAATCTTCTCATGAAAGACTCACAAAACCGTCGAACGGTTGTAGTGCCCTTGCCCCGTGCGGCACAGTCCTGAGGTCGGACCGTGTCCAGACGAGCGGAACGGCCGAGTCCGGTGGTGTACCGGGCTCGGCCGTCCTGGACGACCGGTGGGTCAGCGCATGAAGACGCTGACGCGGTCGTAGTTCCACCCGGTCGTCTTCTCGGCGCCGTGCAGCGGCTCGTTGAGCGTGCCGTCCGCATTGGCCGCCCAGGTGATCATCTTGAGGCTGCCGTCGTCGTAGCCGTACAGGGTGGCGAGGTCGTCCCGACCGTCACCGTTGTAGTCGCCGCCGACGACGCGCATGTGGTCACGCGTGTACCGGCCGGCGTCCGCCCGCCAGATCTCCTTGCGCGCGGTGAGGGCTCCGTTCGCGGCAGTCGACGAGAAGCTGATGACCGCGTCCGAGCCGTCGCTGTAGTCGTACCAGGCAGCCAGTTCGTCGCGGCCGTCGCCGTTGAAGTCCCCGGACTGGACGCTGGTGCGCTCCGCCGATCCCCAGGAGCCGCTGGTCCACCCCTCCACCTGGTCGTGCTGGAAGGCCCCGGTCTCCAACGAGGGAAGGGTGATGGTCTTCACCTCTCCGGTGTCGTAGAAGTACATGAGCCCCAGGTCGTCGCGACCGTCGGCGTTGAAGTCGCCCGTGGACACCTTCATGTGGTCGAAGGTCCAACCGCTGGCGCGGCTCCAAGCAGTGAAGGGCTTGTTGAAGGTTCCGTCTTCCTTGGAGAGGAAGGTGAAGACCTTGTCGCTGCCGTCGGCGTAGTCGTACCACACGGCTATGTCGTCGCGGCCGTCACCGTTGAAGTCGCCGGTGTACGGGTGCATCCGCCCCCAGGTCCAGTCGGTGTCGGTCCAGGAAACGACCGACCCCTCGAACGTGCTGTCGGCCTTGGCGTTCTTGGTGAACAGCTTCACCGTGCCGTCCGAGTAGCCGTAGAACAACCCGATGTCGCTGCGGCCGTCACCGTTGTAGTCACCGGTGACCAGCTTCGCGTCGTCCTCGTTCCAGGTGCCGGCGTCGGCCGAGTACGCGACGGTGGGCAGCTGCATGGCGCCATGCATACCGCCGTCCCAGAGGTGCACCTTGTCGCTGCCGTCGGCGTAGTCGTACCACGTGGCCACGTCGCTGCGGCCATCGCCGTTGTAGTCCTGGGCCGGCGTCTGCTTGGCGTTGTCGGCTATCCAGGCACGCACGTCGTCGACACGGGTGGCGACTGCCGTGTTCGGTGTACCTTCCGGGCTCTCCACGCCATAGCAGCCGACCTGGTACGAGCGGCTGCTCACGGCGACGAGTTCGGGCTTGCCGTTGGCTGCTCGAAGTACGGGCCCACCGGCGTCGCCCATACAGATGGAAGCGTTGTCCTTACCGCTGACGGTCACTTCGCCGTTGTCCACCGCGTCGGCGGTGAAGCTGCCGGCGTGCGGCTTGACCGGCGCCCACTCCTCTGCCGTGCGGCCGTATCCGACGCTCGTCAGTTCCTGCCCAGCCGCGGCCGCTGTTGCGGAGACTGTCACCGGCTCGATGCCGATCACGGGCTGCGCCAAGCGAGCCAGCACCAGGTCACGCTGTCCATACTGCCGAAGCTCGACTACCTCGCGGGTCTGCCGGGGGACAGAGGAGGAGCCGTCGCCCAGCGTCGCGACCGTTTCCGACTTGGGCCTGCCAGCGGGGACGGCGATCCCGGCCGCGGGGTCGCCCACGAAGCAACTGGCCGCGCTCAGCAGCCACTCCTTGGACACCAGCGCGGCGGAACAACCGCGGGCGTGTTCGCCAACGACCAGCTTGGCGGTGAAGGTGTAGTCGTTGTCGACGACCGGGGACCCTACGACAGCTTGAGCGGGGGAACCAGTGACAGCCAGTGGCAGGGAAAGAACGGACGCTGCGAGCAGAGCCCGAAAAATCAGAGAATGCCTGATCGATCTGTTGTCCATCTTCTTCTTCCTACTTGTTGGTCGTGATCTCTACCAACATGTGGTCGCCATCCTCGGGGTCAGCCGCTTCACCGACATTCGTCCAGGCATTTTTAGTGATTTCAAAGTGCTTTTCCTCCTCCCCCACAGTCATCGTCACATCCGTCTCGTAGGAGTTTCCCCGGACTGCGTAGACTGCAGGCATCTCCATGGTCAGGAATCCAGAGTCTCCGGTGACCCGGAAACAAACACTCTCCCGGCTCCGCGACCAAACCACCAGCAGCCCTTCCTGACTTCCGCAGTCCGCCAGAATAATGTGCCCGTCGCCACGCTTCAGAACAATGCCACGTTCCTCAAGAATCTTGTCCGCTTGCGGATAGTTGAAATCTTCCACCGCATAGCCGGGAACACCGTCGACCACGCTTTCAACGCGCGGAGACTCGACTCCCCCCTGCGCCGTTCCGAATTCAATGCCCGCGACGGCAACGGCCAGCACGCCGGCTGCCACCAAGAGATGCTTCGCGATCTTCACTCGTCCGCTCCTTCACAAAAGGCCGACCTGGAAAACACACGCCTTCACCCTAGGTCCACGAGTAGCCACACCCTGCCCACCTTCACCAATTCGTGATCTCGACCCCGGATTCAACGCGTCTCACATTCTGCTGCGAAATATTAATCAATGCCGCGATTTGCCATTAACAGAAATCAAAGCACTCAATAATGGACTTATCCGACAATTCACTCTCATTTCGACACAACACAAGAAGAGGGCGAGCCGCGATTGCCCTCTTGCTGAAAGGTCGATGCCCCTGGAATATTGTCGAGCGAAACTTGCAAAGAGGTGCACGCGAGCGCCTGTACACACGATTTCAGGCCAAGGGAAGCCGAATACACATGCTGAGACGCAATGCATCGAAGCCAGGAGTAGCCGAATGGGGCCCCTCACGCAGACGCTTTCTGACGCTGGCGGTCGCCGCTACCGCGGTTTCGGTGGTGGGGACGAGAAACTCGCCGGCGATCGCGGCCGACGGAAACCCCGAGGACGGTCCCCGGAAGCGAGCCGTCGACGCTTGGCTGCTCGGTGGCCGCGCTGTGCGGGGCGAGGCGGAGAAGGCACTGATCGGAACCCCGGAAGCCCTGTCGGCCTTCCTCGCCACGGGGCTGGCCCGGGCACGACGCGAGGACGAACGCATCTCCGTCCTGGAGATGCTCAATTACGCGGGTCCTGGCGTGCGGCGGGAGGCCCAGCTGGCCCTCAGCGGCACGGACGCCGACCTGCACGCGTTCGTCACCAAGGGCTACACCGTACCCCTGGCTGATGACCGGCGTGTCGCCGTCCTGACCGTTCTCGGCGCCGGCGGCAGGGCCGTGGTGCGAGAAGCCAACAAGGCCCTCGACGACGGTTCGCCTGAAGCCTTGGACGCCTTCCTGGAGAAGGGCCAGTTCACAGCGCGCGAGGAGGACGATCGGTTTGAAACAATCAGCATGCTGTCCGACGCAGGGCCAAACCTGACCCAGGCGATCAATCGGGCCCTGGACGGCACAGCGGCTGACATACGCGAGTTCCTCAGGCACGGGCAGCACCTCGCTCGTGCACGTGATCAGGAGCAACTGACTGTCGGACAGTTGGTTCTCCAGGCCCAGAACGCGGGAGCCCGGGCCCACGAGGCCACGGTCAAGGCCAAGGAAGCAGCAGAACACGCCGAAGCCGCCTCCATTGAGGCCAAGAAGGCCGCCCTGCTGGCCGCCGAGGAAAGCCTCGCTGCCAAGGACGACGCCCTCAAGGCGTCGCGCGCCGCCGGACGGGCCGCAGATGCGGCCAACGGCGCAGCCGCCGCTGCGCGCACCGCCGTCGCGGCATCCCGCACCGCGATCTCCGCAGCCCACACAGCCGCAAGTGCGGCTCAGGCTGCGGCCGCCGCAGCCGCCGCAGCCTCACGGGCCTCGGTCCGTGCCTACCGTGCCGCTTCCGCAGCCTCCAAGGACGCAGGCCAGGCCTCGGCTGCTCGACAGGCCGCCGAAGTGGCACGAGACACTGCGAAGAAGGCGCGCACCGCCGCCGCGGCCGCGTCCGCGGCCGCTGATGCCAGTGCACAAGCCAAGACGTCGAGTTCGGCCGCGGCCAGGGCGGGGCAGAACGCCGCCGCGTCAGCCAACGCAGCGGCCGACGCCGCGGCCGCGTCCGGTGTCTCGCAGGCTCAGGCCAAGCGAGCCCGGGACGCCGCTGCGCTGGCAACGAGTGCCGCCAACACGGCCACAGCCGCAGCCAACAGGGCGGGAAGCCTCGCGGACAGGGCGGCCGTCGCCGCACGCGACGCTCACAAGGCCGCCAACAGCGCTGCCGACCACGCGGATGCCGCAGCGGCGGCTGCCGACGACGCAGCCGAGCACGCCGGCGAGGCACAGGACTGGGCCAACGAAGCGACGCTGCAGGCAGACAAGGCCGTCACTGCGGCTACGGACGCCGCCGACGCTGTCACACAGGCGCAGAACATCGCGGCACTCGCCCGCGAGACAGAGACAGCGTGGCTCGCCGAGGAACGTGCCCGGGCCATCGAGATGGCCCGGCAGCTCAAGGAGGAGGAAGAGGACTACCGGGCCAGAACCGAACAGGTTCAGACCCAACACGAACTCACTGACCAGGAGACCCGGGACCTGCTGGCCCAGGCCCGGGCGGAGAGCGATCCCGCACGGGTGGCCGCGTTGGGTCGCAAGGCTGCGGCCCGACTCATGGATGCCACAGGTACCTGGACTCGTGAGGCCGCACAGGACGCGCTGGCCGGTGACGACCAAGCGATGGTCGACTGGGTCTCCCAGGCACACGACGAGGCGACGCAACTGGACGATCGTGAGCGGGTGCTCACCCTCGCCACCGCGGGAAACGCCGCGCTTGCCGACGCGGCGCAGAAGGTACTCGCTGACTCCGGCCAGCAGGCCGTGACCACCTTCCTCACCGAAGGCGCCCTGGCCGTTCAAGCCGACGACTACCGCGTAGAGGTGCTCAGAACTCTGCAGGGAGCCGGCCGGGCCGTGACCACGGCCGCCAACGAGGCTCTGGACGACGGCAGTGTCGAAGCACTGCATGCCTACCTGCTCAGCGGCTACCCTGCCGCCAAGCAGGAGGACGACCGTGTCGCCACCGTCGCGGCGCTGAAGGATGCCGGTCCCAACGTAGAAGCCGCGGCCCAAGCGGCGCTCGAAGGGCCCCAGTGGATGCTCGAGCGGTTTGTGACGATCGCGCTGCACAAGGCACGGCAAGCCGATCAGGACACTGCCACGCACGTGGCCTCCATTCAGGCACAGATCGCCCGCGCCGCCGCCATTGCGGCCAAGGCCTTCGAGGAGGCCGCCGAAGCGGCAAAGGCGGCGGCCGATGCCCGCGGTTCCGCAGAAGACGCCCAGAAGTGGGCCACCCAGGCGGCGGCCTCGGCTCAGGACGCGAAGGACTACGCTGCGGACGCGGCAGCGTCGGCCACCCAAGCCGACGCATCGGCCGCAGCAGCGGCGTCCTCCGCCAAGCAGGCTTCCGACGCGGCGGCAACCGCTCGGTCGGCCAGCCGACAGGCCAACTACTCGGCCAACCAGGCCATCGCATCTGCCAACACCGCAGTCGCCGCCGCGGACAGCGCCCGGGCGTCGGCGGACCGTGCTTACGCGGATGCCATCGCGGCAGGCAAGGACGCTGATGCAGCCCAGGCCGCCTCACTGGAGGCGAAGGCGGCCCACCAGGAAAAGCGTCAGCAGGAAATAAGGCAGCAGGCGGCCGAGGCCGCTCAGAAGGCCAAGTACAACGCAGAGAACAACATCAACCCTGCCGATTCGCCGGCCAACGACAAGGTCGACTTCGACAAGATCGACCAAGAGAACGTCGACAGTGCCGCAGCGGCCGCCACGTACATGGGGCGAGTGAGCGCGGTCCTGGGTGGTGCCGCGGTGGTGGCCGCGTTCATTCCTGGTGGTCAGCTGGTGGCGGCCGGACTCGCCGGCGCTTCACTGGTGTTCGCCGGCGCCAGCGCGCTGTACAACCTCAAGGCCTACGGCTGGGGTTCAGCATTCGCCACCAGTGTTGCCGGCATCGCTCTTACCCTGGGCCTTGGAGGAGTGGGCAGTCTGGCTGCCAACTCCATGGTCAGTAATGTGGGCAAGGCCGCAATCAAGGGCGTGCACGACACGGTCTCCTCCGTCGTGGGCTGGTTCACGTCCTAAACGGTCACACATGGTGAGTGGGGCAGGGCCTCGGCCGTGCCCCACTCGTCGGGAAAGGACGACACTTGCGAAATTCTCCGTGGTGGTGGCTTTTCGCCGCCATCAGCATCGTGCTTTGGTTTGCGGTAATGCTGCGAGCGATGCCCACGCGCAAGCATAAGGCGCTGGTTTCGCTCGGCCCGGTGCTGGCCCTGGTCCCCCTGGTCGCGTACAGCCTCAAGGCCGAGGAGCCCTTCACGGAGATGCTCCCCATCTACTGCGCACTGGTCGTCTCCGTGCCCATGGGCATTCTGGGACACCACAAGGCACTGCGCGAGGTCCTTGCGGACCCTGATGTGCCGTACGGCGAGGCGACGGGTCCCTGGACGCTGCAGGCAGCCTGCTCCATGGCAGTACTCGTCGGCCTCGCCGCCTACTACGTAGGAGGCTGACAGCAGGAGACACGTGTACGGCCGCTGCCCTCATCACAAACCGCGCACGTGCCGACTGAGCACCGGAATCGGAGGATGCGCACGGCACTCACCCCACGCCGCCGCAACCATGCGGGGTGATTTATGCCACGGAGCAAGTGGAGCGTACAGCCAATTTAGTGGATTCAACCACTGGACGAGATCATCAAGGGCCGCCATAGAATAACTAAGGCTGCGGATACGGGCGTTGATGTGCACGCCTTGAGCGGAGACGCTCTCCTCGTTGACGGCTGAGGTTCAGAGGGTGGGGCTCGGGCGGTGTGCACTTCTGGGCGTGCGTGTCTTCTTGTGAACGAACTGCAGTCGACGGGCCGCGGCTGTCAGCCAGGCCGACCCAGAGGACTCCAATGAAGCCATCCAGCAGCACAGCCGTACAACCAACACGCCTCAGACGACCCGGTGCTCTGGGCTTCGTGGCCAGGGCCGCGGCGGTGGTCGGTGCAGCGCCGCTGCTCCTCCTGAGCGCCATACCCTCGCACGCGGTAGTCGGGACGCCGAGCCAGGACACCGATTACGGCTTCACCGCCCGGCTGTTGATCGGTGACTACGAACATGGTTGCTCGGGCACCCTGGTATCTTCCGAATGGGTGCTCACCGCCGCCAGCTGTTTCGCCGACAATCCGGCCGCCGATCTCACGATTGCGGCCGGCGCACCCCGGCTGAAGACCATCGCCACACTGCCCGGCGGCCAGACCCGTGACATCGTGGAGCTTCTCCCCCACGGCGAGCGCGATCTCGTGCTGGCCCGTCTCGCGCAGCCGGTGACGGGCGTGGACCCCATCAAGGTGTCCCCCACCGCACCGGCCGCCGGGCAGGATCTCACCATTGCCGGTCACGGCCGTACGGCGGAGGAATGGGCGCCGCTCGACAAACACACCGGCACGTTCGCCCTCACTGCCGTGAGCGGTGGTGACCTGTCCCTGAGCGGCAAGGACGGCGCATCCGTCTGCCAGGGCGACGCAGGTGGCCCGGTGTTCCGAATGGCCGACGGCCGACCCACGCTCGTCGGCATCAACAGTCGGTCGAACCAGGTGGGCTGCTTCGGCATCGAATCGGCGGAGGGAACCACCTCCGAGGCTACTGGCACCCGGGTCGACGACCTGAGCGACTGGATCGCCGAGAATGCCGTAAGGACCCCTGCATCCGACTTCAATGGTGACGGCCGCAGTGATGTCGGCGTGCTGTACGACAACGGCGCTGTCACCGGCGGTGGGTTCCGCTCGTCTCTCTGGTCGCTCACCAGCACCGGGTCCGGGTTCGCCGAGCCGCAGCGCAAGTGGGACAGCGAGGGCTGGGGCAGCTGGAACGGGAGCCGTTCGCAGACGTTTTCGGGTGACTTCAACGGAGACGGCCGCAGTGACGTCGGCGTGCTCTACGACAACGGCACACGGACGGACGGCGGAGGCAACCGCACAACGCTGTGGATCTTCAACAGCACCGGGTCCGGTTTCGACAAGCCAGTCAAGGCATACGACAGCACCGACAGCGGCAGCTGGACCTGGAACCGCTCCAAGGCGATCACCGGCGACTTCAACGGCGACGGCCGAGACGACGTCGCCGTGCTCTACGACTACGGGGCCCTGGCCGACGGCAGCGGCAACCGCACCGGCCTGCTGACGTTCACGAGCACGGGATCCGGCTTCGGCAAGCCGGTCATGACGTGGGACAGCGCGGACGGCGACCACAGCTGGACCTGGGCCAACTCCAAGCCCTTTTCCGGCGACTTCAACGGTGACGGCCGAGACGACGTCGCCGTGCTCTACGACTACGGGGCCCTGGCCGACGGCAGCGGCAACCGCACCGGCCTGTGGTCGTTCACGAGCACGGGATCCGGCTTCGGCAAGCCGGTCATGACGTGGGACAGCGCGGACGGCGACCACAGCTGGACCTGGGCCAACTCCAAGCCGCTTTCCGGCGACTTCGACGGCGACGGCCGAGACGACGTCGGCGTGCTCTACGACAATGGTGTACGGGCGGACGGCGGAGGCAACCGCACGGTGCTGTGGACGCTGAAGAGCACCGGTTCGGTCTTCGCCGACCCGGTCAAGGCCTACGACAGCGCAGACAGTGGCAGCTGGACGTGGAGCCGTTCGAAAACGGTCTCCGGCGACTTCAACGGTGACGGCCGAGACGACGTCGCCGTGCTCTACGACTACGGTGCCCTGGCCGACGGCAGCGGCAACCGCACCGGCCTGCTGACGTTCACGAGCACGGGGACCGGCTTCGGAAGGCCGGTCAAGGTGTGGGACAGCGCGGACGGCAACCGCAGCTGGACCTGGGCTCGGAGCGACATCGCCTGACAGGCACCCACTCGCCGCACGGATCCGTCGCTATGGGAGAACACCGGGATGTTCTCCCATAGCGACGTTCGCTACCAGTCTCTACGGGCCACCGTCTTCAGCCCTCTCCCGCGCGACCACACCCCGCGAGTCCACTGCGAAGCCCCACTACGATGCGAAGGGGTCGAATCCCTCGTACCCCTGGTCGGCCTCGTCCCGTTCGGCCTCCCGGTCCCGGCGGCGCTGCGCGGCCGGGCGGGGTGCCTCGAAGCGGTGGTCCTCGCCACGGCGGCCGAGCATCTCGGCGCCGGCCGACATCGAGGGCTCCCAGTCGAAGACGACCGCGTTGTCCTCGGGGCCGATGGCGACGCCGTCGCCGCTGCGGGCGCCCGCCTTCACCAACCGCTCCTCGACACCGAGGCGGTTGAGCCGGTCGGCGAGGTAGCCGACGGCCTCGTCGTTGTTGAAGTCGGTCTGGCGCACCCAGCGTTCGGGCTTCTCGCCGCGCACCCGGAACAGGCCGTCCTCCTCGCGGGTGACGGTGAAGCCGGCGTCGTCCACGGCCTTGGGCCGGATGACGATGCGCGTCGCCTCCTCCTTGGGCCGGGCGGCACGCGCCTTGGCGACCAGTTCGGCCAGCGCAAAGGACAGCTCCCTGAGGCCCATGTGGGCCACCGCGGACACCTCGAAGACCCGGTAGCCGCGCGCCTCCAGGTCCGGCCGGACCATCTCGGCGAGGTCCCTGCCGTCGGGCACGTCGATCTTGTTGAGGACGACGATCCGCGGCCGGTTGTCCAGGCCGCCGTACTCGCGCAGTTCGGCCTCGATGACGTCCAGGTCGGACAGCGGGTCGCGCTCGGACTCCAGCGTCGCCGTGTCCAGGACGTGCACCAGCACGCTGCACCGCTCCACGTGCCGCAGGAACTCCAGGCCCAGGCCCTTGCCCTGGCTGGCGCCCGGGATGAGGCCGGGGACGTCGGCGACGGTGTAGACGGTCTCGCCGGCCGTCACCACGCCCAGGTTCGGGACGAGCGTCGTGAAGGGGTAGTCGGCGATCTTCGGCTTGGCCGCGCTCAGCACGGAGATCAGCGAGGACTTGCCGGCGCTCGGGTAGCCGACCAGCGCCACGTCGGCGACGGTCTTCAGCTCCAGCTGGACGTCCTGGAGGTCGCCGGGCTCGCCGAGCAGCGCGAAGCCGGGCGCCTTGCGGCGTGCGGAGGCCAGCGCCGCGTTGCCGAGGCCGCCCCGGCCGCCCTGTGCGGCGACGTAGGAGGTGCCGTGGCCGACGAGGTCGGCGAGCACGTTGCCCGCCTTGTCGAGGACGACGGTGCCGTCGGGCACGGGCAGGACCAGGTCCTGGCCGTCCTTGCCGGAGCGGTTGCCGCCCTCGCCGGGCTTGCCGTTGGTGGCCTTGCGGTGCGGGGAGTGGTGGTAGTCGAGGAGCGTGGTCACCGACTGGTCCACGGTGAGGATCACGTCGCCGCCCCGGCCGCCGTTGCCGCCGTCCGGGCCGCCGAGCGGCTTGAACTTCTCACGGTGGACGGAGGCACAGCCGTGGCCTCCGTTACCCGCGGCGACGTGCAGTTCGACGCGGTCCACGAAGGTGGTCATGGGATGTGCCTCCAGTTACTGCCTACTGCGGGAATGTCTCTTGGTTAACACGCGAAAGGCGGACCCGCTTCCCCTCGGGGAAGTGAGGCCCGCCTCGCGAAAGTGTCCGGTCAGGCGACCGGGACGATGTTCACGACCTTGCGGCCGCGGTGGGTGCCGAACTGCACCGCACCGGCCTGCAGGGCGAACAGCGTGTCGTCGCCGCCACGGCCGACGCCGGCGCCCGGGTGGAAGTGGGTGCCACGCTGGCGGACCAGGATCTCACCCGCGTTGACGGCCTGACCGCCGAAGCGCTTCACGCCGAGCCGCTGGGCATTCGAGTCGCGACCGTTCCGGGTGGACGATGCGCCCTTCTTGTGTGCCATGTCTCCTCAGTCCCTTACTTCGCAGCCGCGGGGATCTCAGTGACCTTGATCGCCGTGTACTGCTGGCGGTGGCCCTGACGACGGCGGTAGCCGGTCTTGTTCTTGTAGCGCAGAATGTCGATCTTCTGGCCCTTGTGGTGGTCCACGACCTCGGCCTGGACCTTGATGCCGGCCAGCACCCACGGGTCGCTGGTCACAGCGTCGCCGTCGACGACGAGCAGGGTCGAGAGCTCGACCGTGTCGCCGACCTTGGCGGTGGAAATCTTGTCAACCTCAACGATGTCGCCGACAGCAACCTTGTGCTGGCGACCACCGCTGCGCACGATGGCGTACACGCGGATCTCACTCTCTCGCTCGGGACGGCACCCCCGCAGTCCAGCCGCCCGGTGACACACGGACGGCCTCTCCCGGCCGCAGCCCGCGAGGGCACACCCGGAAGGAAAGAGGTTTACGGGGATGTGACGCGCCAGTCGACACGCCGACGGTCAAGATTACGGGGCCGCACGACAGGGGTCAAACCGGGCCCCCGGGGCCCGCGACCGGGGCCGCCGGCGGTCAGCCGGAGACCGCCGCGACGTACTCGCCGTACGCCTCCCCCGCCCGCGCGGGCGACAGCTCGAGGTGCTCCAGGATGGTGTACCGGCCGGGCCGGGTCTGCGGCGCGAACCCCACGGCCCGTACGAACTCCTCGTCGCCGAACCCGATCTCCCGGGCCGTCACCGGCAGCCCGTGCCGGCGCAGCGTGTCCGCCATCAGCAGGGAGCCCTCCCGGTCGCCGCGCAGATACGTCGCGAAGGCGGCGCCGATGCCCACCTGCTCGCCGTGGCTGGCCGCACGCCCGGGGTACAGCAGGTCGAGGGCGTGGCTGATCTCGTGGCAGGCCCCGGAAGAGGGGCGGGTGTGCCCGGCGATGGTCATGGCGATGCCGGACAGCACCAGACCCTCGGTCAGCACGGTCAGGAACCCGTCGTCGCCGCAGCCGCCCGGGTGGCGCAGCACGGCCTCACCGGCCTGCCGGGCGAGGGCGGCGGCGAGGCCGTCGACCTTCTCGCCGTTCACCCGGTGGGCCAGCTCCCAGTCGGCGACGGCGGAGACGTTGGAGACGGCGTCGCCGATGCCGGAGCGCACGAAGCGGATCGGCGCCTCCCGGATCACCGCGAGGTCCACGACGAGCGCGATGGGCGTCGGCACGCCGTAGGAACCGCGGCCCGCGTCGTTGTCGAGGATCGAGACCGGCGAGCAGATGCCGTCGTGGGACAGGTTGGTGGCCACCGCGACCATGGGCAGGCCCACACGGGCCGCGGCGAACTTGGCGCAGTCGATGACCTTGCCGCCGCCGAGGCCGACGACCGCGTCGTAGCGCCCCGACTTCATGCCGTCGGCCAGCCGCACCGCGTCGTCGATGGTGCCGCCGCCGACCTCGAACCAGTCGGCGCCGGGCAGGGACGGCTCCAGCCTCCTGCGCAGCCGCGCCCCCGAGCCGTCGCTGATCGCCACGGCCAGCATCCCGGACTGCGAGATCCGCTGGTCCGCGAGGACGCTCGCCAGGTCGTCCAGGGCGCCCGGCCGGACGTCCACGACGAGCGGCGAGGGGATGAGCCTCGTCAGTACCGGCACGTGGTCTTCTCTCCTCGCGGGCGGGGGCCTGTCGTTGATGATGCGCCCGGGAACGTCCGGGGAAACGTGCGGCCCCGTCCGAACGGAATCCGAACGGACGGGGCCACACGTTTTGCGACAGGTGCCGGATCAGGCGGGCACCGGGTCAGCCCTCGTCGGTGGCGGCCGTGACCGAGGACGGTGCCTGCTGGGCGGCCGCCGCGGTCTTCTTCGACGCCGTCTTCTTGGCCGTGGCCTTCTTGGCGGTCGTCGTCTTGGCCGCCTTCTTGGCGGTGGCCTTCTTGGCGGTCGTCGTCTTCTTGGCCGCCGTCTTCTTGGTGGCGGCCTTCTTCGCCGTCGCCTTCTTGGCCGTCTTGCGGGCCGCCGCCTTCTTGGCCGGAGCCGCCTCGTCGGCCTCGGGCTGAGCCTGCGGCGCCTCCTCCGCCGTGGCCGACGGGACGACCACGACGGCCGCCTCCTCGGACGCGGTGGAGGTGGTGGGCTTGCGCACCGCGCGGCGCCGCGGACGGGCCGGGGCGGCGCTCTCGGCCGCCTCGCCGGCGGCCGGGGCCTCCGGCGCCCGCTCGGGCTCGGCGGGCTGCTCGGCCACCGTGCCGGCAGTCTCCGGGACCGTCAGGACGGCGGCCTCCGCACCCTCGGGCGAACCGGCCGGTGCGGACACCTTCCGGGTGGCCCGGCGGCGGGTACGGCCCTTGGGCGCGGCCTCGTCCGAGGCGGGCGCCGGGGACTCGGCCGGAGCCGGGGCGGGGGCGCCGGAGACGGCGTCCTCGACGGCGGCGGGCTCGGCCAGCACCTCGGCGGCGGGCTCCCGCCGCACGGGACGCTCGACCTCTTCCCGCACCGTGACGTCCTGCGCGGTCGGGACCTCGGCGGGCGCGGTCTCGGCCTTCGCGGCCTCCTCGGCCTGCGCCGTCCCGGTCTGCGCCGCGTCGGTCCTCGCGGCCCTGGGCGCGCCCGCCGGGGCGGACGCCCGACGGCTCGCGCGACGCCGGCCCCGACCGCGCGTGGCGGCGGCCTCGGCCTCGGCGGCGCTGCTGTACAGCTCCTCGTCCGCGCTGAAGTCGGGCGCCGGGAGCGCGACCGGCTCGGCCACCTCGGCGGCCACCTCGGCCTCGGACTCGGTCTCCGCCTCCTGCTCCGCCGTCGGGCCGGTCTCGGCCCCGGCGACGGCCTCGTGCTCGTGCGGCTGGTCGGCCCCGGCCCGCGCCCGCTTGCGGCGCTTGCCACCGCCACCGCCACCGGCCGCGGACGGCTGGTCGAGGTGGACGATGACACCGCGGCCGTTGCAGTGGACGCAGGTCTCCGAGAACGACTCCAGCAGGCCCTGGCCGACCCGCTTGCGGGTCATCTGGACCAGGCCAAGCGAGGTCACCTCGGCGACCTGGTGCTTGGTCCGGTCCCGGCCCAGGCACTCCAGCAGGCGCCGCAGCACCAGGTCCCGGTTGGACTCCAGCACCATGTCGATGAAGTCGATGACGATGATGCCGCCGAGGTCGCGCAGCCTGAGCTGGCGCACGATCTCCTCGGCCGCCTCCAGGTTGTTCCTGGTGACCGTCTCCTCGAGGTTGCCGCCCTGACCGGTGAACTTGCCGGTGTTGACGTCGATGACGACCATCGCCTCGGTCCGGTCGATCACCAGCGAACCGCCGCTGGGCAGCCAGACCTTGCGGTCCAGCGCCTTGGCGAGCTGCTCGTCGATCCGGTACGTGGCGAAGACGTCGACCTCGCTCGTCCACTTGGACAGCCGCTCGGCGAGGTCCGGCGCCACGTGGGACACGTAGCCGTGGATGGTCTGCCAGGCGTCGTCACCGCTGACGACGACCTTGGAGAAGTCCTCGTTGAAGATGTCCCGCACGACCCGGACGGTCATGTCCGGCTCGCCGTACAGCAGCGTGGGCGCGCTGGAGCTGCCGCCCTTGGCCTTCTTCTGGATGTCCTCCCACTGCGCCTGGAGCCGCTCGACGTCGCGGCGCAGCTCGTCCTCGCTGGCGCCCTCGGCGGCGGTGCGCACGATGACGCCCGCGTCCTCGGGGACGATCTTCTTCAGGATCGTCTTGAGGCGGGAGCGCTCGGTGTCGGGCAGCTTGCGGCTGATTCCGGTCATCGAGCCCTCGGGCACGTAGACCAGGTAGCGGCCGGGCAGCGAGACCTGGCTGGTCAGGCGGGCGCCCTTGTGGCCGATCGGGTCCTTGGTGACCTGCACGAGGACCGACTGGCCGGACTTGAGGGCGGACTCGATGCGGCGCGGGCCGTTGGCCATTCCCAGCGCCTCGAAGTTGACCTCGCCGGCGTACAGGACGGCGTTGCGGCCCTTGCCGATGTCGATGAAGGCGGCCTCCATCGACGGCAGCACGTTCTGCACCTTGCCGAGGTAGACGTTGCCGACGTACGAGGTGGCCTGCTCCTTGTTGACGTAGTGCTCGACGAGCACCCCGTCCTCCAGGACGCCGATCTGGGTGCGCTCGCCGTGCTGGCGGACGACCATGACCCGCTCGACGGCCTCACGGCGGGCCAGGAACTCCGCCTCGGTGATGATCGGCACACGGCGGCGGCCCTGCTCGCGGCCCTCGCGGCGGCGCTGCTTCTTGGCCTCCAGACGGGTCGAGCCCTTGATGGACTGCACCTCGTCGGACGGCTCGGGCTTCGGGCGCGGCTCGCGGACCTTGACGACGGTGCGCTCGGGGTCGTCGGCGGACGACTCGCCGTCTCCGGAGGAGTCCCCGGCCCGGCGGCGCCGGCGACGACGGCGACGGCTGCTGCTGGAGCCACCGCTCTCTCCGGCGGCCTCCTCGCCGCTGTCCTCGGCGTCCTCCTCCGCCTGCTCGGCGGTGTCCTCGGCGTCCTCGGCGGCCTGCTCGGCGGCGGTCTGCTCGACCTCGCCATCCGTCAGGTCGCCGTCCGCGGCGTCACCCCGGCGACGGCGACGGCCGCCCCGGCGACGACGACGGCGCGAACCGGACTCCTCGTAGCCCTCGGCGTCGTCGTGGTCGTCGCCCGACGCGTCGGACTCGGCCTCCTCCTCGCCCTTCGCGTCGGCGTCGGCCTCGGGCTCGTCCCGGTTGTCGGCGGCCGTGGCCCGCTCCTCGGCGGCCTCCTCGGCGGCGGCGCCCCGACGCTTGCGGCGGCGGCGCGAGCCGGCGGACTGCTCCTCGCGGGACTCCGCGCTCTCCTCGGCCGGCTTCGCCGACTCGGCACCGGCCGCTTCGGCGGCGGCCTCGGCCGCGGCGCGCTCGGGCGTCTGGAACTGGGGCTCGGCGAACACGGGCGCCTGGAACACCGCGACCGCGGGACGCGAGGGGCGCTTGGGGGCGTCCGCCTCGTCGGACGCCGCGGCGGCGGACTGCGCCGGGGCGGCGAAACCGGAGGCCGCCTTACGGGTGGAGCGGCGGCGCGCACGACGCGGCGCGGCGTCCTCCCCGGACTCGGCGCTCTCGGCCGGCGCGGCGGAAGCGGCCGGCTCCGCGGACTTCGCGGGCTCGGGGGTCGCGGCGGTCGGGGCGGCGGCCTCGGGCTCGCCCGCTTCGGCGGCGGCCTCGACGGGCGCCTCGGCCGGGGCGGAGACGCGGCGCGTGGCACGCCGCCGGGTCCGGCCCTTGGGCGCGGCGCTCTCGGCCTCCCCCTGGGTCTCCTCCGCGGCGGGCGCGGGCGCCTCGACCGGCTCCGGAGCCACCACGGCGGCCGCCTCGGCGCTCGGTTCGGCGGCCGAGGTCACGCTGCGCGTGGCACGCCGCCGGGTACGCCCCTTGGGCGCGGCACTCTCGGCCTCGCCCCGGGTCTCCTCCGCGGCGGGCGCGGGCGCCTCGACCGGCTCCGGAGCCACCACGGCGGCCGCCTCGGCGCTCGGTTCGGCGGCCGAGGTCACGCTGCGCGTGGCACGCCGCCGGGTACGCCCCTTGGGCGCGGCACTCTCGGCGGGCGCCTCGACGGTCTCGGTGGTCTGTGCGGCCTCTTCCGCCTCTTCAGCCTCTTCGGCCGGGGCCGGCGTCTCGGCGGCGGGGGCCGCGGGCACGACGGTCTCGGCCGCCTCCGCCGACGCGGGAGCCCCGGCGGGCGCGGAGGCGCGACGCACCGCACGGCGCCGCGGCCGGGCGGGGGCGGCCGGCTCCGGAGCCGGCTCGGAGGCCTCGGCGGGCTCTGCGGGGGCCGGCTCGGCCGGCGTGACGGTCTCCGCCGGCGCCTCGGAGGCGCCGGACGGCGGGCCCGCCGGGCGGGACGCGGCCCTGCGCCGGCGGCGCGGCGGCAGGGTGTCGCTGGGGGTGTTCGACTCGGTGTCCGTCGAGCTGGTCGCGGACCCGGTGGGTTCGGTCGGTTCGAGCATGCGGGGGTTTCTCCCGTCAGGCTCCCGGGCGCCGCGCCTGGTCCGGCATCGACATGTCGACCGCCGGTGACGTCCGCGGCTCGCGCGGTGCGCGGTCGCCGCCGTCCGGGGCGCGGGCGCCGCTCGGAAGCTCATCCGTGTCTTGTCTCGCCGGTTCCGTACCCCTTGTCGTGCACGGCCTGGCGAAAGTCTTGTGGTCGGTGCGCTGCCCGACCCAGGTGGCTCCCGAGTTCGAGGGCGGCGCTACGACGTCCGTCCCTACGCGGAACCTTCCTTACGCCGGCGCCTTCGCGGCGGCGGAAGCGGCGGCCGGTTGCGGCTCGGGCGCTTTCGCCTCGCGGTCGGGCGCGAGCGGGTCGGTCACCGCACCGGTCTCTTCATCGAACAGCCCCTGCGCCAGCCTGGTCACCGCTGCGGGGACCGGCGGCGCCAGGTCGGCCACGGCGCGAAGACCGGACAGGACGTCGTCGGGTCGTACGGCAGGCGTCACGTGCCGAACAACCAGCCGCAGTATCGCACAGGGCCGGTCGGTCGGCCTATCAGCCGGTGAGCCGTGCGTGGTGACGCTCTCGAGGTGTGCGACGGCGGAGCGGGTGTCGAAGGTGCGGACGCCGTTCTTCGTACGGCGCTGCACCTCCACCGCCGGGGCCGCGTTGAACGCCGCGACGGCGGCGTCGGCCTCGGCGGGCTCCACCCCGTCCAGCCGCAGCTCCCACACGGAGGCCGTCAGCCGGTCGGCGAGCCCGGAGGTCCGGGCCTCGACCGCGTCGACGACGTCGAGCCCGGCGGGCAGCGACTCGTCGAGGAGCAGCCGCAGCCGCTCCGGGTCGCGCGCCTCGGTGAGCGCGATCTCCAGATACTCCGCCTCACTGCCCGTGCCGGTGGGTGCGGCATTGGCGTACGACACCTTCGGGTGCGGGGTGAACCCCGCCGAGTACGCCATGGGCACCGCGGCGCGGCGCAGCGCACGCTCGAAGGCGCGCTGGAAGTCACGGTGGCTGGTGAACCGGAGGCGGCCGCGCTTGGTGTAACGCAGTCGGATGCGCTGCACCGCGGGAACGGGCGGCGGGCCTACGGGCTGTCGCTTGCCCAGTGTCGTTCAGTCCTTCGTGAGAGCGGTCGTACTGCTACCAAGAGTACGTGCCTCGGCGCCGGATGGTTCCCGCCGGTCCACCGGCTCCCGCTCGGCGGGC
Organism: Streptomyces sp. CCM_MD2014; assembly: GCF_000772045.1. GTDB lineage: Bacteria > Actinomycetota > Actinomycetes > Streptomycetales > Streptomycetaceae > Streptomyces > Streptomyces salinarius. The sequence goes on along the minus strand of NZ_CP009754.1, from coordinate 5,837,785 downwards.
TCACCGAAGAGCATCCGGCGCACGTCGGCACGCGCCTGCCGGGCGGAGCGACGGGCCGAGGCCAGCGCCTGCCGGGCCGCCCGCGCGGCGCCGCGCCCGGCCTCGGCGAGGGGACGCAGCACGGCGTCCCGCACGGCGTGCCCCACCGGGGTCAGCACGCTCCGGTACACCCACCGCACCGGCTCCACCACGGTCCACCGCAGGAGCGTGCCGAGGAACCGTCCGACGGCACGCGAGACGTGCCCGGCGATCCGCCAGGCGTGCCCGAGGGCGTCCCGCACCTCCCGTCCGACGACGGCGAGGGCCCGGCCGACCGGTGCGAGCACCCACCGCCACACGGCGAGGGCCGGCAGCACCAGCAGCACCCGGACGAGCCAGTACAGAACGAACCCGACACCGGTGACGACGAGCCCCACACCCCGCGCCACCTGCCTGCCGCACCAGGCCAGCGCCCTGCCGCACCGGGCGAGCCCGTGCCCCACCGGGGTCAGCACCCACCGGTACAACCACGCCCCCGGCACGACGACCAGGTACCGCCCGAGCCACGCCAGACCGGCGTACAGCCCGCGCCCGGCCGCCGCGAGCACCGCGCCCGCCCACGTGAGGAACCGGGCGAGCGCGTGCCCGGCAGGCGTCAGCACCCACCGGTACAGCCAGACCGCCGGCACGACGAGGAGCACGTTCCCCAGCCAGGCCACGCCCCGGGTGAGCGGCACGACGACATGGCGCCACAGCGCGACCAGCGGCCACACGATGACCGCCCGCCCGAGCCACGCCAGCGCCCGCCCGACGGGACGCAGCACCGTGTCCCGCAGGAACCGTCCCCCGACGACCAGCGCGTCCCACACCATGCGCACCGGCACGACCAGCACCAGCACGACGATCCGCACCGGAATCCGGACCGCCACGGCCAGACACCCCTCGGCGTCCGATCGACGCACCGGTTCCCCCTGCGGCCGCGCCGCGGGCGCCTTCTCCAGATCCACCATGAACATGAAGACGCCGCGAGATCCCTTCCGGATCCCGCGGCGTCACGCCGGGCGGCCGCTACTTGACCACGGTCAGCGGCAGCAGCTTCTTGCCGGTCGGGCCGACCTGGATCTCGGTGTCCATCGCGGGGCACACCCCGCAGTCGAAGCACGGGGTCCAGCGGCAGTCGTCGACCTCGGTCTCGTCGAGGGCGTCCTGCCAGTCCTCCCAGAGCCACTCCTTGTCGAGGCCGGAGTCCAGGTGGTCCCAGGGCAGGACCTCCTCGTAGCCGCGCTCGCGGGTGGTGTACCAGTCGACGTCGACGCCGGTCGGCTCCAGGGCCTTTTCGGCGCAGGCCATCCAGCGGTCGTAGGAGAAGTGCTCGCGCCAGCCGTCGAAGCGGCCGCCGTCGTCGTAGACGGCGCGGATGACGGCGCCGAGGCGGCGGTCTCCGCGGGAGAGGAGGCCCTCGACGATGCCGGGCTTGCCGTCGTGGTAGCGGAAGCCGATGGAGCGGCCGTACTTCTTGTCGCCGCGGATCTTGTCGCGGAGCTTCTGGAGGCGGGCGTCCGTCTCCTCGGCCGACAGCTGCGGCGCCCACTGGAAGGGGGTGTGCGGCTTGGGGACGAAGCCGCCGATGGAGACCGTGCAGCGGATGTCGCCGGAGCCGGAGACCTCGCGGCCCTTGGCGATGACGCGGGTGGCCATGTCGGCGATCTGGAGGACGTCGTCGTCGGTCTCCGTGGGCAGGCCGCACATGAAGTACAGCTTCACCTGGCGCCAGCCGTTGCCGTAGGCCGTCGCGACGGTCCGGATGAGGTCCTCCTCCGAGACCATCTTGTTGATGACCTTGCGGATGCGCTCGGAGCCGCCCTCGGGGGCGAAGGTGAGGCCGGAACGGCGGCCGTTGCGGGTCAGCTCGTTGGCCAGGTCGATGTTGAAGGCGTCCACGCGGGTGGAGGGGAGGGACAGGCCGATCTTGTCCTCCTCGTACCGGTCGGCGAGGCCCTTGGCGACGTCGGCGATCTCCGTGTGGTCGGCGGAGGAGAGGGACAGGAGCCCGACCTCTTCGAAGCCGGTGGCCTTGAGGCCCTTGTCGACCATCTCGCCGATGCCGGTGATGGAGCGCTCGCGCACCGGACGGGTGATCATGCCGGCCTGGCAGAAGCGGCAGCCTCGGGTGCAGCCGCGGAAGATCTCCACGGACATCCGCTCGTGGACGGTCTCGGCGAGCGGGACGAGGGGCTGCTTGGGGTAGGGCCACTCGTCGAGGTCCATGACGGTGTGCTTGCTGACCCGCCACGGGACGCCGGAGCGGTTGGGGACGACTCGGGAGATGCGGCCGTCGGGGAGGTACTCGACGTCGTAGAAGGCGGGAACGTAGACGCCGCCGGTCCTGGACAGGCGGAGGAGCAGTTCCTCGCGGCCTCCCGGGCGGCCCTCGGCCTTCCACGCGCGGATGATCGCGGTGATCTCCAGGACGGCCTGCTCGCCGTCGCCGATGACCGCGCAGTCGATGAAGTCGGCGATCGGCTCGGGGTTGAAGGCCGCGTGGCCGCCGGCCAGCACGATCGGGTCGTCGATGCCGCGGTCCTTCGCCTCCAGCGGGATGCCCGCCAGGTCCAGGGCCGTGAGCATGTTGGTGTAGCCCAGCTCCGTGGAGAAGGAGAGGCCGAAGACGTCGAAGGCGCCGACGGGGCGGTGGCTGTCGACGGTGAACTGCGGGACGGAGTGCTCCCGCATCAGCTCCTCGAGGTCCGGCCAGACGCTGTAGGTGCGCTCGGCGAGGACGCCCTGCTGCTCGTTGAGCACCTCGTAGAGGATCATGACGCCCTGGTTGGGCAGGCCGACCTCGTAGGCGTCGGGGTACATCAGGGCCCAGCGGACGTCGCAGGACTCCCAGTCCTTGACCGTGGAGTTCAGCTCTCCGCCGACGTACTGGATCGGCTTCTGCACGTGCGGGAGCAGGGCTTCCAACTGCGGAAACACGGACTCGGCGGCCGGGGAGGCTTCGGCAGGCATCTCACGGGACCTTCGTGTGCTGACAAGGGGGACCATCCAGCCTAACCCGGCCGGACCGGTCCCCCTTACCGCGCGGCCCCCGGGCGCCCCACCGCTCACGCCCCGGGTGCCGGGCTACGCCGACATCGGTCTCTGCACGGTGATCGACTGGAGCAGGCCGACCGCTATCCACACGGCGAACATGGAGGAGCCGCCGTAGGACACGAAGGGCAGGGGCAGGCCGGTGACCGGCATGATGCCGAGGGTCATGCCGATGTTCTCGAAGGTCTGGAAGGCGAACCACGCGACGATCCCGGCGGCGACGACGGTCCCGTACAGGTCCGGGGTGCTGCGGGCGATGCGGCAGGCGCGCCAGAGGACCACGCCGAGCAGGGCGACGATGAGGCCGGCGCCGAGGAAGCCCAGTTCCTCTCCGGCGACGGTGAAGACGAAGTCGGTCTGCTGCTCGGGGACGAACCGGCCGGTGGTCTGCGAGCCGTGGAAGAGGCCGGAGCCGGTGAGCCCGCCGGAGCCGATGGCGATGCGGGCCTGGTTGGTGTTGTAGCCGACGCCCGCGGGGTCGAGGGCGGGGTTGGCGAAGGCGGCGAAGCGGGCGATCTGGTAGTCGTCCAGGATGCCGAGCTGCCACACGGCGAGCGCCCCGGCGGTGCCGGCGCCGAGCAGTCCGAAGATCCAGCGGTTGCTGGCGCCGGAGGCGAGCAGGATGCCGAGCACGATGATGACCATGACCATGACCGACCCGAGGTCGGGCATGAGCATCACGATGAGCATCGGCACGGTGGCCAGGCCCAGGGCCTGGAGCACGGTGCGGTGGTCGGGATGGGGCCGGTCCCCGGCGTCCACGCGGGCGGCCAGCAGCATCGCCATGCCCAGGATGATCGTGATCTTCACGAACTCCGAGGGCTGGAGCGAGAAGCCGCCGGGGAGCTTGATCCAGGAGTGGGCACCGTTGATGGTCGAGCCGAGCGGGGTGAGCACCAGCAGGATCAGGAAGACGGACGCGCCGTAGAGGACCGGTACGGCGGTGCGCAGGGCGCGGTGGCCGAGCCAGACGGTGGCGACCATCAGGGCGAGCCCGATGCCGGTGTTCAGCAGGTGCCGGGTGAGGAAGTAGTACTGGTCGCCCTGGTTGAGCTCGGTGCGGTTGCGGGTCGCGGAGTAGACGAGCAGCGAGCCCATCAGGGACAGGGCGATCGCGGCCAGCAGTATCGGCCAGTCGAGGCGCCTGGCCATGGAGTCCCGGGCGAAGAGGCGGGTCCAGCCGGCCTTGTCGGGGCCGTATCCGGAGACCTGGAAGCTGTTGCCGGTCATGCGCGTGCCCTCCGGCCTCTTCCGTTGCCGCCGCGCCGGGTGCCGCGCCGTGCGCCGCCTGCGCCGCCTCGCCGTCGGTGGCGGCGGGTGTCGCGGTTCTCCCCGTTCTGGTTGGGGGTGGTGGCCGGCTGGGTCCCTTCCTCGACGGGGGCGTACTCCTCGTCCGGGGAGGCCTTCTCGTCGGGCAGGAGTTCCTTGACGACGTCCTTGGGCATCTTCGGGGAGAGGATCGTCCCGTCCGTCTTGATCTTCGGGAGGCTCGCCTGCGGCTTGGGCAGCAGGGCCTTCTTCGGGTCGATGTCGCCGTCGTCGGAGACGCCGTACAGCGCGTCGTAGATGTTGCGGACGGCGGGTCCCGAGGCGCCGGAGCCGGTGCCGCCCTGGGAGATCGTCATGACGATCGAGTAGTCCTTGGTGTACGTCGCGAACCACGAGGTGGTCTGCTTGCCGTAGACCTCGGCGGTACCGGTCTTGGCGTGCATCGGGATCTTGTCCTGCGGCCAGCCGACCTGGGCGAACCGCCAGGCGGCGGTGCCGCGGCTGGCGACGCCGGCGAGGGCCTCGTCCATCTTGGCCAGCGTGGTCTTGCTTATGGGCAGCTTGCCGTGGGCCGTGGGCTCGATCTCGCGGACGCTCTTGCCGTCGGGGCTGACGATCGCCTTGCCGATGCTCGGGTCGTAGAGGGTGCCGCCGTTGGAGATGGCCGCGTAGATGGTGGCCATCTGGATGGGGGTGACGAGCGTGTCGCCCTGGCCGATGGAGTAGTTGATGGAGTCACCGGCGCGCATCTTGTTGCCGCTGTGGCAGTTCTCGTACGCGATCTTCTCGACGTAGGAGCCGTCCTTCTTGCCGGACTTGCACCAGGCGTCCTTGTTGGCCTCCCAGTAGTCCTGCTTCCACTGGCGGTCGGGAACCCGGCCGGTGACCTCGTTGGGCAGGTCGATGCCGGTCTTGGCGCCGAGGCCGAACTGGTGGGCGGCCTTGTAGAAGTAGTCGTTGGGGTCCTTGGGGTTCATCCCGCCGTCCTTCTTCCACTCCTGGTGGGCCAGGCGGTAGAAGACCGTGTCGCAGGAGAGTTCCAGGGCGCGGCCGATGGTGATCATGCCTTCGTTGGCCGACTCGAAGTTCTTGAAGACCTGGCCGCCGACGTTGTAGGCGCTGGAGCAGTCGTAGTTGCCGTCGAAGTCGTAGCCGGCCTCGACCGCGGCGGCCGAGGAGACCACCTTGAAGATGGAGCCGGGGGCCGCCTGGCCCTGGGTGGCGCGGTTGAGCAGCGGGTAGTTGGACTCCTTGCCGGTGAGCTTCTTGTAGTCCTTGGCGGAGATGCCGCCGACCCAGGCGTTGGGGTCGTAGTCGGGGTTGGAGGCCATGGCGACGACGCGGCCGGTCTTGGCCTCCATCACCACGACCGCGCCGGCGTCGGCCTCGTAGAGCCGGTTGGTGTTGCGGTCCATCTCCTTGCGGGCGGCCTTCATCGCCTCGTTCAGCTCGTACTCGGCGACGCGCTGGACGCGGGCGTCGATGCTGGTGACGAGGTTGGCGCCGGGGGTGCCGGGGTCGGACTCGGCCTTGCCGATGACGCGGCCGAGGTTGTCGACCTCGTAGCGGGTGACGCCGGCCTTGCCGCGCAGCGCCTTGTCGTACTGGCGTTCCAGGCCGGAGCGGCCGACCTGGTCGGAGCGCAGGTAGGGCGAGTCGGTGTCCTCGGCCTTCTTCAGCTCCTCGTCGGTGACCGGCGAGAGGTAGCCGAGGACCTGGGCGGTGTTGGAGCCGCCGGGTGCCGCGTAACGGCGTACGGCCATGGGTTCGGCGGTGATGCCGGGGAAGTCCTCGGCCCGCTCGCGGATCTGCAGGGCCTGCTTGACGGTGGCCTCGTCGGTGACGGGGATGGGCTGGTAGGGCGAACCGTTCCAGCAGGGCTGGGGGGTCTCGGCGTCGCAGAGCCTGACCTTGTCGATGACGTCCTGCGGCTTCATGCCGAGGACGCCGGCGAGCTTGGTGAGGACGGCCTTGCCGTCGTCCTTCATCTTCAGCAGGTCGGTGCGGGAGGCGGAGACGACGAGCCGGGTCTCGTTGTCGGCGAGGGCGACGCCGCGGGCGTCCAGGATCGAGCCGCGGGTGGCGGGCTGGACGACCTGCTGGACGTGGTTGCCGGAGGCCTCGGCGGCGTACTCGTCGCCCTGGCGGATCTGGAGGTACCAGAGGCGGCCGCCGAGGGTGGCGAGGAGGGAGAGGACGAGGACCTGGATGACGACGAGGCGGGTCTGGACGCGGTTGCTGCGGCCGGTCTCGGGGATGTTAGTCATGGGCGCAGCCCGTCCGGTCGAGGGTGGCGGTGGGCGACGAGTGGGCGGTCACAGGTTCTGGCTCCCCCTCACGATGGCTGTGCTGCTGGTGTGCTGCCGCGTCGTCACAGGCGCTTGACCCCCTTGATGCGGCCGGCCCGGGCGACGCGGGCGCGGGCCGTCTTCACCCGCAGCGCGTTGCGCTGTCTGCCGATGCGCAGGCCGGTGCCGCCGGAGAGCCAGCCGGAGGAGATGTCGGGGCTCTGGGCGGCGGAGTTGGTGTCGGCCAGCGGGTCGTTGTCGGCGCGGCGGGCGAGCGCCATGACGCCGGGGACGACGAACGGAGCGAGCAGCAGGTCGTACAGGGCGGCCGTGAACAGCAGGCTGGGCAGGCCGACGTGGCGGGCGGCGGTGTCGCCGACGAGGGCGCCGACGCCCGCGTAGAGCAGGGTGGTGCCGACGGCGGCGGCGACCACGACGACCATGGGGCCGGTGGCCGAGCGGAGCCGTCCGTTGTCGGGCTTGGCGAGGCCGGCGAGGTAGCCGACGACGCAGAGCACGAGGGCGTAGCGGCCGGCGGCGTGGTCGGCGGGCGGGGCGAGGTCGGCGAGGAGTCCGGCGCCGAAGCCGACGAGGGCGCCGCCGACGTGGCCGTAGACCAGGGCGAGGCCGAGGACGGTGAGCAGCATCAGGTCGGGGACGGCGCCGGGCAGGTGGAGGCGGGCGAGGACGCTCACCTGGATCACCAGGGCGACGACGACCAGGGCGACGGACAGCAGGATCCGGTTGACGCGCATGGGGTGAGGGCTCCTACGGTTCGGTCTGCTCGTTCTGCTGGTCGGTCTGGTCGTTCTGACCGCCGGCGTCGTTCTGCCCGGCCGCGTCGTTCTGACCGGTGGCGTCGTTCTGACCGGTGGCGTCGTTCTGACCGGTGGCGTCGTTCTCGCCGTCCTGGGCCCGGCCCTCGGGGTCGGCCCCCGGGGTCACGGTCACCGTGACGGTCGGCGTGGGCTCCGGCTTCGGCTTGTCCGGGAGCACCGCGTCGCGCGGGTCCTTCGCCGGGGCCTGGACGACGACGCCGACGATGTCGAGCTTGGTGAAGCTGACGAACGGCGTGACGTCGAGGATGCGGGTGAGGTCGCCGCCGTTGGGGTCGATGCGGGTGATGGTGCCGACGGGCACGCCGGGCACGAACGGCTTGTCGGCCTGGGAGCCGAAGGTGACGAGGCGGTCGCCCTTCTTGACGTCGGCCTTGCCGTTGAGGAGTTCGACGCGCAGGGGGCGGCTGCCCTGGCCGGAGGCGAAGCCGAGTTCGTCGCCGGACTCCATCCGGGTGCCGACGGTGAAGTCCGGGTCGTTGGCGAGCAGCACGGTCGAGGTGTTCGGGCCGACGGTCGTCACGCGTCCGACGAGGCCGTCGCCGTTGAGGACGGTCATGTCGCGCTCGATGCCGTCGTTGGCGCCGACGTCGATGGTGACGGTCCAGGAGAAGCCCTGGGCCGCTCCTATGGCGATGACCTGGGCGCCCTTGATGCCGTACTGCCCGGCTCCGGCGAGCCCGAGCATCTTGTCGAACTGCTTGAGCCGACTGCGGCCGCGCTCGTCGCTGCCGAGCTTCGCCTTCAGGGCCGCGTTCTCCGTCTCCAGCCGTGCGAGCCGGTCGTGCCGGTCGCCGGAGTCGCGGATCGCGGAGACGGCGTTGCCGACCGGGTCGACCGCGGACGACACGCCGTTCTCGATCGGACCGAAGACGGTGGCCGCGGCCTGCCGGGCACCGTCGACCGGTGAGTCCTCCCCACCGCGGATGTCCACCGTGATCAGTGCGAACGCGATGGCGATCAGCAGTACCAGGAGCAGCCGGCTCTCTTTCGTGTCCCTCACGTGCGGCGGCCGTGCCTTCCTCGTCGAAATCCGGGAATCTCGGAATGTACGTGGCGGTGTTCAGGAATTGGGTGATTCGGCACTTCGGGCGTGTGCGGCGCATCGGGTCCTTCACGCACATCCACTGCCGCAACCCTCTATATCAACGATCCGCCGCACGAGAGGAGATCGTCTCGTACGGCGGAACCGAAGTGTTACGTCATCTGCGGGGCGATGCGTCCAGCACCTGCTGGAGCGCCTCGAACTCCTCGACGCACTTGCCGCTGCCGAGCGCGACGCTGTCGAGCGGGTCCTCGGCGATGTGGATCGGCATTCCGGTCTCCCGGCGCAGCCGTTCGTCGAGCCCGCGCAGCAGCGCACCGCCGCCGGTCAGGACGATGCCCCGGTCCATGATGTCGCCGGACAGCTCCGGCGGACACTTGTCGAGGGTCGTCTTGACGGCGTCGACGATGGCGTTGACCGGCTCCTCGATCGCCTTGCGCACTTCGGCGGCGGAGATGACGACGGTCTTGGGCAGCCCGGAGACGAGGTCCCGGCCGCGGATTTCGGTGTGCTCGTCGGAGTCGAGGTCGTACGCCGAACCGATCGTGATCTTGATCTGTTCGGCCGTGCGCTCACCCAGCAGAAGGCTGTACTCCTTCTTCACGTGCTGGATGATCGCGTTGTCCAGCTCGTCACCCGCGACGCGGATGGACTGGGCGGTGACGATGCCGCCGAGCGAGATGACCGCGACCTCCGTGGTGCCGCCGCCGATGTCCACCACCATGTTGCCCGTGGCCTCGTGGACCGGCAGGCCGGAGCCGATGGCCGCGGCCATGGGCTCCTCGATGATGTGCACCTGTCGGGCGCCGGCCTGGGACGACGCCTCGATGACGGCGCGGCGCTCGACGCCGGTGATGCCCGAGGGCACACAGACGACGACCCGCGGCCGAGCCAGATACCGCCGCTTGTGGATCTTCAGGATGAAGTAGCGGAGCATCCGCTCGGTGATCTCGAAGTCGGCGATGACGCCGTCCTTCAGCGGACGCACGGCAACGATGTTGCCGGGCGTGCGCCCGATCATCTTCTTCGCTTCGGCGCCGACCGCGAGGATGCCACCGGTGTTGGTGTTGATCGCGACGACGGACGGCTCGTTGAGTACGATCCCGCGACCCCTGACGTACACCAGCGTGTTGGCGGTCCCGAGGTCGACAGCCATGTCACGGCCGATGAACGACATTGAGTTCCCCATCAGGATTCGACTGGCCTTCCCAGGAGCTTTTGAGGGCTTTTCAGGTAGGCGAAGTGGGTGCAGTGACGCGTGGAGGCTTCCATCGTAGACGCGCTTTCGCGAACACTGCGCGAGGGTCTTCGCCATTGTCAGCAGATGGCGCGCCGCCTCGCTCGTGGAGACGGGCCAGCGGTGGCATCCGTTCCCCCGAACAGGCGCGCATATGCCACAGGGCGGTCGCTTTTACGCGACCGCCCCGGCTTCGCCCGGTCCATTCGGCTGACGTGACGTCAGAAAAAAGGCGTTCCCGGCGTGTCCCGAACGAGGATCAGACCCGGCCCGGGAAGAAGATCTTCAGCTCGCGCTCGGCGGACTCCTCGGAGTCGGAGGCGTGGATCAGGTTCTCGCGGACGATCACACCGAAGTCGCCCCGGATGGAGCCGGGCGCGGCGGCGATCGGGTCGGTCGGACCGGCCAGCGCGCGCACACCCTCGATGACCCGCTCGCCCTCGACGACCATCGCCACGACCGGGCCGGACGCCATGAACTCGACCAGCGGCTCGTAGAAGGGCTTGCCCTTGTGCTCGCCGTAGTGGGCTTCCAGCGTCTCGGTGTCCAGGGTGCGCAGTTCCAGCGCGGTGATCTGCCAGCCGGCCTTGCGCTCGATACGGCTGATGATCTCGCCGGTCAGGCCACGACGGACGGCGTCGGGCTTGAGGAGGACGAGGCTGCGCTGGGTCACGAGGGCTCCCTAGAAAAGGTTCGAGATGTGCGGTCGTGCGGGTGATGACTGAGGTTACCGGGCGTGTCGCGACGCCTGTCACGCAGCGTCAGGGATACCGGGTCCGGCCGCCTCGACGACCACGTCCGTGGAGGTCCTGCGCCTTCAGGCGGGGTCCGGCGCGGAGGCCTCGGCCTGGGCGGCGAACCTCGCCTTCGCCTCGTCGATCTTCCGCCCGTAGTGCACGGAGGCCCACCACAGGGCGGCGAAGATCGCGCCCAGGAAGTACATGGTCGGCACGACGAGACCGGAGGCGATCAGCGCGACCTGCAGCGCCCAGCCGAGGACGACGCCGCCGGGGCGGGTGATGACCCCGCACAGCGCGACGCACAGGAACATCGCGATGCCGCTGACCGTCCACACCGTCCCCATGGACAGGTCCGGGTCCTTCATGGCGACGAGGCCGGCGAAGCCGATCACGAAGAACTCGCCGATCAGCGTCGAAGCACAGAGCGTACGCACGGTTTCTCAGCCCCTCCTCAGGAGCAGTCGGGCCTCGCCGACGGTGATGACGGAACCGGTGACGAGCACACCGCCGCCCGCGAACTCGCCCTCCTCCTCGGCCAGCGTGATCGCGGCCTCCAGGGCGTCCGGCAGCCGCGGCTCGACCTGTACGCGGTCCTCGCCGAACACCTCGACGGCGACCGCGGCCAGCTCGTCGGCGTCCATCGCGCGGTGGCTGGAGTTCTGGGTGACGACGACCTCGGCGAAGACCGGCTCGAAGGCTTCGAGCAGCCCCCGCACGTTCTTGTCGGCGCTGGCGCCGACCACACCGATGAGCCGGCTGAACTGGAAGGCCTCCCCCACCGCGTCGGCGGTGACCCGGGCGCCGGCCGGGTTGTGCGCGGCGTCCAGCACCACGGTCGGCGAGCGCCGCACGACCTCCATCCGCCCCGGCGAGGCGACCGAGGCGAAGGCCTGGCGTACGGTGTCGACGTCCAGCGGCTCGGGACGCTGCGCGCCGACGCCGAAGAACGCCTCCACGGCGGCCAGCGCGACCGCCGCGTTGTGCGCCTGGTGCGCGCCGTGCAGCGGCAGGTAGACCTCGGTGTACTCGCCGCCGAGCCCGCGCAGCGTCACCTGCTGACCGCCGACGGCGACCTCGCGGGCGACGACGCCGAACTCCAGCCCCTCGCGGGCCACGGTGGCGTTGACGTCCACGGCCTTCTTCAGCATCACCTGCGCCGCGTCCACCGGCTGCTGGGCCAGGATCACGGTCGCGTCCTGCTTGATGATCCCGGACTTCTCGACCGCGATCTCGCCGGGCGTCCCGCCGAGCCGGTCGGTGTGGTCCAGGTCGATGGGGGTGACGACGGCGACGTCCGCGTCGATGACGTTGGTGGCGTCCCAGGAACCGCCCATCCCGACCTCGACGACGGCCACGTCCACGGGCGCGTCGGCGAAGGCGGCGTACGCCATGCCGGTGAGCACCTCGAAGAACGACAGCCGGTACTCCTGCTGCGCGTCGACCATCTCCACGTACGGCTTGACGTCCTGGTACGTCTCGACGAACCGCTCGGCGGAGATCGGCGCCCCGTCCAGGCTGATCCGCTCGGTGATCGACTGCACGTGCGGCGAGGTGTACCGACCGGTGCGCAGCTCGAAGGCGCCGAGCAGCGCCTCGATCATGCGGGCGGTGGAGGTCTTGCCGTTGGTCCCGGTGATGTGGATGGAGGGGTACGAGCGCTGCGGCTCGCCCAGTACGTCCATCAGCGCGGCGATCCTGGCGACGGACGGCTCCAGCTTGGTCTCGCCCCAGCGGGTCGCCAGCTCCGTCTCGACACCGCGCAGCGCCGCGTCCACCTCGGGGTCCTCCGGGCGCCCGGGGACGTCGGCCTGCGGGCGCCCGCCCTGGGTGCGCAGAGTGCGGCTGCCGGCCTCGATGACGGCGAGGTCGGGGTCGCGGGTGGTCTCCGCGTCGATGATCTCGTCGAAGGAGTCGAGGGGGTCGGGCTGGTCGTTCTGGCCGGGGTTGTCGCTCACGGGCACCAGTCTACGTACCCCCGCCCCCGTAACCGCGGGCAGTCGTGCCTCCCCCAGTGCCTGAACGGCCTGGGAGGTACCCCCAGGGCGGCACGGGTGGGCGCGGCGGCACCCCGTCAGCGCCGGGCCTGCGGGGTGCCGCCTGCGCCCACCCGTGCCGCCCCAGCGGCACGACTGCCCGCAGGCTGCGGCGGTTACGCTTCCGGCAGCTTCTCCAGCTGGGCGGTGATGCGGGCGATGTCCTCGTCCGCCTTGGCCAGGCGGCCCCGGATCTTGTCCACGACGTGGTCCGGCGCCTTCGCCAGGAACGCCTCGTTGCCGAGCTTGGCGTTGGCCTGGGCCTTCTCCTTCTCCGCCGCGGCGAGGTCCTTCGCCAGCCGCTTGCGCTCGGCGGCGAAGTCGATGACCCCGGAGAGGTCGAGGGCGACCTCGACCCCCGCGACCGGCAGCGTCGCCGTCGCGGTGAACCCGTCGCCCTCCGGCTGGAGCCGCAGCAGTTGCCGGACGGCCGCCTCGTGGGCCGCGAGAGGACTGCCCGCGAGGGTCAGCCGGGCCGGGACCCGCTGGCCGGGCTGCAGCCCCTGGTCGGCACGGAAGCGCCGGACCTCGGTGATGACGGACTGCAGCGTCTCGATCTCCCGCTCGGCGTCGGCGTCGCGGAAGCCCGAGTCGGTGGGCCACTCGGCGATGACGACCGACTCGCCGCCCGTGAGCGTCGTCCACAGCGTCTCGGTGACGAAGGGGACGACCGGGTGGAGGAGACGCAGCGTCACGTCCAGGACCTCGCCCAGGACGCGCTTGCTGACCTCGGCCGGCTCGCCGCCCGCCTGGAAGGTGGTCTTGGACAGCTCGACGTACCAGTCGAAGACCTCGTCCCAGGCGAAGTGGAACAGCGCGTCGGAGAGCTTCGCGAACTGGTAGTCCTCGTAGTACGCGTCGACCTCGGCGACGACCGAGTTGAGCCGGGAGAGGATCCACCGGTCGGTCGACGACATCTTCGACGCGTCGGGCAGCGGGCCCTCGACCGTCGCGCCGTTCATCAGCGCGAAGCGGGTGGCGTTCCAGATCTTGTTGGCGAAGTTCCGGGAGCCCTGGACCCAGTCCTCGCCGATCGGCACGTCGACGCCCGGGTTGGCGCCGCGCGCCAGGGTGAAGCGCAGGGCGTCCGAGCCGTACTTGTCCATCCAGTCCAGCGGGTTGACCACGTTCCCGAAGGACTTGGACATCTTCTTGCCGTTCTGGTCACGGACCATGCCGTGCAGGGCGATGGTGTGGAACGGCGGGGTGCCGTCCATCGCGTAGAGGCCGAACATCATCATCCGGGCGACCCAGAAGAAGAGGATGTCGTAGCCGGTGACCAGGACGGAGTTCGGGTAGAACTTCGCGAGCGACTCGGTCTGCTCGGGCCAGCCGAGCGTGGAGAACGGCCACAGGCCGGAGGAGAACCAGGTGTCCAGGACGTCGGGGTCCTGGCGCCAGCCCTCGCCGCTCGGCGGCTCCTCGTCGGGGCCGACGCAGACGACCTCGCCCTCGGGGCCGTACCAGACGGGGATGCGGTGGCCCCACCACAGCTGGCGGGAGATGCACCAGTCGTGGAGGTTGTCGACCCAGTCGAAGTACCGCTTCTCCATCTCCTGCGGGTGGATCTTGACCTTGCCGTCGCGGACCGCGTCACCGGCGGCCTTCGCCAGCGGGCCGACCTTGACCCACCACTGCATGGACAGGCGCGGCTCGATGGTGGTCTTGCAGCGCGAGCAGTGGCCGACGCTGTGGACGTAGGGCCGCTTCTCGGCGACGATCCGGCCCTCGGCGCGCAGCGCGGCGACGATGGCGGAGCGGGCCTCGAGCCGGTCCAGGCCCTGGAAGGGGCCGTGGGCGGTGATGACGGCGTGCTCGTCCATCACGGCGATGGAGGGCAGGCCGTGCCGCTGGCCGATCTCGAAGTCGTTCGGGTCGTGGGCCGGCGTCACCTTGACGGCACCGGTGCCGAACTCGGGGTCGACGTGCTCGTCGGCGACGACCGGGATGGAGCGGTCGGTCAGCGGCAGCTTGATCTGCTTGCCGACCAGGTGCCTGTACCGCTCGTCCTCGGGGTGGACGGCGACCGCCGTGTCACCGAGCATCGTCTCCGCGCGGGTGGTGGCGACGACGATGGTCTCGTCGCCCTCCCCGTACTTCATGGAGACCAGCTCGCCGTCGTCGTCCTGGTACTCGACCTCGATGTCGGAGATCGCGGTCAGGCAGCGCGGGCACCAGTTGATGATGCGCTCGGCGCGGTAGATCAGCTCGTCGTCGTAGAGCCGCTTGAAGATGGTCTGGACGGCCTGGGAGAGCCCCTCGTCCATCGTGAACCGCTCGCGCGACCACGCGACACCGTCTCCCAGGCGGCGCATCTGGCCGCTGATCTGGCCGCCGGACTCGCCCTTCCACTGCCAGACGCGCTCGACGAAGGCCTCCCGGCCCAGGTCGTGCCGGGACTTGCCCTCCTTGCCCAGCTCGCGCTCGACGACGTTCTGCGTGGCGATGCCGGCGTGGTCCATGCCGGGCTGCCACAGCGTCTCGTAGCCCTGCATCCGCTTGCGGCGGGTCAGGGCGTCGATGAGCGTGTGCTCGAAGGCGTGCCCGAGGTGCAGGCTGCCCGTGACGTTCGGCGGCGGGATGACGACGGTGTACGGAGGCTTGTCGCTCTTCGCGTCGGCCTCGAAGTAACCCCGTTCTACCCAGCGCTCGTACAGCTGCCCCTCTACCTCGGCCGGCGTGTACTGGGTCGGCAGTTCGGTGCTGGGTGCGGGCTGCGGCTGCTGAGAGTTCTCGGTCACGGGGGTCAGTTTACGGGCGTCACGGCGCTGTCCCGAAACGCGTTTCTTCTGTAACGGTGCGGCCCCCGGTGACCTGCGCACGCCAGGCTTGAGTCAGGATGTCAGAACCACGTAAAGCATCCGAGGGGGAACCCAGAAATGAGTCACAACCAGCCGGGCCCGTACGGCGGGCAGCCCCAGCAGCCCGGACCGTACGGCCAGCCGGGCCCGTACGGCCAGCAGCCGCCTCAGGCCCCCCAGCCCGGCTACGGCTACCCCCAGCAGACGCCCCCGCCTCAGCCGGGCTACGGCTACCCGCAGCAGCCCCAGCCGGGCGGCGTCCCGCCGCAGGCCCCGCCCTACGGCCAGCAGGCCCCGTACGGCCAGCAGCCGCCCTACGGCCAGCAGCCCTACGGCATGCCCCAGCCCCCCGCACCGGGCGGCGGCAAGAAGAAGACCGGCCTGATCATCGGCGCGGTCGCCGTCGTGGCGGCGATCGGCGTGGGTGCGTACTTCGTATTCGGCGGAGGCGGCGGCGCGGGCGGCCTGGAGGACGACGGCGCCCACAAGCTGACGACGCCCGCGAAGGCGCTGGGTGAGTACACGAAGGTCAAGGGCCAGGAGGGCAGCGACTCCGACACCGCCAAGGACATGGAGAAGAGCGGCGTCAAGAACGGCACGGCCGTGATCGGGCAGTGGTCGACCGCCGACCTCAGCGGCTACGACCCGGAGGATCCGTCTACCCTCCCCGACAAGTCGGAGCTGCTGACCGCCAAGGGCATCACGATGATCGGCGGTTACGGCGAGATCGCCGAGCCCCAGGCGGTCCTGGACAAGTTCTTCGCCAACATCCAGAAGGAAGTCAAGGAGAGCTCCACCAGCGACACCGGCGGCATGCAGAACGCCGAACTGGTCGGCGAGCCCGAGGAGGTCGAGATCGACGGCGCCGTCGCCAAGTGCCAGTCGACCAAGGCCACCAACGCGCTCACCAAGAAGGAGTCGACCGACTGGTTCTGCGCCTGGGCCGACTACAGCACCATCGCCATGGTCTCGCCGGGCGACAACTCCGGTACTGGAGTGAACAAGGAGACCGCGATCGACATCACGACGAAGCTGCGCGACGAGGTCCGCGTCAAGTCCTGACGACGCGTACGGCACAACGGAGGGGCCCGGTCAGTCGCCGGGCCCCTCCGCATACGTGGTTGCCGGAGTTGCACGCCAGGCGCCGCCGAACACTGAAACGGTTGCTCATCTTGCACCAAGGGCGCGCACAAGTTGACTGATATCGAGCGTCGTTCGTGACGCTAGCGACCAAGAAGGACACACACTCCGTCGGCCTCCTGTAACGCACCGTCGCGGTCATGGTCATGACCGTGAATCGATCGAGGAGTTCCTCCATGCTTAAGCGAGCACTTGCCGTAGCCGGCCTCACTGCTGCGGGAGTAGCCATCCCTCTGGCAACGGCAGCGCCCGCGTCCGCCTCAGTCGGACAGTGCACTGGCGTAGTAAGCAGCCACGGGTACATCGTTGGGCCCGGGGTAGTCAGTGCCTGTGGCTGGCCTCACCTCATAGACATCGCCGGTCATGCTAAGCCGAACGCGATGTGCTACACGGGGCTCGTCTCCCTCAAGGTAAAGGCCAGCATAGCGAAGACCGCCTGTTCGTGGGCATAAGAAATCAGGCACACACCTGCACAGGACGAGGCCGCCCCCGGCAGATGTCGGGGGCGGCCTCCTCCTTGCGGCTACGCCGTCTTCTGCTCGCCCGAGCCGCGTCCCCGCGAATCCCGCGGGATCAGCGTCGGGTTGACGTTGGAGAGGACCACGTCGGCGGTGATGACGACGCGGGCGACGTCCTTGCGGGACGGGACCTCGTACATCACGCCCTGGAGGACTTCCTCCATGATGGCGCGCAGGCCGCGCGCTCCGGTCTGGCGGAGGATGGCCTGGTCGGCGATGGCCTCCAGGGCCCCGCGCTCGAAGTCCAGCTCGACACCGTCGAGTTCGAAGAGGCGCTCGTACTGCTTGACCAGCGCGTTGCGCGGCTCGACCAGGATCTGGAGGAGCGCCTCGCGGTCGAGGTTGTGGACCGAGGTGATGACGGGCAGTCGGCCGATGAACTCGGGGATCATGCCGAACTTGACCAGGTCCTCCGGCATGACCTGCTCGAACTGGTCCTTGGACTCGATCTCCCGCTTGGAGCGGATCTGCGCGCCGAAGCCGATGCCCTTGGCGCCGGCCCGGCCCTCGATGATCTTCTCCAGGCCCGCGAAGGCGCCGCCCACGATGAACAGGACGTTCGTCGTGTCGATCTGGATGAACTCCTGGTGCGGGTGCTTGCGACCGCCCTGCGGCGGGACGGAGGCGGTGGTGCCCTCGAGGATCTTCAGCAGGGCCTGCTGGACGCCCTCGCCGGACACGTCGCGCGTGATGGAGGGGTTTTCACTCTTCCGCGCGACCTTGTCGATCTCGTCGATGTAGATGATCCCGGTCTCGGCCTTCTTGACGTCGTAGTCGGCGGCCTGGATCAGCTTCAGCAGGATGTTTTCGACGTCCTCGCCGACGTACCCCGCCTCGGTGAGCGCCGTCGCGTCGGCGATCGCGAACGGGACGTTCAGCATGCGGGCGAGGGTCTGGGCGAGGAGGGTCTTGCCGGAGCCCGTGGGGCCCAGCAGGAGGATGTTGGACTTCGCCAACTCGATGGCGTCCTCGCGGCCCTGGGCGCCGCCGTTCTCGCCGGCCTGGACCCGCTTGTAGTGGTTGTACACCGCGACGGAGAGGGCCTTCTTGGCCGCCTCCTGGCCGACTACATAACTCTCGAGGAACTCGTAGATCTCGCGGGGCTTCGGGAGCTCCTCCCAGCGCACCTCGCTGGTCTCCGCCAGTTCTTCCTCGATGATCTCGTTGCAGAGGTCGATGCACTCGTCGCAGATGTACACACCGGGCCCTGCGATGAGCTTCTTGACCTGCTTCTGGCTCTTTCCGCAGAACGAGCACTTGAGCAGATCGCCGCCGTCACCGATGCGTGCCACGGTGTGCTTCCCCTTCGCCTGGGAGACTCCCGTACGCCGACGTCACGTCAACGGCGGGCGGACTCCTGGTGCTGCCTTATGTCCGACGGTACCTTGCCGGGCCCCTCGTCCGGGCCCCCCTTGGCACGGTTCGCTTTGACGTGAATCGCGTCAAACCGTGCCAAGGAGCGGCAGACGATACAGCCTCCCGCCTAGCGGAGAGAGGAGTTGTCCATCTTCCGGGTGGTGATGATCTGGTCGATCAGGCCGTAGCTCAGCGAGTCCTCGGCCGTGAGGATCTTGTCGCGCTCGATGTCGTCGCGGATCTTCTCGACCGGCGTGGTGGAGTGCTTGGCCAGCATCTCCTCCAGCTGCGAGCGCATCCGCAGGATCTCGTTGGCGGCGATCTCCAGGTCGGAGACCTGGCCGCGGCCGGTCTCGCTGTACGGCTGGTGGATCAGGACGCGGGCGTTCGGCAGCGCCATGCGCTTGCCCGGCGTACCGGCGGCCAGCAGGACGGCGGCGGCCGAGGCGGCCTGGCCCATGCAGACCGTCTGGATGTCCGGCTTCACGTACTGCATCGTGTCGTAGATGGCCGTGAGCGCGGTGAAGGAGCCGCCGGGGCTGTTGATGTAGATCGAGATGTCCCGGTCGGGGTCCATCGACTCCAGGCACAGCAGCTGCGCCATGACGTCGTTGGCGGAGGCGTCGTCGATCTGGACGCCGAGGAAGATCACGCGCTCCTCGAAGAGCTTCGCGTACGGGTCGTACTCGCGCACGCCCTGCGAGGTGCGCTCGACGAAGCGCGGGATCACGTAGCGGGACTCGGCGGTCGGGCCGGTGTAGCGGCCCTGGGAAGCGGCGGCGCGCATGTCCTGCGTGGCCTGCATGCGGTCGTACAGGCCGCTGCCGGGGAAGTCGTTCACAGTGTCTCCTGTAAAGGGGCTGAGGCGGTCGGCTCGGGGCGGGGGATGGCTCAGGCGCCCGTGCCACCGCCGCCCGGCATGCCGGCGGCCGTGGGGATGACGTCGTCGATGAGGCCGTACTCCTTGGCCTCGAAGGCGTCGAACCAGCGGTCGCGGTCCGAGTCGCGGGTGATCTGCTCGACCGTCTGGCCGGTGTGCTGGGAGGTCAGCTCGGCCATGCGCTTCTTGGTGTGCAGCAGTCGCTCGGCGTGGATCTTGATGTCCGAGGCCGAACCGGCGAGGCCGGCGGAGGGCTGGTGGATGAGGATCTCGGCGTTCGGCAGCGCGAAGCGCTTGCCGGGGGTGCCCGCGCTGAGCAGGAACTGTCCCATGGAGGCCGCGAGACCCATCGCGATCGTCACCACGTCGTTCTTGATGAACTGCATGGTGTCGTAGATCGCCATGCCGGCCGTGATCGAACCGCCCGGGCTGTTGATGTACAGGAAGATGTCCTTGTCCGGGTCGGCGGCAAGGAGCAGCAGCTGCGCGGTGATCTTGTTGGCGATGTCGTCGTCGACCGGCTGGCCGAGGAAGATGATCCGCTCGCCGAGCAGTCGGTTGTAGACCTGGTCGCCGAGGCCGCCACCGATGGAGGGCTCGCCGGCGGCTGAGGGCATCAGATTCGTCACGTATCCACCTGCTCGTCTTACGACGGCGCCGGGCCGTCTCACGTTTCCCTGCGGGGCTGGAGCCGCTTTCGGGGACTCCCCTGCCCTCGTATTCATGGACCCTAACGCGGTGACCCTGCGGTGCCATCCCGGTTCCGCGGGTGTTCGCCGGGGGCGTAGCGGTACGCAGGGTGCGGGTGCGGATGCGGGGTCTCGCCGTCGGGGTGCGCGCTCGTCGCCGGGCGCGGGTCCGTCGTGGTTGATCGCGCCCGCGCGGCGGAGCCGCACATCGATACAGCCCCGCACCCCTGGGTGGGATGTCCGGCCGTACGACGAACGGGCCCCGGCGTCGGAACGTCCGGGGCCCGTTTCACATCCGTCGGGAACGGCGCGAGGGGATCAGCCCTCGGTCTTCTCCTCGGCCTTGTCGTCGGCCTTCTCGGCGTCGGTGGACTCGGCGGCGGCCTCGGCGGCCTCCGTCTCCTCGTCCTCCTCGTCGTCCAGGTCGACGATCTCGCCGTTGGTGTCCTTGACCGTGGCCTTCTCGACCACGGAGGCCAGGGCCTTGCCGCGGGCGACCTCGCCGACGAGGAGCGGAACCTGGCCCTGCTCGACGACGGCCTGGGCGAACTGGTCGGGGGACATGCCGGAGGAGGCGGCGCGGCGCATGAGGTGCTCGGTCAGCTCTTCCTGGCTGACGTTGAGCTTCTCCTGCTTGACCAGCTCGTCGAGGACGAACTGGGTCTTGATGCCCTTGACCGCGGCCTCACGGGTCTCGGTCTCGAACTCCTCGGCGGTCTTGCCCTGGAGCTCCAGGTACTTCTCCAGGTCGAGACCCATCTGGCCGAGCTGGTGGTGCTCGAGGTTGTGCTTGCGGGTGTTGATCTCGTCCTCGAGGAGCTTCTCGGGGACCGGGACCTCGACCAGCTCGAGCAGCTT
Organism: Streptomyces sp. CCM_MD2014; assembly: GCF_000772045.1. Lineage (GTDB taxonomy): Bacteria > Actinomycetota > Actinomycetes > Streptomycetales > Streptomycetaceae > Streptomyces > Streptomyces salinarius. Next base: position 5,817,023 of record NZ_CP009754.1, on the reverse strand, counting down.
GTCCAGCACGCGCTCCTGGGCCTGGGTGGCCTGGTCGTACTGCTTCATGTTCTCGAGGCGCTTGCGGCTGTCGGCCTTGAGCTCGTCCAGCGTGTCGAACTCCGACGCGAGCTGCGCGAAGTCGTCGTCCAGCTCGGGCAGCTCGCGCGCGGCGACCTGGGTGACCTTGACGGTGACCTCGGCCTCCTTGCCGGCCGCCGAGCCGCCCTTGAGCTCGGAGGTGAAGGTGGCCTCGCCACCGGCCTCCAGGCCCTTCACGGCGTCGTCGATGCCGTCCAGCAGCTCGCCGGAGCCGATGGTGTAGGAGACGCCGTCGGCGACGCCGTCCTCCAGGACCTCGCCGTCGACCTTGGCCTGCAGGTCGATGGTGACCACGTCGCCCTCGGCGGCGGCGCGCTCGACCGGGGAGGTGGAGGCGAAGCGCTCGCGCAGCTGCTCCACGGACTTCTCGACGTCCTCGTCGGTGACCTCGACGGCGTCGACCTCGACCTCGATGCCGGAGTAGTCCGGGATCTCGATGGAGGGGCGGATGTCGACCTCGGCGGTGAAGTTCAGCGTCTCGCCGTCCTTCAGCTCCGTGATGTCGACCTCGGGCTGGCCGAGCGGGTTCAGCTCGGCCTCGTTGACCGCGTCGGTGTAGAACTTGGGAAGCGCGTCGTTGACCGCCTCCTCCAGAACCGCACCGCGGCCGAACCGCTGGTCGATGACCCGGGCCGGGATCTTGCCCTTGCGGAAGCCCTTCACCGTGACCTGCTGGTTGATCTTCTTGTACGCCGCGTCGAGGCTGTCCTTGAGCTCCTCGAAGGGCACCTCGACAGTGAGCCGAACCCGGGTCGGGTTCAGGGTCTCCACGGCGCTCTTCACGGTTCGGTCTCCTTGGTGGCTGACTTCTTGGGTTCTGCCGGAACCAGAGAGTGTCCGGCAAATTTCGCCGCCCGGAGACTTCAGACGCTGAGACACACGGGCGTGCAGCTTGCATAGTAACGGCAGCGACTACACGGCCCAAAAGGCGATCACCCGGTGATCGGCCGGTGGTCGGGGTGGCGGGATTTGAACCCACGGCCTTCCGCTCCCAAAGCGGACGCGCTACCAAGCTGCGCCACACCCCGTCTGGTGCGACACAGAGGGTACATGCAGCCGGGCACCGGGGGCCGCAGAGTTTCCCGGGCGCCCGTGAAGGTCCGGCGCGGACCGGAAGGGGTGTGCGGTGAGGGGGGACGACCCGCTACGATGCGTGCAGTGCCGCGGTCACCGACCTGCGGCGCGTGCTGTGCGGGCGTAGCTCAATGGTAGAGCCCCAGTCTTCCAAACTGGCTACGCGGGTTCGATTCCCGTCGCCCGCTCCAAACGACTCAGGGCCAGGTCAGAGGATCATTCCTCCGCCTGGCCCTGATCGCTTTCCGGGGCTCCGATCAGTCGGTCGTGTCCCCGGCGTGCCCCTTGGGCTTTCGATCTTTCTTCTTCTTGCCCTTCCCGCTCTTCTTCCGGCCCTTGTCGACGAGCCCGGACACGGCGTCGGCGATCAGCCGGTCACGCTCGGCACTGGCGTGCTGATAGATCAGCGCGGCCCGGGCGGTGCTGTGGCCCATGCGCGCCATCAGCTCACGCGTGCTCGCCCCGGTCGAGGCAGCGAGGGTGTTGCCGGTGTGCCGAAGATCATGGAAGTGCAGGCCCTTGATGCCGGCATCGGTGCACGCGCTGCGCCACAGCCGGTTGAAGTGGTTGCGGCGCGGAGTAGCACCCTTTGCACCGATGAACACTCGGCCGTCGGCGCCCGGCTCGGCGTACCGCTTCAGGTGCTCGCGGATGTCCGGGACGATCGCGGTGGGGATGGACACCGTGCGCTTGCCCGCCGCACTCTTGGGCGCCTTGATCTCACGTTGACCGTTGTTGAGTTCGGCGACGGATCGGCGGACGCGCACGGCGCCGTGGTCCAGGTCGACATCCCGGCGGTGCAAGCCGATCAGTTCGCCCCAGCGAAGACCGAGGAAGCCCGCCATGAGGACGAGCGCCCGGTAACGCGGTTGGATGGCGTCGGCGATGTCGTACACCTCCTGCACGGTCGCGGTCGGTCGCTCAGGGGTGTGCACCACGCTCGCGCCCTTGATGGTGCACGGGTTGCGCCGGATCATCTGATCGGCAACGGCCGTGTGCAGGACTGCACGGAGCAGGGCGTATGCCTTCGCGACAGTCGTCGGCCCAGTGCCGGCGGTGAGCTTGTCAGCACGCCAGCGACGCACGAGCGGGGGCGAGATGTCCACGACGTTGACCCCGCCGAACGTGGGTTCAAGGTGGTGCCGCAGCAGCGAGGCGTAGAGCTGCCGCGTCCGCGTGGTCAGTTCCCGCTCCTCGATCCACGCAGCCGAGTACGGGCCGAACGCCACCTTCCCAGCATCGGGGTCGTGCCAGTCGCCGCGCCGCATCTCGGTCTGCTTGTCGGCGAGCCAGGCATCCGCGTCCTTCTTCGTCCGGAACGTCTCCGGGGCCGGGCGGAGCATGCCGTCAGGGCCGACGTACCGGGCCTGATAGCGACCGGACGGGAGCTTGCGGACCCGCCCGAACTGTCGACGCTTGCCAGCCATCAGGCAGCCACCCCCGGAAGAGCAGCGGTACCCCGTCGGCGAGGCTGCACCGTGTTCGCAGCGATGTAATCGCGGACTGCGCTCTCGGGGATGCGCACGTGACGACCTACCTTCACGTACGTGATGCGGCGCTCTTCGATCAGCCGGCGCGGGAAGCGCACGGTGGTGCCGAGGAGTTCGGCGACCTGAACCACGTTGAGGTATCGCTCATTCATGGGCTTGCTGTCCTTCCTCACGCAGGGCGGCGAGTTCTTCGCGGGCGGTTTCGCGGTTGTGCTGGATGTCGCGGCGGATGTTGGCGGCGAGCCAGGATTCGCCGGGGGTGTGGCCGTGGCCGGCGTAGGACCAGTGGGCGAGGGTGAGGGTGGTGGCGCCCTCGTCGTCGGGGTCGGGCAGGCCGAGGGCGGTGCGTTGCTGGGCGGCGCGGTAGTCGGCGCGGGTCTGGCGCAGTTCGCCGAGGGTGGTCGAGTAGCGCCGGGACTTCGTGGAGAAGTGGCCGCGGAAGCCGAGCATGTGGGCCCAGTCGCGGAGCTTGCGGTCCGGGTAGAGCGCGTGCAGGTCGAGGCACGCGGCGATGAGCCGGGCCGGGTGGTCGGGCACGCCGAGCAGGACGAGGGCGTCTTTGCTGCCGATGCGGCGGTCTACGGTGCCGGTGGTCTCGGCCGCTTTGGTGGCGTACTTGGCGACGTAGGAGGCCACAGCCTGTTCGGTGATGTCCTCCCCGTCGCCGAAGGCCCGGATGGGGCGCACGTCGAGCTGTGTGCCCCATCGCAGGGTGCGGGCGGGCTGGTCCCCGGCGGGGTCTACGTCGACTTCCACGCGGGCGGCTGCGGCATGGATCGCGTCGGTGAGCAGGTCGAGGGTGGCCCACGCCGGCGGCGGATCGTCTGGCCCGGCGGGTCCGTCGAAGCGGATCACGGCATGGAAGTGCACGGCGCCGCGCTTCTGGTACTCGGCGACCTTGCCGAAGGACACTCGGGACTGTTCCTTGGCGGCCTTCTGGGTGAGTCCGGCGTGCTTGGCGATCTCGCGGCGCAGGTAGATCGTGAAGTAGCGCCACAGTTCGGAGGCGTGGTTGTTCCACAGCACCGCGCCCGCGTAGTCGTACGCATCCGGGTTGAGCGGGGTGCCCAGCTCCGGGGCGTCCTCGCCGTGGCGGACACCGCAGCGGCAGGGACGGTTTCCGGGCCGGTTGTGGATCGGACCGAACGAGGGGGCCGTCAGGGTGGCGAACACCCGCGGGTGATCCCGGATCGTCTCGGGGGTGCCCTTGGCGGGGTCGCCGACCAGGCCCGCACGGATGAGGTGGTAGGTGTCGCCGGCGTAGGTCCAGGCGCAGGCCGGGCAGCGGGAGGCACGCCGGTTGCCGCACGCGACGCGGAGCCGTCCGCCGGGCTCGGTGTCGGTCGAATAGGAGTGCAGCACCTTGCCGGTGGCAGCGTCACGGGTGACGGTCGAGCCCTGGAGGTGGATGGGGTCGGAGCAGCCGCCGGTACGGCGGATCTGGTCCTGGATGCGGTCGAAGCCGGTGGACCCGGCCATCCTCAGCACGTCGGCGAGGGTGGCCGGGTCCAGGCCCGCCATGATGGCGGAGTCGCTCACGCGGCCACCTCCAGGGCGGCCGGCACGAGGGGGCGCAGGACGGCAGCGCCGAGCAGGGGCGGGACAGCGTTCCCGATCTGCTGGAACCGGGAGGTGCGAGAGCCCTGGAACGGATAGTCACCTGGGAACGACTGCAAGACCGCCGCCTCCGTCAAGGTCAGGTTGCGCTCCTCGACACCGTCTCCCACCCACTTGCAGCGGTTTGCCGTGCCGGTGATGGTGAAAGAGGGCTCGCCGATCACACGCTCAAACCGGCTCGTGCTGCCGACGGACCGACCGGTGCCCGACTTCCAGCCTTGCCCGGAGCGGAGCAGCCAGGACCGAGCGCGGCCGGTGAGCGCCCAGGACGGGCCGGTGGTCGGGAAGCGGCTGCCACCGGTGGTGTGATTGCCGCGCGTGACGACCTCGCCGGGCGGGCAGCCCAGCACATCCCCCATGGACCGCCAGGCGGGAAGTCCGTCACCGAAAAGGTCAGCAGCGGTGCCACCGTCGGCATGGGTGGGCTCCGGAGGCAGGGCCGGACACGTGCGCGAGGCGATCAGGAACGCCCGGCGGCGGGTCTGCGCCAGACCGAAGTCAGCGGCGTTGAGGACCCCGGTCCACGTCGAGTAGCCGACCGCCGCGAGGGACCAGGCGGTGTGCTCGAACAGGGGCAGCACCGCGGGGACCTCTTCCAGGGCGATCCACTCCGGCCGCAGCTCCAGGGCGTAGCGGAGCGGTTCGACGACGAGGAGGGACCGGGGGTCGGTGCAGGCGGCCCGGACGCTGTCGCGGGTGTCGTGCCCGCGGGTGAGGTCGTCCAGGACCTGATGGCACAGGGGCAGGTCGGTGTTTCCGGCGCGCAGGCCAGCGGCGCTGAACGTCTGGCACGGCGGGGACGCGATCAGCCCGGAGACCTTCCCGCGGAAGGGCGCGGTGGGGTAGGCGGCGACGTCGGCGCGGATCGTGGTGTGTCCGGCGGCGGCGCGGGTGGCGCAGGCGGTCGGGTCGATCTCGATACCGACATCCCGCAGGCCGAGGGCGCGCAAGCCCTGGGACCAGCCACCGGGGCCGGCGAACAAGTCGAGGATCTGGGGCTGGGTCGACGTAGCCATGTCGGTCACCGCCCGATCTGAGTCAGGGCGGCGGGGGCGGTGTCGCCGGTGCCCTTGCAGCTCGGGCAGGCGACGCGGAGGGTGGCGCGGGAGCCGTCGGCGTGGCGGGTGCCGGTGGTGATCGCGACGGTGGCGAAGCCGTCGCAGTCGCGGCAGACGCGCGTGTTCTGGGCGTGCTGGGGCATGATGAGGCTTCCCTGTCGGGTCCGTTGGATCTGGATGGGTGGAGCCGTCCGGGGCGGCGGATCTTTGGCGAGAGAGGCCGCCCCGGACGGCGTTACTTGCTGAGCACGTGCTTGCGCTTGGTGGTGCGGTTGATCGTGTAGCTGAGTCCGCCGGTGGCCGACAGAACGCCGATGGCGGCGCCGGCGACGACCTGTACGACGAAGGCGATCACCAGCAGCACCGCGACCGACCCGGCGAGGACGACGAGTGTCAGGACGATCGGGCCCTTGTAGGAGCGGGGGGCCTCTTGGACGATCACGACGCGTCGCATATCGGTGCCGGGCGGGATCTGCCGGTAGAGGTCGGCGGGGATGTGTCCGGCGCGGATCTGGTCTTCGGGCAACTGCACGGCGTGCCTCCTTTCAGGTGCAGCGGTGGGTGCGGGCGGCGAGTTCGGCGGCCGACCGGTCGCCGTATTCGTTGGAGAAACCGCACTCCGGAGCGGTGCAGGCGGCGGTGTGCCGGGTCTGGCCACGGCCGTTGTTGAACGAGGCCACGCGGACCGGGCCGACTCGGATCACGTCGTAGAAGCGGTTCGGGCGCATGCGGGTCACCTCCTTTCAGGCGAGTTGGGCGACGATCGCGCCGGCGAGGTCTTCCGGGACGCCGAGGCGAGCGCGCAGGGTGGCCGTGTCGATGTCGGCCCCGGTGCGCGTGCGGTGCTCGCTGGCGACCTTGCGCGCGTGGTCGACCAGCGCGGGCGGCACACTCACCGCGGGAGCCGGGGCTTGCGGCAGCGCCGGGGCATGCTCCGGCGTTGCGATCTCCGGGGCGAGTTCGGGCTCCGGGGCCGGTTCGGGCGCCGAGGGGCGGTCGACGACCGGCACGGGCCGAGACGCAGGCTCGGGTGTCGGGGCCGGTGCGTGGTCGGTGGGGGTGTGAGCGAGGAGGGTGCCGCCGAGGAAGGCCAGGGCGGGCCAGCCGGCGACGAGGATGCGCAGCCAGGCCGGAACGTGGTCGAGGTCGAGGAGCCCGGCGGTGGCGATGTTCGCGCCGAGGGAGGCGACCAGGGCGACCAGGAACCAGAACCAGGCCAGCTTCGAGCGTTCGGTGCGCAGCCGGCGCCATACCGCGACCAGGAGGAGATCGACGGAGACGGGGTAGGCCCATGCCTTCCATCCGGTCTGTCCGGCCGCTTCGGCGAGGTCGTGCAGGTGGGCGAAGGACAGAGCCCCGGCGATCACGGCCTGGATGAGTACGGCGTCGATGCGGATCGAGCGGATCACGACTCTTCACCTCCCTCCGGTCAGGGCTGCGGGGCGATCAGCGGTGGGACGGTGGGCATCGGCGGCACCACCTGCTGCGTGGGCGGCCGGAACGGGGCGAGAAACGGCAGCTCCGGGGTCAGGTGCGCGAACTCCCGGCACACGGCCGCCGCTTCGGCCGGCGTAGTTTCCGGGGTGCGGATGCGGGACCAGCCGCCGGAGGTGTCACCGGCCACCGCGACACCGGGACGATCGGGCCGGATCGAGGTCGCCGCCATAACCGCATCCGGGGCGATGTCCCCCAGGCCCATTTCGGCGGTCTGCTTGTCGTTGACCCGGTGGACCACACGGCCGGTGAGCTGGGCCCGCAAAGCGGTGGCACCCTTGCCGAGGTCGGAGCCGAAGCGCTGCCCGCATACCTCCAGGTAGATGCCGACCGCACGGGCCATCTGACCCAACCGCACCAGTTGCATGACCGTCCGGTCCCGCGCCGCCTCGTCCTTCTTCGATGTGACGAAGAACAGCTCTGCCACCTCGTCGATCAGGACGACCAGCGGCACCGGCCGCAGCTTCGACGGCAGGTCCCACACGTCCGAGACACCGTGCAGGGCGAGGAGATCGAACCGCTCCCCCATCTCCAGGACCAGCGCGTCAATCAGCCGCCCGGCCATCTCCGGATCGGTCGCCAGGGCCGACAGACGCGGCGCGTACCGGCTGTGCTCGACACCGCGCTTACAGTCGATGCCGATCAACCCGACCGGAAGCTGTGCCAGGCCCTTGACCAGGTTGCGCTGGTAGACGGACTTCCCGGACAGCGTGGCGCCGAGGGTGAGCGCCATGGGGACCGCGCGGTAGTCCCGCTCGAAGACCGTGCCGTCCTCCCGCAACGCCACGGGAACCCGCAGGCCGGACGGCTGTGCGGAGCGCGGGAGACGGACCCGGCGCAGCACGTCGTAGCCCGTCATCCGCAGCTCCACGAACCCCGGCTTGGTCTCCGCCACGGTCACCGACTGGACACCGAAGGCGTGGCGCAGCCGTTCCGAGGAGGTGGCCACGTCGGCGGGCTCCAGGCCGGCCGGGAGCCGCAGCGTGATGCGCAGTCCGGTCGAGGTGGGCCGGATCCGGCGGACCTTCGGCGGCACCGGCCGCACCTCACGGCGGGACAGGTTGCGCGTCATAAAGGCCCGCAGCCCGGACGGCTGCACGGTCAGCCCGCACACGTCCATCGTGGACCGGTACGAGAAGGTGAACCGGCCCCACGTCAGCGGCAGGCCCACCGTCGACCAGTACACGCGCGGCGCCCGCTGCTTCGCGTAGCCGAGACCGCCGGCACCCGCTAAGGCGCCCGTGGCCTCCAGCCACATCGTCAGGTCGCTCATGGTCAGGCCCCCAGCGGGGTGACCGCGACCGCGCGGAACGAGATCCCGTGCCGCTTTTGGCCGTTGAACTCGTTCTCCCAGTCACGCGCCTTCAGGCTGGTCACCGCCACCGGCATACCCGGCTGGAGGTTCTCCGGGACCCCGGTCTCGGGCACGGTCACCTGGTAGAGGTTGCCCTCCCCCTCGTCCGAGACCAGCAGGCCCACGGTCGACAGACCCGCACCGGTGTCCCGGTCGATGGCCCGCTCACCGGTCTTCTTGTTCGCCATCTTCGGTTCCGGCGCGGTCGCCACGAACACGACAGCGGTGGAGAGGTCGATCTTGAACGACGGCATGCGTCACTCCCTCAGTCGAGGGCACGCGAGTGTTACGCGCCCAACTGGCTTGAGCCACTTGCTGGCTTAAGCCAGTTGAGCACAGGTGGACTTGACGGTCAAGCATCTGGCTTGAGCCAGTTGCTAGAGTGGGCGTATGACCCCGTCCGGCGCCTCGGCTCAACAGCCACCAAGCAGGCGCATCGCCGAAGACCTACGCCGCCAGATCGAGACCGGAACACTGCGAAGCGGCGCCAAGCTGCCATCCGAACGGAAGCTCGCCGAGCAGTACGGAGCAGCACGCAACACCGCACGTGAAGCCGTACGCCTGCTCGCTGAACAAGGGCTCGTGACTGCCAAACACGGCAGCGGTGTATTCGTCCGGACCCCGCAACGGCTGTTCCGCTTCGGCAGTGACCGCTACTCGCTCAAGAACCGGGAGACGGGACTAACCCCGTTCCGCCTAGAGGCGAAGCGGCAAGGCAAGGTAGCGAGGATCGAGGTGCCGTCGATCGAACGGGAAAGGCCGCCGGCGGACGTGGCCGAGCGCCTGGGCGTACCAGCCGACGACGAAAGTGTGGTCCACCGGGAGAACCACTACTTCGCCGACGACGAGCCGGTGCAGATCGTCTCAACGTATCTGCGGTGGGACGAGGCCCAAGGGACGCTGCTCATGCAGCGCAAGACCGGCAAGGACGGCATCTACGGCCGCCTTCAAGATCTTGGGCACGTCATGACACGCGTCCGTGACGAGATCAGTGCGCGGATGCCGACCCCCGAAGAGGCCGCAGTCTTGGAACTGTTGCCTGGGGTACCTGTCCTTGAAGTGCTGCACACCAGCCTCGATCAGGACGGCGTCCCCTTCGAGGTGTCGCGGTACGTCCATCGCGCTGACCAAACCGGATTGCTCTACGAACTCCCCGTCGAGCAGGAGGACTGACCTTGGATTCCGTGACCGTTCGTCCGTTCACCGACGACGATCTGTCCGGCGCCGCAGCGGCGCTAGTCGAGGTTCACGACACGGACGGCTATCCGGTGGAGGGTGTCGACGATCCCGAGGCATGGATTAAGTCGGAAGACACTCTGGCGGCATGGGTCGCGGAGAGCGGCGGGCGGATTGTGGGGCACGTGGCGGTGATGAAACCGCAGGGCGAAGCTGCCGCAGACCTTTGGGTCAAACAGAGCGGCGCCAACCTGGACCACGTGGGCGTGCTGGCACGGCTGTTCGTGGTGCAGTCGGCCAGGAAACAAGCAGCCGGCCGACGCCTCATGGAAGCCGCCGTGTCCCACGCCCATGCACAAGGGCTTCGCCTTGTCCTCGATGTCATGGTGAAGGACGCATCCGCTATCCGCCTTTACGAACGGCTTGGCTGGCGGAAGATCGGCGAGACCATCCACCACTTCGGCAGCGGCGAGACCATCCCTGCGGTGTGCTACGTCTCCCCGACCGCCTGAACAGGGCTGTTACAGGTTTCTCTACCTCATCAAGGGCCCGCGCAAGGCGCGGGCTGGCCCCTTGGGTCGGCCCCCCACACGCCTTCGGCGCAGGGGTCCGACCCATGTGGCCGCAAGCGAGTTACGGCCCGAGGGTAGAGCCCGCATAGCGTGTGACGGTCAAAGACGATGCCTCCGGCGGGGGATCGGCCGGCACCGGGATGGAGGGGGCACCGTCGCCGGCCGCGGGCCCGTAGAGGGCGTGCGTAGGGTGCTCCCATCCCGTCCACCGTCGACCCAGGCAGAGCCGAGCAGACGCGGCCCAGGGCGTCCAGGTCGTTCGTACAGTGGCGCGCTCCACCTGGACGCCCTGAACCACGCCCGCTCCACGGTGTGTGGGTCGACGGCGGACGGGATGGGAGCCTGGGAGAGTGGTGGGTTGATGTGAGTTGATCGAATACGTCTGAGACAAAGCACCCTGCACCCGGAAGTGAGCGCTAGCCGAACCGACCGGTCCAGAAGCAGTCGACCGCTTACGCCCAAGTCGCCAATAGCGCCTACGGGTTGCAGTCACTCGCATGGTAAAGTGCGCATCCACAACTCAGGACACGCCAAATAGGCGCCTGCGTCACCTCTGACCGCGCGCAGACGCCTGTTGGCTTAACCAGATGGAGCACCCTTTGCCCAAGGAGCCCACCAACCCGTCAGATGCATTGCAATCCAATGCGTCTAACGGTACGGCGGAGAGTACAGCAATGAGATCTCATCCTGCAACTCACCCACCCCAGACCGCCGCGTTGATCTCGGCAATCGCCAGCCTGATCACTGCCCTGACAGGTGTGGCAGTCCTGCTGCTGCACTATATGTGACGCTCGACAGCGTGCCCCTGGCGTGCCCGAACAAGAGGCACGCCAGGGGGAGCCACGGGGACTACCAGCGATGTTCTAGCGGTCGCGCAGGTCAGCGCTTCGCCAGGTCAGCCGACAATCGCGTACGCGATCTTCCAAACTGGCTACGCGGGTTCGATTCCCGTCGCCCGCTCCGAGAGGCCTCCGGCCCGGTCCCCCAGGGATCGGGCCGGAGGCCTTCGTGCGCTCCGGACGCGGTCCGCCGGTCTAGAACTGGATCGAGTTGACCATGTCGGCTATCGAGTCCAGGAAGCGCTGGATGTCGTCGGCCATGCCGGTCGAGGCCAGGAAGAAGCCGAAGAGGACCGCGACGATCGCCGGCCCCGCCTTGATGGACCCTCCCCGCAGCAGCACCACCAGGATGATCGCCAACAGCAGCACCACTGACAGCGAAATGGCCACAACTGATCACACCCTCGGTCGGTCCGCTCTCCCGGCCCGGAGGTGCGGAACCGCACACCCCCGCCAGAACCATCGTGCCACCAACCGGGCCCCCTCATGCGGCGGCTGACACATCGTCCGGCCGGTTCCGCCGACGGCACACGCCCCCGCGCACGCGGGCGCACCGGGTCCCACACTCCCGTACACGATTTCGAGGGAACGTCCGTACGAAGAATTCCGACCGCTTCGTTTCAATGCCCACACAATGCGTTCGCAGGTAATTCGAATTGTCACGGGGGACACATCGACAGGGCATCGACGGAGACATCGACGGAGGCCTCGGCCCGTTCACCGACAGGATCGACACAGGGAGAACACAGGATCACCCACCGACCCCGTAAGCGCATTGAAGCGGACATTCCAGCGGAGTCGCCCGCCGGCCTTATGCGGTTCTTAGTCAGGACTTGTCACGACAAGTGGGGCCCGTCATGCGGCGCTTCGGCCTGGCACGGCATCACGTGATGTGGGAGCCGTCACGCACCCGGAGAGGCCGTGTTCCCCGAATACGGGGGTACTCGCACGGTACTCACACCGTACTCAAGACCTGAAATACAGGAATGACGTCGAGGGTTTTACGGAATCACACGGAGAACGCTAGGGTGCCTCAGATGTTCTACGCTGCCTCGTCCCCCACCAGAGCAGCGAGGTCCTGTGACTACTCGCCGGTTTTCGGCGGGGGGTGGCATGACTAGCTCGCTGCGATCCGACGGCGACCGGAAGTCGCCGTCCCGACGCGCCCAGCCGAGCCGGCAGCGCGACGCGTTCTTCGACAACGCCAAGTACCTGGCGATCGTACTGGTCGGTGTGGGCCACGCCTGGGGACAGATCCTGGACGGGAACCGGACCGTGGAGGCCCTCTACCGGGTCCTGTACACGTTCCACATGCCGGCGTTCATCATCATCTCCGGCTACTTCTCGCGCAGTTTCGACCTGAGCCCCAAGCGCGTCAAACGGCTGATCACCGGTGTCGCCGTGCCGTACCTCGTCTTCGAGGTCGCCTACACGCTGCACCGCCGCGTCAGCGAGGACCCGCAGAGCGACTTCAGCCTGCTGGACCCGACCTACCTCCTGTGGTTCCTGTGCGCGCTGTTCGTCTGGCGGCTGACCACCCCCATCTGGCAGACGGTCCGTTGGCCGCTCCCGATCGCCCTGGGCATCGCCGCGCTGGCCTCCGTGACGCCCACCGTCGACAACGACCTGAACATGCAGCGCGTGCTGCAGTTCCTGCCGTGCTTCGTGCTGGGTCTGCTGCTGCGCCCCGAGCACTTCCAACTGGTGCGGCGCCGCGCGGTGCGGATCTGGTCCGTGCCGGTGGTCGCGGCGGCGCTGGTCGTCGGCTGGTGGTCGGTGCCGCGCATGGAGACCGGCTGGTTCTACCGCAACGCCGCCGTACAGGACACGGGCGGCCCCTGGTGGTCCGGGCCGGTCCTGACACTGGCGCTCTTCGGCTGCTCCGTGGTGCTGTCCGCGTGCTTCTTCGCCTGGGTGCCCGGCCGGCGCATGTGGTTCACCGCGCTCGGCGCCGGCACGATCTACGGCTACCTGCTGCACGGCTTCCTGGTGAAGGAGGGCAGCTACACCGGCTGGTTCCAGCACTCCTTCCTGGACACGCCGCTCGGCGAGATCGGGCTCACCGTCCTCGGCGCCACCGTCATCACCCTGCTGTGCACCAAGCCCGTGCAGCGGGTCATGCGGTACGTGGTCGAGCCGCGGATGGACTGGGCCTTCAAGCGGGACCCCGGCGACGCCGCCCGGGGCCGGGAGAAGCGCGACAAGGACGGCGGCGGCGCGCGCGAGACGTCCGCGGAGGCCACCGCGCCGAACGGCAGCGGCGAGAAGGTCCCCGTCTAGCTCTCCGGCCGGCTCCCCCCGCCGGCGCGGCGCCCGTCGCTCATCCCCCGTCCCCCTGGCCGAGAAGTGCGCGCATCCGCGCGTACTTCTCGGCCAGACGTGTGCGGGTGGCCTCGTCGAGGACGGCGAGCCGCGCGGGGTCGGCGTTGTGCGCCAGGTCCGCCTCCTTGACCAGCGGCGCGCCGGGGGTGGCGAGGATCCGCGCGGCGTACGCCTCCGGCGGCTCCCCCGGCCGCTTGGTGAGGGCCAGGACGATGTCCTTGGTACGGCGGCTCAGCGGCGCCTCCTCCAGCCATCGCTCGGTCAGCGCGTCGTCCTCCACGGCGTCGTGGAGCCAGGCGGCGGCGATCTGCTCGTCGTCGCCGCCGCGTCGCCGTACGCCCTCGGCCACGGCTCGCAGGTGCTCGGCGTACGGCCGGCCCGCCTTGTCCGTCTGTCCGTCGTGGGCGGCGCGGGCGGTGGCCTCGACCTCGGCGAGGGAGAGCGGCGCGGGGGCGGGGGAACGGGAGTCGTGGGACATGGGCCCAGTATGTCGGCGCGCCGGCGCGGGCTTTCAGTCCGTCGCGGTCGCGGACTGGGCCGTGGGCCCCTCCCGGCAGATCAGCAGCAGGGCCCGGTCGTCGTTGACGTCCTTGGCCACCGCCTCGATCAGGTGCCAGGCCGCGCCGTGGAAGCCGCCCGCGACATAGCGGTCGGCCTCGCCGGTGAGGCGGTCGATGCCCTCGGCGATGTCCCGGTCGGAGGTCTCCACCAGGCCGTCCGTGAACAGCATCAGCACGTCTCCGGGCCGCAGGGTGCCCTTCACCTGGTCGAACTGCGCACCGTCGTACACACCGAGCAGCGGTCCCTCGGCCGACTTCTCCTCCCAGCGGCCGGTGCCCGCGCTGAGCTGGAGGCCCGGCGGATGTCCGGCGGAGTACAACTCGTAGTCGCCGGAGTCGAGGTCCAGGACGAGGTGGATGGAGGTGGCGAAGCCCTCGTCCCAGTCCTGGCGCAGCAGATAGCCGTTGGCGGCCGGCAGGAAGGCGTGCGGGGGAAGGCTGCCCAGCAGCCCGCCGAAGGCGCCCGACAGCAGCAGGGCGCGCGAGGCCGCGTCCATCCCCTTGCCGGAGACGTCGGTGAGGACGACCTCCAGGGTGCGGCCGCCGTTCGTGCGGGCGGCGACGACGAAGTCGCCCGAGAAGGACTGGCCGCCGGCCGGGCGCAGCGCCATCTCGCGGTGCCAGCCCTTGGGCAGCCGGGGCAGCTTGCTCTGGACGCGGATGCGTTCGCGCAGGTCGAAGAGCATGGTGCCGCCGCGCCGCCAGGGCACGCCGACCCGGCTGCGGAACTGGGCGACGAGCAGCCCGAAGAAGCCGCAGGCCGCGACCACCAGGACCACGCCGGGGGTGACGCGGGACGGGCCCTCGGTGTACGGGCCGAGCTGTACGGACTCCACGATCAGCGCGGTGGCCGCCGCCGCGTACAGGCCGAGCAGGCTCGCCGGGCGCAGCAGCAGGCCGCCCGCGACGATCGGGATGACCAGCGCGGAGGGCGAGCACCACACGGAGTTGGCCATCGTGGTGGCCGCGATGACGGGGATCGTGAGCAGCAGTCCGGCGAGCGCGATCCAGTCCGAGCCGTCGCCGCGGAAGTAGTCGACGGCGGCTCGGCGCACGCCGACGCGGGCCCGGTGCCACTGCTTCTTCCACCGGGCCGTGAACGTCTCGGCCTCCGCGCGCCGCTGTCGTCCTGCTGCCATTAGTTCGGGACCCTATCCATCGGACCGGCCGCTTGGCACGGGAGGTCCCACTTGTCCCCCGTCCGGGGCCGGACTTCACAGTGAACTTCACGAACGGCTTCCGCGCCGCAACCCCGCGGAAATTGCCTCGCCCGTCCCGTGCGGTCCTGGTACGCATGCTGCATGGGACGGTCCACGGGTGATGACGACGGTGACGGTGTGACGACGACGGCGGCCGCGGAGCCGCGGGCGCTGCGGCGCGAGGAGTGGGAGACCTGGTACGGGACGCTGATCCGTGCCTTCGGCGGGATCGCGGGACCGGCCGAGGAGTTGGAGCTGTTCCGGGAGCTGACGCAGGTCGACCGGTCGATCGGCGTGTGGGAGGGCGAGGAGTGCGTCGGGACGGCGGGGGCGTTCGCCTTCCGGATGACCGTGCCGGGCGGCGCGCAGGTGCCCGCCGCGGGCGTGACGATGGTGAGCGTCGCCGCCACGCACCGGCGCCGGGGCGTGCTGACGTCGATGATGCGGCGGCAGTTGGACGACGTACGGTCCTGGGGCGAGCCGCTGGCCGTGCTGACCGCCTCCGAGCCGGCGATCTACGGCCGGTTCGGCTACGGCGCCGCGACCTTCGAGCTCGGCGCGGAGATCGACACGAGCCGGGTCAGGCTGTCGGTGCCGCCCGGCACGGATGACGTACGGCTGCGGTACGCGGCGCCCGCCGAGGTGCTCGACGCGTGCGAGGCGGTGTACGCGCGGCTGGTGCCGGCGCGGCCCGGGATGCTGGCCCGGCGGCCCGGCTGGGAGCGGCTGGGAGTGCTGGACCCGGAGAGCGGGCGGGACGGGGCGTCGCCCCTGCAGTGCGTGCTCGCGCGGCGGGGCGGCGAGGTCACCGGGTTCGCACGGTTCCGGGTGCGGCCGGCCTGGGGGACCCAGGGGCCGAAGGGCACGGTGGTCCTGGACGCCCTGGCCGGCCTCGACCCGGCGACCGAGGCGGCGTTGTGGCGCTTCCTGTACGACATCGACCTGACCTCCACGCTGACGGTGCGGGGGCGGCCGGTCGACGAGGCGTGGCAGCACCAGGTGTCGGACGTCCGGCGGTGCCGGCCGGCGCTGCGGGACGCGTTGTACGTGCGGCTGGTGGACGTGGGGGCGGCGCTCGCGGCGCGGACCTACCAGGCGCCGGTGGACGTGGTGTTCGAGGTCGAGGACGCCTTCTGCCCCTGGAACGCGGGGCGTTGGCGGCTGAGCGGCGACGCGAAGGGGGCGTCCTGCGAGCGTACGGCCGACGCGGCGGATCTCGTTCTGTCCGTGCGGGAGTTGGGGGCCGCGTACCTCGGCGGGGTGAGCCTGGGTTCGCTCGCCGCGGCCGGGCGGGTGCGTGAGGTGCGGTCCGGGGCGCTGGCGGCGGCGTCGGTGGGGTTCGGGTCGGACGTGGCGCCGTGGCTGCCGCACGGGTTCTGAGCGGGGCCTTCTACCGTTTCTGGCAGCTCGGGCACCAGAAGAGGTTGCGGGCGGCGAGGTCAGCGGTGGCGACCGGGCCGCCGCACAGGTGGCAGGGCTGGTCGGCCCGGCGGTAGACGTAGACCTCGCCGCCGTGGTCGTCGACGCGGGGCGGGCGGCCCATGGCCTCGGGGGTGTGCTCGGGGCGGACGGTGTCGATGCGGTTGTTGCGCACGCCCTCGCGCATGAGCTCGGTGAGGTCCTGCCAGATCGCGTCCCACTCGGCGGGGGTGAGGTCCTTGCCGGGGCGGTACGGGTCGATGCCGTGGCGGAAGAGGACCTCGGCGCGGTAGACGTTGCCGACGCCCGCGACGATCTTCTGGTCCATGAGCAGGGCGGCGACGGTGGTGCGGCTGCGGGAGATCCGGCGGTACGCCGCCGCGGGGTCGGCGTCCGGGCGCAGGGGGTCGGGGCCGAGGCGGTCGTGTATCGCCTGCTTCTCGGGTTCCGTGATCAGGGCGCAGGTGGTGGGGCCGCGGAGGTCGACGTGGGCGGTGCCGTTCGCCAGGCGGAGGCGGACGGTGTCCGTGGGCGCGGGTGCGGGGGCGGGGCCGAAGGTGACCTTGCCGAAGAGGCCGAGGTGGATGTGGACCCAGTGGAGGTCCCCGAAGCCGAGGAAGAGGTGTTTGCCGTGGGCGTCGGCGGTGGTCAGGACGGTGCCGTCGAGGAGGGCGGCGGAGTCGGCGAACTTGCCCTGGGGGCTGGTGACGCGGACCGCCGTCCGGGCGAAGGCGGCGGTGTAGTCCTGGGCCAGCCGGTGGATCGTGTGCCCCTCTGGCACGTGCGGTGTCCTTTCCCGTGCCCCGTTCCCGCGGAACCGTGCGCCCCCGGCGGGCGTGCGGCGGGGGCGGCAGGGCGGCGGAGGTCTACTACTGCTGCGGGTGGTGGGCGGGGATCGGGGGGAGGTCGCCCGTCGTCTCGTAGGCCGTGAGCATGTCGATGCGGCGGATGTGGCGCTCGTCGCCGGAGAACGGGGTGGCGAGGAAGGTCTCCACGAACTTCGTCGCCTCGTCCTGCGTGTGCATCCGGGCGCCGACCGCGACGACGTTGGCGTTGTTGTGCTGGCGGCCCAGCGACGCCGTCTCCTCGCTCCAGGCGAGCGCCGCGCGCACGCCCTTCACCTTGTTCGCCGCGATCTGCTCGCCGTTGCCGGAGCCGCCGATCACGATGCCGAGGGCGTCGGGGTCCGCGGCCGTGCGCTCGGCGGCGCGCAGGCAGAAGGGCGGGTAGTCGTCCTGGGCGTCGTAGATGTGCGGGCCGCAGTCGACGGGCTCGTGCCCCGCCGCCTTGAGCCATTCGACGAGGTGGTTCTTGAGTTCGAAGCCCGCATGGTCCGAGCCGAGATACACGCGCATGCGTCGAGTGTGACACGCGGGCCGGGACGCGGACTCTTCGGGTGCCGACTGGGAAAAAGAGATGTAAAACTTTAAAAGCTCAGGGAAAGCTCAAGTAACGATCCGGATTCAAAGGTTCCTGAATTCGTTCCCCTCCGTTTCACTGGTCCGGCTCGTACTCCGCTCGTACGGGACAGTGCTCGACCGGCGCAAAGGAAAACCCTCCCCATGACTTCGCAGCCGACCTTGACGACCGAACCCGAGGACGGGTCCGCAGACTCGTCCCCGCCCCGATCCGGGCTTCAGGCAGGGCTCAAGAACCGCCATCTCACGATGATCGCCATCGGCGGCGTCATCGGAGCCGGGCTGTTCGTGGGCTCCAGTTCCGGGATCGCCACCGCGGGTCCCGGCATCCTTCTCTCGTACGCCCTCGTCGGCACGCTCGTGGTGCTGGTGATGCGGATGCTCGGGGAGATGTCGGCCGCCAATCCGACCTCCGGGTCGTTCTCCGCCCACGCCGACCGGGCCCTCGGGCCCTGGGCCGGATTCTCCATCGGCTGGCTCTACTGGTTCTTCTGGGTCGTGGTGCTGGCCGTGGAGGCGACGGCCGGGGCCAAGATCCTCGAGGGGTGGATACCCGCCGTGCCGCAGTGGGGGTGGGCACTGATCGTGATGGTGGTGCTCACGGCCACCAACCTCGCCTCGGTCGGCTCCTACGGCGAGTTCGAGTTCTGGTTCGCCGGGATCAAGGTCGTCGCCATCGCCGCGTTCATCGTCGTCGGCGGGCTGGCCGTCTTCGGGCTGCTGCCGGGTGTGGACAGCGACCAGGCGGGGCTCGGCAATCTGACCGGGCACGGCGGATTCCTGCCGAACGGGCCGGGGGCCGTCCTGACCGGCGTCCTGCTCGTCGTCTTCTCCTTCATGGGCAGCGAGATCCCCACCCTCGCCGCCGGAGAGTCCGAGGACCCGCAGCGGGCCGTCACCAAGGCGACCAACAGCATCATCTGGCGCATCGCCGTCTTCTATCTCGGGTCCATCTTCGTCGTGGTCACGCTGCTGCCCTGGGACGCGCAGTCGATCGTCGACGAGGGCTCGTACGTCGCCGCACTGGACTCGCTCGGCATCCCGAACGCCGGCGAGATCATGAACTTCATCGTGCTGACGTCCGTGCTGTCCTGCCTGAACTCCGGGCTCTACACGGCCTCGCGCATGGCGTTCTCGCTCGGTGAGCGCGGGGACGCGCCGAAGGCCTTCGCCCGGACCACCCGGCGCGGAGTGCCGCAGACGGCGATCCTGTCGTCCGTCGTCTTCGGCTTCGTCGCGGTCTTCTTCAACTACAAGTTCCCCGACACGGTCTTCCTCTTCCTGCTCAACTCCTCCGGCGCGGTGGCGCTCCTCGTCTGGCTGGTCATCTGCTTCTCACAGCTGCGCCTGCGGAGGATCATCCAGGCCGAGACCCCGGAGAAGCTGGTCGTGCGGATGTGGCTCTACCCGTACCTGACCTGGGCGGCCGTCGCGGTCATCGTCTTCGTGCTCGGCTACATGCTGACCGACACCGAGCACGACGGGCGCAGCACCGTCCTGCTGACGCTGCTCGTCGCCGCGGTCGTCCTCGTCGTCGCCTTCGTCAAGCAGCGGATCGCCGCGCGGAGGGCCGTGGCCGGCGCCGAGAAGGGCTGACCGTCCCTCGCGGACGCACGAAAGAGGCTCGCCGGGGCGCTGTCCGCGCTCCGGCGAGCCTCTTTCGTGGGCCCGAAGGCCGCTACCGCTTGTCGGCCAGCTTCCAGGCGGCGGGCAGGACGCCCATCGCCAGCGCGGCCTTGAGGGCGTCGCCGATCAGGAACGGGGTGAGGCCGGCCGCGACGGCGGCGCTGAGGGACATGTCGGCGGCGAGGGCCAGGTACGGCACGCCGACGGCGTAGATGACCGCCTCGCCGAGCAGCATCGTGCCGGCCGTGCGCAGCATCGAGCGGTCGGCGCCGCGGCGGGCCAGGGCGCCCACGACCGTGGCGGCGAGCAGCATGCCGAAGACGTAGCCGAGGGACGGGGCGGCGGTGCCGGAGCCGCCCTCCGCGAACCACGGCACGCCCGCCATGCCGACCAGGGCGTACAGCGCGAGCGAGAGCAGGCCGCGGCCGGCGCCGAGCGAGGTGCCGACCAGCAGGGCCGCGAAGGTCTGGCCGGTCACCGGCACCGGGGAGCCGGGCACGGGCACGGCGATCTGGGCCGCGACGCCGGTGAGCGCGGCGCCGCCCGCCACGAGCGCGACGTCCCGGACTCGGGAGGCGGGGATGAGGTCGGCGAGGACCTGCCCGGATCGGCGGGCGGAAACGGCAGCGGTGCTCATGGGGACTCCGCGGTGGTGTGGACATGTCGGGACACCGCGACGCTATCCCAGCCGCCCGGAGCCGATCACCGGCAGCGCTCGACAAAGGCCCGCTCGTCGGCTTGGTGGGCTCCCGACAAAGGGGGCGGGATACACGCCGCGTCCGCGTGACACCGGTCACCGAGGAGGTGAGGCGGTCGTCACGGCGGACGGGCGCCGTGTCCGGGTGATCACGTTGCGTGGTCCGGCCGTCCGTATCGTGGGCAGCCGCTGTCGCGGGGCGGCGCGAGACCGGAGACTGTGGGCGTTTTTGCCCCGCCCGCGTCCCCCAACTCCCCGCAGCACCCCCACCCGCTCCCCCACGCATTGGACGAGCCGCTCCATGTCCAACAGCACCACCACCAAGGCGCCGCAGCAGCCGGCGGACGCCTCCCTCTCCCACGGCCTCAAGCAGCGCCACCTGTCGATGATCGCGCTCGGCGGGGTGATCGGCGCCGGGCTGTTCGTCGGCTCCGGGGCCGGTATCGCCGCCGCCGGGCCTTCGATCGTCGTCGCCTACACCATCTCCGGCCTCCTCGTGATGCTGGTGATGCGGATGCTCGGCGAGATGTCCGCCGCGTATCCGTCGTCCGGTTCCTTCTCCGCCCATGCCGAGCGGGCGATCGGCCCGTGGGCCGGGTTCACCGCGGGCTGGGCGTTCTGGGTGCTGCTGTGCACGGCCGTCGGCCTGGAGGGCATCGGCGCGGCGCAGATCGTGCACGGCTGGCTGCCGGGCACGCCCGAGTGGGCGTGGGTGGCGCTGTTCATGGTGGTGTTCTGCGGGACGAACCTGGCCGCCGTGAGGAACTTCGGCGAGTTCGAGTTCTGGTTCGCCGCCCTCAAGGTCGGCGCGATCTCGCTGTTCCTGGTGCTGGGCGTGCTGGCGATCTGCGGCGTCCTGCCGGGCACCGACTCGCCCGGCACCTCCCACCTGGGCGACTTCCTGCCCAACGGCGGCGACGGCCTGATCATCGGCCTGCTCGCCTCGGTGTTCGCCTACGGCGGCCTGGAGACGGTGACCATCGCGGCGGCCGAGTCGGAGAACCCGGTCAAGGGCGTGGCGAGCGCGGTGCGGACGGCGATGTGGCGGATCGCGCTGTTCTACATCGGCTCGATGGCGGTCATCGTGACCCTGGTCCCGTGGGACTCGCCCGAGGTGGTCGAGAAGGGCCCGTACGTCGCCGCCCTCGACGAGCTGGGCATCCCGGGCGCGGGTCAGCTCATGAACGTCGTGGTCCTGGTCGCGCTGCTCAGTGCGATGAACGCCAACATCTACGGCGCCTCCCGCATCGGCTACTCGCTGGTCGAACGGGGCCAGGGGCCGAAGGTGCTGGGCCGGGTGTCGGGCGGGGTGCCGCGGATCGCGGTGCTGGTCTCCTCCCTGTTCGGCTTCGGCTGCGTGCTGCTCAGCTACTGGCGTCCGGACGACGTCTTCTCCTGGCTGCTGAACATGATCGGCGCGGTCATCCTGGTCGTCTGGATCTTCATCGCCGCCTCGCAGCTGCGGCTGCGCCGCCGCCTGGAGCGGGAGGCGCCCGAGAAGCTGGTCGTGCGCATGTGGGGCTTCCCGTGGCTGACCTGGGTGGCGCTGGCCGGCATGGCCGCGGTGTTCGTCCTGATGGCCCGCGAGCCGGACACCCGGGTGCAGCTGTACTCGACGGGCGGGATGACGCTGTTCCTGGCGGCCGTCGGTTACGCCCGGCAGCGCCGGCGGGCGCGCATCGGCTGACGCACGGCGCCCGATTCCCCGAGGGCCTCCGCACGGTCGCGTGCGGGGGCCCTTTCGTGTGCCCGCGGCACGCCCCCGCGCCTTCCCGGCCTCTTGCTGCTAGCGTGCACTTGCAAGCCTTTTGCAATAAGAGGGTCGGAGGGGATCCGCCATGCCCGTCTACACGCTTCCTGAACTGCCGTACGACTACTCCGCGCTGGCTCCGGTGATCAGTCCCGAGATCATCGAGCTGCACCACGACAAGCACCACGCGGCGTACGTCAAGGGCGCCAACGACACACTGGAGCAGCTCGCCGAGGCGCGGGACAAGGAGACGTGGGGCTCGATCAACGGCCTGGAGAAGAACCTGGCCTTCCACCTCTCCGGCCACATCCTGCACTCGATCTACTGGCACAACATGACCGGCGACGGCGGCGGCGAGCCCCTGGCGGCGGACGGCGTGGGCGACCTCGCCGACGCGATCGCCGAGTCCTTCGGCTCCTTCGCCGGTTTCAAGGCCCAGCTCACCAAGGCCGCGGCGACCACCCAGGGCTCCGGCTGGGGCGTCCTGGCGTACGAGCCGCTGAGCGGCCGGCTGATCGTCGAGCAGATCTACGACCACCAGGGCAACGTCGGCCAGGGCTCCACCCCGATCCTGGTCTTCGACGCCTGGGAGCACGCCTTCTACCTGCAGTACAAGAACCAGAAGGTCGACTTCATCGACGCCATGTGGGCCGTCGTGAACTGGCAGGACGTGGCCAGGCGCTACGAGGCCGCCAAGTCCCGCACCGACGCGCTGTTGCTGGCTCCCTGAGAGCCGGCCGCGCCTGATCGTCCTGCCTCGTGATCGTCTTCTCAGCCTTCACCGGGCAGGCGGAATGAGGAAGGCCCCCGCGAGGACGTGACTCGCGGGGGCCTTCTGTGCACGGGGGACCTACAGGTTGCTGAAGTCCGGGCCCTTGGTGCGGGTCCGCTTGATCTCGTAGAAGCCCGGCACGGAGGCCACCGCGAGGGTGCCGTCCCAGAGCTTGGCGGCCTCCTCGCCCTTGGGGGCGGGGGTGACGACCGGGCCGAAGAAGGCGAGCTGCTCGCCGTCGGCGCCGGGTACGGCGATGACCGGGGTGCCGACCTCCTGGCCCACCTTGTCGATGCCCTCCTTGTGGGAGGCGCGCAGCTGGGGCTCGTACGGGGTGCCGTCCCAGTGGTCCATGAGGGACTCGGGCAGGCCGACGTCCTTCAGGGCGGCGGCGACCGTCTCCTTGCCCGGACCCTGGTCCTGGTTGTGGATGCGGGTGCCGAGCGCCGTGTAGAGGTCGCCGAGCACCTCGGCACCGTGCTCCTGCTGGGCCGCGATGACGACGCGGACCGGGCCCCACGCCTTGACCTCGAGCATCTCGCGGTACTCCGCGGGCAGCTCGTCGAGCTTGTCCTCGTTGAGGACGGCGAGGCTCATGACGTGCCAGCGGACCTCGATGTCCCTGACCTTCTCCACCTCCAGGACCCAGCGGGAGGTCATCCAGGCCCAGGGGCACAGCGGGTCGAACCAGAAGTCGACAGGCGTCTTCTCCGACATGTCTCTCCTCATGAGGCGCGCTAGTAGGCGTTTCTCGGGGCAACCGGCCGGCCCGCCCGCCCATTCCCGGCTGCTGCGCGTCAGGGGCACATGGCAGGATCGGTGCTGTCCGCATACTGAACACCACGGAACACCAGTCGTATACCGACCCCGTATACCGAACACCATCCGAGGAGTGCCGCCCGTGCCCGGTGAGAATCTGTCCCGCGACGAGGCCCGGGAGCGGGCCGCACTGCTGTCCGTCGACGGGTACGAGGTGTCCCTCGACGTGCGCTCGGCGGTCGGCGAGGCGCAGGGCGAGGGCCCGCGCACGTTCCGGTCCGTCACCACGATCCGCTTCCGCTGCAACGAGCCCGGCGCGAGCAGCTTCGCCGACCTGGTCGCACCGAGCGTCACCGCCGTCTCCCTGAACGGCCGCGACCTCGACCCGAGCGAGGTCTTCGACGGCTCCCGGATCGCCCTGGAGGACCTGGCCGCCGACAACGAGCTGGTGGTCGACGCCCAGTGCGCCTACTCCCGCACCGGTGAGGGCCTGCACCGCTTCGTCGACCCCGAGGACGGCGAGGTGTACCTGTACACCCAGTACGAGCCGGCCGACTCCCGTCGGGTCTTCGCCAACTTCGAGCAGCCGGACCTCAAGGCGCCCTTCCGCTTCGAGGTGCGCGCGCCCGAGGAGTGGACGGTGTGGTCCAACGGCGCGGGCGAGCGCAGAGAAGAAGGGCGCGCAGCGCTTCCGCAGAAGGGTGGTGGTGGGCGACGGGCGGGCGGGGTGTGGCGGTTCGCGGAGACGAAGCCGATCTCGACGTACATCACGTGTGTCGTGGCCGGTCCGTACCACTACGTGACGGACTCCTACGAGCGCGTCTTCGAGGACGGCACCCGGCTGGAGATCCCGCTCGGCGCCCTGTGCCGCAAGGGGCTCGCCCCGCACTTCGACGCCGACGACGTCTTCCTGATCACCAAGCAGGGCTTCGACTTCTTCCACGACCACTTCGACTTCCCGTACCCCTTCGGGAAGTACGACCAGGCGTTCGTGCCGGAGTACAACCTCGGCGCGATGGAGAACCCGGGGATGGTGACCTTCCGGGAGGAGTACATCTTCCGCGGGAAGGTGACGCGGGCGTCGTACGAGGGCCGCGCCAACACGATCCTGCACGAGATGGCGCACATGTGGTTCGGCGACCTGGTCACCATGGAGTGGTGGGACGACCTGTGGCTGAAGGAGTCCTTCGCCGACTTCATGGGCGCGTTCGCCAACGTCGGCGCGACCCGCTTCAAGGACGCCTGGATCACCTTCGCCAACCGCCGCAAGGCGTGGGCGTACCGCGCCGACCAGCTCCCCTCCACGCACCCGATCACGGCCGACATCCGTGACCTGGAGGACGCCAAGCTGAACTTCGACGGCATCACCTACGCCAAGGGCGCCTCCGCGCTCAAGCAGCTGGTGGCGTACGTCGGTCAGGACGCGTTCCTGGAGGGCGCGCGGCGCTACTTCAAGCGGCACGCGTACGGCAACACGCGCCTGGGCGACCTGCTGTCCGTCCTGGAGGAGACCAGCGGACGGGACATGGCGGCCTGGGCACGGTCCTGGCTCCAGACGGCCGGCGTCAACTCGCTCACGCCGCAGGTGCTGCTGAGCGGGGCCGGAACGGTCGACGAGCTGGCCGTGGTGCAGGAGGCGGCCGAGTCGCACCCCGAACTGCGTCCGCACCGCGTCGCTGTGGGCCTGTACCGGCGTACGGCCGAGGGCGCGCTGGAGCGGTACGCGCGCGCCGAGGTGGACGTCGAGGGGCCGCGCACGGTGGTCGCCGAACTGGCGGGGGCCGAGGCGCCGGAGCTGGTCCTGGTCAACGACGACGACCTCACGTACTGCAAGACGCGCTTCGACGACACCTCGCTGGCGACGCTGCGCGAGCACCTGGGCTCCGTGACCGATCCGCTGGCCCGTGCCCTGTGCTGGTCGGCGCTGTGGAACATGACGCGGGACGCGCTGCTGCCGGCGCGGGACTTCGCGGCGCTGGTGCTGCGGTTCGCGGGGCGCGAGTCCGACATCGGCGTCCTGCAGATGCTGCACGCCTGGACCGGCTCGGCGCTGGTGCACTACGCCGCCCCCGAGTGGCGGCAGACGGGCGGCCGGCTGCTCGCCGAGGGCGCGCTGCGCGAGCTGCGGGACGCGGCACCGGGCAGCGAGCAGCAGCTGGCGTGGGCGCGGTTCTTCGCGTCGGTGGCGGCCGAGGAGGCGGACCTGGCGCTGCTCCGGGGCCTGCTGGAGGGCACGGAGAAGATCGACGGGCTCGACGTGGACCAGGAGCTGCGCTGGACGTTCCTCGCCCCGCTCGCGGCCCACGGCGCCGCCGACGAGGGCGTCCTGGCCGCCGAGCTGGCCCGCGACGACACGGCCTCCGGCAAGCGGCACCAGGTGCGCTGCCTGGCCTCGCGGCCCTCGGAGGCGGTGAAGGCGCAGGCCTGGGCACAGGTGGTGGAGTCCGACGTGCTGTCCAACGCCCTGGTGGAGGCGACCATCGCCGGCTTCGCGCAGCCCTCGCAGCGGGAGCTGCTGGCCCCGTACACCGAGAAGTACTTCGCGGCGATCGAGCGGGTGTGGGCCGAGCGGTCCATCCAGATCGGGATGGACGTGGTCCGGGGCCTGTTCCCGTCGCTGCGGGACTCCCAGGACACGCTGGAGGCGACCGACGCGTGGCTGTCCGCGCACGAGGACGCGGCGCCGGCGCTGCGGAGGCTGGTGCTGGAGGCGCGGGACGATCTGGCGCGGGCTCTGCGGGCGCAGGCGTGCGACGGTGCCTCCGGCGGTCGGTGAGCCGCCGGGTCCGGTTGTCCGTCGGGCGCGGGTGCGTCGTGGTTGATCGCGCCCACGCGGCGGAGCCGCACATCGATGCAGCCCCGCGCCCCCTTGAGGGCGTCGCCCCGCCCCGCGCCGACGAGTCATGGCCAACGATTGAGCGTTCCGTCGTCGTTACGGAATGCGGGCAATAGCAGCCGTAACCCCTGGGCCGCACTGTGGCGGACCAGGGGTTTTCGGCATCCGAACAGGCGTCCTTTAGGGCGGGCTTGTCCCGGTTCGGCGATGGACGTGTAACAGCGGTTAAGGGGCCGATCGGGCGCGGGAAATTGCCGGTCATGACGCACAACACCCCGCTCTCCCCCCGCCCCCGCCCGCTCCACGACCTGGCCGACGGCCGGCGTCCGCTGATGACGGCAGCCCAGCTGCGGGCGCACGGCGTCTCCGCCGCGGAGACCAACGAGCAGTGCCGGCCGGGTGGCCCCTGGCAACAGCTCCTGCCGAACGTCGTCCTGCTGCACCCGGGCCCGCCGACCAGCGAGGAGCGCCTGCACGCGGTGCTCCTCTACGCGGCACGGGACCGCGGCACGGGCACGGCTTCCGCCGCGGCGCCCGGGGTGTCCGTCTCGGTGCCGGTCCAGCCGGGCGGACAGCAGCCGCCCGCGCCCGCCTACGCGGAGGCGATGATCACGGGACTGGCCGCGCTGACGCTGCACGGGTTCTCCGCCGCTCCCCCGCTGCCGTCCCTGGACCTCATCGACGTCCTGGTCCCGCGGCTGCGCCGGCTGCGCACGACGGGCTGCGCGCGGGTCGTACGCACCGCGGCGCTGCCGACCGCCGTGGAGCTGGCCGGGGTTCCGGTGGCGCCGGTGGCGCGGGCCCTGGCGGACGCGGTGGCGGAGCTGACCGATCCGGGCACCGTGCGCCGGCTGCTGACGGAGGCGGTGCGCGGCGGACACTGCGAACCGGCCGCGGTGGTGCGGGAGCTGAACCGGGCCCGGCTGCTCAGCCGCCCGCACGTGGTGGACGCCGTGGACTCGCTGGTCGCCGAGGGGCGGGCGCTGGCCGAGCAGCGCCTGTACCGGATGGTGCGCGAGCACGGTCTGCCGGAGCCGGTCTGGAACGTCGACCTGCGCCTGCCCGGCGGGCCGCACCTGGGAGGTGTGGACGCCTTCTGGCCCGAGCAGGCGGTGGCGCTGGAGCTGGACACCCGGGCGCACCGGACGCGGGAGGACGACGACGCCTGGGCGGAGCACGCCCGCAAGCGCGAGCATCTGGAACGGCTCGGCATCACGGTCGTGCACCTCACCCCCCGCAAGCTGCGGGACTGCGCCGAGCACCAGGCGGCCGTCGTGCGCACCGCCCTGATGGCGGCCGGGGACCGGGAGCCCGCCGCGTACGTCGTGGTGCTGCCCCGGTAGTCCCGTGGGCGCGGGGACCACCGGGGCGGCCGCCCGGCCGTCAGTCGCCGCAGAACTCCGCCTCGATCACCGCGTCGCTGTCGCCCGACCAGTCGCCGTTGAAGTTGAAGGCGAGCGCGTGCCGGCCGTCCCGGGTCGTCACCGCCTCCGAGGAGGAGCCGTGGATGCCTCCTCCGTGGCCCCAGACGGTCACGCCGCAGTCGAGTTCCCGCTTGATCAGGCCGAGGCCGTAGGAGGCGCCCGGCATCGCGGGGACCGTGGTGGTCATCTCGGCCAGTTGCTCCGCGGGCAGCAGCCGGCCGCGGAGCAGGGCGGTGTAGAAGCGGTTCAGGTCGGCCGAGTCGGAGATCATCTCCCCGGACGAGCCGGCCAGGGACGGGTTCAGCCGGGTGACGTCGTACGTCGGGCCCGTCGCCGTCTCGGCCAGCTTGGAGTAGGCGCGGCTGCTGGGCCGCGGCAGGGTGACCCGGGTGCCCGGGACCGACGTGGCGCGCAGCTTCAGCGGGTCGATGATCCGGCGGCGCACCTCCTCGGCGTACGGGCGCCCGGTGGCCTCCTCGATCACCATGCCGGCCAGGATGTAGTTGGTGTTGGAGTACCTCCAGTCGGTCCCGGGCTCGAAGTCCGGCTCGTGGGCCGTGGCGATCGCCACCAGCTGCCGCGGCGTCACGGTGTCGTAGCGGTGCTCGAGGAAGCCGTCCCTGGCGAAGTACGTGCGGACGAACTCCTCGTCGGCCGTGTAGTTGTGGATGCCGCTGGTGTGGTTCAGGAGCTGGCGCAGGGTGATGCGGTCCCCGTGGTTGCCGTTGCCCTCGACCACGCCCGGCAGCCACTCGTCCACGGTGTCGTCCAGTGAGAGCCGGCCCTCGGCCTCCAGTTGGAGCACGACGGTGGCGACGAAGGTCTTGGTGATGCTGCCCACGCGGTAGCGGTCCCGCTCGGAGCGCGGCTCGCCGGTCCTGAGGTCGCCCACTCCCTCGGTCCCGGACCAGGTGCGGCGGCCTTCGCGGGCGGTCGCGGTCACGCCGGGTACGCCGTCCGCGACCGCGGCCTTCAGGGCGTGGCGGGTCGCGTCGTGGCCGCCGGGGCTCGGTGCCGCCGCGGCCGGGGCGGCGAGGGCCGCCGAGAGTGCCACCGCGGTGGCCGCCAGCAGGGTGGTGCGTACGCGTACGGTCATGTCTTCTTCCCCGTCCTCTTCTTGAGTCCTGTTTCGCGTTCCGTCTTCGCGTTCCGTCTTCGCGTTCCGGTCGGTCCGGGGGGAGAGACCGGGCGGGTGGAGGGAAGGTTGCCGGGGTCGGGGACGGTTGAGCACAATTCGGCCTCCTGCACCGGGGTTGTCACCGGCCGCCCCTTGTGTCCCTGATGGCGTATGGCGGAATTACGCCATCACTCCATCCCGTCTCGGACAACTCTCCCCAAACGGCGTCCCCTTGCGTAAGGCTGAGCGGTCGTCCGGGATCGGATTCCGGACCGTTTCGGCCGGGACCGATCGATTCCGGTCGATCCGCATGTTCCTTCCTCTTCAAGGGATGCCGATGACCCACACCCCCCAGCGGGAACCGATACCGGGCGCAAGACGCGCGGCACGGATCGTCCTGGCCACGGGCCTCGTCGCCGCGCTGGCGGCGGTCGGGCCCGTGCCCGTGGCCCTCGCCGCCGACGGACCGGCGACGACCGCGCCCCCGGCCGACGCCGCCGTCAAGTCCGCCCACGACAAGCTCGGTTCCGACGACGCGGACCTGCTCGCCGAGGCGAAGGCCGACGGCGAGAAGAACGTCACGATGATGGTCGCCACCGCGCCGGGCCGGACCGAGCAGGTGGCGAAGGAGCTCGACTCGGTCGCCGGCGGCACCGTCGGCCGCACCTACGACGAGCTGGGCTACGTCCGCGCCACCGTCCCGACCGCCAAGGCGGACTCGGCCATCGCCGCCGCCGCGAAGCTCTCCTCCGTACACGGCATCGACCTGCGCGACGAGATCCCGCTGGACGACCCGACTCCGAGCGCGGACGGGGCGAAGGGCGGTGCCTCGCACCAGGGCCGCGACCACTACCGCGGCCCGGACCGCTGGACCCCGGCGAAGAACCCGTACAACCCGTCCTTCGAGACGGGCGCGGTCGACTTCGTGAAGAAGCACCCGAAGGCGGACGGCCGCGGCGTCACCATCGGCATCCTCGACTCCGGCGTCGACCTCGGCCACCCGGCGCTGCAGAAGACCACCACCGGCGAACGCAAGATCGTCGACTGGGTCACCGCCACCGACCCGGTCGTCGACGGCGACCGCACCTGGCGCCCGATGACCACGTCGGTCTCCGGCCCCACCTTCACCTACGGCGGGCAGACCTGGACCGCGCCCGCGGGCTCGTACCGGGTCAGCACCTTCCTGGAGTCGTACACCACCGGCGGTGACGCCGCGGGCGACGCCAACCGGGACGGCGACACCACCGACTCCTGGGGCGTGCTGTACGACGCCGAGGCCGGCACGGTCCGCGTCGACCTGAACGACAACCACGACTTCTCCGACGACACCCCGATGAAGCCGTACAAGGACGGCTTCCAGGTCGGGTACTTCGGCACCGACGACCCGAAGACGGACGTGGCCGAGCGCCAGCCCTTCGTCGTCGAGATCCGCAAGGACGTCGTCTACAACTCCGCGGGCGCCAAGGCCGACTTCGTCAACATCGGCGTCATCGAGTCCGAACACGGCACGCACGTCGCCGGACTCGCCGCCGCCAACGGGCTGTTCGGCGGCCGCATGGACGGCGCCGCACCCGGCGCGAAGATCGTGTCGTCCCGCGCGTGCACGTGGAGCGGCGGCTGCACCAACGTCGCCCTCACCGAGGGCATGTTCGACCTCGTCGTCAACCGGGGCGTCGACATCGTCAACATGTCGATCGGCGGCCTGCCCGCCCTCAACGACGGCAACAACGCCCGCGCCGAGCTGTACACGCGGCTCATCGACACCTACGGCGTGCAGCTGGTCATCTCCGCGGGCAACTCCGGCCCCGGCGCCAACACCATCGGCGACCCGGGCCTCGCCGACAAGGTGATCTCGGTCGGCGCGTCCATCTCGCGCGAGACCTGGGCCGCCAACTACGGCTCCGCCGTGAGGACCAAGTACCAGATGATGCCGTTCTCCTCGCGCGGCCCGCGTGAGGACGGCGGCTTCACGCCGACGCTGACCGCGCCCGGCGCCGCGATCAACTCCATCCAGACCTGGATGCCCGGCGCCCCGGTCCCCGAGGCGGGCTACGACCTGCCCGCCGGCTACGGCATGCTCCAGGGCACCTCGATGGCGTCCCCGCAGGCCGCCGGCGCCTCCGCGCTGCTCCTGTCGGCGGCCGAGCAGGCCCGCATCGACCTGACCCCGGCCAAGCTGCGCACGGCGCTGACCTCCACCGCCGACCACATCAAGGGCGTGCAGGCGTACGAGGAGGGCGCGGGCCTGATCGACGTTCCCGAGGCCTGGAAGGCGATCCGGCACGGCGCCACCGCCCACGAGTACACGGTCGAGGCACCGGTCGACACCGCGATCGACCAGTTCCTCGAGACCCCGGGCTACGGCACCGGCCTGTACGACCGCGAGGGCGGCCTGAAGGCCGGGCAGAAGAAGACGTACGAGATCACGCTCACCCGCACCACAGGACCGGACCGGGCGGTCCGGCACGAGCTGGACTTCGAGAACAACGCGGGGCACACCTTCCGGATCGTCGGCCGGGACGAGGTGAAGCTGCCGCTGAACGAGCCGGTCACCGTGAAGGTCGAGGCGCGGCCCGGCTCCGCCGGTCTCAAGAGCGCGATCCTGGAGGTCGACGACCCGAGCACCGAGGGCGTCGACCGGCAGGTCCTGACCACGGTCGTGGTCTCCGCCCCGCTGAAGTACGACTTCTCCGCGAAGGGCTCGGTGCAGCGCAACAGCACCGAGTCGTACTTCGTGACCGTCCCCGAGGGCGCGAAGTCGCTGGAGGTGGCGATCGGCGGGCTCAAGGACGACAGCCAGACCCGTTTCATCTCCATCCACCCGTACGGCGTCCCGTCCGACAACACCTCCACGCCGTACTGCTACAACAACTACCTCGACGGCAACGGCTGCCGCCCCGACGTGCGCGCGTACGCCGAACCGCAGCCCGGCGTCTGGGAGGTCGAGGTCGAGGCCCGGCGCACCTCGCCGCTGCTCGACAACCCCTACCGGCTGGACGTCACCGTGCTCGGCGCGGCCTTCGACCCGCAGGTCGTCACCGTGCCCGAGGCCGAGGCGGGCACCCCGGCGGACGCCTCCTGGACGGTGACCAACGAGTACGCCGCCCTGGAGGGCAAGCTGGTCGGCGGCCCGCTCGGCTCGTCCGAGTCGTCCCGCCCGACGATCAAGCAGGGTGAGACGGCCACCTCCACGGTCGAGGTGCCCGAGGGCGCCGAGTCGCTGGACGTCGCCATCGGGGGCGTCTCCGACGCGTCCGCCGACCTGGACCTGACGGTCTACAAGGACGGCGCCGTCGTCGCCCAGTCCGCCGACGGCGACTCGGAGGAGTCGGTCTCCCTCGCGAAGCCGGCCGCCGGTACGTACACCGTGGCGGTCGCGGGCTACTCGGTGCCGTCGGGCAGCACGGAGTACGACTACCGGGACGTGTACTTCTCCGCCGGTCTCGGCTCGGTCACCGTGGACGACGCCGCGACGGTGCGGCTCGGCACGGGCGACTCGGCGACGGTGACGGGCAGCGTCACGGCCCTGGCCGCCGCCCCGGGGGGCCGTGAGTTCTTCGGCCGGGTCCAGCTGGTGAACGCCCACGGCACGGTCGCGGGCCTCGGCAGCGTGCGGATCGGCAAGGTCGTGCCGTAGTCCGGTGCGGTACGGGCCGGACAGGCCCCAGGGGGCGGGCGCGCTTTGCCGGGCGCCCGCCCCTTTCGCTTGCCCCCCGGGTGGCTCAGTCGCAGGTGAGGGTGCGGGACTCGGGGAGGGAGGCGGTGATCCGGGTGCGGACGGTGGCGATGTTCCGGTCACCGGTGATCACCGTGTCGGCGGTGGGGCGGTCCCGGAGGACGCCGACCAGGACCCGGTCGCCGGGGGCGAGGCGGGCGAGGGCGTCGTCCAGGACGAACGTCGTCGCCGTCCCGGTGCTCCCCTCGGGTGCGTAGGCCTGCGTCACGCGGAGCGTGATCCGGTGCCGTGCGGTGCCGGGCACCGGATCGGCTGCGGTCACCGTGCCCTCGGCGACGAGACGGGCGCAGGCCAGGTAGCGGGGGGTGCCGAAGACCGCGGCGGCCTCCTGGCCCGCGGACGGGCTCGACGGCCGCACCGCGGACTTGTCGGCCGCGCTGCCGCTCGCCGCGTCCTGCGAGGCACCGCTGCCGCTCTGCACCACCAGCCAGCCCAGGCCCGTGACCACCACACCGGCGCAGGCCGCCGCGAGGACGCCCAGGGCGAGACGGAAGGGGCGGCGCCGGGGCGGTGGTGCCGCCGCCGCTTTCGGGCGTTCTCGCGCGACGGGTTCGCCCAGGGCGTCGCCGAGCAGGTGCAGCTGCTCCCGCAGCAGCGCCACGTCGGCCGTCGCCGACCGGTGCTCGCCGCGGGCGTCCGCCCCCGCGTCCGGCGGCAGCGGCTCGCCCGTGATCGCGGCCATCAGCGCGTCGTACCCACCGGGGTGCCGTTCGGCGGCCATCTCACACCACCTCGTCCTCGTGCAGGCGGGCGCGCAGGGCCCGTACCGCCGTGTGCAGCCTGCTCTTGACCGTGCCCTCGGGGATGCCCAGCTCCTCGGCGATGCCGCGCACCGGCAGATCGGCGTAGAAGCGCAGGACGAGGACCTGGCGCTGGGCGTCCGGCAGCTCGTCCAGACCCTGGGCGACGGCGAGGGACAGGACGCTGGTGTCCTCGTCGCGGGGGTGCTCCGTCTGGCGCAGCGCGGCCAGGCGTTCCCCGAGCCGGTCCTGGCGGCGCCTGGCCCGGTGCCAGTCCATGGCCAGGTTGGAGGCGACGACCGCCGCCCACGCGGACACGTCGCGCGGCGCCTCGCGGCCACTGGCCGTCCGCTCCAGCAGCCGCAGGCGGACCTGCTGCACCCCGTCCGGCAGGTCCGCCTGCGGCACCCCGCCCAGCGCGAGCACCGCCCGCACCCGGCGTTCCTGAGCCGCGTCCAGGGGGTCGTCGCGTACGTCGTCCCCCTGGCCGCGGCGGGCCCTTCTGCGCAGCAAAGCCACTCCTCCCCCGGCCACGTTTCTCCTACGACGCACGGGGAGCCCGGAACGTTCGCCCCGGCGGCCGCCTTTCGGTGCGAGGTGTACGTCACATCGCCGTGTGAGGCGGGAGGGGGTGGGCAGGGGCGGAACAGCACAGCTTGCGGCGCGGGGACCGGGCGACGGAATTTCTGCAGCTCAGCCGGGGTTCGTGCGCAAGGACCACACCCCATGTCCGAGCCGCCGCGTCCCAGTGTGCGGGCACACCGCGCAATGGATTGGACAGGCGGGCCGGGCTTCGCCCCATGATGGAAAAGTCTCGGCCGAGCAAAGCGCGCGTGAAGACACGCGCACAAACGGAGAAGGAGTCACCGTGAGGGTCGGAATCGTCGGAGCCACCGGTCAGGTGGGCACGGTCATGCGCGGGATCCTCACGGAGCGCGACTTCCCGGTCACCGAGCTGCGCCTGTTCGCCTCGGCGCGCAGCGCCGGCAAGGAGCTGGACGGCGTGACGGTGGAGGACGCGGCCACCGCCGACTACTCCGGGCTCGACATCGTGCTGTTCTCGGCGGGCGGCGCCACCTCCAAGGCGCTGGCCGAGAAGGTCGCCTCGCAGGGCCCCGTCGTGATCGACAACTCCTCCGCCTGGCGCCGCGACCCCGAGGTCCCGCTGGTGGTGTCCGAGGTGAACCCGCACGCGATCGCCGACCGTCCCAAGGGCATCATCGCCAACCCGAACTGCACCACGATGGCCGCGATGCCCGTGCTGCGTCCGCTGCACGCGGAGGCGGGGCTGGAGGCCCTGGTCGTCGCCACGTACCAGGCGGTGTCCGGCTCCGGTCTGGCCGGCGTGGACGAGCTGTTCGAGCAGGTCCAGAAGGTCGGCGCGGACGCCCCGAAGCTGACCCACGACGGTTCGGCCGCCGAGTTCCCGAAGCCGCAGAAGTACGTGGCGCCGATCGCGTACAACGTGCTGCCGATGGCCGGCTCCATCGTGGACGACGGTCTGCACGAGACGGACGAGGAGCAGAAGCTCCGCAACGAGTCCCGCAAGATCCTGGAGATCCCGGAGCTGAAGGTGTCCGGCACCTGCGTGCGCGTGCCCGTCTTCAGCGGCCACTCCCTGCAGATCAACGCCCGTTTCGCCCGCCCGATCAGCGTGGAGCGCGCCAAGGAGCTGCTGGCCGGCGCCCCCGGCGTGGCGCTCACCGAGGTGCCGACCCCGCTCCAGGCGGCCGGCCAGGACCCGTCGTACGTGGGCCGCATCCGCCGGGACGAGACCGTGGACAACGGTTTGGCCCTGTTCGTCTCCAACGACAACCTGCGCAAGGGCGCGGCCCTGAACGCGGTGCAGATCGCGGAACTGGTGGCGGCGGAGCTGAAGGGCTGACCCGCCCCCCTAGTCCCTGGTGACCTCGTAGAGGAAGCAGCCGTACTCGACGGCCCGGACGTGGACGAACGCCACGGCCGGGTCGTCGAACGCTTCCCGGAGGGCGTACCCGAAGGCGCCGGGGTCCCCGACCAGCCGCCCGCCCAGGATGTGCCCGTGGGCGGAGTAGCGGCGCAGGACGCGGTGCGAGTTGGTGAAGGGGAGGCGGTCCGTCTCCGGACCCGGGCACTCCTCGGCGTGGACGAAGACCGGCCCCTGCTCGTCGTACGGGCCCGGGTCGGCTCCCGTGGCCGCCGCCCGGCGGCGCAGCGGGGCGTAGGAGACGAGCGCGATGCGCTCACCGGCGCGACTGTGGCGCAGGCAGCAGCGCAGCGGGGCGCCGCCCTCCTCGTCGGTCACGGGGACGGGGCGGCGGCCCGCGTCGTCGGTGGCGCGGAGTTCCTGGAGGACGCCCGGCGGAATGGGGTGTGCGGTGTGGCCGTTCATGGGATCCAGCCTCGTGCGCGGGCGCGCCGGGCACCGGCGGAAAATGGACATCGCGTTCCCTCCCGGCCACGTGGAAGGATGGCGCAACCCACACATAACGAGGAGATGACCGCGTGCCTGGCACAAACCTGACTCGCGAAGAGGCGCGGCAGCGGGCGACGCTGCTGACCGTTGACTCGTACGAGATCGATCTCGACCTCACCGGCGCGCAGGAGGGCGGCACCTACCGGTCCGTGACCACGGTGCGCTTCGACGTCGCCGAGGGCGGCGGCGAGTCCTTCATCGACCTGGTCGCGCCGACGGTCCACGAGGTGACGCTGAACGGCGACGCCCTCGACCCCGCCGAGGTGTTCCAGGACTCCCGCATCGCCCTGCCGGGCCTGCTGCCGGGACGCAACATCCTGCGCGTGGTCGCCGACTGCGCGTACACCAACACCGGCGAGGGCCTGCACCGGTTCGTCGACCCGGTGGACGACCAGGCGTACCTGTACACCCAGTTCGAGGTGCCGGACGCGCGGCGGGTCTTCGCCAGCTTCGAGCAGCCGGACCTGAAGGCGACGTTCCGGTTCACCGTGAAGGCCCCCGAGGGCTGGACCGTCGTCTCCAACTCGCCGACGCCCGAACCGAAGGACAACGTCTGGGAGTTCGAGCCGACCCCGCGCATCTCGTCGTACATCACGGCGCTGATCGTCGGCCCGTACCACTCGGTGCACAGCGTGTACGAGAAGGACGGCCAGTCCGTCCCGCTCGGCATCTACTGCCGTCCCTCGCTGGCCGAGCACCTCGACGCGGACGCCATCTTCGAGGTGACCCGGCAGGGCTTCGACTGGTTCCAGGAGAAGTTCGACTACCGGTACCCGTTCAAGAAGTACGACCAGCTCTTCGTGCCCGAGTTCAACGCGGGCGCGATGGAGAACGCGGGCGCGGTGACCATCCGGGACCAGTACGTGTTCCGCTCCAAGGTGACGGACGCCGCGTACGAGGGCCGGGCGGCCACGATCCTGCACGAGCTGGCGCACATGTGGTTCGGCGACCTGGTCACCATGGAGTGGTGGAACGACCTGTGGCTCAACGAGTCGTTCGCCACCTACTCCGAGGCCGCCTGCCAGGCCGACGCGCCGGGCTCGAAGTGGCCGCACTCGTGGACGACGTTCGCCAACCAGATGAAGACCTGGGCGTACCGGCAGGACCAGCTGCCGTCCACGCACCCGATCATGGCGGACATCAGCGACCTGGACGACGTGCTCGTCAACTTCGACGGCATCACGTACGCCAAGGGCGCCAGCGTCCTCAAGCAGCTCGTCGCGTACGTCGGTGAGGACGCGTTCTTCCGGGGCGTGCAGGCGTACTTCAAGCGGCACGCGTTCGGCAACACCCGCCTGTCCGACCTGCTGGGCGCGCTGGAGGAGACCTCCGGCCGCGACCTGAAGACCTGGTCGAAGGCGTGGCTGGAGACCGCCGGCATCAACGTGCTGCGCCCGGAGATCGAGACCGACGCGAACGGCGTCATCACCTCCTTCGCCATCCGCCAGGAGGCCCCCGCGCTGCCCGCCGGGGCGAAGGGCGAGCCCACCCTCCGCCCCCACCGCATCGCGATCGGCGCCTACGACCTCGACGGCGACGGCAAGCTGGTGCGCGGCGACCGGGTCGAGCTGGACGTGGACGGCGAGCTGACGGCCGTGCCGCAGCTGGTGGGCAAGCCCCGCCCGGCGGTGCTGCTCCTGAACGACGACGACCTGTCGTACGCCAAGGTCCGTCTGGACGAGCAGTCCCTGGCCGTGGTCACCGAGCACCTGGGGGACTTCACCGAGTCGCTGCCGCGCGCCCTGTGCTGGGCGTCGGCGTGGGACATGACCCGGGACGCGGAGCTGGCGACCCGCGACTACCTGTCGCTGGTGCTGTCGGGCATCGGCAAGGAGTCCGACATCGGTGTCGTGCAGTCGCTGCACCGCCAGGTGAAGCTGGCCATCGACCAGTACGCCGCCCCGACCGCCCGCGAGGCGCTGCTCACCCGCTGGACCGAGGCCACGCTGGCCCACCTGCGGGCCGCCGAGGCGGGCAGCGACCACCAGCTGGCGTGGGCGCGGGCCTTCGCGGCGACGGCGCGGACGCCGGAGCAGCTGGACCTCCTCGACGCGCTGCTGGACGGCACGCAGACGATCGAGGGCCTGGCCGTCGACACGGAGCTGCGCTGGGCGTTCGTGCAGCGCCTCGCGGCCGTGGGCCGGTTCGGCGGGTCGGAGATCGCGGCCGAGTACGAGCGCGACAAGACCGCCGCCGGTGAGCGCCACGCGGCCACCGCGCGGGCGGCCCGCCCGACGGAGGCGGCCAAGGCGGAGGCCTGGGAGTCGGTCGTGGAGTCCGACAAGCTGCCGAACGCCGTCCAGGAGGCGGTCATCGCCGGCTTCGTCCAGACCGACCAGCGCGAGCTGCTGGCGTCGTACACGGAGCGGTACTTCGAGGCGCTGAAGGACGTCTGGGAGTCCCGTTCGCACGAGATGGCCCAGCAGATCGCGGTCGGTCTGTACCCGGCGGTGCAGGTCTCCCAGGAGACCCTGGACCGCACGGACGCGTGGCTGGCCTCCGCCGAGCCGAACGCGGCCCTGCGCCGGCTGGTCTCGGAGTCCCGCTCCGGCGTCGAGCGCGCGCTGAAGGCACAGGCGGCCGACGCGGCGGCGGCCCAGTAGGCGGTCGGTACGGTCGGTACGTCCAGTACGGACGAGGGGGCGCCCCGTGTCGCACGGGGCGCCCCCTCTGCGCGTGCTCGGGGGCAGGAGCGCCGGCCCGGCCGCGTCGACGCGCGGCTCCGCCTCGTGGGCTTCAGGCGGCGCGTCCCTCCGCCGCCGCCCGCAGGGCCGTCAGGACGGTGGCGATCGCGGGGGCCTCCTCCGCGCCCCTGCGCACGGCCGCGACCACGTGCCGGACCGGGTGGTCCTCGCCCAGCTCGCGCATCACCACCCCGTCCCGGGGCACGGCCGCCATGCGCGGGACCAGGGCGACGCCCATGCCCGCCCCGACCATGGCGAGGATGGCCGGCCAGCCCGCCGCCGCGTGGCCCTGGTGCGGCCGGAACCCGGCGGCCTCGCAGGCGGCACGCGTGATGTCGGACCAGGGCCCGCTGCCGCCGAAGATCCACGCTTCGGCGGCGAGGTCGGCCAGCCGCAGTCCCTCCGCGCGGGCCAGCGGGTGGTCGCCGGGGAGGGCGACGTCGAGCGGGTCGGCGAGCAGCGGGACGCGGGTGAAGCGCGGGTCGGCGGCGGTCGGCGCCTGCGCGGCCAGCGACAGCGCGAGGTCCACCTCCCCGGCGGCCAGCAGCTCGTACGCCTCCTGTGCCTCGGCTTCCCTTACCCGCACCGCGATCCCGGGGCTGCCGGACCGCAGGGCGGTGACGGCCGGGACGACGAGGGCGGGGACGGCGGTGGCGAACGCGCCGACCCTGACCTCGCCCACCTCTCCGCGCCTGTGGGCCGCCAGTTCGGCGTCGGCGCGCTCCAGTTGCTCGAACACCGCCTCGGCGTGGCGCAGCACCAGCCGGGCCGCGTCCGTCAGCCGCACCCTTCTGCCGTGCGCCCGGAGCAGCTCCACGCCGAGCTGCCTGGAGAGGTTCGTCAGCTGCTGCGAGACGGCGGACGGCGTCATGTGCAGTGCCTCCGCCGTCGCGGTCACCGTGCCCCTCTCCCGCAGCGTGCGCAGGATCCGCAGCTTGCGGATGTCCCAGTCGGCCATGGCGGCAACCTACCGGCGGACCCCCGCCGCACACCGGCGGGCCCCGCGACGCACCGGCGGACGCCGCCGCCTACCGGCGGGCCCCCGCGCCGAGGACGACGCCGCCGAGGATCAGCGCCATGCAGCCCGCCTGTGCCCAGCCGGTCGGTTCGGCGAGCAGGGCCCAGGACAGCAGGGCGACGCACACCGGCTGGAGGTAGTAGACGACCCCGGCGCGGGTCGGTCCGATCAGGGAGATCGCCTTGTTCCAGGCGAAGAAGGCGACCGCGGAGGAGGCGACACCGACGTAGAGGAGCGGCCAGACGGTGTCCGGCGTCGGGTCGAACCCGCCCTGCACGGCGAGGCTGACGCCCTGCGCGGGCAGCAGCAGGACGGTGCCGAACAGAAACGTGGTGAACAGGAAGCCCGCCCCGTCCAGCCCCTCGGGCCTGCGGCGCAGCAGCGCGCTGTACGACCCGAAGCAGCAGGCGGCGGCGATCATCCACAGGTCGCCGGCCGAGAAGGACGCCCCGTCACCGCCGACGAGCAGCAGGACGCCCGCGCAGGCGATGACCAGCCCGGCGACCCGGCGGGCGCCGAGCCGGACGCCGCCCGCGCGTTCGTAGACGGCCATGAGTACGGGAGACGCCGCCATGATCATGCCCATGTTGGCGGCGGGGGTGGTGACGCCGGCCTGGTTGACGAGGGTGTTGTAGACGGTCACGCCGAGCAGGGAGGCGAGGACCACGAAGCCGAGGTGGCGCCGGATCAGCGCCCGCTGCCGCCAGGCCCGCCGCGCGCCGAAGGGGGCGACGACGGCGAGGGCCACCACCCAGCGCCAGAACGCGTGCTGGACCGGCGGCACGCTGTCGCCGAGGGCCCGCGAGGTGACGAAGCTGCCGGACCAGACGAGGGTGGCGAGGACGGCGAGCGCGAGCCCGAGAGCGACGGGCGCCGTCGGCCGCGTCGCTGCGGTCCCTCGGGGGTCTCGGCGGTCTCGGGGGTCTCGGGGGCTGACGCTCTGGGCCGGGTTCCGGTGGGCGGCTGTGGCCACGAAGGTCCTTTCCTGGTCGGAGGCCTGGCGGGCCTACCGTCGCAGGGCCGGACCCGTCAGGTCCATCGAATCTTTCCGACCGTTCTTTGAAGCAGAACCGAACGGTTCGGCGGCGGCGACCGTCCGCCCGCGCGGCGCCCGCTGCCCCGCCAGGGTCGCTCCGAACGCCAGCGCCATGCCCGCGAGCTGCACCGGGCCGAGCGCCTCGCCGAGCGCCGCCCAGCCGACGACGGCGGCGGTCAGCGGCGAGAGCGGGCCGAGGAAGGTGACCTGCGTCGCCGAGAGCCGGCCGATCCCGCGGAACCAGAGCCAGTACGCCAGCGCCGTGTTGGCCAGCGCCAGGTAGAGGTAACCGCCGACCGCCGGGCCGTCCAGGGCGGGCGGGGCACCCTCGGCCAGGAGGGCGAGCGGGGCGAGCAGCAGGCCGCCCGCGGTCAGCTGCCAGGAGGTGAGGGCGAGCGGGCCGACACCGTCGGGGCGGCCCCAGCGCTGGGTGAGCACGGTGCCCGCCGACATGGCCGCGGTGGCGGCGACGGCCGCGAGCACGCCGAGCGGGTCCGGTGTTCCGGCCGCCTCCAGCACCACCAGGCTGACGCCGAAGGCGGCGACGGCGCCGGTGAGCACGGAACGGGCGGTGGGCCGCTGCCCGAGCAGCAGCGTCGAGAGCCCGACGACGAGGAGCGGTCCGAGCGAGCCGACGACGGCGGCCATGCCGCCCGGCATCCGGTAGGCGGAGAGGAACAGCAGCGGGAAGAAGGCCCCGATGTTCAGCGCGCCCAGCACCGCCGCCTTCACCCACCAGGCGCCGCGCGGCAGCACCCGGGCGAGCGCGAGCAGCAGCAGACCGGCGGGCAGGGCCCGCGCCAGTGCGGTGAACAGGGGCCGGTCGGACGGCAGGAACTCGGTGGTCACGGCGTAGGTGGTGCCCCAGGAGACGGGGGCGAGGGCGGTGAGCGCGATGACGGTGGGGCGGGCGGCGGCCATGAGGGCACCCTTCGGCGGACGGGAGAAGCGACTCGGCCGGCAGAACCCGACACGAAAAGCTCGGTTGGAAGTAGCTTACTTCTAAGCAAGTTTTCGTAAAGCTACTTTCTTGCGGCCGACCGGCATCGCCTCGATACTCGTCCCATGACTGAGCACCCCAAGGACCCCGTCGACGTGATCATCGACCAGTGGGCGGTGGTGCGGCCCGACCTGGACACGGCGGGCATGGAGGTGTTCGGCCGGGTCTTCCGGCTGGCGCGGGCGATGGGCGACCGGATGGAACAGGCGTACGCCCGCTTCGGCATCTCGCGCGGGGAGTTCGACGCCCTGGCCACCCTGCGCCGCTCCGGCGAGCCGTACACGCTCTCCCCCCGGCAGCTGTCGGCCACGCTGATGCTCACCACCGGCGGCATGACCGGCCGGCTGGACAAGCTGGAACGGGCGGGACTGCTGCGCCGCTCCCCCGACCCGCACGACCGCCGGGGACTGCAGGTCACCCTCACCGAGCGGGGGCTGGAGCTGATCGACGAGGCGGTCGGCGCGGGCCTCGCCGCCCAGACCGAGGCGCTGTCCTCCCTCGCCCCGGAACGAGCCGGTCAACTGGCCGACCTGCTGCGGGAGCTCCTCGCCGGTACCGAGAGGTAGGCGGGGGGAGGCGAGGGGCTACTTGCTGGTGCTGGGCGGCGGAATGGGGGACGCCGCGATGGACTGCGGCGACACGGTGCTCGCGTAGGCCGACGGCGCCGCGACACCCGCCGTCGGGTCGGCGGCGGCCGGGGCGCCCTCCAGCGGGACGGTGGCGCCGCCGACGATCGCGATGCCGGCCGCGTCGAAGGCCCGCTTGATCCGCCAGCGCAGCTCGCGCTCGACGGTGAGGGACTTGCCGGGCATGGTCTTCGCGGAGACCCGCACCACCATGGAGTCGAGCAGCACGGAGTCCAGACCGAGGATCTCGATCGGGCCCCAGAGCATCTCGTTCCAGGGCTCTTCCTTGCTCATCCGCTCGCCGACCGCGGTGAGGGTCTCCTTCACCTTGTCCAGGTCCTCGTCGGAGCGGACGGTCACGTCGACCCCGGCCGTGGACCAGCCCTGGGAGAGGTTGCCGATGCGCTTGACCTCGCCGTTGCGGACGTACCAGATCTCGCCGTCGGCGCCGCGCAGCTTGGTCACCCGCAGCCCGACCTCGATGACCTCGCCGGAGGCCACGCCCGCGTCGATGCTGTCGCCGACGCCGTACTGGTCCTCAAGGATCATGAAGACGCCGGACAGGAAGTCGGTGACCAGGTTGCGGGCGCCGAAGCCGATCGCGACGCCCGCGACACCGGCGGAGGCGAGCAGCGGGGCCAGATTGATCTGGAAGGTGCCCAGCACCATCAGGGCCGCGGTGCCCAGGATGAGGAAGCTGGCCACCGAGCGCAGGACGGACCCGATCGCCTCGGAGCGCTGCCGGCGCCGCTCGGCGTTGACCAGCAGCCCGCTCAGGGCGGTGCCGCCGGACGTCCCGCCCCTGCGGTTCATCCGCTCTATCAGCTTGGTGATCGCCCGCCGCACCACCGCGCGCAGCACGACCGCGATCACCACGATCAGCAGCACCCGCAGCCCGATCGCGAGCCACGTCGACCAGTTCTCCTCGACCCAGCCCGCGGCGTTCGTCGCGCTCTCGTGGGCCTCCCGCAGCGAGGGCACGGTCGGCGCCGACGGGGTCGGAGACGGCGAAGGCGACGACGCAGACGACGAACCGGCGGCCAGCAGGGGCGGGACGGCGGCGGACAGGGACACGGCGGAAACCTCCAGATGCGGCGGCCCGTCCTGCGCGGTCCGGTCCGAGGTCCGGTCCAAGGTCACGGAAAGGTCACCGGACGGGCAGATGCACCACACTAACGGGGCACCGGACGCGGTTCGGCCCGAAACGGGCGGGCGAGACCCTGCTCACCCGCGCTTGAACTGGTCACGCCCGCGCCCCGGCGGCCCGTGTGGTCGAAAACACTTCCAGCCCGTTACCGGGACATGGTGGCGCTACGACCAGCCATGAGGGGAGACTGAACCAGATCGTCCCGGCGCGAGCCACGCGCCGCCGACGCCCAAGGAGGCACCCGTGCCGCATGTCCTGGTCCTCAACGCGTCGTACGAGCCACTCGGCGTCGTACCGCTCCGCCGCGCGCTCGTCCTCGTCCTGGAGAACAAGGCCGTGTGCCTCGAGGAGTCCGGCGCCTATCTGCACAGCGCGACCGTCACCGTGCCCGCACCCAGCGTGGTCCGGCTCAAGCGCTTCGTACGAGTGCCCTACCGGGGCCCCGTACCGCTCACCCGCCGCGCCCTCTTCGCCCGCGACGGAGGCCGCTGCATGTACTGCGGCGCCGTCGCCACCAGCGTCGACCACGTCATCCCGCGCAGCCGCGGGGGCCTGCACGCGTGGGACAACGTGGTGGCGTCCTGCCGCCGCTGCAACCACGTCAAGGCCGACCGCCACCTGGTCGAACTGGGCTGGCGCCTGCGCCACAAACCGGCCCCGCCGACGGGACTGGCCTGGCGCATCATCGGCACGGGACACCGGGACCCGCGCTGGCTGCCGTACTTGCAGCCGTACGGCGCGGAGGACGCCATGGCCCGGATCGACGGCATTTCCGCCTGACGGTCCGGGCCTGCGTCTGTCCTCGCTCCGGATCAGCGCACCCAGTTCTCCAGCGGCTCGGTGTCCAGGCTGATCCCGACCGGCTCGGGCAGGACGACCTCCTTGCCGAAGGGCAGCGTCTGCACGGTCTCGTACCGTCCCCCGTCCGGGCGGCTGTGCACCGTGACCTCGCAGGTGTCCCGGTCGATCAGCAGGTACACCGGGATGCCCGTCTCGGCATAGGCCCGGGCCTGTCGACGCGGCTGCGCCGGTCGGTGTCCGAGTCGTACGAGGTGACCTCGACGACCATGAGGACGGGGGCGGGGTCGGCCCATTCGCCCGCGCCCGCGAAGGCGTGGCTGGGGACCGGCGAGCCGTCGGGGCGGGCGCGGCCCTCGCGGTAGCTCTCGACCGTCAGGCCCAAGAACCCCGGCGGCGGGCCGATGATCCGCCTCGCGCCGCAGACGTGGGCGCGGTTCGCGGGGAGTTGGGGCGGGCGGGACGGTCAGGGGCGACGCCAGGTGAGGGTGTAGCGCCAGAAGAGGCGACGGCGTAGGCGGGCGCCGGGCAGAACCGTGCGGGCCGCTTCGGTGATGTCGGAGAACGGCATGTCGGCCGGCCGGGTCCGGGCGGTCATCGAGGCGGGCGGGGCGGTGCTCCGGCCCTTGTTCTTGAGCCACCCGGTGGCGGCGTTCAGGGGGATCGCCGTCGCGGCGAGCAGGTGGTCCGTTGCGGTCTGCGGCCGGTAGAGGCCGACGACGATCAGGGTGCCGCCCGGAGCAAGATGCCTGCGGAAGGTGTCGAGGGCCTCGGTGAACGGCAGGTGGTGGAGGGTGGC
Organism: Streptomyces sp. CCM_MD2014; assembly: GCF_000772045.1. Classification (GTDB taxonomy): domain Bacteria; phylum Actinomycetota; class Actinomycetes; order Streptomycetales; family Streptomycetaceae; genus Streptomyces; species Streptomyces salinarius. The sequence continues at coordinate 5,772,330 of NZ_CP009754.1, read as the reverse complement.
GACGCAGGTGATGACGTCGTGGGGTCCGGCAGGGAGTCTGGCCGGGGCCTCCGCGACGGTGAAGGACGCCGCCGTCGCCTCCGGGGTCAGCCTGCGGGCCCGCGAGACGATCACGGGGTCGGAGTCGACGCCGTGGACCTCGTCGGCACGGGTGGCGAGCAGGCGGGCCAGGTCGCCGGTGCCGGACCCGACGTCCAGCGCGCTGCCGAACCGGCGGGGGAGCTGCCGCAGGATCCAGCGGTGGTAGTGGGCGTTGTGGTCCCAGGGGTGAGTGGCGTTGAACCGGTCGAGCGCCCGGAGGATCCGGTGCGGCAGTGACGTCATGCGCATCCTCGTGAGGTCCGTCCTGTGTCCTGGCCCCGGCGCCCTCGTCCTGAAGAACGTGAGCACCCGATAACAGGTGCCCGCCGCATGCTCACGCCGCAAACCCTCATGCGTACCGCAGCTCCCCCGGCCGCACCGAACGCCTCAGCAGGGGCAGAGCCGTTGCCGCCGCGAGCAGGCAGGACGCGTACACCGCCGGGGCCACCAGGAGGGCCGTCCACGGGAGGGAGCCGTCGCTGGTGAGGGTCGCGTACCAGGTGCCGATCGCCATGCCTCCGGCGCCGGCCAGCAGCAGGGCGGGGGCCAGGGGGAGGGCGGTTTCCAGGAGGAGGGCGCGGCCGAGGACCGTGTGGGGGACGCCGGCGGCGACCTGGGCGGCCAGGGTGCGGCGGCGGGTGGCCAGGGACTCGGCGGTGCCCACCGCGAGGCCGGACAGGGTGATCGCCAGGGCGACGAGTACGGCCGCGCCGGTCAGGTCCAGGCCCGTCGTGTAGTACGCCAGGTCGGCGGCGCGGTGGTCCGGAGCCATGGCGTGCAGGTCGGTGAGCAGTGCGTGCCGGATGCACAGGAACGCGGTGCCGGCCACCGTCACCAGCAGGACCGCGGCATGGGTGCGGGCCGGGGCCCACGGATCGTCGCGCAGTCGTTCCGCCGCGATCAGGGGCGCCGCCGTACGGGCCCGCTCGGCGAGCAGTCGGCCGGTGAACCGGGCCGTGGCCCCGGCCAGCCACACCACGCCCGCGCCGAGCGCGACGACGAGGCAGAAGACGGTCAGCGGGGTGTGCCAGTCGAAGCGGTTGCCCGCGACATGGCCCCTGTTCATGGCGAGGGGAGCCACCGCGACCAGCACCGTCAGTCCGCTCAGGAACAACAGGCCCGGTCCGCGCCCGGACCGCCGCACGGTCCGGCGCACCCGGCCCAGCGGCGAGGCCACCACCCGGCGCAGCGCCACCGCGCCGGCCACCGCGCCCAGCGCCGGTACGCCGACGGCGACCAGGGCGAAGCCCACCCAGGTCGCGGCCGTCGGTCCGCTCCACAGGCGCAGGACGGACAAGGCGGAGAAGACCGTGGCCACCGCCGAGCCCAGCAGGCAGGCGAGCCCGGTCTCCAGCGCGGCGATCCGGCGTACCTGCCACGGCGTCGCCCCGGCCAGCCGCAGCCCGGCCAGCCGTCGGTCGCGGTGCACCGCGCCGATCCGGGTGCACTGGCCCAGGAAGGCCAGCACCGGGACCAGGAGCAGCAGCAGACCGCTGATGACCCCGCCGCGGGTGCCGGCGCCGGTCAGCAGGCCGTGGAAGTGGGAGACGGTGTAGCCGGACGGGACCGACGCCAGCGTGACCGCCGCCAGGGCGAAGCCCGTCGCCGCCGCCGCGCCCGCCGCCGTCAGCGCGATCCGCCACCACTCCCGGCGGTCCGAGCCGTGGACGAGCTGCCGGGCCAGCCGGATGTCCGAGGTCAGCGTGGTCACGCCGTCACCTCCAGCGGGGACACGGCACCGTCCCGCAGCCGGACCTCGCGGTCCGCGTACGCGGCCACCTGGGCGTCGTGCGTGACCAGCAGCACCGCCGTGCCCGACTCCCGGGCCGTGTGCGCCAGTGCCGTCATCACCTGTTCGGTCGCCAGCGAGTCCAGCGCGCCGGTCGGCTCGTCCGCGAACACCGCCTTCGGCCCGGTGACCAGCGCGCGGGCCAGCGCCGCCCGCTGCGCCTGGCCGCCGCTCATCTCGCCCGGCCGCAGCTCCTCCTGCCCGCGCACCCCGAACCGCTCCAGCCACTCCCCGGCCCGCGCCCGGGCCTCGGCGCGGGTGGTGCCGGCCAGCAGCAGCGGCAGGGCCACGTTGTCCACCGCCGTCAGCTCCGGGATCAGCTGCCCGAACTGGAAGACCACGCCGAAGTCGGTGCGACGCAGCTCGCTCAGCCTCTTCTCCGGCAGTTCCTCCAGCCGCAGGCCGCCGTACGTCACCGAACCTGCGTCCGGCCGCACGATCCCGGCCAGGCAGTGCAGCAGCGTCGACTTCCCGCTGCCGCTGGCCCCGGTGACGGCCAGGATCTCCCCGGCCCGCAGGCCGAGTGAGGCGCCGCGCAGGGCCTCGGTCCTGCCGTGCGCCTTCACCAGGTCGCGGGCCGTGAGCAGCGGCGGCGCCGCGGTGCCGTGCGTGGCCGTGGCCGTGTCCCCGTGTGTCATGCGGTACGGACCTCCGTGGTCAGGGTGGTGAGCCGGGCCGCCGTGGTCGTCATCCAACGGAGGTCGGCGTCGAGGTGGCTGAGGGCGTAGTCGGCCGAGAGCACGGTGGTGAGATCCGCGCCAGGGGCCGTCTTGAGTGCCGTGAGCTCGCGCATCCGGCCCATGTGCGCGGCACGCTGGGCCAGCAGGTAGGCGCCCGCGTCGCCACCGGTGAGGATCGAGACGACGACCTTGGCGAAGATCTCGTTCGTCACGAAGGGCGCGGGCGGTGCGATCTCGCCCGCCCAGCGCTCCAGTTCGCGCGCTCCCTCGTCCGTGGCGCGGTACGCGGTCCGCTCCGGGCCGCCGTCCGACGCGGTGCCGTCGACCTCGGCGAGTCCGTCCCGTACCAGGCGCTGCAGCGTCGTGTAGACCTGCCCGTACGCCAGCGGGCGGGCCTGGGGGAAGCGTTCGTCGTGCCGCCGCTTGAGGTCGTAGCCGTGGCTGGGCCCCGAAGCGAGCAGCCCCAGGAGGATGTGACGGGTGCTCATGGCGATCAGTATTCACTGAGTACATGTACTGAGTGAATAGCTGAAGGGGTTCTGGTGGGGAGCTGCGGGCGCACGTGACCGGTTTGGGCGATCCGCGCTCGGGTTAGGTGATTTTTTGGCCGGTTCTGCGTCGATTCGGGAGGGGGTGGATGTGACCAGGGACACGTTGGCGGTATCAGGGCGTCTGTCCTCGCGCGGACTGGGTAGGGGCTGCCGTAACTCGCCACAAGCGTGCTCGACACAACGCCCGACCCGGGGCCCGATGACGGGCCCGTTCCACCGTCCGACCCAGAGCCTGATCCAAAGGAGACCCCCGTGGCTGCACTGGCGCCCCTTCTGCTGCCGGCCCCCTCCAAACCCGTGGCGGAGCCGTCCACCCCCTGGGCGGAGCCCTCCGCCGCCTCCGAGACCCCGCACTACTGCGTCTTCGGCGCCACCGGCAGCTGCGCCGAGACCCCGCTGACCAGCGAACCGCCGCTGCCCGACGCCGAACCCCTCACCAGCGAGTCGCCGTTCGCCGACGCCGTACCGCTGACCAGCGAGTCCTCGCCCGAACTCACGGCCGACGTGCCGGAGCAGGGCGGCCCCTCCTTCGCCGTCCCCGTCCCGGAACCCACGAGGTCGTAGAGGAAGCAGATGCCCGCAGCGCAGCCGGCCGAGCCCCCCGCCGAGGATCTTCCCGAGGAACTGACCAGGCTCGCCGCCCTGCACGGCGTCGCCACCTCCTACCGCCCCTCCCCGGACCGCACCGTCCGGGCCTCGGCCGCCGCCGTCACGCTCGCGCTGGCCGCCCTCGGCGTGGACGCGGGCACCCCCGGGGCCGTACGGGCCGCCCTCACCGCCCGCGAGACCGAGCTGCGCGAACGGCTGCTGCCGCCCACCGTCGTGTGCTGGGAGGGCGGCGGCACCCCGGACGCGCTGGCCACTCTGCCCGCCGGCACCCGGCTGCGCGTCGACACCGAGCAGGGCGAGCGACGCGACGGCGTCGAGCCGCTGCCGCCCGGCGTCCACCGGCTGACCGCCACCGCACCCGACGGGCGCACCGCCGAGGCGCACCTGATCGTCGCGCCCGCCCGGCTGCCCGCCCCCGCCGTGCGCTCCTACGGCCTCCTCGTCCAGCTCTACTCCCTCCTCTCGCGGCGCTCCTGGGGCATGGGGGACCTCGGCGACCTCGGCGAACTCGCCGCCTGGGCCGGACGCGCCCTCGGCGCCGGATTCGTCCAGGTCAACCCGTTGCACGCGGCCGTGCCCGGCGCCCCCACCGACCCCTCCCCGTACCGGCCCTCCTCGCGCCGCTTCCCCGACCCGGTGCACCTGCGGGTCGAGGAGGTGCCCGAGTTCGCGTACGTCACCGACCCCGAGCGCGCCCGGGCCCTGCGGGAACGGGCACGGCGGCTGCGCGAGGGCGTGCTGGAGAAGGACGCCCTCATCGACCGGGACGCCGTCTGGGAGCTGAAACGCGACGCCCTGGAGCTGCTCCACCAGGTCCCCCTCGGACCCGGCCGTCGCGCCGCCTACTGCGACTACCTCGCCGCCCAGGGCACCGCCCTCGAGGACCACGCCACCTGGTGCGCCCTCGCCGAGATCCACGGCTCCGACTGGCACCGGTGGCCCGAGGGCCTGCGCGACCCCCGCTCCGCCGCGACCGGCCGCGCCCGCCGCGAGCTGATGGACCGCGTCGACTTCCACTCCCGCCTCGCCTGGCTCACCGACACCCAGCTGACCGCCGCCCAGCGCACCGCCCGCGAGGCCGGCATGCCGGTCGGGATCGTCCACGACCTCGCCGTCGGGGTGCACCCGCGCGGCGCCGACTCCTGGGCCCAGCAGGAGTACTTCGCCGCCGGCATGTCGGTGGGAGCGCCGCCGGACGCCTTCAACTCCCGGGGCCAGGACTGGGGGCTGCCGCCCTGGCGCCCCGACCGCCTGGCCGAGTCCGGGTACGCGCCGTTCCGGGAGCTGCTGCGCGGCCTGTTCCGGTACGCCGGGGCGCTGCGCGTCGACCACGTCATGGGCCTGTTCCGGCTCTGGTGGGTCCCCGGGGGCCGCCCGCCCACCGAGGGCACCTACGTCCACTACGACGCCGAGGCCATGCTCGCCGTCCTGGTCCTGGAGGCCGACCGGGCCGGTGCCGTCGTCATCGGGGAGGACCTGGGCACCGTGGAGCCCGGGGTGCGCGAGGCGCTGCGCGAGCGCGGGGTGCTGGGGACCTCGGTGCTCTGGTTCGAACGGGACTGGACCGGCGACGGCCGCCCCCTGCCGCCCGAGCGGTGGCGCGCCGACTGCCTGGCCACCGCCACCACCCACGACCTGCCGTCCACCGCGGCCCGCCTCACCGGCGAACACGTCGAACTCCGCGACCGCCTCGGCCTGCTCACCCGCCCGCTGGAGGAGGAACGCGCCGAGGCCGCCGCCGACACCGCCGAGTGGCTGGAGGTCCTGGCCGGGCTCGGGCTGCTGCGCGGCACCGGCGGCGACACCGGAACGCCCGCCGAGGAGGCGGAGATCCAGGCCGTGCACCGGTTCCTGCTGCGCACCCCCGCCCGCATGGCCGGCATCTGGCTCCCGGACGCCGTCGGCGACCGCCGCCCGCAGAACCTCCCCGGCACCTGGGACCAGTACCCGAACTGGCGGCTGCCCGTCGCCGACGCCGAGGGCCGACCGGTGACCCTGGAGGACCTGGCCGCCTCGCCCCGGCTGCACGCCCTGGTCGACGTCGTACGCGACGCTGCGGGCGATGCCGTACGAGGGCGCGGCGGCGTCCGGGACGACTGAGCGGGGATGCCCGCGGGCCCCGTACGGGCACCCCGGGCGCGCGGCCGCCGCGAGCGTTCGCTAACTTTGCACCGTGGACAAGAAGAACGCCCTGCGCGCCGGCGCCCTGGCAGCCGGTACGACGCTGATGATGCTGCTCATGTCGTCCCCCGCGCTCGCGCTGACGCGCGACGACGGCGACGACCCCGGCACCGGCCTGAGCGTCGTCGAGACGCTGGGGCTCTACGTCCTGGCCCCGCTCGCGCTGTTCGCGATCATCGCGGGCCTGGTCATGGTCCTGGACCGGTCTCACCCGGACCACCTGGTGAAGACGCCCGGCACGAAGACCAAGGCCAAGGTCAAGGCCGACGCGAAGGCCTGACCTCCCGCCACCCCGCTTGACCGAGGGCGCCGCCCCCGCCGCACGTACGCGCGTCAGCCGTACGCCGGCAGGGGCGGCGCCCTTCGGCGTTCACGCGTCACCATCGACGGATCGATGCCCGCGTCGCGGGCGATCGCGCGGATGGCGGCCCTCGTAGCCGTCGTGAGCCGGAGGCTCGCGGCCGTCCCGCACGGGCACGCGTGCTGATCACCCCGCACGTGGGCCGAGAAGGACGGGCCGCCGCCAAGGACGGGCCGCCGCCGCAGGTCTCCGCCCCGGACTCTTCGCCCCCAGGTAACGACTGCGTTGCCTCGGGGACGGTCTCTTGACGGCTCCCGGCGGGCAGGCCTACGTTCTCCGTCCAACAGGAAACTTTCCTAACAGACACGCGCAGACTGACGGTCAGGACGTTTCCCGTGATCCGCGCGGTGGACTTGTCCCACCGCCCCTGAAAAGCTGAGCGGTCGAGAGGCAGGTGTGGACACGCATGGCAGGAACCGCCGGTACGCCGGGCACCCCGCGCGTCCTGCGCGCCATGAACGACCGGGCCGCACTCGACCTCCTGCTGGAGCACGGGCCGCTGTCCCGGACCCGGATCGGCAAACTGACCGGGCTGTCGAAGCCGACGGCCTCGCAGTTGCTGGCCCGGCTGGAGGCGGCGGGGCTGGTCCTGGCGGGGGGCACGACCGAGGGGCGTCCGGGGCCCGGCGCCCAGCTCTACGAGGTGAACCCCGCCGCCGCCTACGCCGCCGGACTCGACGTCACCCCGGGCCGCATCCTGGCCGCCGTCTCCGACGTCACCGGGCGCACGGTCGGGCGGTTCGAGCTGCCCACCCCGGGCCGGCGCCCCGCCGCCCCCGTCGTCCAGCAGGTCACCGACGCCCTCGACGGGGCGGTGAAGGCGGCGGGGCTGGACCGGAGCGCCGTGCACCGGCTCGTCATCGGCACCCCGGGCGCCTTCGACCCGGGCACCGGACGGCTGCGCTACGCCTCCCACCTGCCCGGCTGGCACTCCCCAACCCTGCTGGACGAGCTCGCCGCCGCGCTGCCGATGCCGGTCGAGTACGAGAACGACGTGAACCTCGCCGCCGTGGCCGAGCAGCGCCTCGGTGCGGCCCGGGGCCACGAGGACTTCGTGCTGCTGTGGAACCAGGAGGGCCTGGGCGCCGCCCTGGTGCTAGGCGGCCGGCTGCACCGCGGGTGGACCGGCGGCGCCGGCGAGGTCGGGTTCCTGCCGGTGCCGGGCGCCCCGCTGGTCCGCAAGGTCAGCCGTACCGGCAGCGGCGGTTTCCAGGAGCTGGCCGGTTCCCAGGCGCTGGCGGGACTGGCCCGGGAGTCGGGGGTCACGGACGTGCCCTCGGGCCCGTACACCGAGGTCGCCGCCGCCCTGGTCGCCCGCGCCGCGCGGGCCGGCTCCGACGACGGCCCGCACCGGCGGCTGCTCCAGACCTACGCCACCCGCCTGGCCACCGGCCTCGCCTCCCTCGTCTCGGTACTGGACCCCGAGCTGGTGGTCCTGAGCGGCACCTCGCTCACGGCCGGCGGCGAGGCGCTGCGCGACCTGGTCCGGGACGAGCTGGAGGAACTGGCCGCCTCCCGGCCCCGGCTCGCCGTCGGCGACGTGACCGAGCACCCCGTCCTGCGCGGCGCACTGGAGAGCGCGCTCGCGACCACCCGCGACGAGGTCTTCGACACCTCGCGCTGACCCCCGCGCCGTCCCACCGGCTCCACCCCGCCCCACCCACCTGTCCCCACCCTGCCCCTGGGAGCTTCGCCATGCCCGGAATATCCCGAAAAGCGGCCCTCGCGGTCGCCGCCTCCGCCTCCCTCGCCCTGCTCGCCACCGCCTGTACCGGCCAGTCCGAGTCCGGCGCCTCCGACGACCCGAACGCCGAGACGACCATCACCTTCTGGCACGGCTGGAGCGCCCCCGCCGAGGTGAAGGCCGTGCAGGCGAACGTGGACCGGTTCGAGAAGGCGCACCCCAACATCAAGGTGAAGGTCGTCGGCAACATCAACGACGACAAGCTCAACCAGGCGCTGCGCGCGGGCGGTTCGAGCGGCCCCGACGTGGTGTCCTCGTTCACCACCTCGAACATCGGCAAGTTCTGCTCCTCGGGCGCCTTCCTCGACCTGAAGCCGTTCGTCGAGAAGTCGAAGCTCGACCTGGACGCGCTCATCCCGAAGCCGATGCTGGACTACACCCAGTTCGAGGGCACGCGCTGCGCCCTGCCCCTGCTCGGCGACGCCTACGGCCTCTACTACAACAAGGACGCCTTCGAGGCGGCCGGGATCAAGGCGCCGCCGAAGACCTGGTCGGAATTCGCCGAGGTGGCGAAGAAGCTGACGAAGACCAAGGGCGACGGGTACGAGCAGCTCGGCTTCATGCCGAACTACCACGGCTACGAGACCGTCGTCGACCACTACATGTCCCAGTGGGACCACGCCTACTTCGACGAGGACGGCAAGTCCAGCGTCGCCGAGGACCCGGCCTTCGCCGAGATGTTCACGTACCAGAAGAAGCTCGTCGACGACCTCGGCGGCTTCGAGAAGCTGGAGAAGTACCGCAACACCTTCGGCGACGAGTGGGGCGCCAAACACCCCTTCCACACCGGCCAGGTGGCCATGCAGCTGGACGGCGAGTGGCGGCTCGGCATGGCGAAGGACGCCGGCGTTAACTTCGAGATCGGCACCGCGCCGATGCCCGTCGCCGACGACGAGGTGGACGAGTACGGCAAGGGCTTCCTCTCGGGCACCGTCATGGGCATCGCACCGCAGAGCAAGAAGCAGAACGCGGCGTGGGAGCTGGTGAAGTACATGACGACCGACACCGAGGCCGTCGTCGCCTTCGCCAACGCCATCCGCAACGTGCCCTCCACCTTCCCGGCCCTCAAGTCGCCCGGCCTGAAGACCGACCCGGCGTTCAAGACCTTCCTGGACATCGCCCAGCACCCCGAGTCGAACTCCCCGCCGGCCTCCGTCAACGGCGCCACGTACCAGCTCACGCTCCAGGACTTCGGCTACCAGTACGAGTCGGGCAAGGTGAAGGACCTCAAGGCGGGACTGGAGAAGACCGCCGAGCAGATCGACCGCGACATCGAGCAGACGAAGTAGCGGTCCATGGCCACCAACACGCTCCGCGCGAAGCGCCGTTCCTCGGCGCTTCGGACGGCGGCCTTCATGTCGCCGTGGCTCGTCGGGTTCGGCGTCTTCTTCGCCTATCCCCTGGTGTCCACCGTGTACTTCTCGCTGATGAAGTACGACGGCTTCGGCGTCCCGGAGTTCCGGGGGCTGGAGAACTGGGCGTACGTCTTCCAGGACTACCCGCTGTTCTGGCCCGCCCTGCGCAACACCCTCTGGCTGGTCCTGGTGATGGTGACCTGCCGGGTGGTGTTCGGGCTCGGGGTCGGGCTGCTCATCACGAAGATCAAGACGGGTGCCGGGATCTTCCGGACCCTCTTCTACCTGCCCTACCTCGCCCCGCCCGTCGCCGCGACGCTCGCCTTCGTCTTCCTCCTCAACCCCGGTACGGGGCCGGTCAACTCGGTCCTGGAGGGCCTGGGCGTACCCGCGCCCGGCTGGTTCACGGACTCCGCCTGGTCCAAGCCGGCGCTGACCGCGCTCGCGGTGTGGGGCGTGGGCGACCTGATGGTGATCTTCATGGCCGCGCTGCTCGACGTGCCGAAGGAGCAGTACGAGGCGGCCGAGCTGGACGGGGCCTCGGCCTGGCAGCGGTTCCGGTTCGTGACGCTGCCGAACATCTCGCCGATCGTGCTGTTCGCCGTGGTCACGGGCGTGATCCAGACCATGCAGTACTACACGCAGCCACTGGTCGCCGGGAAGGTCGCCTCCGGGATCATCGGCGGCTCCGGGCAGTCCTTCGAGCCCGGCTATCCCGACAAGTCCACCCTCACCCTCCCCCAGCTCGTCTACAACCTCGGCTTCCAGCGCTTCGACTACGGCTCCGCCTGCGTGGTCGCGCTCGTGCTGTTCGCGCTGGCGATGGCGTTCACGGCGCTGCTGATGCGCCGCCGGGGCGGTCTGATCCAGGCAGGTGACCGATGACCACCCAGGTACCGACGGCCGAGGTGCCGGCCCGGCCCCTCGCGGCCGGCAGCCCGCCGCCCGCCGAGGAGCGCACCGCCCGTCGGCGCGTGCTTCTGCACTGGATCGCCGTCCACTCCCTCGGCGTGGCCGCCGCGCTCTTCTTCACGCTGCCGTTCGTCTTCGTGGTGCTCACCTCGCTGATGAGCGACCAGCAGGCCCTCACCCGGGACCTGTGGCCGCACACCTGGGAGTGGGGCAACTACCGCGCGGTGCTGGACACGCCGGGCTTCCTCACCTGGTGGAAGAACACGCTGCTGTACGCGGGCCTCGGCACCGTGCTGACCGTGGCGTCGTCGATCCCGGTGGCGTACGCGCTGGCCAAGTTCCGCTTCCGGGGCCGGCACCTGTCCCTGATGCTGGTGATCTCGATGATGATGCTGCCCCCGCAGGTGATCGTCATCCCGATGTACCTGTTCTGGGCCAAGCAGCTGGACCTGTCCGGCACGCTGTGGCCGCTGATCATCCCGATGGCCTTCGGCGACGCCTTCTCCATCTTCCTGCTGCGGCAGTTCCTGCTGACCATCCCGGACGAGTACCTGGACGCGGCGAAGGTCGACGGCTGCGGGGAGCTGCGCACCCTGCTGAGGGTCGTGCTGCCGATGGCGAAGCCGGGCATAGCGGCCGTGGCCCTCTTCCAGTTCTTCTACGCCTGGAACGACTACTTCGGGCCCCAGATCTACGCCTCCGAGAATCCCGGCGCCTGGACCCTCTCCTACGGCCTGGAGTCCTTCAAGGGCGCCCACCACACCGACTGGAACCTCACCATGGCCGCCACCGTGCTGGTCATGGCCCCCGTGATCCTCGTGTTCTTCTTCGCGCAGAAGGCGTTCGTCGAGGGCGTCACACTGACCGGAGTAAAGGGTTGATGACTTCATGAAACTCACCGTGGTCGGCGGCGGTTCGACCTACACGCCCGAACTGATCGACGGATTCGCCCGGTTGCGGGACACGCTGCCGGTGGAGGAGCTGGTGCTCGTCGACCCGGCGGCGGACCGGCTGGAGCTGGTGGGCGGCCTCGCCCGCCGCATCTTCGCCAAGCAGGGGCACGCCGGCCGCGTGGTCACCACCTCCGACCTGGACGCGGCCGTCGACGGTGCCGACGCCGTACTGCTCCAGCTGCGGGTCGGCGGTCAGGCCGCCAGGCAGCAGGACGAGACGTGGCCGCTGGAGTGCGGCTGCGTCGGGCAGGAGACGACCGGCGCGGGCGGGCTCGCCAAGGCGCTGCGCACGGTGCCGGTGGTGCTGGACATCGCCGAGCGGGTGCGCCGGGCCAACCCGGACGCCTGGATCATCGACTTCACCAACCCGGTCGGCATCGTCACCCGCGCCCTGCTCCGGGCCGGGCACCGGGCGGTCGGGCTGTGCAACGTGGCCATCGGGCTGCAGCGCAAGTTCGCCGGCCTGCTCGGGGTGGCGCCGGCCGACGTCCACCTGGACCACGTGGGCCTCAACCACCTCACCTGGGAGACCGCCGTACGGCTCGGCGGCCCCGAGGGCGAGGACGTGCTGCCCCGTCTGCTGGCCGAGCACGGGGACACGGTCGCAGCCGACCTGCGCCTGCCCCGGCCGCTCCTGGACCGCCTGGGTGTCGTGCCGTCGTACTACCTGCGCTACTACTACGCCCACGACGAGGTCGTCGACGAGCTGCGCACCAAGCCGTCCCGGGCCGCCGAGGTGGCGCAGATGGAGCGGCAACTGCTGGAAATGTACGGCGACCCGGCCCTGGACGAGAAGCCCGAGCTGCTCGCCAAGCGCGGCGGCGCCTACTACTCCGAGGCCGCCGTCGACCTCGCCGCCGCACTGCTCGGCGGCACGGGCTCCCCGTACCAGGTGGTGAACACCTACAACCGCGGCACGCTGCCCTTCCTGCCCGACGACGCGGTGATCGAGGTGCCGGCGGCGGTGGGCGGCAAGGGTGCCTCCCCGCTGCCGGTGGCGGACGTGGACCCGCTGTACGCGGGGCTGATGGCCAACGTGACCGCGTACGAGGACCTGGCCCTGGACGCGGCCCTGCGCGGCGGGCGGGACCGGGTCTTCCGGGCGCTGCTCGCCCACCCGCTCGTCGGCCAGTACGCGTACGCCGAGCAGCTCACCGACCGGCTGATCGCGCACAACCGGGAGCACCTGGCGTGGGCCTGACCGGGGGCGTGCTCGCCGTCGACGCGGGCAACAGCAAGACCGACGTGGCCGTGGTGACGGGCGACGGGGAGGTCCTCGCCACGGCACGCGGCGGGGCCTTCCGCCCGCCCGCCGTGGGGGTCGAACGGGCCGTGGACACCCTGGCGGAGGCGGTGACGCGGGCCTTCGAGGCGGCCGGGGTGACCTCCGTCGAGCACGTGTCGGCGTGCCTGGCCAACGCCGACCTGCCCGTGGAGGGGGAGCAGCTGGCCGCCGCGCTGCACGCGCGCGGGTGGGGTGCGGGCGTGGAGGTCCGCAACGACACGTTCGCGATCCTGCGCGCGGGTGTCGCCGAACCGCTGGGCGTCGCCGTGGTGTGCGGGGCGGGCGTCAACTGCGTCGGCATGCGCCCCGACGGCCGCACCGCCCGCTTCCCCGCCATCGGCCGCATCTCCGGCGACTGGGGCGGCGGCTGGGGCCTGGCGGAGGAGGCGCTGTGGCACGCCGCGCGCGCGGAGGACGGCCGCGGCGGGCCGACCGAGCTGGCCCGGACCCTGCCCGCGCACTTCGGCCTCGACTCGATGTACGCCCTCATCGAGGCCCTGCACCTGCGGCGGATCGATCCGGTACGGCGGCACGAGCTGACCCCCGTGCTGTTCGCCACCGCGGCCGGCGGCGACCCGCTCGCCCGGTCGGTCGTGGACCGGCAGGCCGACGAGGTGGTGGCCATGGCCACGGTCGCGCTGACCCGGCTCGACCTGCTGGCCGAACCGGCGCCGGTGCTGCTGGGCGGCAGTGTGCTGGCGGCCCGGCACCCCCGGCTCGACGGCCGGATACGGGAGCTGCTGGCGGCCCGCGCCCCCAAGGCGGTGCCGCGCGTGGTGACGGCGCCGCCGGTGCTGGGGGCGGTGCTGCTGGGCCTCGACCACGTGGGCGCGACGCCCGGGGCCGGTGAGCGGGTCCGGGAGCACTTCGCCGCCTGAGCCGCCCGCTTCACCCGCCGTGTCGGCGGACGGGAACCGGTACGGGAACCAGTACGGGAACCGAACCGGTTCCCGTGGCGTATTCATGGGCAGGGGTGGTGCGTTGCACGTTGCACCGGGATCGCATCAAGATCGGGTGAAGGCCGGTGCGAATGCCGGTGCGGGCAGCGATACTTGCGGCGACGGATGACCATGGGGGAGGTCAGGGTGACTCAACCGCCGAAGGGCAGCGCGGCACCGCCGCCGGGCACCGGTGCGTCCGGCCCGCCCGCCGTGCCGCCGCGCTCCGCGCCGGTGCCGGGGCAGCGTTCGGGCGGTGTGCCCGCCGCTCCCCCGCGGTCCGCGCCGCCCCGCAGGCGCACCGCGTTCGCGGAGGGTGTGGACCGGCTGCGCGCGGCGGCGGTCACCGAGCCGGGGCGGCTGCGGATCATCGGCGCGCTGCTCGCCGCGCTCGTGGTCGCCTTCGGGGCCGTCACCGCCTGGCAGATGAACGAGCGGACCGCGGCGGCCGACGACGTGCTGACCCGCAGCCAGCCGCTCAGCTCCGCCGCGGCCGGCATCTACCGTTCCCTCGCCGAGGCCAACACCGCCGCCTCCAGCGGCTTCCTGGCCGGCGGCCAGGAGACGGAGGACTCCCGCACGCGGTACGACAACGGGATCCGCGCCGCCGCCGAGGGCCTCGTGACGGCCGCCGCCAACTCCGAGCCGAAGTCCCCGGCGGCGCAGACCATCGCCGAACTCAACCGCCTGCTGCCCGAGTACAAGGGCCTGGTCGAGCGCGCCCGCACCTACAACCGGCAGGGCTTCCCGGTCGGCGGCGCCTATCTGCGCTACGCCAACGAGAAGATGCAGAAGGAGATGCTCCCGGCGGCGGAGGACCTGTACACCAAGGAGAACCAGCGGCTGAGCGCCGACTACGGCGACGCCAAGCCCTACCCCTGGGCGGCGATCGCCCTCGGCGTGGTCCTGCTCGCCGCGCTGGCCTGGGCCCAGCACCGGCACTACCGGCGCACCAACCGGGTGCTGAACCACGGTCTGGTCGCCGCGACCGCCGCCTCCGCGATCGTGCTGCTCTGGCTGGTCGTCGGCCACGGCGTCGCCCGCTCGAACCTGACCGACTCCTACGAGCACGGCGTGCGCTCCCTCAATGCGCTGAACGAGGCGCGCATCGCCTCCCTCAAGGCCCGGGGCAACGAGAACCTGACCCTGGTCTCCCGCGGCGCGGAGACCACCAAGGTGGACGGCAAGACGTACGACGCCTACGACCTGGCCTTCGGCAAGAACATGGACGCCCTCGGCAAGGCGCTGGCCGAGGCGGGGCGGCTCGCCGACGACGCGGCCGGCGAGCAGCCGGTCGGCACGGCCAACGGCAACATGGCGGAGTGGAAGAAGCGGCACTCCTCGGCCCGTGAGCAGGACGAGAACGGCAACTACCAGCAGGCGCTGGACCTGGTGATCGGCGGCGACGGCGCCACGGTCGAGTGCTTCGACGGCGTGGACGCCGCGCTCGCCACCGCGCTGGACCACGAGAAGGCGGAGTTCGAGCAGGCGGCGGGCGACGGCCTGGACGCGATGGGCTATCTGCCGCAGGGCGCCGGCGTGCTCGCCGGGCTGGGCGCGGCCGGCGCGCTGATCGGCATCGGCCGCAGGCTGTCGGAGTACCGGTGAGGCGGGGCGCGGGCCCGGCGAGCCGGTGGGAAGGGGGGTCGGTGAGGCCCAGGGAGGAAGTACCCCGGAGAGGGGGCGTGAGGATGCGTGCCGGGCGGTTGCGAGCCGGCCTGAAGGGCTGGGGCGGAGTCGGGGC
Organism: Streptomyces sp. CCM_MD2014; assembly: GCF_000772045.1. Taxonomy (GTDB): domain Bacteria; phylum Actinomycetota; class Actinomycetes; order Streptomycetales; family Streptomycetaceae; genus Streptomyces; species Streptomyces salinarius. The sequence continues at coordinate 5,757,147 of NZ_CP009754.1, read as the reverse complement.
GATGGCCCTCGCCTGCGTCCTCGCGGTGCTGGCGTCCCTGCTCCTGCCGGTGATCCACTCGTCCGGCGGGGGCGGTGCCGGCACGGACGACGACGGCCACGGCGTCGCCCACGGCAGTCAGGCGCGGGCCGCGCAGGCGTGCACGGACCCGGAGAAGCAGACCCTCGCCCCCTCCGGCGACGACGGGCCGACCATCGACGAGATCCGCTCCCGCGAGGGCGAGAAGCGCAAGCTGATCGTCGGCGTCGACCAGAACAGCTACCGCTGGGGCTACCGCGACCCGAACAGCGGCGGCGACGCCGAACTGGAGGGCTTCGACATCGACCTGGCGCACCGGATCGCCGAGGACATCCTGGGTGACGCGGACGCCGTGCAGTTCAAGGCGATCCCCACCGACCAGCGCGTCCCCGCCATCCAGGACGGCCGGGTCGACATGGTGGTCCGCACGATGACGATCAACTGCGACCGGCTGGAGGACGTCGCGTTCTCCGCCCCCTACTTCCGGACCGGCCAGCAGGTCCTGGCGCCCAAGTCCTCGAAGATCACCGGCTACGACGGCACCCTGGCCGGCAAGGAGATCTGCACGGCGGCGGGTTCGACGGCGCTGAGCACGCTGGAGCGGGACCGGGAGGACGGCACCTTGCCCGAGGGCGTCGACCTGCGCACCACGGTGCCCAACCAACTGGACTGCCTGGTGAGGCTCCAGCTCGGCGAGGTCGACGCGGTCGTCACCGACGGCGCCCTCGCCGCCAGCCAGGCCGCCCAGGACCCGACGGTCGAGCTGAAGGGCGACGCCTTCACCACCGAGTACTACGGCGTGGCGATGAAGAAGGACGCCGACGATCTGGTACGCCGGGTCAACCGGGTCCTCGAGCAGTGGCGCGCGGACCGGACCGGGGGGTGGCAGCACTCGTACGACCGGTGGCTGTCGGAGACCATGGACGACGCGGCGAAGTCGCTGCCGCCGACCCCGCAGTACCTGCGCGGGAGCTGACCGGCGGCGCGGCGCGGGCCACGAGAGAACACACGCACGGCACAGGAAAAACCGCTACGGCGAGAGGTGATCGATGGGCGACACGGGACCCACCGGGCCGGTGATGGACCGGGACGAGGTGGACCGTGCGCTGGCGCGGCTCGGCGCGGAGCACGAGGCGATCGAGACCTCGCTCCTCGCCCTCCAGGACCACGCGGGCCGCAGACTCCTCGAGGGCGCCGAGCTGACCGGCGTCACCGCCGAGCGCTGGAGCGCGGCGGAGGCGTCGATCACGCTGCTGTGGACCTACTTCGACGCGTACACGGGCGCGTTGCGCACCGCCCGGGAGATCCGTTCCCGACGCCGCTGGTCCAGCCGCGAGGACCTGGTGGAGCTGACGGAGCTGCTGCGCGGCGAGGCCGTCACCGTGTCCGGCGGCGCCGCGGCCACCGCCAACGCGCCCGCGCCGCCCGGCGGTCCGGGCCGGCTGAGCGAGCGGTACACGCTGGCGACGCTGGTGGACCGGATGAACCAGCTCTACGCGACCTCCCTGGACATGGTGGTCGCCGCCGACGCGGTGTGGTCGGCGCTGCCCGCCCGGATCGATTTACTCGCCGCCGAGCTCCAGCGCACCCGCAAGCTGGCGCACTCGGTCGGCGTGCGCCCCGGCGAGCACCCGTCCGGGGACGACCTGGAGCGGATCACCCGCACCCTGACCCGGCTGCGCGAGCAGGTGATCTCCGACCCGCTGGCCTTCTGGACTCCCGCCGAGGGCAGTTCGGCGCCGGGCGGCGGCCGCCCCGACACCACGGTGTACGACCGGGAGGCGCGGGCGCTGGAGGAGGTGCGCCGGGAGATCGACGCGGTGCTGGCCGTGCGCCAGGACGCGGAGCAGCGGATCCTGCGGCTGCGGGACGTGCTCTCGCGCGCGGACCGCACGCTGGCCGAGGCGCGTACCGCGCGCGGCGAGGTGCTGGCGAAGATCGCCGCGACGGAGGTGCCGGTGGTCGGCGGCCCGCCGATCGTGCTGCAGGAGCAGCTGGCGGCGGCCGCCGAGTACCGCAGACACGCCCAGTGGCACCGCCTGTCACCGCTCCTGGAGTCCCTGGAGGAGAAGGCGGAGGACGAACTGCTGCGGGCCCGCGAGTCGTTGACGGCGGTCACCGCGCCGCTCGCGGTCCGTGCCGAGCTGCGCGGCCGGCTGGACGCGTACAAGGCGAAGATGGCCCGGCTGGGGCACGCCGAGGACCCGGAGCTGGCCGAGAAGTACGAGAGGGCGCGCCGCATGCTGTGGAGCGCGCCCTGCGACCTGCGCGTCGCCGAACAGGCGGTCCTGCGCTACCAGCAGGCGGCGGCCGAACTGCTCGCCACCACCGCCCCCGCGTACCCGGCCAGGGCGGCCCGGCGGACCGGACGGGACCCGGCGCATGAACACGGCCGGCGCACGAGCGAGAACCGGGGCGCGAACGAGAACCGGCACGGGAGTGAGGACCGGCGCACGAAGGGCGGCGGGCACGGGAGTGAGGACCGGCGCGGGAGTGAGCAGGGGGAGGCAGCGGCATGAGTGAGGCAGGGCGGACGTGTCAGCGTCCCGGCTGCGACGGGACCTACGAGGACATGGGCGGCGGCGAGCTGTACTGCGACACGTGCGGTCTCGCGCCGGTCGTCGCGGCGGGCGGCGCGCTCGGCTCCACGCCGACCGGCGTCACCGGAGGCGCCGGAGCGGGCCGGGGCTCGCGCGGCTCGTCGGGCAGCGGCGGTTCCCGCTCCAGCTCCCGCAGTTCCCGTACGTCGTCGCAGTCGTCGAAGTCCCGGCGCTCGGTGTCGGGCCGGCTCTCGCGGGCCGTGTCGGGCCGCTCCACGGGGCGTTCGGTGTCGGTGCGCAGCTCGGGTTCGGGCGCCGGTTCCACCGGACGCGGGCGCCTCGGCGTCGGTCTGGTCGAGGTGCCGGCGGTGCCGCGGCCCGACCCGCGCGAGATGGTCATGGACCGCCCGGAGGTGCCCGAGCGCAAGCGGTTCTGCTCGCGCTCGGACTGCGGGGCGCCGGTCGGCCGGGCGCGCGGCGAGCGGCCCGGCCGTACGGAGGGCTTCTGCACCAAGTGCGGCCACCCGTACTCGTTCGTGCCCAAGCTGAAAGCCGGGGACGTCGTGCACGGCCAGTACGAGGTGGTGGGCTGCCTCGCGCACGGCGGCCTGGGCTGGATCTATCTCGCCGTCGACAAGGCGGTCTCCGACCGCTGGGTGGTCCTCAAGGGCCTGCTGGACACCGGCGACCAGGACGCGATGGCGGCGGCGATCTCCGAGCGGCGCTTCCTCGCCGAGATCGAGCACGCCAACATCGTGCGGATCTACAACTTCGTCGAGCACCTCGACCAGCGCACCGGCTCCCTCGACGGCTACATCGTCATGGAGTACGTCGGCGGGAAGTCGCTCAAGGAGATCGCCAACGCCCGGCGCTCCCCGCAGGGCCGGCGCGACCCGCTGCCGGTCGAGCAGGCCTGCGCGTACGGCATCGAGGCGCTGGAGGCGCTCGGCCACCTGCACAGCCGCAAGCTGCTGTACTGCGACTTCAAGGTCGACAACGCCATCCAGACCGAGGACCAGCTCAAGCTCATAGACATGGGCGCGGTCCGCCGCATGGACGACGACGAGTCGGCCATCTACGGCACGGTGGGCTACCAGGCCCCGGAGGTCGCCGACGTCGGCCCGTCGGTGGCGTCCGACCTGTACACGGTGGGGCGCACGCTCGCCGTGCTGACCTTCGACTTCCAGGGCTACACCACCGTCTACGCGGACTCCCTGCCGGACCCCGACAACATCGACGTCTTCCGGCGGTACGAGTCGTTCTACCGGCTGCTGGTGCGGGCCACCGACCCCGATCCGGCCCGCAGGTTCGCCTCCGCGCAGGAGATGGCGGAGCAGTTGACGGGCGTGCTGCGCGAGGTGGTCTCGCTCCAGACGGGCCGCGCGAGGCCCGCCGTCTCCACGCTGTTCGGGCCCGAGGTGCGGGTGACGGACACGGAGCTGTTCCCGCGCCTGGACGGCGAGGTGTCGCGGCTCGGGGCGAGGCCGGTCCGTACGAGGGGCCGCCGGGGCGGCTCGGGACCGGCACCGGAGCCGGACGGAGGGCCGGCCCCCGCGCTGCCGGGCGGGACCGTTCCCGCCGTGGGTGCGCCGGGCGGGACCGTCGCACACGCCCCGCCGGTGGGCACCGGTCCCGCGGGCACCACGGGGGCACCGGGCGGCGCGAGCGCGTCGCTGCCGGGTGCCGTGAGCACCGTCGGCGGTCTCGGCACCGCAGCCTCCGGTCTGGTCAAGGCGGCCGACGCGCCCACCGCGACGCTCGCGCTGCCGGTCCCCCGGGTGGACGCCGCGGACCCCAACGCGGGCTTCCTGGCGGGCCTGATGGCGTCCGCGCCGGCCGAGCTGCTGACCGCGCTGGCCGCCGCGCCGGCGCCGTCGGCCGAGACGCGGCTGCGGGAGATCCGGGCCCGCCTGGAGAACGGCGACGCGTCCGGCGCGCTGGCCGTCCTCGGGGACCTGGAGGACGAACGCCCCGACGACTGGCGGGTGGTCTGGTACCGGGGCCTGGTCACGCTGGTGACCGGCGCCCACGAGGACGCCGCGCTGGCCTTCGACGCGGTCTACGACGCCTTCCCGGGCGAGATCGCGCCCAAGCTGGCGCTGGGCCTGTGCGCCGAGGTGCTGGGGCAGTTGGACAACGCCGCCGAGTACTACCGGCTGGTGTGGGCCACCGACCCGAGCCATGTCAGCGCGGCGTTCGGTCTGGCCCGGGTCCAGTTGGCCGGCGGCGACCGGGCCGGTGCCGTACGGACGTTGGAGTCGGTGCCGGAGTCGTCCGTCCACTGCACCGGGGCGCGCGTGGCGGCCGTGCGGGCGCGGCTGCGGCAGCGCACCGCGGCCGCGGGCGACCTGGAGTTCCTGGACGATCTGGTCGCCGCCGCGCGGCAGGTCGAGGCGCTGGACGAGTACGGTCTGGATCCGGCGCGGCGCGAGCAACTGTCGGCCGAGGTCCTCGGTTGCGCGCTGGACTGGGTACTCTCCGGAGGTCGGGGTTCCGTCCCTCCCGCCGCCGGGGGACGGACGCTGCTCGGCAGCGGCCTGGACGAACGCGCACTGCGCTTCGGCCTGGAGCGTTCGTACCGCACGCTGGCCCGGCTGGCGCGGGGCGGCGAGGAGAGGATCGACCTGGTGGAACGTGCCAATCGTTACCGCCCCCGGACGTGGGTGTAGTTGATGTCGCAGATGCCCCAGCAGGCCGCTGTGCCGAAGTGCCCGAGCTGCGAGGAACCCCTCGAGTCGGGTGACCGTTTCTGCGGTGCGTGCGGATACGACCTGTCCGTCGTGCCCGCGCGGCCCGAGGACAGCCCCACCCTCGCCGTCAACGGCGCGGTGCCCGCGCCGGACGGCGTGGACTGGCCCGTGGCCCGGGACTCGGACGGCCACGGCCACCCCGCCCCGCTGCACGCGGCGGCCGAACTCCCGGGCACCGACTCGGGCGGCTCCCCGCTCCTGCCGCCGCCCCCGCCCGCCCCGCCGACGGCGCCGCCCGCAGCTCCGGCGGCCGCTGCGCAGTCCCCCGCGCCCGGTGTGCGCTTCGACCGGCCGGACGAGCCCGACGAGTACCCCCTGCAGGCACCCGACCCGCGGCTGACCGGCGAACACGGCGCCGCGGCCCAGGTGCCGGCCCCGCCCGCCGGGCCGCCCGCCGCCGAGAAGGTGTGCGTCGCCTGCCGCGCGGGCCGGGTCGACGACGACGGCTACTGCGAGAACTGCGGGCACGCCCAGCCTCGCGAACGCGACCACATGGAGCAGGAGTCGGGCCCGGTCGCCGCCGTCAGCGACCGCGGTCTGCGCCACCACCGCAACGAGGACGCGTTCTCGGTGGGCTGCACCGCGCTGCCCGACGGCGCCCCCGCCTCCGTGGCGATCGTCTGCGACGGCGTGTCCTCGGCGACCCGCCCCGACGACGCCTCGCTCGCCGCGTCCCGGGCGGCCGGCGATTCGCTGCTCGGCGCCCTGCCGCGCGGCACGCACCCGCAGCAGGCCATGCACGACGCCATCCTCGCCGCCTCGCGGGCCGTCAACGCGCTGGCCGACGAGCCCGCCACCGCCCGCGAGCAGGCCCCGCACCAGAACGCGCCCGCCTGCACCCTGGTCGGCGCCGTGGTCACCGCCGGTCTCCTGGTCGTCGGCTGGGTCGGCGACAGCCGCGTCTACTGGGTGCCGGCCGACCGCTCCACCCCGCCCGCCCGGCTCACCGAGGACGACTCGTGGGCCGCGCAGATGGTCGCGGCGGGCCTGATGAACGAGGCGGAGGCCTACGCCGACGAGCGCGCCCACGCGATCACCGGCTGGCTGGGCGCCGACGCCTACGAACTGGAGCCGCACACCGCGTCGTTCAAACCGGACCGCGCCGGCGTGGTCGTGGTCTGCACGGACGGCCTGTGGAACTACGCCGAGTCCGCCGAGGAGATGGCCGAGGCCGTGCCCCTGGACGCCGCCGCCCGCCCGCTGCACGGCGCCCGCGTTCTGGTCGGCCACGCGCTGGACGGCGGGGGCCACGACAACGTAACAGTGGCCCTCCTGCCGTTCCCGGCCCCGCCGCAGGGGGCAGGATCGGCCTGAGGCCCCCGCACGGGCACGGGTTTCAGGGGCGGCCTCGCGGACCGCAGGGGGCGGTCCGCGCACAACGAGCCAGGCCCCCCGCTGGGGGGACGTAGAGGGGGATGCGATCCGGCATGGCCAATTTCTCGAAGTCGAACGTGCCGCAGTTCGCGGTGGACGTCTACCAGAACGAGTACCTGCCCGAAGGCGGCCGCGAGGTCAACGCCATCGTCACGGTCACCGCGACCGGCGGCGGCACGGTCGGGAGCGCCCTCGCCGCGCCCCACCTGTACTCGCCCGGCCAGGGACCGTCCGCCGCCGTGGCGTTGATGGTCGACTGCTCGGGCTCGATGGACTACCCGCCGACCAAGATGCGCAACGCCCGCGACGCCACGGCCGCCGCGATCGACACCCTGCGCGACGGCGTCCACTTCACGGTCGTGGCCGGCACCCACGTGGCCAAGGAGGTCTACCCGGGCGGCGGCCGGCTCGCGGTCGCCGACGCCACCACCCGGGCGCAGGCCAAGCAGGCGCTGCGCAGCCTCGGTGCGGGCGGCGGCACCGCCATCGGCACCTGGCTGCGGCTGGCCGACCGGCTGCTGGCCACCGCGGACGTCGCCATCCGGCACGGCATCCTGCTCACCGACGGCCGCAACGAGCACGAGTCGCCCGAGGACCTCAGAGCGGCGCTCGACTCCTGCGCCGGGCGTTTCACGTGCGACGCCCGCGGCGTGGGGACCGACTGGGAAGTGAAAGAAGTCACAGGGATCGCCTCCGCCCTGCTCGGCACCGCCGACATCGTCGCCGACCCGGCCGGTCTGGCCGCCGACTTCACGCGGATGATGGAGACGGCCATGGGCAAGGAGGTCGCGGACGTCGCGCTGCGCCTGTGGACCCCGGTCGGCACCACGGTGAAATTCGTCAAGCAGGTCGCGCCGACGGTCGAGGAGCTGACCGGCCGCCGTACCGAGGCGGGGCCGCGGGCCGGCGACTACCCCACCGGTTCCTGGGGCGACGAGTCCCGTGACTACCACGTCTGCGTGGAGGTACCGGCCGCCGGGCTCGGCCAGGAGATGCTGGCCGCCCGCGTCTCCCTGGTCATCCCGGAGCCCGGGGGCAGCGTCCAGAACCTCGGTGCGCAGGGTCTCGTACGGGCCGTGTGGACCGACGACATGGCCGCCTCCACGTCGATCAACCCCCAAGTCGCCCACTACACCGGGCAGGCCGAACTGGCACAAGCCATCCAGCAAGGGCTGGATCTGCGCAAAGCGGGAGACATCGACGGAGCAACGGCCAAACTGGGCCGCGCGGTTCAGCTCGCCGGAGCCTCCGGAAACGCCGATACGGCGAAACTGCTTGCGAAGGTGGTGGACGTGGTGGACGCGGCGGCAGGTACTGTGCGACTGAAAGCGAAGGTCGAGGAGGCCGACGAGATGACTCTCGAGACCCGGTCCACCAAGACTGTTCGTGTAAAGAAGTGACGCACAACAACCGCGCGACAAGCCCGCAAGAGAGGGAAGCTCCGACATGCCGACCTGCCCGAACGGACACCAGTCGGGTTCCGACGACTGGTGCGAGGTCTGCGGTCACCGCATGGCCGGTGCCGTGCCGCCCCCTCCGCCGCCCCCGCCGCCCGGCGGCGGCTACGGCTTCCCGCCGCCCGCCGGTCCCGGTGGGCCGGGCGGCGGCCCCGGTGGCGGTCCGGGCGGTCCCGGCGGCGAGCCGCAGTTGTGCCCGCAGTGCCGCACGCCGCGTGAGGGCGGTGCGCCGTTCTGCGAGGAGTGCCGGTGGAACTTCCTGACCAACACCGCCACGTCGTACACCCCGGCCGCCCCGCGCCCGCCGGCGCCCGGCCCGGCCCCGCACTTCGGACAGCCGCCGACGGGTCCCTCGGGGGGTCCGTCCTTCGGCGGCGGTGACGCGTACGACTACCAGGGCTCCCGCCCGTCCCAGATGAACCGCCCCGCCGAACCGATTCCCCCGGGCCCGCCGCCCTTCGGCAGCGACCCGTCGGGACGCGGTGGTCCCGGGGGGCCGGGGGGCGGTTCCGGTGGTCCTGCGGGCGGCCCCGGCCCCTTCGGCCCCGGCGGTTCCGACCGGCCCGGCGGTCCCGGTGGTCCCGGCGGCTTCGACGGCCCTGACGGGCCCAACCGCCCCGGCGGCTTCGGTGGCCCCGGTGGCCCTGACCGCCCCGGCGCTCCGGGCGGACCCAACGGGCCGAACGGTCCCGGCGGCTTCGGCGGTCCGGGCGGTCCGGGCGGCCCCGGCGGCCCTGAGCGACCCGGGGGCCCCGCTGGTCCCGAGCGGCCCGGCGGCTTCGGCGGTCCGGGCGGCCCCGGCAGCCCTGAGCGACCCGGGGGCCCCGCTGGTCCCGAGCGGCCCGGCGGCTTCGGCGGTCCGGGCAGCCCCGGCAGCCCTGAGCGACCCGGCGGTCCGAACGGTCCCGGCGGCTTCGGCGGTCCGGGCAGCCCTGACAGGCCCGGCGGTCCGGGCGGTCCCGGCGGCTTCGGTGGTCCGGGCGGCCCGGGTGGGCCCGGCGGTCCCTCCGGTCCTCCGTCCCCGCCCGGCTTCGGTGCCGATCCCTCGCGTCCCGTCCCGCCTCCGCCCCCGCCGCCGCCCGGCGCCGGCGGTCCGGGTGGCCCGGGCGGTGCCCCGCAGGGGTTCCAGTCCGGTCCCCCGGCCCCGCCCGCCTTCCCGCAGGAGACCAACCGCCCGCAGCAAGGCGGCCCGGCCTTCGGCGGCGGCGGTGACGACGACTGGGTGCTCTCCCCGCCGACGTCCGGCGGTCCCGGCGGTCAGGGCGGTCCGGGCGGTCCGGGCGGTCCGGGCGGTCCGGGCGGTCCGGCCCAGGGTGGCGGCTACGGCTACCCGCAGCCCGGCGCCACCCAGGCCCCGCCCGGTCCCGGCCAGGGCTTCCCGCAGCAGCAGCGGCCCCAGCAGCCGACCACCTGGTCGGCGACGATCGGCCCGGACCGCGAGTACTTCATGGCGATGATGCAGCGCTCCGGCCCCGAGGCCGCGGGCCTGAACCTGCCCGCGTACTCGCCCGAGCAGCAGCGCACGCTCACCGGCAACCAGATCACCATCGGCCGCCGCCGGCACTCCACCGGCGACACCCCGGACATCGATCTGGCCGTGCCGCCGGAGGACCCGGGTGTCTCGCACCAGCACGCGGTGCTGGTGCACCAGCCGGACGGCGGCTGGGCGGTCGTCGACCAGAACTCGACGAACGGCACGACGGTCAACGGCGGCGAGGAGCCGATCCAGCCCTTCGTGCCGGTGCCGCTCCAGGACGGCGACCGGGTGCACGTCGGCGCCTGGACGACGATCACGATCCGCCGGGGATAGGCACGACGGCACCTTCGAGTGGGCCCGCGTCAGGCGAACGGCCAGGCGTAGGGCCCCTCGGGGTCGTCCAGCCACGCCCAGGCCCGTTCGCCGCTGACGGTGATGCCGTAGCGCTCACGGCGCGGGGCGTCCTCGCGGTCCCACAGCGCGTACGCCTCCTGCGGGTCCAGGCCGCCCCGGCTCAGCGCCAGCAGGAAGCGGAACAGGTCGTCCTCCCGGGCCCGGCGCGGTACGCCGCCCAGGCCCGGCGTCTCGGGCTCGGCCCGGTCCGCGCCGCGCAGCGGCACGAAGTACGCGGGCGTGTGCAGGAAGCGCCCCTCGGCGTGCCCGGCGTCGCGGACGGTGAGGACGACGAGCCCGGTGGCGAGCGGCGTCAGGATCCGCCCGCCGGGACGGCACTGGGCGGTCCACGCGCGGGGGATCGAGGGCAGCGCACAGGTGGCGAGGATCCGGTCGTAGGGGGCGCGCTCGGGAACACCGCGGGCGCCGTCGCCCGTGACGACGGCCGGGTGGTACCCGGCGGCGTCCAGGTGCCGGCGGGCCGACTCGGTGATCTCGGGGTCCAGGTCGACGGTGGTGACCAGGTCGTCGTCGCCGAGCCGGTGGGCGAGCAGGGCGGCGTTGTAGCCGGTGCCGGCGCCGATCTCCAGGACCCGGTCGCCGTCCCGCACGTCCAGCTCGACCAGCATCATCGCCATCAGCGAGGGCTGGCTGCTGGAGGAGAGCAGCTCGCCGTCGCGCATCCGGGTCGCCAGCGGGGCGTCGGCGTACGCGCCGCGCACCCAGTGCTCGCGGGCGGCGGGGTCGGGGTGTTCGCCCCACCGGCGTTCGTAGCCGCCCCGGACGCCGACGTAGTAGTACGGCACGAAGAGGTGGCGCGGGACCGCGAGGAACGCCTCCCGCCACACCGGATCGGCCGTCCAGGCGCCGCTCAGCTCGATCTCGCGCACCAGCTCCGCCCGCGCGGAGGCGGCGAGGCTGTCCAGGTCCTCGTACCCGCCCATGCCTCCACAGTACGGGCCGGGCGGGAGGCGGGCAGGGTTCCCGGGCGGGTCCTAGGTCTTGAGTCCTATGCCCCCGGGTCTGAGACCATGGACGGCGTGAATGAGATTCGGCGCGGCACGCTTCAGGAGCAGACCTTCTACGAGCAGGTCGGCGGGGAGGAGACCTTCCGCCGCCTCGTCCACCGCTTCTACGAGGGAGTCGCCGAGGACCCGATCCTGCGGCCGATGTACCCCGAGGAGGACCTGGGTCCGGCCGAGGACCGTTTCGCCCTGTTCCTGATGCAGTACTGGGGCGGCCCGACGACGTACAGCGACAACCGGGGCCACCCGCGGCTGCGGATGCGGCACGCCCCCTTCGTCGTCGACCGGGCCGCGCACGACGCCTGGCTGAAGCACATGCGGGTCGCGCTCGACGAGCTGGGTCTGTCCGAGGAGCACGAGCAGACGCTGTGGAAGTACCTGACGTACGCGGCGGCCTCGATGATCAACACTCCCGACTGACCGGCCCCTGACCGACGCCCTCACCGGCCGATGGGCTGACGGACGCATTCCGGTCGGCCGACGCCGGATTCCGGTCACGATCCGGTCAAGTCCCGGTCCCGGGCGCTTACTTCGGCGTCCCCACCTCTGACAGCATCCCGGCGAGGTCTGGACAACAGCGGCAGGGGGCCGGGTGTCGGGGTTCGGGGGGCTCACGCAGTTCGTGCTGCTGCGGGCACGAGCACACCGCCTGCTGCCGGCCGCGGCCCTGCTCACCGTCCTGCTGACCACGACGGTCCTCGCCACCCTGACCTCCTACTCGGGCGCCGTCGGCGACGCGGCCCTGCGGCACGCCCTCGCCGACCCGCGCACCGGGTCCGACGCCGCACTGGTCGTGAAGGCGGACGTACCGGCCGGACGGCGGCCGGCCGCCGACGCCACCGTGCGCGAGGGGGCCGCGAGGACCTTCGACGGGCTGCCGCTCACGGTACGGACCCTGGTGCGCTCGGGCCCGTACGCGCTGCCCGGCTCCCCGCGGCCGCCGACCGAGCGGTCCGGCGACCCCGATCTGACGTTCTTCGCGGCGCTGGATCCCACGCAGGTCCGCGTCGAGCAGGGCCGCATGCCCGTGGCGGGGGCCGACGGCGGCACGGTCGAGGTGGCGGTGCCGGTGGCCGCCGCCGAGCGCGTCGGCGTCGGTACGGGCGACCGGCTCACCCTCACCGACCGGCTCGACGGTCCGGCCGTCCGCGTCGTGGTGAGCGGCCTGTACCGGCCGGTGGACACCGGGTCGCCGTACTGGCGCCTCGACGACCTGGACGGCCGCGGGGTGAAGCAGGGCGGCTTCACGACGTACGGGCCGCTGCTCGCCCCGCCGGGCGTACTGAGCGGCGGCCGGGTCAGCGCGGGGGCGTCCGGGTGGCTGGTGACGGCGGACTACGCGTCGCTCACGGCCGGGCGGGCCGAAGCCCTCGGGGATGCGGCCCAAAGCGGCATGGAGTGGCTGCGCGAGCAGAAGGTGCTCAGCGGCACCACCGCGGCGACGACCGACCTGCCGGCGATCCTGGAGCGTCTCGACCGGTCGCTGGAGGTCTCCCGTTCCACGCTCCTCGTGATCGCGCTGCAGCTCGTCCTGCTCGCGGGCGGCACGCTGCTGCTGGTGGCGCGGCTGCTGAGCGTGGAGCGGGCGGGCGAGCTGCGGCTGCTGCGGGCACGCGGCGCCTCTCGCGCACGGCTGGCGGCGGGGGCCGCGCTGGAGGCGCTGCTGCTGACCGTGCCCGCGCTGGTCTGCGCGCCGCTGCTGGCGGGACCGCTGGTCCGGCTGTCGGCCGGGCAGGGGGCGCCGGCCCGCATCGGGCTCGGCTGGGAACCGACGGCCGGCGCCGGCGGGACGGTGTGGCTGGTGGCGGCGGTGGCGGCCCTCGGGTGCACCCTGGCCGTGACGCTGCCTGCGTTGACCCTCGCGCCCCAGGCCGACGGCGGCGGCCGCTCCCGGGCGCTGCCGGGCTGGCTGCGGGCCGGCGCGGACGTGGGCCTGCTGGTGATCGCGGGCATCGCCTACTGGCAGCTTGACCGGCAGACCTCCGCCGCCGGGACCGGCGAGGAGGCGGACGCGGGCTCGCTCGGGGTCGACCCGCTGTTCGTGGCGACGCCCGCGCTGGCGCTGCTGGCGGGGACGGCACTGGCGCTGCGGCTGCTGCCGCTGGTGGCGCGGCTCGCGGAGCGCCGGGCGGCGCGCGGGCGCGGTCTCGCGGTGGCGCTGGCGGGCTGGCAGCTGAGCCGCCGTCCGATGCGCGGGGCGGGCCCCGTGCTGCTGCTGGTGCTCGCCGTGGCGCTGGGCACGATGGCGATCGGGCAGGGGGCGTCGTGGTCCCGTTCGCAGGACGACCAGGCCGACTTCCGCGCGGGCGCGCCGATCCGGGTGCTGGCCTCCGGCACGGCGGACCCGGGCCGCACCGACCGGATCGCGGGCGTCACCGGCGTACGGCAGGTCGCGCCCGCGGCGCGGTCGGAGGTCCCGCTGTCCGGCGACCGGACGGCGACGGTGCTGGCGCTGGACACCGCGCACGCGCGGGACACGATGCTGATGCGGCCGGACCTGGCCGACCGGTCGCCGCGCGGGCTGCTGTCCGGGATGGCGCCCCGGCGGCCGTCGAACGGCGCGAGGATCCCGGCCGGCACGACCCGGCTCGCGCTGACGGCGGCCCTGACCGTGCCGAACGCCGGCCCGTCCTCGGCCGGCACCCGGTCGGCGGACGTGACGGTCACCGTCGAGGACCGCTGGGGCACCCCGTACCGGCTCGGCGCCGGTTCGCTGGCCGCCGACGGCCGGGAGCACACCCTCGGCCTGGACGTCTCCGGCGGACCGCTCACCCTGACCGGCGCCGAGTTCACGGTGGTCCAGCCCGCGGACCGGGAGGAGGAACACCGCCTGACCGTACGGCGGGTGACGGCCGGGGACGCCGAGGGCTCCGTACGGCCGGTGCCGCTGCCGGACGCCTGGACGGCCGGCTCGCAACCGTCCTCGCCGCCGGGCGCACCGGGCGCGGAGGGCGCCCCGGCCGAGCCGCGCCTGCTGGACTCCGGTCCGCTCGCCGTCGAGTACGTCACGGGCCTCTCGGACGGCTCCCGGCTGACCACGCTGACCGTGCGGCTGCGGGTCGCACAGCCGAAGCCGGAGGAGGTGACCGCCGTGGCCGGGGACCGTTTCCTCGACTCGGCGGGCGCCCGCACCGGGCAGCGCGTCACGGTGCCGATCGGCGGCCACGACGTACCGGTGCGGATCGTGCGCTCCGCGCGCGAGCTGCCGGGCACCGGGCCCGAGGCTCCCTCGGCCCGGTTCGGCGGCGCGCTGCTGGTCGATCTGCCGGCGGTGAACCGGTATCTGCAGGGCGAGTACGGCGCCGCCGTCGAGCCCACCGAGTGGTGGCTGCGCACCGGGCCGGGGAAGACCGGTGAGGCGGCGGCCGGCCTGCGGGCGTTCCCGGACACGGCACCGGCCGAGGTCCTGGTGCGCGACGAGGTCGCCGAGCGGCTGCGGGACGACCCGTTCGGCGCCGGTCCCGGGGCGGCGTTCGCCGCGGCGACCCTGGTGGCGGCGGCGCTGGCCGCGGTCGGCTTCGCGGTGAGCGCGGCGGGGTCGCTGCGCGAGCGGGGCGGGGAGTTCGCCGTGCTGCGCGCCCTGGGCGCCCAGCGCCGCGGGCCGGCCCGTACGGTCGCCGTCGAGCAGGGCGTGCTGACCGGCCTGGCCCTGCTGACCGGCGCCGCCCTCGGCGCGGTGCTGACCCGGGCGGTGATCCCGCTGACCGTACTGACCCCGCGGGCCACCCGTCCCGTGCCGGACGTCCACGTGGCCCTGCCGGCCGGCCGGATCGCCCTGCTGCTGGCCGGCGTCTCCGTCGTCCCGTTCCTGGTCACGGCCGCCCTGGCCCTCCGCCGCACGGACACGGCGGTGACCCTCAAGGACGCCGGAGGTACCGGCCGATGACCCCCGCGACCGCCCCCTGGGGGCGGACCAGGCTGCGGGCCGCGCCCGGTGCCGCCGTCGCCCTGGCGGTGCTGGTGGCGGTGACCGCGTTCCTGGTCACGGCCGCCCTGGCCCTCCGCCGCACGGACACGGCGGTGACCCTCAAGGACGCCGGAGGTACCGGCCGATGACCCCCGCCACCGCCCCCTGGGTGCGGACCAGGCTGCGGGCCGCGCCCGGTGCCGCCGTCGCCCTGGCGGTGCTGGTGGCGGTGACCGCGTTCCTGGCCACGGCCGCCCTGGCCCTCCGCCGCACGGACACGGCGGTGACCCTCAAGGACGCCGGAGGTACCGGCCGATGACCCCCGCCACCGCCCCCTGGGTGCGGACCAGGCTGCGGGCCGCGCCCGGTGCCGCCGTCGCCCTGGCGGTGCTGGTGGCGGTGACCGCGTTCCTGGCCGCCGCGTTCCCCCGGACGCTGGACCGGTACGCGGACGCCGGTCTGCGCCGGGCGGTCGAGCGGGCCCCGGCCGACGTGACCGGCGTCCAGGTGTCCGCCGCTCCCGACCCCGGCGCGGATGCGCGGGCCGCGGAGGACAGTCTCCGGCCCCGGCGGCTCGCCGCCGACCACCGGTCCGTCCTCGGCGCCGTCGAGCGCCCGCTCGTCGTCGACGAGGAGCAGTCGTCCTACGGCGTCCGCGTCACCGACGGCCTGCCCTCACCGGAGAAGTGGCTGCCCCGGCCCGACGGGCTGCCCGCCGAGATGGTCCTCGCCGCCCCGCAGGGTCTCGACGGCCACGCCCGGCTGCGCTCCGGCCGGCTGCCGAGAGTCCCCGGCGGGCGGGCCGACGCCTCGACCACGCGGGTGGAGGCCGCGGTGTCCGAGGAGACGGCCCGCACGCTGCACGTGAAGGTGGGTTCGGTCGTCCACGTGGTCGGCGACCGCGAACTCACCGTGCGCGTCACCGGCATCCTCACGCCCGAGCGGCCAGACGGTGCCTACTGGTCCGTCGACCCCGTGCTGCGCACCCCCTCCCTGCGGCGCGTGCCGGGACCGGCCGGCGCCCCCAGCCCCACCTACTGGGTCGGCGGACTGCTGCTCGCCCCCGAGGCGGGCCCCGCGCTCCTCGGCTCGGCGCCCGTGGCCCGCTACTGGCACCTCGCGCCCGACCCGGACGCCCTGCACAGCCGCGACCTCGACCCGCTCGCCTCCGCCGTGGCCTCCCTGGAGTCCGGGCCCGCCCTGCGGCGACTGCACGCGACGACCGGCCCGCAGACGGAGGCCACGACCGGCCTCGACGACGTCCTCACCACCTACGGGCGACTCGACGACGACATCGGCCCGCTGGTCTCCGTCGCCGCCTCGGGCTCGGGCACGGTCGCCGTCGTCGTCCTGCTGATGGCGGGCGGTCTGGCCGCGGGCCGGCGCCGTGCCGAACTGGCCCTGCTGCGCGCTCGCGGCGCCTCCGTAGCGGGCCTGGCGGGGCGGCTGCTGGCCGAGACGGCGGTCGTGGCGGTGCCCGCGGGAGCGCTCGGCCTCGGCGCGGCCCTGCTCACGCTGCCCGGCGCCCGGCTGCTCCCCGCGCTGTGGGCCGCCGTCGCGGTCATCGCCGTGGCCTGCCTGGCGCTGCCGCTGCGGGCCACCGCCGCGCACCGCCGGGTACGCGTCC
Source organism: Streptomyces sp. CCM_MD2014 (assembly GCF_000772045.1). GTDB lineage: Bacteria > Actinomycetota > Actinomycetes > Streptomycetales > Streptomycetaceae > Streptomyces > Streptomyces salinarius. Next base: position 5,740,579 of record NZ_CP009754.1, on the reverse strand, counting down.
ACGACGGACGGAGGGACGCGGCGGCGCCCCGTGCGTCACGGCGCCGTACGGTCGCCGAACTGACGGTCGTGGTCCTCGCCCTCGGCGCGGTCGAGACGCTGCGCCGGCGCGGCGCGACAAACGGCGCCGGCGACCTGGTGGCGATGGCACCGGTGCTGGTCGGGGTGATCGCCGCGCTGGTGCTGGTGCGTCTGTACCCGCTGCCGCTGCGCGGGCTGGCCCGTCCGGCGCGGCGGCTGCGCGGCGCGGTCGGTCCGCTCGCCCTGGCCCGGGCCGGCCGGACCTCCGCCTCCACCGTGCTGCCCCTCCTCGCGCTGCTGACCGCGTTCACCGTCGCGGCGTTCGGAGGCTCGGTCCTCAGCGGCGTGGCCGACGCCCGCGACCGGGCCGCGCTGCTCGCCGTGGGCGCCGACGCCCGGGTGGAGGCGGCCGAGCCGCTGCCCTCCGGTCTGCCCCGCCGTCTCGGGCGGGTCCCCGGGGTACGGGAGGTCACCGAGGCCGGCGTCGACTGGCTGGCCAGGACGCCGGACGGCCGCCAGTCGCTGCCGCTCGCGGGCGTGGACCCCGGTGCCTACGCGGCACTGGCGGGGCGGACGGACCTCGGCGCGTTCCCCGAGGGGCCGTTGACGCGGCCGGACGGCTCCGGAAGCGGCTCCGGAAGCGGCTCCGAGGAAGCCGTACTGCCGGCGCTGGCCTCCCCCGCGGTCGCCGAACGGTTCGGCGACCGGGCCTTCCGGCTGCGCCTGGCCGACGGGAACACCGCCACGCTGCGGATCGTGCTGGTGCGCGACCGCACCCCGGCCGTGTACGGCGACGACTTCCTCGTCGTGGACCGGGCCGGCCTGCCCACCGGCTCCGTCCCGCCGAACGTGCTGCTGCTGACCGGCGACGGCCTGGACGCGGGTGCGCTGCACCGGGCCGCGGACGACGTCGGCACCGTCCACCTGCGGTCCGAGCAGCGCGACACGTATGTGGACTCGCCGCTGCAGTCCGGCGCGGAACGGATCTACACGGCAGCCGTGGCCGCCGGCGCCGGCTACGCCGCCCTGGCCCTCCTGCTGTCCCTGGCGAGCGCCGCACCCGAACGCGCCGCCCTCCTCGCGCGGCTGCGCACCATGGGCCTCACCCGTGCCCAGGGCCGCCGCCTGCTGGTCCTGGAGTCCCTCCCGCAGGCCCTGCCCGCCGCGCTGGGCGGCGTCCTGACCGGCTGGGCGGCCGTACGGCTCCTCTCCCCCGGCATCGACCTGACCACCATCGCGATGTCGACGACGGCCTCCCCGGTGGGCCGCGCGGAACTGCGTGCCGACCCGTGGTGGCTGGCCGTCCCGGCGGTGACGGTGCTGGTACTGGCGGTGGGGGTGGCGGCGCTGCAGGCGTGGTGGTCGGGCCGGCGCGGAGCGGTGACGGAGCTGCGGGCGGGCGATGCCCGGTGAAGGCGCGACGGGCGGTACGACGAACCGCGGACGGAGACCGAGCACGGCGGAGCACGGACGGAGACCGAGCAGGGCCGAGCACGGACGGAGACCTGGAGGAGCCCCGATGACGACCGACCCCACCCTCGCCGACCTGGCCGGCCGCGCCACCGCGTCCCGTGACCGGCCCGCCTACGGGCACGACGCGCTGATCACCTGCGACCGCCTGGTCCGGATCTTCAGCGCGGACGGGGTCGAGGTGCAGGCCCTGCAGGGGCTCGACCTCCTGGTCCGCGAGGGCGAGCTGATGGCGCTGGTCGGCGCCTCGGGCAGCGGCAAGTCCACCCTGATGAACATCCTGGCCGGCCTGGACACGCCGACCGCCGGGGCGGCCCGGGTCGCGGGGCACGACCTGATGACGATGACGGCGAAGGACCGCCTGGCCTACCGCCGCACGGTCGTGGGCTTCGTGTGGCAGCAGACGTCCCGCAACCTCATCCCCTACCTGACGGCCGCCCAGAACGTGGCGCTGCCCCTGCAGTTGGCCGGCACCGGCGGACGCCGGGCGCAGCGCGCCGAACGCGTGCTGGAGCTGCTGGACCTGATGGGCGTCGCCGACTGCCGCGACCGCCGCCCGCGGCAGATGTCCGGCGGTCAGCAGCAGCGGGTCGCCATCGCCGTGGCCCTCGCGGGCTCCCCGTCGGTGCTGCTCGCCGACGAACCCACCGGTGAACTCGACTCCCACACCGCGGAACAGATCTTCGCCGCGTTCCGCACGGCGAACGAAGCCCTGGGCACCACGGTCGTCGTCGTCACCCACGACCAGGCGGTGGCCGGCGAGGTCCGCCGCACGGTCGCCATCCGCGACGGCCGTACCTCCACGGAGGTGCTGCGGCGCAGCGAGGTGGACGCCGAGACCGGCCACGAGACGGTGGTGGCCCGCGAGTACGCCATGCTGGACCGTGCCGGCCGGCTCCAGCTGCCCGCCGACTACACCGCGGCCCTCGGCATGCGCGACCGCGTCGCCCTGGAGCTGGAGAGCGACCACATCGCCGTACGCCCGGACGACGGCGAGCCCCACCACTGAAACCGGTGGCCCCGCCGGGAAGGGAAGGGCGGGCCGGGCTCAGCGCACGCTGATGCCGAGGGCTCCGGTCCCGGCCCTGCGCAGGGCCACGGACCCGAAGGGCGTGCGCAGCCGCAGCCACGCACCGGACGAGAACAGCCGGGGCGCGTCCTCCCCGGAGCCGGGGCCGGTCCCGGGACCGGATGCTCCACGCGGCCGCAGGAACCCGAGCGACTGGGCCGCGTGCACGGCCCGCACCGGCAGCCCGGTGTCGCCGACGGTCCGGGACCAGATGTCCCGCCCGATACCGTCGAGCGCGGCCCTGGTACGGTCCTCGGCCGCCAGCTCCTCCGTACGCGCCCGGAACTCCGCCACCGCGGCGGCGACCAGCGCGCGCAGGGCGTCCGGGGCGGGCAGCCCCGGCTCGGCCCGCCACCCGCCGCGCGGAGGCAACACCCCGGCCCACGGCGGCCCGGTCACCGAACCGGGGACACGGGCGGTGGCCGCCCGCTCGTCCACGCTCTCCAGCAGCTCACCGGCGGACACGGTCACGTCCAGCGTGACGTCGAGCCCGTTCTCGTACGGCTTGGCCAGCCGCACCGTGCGCACGGCCAGCACCTCGAAGGAGGGCGGCCGGCCGAAGACGGCGAGGGCCGTGCCGGCCGCCTGGAGGCGCACCGCGGCGGAACGGTCGTAGTGGAGCAGCCGGGAGAGGAAGGCCGCGAGGTCGGCGGCCTCCCCCTCGTCGGCGAGGTGGAGCACCGTCATGCGGCGACGGCCTCCTCCTCGGCGTCCGTGTACTCCTGGAGGAACTCCCGCTCGTCGGCGGTGATCCGCCGGGGCCGCTGCGCCTCGAAGTCGAACGGCACGATCACCGTGGAGGCGCGGACGTAGACGACGTCACCGTCCTTCACCTCGTAGGTGAGCGTGAAGGAAGCCGCTCTGATCTCCGTGACCCACAGCTCGATGTCGACCGGGTGGTGCCGGTGGACGAGCTGGCGCTTGTAGTCGATCTCGTGGCGTGCCACCACGGACCCCTGCTTGAAGTCTTTCTCCGGGCGGAACAGGAAGTCGATACGGGCCTCCTCCAGGTAGCGGAGGAAGACCACGTTGTTGACGTGGCCGTACGCGTCCATGTCCGCCCAGCGCAGTGGGCAGCGGTAGATGTGCCGCAAGATCAGCCCCGGGTCAGCTTCTTGTAGGTGGCGCGGTGCGGGCGGGCGGCGTCGGCGCCGAGCCGCTCGACCTTGTTCTTCTCGTAGGACTCGAAGTTGCCCTCGAACCAGAACCACTTGGACTCGCCCTCGTAGGCGAGGATGTGCGTGGCCACGCGGTCCAGGAACCACCGGTCGTGGGAGACGACGACGGCACAGCCGGGGAACTCGAGCAGCGCGTTCTCCAGGCTGCTCAGGGTCTCGACGTCGAGGTCGTTGGTCGGCTCGTCGAGGAGCAGCAGGTTGCCGCCCTGCTTGAGGGTGAGGGCGAGGTTCAGCCGGTTGCGCTCACCGCCGGAGAGGACTCCGGCCGCCTTCTGCTGGTCCGGGCCCTTGAACCCGAACGCGGACACGTAGGCGCGGGAGGGCATCTCGACCTGCCCGACGTTGATGTAGTCGAGCTCGTCGCTCACCACGGCCCACAGCGACTTCTTCGGGTCGATGTTCTCGCGGCTCTGGTCGACGTAGGAGATCTTGACGGTGTCGCCGACCTTGATGGTGCCGGAGTCCGGCTCCTCGAGACCCTGGATCATCTTGAACAGGGTGGTCTTGCCCGCACCGTTGGGCCCGATGACCCCGACGATCCCGTTGCGGGGCAGCGTGAACGACAGATCGTCGATCAGCACCTTCTCCCCGAAGGCCTTGCTGAGGTTGTTCACCTCGACGACGACGTTGCCCAGCCGCGGGCCCGGCGGGATCTGGATCTCCTCGAAGTCCAGCTTCCGCATCTTGTCGGCCTCGGCGGCCATCTCCTCGTACCGCGCGAGACGCGCCTTGGACTTGGCCTGCCGCCCCTTGGCGTTCGACCGCACCCACTCGAGCTCGTCCTTGAGGCGCTTCTGCCGCTTGGCGTCCTTCTGGCCCTCGACCTTGAGACGGGTGGCCTTGGTCTCCAGGTACTTGGAGTAGTTGCCCTCGTAGCCGTGCAGGCGGCCGCGGTCGACCTCGCAGATCCAGCCGGCGACGTTGTCCAGGAAGTACCGGTCGTGGGTGACGGCCACGACGGTGCCCTCGTACTTGGCGAGGTGCTGCTCCAGCCAGTTCACGGACTCGGCGTCGAGGTGGTTGGTGGGCTCGTCGAGCAGCAGCAGGTCGGGCGCCTCCAGCAGCAGCTTGCACAGCGCCACACGCCGCTTCTCACCACCGGACAGATTGACCACGGGCCAGTCGCCGGGCGGGCAGCCCAGCGCGTCCATGGCCTGCTCGAGCTGGGCGTCGAGGTCCCAGGCGTTGGCGTGGTCGAGCTCCTCCTGGAGCTTGCCCATCTCCTCGAGCAGCGCGTCCGAGTAGTCGGTCGCCATCTGCTCGGCGATCTCGTTGAACCGGTCGAGCTTGCCCTTGACCTCGGCGACCCCCTCCTGGACGTTCTCCAGGACGGTCTTCTCCTCGTTCAGCGGGGGCTCCTGGAGCAGGATGCCGACCGTGTAGCCCGGCGACAGGAACGCGTCGCCGTTCGACGGCTGCTCCAGCCCCGCCATGATCTTCAGAACGGTGGACTTACCGGCACCGTTCGGACCGACCACACCGATCTTCGCGCCGGGCAGGAAGCTCAGGGTGACGTCATCAAGGATCACCTTGTCGCCGTGCGCCTTGCGCGCCTTGCGCATGGTGTAAATGTACTCAGCCAAGAGAAACCGTCCGGCAGCTTGATCAGGCAGGTGGGCAGATACACCCCATCTTGCCGCACCGCCACCCCTGTGAGGAAACGCGTTCCCGGCGGGGCCTTTGACCTGGCCTTTCCTGGATGCCGCCTGACCCTCACCCGTCACTGCCGGTCGCCGTCGACCGGCCGCGGGCACCCTCAGGGCCCGGGGACGGCCCAGCCGGAAGGTGCCGCCCCCACGCCGCGCGGGGCTACGGTGCTGCCGTGACCAGCTCATCGGAGCGCCCTCTCCTTTTCCTCGACGTGGACGGCCCACTGATCCCGTTCGGGTCGTCGGCCAGCCATTCAAAGGTCACTGCCGCCTCCTCGACGACCGTCGACCAGGGGAACCCGTTGCTGGCCCGACTCGACCCCGGCGTCGGGGAGCGCCTCATTGCTCTGGGCTGCCGGCTCGTGTGGGCGACGACCTGGCGGGAAGAGGCGAACGAAGTAGTCGCCCCGCGCATCGGCCTGCCGAGGCTGCCGTTGCTGGAGTGGCCGGACGCCGACGCGGGCGGAACCCCGCGGGGTCTCCACTGGAAGACTCGCCCCATGGTCGAGTGGGCCGCCGGCCGACCCTTCATCTGGGTCGACGACGAGATCGGCGCCATGGACCGCCTCTGGGTCGATGCCAGCCACCCCGGGCCGTCACTCCTGCACCACGTCGAGCCGGCCCAGGGCCTCGATGACGCCGACTTCTCCGCGCTCGCCGAATGGCTCCGAGCCGTCGCGCCGAGATGAGCACACCTCAGAACTCCGGAATACGGGCCCGCCGGCGCCAGAGCAGGACGTCAGCGGAACACCTGCGGAACCGGGCAGACTTCCAGTGGCTCCTCCGGCCGGTCCGCCCACTGCCACCAGGTATGCCGATCAGCGCACCGCCAGAGAGATCGGCAGGCCCTGCGGCCGTCGTCGTCTCTCTTGGCCAGCACAAGACCGCCCGGCTCCAGGGGTTGCCTGCACTCGGGGCAGGAGGGAGCGTCTTCGGCCATACGGCGAACCCTGGGCAACTCGGGGGACGGTTGCCCGCGGCCGGCGCCGGCGTGGGGCGGTGATCGGCGGTGCGTCGGGCCGCTCTGCCGCGCGGGCACGTCGTTACTGTTCGTTCCTCCGGCGGACGAGCAGCAGGACCGCGCCGCCGATCACGACCAGGCCGATGGCCGCGCCGCCGATCAGGGGGGTCGTGTCGGAGCTGCCGGTCTCGGCGAGGTTGGGGTCGGGGGAGGGCGTGACGACCGTGGCGGGGGCCGGTTCGCTGAGGGGGTGGGTGGTGTCCGCGAGCGCGGCGCTCTGGGTGCGGCAGTCGAGGACGCCGGCGAAGCGCTGTTCGAAGCCGGCCGGGCCGCGGATGGTGAAGTCGTAGGGGCGGTCCTCCGGCAGCGGGACCGGCACCGTACGGGTCTCGCCCGGCGCGATGGTGTACTCGGAGTCCAGGAGTTGGAAGGTGAAGGGCTCGTCGCCCTTGTTGAGCGCCGTGATGTCCAGGGTGCCCTCGGCGCAGTTCTCCGTTGCGGACAGGGCGGGTATCGCCCCTTCTGCGGCCCAGGTGGCGGTGGCCGTCGCCGAGACCGTCGACTCGCTGGAACCGGCCAGGATCTGGGTCTGGCTGCGGCTGTCGGAGGCGAAGGCGCGGCCGACCGGCACGGTCGTGGAGGCCTGGACGGACAGCTGGGCGGTGCCGGCCTCCGCGTCCTCGGGCACGTCGAAGAAGAGCTGGGTGCCGTCGGTGACCTTGGTGACGGGCCGGCCCTTCTTGTCGACGATCCGCACCGCGTCCTCGTCGGCGGCGCCCACCGGAGGCGTCACCGTGGCGCCGCCCGCGTTGGTGTGGACCGTCACCGGGCCGATCCGCTCACCGGGACGGCCCGAGACGGCCGGCGGGTCCAGGGCGAGGGATGCCGCGGGCTCGGCCAGGTTCCGGGCGTTCTTCTCCAGGTAGTCGGCGAGCCGCTCGGCCTGCGGGTCGGCGGCCTCGACGTCCGTGTCGTCCGAGTAGCGCCAGATGGCGACCTGGGTGCCGGCCGCCGCCTCTTCCTCGGTGAGCGCCCGGACGCCCGCCTTCTTCGCGAGCGCGGCGAGGTCGTTGACCTGCGGGTAGCTGTGCTGCAGGATCCACCGCACGCGGCCGGCGTCCTTGTTGGTGCCCAGCGACGTGGCGCTCCAGGGCGTTTCCCGGTACTTGGCGTCCTTCTGCGTCGGGTTCTGGATGTCGACGCAGTACGTCTGCAGCATGCCGCCGCCCTCGACGGACATCTCGAACAGGCCGGCCGGGACCTGCTGGTCGCCGTCCTCGCCGTGGATCAGCGCGGTGCCGTGCGCCTTCAGACCGCCTATGGTGGCCGTCGCTCCGCCCTGCCCCCGCGCCGCCCCGTCCTGGGCGGCGGTGGCCGGAGCCGCACCGGCCGCCACACCCGCGACGGCGAGCGCGGACACCAGCGCACCGGCGGCGAGACGCACCGCCCCTCGACCGGGCAGAGGCGGCACAGCGAGCGAAGAAAACACCAAATTCCCCTTCGAGCAGGACCCGTTGGCGTGGGGGGCACGGTCCCACCAGCAGAATCAGCAGCCGTACAAGGCTCGTTCGGCATCCTAAGGACGTGACGGACCGGGGCCGCCGGTGATCGTCACCCTCACGGTGATCCGAATCGGAATCGTTATCGCCGACAGCCACTTTGAGCAGGGCTTATCGACAAATCCACCCGGGTCCACCCCGGGCGCATGGGTCGATAAGCCGTGCTTCGGGCGGTTCCGGCGGGTCTCGGCGTCACGCCACCGCGACGGGCTCCGGCCGCTGTTCGGAGCCCGGGGCGGCCGGCTCCCCGACCGCTTCCCCGGCCGGGTCCGGCACCGGTGTCTCCCAGTTGGGCTCCGGCCGGGGTGGAGAGGCCGACGCCTCCGTCCTGCCGGTGCGCCGGAACGCCGCCGTGCCGCGGGCGAGATCGTGGCCGATCGCCACCGCGTCGATGTCGGCCGAGGTCCGGCTCTGCCCCTCGCGGACATCGGTGCGCACCTTCAGCCTGCCCTGCACGACGACGGGGTCGCCCACCGCCAGCGACGCCGAGGCGTTGGTGGCGAGCTGGCGGTTGGCCCACACCGTGAAGAAGTTGGTGTGGCCGTCCGTCCAGGTGCTCTTCTCGCGGTCCCAGTAGCGCGCGGTGACCGCGAGCCGGAAGCGCGCCGACGGTCCGTTCGCCAGGTCCCGGAAGACCGGCTGGGTGGCCACGTTGCCCACGGCGCAGATCATCGTCTCGTTCATCGCGAGTCCTCCCTCCCGCACGGGCACCTCCCGTACGGCGCCTTCCGCACGGGCACCTCCCGTACGGCGGCCGGGGCGACCGCGTCCCTCGCGATCGCCGCGAAGGCCAGACTGCCCGTGATCGGACCGGTCCGCCGGAGGCTGTGGACCGGCCCGGCGGCTGTGGACAACTCCGCCACCCGTGCGGGTGGCCGACGGCGCGTCAAGGCCGCGGCCGCGTCCCCTACCTCGTCACGGCCCCCACCCCTGTGACCCGCGCGTACTGCTCCCGCACCTCCCGGTACCGCAGCAACTCGGCCGCCAGCGGGTCCAGGACCCTGGCGCGGCCGCACCCCGCGGCCGCCTCCCGCAACAGGCGTTCCGCCTCGTGGCCGTAGCGTCGTGCGGGGCCGCGGGCCGCCAGGCGGCAGCTCCACTCGATGAGAGGTCCGCCGACGATGCCGGCCACCATCAACAGGACCGGTACGCCCAGGTTCGGCGGCACGATGCCGATGATCTGGCCCAGCAGCCACAGGCCGCCCACCACCTGGAGCAGGGTCATGGTCGCCTGGGCGAGGACCGCCACCGGCCACCAGCCGGGCCGCGGCGGACGCCCCGGCGGCGCCGCGCGCCCCGCCAGTTCGTCCAGGGCTTCGGGCAGCCCGTGCGCACCGCGGAGGGCCGCCTCGCGCATCGCCTGCGCCCACGGCGCGGGCAGCCCGGCCGACGCCCGCTCCGAGACCGTGCGCACCGCGTGCTCGACGCGCTGACGGGCCGTGGCCTCCTCGTCCGCCTGGGTGCGCGACGGCAGCCGTCCGGTGACGGGATCGCGCCGGTCGTGGTACCAGCGCCACAGCCGCAGCCAGGGCGTTCCGCACGCGCGGTTGGCGTTGCGCAGCCAGGCGCGTTCGGCGGCCTCGCCCGCCGCGGTGGCGCCGACCGCGTCGGCCAGCCGGTCCGCGAACTCCTCCCGAGCCTCCTCGCTGAGCCCGGTGCGCCGCCCGGTGACGTAGACGGGGCGCAGGTGCCGTGCGGCGGCGTCCACGTCGGCCGCGATCCGGCGGGCCGGGGCCTGCCGTTCGGATACGAACTGGCCGAGTGCCTCGCGCAGTTCGCCGACGCCCTCGCCGGTCAGCGCGGACAGGGAAAGCACGGTGGCGCCGGGTTCCCCGTGCTCGCCCAGCGCGATGCCGTCCTCGTCGAGCAGGCGCCGCAGGTCGTCGAGGACCTGCTCGGCGGCTTCGCCGGGCAGCCGGTCGATCTGGTTCAGGACGACGAAGGTGACCTCGGCGTGGCCCGCCATCGGGCGCAGGTAGCGCTCGTGGATCAGGGCGTCGGCGTACTTCTCCGGGTCGACGACCCAGATGACGGCGTCGACGAGCGCCAGGATGCGGTCCACCTGCTCGCGGTGCTGCACGGCCGCCGAGTCGTGGTCGGGCAGGTCGATCAGGACGAGGCCGCGCAGCGGCGACTCGGAGTCCGGGTGCTGGAGCGGCCGGCGGCGCAGCCGGCCGGGGATGCCGAGCCGGTCGAGGAGGCTGGCCGCGCCGTCGCTCCAACTGCACGCGATGGGCGCGGCGGTGGTCGGACGGCGGACGCCGGTCTCGGAGATCGTCACCCCGGCGAGGGTGTTGAACAGCTGCGACTTGCCGCTGCCGGTGGCACCCGCGACGGCGACGACGGTGTGCTGCCCGGAGAGCCTGCGCCGCGCGGCGGCCTCGTCCAGGACCCGGCCGGCCTCGGCCAGGGTGCCGCTGTCGAGCCGGGTCCGGGAGAGCCCCACCAGTTCGCGCAGGGCGTCGAGGCGTGATCTGAGGTGGCCGTCGTACGCGAGCGGCATCAGGGCGGCCGAGGAGGCGGGGGGCCTGCTCGGCAGCACGGCGTACGGCTCGGCCCCGCCGTGTTCGTCCACCCGCCGCGCGATCAGCCCGTCGCCCCAGGCGCCCTCTCCGTCTCCGGCACCGGCTCCGGACGGACCGTCGGGCGAGGTCCCGGCACGGTCCGCGCGGCGGTGCCCACCGGTGGTGTCGTCCCGCACGCGCGCGTGGGAGCCGCCGGGGCGGTCGCTCCCGTGGTCGCGCGGACGCGTCCCGCGCCCGGCGTCCCCGGCCTCCCGGGCGCCCCGGCGGTCCCCGGTGGCGTCCTCGCGGTCGGCGTGCACACGCGCGACGCGGTCACTCGCGCCGCGGTCGCGGGGGGCCGCCTTCTCGGCGGGGGCGTCCTGACTGCGGCCGTCCCGGCCACTCCGGTCGTCCCGGCCACTCCGGTCGTCCCGGGCGCTTCGCGGTTCGAGGGTGCTGCCCCCGCGGTCCCCACCGTCCCGCTCGACAGCAGCGTCCTGGGCGCCTCGTTCCTCCCGGTGGCCCCAGCGCTTCCGGGCGCCTCGCGGTTCGACGTCGTCCCGAGCGTCCCGGATGTCCGCCACTTCCCGGCGGCCCCGGCGGTCCCGCTCCTCCCGGGTGTCCTGCTCTTCCCGTGCGCCCTGTTCCCCCCGGGCATCCCGCTCCCTCCGGTCGCCCCGCTTCTCCCGGTCGCCCCGTTCTTCCCGGTCGCCCCCGTCGCCCCGGTCGTCACCGGAGTGGGAAGCGTCGGTGGGGTCCGTCCGCGCTGCCTCCTTCGTCGTGTGCTCGGTGGGGTCCTGGTCAGTGACGGCGGTCACCGGTCACCTCTCCTTCTGCAGTACGGACAGCGCGGCGATGAGCTCTGCCTGCGGCTCGGGGTGCACTTCCAGGGCGTCCAGCGGAGCCAGTCTGCGTTCGCGTTCGGCGTGCATGACCCGGTCGACGTACTGGTCGAGCAGCCGCCCGCCCCGGTCGCGCAGCCGCAGCGCGCCGTGGGCGCCGATCCGCTCGGCGAGCCGCTCCCCGGCGGCACGCGCACGCCGGCCGCCGAGCAGCACGGTGGCGACCAGGCCGGCCACCACCCCGGGGTCCGGCGCGAGGTTGCGGTCCAGCTCGCGGACCTCCTCCTCGGCGTACTCCTCCAGCTCGCGCCGCCACCGCCGTACGGCCATCCCGATGCGGTGCTCGGCGCTCTCCGGCGCGGGGGCGGAGGCGGCGAGTTCGGGGGCGTCCGCCGCCGGTTCGTGGCGCCAGGCCTCGTCGACGCGCTCGTCGGCGGCCGTGACGGCGCACAGCAGCAGGGCACTCAGGCTCTCCACCAGCGAGTCGAGGAGCTCCTCCGGGGTGCAGTCGAGGGGGAAGGCCCGCCAGCGCTTCAGCGCGTCCCCGGCGAGTACGGCGCCCGCCCGCAACCGGCCCCGTACGCGCGCGTGCTCGCCGTCGTAGGCGCCGTCGACTGCGGCGGTGAGCCGCAGCGCGGCGGCGTACTGCGCGGCGGTGGCGCCGGCCAGTTCGGGCATCCGGGACTTCAGCGAGTCCAGGATGCCGTGCGCCGTCCGGGCCATGGCGTGGTGCCGGGCCTCGAGTTCCTGGGCCCGGTGGACCAGCCAGGTCCGCAGCGGTGCCACGGCGCTGGCGGGCAGCAGGCCGCCGCCCCAGGCGGACTCGGGCAGTTCGGGGACGGTGAAGCGGGGGACGTCGCCGAGCCCGGCCTTGGTGAGCAGGGCCCCGTACTGCCGCGACACCTCGGACACCACCTGGTGCGGCACCCGGTCGAGCACCGTGACCAGGGTGGCGTCGTACTCCTTGGCGGTGCGCAGCAGGTGCCAGGGGACCGCGTCGGCGTACCGGGCGGCCGTGGTGACCATCACCCAGATGTCGGCGGCGCAGATCAGTTCGGCGGCCAGGACTCGGTTGTCGGCGACGAGGGAGTCGATGTCGGGCGCGTCCAGGAGGGCGATGCCGGGCGGCAGGGTGTCGGCGGTCTCGACGCGCAGCACGCGCGCGGGGTTCTCGCCGGGCAGCAGCAGGTCGTCGTCCGGGTCGCGGTGGGGCACCCACACGCGCGTGAGGTCGGGCAGCACCCGCATGCCGCTGAACCAGTGGTGATCCTCCGGGTGGCACACCAGGACCGGTGTGCGGGTGGTGGGCCGCAGGACACCCGCCTCGCTGACCCGGCGTCCCACCAGGGAGTTCACCAGGGTGGACTTCCCGGCGCCGGTGGATCCGCCCACGACGGCCAGCAGCGGTGCCTCGGGTTCCTTCAGGCGGGGCACCAAGTAGTCGTCGAGCTGGGCGAGCAGTTCGTCACGGTTGGCACGCGCGCGTGGGGCCCCCGGCAGGGGCAGCGGGAAGCGTGCGGCCGCGACACGGTCGCGCAGGGCGGAGAGTGCGTCGAGCAGCTGAGGCCGTACGTCCAAGGTCACCACATGTGAAGAATGCCCAATTTTGAGGGAATTCTGAAGCATATGAGCATGATGAGCATGTCTGCGCGCCGACCGGACACTCCGGACGGAAGGGACTACCGGGACACGAGGACAGTCCAGGCATAACGAGTGGACAACACCCGATGCGCGCGGAGCCAAAAGCGATGCACGATTCGTAACTGCCTGCGATTATCGGGACCGCTTCACCGAACCTCCACATCGAGCCACGGAGGGGAAGCATCCGGGACAGGGAGCCGGGAGCCCTATCCTTGTCCCCGGCGACGTCAGGGTCCGGCCACACCCGGACCCCACGACCGAGGCCACCACACCAGGCCCCCGTAGCTCAGTGGATAGAGCAGGCGCCTTCTAAGCGCTTGGCCGCAGGTTCGAGTCCTGCCGGGGGCGCTTACGCTGTCTGACCTGCGGAAACGCGACTCAGACACCCCAGCCGGAGCGCTGTGACTCACCCGACCGACAGTTGGGCAAGGTGAGTCGCCGACTCGACTTTGCCCAGCTCTCACCCACTCCCTCGGAGTGGTGACACGAGGAGAGCCACAGGCAATGACACGGAGCCCTCTGCGCGCACAGCAGAGCACGAGCAAGAGCGCACGTCGTCTCACGTCCGTACAGTCCCCGAGGCAGCGTGAGGACAGCGCAGACACGCGCGCTCACATGCTCAGCGACTACGCGACGCACCTTCGAGCCAGCAACAACAAGCGCGGCCGTCCGTACGCAGAGAAGACGGTCACCGCGTACACCAAGGCAGCGCGCACACTCGACCGCTGGTTGAGCACATCACCGCAGGTCAGCACGTCAGACACGGACGCCAGCTCACGCAGCTTGGCGGGTGTGGCACGGCCCGTCAGCTTCCTGGACTGCGACGCCCCGACCCTGAACGTCTTCTTCCGCGCGCACTACGACGGCGGGAAGGGCGAGCGACAGGGCGGGACCCACACCCTCCAGCGCAACTTGCGCCCGTTCTTCAAGTGGCTGGAGGCCGAGTACGACCACGCGAACCCGTACAACGACGCGCGGCTCCAGCGCTACGCGCACCCGGAGGACGTACGCCCGACGACACTGTCCGATGAGTTCATCCGTGATCTGTTGCAGGTCACAGGCGGTGGCAACCCTCGAATCCGCGCGTTCGAGAAGGTCCGAGACCACGCCATCATCCGGGTACTGACGGAGGGTCTGAGGGCAGAGGAGCTGCTGTCCCTGAGGCTCGATCACTTGCACCTGGACCAAGGGCTCATCGGACCAGTGACCCCACTCAAGGAAGCGAGGGCGAGTGGTGAGGGCCGCATCATCCCGCTACAGCCGAAGACCGTCGTGGCCATCACGCGCTACCTGCGCGCGAGGGAGAGCCACCCGCGAGCGAACCCGCTCTCTCCCAACTACACGGACTTCCTCTGGCTCGGGACACGAGGCAGGCCACAGCTCACCTACTCGGGTCTGTACCGCATGGTGAACCGCCGAGCGGCTGACGCCGGGTACGGCAACCCGGATGACCCGGAGTCCAAGAGCATCGTCCACCCGCACCAGTTCCGGCACACGACCGTGGACGACCTACTCAGTGCAGGGGTGTCCGAGGGTGACGTGATGACCATCGCCGGGTGGAAGGACCCCTCAATGCTCAGGCGGTACGCAGCGGACATGGCAGCGACCCGAGCAGTGAACGCGGTCAAGCGCATGGGCGACAGGTACTAGCCCTCTGACCAGCGGCTAGGCAACAGCCGGCGATTAGGGCTGGTGTGGGACGTCTCCTGTTCCACACCAGCCCGTCAGCTTTCGCTCTCGCCCTCACCCTTCACGAATGAGCCCATGCCCGGCGTGGTGACGAGAAGGCCCTCCGCGCGGAGAGCGGCTACAGCTTTGCGGGCGGTCATCTTGGCCACGCCCCACTCCCCCATGATCCGCGCCTCACTGATCAGCGTGTCGGGCGGATAGGTGCCGTCCGCGATCCTCGCGCGGATGGCGTCGGCGATCTGCTGCCACCTCGGCCGTTTCGGATCCCACTCCACCTCTGCCATACCACGGACGCTAAGTACCCATGAGCAGGCACGCATGTGCAGGTGGGTCTATAGGAAGGCATAGACAGGCATAGACCGGCCTCGCTAACGTGACGCAGACAACAGAAGACCCCCGCGACAGGGCGAACTGTCCGGGGGCGTGGCCGATCACCCAAGGAGTGACCGACAGTGCGAACCCTACTGGCCTTAGTCCTTTCGTGGCTCCTGCCGTCCACCGGTAAGCGACGACGCCCGGCCGACGACACTCCCGCGGATTCGCCGACACGGCGTCTGCTCATCGCACCGGCTGGTGTGGAACTTCCCTCGCACCGATCCCCCAAGCCGCCCGCGTATCTGCGCGGTGAGGACGTGGGTCTGATCCGTCCGTATCTCGTCGCCCACGAACACGCTCACGGCATCTACCACCAGGAGGCGGCGGCATGAGCAGTCAGCCTGAGAGCAGCCAACCCGAGCCGGACAGCAGGCTTCTCCGTCTCCTGCCGTGGGGCGAGGAGGGCAAGAGGGCCTACCTCCTCACGGACAGCTCGGGGACGTGGCTGTCACGTCTCGCCGACAGGGCCGAGGCAGAGCAGATCGAGACGGCCAACATGATCTTGAGCCTGACCAAGCCATTGGTCGAGGACGAGACGAAGCACTCGGTGCCCGAGCTGCGTTGGGCCGCACGTCGGCTCATTGCAGCACTCACGGACGTCTTGACCGTCGCCGAGAGCCGGGGTCACCGCATCCACGACTACCGCGCCGAGACGGACGATGGCCAATCGAGCGATGGCCCGACAGACGATGACCCATCGAGCGATGGCCACTGATGGCCACCATCGCCGAGGCTCGCATGGCCACAGGCCCCATTCACCCGAAGCCACGAGCCGGACGCACAGGCGGGGAAGAGCCCTTCTCACTGTGGAAGTGGGGCGACCTGTGCGGCACGTGCGCCGGGGCCAGTCTCGTCTGGTGTCCCGACTGCGGCGGCTTCGCTGGGTGTGGGACGTGCCGTCAGACGTGCAAGGTCCCGTGCCCTGAGTGCGCGGACGGCGAGCACGAGCCGTGGTGCTGGTGACGCCGTAGCACTCCCCTAGTCGAGAGCCCCGAGACTTCCCGCCCCCACGGTCTCGGGGCTCTCTCAGGCCATCACAGGCCATCGCTTGATAACAGGTCGCCTAGGAGTCCAGCCGTAGCCCTTCGGATGGCTCGCCGTACTCCGAGAGTGTCGACCTGCCAGCACGACACAACGACCCACGAAGGAGCACGACATGACCCGCGAGCGCTTCGACCACTCGAACTGCCAGCACGAGAAGACGAAGGCCGGGCGCGCTGCCTGCCGGAAGGCCATGCGAGCCGCTGCCGCTCCCGAGAGCGCGGCCAAGGCCGAGACTCCCAAGACGACGGCAACGCCCGCCACGAAGGCTGCCGCGAAGAAGGCTGCGCCCGCCAAGCCCGCCGCTCCCAAGAAGAGCCCGACTCGCGCGACGACGCCCGCGAAGAAGAGCCCGACCAAGCCGACGGGTGACGCGGCGAAGTAACGCACCACCCTCAACAGAGAAGCCCCCGTCTCATCGAGACGGGGGCTCTCGCATTCCCAGGAGAAGCCATGAGCAACGAGCGAGCCATGACGTACGTACGCGAGAACGCGGCCGAGTTGATCGCCCAAGGGAAGATCACGGGCGAGTGCTGGAACTGCCACAAGCGCGTGGGTGCTGACGACTTCGAGGCCGAGCGTCACGGCCTTCTCACCGTGGATGGCGTGACGTACGTCGGCGTGACGTGCGAGGGGTACCACCGCGTCACCTGGCGCTAGCCGTCCCGCCCGACTAGAGAGCCCCGGGACTCCCTTCGAGTCGCCGGGGCTCTCGCATGGCTGACCAGCCACGACGTAATCGCCGGCGTGCACTGACCTGCGAGGACGTGAAAGCTCTGAGAGCGCCTGAGACGAGATCGGTTGAGCTAGTGAGTGTCTGACACTCACTCGCGCTGCTGGGAGCCGAGAGACGCGATTCTGTCGCGTTTGGAGACATGCGAGCGTCACGCGCTCTCGCACATGCGCGACGAGACGACGCGTCAGGCTGGTGTGGTGCGTCTTCTGTCGCACGCCCGGCAGCGTCGATAGCCCCGGTATATCCGCGTGTTCTCCGGGGTGTACTCGTGGCCCTTCGCGCAATGCGTGCGACGGCTCCAGTAGCGGCTCTGTCGCCCGGCCTCGTGCATGTCCCGCATGTTGTCTTTCTGGTCCCCGACGTAGAGATGGCGGGGATTACAGCACGGCGGGTTATGGCATCTGTGAAGAACCAGGATGTCTCGCTCCAGCTCTCCGCCCACGAGGAATCGCACGAGCCAGCGGTGAGCGCGGTAATGCTTGCGTCCGAGGGTGAGCTGTCCATATCCGCTCTCGAAACGCGCACCGTCCCACACCCAACAACGATCGGGACCAGCCGACTTATCGAGGGACGCGAAGAACCAGTGAAGGGTTTCCCAGTAGCCATTCATAAAGCCACGTTACCCGCGTTTTTGCGGCATTAGCCCGCGTCTCGCGCCCATATACACTACCTTGCCGTTTTCTGTCAATGATGCGATTCTGGTATTGCCGATGAACGGCTCTACTTCGAGGTATGCACGGGAGGTGAAATGGCCGGGGATAAGCCGCTGGGAGCGGGAACACTGACGCCCGCCGAACTAGACCGGGAAGCCGAAAAGGTCTACCGCATGTTCAAGCGAGGCAATAGCAAGGCTGCAATTGGCCGCGCTCTCGGAATGTCCATGGATGTGGTCGAACGGCGCCTGGCTCGGGCTCGGAAGAACCTGGGTGGGGAAACGCTCTCCGACATGCGCACCGACCGTGAGTCCTCACTCACTGACATGATCCGCGAGGCCCACAAGAACCTCGAACAGGCCGAGACCGTGGCCGAGCGGAACGCCTGTATCCGCACTCTCGCGGATCTACAGATGAAGTTGGCCAAGCTGCTCGGCCTGGAGGTGCCCGCCAAGATCACGTTGGAGATGGAGCAGATCTTCACCGAACAGCGCGAGGGCGTATGGGCGGGTGAGCTGTAATGCCGCTCCGTTCTCTGAACCTGGCAAGGCAACGCGCTCAGGCTGGTGTGGAAGTTTGCACCGCTCACGGCGTGAGCTGCGAGAAGTACCCGGATCACCCGCTCGTCCGTGCGTGGAACAAGCCGGACCCGGAACTTGCCGAGATGGCCCGTGCGGGTCACCTCAAGAGCCAGCTCCAGGAACTCACGGAGGCCGGTTACGAGATCCCCGAGGAATTCAATCGGGGCGCTGAGGATCCGCCGCCGCATGAGCGCATACGTCTGTTCTTCGAGCGGTACGACCTCTCCAAACACTTCCCTTCCGAGGGACGTGAATACCCCAAGAAGTGCACCACGCGGAAGCTATCGGACGATGAGCTTCGGCAGCGCCGCGAATACGCGGAAGCGGTTCGTGAGTCGCGGAGCAAGAAGGGGAATCATCCCGACCCCCTACCCCCGTGGGAAAAAGGGGTCGACCCCGAGTTGGCCGAGATGATCTATCGAGGCCGAGCGCAGCGAGCACGGGAACGAGAGGCCAAGAGGGCCGCGCGAATCCAGGCGCTCCGGAACGACCAGGAGCTAGCACGGAAGATGCGCGAGGCCCTGGAGACGTGGGTGAACCGGCCGCGCCGAGTCTCGCACCACACCACCGACGTACGCGAGGGCTACGGCAACGCCGTGCCGGAATTCGAGGAGCCGGAATGAGGACCCTAGGCGAGCGGATCACCGCGACTCGTGTCTACATCGCGGGGCTGCGCTCCATCGAGAGCAGGAAGCCCCAGATGGCTCGCAAGCGCCGTCGGCTGGAGAGGAAGCTCGTGCTCCTGGAGCTGGCCGCGCGATGGCGTCGGCGGATCTTCAAGCCCTCTCGCGCTCAGGTGGCCCACGAGGTGATGAACGTCATGGCAGCCGAGGAGGAAGCCGCGTTCCGCGCCCGGCTGGACACCTTCAAGGCCCCCCAGCAGACCAAGGACGAGGAGTAACCACGATGGCCGACAGCACGTCCGAAAAGCTCATGGCCCAGATGCGCGGGGAGGTGTCCACCGGCCAGGCGCCCGAGGTGTCCGAGCCGCCCGTGGACCCGAGGTCCCAGGAGATCATGGACGCCATGCGCGGGGGTTCCGAGCGTGACATCCGGCGCGAGCGGGCCGAGCACAACCTCCGCAACTTCCGCGCACAGGAGGCGTTCGAGGCCCGCGTCACGAAGCGCGCCAAGGAGATCGCGGCCCGCGAAGACGACCGCTTCTCGTGGCAGCGGGACGGGTACATGGAGCTCCCCCTGGACCGCGCCCGAGCGCAGATCCAGAAGGAGGACCGCGAGGCCCGCGAGGCCGAGAGCCGCCGCAAGGTGGACGAGCAGATGCGGGAGTACACCCGGCGCGAGAACGAGACCCTCCGTACGGAGGCCATCCTCAAGCGCGACGCGCAGGCACGGGCCGAGCGCAAGAAGCGCGCCGAGGGCTGGACCGCCCGCCAGGTCGCCGCGCTGATGGCCGAGCTGAACAAGCCCGGCGCCTAACCGCCGGCTCGCCGACTGCACCACACACCTACTTCCCGAAACGGAGGCCCACAATGGCCAACATCACGATGGACCTGGACGACTTCAACTCCCTGATGGCGATGGGCGCCCGGGCCAGTTGCCGGGGGGACTACCGGAACATCTACAACGCCGGACGAGTCAAGGCCGGTCAGCCGACGGCTTCCGGTCCCGAGAGCGTCACCGTCTCGCCGACCAACTACGACCAGAAGGTGGACACCGTCGAGGGCACGACCATCGCCCGCGTCCTGGCCGCGATCGAGGCGGCAGTGTGATGCCTGCCGACCTTCTGCCGGAACTGGAGACGCGGGTTCTCCTCTATGTCCGCAACCACCGCAAGGAAGACGGCGGGCTCTATCTGACGCGCGTCATCGGCGGGTTCAACGACGTGGAAACGAGCTGGGTCGAGGCCGCTCTAGCCCGCCTACTCGAAGCCGGTCGCATCCGGATCGTCGGCCGCGAGAAGACCTATCAGCGGGTCTTCCTGGAGGGATCATGACGAAGGCCGCGACGCCTGCCAAGAGGGCGAAGGCTGCGAGCCGGGAGACCGTGCTCCGCGCTCTCCGGAAGAAGCCGGAGGGTCTGACCAGCGCCGAGCTGCACGCCCAGTTCCCGAGGACCGGTTGCGACGACATGGACGAGATCATCCAGGGCCTGTACGACGAGGGCCTGTTGGGTCTCGACACCATGTCCGAGCGAGGCCGCGCACGCTGGGTCGCCGCCTAGCGGCACACAAACCGGGCTGGTGTGGGAGCCACCCGTAATGATCTCTCCCACACCAGCCCTCTCAACTCCCGGTTGGGTATCCCGGGAATCCTGGACTGGTGCACCAGGAAACAGCCGGTGGGTGTGGTGCTTGAACTCCCGTGTTCGCACCACACCCACCGGCTTTCACGTAACCGAATCCGCGGGAGGAGTCGAGAGTGACCATCAAGATCAATGACGACCTTGTGGTATCGGGTGTCCTATCGGCGGCCAACATCTTGTTTGGGGCTCTCGCCATCAACCCTCGGGCGAATGAGTCAACGGCCATTGAGGTCAAGACCAATCACGCCGAGGTCGCTCCCGAGCCCACCGTCCTACTGACGGCCCACTCGGCTTATCCGTGGACTCGGGTCCAAGAGGTCGGTTACCGCTTCTCCTCGCAAAGCGGGTTCACAGCCTTTATCTACCGGACCGATGAGACGGAGACCATTCTCCACTGGGTCTCATGGCAGGGATTCGCAGGATAAATCATGACGGTGTCCGCTTCTGGCTCATGGCTTGACGAGGCCATTGCGGAGCTAGAGAACGACGGCTATGTCCCACACCAGCCCGAGACGTCGTCGCAGTCGTACTCCTGGGACAATGCCCCTTGGAACCCAACTCACGTGACCACCCGTGTTCTGGACTACGTGAGAGAAGAGTTCCGGGCAGGCGCAGCGGGTGAACGGTGGAGCCTTCCGAGCACATACGACGTGGCCGTCTCGTGTATCCGTGGGGCGGGTAACAAGAAGTCGTGTCGGCTGGCTATGCGACACCTGCGCCTATTGGAGCTGGTGGGCGAAATTATCCGGGTCCACGATCCAGCGGTGATTGAGGAAGACGGCATCCCTCCCCGTCACTGCACCTTCTGGGCTATTCCTGATTCCGGCCTGATGGCAGAGGACCAGACGCCCGAGCGTGCGGCCGCGAGTCTCAACCGGTTCGGATTCACTGACGAGTCGTGGGCCTCTATGAAGCCGTGGCAACGGAATCTGATCCGCAACATCGAGCAGGCAGAGCTGGTCTCGGACTCCGCCTAAGCGCCGGCTGTCTGTCGAGACGCTGAGAGCGCGTCTCGGGAGCCAAGAGAGCGTGAGCGATGACAGACACTCACGACGTGCTCTCAGCTCCCAAGAGACGCGCTCAGGCGCTCCTAACGCGTGCTCTGTGTCGAGACGCGAGAGCGCGCGAGTGAACGCGCGTCACTCGCTTTTGTCCGGCATTATTGAGTGGGGGCAGTACGTGCCTCGGCCCGCCTCCTGCTAGCTCCCTCTCGCTTGCAAGTAATACACCTCCGCGCGCCTGACTCACTCACCCGAGTGTTGTCGGGTGAGTATTCGTGGCCATTCCTACAGTGGGTTTGGTTCTCTCGCCCATTGCGCGACCGCCCCTTGGCAACCATGTCAGCCATGTTTTCCTCGTGGGTACCGACGAGGAGGTGTTCATGGCGGACACAGGCCGTGTTGTCACAGAGGTGTAGGACCACCTCATTCCGCGCTAGCTCCCTGCCCCGGAGATGACCCATGAGCCAGCGGGTGGCCTTGACAGTGCGCGCACCCCTGGCCTTAGAAGAGACCTTGAAGTAGCCGTACCCAGTGGGGTCCAAATACCCCGTCCAAGAGTGACAACCGTCGGGGGTGGTCTCGGAATCCACGTACAACATGAACCGGTCGTAGTCAGTGGTTCGACGGGTGTAATCCCGTTTCGCGCCACTCTCCTTACGGCAACGGGCCCGGGCGGCTTTGCTGTTCTCGTGGCCACAATTCGCGTGCGGGCCGCCACGGTCGCTGTAGCTTTTCGACTCAGGACCCCGCCAACCTTGCTCCCTCTTGCGATTGAGTGTGTCCTGCGCATTATCGGCCTTCGAGCCAGGTTCGAGATGAGCGGGGTTCACGCATGGGCGGGTGTGGCACATGTGACGGGCCACTTCTTCCGGTTCCAGCTCCCGCCCTAGTTTCTGCTCCAGGCTCCAGCGGTGGGCCATGACCATCCTGCCGTTCGTCCGAAAGCGGCCATAACCCGTCCTGGTCTTGGCATCGGTCCACACCCAGCAGCCTGTTTCCCCGTCTATCTCCACCTTGGAAAGGAACCGCTCATAAGGGTCTCGTCGCGTAGTCACGCAAAAGACGCTATAGCCCGTTCTGCGGGCTATAGCGTCCCCTTTGACTTTCTCTGCTCCGGTCAGTCGTCTTCCTCGTCCCACTCGTCCTTGGCCGCCTCGTATCGGAAGATGACGACCTGGCCGTCCTTGTCCTCGTGCTTGGGAACCATCACGGCCTTGACGGAGAGGCCGAACTTGGACCCGTGGACGCGGAGTTCATCCAGGAACGTTCCGGGGTCCGTCTGGAAGTCGTGGCCTTCCACCGCTCGCCACGTAGCGCCGTCGGTCCAGAGGTGGAACGGATATTCAGTCGTGGGGCCGTTCATCCACGCTTCCAGGTACTCGGCGGGCACACGCTGGGCCATATCAATTCTCCTGATTGGTGCGTCTGACTTTGACGACGAGAACGCTAAGACCCATTTGCAGCTTCTGAAAAACCGTCCTGCGGGTCGCGGGGAATGTGTCACTCATTCGAGTAATGCACGGTCAGACCTGCCGCGAACAATCAAGTCCGCCTAGCGATACCCAGGAATGGCAGGGGACTCAGGAGGGCGATATTTCAAGATCGGTTGCGCATGTGACGAGTGTCACATTTTTCGGTGAGCCGACTCATTTGAATGCGCGGGATTACCGACGAATACAGTGTTCGGCACGAGGCTGTTCGGCTCTGAAATGGAGGTCATTATGACCAGGCGGATCATCAGCCACGCGGGTTGCGACCACGGGAACACGCGGGAGGAGCGTCACATGTGCCGGGATGCCCAGCGGCACGCAGACTGCACCCACCCGCAGACGCTGTACTATGCGCGGCTGTGCATGGAGATGCGCGCCCATCACGCCGAGTGCGCTCACGACATGTCGCGGGACCAGCTCATCAATTGCCCGCGCTATCGGGGTGGCCGGGAAAAGGAATAGGGCGGAGCCCGGCAACTCCGCCCTATTCACCACACCATCCCGTCAAGGAAGGTAAATCATGAGAACCAATCACGACGATAGCGCACGCGCAAATGGCGTGGGAAACGACGATGAGTCTCCCGGTGAGGACGTCTACGCCTTCCCCGACGACACGAAGCCTGGCGGGTTCAATTTCATCACCCGAACCCAGGTGAACGAGGCCCACGAACAAGCGCTGACCGTTGAGCGGTACCGCAATGCCGTGAAGGAGTACGAGGCTAAGCGCGCTTACTGGGAGCAGCAGTACGAGCAGGATCCGCCGTCGGCGGTGGAGAAGGTTCTTGCTCAGGAGTTGCTCACGGCTGGCTACCTGGAGGAGATCAAGTTGGAGCGACCCATCTCTCCAGCGGAAACCGATGGGGTGTTGGACTATGAGTCGTGTCCGACCCTGCCGCCGGGTTGGCTGATCCGGAAAGCAAACGACCGCTACAACGCGGATCGCCGAAAGGAACTCCAAGAGACCACGGCGGATATCCGTGTCGATGTCGGCCGGTTCGCGGACAGCGCCCGCGCTCTGTTCTACCGCGCCAAGCTCAATTACCTGTTCGGCAAGGGCGGCTCGGGCAAGACGACCCTTCTCCTGCACGTGGCAGCCGAGTACGTCATGAACTCACAGCCGGTGGTGTGGCTCACCTTCGAGGACATGACGGAGGAAGAACTCCGGGCCATGCTGGTCCGACAGGGCGTGCACCAGATTCTGGCCGACTACTACTTCCGCCCCATCAAGGTCACCAAGGGCTGGTCGCCATTCGATAGCGAGGAGGACGACCCGGCTCTGGTCATCCTCGACTCGGTCAATCCGTGCATGAAACTCTTGGGCCTCAACCCCAATGACGCGGACGCCATGAGCGACGTGGTTACCACCTACTTCGATCCTTACCGCGATGCGAACCCGGAGATGACCGGCATCGCCATTGACCACGTGGGCCTCAGCGCCAATGCGCAGGATCGGCCGAGTGGCCACCACAGCAAGCTGGACAAGTTCCAGGGCGCGGCCTACCGCCTCGCTCCGATCCGGGATGGTGTGGGCGGGGACTGGGGTTACTCGGCTCTATACCTGGCCAAGGACAACAAGGGAAAGACCGGATTCCGGAAGGGCAAGGAGCCGGTCGGATACCTGGTCATGGACAGCTCGACGGGTGACGGCGACACGATGAGCGTCCGTGTCACGGCCGAGGAGCCGACCGGGACGCACCACACCAGCCCGCAGGAGCGAGCGGCGGCCATTGAAGGCAACTCCACCCGCGCCATTGCTGAGCGTCTGCTGGCGGCGGCGGGCGAAGACGGCCTCACTCGCAAGGAGTGGGGCGTGGCCATCCTCGATGAGCTGCGAGGGGCGAAGCCGGACGTGGAGGATGTCCGCCACAACGCCGATATCCGGGACAACATCTCCAAGCTGCGGCGCGCGGGAGTTGTGGGGCAGAACTCAGAGGGCAACCTCATCCACGTGCCGACGGTAACGCCGCTCGAATAGCCGCCGATTGTCGAGCCGCAAAGTGGCACTTACTGTGCTGCGCACAGTCGTTAAGGCAAGTGAGGAACCAAGGAGCGGCAAGTGTCCACAGAGGAAGCCTTGAATATGGTCCTGCGCGACAAGGTCCGTCGGGGGATGCGGAAGCTGGACCCCACCGCGCCGGACTACATCGAGAAGTGCGCGCGGCTGTGGCAGACCACCCGTCGGGAGCTGGGTCTGCCGCCAGCGCCGAGGGTGATCGAGTGGCCCGAGCGAGCCTCGCAGCGCTGGGCAGTCCCTGCCTGATCACGCGCTACCAGTCGGAAGCCTCGGCCCGAAGCGGCACTCATGGAGTGCTCGGGTCGGGGCTTTCTGGCGGTCGAAGCTCTGTGACGCGTTCTCGGGCGTTGTGACGAGTTGCGCGCACAGACTGACGCACTGAGTGTGTTGGAGCTCCTGAGACGTGCTCAGACGCTCCTAACGCGTGTGTCTGCGCTCTGTCGTCGCTCTCGTGTGTGAGCGCGAGCGATACTCGCCGGCTGTTCTGTGCCGTGTCGGGTCGTAGCCCTGTCGTGCGCGTGCTCGCGTATTCCGCACGCATGAACTCCTATTGATCTTCTGCTGTCTGTCGTCGCTCATTGCGTCTGCGTGTGTGCTCTTAAAGAGCACACGCACGCAGAGACGTAGAAAGAGAGCTTCTACGCCTCTGACGTGCAGGAATGACCGTAGAAACGAAGCGTAGAAAGATCTCTTCTACGCGTAGATCTACGGTTGTTGGGCGTAGATTTCTACGCCCTTTCTACGCCCCAACGTGGGGCACGTTTCTACGCTTCGTTTCTACGCTCCTGGGACAGCGACCGATCATGAGGCGGGGAGTCGTCACGCTGGGTAGGTGGTTGCGCCACTCGATCGATTGAGCATGGTTGGTGTGGTGCTGGGCTGGTCCTGGCGAGAGCCCCCGACGAAGGGTCGGGGGCGAGACGAGAGGAGCGGGGAACCGTGGCGCAGCAGAACAAGAGGGTGGTCCTGGACTTCTCCAAGCCCCTGCCTGTGTTCGATGAGGAGAGCGGGGAGTACCTGGGGTACTGGATGGGGCCGGACGGTGTGAGGGTCGAAGCTCCGGGCGATGGGATGGACGAGACGGCTGTCTGAGTCGCCGGAGGGTGTGGGGCAGGTGTGAGGGATAGGGCCGGTTGGCCGTGTCGGGTGCGTGCGTGAGTGGGGGTGGATAGATCCCCCCGAGAGGGTGTCTGTGAAGGCCGCCAACCGAGGTCTGCGCTCTCTGTGGCCTGTGATTCTGTGGCTCGCCTCAGAGCTGCCATATCCCCTGCTCAGGGCGGTGAAGCGCCTGTTCCAGGGTGTTCATGGTCAGGTGCTTGTGCCGTCTGGGCGTGCGTTGACCGGCTTCATCCACGTCTCTAAGCTCGGCGTTTGTCACAGCACCTCGGGCTAGTGGAGCAGGCGCCTTCTAAGCGCTTGGCCGCAGGTTCGAGTCCTGCCGGGGGCGCCACAATGCTGCCGTCGGCGGCACCCGTCGTTCCGCAGCGGCGCCCGGGCCGCCGGGCAGACGCCGACCGCGCCGGCGGGTACGCCTTCCGCAGCCGGGGTGGTGAGCGACGCGACGGGCGGTCGGCCGAACAGTGCGGAAGCGGCCCGACGGCCCCCGCGGCCCAGCCGAGGGTGGGGGCGGCGCCGATCCGCGTCGGGACAGTCCCGACGATCCGGTTGAAGTACGGCGCCGAGCAGACGTAGTACGCGCCGTCGCCGACCGAGTCGGGTGCCGAGCCAGTCGAACATGGCTGCCAGCTCGGCCGCGAAGCCGCTCAGTTCGTCGAGCGGCTGCCGCTCGAAGCGGGTCGGGACACCGTCGAGGGCGGTGAAGGCGGCGGCGATCTGCCGGCAGGTCAGCTCGTCACCGGCGGTCTCGGTCTTCTTCGTCCGCGCCGGTGACACGCTCGTCGGCACCGGGCGGGCGCTGGCCGAACGGCGCCGACTGCGCCTACATCGCCGATGTCGCCGCCCACCCGGACCGCCAGGGACAGGCTCGGGTCCGACATCATCCGCAAGCTGCCGGAGCTGGCGCGGGACCACAAGAAGCTCCTCCGTTACGCCAGTCCCGGCACCGAACCCTTCCACCGCAGGCTCGGCTGCCTGCCGATGAACACCGCCATGGCGGTCTGGGCCGACCCCGACCGCGCGATCGACGTCGGTCTGCTCCGCCGGGAGTCCTGACCGACCCCGGTCCCGCGGACGTCGGTAGACTCGGCGCCCGCCACTGCCCCTTCGGCGAGAGGGACCGACGACCGTGCGACTGCGCTGTGCCGTACTGGACGACTACCAGCGGGTGGCGACCGAGGTCGCCGACTGGTCGCCGGTGGCGGACTCGGTGGACGTCGTCGCGTACGACACCCACTTCCCGGACGAGGACGCCCTCGCCGCGGCCCTGGCGGACGCCGACATCGTGGTCACCCTGCGCGAACGCGTGCCGTTCCCCGGCTCGTTGATCGCCCGGCTGCCCCGGCTGAAACTCGTCGTCGCCTCCGGCATGCGCAACAGCGTGATCGACTACGCCGCCGCCGAGGCGCACGGCGTCACCGTCTGCGGTACGGCCTCCTCCTCGACCCCGCCCGTCGAGCTGACCTGGGCCCTGCTGCTCGGCCTGGCCCGCGGCGTCGTCGAGGAGGCCAACGGGGTGCGCGAGGGCGGCCCCTGGCAGCGGACGGTGGGCGCCGACCTGCACGGCCGCCGGCTCGGACTGCTGGGCCTGGGCAAGATCGGCAGCCGGGTGGCCCGGGTCGGCCTGGCCTTCGGCATGGAGGTGAGCGCCTGGAGCCAGAACCTCACCCGGGAGCGCGCCGACGAGGTCGGCGTCGAACTGGCCCCCTCCAAGGAGGAGCTGCTGCGCAGCGCCGACTTCGTCTCCGTCCACCTGGCGCTCGGCGAGCGCACGCGCGGTCTGCTCGGCCCCGCCGAACTGGCCCTGCTCAAGCCGACCGCCTACCTGGTCAACACCTCGCGCGCGGCGATCGTCGACCAGGAGGCGCTGCTCGCCGCGCTGCACGAGGGCCGCATCGCGGGCGCGGGCGTGGACGTCTTCGACACCGAGCCGCTGCCCGCCGGCCACCCGGTGCGTACCGCCCCGCGCCTGCTCGCGACACCCCACCTGGGCTATGTGTCGCGCGCCAACTACGCCGCGTACTACGGCCAGGCCGTCGAGGCGATCCAGGCCTACCTCGCGGGCTCCCCCGTACGGCGCCTGCCCGTGTCTCCGGGCCCGGCTTAGGCTCCGGGGCAGGAGTCCGGCTTTAGCCCCGGAGCGGGGCCGTTCCGGCGCTGCCCGCCCGGGCCGAGTCCGAACCGGCGGTGTCTCCGGCCCCGGCGCGGGGTCCGGCTCCGCCCCCGGCGGGCACGACGACGTTCAGGCGGTGCCCGTCCGGGCGGCCGAGGCCGCCGGGCGGGAGTAGATCCCGTCGCTCCGGCGCAGGTGGCCGAGGTCCACCAGGTAGCGCCGGAGCGTCACATGGTCGACCTCGCCGTCCTCGCACCAGGCGCGCAGCTTCTCGTCGACGGTGCGCTCCGGGTACTCCACGCCGGGCGCGAAGGTCTGCTCGGCGATGTGCCGCAGCACCACCTTCTTGCGCGTCCAGCGCGCGGGCAGCCGGACCAGCCGGCCATCCCTGACGAAGGTCCGCACGACGATGCCGACCGGGCCGTCGCCGTCCGCCGCGCCGGTGTCCCGGACCGCCTGCGGCGCCGGGCGGCCGGCCCGGGCCAGCTCCCGGAAACGTTCGTGGGCGACGACGAGTTCACCGTCGGCGCCGGTCGTCACCACGCCCTGGTTCCGCAGCCGGCGCAGCGCACCGGCCGCCTCCTTCGCACAGAGGCCGGCCGCCCGGGCCACCTGCGCGGTGTCGCCCGCGCCGAGCGCCACGGCGGCGAAGGCCCGCACCCGGCTCTCTTCCGCGAACAGCGCGGGCAGCGCGGCCAGTGCGGCCAGTGCGGACGCCTGGGCGGGTTCGGACGGCGGCTCGCAAGCCCTGGCGGAGGTGTCGGACCGGTCGTTCGGCATGCCGGGAGGCTAGTGGACCCACCGGCGCGCACGGCAACGGTTTTTCCGCCGGAGACCGTCCGGGTGCCCGCCGGAGACGGTCCACCTGCCCGCCGGAGACCGTCCGCGTGCCCGCCGGAGACCGTCCGCCTTCCCGCAGGAGACCGTCCGCCGTCGCCACCGGCCCGCATGTTCAAAAAGGGTGATCTGCACATTCCCCCCGTGACCGGCTGCGACCGGCCGCGTTGAACCGGCAGTGCGGCGGCGCGTCCTGCCGCCGCGCTCCCCGAGTCAGAAGGAGAACGTGATGTCTCGCATCGCGAAGGCCGCCGGTATCGCCCTCGGCGCCGGTGCCGTGGTGCTCAGCGGCACCGGCATGGCCATGGCGGACGCGGGCGCGGAGGGCGCGGCCGTCGGCTCGCCCGGTGTCCTGTCCGGCAACGTCGTCCAGGTCCCGGTGCACGTGCCGGTCAACGTCTGCGGCAACACCATCGACGTCATCGGCCTGCTGAACCCGGCCTTCGGCAACGCCTGCGAAAACGGTGACGACGAGGGCGACAAGAGCGGCGGCTACGGCGGCTGAGTCGCCCGGCACCCGAGGAGCCCCGGCCTTCCCGGCCGGGGCTCCTGCCGTGTCCGGGCCGGACGACCGGACCCGCCTAGGCGTACCGGTAGATCCGGCCGACGTCCTCCAGCTCGTCCGGCGTCACGTCCCACGGCGGCAGCTTCTCGTGCCGTGCGACGATCCGCCCGCGCTGCGCGCTGCCCCGGCCGGGCGGCTCGGCCGGCAGGTAGCGGGCGCCGCGGTGGCGGGCCTGCCAGCGGGACCACTGCAGGTCGATGAAGGCGTGGTGCAGCCAGAACACCGGGTCGTTGACGGAGGCGCCGCCCACCATGGCCCCGCCGACCCAGCGGTGCACCCGGTTGTGGTTGCGCCAGGAAACGCTGCCGCGCCCGGCCCCCCAGCCCTCCAGCTTGTTGCGGAGCCCCTTGCGGACCGTGGAGTCGTAGGGCGAGGTGTCGTACTTCGGGTCGTCCAGCGCCCACTCCAGGTCGCTCTTCGAGGGCAGGTCGAGTGGGTTGCCGGCGCGTCCGAGGTCCCGGGTGAGGAACTCGGTGTCGGTGACGTTCTCCTTGATGGTCCAGTTGCCCTCGGCGTACGCGAAGGGGCCGGTGGTGACCCGGTGGTCGGAACGCCGCCCGGTGCCGCCCAGCAGGTCGGCGGTCCAGGGCGTGGACTTGGTACCGCGGTCCTTCGTCCAGTCCCAGTACGGCACGGTGACCGAGTCGTCCACCCGGCGCAGCGCCTCCTCCAGGTCCAGCAGGAACCGGCGGTGCCAGGGCAGGAAGGACGGCGCCATGTGCGCCGTCCGCAGCCCGTCCTCGCCGTCGGAGACGTAGTACTCGATGTGGGTGCGCACGAACTCGTCGTACTCGCCGCGCCGTTTGATCTCCAGCAGCGCGCCCACGAACCGCCGCTTCTCGCTGCGGGTCAGCGTGCTGACGTCCTTACGCGTGTACGCCATGCCGCCCCCCGGAGTGCTGGCCGTGGCCGGTCGACGGCGTGTCGCGCAGATGCTCGCCGGGGCCGAGTTCGTCGACGGCGCCGCGGGCCGCGGCGAGCGGGGTGGGGTACGACCGGTAGTGGTCGACCATGCTCAGCCAGCTGCCGTCGGCCCGGCGCATCAGGTGCAGCGGGCGGCCGTCCACGGTGACGTGCCAGGTGCCGGCGCCCACGGCCCGCCCCGCGGCGGAGCGGATGCCCCGGATGCGCCGGCCGCGGTAGGTCTCGTCGAAGGCCGCGCTGTCGGCGGACTCGGCGGACTCGGCGCTCTCGCCGTCCCGGACGGGCCCGGCGGTGTGCGGCTCGAGGTGTGCGGGCCCCGCCGCGCCCCGGGCCTCGGCGGGCCGGGAGGCGGCGATCAGCGGCACCAGGCCGACGGCGACGGCCGGCACGAGCAGCCCCCGCATCAGCTGCCGCCGGGAGGCGGACGCCGGCCCGCCTCTCGCCGCGCCCTCCCCCCGCACCGCGTACCGCGGCTCGTGCTCCGCGCCGTTCGCTCTCGTGCCCGCGTCGACCACCATGGCTCACTCCTCGTCCGGTTGCGTCGGTCGCACCGCTAACCGCACGACGGGCCCCGCGGTCACCGTACGCAGGGCCAGTCGGAGCACGGCCGCTCCCGGAAGCGGGCCCGCCGAGGGGGCTACAGGCCCGGTCCCACGCCCAGGTCGGCCACCGGAACCGTCTGGACCACCGGGGCGAGCACGCCGGCCTCGGGCAGCTTCGGCGACGGCAGGCCCAGGGCCTCGGGGTTCGGCGCGGTGAGCGGGGCGTCCAGGGACAGCCCCGGCGCCAGGGTCCGCACCTCGGCGGCGGGCGCGTCGACACCGGCGTGGTCGAAGTCGTCGCCGAGGACGTGCGGCACCGGCTGGCGCAGGTCCACGCCGGGCAGCCCGCCGTGCACCGGCAACTGCGGCAGCGTCCGCTCCGGCAGCAGCCGTCCCTCCACGTACCGCGGGCCTTCCGGGGCGCCCGCGGTCGGCACGGGCAGCTCGCCGGCCACCTCGGGCAGTTCCATGCCGAGGGCCGTCTCCGCACCGTCCAGCGGCACCGGCACGGGGATCGCGCCGGCCGCGGCGGCGGGAGTCACCGCCGCACCCACGGCGGCGGCCACCCCGGTGACGACGGCGGCCAGGGTTCGTCTGGTGGTCGGCTTCATGACAGGCACGGTCCCTTTCGAGAAGGCGGGGGTACGGCTTCGGGGCGGACGGGAGGGCGGGAGGGCGGGACGAGGGGTACGGCGAGGAGCGGGGCGGTGGCTCAGCCGCCCAGCGGGAGACCGCCCAGCAGGCCGTTCGCGGAGTTCAGTTCGGAGGTCGCGCCCTTCACGGTGTGCAGCACGGATTCCTTGTTCTCGGTGTCCAGGGCGTTGGACCGCGCGTCCGACTGGTGCTTGACCGGCATGATGTCGATGGGCTCCGCGGTCAGCGCGTTGACGGCACCGTTGAGGCTGGTGGGCGTGAGGGCGGCGGCGTCGGAGGCGTCGTAGGCGAAGGCGGGCACGGCGGAACCGGCGGCGACCAGGGAACCGGCGACGACGGCGGCGGCCTTGAGGGACTTCATCGTGTTCCTTTCCTCGGCGACCCGTGTCACCGGTGGGATTGCTGACGCCCTCCCTAACGACCTGCGCCGGACCCGGAAACTCCGCCGTCCGGAAGACATATGAGATCTCCGGACCCGGACGATGCCCGCGGACTCGTACGACGACGACGGCGGACCCGGATGAGGTCGCCGGCCCCGGACGGGTTCTGCGGACCGGACGAGGCCCGCGGACACGGAAAGGGCCGTCGCGCCTCCGTGGCGGAGGTGCGACGGCCCGGGACGCCCGGGGTGGCCCGGCGTCAGGAGGGGTCCGCCGGTACGGCCGCCTCCGGAGTCGTGGCCTCGGGAGTCGTGGCCTCCGGCGCGGTGGGCACGCCGGGCAGGCCGGCGAGGTCCGCGGCGGGCAGCCCGTTGCCGACCATCGTGGCGGCGACGACGTTGACGATGCCGGTCATCACGTTCTCGACGGCGGGGCTCACCTGGTCGGCGGTACCGGAGGTGGTGGCCTTGACCAGGGCGTCGATCTGCTTCTGCAGCTCGGCCTGCGCGGTCGCGGACAGGTCGGAGGCGGTCGCGGTTCCGTCCTCGCTCTGCGCCGTGACGGGCGCCGGCAGCGTGACCGGAGTGTCGGTCCCGGCCTCCGGCGCGGTCACGGCCGGCGGCTGGGCCGGGGTGCTGGTGCCGGGGGTGGTCGCCGCGTCGGCGGCGTCCGTGCCGGCGGCCTCGGCCTTGGCGAGGGCGTCCTCGACGGCGGCGGAGAGCTTCTCCGCGTCCGCGGCGGAGAGCTGGCCGTTGTCGGCCTTGAGGATGGCGGTGAGCATGTCGGTGACGGGCGTGAGCACGCCGCCCAGCCCGGCCAGGCTGCTGACCTGGCTCTGCAGTTCGTCGGCGTCGGGCAGGGGAGCGCGGGACGCCGCGTGGGTGCGTTCCCGGACCGAGTCGCCGTCGGCCGCCATCACCGCCGGACCGGAGAGGCCGATCAGCAGGCCGGCGCAGAGAGCGGAGGTGGCGATTCGCCGTGCGGGCAGACGCATGGGGGTTCCTTTCGGTGGTGCGTCGGATGTTGTGCCCACCGTGGAAGTGCCCCTGGCGCTCTGCAACCGAGCGGTGACCCGGTCGGCCCGCCCGTCGTTCCCCCGCTCGGCGTCTTGCCTGCTGAGACGCCCTGTCAAGGTCCGTGCGCCGTGTCACCGCGCGGTCCCCCCATTCGGGGCAGCGAACGCCGCCCGCGCGGCAACGCGAACCGGCCGCCCGCTCGCGGAGGAACCGCGGTGCGGACGGCCGGTGCGGGGAGTTGCCAGCCGACGTCAGTCGTTCTCGCACTCGTTGCCGAACGCCGGGTTCAGCAGGCCGATGATGTCGATGGTGTTACCGCAGACGTTGACCGGGATGTGGACCGGGACCTGCACCACGTTGCCGGACAGGACGCCCGGGGAGTGGGCGGCGGCGGCCTGCGCGCCGCTGTCGGCGGCGGCGACACCGGCGGTGCCCGCCACCGCGGCGGCGGCGACGGAGGTCAGGGCCAGGCCCTTCGCGATACGCGACATGGAGAAGTGCTCCTTGGGGTTGTCACACACATCCGGGCGGCTGCCCGGCGCAGTGTCAACGCGTGGCACGGCCCCGAGTTGTGCCGCCAAAGGGGTGATCTCGCAAAAACGCGGGATTCACAAATCCAACACACTTACCCGGTTTCGCCGTATTAGTACGGATAGCAGCTAGAGTCCCACACCGTTCGACGCACCCGTTCGACGCACCCGTATGCCGCGTGGCGGCCGACGCCCCGCGGTCGGGCGCGTTCCCGCCCGACCCGAGCATTCTCCGTGAGCGAGGAAACGCGCATGCACCTGCCACCGACCGGCTTACGGCCACGGGTTCTGCACCTCACCCAACCGGTGGACGGCGGGGTAGCCCGGGTGGTGGCGGACCTGACGCGCGCTCAGCTCGCCGCCGGGCTGCGCGTCACCGTGGCCTGTCCCGAGGGGGAGTTCGCCGACCGGCTGCGCGCGCTGGGCGCCGACGTGCGGAACTGGCCCGCGACACGCTCGCCGGGCCCGGCCGTGACGGCGGAGGTACGGCGGCTCGTCCGCGTGATCGAGGAGGTACGGCCCGACCTGGTGCACGCGCACAGTGCGAAGGCCGGTCTGGCCGGGCGGCTCGCCGTACGGGGGCGGATCCCGACCGTGTTCCAGCCGCACGCCTGGTCGTTCGAGGCGGTCGGCGGTGCCGCCGGGCGCCTCGCGCTCGGCTGGGAACGGTGGGCCGAGCGGTGGGCGGCACGGACGGTGTGCGTGAGCGAGGCGGAACGGCTGCGGGGCGTACGGGCCGGGCTGCGCGGGCCCTGGGCGGTGATCCCGAACGGCATCGACCTGGCCCGCTTCGACGCCGACGCGCCCGCGAACACCCCCGAGCACCCGGCCGACCCGGCCGGGGTACGGCGGCGGCACGACATCGCTCCGCACGCGCCGTTGGTGGTGTGCGTGGGCCGGCTGTGCCGGCAGAAGGGGCAGGATCTCCTGCTGAGCGCCTGGGAGCCGGTCCTCGACCGGGTGCCCGGCGCCCGGCTGGTCCTCGTCGGCGACGGACCGGACCGCGCCCGGCTGGCCGCGCGGGCCCCGGCGTCCGTGATCTTCGCCGGGACCGTGGCCGACGCCGCCGTCTGGTACCGGGCCGCCGACCTGGTCGTCCTGCCCTCGCGCTGGGAGGGCATGGCGCTGGCCCCGCTGGAGGCGATGGCCTGCGGCCGGCCCGTGGTGGCGACCGACGTGGACGGCGCCCGCGAGGGCCTGCCGCCCGCGCTCGTACCGCACTGCCTGGTGCCGCCCGGGTCCCCGGCGGCACTGGCCGCCGCCGTCACCGCGCTCCTCCTCGACGCGCCACTGCGCGCGTCGCTCGGCCGCCGGGGGCGTGCGCACGTCCGCTCGGCCCACGACGTACGTCACACGGCGGCGTCGGTCACGGCCCTGTACGACGACCTCCTCGGCGACGTACGACCCACGGCCGGCACGGGGCCTGCGGCCGGCACGGGCCCCGCAGCCGCCGCCGGACCCGCGGCCGCCGCGGGGCCTGCGCCCGGTGCGAAGCCCACGGCCCACGCGGAGCCGACAGCCAGCGCGGGACCCACAACCAGCGCGAGCCCAACGGCCGACACGGGACCCACGGCCGACGCGAGGCCCACAGCCGCCGCCGGACCTGCGGCCGCCGCAGGGCCTGCGCCCGGCGCGAAGCCCACGGCCCACGCGGAGCCGACAACCAGCGCGGGACCCACAACCAGCGCGAGCCCAACGGCCGACGCGAGGCCCACAGCCGCCGCCGGACCCGCGGCCGGCACGGGACCCACAGCCGCCGCCGGACCCGCGGCCGGTGCGGGGCCCTCGGTCGCGGTGTGCGCCGTCGTGGTCGTCGGCGGACTCGGCGACGGCGCAGGTCCGTCCGCCGTGCCGCGCGCCCTCCCCGGCGACGGGCTCGCAACCGCGGGCCGGTCGGCCGTCGTGCCCATCGAGTGCAGGGAGTCCACCCACCCGTGACCGCGGAAAGCACCGTCCCCTCCCCCGCCGGCCAGTCGCGCGACCTCGGCTCCTCCCCCGTCGCGGTGCTGCCCCAGCGCGACGGCACCGGGAGCCCCCGGCTGCCCTCCGGGCGGCCCGCACCGCGGCCGGGTTCGCCGCTGCCGCTGCTCGTCGTGGACGGCACGGCGGCCGTGCCGGGCACGCTGGCCCTCACCGGCACCCCGCACCAACCGCTGCTCACCGGCGTGCTGGTGGCCGCTTCGCTACTGCTGCGCCCCCGCCCGCGCCCGGGCCGGCGGCCGTCCGGTGCGCTGGACGACCTGCCCGTCCTGTGCGGCCGGATCACGGTGGTGTGGTTGGTACTCGCGGCGCTCGTCGCGGCGTACGCTCCGGCGCACGCGCTGTCCGCGCGCACCCTGGCCGCGGGCGTCCTGCTGCACTC
This sequence comes from Streptomyces sp. CCM_MD2014, assembly GCF_000772045.1. Lineage (GTDB taxonomy): Bacteria > Actinomycetota > Actinomycetes > Streptomycetales > Streptomycetaceae > Streptomyces > Streptomyces salinarius. Next base: position 5,704,805 of record NZ_CP009754.1, on the reverse strand, counting down.
GGTGACGGGCTGCGCCGGCCGGGCCGCCGTGTACCACCGACACCGCACGGCACTGCGGAACCGCCCCCGCGCCGCCCTCGTCGTCGGGTCCGCCGCGACCGCGCAGCGGGTGGCGTCGGCGCTGCTGCGCCACCCGCGCTGCGGGATGCACCCCGTCGGGATCGTCACCGGCGACCCGGGCGGCACCGCGAGCCTGCCCGTGCTGTCCACGGGCGAGGAGGTGCGGCGGGCGGTCGTGCAGAACGGCGTACGGGACGTCCTCGTCGTGGACCCCTCCGCGCCCCCCGCCGTGGATCCCTCCGTACGTCACCGGCAGGCGGCGTTGCTGCGGGCGCTGGCCGAGTCGGGCTGCGCGGTGTGGGAACTGGACGCCGAGACCCCCGCCCACGCCCCCTACCCGGCCGGGGACCGGATCGCCGCCTTCCCCTGCCGGCGCCTGGAACCGGCGGCGCGGCGGCCCGGCGGTGCGGGCAAGCGGGTGCTGGACGTGACGGTGTCCGGGCTGCTGTTGCTGTTGCTGAGCCCCCTGCTGCTGGCCTGCGCGGCGGTGCTGCGGGTGGTGGGCGGCCCCGGTGTGCTGTTCCGGCAGGAGCGCGTCGGGCAGGGCGGCAGACCGTTCACGCTGCTGAAGTTCCGCACGCACCGGCCGGCCGACGAGCACGAGTCGGCGACCCGGTGGAGCGTGGCGGACGAACACCGGATGCCGTGGTTCTGCCGCTTCCTGCGGCGCACCTCGCTGGACGAACTGCTCCAGCTGTGGAACGTCTTCCGGGGCGACATGAGCCTGGTCGGCCCGCGCCCCGAACGCCCCTACTTCGTCGCCCGGTTCAGCCAGACCTACCCCGGCTACGCCGCCCGCCACCGGATGCCGGCCGGCATCACGGGTCTGGCCCAGATCAACGGGCTGCGCGGCGACACCTCCATCGAGGACCGGGCCCGCTTCGACAACGCGTACATCGACGACTGGTCGCTGTGGCGGGACGTGTGCATCCTGCTGCGCACCGCCGCCGCGCTCGTGCGCCCCACGGGGAGCTGACCCAGGTGGCCCACGCCCTGCCCCTGCGGCCGACGGCACGCGTACGGCGGCTGCCGCCCGTGCTGGCCGTGGTCGCCGTCGTCGCGCTGCTCGCGCTGCCGTTCGCCCCGGACGACGGGGGCGGCGCGCACCCGGCCGACGCGGTCTCGGCGCTGGCGGTGCTGTACTGCGCGCTGCGGCTGGTGCGCGACCGGCGTCGCCCGCTGTCCCGCACGGCGGCGACGGTGCTCGGTCTGCCCGTGCTCGGGCTGACCCTCGCGGCGGTGGGCGCGGTGTCGCCGGGGGCGGGAGTGGCCGGTCTCGGCCGCTACCTCCAGGTCTTCGTCCTGGTCCCCGCCGCCGTGCTGCTGCTCGTCCGCGACCGGGCCGACGTGCGGCTGCTCACCTGGTCGATGGTGGGGCTCGCCCTGTGGCAGGGAACGGTCGGCGTGCACCAGTACGTCACCGGCACGGGCGCCTCCTACCAGGGGGAGACGGTCCGGGCCGTGGGCACCTTCGGGCCGCAGGACGTGATGGGGATGGCGACCGTGGTGTCCCTGGGGCTGGTCTGCGCCCTCGGGCTGGCGCTGGGAAGGACGCCGTCGCGGCACCGGCTGCTCGCCGCCGGGTGCGCGTGCGCCCTGCTGCTGCCGCTGGCCGTGTCGTTCAGCCGCGGGGCGTGGATCGCGACGGCTGTGACCTGCGCGGTGCAACTGCTGCTCGCCGGGGCGCGCAGGGCGCTTGCCGTGGGGGCGGCCGTGGTCGCGGCGGCGGTGGTGCTGGTGGGCGGATTCGGGATCGGTACGGCGATGCTCCAGGAGCGGGTCGGCAGCATCACCGAGGTCACCGACGCCCCCGACCAGTCGGTGACCGACCGCTACACGATGTGGGCGGCGGCCGCCGGCATGTGGCGGGAGCGTCCGCTGACCGGCGTCGGGCTGAAGGGCTTCCCCGAACACCGGGACGCGCACGCCTCCTTGGCGCTGTCCTCGGGCAGCGAGACCGACGGCGCGGGCGCCGGGTACCGCAGGCAGCCGCTGCTGTCCCCGCACAACATGTATCTGCTGGTGCTGGCCGAGCAGGGGCTGACCGGGCTGCTCTGCCTCGCCGGGAGCTGGCTGGCGCTGCTGGTGCTGGGCCTGCGCAGGCTGCGCGCGGTCCGGCGGGCACGGGGCTCGGCGCCGGACTGCGCGTTCGTCGCCTGCGGGCTCCTGGTCTGGCAGCTGACCGACTTCGCGTACGCCGACATCGGTGGGCCGTCGACCGTCCTGACGGCGGTGTCCTTCGGGCTGGCGGCCTGGTGGGCACTGGGTTCCGCCGCGCGGGAGGTGCCGGAGCGGTGACGACGACCTCACCGCGCGCGGCGGGCGCGGCGCGCCCGGGTCCCGAGGCCGGCCCGCCGGCCGTGGACGCCCGGACCGCCCGGCCGCCCGCGGAGACCGCACCCGCCGCCGACGGCCGGTCCTCGGGGCGTTTCCTGGCCCGGGCCGCCCTGGTCACCGCCGTGCTCTCGGTGGCCGGGTCGGTGCTCGGGCTGGCCCGGGACCAGGCGCTGGCCCGGCTGTTCGGGGCCGGGGGCGAGACGGACGCCTTCCTGGTGGCGTGGACGGTCCCGGAGTTCGCGGCGACACTGCTGATCGAGGACGGGCTGGCCTTCGCGCTGGTCCCGATGTTCAGCCTGGCCCTGGCCCGCCGCGCGCGGGGCGTGGCCGGCGACCCGGTGCGCGCGCTGGTCGCCTCGACCCTGCCCCGGCTGGCCCTCGCGTTCACGGCGGCCGGTGCGCTGGTCGCCGTCGCCGCGCCGGCGCTGGTGCGGGCCCTGGCGCCGGGGCTGCCCGACCACGCCCTCGCCGTCGACTGCACCCGGCTCACCGCCACCTGCGTCGTCAGCTTCGGGCTCGCCGGGTACTGCAGCGCGGCGCTGCGGGCGCACCGGCGGTTCCTGGCCCCGGCGGCGATCTACGTCGCCCACAACACCGGCATCATCACGGTGATGTTCGTGCTCGGCGGGCGCTGGGGGGTGCGCTCGGCGGCGGCCGGGGTCGCGGTGGGCGGCGTCCTGATGGTGGCGGCGCAACTTCCGTCGCTGCTGCGGCGGTTGAGGCACCGGGAGGGCGAGCGGAATACGGTGACGGCGGACGAGGCGGCCCGGCCGCTCGCTCTCGCCCTGTTCACCACCGTGCTGCTGTTCGCCCTGTGCCGCCAGTCCCAGGTGCTCATCGAGCGCTTCCTGGCCTCCGGGCTCCCCTCCGGGGCCATCTCGCACCTGAACTACGCGCAGAAGGTGGCCCAGATCCCGATGACGCTGTCGCTGATGCTGTGCACGGTCACCTTCCCGGTGGTGGCCCGCGCGCTGGCCGACGGCGACACCGTACGGGCCCGCGACCGGGTCGAGCGGGACGTGGCGCTGGCGGCCTGCCTGGTGCTGTTCGGCGCGGCCACCGTGGTCGCGTGCGCGCCGCAGATCGTCCACCTGCTCTTCCAGCGCGGCGCGTTCACGGCGGCCGACACGGCGGCGACGGCCGGCGTCATGCGCGTGTACGCGCTCGGGCTGCTCGGCCAGACGGTGGTGGGCGCGCTGGCCCGCTCCTACTTCTCGGCGGGCCGGGCGTCCTGGTATCCGTTCGGCGCGATGGCCGTCGGTGTCCTCGCCACCGCCGTCGTCGGCGCCTCGGCCGTCGGCCCGTGGGGCGTGCGCGGCATCGCCGCCGCCAACGCCGCCGGCATCACCGTCACCGCCGCCCTGCTGCTCGCCGGGACGGGCCCGCGCAGCGTGCCGGTGCGCGTCCGGCGGGTCCTGGGCGACCTGGGCCGGCCGGTGCTCGCGGCGGCCGTGGCGACCGGCGCGGGCGCCCTGGCCGCGGACCGGGTCGCGGACGCCGGTGCCGCCGTTTCACGGACCGCTCTCTCGCTGGCCGTCGGCGCCGCCGCCGTCGGCGGAGTCTTCGTCGTCCTCTGCCTGGCCCTGGGCGTCCGGGGCCTTCGCCCCGCCCTGAGGGCGGTCCGCCCCGTCCGTCTCCCCCACCCCGTCACACAAAGGCACCCGCATGGCCGTTCCCGCTCCCGGTTCCCCTTCCGCGGCTTTCGCGACGTCCGCGGCTCCCGCACCGACCGCTGACGCCCGCCCCGCCTCCGTCCCCTGGATCGCGATGTACCACTCGGTCGGCGACTGCTCGGACGACCCGTACCGCATCACCGTCACGCCGGGCCGGCTGGACGCGCAGCTGGGCTGGCTGCGGCGGCGCGGGCTGCGCGGTGTGCCGGTCGCCGAACTGCTGGCCGCCCGGGCCCGGGGCGGCGGCGGGGACCTGGTGGGGCTGACGTTCGACGACGGGTACGCCGACTTCGTCGAGCACGCGCTGCCGTGCCTGCGCCGCTGGGGCTGCGGGGCGACCCTCTTCGTACTGCCGGGGCGGCTCGGCGGCGACAACGCCTGGGATCCGCTGGGCCCGCGCAAGCCGCTGCTGACCGCCGACGGCATCCGCCGCGCCGCCGCCGAGGGCGTCGAGATCGGCTCGCACGGTCTCACCCACGTCGACCTCACCACGGCGGACGACACCGCGCTGGCCGCCGAGACCGCCGGGAGCAGGGCCCTGCTCGCCGAGTTGACCGGCACCGAGGTCACCGGCTTCTGCTACCCGTACGGCACGGTCGACGCCCGCGCCGCCGAGGCCGTGCGCGCCGCCGGGTACGGCTACGCCTGCGCCATCGACCCGGGCCCGCTGACCGGCCCGTACGCGCTGCCCCGCGTGCACGTGGGCCAGCGCGACACCCCCGTACGGCTGCTCCTCAAAACCCGGCTGCACCGCCTGCGCCGCCGGGCCGCGGCGGGGGTGTGAGGTGACGGACGTGAAGGCCCTGCACATCATCACCGGCCTCGGTGTCGGCGGCGCCGAGCAGCAACTGCGGCTGCTGCTGCGGCACCTGCCCCTCGACTGCGACGTCGTGACGCTCACCAACCCCGGACCGGTCGCCGAGGGCCTGCTGGCCGACGGCGTCAACGTCGTCCACCTCGGCATGACCGGCAACCGCGACCTGGCCGCGCTGCCGCGCCTGGCCCGTCTCATCCGCACCGGCGGCTACGACCTCGTGCACACCCACCTCTACCGCGCCTGCCTCTACGGCCGCCTCGCCGCCCGTCTCGCCGGGGTCCGCGCGGTCGTCGCCACCGAACACTCCCTCGGCGACTCCCAGATGGAGGGCCGCCCGCTCACCCCGGCCGTCCGCGCCCTGTACCTGGCCGGGGAGCGCCTCGGCAGTGCCACGGTGGCCGTCTCCCCCACCGTCGCCGACCGGCTGCGCCGCTGGGGCGTGCCCGCGCCCCGCATCGAGGTCGTCCCCAACGGCATCGACCTGGACCGTTTCCGTTTCGACCCGGTCCAGCGGCTGCGCACCCGGCGCCGCCTCGGCCTGCCCGAGGGCGCGTACGTCGTCGGCGGCGTCGGACGGCTGACCGCGGCCAAGCGGTTCGACGTGCTGATCCGCGCCCTGGCCCTGCTGCCGCCGGACTGCTGGCTGCTGCTGGTCGGCGGCGGCCCCGAGGAGCACCTGCTGCGGCGCACCGCACGCGAGGCCGGCGTCGCCGACCGCGTCCTGCTCACCGGCGAACGCCCCTACCACCCCGACGGCTCCCCCGGCCCCGACCTGCCCGCGCTCGCCGCCGCGATGGACGTCCTCGCGTCGCCGTCGCCGGAGGAGGCCTTCGGCCTGGCCGCCGTGGAGGGGCTCGCGTCCGGGCTGCCGGTGCTGTACGCCTCCTGCCCGGCGATCGAGGACCTGCCGCCCGGGTCCGCGCCCACGGCACGGCGGGTCGGCGGCGGCGCCGGGGAGTTCGCCCGGGCCCTCGCCGAGACCCGCGCGTCCGGCGGCCCGGTCCCCGGCTCGCGCACCGCGCCCGACGCGGCCCGCCACTACTGCGTCACCCGCAGCGCCGCCCGGCTGATGGACGTCTACGCGGCCACCCTCACGCAACCGCTGCCCCCGTCCCCGGCACCCCAGGGAGTCAGTTCCGCATGACCGAGCCCCTCACCCAGTCCCCGGCCGAGCCCGCGACGGACCCCGGGCCCGCCGCACCCGCCCGCCGCGCCCGCGCCCGGGCCGCCCTGCGCCGCGCCCTGGACGGCTCCCTGCGCCGCCTGCGCTCCCTGCCGCCCTGGTCCCCGCTCGCGGCGGGCGTCCTCGTCGGCGGGGTGATCGGCGCCGGGTACGGCCTGCTCGCCACCCCGCAGTACACGGCGACGAGTTACGTCGTCGCCGTGGCCGCCGACGAGTCCGACCCCGCGTCCGCGCTGGGCTTCGCGCAGGCCTACGGCCGGGTCGCCACCCAGCTCGCGGTACTCGGGGACGCGCAGATGTGGGCCGACGTGCCGGTGGCGACCCTGGAGCGGAGTGTCCGCACCGCGACCTCGCCGGACGCGCCGATGGTGTCGGTGACGGCCACCTCCGCCGACCCGGAGGAGGCCGCCGACATGGCCAACGCGGTCGCCCGCGCCCTGACCCGGCACGCGGACGCCTCCGCCGACGACACCCGCGTGGAGCTGCGGCAGTTCGCCCGGGCCACCGAGCCCACCGAGCCGTCCTCGCCGTCCGCCGCGGTGACCGGCCTGGTGGGCGCGAGCGCGGGCGGGCTGCTGGGCGGCCTCGCCCTGCTGGTCCGGCCGCGCCGCGCCGGCCGGGAGCCCGGCCGCACGGCGGCTGCCGTGCCCGGACCGGCGTCGGCGGCCGACGGACGCGGACAGCTGTGACGTACCCGGGACCGCCGCGGCCGCGCGCACTCCCGCCCGGCCACACGATCGAACTGGTCACCGACGAGACCGCCTTCGCCGAGCTGGCCCCGGAGTGGGGGCGGCTGTACGGCCGGTGCGCCACCGCCACCCCGTTCCAGAGCCATGCCTGGCTGCGCTCCTGGTGGTGTTCGTACGGCTCGCCCGGCCGGCTGCGGGTGGTGCTGGCCCGCGAGGGCGGCGAACCGGTCGCCGCCGCGCCGCTGATGCTCGTACGGCGCCCGGTGCCCGCGCTGGTGCCGCTGGGCGGGGCGATCTCGGACTACGGGGACGTCCTGCTGGACGACGAACGCGGCCCGGACGCTGTGGCCGCCCTCGCCGCGGGCCTCGCGGCGGCGTCCCGCACCGCGCTGGTCGACCTGCGCGAGGTACGGCCGGGCGCCGCCGCCGAACGGCTCTACGCGTGCTGGCACGGGCCCCGGCGCCGGCTGGCCGACTCGCTCTGCCTGGAACTGCCCGCCCTCCCGCTGGACGAGCTGGCCGCCCGGCTGCCCTCGGCCAAGGCCAGGCAGCGGGTCCGCGCCCAGCTGCGCCGGCTGGACGCGCTCGGCGTCAAGAGCCGGCCCGTGCTGCCCGACGAGGCGGACGCGGCGGTGCGGCGCCTGCTCGAACTGCACCGGCTGCAGTGGCGGGGGCGGAAGGTCACCGGGGAGCACCTGCGCCCCCGCTTCCGCGAGCACCTGGTGCGGGCGGTGGGGCCGATGGTGCGGTCCGGGGACGCGGTGGTCACCGAGTTCCGCATGGCCGACGAGGTGGTGGCCGTGGACGTGACGCTGCTGTCGCGCCGGCTGGCCGGCGGCTATCTGTACGGCGCGCATCCCCGGCTGCGGGAGGCGAAGGCGGACGTGGCGGTGATGCTGCTGGACGCGTGCGCCGGGTACGCCCGCGCGCCGGGGCGCTCCACGCTGAGCCTGCTGCGGGGCGACGAGCCGTACAAACACCGCTGGCGCCCGGCACCGGTGCCGAACCAGCGGCTGCTGCTGGCCCGCCGCCGCACCGCCCCGCTGCTGGCGGCGGCGCTGTGCGACGCGGCCGCGCGGCGGCGGGGCAAGGAGCTGCTGCGGCGAAGAGCGGAGCGGAGGGGGGCCGGCGGTGACGGAACCACCTGACCGGCCCCGGGACCGCCCCCGCCGCGCGCCGCTACTCGTTGCGCGAGTACCAGTCCAGGCGCATGCACAGCTTCCCGCCGAGCCAGTACTCCACCCAGTCGCCCAGCTCCAGCGGCGAGCAGTCGGCGGGGGGCTCGGGCGCGGTGGACGGCACCGGGGGCACGGGCGGTGCGGTGGGCGTGCCCGGTTCCTCGGGCTTCGGGGCCGTCGGCTCGGACTCGTCGGTGCGGCCGAAGAGCACGGACCGGTAGACGGCGGTGGAACGGGGATTGTCGTCGCACTGCCAGACGCCGTGCGGGCAGTAGTCGGTGACCGTGTTGTACACGGGCTTGTGCTCGTCCATCCAGGCGAGCATGCCGCGCATGTACGCGGCGTTGTCGCCGTTGCGGAACAGCCCCCACTCCGGGTAGGAGATGGGCTTGTCGTGCGCCTTCGCGAAGTCGACGTGCGCCTGGAGGCCGTAGGGCTCCTTCACCTGCTCGTCGAAGGTCATGCCGCGCGGCTGGTCGTAGGAGTCCATGCCGATGATGTCGACGGTGGCGTCCCCCGGGTAGCACCGCGTCCAGGGCACGGCGTCCCGGCCGCGGCTCGGCGCGAAGTCGAACCGGAACTTCTGGCCGGGCACCGCGCGCATGGTGGTGACGATGCGGTTCCAGTAGGTCTTCCAGGCCTCGGGGTCGGGCCCGCAGCGGTGGGAGTAGGTCGTGCCGTTCATCTCCCAGCCCAGCACCAGGACCGTGTCGGGCACCTTGAGGGCGACGAGGCGTTCGGCGAGGGCGCGGAAGTGGTGGTCGAAGCGTCCGGCGGCGCCCTGGCGCAGCAGTCGGCGCACCTCGCCGTCGCCGAGGTGCTCCTCGTTGCGCTCCATCATGGGCACGTTGAGGACGAGCATCCGGTCGGCCTGGCGGGTGCGCCAGTCGGCCCACACGTCGAGGAAACCGGGGGCTCCCTCGATGTTGCTCCAGCGGTCGCCGGGCAGGTAGGTGTGGCCGACGCGCAGTTCGGCGCCGCCCAGCCAGTGGCTCAGCGCGGCCATCCGGGCCACGCCGCGCGGGCCGTAGTCCAGGTATGCGCCGAAGGCGGGGGTGGACTCGGCACCGGCTCCGGTACCGGCTTCGGTACTGGCTCCGGTACTGGGCCCGGGTCCGGGCGCGGGTGGTTCGCCGGCGGCGACGCCGGGGACCGCGGCCAGGAACACCGCCACCGCGATCGCCGCCGCCGCGGCGTGCGCGGGCCGCCGCCCGGACCGGGCCCGTGACTGCCGTACGGCCATACCGGCCTCCTTGGATCGCCCCGAATCACGCCTCTTACTGACACTCAGTCATATGAAATGCCATCACGCCACCGCCGTTACGGCGTTCGAGTGCGGCGATCGCCCGCACCGGTGAACCGCCCCGGCGGCACTCGCTCGCACAAGCCCGAATCCGAAGGAAGTCTCCCGTGTCGCTGTTCGACACCCGGGTCCCCGCCGTCGTGCTGCGGACCGACCGGAATCCCTTTCACCACGGAACGCTGGGTGCCGTGCGCTCGCTCGGCCGCGCGGGGGTGGACGTGCACGTGGTCGCCGACTGCGCCGGGAGCCCGGTCCGCGCCTCCCGTTACCTGAGCGAGCTGCACACCCCGCCGCCGCCCGGTGCGTCGCCCGCCGAGATCGCGGTGACCCTGCGCCGCGTCGCCGCGCGGATCGCGCGCCCCGCCGTACTGATTCCGATGGACGACGCGTGTGCCGTGGCCGTGGGCCGGGCGCGGGCGGAGCTGGCGCCCCTGTTCCTGCTGCCGGACCAGCCGGCCGGGCTCGCGGAGCGCGTGGCCGACAAGGCGGAACTGGCCGTCGCGTGCGCGTCCTTGGGTGTCCCGCACCCCGAGACCGTCGTCCCGGACGGCGCGGCGGAGGCGGCGCGTGCGGCGTGGCGGCTGGGGCTGCCGGTGGTGGCGAAGTGGAGCCGGCCCTGGCTGGTGCCCCCGGGCGGCGGGCTGCGCAGCACGGTGCTGGTGCGCTCGGCACGGGAGGCCGGGGAGCTGTACGGGCGGGCCGAGGAGGCCGGAAGCCGGCTGCTGCTGCAGGCGTTCCTGCCGCCGGGGCCCGACCGGGACTGGTTCTTCCACGGGTACGCCGACCGCACGGGAGCGGTCCGGGCGGGCGGGCCCGGCCGCAAGACACGGGCCAGGCCGCGCGGCGCCGGCCTGACGGCGGTGGGCCGCTGGACGCCGAACCCCGAGGTGCGGGCGCTTTCCGAACGGGTCGTCTCCGAACTGGGCTACCGGGGCGTCCTCGACCTCGACTTCCGGCGCTGCGGCACGACCGGCCGCTATCACCTGCTCGACTTCAACCCGCGCCCCGGTGCCCAGTTCCGCCTCTTCACCGACACCTCGGGACTGGATGTCGTACGGGCCCTGCACCTGGACCTGACCCACCGGCCGCTGCCTCAGGGGACGCCGCGGCCGGGGCGGGCGTTCGTGGTGGAGAACTACGCGCCGCTGAGCGCGCTGCGTCCGGCCGGGGAGGGGCGCGGAGGGCGCGAGCTGGCCTGGTACGCCCGGGACGACCGGGCGCCGGGCCGGGCCCTGTGGGCGTTGTGGGGCCGGCACGTGAGCGCCCGGCTGCGGGACCGGGTGCACCGGGCCGGCGCCCGCCCGGACGCCGCGGCCCCGGCCCGGGCCCGCGTCGTACGCCAGGCCTCCGCACCGGCCGCGGACCGCACCGGCGCCTCGGACCGCCCGGAGGAGGGTCACGCCGACCGCCCGGACCCGGACCGGGCGGGCAGCCACTGACGTTCCCGGGCCGTCCGGGGGCGGACGGCCCGACGCCCCCGGCGGCCCGTGCGGGGGCCGTCCGGGGGCGTCGGGGGCGCGTGGGGCGGGATCAGCGGCCGGCGGCGGCCCGGCCCCGGCGGTACAGGATCGCCCCGCCCGCGATCAGCACGGCACCGGCGGCCGCGGCACCCAGCGTGCCCTCACTGCCGGTCTCGGCCAGGACGGGCGGCTGCTCCGTCTGGGGAGTCGTCGGAGGGTGCTCCTCCTCGCCGGAGGGCGGGGGCTCCTCCTCGTCGGTGGGCGGCGGGGGCTCCTCCTCGCCGTACCCGGGAGGCGTGGTCGGGGGCGGCGGCTCCTCCTCGCCGTAGCCGGGGGGCGTGGTGGGCGGCGGGGGCTCCTCCTCGCCGTAGCCGGGGGGTTCCTCCGAGGCGTTCTCGCACTCGTTGCCGAAGACCGGGTTCAGCGCGGCGATCACGTCGACGGTGTTGCCGCAGAGGTTGACCGGCACGTCGACCGGGACCTGCGTGCTGTTGCCGGAGCCCACGCCGGGAGAGCCCTCGGTCACGCTGTCCGCGTGGGATCCGGAGGAGGACCCGGTCGGCGACGAGGACGAGGACGACGTGTCCTCGCCGTACCCGCCGCCGTCGCCGTGGCCGTCGGTCTGCTCGTCCGAGGCGTTCTCGCACTCGTTGCCGAAGGCGGGGTTCAGCGCGGCGATCACGTCGATCGTGTTGCCGCAGGCGTTCACCGGCACGTCGATGGGCGCCTGGAGGGCGTTGCCGGACACGGCGCCCGGTGAGTTCGTGGCCGCTCCGTCCGCATGCGAGTCGGCAAGGGCGGGGCTGCCGCACAGGGAAAGGATGCCCGTCGCGGCGGCAGCCGCGACCATCCCCCTGCTCAGGGTCTGTCGCACTCTGGTTGTCTTCCTGCTCGGAGAGATGAGAGATGAGAGATCGTCGGAGAACGTTCCGGAGCGATCCGGAGCGATCCGGAGATCCGGAGGGGACGGGCTGCAGAAAGGCGAAAGGCCGGCCCGAACCAAACGAGTTGGCCAAGGCCGGCCGTGACGCAGCCGGTCGGTGCGGAACAGCGTCAGTCGTTCACGCACACATTGCCGAACGCGGGGTTCAGCAGACCAACGACGTTGATGGTGTTGCCGCACACGTTGGCGTCGACGTTCACCGGAACCTGGATGACGTTGCCGGACAGGACGCCCGGGGAGCCGACAGCGGCGCCCTCGGCACCGGCGTCGGCGAAGGCCGGGGCGGCCATGCCGAGGGCCATGATCGCGCCCGCGACGACAGCAGCGCTCTTCTTCATGAACTTTCCCTTCTCTGCGGTCATGCCTGAATGACGGCCGAAACCGCGCGAGCACAGCATTGACGGCTCGCACCATGACCTGCAGCCTGCAAACGAGGAATTGACGGCCGGAGAAAGTACCGAACGTGGGACACCCCGTAATTCACTCGGATGCCCCACGACTCGGTCCGGCCGTTCCCCCAAGAGAGCGACGACGTCGATCCGCTCCCCGGCGAAATCCCGTCCCGTTCACGGACGGGCGGCCCACGCGGAAATCAGCGGGCCGCCCGTACCGGGCCGGGCTGGGCTCAGCGGCCCTCGCCGTTCGCCGACAGGACCGACAGGTCCTCCAGGACGTGCGACAGGGCACCGTCCCGCTTGGCCTGCGTGGAGTTGTCCGCGCACTGCTGGTTCAGGTCGTCCGCCAGGACGTTGACGTCCTGGATCGGGACGAGGTTGATGACGGCGACGTTGACGTCCTCGACACCGAGGCACGGCTTGTTCAGCGTGCCCTCGACCAGCGACAGCTGGGGGCTCATGTCGCCCTCGGTCGCCGAGTTGCCGAACGCCGAGGAGGCGCCGTTGCCGTTGGCCACGGCCGGCCCGTTGTCGTCCCCGATGGCCAGGGCCTGGGGAGCGGCGGCAGCCGACATGCCGATCACAGAAGCGGCAGCCGCCGCGGCGACCATTGCCTTCTTGAGCACTTCGCGTTCCTTTCGTCGTAGCGACGCACTGTCCTACGGCCTCATCAACCCGATGCGCCATGATTGGTTGCGGGCGTTCACCCGGTTGGCCCGCACGGGATCTCGAGAACGGGCCGGAATTCGCCGGAATCCCCGGGCAAACGCGAACCCGTACACATTTCCCGCTGTCCGCCGTCGGAGTGAACGGGAGAAACCCGGACGGACTCACGGAGTTGACCAGAGCGCTCCGGTGGACGGGGTTTCCTCAGAAAGGACTGGCCAGTGATCAAGAAGGTAGTTGCCTACGCGGCGATCGCCGCCTCCGTCATGGGCGCCTCCGCTGCCGCGGCCCCGCAGGCGATGGCGATCGGCGACGACAGCGGGCCGGTCGCCGCCAACGGGAACGGCGCCTCGCAGTACTTCGGCAACTCGATGACCACGGGCAACATGAGCCCGCAGATGGCGCTCATCCAGGGCTCCTTCAACAAGCCCTGCATCGCGGTCAGCGACATCCCGGTCAGCGTCATCGGTCTCGTGCCGATCCAGGACCTCAACGTCCTGGGCGACGACATGAACCAGCAGTGCGCGGAGAACTCCACGCAGGCCAAGCGCGACGGTGCGCTGGCCCACCTCCTGGAGGACGTCTCGATCCTCTCCGCCAACGGCGAGGGCTGAGCACGGCGGGCGCCGGCAGCGGCCCGGGGCGGGACGTCGCGCACAGCGGCGGCCCGCCCCTTTCGCATGCCCGCGGCGCATGGTTGCGGGTCAGCGTCCCGGCGTCGCGTACAGCGCCTCGATGTCGTCCGCGTACGCCGCGACCGCAGCGTGCCGCTTCACCTTCAGGGACGGGGTGAGCAGCCCGTTCTCCTCGGTGAACTCGCCCTCGACGAGCCGGAAGGCCCGGATCGACTCGGCCCGGGAGACGGCCGCGTTGGCATGGTCGACGGCCTTCTGGACGTCGGCGCGCATCCTCTCGTCGCGCACCAGCTCGGACAGCGGGGTGTCGGCGGGCAGCTTGCGCACCGCCAGCCAGTGGGCGACGGCCTCCGGGTCGAGGGTGATCAGCGCGGCGACGAAGGGACGGTTGTCGCCGACGACCAGGCACTGGGCGACGGGCGGGCGGCTGCGCAGCCGGTCCTCCAGGACGGCCGGGGAGACGTTCTTGCCGCCGGAGGTGACCAGCAGGTCCTTCTTGCGGCCGGTGATGGTGAGGTAGCCGTCGGCGTCGAGGGAGCCGAGGTCGCCGGTGGCGAACCAGCCGTCGGTGAGGGCCGCGTCGGTGGCCTCCGGGTTGCCCCGGTAGGCGCCGAAGACGATGCCGCCCTTGACCAGGACCTCGCCGTCGTCCGCGATGCGCACGGCGGTGCCGGGGACGGGCGGGCCGACCGTGCCGGGGCGGGGGCCGAGCGGCGGGACGATGGTGGCGGCGGCGGTGGTCTCGGTCAGGCCGTAGCCCTCGTAGATCATGATCCCGGCGGCGTAGAAGAACAGGTTGAGGTCTGTCTCCAGCGGGGAGCCGCCGCTGATGGCGTAGCGCATCCGGCCGCCGAGTTCCTTGCGCACCCGGCGGTAGACCAGCAGGTCGTACAGGGCCCAGCCGGCCCACAGGCCGGGGGTGGGGCCCTTGCCGCGGCCCAGGAAGCGTTCCAGGTGCGCTCCGCCGAAGCGGACGGCGAGGCGGTGGGCGCGTTCGAAGGAGGCGCCGCGGCCGATCTTCTCCGCGGTCGCCCGGCCGGTGTCGTGGATCTTCTCGAACAGGTACGGGACGCCGACCAGGAAGGTCGGGCGGAACGACTTGAGCGCGGGGCGCAGTTCGTCGGGCCTGATGCTGGGGAAGTGGCCGATCTCGATGCGGGCCAGCAGGCAGGCGATCTGGATGGTGCGGCCCAGGATGTGGGCGAGCGGCAGGAAGAGGAGGGTGGAGGCGGTCTGGCCGGTGACCTCCTTGAAGATCGGGTGCAGCAGCTCGACCGTGTTGGCGGCCTCGGCGTGCAGGTTGGCGTGGGTGAGGACGCAGCCCTTGGGGCGGCCGGTGGTGCCGGAGGTGTAGCAGACGGTGGCGACCGCGTCCGGGGTGAGGGCGGTGCGGCGCTTGGTGACCTCCTCGTCGCTCACGCCCAGTCCGAGGGCGGTGAGGTCGGCGAGGGCACCCGCGTCGATTTCCCAGACGCTCGGGTGCTCCGGATGGCCGTCCGTGCCGGTCCGGACGGTGGCGGTGTGGGCGGCGGTCTCGGTGACGACGTGCCGTGCGCCGGAGTCGCGGACGATCCACTCGACCTGGTCGGCCGAGGAGGTGGCGTAGACCGGGACGGTCTGGCCGCCGGCCGCCCAGATCGCGAAGTCCAGGACCGTCCACTCGTAGCGGGTGCGGGACATGACGGCGACCCGGCCGCCGGGTTCGAGGCCGGCGGCGATCAGGCCCTTGGCCACAGCGGTGACCTCGCGGGCGAACTCCGCGGCGGTGACGGGCCGCCAGGCCCCGTCCACCTGGCGGCGCAGGATCACCGCGCCGGGGGCCTCGGCCGCGTTGGTGAAGGGGATGTCGGCGGTGCTGCCCTCGGTGGGAGGGGGCGCGAGGGGGGCGGTGCGGGCCTCGCGGACGGTGCCGTCCGCGTCCCTGACGGTCTCGGTCCTCGCTCGGGACGCCGGGCCACCGCGCCCCTTCGCCCGTTTCAGGTCCCTGCGTACGCCCATGACGGCTCCCGGTCGCGGTCGGACTGCTGCGCTGTCGCGTGAACTCCTGCGAACCCGCTTACGAACTTACTTCAGAGTAAACTTACTCACGCGTAAGGAAACGTCAATGGGCGGGCGGCACCCCGTCGGGTCAGGTCAGCCGGTCCGCCTCCTCGATCGCCTCGGCCAGCTCGCGCACGTCCTCGTCCTCCGTGCGGTCCGCCAGGCCGTCGGCCCGCCCGGACAGTTCGGACAGTCCCGGCGCGCCCGGCAGGGAGCTGCGGTCGCCGTCCGCGGACCGGAGCGCGTCGGCGAAGTAGGCGGCGGTCGCCGTCACCCGCAGCCCGCGCCCGGCCTCCCAGACCGAGCCGTCGAGGGCGTCGGTCTCCACGGCGCCGGACTCCTCGTGCGGGTCCCGGCTGCCGGGGTCGAGCCAGCGGACGGTGGCCGTGGCGAGGTGGCCGTCGGCGCCCGGCCTGGTGCGGACGGCGTAGAGGGCGGTGACCGTGTGGCCGGGGCCGACCTCGCCGCCGTCGACGCGGTCGTCGCGGAAGTCCTCGTCGGCGACCTGGCGGTTGTCGTAGCCGACCAGGCGGAACTCGGCGACGGTCTCCGGGTCGAAGGCGACCTGGGCCTTGGCGTCGCGGGCGGTCAGCTCGATGTGGCGCGGGAGTTGCTCGCAGAACACCTCGCGGGCGTCCTCGGGGGTCGAGACGTACGCGGTGTGGCCGTCGCCCTTGTCGGCGAGGCGTTCCATCAGGGCGTCGCCGTAGTCGCTGCCGACGCCCACGCCGAAGAGGGTGATGCCGTGCTCGCGGCGCTCGGCGGCGATGCGTTCGAGGATGGTGTCCGCGTCGGTGTCGCCGGTGTTGGCGAGGGCGTCGGAGACGAGGACGACACGGTTGGTGACGCCCTCGCGGCGGCCCTCGACGGCGGTCTCGTATCCGGTCTCGACGCCCGCGCCGAGGTTGGTGGACTCGGCCGGCTCCAGACCGTCGATCGCGTCGTGGACGCGGCCGCGGTGGTCGCCGAGCCGGGTCATGGGCAGGACGGTCTCGGCCTCGTCGCTGAAGGTGACGAGCGCGACGGAGTCGTCGTCGCGCAGCCGGTCGGTCATGGTGCCCAGCGCCTCCCGGGCGAGGTCGAGGCGGCCGGGTTCGCCCATGGAGCCGGAGACGTCGATGACGAAGGTCAGGGCGGCCGGCGGGCGTTCGCCCCGCTCCTCGGCGGAGCGGGTGGCCAGGCCGACGCGGACCAGTGACCAGTCCTCGGCGTCGGTGCGGGCGCCGTCCACGGTCACCGAGAAGCCGTCGCCGTCGGGCCGCTCGTAGTCCTGGCGGAAGCTGTTGACGAACTCCTCGGGGCGGACCGTCGCCGGGTCGGGCAGCCGGCCCTCGGACAGGGTGCGGCGGGCGTAGCCGTAGGAGGCGGTGTCGACGTCGAGGGCGAAGGTGGAGAGGTAGTCGGGGTCGGGCGCGATCTCCCGGGAGTCCCCGTTCTTGCCGGCCTCGCCGGTGGCCGTGCCGCCGTCGTGGCGCTGTTCGCCCTCGCCGCGCGGGCGGTCGGGGGCGGGCATCGGGGCCGAGCCGCGACGGCGCGAGTCGACCGTGGTGTCCTTCGCACCGCCGGCGGAGTCGTCCCCTCCCCCGCAGCCGGTGAGCAGCACTCCGCCCGCCAGGGTGAGCGCGAGCAGTGCGCTCGTGCCGCGCCGCCCCCGCTTCCCGTGCGTCCCGTACCGGTTCATCGTCCGTCCCCCTGTGCTTGTTCGGCGCCGGTGTACGTGACTGTGACGGGGCGGCGGGGCGAAACGTGCGGCACGGGGTGTTACGGCTGTGTCTCGAAGGGGGCACGGGGGCGTCCCGCCGAGACCGGCGGGCAGCCCTCGGGTGACCTAGGAGACGACGTCCTTCCTGGCGAAACCCCGGAAGGCCAGGGCGAACAGCACCAGCGCGTACGTGACCGAGACCGCCGCGCCCTGGATCATGCCCGACCACTCCGGGTTCGGCTGGACGGCGTCCGCCCAGGCGAACTGCCAGTGCGCGGGCAGGAAGTCGCGCCAGTGGCCGAGCGCCGTCACGGCGTCCAGGACGTTGCCGACGATGGTGAGGCCGACGGCGCCGCCGACCGCTCCGAGCGGCGCGTCGGTGCGGGTCGACAGCCAGAAGGCGAGCCCCGCGGTGACCAGTTGGGACACGAAGATGTACGCCACGACCACGACCAGGCGCTGCGCGGCCGTCCCCGGCGCGAGCGAGCCGCCCGTGGGGATGGCCAGCGGCCCCCAGCCGTAGGCGACCGTGCCCACGGCCAGCGCCACCAGGGGGAGCAGCACCATCGCGGCCAGGCTCATCCCGAGCCCGACGGCCAGCTTGGACGCGAGCAGCCGCGCCCGCGGCACCGGCGCGGCGAGCAGATAGCGCAGGGAGGACCAGCTCGCCTCGGAGGCCACGGTGTCCCCGCAGAACAGCGCGACCGGGACGACCAGCAGGAAGCCCGCCGAGACGAACAGGTTGACGGCGGCGAAGTTGGCGCCGGAGGCGGTGGCGGTGTCCATCAGGGTGATGCGGTCGCCGGGGCCGTCCGGCTCGCCGCCGATCGCGAAGGCGACGACGAGGACGAACGGCAGGACTGCGAGGATCGCGCCCATGAACAGGGTCCGGCGCCGCTTGAGCTGACGCACCAGCTCCACCCGCAGGGGCAGGGTGCGGCCCGCCCGGTAGCCGGGCGCCGAGTCGGGCGCCGACGCCGGTCCGGGCGCGGGCCCGGCCGTCGCCGGCTTGGTGGGCGCGCTCATGCGGATCCTCCGATCAGGGTGAGGAAGGCGTCCTCCAGGCGGCGGTGCGGGCCGACCGACGCCACCGGGATCTCCAGGCGGACCAGTTCGGCGACCAGGCCGGGCGCGGTGCCGCCGGGGTCGAGGCGGACCAGGAGCCCGTCGTCGGTGTGCACGACCGAGGCGACGCCGGGCAGGGCGGCCACCTTGTCCACGAGCGGTTCGTCCACGGGCAGGCCGGTGCCGACGAGGAGGGTGTCGCCGGAGCCGACGATCTCGGCGACCGGGCCGGCCTGGACCAGCCGGCCCCGGTCCATGACCACGAGGTGGGTGCAGGACTGCTCGACCTCGGCCAGCAGATGGCTGGAGACGATCACGGTGCGTCCGGCGGCCGCGTAGCGGATCATCACCTCGCGCATCTCGCGGATCTGCGGCGGGTCGAGGCCGTTGGTCGGCTCGTCGAGGATGAGGAGGTCGGGCAGGCCGAGCATGGCCTGGGCGATGGCGAGCCGCTGGCGCATGCCCTGGGAGTAGGTGCGCACCGCGCGGGCGAGCGCGTCGCCGAGCCCGGCGATCTCCAGGGCCTCGTCCAGGTGGGCGTCCTCGGGCGGGCGGCCGGTCGCCCGCCAGTACAGCTCCAGGTTCTCCCGGCCGGACAGGTGCGGCAGGAATCCGGCGCCCTCGACGAAGGCGCCGACCCGGGACAGCACCGGGGCGCCGGGCCGGATGGCGTGGCCGAAGACCCTGATCTCGCCGTCGTCCGGCGTGATCAGGCCCATCAGCATCCGCAGCGTGGTGGTCTTGCCCGCGCCGTTGGGTCCGAGCAGACCGAGCACCTGCCCCTTCTCCACGCGGAAGGACAGCTCCCGCACCGCGTACCGCTCGGCGGACCCGGCGTAGCGCTTGCTCAGGCCGGTGATCTGCAGGGGCACGTCGGCGAGCGCCGGGTCGGGTGCGGGCGCGGTGGTGCGGCGGCGGCCGGTCCACAGCAGGACCAGGGCGACGGCGGCACCGGCCAGGGGCAGCCACCACACCCAGGCGGGCAGCGGGGCGGCGGCGGTCGTCACGCCGGGCGCGGTCGGCACCTTCAGGTCGCCCTCGAGGGAGACGGTGTACGTCGCCGGGGCGGCCGGGGAGGCGTAGCCGAGGTCGGTGGAGGCGAGGACCAGGCGGAGGCGGTGGCCCTTCTCCACCTCGTGGTCGATCGCCGGGAGGGTGACCGTCACGTCCCTGCCCGCCTCGGCGTCCTCGACGCGGACGGGGGTGACCAGTTGGGAGGGGAGCACGGGCGCCGTGCCGCCGGGGCCGACGTCGTACACCTTGGCGAAGAGGACGGCGTCGTCGGTGGTGGAGCGGACGTGGACGGTGGCCGTCGGCGAGCCGGTGATCCGCAGGTCGTCGTCGACCGGGGCGGACTCGAACGCCGCGTACTGGCCGGGGAAGTCCAGGGAGACGCCGACGCCGAGCGAGGAGAGCTGGGAGAGCCCTCCGGCGCCGCCGATGCCGGGCAGGGCGGAGACGGCGGGCGGGTTGGCGCCGGCCGGGTTGTCGACGCGCTGCTCCCGGCCGTGCAGGGGCACGGAGCGCTGTCCGTTCGTCAGGCCCGGGTAGTGCTCGGCGCTCGCGCCGCGCAACTGGGCCTGCCCGTCGGTGGAGTCGACGCCTCCGGTGCGGGTGACGCGGAAGGCGGGGCCGGTGCCGGCGCTCGCGTCGTCCTTGAGATACCGGTCGAACCAGTCGTCGATGCGCGCCTGGACGCGGTCGGTCTCCATGTCTCCGCCGTCGTGACCGCCCGCGATCCAGTCGACGTCCACGGGGGCGCCGTTCGCCCGGATCGCCTTCGCCGCGGCGTCGGCCTGGCCGAGCGGGAACAGGGAGTCGGTCTGGCCCTGCACGAGCAGGGTGGGCACCTTGATCCGCTCGCCCACCGCCTGCGGGCTGCGCCGCTCGAGGAGCCGCACGGCCTCGGCGTCGGGCGTGCCGGACTCGGCGACCCGCTGGTACATGCGGCACAGGTCGGCCTCGAACCGGTCGCAGCCGCCGCCGGAGTTGACGAAGATGCCGGCCCACAGCTTCTTGAACACGCCGTTCGGGAACAGCGCGTCCGCGAGGTTCCAGTACGTGATCGCCGGGGCGACGGCGTCCACCCGGGTGTCGCGACCGGCCGCGAGCAGGGCCACCGCGCCGCCGTAGGAACCGCCCGCGATGCCCACGCGGGGGTCGCCGTCCTTGTCGAGCCGGACCTGGGGCTGCTTCGCGAGCCAGTCGATCAGGCGGGAGACATCGGCGACCTCGCCGTCCGGCGCGTTCAGCCCGATCTTCCCGGTGGACTTGCCGAAACCGCGCGCCGACCAGGTGAGGACCGCGTACCCGTCCCTGGCCAGGTCCTCGGCCTGCTCCCGTACGTCGTCCTTGCTGCCGCCGAAGCCGTGCGCGAGCAGGACGGCGGGGCGGCGGCCGCCGGAGCCGGCCGTGAAGTACGAGGTGTCCAGGCGCACGCCGTCGCCCACCGCCACGACCCGGTCGGCGCGCCGCACCGGGGCCGGGTCGTCACCGGCGACGGCCGTCCACGTCCCGGCTCCGGCGAGCACGACGACGGCGGCCGCGGCGGAGAGCATCCGCCGCGGCCCCCGTAGCAGCCCTCGCACGCGGGGCAGTCGAAGATCCATGCGTCAACGGTACGGGCCGGCGCCGACGGCGACCGCCCTCCCGGGGGTGAACCGGCGCCCCTCCCACGGAAGTACGCGGCCGGCCGCACGTACCACGGGCGCGGTAGTCCGGGCGGGGCCCGGGAGACCGGTCGGGGTCGGTCAGGGTTGGCCGGGATCGGTCGGGGCCCGGGGAGCAGCCGGGCTGCGGGGCGGCGGCCGGGCTGCCGTCAAGCCCTGCGGGCTGTCACGGTCGGCGCGCTGCCACGGCCGACGGGTAGTCGCGGTCGGCGGGTAGTCGCGGTCGGCGGGTAGTCGCGGTCGGCGGGTGGTCGCGGCCGCTGGTGGGTCAGGGCCGATGAGCCGTCACGCCCGGCGGGCGGTCCCGGCCCGGCGTCCGTCCCCGCCCAGCGACCGTCGTGGCCCGGCGGCCGTCATGATCCGGCGACCCTCGTGATCCGGCGGCCGTCATTCCCCGGCGGTCGGCCGTCGGCTCCGGTGGGCCGGCCGTCGCCCTCCGGTGGGCCGGTCACGGTCCGGTGGGCCGGTCACGGTCCGGTGAGCCGGTCACGGTCCGGCGGGCTCGCGGACGTCCTGCGGGACCGTCACCAGCCAGCGCGTGTCGCGGCGCGGGCGCAGATACAGGGCCCAGTACAGGGTGGCGGCGGCCGCGATGCCGCCGGTCCACAGCAGGTGGCTCACCTCCTGCTGGGTCAGGATGTAGGCGAGGACCACGATCAGGAGCACCGGCATCGCCGGCCACAGGGGCATGCGCCACGCGCGCGCGTGCCGGTGGGCGCCGCGCCGGGCCCCGAGGGCGGCGACGGCGACCAGCAGGTACATCGCGGTGACGGAGACGCCGGTGACGCCGTACAGCGTGTCCAGGTCGACGTAGCACAGCGCGGCGCCGGGCACGCCGACGGCGAGGGTGGCGACCCACGGGGAGCCGAACCGGCCG
Organism: Streptomyces sp. CCM_MD2014; assembly: GCF_000772045.1. Taxonomy (GTDB): domain Bacteria; phylum Actinomycetota; class Actinomycetes; order Streptomycetales; family Streptomycetaceae; genus Streptomyces; species Streptomyces salinarius. The sequence goes on along the minus strand of NZ_CP009754.1, from coordinate 5,683,113 downwards.
AGCCTGGCGAAGAGTCCGTTGACCGGGGCGGGCCAGGCCTTGTCGCGGGCGGAGGCGAACAGGACGCGCGAGTTCTGGATGACCATGACGATGCCGGCGTTGATGATGGCGAGGGCCACGCACAGGCTGACGAAGGTGCCGACGGCGGAGTTGGACCAGGCCGCGACCATGGCGCCGATGTCGCCGCCGGTCAGCTCGCCCAGGTCGGACGCGCCGAGGGTGATGGCGGCGACCGGGACCAGGATGATCACGGTGGAGATGGCGAGGGTGGCGAGGACGGTGCGGGCGACGTTGCAGCGCGGGTTCTCCAGTTCCTCGGAGAGGTAGACGGCGGTGGAGAAGCCCTGCGTGATGAAGAGGGCGATGGCGAGCCCGGAGACGACCAGCATGGCCGTCACGGGGTCCGTGCCGCCGTGGGCGCCGCCGACCTCCATCGACAGGAGGCTGCCGGGGCCGCGCTCGGCGTGGGCGAAGCCCAGCACCGCGACGACGGCCGCGGCGATGACCTCCAGGACCAGGAAGACGCCGGTGATCCAGGCGTTGGCGCGCAGGTCGAGCAGACCGGCCAGGGTCGCCAGGAGCATGACCGCCGCGCCGGCCAGGGACGGGTCGAGGTGCAGGATCGGTTCGAGGTAGTCGGCCGTGCCCATCGCGATCACCGGCGGCACGATCATGACGACCAGCAGGGACAGCACGAAGACCAGCCAGCCCGCGAGGCGCCCGGCCATCGTGGACACCATGGCGTACTCGCCGCCCGCGCTGGGGACGAGGGTGCCCAGCTCCGAGTAGCAGAACGCCACGGCGACGCAGAGCAGGGAGCCGATGGCGATGGTGAGCGCGGTGGCGGTGCCGAGCGAGCCGAAGAGGTCGGGGACGACCACGAACAGCGTGGAGGCGGGGGTCACGCACGAGAGCGTCAGGAGGGTACCGCCGACGACCCCGATGGAACGCTTCAGCGCCCGGGACTCCTCGGGTGCCGGTGCGTCCGGGGGCGCGGCGGCGGTCTCGGCGGGACGGAGCGTGTCGGTCATGGAGCGGTTCCGATCGACTCGTGCGGCGTGGTTCGCGAGGGAGCGCTATCGCCTCCGGCGGCTGGGTCGTACGTGGTTCTGTTCCGCTCCCGACGCCAGATGGAATAACGACGAAAACCGCTGCGTCAATGGGTGTTTACCTACGGAAACCGTTGATCGAAACCGTCAAGCATCCGGAAACAGCAATACTCCCCTTGACGCCACGGGCCTTTGGGGCGTGCGGGAACCGTAGGGCCCGGGGCAAAAAAACGTGCCGTCGTCCGGTATCCGGACGCTGTCGGTGGCCGACGGTAGAGTCCTTCGCACAGATGAATCACAGGAACACGGCAACGGGTGGGGACTCATGAAGCTGAAGTACACCGCGGCCTGGGTGGGGTTGACGGCGGCCGCGATGGTCGTGGCGACCGCGTGCGGCTCGGAGGGCGCGAAGACGGCGGCCGAGACGGCCGACAAGGCCGTGGACAAGGCGGACACGATCATGGCCGCCCTCACCCGGGCCACCGACCGGACCGAGGAGCTGGGCTCCGCCGAGGTCAGGACGACGACCACGCTGGAGGCCGCCGGCGGCGAGCCGGTCTCCATGGACGGCACGTACTCCTGGGGCGACGGCGCCGCCATGGACGTCGAGATGGACACCGCCGCCGCGCAGATGAGCGCCCTCCAGGACGACCCGACGACGCGGGTCGTCATGGTCGACGGCGCCTACTACTACGACGTCGATCCCCAGCCCAACGGCCCCCTCGCGGGCAAGGAATGGATGCGCGTCGACGTCGCCGCCGTGACGGGCGAGGCGGGCGCCGACAACATGGCGGCCAACGCGGACCCGACGGCGGGGCTGCGCTACCTGGCCGCTTCCTCGGAGGTGGAGAACCTCGGCGAGGAGACCGTCCTCGGCAAGGAGACCACCCACTACCGGGGCAGCGTCGGTGCGGAGCACATCGAGAAGTCCAAGCTCACCGAGGCCGAGAAGAAGGCCGCCATCACCGCCCTGGAGGCGAACGGCGGGAAGATGACCTGCGACATCTGGGTCGACGGCAAGGACCTGCCGGTGCGGATGTCGCAGACCGGCGCCGGGATGACGGTGAACATGGACTTCGTGAAGTTCGGGGCCACCAAGGAGATCACGGCCCCGCCCGCCGCCGAGACCGGCGACCTCACCGAGCAGGTCAGGGAGCAGCGGGACGCGGCGATCGGCCAGTGAACCGCCGGTGACGCGCCGGCGCCCCCGGCCGCCGTGTCGCTCGGCGAGCCGGGGGCGTCCGCACGGCTCCAGTGGTTGCGCGGCCTCAGTGGTTGCGCGGCCTCAGTGGTGCGCGGCCTCAGTGGCTGCGCGGCCTCAGTGGCTGCGCTGCCTCAGTGGTTGCGCTGCCTCAGTGGTTGCGCGGGAAGCCCAGGTCCACGCCCGCGGGGGCGTCGGCCGGGTCCGGCCAGCGGGTGGTGACGACCTTGCCGCGGGTGTAGAAGTGCGTGCCGTCGTTGCCGTAGATGTGGTGGTCGCCGAAGAGCGAGTCCTTCCAGCCGCCGAAGGAGTGGTAGCCGACGGGGACCGGGATCGGCACGTTCACGCCGACCATGCCGGCCTCGATCTCCAGCTGGAAGCGGCGGGCCGCGCCGCCGTCCCGGGTGAAGATCGCGGTGCCGTTGCCGAACGGCGAGGCGTTGATGAGGGCCACGCCCTCCTCGTAGGTCTCCGCGCGCAGCACGCACAGGACGGGGCCGAAGATCTCGTCCTGGTACGCCTTGGCGGTGGTCGGCACCCGGTCCAGCAGGGAGAGGCCGATCCAGTGGCCGTCCTCGTGCCCCTCGACGGTGTACCCGGTGCCGTCCAGGACGACCTCGCAGCCCTCGGCCGCGGCGCCCTCGACGTAGGAGGCGACCTTGTCGCGGTGCGCCTTGGTGATGAGCGGGCCCATCTCGGAGGACGGATCGGTGCCCGGACCGATCTTGATCTTCTCGGCGCGCTCGCGGATCTTCTCGACCAGCGTGTCGCCGACGGAGCCGACGGCGACGACCGCGGAGATGGCCATGCAGCGCTCGCCGGCCGAGCCGTAGGCCGCGCTCACCGCCGCGTCGGCGGCCGCGTCGAGGTCGGCGTCGGGCAGCACCAGCATGTGGTTCTTGGCGCCGCCGAGTGCCTGTACGCGCTTGCCGTTCGCGGAGGCGGTGGTGTGGATGTAGCGGGCGATGGGGGTCGAGCCGACGAAGGAGACCGCCTTGACGTCCGGGTGCTCCAGGAGGCGGTCGACGGCCACCTTGTCGCCGTGCACGACGTTGAAGACGCCGTCCGGCAGGCCGGCCTCGGAGAGCAGCTCGGCGAGCTTCACGGCGGCCGACGGGTCCTTCTCGCTCGGCTTGAGCACGAAGGTGTTGCCGCAGGCGATGGCGATCGGGAACATCCACAGCGGCACCATCGCCGGGAAGTTGAACGGCGTGATGCCCGCGACGACGCCGAGCGGCTGCCGGATCGAGGACACGTCGACGCGGGTGGCGACCTGCGTCGACAGCTCGCCCTTGAGCTGGACGTTGATGCCGCAGGCCAGGTCCACGATCTCCAGGCCGCGCGCGACCTCGCCGAGCGCGTCGGAGTGCACCTTGCCGTGCTCGGCGGTGATCAGCCCGGCGATCTCGTCGCGGTGCTCGTCCAGCAGCGCGCGGAACCGGAAGAGGATCGAGGTCCGCTGGGCCAGGGAGGACTGACCCCAGGTCAGGTACGCCTCCTTGGCGGCGGCGACCGCGGCGTCCACCTCGTCGACGGAGGCGAAGGCGACCTTGGTGGTGACCTCGCCGGTCGCCGGGTTGGTCACCGGCCCGTACGTGCCCGAGGCGCCTTCGGCGGTCTTGCCGCCGATCCAGTGGTTGACGATGTTCGTCATGACCGAGAACTCCTTCACAGATGGCGGCGACGGGTCGAGACGTGCCGTTGGTACAGCTCGTGCCGCTCGTACGGCTCATGCCGTACGTACCGCTCGCGCTGCTCGTGCTGCCGTTCACGGGCCGGGACCGGCGACGCTCGGATCGCGGTCTCGGCCCTGACTCCATCCCAGCAGCCGGGCGCCGCGGGCGCGCCCGACACTGTGTCTGCGGTTTGGGCGTCCGCGTAGACACGTGGGGCAGTGTGGCCGCCCCGCGTCGGGGCGCGACGCGGGAACCTCCGGCGCGGAGCCGGTGCGAGCGGGGAGTTGGCGCTCGTGCCTCGCTCCTGCCAGGGCGAGGCCGCCTTCCCGCGCCGGAGGCGTTCGGTGGGGGAACCGGCGCCCCGGCCGTGTGCCGTCGGGTCGTGCGCCATCGCGTTCCCTCCTTGCCCGCGCCCTTGCGTCACCCCGGTTTCTAGCCCCGTGCGTGCGGCCTGTCAATGTTTTGTCCGGACATTCGGACGACGTGTCCCGGGTGACGGTCGGGAGACCATCGAGGGACGCGGAAACGGAACACCTCCCACCGCCGCAGTCAACGCGCCGCGCCTGAACGACGGCGTACGTCTGTGTGGCACTCGTGTCACGAAAGCACCTTCCGGGTCACACATGTCACGCGCCTGCGGGTCTTCCGTCACACCCCGGCACGGCCCCCGACCGCCCCTCACCCGGCGTCGTTCACCCGGAACAGGCTTGGTGATCGCCGGCGCAGCGCCCGGCTCCCCCCGGCGGCCGTCCCCGGTCGCCGCCGCGGCGCGCGCAGGGAGGTGCAAAGAGTGACCGACCGAAGGCTCTGGTCCTACAAGGACATCGCGGCCCACATCCACGTCCAGCCGGACACCGTGCGGTCGTACCGCAAGCACGGGCTGCTGCCCCCGCCCGACCACGTGGAGGGAGGAAAGCCGTACTGGTACGCGGACACGGTCCGGGCCTGGGTGGCGTCCCGCCCGCGCAACCGGAACAAGTAGGGGGCGCGGTCCCTGCGTAACAAGCACTGTCGGAAAACCGTTCGGTGCCCCGCGGCCGCGTGGGGCACAGTTCGGGCCATGGACTTCTCCGTCAAACCCGTGCTGACCGGTGACCGGACCGTGCTGCGGCCGTTCACCGAGGCGGACGCCGAGCGCATGTGGGAGATCGTCAACGATCCCGAGGTCGCGCACTTCACCGGCTCCCCGCCACGCGAACTCACCCCTCGGGTGCTGCGCGACTGGTACGGCACCCGCAGCGCCCGGCCCGACCGCCTCGACCTCGCGGTCACCGACCCCGCCGACGGGGAACTGCTCGGCGAGGTCGTGCTCCACGACTGGGAGCCCGCGAACCGTTCCTGCACCTTCCGCACCCTGATCGGCCCCCGGGGACGCGGCCGGGGCGTCGGCACCGAGGCGACCCGGCTGATCGTGGGCCACGCCTTCGAGGGACTCGGCCTGCACCGCGTCCAGCTGGACGCCTACGCCCACAACCACCGGGCGCTGCGGGTCTACGAGAAGGTCGGCTTCGTGCGCGAGGGCGTGCGGCGCGAGGTGGAGCGGCGGGACGGGGTGTGGGTGGACGAGGTCCTGATGGCCGTCCTCGACCACGAGTGGGCCGTACACCGCGGGCACCCCGACGCCCCGCGACGGCACGGCGACTCCCGCCCCGGCCACCCCGGGGCGGCCGTCACGGCCCGATGACCATCACCGTGTCGGCAGGGGCTCGATGACCGTCACCCCGGCGCCGGGGGCCGTCCCCATCGCCGCGAGGGCCCCCGGGACCGCCTCGAGGCCGATGGTGGACGTCACCAGCAGGTCGGGCCGGAGCACTCCGGCGCGGACCAGCTCCAGCATCGGCGGGTAGGTGTGCGCGGCCATCCCGTGGCTGCCCATCAGCTCCAGCTCCAGGGCGACCGCGCGGGCCATCGGCACGGGTGTGGTGCCGTCCGCCGAGAGCAGCAGCCCGACCTGGACGTGCCGTCCGCGGCGGCGCAGGCCGGCCACGGACGCGGCGCAGGTGACGGGCGAGCCGAGGGCGTCCAGCGAGAGGTGGGCGCCGCCGCCGGTGAGCTCGCGGACGGCCGCCGCCGTGTCCGGCGTCCGGGAGGCGTCCACGCACTCCACCGCGCCGAAGGTGCGCGCCAGCTCCAGCGCGCGGGGCGACACGTCCACGGCGACCACGCGCGCGCCCGCCGCCGCGGCGATCATCACCGCGGACAGCCCGACGCCCCCACAGCCGTGCACCGCGACCCACTCCCCCGCCGCGACGCGCCCCTGCTGCACCACGGCCCGGAACGCGGTGGCGAACCGGCAGCCGAGCGAGGCGGCCGTGGCGTACGACATGCCGTCGGGCACGGCGACGAGGTTGACGTCGGCGTGGTCGAGCGCCACGTACTCGGCGAAGGAACCCCAGTGCGTGAAGCCCGGCTGGGTCTGGCGCTCGCACACCTGCTGGTCCCCCGCCGCGCACGCCGCGCAGCTCCCGCAGGCGCAGACGAAGGGCACGGTCACCCGGTCACCGGGCCGCCACCCGGTCACCCGGTCACCGGCCGCCTCGACGACGCCGGCGAGTTCGTGACCGGGCACGTGCGGCAGCGTGATGTCCGGGTCGTGCCCCTGCCAGCCGTGCCAGTCGCTGCGGCACAGCCCGGTGGCCTCGACCCGCACCACCACGCCGTGCGGCGCGGGCGCGGGGTCGGCGACCTCGCACACCTCGGCCGGCTCCCCGAAGCGCTCGAACACGACCGCGCGCATCCGTCACCCTCATTTCCGTACCGTCGTGACCGACCGTCGTGCCCCGTGGCGGCCGCGACTGTCGTGGCGGAGTTTCCACCTCGCCCCACATCTCACGGCAGGCTCATTCGAAGCCATACCCCCTAGGGGTACAGTGGGTGGTGAGTGGTCCAGCCCGGACCCGCGGGTACCCGCCCGCGCACGCCCCCTCCACGAGGAGTAACGACATGACCGCCCAGACCGACACCGCCCAGGGCTCCGTCACCACCGTCTACAAGGTGAGCGGAATGAGCTGCGGCCACTGCGAGGGCGCCGTCTCCGGCGAGATCTCCGAGATCGCGGGCGTCCGCTCCGTGCAGGCCGTCGCCTCCACCGGCGAGGTCACCGTCGTCTCCGAGGCGCCCCTCGACGACGCGGCCGTGCGCGCCGCCGTGGACGAGGCCGGCTTCGAGCTCGTCGGCCGGGTCTGATCCGGCCGCACCCACCCCCGTCCTGGAGTCCGGACCATGACCAGCACCACCGCGGACACCCGCACCGCCCCGACGGCGACCGGCCCCGCCCCCGGAACCGACTCCGGTCCCGGCCTCGCGGAGGTCGAGCTGCTGATCGGCGGGATGACCTGCGCCTCCTGCGCGGCCCGCGTCGAGAAGAAGCTCAACCGCATGGACGGCGTCACCGCCACGGTGAACTACGCCACGGAGAAGGCCCGGGTCAGCTACCCGGCGACCACCGAGGTCGCCGACCTGATCGCCACCGTGGTGAAGACCGGGTACACGGCCGAGGAGCCGGCGCCGCCCCCGGAGCCGTCCGCCGCCGAGGCGGGCGCCGGGGAGGGGAGCGCCGGGGACGGCGACGACGACCCGGAGCTGTCGGCGCTGCGCCAGCGCCTGCTGGTCTCCGTCCTCCTCGCCGCGCCCGTGGTGCTGCTGGCGATGGTCCCGGCGCTCCAGTTCGACAACTGGCAGTGGCTCTCGCTCACCCTGGCCGCGCCCGTCGTGGTCTGGGGCGGGCTGCCCTTCCACCGTGCCACCTGGACCAATCTCCGGCACGGCGCGGCCACCATGGACACGCTGGTCTCGCTCGGCACTCTGGCGGCGTTCGGCTGGTCGCTGTGGGCGCTGTTCTTCGGGGACGCGGGCATGCCGGGCATGCGGCACGGCTTCGACCTCACCGTCTCCCGCGCCGACGGCGCCTCCGCGATCTACCTGGAGGCCGCCGCGGGAGTCACCGCCTTCCTCCTCCTCGGCCGCTGGCTGGAGGCCCGCTCCAAGCGCCGCGCCGGCGCCGCGCTGCGGGCCCTGATGGAGCTGGGCGCCAAGGACGTCGCGGTACTGCGCGAGGGCCGCGAGGTGCGGATACCGGTCTCCCGGCTGGCCGTGGGCGACCGGTTCGTCGTACGGCCCGGCGAGAAGATCGCCACCGACGGCACGGTGACCGAGGGCGCCTCGGCGGTGGACGCCTCCCTGCTGACCGGCGAGTCCGTGCCGGTGGACGTGACCGTGGGCGACGCCGTCACCGGCGCCACGGTGAACGCCGGGGGCCGGCTGGTCGTCGAGGCGACCCGGGTCGGCGCCGACACCCGGCTGGCGCGGATGGCGAAGCTGGTGGAGGACGCGCAGAGCGGCAAGGCCGAGGTGCAGCGCCTCGCCGACCGGATCTCGGGGGTCTTCGTCCCGGTCGTCCTGCTGATCGCGGTCGCCACCTTCGGCGGCTGGCTGGGGACCACCGGTGACACGGTGGCCGCGTTCACCGCGGCCGTCGCCGTACTGATCATCGCCTGTCCCTGCGCGCTGGGGCTGGCCACGCCGACCGCGCTGCTGGTCGGCACGGGCCGGGGCGCCCAGCTCGGGATCCTCATCAAGGGCCCGGAGGTGCTGGAGTCCACGCGCCGCGTCGACACCGTCGTCCTGGACAAGACCGGCACCGTCACCACCGGCCGCATGACCCTGCACGAGGTGTACGCCGCCGACGGCACCGACGAGGAGGAACTGCTGCGGCTCGCCGGGGCCGTGGAGCACGCCTCCGAGCACCCCGTGGCCCGTGCCGTCGCGGCCGGTGCCGAGGAGCGGCTCGGCACGCTGCCCGGGGCCGAGGGCTTCGAGAACTTCCCCGGGCGGGGCGTACGGGCCCGCGTGGCGGGCCGTGAGGTGGCCGTGGGGCGCCTGTACGACGCCCTCCCGCCCGAGGTGTCCCGCGCCGTGGACGAGGCCGAGCGGCGGGGCCGTACGGCCGTCGTCGTCGGCTGGGACGGCGAGGCTCGCGGGGTCGTCGCGGTGGCGGACGCGGTCAGGGAGACCAGCGCCGAGGCGGTGGCCGGGCTGCGCCGGCTGGGTCTGACGCCCGTCCTGCTGACCGGCGACAACCGACGGGTGGCCGAGTCGGTCGCGGCGGCCGTCGGCATCGACGAGGTGATCGCCGAGGTGCTGCCCGAGGAGAAGGTCGCGGTGGTGGAGCGGCTGCGGTCCGAGGGCCGTACGGTCGCCATGGTCGGCGACGGCGTCAACGACGCGGCCGCGCTCGCCGTCGCCGATCTGGGTCTGGCGATGGGCACGGGGACGGACGCGGCGATCGAGGCGGGCGACCTGACGCTGGTGCGCGGGGACCTCAGGGTGGCGGCGGACGCGATCCGGCTGTCCCGGCGCACCCTGTCCACCATCAAGGGCAACCTCGTGTGGGCCTTCGGCTACAACGTGGCCGCGCTGCCGCTGGCCGCCGCCGGGCTGCTGAACCCGGTGATCGCGGGCGCGGCGATGGCCTTCTCGTCGGTCTTCGTGGTCACCAACAGCCTCCGCCTGCGCACCTTTCACTGACCCTCGCACCGGTCCGCATTTCACGCAGGTCGTGGGGCTGAGCCTCTGGAGTCCGGCACCCACCTCACATAAGCTCTTCACAAGGCTCGCGCATCTTCCTTACGCTTGAGCCCCGCACGACGTACGGGGCTCTTGCGCACGTAAAGGACATATGCAAGAGACGCAGATCACAGTGATGCGAACGTAACCATCGAAGGGGTTCGAAGGTCTAAGTTGGCGATGTCAGGCAGCGTCTTGGGGGGCGCGACCTGGCATCTGGGGATGTCTTGGGGGACTTTCCCAGAGCTGCGTTGCCGGGACACGTACACCGGGAAGCTTTGAGCGGCCCTCCCGGGCGTGCGTTGTCCCGGCAGACCGCACGACGAGCACGACACGAAGAGCACGAAGCGAAGAGCACGACACAGCGATTCAGGCGCTGTCCTCACAGACGCCCGGCCGGATCCCGTGGGGGGAATCCGCACCGGGACATGGGAAGGCGCCCTGGTTCGTCGGCCCGTGGGGGGACCGGCGCCAGGGCGCCTTCTGCTGTCCCGCACCCCTTTTCAGGGGTTCGGGCACGGAAAAGTCCCGTACCACTCGGGGCGGTACGGGACTCACCGGATGCGCGGTGCCCGGGTGCGCTGCGGGGGTGCCGTACGGCTCAGCGCGCCTCGACGGGGACGAAGTCGCGCTCGACGACGCCCGTGTAGATCTGGCGCGGGCGGCCGATGCGGGAACCCGGCTCCTTGATCATCTCGTGCCACTGGGCGATCCAGCCCGGCAGCCGGCCGAGGGCGAACAGGACCGTGAACATCTCGGTCGGGAAGCCCATGGCCCGGTAGATGAGGCCGGTGTAGAAGTCGACGTTCGGGTAGAGGCTGCGCGAGACGAAGTAGTCGTCGGAGAGCGCGTGCTCCTCCAGCTTGAGCGCGATGTCCAGCAGCTCGTCGGACTTGCCGAGGGCGGAGAGAACGTCGTGCGCGGCGGCCTTGATGATCTTGGCGCGCGGGTCGAAGTTCTTGTAGACCCGGTGGCCGAAGCCCATCAGGCGGACGCCGTCCTCCTTGTTCTTCACCTTGCGGATGAAGGAGTCGACGTCGCCGCCCGCGTCGCGGATGCCCTCGAGCATCTCCAGCACCGACTGGTTGGCGCCGCCGTGCAGCGGGCCCCACAGGGCGTTGATGCCGGCGGAGATCGAGGCGAACATGTTCGCCTGCGAGGAGCCGACCAGGCGGACGGTGGAGGTCGAGCAGTTCTGCTCGTGGTCCGCGTGCAGGATCAGCAGCTTGTCGAGGGCCGCGACGACCGTCGGGTCCAGCTCGTACTCCTGCGCCGGGACCGAGAAGGTCATGCGCAGGAAGTTCTCGACGTAGCCGAGGTCGTTGCGCGGGTAGACGAACGGGTGGCCGATCGACTTCTTGTACGCGTAGGCCGCGATCGTCGGAAGCTTCGCGAGCAGCCGGATCGTCGAGAGGTTGCGCTGACGCTCGTCGAACGGGTTGTGGCTGTCCTGGTAGAACGTCGACAGCGCGGAGACCACCGACGACAGCATGGCCATCGGGTGGGCGTCGCGCGGGAAGCCCTTGTAGAAGTTCTTGACGTCCTCGTGCAGCAGGGTGTGCTGCGTGATCTCGTCCTTGAACGCGGACAGCTCGTCGACGGTCGGCAGCTCACCGTTGATCAGCAGGTAGGCGACCTCGACGAAGGAGGAGCGCTCGGCCAGCTGCTCGATCGGGTAGCCGCGGTACCGCAGGATGCCGGCTTCGCCGTCCAGATAGGTAATGGCGGATTTGTAGGCGGCGGTGTTGCCGTAACCGCTGTCCAGCGTCACCAGCCCGGTCTGGGCGCGGAGCTTCCCGATGTCGAAGCCCTTGTCGCCGACGGTGCTGTCGATCACCGGGTAGGTGTACTCGCCGTCGCCGTACCGCAGTACTACAGAGTTGTCGCTCACGTCTTCCCTCACCGACGTAGTGCCTCATCTTCGAGGTGCCCTGACTGTCTCTACCATCCCCCACTTGGCTCAGGAGAGTGCACTCGGGGTCGCCCATCGGGCCTATTGACGGCACTCAGTGCCGTCAACTTGCTCATCCTGCCCCCTGCGGGGCCCATCCGGAAGTGCTGTGTGACCTTTCCGACTCGTTTGATCGATCATTTTTTTCACACGGGCCGGGAGGTTTACGGGAAGGCTTCAGGGCCGGGGGCCCGCCAGCCGGAAGTCGAGCGCCGTACAGCGCCGTCCGGCCGACACCGTCCGCACCGCCTGTCCGATCGCCTTGCGCGACCCGACGAGCACGACCAGCTTCTTCGCCCGGGTGACCGCCGTGTACAGCAGGTTCCGCTGGAGCATCATCCAGGCGCCGGTCGTCACGGGGATGACCACCGCCGGGTACTCGCTCCCCTGGGACCGGTGGATGGTCACCGCGTAGGCGTGCGCCAGTTCATCGAGTTCGTCGAAGTCGTACGGCACCTCCTCGTCCTCGTCCGTCAGCACGGTGAGGCGCTGGTCCACCGGGTCGAGCGAGGTGACGACGCCGACGGTGCCGTTGAAGACGCCGTTCTCGCCCTTCTCGTAATTGTTGCGGATCTGGGTAACCTTGTCGCCGACCCGGAACACCCGGCCGCCGAACCGCTTCTCCGGCACGTCCGGACGCCCCGGGGTGACGGCCTGCTGGAGCAGCCCGTTCAGCGTCCCGGCCCCGGCGGGTCCCCGGTGCATGGGCGCCAGCACCTGCACGTCCCGGCGCGGGTCGAGCCCGAACTTCGCGGGGATGCGCCGCGCGGCGACGTCCACGGTGAGCCGCCCCGCCTCCTCGGTGTCGTCCTCGACGAAGAGGAAGAAGTCCTTCATCCCGTCGGTGACGGGGTGCTGCCCGGCGTTGATCCGGTGGGCGTTGGTGACGACCCCGGACTGCTGCGCCTGCCGGAAGACGCGGGTGAGACGGACGGCGGGCACGGGACTGCCGGGCGCGAGCAGGTCCCGGAGCACTTCCCCGGCCCCCACGCTGGGCAACTGGTCGACGTCCCCGACGAGCAGCAGATGGGCCCCGGGCGGCACGGCCTTCACGAGCTTGTTGGCGAGGAGCAGGTCCAGCATCGACGCCTCGTCCACCACGACCAGGTCGGCGTCGAGCGGCCGTTCCCGGTCGTAGGCCGCGTCGCCGCCGGGCTTCAGCTCCAGCAGCCGGTGCACGGTGGACGCGTCGGCGCCGGTCAGCTCGGAGAGCCGCTTGGCGGCCCGCCCGGTGGGTGCGGCGAGCACGACCTTCGCCTTCTTGGCCCGCGCCAGCTCCACGATGGACCGCACGGTGAAGGACTTGCCGCATCCCGGCCCGCCGGTGAGGACGGCGACCCTCTCGCTGAGCGCGAGCTTGACGGCCGCCTCCTGCTCCGGCGCGAGGTCGGCGCCCGTGCGCCCCCTCAGCCACCCGAGCGCCTTGTCCCAGGCCACGTCCTGGAAGCCGGGCATCCGGTCCTCCTCCGTGTGGAGGAGACGCCGCAACTGCCCGGCCAGGGCCAGCTCGGCCCGGTGGAAGGGCACGAGATAGACGGCGGTGACCGGCTCACCCCCCTCCGGATGCGGCACCTTCTCCCGCACGACCCCGGGATCCTCGTCCGGGTCCTCCGGCTCGGCGGCCAGCTCGCCCAGGCACTCGATGACGAGCCCGGTGTCCACCTGGAGCAGCTTCACCGCGTCGGCGATCAGCTTCTCCTCGGGGAGGTAGCAGTGCCCCTGGTCGGTGGCCTGCGACAGCGCGTACTGCAACCCGGCCTTCACGCGCTCCGGGCTGTCGCGCGGGATGCCGACGGACTGGGCGATCTTGTCGGCCGTGAGGAACCCGATGCCCCAGACGTCGGCGGCGAGCCGGTAGGGCTGGTTCTTGACGACGGAGATCGACGCGTCCCCGTACTTCTTGTAGATCCGCACCGCGATCGACGTGGACACCTCGACGGTCTGGAGGAAGAGCATGACCTCCTTGATCGCCTTCTGCTCCTCCCAGGCGTCGGCGATCTTCTTGGTCCGCTTGGGCCCGAGCCCGGGCACCTCGATGAGCCGCTTGGGCTCCTCCTCGATGATGGTGAGCGTGTCCAGCCCGAAGTGCTGCGTGATCCGGTCGGCGAAGACCGGCCCGATCCCCTTGACCAGCCCGGACCCCAGATAACGCCGGATGCCCTGCACGGTGGCGGGCAGCAGCGTCGTGTAGTTCTCCACGTGGAACTGCTTGCCGTACTGCGGGTGGGACCCCCAGCGCCCCTCCATCCGCAGCGACTCCCCCACCTGCGCGCCGAGCAGCGCGCCGACGACGGTGAGCAGATCGCCGGCGCCTCTGCCGGTGTCGACGCGGGCGACCGTGTAGCCGTTCTCCTCGTTGGCGTACGTGATCCGCTCCAGGACGCCTTCGAGAGTGGCGAGCCGCCGCTCGCCGGGGGCCGCGGGGGGCTGGGTGGGCATGATCCGACGGTACCGGTGGGGTGTGACAGCGGTGCACGGTCCGGCAGGATCGGGGGCATGGGCCTGACCTACGGCTACGACATCCACCTGCGGCCGCGCAACGTCTCGGGGGCGCTGGCCGCCGTGGCCGAGTTGGCGTCCCCGTCCCGGGATGTGCCGCCGCTCGACGTCACGCTGCCCGGGGGCGAGCGGATCACCCTCCCGTTCACGTCCGGCTTCCGCAGCGAGCCCGTCGACTGCTCCTCGATCGACACGTTCGACCTGGACACGTCCCTCATGTTCCCGGTCGACGACGCGGTGCGGGCGTACGCGGAGTCGTATGGACTCCCGCCCGAGGAGAACGGACGGGTCCGGATCGGGTACGTCTACCTGACGGTCCGGTTCCCTTCCCCTCCTCGATCCCCGGTACGCCTCCCTGGAGTTCTGGGCGGCGACGTCGGGCATGAGCCGCCTGTTCGAGCGGTCGGCGAGCATCAGGAAGACGTTCACCGACCTCGCCGCCGCCGTCGGCGCCGAGTGCTGCCAGTTCGACGTGGGCGACGGCAGCCCCGGTGAGGTGTGCTGGGTCAGCGGGGAGGCGGGGTTCCCTCCGGCTCCTCCACCGTCGCGAGGAAGCGCGTGAAGGCGGCGCGGGGGAAGCTGAGGGTGGCTCGGGCGGGGGCCTTGCTGTCACGAACGGCGACGTGGGTAGCCGACGTGGCTATCTCCACGCATTCGTTGCCGTCCCCCGGACCCGAGTGGGAGGACTTGCGCCAGTTGTCCATGGGGCTCAGATCTCCTTCGACAGGCTGTGGATGAAGTCACGCGACTGTTCAGGGTCGAGCGATTCGGACTCCACCTTAAGAAAGCTCGTTCGATAGGTGTTGAGCTGAGCCTCGGAATCGATGAACGCCGATCCGTGCAGTGCGTCGCGCACCACTGTGTCCAGCTTGGGTACAGGGCCGCCCACGTAGGTCATGGTGCTGGAGGCTCCGGAGAAACCGTCCAGGTCGAAGGGGATGACGCGTACGGTGACATGGTCCGCCTCGGAAAGCTCCAGGAGTCGCGCCAGTTGCGCCTTCGAAGTGGCACGGTCGCTGACCCTGATGCGGAGCGCCGCCTCATGGACCACCGCTTCGTAAGGGGTGGTGAACTTCTGCCGGGCCCTGCGGTGCTGAATACGCAACTCCAGCTCCTCGGCGGTCAGTTCGGGCAATCTTGCGGAGAAGACGGCGCGCGAGTAGTCCTCGGTCTGCAGCAGTCCCGGCACGTACAGGATCGCCACGTGGCGGAGGAATCTGGCGTGGTGCTCCAGCTCGGACAGGTCCAGAAATGACGTGGGCAGGAGGCCGCGATACTCCTCCCACCAGCCGTTCGTCCGTTCGGTGGCCATGGCTACGAGGGCGTCGATGAACTTCTCGTCGGTACAGGCGTAGTGGGAGGCCAGGCGGCGAACTCGCTGCTCACTCACACCCGCGAGGGCGGACTCGATGTGGGTGATCTGGGCGGGTGCCACACCGAGCAGCTCCGCCGCCTGGCGGGAGTTGAGTCCCGCCGCTTCTCGGAGCCTGCGCAATTCGGTAGCCAGTCGCACCTGACGTGCCGTTGGTTCGCGCCTCTTTACCATCGACTGGCCCTCCTTACCCGCCCGTTGGCGCAACTCGTTCGGCGTCAGATTACGCGATCGACTTGCCGCGTCTCTAAATTTAGATCTACCGTCGGTGACGCGACGCACACCGTGCGACACCGGGTCACCGGAAGCGCACCGCCCCGTCCTGCCATGACGGCTGCGGCAATGACACCGGGCCCCGCCCTCACCCCACCGCCCTCTGCGAGGAGTCCCGCATGCCCGAAAACGAACCGTGGGAGTACTCCCTCTACGTCCCCAACGACCTGCGCGCCGTCACCATCAGCCGCCGCACCCTCCGTCTGGTCCTCACGATGCACGGCCTGATCCGCCTCGTGGACGTCGCCGAACTGCTCGCCACGGAGCTGGTCTCCAACGCCGTACGGCACACCAAAGGCCCCGCCGCCCTCCGCATCCGCTGGTCGCCGCCGAGCACGCTGCGGATCGGGGCGTGGGACGCGGACCCCGAACCTCCGGAGCCGCCCGCGAAGTTCGAGAGGGTGACCGAGCTGGAGGAGGGGCGGGGGCTGGCGCTGGTGCGGGCCTGCGCCGACGTATGGGGCTGGCACCCGCTGGCCAGACACGGCAACCGGGGGAAGTACGTGTGGTGCGAGCTGTCGGCGGCCTGAGAAATCCGGCGACGCCGGCGATCTACCCCGGAATACTGGCCGCCCATGGATGAGGTCGAAGTCGTCGTCGCCCATTCCGAGCGCGCGACTCTGCGCGTGGGCGACCTGTTCCTGAAGGTGGACGCCGATCAGGCGCGCATCGACGTCGAGGTCGAGGCGATGTCCCTCGCGCCGGTCCCGACCCCGAAGGTCCTGTGGCACAAGCCGCCCGTGCTCGCGATCACCGCGCTGCCGGGGACGACGCTCGGGCGCCTCGGGGGGCCGTCGACCGGGTCGTCGGCGGCGTGGGCCGCGGCGGGCGCCGCCATCCGGAAGCTGCACGACGCGCCGCTTCCGTCGTGGCCGGGCCGGGCCGGGCGGAGCATCGTCGCGCTGGCGGCGGAACTCGACGACGAGTGCGAGTTACTGGTGGCCAACGGCCTCCTGCCCGCGGACCTGGTCACCCGCAACCGCCGGGTCGCCGAGGCCGCGCTCCGGCCGTGGACTCCGGCGTTCACGCACGGCGACCTGCAGATCGCGCACGTCTTCGTCGACGGCGACGAGGTCACGGGCGTCATCGACTGGTCCGAGGCGGGCCAGGGCGATGCCCTGTACGACCTCGCCACTTTCACGCTGGGGCATGAGGAACACCTCGACGACGTCCTCACCGGCTACGGCACCGACATCGACCTCGATGTGATCCACGCGTGGTGGTCGTTGCGGAGTCTGCTGGCAGTCCGCTGGCTGACCGAACACGGCTTCGACCCGTTCGCACCGGGCTGCGAGGTCGACGTGCTGAGATCCCGCATGTAGGGCTGCGCAGATCGACCGCGCTTCACACAGGGCGGTGTGCAGCCGTCGCCGGAGGGGACGGCTTGTCCGAGCGATCAAGTCCGAGGCGGACGTGCAAGGGCGAGCTGGGGTGGCGCCCATACGCTGGGGGGATCGCCCTGTTCGGGTCCGGTTCACGGCCGCGCGGCTCGGGCCACAGGGTGCTGACGGACCTGTGGGAACTTGGGGAGCCTGTGATGCCGGAGCGCTTCAATGTGCAGGTGAACAATCCTCTGTGGGAACGCCTTTCAGCCGAGGACCGGCGGCAAGTCGACGAACTGGTGGCCGCTGGACGCAGTATTCAGGCCATCGCGTTGATGCGCGAGCGCGCTGACCTGCCGCGACCGGATCTCCGTGATTGCGTTGATCTGCTGGAACTGCGCGCCCAGGCCCTGTGCGGTAGGTAGATGCCAGACAGGTCGATCAGGTGTCTCGCCGGTTCGAGGTGTTCTCGCGGAGGGTGAAACGTCAACGCTGACAGCGGGCCCTCACAGCGCCGCGAACAGCCCGGCCAGTGGAGCCGGTGTGCGGGCCGGGTCCAGGGCCTCCACCAGCACCCGGCCGTAGCGGATCTTGCGGCCCGCCTTGGTGCCGAGGAAGCGGCGGAGCTGCTGCTGGGCGGCGCGGCCCTGCTGGGCGGGCTGCTGGAGGAAGGTCTGCAGGCGGCGCGACTCGCCCTCCGCCTCGACGAGTTCGGTCACCGCACTCACGCCCAGCGCGCGGATCAGCTCGTCCTCCAGGTCGGCCGCGCAGACGAAGAGGCTGTGCGGTGGCGCGTCGGCGCGCTTCAGGGCCCGGGCGTAGAAGTCCTGCTCCCGTTCGTCGCACAGGCCCACCAGGCGCAGGCCCAGGCCGGAGGGCCCGAGGAGGTCGGCGAAGCGGCCGACGCTCATCGCGCCGCCCATCGGGAGCACGCAGACGCCCTCCGCCGCCAGGTCCCGGCCGTGCCGTGCGGCCATCGCGTCGACGGCCGCCGCGTCGCTCGGTCCTTCGAGGAGGACGGCGGTGTGGACGAGCAGCCGGTCGGCCAGGTCCTGCGCCGGGCCGCCGGGACCGCCGGCCGCCCACGCGGTGACTGCCTTCCGCAGTGCCCCCATGTCCGTCATGGGGAAAGTCTCCCGCCGTTGTCCGTCGTCGCGGTAGTGGGTTTTGACATGCAGCCCTTCGGCTGCCTATCGTTAAAGGCAGCCAATGAGCTGCATGTCAGAGGGGCGGAGATGGACGAGGGGCGGAGATGGACGAGGTCTTCAAGGCACTGGCCGACGGCAGCCGGCGACGGCTGCTGGACAGTCTGAACACGCGCAACGGGCAGAGCCTGCGCGAGCTGTGCGCCGGGCTCGACATGGCCCGGCAGTCGGTCAGCAAGCACCTGGCGGTGCTGGAGGCGGCCGGCCTGGTCACCACCGTGCGGCGGGGCCGGGAGAAGCTGCACTACCTCAACGCCGAACCGATCAACGCCATCGCCGAACGCTGGATCAGCCGCTACGACCGTGAGCGGGTGCACGCACTCGCCGACCTCAAGCACGCGCTGGAGGACACCGCCATGGACAGCAACGCGTTCGTGTACACGACGTACATCAAGGCCACGCCGGAGAAGGTGTGGCAGGGGCTCACCGACCCGGCCTTCACCCGTCGCTACTGGGGGCTGGAGTTCGGCACCGACTGGGCGGCCGGGTCGCCCGTGGTGTGGCGGGAGCGGGGGGCGGAGACCGCCCACCCCGAGCAGGTCGTCCTCGAGTCCGACCCGCCCCGCCGGCTGTCGTACACCTGGCACACCTTCACGCCGCAATGGGCGGCGGCCAACGGGATCGACGACGAGACCCTGGCCAGGCTCTCCGCCGAGCGGCGCTCGAAGGTCGCCTTCGACATCGAGGACCTCGGCGGCGGCTCGGTGAAGCTGACCGTCGTCCACGACGGGTTCGAGCCCGGCAGCACCGTCCGCGAGATGATCCAGCACGGCTGGCCGGCCCTGCTGTCCAGTCTGAAGACGCTGCTGGAGACCGGCGAGACGCTGCCGGAACCGCGCTGAGCCGGTCAGCCTCGCCGAGCCGGCCGTCGGTCAGCGGCTCAGGGCCGTCGCCTCTTGCATGTGCGACAGCTTCTCCGGGTTGCGCACCGCGTAGAGACCCTTGATGCGCCCGGCCTCCATGTGGACCGCGACCACGGTGTCGAGCTCGCCGTCGAGCCTGATGACCAGGGACGGGTGCCCGTTGACCTGGGCCGGGTCCATGGTCACCGCGACGGGCAGCCTGACCAGTCCGCCGAGCATGAGGCGGGCCACCTTGTCGGCACCCACGATGGGCCGCAGCACCGCCTGCTTGATGCCGCCGCCGTCGCCGAGGAGGACGACGTCCGGGGAGAGGATGTCGAGCAGGCCCTGCAGGTCGCCCGTCTCCACCGCCCGCTGGAACGCCGCGAGCGCCCGGCGGGACTCCGCCGCCGTGACCTCCCCGCGCGGGCGCCGGGCCGCCACGTGCGCGCGGGCGCGGTGCGCGATCTGCCGTACGGCGGCAGGGCTCTTCTCCACCGCCTCGGCGATCTCGTCGTAGCCGAGGTCGAACACCTCGCGCAGGACGAACACCGCCCGTTCGACCGGCGCCAGCGTCTCCAGGACCAGCATCATCGCCATCGACACGCTGTCGGCCAGCTCGACGTCCTCGGCCACGTCGGGCGTGGTGAGCAGCGGCTCGGGCAGCCAGGAGCCGACGTAGGACTCCTTGCGGCGGCCGAGCGTGCGCAGCCGGTTCAGGGACTGGCGGGTGGTGATGCGGACCAGGTACGCGCGCCGGTCGCGCACCGTTTCGAGATCGACGCCCGCCCATTTCAGCCAGGTCTCCTGGAGCACGTCCTCGGCGTCGGCGGCCGAGCCGAGCATCTCGTAGGCGACGGTGAAGAGCAGGTTGCGGTGGGCGACGAAGTCCTCGGTGGCCGCGTCCGCACAGCCGCGGCCGCCGGTCGCGTCGGCCTGTTCGCGTCCGTTGTCCTCGCTGGTCACCAGCTTCTCCCGTTCGTTCGGTTCCGGCGGTGTCACGCGCACAGGACACCGGCCGGCGCGGTTCCGTGACAGCCGTCGAGGGTGGCCTGTGTCACATCGGTGGTCTGTCACGGGGTGGCGGGGCGCCGGTGTCTTGTGTGCGTCACCGAGGCATCGACACAGCGAGGACGAGATCATGGACACTCGATTCAACCTCTTCGAGAACGAGTTCGGCGGTCGGTTCGCGAAGCGGTTCGCGGGCATGGGCATGCTGATGCACGAGTCGGCGCTGCCGAAGGCCACCCAGGAGCTGGTGTCGCTGCGGGCCAGCCAGATCAACGGCTGCGGCCACTGCATCGACATGCACGTCAAGGAGGCCGCGGCCGCCGGGGAGAGCGCGGTCCGGCTGCACCTGGTCGCCGCCTGGCGCGAGTCCACCGTGTTCACCGAGGCCGAGCAGGCGGCGCTGGCCCTCGCCGAGGAGGGCACCCGGCTCGCCGACGCGCACGAGGGCGTGTCCGACGAGACGTGGGCCCTGGTGCGCAAGCACTACGACGACGACCAGGTCGCCGCGCTGATCTTCCTGGTCGCCCTGATCAACGCGGCCAACCGGCTCGCCGTGATCACGCACCAGAAGGGCGGCTCGTACGAGGCGGGGATGTTCGCGACGGCCGTGGCGGACTGACGTCGGGGCGGGCGTCGTCACCGCTGGGGGCGAAGGCCCCGGCGTCCCCGGCATGCCGGGGACGCCGCCCGCGGACAGGATGCGCGGGAGCCGCTTCGCCCAACCGGACGGACAGCTTCTCAGTCGTCGGCGGCGGCGGCTCGGGTGGTCAGGTCCTCGTCCGTGATGGTGCGGGTCACCCGGCACGGTGTGCCGACCGCGACGGACATCGGAGGGATGTCGCGGCTCACGACGCTGCCGGCGCCGATGACCGACCCGTACCCGATGCGGACGCCGGGCAGCACCACCGCGTTGCTGCCGATCCACACCTTGTCCTCGATCACGATCGGCTCGGAGAACCTGCCGAAGTCCACGCGCCGGGACGGGTGAACCGGATGCCCCGTCGTGGTCAGCGTCACGCTGGGGGCGATCATGACCCCGTGGCCGATGCGTATCTCGACGTCGTCGACGAAGGTCAGGTTCACGTTCCCGAAGAAGTCGTCGCCGATGTGGACGTTGCTGCCGAACCCGGCGTGGAACGGCGGCAGGAGCACGGTCCGTTCGCCGACCGAGCCGAAGATCTCGGTCAGCAGCGACCGCCGCTTCTCCGTCTGGCCCGGCGGGGTGTGGTTGTACGCGAAGATCTGCTCCGTCCGCCGCAGAGGGGCCTGGAAGGCCGCTTCCGACTCGGTGTAGACGAGCCCCTTGGCGATCCGGGCCAGGACCCTTTCCTCGTGACCGTCCGTCACAGTGAGACGCTCCTTTCGCTCCGCTGACGATACGTACCGGGCGTGTGACCGAACGCGCGGCGGAAGACGTCGATGAAGGCGCCGGCGGACGACCAGCCGCACTGATGGGCGATCCGGGTCACGGGGGTGTCCTCCGCCAGCAGCACCAGCGCCCGGTGGAGCCGCAGCTGGGTGCGCCACTGGGGGAACGTCATGCCGAGGTCGTCGCTGAACAGCCGGGACAGCGTGCGCCGGCTCGCCCCGACCTCCCGCCCCAGTTCGGCGAGTGTGCGGTTGTCCGACGGGTCGGACCGCAGCAGGTCGCAGAGCGCCCGCAGCAGGGGGTCGTGCGGCGTCGGCAGATGCACGGGCTGGTGGTCCGAGGTCCGCAACTGGTCCAGGAGCACCGCGCGCAGCCGTCTGTGCTCCTGGCTGTCGTCGTTCTCGGTGCGGGTGTACGAGATGATCAGCTCGCGCAGCAGCGGGCTCACCGCGACGACGGCGGGGGCGTCCAGCCCCAGCGGGTTCTCCCACGCGGGCAGCCCCACCAGGTGCAGTTCGAGGTCGCCGTGCGCCTGGTGGTGGTGGACGGTGCCGGCGGGCACCCAGACGGCGCGGTTCGCCGGGGCCACCCAGGTGCCGGCGCCGGTGGTGACGGACAGCACGCCGCGGCCCGCGTAGACGATCTGGTGGTCGTCGTGCCGGTGCGCGCCGACCTTCGCGCCGGACGCCAGCCGCTGGGTGCGGGTGGGTGCCACGGGGGTGTGACGGACGTCGGTTGCCTGCGCCATGCCGCTCCCTCCGGCTCTCTAGCGGGTGACGAGTGCGAGGGTGAAGCCGTCGTAGCCCTTGGAACCGACGGTCTGGATCGTGGTGGCACTCAGCCGCGGGTGCTGGGAGATCAGTTCGGTGAAGCGGCGGACGCCCTGGACGCGGGGGTCGGTGCTGGCCGCGTCGGTCACCGCGCCGTTCCGGACGACGTTGTCGCCGATGATGACGCTGCCCGGCCGGGTGAGCTTCAACGCCCATTCGAGGTACTGGGGGTTGGACGGCTTGTCGGCGTCGATGAACACCAGGTCGAAGAGGTCTCGCCTCTCGTCCGCCAGCCGCGGGAGCACGTCCAGGGCCTTGCCGACGCGCAGGTCCACGATGCCGTCCAGCCCGGCCCGGGAGATGTTGGCGGCGGCGACGGCAGCGCATGTCGCGTCCGCCTCCACAGTGACCAGGCGTCCGTCCGCGGGCAGGGCCCGGGCGAGCCAGATGGTGCTGTAGCCGCCGAGGGTGCCGATCTCCAGAACCGTGCGGGCGCCCCGCAACGTGGCCAGCAGGCTCAGCAGTTTGCCCTGGCCGGGAGAGACCTGGTGCGGGGGCAGACCCGCCGCCTCACTGTCCGCCACGGCCTGCAGCAGCGCGTCGTCCTCATCCACCAGCAGGTCGTCGAAGTAGGCGTCGACGGCTGTCCAGGTCTGCTGCGACATGTGGGTTCCCTTTCGATACGCACTGCATTCCCGAAGGGAACCTACTATGAGGACCGGGCGGCCCGCCAAGGGTTTGCCGCCCGGCACAACCCCCTTCGCTTCGACTTCCGCTACCGCTACCGCTTCCCAGGAGAGACGATGCATCCACGACGCGTGGCCGACGACGCCTGCGGCATCGCGCAGGCCGCGGCGGTGGTGGGCGACTGGTGGAGTCTGCTCGTACTGCGGGAGGTCGCCCGGGGGCACGTGCGGTTCGACCGGCTGGCGACCGAACTGTCCGTCTCCCGCAAGGTCCTCGCGGAACGCCTGCGCACGCTGACCGAGCACGGTGTGCTGGAGCGACGCCTCTACCAGGAGCGTCCGCCCCGTCACGAGTACGTGCTGACCGAGCAGGGCCGCGGACTGCTGCCCACGCTGGTCTCGCTCCAGGACTGGGCCGACCGGTGGCTGCTGGGGGACGGCACGCTCAGCGGCGGGGCTTCCGACGAGGGGGCCGAGGCGCGCCGGGTCGCCTCCTTGGCGGGCGAGCGTGTCCCGGCCGGCCTGCGGCTCCCGGGCCCCGGCGGTCGCGCGTACGATCCCGTGGCCGCCGCGGCCCGGGCGACGGTCCTGTTCACCTACCCCGCGACGGGCGTCCCCGGAGTGCCCGCCGACGTCACCGCACCGGCGGTCCCGGGCAGCGCGGGCTGCACCCTGGAGAACCGCCAGTTCCGTGCCGCCTGGCCGCGGTTCCAGGCGGAGGGCATCGCCGTCCACGGGGTCAGCACCCAGACGCCGCAGGAGCAGGCCGCGTTCGCGCGGGCCGAGGATCTGCCGTTCCCCCTGCTCTCCGACGAGCGCCTCCAGCTCACCGCCGCGCTGCGTCTGCCGACCTTCCGGGCCGGGCAGAGCCTGCGCGTCAAACGCCTCGTCCTCGTCGTCGGACCCGACCGCGTCGTACGGCACGTGCTCTTCCCCGTCGGCGACATCCCCGCCGCGGTGCGGCAGGCGCTCGACCTCGGCAGAGAGCCCGGCTAGAAGTGCGGGCGAACTGGCGTACCACGCCCCCGTGGACCTCGTGGCCGACCAGGTGTTCGCGGTGCTGTGGTACCGGCTGCCGTTCGACAACGGGTCCCTGTCGGACGGGGCCGCGCAGCAGTTGGCCGCCGCCCTGCTCAAGCAGTCGGAGTGACCGCGCGGGAGGCCGCCGACGCGCGCGCTCGTCTCACGCGCCCGGGCGGGCGCCGGTGCGGGCGAGGTCGCGGATGGCCTGGTGGACCGTGTCCGGGGTGAGGTGATGGTCGGCGAAGGCCAGGGCCGGGTGCGTGCCGACGCGGTAACTCACCTTCGCGTGCCGCAGCATGCGCTCGTCGTTGGCGTCGTTGCCGAACGCGAGGTACCCGTGGTCCGTCAGCCCGAGCCTGTCCAGCGCGTGGTACTTGGTGATCCCGCTGGGCGCGATGTCGACGATGCCCTCGTCGGGGTGCACGTTGAGCGACAGCCCCGTCTCCTCCAGCCGCCGCAGGACTTCGGGGTCCGTGGTGAAGACGACGGCCTTGGAATACTGGGCGATCCGCTCTCTGGGAACGTTCGAGGCGAGGCGTCCCGCGTCGAGCTGCCGGAAGATCCCGTGCGCCTCGTCGCCGGTGTAGCAGTAGTCCCAGTCGCCGTCGATCAGCACCTTCAGGCCGTACCGGTCGATGATGTCGTCGAGCACCAGCCGGTCTTCGTGGGCGATGCCCAGGACCCGGAGGTCGCCCCGGTCGCGGGAGAACGCGCCGTTGCCGCCGACGAGTGTCTCGTCGTGGAACTCCGGCGGCAGGACCGGCAGCAGATCCCGGATCGGGCGGGCGGAGGCGAACACGAGACGGTGCTGTGTCCCGAGGTCCCGCAGCGCTTCGGCGATGGCCGCCGGTATCGAACGACCGTCGAAGCAGATCGTCCCGTCCACGTCGAAGACCACGGTCTGGCGCATGGCGAGCAACCTACCCCAGGGGCCGGCCGGTGCACCACGAGAGCCTCCTGCGGTGACACCGCGGCTCCACCACGAGGACCGGACTTCACGGTGAGGAAGACATGAGCACAGGACATCAGGGCGAGGAAGAACTGCACGGGGGAAACGCGTCGGACCGTGTCGTGCGGGTCGGATCGACCGTGCGCAAGCCGTGGTTGCCGACGAGCGACAGCACGGTCTCCTACCTCCGCGCACTGCACCGGCGGGGCGTCGACGTGCCCCTCGGCCACGGGCGCGACGAGCACGGGCGGCTGGTCCTGGACTACGTTCCGGGGTCCCTGGCGATGGACGACGCGCCGCTGGAACCGGACCTCGTCCACCGGGTCGGCGCACTCGTCCGCCGGATCCACGACGCGAGTACCGGCCTGCCGCTCCGGGGCAGGTGGGACGTGCTCATCCCGGCCGAACGGCCCGACCTGCTGTGTCACAACGACCTGGCGACGTGGAACCTCGTCGTCGACGGGGACCGGCTGGTCTTCATCGACTGGGACGGAGCCGGACCGAGCACCCGGCTGTGGGACCTGGCGTACGCGGCCGTCTCCTTCGCCCACCTGTTCCCCGGCGCGGACGTCCACGACTCGGCGACCCGACTCGCCGCCTTCGTGGACGGGTACGACGCGGGCGGCGAGCTGCGGGAGGCCCTTCCGCGCACCATGGTGCGCAGAGCGGCGGCGATGCACGACCTGCTGCGCCGCTCCCACGAGTCGGGCCGTCAGCCGTGGGGGACGATGTACGTCACCGGCCACGGCGACCACTGGGCCGGAACGACGGGGTTCGTCGACGAGCACCTCGACGACTGGCGCCGGGCCCTGACTCGCTGACCCGGGCCCGTACCGCTTCCTTTCCGCCTCCCGGCCGGTCTGTATGCGCCGACCGATCGGCCCGCCGCCGCTCTCCCGGCCGGTGTCGCCGCCGTGTTCGCGGTGGAGCGGGCCCTGTCGGGCCGCTGAGCCCGCCCGGCCGACGCGGTGGGCGTCGTCCTGCCGGGCCTGCGCGGGGCGCGGCGGTTGTGCTGTGCTGCTCCGGTCGGTCGCGTCCGGCCGGTTGCCCGGGAAGGGAAGGGAAGGAAACAGACGATGACGACAACAGTGGCGGTCCTGTCCGACGTCCACGGCATGCTGGGGCCGCTCGACCGGGTGCTCGCGGAGCCCGCGGTGGCTTCGGCGGACCTCGTCCTGGTGACCGGCGACCACGTGTGGGGGCCGGAGCCGACCGAGGTGCTGGACCGGCTGGTGGGCCTCGGCGACCGGGCCCTGCTGGTCCGGGGCAACGCCGACCGCGAGGTGCTGCAGATGTCGCGCGGTGTCGACGTCGGGCTGGACGACGACCCGGTGTCGGTCTGGGGCGCCGGGCAACTGCGGCCCGATCACCAGCGGCTCCTCGACCGCATGCCGGAGCGGGTGACCGTCGAGGTCGACGGCTTCGGTCCCGTCCTGTTCTGCCACGCGACCCCGCGCGACGACCAGGAGGTCGTGCTCGTGGACAGCCGCGTGGAGCGCTGGCAGGAGGTCTTCGCGGACGTTCCGCCGTCCGTCTCCACCGTCGTCTGCGGCCACACCCACATGCCGTTCGTGCGACTGGCCGCCGGACGCACCGTCGTCAACCCCGGCAGCGTGGGCCTGCCGTACGGCGGTACGGGTGCGCACTGGGCGCTGCTCCACGACGGAGCCGTCACCCTGCGCCGCACTCCGCTCGACAAGGAGGAGGTGATCCGGGAGACCGCGCGGCGCTCCGCCCTGCCCGGCGTCGAGCAGTGGCTCGACGACTACGTCAGGAGGGCGGCCGACGACGTGGAGGCGCTCGAGACGTTCGGACCGCGCGACGGCAGGTGACGGCAGACGGCACGTGACCGCAGGCGGCAGGTGACCGCAGGCGGGGAGCGGCGGGCGGTCCGGCGCCCGGGCGAGCGATGCCTGTCGAGCCGTCCGGCGGTCTGTCCCACCATGACGACACACGCCCACGCGCCCCCCAGGGGAACGAACCGCCCGCGACGCCGGTCCCCGGGGACTTCACCGACGCCACCGCCCGCTTCCGGCGCGAGCTGCTGACGTACTGCTACCGCATGCTCGGCTCCCTCGACGAGGCCGAGGACGTCGTCCAGGAGACCTGCCCGCGCGCGTGGCGGCCGTGCCCGGCCTTGGAGCACCGGTCCTCCGTGCGCACCTGGCTGTACCGGATCGCCACGAACGCCTGCCGGACGGCCTGCGCGCAGAAGGCCCGCAGGCCGCTGCCGACCGGGCTTCCCGGGAAGACGTTGGCCGGTTTCCGCAACGCCTTGGCGGAATGCCGGAAGCGCCGAGGCGGCCCGGGGCCGCAGGATGAGCGTCGACCGAGCGACCGTGGACCGGTCCGCACCGCCCCCGACCAACCGAAGGAGACGCCCTCAGTGAGGCGAACGAGCTGGGCCGGCACGGGTGCCCACCCGCCGGCCGGACAGGGTCTGCCCGACACACACGGTGGCCTGACACGGTGACCGCCCTCGCACCACGGATAGCGGAACTCGCCTACTACCCGGTCAAGGGCTGCGCCGCCGTCCGCCCGGCCACGGCGGTGATCACGCCGGCGGGGATCGCGCACGACCGCGCCTTTCTCGTCGTGGACCGCGACGGCGTCTTCCGCACCCAGCGCCGTCATCCGCAACTCGCGCTCATCAGCCCGCAGGTGAGCCCGGACGGTTCCCGGATGACGTTGCGCCACCCGGACCTGCCGGCTCTGTCCTTCGCCGTCGTCCGCGACGGTCCCCGCCGCCCCGTGGAGCTGTTCGGCAACGCCTGCCAGGGCATCGACCAGGGACCCGACGTCGGGCGGTGGCTGTCGCGGGCGGTCGGCGAGGAGGCCGGGCTGGTCCGGGTCCCGCCGGACCACCGGCGGGTGACGGACGGACACACGCCCGGCACCTCCGGCTACGCCGACAGCAGCGCCGTCCACATCCTGTCGCGGGCGACCCTGGCCCTGCTCGACGAGAGGCTGCGGTCGGCCGGGGAACCCGCCGTGCCGATGGAGAGGTTCCGGCCGAACATCGTCGTCGAGGGCTGGGAGCGGCCCCACACGGAGGACCTCCTGCGACGCGTGACGATCGGCGGCTGCGAACTCGGCTACGCGAAACTCGCCCTGCGGTGCGTGGTCACCACCGTGGACCAGCGCTCGGCGCGCAAGGCCGGGCCGGAGCCGCTGCGTACGCTGGCCGGATACCGCCGGACCCGGGGCGGTGTGGCCTTCGGCGCGAAGTTCGCCGTCGTCCGACCGGGCGCGGTGGCGGTCGGTGACCCGGTGGAGGCCGCCGAGTGGGGTGCCTCCGAGCTGTGAGCCGGGCCCGGTCCGGGGCCGTCGCCCCTCCGGCAGGCAAGTGATCGAAGGAGTGGCATGACCGATTCCCCCCGGCCGCGGTACGGCCGCCCCGCGTCCCGCCCCGGCCCGCCCCGCACCCCCGTGACGGCGGACGACCTCGCCCTCGCCGTGCGCCTCGCGGTGGGACTCCTGCGACAGGTGCCCCCGGCCGCGTGGGCGGCCAGGGCCGGTTCGCTCGAGTGGGACCGCTGGGAGACGGTGGAGCACCTCAGCGACGACTTCTTCTCCTACGCCGTGCAACTGGGCCCGTCGGTGCCGCCGTTGGACGGCGAGGTGCCGTTCGTCTGGGAGAGCCGGCGGCCGGGCGGCCCGGCGAACGCCGTCCACGCGGACCGCGCCGCCGGTCCCACCGGTCTGCTGCGGGTCCTGGAAGCGAGCGGTGCCCTGCTGGTCGCCATGGTGCGCACGTCCCCGCCCCGGACCCGGGCCCACCACGTCTTCGGGGTCTCGGACCCGGAGGGCTTCGCCGCCATGGGGATCGTGGAGGCTCTGGTGCACACCCACGACCTGGCGTGCGGACTCGGCCTCGCCTGGGACCCGCCCGCCGGTCTGTGCTCGCGGGTACTCGCCCGGCTGTTCCCCGGCGCGCCCTCGTCCTTGGAACCCTGGCCCACCCTGTTGTGGTCCACCGGACGCGCCGAGCTGCCCGGACATCCTCGCCTCACGTCGTGGCGCTGGGACGGCACGCCCCGGGAGTGACCGTCGCCCCGCTCCCCCCGCGGCCCGCCGGCCCCTCCCCGGTGATTGCGCGGCTGCTCGCCGTCCCCTTTCCGCCTCGACGGTCACGATTGCGCATCGGGCCCGGTCCACCCCTTGATTCCGCCCGTGTAATCGTTTCCAATCCTCCGTGTAATCGATTCCACGAGGAGGTGGAACGACGATGGCGAGCATCAAGGACGTCGCCGCCGAGGCGGGCGTGTCCGTCGCCACGGTCTCGCGGGCGCTCAACGGACACCCGTCGGTCAGCCCCGCCGCCCGCGCGCGCGTGCTGGCCGCCGTCGAGACGCTGGGCTACCGCCCGAACGCCGTCGCCCGGTCGCTGCGCACCGACCAGACCCGCACCCTCGGCCTGGTCATCAGCGACGTGATGAACCCGTACTTCACCGAGCTGGCCCGTTCCGTCGAGGAGGAGGCCCGCGCGCTCGGCTACAGCGTCATCATCGGCAACGCCGACGAACGCCCCGACCTCCAGGACCACCACGTCACCACGCTGCTCGACCGGCGGATCGACGGACTGCTCGTCTCCCCC
Source organism: Streptomyces sp. CCM_MD2014 (assembly GCF_000772045.1). Classification (GTDB taxonomy): domain Bacteria; phylum Actinomycetota; class Actinomycetes; order Streptomycetales; family Streptomycetaceae; genus Streptomyces; species Streptomyces salinarius. The sequence continues at coordinate 5,653,753 of NZ_CP009754.1, read as the reverse complement.
ACCGACGGCGGCTCCCCGCGCATGCTGGACGCCGCGCGGGCCGGGACGCCGATGGTCTTCGTCGACCGGTGGATCCCCGGCGTGGACGTGCCCGTCGTCAGGTCGGACGGGCGGAACGCGGTGCGGGACCTCGTCGCTCACCTGCACGGGCTCGGGCACCGCCGGCTCGCGATCATCGCCGGGCCCGCCGCCACGACCACCGGACGCGAGCGCGTCGACGCCTTCCGCGAGGCGCTGGCCGCCTACGGGCTCCCCCTCCCCGACGCCTGCATCGGCCAGGGCGACTTCCAGGCCGGCAGCGGACGCCGGGTCACCGAGGGCTTCCTCGACCTGCCCGAGCCGCCCGAGGTCGTCTTCGCCGCCGACAACCTGATGGCGCTCGGCGCGCTGGACGCCGTACGGGCGCGCGGGCTGCGGGTTCCCGAGGACATCGGGCTCGCCGCGTTCGACGACATCCCCTGGTTCGTGCACACCGATCCGCCCGTCACCGCGATCGCCCAGCCGACCCGGGAGCTCGGAAGGGCCGCCGTACGCGCGCTCGTCGAGCGGATCGCGGGGCGGGCCGGTGAGTCCGTCACGCTTCCGGCGCGGCTCGTCGTGCGCCGCTCGTGCGGCGAGCCGGACGGCCCCGCCCCCCACCAGTCCCCCTCCCCCGTACGAAGGAGTACGCCGTGAGCAGCCGCAGTCCGGACGAGTTGCTGCGCATCGAGGGCATCCGCAAGACCTTCCCCGGTGTGGTCGCGCTCGACAGCGTCGACTTCGACCTGCGCCGGGGCGAGGTGCACGTGCTCCTCGGTGAGAACGGCGCGGGCAAGAGCACGCTGATCAAGATGCTCTCCGGCGCCTACACGCCCGACGCCGGGCGGATCCTGGCCGGTGGCGAGGAGGTGCGCATCCACGGTGCGCAGGACTCCGAGCGCCTCGGGATCGCCACGATCTACCAGGAGTTCAACCTCGTCCCCGACCTGACGGTGGCCGAGAACATCTTCCTGGGACGCCAGCCGCGCCGGCTCGGCATGATCGACCGGAAGAGGATGGATGCCGAGGCCGAGGTGCTGCTGGAGCGGGTGGGGGTCAACGTGTCCCCGCGTGCGCGGGTGCGCGAACTCGGCATCGCGCGGCTCCAGATGGTGGAGATCGCCAAGGCGCTCAGCCTGGACGCGCGCGTGCTCATCATGGACGAGCCGACCGCCGTGCTGACCTCCGAGGAGGTCGAGAAGCTGTTCGCCATCGTGCGGCGGCTGCGCGAGGACGGCGTCGGCATCGTCTTCATCACCCACCACCTGGAGGAGATCGCCGCGCTCGGCGACCGGGTCACCGTCATCCGGGACGGCCGGAGCGTCGGGCAGGTGCCCGCCTCCACGCCGGAGGACGAGCTGGTCCGGCTCATGGTCGGCCGGTCCATCGAGCAGCAGTACCCGCGCGAGCGCGCCGAAGCCGGTGAGCCCCTGCTCAAGGTGGAGGGACTCACCCGCGACGGCGTCTTCCACGACGTCGGCTTCGAGGTGCGGGCCGGTGAGGTCGTCGGCATCGCGGGGCTGGTCGGGGCCGGGCGGACCGAGGTGGCGCGGGCGGTCTTCGGCGCCGACCCGTACGACGCCGGCACCGTGCACGTCGCGGGTGCGCCGCTGCGGCGGCACGACGTGAACGCCGCCATGGCCGCCGGGATCGGGCTCGTGCCCGAGGACCGCAAGGGGCAGGGGCTGGTGCTCGACGCCTCCGTGGAGGAGAACCTCGGGCTCGTCACGCTCCGGTCCACCGCCCGCGCCGGGCTCGTCGACCTCAAGGGGCAGCACGCGGCAGCCGAGCGGATCGCCGGGCAGCTCGGCGTGCGGATGGCCGGACTCGGGCAGCACGTGCGCACGCTCTCCGGCGGCAACCAGCAGAAGGTCGTCATCGGCAAGTGGCTGCTGGCGAACACCAGGGTGCTGATCCTCGACGAGCCGACGCGCGGCATCGACGTCGGCGCCAAGGTCGAGATCTACCAGCTCATCAACGAACTGACCGCGGCGGGCGCCGCCGTGCTCATGATCTCCAGCGATCTGCCGGAGGTCCTCGGCATGAGCGACCGCGTGGTCGTCATGGCGCAGGGACGCGTCGCGGGCGAACTCCCCGCCGAACAGGCCACCCAGGACGCGGTGATGGCCCTCGCCGTCAGTACTCACCCCAACGGAACGGAGGCCTCCCGTGGCCACTGACACGCTCAAGAGCAAGCCGGGCGCGCAGGGCGGCGCCACGGGCGGCCTGCGCCGCCTGCTGCTCGACAACGGCGCGCTGACCGCGCTGATCGTCCTCGTCGTCGCCATGTCGGCGCTGTCCGGGGACTTCCTGACCGCCGACAACCTCCTCAACGTCGGCGTGCAGGCCGCCGTCACCGCGATCCTCGCGTTCGGCGTCACCTTCGTCATCGTCTCGGCGGGCATCGACCTGTCGGTCGGCTCGGTCGCCGCGCTCTCGGCCACCGTGCTGGCCTGGAGCGCCACCGAGGCCGGGATGCCGGTCGTCCTCGCCGTGCTGCTGTCCGTGCTGACGGGCATCGCGTGCGGCCTGGTGAACGGGTTCCTCATCTCGTACGGCAAGCTGCCGCCGTTCATCGCGACGCTCGCCATGCTGTCGGTGGGGCGCGGCCTGTCGCTGGTCATCTCGCAGGGTTCGCCGATCGCCTTCCCGGACTCGGTCTCGCACCTCGGTGACACCCTCGGCGGGTGGCTGCCCGTGCCCGTCCTCGTGATGATTGTGATGGGCCTGATCACGGCGTTCGTCCTCGGCCGGACCTACATCGGCCGCTCCATGTACGCCATCGGCGGCAACGAGGAGGCCGCGCGGCTGTCCGGGCTGCGGGTGAAGCGGCAGAAGCTCGCCATCTACGCCTTCTCCGGCCTGTTCGCCGCCGCCGCGGGCATCGTGCTCGCCTCCCGGCTGGCCTCCGCGCAGCCGCAGGCGGCTCAGGGCTACGAGCTGGACGCCATCGCCGCCGTCGTCATCGGCGGCGCCTCGCTGGCGGGCGGCACCGGCAAGGCGTCGGGGACGCTGATCGGCGCACTGATCCTCGCGGTGCTGCGCAACGGCCTCAACCTGCTGTCCGTCTCGGCATTCTGGCAGCAGGTCGTCATCGGTGTCGTCATCGCGCTGGCGGTGCTCTTCGACACGCTGCGCCGCAAGGCGGGCGCGGTGACTCCGGCGGCCGGGGCGTCTGGGGGCGGCAACCGGGGCAGGCAGGCCCTGACGTACGTGATCGCCGCCGTCGTGGCCGTCGCCGTCGTCGGCGCGACCTCGCTGCTGCACAACGGTTCCTCGGACGGCAGGACCCAGAAGATAGGGCTGTCGCTGTCCACGCTCAACAACCCGTTCTTCGTGCAGATCAGGAACGGCGCCGAGGAGGAGGCGAAGAAGCTGGGCGTGGACCTGACGGTCACGGACGCCCAGAACGACGCCTCCCAGCAGGCCAACCAGCTGCAGAACTTCGTCAGCGGAAGCCTGTCCGCGGTCGTCGTCAACCCGGTGGACTCCGACGCGGCCGGTCCCTCGGTGCGCGCGGCGAACAAGGACGACATCCCCGTCATCGCCGTGGACCGCGGCGTCAACAAGGCCGAGACGTCGGCGCTGGTCGCCTCCGACAACGTGGAGGGCGGCAAGCTGGGCGCCCGGGCGCTCGCCGAGAAGCTCGGCGGCAAGGGCACCATCGTGATCCTCCAGGGCCAGGCTGGCACCTCCGCCAGCCGGGAGCGCGGGGCGGGCTTCGCGGCCGGGCTGAAGGAGTACCCGGGCATCAAGGTCGTCGCCAAGCAGCCCGCGGACTTCGACCGCACCAAGGGCCTGGACGTGATGACCAACCTGCTCCAGGCGCACCCGGACATCGACGGCGTCTTCGCGGAGAACGACGAGATGGCGCTGGGCGCGATCAAGGCGCTGGGTGCCAAGGCCGGGAAGTCGGTCCAGGTCGTCGGCTTCGACGGCACCCCGGACGGCCTGAAGGCGGTCCGGGAGGGCACGTTGTACGCGTCCGTCGCGCAGCAGCCGAAGGAACTGGGCAGGATCGCCGTACAGAACGCGCTGCGGGCTGCCGAGGACAAGAAGGTGGAGCAGACGGTGAAGGTGCCCGTGAAGGTCGTCACCAAGGAGAACGTGGCCGGCTTCGAGGGCTGAGACGGGCCATCGGGACTCGGCGCACACCAGCGGGAATCACTCGAATCGGAGAACGATTGATGTACGACTACGACCTGCTGGTCGTCGGGTCGGCCAACGCCGACCTGGTGATCGGTGTCGAGCGGCGGCCGGGGGCCGGCGAGACGGTGCTCGGCTCCGACCTGGCCGTCCACCCGGGCGGCAAGGGCGGCAACCAGGCCGTCGCCGCCGCCCGGCTCGGCGCCCGTACGGCCCTGCTGGCCCGCGTCGGCGACGACGACTACGGCCGGCTGCTGCTGGACTCGCAGCGGGCGGCCGGCGTCGACACGGTCGGTGTGCTGGTGGGCGGCGCCCCGACCGGCGTCGCGCTGATCACCGTCGACCCGTCCGGGGACAACAGCATCGTGGTCTCGCCGGGGGCGAACGGCCGCCTGGCGCCCGGGGACGTACGCGCGGCGGCCAGTCTCTTCCACGCCTCCCGCGTGGTCTCCACACAGCTGGAGATCCCGCTGGAGACGGTCGTCGAGGTGGTCCGCTCGCTCGCGCCGGACAGCCGGTTCGTGCTGAACCCGTCGCCGCCGCGGCCGCTTCCGCAGGAGGTGCTGGCGGCCTGCGACCCGCTGATCGTCAACGAGCACGAGGCGAAGGTGATCCTCGGCGACGCCCTGGTCGGCGAGCGTCCCGAGGACTGGGCCCGCATCCTGCTGGCCAAGGGGCCGCGGTCGGTGGTCGTGACCCTGGGCGCCGAGGGTGCGCTGGTCGCGTCGCCGGCCGGTGTGGTCCGGGTGCCGTCCGTCAAGGTGGACGCCGTGGACACCACGGGCGCCGGCGACGCGTTCACGGCGGCACTGGCCTGGCGGCTCGGCAGGGGCGAGTCGCTCGCCGACGCGGCGGCCTACGCGGCCCGGGTGGGTGCGGCGGCGGTCACGAAGCCGGGCGCGCAGGAGTCGTACCCGACGGCCGCGGAGGCGGAGGCACTGTGAGGAAGGCGGGGATACTCAACCGGCACCTGGCGGGCGCCCTCGCCGAACTCGGCCACGGGGACGGTGTCCTGGTGTGCGACGCGGGGATGCCCGTACCGGTCGGGCCGCGCGTCGTCGACCTGGCGTTCCGGGCCGGGGTCCCGGCCTTCGCCGAGGTGCTGGACGGCCTGCTGGCCGAGCTGGTCGTCGAGGGCGCCACGGCGGCGGCGGAGGTCCGGGAGGCGAACGCCGCGTGCGCCGCGCTGCTGGACGGGCTCTTTCCGGCACTCGAACTCGTCCCGCACGAGCGGCTGAAGGAGCTGTCGGCGGGCGCGCGGCTCATCGTGCGCACCGGGGAGGCCCGGCCGTACGCCAATGTGCTGCTGCGGTGCGGGGTCTTCTTCTGAGAACACCTCGGAGAAGCCGCTGAGAACGCCCGAGAACTTCGAGGGGGCCCGGTCGTCGACCGGGCCCCCTCGGGTTTCCCCTCCCCTTCAGAACCCCGGGATTTCCCCCCGGGTACCCCCACGGGAGTTCTGATGCCAAGTACGACCCGCGGGACCGCGCAAGGGTTGCCCGGTCGGCGGGACTATTTTCCGTCTGGCTCGGGGCCGGCTGGCGCCCGGCAGGCCACCCAATGGGATCATCTGTCTGACGGCGGCGAAGAGTTGCGCCTGAGCTACTGAACAGCACGGGAGATGCGCCATGGGGTTGCCCGACACACCGACGGGTCACGGCAAGAAGCCGGACCTACGCGTTTCCGACGACGACCTGACCAAGCTCGCGGACGACCTCGACGACATGCAGGACCACCTGGACAAGCAGGTCAAGCGGATGGACGGGGTGGTGGACCGCGTAGAGGCCGGCTGGCATGGCCCGGCCGGGACCGCCTACCGCGGCTTTCACCGGGCAGCGGCCGAGGACGCCGTGCGCATCCGTGAGGTCATGCGGCACCTCGAACAGGCCGTGCGTCTGAGCAGAGACGGCTTCACCCAACGCGAGCTGGAGGTGCTCGCCCAGCTCCAGCGCATTCAGGTCGACGTCGACAGCGAGGTCGACAGGCTGTCCACGCCGCAGGGGGAGACCGGTACGAACACTGCTCCGGCCGCTCCTCCGCGCAGCGCCCTGGACTCGTTCTGAGAACTCGGGCCCGAGGCGCATCCGCATGAGCAGTCATTCACACACGGGGGAAGAAATGCCAGCCGAGAACCCTTCCGAGGACCACATATCCGTCTCTTTCGACACACTAAGCGAGCTCGCCATCGAGCTGGAGGACATCCTCAAGAAGCTGAACGAAAAGCTGAACGACCTCTACGACCGCGTCGTCCCGGTCGTACTCTCCTGGGAGGGACAGGCCCGGGAGGTCTTCGTCGACAAACTCGACGAATGGGACCGTTCGGCCCAGGACCTCCAGGCAGCCCAGAAGTGGCTGCACGAGATCGTGGCGACTGGTCACGTCAACTACGCGGTGGCACACCAGGCCGTGCTCCGCGGCTGGGGAGCCTCCTGATGGCCACGCCAACGGGGGGGTCTCCCAACGGTACGATCGACGTCACGCCATCCCTCTTGTACGGCGTCTCGGCCGGCTTCGCCGACCAGCAGGACCAACTGCACCGAGGCGTGAAGTCGTTCCTGACCGAACTGGCGAAGTACCCCGACGGCGGCGGCAGGGGGACGGCCGTCCAAAACTTCACCAACGCCTACAAGGACGTCAGCGAACGCTTCCTGGAGGTGTGGGCCAGGTCTGTGGTCAGCGTGGGTGGCGCCGCGGTCGGATTCACCGTCACTGGGAACAACTATGCGGCGGCCGATGCCGCCACCAATCCTTCTCCTACGGCCCATGCACAACACCAGCAACCTCCCGTCGTGATCGACACCCCTCCCTCGTACGGTCCTGTCACGGACTTCAAGTGGGGAGACATCGACGACGGGCAGGACTTCGTCCAGCGCGCCCTGGAGGGAGTGGAGGCCGTGGTCCTGACCGTGCTGCGCCCCCTCCTCGAAGACGCCTGCCGTTGGGGCAAGGCGGCCGAGATTCTCCCGCTTCCGAACCACCACCGCGTCAACTCCGTCTCGGAAACGTGGCGGATGCCGCAGATCACCCTGTCTGCCGTGGACGGAACGCTGACGCCAATGCTTCAGAGCATCACTCAGCAGTCCAACAGCGAGTGGCACGGCGCCATGCGGACGTTCTGCAGCACGCTGTGGGGCACTTCGGCCTGGGGTCAGGAACGCAACGGCTACAACTGGAAGAACGACCACCTCGGCAGTCCAGGGGCCAACCACCCGGTCTTCGCCGTATTGTTCGACACCTGCGAAGTGATGGTGGACGCCGTCCATCACTTCGCGAAGGCCGCGGAAGACGTCCGCGAGGACCTCCATCGGATCTATCGAAAGGCAGTCATCGACACGCTGCCCGAGATCGACCTGAGCGACGGCATGGGCCTCAAGGACGTCAAGAACCTGGGCAAGGGGCTGCTGAAGTTCGGCAAGGGCCTGGTCACGGACCTGTCCTCCGGAATCGTGCTGAACATGGACGAACAGGCCATGAACAATGCGGTACTCGAGTACAACAACCGTCTCGAACGCCAAACGCGCAGAATAAGAGACTTACTGGACGCTTTGGACGAGGCGTACAACAGTGCACCGACATTCAACGCAGAGGCAGCACGCGCCGAATCATTCGGCGCTCGAGCGCTGACAGACTTCAAGGGCGACCCCCTGTACACGATACCGGGGGACAGCGAGTCAAATCATAGGTATCCCGTCGATTTGGCGAACCAGGAAGGGGTGCATGGAAGCCATGTAATCGACAAGCATGTCGGCAAGACGGACATGCAGTTGGCACAACGTCTCAGAGACCAGCCAACCATTGACGCCGCATCCTCTTTCTCTGACCTGACCGTCGCCCAGAAAACCACACAGGAGGCCGTAGAGTTCGTAGGGCCACCTAACGGAAGCGGGCAGAAGAATGCCGGCGTAAACAATCAAAAGTTGATTGAAAAATGGCTGTCGAAACCTCGCAAGGACAGTTCGATCCTGGCCCTCGATGCCGTGGAGTTCAACCAAGTGACCGGGCGAACCGTAGAGGCTGGAAACCCCTCGGCGAGTGCGGCCGCGGACACGCACAGCGTGAAGGTCGTGCTCAAGTACAAGAACGGCCTCACACCCCCGTACGTCGTTTACACGTCAATGCCAACTCTTCCCTGACCCTACTGCCGGGGGCCAACAAATGAAGCAGCAACATCAACTCCCCATGTGCACGCAGAGGCACTTCGACGAACGTCAAACCTTTGTAACACTGTCCCACAGGAAGGGTGACGACTGGTACCAAGCGGCAAGCGAACTGGTCAGAGAACATGCTGCACTACATAATGTGGACGCCTCAGGGTTGAGGGACAGCGTTCTGGAGGTTTCCAGAAAGGGCGCCCTCGATCTCGCCACGCTGATTTCCACAGGATCCCTCCTGTACGGGCCTCGATACTCAGCACAGCAAAGAGACCACGAGCGAGATTCCTGTCTTTCCGATGTGTTGGATTCTGTAGGCGAGGGGGCACGATACTTCACCAATCATGGCGAGGCCGAAGAAGGAGACGACGCGAACTTCCTGGCTTCTGCGTACCATGTCAACGCCCTCGCCGAGACGACCCTTGACGTATGCCTCATCGGAGTGTCGCACGACAGCATTCTGATCCTATGGAGATTCGAGGACGATTGAGAGTTGAAGGCCACCACTCCGCCCGTGGCACTCACCGCAATACTTGGGTATACCTGCCAGTTCACGCGATCACGCCTGACCATCGAGGCGCCTTGGCCGAGTCGTAGCGATCCAGTGAGACGCGTTCCGCTTCAGGCCCTGATGCGCGCAGGGCGTGGTCCCGTCGACGTTCACGCAGCTCCGCAGCCAAACCAGACGAGAAACATCGGCCTCGAATTCAGTCAGCCCTTGGGCCGTTCCTGGGCGTGCGAGGATGCACAGGCACACGACTCCGACAAGGTCCTGGCCACTCTTCGGCCCGTTCCCGGCGGCCATCCTCCGTATGTTGTACTTACCGCGATGCCCAGCGACACCCTTCCCAACTCTTGACCAGGAGCGCCGTGCCGGAGCAAGAACCTGTTGCCGACGCAGAGTCCTGGAGAGCTGCCGTCCTTGAGCTGTTCGGTGGCGGCTGGACCTTCGCGCAGGTGGGGCCCAGGCGCCACGACGACTGGCGCCGGGATGCGACCACGGTCATGGCGCTCAAGGCCACCGATCCACGGCGCTGGGCTTCACTCAATTACGCGCCTGAAGTTGGCGAGAACCGCAGCGGTTCGAATGCGCCATTCTTTCCCTGGAGCCCCGAGGAGATCGGGACATCCCTGCACGAGGTCGGAGGGGAGTCAGCCGGCCGGCTCCTCGTTGCCCTGCAAGGCGACATGTACCAGGCCGCCAACATTCCTGACTTCGAGCAGCAGAAGGAATCGCTGTTCCGCAGCTCTCGGACGATCTTGTCGCGATTCGGCGACTGCTGCCGTTTCTTCACGAACGCGGCCGAAGCGCACAGGAACCCTGACGCCGACCTTCTGAACCCCGACACAGAGTGGGACTGCCTTTCCGTCTACACCACTGACTGTGGGCTCGTCGCCGTGTCCGACACGGAAATCGGCGTCTTCTGGGCCTTTTTCGAAGACTGAAGGGACACGACCTTGCGCAGCCGATCCGCCACCTACCCCGATCACGAGACCGCCCAGTGGGCCACCCAGCAGGTCGTGAACGCCAACGAGCAGGTCATCCACCGTTGGCTGGCCCAGTCCACTCGGTCACGCCTGACCATCGAGGCGTCCTGGCCGACTCGCAGCGAACCGGTGGGACGCGTTCTGCTGCAGGCCATGATGCTCGCGGGGCGTGGTTCCGTCGACGTACGGGCGGCCCGGGTCATCCTCAGACGGGAGCCCACGCGCCCGCACGGATTCACCGTCCACGCAACCTTCCCCGTCTACTTGTAGGAGGCCTGCCATGCCTCTGAGCCCTATCGATCACGACCGCCGCTACGGCGAACTAGAGCAGGTTCTCCGGGCTTACACCGGGCAACCAGCCGACGACACCCCGGACCGGGCCGGCCAGGCCTTGACCGCGTACCTTCGTCACACCTGGCATACCCGGCCGTGGGCACTGGCGATCGCCGAGCAGCAGCTTCGCGAGTACGCAGATCACCCACCAGGCCGGCTGCGGCTGAAACTCGGAGAGCTCCACGCGGTCCCGGATGTAGGTCTGGCCGGCGGTGAGGTCCAGCAGTGGCTGCGCTGCCTTGCCGACCACGTCAGACGCAGCATCGAGGAGGGTGATGTGCCGCCCCCGTCGCTGCCCGCGACTCATTGGGAGTGGCACGCCCGGTTCCCCGAGACCGGGCAGTTCCTGGCCGGTTGGTTCTCACAGGACATGCCGGACGAGTTCGCCAACCATGACGAGGCGGTGGAGGACTACCGGTCCTCCACCGACCCGTATCTCGTGGCGCGTCTCGTCGGTGAACTGCACGAGCTGTTCGCCCTCGGTCTGGACGAGTCCGGTTACGCGCTCGCGGTAGCGGAACTGGGCATGGAGGTCGACCCGCCGGCACCGTACGGCACCGACGGGTGGCTGGCGCTGGTGGCTGAGCGCCTCGGCACGCCACGCGCCGAGTACGGGCCCGGCCCCCAGCCAGACACAGCCTTCTGAGGCCGGGCCGTACCGACCCCGTGCGCGTCCCGCGCGGCGCTATGCCGCGTGTTCGGCGAACCGGGCCGCCGTCTCGGCCAGCACCTCCCGTCCGTCGCGGGCCCACAGGGCGTCGTTGAAGAGTTCGACCTCGATGGCGCCGCTGTACCCGGCCGCCTCGACGTACGCCTTCCACTCCCGCATGTCGATCGCGCCGTCGCCGATCTGGCCGCGGCCGTTGAGGACGCCCTCGGGGAGCGGGGTGGTCCAGTCGGCGAGCTGGAAGGTGTGGATGCGGCCGCCCGCGCCGGCCCGGGCGATCTGCGCCGGGGCCCGGTCGTCCCACCAGATGTGGTACGTGTCGACGGTGACGCCGACCTGGTGGGCCGGGAAGCGTTCGGCGAGGTCCAGGGCCTGGGTGAGGGTGGAGACCACGCAGCGGTCGGCGGCGTACATCGGGTGGAGCGGCTCGATGGCGAGGCGCACGCCGTGCTGTTCGGCGTACGGCGCCAGTTCGGAGAGGGCCTCCGCGATGCGTTCGCGGGCCGCGTTCAGGTCCTTGCTGCCGGCGGGGAGGCCGCCGGAGACCAGGACCAGGGTGTCGGTGCCGAGGGTGGCGGCCTCGTCGACGGCACGGCGGTTGTCTGCCAGCGCCCTCGCGCGCTCCGCCGGGTCGATGGCGGTGAGGAAGCCGCCGCGGCACAGGGTGGTGACGGTGAGGCCCGCGTCGCGGACCAGCTTGGCGGCCGCCTCGACGCCGTAGGCCTGGACCGGCTCGCGCCACAGGCCGACGTTGCCGATGCCCAGGTCACCGCAGGCGGTGGTGAGTTCGGGCAGCGAGAGCTGCTTGACCGTCATCTGGTTGATGCTGAAGCGGGTCAGGCCGGGATCGCTCACTGGTTCACTCCGTACAGGCTCAGCAGGTTGCGCATGCGCTCCTGGGCGAGCTTCGGGTCCGGGAACAGGCCGAGGCCGTCGGCGAGTTCGTAGGCGCGGGCGAAGTGCGGCAGGGAGCGGGCCGACTGGAGGCCGCCGACCATCGTGAAGTGGCTCTGGTGGCCGGACAGCCAGGCGAGGAAGACCACGCCCGTCTTGTAGTAGCGGGTGGGCGCCTGGAAGAGGTGGCGGGAGAGTTCGACGGTGGGGTCGAGCAGGGCGCGGAAGCCCTCCGTGTCCCCGGTGTCGAGGACCCGGACCGCCTGCGCCGCCAGCGGGCCCAGCGGGTCGAAGATGCCGAGCAGGGCGTGGCTGAAACCCTGGTCGTCACCGGCGATCAGCTCGGGGTAGTGGAAGTCGTCGCCGGTGTAGCAGCGCACGCCCTGCGGGAGGCGGCGGCGCAGGTCGACCTCGCGCCGGGCGTCCAGGAGGGAGACCTTGATGCCGTCGACCTTGTCCGGGTGGGCGGCGATGACCTCCAGGAAGGTGTCCGTCGCCGCGTCCAGGTCGGACGAGCCCCAGTAGCCCTCCAGGGCCGGGTCGAACATCGGGCCCAGCCAGTGCAGGATCACCGGTTCGGTGGCCTGGCGCAGGAGGTGGCCGTAGACGTCCAGGTAGTCGTCCGGGCCCTGCGCGCAGGCGGCGAGGGCGCGGGAGGCCATGAGGATGGCCTGGGCGCCCGACTCCTCCACCACCGCGAGCTGTTCCTCGTAGGCCGTCCGGACCTGCGCGGGGGTGGTGGCGGCCGTCGCGGCCAACTGGTCCGTGCCCACGCCGCAGGCGATGCGGCCGCCCGCCTGCTTCGCCTCGGCGGCGGAGCGGCGGATCAGTTCGGCCGCCGTGGCCCAGTCCAGGCCCATGCCGCGCTGGGCGGTGTCCATCGCCTCGGCGACGCCGAGCCCGTGCGACCACAGGTGGCGGCGGAAGGCGAGGGTGGCGTCCCAGTCGACGGCGGCGGGCCCGTCGGGGGTGGTGTCCGCGAACGGGTCGGCGACGACGTGCGCGGCAGAGAAGACCGTACGGGAGGTGAAAGCGCTTCCCCCGGGGACGGTCATGGGCTCGGTGCGCGGCTCGTAGGCGCGCAGGGTGCCGTCGGGGTTCGGGAGGTGGAGGGTCACAGGCCGATCTCCGGTACGTCGAGGCGGCGTCCCTCCGCCGAGGACTTCAGGCCCAGTTCCGCGAGCTGGACGCCGCGGGCGCCGGCCAGCAGGTCCCAGTGGTAGGGGGCGTCGGCGTAGACGTGCTTGAGGAACAGCTCCCACTGGGCCTTGAAACCGTTGTCGAACTCGCCGTTGTCGGGAACTTCCTGCCACTGGTCGCGGAAGACCTCGGTGGCGGGGATGTCCGGGTTCCAGACCGGCTTGGGGGTGGCCGAGCGGTGCTGGACGCGGCAGTTCCGCAGGCCCGCGACGGCGGAGCCCTCGGTGCCGTCGACCTGGAACTCGACCAGTTCGTCGCGGTTGACGCGGACCGCCCAGGAGGAGTTGATCTGCGCGATCGCGCCGCCGTCCAGCTCGAAGACGCCGTAGGCGGCGTCGTCGGCGGTGGCGTCGTAGGGCTTGCCCTTCTCGTCCCAGCGCTCGGGGATGTGGGTGGCGGTGAGGGCCTGGACGGACTTCACCCGGCCGAACAGCTCGTGCAGCACGTACTCCCAGTGCGGGAACATGTCGACGACGATGCCGCCGCCGTCCTCGCTGCGGTAGTTCCAGGACGGGCGCTGGGCCTCCTGCCAGTCGCCCTCGAAGACCCAGTAGCCGAACTCGCCGCGCACGGAGAGGATCCGGCCGAAGAAGCCGCCGTCGATCAGGCGCTTCAGCTTGAGCAGGCCGGGGAGGAAGAGCTTGTCCTGGACGACGCCGTGCTTGATGCCGGCGGCGTTCGCCAGGCGGGCCAGTTCCAGGGCGCCGTCGAGGCCGGTGGCCGTCGGCTTCTCGGTGTAGACGTGCTTGCCCGCGGCGATCGCCTTCCTGATCGCCTCCTCGCGGGCCGAGGTCACCTGGGCGTCGAAGTAGATGTCGATGGTGTCGTCGGCGAGGACCGCGTCCAGGTCCGTTGCGACGTCGGCGAGTCCGTGCCGCTCCGCCAGCGCCTTCAGCGCGTGCTCGCGGCGCCCGACCAGGACCGGCTCCGGCCACAACACGCTCCCGTCGCCGAGATCGAGGCCGCCCTGTTCGCGCATCGCCAGGATGGAGCGGACCAGGTGCTGGCGGTAGCCCATGCGCCCGGTCACACCGTTCATGGCGATACGCACCGTCTTGCGTGTCACGTCATTCCCTTCGTACGAGCCGCGCCGCGAGCCCCGGATCAAGTTCGAGCCGTACAGCAAGCGCTTTCTATGTAAGACGAAGCTAGCCTGTGAACGGTGGTCTGGACAAGACTGCGGTTCGGGTGAGTTGTTCGAGGGGGCGAACGATGGCGGGCGGTGGCCGTAAGGTCACCCGGGACGGCGTTCGACTCACACGCGCGAGGCGGAGGACGAGGACATGACGGTGACACTGGCGGACGTGGCGGCCCGCGCCCAGGTCTCCCCCGCGACGGTGTCGCGCGTACTGAACGGCAACTACCCCGTGGCCGCCTCCACCCGGGCGCGGGTGCTCAAGGCCGTCGACGAGCTGGACTACGTGCTCAACGGCCCCGCGAGCGCGCTGGCGGCGGCCACCTCGGACCTGGTGGGCATCCTGGTCAACGACATCGCCGACCCCTTCTTCGGCATCATGGCCGGCGCCGTCCAGTCCGAGATCGGCGGTCCCGGCGGCAGAGCGGGCGGCGAGAGACTCGCCGTGGTCTGCAACACCGGCGGCATCCCGGAGCGCGAGCTGACCTACCTCACGCTGCTCCAGCGGCAGCGGGCGGCCGCGGTGGTGCTGACCGGCGGCGCGATGGAGGACGGGGGCCATCAGGCGGCGGTGGCGGCGAAGCTGCGCAAGCTCACGGAGGCGGGGACGCGGGTGGTGCTGTGCGGGCGGCCGCCGGCGCCGGACACCGGGGCGATCGCGCTCACCTTCGACAACCGCGGGGGCGGGCGGGAGCTGACCGAGCACCTGATCGGGCTCGGGCACCGGCGGCTCGGCTACATCGCCGGCCCGGAGGAACGCACCACCACCCGGCACCGGCTGGAGGGCCACCGCACCGCCCTCGCCGCGCACGGCATCGAGGAGGACCCCCGCTGGACGGTCCACGGCCGCTACGACCGGCAGGCCGGGTACGAGGCCACGCTGGAGCTGCTGCGCCGGGACCCGACGCTGACCGCGGTCGTCGCCGCGAACGACACCGTCGCGCTGGGCGCGTGCGCGGCGCTGCGCGACTCGGGGCTGCGCATCCCGGACGACGTGTCCGTGGCCGGCTTCGACGACCTGCCGTTCAGCATCGACGCGGTGCCCGCGCTGACGACGGTGCGGCTGCCGCTGGCGGAGGCGGGGGCGCGGGCGGGGCGGGTCGCGATGGGGCGGGAGGACGCGCCGGCGGGCGGGATCGCGACGGTGCGGGGGGAGTTGATGGTGCGGGGGTCCTCCGGACGGCCGCGGGGCTGAAACGGACCGCTGGTGACGCGGTGGGCCCGCGCCGGTGCGGGCCCTGCCGGGGCTGCCGCCCCCAGCCCCCCGCTTGGGCCCTGAACGGGCCCCGTCCTCAAACGCCGGACGGGCTGAATTCACCCGCCCGCGTCGACAGGTAAAGCCGGTGATCGCGGGTACGCTCCGTGGGCATGAAGCTGGCGTTCTCCACCCTCGGTGTTCCCGGACTGCCCCTGAGCGACGTGCTGGGGCTCGCGACCGCGCACGGTTACCACGGCGTCGAGTTGCGCGCCCACCCGGAGGAGCCGGTCCACCCGGGCCTGGGCCCGGACGAACGGGCCGCGGTGGCGGCGCAGTTCAAGGCGGCGGGTGTCGAAGTGCTGGCGGTGGCGGGGTACGCGCGCATCGCCGCGCCCGGTGACGACGAGGCCGTGCTCGCCGAGATGCGGGGCCTGCTCGACCTCGCCCGCGACCTGGGCGCCCCGTACATCCGGGTCTTCCCCGGCGCCGGCACCGAGCAGAGCGCCGAGGAGGCCGACGCGGTGGCCGCGCGGCGCCTTGGCACGGCCGCCGAGTACGCCGCCGGGCTCGGCGTGCGCATCCTGCTGGAGACCCACGACTCGCACCGTACGGGCGCCGACGCGATGCGCGTGCTCGGGCTGGTGGGGCACCGGCAGGCCGGCGCCCTGTGGGACGTGATGCACACCTGGCTGGGCGGGGAGCAGCCCTCCGAGTCGTACGCGGCGCTCTCCCCGCACCTGGGCTACGTACAGGTCAAGGACATCGCCTCCGCCGAGGACACCACTCCGCTGGCGCTGGGCGCGGGAGTGCTGCCGCTCACCGAGGTGGTGGACGTGCTGTCCCGGCACGGGTGGGACGGCTGGCTGTGCTGGGAGTACGAGAAGCGGTGGTACGAGTCGGCCGCCCCGCTGCCCGAGCTGCTGGGGCAGGGGCGCGAGCACCTCGCCCGGCTGCTCACGGACGCGGCGTGAGCGAGGTCGGCGGCACCTCGGCGGACGGCGTCCACGCCGACCGTGCCCCCGCCGCGCGCACCCGGTCCTCCAGCCGCGCCCGGCATCCCGGCCACTCCGCCGCCGTGATCGAGTAGATCGCGGAGTCGCGCAGCCGGCCCTCCTCGCCCGGCACGAAGGAGCGGGACCAGTTGCGCAGCACGCCCTCGAAGCGGGCGCCGGTCTTCTCGATCGCGGCGCGGGAGCGCCGGTTGCGGGCGTCGGTCTTCAGGTCCACGCGGGACACGCCCCAGACCTCGAAGGCGTGCCGGAACAGCAGCAGCTTGGCCTCGGCGTTGACGCCCGTGCCCTGGGTGGACCGGGCCAGCCAGGTGAAGCCGACCTCGACGGCGTCGAGCGCGTCGTCGGTGCGCCAGGAGCGGGGTTCCCAGTAGGCGGTGGCGCCGACCGCGCGGCCGGTGGCCAGGGACACCTGGGCGTAGGGCGCGAGGCGTCCGGTGGCCGCCGTGGCCAGGTGGTCGTCGATGTAGGCGCCGACCTCGTCGGGGCCCGGGACCGACGTGAAGTCGTAGGTGCCGCGGTCCTCCCGCGCCGCCGCCGCCAGGTCGGACGCGTGCCGGTGGTCCAGCGGCTCCAGTCGTACCAGCGCGCCTTCGAGGACCGGGCCCTTCAGTGCGAATGTCACCCGACGGATTCTTCAGCCGGTGCGGGGGCCCGTCCAGCGAATTGCGGGGAGGTGCGGACGGCCGCCTCCGGTGTGCGCCCGCGGGCGGGGGTGAGCGTCGTCAGCGCCACTCCGCCCACCAGCAGGGCCGCCGCGCACCAGCGCAGGGGGGTCACCGACTCGCCGAGGAAGAGGGCCGCCGACGACATGCCGAAGACCGGGACCAGGAGCGAGAACGGCGCGACCGTCGAGGCGGGGTGACGGCGCAGCAGCCAGCCCCAGGCGCCGAAGCCGAAGACGGTGGAGACCCAGGCGACGAAGAGGATCGTGCCCGTCCCCTGCCAGTCCAGGGCGCGCAGGGCCGCGAGGTCCTCGGCGGGGCCCTCGGTGAGCAGGGAGAGGGCCAGCAGGGGCAGCACGGGGACGGTGGAGACCCACACCATGAAGTTCAGCGCGTCGGGCGGGGACGCCCGGCGGGTCAGGACGTTGGACACGCCCCATGCCGCCGCCGCGCCGACCACCATCAGGAACGCGCCCAGCGGTCCCGAGGTGCCTTCGTCGATGGCCGCCACACCGATGCCGGCCAGCGCGACCAGCATGCCCAGGGCCTGGACGCGGGAGGGACGTTCGCGCAGGACCGCGGCGGCGATCACCGCGGTGAACACCGCCTGGATCTGCAGCACGAGGGAGGACAGTCCGGCCGGCATGCCCGCGTCCATGCCCACGAAGACCAGGCCGAACTTCGCCACGCCGAGGACCAGTCCCACCGCCGCGATCCACTTCCAGGCCACCTTCGGGCGGCCCACCAGGAAGACGGCGGGCAGCGCGGCCGCCAGGAAGCGCAGGGCGGAGAAGAGGAGCGGCGGGAAGTGGCCGAGGCCGATCTCGATGACCGTGAAGTTCACGCCCCAGACGGCGGCGACGAGCACGGCGAGGAAGAGGTGGGAAGGTCGCATGCGTCGAGGATCCGCCGGGACGACCGTGTAGCACCAGCGATGATTACTGCATGGTTGGATGAAGCATTGCTGTTGATTGGTTCCACCCGCCGCCCCTCCGTCCGTTCCCCGGGAGCCGCCGTCATGCTCGACCTCCAGCGCCTGCGCGCCCTGCACGCCGTGTCCGTGCACGGGACGGTCGGGGCGGCCGCCGCCGCGCTCGGTTTCACCCCGTCCGCCGTGTCGCAGCAGATCGCCAAGCTGGAGCGGGAGACCCGGACGGTGCTGCTCGAGCGGGAGGGGCGCGGGGTGCGGCTCACCGACGACGCGTGGCAACTCGTCGGCGTGGCAGGTGAGTTGCTGGCCATCGTGGAGCGGGCGGAGACCCGGCTGGAGGAACGGCGTGGGGTGCCGTCGGGGCGGCTGACGATCGCCGCGTTCGCTTCGGCGGCACGTGGCCTGCTGCCGTCCGTCCTGGCCGACCTGGCGGTACGCCACCCCGCGCTCGACACGCGGCTCACCGAGGTCGACCCGCACCTGTCCGTGGACCTGGTCGCCAAGGGGGCGGTCGATCTGGTGGTGGCGCACGACTGGGACATCGCCCCGCTGCCGGCGCCGGCCGGGGTGGAGCAGGCGCGGATCGGGGAGGACCTGTGCGACCTGCTGGTGCCCGAGGGCCACCGCCTCGCGGGCCGGAGCGCGGTACGGCGGTCGGAGCTGGGCGGGGAGCGGTGGATCTGCCAGCCGCCCGGGCGGGTGTGCCACGACTGGCTGCTGCGCACGCTGCGGGGCGCCGGGCACGAACCGGACATCGTCCACCAGGCGGACGAGAACCCGACGCTCGTCGCGCTGGTCGCCGCCGGTCTCGGCGTCGCCCTCATCCCTCGGCTGGGGCGCGGTCCCCTGCCCGCCGGGGTGGTGGAGGTGCCGCTCGACCCGATGCCGGTACGGCGGCTGTACGCCCTGTGGCGCACCGGCGCGGCGCGCCGTCCGGCCATCGCGGAAGCGGTCCGCACGCTGCGGGCCCACTGGCCGGACGCCTCGGCCCACGCCGCTCCCGCGGCAGTGGCCGGCTCAGCCTGAGCCAGGCCGCCCCGGCATCCCCGGCCGTCGGCTCCGCCCGGCCGACGTCCCGTCACCGGCCCGGCCCCGGCGGGTTGGAGCAAGCGCCTTCTCAGCGCTCGGCCTCTGTGCGGTCCCTTGACTGGCAGAAACTTCCCGGATATTGGTGACTCCTTGGCAGTTTCCTTCACCAGCTCTCCGGAAGGAGCGCACGTGCACCACAGCAGCACGGCCGGCACGGGAAGCACCGCACAGCCCTCCAGACGTACCGTCCTCACCGCCACCGCGGTCGTCACCGCGGCCCTCGCGGCCGGGAGCGGCACGGCGTACGCCGACGCCCGCAGGCCCGACGACGACAAGCTCCGCGCGCTCATCTCCCGGATGACGCTGGAGGAGAAGGTCGGCCAGCTCTTCGTCATGCGGGTCTACGGACACTCCGCCACCGACCCCGACCAGGCCGACATCGACGCCAACCTCGAGGAGATCGGCGTCCGCACCGCGGCCGAGCTGATCGCCCGTTACCGGGTCGGCGGCATCATCTACTTCGCCTGGGCGCACAACACCCGCGACCCGTACCAGATCGCCGATCTGTCCAACGGCATCCAGAAGGCGTCCCTGGAGCAGCCGCGCGGCCTGCCCGTGCTGATCTCCACCGACCAGGAGCACGGCATAGTGGCCCGCGTGGGCGAGCCCGCCACCCTCTTCCCGGGCGCGATGGCCGTCGGGGCGGGCGGGTCGCGCTCCGACGCCCGTACCCTCGGCCGGATCGCGGGCGCCGAGCTGAACGCCCTGGGCATCCGCCAGGACTACTCCCCCGTGGCCGACGTGAACGTCAACCCGGCCAACCCCGTCATCGGCGTGCGGTCCTTCGGCGCCGACCCGGAGGCCGTCGCGGAGCTGGTGGCCGCCGAGGTGACGGGGTATCAGCGGTCCGGCGTGGCCGCGTGCGCCAAGCACTTCCCCGGGCACGGCGACACCGCCACCGACAGCCACACCGGCTTCCCGGTCATCACGCACAGCCGTCAGGAGTGGGAGGAGCTGGACGCGCCGCCCTTCCGCGCGGCGATCGAGGCCGGCATCGACGCGATCATGACCGCCCACCTGATGGTCCCCGCGCTCGACGACTCCGGCGATCCGGCCACCCTCTCCCGCCCCATCCTCACCGGCATCCTGCGCGAGGAGCTGGGTTACGACGGGGTCGTGGTCACCGACTCCCTCGGCATGCAGGGTGTGCGGACCAAGTACGGGGACGCGCGGGTGCCGGTGCTGGCGCTGAAGGCCGGTGTCGACCAGCTGCTCAACCCGCCGGACCTGCCGCTCGCCTGGAACGCCGTGCTGACGGCCGTGAAGGACGGCGAACTGACCGAGGCGCGGCTCGACGAATCGATCCTGCGCGTGCTGCGGCTGAAAGCCAAACTGGGCCTGTTCCGGGACGCGTACACCAGCCGCCGGGACGTCGACCGGACCGTCGGCACCCGGGCGCACCTGGCCGCGGCCGACCGGATCGCCGAGCGGACCACCACGCTGCTGGTCAACGAGGGGCACCTGTTGCCGCTGTCGCGCCGCGAGCACCGCAAGCTGCTGGTGGTGGGCGCCGACCCGGCCTCGCCGTCGGGCACGACCGGGCCGCCCACCGGTGTCCTCGCGGGCGCGCTCACGGAACTGGGCTTCACGGCCACCGCCCTGTCCACCGGCACCGCGCCCTCCGCCGCCGTGATCGACCGCGCCGTCGCGGCGGCCGGGGACGCCGACGCGGTGGTCGTGGCCACGTACAACGTGACCGCGGGCAGCAGCCAGCGGACCCTGGTCACCCGGCTGCTGGAGACCGGGAAGCCGGTCGTCGCGGTCGCCGTCCGCAATCCGTACGACGTCGCCCAGCTCCCCGGCGTCCCCGCCTTCCTCGCCGCCTACTCCTGGACCGACGTGGAGGTGCGGGCAGCGGCCCGCGTGATCGCCGGACGGGCACGGCCGCGCGGGAAGCTGCCGGTGCCGGTGGTACGCGCGGACGATCCGGACACGGTGCTCCTCCCGCTCGGGCACGGGCTCACCTACCGGTCGTAGCGCGGGGCACGGTCGGGCCGTTGGCGCGGATCGCGGCCCGCCGGTAACCCGGGTCGCGGTCCGGTTGTAGTCCGGGGCGCGGTCCGGCCGTAACCCGGGGCGCGGTCCGCCGGTAACCCGGATCGCGTTCCGGTCTTGGTCCGGGGCGCGGTCCGGCCGTGGCCCGGGGCGCGGCCCGCCGGTAACCCGGATGGTGGTCTGGCCGTGACCCGGGGCGCGGCCCGCCGGCAACCCGGATCGCGGTCCGGTCGTAGTCCGGGGCGCGGTCTGGCCGTGACCCGGGGCGCGGCCCGCCGGTAACCCGGATCGCGGTCCGCCGGTGACCCGGGTCGCGGTCCGGGTCGCGGTCGGGCCGTTAGTGCGGATCGCGGCCCGCCGGCAACCCGGATCGCGGTCTGGCCGTGACCCAAGGCGCGGCCCGCCGGTAACCCGGATCGCGGTCTGGCCGTGACCCAAGGCGCGGCCCGCCGGTAACCCGGGGCGCGGTCCGCCGGTAACCCGGGGCGCGGTCCGGCCGTGGCCCGGGGCGCGGTCCGGCCGTTGGCGTGGACCGCGGCCCGCCGGCAACCCGGATCGTGGCCCGCCGTGGCCCGCGGCGCGGCCCGGCCGTGGCCCGGGGCGCGGTCCGGCCGTTGGCGCGGATCGCGGCCCGCCGGTAACCCGGATCGCGGTCCAGTCGTGGTCCGGGGCGCGGTCCGCCGGGGACCCGGGGAGCGGTCCGGCCGTAGCGCGGTTTGCGACACGCGCCGGGGGCGCCCCCGTGCCCCGTGCGCAAAGCCTCCCGCGCGTCTGGTGTGCGCCCGTCCCGGCGGGCCACGCTGGACCGGGGATCGCAGGGGGGCGGCGATGCGGGAGCGAGGGGCTGCCGGAGCGCTGTGCGCGCTGTCGGCGACGCTGGTGGCCGCGGTACTGACCGGGTGTCACGGGCCGTCGGACGGCCCGGCGGGCACGGGAGCCGGCGGGGAGCGACCGGGGTCGGCGGCGGACTCCGCCGAGGTGCGGCCGTCCGGATACGGGGCGGTGTTCCTGGCGGTCGGCGAGTGCAGTTCGTTCGGCACGGCCGACCCGACCGAGGTGCCCTGCGACAGCGAGCGGGCGGCGGCCCGCGTGGTCGCCCGGGAGGGCGGCCGCGCGAGCGGCGGACCGCCGTGCCCGGCCACCACCGACTTCGTCCTGCACATCAGCGAGCGGCGCCCGGCCGCCGACGAGGACGGCGACGGCGCCGTGCCCCTGGGGTACGCCTGCATGCGCAAGCTGCGGCCGCCGCACCCCGGCGACCCGGGCGGCGGAGGCGGCCCGCGCACCGTCGTCGGCGACTGCGTACGCGACCTCGGCGGCGGCAGGGTCCGCGAGACCGCGTGCGACGCCGAGGGCGAGCGCGCGCCTCGGTTCAAGGTGGTCGAGGCGGTCGCCGTCCGGGCGGACTGCCCCGCCTCGACCGGTCTGTACGTCCGGCTCGGCGGCGCGCACCCGGTGGGCTGTGCCCGGCCGCTGTGAAGGCGGCGGCCGGGCACGTCACCGTGCCGGAGGAGACGCCGCTACGGGCGCAGCGCCGGCTCGCGCTCGACGTCCCGCTTGTCGAGCCTCGCGTCGAACGCCGCCAGCGGCTTGGCCGCCGCCGGGTTCTCCCGGACCTTGGCCGGGGCGACGCCTGCCCAGTCCAGGATGCGGGCGGTGGCGAGCGCCTTCTGGTCCGGCACCAGGCCGGCCACGTTCGCCCCATGGTTCATGCCGGGCGCGGTCATGACGTAGGAGTCGCGCGCGCCGTGGCCGAGCCGGAACGGCTCGGCACCCCACGGGTCGTTCTCGCCGTACACGAACAGCATGTGCCGGGCGTTGTGCCGCACCCACGTGTCGACGTCCCGCATCGCCCACGGCTCGAACTTCATCGGGATGGAGCGGGGCACGAAGTTGCGCGGCGGCTGGTAGCCGTACCGGATGTACTTCTTCTCGATGTGCGGGAAGTGGATCGTCGGGGCGCCCAGCTGCGTGCCCGCCTGGTAGTAGTACGGCGTGTAGGTCTCGAGACCCTGGTCGGTGTAGGCGAAGAAGCCCGAGATGGTGTTGACGGAGTCCCAGATCGCCTCGTCGGTGGCGTGCTTCGCGTCGGCCGGGATGTCCGCGCAGTCGGCGAGGGTGCTGTACTGCCAGAAGCCCCACACGTAGTCGAGGACGACGGCCTCGTAGGCGCGGTCGAGGCTGCCGATGGTGTCGAAGGTGTAGCCGTTCTCGGCCGCGTACGCCGCGTACTTCTTCTCCAGCGGCGCCCGGCGCACCAGCGCCTCGCGCTGCACGCCGTTGAGCTTGTCGCGGCACTCCTCGGTGCCGACGCGGGCGAAGAAGCGGTCGTAGGCCGAGTCCTCCTTGTTCACCACGTCGTTGGGGGCGACGTAGGCGACGACGCCGTCCATGTCGCGCGGGTAGAAGCGCTCGTAGTAGGTGGCGGTCATGCCGCCCTTGGAGCCGCCGGTGGAGATCCAGTTCTCGGAGTAGACCGGCTTCAACGCCTCGAAGATGCGGTGCTGGTCGCTGGCGGCCTGCCAGATGTCCAGCTTGGTCCAGTCGGCCGGGGCGGGCCGGGACGGCGTGAAGTAGCGGTACTCCATGGAGACCTGGTTGCCGTCCACGATCTGGGTCGGCTCGCGCCGGCTGGGGTTCGTGGAGACGTTGTAGCCGCCGGTGTAGAAGACCGTCGGCCGGTTCACGTCCTTGTGCAGCACGGTGATCCGCTGCTGGAACGTGCCCTTGGACGGGTGCCGGTGGTCCACCGGCTGGGTGTAGTTGAGGACGAAGAAGCGGTAGCCGGTGTACGGCTTCTCCTCGATCAGGCTCATGCCCGGTATGGACAGCAGCCGGGCCTTGATGTCGCCGGCCTTCGGCTCGGCGGCGGTGGCCGCGCCCGCCGTGCTGACGGTGCCTATGAGCACCACGAGCGCCAGCAGCCATCTGAGCGCCTTGCGCATGCACCCTCCCTGTGAAACGGATGTCCGCCGGAAGCTATCGGAGCAACTCCCGCGAACACCAGGGCTCGGGCACCGCGGTCAGCAGAGGATCCAGCCCGAACTCACCGAACTCCCCGACACCTTGCCGGTCACCCACACGCAGCGCTTCCCGGCGTGCACGGTCACCGGCCCGGCGCGGTGGGCGAACCGGCCCGAGTCCACGACCGCACGGCCGCCCCGGGGCCGCACGCTCACGGACATCTGCCGCTTCGTGCCCGGCTTCTTCGGGACGGTGACGGCGCAGACGTAACCGCCGCGTTTGTGGACGAGGACGGATCCGGTGGCGAAGTGGAGGGTGCGCACCTTGCGGCCGGGGCATCCCGTGGCGGCGTGCGCCTGCTGCGGCAGCGCGACGGTGAGCAGCGCGGCGGCGCTCAGCACGGCCGTGCCGAGCGCCAGCCGACGGCGAGTTGCGGCACCGTCCCGGCCCACTGCGATCCCCCTCCGTGACGTGATCACTGACGACAGCACGATCACTGGCGACGTACGGGTGTACGGACGCAGGACAGGTGTCGCACGGTTGCGCGAGCGCGTCAGCGCGTCGCGCCGACCGGCTCCTCCGGTTCGGACGCGCCGACGAAGGTGCGCCACAGCCGCGCGTACCGTCCGCCGAGGGCCAGCAGTTCGTCGTGCGTGCCGTCCTCGGCGACCCGGCCGCCGTCCATGACGACGACGCGGTCCGCGCGGGCGGCCGTGGTCAGCCGGTGCGCGACCACCAGCGTCGTACGGCGTCCCGCTATGCGGTCGGTGGCCTGGTTGACCTGAGCCTCGGTGGCCAGGTCCAGGGCGGCCGTGGCCTCGTCGAGGAGCAGGACGTCGGGGTCGACCAGCTCGGCGCGGGCCAGCGCGATCAACTGCCGCTGTCCGGCGGAGAGGTTGCGTCCCCGCTCGGCGACCTCGTGCAGGTAGCCGCCCTTGAGCGTGGCGATCATCTCGTGCGCGCCGACCGCCCGCGCCGCCGCCTCCACCTCGGCGTCGGTGGCGTCCGGACGGCCGTAGGCGATGGCGTCCCGGACGGTGCCCGGGAAGAGGTACGCCTCCTGCGGGACGACTCCGAGCCGGTGCCGGTAGGAGGTGAGGTCGAGGGTGCGCAGGTCCCGTCCGTCGACGGTGACCCGGCCGCCGGTCGGGTCGTAGAACCGGGCCACCAGCTTCACCAGCGTCGACTTGCCGGCGCCGGTCTCGCCGACGAAGGCGACGGTCTGTCCGGCGGGGATGCGCAGGTCGATGCCGGTGAGGGCCGCCTCCCCCTCGTCGGCACCCCCGTACCGGAAGTGCACGTCCTCGAAGGCGATCTCGCCGCGCAGCGAGGCGACCTCGGCGGGCTTGTCGGCGGCCCGGGTCGAGGTGGGCTCGCGCAGCAGTTCCTGGATGCGGCCCAGCGAGACGGACGCCTGCTGGTAGCCGTCGAAGACCTGGGAGAGCTGCTGGACCGGGGCGAAGAACAGGTCGATGTAGAGCAGGTACGCCACCAGCGCGCCGGTCGTCAGCGTGGCGTCGTCGATCCGCGCGCCGCCCACGACCAGCACGGCCGCGGCGGCGGCCGAGGACAGCAGCTGCACGAACGGGAAGTAGATCGAGATCAGCCACTGTCCGCGGATGCGGGCCTGCCGGTAGCTGTCGCTGCGCTCGGCGAACCGCCGCCCGCCGTCCCGCTCGCGCCGGAAGGCCTGCACGATCCTGAGGCCCGCCACCGACTCCTGGAGGTCGGCGTTGACCGTGGACACCCGCTCGCGGGCCAGTTCGTAGGCCTTCACGCTGGCCCGGCGGAAGAAGTACGTGGCGACGATCAGCGGCGGCAGGGTCGCGAAGACGATCAGCGCGAGCTCCACGTCGATCACGAGCAGGGCGACCATGATGCCGAAGAAGGTGACGACGGAGACGAAGGCGGTGACGAGTCCGGTCTGCAGGAACGTCGACAGCGCGTCCACGTCGGTCGTCATCCGGGTCATGATCCGGCCGGTCAGCTCGCGCTCGTAGTAGTCGAGGCCGAGCCGCTGGAGCTGGGCGAAGATCTTCAGGCGGAGCGAGTAGAGGATCCGCTCGCCGGTCCGGCCGGTCATGCGGATCTCACCGGTCTGGGCGGCCCACTGGGCGAGTACGGCGAGCAGTCCGAGCAGCGAGGACGCCCACACCGCGCCGAGGGCGGCCCGGGTGACGCCGTCGTCGATGCCGTCGCGGATCAGCACCGGCAGCAGCAGGCCCATGCCCGCGTCCACGGCCACCAGGGCGAGGCTGATCAGCAGCGGGGTGCGGAAGCCGCGCAGGAGGCGTCGCAGGCCGTACGAGGACTCGGGGCGCACCGCCGCCGTCTCGTCGATGCCCGGGGTGTCGTTCGCCGGGGGCAGCGCGTCGACCTGGGCGAGCAGCTCCGGGGTGGCCGGGGTGCCGGCGAGCGCGGTGTCCTTGGGCGCGCGGTCGCCGGTCCACAGCCGGGGCGTGACCCCGCGCTCGGCGTCGAACTCGGCGTCCAGCTCGTCCCGTACGGAGGTGTCCTCGGTCTGCTCGGCGGGGCGTGCGTGGCCCGGCGAGACGCCGCCCAGCTCGTCGGGGTCGGTGAGCAGGCGCCGGTAGAGGGCGGAGCGCTCCTGGAGCTCCTCGTGCGTGCCGAGGTCGGCGAGGCGGCCCCGGTCGAGGACGGCGATGCGGTCGGCGAGGCCGAGGGTGGAGCGGCGGTGGGCGATGAGGAGCGTGGTGCGGCCCCGCATGACCTGCTTGAGCGCCTCGTGGATCTCGTGCTCCACGCGGGCGTCCACGGCGGACGTGGCGTCGTCGAGGACCAGCAGGCGGGGGTCGGTGAGGATCGCCCGGGCGAGCGCGACGCGCTGGCGCTGGCCGCCGGAGAGGGTCAGCCCGTGCTCGCCGACGGTCGTGTCGTAGCCGTCGGGCAGCTCGGTGATGAACCCGTGGGCCTGCGCGGCCCGGGCGGCGGCCTCGATCTCCTCGTCGGTGGCGTCCGGGCGGCCGTAGGCGATGTTGGCGCGGACGGTGTCGGAGAAGAGGAAGGAGTCCTCGGGCACCAGGCCGACGGCGGCCCGCAGCGAGTCGAGGGTCAGCTCGCGCACGTCGTGGCCACCGACCAGGACGGCGCCGCGCGTCACGTCGTAGAAGCGCGGCAGGAGCAGCGAGACGGTGGACTTGCCGGAACCGGAGGAACCGACGACGGCGAGGGTCTCACCGGCGCGGATCTCGAAGGAGAGGCCGTCGAGCACGGGCCGCGGCTCCCCGTCGGCCGTGCCGTAGCCGAAGGCGACGTCGTCGAACTCGACGGTCGCGGGCGCGTCGGCCGGGAGGGTCTTGGTGCCGTCCTCGATGGACGGCTCGGTGTCGATCAGCTCCAGGACGCGCTCGGTGCCGGCGCGGGCCTGCTGGCCGACGGTGAGCACCATGGCCAGCATCCGGACCGGGCCGACCAGCTGCGCGAGGTAGGTGGAGAAGGCGACGAAGGTGCCCAGGGTGATGTGCCCGCGGACGGCCAGCCAGCCGCCGAGGGCGAGCATGGCGACCTGTCCGAGCGCGGGGACGGCCTGGAGGGCCGGGGTGTAGGTGGCGTTCAGCTTGATGGTGCGCAGCCGCCCCGCGAAGAGCTTGCGCCCGACCTCGCGGAGCTTGCCGGTCTCCTGTTCCTCCTGTCCGAAGCCCTTCACCACGCGGACGCCGCTCACCGAGCCGTCGACCACTCCGGCGACGGCGGCGGCCTGGGCTTGCGCGTACCAGGTGGCGGGGTGCAGCCGGGTGCGGCTGCGGCGGGCGATGAGCCACAGGGCGGGGGCGACGGCCAGCGCGACCAGGGTGAGGGGCAGGGACAGCCACGCCATGATCACCAGGGAGATCAGGAAGAGCAGGACGTTCCCGATGGTCATCGGAAGCATGAACAGCAGGCCCTGGATCAGCTGGAGGTCGCTGGTCGCCCGCCCGACCACCTGCCCCGTGGACAGCTCGTCCTGCCGTCTGCCGTCGAGCCGGGTGATCGTCCCGTACATGTCGGTGCGCAGGTCGTGCTGGACGTCGAGGGCGAGCCGGCCGCCGTAGTAGCGGCGGATGTAGGTCAGGGCGTAGACGGCCAGCGCGGCGCCGACGAGCAGACCGGCCCACACGGCCATGTCCCTCGTCTTGGCGCCGATCACGTCGTCGATGATCACCTTGGTGATCAGGGGGACGAAGGCCATGACGGCCATGCCGCCCAGCGAGGCCCCGAGGGCGAGAACGACGTCCTTGGGATACCGCCAGGCGTACCCCGCCAGTCGTCGTACCCAGCCCCGTTGCGCGTCCACGCCGTGCCCTCCGGTCGTCCTGCTCACCTGATCTACCGGAAGGCACCAACACGGGCGAGCGGGGATTTCATCCCGCCGCAACGATCGGCCGGGTGGTCAGGCGCGTACGCGGAGCCCGAGGAAGCGGCTGGTCTGGACGTCGTTCTGGTTGTCGTCGCTGACGACGAGGACCTCCAGGCGGCCTCCGGAGCGGCCGGTCACCGCCATCCCCTCGAAGTTGTCGAGGAGCGGGTTGGGCTGCGGCTGCTCGGCGGTGGCGCCGAGGGTGGGGCAGTCGGCGAGGTCGGCGAGGAGCCGCTTGCGCAGCGCGGTGCCGTGGCCGGGCCGGTCGGCCAGATGGAGGCGGATCGTGTTGCCGACGCCGGCGGTGAAGCCGCGCTCCAGGACGAGGAGGCGGCCGTCGGGGGTCGCGGTGACCTCGGAGACGCCGAGGCCGGGGTCGGTCCGGTAGGCGTACTGCACACCCGGCCGGAAGTCGCCGTGCCGGGTCCGCTGCCACGTCTGGAAACGGACCAGGTCGGCCGGGTCGCCGTCGAGCGGGTACTCCATCGAGGCGAGCAGGGTCCGTCCGCCGGGCAGGAGCGTCAGCCCCTCGAAGCTGCCGTTGGCCCTCGCCCGGCCCTCGGGAGCGGTGCGCAGCTCGTCGGGCACGGGCAGACGGCCGAGCAGTTCGCCGGTGCGCGAGTAGCGGCGGACGGACGGCTCTGTCTCGGAGGAGACGAGGTAGGTGCCGTCCCGGTCGACGACCAGCCCCTCGGAGTCGAGGGCGGCGCCCTTCTCGTCGGCGAGCGGGATCACGGCGCGCGGCTCGAGGGTGCGCGCGTCCAGCCGGAAGAGGGCGGAGCGGTCGGAGAGAGCGGCCAGCGCGCCGCGCCGGTCGGGGGCGAGGGCGGAGAGGTTCCCGACGTAAGTGCCCTCGTACGTCGTCTTGTCGAGGGCGTCGGAGTAGCCGGTCGGGGAGACGGCGGGCGAGCAGGCCTGCCGGGGAGGCCTGTCGTGCGCGGCGGCGGCCGGTCCGGCGGCGACGAGGCAGCCGGCCGCCGCGAGGCCCGCGGTGAGGGCGGCGAGGGAGGTGCGGAGCATTCTCGGACGCATGGCCGAAACCATAGGCGGGAGGAATGGCCAAGAGTTGGCCGTTTCGCGAAGGGCGGGGTTCGACGGCGTACCGGTGGCAAGTATTCAGCCATGCCGGAGCAGAACGAGAGCGGCCACAAGCTGGCCGGTCGGCTGTACGCGACGATGCGGGTGCTGAAGTCCCTCACCGAGCCTTCCGGGCCGAAGCCGGCCGGCGACGAGGAACTCACGGGGCAGGACAGTCCGAGGGAACGCGTCCAGGCCCTGAAGCTGGATCTCTTCAACGACCTGGTGGCCACCGTCCAGAAGGGACGGCACGCGAAGGCGGTCGACGAGATGTTCCGCGCGATGCCCGCCCTGGTGCCCAGGCAGAGCG
Source organism: Streptomyces sp. CCM_MD2014 (assembly GCF_000772045.1). Lineage (GTDB taxonomy): Bacteria > Actinomycetota > Actinomycetes > Streptomycetales > Streptomycetaceae > Streptomyces > Streptomyces salinarius. The sequence goes on along the minus strand of NZ_CP009754.1, from coordinate 5,624,125 downwards.
TCGCCTTCGACAAGAACCTCGGCGAGCGAGGGCTGGCCGAATTCAACGCCGGCTACCGCGCCCAGCTGGCCGACCTCAAGGAGGCCTTCCCCGAACTGGTTGAGTGACGGCGGACCGGTCACGGCGCGCGACGTCGTCACGCAATCGACACCGTCCGTACACCCCACCTCCTACATGTCCATGTCACGCTCGATCTACCGCAGGACTCCACACGCGTAGATCGGACACCCCACATGCTCGCGATACGCACCCGCCGCCGGAAGGCGGCGGCCCTCGCCGCGGCCGCCGCACTGGCCGCGGTCGCCGCCCCCTCACTGGCCGCGACCCCGGCCACGGCGACGACCGCATCGGCGGCCACCACGGCATCGGACTACGACTCGACCTACTACAAGGACGCGATCGGGAAGACGGGCGACAGCCTCAAGGCCGCCCTGCACACCATCATCAGCGACCAGACGAAGCTGTCGTACTCGGCGGTCTGGGACGCCCTCAAGGCCACCGACGAGGACCCGGACAACAGCGGGAACGTGATCCTGCTCTACTCGGGCGTCTCCCGCAGCAAGTCGCTCAACGGCGGCGACACCGGCGACTGGAACCGCGAGCACGTGTGGGCCAAGTCCCACGGCGACTTCGGCACCTCGACCGGGCCCGGCACGGACATCCACCACCTGCGCCCCTCGGACGTCCGGGTCAACAGCGTCCGGGGCAACAAGGACTTCGACAACGGTGGCAGCGCGGTCAGCGGGGGCGGCGGCAGCCTCACCGACTCCGACTCCTTCGAACCCCGCGACGCCGTCAAGGGCGACGTGGCCCGCATGATCTTCTACATGGCGGTCCGCTACGAGGGCGGCGACGGCTTCGCCGACCTGGAGGCCAACGACCGGGTCGACAACGGCAGCAACCCGTACATCGGCAAGCTCTCCGTGCTGAAGGCGTGGAACGACGAGGACCCGCCGGACGCCTTCGAGGAGCGGCGCAACCAGGTCATCTACGACGAGTACCAGCACAACCGCAACCCGTTCGTCGACCACCCGGAGTGGGTGGAGTCGATCTGGTAGGCGGTCAGCCCAGGAGGTCGGCGTAGACGATGATGTTGTCCGGGCGGTGGCCGTCGGTGATCTCGCCGCCGCAGGTGATCAGGCGCAGCTCGGGACGGTCGGTCCTGCCGTAGACCTTGTCGGTGGGGAACGCGTCCTTGCCGACCTGTTCCAGCGCGGTGACGGCGAAGACCGCCCGGGTGCCGTCCTCGCGGGCCACGTCGATCGTGTCGCCGGGCCTGATCTTCCCCACGTTCCGCATGACCGCCGGGCCGTTCACGGTGTCGAAGTGGCCCACGAGGACGGCCGGCCCGGTCTCACCGGGAGTGACGCCGTTCTCGTACCAGCCGATGCGGTCGGCCTGCGGCACGGAGGGGACCTCGATGGTGCCGTCGTCGTTCAGTCCGAGCCGGAGCAGGGGTGCGGTGTCGACCCCGGCGGCGGGGATGGCGACCCGCACCGGCACGGAGGCGGGCATCGCGGCCGGTGCGGTCGTCCCGCTCGACGCGGGCGTGCCGGGCGCGGTGGCGGACGGGGTGATGTGCGGGGGCGGGGTGGCCGCGTGCCCGTCCGCCCCGCAGCCGGCGAGTGCGGCGGCGAAGGGCAGGACGAGCAGGGCTGCGGCCACTCGGCGTCCGGCGGTCAGGTGCATGGTCGGGTCTCCTGACGGCCCTGGTCCGGCGGGCCGGACCAGGGTGGGGGGTGGTGGCTCGCTTCAGCGCGCGGCGGCCGGCCGGCGGCGGCGCAGAGCCACGAAGGCCAGACCGGCGGCACCGGCGGCCGCGGCGGCTCCGCCGATCGCCACGTACGACGAGTCCCCGCCGTCCGAAGCCTCGTAGCCCGCCGCGACGCCGCCCTTGGGAACCACGGACGTCTGGACGGTGCCGCCCCGCCCCGACGCGCCCGGCTGCGCCGCCCGGCCCGAGTCGTCGGTCGGGTACGTGAAGTCGCACCCCTCCGGCAGGCTGGGGAACGAGGTGACCGACGCCGGGTGGCCGCCGCCCTCCATGTTCGTCCGCAACTGCGGGTGGCTGCTGTCGGGCCGGAGGATCTCGGCGAGGAAGCCGGCGCTCGCGGGCAGCTTCGGGTGCGTGCGGTCCAGGGACAGACCCGGCAGGTAGCCGTCCTCGCCCGAGCCCTTGAAGCGGACGGACGGGCCGGCCGGGCCGATCGTCAGGACCGCGGCGGTGCCGGCGCCTATGTTCTGGGTCTTCGTCGCCACGCAGCGCACGGGCGTCACCGGACCCTGCCCGTCCGAGCCGGCGTCCGTGACGGAGGGCGTCGGGGTCGGGGAGGTCACGGGCGTCACCGGGCCCTGGCCGCCGTCCGTGACGGAGGGCGTCGGAGTCGGGGAGGTCACCGGCGTCACCGGGCCCTGGCCCGGGGAGCCGCCGTCGGTGACGGAGGGCGTCGGAGTCGGCGTCGGGGAGGGGGCGGCGACGGCGGTCATCGCGGAGCCCAGGACCATGCCGGTCACCGCGACGGCGCCGGCGGCCCCGCGCAGCACGCGCCGGCGAGGGGAGGAGACGGCGGACGGAGAAGAAGCGACAAAAACGGGCGCAACGGTCTTCTTCAAGGAAGTGCAACCTTTCAGGTCGACATGATTCCTTGACGCTATAAATCGCCTACGGGTGGAACCGTGTGCTCCGCGTCACAGCACTGTCACAGGACACGCCCGGCTCCTCCACGGCTTTGTGACGCGTCGTCACTCCAGGTGCGTCGGCGCGAACATCCGCAGGACGGCCGGGAGGACGACCACCGAGGGGCCCGGTGCGGCGAGGGCCTTCGCGAGGTCGGCCGCCAGGGTCTGCGGGGACGTCCGCACGCCCGGCACCCCGAACGACTCGGCCAGCGCCACGTAGTCGGGACGGGTCAGTTCCGTCGCCGTCGGCGCGCCGAAGGCGTCGGTCATGTACTCGCGCAGGATGCCGTAGCCGCCGTCGTCGACGATCAGCCAGGTGACGTTCAGGTCGTACTGGCGGGCGGTGGCCAGCTCGGCGACGGAGTACAGGGCGCCGCCGTCACCGGAGACCGCCAGCACCGGGTGGGTGGGGTCGGCGACCGCGGCTCCCAGGGCGGCCGGGAAGCCGTAGCCGAGGCCGCCGGCGCCCTGGGCGGAGTGCATGGTGTTCGGGGCCTTGGCGTCGAAGGCCGACCACGCCCAGTAGGCCAGGATCGTCATGTCCCAGAAGGACGGGGCGCCGGGCGGGAGGGCTTCGCGGACGGCGGCCAGGACGTCCTGCTCCAGGGTGAGTTCCTGCGCCGCGATGCGGTCGCGGACCTTGTCCAGTACCGCGCGGACCCGCTCCGGAGCACGCGGGTCGGTGCGCTCCCCCACCGTCTCCAGCAGCGCCTGGAGGGCGAGGCGGGCGTCGGCGTGGATGCCGAGGGCCGGGTGGTTGGACTCCAGCTTGCCGAGGTCGGCCTCGATCTGGATCATCCGGCCGCGGGGCTTGAACGTGTGGTAGTTCGAGGAGAGTTCACCGAGGCCCGAGCCGACGACCAGGAGTACGTCGGCGTCCTCCAGGAAGTCCGTGGTGTGGCGGTCCTCCAGCCAGGACTGGAGGGACAGGGGGTGCGTCCAGGGGAAGGCGCCCTTGCCGCCGAAGGTCGTGACGACGGGGGCCTGGAGGCGTTCCGCGAGCTGCCGGAGCTTCTTCGAGGCGTCGGCCCGGACGACGCCGCCGCCCGCGACGATCGCGGGGCGCTCCGCGCGGGTCAGCAGGTCGGCGGCGACCGCCGTCAGTTCGGGGCGCGGGGGCAGTTCCTCGGGGAAGGTGTCGCCGCCGGTCACGACCGGGATCCGCGTCTCGGCCAGCAGGACGTCCTGCGGGATCTCCACCCACACGGGGCCGTGCGGGACGGTCAGTGCCGACGTCCACGCCTCGGCGATCGCGGACGGGATCTGGGACTGGGTGCGGACCGTGTGGACGGACTTCACCACGCCGCGGAAGGACGCGGCCTGGTCGGGGAGTTCGTGCAGGTAGCCGTGGCGTCCGCCGCCGAGGCCGGCCGTCGGGACCTGGCTGCTGACGGCCAGGACGGGGGCGGAGGCCGCCCGTGCCTCCTGGAGCGCGGCCAGGGAGGTGAGGGCTCCCGGACCGGTGGACAGGAGCAGCGGGGCGGCCTCGCCGGTGACGCGGCCGTACGCGTCGGCGGCGAAGCCGGCGTTGTTCTCCACCCGCAGGCCGATGTAGCGCAGGTCGGAGCGGCGGAGGGCGTCGAACATGCCGAGGGCGTGCTGGCCGGGCAGACCGAAGACGGTGGTCGCGCCGAGCCCGGCCAGACTCTCCACGACCAGGTCTCCGCCGTTGCGGCCGGGAGGCGGGTTCAGCGCGACCTCCGCTTGCGCGGCGGTCGGACGGAGTACCAGGTCGTGGTCGTGGGTCACTTCGCCGCCTTCTCCCGGGCGATCTGGCGGGACATGATCGTCGTCAGTTCGTACGCGGTGTGGGAGGCCGCGACCGAGGTGATCTCCGCGTGGTCGTAGGCCGGGGCGACCTCGACGACGTCGGCCGACACCAGGTTGCAGGACGCCAGGCCGCGCAGGATCTCCAGCAGCTCGCGGGAGGTCATGCCGCCGGCCTCGGGGGTGCCGGTGCCGGGGGCGTGGGCGGGGTCCAGGCAGTCGATGTCGATGGAGATGTACAGCGGGCGGTCCCCGATGCGCTGCCTGAGCTGGTCGGCGACCTCGTCGGCGCCGCGGCGGTAGACGTCGGCGGAGGTGACGATGCCGAAGCCCATCTTCTCGTCGTCGGTGAGGTCCTTCTTGCCGTACAGCGGGCCGCGGGTGCCCACGTGGGAGAGGGCGGAGGTGTCGAGGATGCCCTCCTCGACGGCGCGGCGGAAGGGGGTGCCGTGCGTGTACTCGGCGCCGAAGTAGGTGTCCCAGGTGTCCAGGTGGGCGTCGAAGTGGAGCAGGGCGACCGGGCCGTGCTTCTTGGCGACCGAGCGCAGCAGCGGCAGGGCGATGGTGTGGTCCCCGCCCAGGGTCATCAGGCGGGCGCCGGTGCCGAGGAGGTCGTCGGCGGCGGCCTCCACGGTCTCGACGGCCTCGTTGATGTTGAAGGGGTTGACGGCTATGTCGCCGCCGTCGGCGACCTGGGCGAGGGCGAAGGGGGAGGCGTCCTGGGCCGGGTTGTAGGGGCGCAGCAGACGGGAGGCCTCGCGGATGGCGTTGCCGCCGAAGCGGGCGCCGGGCCGGTAGGAGACGCCCGAGTCGAACGGCACGCCCACGACGGCGACGTCGGCGGTGCCGACCTCGTCGAGACGGGGCAGCCGGGCGAAGGTCGCTGGGCCCGCGTAGCGCGGGATCCGGGAGGAGTCGACGGGGCCGCGGGGCGTCTCGTTGCTGCTCATGCACTGCCTTCCTTCTTACGCTTCGTCGCGTATGTACTACTGCTGTCCGACTGTACTGGTGAGCGAGGCAGCCGGTCGTCGCAGACTAGATGGCCGAAATGGCGCTGCGACATGTACATTCCGTCCACTCGCGCCCCGGGGACTGGAGGAATCGGCTATCCCGCCGGGACCGACTGCTGCCCGGCCCCGTGCTGCCTCACAATGGAGCCATGCCGATACCCGGGACACCCAGCCGCGCCGAACTCGCCGAGCACCTCGTCAGAACCCGTATCGCGGGCGACGTCGCCACTCCCCGCGAGAACAACCTCTCCCACTACCGGAAGCTGGCCAACGGCGACCGGGGCTTCTGGCTCGGTCTGGAGCTGGGCGACCGCTGGAGCGACGAGCAGGACGTGCTCGCGGTGATGGCGGAGCGGGTCGGCGTCAACGACGACCCCGAGCACCGGTACGGCCAGGACACCATCGATCCCGAGCTGACCCTTTCGGCGCTGGAGCGGACGGCGGGGCGGCTGCGCAAGGCGGCCGACGGCGGGCAGCGGGTGCTGTTCGCGACCGGCCACCCCGGCGGACTGCTCGACGTGCACCGCGCCACGGCCGCCGCGCTGCGGGACGCGGGCTGCGAGATCGTCGTGATCCCGGAGGGGCTGACCACGGAGGAGGGGTACGTGCAGCAGTTCGCGGACGTGTCCGTGCTGGAGCACGGGGCCTCGCTGTGGCACACCCACTCGGGCGAACCGATGAAGGCCATCCTGACCGGCCTGGAGCGGGAGGGCCGCCCACTGCCGGACCTGGTGGTCGCCGACCACGGCTGGGCCGGGTACGCCGCCCAGCACGGCGTGGACTCGGTCGGCTACGCGGACTGCAACGACCCGGCGCTCTTCCTCGCCGAGTCCGAGGGCACCCTCCAGGTGGCGGTGCCGCTGGACGACCACGTCGTCAGCCCGCGCTACTACGACCCGATGACGGCGTACCTGCTGACGGAGGCCGGGCTGAAGTAGCCCGCGCCCCTGCGGCTGGGCTGCCACGGCTCCTACGGCCAGGGGTTGAGCCCCTCCGAGCGGCGCTGCGCGAAGCCCGGCGTCGGGTCCAAATAGACCCGGCGCACGATCGGGAACTCCTCGCGCAGCCGCTGCTCGGCCCGCTCGCACGCCCACTCGATCTGCGCCGCCGTCGACACGTCCCGGAAGTCGACCTTGGCGGCGACCAGGGCCTCGCCCGGCCCCTGCACGAGAGTGGTCAGTTCCAGCACGGCCTCGATGTGCTCGACGGCCACCAGCTCCGCCCGGATCCGGTCCCGCACGGAGCGCGGCAGGGCGCGGCCCACGAGGAACTCGGCGTTGGAGCGGCCCAGCACCCAGGCGACGTACAGGAGCAGCGCGCCGATGCACAGCGAGGCGACGGCGTCCCAGACGCCCGATCCGGTGAGCTGTCCGCCGAGCAGCCCGCCCGCGGCCAGGAGCAGGCCGGCCAGGGCGGCGGAGTCCTCCATGACGACGGCCTTGACGGCGGTGTCGGGGGTGCGGCGCAGATAGCGGCCGAAGGAGACCCGGTGGTGGGCGGCCTCGCCGCGGACCTGCCTGAGGCCGGTGCGCAGCGAGTAGCCCTCCAGGAGGAAGGCGACGGCCAGGACGATGTACGACGCCAGCGGGTCGCCGAGGTCCTCGCCGTGGGTGAGCGTGTGGATGCCGTCGTAGAGGGAGAAGACGGCGCCGCCGACGAAGGTGGCGACGGCGGCGAGCAGCGCCCAGACGTACCGCTCGGGGCCGTGGCCGAGGGGGTGGTCCTCGTCGGCGGGGCGGACGCTGCGTTTGAGCGAGGTCAGCAGCAGGACCTCGGTGACGGTGTCGGCGACCGAGTGCGCGGCCTCGGACAGCATGGCGCTGGAGCCGCTGATCACGCCGGCCACCGCCTTGGCGACGGCGATGCCCAGATTGGCGAAGGCGGCGACGAGCACCGTGAAGGTGCTGTCGCCGTTCTTCTTCGCGTCCGCCGTGTCCCCTGTGTCCGCCATGCCCCTCAGTGTTCCCGAGGGACGCGGACCACGCCTTCCTGGACGACCGAGACGGCGAGCCGGCCGTCCTGGGTGTGGATGCGGGCCTGGCCGAGGCCCCGGCCGCCGGACGCGGACGGCGACTGCTGGTCGTACAGCAGCCATTCGTCGGCGCGGAAGGGGCGGTGGAACCACATGGCGTGGTCCAGTGAGGCCCCGACGACGTCGCCGACGGCCCAGCCGCCGCGGCCGTGCGCGAGCAGGACCGAGTCGAGCAGGGTCATGTCGGAGACGTAGGTGGCGAGGACGACGTGCAGCAGGGGGTCGTCCGCGAGTTTGCCGTTGGTGCGGAACCACACCTGGGAGTGCGGTTCGCGCGGGGTGCCGAAGTCCCCGAAGGGCGGGTCGTCGACGTAGCGCAGGTCGACGGCGGCGCGGGCCTCCAGGAAGCGCTCCACGGTCTCGGCGGGCAGGTGCGGGTAGGCCCGCAGCCGTTCCTCGCCGGTGGGGAGGGTCGCCGGGTCCGGTGCGGGCGGCATCGGGGCCTGGTGGTCCAGGCCCTCCTCGTACGTCTGGAAGGACGCCGACAGGGTGAAGATCGGCTTGCCGTGCTGGACGGCGACGACGCGGCGGGTGGTGAAGGAGCGGCCGTCGCGCAGCCGGTCGACGTTGTAGACGATGGGGGCGCCGGGGTCGCCGGGGCGCAGGAAGTACGCGTGCAGGGAGTGCGCGTGCCGGTCCGCCGGGACCGTGCGGCCGGCGGCGACCATGGCCTGGGCCGCCACCTGCCCGCCGAAGACCCGGGGGACGACGGCGGAGCGGGAGCGGCCGCGGTAGATGTCCTCCTCGATCCGCTCGAGGTCGAGCAGATCGAGGAGGGACTGGAGTGCTTCGCTCATGACCCTCGGGTCACAGCCCCATGTTCTTCGCGATGATCATCTTCATGACCTCGCTGGTGCCGCCGTAGATGCGGTTGACGCGGTTGTCCGCGTACAGGCGGGCGATCGGGTACTCGTTCATGTATCCGTAGCCGCCGTGCAGCTGGAGGCAGCGGTCGATGACGCGGTGGGCGACCTCGGTGCAGAACAGCTTGGCGCTGGCGGCCTCGGCGGGGGTCAGCTCGCCGGCGTCCAGGGCCTCGGTGGCGCGGTCGGCGACGGCCTCGGCGGCGTCCACCTCGGCCTGGCAGGCGGCCAGCTCGAACTTGGTGTTCTGGAAGTGCGCGACCGGCTTGCCGAAGACGGTGCGCTCCTGCACGTACTGGGTGGCGAAGCGGACCGCGGCCTTGGCCTGGGCGTAGGCGCCGTAGGCGATGCCCCAGCGCTCGGAGGCCAGGTTGTGGCCGAGGTAGGAGAAGCCCTTGTTCTCCTCGCCGAGCAGGTCCTCCGCGGGGACCTTGACGTCGACGAAGGCCAGCTCGGCGGTGTCGGAGGTGCGCAGGCCCAGCTTGTCCAGCTTGCGGCCGACGGAGTAACCCTCGGACTTGGTGTCCACGGCGAACAGGGAGATGCCGTGGCGGCGGTCCTCGGCGGTGGGCGCGGCGGTGCGGGCGCAGACGATCACCTTGTCGGCGTGCACGCCGCCGGTGATGAAGGTCTTGGCACCGTTGAGGACGTAGTGGGTGCCGTCCTCGGAGAGCTTGGCGGTGGACTTCATGCCCGCGAGGTCGGAGCCGGTGCCCGGCTCGGTCATCGCGATGGCCCACATCTCCTCGCCGGTGACGAACTTCGGCAGGTAGCGCTTCTTCTGCTCGTCGGTGGCCAGCATGTTGATGTAGGGCAGGGCGAGCAGCACGTGGACGCCGGAGCCGCCGAACTGGACGCCCGCGCGTGCGGTCTCCTCGTAGAGGACGGCCTCGAACTTGTGGCTGTCCATGCCGGCGCCGCCGAACTCCTCGGGCACGTTGATGCCGAAGATGCCCAGCTCGCCGAGCTTGTAGTAGAACTCGCGCGGCGCCTGGCCCGCGGCGAACCAGTCGTCGTAGACGGGGACGACCTCGGCCTCGATGAAGGCGCGGAGGGTCTCCCGGAACGCCTCGTGGTCCTCGTTGAACACCGTACGGCGCACCGCGCCACCTCCAGGGTCGAATGTCTAAGCGCTTGCTCAGACTCAACCGTACCGGCGGGTAGGGACGGGCGTCCAGACCGGGACGCGGGTAACCCTCGTCACTCCGGGAAGCGGGGCGCCGAACCGGCCCTACGCCTCCCCCACCGCCGCGAACGCCCCCCGCGCCATCCGGTGCAGCAGTTCCGCCGTCGCCGCGCGTCCCGGGCGGCCCAGGTGCGGGGTGGAGTTCAGGAGGCCGAAGACCGAGTGGACGGCGGAGCGGGCGGCGGGCTCGGCGAGCGCGGGGTAGACCTCCCGGAGCACCCCGACCCACAGCTCGACGTACTGGCGCTGCAACTGCCGCACCATCTTGCGGTCGGCGTCCCGCAGGCGGTCCAGCTCGCGGTCGTGCAGGGTGATGAGCGGGCGGTCGTCGAGCGCGAAGTCGATGTGCCCCTCGATGAGCGAGTCGAGGACCGCCCCGGGACCCGTCGCGCCGGCGCCCGCCCCGGAGCCGGCCGCCCCGTCCGCCTCCGCCAGCCGCCGCTTCGCCCCGGTCAGCAGCGAGTCGCTGATCCCGACCAGCAGCTCGGCGAGCATCGCGTCCTTGCCGGGGAAGTGCCGGTACAGGCCGGGGCCGCTGATGCCGACCGCGGCGCCTATCTCGTCGACGCCGACCCCGTGGAAGCCGCGCTCGGCGAAGAGCCGGGCGGCCTCCTTGAGGATCTGCTCGCGGCGGGTGGGGGCGTCGGTTCTGGTGGCCATGGAGTCGATTCTAGACAGGGAGGTTAGCGGTCGTTAACCTGAAGGAAATGCGTTAACGCTCATTAACTGGTCGATCACTGGGTGAGGGGACCGCAGGATGCAAGAGGCACCGGAGCTGACGACGGCGGCCGACCCCGCCTCGGAGGCCTTTCGGGCCAACGAGGAGGCGCACGCCGCCCTCGTTCAGGAGCTGCGCGCCAAGCTCGCGGCGGCCCGGCTGGGCGGCGGCGAGCGGGCGCGGGCCCGGCACACCGCGCGCGGCAAGCTGCTGCCGCGCGACCGCGTGGACACGCTGCTCGATCCGGGCTCGCCGTTCCTGGAGCTGGCGCCGCTCGCGGCCGACGGGCTCTACGACGGAGCGGCCCCGGCCGCCGGCGTCATCGCCGGCATCGGGCGGGTCAGCGGCCGGGAGTGCGTGATCGTCGCCAACGACGCCACCGTCAAGGGCGGCACGTACTACCCGATGACCGTGAAGAAGCACCTTCGGGCGCAGGAGGTGGCGCTGGAGAACCGGCTGCCGTGCCTGTACCTGGTGGACTCCGGGGGCGCCTTCCTGCCGATGCAGGACGAGGTCTTCCCCGACCGGGAGCACTTCGGGCGGATCTTCTACAACCAGGCCCGGATGTCCGGCGCCGGCATCCCGCAGATCGCCGCCGTCCTCGGCTCCTGCACGGCGGGCGGCGCGTACGTCCCGGCGATGAGCGACGAGGCGGTGATCGTCCGCAACCAGGGCACGATCTTCCTGGGCGGCCCGCCGCTGGTGAAGGCGGCCACCGGCGAGGTCGTCACGGCGGAGGAGCTGGGCGGCGGCGAGGTCCACTCGCGCGTGTCCGGCGTGACCGACCACCTGGCCGAGGACGACGCGCACGCGCTGCGCATCGTGCGGCAGATCGTCTCCACCCTGCCGGAGCGCTCCACGCTCCCCTGGGGCGTGGAGGCGGCCGTCGAGCCGAAGGTGGACCCGCAGGGGCTGTACGGCGCGGTGCCGGTCGACTCCCGCACCCCCTACGACGTCCGCGAGGTCATCGCGCGCGTGGTGGACGGCTCCCGCTTCGCCGAGTTCAAGTCCGAGTACGGACAGACCCTGGTCACCGGCTTCGCCCGGATCCACGGCCACCCGGTCGGCATCGTCGCCAACAACGGCATCCTGTTCTCCGAGTCGGCCCAGAAGGGCGCCCACTTCATCGAGCTGTGCGACCAGCGCGGCATCCCGCTGGTGTTCCTGCAGAACATCTCCGGGTTCATGGTGGGCCGGGACTACGAGGCCGGCGGCATCGCCAAGCACGGCGCCAAGATGGTCACGGCGGTGGCGTGCACGCGCGTGCCGAAGCTGACGGTGGTCGTCGGCGGGTCGTACGGCGCGGGGAACTACTCGATGTGCGGGCGGGCGTATTCGCCGCGCTTCCTGTGGATGTGGCCCAACGCCAAGATCTCCGTGATGGGCGGCGAGCAGGCCGCGTCCGTGCTGGCCACGGTCAAGCGGGACCAGTTGGAGGGTCGCGGCGAGGAGTGGCCGGCCGAGGAGGAGGAGTCCTTCAAGGCGCCGATCCGCGCCCAGTACGAGCACCAGGGCAACGCCTACTACGCGACCGCCCGCCTGTGGGACGACGGCGTGATCGAGCCGGCCGACACCCGGCAGGTGCTGGGCCTGGCCCTGACCGCCTGCGCCAACGCGCCGCTGGGCGAGCCCCAGTTCGGCGTCTTCCGGATGTGAGGAGGGGACCCATGGACAACACGAAGGACACGCCGCGCATGTTCGACACCGTGCTCGTCGCCAACCGGGGCGAGATCGCCGTCCGCGTCATCCGGACGCTGCGCTCGATGGGCGTGCGCTCGGTGGCGGTCTTCTCCGACGCCGACGCGGACGCGCGGCACGTGCGGGAGGCCGACGAGGCGGTACGGATCGGCCCGGCGCCGGCGACCGAGAGCTACCTGTCCGTCGAGCGGCTGCTGGAAGCGGCGGCCCGGACGGGCGCGCAGGCCGTGCACCCGGGGTACGGCTTCCTCGCCGAGAACGCCGGCTTCGCGCGGGCCTGCGAGGAGGCGGGGCTGGTCTTCATCGGGCCGCCCGCCGACGCGATCGCCCTGATGGGCGACAAGATCCGCGCCAAGGAGACGGTGCGGGCGGCCGGCGTGCCGGTCGTCCCCGGCTCCAGCGGCAGCGGGCTCACCGACGAGCAGCTGGCCGAGGCCGCCCGCGAGATCGGCACCCCGGTCCTGCTGAAGCCCTCAGCGGGCGGCGGCGGCAAGGGCATGCGGCTGGTGCGCGACGAGGCCGTGCTGGCCGACGAGATCGCCGCGGCCCGCCGCGAGGCCCGCGCCTCCTTCGGCGACGACACGCTGCTGGTGGAGCGGTGGATCGACCGTCCCCGGCACATCGAGATCCAGGTGCTGGCCGACGGCCACGGGAACGTCGTGCACCTCGGCGAGCGCGAGTGCTCGCTCCAGCGCCGCCACCAGAAGGTGATCGAGGAGGCGCCCAGCGTCCTCCTCGACGAGGCGACGCGGGCGGCGATGGGCGAGGCGGCCGTGCAGGCGGCCCGCTCCTGCGGCTACCGGGGCGCGGGCACGGTGGAGTTCATCGTGCCGGGCGGCGACCCCTCGCAGTACTACTTCATGGAGATGAACACCCGCCTCCAGGTCGAGCACCCGGTGACCGAGCTGGTGACCGGCCTGGACCTGGTGGAGTGGCAGCTGCGGGTGGCGGCCGGCGAGCGGCTCGGCTTCGCGCAGGAGGACGTACGGCTGACCGGCCACGCGATCGAGGCCCGGCTGTGCGCGGAGGACCCGGCCCGCGGCTTCCTCCCCTCCGGCGGCACGGTGCTGCGGCTGCGCGAGCCCGAGGGCGACGGCGTGCGCACCGACTCGGGGCTCAGCGAGGGCACCGAGGTGGGCAGCCTGTACGACCCGATGCTGTCCAAGGTGATCGCCTACGGCCCCGACCGGGAGACCGCGCTGCGCAAGCTCCGGGCGGCGCTGGCCGGGACGGTCACCCTGGGCGTGCCCACCAACGCGGGGTTCCTGCGGCGGCTGCTCGCGCATCCGGCGGTGGTCGCGGGCGACCTGGACACGGGGCTGGTGGAGCGGGAGGTCGACGGACTCGTACCGCACGAGGTTCCGGCGGCGACGTACGCGGCGGCCGCGCTGCTGCGCCAGGTCTCCCTCACGCCCGTCGGCGGCCCCGGCTGGGCCGACCCGTTCGCCGCCGCGGACGGCTGGCGCATGGGCGGGGAGCGTGCCTGGACGGCGCACCATCTGCGGGCGGCGGGCCACGACCCGGTGACCGTGCGCGTGCGCCGGGCACCGGCCCGAGGAGTGGAGCTGCTGCTGCCGGGATGCGACACGCCCGTGCGGGGGTCCGGGGGCACGCCTCCGCGGCCCGAGGACGGGTACCGGTTCACCTTCCTGCTCGACGGCGTCGCCCACACCTTCACCGCCCTGCCGGACGGCAGCTGGCTGGGCCGCGACGGTGACGCCTGGCACGTGCGCGACCACGACCCGGTCGCCGCCTCCCTCAACCGGGCCGCCCACGCGGGCGCCGACTCGCTGACCGCGCCGATGCCGGGCACGGTGACGGTGGTGAAGGTCGCCGTCGGCGACGAGGTGAGCGCCGGGCAGAGCCTGCTGGTGGTGGAGGCGATGAAGATGGAGCACGTCATCTCCGCCCCGCACGCGGGCACCGTCGCCGAGCTGGACGTGGCGCCGGGCACAACGGTCGCCATGGACCAGGTGCTGGCGGTCATCGCACCCACCGACGAGGGGCAGGAGACGACATGAACACCCCGGAGCTGGGGCTCCCGATGCCCGTACCGGCGGACGGACTGCCCGCCCGCGTCCGCATCCACGAGGTCGGCGCCCGCGACGGACTGCAGAACGAGAAGGCGACCGTGCCGACGGCCGTCAAGGCGGAGTTCGTCCGCAGGCTGGCCGGCACGGGCCTGAGCACGATCGAGGCGACGAGCTTCGTCCACCCCAAGTGGGTCCCCCAGCTGGCGGACGCCGAGGACCTGTACCCGCGGGTCTCCGACCTGCCGGTGTCGCTGCCGGTGCTGGTGCCGAACGAGCGGGGCCTGGACCGGGCCCTCGCGCTCGGCGCGCGCCGCGTCGCGGTGTTCGCCAGCGCCACGGAGTCCTTCGCCAAGGCCAACCTCAACCGCACGGTGGACGAGGCGCTGGCCATGTTCGAGCCGGTGGTGACCCGGGCGAAGGGCGAGGACGTCCACGTACGCGGTTACCTCTCGATGTGCTTCGGCGACCCGTGGGAGGGCCCGGTCCCGCTCCCCCAGGTGGTGCGGGTCTGCCGGGCGCTGCTGGACATGGGGTGCGACGAGCTGAGTCTCGGCGACACCATCGGGGTCGCCACCCCGGGCCATGTGACGGCCCTGCTCACCGCGCTGGCCGAGGCGGGCGTGCCGGTGTCCGCGCTGGGCGTCCACTTCCACGACACCTATGGCCAGGCCCTGTCCAACACGCTGGCCGCACTCCGGCAGGGCGTCACCACGGTGGACGCCTCCGCCGGCGGCCTGGGCGGCTGCCCGTACGCGAAGTCCGCCACCGGCAACCTCGCCACCGAAGACCTCGTGTGGATGCTGCGGGGCCTCGGCATCGACACCGGAGTCGACCTCGGCCGTCTCGTCGCCACAAGCGTCTGGATGGCCGCGCACCTGGGCCGGCCCAGCCCGTCCCGCACCGTTCGAGCCCTCTCCCACCAGGAGTCGTGAACACCATGGACCACAAGCTCTCCCCCGAACTCGAGGAACTGCGCCGCACGGTGGAGGAGTTCGCCCACGACGTGGTGGCGCCCAAGATCGGCGACTTCTACGAGCGGCACGAGTTCCCGTACGAGATCGTCCGCGAGATGGGCCGCATGGGCCTGTTCGGGCTGCCGTTCCCGGAGGAGTACGGCGGCATGGGCGGCGACTACTTCGCCCTCGGCATCGCCCTGGAGGAGCTGGCCCGGGTCGACTCGTCGGTGGCGATCACGCTGGAGGCGGGCGTCTCGCTGGGCGCGATGCCCCTGCACCTGTTCGGCACCGAGGAGCAGAAGCGCGAGTGGCTGCCCCGGCTGTGCTCCGGCGAGATCCTGGGCGCCTTCGGCCTCACCGAGCCGGACGGCGGCAGCGACGCGGGCGCGACCCGGACCACGGCCCGCCTGGACGAGGCGACGAACGAATGGGTGATCAACGGCACCAAGTGCTTCATCACCAACTCCGGCACGGACATCACCGGCCTGGTGACCGTCACGGCGGTCACCGGCCGCAAGCCGGACGGACGGCCCCTGATCTCGTCGATCATCGTCCCGTCGGGCACCCCGGGCTTCACGGTGGCCGCCCCGTACTCCAAGGTCGGCTGGAACGCGTCGGACACCCGTGAGCTGTCCTTCGCCGACGTCCGGGTCCCGGCGGCGAACCTGCTGGGCGAGCAGGGGCGCGGCTACGCGCAGTTCCTGCGCATCCTGGACGAGGGCCGGGTCGCCATCGCCGCGCTGGGCACGGGGCTCGCGCAGGGCTGTGTGGACGAGTCGGTCGCCTACGCGAAGGAACGTCACGCCTTCGGCAAGCCCATCGGCGCCAACCAGGCCATCCAGTTCAAGATCGCCGACATGGAGATGAAGGCCCACACCTCCCGCCTCGCCTGGCGGGACGCGGCCTCGCGGCTGGTGGCGGGCGAGCCGTTCAAGAAGGAGGCGGCGCTGGCGAAGCTGTACTCGTCGACGGTCGCGGTGGACAACGCCCGGGACGCCACCCAGATCCACGGCGGCTACGGCTTCATGAACGAGTACCCGGTGGCCCGCATGTGGCGGGACGCGAAGATCCTGGAGATCGGCGAGGGCACCAGCGAGGTCCAGCGGATGCTGATCGCACGGGAGTTGGGGCTGGTGAGCTGAGACCCGGACGGCCGTGGGCGGGGCCGCACCCGGGCCCCGCCCCTGGACAAGATCTGAGGTTAGGCTAACCTACCTTCGAATTGTCCCGCAGAGCGCGACGCTCCGCACCGTTCGAAGGCAGCCACCACCATGTCCAACGCCAGAGCTACCCACCCCACCCGCCGCGGAATCCTCGCCGCCGGTGGCGCCCTCGGCCTCGGTGCCGTGCTCGCGGCCTGCGGGGACGACGACGGCAAGAGCGGCGGCTCGGGCGACGAGACGGGTGGCGGCGCCAAGTCCGGCCCCTGGTCCTTCAAGGACGACCGCGGCACGACCGTGAAGCTGGACAAGGTGCCGACGAACATCGTCGCCTTCACCGGTGTCGCCGCCGCCCTCTACGACTACGGGGTCCAGGTCAAGGGCGTCTTCGGCCCGACCACCACCAAGGACGGCAAGCCCGACGTGCAGGCCGGCGACCTCGACGTGGACAAGGTCACCGTCCTCGGCAACGAGTGGGGCAAGCTCAACGTCGAGAAGTACGCCTCCCTCGCCCCCGAGGTGCTCATCACCACGACCTTCGACACCGCGGGCACTCTCTGGTCCGTCCCGGAGGAGTCGAAGGACAAGATCGCCAAGCTGGCCCCGAGCGTGGCCGTCTCGGTCTTCGACCGCCAGCTCACCCAGCCGCTGCAGCGCATGTGGGAGCTGGCCGAGTCGCTCGGCGCGGACATGAAGGCCAAGAAGGTCACCGACGCCAAGGCCGCCTTCGACAAGGCCGCCGCCCGGCTGCGCGCCGCCGCCAAGGCCCGGCCCGAGATCCGGGTGCTGGCCGGTTCCGCGAGCCCCGACCTGTTCTACGTCTCCGGCACCAACCTCTCGGTGGACCTGGAGTACTTCAAGGCCCTCGGCGTGAACTTCGTCGAGCCCTCCGAGGAGGCCAAGAAGGCGACCGGCGGCTGGTTCGAGTCCCTGAGCTGGGAGAACGTGGACAAGTACCCGGCCGACGTCATCATCATGGACGACCGCGCCTCCACCATCCAGCCCGCGGACATCACCGAGGGCACCTGGAAGAAGCTCCCCGCGGTCAAGGCCGGCCAGGTCATCGCCCGCTCCCCCGAGCCGATCCTGTCCTACGACAAGTGCACGCCGCTCCTCGACAACCTGGCCGAGGCGATCGAGAACGCCAAGAAGGTCGGCTGACCCTCCCCCCTTGACCCCCGGAGCCCTCCATGACGACGGCCGTGGCCGCCCCGTTCCGTTTCTTCTCCCTCCAGGTCGTACGGACGCGGCGGCTCGGACCGTCCCTGGCCCGGGTCACCTTCGCGGGGCCCGACCTGCGCGCCTTCCACTCCGACGGGCAGGACCAGTCCCTGTCGCTGTTCCTGCCGCACCCGGGGCAGGCCGAGCCCGCGGTGCCGGTCGAGCTGGGCGACGGCTGGTGGCAGGGCTGGCGTGAACTGCCCGACGACGTAAGAGCGGTGATGCGCTCGTACACGCTGCGGGCGCTGCGCCGGGACGGCGACGGGCACACCGCCGAGATCGACATCGACTTCGTGCTCCACGGCGTCGAACCGGGCTCGCCGGTCCAGGCGGGCCCCGCCGCCCGCTGGGCCGCCCACGCCGCCCCGGGCGACCGCGTACTGCTGCTCGGCCCCGCCGTCGCCGACAACCGGGCGATCCGCTTCCGGCCGCCCGAGGACACCGACCTGGTGGTGATCTGGGGCGACGAGACCGCCGTGCCGGCCGCCTGCGCCGTCGTGGAGTCACTGCCGGCCGGAACCCGCGCCCGGGTGTGGCTTCGGTGCCGCACGCCGAGGACGTGCAGGACCTCGACACCGTCGCGGACGCCGAGGTCACCTGGCTGGTCGGGGATGCCGGCGGCGGCCCCGAGGCGACGCTGGCCGCGCTCCGGGACGCCCGGCTCCCGTCCGCCGAGCACCCCTACGTCTGGATCGCCGGCGAGTCGGGGTGCGTGAAGCTGCTGCGCCGGCACTTCGTGGCCGAGCGCGGCATCGACCGCCGGCGCGTCACCTTCGTCGGCTACTGGCGCCGGGGCCTGACGGAGGAACAGCTCCGCGAGCAGGGCTGACGTCCGGCCACGACGCCGCCACGCGGGACCACAGTGACGGCGGTCACCCGCAGCCGCGCGTTTGATCCACTCGACTTAGGTTAGGCTAACCTAAGTCGAAGCGAGGGTTCAGCCCTCTCCCGCCCCTCTCGGACCGTCCCCACCGGAGGACCCCCACATGCGCTCGCACCTGCTCAACGACACCACCGCGGAGCAGTACCGCCGCTCCGTGACCGAAGGAGTCGAGCGGGTGGCCGCCAAACTCGCCACCACCGACCGCCCGTTCACCGGTGTCACGGTCGACGCCCTCTCCCCCCGCATCGACGGGATCGACCTCGACCGGCCGCTGCACGACACGGCCGCGGTCCTCGACGAGCTGGAGGACGTCTACCTCCGCGACGCCGTCTACTTCCACCACCCCCGCTACCTCGCCCACCTCAACTGCCCCGTCGTCATACCGGCGGTGCTCGGCGAGGCGGTCCTGTCCGCCGTCAACTCCTCCCTGGACACCTGGGACCAGTCGGCCGGCGGCACGCTCATCGAGCGGAAACTGATCGACTGGACCACGGGCCGCATCGGCCTCGGCCCGGCGGCCGACGGCGTGTTCACCTCCGGCGGCACCCAGTCCAACCTCCAGGCACTGCTGCTGGCCCGCGAGGAGGCCAAGGCCGAGTCCCTCGCCGACCTGCGCGTCTTCGCCTCCGAGGTGAGCCACTTCAGCGTGAAGAAGTCGGCGAAACTGCTCGGTCTCGGCCCCGACGCCGTCGTGTCGATCCCCGTGGACCACGACAAGCGCATGCAGACCGTCGCCCTCGCCCGTGAGCTGGAGCGCTGCGTGAGCGACGGCCTCGTCCCCATGGCCGTCGTCGCCACCGGCGGCACCACCGACTTCGGCTCCATCGACCCGCTGCCCGAGATCGCCGGGCTGTGCGAGCAGTACGGGGTGTGGATGCACGTGGACGCGGCCTACGGCTGCGGGCTGCTGGCCTCCCTGAAGTACCGGGACCGCATCGACGGCATCGAGCGGGCCGACTCCGTCACCGTGGACTACCACAAGTCCTTCTTCCAGCCCGTGAGTTCGTCCGCCGTACTGGTCCGCGACGCGGCCACCCTGCGCCACGCCACCTACCACGCGGAGTACCTCAACCCGCGCCGCATGGTGCAGGAACGTATCCCCAACCAGGTGGACAAGTCCCTCCAGACCACCCGCCGCTTCGACGCGCTCAAGCTGTGGATGACCCTGCGCGTCATGGGCGCCGACGGCATCGGCGAACTCTTCGACGAGGTCTGCGACCTGGCCGCCGAGGGCTGGAGACTGCTCGCCGCCGACCCGCGCTTCGACGTGGTCGTCCAGCCGTCGCTTTCCACCCTGGTCTTCCGCTACATCCCGGCGGCCGTCACCGACCCCGCCGAGATCGACCGCGCCAACCTGTACGCCCGCAAGGCCCTGTTCGCCTCCGGCGACGCCGTGGTCGCGGGCACCAAGGTGGCCGGACGCCACTACCTGAAGTTCACCCTGCTCAACCCCGAGACGACCGCGGACGACATCGCCGCCGTCCTCGACCTGATCGCCGGCCACGCCGAGCAGTACCTGGGAGACTCCCTTGACCGCGCTTCCTGAAGCCCCGGAGACCGCCTACGACTTCGTGGGCATCGGCCTCGGCCCCTTCAACCTCGGCCTCGCCTGCCTCACCGAGCCCATCGACGGGCTGAACGGCGTCTTCCTGGAGTCCAAGGCGGACTTCGAGTGGCACGCCGGCATGTTCCTGGACGGCGCCCACCTCCAGACCCCGTTCATGTCGGACCTGGTCACCCTCGCCGACCCGACCTCGCCGTACTCCTTCCTCAACTACCTGAAGGAGCAGGGGCGGCTGTACTCGTTCTACATCCGCGAGAACTTCTACCCCCTGCGCGTCGAGTACGACGCCTACTGCCGCTGGGCCGCGCACAAGCTGAGCAGCGTCCGCTTCTCCACCACGGTCACCGAGGTCACGTACGACGAGCGGGAGGAGCTGTACGCCGTCGCCACCACCTCCGGCGACACCTACCGCGCCCGCCGTCTCGTCCTCGGCACCGGCACCCCGCCGTACGTCCCGGACGCCTGCCGGGGCCTGGCCGGCGACTTCCTCCACAACTCCCGGTACGTCCAGCAGCGGGCCGAGCTGGTGAAGAAGAAGTCGATCACGCTGGTCGGCAGCGGCCAGTCCGCCGCCGAGATCTACCAGGACCTGCTGGGCGAGATCGACGTCCACGGCTACCAGCTGAACTGGGTCACCCGCTCCCCGCGCTTCTTCCCCCTCGAATACACCAAGCTCACGCTGGAGATGACCTCCCCGGAGTACGTGGACTACTACCACGCGCTGCCCGAGGACACCCGCTACCGCCTCACGGCCGAGCAGAAGGGCCTGTTCAAGGGCATCGACGGCGACCTGGTCAACGAGATCTTCGACCTGCTCTACCAGAAGAGACTCGGCGGCCCGGTCCCCACCCGCCTGCTCACCAACTCCGCGCTGACCAGCGCCCGGTACGCCAACGGCACGTACACGCTCGGCTTCCGTCAGCAGGAGCAGGGCGCGGACTTCGAGATCGAGACCGAGGGCCTGGTGCTGGCCACCGGCTACCGGTACACCGAGCCGGAGTTCCTCAAGCCCGTCCGGGACCGGCTGCGCTACGACTCCCGCGGCAACTTCGACATCGCCCGCAACTACGCCGTGGACGTCACGGGAGCCGGCGTGTTCCTGCAGAACGCCGGGGTCCACGCGCACAGCGTCACCAGCCCCGACCTGGGCATGGGCGCCTACCGCAACAGCTGCATCGTCCGGGAGCTGCTCGGCCGCGAGTACTACCCGGTCGAGAAGACGATCGCGTTCCAGGAGTTCGCCGTATGAGCCGCATGAGCACCGCCACCCCCGCCGCCGTCGGGGCGCTGACCCTGCGCCCCGTCGACCCGCTGAAGGACGCCGTACTGCTGCACGGCTGGCTCACCCACCCCAAGTCCGCGTTCTGGATGATGCAGGACGCCGGGCTGGTGGACGTCGAGCGGGCGTACATGGAGCTGGCCGCCGACGAGCACCAGCAGGCCCACCTCGGCCTGCACGACGGCGTCCCGGCCTTCCTGATGGAGCGCTACGACCCGGCCCACCGCGAGCTGGTCGGACTGTACGAGCCCGAGCCCGGTGACGTCGGCATGCACTTCCTGGTCGCGCCGACCGACCGGCCCGTGCACGGCTTCACCCGCGCCGTGATCACCACCGTGATGGCCGAGCTGTTCGCCGACCCGGCGACCCGGCGGGTCGTCGTCGAGCCGGACGTCGCCAACACCGCCGTCCACGCCCTGAACGCAGCCGTCGGATTCGTGCCCGAGCGCGAGATCCAGAAGCCGGAGAAGAAGGCGTTGCTGAGCTTCTGCACCCGTGAGCAGTTCGAGAAGGCGGTGTCCGCATGAGCCTCGCCGACGCCGTCGCCCACCTCTCCCCCGCACGCTGGGAGCGGGCCAACCGCCTCCTGATCCGCAAGGCGCTGGCCGAGTTCACGCACGAACGCCTGCTGACCCCCGAGCGGGAGCCGGACGGGACGGCGTACACCGTCCGCGGCGACGACGGCAAGACCGCCTACCGCTTCACCGCCACGGTCCGCGCCCTGGACCACTGGCAGGTGGACGCCGACTCGATCACCCGCCACCGCGACGGCGCCGAACTGCCGCTCGCCGCGCTGGACTTCTTCATCGAGCTGAAGGAGACCCTGGGGCTCAGCGACGAGATCCTCCCGGTCTACCTGGAGGAGATCTCCTCCACCCTCTCCGGCACCTGCTACAAGCTGACCAAGCCGCGGATCACCTCCGCCGAGCTGGCCCGGAGCGACGACTTCCAGGCCGTCGAGACCGGGATGACCGAGGGCCACCCCTGCTTCGTCGCCAACAACGGCCGGCTCGGCTTCGGCATCCACGAGTACCTGTCGTACGCCCCCGAGACGGCGAGCCCGGTCCGGCTGGTGTGGCTGGCGGCGCACCGCTCGCGGGCGGCGTTCACGGCGGGCGTGGGCATCGAGTACGAGTCCTTCGTCCGGGACGAGCTGGGCGCGGCCACCGTCGAGCGGTTCCACGGCGTGCTGCGCGAGCAGGGCCTGGACCCCGCCGATTACCTGTTCATCCCGGTCCACCCCTGGCAGTGGTGGAACAAGCTCACCGTCACCTTCGCCGCCGAGGTCGCCCGCGGGCACCTGGTGTGCCTGGGCGAGGGCGACGACGAGTACCTGGCCCAGCAGTCCATCCGCACCTTCTTCAACACCTCGCACCCCGGGAAGCACTACGTGAAGACGGCCCTGTCCGTCCTCAACATGGGCTTCATGCGCGGCCTGTCGGCGGCCTACATGGAGGCCACCCCGGCCATCAACGACTGGCTCGCCCGGCTGATCGAGGGCGACCCGGTGCTGAAGGAGACGGGGCTGAGCATCATCCGGGAGCGGGCGGCCGTGGGCTACCGGCACCTGGAGTACGAGAAGGCCACCGACCGCTACTCGCCGTACCGCAAGATGCTGGCGGCGCTGTGGCGGGAGAGCCCGGTGCCCTCCCTCCAGGAGGGCGAGACGCTCGCCACCATGGCCTCCCTGGTCCACGTGGACCACGAGGGAGCCTCCTTCGCGGGCGCGCTGATCGAGCGGTCGGGGCTCGCGCCCGCCGAGTGGCTGCGGCACTACCTGCGCGCCTACTACGTCCCGCTGCTGCACAGCTTCTACGCCTACGACCTGGTGTACATGCCGCACGGCGAGAACGTGATCCTCGTCCTGGCGGACGGGGTGGTGCGGCGCGCGATCTACAAGGACATCGCCGAGGAGATCGCGGTGATGGACCCGGACGCCGTACTGCCGCCGGAGGTCTCCCGGATCGCGGTGGACGTGCCGGACGACAAGAAGCTCCTGTCGATCTTCACGGACGTCTTCGACTGCTTCTTCCGCTTCCTCGCCGCGAACCTGGCGGAGGAGGGGATCGTGGAGGAGGACGCCTTCTGGCGGACGGTCGCCGAGGTCACCCGGGAGTACCAGGCATCGGTGCCGGAACTGGCCGAGAAGTTCGAGCGGTACGACATGTTCGCGCCCGAGTTCGCGCTGTCCTGCCTCAACCGGCTCCAGTTGCGGGACAACCGGCAGATGGTGGACCTGGCCGACCCGTCCGGCGCGCTCCAGCTGATCGGGACCCTGAGGAACCCCATCGCGGGACTCTGACCCACAGACGGACGGGCACCCCGGAGACGGTCCTCCGGGGTGCCCGTCGTGCCGTCCGGGTCAGGTCCAGGGCACCTGCGGCGAGCGGTAGAAGTCGATCCCCGCCGCCTCCCAGTACGGGGCCTGCGCGGCGAGCCGCACCTTGTAGGTGTCCCAGTCGTGCGTGAACGCCGGGGACCAGCCCAGTTCGGCGACGCCCGGCAGCCTCGGGAAGGCCATGAAGTCCAGCTGGTCCGGCTCGGACAGGGTCTCCGTCCACAGCGGGGCCTCGACCCCGCGGACCGCGTCGGCCGGGGCGCCCGGCAGATAGGCGGCCGGGTCCCAGTCGTAGGACCGCTGCACCTCGACGTAGCCCGCCCAGGACAGGCCCAGCGGGGTGTCCTTGGTGTACTTCATGTCCAGGTACGTCCGGTCGGCCGGGGAGAGGATCAGCCCGGTGCCGTTCCTGGCGGCCTCGGCGACCTCGGCCTTCTCCGCGTCGCCGGTGCGGTCCAGGCCCCAGTACTGGACGAGCGCCCCCTCGGCCGGTTCGGCGCCGGCCAGCTGGTGCCAGCCGACGACCGTCTTGCCGTACTTGGCGACGATCGGCTGGACGCGCTTCATGAACGTCACGAAGTCGGCCTTCGGCGTGGAGTGCGCCTCGTCGCCGCCGATGTGCAGGTAGCGGCCGGGGGTGAGCGCGGCGAGTTCGCCGAGGACGTCGTCCACGAAGTCGTAGGTGACGTCCTTGTCCACGCACAGCGAGCTGAAGCCCACCTTGGTGCCGGTGTAGAGCGGGGGTGCCACGCCGTCGCAGTTCAGCTCGGCGTAGGAGGCGAGGGCGGCGTTGGTGTGGCCCGGCATGTCGATCTCGGGGATCACCTCCAGGTGGCGCGAGGCCGCGTAGCGGACGATCTCCTTGTAGTCCGCCTTGGTGTAGTGGCCGCCGGGGCCGCCGCCGACCTCGGTGGAGCCTCCGTAGGTCGCCAGGCGCGGCCAGGAGTCGATGGCGATGCGCCAGCCCTGGTCGTCGCTGAGGTGCAGGTGGAGCTTGTTGTACTTGTAGCGGGCGACGCGGTCGATGTAGCGCTTGACCTCGTCGACGCCGAAGAAGTGCCGGGAGACGTCGAGCATGGCGCTGCGCCAGGCGTAGCGCGGGCTGTCCTCCATGGTGCCGCCCGCGACCAGCCAGGGGCCGGGCTGTGCGGTGTCCTTCTCGACGGCGGGAGGCAGCAGCTGACGCAGCGTCTGGACGCCGTAGAAGAGGCCCGCGGCCTTGCGGGCGGTGATGGTGACGCCGGAGCGGCCGCTGTCGAGGCGGTAGCCCTCGTCGCCGTAGGGTCCCTCGGCCAGGCGCAGTTGTATGCCCCCGTGGCCGTGGGTGGTGACGGGGAGCCGGTATCCGGTGGCGGGCCGCAGGAGGTCGGCGAGGTAGTCGCCGACGCGGCGGGCCTCGCGCGAGTCGTCCACGCGGATGTGGGTGCCGCGGGTGATGCGGTACGGGGCACCGCCGGGGTCGACCGAGGCGGGGGCCGGGATCACCCGGTCGAGGGGCACGGGTTCCGCGGCCGTCTTCCGGTCCGGGGCGGCGCCGGTGGTCATGGCGCCGACCGCCGCCACCAGCAGCAGCGCTCCCAGCAGCCGGGTGATGCGGGGAGTCGTTCTGTGGTGCCGTCGATGAGGTCTCACGTGCGCTCCCTTCGCGAGGCGTGCAATCAGGGGTCCGAGGAGGGGGGTTGGGGACAGGTGTGGACCACTCTCCCGCACCATCACCGCCCGCGGGAGCGATGAAACAATCCACGCATGGCGGAAATCATCCAGAAGGACGGAACGTGGGTCTTCGACGGCGACGCCCTGCGGCTGACACCCGGGCGGGACAAGAACGTCGGTCTGCTCCGCAGGGAGCTGGGTGAACTGCTCGTGCCGCTCGCCGCGTTGGCGGGCATATCGTTCGAGCAGGGGAAGAAGTCGGGGCGGCTGAGGCTGCGGCTGCGGGACGGCGCCGACCCCTTGGTGCACGCGACGGGCGGCCGGCTGACCGAGCCGCACGACCCGTACCAGCTCCTGGTGGAGCCCGACCGGTACGGCGTGGCCGAGTACTTCGTGGACGAGGTGCGCAACGCCCTGCTCCTCGACCAGGTTCCGTCCGGCCCGGTGGACGCGTACCTGCTGCCGGGGCCGTCGGTGCCGCTGTCGGTGTCGGCGGGGGACGGCATCGCGCACTTCGACGGCGAGCAGGTGCGCCTGGAGTGGAAGTGGCAGGCGGAGGACGCCAAGTCGGCCGCCGGCCCGCGCACCCTTCCCCTCGCGGACATCGTCGCCGTGGAGTGGCAGCCGTCGGCCGGCCTGGAGAACGGCCACCTGCGCTTCACCGTGCGGGCGGCGCCGGGCAAGGTGCCGCCCAAGTACGACCCCAACGCGGTGGAGCTGTGGGGCTTCAAGAAGGACCCGCTGATGGCCCTGGTGGCCGCGGCCGTACAGGCCCGCCTGCCGCACCCGGCCGCCCGCCCGGCCCTGGAGGACGCCGGCCCGGCCGGGGAGAGCCCCGTACCGGCGCCCGCGCCGGCCGCCGAGGACGACCACGACGCGCTGCTGCGCCGGCTGCGCGAGCTGGGGGAGCTGCACCGCTCCGGAGTACTGACCGACGAGGAGTTCAGCCTGGCGAAACAGGCGATTCTGAAACGGATGTAGACACAGCACCCCCACAGACACACCCGTCCCTGCCCGATATCGGGCAGGATTCTTGCACAAGCGTCCCCCTTACCCCAGGATCTACCGGGTGCACGACGAACTTGTTGATCATCTGACGCGGTCCACCCCACTGAGCCGGGGCGAGGCGCTGCGCGTGGTCCAGGACGTGCTCGCCTACTTCGACGAGACGACCGAGGAGTACGTCCGTCGCCGCCACCGCGAGCTCCAGGCCCAGGGCCTGGTGAACGCGACGATCTTCGAACGGATCGAGGCGGAACTGAAATACCGCGCGGTCGCGCCGCCGGAGCTGTCGCTCCGTCAGCTGCGCCGCATCGTCTACGGCTGAGCAGGCCGAGAAGGACACGAGGGATACGTCTACATGTGCGGAATCGTCGGATACATCGGCAAGCGTGACGTCGCGCCCCTGCTCCTGGAAGGCCTGCAGCGCCTGGAGTACCGCGGCTACGACTCGGCGGGCATCGTCGTCACCTCCCCGAAGGCGGCCGGCCTCAGGATGGTCAAGGCCAAGGGCCGGGTGCGCGACCTGGAGGCCAAGGTCCCGGCGCGCTTCAAGGGCACCACCGGCATCGCCCACACCCGCTGGGCCACCCACGGCGCCCCCTCCGACGTGAACGCCCACCCGCACATGTCGGCCGACAACAAGGTCGCCGTCGTCCACAACGGCATCATCGACAACGCCGCCGACCTGCGCCGCAAGCTGGAGGCGGACGGCGTCGAGTTCCTCTCCGAGACCGACACCGAGGTCCTGGTCCACCTCATCGCCCGCTCCGAGGGCGCCAAGCTGGAGGACAAGGTCCGCGAGACCCTGCGGGTGATCGAGGGCACGTACGGCATCGCCGTGATGCACGCCGACTTCCCCGAGCGCATCGTCGTCGCCCGCAACGGCTCGCCGGTCGTCCTCGGCATCGGCGAGAAGGAGATGTTCGTCGCCTCGGACATCGCCGCGCTGGTCGCCCACACCCGGCAGATAGTCACGCTCGACGACGGCGAGATGGCCACCCTCAAGGCCGACGACTTCCGCACCTACACCACCGAGGGCACCCGCACCACGTCCGAGCCCACCACCGTGGAGTGGGAGGCCGCCTCCTACGACATGGGCGGCCACGACACCTACATGCACAAGGAGATCCACGAGCAGGCCGAGGCCGTGGACCGCGTGCTGCGCGGCCGGATCGACGACCGCTTCTCCACCGTGCACCTCGGCGGCCTCAACCTGGACGCCCGCGACGCGCGCGCCGTGCGCCGCGTGAAGATCCTGGGCTGCGGCACCTCGTACCACGCGGGCCAGATCGGCGCCCAGATGATCGAGGAGCTGGCCCGCATCCCCGCGGACGCCGAGCCGGCCTCCGAGTTCCGCTACCGCAACGCGGTCGTCGACCCCGACACCCTGTACATCGCCGTCTCCCAGTCCGGAGAGACGTACGACGTGCTGGCGGCCGTGCAGGAGCTGAAGCGCAAGGGCGCCCGCGTGCTCGGCATCGTCAACGTCGTCGGCTCGGCGATCGCCCGCGAGGCCGACGGCGGCATGTACGTGCACGCCGGGCCCGAGGTGTGCGTGGTGTCCACCAAGTGCTTCACCAACACCTGCGTGGCGTTCGCGCTGCTCGCCCTGCACCTGGGCCGCACCCGCGACCTGTCGGTCCGCGACGGCAAGCGGATCATCGAGGGCCTGCGCAAGCTGCCCGCGCAGATCGAGGAGATGCTGAAGCAGGAGGAGGACGTCAAGAAGCTGGCCGCGCAGTACGCCGACGCCCGCTCGATGCTCTTCATCGGCCGTGTGCGGGGCTACCCGGTCGCCCGCGAGGCCTCCCTGAAGCTCAAGGAGGTCTCCTACATCCACGCCGAGGCCTACCCGGCCTCCGAGCTGAAGCACGGCCCGCTCGCCCTGATCGAGCCCGCCCTGCCGACGGTCGCGATCGTGCCGGACGACGACCTGCTGGAGAAGAACCGCGCGGCCATGGAGGAGATCAAGGCCCGCAGCGGTCAGATCCTCGCGGTCGCCCACCGGGAGCAGGAGAAGGCCGACCACACGATCGTCGTCCCGAAGAACGAGGACGAGCTGGACCCGATCCTCATGGGCATCCCGCTCCAGCTCCTCGCCTACCACACGGCGCTGGCCCTGGGCCGGGACATCGACAAGCCGCGCAACCTGGCCAAGTCCGTGACGGTGGAGTAGCCGGCACCCGCCCGGTCAGGGGATGACGACCACGGGCCGCTTCGCCCGCTTCGCGAGGCGGCCCGCCACGGAGCCGAAGAGGCGGCCGACCAGGCCGTGACTGGAGCCGACGACGATGGCGTCCGCCTCGTACTCCCGCCCCACCTCCTCGAGTTCGTGGCAGATGTCGCCGCCGCGCTCGACCAGGATCCACGGCACCTCGGCGAGGTAGTCCGCGCACGCCAGCTCCAGACCGAGCACCTCGGTGCGGTGGTCGGGCACGTCGACGAAGACCGGGGGTTCGCACCCGGCCCACACCGTGGTGGGCAGCCGGTTGGCGACGTGCACGATGACCAGGCCCGAGCCCAGCCGGGAGGCCATGCCGATGGCGTAGGCGAGGGCGCGCTCGCTGGAGGTGGAGCCGTCGAAGCCGACGACGACGCCGTGCTTGAAGGCTGGGTCGCACGACTGGCGTGGCTCTTCGGCCGCCAGGGGCTCGGCCGCCGTAGGTTCGGCGACGGGCCGCTTGCGGTCCGCGGGTTCGAAGAATTCGTGACCGGCCATGGCTGTCTCGGCGTTTTTATCCTCTATGGGGGACAACAGTGTGCGGCGGAGCTGTGTGTCCGGGAATGGTCTTCCCAACCCCATACCCCCAAGGGTACGGCGGCACGCCTCCTTCGCCCAGATCCCGCGGAGGGTCCGCCGCGGGCTGCACCGGAGCATGCCCGAGAGGGCGCCCGTAACGCAATGGTTGCTGCTCTGTACAGGCGGTTTGCACGGGATTCAACTGCCGGTCACCGGTCGTGACCGATGCGCCGCGCGGACGTTGATCTCCGTGCCGCCACCCCAGGGAGCACCCGTGACCGGACCGCACCGCCCCGCCGAGCCGACGCCCGGCGCGCCCGGCCGCGACGGCGTCACCGACCTCGTCCGCTGGGCGGCGTTCAGCTGCTTCCTCGTCCCGGTCGCGCTCCTCTGGTACGGCGCCTCGTTCGCCGGCGCCGTCGGCACGGCCCTGGGCCTGGCCGCCGTCACCGGCGTGTGCCGCCTGCTGCTGCGGCGGTCCGAGCGCGTCGCGGCGCGGCGGCGGGCCCGCAGGGGCGGACGGCACGCTGGGGAAAACACACCGGTCGACTGACCGGTTTCCGCGCACCGTTCCGCTTCTTTTCAGCCAACTTCCGCAGGTGGCGCATCCACACCCCTCACCACCCCCAATCCCCCGTTCCACCTGCACGGAAAGGGTCTCGGGACCCCTGCGCACCCTACGCGGATTGGCCACTGACACAAGGCGCACTTCCCAGGGGCTCCCGGGAGTGCGACGCTTCGTGATCGACTGCTTCACGCCAAGTTGCCATGTCGACAATGTCCCAAGTGCCGAACCAGCCACCTCGGCGCGGCGGGACGCAGTAGATTCGATCTTGACCGTCTGGGCGGGGGACTCGTGCAGGACCGAGGGGAAACGTGTTGGAGCGACAGGCCCGAAGGGTAAGGGGCGCCGCGACCACCGAGGGGGGCTTAGCAGGATGAGCCACGACTCCACTGCCGCGCCGGAAGCCGCGGCCCGGAAGCTCTCCGGGCGACGCCGCAAGGAGATCGTCGCGGTGCTGCTGTTCAGCGGCGGCCCCATCTTCGAGAGTTCCATACCGCTGTCGGTGTTCGGGATCGACCGCCAGGACGCCGGCGTGCCGCGCTACCGGCTGCTGGTGTGCGCCGGCGAGGAGGGCCCGCTGCGGACCACGGGGGGCCTGGAACTCACCGCGCCGCAGGGCCTGGAGGCGATCTCCCGCGCGGGCACCGTGGTCGTGCCGGCCTGGCGGTCGATCACCTCGCCGCCGCCGGAGGAGGCGCTCGACGCGCTGCGCCGGGCGCACGAGGAGGGGGCGCGCATCGTCGGCCTGTGCACGGGCGCCTTCGTCCTCGCCGCGGCGGGCCTGCTGGACGGCCGCCCCGCCACCACGCACTGGATGTACGCGCCGACGCTGGCCAAGCGCTATCCGTCGGTGCACGTGGACCCCCGCGAGCTGTTCGTGGACGACGGCGACGTGCTGACGTCCGCGGGCACCGCGGCCGGGATCGACCTGTGCCTGCACATCGTGCGCACGGACCACGGCAACGAGGCGGCCGGCGCGCTCGCCCGCCGCCTGGTGGTTCCGCCGCGCCGCAGCGGCGGCCAGGAGCGCTACCTGGACAGGTCTTTACCGGAGGAGATCGGCGCCGACCCGCTCGCCGAGGTCGTCGCCTGGGCGCTGGAGCACCTCCACGAGCAGTTCGACGTGGAGACGCTGGCCGCGCGCGCCTACATGAGCCGCCGCACCTTCGACCGCCGGTTCCGCTCGCTGACGGGCAGCGCCCCGCTCCAGTGGCTGATCACCCAGCGGGTCCTGCAGGCGCAGCGCCTCCTGGAGACGTCGGACTACTCGGTGGACGAGGTCGCGGGCCGCTGCGGCTTCCGCTCGCCGGTCGCCCTGCGCGGCCACTTCCGCCGCCAGCTGGGCTCGTCCCCGGCCGCGTACCGCGCCGCCTACCGGGCCCGCCGCCCCCAGGGCGACCGCCAGCCCGACCCGGACACGGCCGGGGCCTCACGTCCCCTGCCCCCGTCCGACCCGCCGGCCGCCCTCCCCCCGGAGAACGCGGTCCCGTTCCAGACCCGCCGCACCGCCACCCCGATGCCGGCGGGCGCGGCCGGCGTGCCGGGGCAGCGCAGCGCGCCGTGAGGTGACGCACCCGCTCTGAACGCCGGGCGGGCCGGTTCGGCCCGTCCGGCGTTCGCGTCCGACGCCGGGCGGGGGCAGCCCGTCCGGTCTGTGGGACGAGGCCCGTTCAGGGCCGAAGCGGGGCACGGGGTCGGCAGCTCCCGGCAAGGCCCGCACCGACGCCGGGGGCCCGATAGACAGGCGCCCACCGTAAAGTGGCCCGCATGAACGATCGCATGGTGTGGATCGACTGCGAGATGACCGGCCTCTCGCTGTCCGACGACGCGCTCATCGAGGTTGCCGCCCTCGTCACCGACTCCGAGCTGAACATCCTCGGCGAGGGCGTCGACATCGTCGTCCGCCCGCCGGACCGGGCCCTGGAGACGATGCCGGACGTGGTGCGCGAGATGCACACCGCCTCCGGCCTGCTCGCGGAGCTGGACGGCGGCACCACCCTGGCCGATGCGGAGGCGCAGGTCCTGGCCTATGTGCGGGAGCACGTGAAGGAGCCCGGCAAGGCCCCCCTGTGCGGCAACTCCGTCGGCACCGACCGCGGCTTCCTGCTGCGCGACATGCCCGCGCTGGAGGGCTACCTCCACTACCGGATCGTCGACGTCTCCTCGATCAAGGAGCTGGCCCGCCGCTGGTACCCGCGGGCGTACTTCAACAGCCCCGAGAAGAACGGCAACCACCGCGCGCTCGCCGACATCCGCGAGTCCATCGCCGAGCTGCGCTACTACCGCGAGGCCGTCTTCGTCCCGCAGCCCGGCCCCGACTCCGACACGGCCAGGGCCATCGCCGCGAAGCACGTCGTAAGCGCCGGATAGCGGCTCGGGCCCGCCGGGCGGCGGCGTCCGGAAAGCCGGGCGCGAGCACCCCTTCGGACCCTGTACACTTTTTCTCAGCCGGTCGGGAAACCCCGCCACGCGGGATTCGAGCACCGGCCTTGGTGGGTGTAGCTCAGCTGGTAGAGCACCTGGTTGTGGTCCAGGATGCCGCGGGTTCAAGTCCCGTCACTCACCCTGAGTGATCAGCCGGTGACTCTCGGAAGAGAGTCACCGGCTGATTGCGTTGGAGCACCGGCGGGGCGGCACCCGCGGGACCGCACCATCGCACGGCCCCGCCCGCCTCAGGACGACCGGCGCTCCACCAGCTCCGTCGCCAGCACCACCTGGTGCCGCTCCAGCCCTCGCGAGGCGGCCGGCCTGCGGTCGGCGATCTCGGCCAGCAGCAGGTCGATCATCGCGCGGCCCATCTCCTCGATGGGCTGGCGGACACTGGTCAGCGGCGGCTCCATGTGCCGGGCGATCGCCGAGTCGTCGTAGCCGACCAGCGCCACGTCGTCCGGGATGCGCCGCCCCGCCTCGCGCAGCACCTGGCCGGCACCGGCCGCGGTGACGTCCGAGGCGGCGAAGACCGCGTCGATGTCGGGGTGCCGGCGCAGCAGTTCCGCCATCGCGCGGCGCCCTCCCTCCTCGGTGAAGTCGCCCGGCTCGATCAGCCCCTCGTCCACCTCGTGGCCCGCCTCACGCAGGGCGTCGCGGTAGCCGTCGACGCGTCGCTGGGCGCCGTAGACGGCGAGGTGGCCGGTGATGTGGGCGATGCGGCCGCGCCCCCGGGACAGCAGGTGCTCGACGGCCGAGCGGGCACCGCCGTAGTTGTCCGAGTCCACCGACGCCAGCGGCTCCGCCGCCGAACGCGGGCCGCTGATCACCGCGGGGATCTCCAGCTGGGTCAGCAGATCGGGCAGCGGGTCGTCGGCGTGCACCGAAACGAGCAGGACGCCGTCCACCCGGTGCGCCGCGAGGTACTGGGCGAGCCGCTCCCGCTCCCGGTCGCTGCCCGCGAATATCAGCAGCAGCTGCATCTCGGTGTCGGACAGCTCGGAGCCGACACCCTTGAGCATGTCCGAGAAGTACGGTTCCGCGAAGAACCGGGTCTCCGGCTCGGGCACCACCAGGGCGATCGCGTCCGTACGGTTGGCCGCCAGCGCGCGGGCCGCCGTGTTCGGGACGTAGCCGAGCTCCTCGACCGCCGCCTCGACGGCCGCCCGGGTCGCGTCGCTCACCCGGGGGGAGCCGTTGATCACGCGGGAGACCGTGCCGCGGCCGACGCCCGCGCGTGCCGCCACCTCTTCGAGGGTGGGCCGGCCACCGCTCCGCCCACGCACACCGTGGCTTGCCATCGGCCCCGCCTCCCGTCGTCACCCCCGCACTCTGCGGCTGGCCTGGAATTTAACAGGCCGGTCGGGTGTAATGACCGACTCCGGCCCCTCCCCCGCCGTACGGGAGTGTCTCCGTGCCGCTCGCAACGTCCAGTTAACAGGCCGATAACTGAACGCAATTCGTCGCGTCCGTTCCCTTGACACCCCCGCCCGGACCCGCGACTCTTCAACACATCACTTGTGGGAGCGCTCCCACACTACCTGGCACATACACATCCCGCACGTTCCACGCCCGAGCCGCAGCGACGAACGCACCACATGAAGCAGCGGGTCCAACCATGCAGTTGGCCGGGGGGTCGGCACGTCAGGGCAACAGGAGGACGCAATGCGAGCAGCACGCAGAGGATCGGCCCGCAGAGTGGTGGTCATGGCGGCCATCGCGTCGCTGGGCGCCGGGCTGCTGGCCGGCTGTGCCGACGACGGGAAGGACGAGGACAGCTCGTCGTCGGGCGACAGCAGCGGCAAGACCACGATCACCCTCGGTCTGTTCGGGACGATGGGCTTCAAGGAGGCCGGGCTCTACGAGGAGTACGAGAAGCTCAACCCGGACATCAACATCGAGGAGAACGTCACCGAGCGGAACGAGAACTACTACCCCGCTCTGGTCAACCACCTCACCACCAACAGCGGCCTCCAGGACGTGCAGGCGATCGAGGTCGGCAACATCGCCGAGGTCGTCGCCACCCAGGCGGACAAGTTCGAGGACATGTCCAAGGCCGAGGGCGTCAAGAAGGACAACTGGCTGGACTGGAAGTGGCAGCAGGCCACCACCAAGGACGGCGCCACGATAGGCCTCGGCACGGACATCGGCCCGATGGCCATCTGCTACCGCAAGGACCTCTTCGAGAAGGCGGGCCTGCCGACGGACCGCGACGAGGTCTCCAAGCTGTGGGCCGGCGACTGGAGCAAGTTCATCGAGGCCGGCGAGAAGTACAAGAAGGGTGCCGGCAAGGACACCTACTTCATGGACTCCCCCGGCGGTCTGATCAACGCCATCCTCAGCAGTGAGGAGGAGAAGTTCTACGACTCCTCCGGCAAGGTCATCTACAAGACCAACCCGGAGGTCAAGAAGGCCTTCGACCTGACCGCCGAGGCGGCCGAGAAGGGGCTGGTCCAGTCGCAGACCCAGTTCCAGCCGGCCTGGGACCAGACCATCTCCAACAGCCTGTTCGCCACCGTCGCCTGCCCGCCGTGGATGCTCGGCACCATCAAGGCCAAGTCGCAGCCGGACTCCGCCGGCAAGTGGGACGTGGCCCAGGCCCCGAAGTCCGGCAACTGGGGCGGCACCTTCCTGGGCGTGCCCAAGAGCGGCAAGCACGTGAAGGAGGCCCAGAAGCTGGTCACCTGGCTGACCGCGCCCGAGCAGCAGGCCAAGCTCTTCTCCAAGATGGGCAGCTTCCCGAGCGCGCCCGCCGCGTACAAGCTCCCGCAGGTGACCGGCGGCAAGAACGACATGACCGGCGACGCGCCCATCGGTGAGCTGTTCGCCAAGGCCGCCGAGCAGATCCCGACCCAGGTCATCGGCCCGAAGGACCAGATCATCCAGCAGGGTCTGACGGACAACGGCGTCATCCTCGTCACCCAGGGCAAGTCGCCCAAGGACGCCTGGGACAACGCCGTGAAGACCATCGACAACAACCTGGAGAAGTGACCGGAATGACCACCCGGCACGACACCGCCGCGTCCCCCGTCAAGGGGGGCGCGGCCCCGGGCCGCCCGCCCGGCGGCAGGGGGGCCGCCGAGGCCGACCGCAAGCGGGCGAAACTCTCCCGGCGCTGGCAGCGGGACATCCGCTGGAGCCCGTACGCGTTCGTCTCGCCGTTCTTCCTGCTCTTCGTCGCCTTCGGCCTGTTCCCGCTGATCTACACCGGCTGGGCCTCGCTGCACACGGTGGAGCTGACCGCGCCCACCGACATGAAGTGGACGGGCCTGGACAACTACACCCGCATCTTCGACGACGACTTCTTCTGGAACGCGGCGAAGAACACGTTGTGGATCGGCATCATCTCCACGGTGCCGCAGCTCCTGATGGCCATGGGTCTCGCGCACATCCTCAACTACAAGCTGCGGGCCTCGACCTTCTACCGGGTCGTGATGCTGGCGCCGTACGCGACGTCGATCGCGGCGGCCTCGTTGGTCTTCGTGCTGCTCTTCGGCCGCGACTACGGCATGATCAACTGGGTCCTCGACCTGGTGGGCCTGGACAAGATCGACTGGCAGAACGGCTCGTGGGCGTCGAAGTTCGCCGTGTCCTCGATCGTCATCTGGCGCTGGACCGGCTACAACGCGCTGATCTACCTGGCCGCGATGCAGGCGATCCCGCAGGACCTCTACGAGTCGGCGGCGCTGGACGGCGCCAGCCGCTGGCGGCAGTTCATCCACGTCACGCTGCCCTCGCTGCGTCCGACGATCCTGTTCACGGTCGTCGTGTCGACCATCGGCGCCTCGCAGGTCTTCGGCGAGCCGCTGCTGTTCGACGCGAACAAGGGTGCCTCGGGCGGTTCCCAGCACCAGTTCCAGACGCTCGGCCTGTACCTGTACGAACAGGGCTGGGTCAACCAGCACCTGGGCCGCGCCTCCGCGATCGCCTGGGCGATGTTCCTGATCCTCATCGTGATCGGGATCCTGAACGCCGTCATCTCGCGCCGGCTGCGCGCCAGTAGTTAAGGAGAACCGGCCGTGACGACGACCATGACGAAACCCCCGGCCGACGCGGCACCCGACCCGTCCCGCAAGGGCAGGGGCCGACGAGGCTCCAAGTCCTCCCGGGCCGGCGGGCACCTGCACGCGGGGCCGATCGCCTACATCATCCTCGCCCTGTTCACCATCGGCTCGCTCTTCCCGCTGGTGTGGACGGCGATCGCCGCCTCACGCGACAACCAGCGGCTCGCCCAGACACCGCCGCCCTTCTGGTTCGGCGGCAACCTCTTCGACAAGCTCGAGATCGCCTGGAACGACGCCAACCTCGGCGAGGCGTTCCTCAACACCACCATCGTGGCCGGCATCTCGGCGTTCACCATCGTCTTCCTGTCGACGATCGCCGGGTTCGCCTTCGCCAAGCTGCGCTTCCGCGGGCGCAACGCGCTCATGCTGATCGTCATCGGCACGATGATGGTGCCCCCGCAGCTCAGCATCATCCCGCTGTACATGATGGTCGCGAAGCTGGACTGGTCCGACCAGCTCCAGGCGGTGATCCTGCCGTCCCTGGTGAACGCGTTCGGCGTGTTCTTCATGCGGCAGTACCTGCTCCAGGCGCTGCCCGACGAGATCATCGAGGCCGCGCGCGTCGACGGTGCCAGCAGCTGGCGCGTGGTGTGGCACGTGGTGTTCCCGGCGGCGCGGCCCGCGATGGCCGTGCTCGGCATGCTGATGTTCGTACAGTCCTGGAACGACTTCCTGTGGCCGTTCCTGGTGCTGACGCAGAACGGCAGTCCGACCGTGCAGGTCGCCCTCGCCGGACTGGGCCGCGGCTACACCCCGGACCAGTCCCTGATCATGGCCGGCGCGCTGCTGGGCACGCTGCCGCTGCTCCTGGTGTTCGCGATCTTCGGCAAGCAGATCGTGGGCGGCATCATGCAGGGCGCCGTCAAGGGATGACACCCGTCCCGGGGGCCGGGCCACCGCCGTCCCGGCCCCGCCTTCCCCCCTCGTACTTCCACGTGTCGGTCTTCCCCGACCCGACCCGCCATGACCCGCAATGGGAGCGCTTCCATGCCTGAGTCCGCAACGCCGGTGACCCCGGTGACCTTCCCCCCTGCCTTCCTGTGGGGCGCCGCCACCTCGGCGTACCAGATCGAGGGCGCGGTGCGGGAGGACGGCCGTACCCCCTCGATCTGGGACACCTTCAGCCACACCCCCGGGAAGACGGCCGGCGGGGACACCGGTGACATCGCTGTCGACCACTACCACCGCTACCGCGACGACGTGGCGCTGATGAAGGACCTGGGCCTCGGCGCCTACCGCTTCTCGATCTCCTGGCCCCGGGTGCAGCCCACCGGCCGCGGGCCCGCCGTCCAGCGCGGCCTGGACTTCTACCGCCGCCTGGTCGACGAGCTGCTGGCCGCCGGGATCAAGCCCGCCGTCACCCTCTACCACTGGGACCTGCCCCAGGAGCTGGAGGACGCGGGCGGCTGGCCCGAACGGGACACGGCCTACCGGTTCGCCGAGTACGCGCAGATCGTCGGCGAGGCCCTCGGCGACCGGGTGGAGCAGTGGATCACGCTCAACGAGCCGTGGTGCGCCGCCTTCCTGGGCTACGCCTCCGGTGTGCACGCCCCCGGCCGCACCGACCCGGCGGCCGCGCTGCGCGCCGCGCACCACCTGAACCTGGCGCACGGCCTGGGCACGGTGGCACTGCGATCGGTGATGCCGGCCCGCAACTCGGTGGCGATCAGCCTCAACACGTCCGTCGTGCGGCCGCTGTCGCAGAGCCCGGCGGACCTGGCGGCGGCCCGCAGGATCGACGACCTGTCCGGCGGGATCTTCCACGGCCCGATCCTGCACGGCGCCTACCCGCAGTCCCTGCTGGAGGCGACGGCGCCGGTGACGGACTGGTCCTACGTCCAGGACGGCGACCTGGGGCAGATCCGCCAGCCGATCGACGCGATCTGCCTCAACTACTACACGCCCACCGTGGTGTCGGCGGCCGACGCCGACTCGCGCGCCCCGCGCGCCGACGGTCACGGCGCCAGCGACCACTCGCCGTGGCCCGCCGCGGACGACGTGGCGTTCCACCAGCCGCCGGGCGAGCGCACGGCGATGGGCTGGAGCGTCGACCCGTCCGGCCTGCACGAGCTGATCATGCGCTACAACCGCGAGGCCCCCGGCATCCCGCTGTACATCAGCGAGAACGGCGCCGCCTACGACGACAAGCCCGGCGCGGACGGCTCGGTGCACGACCCCGATCGGGTCGCCTACCTGAACGGCCACCTCCAGGCGGTCCGGCAGGCCATCACCGACGGGGCCGACGTGCGCGGCTACTACCTGTGGTCCCTGCTGGACAACTTCGAGTGGGCGTACGGCTACGAGAAGCGCTTCGGCGCGGTGTACGTCGACTACGCCTCCCAGCAGCGCACCCCGAAGTCGAGCGCCCTGTGGTACGGCCGGGCGGCCCGCACGGGGACGCTGCCGCCGCTGGACGCGGCCGGGCAGGCCTTCGGGGAGTCGGCCGAGTAGGCCTTCGGGCAGCCGGAGGAACGCGGGAAGCGGGGCGCGGCATCCCACGGGGGGATGCCGCGCCCCGCTCTCAGGGCCGGTGTGGGGCCCGGCCCTGCCCGGGGAGCCGGGCCGCCCTACTTGTAGGCGGCGAACGCCTTGGAGAAGGCGTCGGGCGCCTGGTCGACGGAGCTGCACGTGGCGTCGGCCGAGGGCTTGGGGCCGCCGGGGCAGGCCTTGTCGCGGGTGGCGGACCACATGGACAGCGCGCCGAGGCCCTTGGACTCGGCGAACTCCACGAGCTGGGTGGCGTCGTCCACCGTGAAGACCTCGGAGGCGACGTCGTTGACGCCGATCATCGGGGTGACGGCGACCGTCTTCCAGGCCTCCGCGTCGGACAGGCCGAGAACGCCCTTGATCTGGGCCTGGGTGGCGGTGGCGGCCTGGGTGGCGTAGGTGCCCATGTCGTCGCTGTACGCGGGGCCGTAGTCCATCGCCATGATGTTGACGGCACCGATGTCCACGCCGTTCTCCTCGGCGTCGGCGAGCAGGTCGACGCCGGCCTGGGTGAGGCCCTCGGGCATCACCGGGAGGGTGAAGGAGACGTCCAGGCCGGGGTGCTGCTTCTGGAGCGCGGCGATCGCCTGGGCGCGGCGGGTGTTGGCGGCCGTGTCGGGCAGGGCGCCGCCCTCGACGTCGAAGTCGACCTTGGTGAGCCGGTAGGCGTCGACGACCTTGCCGTACGCCGCCGCGAGCGCGTCGGCCGACGTGCAGGTCGTGCCCAGTTCCGAACCGGACGCGCCGCCGAAGGAGACGCGGACGTCGCCGCCCTTGGCACGCAGGTCCCCTATCTGCTTCGCGACGGCGTCGCCGCCGAGGTCGGTGACGCCGCCCCATTTGGGGGTGCAGCCGCCGCCGTCGGTGACGAAGGCGAGGTTGTACTCCTTCACGCCGGTCGCCGCGGAGTGCGCGAGCAGGTCGAAGGCCGGGTAGAGGGAGGTGTCGACGTACGGCGCGAAGCCCGCGCCCGCGGCGGTGCCGTCGCCGGGGGTTCCGGTGGGCGCCGGGGTGGTGGGGGTGTCGGTCGGGGCCGGCCCGGTGGTACCGGTGGCCGTGGGTGTGGGGGTCGGCGTGGGCGTCGGGGCCGGGGGCTCGGTGGGACGGCCGCTGGGCTCGGGGGTGGCGCCGTCGTCCGTCGAGCAGGCGGCGTCGTCGACGAGGCAACCGGTGGGGTCGGCGGTGCCGTTGACGACGAAGCCGACCGTGACGGACTCGCCGGCCTTCAGCCCGTCCGTGTCCCACTTAGGCGGGGTCACGGTGACGTGCTGCCCGTCGACCTTCGACTCGGCGTTCCACAGGGAGCCGAGCTTCGTGCCGGAGGGCAGGTCGAACTCCAGCGTCCAGTCGGCCTTCGTCTGCCCGCTGGTGTTGGTGACGACGTACTGGGCGGTGTAGCCCGTCGACCACTCGCTGGTCTTCGTGTACGCGGCGCCGACCGCGGCCGCCTGGGCGGTGCTGGTGAACAGCAGCGCGCCGCCCCCGGCCACGGCCGCCGCGACGACGGCGCCGATCGCCTTGTTCCTGCCACTGACCTTGCGTCGGTGCGTACGCATCACGTGCCTGCCTTCGCTGTTCACGGTGCCCTCGCGGGGACGCGGCGAGGGCGGGGTGGGGGGTGGGTGCGGCAGCACGCTAGCGATCCGGAAACGGGCAAAGAGCCCGATCCGGACGGGGGTTGACGATCTTAGGGTGGGCTTAAGGAAGGCATGGGGACCGATTAATGGTCGGGGCCGGTCAACGGTCGCGACCGGCCCGGGCCGCCGGTGCCGGCGCCTGCGCCTGCGCCTGCGTACGGCCCTGTCTGCGCCGGCGTACCGCTCCCCGGTGCCCGCGCCGCACCGGTGCCGTGCGCCCGTCCAGCTGGATCCAGATCCGCACCTCGGTGCCGCCCAGCACGGAGGAGCCGATGCGCACGTCGCCGCCGGTCGACTCGGCCATCCGGCGCACGATGTCCAGGCCGAGCCCGGTCGACCCGTCGGTGCCCGAACCCCGGCCGC
Source organism: Streptomyces sp. CCM_MD2014 (assembly GCF_000772045.1). Taxonomy (GTDB): domain Bacteria; phylum Actinomycetota; class Actinomycetes; order Streptomycetales; family Streptomycetaceae; genus Streptomyces; species Streptomyces salinarius. Next base: position 5,583,800 of record NZ_CP009754.1, on the reverse strand, counting down.
GGGCCATCGCCGCCTCGGGGTCGGCTATCCCGGCGCCCGCGTCGGAGACGAGCACGATCACCGCGTCCTCGCCGTTGTGCAGGTCGACGGCGAAGGCGGTGCCCTCGGCGGTGTGCCGGAAGACGTTGCCGAGCAGCGCGTCGAGGGAGGCGGCCAGGTCGGCGCGGGCCACGGGTATGCGCACCGGCCGGTCGGCGCCGGCCACCCGCCACTTGCGGCCCTCGTCCTCGGCGAGCGCCGACCAGAACCCCATCCGCTCCCGGACCACCTCGGCCGCGTCGCACCCGGCGCCGGGACCGGCGGCCGCGGTCTGCGGCTTGGCGTCCCGTGCGGTGCGGATGATGGTGTCGACCTCGCGCTCCAACTGCTCGACGGCGGCCCGGGTCTGCTCGGCGGCGGGGCCGTCGCCCAGCGAGGCCGCGTTGAGGCGCAGCACGGTCAGCGGGGTGCGCAGCCGGTGGGACAGGTCGGCGGCCAGCTCCCGTTCGTTGGCGAGGAGCTGCACGACCTGGTCGGCCATGGAGTTGAACGCGACGGCGGCGCGCCGCAGTTCGTCCGGCCCCTCCTCGGGCACCCGCGCCCCCAGCCTGCCCTCCCCCAGCTCGTGCGCCCCGTCGACCAGGCGCCGCGCGGGCTGCACCATCCGTACGCCCAGCCGGTCGGCGACCGCGACCGAGCCGACGATCAGGGCGGCGCCGACCGCCGCGAGCACCGCCCAGGCCGTGCCGACGCCGTTGGTCACCGCCGACTCGGGCACGTACACCTCGACGACGGCGATCTCGCCGGAGCTGAGCGCGACCGGCTGGAGCAGGGTGGAGCCGCCGCCCACCTCGGTGGTCGAGGCCCGCCCCATCTCCCGTACGGCGGCGATGTCCTCGTCGGTGGCGCGCTGCCGCCCGATGTCGGTGGCGTCCCCGCTCCCGTCGCCGGGCGCCGGTATGTGCACGGCCATCCCGGCGTCCGAACCGGCGGAGGCCACCACGCGTTCCAGTTGCTCCCGGTCGGTGGTGATGGACAGGGCGGGGGCGACGGCGGCGGCCTCCCGCTCGGCGTTGGAGAAGGCGCGGTCGCGGGCCATCTCCCGGATGACGAGTCCGAGGGGCACGGCGAAGGCGACCACGACCATCGCGGTGACCGCCAGCGAGACCTTGACCAGGGCCCATCTCATCGTGGTGGCTCCAGTCGTGGTGGCTCCAGCTTCACGCCGACGCCGCGCAGGGTGTGCAGGTAGCGGGGCCGGGCCGCGGTCTCGCCCAGTTTGCGGCGCAGCCAGGACAGGTGGACGTCGATGGTCTGGTCGTCGCCGTAGGACTGCTGCCACACCTCGGCGAGCAGCTCCTTGCGGGGAACGACGACGCCCGGCCGGCCGGCCAGGAAGGCGAGCAGGTCGAACTCGCGGCGGGTCAGGTCCAGTGCCGTCCCGTCCAGTTCGGCCTGGCGGCGCAGCGGGTCGACGGTGAGGCCGCCGACCCTGAGGACGGTCGGGGGCGCCGCCTCCGCCGGGCCGCCGCGGGCCCGGCGCAGCACGGCCGCCATCCGGGCCGACAGGTGCTCGGCGGAGAACGGCTTGGTGAGGTAGTCGTCCGCGCCCGCGTTCAACAGCCGTACCACCTCCGCCTCGTCGTCCCGGGCGGTGGCGACGATCACCGGTACGTCGGTGATGCCGCGCAGCATCTTCAGCGCCTCGGAGCCGTCCAGGTCGGGCAGTCCGAGGTCCAGGATCACCACGTCGAACCGGAAATGGGCGACCTCGCGCAGCGCCTCCAGTGCCGTGCCCACGCTGCGCACGGTGTGCGAGGCGTCGGTGAGCTGCCGGATGAGCGCCGAGCGTACGAACTGGTCGTCCTCGACCACGAGCACACTTGCCATGGGCGGCACCGTACGCCATGCGGACCGACCCGGTCCGGGCCTGTGGACAACTCCGCCCGGGCCCGGGCCACACGACGTTCGGGCGACACGCGTGGGGCGGGTGAGGCAGTATGGCGGCGATGCGCAGAGGACTCGTCCACGTGATCGCCTGGCTGCTCGCCACCGGCGCCGCGGTCACCCTGTCGTGGTGGGGTGTCCACACGGTGATGGCCGGAACGGCCTACGACGCCCCCCGAGCGCTGCCCATCACGGCCGCCGACGCGAGCGTGCGGGAGGGGGACGACGGCGACGCCGGTGAGTCCCTGGCGTCGTCCACCAGCCGGCCGTCGCCCTCGCCCTCGCCCTCGGACAGCGCGTCGCCGGTGCCGAGCGGGACGCCCCGCGAGCCGGACCCCGCCCCTTCGCGCACCGCGCCGTCCACCTCGCCGCCCGCGGACCCGGCGAGCCCCGCCCCCGCGACGTCCGGCCGGGTCAGGAGCTACGACACCGACGGGGGCCGCGCGGTCTTCGACCTCGGTACGTCGTCCGCGTCCCTGGTGTCGGCGACGCCGGGTGCGGGCTGGTCGATGCAGGTGTGGAAGACGGAGTCGTGGATCCGGGTGGAGTTCACCTCGGGCGCGGACCGGGTGTCGGTGTTCTGCACCTGGCACGACGGGCCGCCGCGGGTGGAGATCGGCAGTTACTGACCCGAGCCGCCCCCCCCCTACGGGCTCACTTGAAGACGGACTCCGGCGGCGCGGGCGAGTCCACCGCCGCCGCGTCCGTCACGGGCTGGGCGCCGCCGCTGAAGTCGGTGAGCGCGCGGCCGTGTTCCACGCGTGCGGTGTGCGGGTCGGAGGCGGCGCGGCGGGTGAGTTCGGCGAGGGGCAGCGGGTGGTCGGAGGCGACCAGGATCGCGTTGCCGAAGCGTTTGCCGCGCAGTACGGCCGGGTCGGCGACGAGGGCGAGTCCGGCGAACCGGGCGGCCGCGGTGGCGATCTGGCCGCGCAGGTGGGCGAGCGGCGGACCGTCCGCGAGGTTGGCGGCGTAGACCCCGCCGGGCGCGAGCGCGCGCCGCACCTCGTCGAGGAACTCGGCGGAGGTCAGGTGGGCCGGCGTGCGGGCGCCGGCGAAGACGTCCGCGACGACGAGGTCCGCCCAGCCGTCGGGCACCTTGGCCAGCCCGGCGCGGGCGTCGGTGGAACGCACCCGTATCCGCGCGGCCGGGTCCAGCGGGAGCTCCCGGCGGACCAGGTGGACGAGGGCGGCGTCGCGCTCGACGACCTGCTGGGTGGAGCGGGGGCGGGTGGCGGCGACGTAGCGGGCGAGGGTGAGTGCGCCGCCTCCCAGGTGCACGGCCCGGACGGGCCTGCCCGGCGGGGCGGCCAGGTCGATGACGTGGCCGATGCGGCGCTGGTACTCGAAGGACAGGTACGCCGGGTCGTCGAGGTCGACGTGCGACTGCGGGGCGCCGTCGATCAGCAGCGTCCAGGCCCGGGGCCGGTCCCGGTCGGGCACCAGCTCGGCGCGTCCTCCGTCCACGTCCTCGACGACGGCTTCGGCGGCGGCGCGCCCGCGACGGGCGTTGTTCCTGGACTTTCCCATGGGTCCATTGTCGGACCGGGCAGGCGGGCCTCCGCAGCGGCAGCCGTCTGTCGGACCGCGCGGGCGGGCCTCCGCAGCGGCAGCCGTCCGCGGGCCTTCCTCAGCGGCAGCTGTCCGCGGCCCTGATCAGCCGGGCCGCCTCGCCCAGCGCGGCCCGCAGGACGGCGGGGTCGGTCGCCAGGTCCGCCTCGCCGGGCGGCAGCAGCCAGTCGGAGCCCTCCACGGGCGGCTCGGGCTCCGGGACGATGCTCAGGCCCCGGCCGTCCGTCTCCGTGCAGGTGCTGCCCGGCACGTCCCACGCGGCGGCGGTGCCCGGCGGCACCAGGAAGCCCAGGGTGTCGCAGCCGTCGTCGTGGAGCACCGAGCCCACCCCCTCACCGGCTCCCCGCCTGATGATGTCGACCGCCTCCAGACCCTGCCGGGTCGGCACGGTGACGACGTCACAGGCGTCGCAGGGGGGAACGCTGATGCTGGTGTCCATCCCGGCCTCCACCACGGAACTCCTCCTCGGACGAGCGGATCGGGAGTCGGGGGCCTCCCGGTCCACCCGGTTCAACGCGGCGGACCGTCAACGGCTACGGCACGGGGCCGCCGCAAAGGATGGCACTTCATGGCAGATCGTGGATGAGATATCCGGTTTGTAGCCAAACAGTGCGTACCGACTCCGTCACAGCCGGTACGTTCTTGCTCGCCGGAAACAGGGCCGCACGGTCGTGTCCTTCCCCGGCATGGTTCGACGGTTCGCACGAGAGGACCCGGCCATGGCGTCGTCAACGGTGACCTCCGCCCAGCCAGAACGGCCCCCGCGGCCGAACCTCGCCTTCAGGCGGTTGCGCGGCAAGCGCTCCCCGGCGGAGTTCGCGGCGGCGGTCCGCCGGGCCGCGCGCGAGATCGGCGAGCGGGTCAGCTGCGACGCGCGCTACGTCGGCCGGGTCGAGGCGGGCGAGATCCGCTGCCCCAACTACGCCTACGAACGGGTGTTCCTGCACATGTTCCCCGGCCGCACGCTCACCGACCTGGGGTTCGCACCCCGCTCGTCGGTGCGCGGACGCCAGGCGCGCGCCACCGTTGAGTCGCGGGGGGCGGGTGAGCCGTACGACACGTACGACACGCATGACGTCGGAGACACGCAAGACCTGGAAGACCTGTACGAAACGCACGACAACAACGAGGAGAGCGACGTGCTGCGTCGCGCATTCATGACGAGCGGTGCCACGGTGGCCGCCGCCTCGCTCGGCCCCCTGGGACTCGCCCTCGACGCCGCGGCGGCCGGGCGCCCCACGCGCAGGGCCGGGACGGGCGAGGCCGGCGCCCTCGAGGAAGCCGTCCGCCGGATCCGGCTGCTGGACGACCGGCACGGCGCGGACGGGCTCTACCGGCGCGCGGCGGCCCCGCTGCGCACCGCGTACGCACTCCTGGACGCCGGCGCGTCCCGGCAGGCGACCGCGGACCGGCTCTACACGGGCGCCGGTGAACTGGCGATCTCCGTGGGCTGGCTGGCGCACGACTCGGGGCGCTTCGACGACGCGCGCTCCCACTACGCCGAGGCCCTCGCCACCGCGCGCATGAACGGCGACGCGGGCCTGGAGGCGCACGCCTTCTGCAACATGGCGTTCCTGGCCCGCGACGCCGGCCGCCCGCGCGAGGCGGTACGGGCGGCGCAGGCCGCGCAGCGCGCCGCCCGCCCGCTGGGCTCCCACCGGCTGATGTCCCTGCTGGCGCTGCGCGAGGCGGGCGGCTGGGCGGGGCTCGCCGACCGGGTCGGCTGCGAGCAGGCGCTGGTCCGCGCACAGACCTTCTACGGGCGGGGTCCCTCGGACACCGACCCCGAGTGGATGAGCTTCTACGGCGAGGCCGAACTGGAGGGACTCGAGGCCCAGTGCTGGTCCACCCTGGGCGACTGGCCCCGGGCCGCCCGGCACGCGCGGCGGGCGGCGGACCTCCAGGACCCGCACTTCACCCGGAACCTCGCGCTGTACTCGGCGGAGCTGGCGGACGACCTGGCCCGGGGCGGGCGCCCCGACGAGGCGGCGGGGGCGGGGATGCGAGTCCTGGACCTGCTGGGCGAGGTCCAGTCCTCCCGCATCCACACGATGCTGGCGGGCACGACCCGCGTCCTCCTCCCCCACCGCCGCTCCTCGGGCGTCTCCGCCTTCCTGGACCGCCACGCAGCGCTCCCCCGCCCGGCGTAACCACCGCCGCCGCGGGCAGCCGCACCGCCCCCGCCGTCCCCCCGGCCGCCGCGGGCAGCCGCACCGCCCCCGCCGTCCCCCGCCGCCGCTGCGGGCAGTCGTGCCGCTGGGGCGGCACGGGTGGGCGCGGCGGCACCCCGCAACGCCGGGCCGCGCACCCCACCTCGCCCAGCCCCGACGCCGTGCACCGCCAAGCACGCCACCGGCACCGGAACCGGCACCCGCACCCGCACCCGCACCCGCACCCGCACCCGCACCAACCGTCAGCCGACGAGGTGCCCCACGTCGTTCCAGCTCTCCACCGCCGGCTCCCCGTACGCCCACCCCAGCACCGACAGCGACGTCGGATTCAGCCGTATCCGCGCCCCGAACGACACCGGCAGCCCCAGCCACCGCGCCCCGATCGCCCGCAGCACGTGCCCGTGGGCGAAGACGAGCACGTCCCGGTCCGCCTCCCGCGCCCACGCCACCACCTCGTCCGCGCGCGCCGTGACGTCCGCCACGCTCTCCCCCTCGGGCACCCCGTCCCGCCAGATCAGCCAGCCGGGCCGCACCGCCTGGATCTGGTCCGGCGTCATGCCCTCGTACGCGCCGTAGTCCCACTCCATCAACGTGTCCCACGCGCGTGCGCGCTCCCCGAAGCCCGCCAGCTCGCAGGTCTCGCTCGCGCGCACCAGCGGACTGGTCCGCACCTCCACGCCGTCCAGCCCGTCCAGCGGCGCCCGGTGCAGCCGCTCGCCGAGCAGCTTCGCGCCGCGCCGGCCCTCCTCCAGGAGCGGCACGTCGGTCCTGCCGGTGTGTCTGCCGGACAGCGACCACTCCGTCTGTCCGTGCCGGGCCAGCAGAATGCGCGGTGCCATGAAGAGGCCTTTCCGGGAGAAATGTCTGAGAGGACCTCTCCATCATCCCGTACTGTCCGTGCGGGCAACCCGAGGGGCACTGCCGGCGTCTATCCGGTCCGAGGGCGCTTCGAGGAGCGGGCCCGGCCAGGCCGTAGAGTGGCTCGTCCGTGTCCGTCCGGGCGCACGAGTGAACGAGAAGTGAGAAGGGGGAGGGCGATCGGATTGCGGCACACCGAGAAACCGGGCACCGAGACGGCCCCGAAGACTCGGCTGCGCTGGTGGACCGAGCTGCCGCTCATCGTCCTCGTGTACGCCTGTTACAGCGCCGGGCGCCTGCTCGTGCGGGGCGACGTCGCGGACGCCGTCGACCACGGCCTGGCCATCCTGGACATCGAGAAGGCGCTCTTCCTCAACGCTGAGCACCCCCTCAACCGTCTGTTCACCAGGGAGCCGTGGATCGGCGTCCCGGCTGACTTCTGGTACGCGTCGCTGCACTACCTCGTCACCCCGGCGGTCCTGATCTGGCTGTTCCGCTCCCGCGCGGTGCGCTACCGGGCCGCCCGCACCTGGCTGATGACGTCCACGTTCATCGGTCTCATCGGCTTCACCCTCCTGCCGACCTGCCCGCCCCGGCTGCTGGACGCCTCCCACGGCTTCGTCGACACGATGGCCCAGTACAGCTCGTACGGCTGGTGGGGCGGCGCGGCGAGCGCGCCGCGCGGCATGGGCGGCATGACCAACCAGTACGCGGCGATGCCGAGCCTGCACGTGGGCTGGGCCCTGTGGTGCGGGGTGATGCTGTGGCGCTACGGCGGCACGCGCGCGGCGAAGGTGGTCGCCGTCGTCTACCCCCTGGGGACCACGATCGTGGTCATGGGCACCGCGAACCACTACTTCCTCGACGCGGTCGCGGGCGCGGCCGTGATGGGTGCGGGGCTGCTGCTGACGCCGTTCGTGCTGCGGACCGCCCAGCGGCTGCGCTCCCGGCTCCCGGCCCGTCTCGCACCGGCCGGGACCGCCTCCGGCGACGCCCCCGCGGCCGCCGCCGGTTCCGCCCCGGCGACCGCCTCCGCCACCGCCGCCGACGGCGCGGGTTCCGCGAATGTCAGTGGCGGATGCCAGACTTCCGCGGGTGAGCGATTTCCACGGCAGCGCGAGCAGCGGCTCGGAGCGGGAGCCGAGCCGGACCCCGCCCCCTCGGACGCAGGGGACGAGACTCCGGCACCGGCTCGCTGAGCTGCGCGGTCCCGACGTACCGGCCAAGGCGCTGGACGCGCGCGCCCTGGCCGCCCTCGCCGCCAACCCTGGGTGTCGCCGACGGGCGATCCTCGACGGCGCCGGGGTGGACAAGGGCTCGCTGGCGAGCGCGCTGGGCTCTCCGTCGGTCTTCGGGCAGTCGCAGTTCGCCCTCGTCCGGGGCAACGCCTTCGAGGCGAAGGTGAAGGCGGACGGCGGCGCCGAGCTGCTGCGGCTCGTGCACGAGAAGCTGGACCGCGGTGCCGAGCCGCCCGCCGAGGCCCGGGTGGAGGTGCCCGACCTGTCCGCCACCGGCCCCGAGGGGCGTGCGGCGCGCACGTCGCTGGCCCTGCGCGAGGCCACCGGCACCGCCGGTGCGTGGACGCTGCTCGACCATCCGATGCTCGCCCTCGAGGTCGCCGGTTCTCCCGCCTTCCTGGAGCCGGACGCCGTGGTGGTGCACCCGGACGGCAGCTGGACGGTCGTCGAGATCAAGTCCTTCCCCATGCTGGACGGCTCCGCCGACCCGGCGAAGGTCGGCGCCGCGGCACGGCAGGCCGCGGTGTACGTGCTGGCCCTGGAGCGGGTCGCGGCCCGGCTGGACCCGGCCCCGCGCGTGCGCCACCGCGTCCTGCTGGTCTGCCCCAAGGACTTCTCCAACCTGCCCACCGCGTCCGCCGTCGACGTGCGCAAGCAGCGCGCCGTCACCGACCGCCAACTGGCCCGGCTGACCCGTATCGAGGAGATCGCCGACGCGCTCCCGGAGGGCGTCTGCTTCTCCCCCGACCAGTCGGCCGAGGAGCTCGCGGCGGCGGTCGAGGCGGTTCCGGCGACGTACGCGCCGGAGTGCCTGTCCGCGTGCGAGCTGGCCTTCCACTGCCGTGCCCGCTCCCGCGACGCCGGTGCGGTGACCTGCCTGGGCCGCCCGGTGCGGGCCGAGCTGGGCGGGCTGTCCACGGTCGAGGAGGTGCTGGCCGCGGCCCGCGGGGAGGCCGGCGACCCGGACGACCCGGCGGTGGCCGCGCTGCGCAGGGCGGCCCGGCTGCGCGCGGAGGCGCTCGCGACGGCCGGTGCGGCACCCGGCGGAACGGCGGGCGACGGCGGCGCTCGCGGGATCGGCGCCGGGGCGGGGACCGGAGTCGGGGCCGGCGAGGTGTCCGCGTGTCGCTGATCACCACGCTCGCCCGGCTGGAGGCCGTGCGCACCGGCCGTGCCCAGCCCGCCGCCACCGTCCGGCACCGGCACCTGTCCGACCGTCCGCTGGTCTTCGTGCCGCTGATCACCGCCGGTGAGGCCGGGGCCCCGCTCGGCGCGCTGGTCGGCACCGACCGGGACGCGCCGCGGCTGCTGGTCGTGCCGCAGCCCCGCGACCGCGACCTGCGCTTCGCGTTCCTGGCCGAGCTGGCCGACATCGTGCTGCCGCACGTCGAGGCGTACGCGGAGCGCGTAGAGGCCGCCGAGCGCACCGAGACCGACCCGGAGACGGGCAAGCGGGTCAAGGTCGAGGTCGACCTGTGCGCGGACGCCGCGCAGCTGGTCGTGCCGAGCCGCGCGGGCATCGACTTCGTACGGCTGCTGGGCCGCTCCATGCGCTTTCGGCGTACGGCGGAGCAGGACCCGGAGACCCCGCACCCCGCGCCGCCCCGGGTGCCGCTGCTCGGCCGGTGGCTGACCCACTACGGCGAGCGGGCCCGCGTGCCCGGCTCCTCCCTCCTCCTGGCCATGACCGACCTGCTGGGCCGGCACTGGGCGACCGGGCAGTCCACGCTGGAGGACCAGCACCTGGGCGCCCTGCTCGCGTGGATCGCGCCGGAGGACGCCGAGGACCCCGGCCCGACCGGCGCCGAGGCGGCCCGCCGCGCCGAGCTGGCCCGCGACGCCGACGGGCAGCTGCTGTGCCCGCCGGCGGGCCCGGCGACCGACCCGGCCTTCGACAACAAGCTGCTCGCCCCCGCCATCGAGCGCTACGACCGCGCCCGTACCGCGCTGGCCGCCGCCGAGGACGGACTGGAGGCGGACGACCGGCTCGGCGCGCTCGTGGCCGCCGAGCGGGAGATCCGCGTCCTGGTCGAGAGCCGTACCCGCCCCACCTGGGACGCGGTGTGGCGGGGCCTGGACCTGCTGGGCGAGCTGCCCGAAGGGGCGCACGTCGAGGAGCGCTGGACCCGCGACCGCTGGTCGTTCACCTCGCACCGCGACCGCATCCTGGCCGGTGAGCCCCCGCAGCCCCGCCGGGACGACGCGGTGACGGCGGCGAACAAGCTGGCCACGCGCGAGCGCGAGCAGGCCCGTCTGGAGGCCCAGGAGGCGCTGGACGACCCGCTGGTGATGGCGGGGCGCCGGCTGTCCGGGGAGGCGTTCGCGGGTGAGGTCGTCGACGTGGTGATGGCGTACAGCGAGAGCAAGCGGCCCAGTCCGCGCCCGCTGGTGACGGTCCGCACGGACGACCGCCCGCACCTGGGCGAGCGGGTGAAGGTGTACCGCTCGCTGGGCGGCAAACCCCAGACGGCGGAGTACGTCGGCCCCGCGCCGTCGGACGACGGCCCGGACGACGGGGCCGGGGCCGTGGGCGGGACGCTGGTCCTGCGGATCATGGACAAGATGGGCCGCGGCAAGGAGCCCGAGGCCGGGTCGGTGCCCGAGAAGGGCGACCTGGTCTGCTTCACGCTCTTCGAGCACGAGCAGCGGGGCGGCGCGAAGCTCCCCGACCCGGAGCAGACCCCGTGGACGCACGGCGGCCCGCCCGGTGAGGCGGCCGCGGTGCCGGAGGCCGCCGACGCCCAGACCGAGGAGGACCTGCTGTGACCGCCGAGGCCCTGTCCGCACCCGCACCCGCGCCCTTCGACCCGGGCGCGGAGGCGGCCCGCGCCACCGCGGCGATCCTCCACGACACCCTGCACGGCACCGAGCGCGGCGTCGTCGTGGACTCCCCGCCCGGCGCCGGGAAGTCCACGCTCGTGGTGCGGGCGGCGCTGGAGCTGGCCGAGGCGGGCCGCCCCCTGATGGTGGTGGCGCAGACCAACGCGCAGGTGGACGACCTGGTGCTGCGCCTGGCCGAGAAGAACCCGGACCTTCCGGTGGGCCGCCTGCACAGCAGTGACGCCGACCCGTACGACAAGGCGCTCGACGCTCTGGAGAACGTCCGCAAGTCGGCGAAGGCCGCCGACCTCGCCGGGCTGTCCGTCGTCCTGTCCACGGCGGCGAAGTGGGCGCACGTCACGGTGGACGAGCCGTGGCGGCACGCGATCGTCGACGAGGCGTACCAGATGCGTTCGGACTCCCTGCTCGCGGTCGCCGGGCTCTTCGAACGGGCGCTGTTCGTGGGCGACCCGGGCCAGCTGGACCCGTTTTCGACGGTGGGCGGCGAGCAGTGGGCAGGCCTGGCCTACGACCCGTCGTCCTCGGCGGTGACGACCCTCCTGGCCCACAACCCCGGGCTCCCCCAGCACCGTCTCCCGGTCTCCTGGCGCCTGCCCGCGTCGGCGGCCCGGCTGGTCTCGGACGCCTTCTACCCGTACACGCCCTTCCGCAGCGGCACGGACCACGGCGACCGGCGCCTGGCCTTCGCGGTGCCGTCGGACGGCTCGGGTCCCGACCGGGTGATCGACGAGGCGGCCGCCTCGGGCTGGGGCCTGCTGGAACTGCCGCCCCGGCACACCCCGCGCACCGACCCGGAGGCGGTGCGGGCGGTGGCGGCGGTGGTCCGGCGCCTGCTCGACCGGGAGGGACGGGCGACGTCCGAGCGCTCCCCCGACCCCGCTCCCCTGACCGCCGCCCGTGTCGCCGTCGGCACGGCGCACCGGGACCAGGCGGCGGCGGTCCGCGCGGCGCTGGCCGACCTCGGCGTGCACGACGTGACCGTGGACACGGCCAACCGCCTCCAGGGCCGCGAGTACGACGTCACGGTCGTCCTGCACCCGCTCTCCGGCCGCCCCGACGCCACCGCCTTCCACCTGGAGACCGGCCGCCTGTGCGTCCTCGCCTCCCGGCACCGGCACGCGTGCATCGTGGTCTGCCGCGAGGGCGTGGGCGCCCTGCTGGACGACTACCCGTCCACGGAACCGGTCCAGCTGGGAACGCTGGTGAAGTTCCCCGACGGCTGGGAGGCCAACCACGCGGTGCTCGCCCACCTCGCGGAGCACCGGGTGACCTGGCGGCCCTGACCACCACCCCTCCCACCCGACCCGCAGCGCCGCGCCGCCCAACCGCCGGACGGAGTCCGGCACGCCGCCGGAGGCGGCCGAACGACACAGCCCCGACGGATGGGAGGCCAACCACGCGGTGCCGGCCCACCCCGCGGAAACACCGGGTGACCTGGCGGCCCTGACCACCACCCCTCCCACCCGACCCGCAGCCCCGCCGGGCGCCCGGGAGTCGGAGCGGACCGGCGGACGGGGGATTTCCCTTAGGGCTAAGATTTCTCCATCTGAACGTACGCCGCGAGGGGATGATATGGCGCAGGGCAGGGCGGCGAGGCGGCCGGACGCGGTGGCGGGGATCGTCGCGGACTGGGCGCGGGAGCGGCCCGAGCTGGACACCTCGCCGCTGGAGGTGCTGGCCCGGCTGCACCGGTCGTATCTGCAGTACCAGCAACGGATGACCTCGCGGCTCGACGAGCACGGGCTGTCCGTCGCCGGGTTCGACGTGCTGACCGCGCTGCGCAGGTCCGGTGCCCCGTACCGGCTGACCGCCGGACAGCTCGCCGCCTCCGGGCTGGTCTCCTCGGCGGGGGTGACGCTGCGGCTCGACCGGCTGGAGAAGGACGGCCTGCTGGTGCGCGAACGGGACGCCGAGGACCGGCGCGTGGTGTACTCGCGGCTCACCGAGGCGGGCCTGGCGAAGGTGGACGAGGTGTTCGCCGAGCACCTGGAGAACGAACGCCGGATGCTCGGCGGGCTCTCCCCCGCCGAGCACCGTCAGCTGAGCCGTCTGCTGTCGAAGCTGGAGCGCTCGATCGTGGACTCCGACGACGCCGCCCCGGATCAGCCGGCCGGGACGGGCTGAACCGCCGACTGCTGTTCCGCCTGCGCCCGGTACAGCCGGCGCAGCCGGACCACTCCCAGGTCGTGCTGGTAGAGGTTCTCGCGCTGGTCGGCGTCCGCGGGCATGTTCTCCAGCATCACGCGGTCCTGCTCCAGCACCTCCCAGTGGCGGGCCTCGATGAGGGTCTTGTACAGGAGCCGCCAGGTGTCGCGCTGCCAGTCGCTCACCTTGCGGTAGCGCCAGAAGAAGACGCCGGTGCGCCCCGCGTCCACGGGGCAGGCCATGCCGACGATGCCGAAGGGTCCGCCGGGGCCCGCGGACGGCGGGTAGGGGATGGAGAGGTCCACCCAGTCGACGCCGGTGCGGCACAGTTCGACCCAGTCGAAGTTGACGCCCCGCTGGTCGGTCTTCTCGAAGAAGTAACCCCGCCCGGTCTCCCGGATGCGGAACTTGGCCGTGGTGTCACCGGCGAACATGGTGTGTGACTCGGAGTGCAGGAACGCGCCGTGCATCGGGTCGAGCAGGTTCTCCATGGCGAACCGCCACGGCACGTCCCACTCCGCGTAGCAGAGGAACGCGGAGATCTCGTCGTCGGCCAGCGGCTCGGGGAGGGTGAGTTCGACCGGCTCGGGATGCTCCTCGTCGCCGAAGTAGGCGAGGACCGCGCCGCCGACCTCGCGCACGGGCAGCGAGGTGACCAGCGTCTTGCCCTCCAGGTTGCAGCCGGGCAGTCCGGGCACCGAGGTGACCGTGCCGGCGGTGTCGACCTCGACGCCGTGGTACCAGCAGGCGACTCGGTCGCCCAGGTGCTTGCCGAGGGACAGGGGCGCGCCGCGGTGGGGGCAGCGGTCGGCGAGCATGGACAGGCCGCCGTCGGACTTGCGGAAGAGCAGCCAGTTCTCGCCGAGCGCGGTCACCCTGCGCATGCCGCCGGGCGCGACGAAGTGGGACGGTACGACGGGGTGCCACTGGTTGCGCAGGCCGTGGGCGTAGATGTGGTCGGCGGAGTCGTGGGTCGAGAGGGTCATGTCAGGCTCCCAGGCGGTTCATCTCGGCGCGGAAGGACTCCTCGGTCCAGGGCTCGCCGGTGGGCGTGCGCAGCTGGCGGGAGTTGAGTCCGTCGATCACGTCGGTCAGTTCGTGACCGTCCTTGGTGAAGATGTCCTCGAGCGTGCGGGCGAGCTTCAGCTCGTACGGGGTGGGCTCGTGGTCACGGGTCTGGTGGGGGTCCAGGTACGGCCAGGCGGTCTCGGGCACGGCGTTCTCCATCGCAGGCGTGAGGCGGTCAGAGGTTCAGGACGAGGCGGTCCGAGGCGCAGCGCGAGACGCAGATCATCATCGTCTCGCCCGCGGCGCGTTCGGCGTCGCTGAGCAGGAAGTCGCGGTGGTCGGGGGTGCCGGCGAGGACGCGGGTCTCGCAGGAGCCGCAGATGCCGTCCCGGCAGGAGGAGGTGACGGCCAGTCCGGCGTTCTCGGCGGCCTCCAGGATCGAGGTGCCGCCTTCCACGCGCAGGGTCACGCCCGACGCCCGGCACTCGACGTCGAAGGCGCCGTCGTCGCCCTCGCGGGTCACGGCGGGCGCGGCGAACCGCTCGGTGCGCAGCCGTCCCTCGGGCGCCGCCTCCTCGACGGCCTTGAGCAGGGGCTCGGGTCCGCAGCAGTACACGAGCGCGTCCGCCGGGAGGTCCGCGAGGATGCCGGCCACGTCGATGTGCCCCTGCTCGTCCTGCGGTACGAGGGTCACCTCGCCGCCGAGCGCCGCGAGTTCGCCGCCGAAGGCCATCGAGGCGCGGGTCCGGCCGCCGTGGACCAGCCGGTAGGGGATGCCGTCCCGCTCGGCCCGGCGGGCCATGGCGAGGATCGGGGTGATGCCGATGCCGCCGGCGACGAAGACGTAGGAGGCGGCGGGTTCGAGGGCGAAGTGGTTGCGCGGCCCGGCCACCCGCACAGTCTGGCCGGGCCGCAGCCTGGTGTGCACATGGCGCGAACCGCCGCGCGAGGCGGGCTCGTCGAGGATGCCGAGCCGGTACCTCCCGGCGTCCTCGGGGTCACCGCACAGGCTGTACTGGCGGACGTGACCGCCCACGTGCAGGTCGAGGTGGGCGCCGGGTGTCCAGGCGGGCAGCGGCTTGCCGTCCGGGTGGACCAGCTCGACGGAGAGGACGCCCTGCGCCTCCCAGGTCGTGCGGTGGACGAGGAGGTCCAGTTCCTGCTCTTCGGTGGTGCTCATGTCGGCGGGCCTCCCTACCGGGCGGGGATCTTGACGGGCGGGGTGAACGGGTTCTTCATCGGGCCGAGCGCGGCCAGGTCGACCTCGACGAGGGTCGGCCCGTCGGAGGCGACGGCGGCGTCGATCACCTTGGCGGCCTCGCTCGCGTCGCCGATGCGTGCGTACGGGAGGGAGCAGGCGGCGGCGAGCCCGGCGAAGTCGGGGGTGAACAGGTCGACTCCGGAGCGGCGTTCGGTGTAGGTGGCCTGCATGTTGCGCAGTACGCCGTAGCCGCCGTCGTTGAAGACGATCAGGGTGAGGCGGGGCCGCTCCTGGGCGAGGGTGAGCAGTTCGCCCAGGTGCACGGCGAGGCCGCCGTCGCCCGCGATGACGACCGTGGGCTCGTCGGGCCGGGCGAGGGCGGCGCCGATGCCCATGGCGAGGCCCTGGCCGATGCCGCCGCCGCGCGGGAAGACGTTGGCGCGCGGGTCGTGGACCGGCAGCAGGCGGTTGCCCCAGGAGGAGGACGGGATGGTCACGTCCCGGGCGACGACGCTGCCGCGCGGCAGGGCGGCGGCGAGGGCGTCGCAGATCGCGGCCTGCGGGCCGATGCCGTCGTGCAGGGCGGCCCGCACCTCGTCGCGCACCCGGCGGACCCGGTCCGTCCAGTGCGCGTCGGCCCGTACGGCGGCCCCGGTGAGCGACGGCAGGACGGCCCGCGCGTCGCCGTGCAGACCGTGCCGTGCGGGGTACACCCGGCCGAGGGCGGCGGCGTCGGCGTCGATCTGGATGTGCGCCTCGGGGAGGCGGAGCCCGTAGTCGGCGGTCTCGTTGGAGCGGAAGTGGGTGCCGACGGTGACAAGCACGTCCGCGTCGGCCAGGAGCGCGCGTCCGGCGGGCGTGGTGGCGAAGTTGCCGACGACCTGGTCGTGGTCCTCGGGTACGGCGCCGCGACCGGAGTTGGAGGTGAGCAGGCCCGCGCCGGTCGCCTCCAGCAGGGCGAGCAGGTGCTCGCGGGCGGTGCTCGCGCCGCCCCCGGCCCAGATCAGCGGGCGTCGGGCGGAGGCCAGCAGCTCGCGTGCCGCCGCCAGCTCGGACGGGTCCGGCACCGGGGGTCCGGCGAGGGGCGCGGTCTCGCCGTCGTCCTCCTGGACGGCGTACTGGAGGTCGATCGGCCACTCCACGCTCGCCGGACCGCCCGGCACGGCGAGCGCGGCGGCGGACGCCTCGCGCAGGACGCGGCCGGCGTCGCGGGCGGAGGTGACGGTGGCGGCGTACGCGGACACCGCGGCGAGCATGCCGAGCTGGTCCTTGGTCTCGTGGATGAAGCCGCGCCCGCTGCCGAGGTACGCGGACTCCACCTGGCCGGTGATGTGCAGCACCGCCGTCCCGGAGGACAGCGCCTCGATCAGGGAGCCCGCCGCGTTGCCCGCGCCGGTGCCGGTGGAGGTGAGCGCGCAGCCGATCGAGCCGCGGGCCCGGCCGTACGCGTCGGCGGCGTTGACGGCGCTCGCCTCGTGCCGCACCGGCACGAACCGCAGCTCCGGGTCGGCCTCGACGGCCTCCACCAGCGGCAGGTTGTGCACGGAGACGATGCCGAAGACGGTGTCGACGCCGAGGGACTTGAGATGGGCGGTCAGGAGTCCGCCACCGTGGTCGTAACGCATGCGAACTCCTCAGAGGATGCCGCGGCCGACTCCGCCGCAGACGTCGATGCTGGTTCCGGTGATGTAGGAGGCGCGCGGCGAGAGCAGCGAGACGATCGCGTAGGCGACCTCCTCGGCACGGCCGAGGCGCCCCAGCGCGATGCCCCGGTCGGCGGCGATCTCCGCCTGCCACTCCTCGTAGGTGAGCCCGCTGTCGGCGGCGGCGTGGCGGCGCGTCCACTGGCCGGTGTCGACCAGGCCGAGGCAGACGGAGTTGACGCGGATGCCCTCGGGGGCGAGTTCGCGGGCCAGCGAGGCGGAGAGGTTGAGGATGCCGGCGCGGGCGGCGCTGGTGGTGATCAGCCGGGTCTCCGGCTGCTTGGCGAGGACGGCGTTGACGTTGACGATCGCGGCGGCGTCGGAGGCGCGGAGCCGGCCGCGGGCGGCGGCCAGGGGATGGAGCACGCCCGCGAACTTCAGCTCCAGCTCGTCGCGCCAGTCGTCCCCGGTCGTCTCGTCGAGGGTCTTCATCCGCGACTGGCCCGCGTTGTTGACGAGCCCGTCGAGCCGTCCGCCGAGGCGGTCGGCGGCGCGCTCGGTGAAGTCCCGTACGGCGTCGGCGTCCCGGACGTCGCAGACGCCCGTGTACAGGCGGTCCCGGCCGGCGCCGAGACCGGCGGCGGCCTTGGCGAGCCGGTCGGCGTCGCGGCCGCAGGTGGCGACGCGGGCGCCTTCGTCGAGCAGGGCGCGGACCGTGGCCAGGCCGACGCCGGAGCTGCCGCCGGTGACCAGGACGGTGCGGTCGGCGAGGCCGAGGTCCATGGGTACTCCTTGCGAACGGGGGTGTGGAGGGGGCGGGGAGCGGGATTCAGTGCATGGTGAAGCCGCCGTTGACGGCGACCACCTGTCCGGTGAGGTAGCGGGACTCCTCGCCGAGCAGGAAGGAGACGAGCCCCACCAGGTCGTCGGGCTGCTGCGGCCGGGGGATCGCGCGGTTCGCCGCGTACAGCGCGTGCCGCTCGGCCGGTACCGTCTCGGTCGCCTCGACCTCCGTCAGGCCGGGCGCCACCGCGTTGACGGTGATGCCCCGCTCGCCCAGTTCGCGGGCCATCGCCCGGGTCAGGGCCAGGACCGCGCCCTTGGAGGCGATGTAGTGGGCGAGGCGCGGGGAGCCGTAGAGGGCGGCGTCGGAGGCGATGTTGACGATGCGTCCGGGGCCGGACATCAGGGGCAGCAGGTGCTTGGCGACGAGCCAGGGGCCGCGGGCGTTGACGGTCATCAGCCGGTCCCAGGTCTCGACGTCGAGGTCCTGGAACTCCCGGCCGCCGACGCCGTTGGCCAGCGCCGCGTTGTTGACCAGGCCGTACACGGGGCCGCCGTACGCGGGTCCGCCGGGCGCGACGCGGGCGGCCAGCGCCTCGACGGAGGCGGGGTCGGCGACGTCCAGCGCGACGAAGTCGGCCGCGCCGCCCGCCGCCCGGATCGCCGCCGTCGTACGGGCGCCCCACTCCTCGTTGAGCTCGGCGACGACGACGCGGTACCCGTCGGCCGCCGCCCGGCGGGCCATGGCCTCCCCCAGGCCACGGCCGGCGCCGGTCACGACGACGGTGGGGCGTGCGCCCGCCGGGTCAGTCACGGGTGACGCCGTACAGCGGGGAGTACTCGGGGTAGGTCGGCACCTGCGGCTTCCGGGTGCCGATGATGACGCAGAACAGCGCGTCGGTGTCGCCCTCGTTCTTCAGCGAGCGGGTCACCCCGGCCGGGACCACGATCATGTCGCGGTAGCCGAGGGTGCGGTACTCGGTCTCGTCGGGGCCGCGGTGGATGCCGACGCGGACCCGGCCCTCCAGGACGAAGAAGGCCTCCTCGACGTCGTGGTGGGTGTGGGCGGGGCCCTCGGCGCCGGGCGGCAGCAGCATGTTGGAGAAGGTGAAGCCGCCCGAGGGCAGGATCCGGCCGTCGTCCTCGTGGTTGCCGGTGGCGCCGGAACCGACGTAGCGGATCTGCGCCCGCTTGTACTGCGGGCCCGCCTTCTCCTGGAAGGACAGCGTGCCCCAGTCCGGCTCGCGGGAGGCCTTGGTGGCGATCAGGGAGTCGGTGTACTTGGCGAGGTCCGAGCCGTTGTCGTACTCGTCGGTGGTCAGCGGCATGGTGATCAGCCCTTCTGGAGGTGGTTGCGGGTGTCGGTGACGATGTGGAGGTGGGAGAGCAGCCAGGCGTTGAAGTGCTCGGGCCGCTCCTGGTTGGCCAGGTGACCGGCGTCCTTGACGATCACGTAGGCGGTCCGGTGCAGACCGCCGGCCAGGACCTGTGAGGCGTCGGGGCCGGTGATCCGGTCCTGGTCCCCGCACAGGACGAGGGTGGGCGCGATGACGTCGGCGAGTTCGCCGCGCAGGTCGGTGGCGGCCATCGACTCGGCCGCCTGCCGGTAGCCGGGCGTGCGGATCGAGTCGGCCATGGTGTCGACGACCCGGCGCACCAGTTCGGGCGGCGCGTCCGGCGACAGCAGCCGGGGGCCGCGTTCCTCGGCGAAGGCGCGCGGGCCGAGGCGCTCCAGCTCCGGGACGCGGGCGCGCATGGCGGCGGCCTTCTCGGGGCTGGTGCCGGATCCGGGGGTGGAGTCGGCGACGGTGAGGGAGGCGACGAGTTCCGGGTGCCGGGTGGCGAGCCGCAGTGCGATCACGCCGCCCCAGGAGACGCCGACGACGTGGGCGTCGGCGGCGCGGGCGCGGATGACGGCGGCCGCGGTGTCGGCGTAGTCGTCGAGGGTGAGGTCGCCGTCCGGGTCGGCGGACCTGCCGTATCCGGGGGCGTCCCAGGCGACGACCCGGTGACCGGCGGCGGCGAGGGCCCCGGTCTGGGGCGCGAAGGCGGCGGACGAGGAGCCGATGCCGTGCAGGCACAGCACCAGCGGCCCGGCGTCGCCGGTCTCCGCCAGGTGCAGCCCGGCGAGGTCGTGGGCGGTCACAGGATCTGCCCCCGGCGTCCGGCGAGGGCCGCGAGCGAGCGCAGTACGGCGTACGGGACGACCTGGCTGGTGGCCGGGTTGCCCGGGTCGGGGACGTGCCGCACCTCGAAGCGGTACGAGCCCTGCGGTCCGCTCGCCTCGACGACGTGGCAGGTGTGGGAGGCGGTGGGGTCGGCCACGACCCGTACCCGTACGGCGTCGAGGTCCCCGACCGCGAGGGCGACGGAGGCGGCGACGTTCGTGGACTTGGGGAACTTGACCGGTACGTCGCGTGCGGTGCCGGTCATGACCTCCACCGGCGCGGTCGCGGACCGCAGCCGGGCGAGGGTCTCCTCGTCCATCCAGGGCTGTTCGAGGGTGGACGGCAGCTTGGTGGTGGTCAGCGTGACCTCGCCGAGCGGCCCCATGGCTCGTACGGCCTGGAGCAGGTCGAGTCCGCCGACCGCCCCGCCGGTGAAGTAGACCCGGCCGGGCCCGGCCGCGAGGAGCTTCTTGGCCAGCTCCTCGTCGGTGAGCGCTCCGGTGGAGGCCACGAGCAGGTCGGTGCCGGAGGCGAGGACCGTCTCGCCCCATTCCCGTACGACGCCCTGTCCCGCGGCCTCGACGATCAGGTCGCAGGCGGCGAGGGCCTGCTCCACCGTGAGCTGCGGCGCGGGAACGGCGTCGCCGAGGGGGCGGTTGTCGACGATGCCGGTGAGTTCGGCGCCGGGCACCTCGCCGGCGGCGAGGGCGCCGCCGACGGTACGGCCGATGGCGCCCCAGCCGATGAGGCCGACCTTGCGTGTGCCGCCGTTCATGCCGCTGCTCCTTCGGTGCCGGTGCTCGTACGGGCGGGGGCGTCCGCCGGGGCGTCCACGGGCGGGGTGACGGGTTCGGTGACCGGGCTGCCGTCGGGGGTGCCTGCCATGTGGGCGCGGATCCGCGCCGAGGGCGGGCCGGCGGTGCCCCACAGGTCGGACAGCTCGGGGGTGCGCCGCCACACCTTGCAGATCCAGGTGTCCTCGACGATCTGCGCGACCTCGGTGGTGTACTCGCACACCAGGCCGGTGGGGTCGGTGAAGTAGGAGAAGGTGTTGTTGCCGGGCCCGTGCCGGCCGGGGCCCCACTCGGGGGTGATGCCGTGGTGCCGGAGCCGGCCGAGGCCGCGCATGAAGTGGTCCAGCGACGTCATCTCGTAGGCGACGTGGTTCAGGGAGACCCACGGCGCCTGGTTGAAGGCGACGCAGTGGTGGTCGGTGCCGCAGCGCAGGAACGCCATCTGGTGCTCGGACCAGTCCGAGACGCGCATGCCGAGCACGTCCTGGTAGAAGGCGACGGAGGCGTCGATGTCGGGGGTGTTGAGGACGGCGTGGGTGACGCCGACCGGCAGGGGCGTGTCCCGGCCGCGTGCGGTGACCGCCCAGGTGTCGGCGGAGAGTTCGATCAGCCGTCCGTCGAGGTCGTAAAAGCGCAGCCCGTAGCCGCCGCCGACCTGGTCGAGGGGGCCGGGTTCGGTGACGAGGGCGATGCCGCGCGCCCGCAGCCGCCGCGCGGCCTCGTCCACCTCGGCCGGGGTGCCGAGGGCGAAGACGAGCCGGCCGAGGCCGATCGTGTCGGAGCGGGTCAGCCTGAGGGCGTGGTGTTCCTCGCCGGTGCCGCGCAGCCAGCTGGCGCTGTGTTCGGCCTCGACGACCTCCAGGCCCCAGACCTCCTCGTAGAAGTCCACGGCGTCGGCGAAGTTCGGGGTGAGCAGCTCGACCGAGCGCAGGGCGCGCAGGCGGCCGATCGGGGGCATCGGGGGCTGGTTCATGGCGGGATCTCCCTCGGGGTGGGTCAGTTGGCCCAGGGCAGGGGCGTGGCGTCGGTGCCCCAGTACAGGGACTTCTGCCGCTGGTAGGCGCGGATCAGGTCGCGGCCCTTCTCGATGCCGAGCCCGGAGTCCTTCATCCCGCCGAAGGGGGTGGAGATGGAGAACTGCTTGTACGTGTTGATCCAGACCGTTCCGGCCTCGATGCGCCGCCCGAGCCGCCAGGCGGCGCGCGCGTCCCGGGTCCAGATGCCGCAGGCGAGGCCGTAGACGGAGTCGTTGGCCAGGGCGACCAGTTCGTCCTCGTCGGCGTAGGGCAGGGCGACCAGGACCGGGCCGAAGACCTCCTCCTGGCAGACGCGGGCGGAGTTCGGCAGGGAGTCGATGACGGTCGGCAGGTAGTAGGCGCCCCCGGCGTACCGCTCGCCCTCGGGGGCGGCGCCGCCGCACAGCACCCGGCCGCCCTCCTCCAGGGCGCGGTCGACGGCCGCGGCGACGGCGTCGCGGTGCGCGTGGTGCACGAGCGGCGCGACCTGGGTGCCGGGGTCCGTGCCGGGTCCGACGCGCAGTTCGCGCACCCGTTCCACCAGTTCGCCGACGAAGGAGTCGTACAGCGAGCGGTGCACGAACAGCCGCGAGCCCGCGATGCAGGACTGGCCGCTGGAGGAGAAGATCCCGTACATGACGCCGGCCAGGGCCTGTTCGACGTCGGCGTCCTCGCGCACGATCGTCGGCGACTTGCCGCCCAGTTCGAGCGAGGCGGGGACGAGCTTGTCGGCGGCGGCGCGGGCGATGGCGCGCCCGGTGGCGGTGCCGCCGGTGAAGCCGATCCGGCCGACCAGCGGATGCCGGACGATCGCGTCGCCGACGACGCGGCCCTTGCCCGGCAGTACGGCGAGCAGCGCGGTCGGCAGCCCCTCCTCGGTCAGCACCCGGTGGACGAGCCGCCCGAAGGCGAGGGAGACCAGCGGGGTCCACTCGGCGGGCTTGAGCAGCACGGCGTTGCCGCCGCCCAGCGCCGGGGCGACCTTCTGCGCGTCGGAGGCGATCGGGGAGTTCCACGGGTTGATCGCGCCGACGACGCCGATCGCCTCGTAGGTGCTCATGGTCAGGTACGGGCCGCGCGAGGGGGTGATCGCCTCCTCGGCGGTCTCCAGCGCCGCGGCCGTGTACCGGAAGGTGCCGGCGGCGCTCAGGGCGAGCGCGCGGGTCTCGGCGAGCGTCTTGCCGGTGTCGGCGGTCTGGAGCGCGGCGAGGTCGTCGGCGTGTTCCTCGATCAGGTCGCCGATCCGGTACAGGACGCGGGCCCGGCGGTGGGGCCGCAGGTCGCGCCACTCGGGGGCGGCGGCGGCCGCGGCGGCGGCGTGCGCGGCCTCATTCACGTCCTCCGGCGAGGCGGCGTGCACGGTGGCGAGGACGGTGCCGTCGGCCGGGTCGACGGTGTGGATCGGCAGACCGCCGCCAAGCCGCCACTGCCCCGCGATGAGGATCTCGTCGGCTGGGATGCGCGGCATGGGGACCTCCGGGAAGGGGCGTGTCTAAGCGCTAGAAATCTAAGGGCTTAAATAATTTTCCCGCAAGGGCCCTGGCCGGGGAATTTTTGACGACGTCGAGAGTAAGGCTTGCCTAACCTCGGCGGGCTACCGGTAGAACTTAAGCACTGAGACATTCAGCGCCTACATAAGTGGGGCGTCGCCGCACCTCTCCAACCCTCATCGCCGCCGGCACGCGGCCGCTCCGCCGTGCCGTGCGGCCCGAACCCTTCCGTGCGGGCTCGCGCACTCCGACGCACGGGACACCGGAGACCCACCCATGACGATCGACGCAGCCCGTGACACCCCGGGCCGACAGGACGACGGCGAGAACGACGACGACTCGGCGGCGCTCGCGGCCACCATCGGCGCCCGCTTCGAACGCCTGCCGCTGTGCCGCTGGCAGGTGATGGTCCGGCTCGTCGTCGGCGCCGTCACGTTCTTCGAGGCGTTCGACCAGCTTCTGATCGCCTACGCGCTGCCCGACCTGCGCGGCGAGTGGCACCTCGGCACGGCCCAGGTCACCGCCCTCATGACGGTCGGCTCGGTCGGCATGCTGATCGGCGCCCTGGTCTCGGGCCGGCTCGCGGACCGGATCGGCCGCGTGAAGGTCATCGCCGGCTGCATCGCGCTGTCCGGCGTCTGCAACCTGGCCCTGACCCTGTGCACCTCCCCCGAGCCCTTCATGGCACTCCGCTTCGTCCAGGGCATGGCCATCGGCGGCGAGGTGCCGATCGCGGCCACCTTCATCGCGGAGATCACCCGCGCCCACCAGCGCGGCCGCTTCGTCCTCCTGTACGAGCTGGTGTTCCCGGCCGGTCTGACCGCGGGCGCGCTCCTCGCCGCGTGGCTGGTGCCGCTGCTCGGCTGGCGCTGGATGTTCGGCCTGGCGGCCGTCCCCGGCCTGCTGTGCTTCGCCCTCGCCCGCTGGGTCCCGGAGTCACCGCGGTGGCTCGCCGACCACGGCAGGCACGAAGAGGCCGTGGCGACGATGGCGTCGATCGAGCGGAAGGTGGAGCGAATCACGGGAGCCCCGCTCCCGGAGCCCGCCCCGGTGCGCCCCGGCACCACGCCCTCGGGCAAGGGCGGCAGCGGCGGCCTGCGCGAACTCCTCACCGGCAGGTACGGCCGGCGCACGCTCGTCGTCGGGTCCCTGTGGTTCACGGGCTACTTCGCCAACTACGGCATCACGTCCTGGCTGCCGACCATCTACAAGGACCACTTCGGCCTCGACCTGTCCACGGCACTGCTCTACTCGACGGTGACGAGCTGCGCGGGGCTGGCCGGCTGTCTGCTCGTGGCCCTCACCGTCGACCGGGCCGGCCGCCGCAACACGGTGATCTGGTGCATGGCGGCGGCGGCACTGTGCCTGCTCGTCCTGGGCCTGACCGCCGGCGACTCGGCGGGCGGCGTCCTGGCCTGGACGTCCCTGGCGGCGGTCTTCCTCTTCGGCTCCAACATCTGCCTCTACCTGTACACGCCGGAGCTGTTCCCCACCCGCATCAGGGCGCTGGGCTCCAGCGTGGGCGGCGCGACGAACCGCCTGGGCGTCATCCTGGGCCCGATCGTCGTGGGCGCCATCTACGCCGGGGGCGCGATCGGCACGGTGTTCGTGACCCTCGCGGTCGTCGCCGTCGCGGGCTCCCTGTCGGCGGCGGCCTGGGCCGAGGAGACGAGCGGCCGCACGCTGGAGGACGTGGCGCCGTAGGGGCTGTACTCGCGCGGCGAGTGCGGTTCGGCGACGGATGCGGGGCGAGCGCTCATGTTTCGCCGAGGGGGGCGTGGGTGCCGGCGAGGTGGGCGGCGAGCCGCGCGACCAGCCGGCGGGCCGCCTCCGGGCCGACGACCTCGATGTGCTCGCCGAACTGGAGCAACTGCCGCACGCCGTCCACCCCGTCGTACGCCACGGTGATCTCGACCCGTCCGTCCGCCCCCCGATCGCCCGCCGCCCTGAGCCTGGCGCCCAGGATCCGGCGGGCGAGGTCGAGGCTGCCGGCGTCGACGCGCGCCGTGACCATCACACGTTCCCTGCTCTCCAGCGCCTCGCCCAACTCCCGTGCCGTACCGGCGAGGTCGGCACCCGGCCGCAGCCGGCGCCCGTCGTCGAGCACGGCCCACCGCCGGAGCCGGGTGAGCAGGAACAGACGTGGCTCGCCGTCCCGGTCGGCCACGAGATACCACCGCCCGCCCCGCTGCACGAGCCCGTAGGGATCGACCACGAACTCCCGCGCGGACGCGGCCCCGCTCCTGCGGTAGACGATCCGCAACCGCCTCCCCGTGCGCACGTCCCGCACCAGCCCCGCGACATCGGGCAGGGGCGCGGCCTCCCCGAACCAGGGACGGTTGTCGATCGCGATCACGTCCGTCAGCGCGAGCGGCAGCTCGTCCCGGGCGGACGGCGGCCGTCTGCGCGAGGTGAGCTTGCGCAGCGCCGACCGGGCGGCCGCCTCGCCGCCGAGCTGCCGGGCCCGCTCCAGGTCGAGCCCGACCGCCCGCAGCAGGTCCGCCTCGCCGGTCGTCAGCTTCGACAGGTCGGCCTGGTCACCGGGCAGCAGACTGATGCCGCCGTACTTCCCTCGCTCGGTGAAGACGGGGATCCCCGCGTCGACGAGCGCCCGCACATCGCGCAGCACGGTCCGCGTCGACACCCCCAGCTCCTCGGCCAACTCCTCGGCGGTGGTCCGCGGCCGCGCCTGCAGGGCCGCGAGAAGCTCGATCAACCGCTGCGGCCGACTCATCGACAGCCCCCTCACCCGAAGACCCGAAGACCCGTAGCCCCGAACAGGACAACTCCTGTCATGTTCTCAGGCGAGGCTGGCACCAAGGGCCGGAACCGACCGGCCCGCCCCGGAAGGAGCAGTCACCCATGTCCGCACCCAACCTCTTCCTCGTCTACGTCACCGACGTCGAGCGCGCGACCGCCTTCTACTCCGACCTGTTCGACATCAAGCCGGTGATCACCACCCCCCGCTACGTCCCCTTCGAGGTCGCGCCCGGAGTCCTCTTCGCCCTCTGGAGCGGCCGCGCCGACCAGGTCACGCCACGGACCCCGCGCACCTCGGAGGTCGGTCTGATGGTCCCCGGCTCCTCGGCGGCCATCGACGCCCTCCACGCCGAGTGGGTCGCCAAGGGCGTCACGGTGGCGGAAGAACCCCACGACGAGCCCTTCGGCCGCACCTTCGCGATCACGGACCCGGACGGCAACCTGATCCGGGTCGCGCCGGTCGACTAGAGCGTCGACGACCGATGGCCCGCCGCCGGCCGCGCGGGGCGGGTACGCCCGGCCCTCCACTGGCCGGCGCCGGGCTACCCGTCTTGCCGTGCGGGCGCGGGCACGGGCGTGACGGTCCGACTGCCGGGGGAGGCGGGTTCGGGCAGGACGCGGAAGAGGAGCCAGCTCAGCGCGGGCATGGCGATCAGGGGCGTGAGGGCGGTCCGGAGGGTGGTGGTGTCGGCGAGGTGGCCCAGCAGGGGGCTGACGAGGCCGCCGATACTGACCGTGAGACCGAGGGTGATGCCGCTGGCGGTGCCGATGCGGGAGGGCAGGTAGTCCTGGCCGAGGGTGACCTGGAGGGAGAAGGGGACGTACAGGCCGGCGGAAGTGAGGGCCACGAAGAGGAACAGGGCCGGGCCCGGTATGTAGATCACGCCGGTGACGGCGGCGATGGAGAGCAGGTAGGACCAGCGCGAGACGCGGACGCGGTCGTAGCGGCCGGCCAGGAACCCGCCCAGGACCGAGCCGACGGCACCGCCGAGGAACAGCAGGAACAGGGCGACGGTGCCCGCGGTGGCGCTGCCTTGCATGCGCTGCCGGGCGTAGAGGGAGATGAAGGTGCTCAGGCCGGTGAAGACGATGGAGCGGAAGACGACCGCCAGGGACAGCTTCACGAACGAGGCCACGTCGTCCGGGCCGGGGGGCTTCCGGGTCTTGGCCGTAGCGGTCTGGGGCCGGGCGAGCATCCGCAGGACGGGCACGCACAGGGCGGTGCCGGTGAGCGCGGGCAGGACCAGGACGGGTGTCCAGCGCAGGGAGCCGTGTCCGATCGAGGCCGCCACCATGAGCGGGGCGATCGCGAAGCCGATGTTCCCGCCGAGGGAGAACCAGCTCATCGCACTGTGACTGCCCCGGCTCGCCTGCCGGGCCGCACGGGCGGATTCCGGGTGGTAGGCGGCCACGCCGATCCCGGAGACGGCGACGAAGAACAGGGTGAGCCCGTAGGAGCCGCTCAGGCCGCTGAGCGCGATGCCCGCCCCGGCCAGCAGGGTGCTGACCGGCAGCAGCCACGGCATACCCCACCGGTCGGTGAGCAGCCCGAACAGCGGCTGGGCCACCGACGACAGCAGGGACGCGGCCAGCACGATGCCGGAGGCGACCGCGTAGGTGTAGTCCCGTTCGGCCACGAAGAACGGGATCAACGCCGCGACGGCGCCCTGGTAGACGTCGACGCAGGCATGCCCCACGGCCAGCAGCAAGATCGGTGTTTTCCTTCGCACCCCACCCATGCTGGAAGGCGCACCCGGTGTCGCGCTTTCGATAGATTGACAGATGATGCAGAAAATCCGCCACACCCCCGTCGCGCCGACCCGGACTCAGCGCCTGGCTTCCGGCGGTGAGATCGACGCCCACCGCCACGACGACCATCAGATCGTCTACGCCAGCCGCGGCACCATCGCGGTGACCACCGACGCGGGCTCCTGGATCGCGCCCGCCAACCGCGCGCTCTGGATCCCCGCCGGCACCGTCCACCGGCACCAGGCCCACGGAGAACTCGACCTCCACCTCGTCGGCCTGCCCACCACCGACAACCCCCTCGGCCTGGACAAGCCCGCCGTCCTCGCCGTCAGCCCCCTCCTGCGCGAACTCATCGTCGCCTACACCCGCGATCCCGGCGACGACACCCCGCCCCACCGCCGCCTGCGCGCCGTCATGCTCGACCGGCTCGCCCTCTCCACCGAACTCCCCCTGCACCTGCCGGCCCCCACCGACCCCCTGCTCCGCGCACTGCACGACATCCTGCGCACCGACCCGGCCGACAACCGTTCCCTCGACGCCCTCGGACGCCAGATCGGCGCCGGCGCCCGCACCCTCTCCCGCCGCCTCCACGACGACCTCGGCCTCACCTACCCCCAGTGGCGCACCCAGATCAGACTCCACCACGCCCTGATCCTCCTGGCCGACGACATCCCCGTCACCGCCGTCGCCCACCGCTGCGGCTGGTCGTCCGCCAGCACCTTCATCAGCGTCTTCCGCCGCACCTTCGGCCACACCCCCGGGGCCCGCCCCACCACCTGACGCGGCCCCGGCCCGCGCGTGAGCCGCCAAGGTCCTGTGCCGGACAGGCCCGGGCACCGCCACCCGCCCGGCGTCCGCACCCGGCGCAGCGTCTCGCCGACGTCCTCGACACCGATGCCGAGCAGGAGCCGGGGGGGCCGCCCCGGTGCCCGGCACGGACGGGGGGTCTTGGGCCGCGGTCCGGGAGATCTCCTCACACCGAACGGTTCCGCGCAGAAGCCGCTGCGGCGCTCGCCCGGCAGCCGTACCGTCGGACCCGAACGGCTACCGAGGAGGCCTTCCGATGCGCAGGGTGACCTATTCGATGAACGTTTCCCTCGACGGCTACATCGCCGATCCGGACGGCGGCATCGACTGGAGCGACCCGGACGAGGAGGTCTTCCGCCACTTCACCGACGAGCTGCGGCAGACCGGCGTCCACCTGCTGGGCCGGCGCCTGTACGAGACGATGCTGTACTGGGAGACCGCCGAGCAGGACGAGTCGCTCGACGCGGCGGAACTGGAGTGGGCGGCGCTCTGGAAGGCGCTGCCGAAGGTGGTCTTCTCCAGGACGCTGACGACGGTGCGGGGCACCAACACCCGCCTGGCCTCCGGCACCCTGGCGGAGGAAATCGAGCGCCTACGGGCGGAACCCGGCGACGGCGACATCGCGATCGGCGGCGCGACCCTGGCCGCGGAGGCCGCCGCGTCCGGCCTCATCGACGAGTACCGGCCCGTGGTCCACCCGGTACTGGTCGGCGGCGGCACCCCGTACTTCACCCGGGACGAGCGCCGGGTGAAGCTCGAGCTCGTGGAGGCCCACACCTTCGCATCAGGCGTCGTCCGCCTCCGCCACCGCGTGACCCGCTGACCCGTGCCCCGCGGAGCCGTGCCCCGCGGAGCCGTGCCCCGCGGAGCCGTGCCCCGCGGAGCCGTGCCCCGTGGAGCCGTGCCAAGGGACTGCCGCACGCACACTTCGCCGCGTTCGACGGATTCGTGGCCGAGCGCTGCCTCGACCGGTTCGCGAAGACGGCGGTGAAGGCGCGGGTCCTCACGGGAACCGTCGTGCCCGGCCTATCCGGATCACCTGATCCCCACTCCGCTCCCCGCCCGGGAATAACCGGAGACCCCCTCCTGTTACGTCGCGAAGCGACCCGCGTACGAGTACGTCAATCACAGGAGGCACCCCACCATGGCCGCAGACGCCGCAGAGGAGATCCGGGGCACCGCCCACGGCACCGCTCCCGTCCCCCTCTCCGTACTGGACCTGGTGACCGTCGGGGCCGGCCGGACCGCCACCGACGCGCTGCGGACCAGCGTGGACATCGTGCGGCTCGCCGAGGCGCGCGGGTTCCAGCGGTACTGGGTCGCCGAGCACCACTCCATGCCCGGCGTCGCCTCCTCCTCCCCCGCGGTGATCCTCGCCCACCTGGCGGCCCACACCGACCGCATCCGGCTCGGGTCCGGCGGCGTCATGCTGCCCAACCACGCGCCGCTCGTCATCGCGGAGCAGTTCGGGACGCTGGAGGCGATGGCGCCGGGGCGGGTGGACCTCGGGCTCGGGCGGGCGCCCGGCACGGACGGGGCCACCGCCGCCGCCCTGCGCCGCACGGACCGGCTCAACGAGGGCGCCGACGACTTCCCGCAGCAGCTCGCCGAGCTGATCCGGTTCCTGGACGACGACTTCCCGGACGGGCACCCGTACGCCCGTATCCACGCCGTGCCGGGACCCGTGCAGGCGACCTCCCCCGGGGGTGTGCAGTCGGCGCACCGGCCGCCGGTGTGGCTGCTCGGCTCCTCCGGGTTCAGCGCGCGGCTGGCCGGCACCCTCGGGCTGCCGTTCGCCTTCGCGCACCACTTCTCGGCGCAGAACACGATCCCCGCGCTCGACCTGTACCGGGAGTCCTTCCGGCCGTCCGCCGTGCTGGACGCGCCGTACGCCCTCATCGGCGTCTCCGCGCTCGCGACCGACGACGAGAAGGAGGCGCGCAGGCAGGTGCTCGCGGCCGCGCTGAACATGGTCCGGCTGCGTACCGGACGCCCGGGGCTGGTGCCGACGCCGGAGGAGGCCGAGGCGTACGACTTCAGCCCGATGGAGGAGGAGTTCGTGCGGTCCTGGAACAGCAATGTCATCCACGGCACGGCCGACGAGGTCCGGGCCGGCCTCGACGACCTGCAGAAGCGCACCGGAGCCGACGAGCTGATGCTCACCGCCAACGCCCACGGCGGCGACGTACGGCTGCGCTCCTACGAGCTGATCGCCGACGCCTACGGGTTGCCGACGCCGGCCTGAACGCCCGCCGGTCCCGAGCCCAGCAGCGCGGAGATGCGGTCCGGTGCCACCGGCCGGGAGTAGAGCCAGCCCTGGCCGGTGTCGCAGCCGATGCGGCGCAGGCGGCTCGCCTGGTCGGAGGTCTCCACGCACTCGGCGGTGACGGTCAGGCCGAGGCGGTGGGCGAGCTGGACCATCGCCTCGACGATGACCTCGTCGGCCGGATTGGCGACCCCGGCGCCCTCTCCGGCACCGGCACCCGTCCCGGTCCCGGCAGCCTCTGAAACGGCGGCCTCGGACACGGCCTCGTACTGGAAGCCCCGTACGAACGCGCCGTCCAGCTTCAGCACCGAGACCGGCAGCCGGCTGAGGTAGGCCAGGTTCGAGTAGCCGGTGCCGAAGTCGTCGATGGCGATGTGGACGCCCATGTCGCTGAGCGCCTTGAGGACCTGGAGCGGGCGTCCGGCCGACCCCATCACCGCCGACTCCGTCAGCTCCAGCTGGAGCAGCTCCGGGGCGAGGCCCGTCTCCTCCAGGGTGCGGGCCACGTCCGCGACCAGGTCGGAGTCCCAGACCTGGCGGACGGCCACGTTGACGCTGACGAAGATCGGCGGCTCGTCGGGGTGGGCCAGCTGCCAGCGGCGGGCCTGGTGGCAGGCGGTGCGCAGGATCCAGCGGCCGAGGGGAACGATCGAACCATCCTCCTCCGCCAGTGCGATGAACCGATTCGGCGCAAGTACGCCGAACTGAGGATGATTCCAGCGGATGAGCGCCTCGACGCCCCGCACCCGGCCGTCCTCCATGCCGACCAGCGGCTGGTACTCCAGCGCGAACTCGCCGCGTTCGATGGCGGGCCGGAGGGTGGCGGCCAGCGCCTGGCGGGTCATGCGGCTGGCGTTGCGTTCGGGGTCGAAGAGGGTCCAGCGGGCCCGGCCGTCCGCCTTGGCCCAGTACAGGGTGGTGTCGGCGGCCTGCATCAGGGCGGTGGGGGTGGTGCCGGCGGTGTGGCGTTCGACGACGCCGACCGAGGCGGTGACCGACAGACGCCGGTCGCAGAGCTCGAAGGGCGGCTGGAGGGCCGCCAGGACCGACCCGGCCAGGTCGGCGAGCTGGTCGGTGCCGGTGGAGTCCTCCACCAGGAGGGCGAACTCGTCGCCGCCGAGCCGGGCGACCAGCGGCGGACCGGAGCGGGCGTGGGCGGCCTCCTCCGCGCACCTGGTCAGCCGTTCGGCCACGGCGGCCAGCAGCCGGTCGCCGACGCGGTGGCCGTGGGTGTCGTTGACGGCCTTGAAGCCGTCCAGGTCGAGGTAGCACACGCCGATCCGGCCGGTGCCGCCGTTCTCGTACGACTCCGCCTCCAGCGCGGCCGTCAGACGTTCGAAGAACAGGGCGCGGTTGGGCAGCCGGGTCACCGGGTCGTGCATCTGGAGGTGGCGCAGCCGCGCCTGGAGTTCGCGCCGGGCGCTGACGTCGGCGACGGAGAGCAGCAGCCCCTCGGCGTCGCCGTGCCCCTCGCCCCCGGAGCCGGCCAGTGGTTCGACCGTCACCTGGGCCCACAGGGAGTGCCCGTCGGCCCGTTTGAGCCGTCTGGTGCAGCGCAGCCGGGACCGGTGCCCGCGCAGCACCTCGCGGTACGCGTGCCAGGTGCCGGCGTCGGAGGCGAGGTCGACGAGGTCGGCCGCGACGGACCCGGCCAGCGCGTCCGGGTCGGTGCCGAGCAGGGCGCCCAGGGAGTCGTTGGCGCTGACGACCAGGCCCTCGGCGTCGACGACGGCCATGGCGAGCGGGGCCGTGGTGAACACCGACCGGTAGGCCGGGGGCTCCGTACGCCCGGCACGAGGAGCCAGACCTTCGTCACTGTCTGTGGTGGCCGACGGGCCGAGGTCTGTCGCGGGCGCCGGCCCTTCGGAGGTTCCGTTCACCGCTCGCTCCCGCAGTGCCTCGATCTCTGTTCGTGCTCTGTTCGTGCAGGAAAGTGTGCCGATCATAGAGGCTGACACCGGGCCCTTCCAGCCGCCGTTCCGCGCTTCGGACCGAGCGACCCCTCTGGCAGATCGTTTCTGCCCACACCTGGACGGGTCCGTCACCCCTCCGACCAGTTGTGACGTTCCGTGAGTGTCTTCGGGATGTCGTTCGGGAGAACTCCGGCGAAATCCCGGCCGGCTCACCCATCCGGTGCAGGCGAACAGGTCGTAATACGACAATCATGCACAAGCTGGGTGCGGTGTCCCGTCGACCGCGTCCGGAGGTTCATGTGCCGCGCCAGTTCCCCCTGAGGCGACTTCCCCGGGAGGCGGGCACGGCACGGGGGGCGCGGACGAGGCTGCGCAGCACCGCCGCGGTGTGCACCACGATGTCGGCGCTCGCCGCGACGTCCCTGATCACCGCGCCCTCGGTCGCCGAGCCCTTCTCCCCGGAGCCCTGCGCCCTCCAGCGCACCGACGTGCACCACTCCGAGGGCCTGGACACCTGGAACGCCGCCTACCCGCGGCCGGCCCGCGCCCTGGACGCGGTGATGGTGTTCCTGTCCTTCCCCGACTCCCAGCCGCTGACGGCACCGGCCGAACTCGCCGCCGACCACTTCCCCGCCACCGGCGACTTCTTCCGGCGCGCCTCCTACGGCGCCTTCACGCTGCGTCCGCACCCGCTGCGGGACTGGATCCGGATGCCGAGCCCGTCGACGTCGTACGCCATACGGCGCGACTGGAGCCCGGAGCACCGGGCCGCCTACCTGCGCGACGCGCTGGCCGCGGCCGACCCGCACGTCGACTTCTCCCGGTACGACGTCGTCTACTTCGTCGCGGACCCGGACGCGCCGGGGGTGGACTCCGACGCCACGAAGGTCGTCAACCTGGACACCCCGATGCGGGCCGACGGCACGGACATCCGGCGCGTCGTCACGGTCTTCGAGAACCATCCGCCGGACCGGCTGGTCCTGGCCCACGAGACGGGGCACGTCTTCGACCTGCCCGACCTGTACCACCGTCCGGTCGACGGCAAGGGCGACTGGGACACACATGTCGGCGACTGGGACCTGATGGGCAGCCAGTTCGGACTGGCCCCGGACCTCTTCGGCTGGCACAAGTGGAAGCTGGGCTGGCTGCAGCTCCGGCAGGTGGCGTGCGTGCGGGGCGGCGAGCCGACCCGGCTGACGCTGGAGCCGCTGGGCGCGGGCCCGGGGGTGGTGGTGACCGGTGCCGCCGGCGCCCCGGCCTTCGGCCTCGGACGGGGTACGAAGCTCGCGGTGGTGCGTACGGGAGCGGGCAGCGCGCTGGCCTTCGAGGTGCGCACGCCGGTCGGCAACGACGTCTCCGCGTGCCGGGCGGGGGTGCTGGTGTACCGGGTGCGCAGCGGGGAGCAGTCGGGGGGCGGGCCGATCGAGGTGGTCGACGCCCACCCGGACACCGAGGCCTGCTGGGCCGGCTCGGTCTACCCCCCGCTCGCCGACGCCCCGGTGGGCCTCGGCGAGAGCTTCACGGTGCCGGGAGACGGCGTGAGGGTGGAGGTCGAGGCCCGCACGGAGTCGGGCGCCTGGACCGTACGGATCACACCCGGCTGACCCACTCGTCCCCGGCCCACAGATCCCCGGCAACCCACTCGCTCCCGGCCCACACCGGCATCGGGCGAGCCCGGCACCCCCGGCCCACCGCGCACGGGGGTGTGGGTGGCGAAGCCCCCACGACGCGCGGCGAAGCCGCGCAAAAACAACGATGGCGAGGCCGCTTCGCGCTTTCCGCGAACACGCCTCGCCATCGCCATCGTGCGCCGCCAGGGACTCGAACCCCGGACCCGCTGATTAAGAGTCAGCTGCTCTAACCAACTGAGCTAGCGGCGCCTGCTGACGTCGTAGACCTTAGCATCCTGCTCGGCGGGAGGAAAAATCGAAATCCGCACCGCCGCCCGGGCCGCCCGCACCGCCGCCCAGAGCAGGATCTCCGGGCCGGGCAGCCAGGGCCGGCGGGTGTCCGGGGCCACCAGCCAGCGGGACCCGGACCGCGGCGGCGCGTCCGCGGGGGCCGTACCCGCGGGGGGCGGGACGGTCACCGCGTCCCCGGCGCCGTGGCACAGCAGGGGCGGTACCGCACCCGTACGGCCGCTCTCCCGGCCGCGGGCGCCCCACTCCTCCCAGTCGAGGAGCGAGGGCAGGCGCTGGGCGGTGCCCGGCGCCGCGAACAGCAGCATCCGGCCGCGGAACTCCGCCACCGGCCCCGACCCCGGGCCGTCCTCCCACATCCGGTCGAGCATCCGGCGGCCGAAGATCGCCGGAGCGCTCACCACGTCGAAGGCGGAGCCGCAGGGCAGGACGACCGGCGCCCCCGGCCGCTCCTCCCACAGCGCGAGCGTGTGGCGCGGGTACGCGCCCGCCGACGCCAGCCAGGCGGCGCCGTCCGAGGTGACGTCCGAGACGTGGGGCGTGGCGTTGCGTGTGCTGCTCATACGCAAATATCTACCGTGTGTGAACGACACGCTCCGCCGGGTTACGGGAAACGGTGACACGACGACCGGGAAGGGAGTATCTTGCCCACCCTCCTGTCATATGCGCCCCGGTTACTCGGCCGGTTCGCCGCGCATCAGGTCGCGGCCGAACTCCACCATCTTCTTGGCGTAGTCCTCGGTCCACTCGGCGCGTTCCGCGATGTCGGCGGTGGTCAGGCGGTCGAACCGCCTCGGATCGGCCAGCTGTGCCGCCGCGACCGCCTGGAACTCCATCGCCCGGTCCGCCGCGGCGCGGAACGCGTGGGTCAGCTCGGTGGCCCGTTCCAGCAGGGCCCGGGGGTCGTCGATCGACTCGAGGTCGAAGAAGTGCTCGGGATCGGCGGCCGCCTCGGCCGGCTCGAAGAGCAGGGGCGCGGGGCGTAGCCGCGGTTCGTGCCGACGCGGCGTGGGCTCCGCCATGTCTGTCCTCCTCGTACGTCGCGACGGCCCTCCCCGGGACGCGGGGCACTCCGGTGGAGCGGGCCACCGTCCATTGTCCCGCGCCCGCGCAAGAGGGCGGGGCGTGTCCGGCACCGCGGCCCGGACACACCCCGCCCTCTCCCGGCCGGGTCAGCCGGCGTACGTCTCGTCGGCGATCCTCGGGGTGCCCGAGGCGCCGGTGATCTCGAAGGTGATCTTCTCCAGCGAGACCGGGGAGAAGGTGATCACGCCCGCTCCACTGCCGGAGGCCAGGACGGCGCCGGTGCCGTGGTCGAGGACGCGGTACGAGCCGATCGTGCCCTCGGAGCCCGCCGCCTCCCTGATGTTGATCTTGCCGACGGTCTGGGCGGAGGACCACTTGACGGAGACGGAGCCCGTCGTGCCGGCCGGGGACCAGTAGGTGCCGAGGTCACCGTCGCGGACGTTGCCGTAGCTGGTGCCGCTCGCCTTGGACGAGCCGTCGGAGCCGGCGCCGATGCTGAGGTTGGTCCCGCTCGGCGGATCGGTCGGATCCGGGTCGGTCGGGTCCGTGGGGTCCGTCGGGTCGGTCGGGCCCGGGTCGGTGGGGTCGGTCGGGTCCGGGGTCTGCGGCGTGCAACTGCCGTCCGACACCTTCAGGCCCTTGTTCGCGCCCGCCGTGGCGCTCACCACGGACGGCACGCAGGAGGCGTCGTCCAGGGTGTAGGAGTAAGGGATGGACACCGTGGTGGTGGACTGCGGGTCCGGGCCGGCCGGGTTGTTGTCCTCGCCGGGCTCGGACCAGGTCACGTTGTCGTAGATGTTGCCGCTGACCTGCCAGGTGCCGGCCTGGTCGGTGTAGAAGGTGCCGAGGACGTCCTTGGAGTCCTCGAAGTAGTTGTTGTCGACCTTGGCCTTGGCGCCCGCGCGGGAGTTGATCCCGGACTCGTTCAGGCTCACGTAGTGGTTGTTGTACATGTGGGCGACGCCGCCGCGCAGCAGGGGTGCCCGGGAGTCGATGTTCTCGTACAGGTTGTGGTGGAAGGTGACGTAGCCGTTGGAGCGGTCGCTCTCGCTGGAGCCGATGAGTCCGCCGCGCCCGGAGTCGCGCAGGACGCTGTAGGACAGGGTGACGTACTGGGTGTTGTCCTTCATGTCGAAGAGGCCGTCGTAGCCCTCCGACTCCCCGCCCGACGCCTCCAGGGTGGAGTGGTCGACCCAGACGTTGCGGACGTCGCTCTCCATGCCGATGGCGTCGCCGCCGTTGGAGGTGGGCGAGCCGGACTTCTTGACGTTCCGGACGGTCACGTTCTGGATGACGATGTTGCTGGACTCCCGGATGTGGATGCCCAGTTGGTCGAAGACGGCGCCGCTGCCGACGCCGACGATCGTGATGTTGCTGACCTGCTTGAGCTCGATCTTGTCGGCGGCCGTGTTGCAGCTGTCGCCCGACACCTTGCTGGTGTTGCCGTGGTTGATGGTGCCCTCGACCTCGATGACGATCGGGGTGGAGCTGCTGGCCCGGCCGCACAGGGCCTCGTGGATCGCCGTGCCGGTGGTGGCGCGGACGGTCTCCCCGCCCGCGCCGCCGGTGGTGCCGCCGTTCTGGGTCGCGTAGCCGGTGGCGCCGCCGGCCGCCGCCGACGCCGTCTCGGGCATCGTCAGCACCACACCGGCCGCGGCCGCGAGGGCCAGCGTGCCCAGTGCCGCTTGGAGTCGCAGCGCGACTGGTCGTCTCATCCTCGGTCTCCCCATTCGCCTTCACATGCCGGAACGGAAACCATGACGTGATCATGTCAATCACATCATGGCGGAAAGCGCTTTCTCAGCGTGAGAATAGGGATCCCCCCGGAAGCTGACAAGAGGTCAGGCGAGATCTCGAACGTTCAGCATGAGGAACGGTCTTCTTCTACATGAACGAAAGTGCCTCGATGTGCACCTCGGCCGAAGCTGCGATACGATCATCCTGCCTGATCACGGAGGCCAACCTCCCGCAGCAGGCAGCGCGTTGGTGGTCCAAGGAAAGACGCCCCACTTCCCGTGGGGAAATGCAGGTGCAAGGCCTGCCCAGCGCTCGACGAGAACCCCGGTCCCGCTCACGCGGGACCGGGGTTCTTCCGTTCCGTACGGCGCTCGCTCAGACCTGCACCACCGGCTCCCGGGTGAACAGCGCGCCCAGCTCGGGGGCGTTGACGCGGCGGTCGGCCAGGCGCAGGGCCTCCCAGATGGTGACCTGGTTGGCGGTGAGGACGGGCTTGCCCAGTTCCTTCTCCAGGGCCGGGATGTGGGCCGCCGTGTGCAGGGCCGTGTCCGGGAGGAGGACCGCCTCGGCGTCCGGGCGGTCGGCGGCGCGGGCCAGCGCAAGTACCTCCTTCTCGGTCCAGGTGCCGACCTCCGCGGCCGTGATGATGCCCGAGCTGACGACGCCGGTCACCTCGATGCCGGCGGTGCCGAGGAAGTCCGCGAAGATCCGGGCCACGTCCTCCGGGTAGGTCGCGCCGATCGAGACCCGTCGCGCCCCGATCTCCTTCACCGCGTGCACGAAGGCGAAGGAGGTGGACGAGGCCGGCATGCCCGCCGTCCGGGCCAGCGCACGCACCTGTTCGTGGGCGCCGTCCCAGCCGTGTACGAAGCTGCCGCTGGTGCAGGCCCAGACCACCGCGTCGGCACCGGCCAGCCGCAGCTCGGCCACGCCCGCCTCGAGCCGCTGCGGCGAGCCCATCTCGAGCAGCGCGTCCACCCGGTGGGCGTCCTCGCCGATGTCCGTGTGCACCAGGTCCACCCGGATGCCGCTGCTCAGGAGCTGCTCGATGCGTGGGTAGTCGTCCTCGCCGGAGTGGCCCGGGTACAGGATTCCCAGTGCTGTCATGTCCACCCTTCCTGCTGCTGTTCCGAGTCCGGGACGTCACCGACGCCCGGCAGGTCCGCCGCGGCGGGTCCGACCGGGCCCGCCACCGCGGGGTCGACGGGACCGGCGGGCCCCACCACCGCGGGACCGGCCGCACCCCTCGCCGCGGGGCCGATGCGCGCCGACGGATCGGTCAGCGCCTGGTACGGCCCCACCGCAGGGGTACCCAGTCGGCGCAGCGCCGCCCACATCGTCACTTGGTTGGCCGAGATCACCGGGATCCGCAGCTCGGCCTCCAGCTGCGGGATGACGTCGTAGGTGGGGAGGTTGGTGCAGGAGATGAACAGGGCGTCCGCCGCCCCGGGCCTGGGCACCGCCCGGCGGGCCATGTCGGACACGTCGCGGTACGGGACCTTCCAGATGTGCCGGGTCAGCCCCATGAAGGCGCAGCCGCTGATCGTGACGCCGGCCTCGGCGACGTACGCCTCCAGCGCCCGGGTCACGGACACGGTGTACGGCGTCACCAGCGCGACCCGGCGTACGCCCAGCTCCGTCAGCGCGTCCAGCAGTGCGCCGGAGGTGGTGACGGACGGGACGGCGCCCGCCCAGGTCATCGCCTCGCACATGGCGCGTTCCCCTGCGATGCCGCCGACGAAGCTGCCCGAGGTGCAGGCGTAGGCGACGACCTGGGGTGCGATGGCGTTGAGGGTGCGGACCGCCTCGCCCAGGGTCTCGTGCTCGCTGACCATCCGGGCGAGGTCCAGACTGACCTCGACGGGTACGAAGGGTGTCCGTGTCATGTGGAGTGACACGTCGTCGGGCACCCATCGCCACAGCTCGCGATCGAGTGCGAAGTCGAACGGGGCGACCACGCCGACCCCGCGTTGCGGAGCTGGTCCGCCGAGAAAGGAGATGTCCATGGCACGCACCGGCCTCACACTGAGGAAGGAGAGGGCAACGCACCGTTATGAACGGCCGTGTTGACGAAGGTAGGTTCCGGTGCGAGCGTGGTCAATCCGCCCGCATCACCTCCAGGTCAACAGCTGGTTAAGTCCCCCGTCAACTCCTGAACCGCCCCGCTTTCCCCGACCGGAGACAGGCCCGCCGATGACCATGCCCTCGCCCACGCCCGCGTCCCCGCCCGTGCCCACGCTCCTCGTCCTGGACGCCGAGCCGCTCCCCCGTCTGGGCCGGCTGACCGGCCGGGCCCGCGTCGAGCACGCCGACGCGGCGACGCTGGCCGAGCGGCTGCCGTACGCCGACGTCCTGCTGGTGTGGGACTTCACCTCCCACGCGGTGCGCGAGGCGTGGCCCGGCGGCGGCCCGCGCCCGCGCTGGGTGCACACGGCCAGCGCCGGCGTGGACCATCTGATGTGCCCGGAGCTGGCCGAGTCGGACACGGTGGTGACCAACGCGCGCGGCGTCTTCGACCGGCCGATCGCCGAGTACGTCGCCGCGCTCGTCCTGGCGATGGCCAAGGACCTGCCGGCCACCCTGCGGTTGCAGGGCGAGCGGACCTG
Source organism: Streptomyces sp. CCM_MD2014 (assembly GCF_000772045.1). GTDB lineage: Bacteria > Actinomycetota > Actinomycetes > Streptomycetales > Streptomycetaceae > Streptomyces > Streptomyces salinarius. Next base: position 5,544,166 of record NZ_CP009754.1, on the reverse strand, counting down.
GCGGCACCGCGAGTCGATGCGGGTGGCCGGAACCCGCGCCTGCGTGGTGGGCACCGGGCCGATCGGGCGGGCGATCGCGAGCACGCTGGAGGCGCTCGGCGTCACCACCGCGCTGGTCGGCCGCACCGCGCGTCCCGGCGTGCACGGGACCGAGGAGCTGGACCGGCTGCTGGCCGGGGCCGACTGGGTGGTGGCGGCGGCCCCGCTCACCGACGACACGCGCGGCATGTTCGACGCCCGGCGGTTCGCTCTGATGCGGCCCTCCGCCCGGTTCGTGAACGTGGGGCGGGGCCCGCTGGTCGTCGAGGAGGACCTGGTCGAGGCGCTGACCGCGCGCCGGATCGCGGGCGCCGCCCTGGACGTGCTGAACGACGAGCCGCTCGCGCCGGACAGCGCGCTGTGGGAGGTGCCGGGGCTGATCGTCTCACCGCACATGAGCGGGGACACGATCGGCTGGCGGGACGAACTGGGAGACCAGTTCGTGGAGTTGTTCGAGAGCTGGGCGGCGGGCGGACCGCTGGCCAACGTGGTCGACAAGAAGCGCGGATACGTGCCCGGACACTGACGTCGCCGACGACACCGACGTCCCAAGACCTGCGGGAGGGTGCTGCATGACCGACCTCACCGAGCTGACCGCCGTACAGCTCGTCGACGGCTACCGCAAGGGTGCTTTCAGCCCCGTGGAGGCGACCCGGGCGGTCCTGGAGCGGGCCGAGCGGATCCAGCCAGAGGTGAACGCGTTCGTCCGGCTGACCGGCGACGAGGCGCTGGACCGGGCCCGCCGGGCCGAGGAACGGTGGCGTCGCGGGGAGCCGTGCGGGCGGCTCGACGGGGTGCCGGTCACGGTGAAGGACATCCTGCTGACGCGCGGTCAGCCCACCCTGCGCGGCTCGCGGGCCGTCTCGCCGGACGGCCCCTGGGACGAGGACGCGCCGTCCGTCGCCCGGCTGCGCGAGCACGGCGCGGTGTTCGTCGGCAAGACCACGACGCCGGAGTACGGCTGGAAGGGCGTGACGGACTCGCCCCTGTCCGGCGTCACCCGCAACCCGCACGACCCGTCCCGCACGGCGGGCGGTTCCAGCGGGGGCGCGGCGGCGGCCGTGGCGCTCGGGGCGGGGCCGCTGGCGCTGGGCACGGACGGCGGCGGCAGCGTGCGCATCCCCGCCTCCTTCTGCGGCGTCTTCGGCCTGAAACCGACGTACGGGCGGGTGCCGCTGTACCCCGCGAGCGCGTTCGGCACGCTGGCGCACGTCGGCCCGATGACCCGGGACGCGGCGGACGCGGCGCTGATGCTGGACGTCATCGGCACCCCGGACGCCCGGGACTGGTCGGCGCTCGGACCGGCGCCGGGCTCGTACACCGAGGCGCTGTCGGGCGGGGTGCGGGGGCTGCGGGTGGCGTACTCGCCCTCGCTCGGCGGGCAGGTGGCGGTGCGTCCCGCGGTGGCCGGGCCGGTGCGGCGGGCGGTGGAACGTCTGGCGGAGCTGGGCGCGTACGTGACGGAGGCCGACCCGGACTTCGCCGACCCGGTGGACGCCTTCCACACCCTGTGGTTCAGCGGGGCGGCGCGGGTGGTGCAGCATCTGCGGGCGGGGCAGCGGGAGCTGCTGGACCCGGGGCTGCGGGAGATCGTGGGGGCGGGGGCGCGGTACTCGGCGCTGGACTATCTGGCGGCGGTGGACGTGCGGATGGAGCTGGGGCGGCGGATGGGGGTCTTCCATCAGGGGTACGACCTGCTGGTGACGCCGACGCTGCCGATCACGGCGTTCGAGGCGGGGGCGGAGGTGCCGAAGGGGTCCGGGTACCGGCGGTGGACCGGATGGACGCCGTTCACCTATCCGTTCAACCTGACACAGCAGCCGGCGGCGACGGTGCCGGTGGGGACCGACGGCGACGGGCTGCCCGTCGGCCTCCAGATCGTCGCGGCGCGGCATCGCGACGACCTCGTGCTGCGGGCCGCGCACGCGCTGTACGGGGCGGACGCCGCCTCATGACCATACGGAACGCCGGTTGAACGCGGAGACGGTCATCGCCGTGGCCGCCACCGTCATCGCGCTCGGATCGCTGTGGGTCAGCTGGGCCCAGACCAGGGCGACCCGGCTGCACAACCGGCAGTCGGTCAGACCCCTGCTGCAGATCCGGCGGATACGCCAGGACGACGGGGTCGGGCTGAAACTCGTCAACGCCGGCCTGGGCCCGGCCGTCGTGACGCGCACCGTGGTGCGCCTGGACGGCGCGGCGGCCGGGGAGTGGAACCGGGAGGTCAAGGGGGCGATCTTCGCCCCCGGGCTGCGGCCGAAGACGTACTCCCTGCGGGCGGGCTCCGTCGTGCTCGCCGGACAGGAGACGTTCCTGGTGCTCCTGGACCGGTCCGGCAGCACCGGCCCCGACCGGCTCCAGGAGTTCTGGCACCTGATCGACCGGCGGCTCGTCATCGAGATCGAGTACGAGTCGCTGTACGGCGGTGAGGGGTTCTCCGTGTCGTCGGCTACGCCCGGCGGAAGCTGAGCGTCTCCCCCGCGGCACCGGTGCGCCACAGGTCGTTGCAGGCCTCGGCCATGTCTTCCAGGCCTTCGGTGATGCGGCCCCAGACGGTGCCGGGGACCCAGCCGACGTCGCCGTTGAGGAGGAGGTTGTTGCGCTCGTAGAAGAGGGCCAGGTCGACGAGGGTGGTGCCGGGGCGGACCTCGCGGTCGTAGCCGTACGCCTTCGTGCCCAACTCGGCGCCCGCGAAGGCGAAATAGCACAGGTCACCCGGAATGGGCGTGACCGTCGGGTTCTCCAGGGGCGGTTCGGATGTCGCGAAGGGCGGGAAAAGGGCGTAGATCTCGTTGCGGGCGTATTTGGCGTGATACACGTCGCCGCCGAGGGGGAGCGCGTCCCAGACGGCCGCGCAGGTGATCGGGGCCCGGTCGTCGAGCAGTTGGGCCGTGCAGGTGATTCCACGCTTGACCAGCGAGACTTCGATGTAGCGATCAGCCATGCCCTCCATGGCAGTGCCGAACGGCCCCGCGGTCAAGGGCGCCGGGCCGATGTATCGGACTGAAAAAGATCGGCATAACCTGCCCGCCTTCGGGTAGCTGCGCGCCCATGGCTCCACCACACAGAACCCCGCCATGGGGTATATCCGACCAAAGGTCCAGGACAGCCGGGCCCACCCGCCGGTCGCTGCTCGCGGGGGTCGCGGCGCTCGGCGCACTGGGGGCGGCCGGCTGCTCGCGGGTGGCCACGGCGTCCGACGTCAAGGGGGGTGACCTGCTCGGCCGGCTCAGGGCACAGGGAGTCGCCCGGCTCGGCATCGCGGGCGAGATCCCCTTCGGGTACATCGACAAGAACGGCGAGCTGACCGGTGAGGCGCCGGAGCTGGCGAAGGTCATCTTCAAGCGGCTCGGAGTGGACCGGGTGCAGCCGGTGCCGACGGAGTTCGGCTCCCTGATCCCGGGCCTGGCCTCGCAGCAGTTCGACGTCGTGGCGGCCGGGATGTACATCAACCCCGACCGGTGCCAGCAGGTCATCTTCTCCGACCCCGACTACCAGATGCTCGACGCGTACATCGTGCGCAAGGGCAACCCGCTCGGGCTGCACGACTACGAGGACGTCGTCAAGAAGAAGGCCAAGTTCGCGACCGGCACCGGCTACGCCGAGATCGCCTACGCGGTGGAGCACGGGTACAAGGAGGACGACATCCTGATCGTCCCCGACCAGGTGGCCGGACTCAACGCCGTCGAGTCCGGGCGCGTGGACGTCTTCGCCGGTACGGCACTGACCGTCCGCGAAGTGGTCAAGAAGTCCACCAAGGCGGAGGCGACCGAGGCGTTCGCGCCGGTCGTCGACGGCAAGCCGCACGTCGACGGCGGCGGATTCGCCTTCCGACCGGACGAGACCAACCTGCGGGACGCCTTCAACGTCGAGCTGCAGAAGCTCAAGAAGAGCGGCGAACTGCTGCGCATCCTCAAGCCCTTCGGTTTCACCCAGAACGAGATGACCGATCTGACCGCGAAGGAGCTCTGCGGCGGATGACCTCGGGACTGTGGGAACTCGTACTCCAGGGCGTCTGGGTCACCATTCAGCTGCTCTTCTTCAGCGCCCTGCTCGCGGCGGGCGTCTCCTTCGTGGTCGGCATCGCGCGCACCCACCGGCTGTGGATCGTCCGCTTCCTCGCGGGCTTCTACACCGAGGTGTTCCGCGGCACTTCCGCGCTGGTGATGATCTTCTGGGTCTTCTTCGTGCTGCCCCCGGCCTTCGGCTGGCAGCTGGTGCCGATGTGGGCGGGCACGCTGGCGCTCGGCCTGACCTACGGGGCGTACGGCTCCGAGATCGTGCGCGGCGCGCTCGGCGCGGTCGATCCGGCGCAGAAGGAGGGCGGCATCGCCCTCAGCTTCACGCCCTGGCAGCGGATGAAGCTGATCCTGCTGCCGCAGGCGGTGCCGGAGATGATCCCGCCCTTCTCCAACCTGCTGATCGAGCTGCTCAAGGGCACCGCCCTGGTGTCGATCATGGGCATGGGCGACCTGGCCTTCAGCGGCAACCTGGTCCGCCTGGCGCTGCAGGAGAGCGCGGAGATCTACACGTACATCCTGCTGATCTACTTCGTGATCGCGTTCCTGCTCACGCGGGTGATGCGCGGCCTGGAGAAGAAGCTGAAGGCGGGCGTCGGCAAGGCGCCGCAGAAGAAGACGGCGGCCGTGCGGGTGCCTGAGGGAAGTGGTGTGTCGTGAACTGGGACTGGAGCGCGGTCTCCGACTTCATGCCGCACTTCTGGGACGGCCTGCTGGTCACCCTGCAGATCCTGGTGCTCGGCTCGCTGGTCTCCTTCGGCCTCGGCCTGGTGTGGGCGCTGCTGATGCGGGTGCCGAGCCGCTGGGTGACCTGGCCGGTCGGTGTGATCACCGAGTTCGTCCGGAACACCCCGCTGCTGGTGCAGCTGTTCTTCCTCTTCTACGTGCTGCCCGAGTGGAACATCACCTTCTCGGCGCTGACCACCGGTGTGGTCGCCATCGGTCTGCACTACTCGACGTACACGATGCAGGTCTACCGGGCCGGCATCGAGGGAGTGCCGGTCGGCCAGTGGGAGGCCGCGACGGCGCTGAACCTGCCGATGCGGCGGACCTGGACGGCGGTCATCCTGCCGCAGGCGATCCGCCGGGTGGCCCCCGCCCTCGGCAACTACGTGATCTCCATGCTGAAGGACACGCCGCTGCTGATGGCGATCACGGTGCTGGAGATGCTCGGCGAGGCGCGGCTGTTCTCGCAGCAGAACTTCCAGTTCACCGAGCCCCTGACGGTGATCGGCGTGGCCTTCATCGTCATCTCCTACCTGGCCTCCCTTGCCCTGCGAGCCCTGGAGCGACGCCTTGCCCACTGACACTCTTCCCAACCCCGAGAAAAGCCCCGAGCGCAGCTCCGGCGAACTGATACGCCTGGAGCAGGTCACCAAGCGGTTCGGGGACAACACCGTCCTCGACCACCTGGACTTCTCCGTCGACGCCGGCAAGCACGTCACCCTGATCGGCCCGTCCGGGTCGGGCAAGACGACGATCCTGCGGCTGCTGATGACGCTGCTCAAGCCCGACGAGGGCACGATCACCGTGGACGGGCAGAAGCTCTTCCCGGCGACCGAGAAGGAGCGCCGCGAGGTCCGCAAGCAGATCGGGATGGTGTTCCAGCAGTTCAACCTGTTCCCGAACATGAGCGTGCTGCGCAACATCACCGAGGCGCCGGTGACGGTGCTCGGGATGTCCAAGGACGAGGCCGTGGAGCGGGCCAAGGGCCTGCTCGACATGGTGGGCCTGGCCGACAAGTGCGACGCCCGCCCGGCCCAGCTCTCCGGCGGCCAGCAGCAGCGGGTGGCGATCGCCCGGGCACTGGCGATGCGCCCGAAGGTGCTGCTGCTGGACGAGGTGACCTCGGCGCTCGACCCGGAGCTGGTCGCCGGCGTCCTGGACCTGCTGCGGGACATCGCCCGCAGCACGGACATCACGATGCTCTGCGTGACCCACGAGATGAACTTCGCCCGGGACATCTCGGACCAGGTCCTGATGTTCGACTCGGGCCGGGTCATCGAGGCCGGAGCGCCGGAGAAGATCTTCAGCGAGCCGGAGCACGACCGTACGCGGGAGTTCCTCAGCGCGGTCCTGTGACCACACGGCGCGACTGCCCCAACGTCCGAGGTCGGGACGTTGGGGCATTCCGCTGGCATATGCCAGCGGGCCAGCGCCGCAGTTGGGGGCCCTGAAATTCGGCCAACACCCCCTCACATCGGGCACTTTGGCGGCTATCGTGGACGTCATCCGCTGTCCGCACCGGGGGCACAGGCAGGGACAGGGGGAGGGGCCCATCAGCTAGCGCAGGGGGAGACCACCGTGGCGCTGCAGCACAAGCCGACCGCGCCGCACCACTCGGCCCAGGACGCCCTGCGCGTCCTGGAGACGGTGACGCGGCACACCTCCGGTGTCACCGACACCGAGATAGCCCGCCGAAGCGGCCTCGACCGGGAGCGACTGACCCCGCTCCTGCGCATGCTGCGCCGCGAGGGCTACGTCGAGCAGACCGCCGACGGCACGTACGTCACCGGGGAGTCGCTGGCCCGCCTCGGCTCGGCCCACGGCCGGGAGCAGGCGCTGCGCGACAAGCTCCAGCGCACCCTGGACCGGCTGCGCGACTCGGTGGGCGCCGCCGTCTACATCAGCCGGTACGTCGACGGCGAGGTCAGCGTCACCCAGTACGCCGACAGCCCGGCCACGCCCAGGGTGAACGAGTGGGTGGACTTCCGGGTCTCGGCGCACGCGACCGCGGTGGGCAAGAGCCTGCTGACCCAGCTGGACCACGCGGGCCGCCTCGACCACCTCGCCCGGCACAAGATGGCCCGCCTGACCTCGCGCACCATCACCAGCGACAAGCTGCTGCTGTCCCGACTGGAGTCCCAGCCGGCCACCGTGCCGGTCCTCGACCTCCAGGAGTACGCGGTGGGCACGGTCTGCGCGGCCGTCCCGATCACCGCCGGTTCCGCCGCGGGCTGCCTGGCCCTGTCGCTCCCGGTCGAGCACGCGCACCGGCTGCGCGAGGCCGCGGACGAGCTGAACCGGAGCGCGGCGCCGGTACTGCTGTCCATGGCGATCTAGGGTCTGCCCGGCGGCCCGTCCGGGGCTGGTCACGAGCACTGCCCGGGACCGGGTAGTATTTTCTTCGTCGCCGGCCGCGGAAAGCGGACGGCGGGAGTCATGCGCCGCTAGCTCAGTTGGTTAGAGCAGCTGACTCTTAATCAGCGGGTCCGGGGTTCGAGTCCCTGGCGGCGCACAGCAGGATAGGCCCCCTCGCCGAGCGAGGGGGCCTTTCTCCTGTTCAGAAGGTGACGTCCGAGCACGCGTAGAACGCGTTGCCCGTGTCGGCGATCGTCCACACCGCGAGGATCACGTGGTGCCCGCTCAGCCCGGACGGCAGGGTGCCGGTGTGGGAGAGCGTGGCCGGGGGCTGCTTGCCGCCGTAGGGCACCGTGAAGAACGGCGTGAGGTTGAGGTCGGACCGGGCGAGGTTGTGGTTCTGGTTCCAGCCCGGCTTGGTGACGTAGTACTTGAAGTCGGTCGTGGCGTGCCGGGCGGTGAACTGCCAGCGGAAGGTGTAGCTCTGCCCGCCGTTCACCCGGGTGGTCGGCCACGCCTGGCCGTTCGGCTGCTTGGGGCTGTCGAGCGCGGCGAACGACCCGTGGCCCGCGGAACAGATCTTTCCGTCGGCCGGCCCGGAGGCCGGGAACCCCTTGGGGCCCTCGACACTCTGCGGCTCCCACTGGATGGCACCGCACCCGCCGACGGTCCCGTTCTGGCACACCTTCTGCCGGCTGACGGGCAGGTCGGTGTAGCCGTGACCGCTGGCGCCGCCGGACGAGAGCACGAGGGCTCCGGTGGTCGCCATGCCCAGCGCGGCCGCGTACAACTTGGTCCTTGTGCGCATACTGCTGCTCCCTGTGACGTGTGGGGAAGTTCAGTGAGCCGTGCAGGTCTAGACCAAGTTTCAGATTATTGCCGTGAGTTGAACATGTCCATACCAAAGGCGGAACGCGCTGCCCGCCCGCGCCGGGCAGCCGGACGGGTCACGCCCCGGTGTCCCCCCGTCCCGCGCAGAACGCCACGGTCAGGTCCTTCACCAGCACCTTGCGCTCGTAGTCGTCGAGTTCGACCAGGCCGCGCATGGTCAGCCGGGTCACCGTGTCCTCCACCGAGTCCACGACCGAGGTCAGCACACTCGCCCGCTGCGCCGCGTCCAGCGCCGCGATCCGTCGCCGGTGCATGGCGGCGGCGACCTCGGGGGCGTACTCCACCCGGACCGGCCGTACCGAGAACACCTCCAGGCCGACCGGCGCCGCGTCCGCCGCCACCAGCCGGGTCAGCGTGTCCCCGGCCACGTCCGCCGAGCTGCGGACCGTGCCGAGCGGCTCCACCGGAACCCGGGCCAGCGCCGCCTCGACGCACTCCCGCAGATACGTCTCGTGGTCCTCGACGCCCAGCGTGGCCTTCACGGTGTCCCGCACCCGCCACACCACCAGCGTCACCGCCCTGAGCGCGACCCCGTTGCCGTCGGCCGCGGGCATCGGCTCGCTGCGCCAGTGCCGCAGCCGTACGTCCACCCGGCGGCGCAGCAGCAACGGGTTCACCCACATCAGACCCGTGCGCCGCACCGTCCCGCGGTAGCGGCCGAACAGGCCGAGCACCCAGGCCCGCCCGGTGCGCCCCCGGGCCAGCCCGCCGAATCCGAACATCCCCAGCGCCCCGGCGGCCGCGTACGCCGCCCACTGCGCGGGCCCGAGCCCGGCTCCCGCGTACGCCGGCAGTCCCAGCGCCTGCGCGGCGAGCGGAGGTACGAGACCGGCCCACCAGGAGGTCGCCGCACACCCGGCCACCCCGCACAGCCCCGCGGCCACGCCCGCCGCGCCGGGCAGCACCCGGGCCGGACGTTCCCTCAGCTCCGGGTCGACCGACGGCACGGTGCGGGGGCGGGCGTTGACGGGGCGCCGGGTCCCGGGCCGCTCCCCCGGACCCTGCCGCCGCGCGACGACCGCGGGCCGCAGCGGGACCGGCGCCGGGTCGGGGTCGTCCCGGAACAGCAGGTGGACGGGGATCTCCGTGGTGGCCTCGTTGTGAATGAGCCGGGCGGGCCGGGTCCCGGCCTCGGGTACCGCGGCCCGCGCCCCCGTGGAGGACTCGGCCGACGAGCCGGTCGAGGGGGCGGTCGAGGAGCCGGCCGACGGGACGGCCGAGGAACCGGCCGACGGGGTCGAGGAGTCGGTCGAGGATGTCGTGTTCGTACTCATGCGTGCTCCAGCCTCCGCGCCAGACGCGTCATGAACGGGTGATCACCTGCGGGGTGCGGGTCACGAGAAGAGCCGCCGCCAGGTCTCCGGGCCCGGGAAGCCGTCCGCCGCCCCGCCGCGCCAGCCCTGCGCACGCTGGAAGGCCTGGACGCCCAGCCGGTCCGCCTCGCTCCAGCGCGGCCCCGGGCCCTTCGTGTAGTGGGCGCCGAACCCCTTCTTCACCAGCTGCCTGCCGAGCCGGGTGACGTACACGTTGTCGGCGCCCGGCCGGAACATGCCCCGCCCGGGGTAGCCCGCCACTCCGTGCGAGGCGGGCCCGGCGGCCGCGTCCGGCGCGTCCGGGGGCGTCCCGGCCTTGCCCGCCTGGTCCGCGACGACCCCCTTGTAGCGGTACGGCAGGTACTTGGCGGAGTTGCTCCAGTAGGCGTACGGCGTATCCAGCTTGCGGGTGTGCGGCGGGGTCTGCTCGTAGGCCGTGTAGGCGGTGCGCGTCCCGTCCGTCCAGCCGCCGAAGATCACCACGTGGGAGCCCTTCTCCGGGTCGGACGCGTTGTGGAACAGCAGGATGTCGCCGGGCCGCAGCTCCTCCTTGGTGATGCGGTCGGCGACGGTGCCGAGGCTGCCGGTCCACTCGTTGGCGGGCAGCTTCCAGGCCATCGACACGAAGCCCGAGCAGTCCTGCCGGTAACCGTCGGACCAGTACGCGGTCAGGCTGTAGGGGACCTTCGCGGCCACCCAGGTCTTGGCCCGGTCGATGATCTCCGTACGGGTGATGCCGGCCAGTTCCGCGCCGGCCGGGGGCGCCGCGGGCCGCCCGGTCGCGCCGTACAGCGGGGACCTTGGCCCCTGAGGGGTGCCCGGCTCGTCACGCGCCGGATCCGCCGAATCCGCGAAAGCGGAATCCGCGGGGACACCCGGCCGGTGGGGCGCGTGGGCGGCCGCCGGGAGCGCCGCCGCCGGCCCCGCGCCGAGGGCGGACACGACGGTCGCGGAAGCGGCGGCGGTGGCCACGACCAGCGTGCGGTACGCCGCCGGATGGGCGAGCGCGCGGCCTGCCGGGGAATGCGGCAGAACGCACCGCCAGTGACGGCAGCCGGGACATTCGCAATCGATCGCGGGATCGATTTCCTCGAATACGGGAGTCTCCATGCGATTCCCCTCACACTCCCGGTGGAAATGTCCGCGGCGGCGCACTTCGGTACATGTCGGTCAGTTTCTCAACTGTCCACATCACGCGCATGTTGACGGTCCGAATGATGTACCCGGGCCGATGAGGCCTGCACCGGGGACGGCCGGCGGTGGTCCGGAGCACCGGTCGGCATCGGGTAGAGTTGTGCAGGTCAGCAGGCGCCGCTAGCTCAGTTGGTTAGAGCAGCTGACTCTTAATCAGCGGGTCCGGGGTTCGAGTCCCTGGCGGCGCACAGACGGTCGAAGGCCTCTCGTATCACACGAGGGGCCTTCGGTGCATTCGGCTCCGGAACGTCTTGCGATCATGACGAACGCCGTAGAACCCTGGTCCGGCTGGGGGCCGGATGCGGAGGGGATGCCGAGGGGGGCATCATGCAACCGGGGGTCGCCATTTCCATGTCTATATGGTGTGCATGCCGTGGTGACCATGACCCACCACTGACACGTCCGTGACGGTCGAGGGGGACCCGAGCAGGCGAAGGAAGCGACCAAACACGCACTGACCCGCGTGTGGGGGGATGACACATGACGTCGACGCCGACGGGCGCCGGGCCGGACCACGACCCGTCCCAGACCACCCAGCTCCGGGTGCCCGGGCACCGGAACTGGAACACCGGTTCGTTCCGCCGGATAAAGAAGACGCTGCCGAAGTACGACTACGAGCACTACAGCCGCCTCGCGGGCCCCCTCACCCAGCCCGACCCGAACAAGCCGTACCGGGTGCAGTACCGCTCGCTGATCTCGCAGGAGCCGCACCGCATCCGGGTCGCCCTGATGCTGGCCGCCGCGCCGCTGCTCTCGGTGGTGCTGCTGGTCTGGCTGCTCCAGCCCGAGCACTGGACGGAGCGCGACTACCCGGCCTTCTCCTGGCTGCCCGCGCTCGACATCGTGATGCTCGTCGCGATCGGCCTGATCGAGCTGTTCCGCTGCCTGAACGTGCTGTCGAACGCGCACGCCACCCTGGTCGCCCGCGACCCGGTCCCGGTGGTGCCCGAGACCGGCACCCGGGTCGCCTTCCTCACCTCCTTCGTGCCCGGCAAGGAGCCGCTGGAGATGGTGACGAAGACCCTGGAGGCGGCCGTGAAGATCCGCCACCGCGGTCTGATGCACGTCTGGCTCCTCGACGAGGGCGACGACCCGGAGGTGAAGGAGGTGTGCGCGCGCCTGGGCGTGCACCACTTCTCCCGCAAGGGCGTCGCCAAGTGGAACCGGAAGAAGGGCCCGCACCGCGCCAAGACCAAGCACGGCAACTACAACGCCTGGCTGGAGGCGCACGGCGACGACTACGACTTCTTCGCCTCCGTCGACACCGATCACGTGCCGCTGCCCAACTACCTGGAGCGGATGCTCGGCTTCTTCCGCGACCCGGACGTCGGCTTCGTCATCGGCCCGCAGGTCTACGGCAACTACGACAACCCGATCACCAAGGCCGCCGAGTCGCAGCAGTTCCTCTTCCACGCGCTGATCCAGCGCGCCGGCAACCGCTACGGCGGGCCGATGTTCGTGGGCACCTCCAACGCGGTGCGCATCCGGGCGCTCAAGCAGATCGGCGGCCTGTACGACTCGATCACCGAGGACATGGCGACCGGGTTCGAGATGCACCGCCACAAGAACCCGGCCACCGGCCGCAAGTGGCGCTCGGTCTACACCCCGGACGTGCTCGCGGTCGGCGAGGGCCCGAACGCCTGGACCGACTTCTTCACCCAGCAGATGCGCTGGTCGCGAGGGACGTACGAGACGATCCTCAAGCAGTACTGGAAGGGCTGGTACTCGCTGCCGCCGAGCAAGCTCTTCAACTACACCATGATGATCATCTTCTATCCGATGTCGGCCCTGAACTGGATCCTGGCGGCGCTGAGCTGCTGCCTGTTCCTGGGCCTGGGCGCATCCGGCGTCAACATCGACCCGGCGGTCTGGCTGATGCTCTACGGCAACGCCTCCGCGCTCCAGATCGGCCTGTACGTCTGGAACCGCCGCCACAACGTCTCCCCGCACGAGCCGGAGGGCTCCGGCGGCGTGGCCGGCATGATCATGTCCGCGCTGTCGGCGCCGCTGTACGCGAAGGCGCTCGTCGACTCCGTGCTGCGCCGCAAGAGCAAGTTCGTGGTGACCCCGAAGGGCGACTCGGCCAGCCCCGACACCCTGTTCGGCACCTTCCGGTACCACTGGTACTTCATCGTGATCTTCGCCGGTTCGATCGCCGCCGGCCTCGTCCTCGGCCACTCGCACCCCGCGATGATCGTCTGGGCGACGTTCGCGCTGCTGATCACCGCCTCGCCGATGTTCGCCTGGCGTCACGAGCTGAGGAAGGCGAAGAAGCAACCGCCGGTCGCGGCGGCGGAGCCCGCGCCTCGGGCCCCGTCGCAGCAGCCCGCGCCCGGACCGGCCGACGCGCCGTACGGGCGGCAGCAGGCGCCCTACGGACAGCCGTACGGACAGCACGCGCCGCAGCAGACGCCCAACTGGGCCGCCTCCGCCGACGGGGGCGACGACCAGACGATGCAGATCGCCCTTGGTGGACTTGGGGGACGTAAGGAATGAAAGACCGTGCCGGCCGCCGCCGGGCCCGTCGCTTCGCGATAGGTACGGCGGTGGTAGTCGCGCTGGCCGGGATGAACGGACCGTGGCTCTACCGCTTCGGAACCGAGAAATACCACCAGTACAAGATCAACCAGCCGGAGTACAAGGCCGCCAACGGCAAGTGGGAGATCATCGAGTTTCCCGAGAAGTACCGGCAGAACACCATCCACGCGGCCCTGCTGCGCACCGGCAAGGTGCTGATGGTCGCCGGGTCCGGCAACAACCAGGACAACTCCGACGACAAGCAGTACGACACCCGGATCTGGGACCCCGTCAAGGGCACCATCAAGAAGGTGCCGACGCCCACCGACCTGTTCTGCACCGGGCACACCCAGCTCGCCAACGGCAATCTGCTGATCGCGGGCGGTACCAAGCGGTACGAGAAGCTCAAGGGCGACGTCACCAAGGCGGGCGGCCTGATGGTCGTCCACAACGAGAACCCGGACAAGCCGATCACCCTCCCGGCGGGCACCAAGTTCACCGGCAAGGAGAACGGCAAGACCTTCGTCTCCAAGGACCCGGTCCTGGTGCCCCGCGCCGAGAAGGTCTTCGACAAGGAGACCGGGAAGTTCCTGCGCAACGACCCGGGTCTCGGCCGGATCTACGTCGAGGCGCAGAAGAGCGGCCACAAGTACGAGACGGGCACCGAGGACAACTACCGCGTCCAGGGCCTGTCGGGTGCCGACGCGCGCAACACGTACGGCATCGCGCAGAAGCTCGCCCTCGACAAGAAGGACTTCCAGGGCATCCGGGACGCCTTCGAGTTCGACCCGGTCGCCGAGAAGTACATCAAGGTCGACCCGATGCACGAGGCCCGCTGGTACCCGACGCTCACCACCCTGAGCGACGGCAAGATCCTCAGCGTCTCCGGCCTCGACGACATCGGCCAGCTGGTCCCGGGCAAGAACGAGATCTACGACCCGAAGACCAAGGAGTGGACCTACACCGACAAGGTCCGCCAGTTCCCGACGTACCCGGCGCTGTTCCTGATGCAGAACGGCAAGATCTTCTACTCGGGCGCGAACGCCGGCTACGGCCCCGACGACGTGGGCCGCACCCCGGGCATCTGGGACGTGGAGACCAACAAGTTCACCGAGGTCCCCGGCATGAGCGACGCGAACATGCTGGAGACGGCGAACACCGTGCTGCTGCCTCCGGCGCAGGACGAGAGGTTCATGGTGATCGGCGGCGGCGGGGTCGGCGAGTCCAAGCTGTCCAGCGAGAAGACCCGGATCGTCGACCTCAAGGCGGACGACCCGAAGTTCGTCGACGGGCCGTCACTGGAGAAGGGCACGCGCTATCCGCAGGCCTCGGTCCTGCCCGACGACAGCGTGCTGGTCTCCGGCGGCTCGGAGGACTACCGCGGCCGCAGCGACTCCAACATCCTCCAGGCGCGGCTCTACCACCCGGACACCAACTCGTTCGAGCGGGTCGCCGATCCGCTGGTGGGCCGCAACTACCACTCCGGTTCGATCCTGCTGCCCGACGGACGCCTGATGTTCTTCGGCTCGGACTCGCTCTACGCCGACAAGGCGAACACCAAGCCGGGCAAGTTCGAGCAGCGGATCGAGATCTACACCCCGCCGTACCTGTACCGCGACTCGCGGCCGGATCTCTCCGGGGGCCCGCAGACCATCGGGCGCGGCGAGTCGGGGACGTTCACCTCGCGTGCGGCGTCCACCGTCAAGAAGGTGCGGTTGATCCGGCCGAGCGCGTCCACGCATGTCACGGACGTGGATCAGCGGTCCATCGCGCTGGACTTCGAGGCGGAGGGGGACAAGCTGACGGTGACGGTGCCGAAGAACGAGAACCTGGTGCAGTCGGGGTGGTACATGATGTTCGTGACGGACGGGGAGGGGACGCCTTCGAAGGCGGAGTGGGTGCGGGTGCCGTAGCGCTCTGGCGGGGTGCGACCAGGGGTGCGGAAAGCACTGTGGCTTGCCACGGGCACGCGGCGGTAGCCGCACATGTCACAGCCCCGCACCCCTGGGGCGTTTATCCCTGCGCCAGTTTCAAGGCGTACTCCGGCCACCACTCCCCCGCCTTCGGGCCGCCCTTGCATTCGCCGTCGGACTCTCCCGGGCGCTTGACCCACAGGTAGGCGTCGACCAGGGGGTCGGCCGTCTTCGTCGTCGGGGTTTCGCCGAGGGCTCGGCCCGGGGGGTTGCACCAGCGTTCGTCCGGGGCGCCCTCGGTGTAGGGGCCGTTGCCGTTGCGGCTGGTGTCGATGACGAAGTGCTTGCCGCCCACCTTGGCGGAGAGCTGCTTGCCGTAGGCGATGGAGTCCTCGGTGGTGTAGAAGTTCGAGACGTTGACCGCGAAGCCGTCGGCCCGGTCGATGCCGGCCCGCTTCAGGGGGTCGAAGATCTGGTCGGGGTGGCCCCAGCCGGCGTTGCCCGCGTCCAGGTACACCTTGGTGTTCTTCAGGGCGGTGAGCTTGTCGATCGCGCCCTTGAGGAGGTCGTAGCGCTCCTCGTGGAACTCCTGCGGGGTGCAGCCGTCGACGAGGTGGAGCACCGCGTCCGGCTCCAGGACGACGGTGGCGGCGCGGTCGCCGATGCCCTTGGCGACGCCGTCGACGAAGGAGCGGTAGGCGTCGCCGTCCGCGGCGCCGCCCTCGGAGTACTGGCCGCAGTCGCGGTGCGGGATGTTGTAGAGGACGAGCAGCGCGGTGCGGCCGGCCTCGTCGGCGGCCTCGGTGAAGCCGCGGGCCTGCTCCTCGGGGTTCTCCGGGCTGATCCACTCGCCGGTCGGCTGCTGGGCGATCTTGCGGATCTGTTCGGCCTGGTCCTTCTCGCCCGCCTCGGTCAGCGAGGCCACCTGCCGGGCCGCGGTGCCGTCGGGGTTGACCCAGAACGGGTCGGCCTCCTTGGGCTGCTGCGTGATCCCGGCGCCCGCACCCTTGCCCCCGCCGTCCCCGTCACCGGACGAGGAGCAGCCCGCGAGCAGCAGTGCCGCCGCTCCGAGCACCGCCGCCGACGCAGCCCGCCTCCTGGACATGCTTCCGGCCGGCTTGCTGCCGTACATCCAACCCCCCATGGGTGCACTGTTCCGAGGCTCAATCCTGACATACGCCTCGTGCGCCCACGGGGTCATCGCTCGACGGACGTCGGGAGGCGAAACGGGCCGGCCCGAGTGCCCTCGCCGCCGCCCTCCTCGTCGCCGACCGGGACGCCGGACGGGGAGGGGCGCGAAGAATCTGCCGCCGACATGGTCCGGCGGCGCGGGAGACGGGACCGCTCACCGGGTGGCGTGGCCGGCGGAGCCGGTTCCGGTCAGGTAGGCGGAGACGACGACGTTGGCCGTGTAGCTGTCGGTGGCCCGGTCGAAGGTGCCGCCGCAGGTGATGAGGCGGAGTTCGGAGCGGTCCGTGTCGCGGGGTCCGTAGGCCTGCTGGGCGTCGAAGCCGTCGCGGGTGAGGACCTGGACGTCGTCGACGGTGAACTCGGCGACCTCCGCGTCGTCGCGGGTCACCCGGATCGTCTGGCCGGGTTCGAGGGTGCTGAGCCGGTAGAACACGGCGGGCCGGGTCTCGGTGTCGACGTGACCCACCATCAGGGCGGTCCCGGCGGCTCCGGGGGTGACCCCGGCCGCGTACCAGCCGACGGTGCCGGGCTGGTCGAAGGGCGGTGGTTCGATGGCGCCCTCGGCGTCGAGGCCGCGGGCCACGACGGGGGCGTCGATGTCGAGTCCGGGGACGTCGAGCCGCTGCGGCCGGGCGTCGTCGAGGGGCGCGTGGGCCGGGGGCAGGGGGACGTCGGGGGGCCGCCCGGCCGCCGCCATGTCCCCGGTGGCCGGCCGCGATATGCCCTCGCGCACGTCGGTGGCCTCGCGGCCCCAGAGCCACAGCCCGAGGAGCAGCACCGCCCAGGCGATGCCGGTGACCAGACGCCCGCCGGCGGCGGCGGTCGTCGGCGTGGTCTCCGAGGCGGTCTCGGGCACCGTCTTCCGTGCGGTGCCCCGCTCGTCCCGCTCGTCCTGTCCGGACATGGTCAGTCCGTCCCGCGGCTCCGGCTGCGGACGCTGCGCAGTGCCACGGCGACGGCGGCGATGCCCGCGAGCACCAGGCCGGTCACGGTGTGCGCCGTGCCGGGGGGATCGACGCGCGCCCCGTCCCCGGTCCCCGACGCGGCCAGCTCCGCGGTGCCGCCGCCGCCCGCGTCGACGGGGGCGACGGGCGAGGCGGGCGCGGTCGGGCGCCTCTCGTCGTGGACGGTGATGGTGCCCTTGCGTGCCTGCTCGCCGCACTTGACCTGCACGGCGTACGCACCGGCCCGCACGCTGGTGCGGACCCGGCTGGAGCCGACGAGGACGCCGTCCTCCGCGGCCAGGCTGAGCCGTACGTCCGACTCGAAGGCCGCGGAGACCGCGACGGCCGTCCTCTCGGTGCAGTCGGGCACGCGGAGCGTGACGTCGGTGCCGGGGGCGGGCGAGGACGGCGACACGGAGACACCGCCGCCCTCCGCCGCGTAGGCGTGGGCCGCCGGTGCGCACAGCGCGGTGGCCAGCGCGGCTCCCGCGCAGAGGGTTACTTTCAGTGAGCCCATCGTGTACCTCCAGTTACCTGGAGGCTCCCCCGCGGGCCCCGTCACCGCATCCTGCGCGGGGGCGGGGCTACTCCGATCGGGTCATGCGGAGGAGGTCCGGGTTTCAGACCCGTTCCACGAGGTCCGCGATGGAGTCGACCACCTGCGACGGGCGGTACGGGAAGTTTTCGACCTGCTCGGGCCGGGTGAGGCCGGTCAGGACGAGGAAGGTCTGCATCCCGGCCTCCATGCCCGCCAGCACGTCGGTGTCCATGCGGTCGCCGATCATGGCGCTGGTCTCGGAGTGGGCGCCGATCGCGTTGAGCCCGGTGCGCATCATCAGCGGGTTGGGCTTGCCCGCGAAGTACGGCTGCTTGCCGGTCGCCTTGGTGATCAGGGCGGCCACCGCGCCGGTCGCCGGGAGCGGGCCCTCGGTGGAGGGGCCGGTCTCGTCGGGGTTGGTGCAGATGAAGCGGGCGCCGGCGTTGATCAGCCGTACCGCCTTCGTCATGGCCTCGAAGGAGTAGGTGCGGGTCTCGCCGAGGACCACGTAGTCGGGGTCGTGGTCGGTGAGGATGTAGCCGATGTCGTGCAGGGCCGTGGTCAGACCGGCCTCGCCGATGACGTACGCCGAGCCGCCGGGCCGCTGGTCCTCCAGGAACTGGGCGGTGGCCAGGGCCGAGGTCCAGATGGACTCGATCGGCACTTCGAGGCCCATGCGGCGCAGCCGGGCGTGCAGGTCGCGCGGGGTGTAGATCGAGTTGTTGGTCAGGACCAGGAAGGGCTTGCCGGATTCACGGAGCCTCTTGATGAAGGCGTCGGCGCCGGGGATCGGCACGCCCTCGTGGATGAGGACCCCGTCCATGTCGGTGAGCCACGACTCGATGGGCTTGCGGTCTGCCATGTGCTCGGTCTCCTGCCTGGGCGGTCCTGCGTGTGCCTCAGCCTAAACAGTGCCGGATCTTGTGGGAACGGCCGTCTCAGCTTCCGGTGGCTTCCTTCCAGACGTCGAACACGAGTTCGCACAGGGCCTGCCGCACGGTCTCGCGGGCGCCCCCGTACCGCTCGGAGAGGTCCCGCTCGGTGGGGATGGCGCCGCCCTCAGCCGGTCTGCGGACGAGAAGGTCGATCCGTGCCTTGACGGCGTAGTACTTCGGCACGCGTCCGTGCTCGGGAATCCCGGAGCGGACGGGAGCGCCGGGGGCCTGGTCGTTCGGACAGTCCACGCGGGGATGTTCGAGACACGGGAGACGGGGTGAACGGAGACGGCCGGCTCGGCCACCGGGGCGGGCGGGCCGGTCCTGCCACCGGGACGGGCCGGATCGACAGCCCGCGCAGGTCGGTACCCCCCCGGCGCGGGTCACGCGGCGGGCCGGGCCGGCCTGTCCGGCTGTGGGAATCCGGCCGGCTCAGCCGCCGTCCCCGCGCCCGAACAGCGGCGCGAGCAGCAGTTGGGCCGCGCCCTCCGCGACCGCCCGCGTCCCGCCCGGGGCGATCCGCACCGGTACGGCGCCCGTGTGGCCGCCCTCGCGCCGGGCGCGGGCGTCGAGGACCGCGCCGACGCCGTGGACGAAGGCCTCGGACGCGGCGGCGACGGTGCGGCCGCCCAGCAGCACCAGGTCGATGTCCAGCAGCCCGGCGAGGTTCGCGGCGCCCGCCCCGAGCACCCTCGCCGCCTCCGCGAGGTCCCCGCGGGCGACGGCGGCGAGGCACAGTGCCTCTATGCAGCCCCGGGCGCCGCAGGTGCAGGGCGGCCCGTCGAGCTGGACGACCTGGTGGCCGAACTCCCCGGCACCGGTCCGGGCGCCCCGGTGCACCCGGCCGCCGAAGACGAGACCGGCGCCGAGCCCCGTACCGAGGTGCAGGTAGGCGAAGGAGCCGCCGCCCCGCCCCCCGTCGGCACTCCCGCCTCCGATCGCGAGGCCGAGCGCCGCCGCGTTGGTGTCCTTGTCCACGACGACCGGCACGCCCAGCCGCCGCGCCAGCGCGTCCCGCAGCGGGTAACCGTCCCACTCCGGGAAGCCGGTGACCCGGTGCAGCACACCCCGGACGTGATCGAGCGGCCCGGGAAGGGCGACGCCGAGGCCGAGGAGGGTGGGCGCGGCGTCCAGAGCGGCGCCCGGCGGCGCGCCCTCCCCGGCACAGGACACCCGCCCCTCCGCGGCCCGCTCCTCCGAGACCCTCTCCTCCGAGGCCGACTCCCCCGGCTCCCGCTCGCCGGAGGCCCGCTCCCCCGGATCCGACGTCCCCGAGGTTCGCTCCCCCGGCCCCCCCGCCCCGGAGTCCCGCTCCCCCCCGACCCACGCGCCCGGCACCTCCGTCGCCGGCGTCCGCGGGCCCTCCGCGCCGGGCGGGCCGGGGCGCTCCGCGACAGGCGGTCCCAGTACCTCCGCGACGAGTTCCCGCGCCGCCCGCGCCACCCCCGCCAGCACGACCTCGGCCCCCGCGCCGAGGTCGAGGGGAGCGCACCGCTCCCCCACCACCGCGCCGTCGAGGTCGACCAGCACCGCCCGCAGCTCGTCCCGGTCCAGGTGGACGCCGAGGGCGTGGCCCGCCCCCGGCACCAGGCGCAGCACCGTGCGCGGCTTGCCGCCGGTGGACGCGCGGCGTCCGGCCTCGGCGGCGAGGCCCTCGCCCCTCAGCCGTGCGGTGATCTTGCTGACCGCCTGCGGGGTGAGCCCGGTGCGCTCGGCCAGTTCCAGCCGGCTGATGCCCTCGGCGCCGGCGGTGCGCAGCAGGTCGAGCACCAGGGCGGTGTTGTGGCTGCGCAGGGCGAGCAGATTGGCACCGTCACCCGCGTTGCTCCTGTTCACATCCCCATTGTCCCCGGCGCTTGCACTTTGGCAACACCGTTGCGAAAGTAGGACGCATGACTGCTACCCCTCCCGGCACTCCCCCTGTGCGCGTCGGCCTCGTCGGCTACGGCCTCGCGGGTTCCGTCTTCCACGCCCCGCTGATCGCCGCCACCGAGGGCCTGGCCCTGGACACGGTCGTCACCTCCCACCCGGAGCGGCAGCAGCAGGCCCGCGCCGAGTTCCCGGACGTGCGCACCGTCGCCACGCCCGACGAGCTGTTCGACCGGGCCGGCGAGCTGGACCTGGTCGTCGTCGCGTCCCCGAACAAGACGCACGTACCGCTCGCCACGCGGGCCCTGGAGGCCGGCCTGCCGGTCGTGGTGGACAAGCCGGTCGCGGGCACGGCCGCCGAGGCACGTGCGCTGGCCGCCCTGGCCGAGGAGCGCGGCCTGCTCCTCTCCGTCTTCCAGAACCGCCGCTGGGACAACGACTTCCTCACCCTGCGCGAGCTGCTGGCCGACGACGCGCTCGGCGAGGTGTGGCGCTTCGAGTCCCGCTTCGAGCGCTGGCGGCCCAAGCCGAAGGGCGGCTGGCGCGAGTCCGGCGACCCGGCGGAGATCGGCGGCCTCCTGTACGACCTCGGCAGCCACGTCGTCGACCAGGCCCTGGTCCTCTTCGGCCCGGTCACGCAGGTGTACGCCGAGTCCGTCGTCCGGCGGGCGGGCGCGGAGGCGGACGACGACACGTTCCTCGCGCTCACGCACGCGAACGGCGTCCGCTCCCACCTCTACGTCTCCTCCACCGCCGCCCAGCTCGGCCCCCGCTTCCGGGTGCTCGGCTCGACGGCGGGTTACGTCAAGCACGGTCTCGACCCGCAGGAGGCGGCGCTGCGCGAGGGCAAGCGGCCGGGCCCCGGCTGGGGCGAGGAGGACGAGTCGCTGTGGGGCCGCGTCGGCGCCGGCGACTCCCCGCTGACCGGCGGCGGTCGGGTGGCGGCGACCGTCGCGGGCGACTACCCCGCGTACTACGCGGCGGTGGCGAAGGCCCTGCGCGAGGGCGGCCCGAATCCGGTGGACGCGCGGGAGGCGGCCGCCGCCCTGGACGTACTGGAGGCGGCCCGCCGGTCCGCCCGCGACGGAGTGGTGGTGGCCCTGTGAGCACCACGCCGACGCCCCCCACCGTCGCGGAGCTGGAGGAGCAGGAACGCCGCCTGGTCTTCCGCCGGTTCACGAACGACGACGCGTGGGCGCTGGGCTCCCTGCTCGTCGAGCTGGCCCGGGAGCGCGAGGCCCCGGTCGCCGTCGACATCCACCGTGCCGGGCAGCAGCTCTTCCACGCCGCCCTGCCGGGTTCCACCCCCGACAACGACGCGTGGATCGCCCGCAAGCGCCGCGTCGTGGAGCGGTACGGCTCGGCGTCGTACCTGGTCGGCTCGCGCTTCCGGGCCAAGGGCACGTCCTTCGAGGAGTCCTCGCGGCTCGACCCCGGCACGTACGCGGCGCACGGCGGCTCCTTCCCCGTCACGGTGGCCGGCGTCGGTGTCGTCGGCGCGGTGACGGTCTCCGGGCTGCCGCAGGTGGAGGACCACCGGCTGGTGGTGGAGGCACTGGAGCGGTTCCTGGGCGAGTGACCCGGACGGGCGCGGTCGGGGAATCAGCGGTGGGTACCCGTGGTTGGCAGGCAGACACGCAGCATGATCACGGTGCCCACCGGAGGGATCACAACCGATGAACGAGGCGACGGCTTCCCTGAAGGAATCGGTCGGACGGTACGGCGTCTGGAGCGTGCCCCTGCGCTCCGAGGACCCGGAGGGCGCGACCGAACGCGCCGAGGCCGCCGCCGAGTTGGAACGGCTCGGCTACGGCGCCCTGTGGCTCGGCGGCAACAGCTCCGCCCGGAACGCGGCCCCGCTGATCGAGGCGACCGAGCGGATCGTGGTCGGCACCAGCATCCAGAGCATCTGGGAGCACGAGGCGTCCGAGGCGGCGGCGGGCTTCGCCGAGCTGGAGGTGTCCCACCCGGGCCGCTTCGTGCTCGGCCTCGGAGTGAGCCACGCCCCGCTCGCGGAGGGCTACCGCCGCCCGTACTCGACGATGGTCGGCTACCTGGACGAGCTGGACCGGGCCGGGATGCGCTCCGGGCACCGGGTGCTGGCGGCGCTGGGCCCGAAGATGCTGGACCTGTCCCGGGACCGGGCGGCGGGCGCGATCCCGTACCTGGTCACCCCGGAGCACACCGCGCAGGCCCGCGAACGGCTCGGCGAGGGCCCGCTGCTGGCCCCGGAGTTCAAGGTCGTCCTCGACTCCGACCCGTCCCGCGCCCGTGCGACGGCCCGCGCCTACCTCGCCATGTACCTGAAGCTGCCGAACTACACGAGGAACTTCCTGAACCTCGGTTTCACGGACGACGACGTCACGGGCGGCGGCAGTGACCGCCTCATCGACGCCGTGTTCGCCTGGGGCGACGAGGCCACGATCCGCGCCCGCATCGACGCCTTCCACGCCGCGGGAGCCGATCACGTGGCCCTCCAGCTCGTGGAGGACGACACGGCCCGCCTCCCCCGGGAGGGCTGGCGCCGGCTCGCCGCGCTCCTGGCGTGACGGCGGGCGCGGGCGAACGCGCGAACGCCGGCCGCGGGGTGAGGTCCCCGCGGCCGGCGTGGTGTGCGTCCGGGTCGCGCCGCCGCTACCTGGTTCCGTAGTCGGAGCCGTGGCCGTAGCCGCCGTCGTGCCCGTCGTGCCCGTCGTGCCCGTCGTCACCCCCGTGACCGCCGTCGTCGCCGTAGCCCCCGTGGCCGTCGTCGCCCTCGCGCTCGTTGTCGATGCGCACGGTGACGCCGTCCCCGGCGTTCGCCTCGGTCACCCTGATCGGGCCGGTCACCGGGTCCGCGGGCAGCTCGTACCCCTCGGGCACGGCGGTCTCCCGCAGGTAGTACGACCCGGGTTCGAGGTCCTCGAAGACACAGCCGCCGGAAGCGTCGGTGGTGCAGTCCCCGGTCAGGGTGTCGGCGTTGTCACCGGAGGTCTGGAGACCGGCCAGCCCGTTGGTCTCCTCCCACAGCTCGAACTCCGCGCCGGCGAGCGGCTCGCCGTTCCCCGCGTCGGTCTTCTCCACCTCGATGGAGCCCTCGTCGTCGGGTCCGGGCGGGCCGGGCTCGTCCTCCGGGGTGTTCTCCGCCTCGATCTGCACGCCGTCCTCGAGGTTCCCCTCGGTCAGCACCAGCGGGCCGAAGACGTTCGGGTCGGGCAGCTCGTAGCCGTCGGGTGCGGCGGTCTCACGCCAGTAGTACGTGCCGGGCTCCACCGTCCGCGCGCACCGCCCCAGGGGGCCGGTCACGCAGTCGCCGCCGATCCGGGTGTCGGGGTCGGCACCGTCGGTCTGGAGGCCTTCGACGCCGTTGGTCTCCTCCCACAGCTCGAAGACCGCTCCCTGCAGCACGGCGCCCGACTCGGCGTCGATCTTCCGGATCCGCACCTGTCCCGTGTCGAGGCCGTCGTCGCCGGCGGTGTTCTCCGCCTCGGCCCGGACGCCCTCCCCGGCGTTGTCCTCCGTCAGCACCAGCGGGCCGAAGACGTTGGGGTCGGGCAGCTCGTAGCCGTCGGGCGCGGCCGTCTCACGCCAGTAGTACGTACCGGTCGGCACCACCCGGGTGCATTCGCCGTCGGCGTCCGTCGTGCAGACGTCTCCCACCTGCGTGTCCGGGTTCGCCCCGTCGGTCTGAAGACCGTCGGCCCCGTTGGTCTCCTCCCACAGCTCGAACTCCGCCCCGGCCAGCGCGTCCCCGGACTCCGCGTCCGTCTTGACGACCTGGACCCGCCCCGTCACCGGACCGGGCTCGTCCTCGGGGGTGTTCCGCGCCTCGAGCCGCACCCCGCCCGCGGCGTTGTCCTCCGTCAGCTCCAGCGGGCCGAAGACGTTGGGGTCGGGCAGCTCGTAGCCGTCGGGCACGGCCGTCTCACGCCAGTAGTACGTACCGGTCGGCACCGTCTGCGCGCACACGCCGCCGGCGTCCGTCGTGCAGACGTCTCCCACCTGCGTGTCCGGGTTCGCCCCGCCGGTCTGAAGACCGTCGACCCCGTTGGTCTCCTCCCACAGTTCGAACTCCGCCCCGGCCAGCGCGTCCCCGGACTCCGCGTCCGTCTTGACGACCCGCACCTCACCCGTCACGGGGCCCGGGCCGGGACCGGGAGGTGTGTCACCGCAGTCCGGGAGGTCGCCGTTGAACGGGTAGGCGTGGAACTCGACGCCCGACTGCTCGCTGGTGTGGGTGATGGAACCGGCGCTGTAGAAGCGCCCGTTGATGCCGGGCAGCGACACCGTGGACATGGAGTTCTGCGGTCCGACCAGCACGCTGCCCTGGAACTGTCCCGTGCCGGCGAAGTTCGCCGTGGTGGCGTCGGGGAAGTTCCAGAGCAGACGCTCGCGGTAGCCGTTGAGGGGGTCGGTGTCGTCGGCGATGCCGCCGCTGTAGGTGTTGACGGTGCGCTCGGAGCCGAGCATGTTCACCAGGACGGTCGCGTCGCCGGGGATCTCGTCGAAGACGATCCCCTGCTGCCCGCCGGAGGCACTGGCCAGGTCGAAGTCCACGTTGAACACCTGGATGTCCGACGTGCCGTCGCCCGTGAAGACGGTCTGGTAGCCCTGGTTGACGGCCGTTCCCGTAGCGGTCCGCAGCTCGCCGTCCACCCGGGCGTAGCACTGGCTGGCCGCGGTGAGCTCGTCGCGCAGACCGAGGTAGGGGTCGGCGGCGTCCGGGTCGTGTTCGAGGTCGCCGGTCACGGTCCCGGTCACCGTGCCGCCGTAGCGGACGACCCCGCCGTCGGCGAGCAGCCGCTGCCCCGGCGCGACGGTGATGTCGTTCCCGGTGGTCAGGAAGTCGGCCCCGTCCGGCGGCGGCACGCGCGAGCCGACGCCCGCGATGCCGATGTCGTAGACGGCGCTGCCGCCCTCGCTCTTGTTCATGTCGAAGTCGTCGAGGACGACGACCCGGCCCTCGGCCTCGGCGGCCCGTCCCCGGACGCGGAAGTCGTCACCGGCGAAGACGTTGACGGCGTTGTCGCGCCCCGCGAACGGGCCGTTGTTGATCTCGGGGAACTCGTCGGGGCACTGCGTCCCGACACACGGCCCGAGTCCGCCCGGCAACGGTTCGGCCTGCGCCTGCGAGGCCCCGGCCCCGACGACGAGGGCGGGCGCGAGGCCCGCCACGAGGGCGCAGGCCAGCCCGGTCCGGCCCATGCGGGGCCGGAGAGCGGCCATACGTTGTCTGATGGAGTGCATGGCCCACAGGCTCTCCGGCGGCCGCTCGCGCCCGCCGGAGAACATTCCCTCGCCGGGCGACCATCACACGGACGGCCCCGGCACGGACACCCGACCGGCCGGGAGACCGCCCGCCCTCACGCTCAGGCCCCCTTCAGCTCCTGCCGCTGCCGCCCCAGCCCCTCGACCTCCAGTTCGACGACGTCCCCCGCCCGCAGGTACGGCTTCGGCTCGGGCCGCCCCATCGCCACGCCCGCCGGCGTCCCGGTGTTGATGACGTCACCGGGGCGCAGCACCATGAACTGGCTGACGTACCGCACGACCTCCCCCACGGGGAAGATCTGCTCCGCCGTCGTCCCGTCCTGCTTCAGCTCGCCGTTGACCCACAGCCGCAGCGACAACCGCTGGGGGTCGGGCACCTCGTCGGCGGTCACCAGCCACGGGCCCAGCGGGTTGAACGTCTCGCAGTTCTTGCCCTTGTCCCAGGTCCCGCCGCGCTCGATCTGAAACTCCCGCTCGGACACGTCGTGCGCGACCGCGTATCCGGCGACGCACGCGAGCCCTTCCTCGGCCGACTCCAGATAGCGGGCCGTACGCCCGATCACGACCGCCAGCTCGACTTCCCAGTCGGTCCTGGTGGAACCGCGCGGCACGAGCACCGTGTCGTGCGGCCCGACCACCGTGTCCGGCGTCTTGAGGAAGACGACCGGTTCGGCGGGCGGCTCGGCCCCGGTCTCGCGGGCGTGGTCGTAGTAGTTCAGCCCGATGCACACGATCTTGCCGATGCGTCCCACCGGCGGTCCGACGCGCAGCCCGGTGGCGTCCAGGGCGGGCAGCTCACCGGCCCCGGCGGCGGACCGGATCCGACCGAGAGCGCTCGCGTCGGCGAGCAGTTCGCCGTCGATGTCCGTGACGACGCCCGACAGGTCTCGCAGGGTCCCGTCGGCGTCGAGCAGCGCGGGACGCTCCGACCCCGCGGTACCGACTCGCAACAGCTTCATGATCCCCAACTCCTCGATCGCGGGCAGCCCGCCCGACGATGCGCGACCTGGGTGCGGCAGCGACGCGACAAGCATCGGAGGGCTGGTCGATCCTCCAAGGCCGGGGTCCACTCCGCAATACCCCGTTCACGTACTGGACCGTAGCCAGGCCCCGGTGGACCGGACCGCGACCACACCCCGGCGGACCGTGGCCGTGCCGCCGGCCACCTCGACCTCGCCGTGGCGGCGTGAGCCTAGGTCGCCCGGCCCGGATCGCCGGTGAGAGCAGCCGCGGTCAGGGTCAGGTGCCGGGCCAGGACCGCGGCTGCGGTGTCGGCGTCGCGGGCCAGCACCGCCTCCTCCAGCCGGCGGTGCTCCTCGACGCCGTCCCGGCCGGGATCGCGGTGCGCCGACCAGCGGCGCGCCAGTTCGCTCGCGGTCCACATCCGGTCGAAGGTGTCCAGCAGCACCGGGTTGCCGCAGCCCTCCAGCAGGGTCCGGTGGAAGACCCGGTGCGCCTCGGCCCAGGCGGCGGTGTAGTACTCGCCCTCCTCCGGTTCGTACGGCGGAGTACGGGCCAGGCGATGGTGGGCGGCCCGCACACGGGCCTCCCAGTCGACGTCGCCGCGTTCGACGGACATGCGCAGGACGGCCGGTTCGACGGTCCGGCGGGCTTCCGCGATCTCCTGCCAGCGGCGGTCGGAGAAGGACGGGACGGCGAAACCCCGGTTGGGCAGCCGGTCGGCGAGCCCCTCGCCGACCAGCCGGACGAGCGCTTCGCGCACCACGGCCAGGCTCACGCCCCGCTCCTTGGCGAGATCCTGCGGCTTGAGAGGGGCGCCCGGGGGGTGGTGCCCGCGCATGATCGCGTCCCGCAGGTGGGCGTAGACCTGCTCGGAAAGCATCTTCTTCCCCGGCGGGGTCGAGGGCTGCGCCGTCTGAGTCATGCACTCATCCTAGATGATCGCGAAGATAATCGATTATTGGTGGTAACGTCGATTCAGTAGCCGACGGACATGTTCTCGGAAAGGACGACCGCTGTGCCCGCCAACGACCCCTTCGCCCGCCTCCCCGAGGCGGCCTCGTTCACCGTCACCAGCACCACCGTCACCGACGGCGCCGCCTGGCCGCCCGAGCAGCACTCCTCCGGCCTGCCCGGCGGGAAGGACGTGTCCCCGCAGCTGTCCTGGAGCGGCGCCCCGGACGGCACCGAGAGCTACGCCGTCACCGTCTACGACCCCGACGCCCCCACCGGGTCCGGGTTCTGGCACTGGGCGGTCACCGACATCCCCGCCACCGTCACCGAACTCCCCGAGGGCGCCGGCGACGACACCGGCTCACTTCTGCCGGAGGGCGCCTACCAGCTGCCCAACGACGCCCGCGTCGCCCGCTACATCGGCGCCGCCCCGCCGGCCGGACACGGCCCGCACCGCTACTTCGTCGTGGTGCACGCCCTCGACATCCCCTCGACAGGTGTCCCGGCCGACGCCACACCGGCCGTCCTCGGCTTCACCATGGCCGGTCACACACTCGCCCGCGCGGTTCTGGTCGCCACTGCCGAAACACCCGCCTGACCACGCCCACCGACTCCCGGAGACACCACCGTGACGCATCTCGCCGCCCTCCCCGGCTCCACCCGCACCGGCGACGGTCCGACGGACCTCGGCGCCGTCCGCGAGGTCAGCCGCGCCGTCAGCGCCGCCCACCTGTTCACCTATCTCGTCCCCGAGACCGCCGAGGAGGCGGCCGGGCTCGGCGTGACCGAGCGGGGCCCGGCGTATCTGGCCTTCCGGTCGGCCGCGATGGGCGCGGTCCCGTGGCAGGTCACGCTCGCGGCCTTCTACAACTTCAGCCCGCGGGCGGTGCGGGCCATGGCGGGCGTGTGGGAGGCCGCGCCGCCCGAGCGATGGCAGGCCGCCCGCTTCCGGGCCGCCGACCGGGCGATGCGGCGTGTCGACGTACGTCTCACGGACGACCACCTCGCCGAGGCGCGCTCGCTGATCGACCCGGTGGTCGCCGGTGCCGACTACGCCGGCAAGGTGCTCGCCGCCGCGAACGCCTCGGTCGCGCTGCCGTCCGACCCCCTGGTCGCGCTGTGGCAGCGGATCACGGTCGCCCGCGAGTGGCGTGGCGACGCCCATCTCGTCGTACTCGCCGACAACGGCATCGGGCCGTGCGACTGCCTCGTTCTGCACACCGCGGCCGGCGGCCTCCCGACCGCTCTCGCGCGGGCGACCCGTCAGTGGGACGACCAGGAGTGGAGTGCGGCGACGGCGCGCCTGGCCGCGCGCGGCTGGCTCGACTCCCACGGCGTCCTCACGGATGACGGCCGTGCGGCACGCGAGCGCGTCGAAGCGGAGACGGACGAGCACTGCGCCGCGCTGTGGGCGCCGATCGGCACCGCGGGGGCCCGCCGCTTCGCCTCGCTGATCGCGCCGATCGCCGACGCCTTCACCGCGGCGGGAACGTTCCGGGCCGTTCACGGACAGCCCGGTCCCGCGGGATCCGACCACCGATGAGCGGTCGGTCCGGCATCGCACGACTCAGCCTTCGGCGACCGCCGGCTCGATCAGGGACAGCGTCCGGTTGTCCGCGTCCACGTGTGCGCGGACGCCGAGGGGCAGCGGCAGGTTCGGGGAGGTGTGGCCGAAGTCGACCTGCGCGAGAACCGGGATGTCACGTCGGCCCAGGACGTCGAGCACCACGTCCCGCAGATCCGCGCGCTGCCCGCCGCCCTCGTGGGGCGCGACCTCGGTCGGGATGCCGACCACCATGCCGGCGATCCGGTCCAGCACCCCGGACAGCCGCAAGGTGTGCAGGTCGTTCCAGATCCGCGAGACCGGCCGCTGCAGCTCCTCCCAGAACAACACGGCGCCCTCGAACCGTTCCGCGGCCGGCGCGAACGGCGTCGCCTGCAGGAGGACCAGACGGTTCAGCAAGCCGCCGAACAGTGGCCCCCGCGCGCTGCCCGGCCGCCAGGTCTCCCAAGCCGCCCTCGCCGGCAGCGCGCCCGGAGCCTCGGCCCTGGTGAGCACCCGGGTGTAGAGGTCGACCAGCTCGGATCGACGGGCCTCGTCGCCCAGCGTGTACCAGTCGCCGCCGAAACCGTGGGTGGCGATGTCGGCGTGGAAACCGATGAGGCCGGTCCGGGCGTGCAACGCCATGTGCAGCAACGAGATGTCGCTGTAGCCGATGATCGGCTTCGGGTCGGCCCGGATCGCGTCCAGATCGATCAGGTCGAGATAGCCGATGGTCGCCTGTCCCCCGGTATGCGCGACGACGGCCCGCACCTCCGGGTCCCGCAGCAGAGCGTTCAGTTCGTCAGCCTGCTCCGCGGGAGTGCCCGACGCCCACCAGCGGTTCCGCGCCGGGTCGATCATTGGGCTGACCCGCACGCGGAAACCCATCCGCTCGAGCATCGCCACACCGCGGGCGAGCAGTGGTTCCTCACCCGGCTCGAGCTGGCCCGAGGGAGCGGTGACGACCACGAGGTCGCCGGGACGCAGCGCCCGGGGCCGAAGGATCGCAGGCACGGGGTTCTCCTCCTTGTTGATCGACAACGGCGGTCAACAAGGCCCCTGCCTCCGGTATTCCGCCTGACCTGGGTGTTCATCCCCGCAGACCCGGCCGGGCCGGCCGGCGCTCAGCGGTAGAGCACCGCCCGTTCGACGGCGCTCCACGTCGTGCTGGTGACGACGTACAGCGCGGCGGCCAGCGGCACCACGGCCACGGTGACGAGCGTGAAGAAGGACATGAACGGCATGACCTTGGTGATCGCGCCGACACCCGGCACCGCGTCCGCGTCACCGGTGGGCAGCACCGGCCGCGCGGCCATCGTCCGCTTCGTGAGCCGGTAGCTGAAGGTGGCGACCCCGGCGACGACCGCGAACAGCGCGACGTACACGAGCCCCGCACCCCCGAGCGGCCCGCCGTCGCCGAGCGCGTCGGCCCAGCGCCCGCCGAGCGGGGCCGCCAGGAGCTGGTGGGAGAGGAGTCCGTTGGTCCGGCCGCCGATCTCCGAGCTGGAGAAGACGTGGTAGAGCAGGAAGAACGCGGGCAGCTGGAACAGGCTGGGCAGGCATCCCGACAGCGGGGACACCTTTTCCTCGGCGTGCAGGTCGAGGACCGCCCGCTGGAGCTTCTCGGGGTTCTTGGCGTGCTTGCGGCGCAGTTCGGCGATCCGCGGCTGGAGTTCGGTGCGCGCCTTCTGCCCGCGCGCGGCGGCCCGCGAGAGCGGGTGGACGAGGAGCCGTACGAGGGCGGTGAACAGGACGATGGCGGCGGCCGCGGCCGAGGCGCCGAACAGGGGCTGGAGCAGGTCGGCGAGGTGCTCGACCAGGCTGGCGAAAACGGACATGGGTGGTGAGCCCTCCGGGGGTCTCGTCGTGCCGGATGAAGGTGGGGCGGCATGACGACACGACCGGCGCGGGGCCAGGAGTACGGGAGAAGCCCCGCCCTACGCGGTGGTCGCCGGCAGGGCGTGTCCGGGCGCCCGGGGCCTGCGGCGGCCGGGGGCGTCGGGATCGCGCTGGGGCAGGAAGGCCGTACGCAGGTCACGGTCCCTGATGGCCGTGCGCACCCGGGTGGGCGGCACGGCGGGCGCACAGCGGGCGGCGACGACGGCACACGCGGCGAGCGCGGAGGCGACCGCGGTGGTCGCGGCGAGCGCGACGGTGGCGGAGAGGCCGCCGACGTCGACCAGCGCGACGGGCAGGATCACGAGGAGCAGTACGAACAGCGCACGGGACACCCGAACCACGGCCCGTCCCCGACTCATCCGCCGCCCCTCACTCCACCTGCTCGCGTACACGCGTTTGCCCAAGTTATACAGGAGCCGTACGCGAGCCGGTATCGCCCCCGGAGCCCGACCGCACATCCGGGGTCCCCGCCCCCGGGCCCCTCACCCTCGTCACCCCACGGCAGTACCGTGTCCTCCATGCGCCCCGACACGCCCGCCGAAAACGTCGACCACGCCGCCGAGGCGGCCCGCCTGGAACGGACCGCCGGCCTCTACCCCGAGGACGCCGAGGCCCTGCTGCTGCGCGCCGCGGCCCACCTGGAACTGTCCGGCGACCGCCCGGCCGCGACCAAGCTCTACGACCGCCTGCTGTCGCCCTCCGAAACGGCCCCCGCTCCCCTGGACAACCCGTCCCTGGTCCGCGCCCTGAAGGCGTCGAACCTCTGGGAGTACGACCACGAGGCCGAGGCCAGGGCGATCATCGACGGCGTACGTGCGGCGGCGCCGCGCGACCCGGCCCCCTGGGTGATCGTGGCCGAGGCCCTGGAGTCCCACGACGAGCTGGAGGCGGCGCACGAGACGTTCACGGAGGGCGCCCGCCTGCTCCTCACCGACGTACCGGAACCCCCGTACTCGACCCACCCCCTCCTCTACGGCCGTCACCGCGTCCGCCGCATGCTGGGCCTGGCCCACGACGAGTGGGACACCCTGGCCGACACCCTGCACTCGATGCCGATCTCGCTGGACGAGCTGCACGACCCCAAGCGGGTCTGGTCCCTGGGCTCGGACAACCCGGCGGACCTGGAGGCGGAGATCCTCCGCCTGCGCGCCGAGCTGGGCGCCTACCGCGAGGCCCTGTCCCGTCCCTTCCCGGTGGCCATGCTCCACTGGCCGGCCGGCGAGCTGGCGGAACTGATCGAGGCCTACCCGCCCCTCGCCGCCGAGTACCCCTCCTACGAGGAGCACCTGGCGTCGATAGAGGCGGCCCTGCGCGAACTGGCCTCCTCGGGCACCCCGAACCTGGGCGTGGTCCCGGGCACGGTCCCCTCCTACGAGGCCTTCGCGGCGTCGGAGGGCGCGTCCCCGGCCGACCCGGTCCTGCTCCCCCAGTACGCGACGACACTGGCGGCCCGGGGGCTCGCGGTGGCGTGGCCGCCGCAGCGCGGGGCGGCGTGCTGGTGCGGGTCGGGGCGGGCGTACGGGGAGTGCCACGGGAGGTAGGAAAGCGGCGCGGGGCCGATGAGTTCCGGCGTCGCCGGGGTCTGCGGGTGCGAGAGCCTCGCCGCCGGCGGGCGGGGCCTCGTCGGCCGCGGTGCCGGACGGGTTGACGGGGTTCCCGGCGAGCGGCCCGAAGGCCTGACCGCCGGGTCACCGACGGGCGGTGCGGGACTCGCGGTGGGCGCGCACCCCGAGGTGGAGGCACTTCGCGCAACGAACGCGTTCGTTACGATCGGCGTATGACTGAGCGTACGACTGCGAAGCGAGCACCGATCAGCCGACGCGAACGACCCGCCAAGCCGGCCCTCACCCGGCGGGGGATCGTCGAGGCGGCGGTGCGGGTCATGCGGTCCGAGGGGCTGGAGAAGGTCACCATGCGGCGCCTGGCCCAGGAGCTGGACACCGGCCCGGCCTCGCTCTACGTCTACGTGGCCAACACCGCCGAGCTGCACGCCGCCGTCCTGGACGCGCTCCTCGGCGAGGTGGAGCTGCCCGCCGACCGGTCCGGGACCGGCTGGCGCGAGGACCTCGTCGCGGTCCTGACCTCCTACACCCGGCTGCTCTTCGCGCACCCGCAGCTGGCCCGCTCCGCCCTGGTCGCACGCCCCAGCGGCGCGAACTACCTCGACCTGGTCGAACGCCTCCTGCTGCTGCTCTCCCGCAGCGGCGCCCCGCGGGAGCAGGTCGCCTGGGGCGTGGACAACCTCCTGCAGTACGCGACCGCCACCGCGGCGGAGCACGGCACCCAGGAACGCGACCCGATGAGCCAGGACGACTGGGACGCACTCACCCGCGCCGCGCACGACGTGCACGAGGCCGAGCACCCGACGATCAAGGCGCACCTGCCGGCGCTGCTGTCCGGCACCCAGGACGCCCGGCTGCGCTGGGGCTTCGACCTCGTGATCAACGGCATCCTCCACACCCCCGTTCCGGACACCACCGGCTGACCGACTGACCGGCTGACCCCTTGCGGACTCCCGCTCCGACTGCTGATCCACGCGAGGGCAGCGCGGGAGGGGCCCGGCACTCCCATGGGCGAACTTGTTCGTCACGAACACGTTCGTTACGGTGGAGGGGCAGGCCGTTCGAGGTTCAGGACGGCCCCCAGCACCTAGGAGGCCCCCATGAGCACACACCACCCCATCGCGATCGTCGGCGGAGGTCTCGGCGGCCTCACCGCCGCCCGTGTCCTCCAGGTCCACGGCATCGAGGCGGCCGTCTTCGAGCTGGAGCCGTCCCGGGAGGCCCGTACCCAGGGCGGCATGCTCGACATCCACGAGGAGAACGGCCAGAAGGCGCTGCACGCCGCCGACCTCCACGACGGCTTCCTCGAGATCGTCCACGCGGGCGGCCAGGCCTTGCGCCTGCTCGGGCGCGACGGCACCGTTCACGTCTCACAGGAGGACGACGGCACCGGCGGCCGGCCCGAGGTCGACCGCGGCGACCTGCGCGACCTGCTCCTCGACTCGCTCCCCGACGGCACGGTCCACTGGGGGAGGAAGGTCACCGGCGTCCGCGCCCTGGACGGCCAACGCCACGAGGTGACCTTCGCCGACGGCTCCGCCATCACCACCGACCTGCTGATCGGCGCCGACGGCGCCTGGTCGCGCGTGCGGCCCCTGCTCTCCGGCGCAAAGCCCGCCTACACCGGGATCTCCTTCGTGGAGACCGACCTGCTGGAGGCCGAGGCCCGCCATCCGCGCAGCGCGGCCGTCGTCGGCGGAGGCTTCTTCATCTGCCTCGGCGACGAGCGCGGCATCCTCGCCCACCAGGAGACCGACGGCAGCCTCCACGTCTACGCCGCCCTCAGGGCGGACGAGGGCTGGCTGGACACGGTCGACTTCTCCGACCTGCCGACGGCCAAGCAGGCCGTCCTCGCCCGCTTCGGGGGCTGGGACGAGACCCTGCGCGGCCTGATCGCCGACGCGGACACCATGACCCCGCGCCGCATCCACGCCCTGCCGGTGGGCCACCGCTGGGACCGTGTGCCGGGCGTGACCCTGCTCGGCGACGCCGCCCACCTGATGTCGCCCTTCGCCGGCGAGGGCGCGAACCTCGCCATGTTCGACGGCGCCGAACTCGCCCTGGCCATCGCCGCCCACCCCGGTGACACCGAGGCCGCCCTGACCGCCTACGAGGAAGCCCTCTTCCCGCGCAGCGAAGCTTCTGCCGCCGACTCCGCCCGGAGCCTGGACACGATGTTCAGCCCGCGGGGCCTGGAGAAGACGACGGCGTTCTTCACCACCGGCCCGGCGGCTTCGTAACCGTCTCCCACGGCGTCGACGGAGGCGTCCGCGCCGTCGAAGCCCTCCGCCCGGTCCCTGGCGTACGCCAGGGCCCAGAGGCGTCAGTTGATGATCTCCGAGCGCCCTTCCCGCCGCATCGCGGCCAGCCGGTCACGCACCATCCGGAGGGCTTCGGGGCTCTGCCGCGTCCAGTCGGTGACCTCGGCGACGACCCGGAGCGGTTCCTTGCTGCGGTAGGAACGGGTCGGGTTTCCCGGGAACTTCTTGTCGGTGACGTTCGGGTCGTTCTCGAACTCACCGGTCGGCTCGACGACGTACACGCGCGGCTCACCGTCCCCGGCGGCGAGTTCGGCGGCGAGGCCGGCACCGTCGCGCAACGCGGTGAAATAGATGTGGTTCATCACGATCTCGGGCCGGTAGTTCGAACGGAAACCGGCGGTGAGGTGATCACCGACCCGCAAGTCGGCCTTCGTCCCGTGGAAGAACGGCCCCTCGTCCAACACCTCGTCCATCGGGGCAGGTTACCAATCCGACCCGGGTCCGCGTCGTTGCGGCCGGGGAGGTCGAGACGACCAGGCGTGTGCGGGATCAGGGCTGGACGGTGCTTCGGTTCCGGGAAGCACGAGGCGCCGGGAGAGGTGGTCCATCGGGTCGGAAAGACGCTGACAACGGTCAGGGACACCAGCGGCGACAGAGCCCCCGAAGGCGGCTCTGGTACACGCTGAAGCGGCTGATTCCACGCGATCGCACCCCTCTGATGTCAGCGGCTCCTGCTACAACTTCCCCCACGTCCACATGCTGGTGAAAGGGGTCGGGGTGGAGCAGCCGGGGAGTTCGGAGCAGCCGGTCGCGGGGGTCTACGAGCAGTTGGTCACG
Organism: Streptomyces sp. CCM_MD2014; assembly: GCF_000772045.1. Lineage (GTDB taxonomy): Bacteria > Actinomycetota > Actinomycetes > Streptomycetales > Streptomycetaceae > Streptomyces > Streptomyces salinarius. The sequence goes on along the minus strand of NZ_CP009754.1, from coordinate 5,508,459 downwards.
GACCGCGTGCGCGATGACCTGGATCGGCTGGAGACCGCCGGTTGGAAGGCCGTCGAGGCCGAGGTCGGTGCAGAATCGTCACCCCATGTGCTGGCCCGCCACGTCGGCGACATCGTGGCCCGCCACCTCCACCAGCTCCGGCCCGAGCATCGGGTTCCCTTCGCGAACCGCATTCTGAAGTCCCTGGCAGCCGACGTCGGTGAGCAGAGCGGCGCCGAGTCCGTCAGCGCCATCGTCGAGGGACCCCGGCAGTTGTTGGCTCTGGCGGAGCAGGAGGCACCGGGCGCGTACGCGATCCGCCCGCTCACGCCTCTTTCCGAGACGTCTCTGCTCACCAACTCTCCCGAAGACCTCAACCTGGGCGCGGAGCTGCGGGCCGAGTTGGCCACGGCGGATCGAATCGACCTGCTCTGCGCGTTCGTGAAGTGGTACGGCATCCGGGTGCTGGAGGACTCGCTCCGCACAGCGAAGGAGCGGGGCATCCCGATCCGGATCATCACCACGACCTACATGGGCGCCACGGACCGCCGCGCACTCGACCGGCTCGTGCGCGAGTTCGGCGCCACCGTGAAGGTCAATTACGAGACCCGATCGACACGGTTGCACGCCAAGGCATGGCTCTTCCGGCGCAGGACGGGATTCGACACGGCGTACGTCGGCAGCTCCAATCTCTCCCGCGCTGCGTTGCTCGACGGCCTGGAGTGGAACGTACGTCTGTCGTCGGTGGCCACACCGGCGGTGATAGACAAGTTCGAGGCCACCTTCGACGCCTACTGGAACGACGCGGCGTTCGAGACGTACGACCCGGGTCTCGACCACGAGCGCCTCGACAGGGCACTGGCACAGGCGGGTGGAACGGCTTCGCCGTCCGGGTTCCAGATCAACCTGTCCGGTCTTCAGGTGCGCCCCTTCCCGCACCAGCGGGACATGCTGGAGCGGCTGAGCGCCGAGCGCGAGATTCGGGGACGGCACCGCAACCTGCTGGTCGCAGCCACCGGTACGGGAAAGACCGTGATGGCCGCCCTCGACTATCGAGGGCTGAGCGAGCAGGCGAACGGGCGCCCCAAGCTGCTGTTCGTGGCGCATCGCAAGGAGATCCTCAAGCAGTCTCTGCGTACCTACCGCGAGGTGCTGGCCGACGCATCGTTCGGCGAGTTGCTGTACGGCGGGGCCGATCCGCAGGAGTGGACCCACGTGTTCGCCAGCGTTCAGTCTCTCAACCTACAGAGACTGGAGCAGCTGGCCCCGGACCACTTCGACATCATCGTCATCGACGAGTTCCACCACGCCACGGCCGGTACGTATCGGCGGGTGATCGAGCACTTCACGCCCAAGGAGTTGTTGGGGCTCACCGCCACACCGGAGCGAATGGACGGGCTCAATGTCCAGGACGAGTTCTTCGACGGTCGCATCGCTGCCGAGATGAGGCTTTGGGAGGCCCTGGAGAACGACCTCCTGTCCCCCTTCCACTACTTCGGTATCCCCGACGGTACCGACTTCACGAACCTCACGTGGCAGAAGGGCTCGTACGCCGATCAGGAGCTCGGCAATCTCCTGACGGGTAACGATGCCCGGGCGCGCATCGTCGTCAAGCAGGTTCGGGACAAGATCTCCGACCCCGGTGCCATGCGTGCGCTGGGCTTCTGCGTCACCAAGGCGCACGCGCACTTCATGGCCGACTACTTCCGCAAGGCAGGCCTCCGGGCCGCCGCCCTCGACAGCGACTCGCCGGCAGAGGTGCGCGCCCGAGCACTGTCCGACCTCCAAGCCGGTGAGCTCCAGGTCATCTTCTCGGTGGACTTGTTCAACGAAGGGCTCGACATCCCGGACGTGGACACGCTCCTCCTGCTGCGGCCCACCAATAGTGCCACCGTCTTCCTCCAGCAACTGGGGCGAGGGCTGCGGCGCACGGACACGAAGCCGGTACTCACGGTCCTCGACTTCATCGGACAGCACCGAGCGGAGTTCCGCTTCGAAGAGCAGTTCCGGGCCATGACCAACCTGTCGCGCAATCGGCTGGCCGAACACGTCGAGCGGGGCTTTCCGCAGTTGCCGTCCGGCTGCCAGATCATCCTGGAGGGCAAAGCGAAGAAGCTCGTCCTCGACAACATCAGGACGCAGTTGGCCGCCACGGTGAAGACGCTGGTGAAGGAGGTCAAGGAGTACAGCACGCCGCTCCTGGCCGACTACCTTCGCGAGAGTCGCCGTGAGATCAAGGAGCTGTACAAGAGCAACAACTCCTGGACCCTGGTGCTGCGCCGTGCCGGCCTGGCCGCCGCACCGGCTATGCCGGGGGAGGAAGCCCTCCTCAAGCGGGTCCACGCGTTCCTGCACGTGGACGATCCCGAGCGTGCGCGGGCGTATCTGACCCTTCTGGCGGACGACGCCCCGCCGTACGAGGAACTCGACCGGACGGGCCGGGCTTACGCCCGCATGCTCTTCTTCAACCTGTGGGACAACGCGGGCGGGTTCACCAGCTACTCGGAGGGGCTTGCGACGTTGCGTCCGCAGCGAGCCCTGAGGGACGAACTCAGGCAGGTGCTGTCGTACGTCATCGACCGCGCCGACCACGTGCCGATCCCGCTGCCCGACGGCCCCCTCGGCACCGTGCCGCTGAAGGTCCACAGCTCGTACAACCGGTCGGAGATCCTGGCGGCCCTGGGCGTCGCCCGATTCGGTGGGCAGATGCCGAGATCCTTCGCCCAGGGAGTGCAGTGGGCGGAGGAGTTCCGGACCGACGCGCTGCTGATCACCCTCGAGAAAGACGAGAAGGACTTCTCACCCACCGTCCGGTACAAGGACTACGCGATCAGCCCGAACCTCTTCCACTGGGAGTCCCAGAACGCGACTTCCCCCGACTCCGCCACCGGCAGGCGTTACCAGCAGCACGCCGGTCGCGGCACCCACGTCCTGCTCTTCATGCGCCGTTACGCGAATACGGACACGGGCAAGTCCCAGCCGTGGATGCTCCTGGGCCCGGCAAGCTACGTGGAGCACACCGGCAGCAAGCCCATGGCGATCACTTGGCGCCTCGATCACCCGCTCCCGGCCGACGTGTGGTCCTACTCGGCGGCGATCCAGGCCAGTTGATCCGCGCACGTCGGCCGCGGCCGAGGAGGCCTTCCACCTGCGGTTCCTAGCGCCCGCGGTGCCGTTCCGGACGCACAGATGGTCACCGTCGGTGGGAGGCTGCCGGGAGGGCCGCGGGCGAGGGAGAAGGTCCACATCAGGGAAGGCGCCCGTTGCCGGGGCCGGACGGTCCCACGCCTGCGAAGCCGTAGGCCGTCTTCCGCCCCTGACAGAACACGGCGAACGTGAGGTCGCGGGCATGCGGGTCCCGCGTCCGGCGTCAGCGTTCTCCGGCGGACAGGGTCTCCTTCGCGGCGGCGGTGACCGTGTCACCGGTGATGCCGTACTCCTTGAAGAGGACCTTGGCGTCCGCGGAGGCGCCGAAGTGTTCCAGGGAGACGATGCGGCCGGTGTCTCCCACGTACTTGTGCCAGGTCAGTGCGACTCCGGCCTCGACGGCGACCCGGGCCTTCACGGACGGGGGCAGGACGCTGTCCCGGTACCCCTGGTCCTGCTGCTCGAACCACTCCACGCACGGCATGGACACCACACGGGTCGGCACGCCCTCGGCCTGGAGTGCCTCACGCGCCCCGACGGCCACGTGGACCTCGGAACCGGTCGCGATCAGCACCACCCGGGGTGCGCCGCCCTCGGCCTCGAACAGCACGTAGCCGCCCCTGGCCGCGTCCTCGTTCGGCTCGTAGGTCGGCACGCCCTGACGGGTCAGCGCCAGACCGTGCGGCTGGCCCTTGCCGAACTCCTTGGTCCAGCGGCGCTGGATCTCGCGCCAGGCGATCGCCGTCTCGTTGGCGTCGGCCGGACGGACCACGTTCAGGCCCGGGATGGCGCGCAGTGAGGCCAGGTGCTCGACCGGCTGGTGGGTCGGGCCGTCCTCGCCCAGGCCGATGGAGTCGTGCGTCCACACGTAGGTGACCGGCAGGTGCATCAGCGCGGACAGGCGCACGGCGTTGCGCATGTAGTCGGAGAAGACCAGGAACGTTCCGCCGTAGACGCGGGTGTTGCCGTGGAGCGTGATGCCGTTCATCTGCGCGGCCATCGCGTGTTCGCGGATGCCGAAGTGGATGGTGCGGCCGTACGGGTCCGCCTCCGGCAGCGGGTTGCCCGCCGGGAGGAAGGAGGACGTCTTGTCGATCGTCGTGTTGTTCGAGCCGGCGAGGTCGGCCGAGCCGCCCCACAGCTCCGGGACGACCGCGCCGAGGGCCTGGAGGACCTTGCCGGACGCGGCGCGGGTCGCCAGGCCCTTGCCCGCCTCGAAGACCGGGATCTTCTCCTCCCAGCCCTTGGGCAGCTCGCCCTTGGCGACGCGGTCGTACTCGGCGGCGCGCTCGGGGTTGTTGTCCCGCCACTGCTGGAAGGACTTCTCCCACACCGCGCGGGCCGCCTGGCCCTTCTCCAGCGCCTTGCGGGTGTGCGCGATGACCTCGTCGGAGACCTCGAAGGACTTCTCCGGGTCGAAGCCCAGGACCCGCTTGGTCGCGGCGACCTCGTCGTCGCCGAGGGCGGAGCCGTGGGCGGCCTCGGTGTTCTGGGCGTGCGGGGCGGGCCAGGCGATGATCGAGCGCATCGCGATGAAGGAGGGGCGGTCGGTGACCTTCTTCGCCGCCTGGATCGCGTCGTAGATCGCGTGCGGGTCCAGGTCGCCGTCCGGCTTCGGCGCGACACGCTGCACGTGCCAGCCGTAGGCCTCGTACCGCTTGCAGGTGTCCTCGGAGACGGCCGTCTCGGTGTCGCCCTCGATGGAGATGTGGTTGTCGTCCCACAGCAGCACCAGGTTGCCCAGCTTCTGGTGACCGGCCATCGAGGACGCCTCGGCGGAGATACCCTCCTGCAGACAGCCGTCACCGGCGATGCAGTAGACGAAGTGGTCGAACGGGGAAGCGCCCTCCGGGGCCCCGGGGTCGAACAGGCCGCGCTCGTAGCGGGCGGCCATCGCCATGCCCACCGCGTTGGCCACACCCTGGCCCAGCGGACCGGTCGTGGTCTCCACACCGGTGGTGTGGCCGTACTCCGGGTGGCCGGGGGTCTTCGACCCCCACGTCCGGAAGGACTCCAGGTCGTCCAGTTCCAGGCCGAAGCCGGCCAGGTACAGCTGGGTGTAGAGGGTCAGGGACGAGTGACCCGCGGACAGCACGAAACGGTCGCGTCCGACCCAGTTCGCGTCGGCGGGGTCGTGCCGCATCACCTTCTGGAAGAGGGTGTAGGCGGCGGGCGCCAGGCTCATCGCCGTACCCGGATGGCCGTTGCCAACCTTCTGTACGGCATCGGCGGCCAGGACGCGGGCGGTGTCCACGGCCCGCTGGTCCAACTCGGTCCACTCGAGGTCTGCGGTGGTCGGCTTGGTGCTCACGGTGTCTCAACATCCTTCTGTTCAGCGAGACGGGGTGCGGGAATCCGGTCCGGTGCGTGCCCGGTCGTTCGTGGCCACCTCGCCGTAGGCGGCGAGGAGGACGGCGGGGTCGGGACCCTCCAGCACGGTGGGCTTGGCGAGACCGTCCAGGACGATGAAGCGCAGCAGGTCGCCGCGGGACTTCTTGTCGACCTTCATGTTCTCGACCAGCTTGGGCCACTGGTCGTAGCGGTAGTGCAGCGGCAGGCCGACGGCCTCGAGGATGGTGCGGTGGCGGTCGGCGGTGGCGTCGTCCAGCCGGCCCGCGAGGCGGCCCAGTTCGGCGGCGAAGTGCATGCCCACGGAGACGGCGGCGCCGTGACGCCACTTGTAGCGCTCGTTCTTCTCGATGGCGTGGCCGAGGGTGTGGCCGTAGTTGAGGATCTCCCGCAGGCCCGCCTCCTTGAGGTCGGACGAGACGACCTCGGCCTTGACCCTGATGGAACGCACGATCAGCTCGGCGGTGTGCACTCCAGCCGGGGTGCGCGCGGCCTGCGGGTCGGACTCGATCAGGTCCAGGATCGCCGGGTCGGCGATGAAGCCCGCCTTGATGACCTCGGCGAGGCCGGAGACGTAGTCGTTGACCGGGAGGGAGTCCAGGGCGGCCAGGTCGCACAGGACACCGGCGGGCGGGTGGAAGGCGCCGACGAGGTTCTTGCCCTCGGCGGTGTTGATACCGGTCTTGCCGCCCACCGCGGCGTCCACCATGGCCAGCACGGTGGTGGGCACCGCGATCCAGCGCACCCCGCGCAGCCAGGTGGCGGCCACGAATCCGGCCAGGTCGGTACTGGCCCCGCCGCCGACGCCGACCACGACGTCGGTACGGGTGAAGCCGGACTGGCCCAGCGCCTTCCAGCAGTACGCGGCGACCTCGGCCGTCTTGGCCTCCTCCGCGTTGGGCACCTGGATGGCGATCGCCTCGTAGCCCTGCTCGGCGAGATCGGCGCGCAGCGCGTCACCGGTCTCGGCGAGCGCCTCGGGATGGATCACCGCGACCCGCTTCGCCCCGGCACCGATCAGACCGCCCAGCTCTCCCAGGAGCCGACGGCCCACCAGGACCTCGTACGGATCGGAACCCGCGGTGCCGCCGACCTGGATCCGGGTGACTTCCTCGCTCATGCCTCTTTCAACTCCAGTGCGTCCAGGGCGGCTTCGGCGACTTCTTCGGGGGTGCGGCCGTCCGTGGCCACGACGACCGTGGCGACCTCCTCGTAGAGGTGCCGACGGGCCTCCATCAGCTCGCGCCACTGCTTGCGCGGGTTGACCGCGAGCAGCGGCCGCGCCGCGTTCAGGCCGGTGCGCTTGACGGCCTCCTCGACGTCCATGGTCAGAAGGACGACGGTCTGTTCTGCGAGCAGTTCCCGCGTCTCCTCGGCGAGGACCGCGCCGCCGCCGAGGGCGAGCACGCCGGTGTGCTCGGCGAGCGCGGCCGCGACGGCGGCCTTCTCCAGAGTGCGGAAGTGCCCCTCGCCCTCGGCGGTGAAGATGTCGGTGATCGTCCGGCGCTCGGCGGTCTCGATGTCCGCGTCGGTGTCCCGGAAGCCGCAGCCCAGGCGTTCGGCGACCAGGGCGCCCACCGTGGACTTGCCCACGCCCATCGGACCGATCACGACCGCCTTCGGACGGGCCCGCCTCGCGCGGTGGTCCAGCGCTGCCAGCCCCGCGCGGCGCAGTACCGCGCGGGGGACGTCGTCGCGGCCCGTCATGCGTTCCACCTGGAGCACCGCCTGGTGGACCAGCAGGTCGAGGCCGCCGAGTACGGACCCGCCCCGGGCCGACCAGCGTGCGGCGAGCGCGGTCGGCCACGGTGAGTAGAGCACGTCGAAGAGGGTGCGCGGTCCCGGCGGGACGGCCGGCACGAGAGCGTCCGTCACCCCCGCCGGGGTCGTGGCCACCACCAGGGGTGCGGACAGCCCCTGCGGCGCGTCCGCCCAGTTCCGCGTGCGTACCCGAACGCCGAGCCGTTCTCCCCGTTCCCGCATCTCGGCCGCGCGCCGTGGGCTGCGTACGTACGCCACCACCTCGCCGGCGCAGACCCCCGTCGCGAGCGCGGCCAAGGCCGACGAAGCGGTGGCGCCGCCGCCGAGCAGGGTGGCCGAGTCGACGTGCCGGACGCCGCGTTCCCGGAGGGCGGCGGCGATACCGGGGATGTCGGTGTTGTCGCCGAGACGCCGACCGTCCCGGGTGAACACGACCGTGTTGACCGCCTCGACGGAACGCGCCGTCGCGCTGACCTCGTCCAGCAAGGGGATCACCGCACGCTTCAGGGGCATGGTCAGCGACAGCCCGGCCCACTGCGGGCCCAGTCCGTCGAGGAATTCCGCCAGGCCGCTCTCGTCCACGTCGAACCTGTCGTACGACCAGTCGGCGAGGCCCAGGTGCGCGTACGCGGCGCGATGCAGGACCGGGGACAACGAGTGGGCGACCGGCGATCCGAGGACCGCCGCCCGGCGGCGGGTCCCGCTCATCGGATGGCCAGGTTGGCGAGGTACGACTGGACGTTGCGGCGGGTCTCGGTCACGCTGTCGCCGCCGAACTTCTCCGCCACCGCGTCGGCGAGGACCAGCGCCACCATCGCCTCGGCTACGATCCCGGCGGCCGGCACCGCGGACACGTCGGAACGCTGGTGATGCGCCTGCGCGGCCTCCCCGGTACTCACGTCCACGGTCTGCAGAGCGCGCGGCACGGTCGCGATCGGCTTCATCGCCGCACGCACCCGCAGCAGCTCACCGGTGGTGAGGCCGCCCTCGGTACCACCGGAACGGCCGGAGACCCGCCGGACACCCTCAGGCGTGCTCACGATCTCGTCGTGCGCCCGGGAGCCCGGCACGCGGGCCAGCTCGAAACCGTCACCGATCTCGACACCCTTGATCGCCTGGATGCCCATGAGGGCACCCGCGAGCCGCGCGTCGAGCTTGCGGTCCCAGTGGACGTGCGAACCGAGACCGACCGGCACGCCGTAGGCGAGGATCTCGACGACGCCGCCGAGGGTGTCGCCGTCCTTGTGGGCCTGGTCGATCTCGGCCACCATCGCCTCCGACGCCTCCGCGTCCAGGCAGCGCACCGGGTCGGCGTCCAGCCGCTCGACGTCGTCCGGCGTCGGGTACACACCCTGCGGCGCCTTCGCCGACGCCAGCTCGACGACGTGGCTGACGATCTCGACCCCCGTCGTCTCCTTCAGGTACGACCGGGCCACCGCGCCCAGCGCCACCCGGGCCGCCGTCTCACGCGCCGAGGCACGCTCCAGAACCGGACGGGCCTCGTCGAAGCCGTACTTCTGCATCCCGGCGAGGTCCGCGTGGCCGGGGCGCGGACGGGTCAGCGGGGCGTTGCGCGCAAGGCCGGCCAGCACCTCCGGATCGACCGGGTCGGCCGCCATCACCTGTTCCCACTTGGGCCACTCGGTGTTGCCGACCATGACCGCGACCGGGGAGCCCATGGTCAGACCGTGCCGGACGCCGCCGAGGAAGGTGACCTCGTCGCGCTCGAACTTCATCCGCGCACCGCGACCGTAGCCGAGCCGCCGCCTCGCCAGGTGGTCCGCCACCATGCCGGTCGTGATCGGCACGCCGGCGGGCAGTCCCTCCAGCGTCGCGACGAGTGCGGGACCGTGGGACTCCCCCGCGGTCAGCCAGCGCAACCTGCTCAACTCTCGTCTCCTTCGGCGAAATCGCGAAACCCGTGCAGCCAGGCCACTTTGTCGTGCAGTTCCTCAGTCGTCAGCGACGTGAGCATGGCGTCGCGTGTCCGGGCCGGCCCGCCCGACGGGTGGAAGAGTCTTCGGCCCAGCTCGCGCGAGACCTGCTGGGCACGGTGCGCCCGGGCTCGGCGTGCGGCCGCGTAGCGGCTCAGGCGCGACGGCACCTCGGCCGCCTCGCAGTCGAGGAGGCGGCCCACGACGGCGGCGTCCTCCAGTGTCTGGGAGACGCCCTGAACCGCGTAGGGAAGCATCGGGTGGGCCGCGGTGCCGAGCAGCGCCACACGGTGGTCGGTCCACCGCTCGACGGGGTCCCGGTCACACAGCGCCCAGGTGCGCCAGCCCGTGCCCAGTCGGAGGAGCCGCCGCGCGGAGTCGGCCAGGTCCGGGAAGAGTCCGAGGACGTGGGACGTGTCGGGCGGCAGGCCCACCACGGGCTCGGATACACCCTGCTCGTGGGTGACGCCCAAGTTGAGTACGGGCCTCCCGTCGGCGGTGCGGTGGACGAAGTGGACGAAGTGCCGCCCCGGCGCCAACCACGCGGTCGGCCCGTCGAGACCCGGTTCGCCGGGCAGGAGTGCCGTCGCGGCGTCCGTGAGCGGGACCACCGCGTGGTACACCATGTCGCCGGACGTCTTCGGGGCGCCGTCGCCGACGAGCCGGCGACGCACGGTGGACCGGATGCCGTCGGCGGCGACGAGCGCGGTTCCGGTGAAGCGTTGCCCCGCTTCACTCACCACGGTGACGGTCCGCGCGTCCTGCTCGTACCAGGCCACCGCACAGCCGGTCACCAGCTCGATCGATTCGGAGGCCCGGCACAGCGCCATGAGCACGGCGTGGAGACCGGCACGGTCCACGACGGCGTAGGGCGCGCCGAAGCGATCCCGGTACGTCCCGGTCAGCGGCATCCGGGCGAGTGGGTCGCCGGTCGCCGCGTCCCTGAGGCACAGCGCTTCGGGGAGCAAGGCACGTTCACGTACGTCCCTTCCCACACCGATCGAGTCGAGCGCGTGGAAGGCGTTCGGCGCCAACTGCGTGCCCGCGTCGGGTTCGACGACGGCCTGCCTGCGTTCCAGCACCGTGACGCGGCGACCGCGCGACGCGATGCTCAGGGCCGTCGCCAGGCCACCGAGGCCGGCGCCGACGACCAGTGTCCGATCCGTGCTCATCGGCGCCCCGCTCCTTCGGGAAAGAGCCGGTTCAGCTCCTCGTGGAAGGCCGGGAAGGTCTTGACCACACATTCCGGTTCGTCGAACGTCAGCCGGGGGGAGCGCAGTCCGAGGACCGAGAACGCCATGGCGATGCGGTGATCCCGATGGCACGCGATCCGGGTGGGGACGACGTGGCCGGGGCGCACCGTGAGCCAGTCCTGACCGGTCTCCACGGGAATCCCGCAGGCCGCGAGGTTGCGTGCGACGGCGTCGATGCGGTCCGACTCCTTGAGCCGGGCGTGCCCGATACCGCGTATGGTGATGGGCCCGTCGGCGAGCGGGGCGATGGCCGCCAGCGTCATGAAGGTGTCGGAGATCTTCCCCATGTCGACGTGGAAGCCGCCGCGGAGCCGTCCCGTGCCGGTCACCGTGGTCGCGCTGTCGCCGATGTCCACGTGTGCGCCCGCCCGGCGCAGCGTGTCGACGAAGCGCAGGTCGCCCTGGAGACTGTTCCTCCCGAGGCCGGGCACGGTGACCGCGGTACCGGTGACCGCGGCGGCCGCGAAGAAGTACGAGGCGGTGGAGGCGTCCGGTTCGACGGCCAGGTCGGCGGCCCGGTAGCCGCCGTCGCCGATCGTGAAGACCTCCGGGGGCCCGGCGGTCGCGCGGGCACCGAAGTGGCGCATCAGGGCGAGGGTCATGTCCACGTACGGCCGGCTGACCAGATCGCGTACGGTCACGGTCAGTGGCGCGGACGCCAGGGGTGCGGCCATCAGCAGTCCGCTCAGGAACTGGCTGCTCAGCCCGCCGTCCACCGTCAGCTCTCCGCCACTCAGACCGTCGGCCCGTACCCGCAGGGGGAGCACGCGGGGGCCTTGCGTGACCACGTCCGCCCCGAGCCGTTCCAGCGCCGCGACGAGCGGCTGCAGGGGCCGGGCCCGGAGTTGGTCCGAACCGTCGAAGAGGTAGGTGCCCCGTCCGGTCGCGGCGAACGGGGGCAGGAACCGCGCCGCCGTCCCCGCGTCGGCGCACCAGATGTCGGCGCCGCCGACCGGCCCCCGTCCGAGCCCGGTGACCTCCCAGGCGTCGTCCGACTCCCGCACCCCGGCGCCGAGGTGCTCCAGCGCGGTCCGGAAGGCGACCGTGTCGTCGCTGACCAGGGGGGCGGTGAGCCGGCTCGTGCCCCGCGCGGCCGCGGCGAGGAGCAGCGCACGATTGGTGATGCTCTTGGAGCCCGGGACCCGGGCTGTCAGGGACCTCACCGCCGGAACTCCCGCGAGTGCACCACGCCGGTCAGCAGTTCCCCGACGATCCGCACGCCGTCCTCGGTGAGTACGGACTCGGGGTGGAACTGCACCGACGCGAAGCCGGCCCCGCGCAGGGCGTGCACCTCGCCGGTCGCCGGGTCCCGGCTGACCTCGACGGGGCCGAGTTCCGGATGGTCGAGCTTGTCGGACTCGCCGCGGGCCGCGAACGTGTTGTAGAAGCCGACCCGCTCGCGGGTGCCGAACAGGTCGATGCTCTTCGCCAGGCCCTGGTGGGGCACGTCCTTGCGGACCACGTCGAGCCCGAGCAGCGAGGCGAGCACCTGATGGCTCAGGCACACGGCGAGGAACGGACGACGTTCCTCGACGAGCTGCGAAAGGGCCGACCGGAGATGGCTGATCTTCGAGTGCCGGACATTGCCGGGGTCGCCCGGCCCCGGGCCCATGACCACCAGGTCGTGGGCGGCGAAGTCGTACTGCTCGTCGAAGCGGCGCACCGTGACGCGCAGGCCCATCGACGACAGCTGGTGGCCGAGCATGGCCGTGAACGTGTCCTCCGCGTCGACGATCAGCACGTCGCGGCCCGCGAGCTCCGGTACGGGTTCACGCCGTTCGGGCGCGTCACGCAGCCAGAAGTCGGCGATGCGGTCGTTGCGCCGGGCCAGGGCCGCGCGGACGTCGCGGTGCTCGGCGAACCGGGTGCCTTCACCGGCCCCCAGCGCGACGAGGAGCCCGGCCGCCTTGCTGCGGGTTTCGGCGGCCTCGCTCAGCGGGTCCGAGTGCCGTACCAGCGTGGCGCCGACGCCGATGCTGACCCTCCCCTCGGCGCTGATGTCGGTGGTGCGGATCAGAATGGCGGAGTCCATGGTCCGCTCGCCCGCGCCGTCCCGGCCGATCAGGGCCATGACACCGCTGTAGTAGCCGCGGCCCTCCTTCTCGTACCGGCTGATCACCTTGCAGGCGCTCTCCAGGGGACTCCCGGTGACCGTGGGCGCGAACATCGTCTCGCGCAGGATGTCCCGCACGTCGTGGGAAGTGCGGCCCTCGATGAAGTACTCGGTGTGGGCCAGCCGGGCCATCTCCTTGAGGTACGGTCCGACCACCCGCCCGCCCGACTCGCAGATCCGGCCCATCATCTTGAGCTCTTCGTCCACGACCATGTAGAGCTCGTCGGCCTCCTTGCGGTCCGCCAGGAAGTCCATCAGGCCCGGCAGGTCCGGTCCGGCCGCCGGATAGCGGTACGTTCCGCTGATCGGGTTCATGACCGCGGTGCCGCCGTGCAGGCTGACGTGCCGTTCCGGGCTGGCGCCGACGAAGGTACGGCTCCCGGTGTGCACCAGGAAGGTCCAGTACGCGCCCGACTCCCGTGCCAGCAGCCGCCGGAAGAAGGACAGCGCACTGTGCCGGGTGTAGTCGGTGATGTCCGCCACGAAGGATCGCCGGATGACGAAGTTGGCGCCCTCACCCGTGCCGATCTCGTGCTCGACGACCTCGCGCACGAGGGCGGCGTAGCTGTCGTCGTCGATGTCGAAGTGCTCGCCGGTCAGGGTGATCGGGTCGTCGGGAAGGCGGTGCAGCGCCTCCCACACGGGGAGTTCGCCCTGGTCGGTGACGGTCATGGTGATCAGCGGTTCGCCGTCGTCGTTGCTTGCGAATCCCCGCTCGGAGATCTGCCGGTACGGGACGACGGCCAGCACGTCGTGCTGCGGGGTGCCCTCCGTGCGGGGCGGACCGTCCGGTACCGGGATGCGGGCGAGCGTGTCGGCGGTCGCGATGTCGCCGAACAGCACCTCGAGCACCGGGCGGCCGGTGGTCTCGGGACGGTGGAGCAGCGCATAGGCGGCGGGGGGATCGGTGAGGACGCGGCCCAGCAGATCGGTCATCGGACGTCTCCGTCCCCGTCGGTGAGCTGCGTCAGCACCGACTTCGTGGTGGCGACGATTGCGCACCGCTGCGCCGCGTAGTCCAGCGCCATGCGGTGGAACTCCGGAGAGAAGTCGGCGACCGCGTCGGCGACGAGGAACGGCTGGATGTCGTTGGTGAAGGCCTCGACGGCGGACATGAGCACGCCGACGTGGGCGTAGACGCCGCAGACGATCAACTGGTCGCGGCCGTGCCGGCGCATCCGCTCCAGCAGGTCCGACTTGAAGAAGGCGCTGTAGCGCCACTTGGTGAACACCCAGTCGGACGGGGCGGGTTCGAGCTCGTCGACGACCTCGCGGTCCTCCGGGGACACCTTCATGCCGGGGCCCCAGAAGTCCTTGAGCAGGCCGCGCTCCTGGTCGCTCATGCCGCCCGGCTGCGCCGTGTAGGCCACCGGGACGCCCAGGGCGGCACACTGCTCCCGCAGCAGCGCCGCGTTGTGCACCAGTTCGCCGCCGGGTCCGCGGTCGGCGGAGAAGGGCCGCAGGAAGTAGCGCTGCATGTCGTGCACGAGCAGTACGGCCCGGGCGGGATCGACCGTCCACCGTGCGGTGTTGGCCGGAAGGTCGCCCTCGGTGGGCATCGGATAGGGGTCGATGGGTGGGATTCCCCCCATGGCTGGCCTTTCGGTGAGAGAGGGACGGGACGAGGAACGCGTCAGCCGAGCCAGGCCGAGGCCACGGTCATCGCCTGGCGGGGGTTGAGCCGCGGGTCGCACAGGCTCGTGTACTTGTCGCCCACCTCGTGGATCCGGTCGTGGTCCGCGACGCACTCGGTGACTTGGTCGGGGGTCGTCTCCAGGTGCATGCCGCCGGCGACGCCGCCCCCGTCGGTCACCGCCCGGTGGAACTCCACGACCTCGCGCACGACGGTCCGCACCAGCCGCGTCTTGAGGCCCTCGGGGCCGCTGACGGTGTTGCCGTGCATCGGGTCCGTCAGCCAGATGACGGGGTGCCCCGCGGTCCGTACGGCGGCGACCAGGGCCGGCAGCCGTTCGCCGACCGTGTCCGCGCCCATGCGGGCGATGAGGGTGAGCCGGCCCGGTGTCCGGCCGGGGTCGAGCGCTTCGCACAGATCGAGCAGCTCGTCCCGGGTCATGCCCGGACCGACCTTGCAGGCGACCGGGTTCGCCACCTGGGCGAGCATGGCCACGTGGGCGCCGTCGGTCTGGCGGGTGCGTTCGCCGATCCACGGCCAGTGCGTGGACGTGAGCAGCCGCCGGCCGTCCGGCAGGGTCCGCAGCATCGGCAGCTCGTAGTCGAGGAGCAGTGCCTCGTGGCTGGTCCATACCTCCGTCCCGGGCCGGGCACGTCGTGCACCGCCGCCCCAGCCGAGCATGGTCAGTACGTCCCGGGCGGCCCGGTACCCGGTGAGCATCCGGGTCGGGTCGGGGGTGCGGGCCCTGAGATGCGGCTCGGGCGAGTTGACCATGTGCCCGCGGTAGACCGGCAGTTCCATGCCGCGCACGCTCTCGGTGGGGCGGGAGCGCGGCTTGCCGTACTGGCCCGCCAGGCGGCCGACCCGCAGTACGGGCTTGTGCGAGGTCATGCGCATCAGTCCGGCCAGCACGTCCAGGAGGCCCGCCTTCCGGGCGACATCCCCCTCGTTGCACTCCGCCCAGTCCTCGGCGCAGTCGCCGGCCTGGACGATCTGGACGTGTCCGGCGGCCGCCTCGGCGAGGTGTGCGTGCAGGGCGTCGACGTCGGCGGCGTCGACGAGTTCCGGTGCGGCGCTCAGCTCTTCCTCGACGCGGGTGAATTCCGTATGGCTTTCCCAGTCCGGCTGCTGAGCCGCGGGCAATGAGCGGAGGAACGTGTGGACATTGTTCACCGGATACCTCCTGAGATGGTGGGGTGCCGCCTCGTCCGGTATCGGCGGGAGGCGGCTGCGCTGCAACTCTTGCCAATTCAGGCGGGAAACGCGAAGGTCCGCGGGCCGACTCCGTCACGTACTGGTGAACCTCCGGTCCGACTTCAAGGAGTCCGGACTCCGGTGTTGCGGCGGTGCGTGCTTGCTCACGAGAGTTCACGTGCGGTCCGGCTCGTACGGAGCGCCGCAGTGTTCCCATCGATGGAGGCCAGTGATGTCCGAAAGCACGCAGCCGAAAACCTTCCACGACGACGCGGAACTCCGCGCGAGCAACCGGGCGGTCGTCGAGCAGTACATGAACACCCGGGGCGAGGACCGGCTCCGGCGACACCTGCTGTTCACCGAGGACGGCTGCGGCGGGCTGTGGACCACGGACACCGGCGAGCCCATCGTCATTCGCGGTCGCGACCGTCTCGGCGAGCACGCCGTGTGGTCGCTCGAGTGCTTCCCGGACTGGGCCTGGATCAACATCGAGGTGTACGAGACGCAGGACCCGAACCGTTTCTGGGTGGAGTGCGACGGCGAGGGAAAGATCAGGTTCCCCGCCTACCCCGAGGGTCATTACCGGAATCACTTCCTGCACTACTTCGAATTCGAGGGCGGCAAGATCAAGCTGCAGCGCGAGTTCATGAACCCCAATCAGCAGCTGCGCGCCCTGGGAATACCGGTTCCGGAGGTCAAGCGCGACGGAATTCCCACCTGATGAAGGTCGACATCGCATGGTGGGACCTGACCGGCTCGGCGCAGAC
Source organism: Streptomyces sp. CCM_MD2014 (assembly GCF_000772045.1). Classification (GTDB taxonomy): domain Bacteria; phylum Actinomycetota; class Actinomycetes; order Streptomycetales; family Streptomycetaceae; genus Streptomyces; species Streptomyces salinarius. The sequence goes on along the minus strand of NZ_CP009754.1, from coordinate 5,492,329 downwards.
GATCGATTCCATGCGTACCCATCTGAAGGACGACGACGGGGTCGCCGAGTGGTCCGGGGTCGCGGGTCTGTTCATGAAGTTCTGGGTCGCCGACGCGGCCTCGAACCGCTGGGGCGCGGTCATGGTCTGGGAGACCGACAGGCCCGCCCCGGAGGAGCTGCCGCCCAACCGCGCCGCCGAACTGATCGGGGGTCCCCCCACGCACCGGACCCGGTTCGACGTCGAGGCGACGGCCGAGGGCGTGCACGCGCTGCGTGCTCCGGGCACGCGCTTCGCTCCGTGACTCACGGCCGGCACCGCGCACCTCACCGCACCGTCCTCAGGAGAACGAGAACTCATGCACAGCTACATGGTTGTGGACGCCTTCGCCGACAGGCCCCTGGAAGGGAACCCGGTGGCCGTCTTCTTCGACGCCGGTGACCTCACGGCCGAGCGGATGCAGCAGATCGCCAAGGAGATGAACCTCTCCGAGTGCACCTTCGTCCGGCCGGCCGAGCAGGGCGGCGACGCGCGCATCCGCATTTTCACACCCGTCAACGAGCTGCCGTTCGCCGGGCACCCGATGCTGGGCACCGCGGTTGCCCTCGGGCACACGCTCGGCCGGGACTCGCTGCGCCTGGAGACGGCCATGGGTGTCATCCCCTTCGAGCTGTCCCGCGACGACGCCGGAGCGGTGTCGGTGCGGATGCGGCAGCCTGTGCCCACTTGGGAACCGTACGAGCACGCCGCGGAACTCCTCGACGCGCTCGGCGTGGAGGAGCCGCTCACCCCGGTGGTGGCGTACCGCAACGGTCCGCGTCATGTCTTCGTCGGCGTCGAGAGCGTCCCGGCGCTCTCCGCGCTGCGCCCTGACCACCGCGCCCTGTCCGCCTTCCCCGACATGGCGGCCAACTGCTTCGCCGGCTCGGGCACACGGTGGCGCACCCGGATGTTCTCCCCGGCGTACGGCGTCGTGGAGGACGCGGCGACGGGCTCCGCGGCCGGTCCCCTGGCCATCCACCTGGCCCGCCACGGGCTCGCGAAGTACGGCGAGGAGCTGCGGATCCTCCAGGGGGTGGAGATGGGCCGGCCGTCGCTGATGCGCGCGCAGGCCGACGGGACGGGTGACGGCATCCGCACGGTCCACGTCGGCGGCAACGGCGCAGTCGTCGCCGAGGGAACCATTCACGTCTAGAAGGGCTCCACTCCTATGAGTACCACCACCAGCGGGAGCAGCAGCCGGTTCGAGTCCCTCAGCGGAACGACCGACCTCCCCTTCCCCGAGTACGACCGTCCGGCGCCGGAGCCGCTCGGCCTGCTGAGGACCTGGCTCGCGCAGGCCGAGGAACGAGGGGTCCGCGAGCCGCGGGCCCTCGCTCTGGCCACCGCCGACGCCCGGGGCCGCGCCTCCACCCGCATCGTCGCGTTCAACTCGGTGACCGACCGGGGGCTGGTGTTCATGAGCCACACCACCAGTCAGAAGGGGCGTGAACTGGCCGCCACCGGTTGGGCATCGGGGCTGCTCTACTGGCGTGAGACCGCACAGCAGATCAGCATCTCCGGAGAGGTGGAGCAGCTCGACGACGAGGCTTCCGACAAGCTCTGGCACGGACGGCCCATCCCCATGCACGCCATGTCGACGGCGGCCGCACAGAGCGAGCCGCTGGACGACGTGGCCGCGCTGCGCGCGCACGCCGCGCGTCTGGAAGCGCTGGGCGAGCCCCTGCCACGTCCACAGCGCTTCGTCGGCTACCTCCTGGTGCCGTCCGCAGTGGAGTTCTGGGCGGCCGACTCCGGCCGGCTGCACCGCAGGCTCCGCTACGACCGGCGCGACGACCGGAGCTGGGGCACCACCCGGCTCCAGCCGTGAAGGGAGCCTCGACGTGAAAGTGCTCGTCGTAGGAGGCGGCATCGGTGGTCTCACCACCGCCCTGAGCCTGCACGCGGCAGGCATCGAGGCCGTCGTCGTCGAACGCACCAGGCACCTGCGCCCTCTGGGCGTCGGCATCAACCTCCAGCCGCACGCGGTGCGGGAACTCACCGAACTCGGGCTCGCCGACGGCCTGTCCGCCATCGGAATCCCCACTGCCGAAATGGTCTGGGTCGACGGATCCGGGGCCGTCCAGCACCGTGAGGACCTCGGCACCGCCCGCGGCTACCACTGGCCCCAGTACTCCCTCCACCGCGGGAAGCTGCAGATGCTGCTGCTCGATGCGGTGCGTGACCGGCTCGGCCCGGAGGCCGTGCGCACCGGTACGGCGTTCGAGGGCCTGCGGCAGGAAGGCCCGGGCGTGGAGGTGCGACTGCGCGACCGGGGGGCCGACCGCCCGTTCGGCCTCGCGGCGGACCTGGTCGTCGGCGCCGACGGCCTGCACTCCGCGGTCCGCGCGGCCCTCCATCCGGACGAGGGACCGTTGCAGTGGTCCGGCACGACGATGTGGCGCGGGACGACGGACACGGCCGCGTTCCTGACCGGTCGCACCATGGTGCACCTGGACGCGGGAGGGGGGAGCAGGCTGATCGCCTACCCCATCGACCCGGGTGCCGCCCGGCGGGGCCGCTCGCTGACGAACTGGATCTGCATGGTCCCGGTCGGCGACCCCGGCCCGCTCGGCGGCCCGGCCTCCTGGAACTCGGCCGGAAGGATCGAGGACGTACTGCCCCACTTCGAGGGCCGGCGGGTCGACGGGCTCGACGTCTCCGCCATGCTGACGGACGCCGACGACCTCCTCGAATACCCCATGGTCGACCGCGATCCCCTGCCCCACTGGGGCGAGGGGCGGGTGACCCTGCTGGGTGACGCCGCCCACCCCATGTACCCCGTCGGCGCGAACGGCGCTTCCCAGGCCGTCGTCGACGCACGGGTCCTCGCCCACACGCTCGCGCGGGGCGGCGACCCGGTCGCCGCCCTGCGCGGCTACGAGGATCACCGCAGGCCCGCGACCCACACCGTGGTCCACGCCAACCGGCGGATGCACCGGGGCAAGCCGAAGAGCGGGGCCGGTCCCGCTGCCGCGGGCGTCTACCGGAAGCTGGCCGGCACCTACCGCACCACCACCGGCAACGACGTGGCCGAACTCAACGCCAGGCCCTCCTGGAACCCGCCGACCGGAAAGCCGATGAAGGGAACACTCCGATGACCGACGAGCCGACCCACGTCACCGCCGCGTACTACGCGGCGTGGAGGGCCAAGGACTTCGACGCGCTGCGCTCGCTGCTCGCCGACGACGTGGACTTCGTCGGCCCCTACGGCTACGCCACCAGCGCCGACGAGTTCCGCGAGAAGATCGAGATAGCGTCGGAGATCAACACCGACATCGTCGTCAAGAAGGTCTTCAGCGACGGACCCGACGTGCTGACGTGGTTCGAGATGCACACCAGCGTGGCCGCTCCGATGCCGGTCGCCACGTGGAGCCACGTGGTCGACGGCAAGATCGTCCGTCAGCGGGTGGCTTTCGACCCTCGTCCTGTCACCAACCCGGCGGACGGGGCGTAGGGGCCGCCACCACCTCGCCGGGCCGCACCACCGCCGCCCGCGGCACCGTCGGCGACGGTGCCGCGGGCGGCGGTGGTGCGGCAACCGCTCCCCCCGGTCATGGAGTCCTCCCTCCACCTCCCCGGCCCGGCGACGTGCCCCGCATGCTGGGACCACCCGGCTCTGCGGAGCCGTCCAGGAACGACACAGAGGGGGAATCCGTGAACGTTCTCGCCAACGGGGGAGCGTCGCCGAGCGACGCGGAGCGCACGCGCGGGGTTGTCGGTCCACGGCAGATGGCCGCGCAGGCGTTCGGGGGCGGGACACCCGGCCTGATGGTGGCCGACTCCCCGCGGGAGAGCCTGCTCCAGGACCTGAGCACCGCTCTCTTCGCCGTCCTCCCGCGCAGGGACCAGAGGCACAAGGGCGAGCAGTACCTGCGGGGACTGCTGAGCGCACACGGCCGCCGGTCCATCAGGAACGTCGCCCTGTCCCTGGGCGACCCCACGATGGAGCAGCCCCTGCACCACTTCGTCTGCAATTCCACCTGGGACTGGGTGTCCTTGCGCGAGGCCCTGTCCGACTGGCTCGTCCCCCGCATCGGCGCCCGCGCCTGGGTGGTCCGTCCCATGCCGATCCCGAAGTCCGGGCAGCACTCCGTGGGCGTGGGCTGGGGTGTCGACGAGCACCACGGCGGAGCCTTCCACGGCCAACAGGCGTTCGGCGTGTGGGCCGCGTCCGATCGCGTCAGCGCCCCGGTGACCTGGCGCCTCCTCCTGGACGACGACCGCACCGAACCGCGGCAGGCGTGCGCGGCCACCGCGGCTCTGGGGTTCTCCCGCGTCCACGACGCCACCCGTCTTCCCGTGGTGCTCGACACGATGGCCGAGGACCCCTCCGCCACGCTCGACCGCTTCTCCGCAGCGGGCGTCCCCGTGCTGGTGCGCGTTCCCGGCACCACGCGGGTGACCCCCCGGGACGCACGGGTGCGCCGGCCCGGTCAGGGCCAGGTGCGCGTGCAGCAGTTGCTCGCCTCGGTGCCGGGGCTGCGCCGCACGGTGGCCTGGGGCGGCACGGCGGCTCCCTCCGGGATCCGGCACACCCCCGTCGCCCGCCTGAGCGTGGGGCTGCCGGGCGGCTCCCAGGACCTCGTGCTCCTGGGAGAGTGGGACAGCTACCGGTCCCGCTTCGGAGGGGCGTGGCTGACGACCATGACGCAGACTCCGTCGCCGGCGCTGTTGCGGCTGGCCGCACTCACCGGGCGGGTACGGCAGGACCTGGCCGGGTTCGGGAACCGGGCGGGTTTGCGGGACTTCGAAGGACGTTCGCTGCGCGGATGGCACTGCCACATCACCCTCGCCTCCGCGGCCCACGCCGTCGAGGCGTTGACCGCGCAGGCCGACGGCGACTGCGCTCACCTCCCCGGCATGTCGGCCTGATCACGCCTGCGGCGGAGAACCTCCCTGGCCCGCAGCAGCCGCACCGCGAGCTGGATGTCCACGGCCCGCGGCGGCTGCTGCCAGTCCGGGCCCAGGACACCGGTGATCCGGGTGAGGCGGCGGGCGACCGTATTGGCGTGCACGTGCAGCTCCTCGGCCGCACGTGTGGGACTGTTCCCTGAGGCGAAGTACGCCTCGACGGTGGCGACGAGGTCCGTGGCGCGTTCCGCGTCGTGGTCGAGCAACGGGCCGATCGTCAGCCCGATGAAGCCGTCGACGTCGTGGCCGCCGGACAACAGCAGGCCCAGGAAGCCCAGTTCGTCCATCGACGCCGCACTTCCCGCACCGCCCAGCGCGATCAGCGCGTCGTAGCAGCTCACGGCCTCCTGGTACAGGTCGGCGACCCGGCCGAGGCAATCGGCCGGGCCCGACGCGGCCACCGTGACGGGCTCGCTGAGCAGCGGTGAGAGTTCCTCGAAGACGGCCCGCGCCGCCGAGGAGGCGTCCGAGCCCGGCAGCAGAAGTACGACGGAGTCGCCGCTCACGGTCTTGAGCCCGCACTGCCGGTAGGCGTACGAGGAGGCCCAGACGACGGCCCTGCCGTGCTCGCCGCCCTCCGGATGCGCGAGGACGACGACGTACGGGCTGTCCGGGTCCAGACCCACCCGGCGTGCCCGGTGCGTGAACTGCGAGCTGGGATGCCGGGAAGGGACGAGCAGGTCGTCGAGCAGTGCGTCGCGGACCGGACCGGCCGCCACCGCGGTGCTGCGCTGCATCACCAGGAGCAGCGCCACCGCTTGTCCGACGAACCGGAAGAACCGTTCCAGCTCTGGGGTCGGCGGCTGCGACGCACCGGACCTGAACAGGACGACCCCGAGGTCCTCGGCCCCGGCGGCGACGGGCGTCGCCCATATGCCGTCATCGAGGGAGACGAGCCCGCGTGCGGTGTGCGCCTCCAGGCGGGCCCGCTCCCGCAGCTCCTCCCCCATCTCCCAGGCGTCGCCCGCCGACGCGAGCACTCGACGGTGCGCGTCGGCCACGGCGAGCGACCCTCCCAGGACACCGGCGGCCACGCTCACGAGGTCCTGGAGGTTTCCGTCTGCGAGCACCTGAGTGATCATGCGGGCCCGGACGTCGTCGAGTTGTTCGGAGTGGGCCGCGGCCCTGCGTGCGGCGATGCGCACCAACTCCAGTTCCGCCATCTCCGACCGGGTACGGTCCAGCATCCGGGTCCGGTCCAGTGCCACCGCTGCGAAGTCGGCGATCGAACGCATGACACTGATCTCGTCGGGCAGGTAGTGGCGCGCGGAACGGTCGGCGGTGTAGAGGACGCCGATGGCCTCGCCGCCGCTGGAGATGGGGACCGCCATCACCGCGTGCAGTCCCTCCACGCGGACGACTTCGTCGATCCGCTCCCCGTGCGGAATGCGGGTGTCGTTGAGGTAGTCGGGCGTCCAGAAGGGCGCCCCGGCCTCCTGTGCCATGGCCCCCAGACCGTGGCTCTGCTCCACCACCAGCCCGACGTTGAGCGACGTGGTGTCGCCGTCCGAGCTGTGGATGTACGTGGTGCCGTCGCCCGTGTTCAGACTGATGTAGGCCATGTCCGAACCGAGCAGTCGGCGGGCCCGGTTCGTGATGACCTTCAGCAGTGCGTCGGGGTCGTACGGCATCGTCATCTCGTGGACCGTGTCCACGAGCGCGCTCATGGTCGCTTCCCGCTGGCGGCGCTGCACGGTGGCCGCGTGGATGTTCGTGGCCAGTTGCGTCGCCCGTTCCAGCTCGGCGAACTGGTCCTGGGACAGGCGTCGCCTGCCGTGGTTGAGGAGTTCCTGAAAGTGATGGAGCGGCGAGTCCTGTGCGAGCAGTTCCAAGACCTCTAACGTGGGGGAGCCGGACTGTTCCCTCTCCGTGTTCACTGTCCCGTTGCCTCCTGTCGTCGTTTCCTGGGCCAGTCAACTCTCCAGCAGCGTACCGATCGTGATGGCGCCCCCTTTCGGCCTTCGATCTGGGATTCTAACGATCATGTGTGGCCGCACCCTCATCTCGTAGGCCGCAGAGGGTGGTGCCCCCACCTTCCACGGCGTCGCCGACCGGGAAAACATGTCCCCGGAGCCGTCATGGTCTGCGACGGCCTCCATCAGAAAACGGGGGAAACATGTCGAACATCCAGAGCTACATACGCTCGCTCGAACGCAGCCGGGCGTCCCTGCACCATCCCGAACGGCCGCGCACCTTCACCATGGCGGACCGCACCTGGGACCTCCTGGACGGTGTGTTCGCACCACCCTTCTCGCCCTCGACCGGTGTGGCCATGGACCTGCTCGGCCTCACGGAGCCCGGCGGGACCCCGCTGCTCCGCGGCTCCCTGCTGGAGATCGGGTGCGGCACCGGCATCATCGCCGTGTCCGCCGCCCTGGCCGGCTGCGACCGGGTGACCGCCGTCGACGTCAGCGAGCAGGCGGTGCGCAACACCGCCCTCAACGCGCACCGGCACCACGTCACGGACCGCGTGACGGCGGTGCACAGCGACCTGTTCGGCCGAGTCGGCCCCGCCGAACGCTTCGACACCGTCTACTGGCACTCGAACTTCGTCCTGGCGCCGCCCGGATACCGGCCCACCACGATCCATGAACGCGCGTACGTGGACCCCGGCTACCGAACCCACCGGCGCTACCTCGCCGAGGCCGCCTTGCACGCCGCCCCCGGGGGCCGGGTTCTGCTGCACTTCAGCGACCGCGGCGACATCCCGGTCCTGCACCGGCTCGCCGAGGAGTCCGGTCGGCGGCTGCGGGTCCTGCGCAGCCGGACGGTCCGCGAGGGCGCGGAGTCCGTCGAACACATCCTGTACGAGATCACAGGGACAGCGAATCCGTGCGAACGCTCCTGATCGACAACTACGACTCCTTCACCTTCAACCTGTACCACTACCTGACCGAGGTCAGCGGATGCGAACCCGTCGTGATCCGCAACGACGAACCCGGCTGGGATCACTCGCGCCTCGCGGAGTTCGACCAGGTGGTCCTCTCGCCGGGGCCCGGCAGCCCCGAACGCCCGGCGGACTTCGGCCTGTGCGCGGACGTCGTGCGCCACGCCCGGATACCAGTGCTCGGAGTCTGCCTCGGGCACCAGGGCGTCGCGCTGCTGCACGGCGGGGTGGTCGGACGGGCCCCCGAACCGCGGCACGGCCGCACCTCGCCCGTGCTGCACGACGGCAGTGACCTGTTCCACGGCATCCCCTCGCCCTTCGAAGCAGTGCGCTATCACTCGCTCACGGTGCAGAGCCTGCCGGACGAACTCGAGGCCGTCGCGTGGACGCCGGACGGCGTACTGATGGGGCTGCGTCACCGGCACCGCCCCATCTGGGGCCTGCAGTTCCACCCCGAGTCGGTACTGACCGAGTACGGCAAGGAACTGCTCGCCAACTTCGTCGCGGCGAGCCGCTCCTGGCATGCGGAACGCGGCACCGCACCGGAGCCCTTCCGGCCGTCCGCACCGGCGCTCCCTCGCTCCGCCCGTCCCCCGGCGGCGCGACCGCGCCGGCTGCGGGTGCTGACCGAGGCGGTACCCACCCGGTGGGTCGACGAGGTGGTCTTCGAGCACCTCTTCGGCTCCGGCGACCACGCCTTCTGGCTGGACAGCAGCAGGCCGGACGACCGTGCGGGACGCTTCTCCTTCATGGGTGACGCCTCGGGACCGCTGGCGCGCGTCGCCAGGGCCGACGTCTGGAGCGGCACGGTGGAGGTGCGCTCCGCGACGGGCACGCAGATGGTCAGCGGCGACTTCCTCGACTGGCTCGACGCGGACCTGCGGGCGACGAGGACGGAACTGCCCTCCCTCCCCTTCGACTTCACGCTGGGGTGGGTCGGTTATCTGGGCTACGAACTGAAGGCCCAGTGCGGCGCGACCAACGTGCACCGCTCGCAGGACGCCGACGCCGTCCTGGTGTTCGCCGACCGCGCGGTGGTACTCGACCACGCCACCGGGACCACCCATCTGCTGGCGCTGGCCGAGCAGGGCGACGAGGCGCCGGCTCGTTCCTGGCTGCGCGACACCCGGCAGGCCCTGCGCGCGCTGGCGGGAGTCTCCCCGCGGGAGCTCCCCGTCGCCGCCGCGACTGCTCCCGTCCGGCTGCGGCACGACCACGATGCGTACCTGAAGCTGATCGACGCCTGCCAGGAGGAGATCGCCGCCGGTGAGACGTACGAGATATGCCTGACCAACCTCGCGGAGGCCGATCTCGATCTGGACCCCTGGGTGTCGTACCGGACCCTGCGACGTGCCAGCCCCTCCCCCTGCGCGGCGCTGCTGCGCTTCGGGGACATGGCGGTGCTGAGCACGTCGCCCGAGCGGTTCGTGAGCGTGAGCGCGGACGGCGTGGCCGAGTCCAGGCCCATCAAGGGCACCCGGCCCCGTGGAGCCGCGCCGCACGAGGACGCGGAGATCGTGTCGGAGCTGAGGGCGAACGAGAAGGACCGCGCCGAGAACCTGATGATCGTCGATCTGGTGCGCAACGACCTGGGCCGGTACGCCGAGCCCGGCTCGGTGGAGGTCAGCGGGCTCTTCGACGTCGAGACGTACGCGACCGTGCACCAGTTGGTGAGTACGGTGCGGGCCCGGCTGCGCCCGCACCGTACGGCCGTGGACTGCGTGCGCTCCTCCTTCCCGCCGGGATCGATGACGGGCGCGCCCAAGATTCGCACCATGGAGATCGTCGACCGTCTCGAAGGCGGGCCCCGCGGCGTCTACTCGGGCGCGATCGGGTACTTCTCGCTGTCCGGTGCCGCGGATCTGAGTGTGGTGATCCGAACGGCGGTTCTCACCCCGGGGAGGGTCCGTTACGGGATCGGCGGAGCGATCGTCGCGCTGTCGGACCCGCAGGCCGAGTTCGAGGAGACCGCGGTCAAGTCCGCCCCGCTGCTGACCCTGACGGGGGCGGAGTTCCCCGGGCGCCAGAGGCAGCCGACGTCCACCTGAGAGCCCGGTCGTCGTCACGCTCCCCGCGGTGGTCCGCCGGCCCGCCCCGAACGGGCGCCCAGGCGCAGCAGCTCCGCGGCTCCGGCCTTCCGGTAGCGCCGTACGAGGGCGTCGATCAGCCGGGTGGTGTCCTGGTCGTCGGGCGTGTAGATCCACAGCTTCGTGTCCGGCGCCGCGGCGACCGCGAAGCCGCTCGCGACCAGGTGCAGCTCGTCCCCGTCCACGCTCCAGAAGGACTTGCGCCGCGCCTCCGACGAGGCGACCTCGTGCCTGCCCCACAGCGCCGCGAACCGCGGACTGGCGGCGCAGAGGCCGTCGATGAACCGGGTCCACTCCCGGTCGCCCAGGCGCCGTCCGAAGGCGGCGCGCAACTGGGCGACCATGAAGGACACTTCGCGCTCCCATTCGACGAGGGGCTGGACGTGCTCCGGGGCGGTGAAGAGGTGGTGCAGCACGTTCCGCTCCTGCGGCGGTACCAGCACGAGACCCGGGTCGAGCGCGGCGTAGGCGTCGTTGAAGGCGAGGACGTCGTAGCGAGCCGTCACGATGGTCGCCGGCAGCGGTGCCAGGGCTTCCAGGATGGTCCGGTACTCCGGCGGCTGCGACCTGGCCGGCATCGCCTTCTCCGGCACGCTGGGGACCGCCGCGAGCCGGTAGAGGTGGTTGCGCTCCGTCTCGTCGAGCAGCAACGTACGGGCGACCGCGTCGAGCACCTGGACGCTGGGGTTGATCCGCCGTCCCTGCTCCAGCCAGGTGTACCAGGCGACACCGATCCCGGAGAGCTGGGCGACCTCCTCCCGGCGCAGGCCCGGCGTGCGCCGCCGGGTGCCCCGTGCGATGCCCACCGTCTCCGGGGCGACCCGCTCGCGCCGGCGTCGCAGGAACTCCCCCAGTGCGGCACGCCGTCGGACCTCTTCGTCCGGTGTACCGCCGTCGTGCTCCAGATCGCTCCGCGCCATCGTTCCAGTGTGCAGGACGCTTCCGCGCCGTAGACGGATACTCCCGGTACCGGGATGAACGCGTACCTGGTACCCGGATCCTGATACCTGGACCATCGTGGTCATGAGCGAGACGACAAGCACGCGGGCCGACTCGGCTCCCGCGGAACCCACCGCCACCCCCTCCGCAGAGCGGCGCCGCAGCAATCTCATGCTGGTCGTGCTGTTGGGCTCGGTTTTCATGGCCCTGCTCGACTCGACGATCGTCAACGTCGCCACACCGACGATCCGCACCGACCTCGACACCACGGGCTCGGCGCTGCAGCTGATCGTCTCCGGGTACACCGTCGCGTACGCCACGCTGCTGGTCACGGGCGCCCGGCTCGGTGCCCGCAACGGCTACCGTGCCGCGTTCCTGTTCGGCCTCGTCACCTTCACCGTGGCCTCCCTCGCCTGCGGACTCGCCCCCACCGCCGGCCTGCTGATCGGGGCGCGCGTGGTCCAGGGCGTCGGGGCGGCGCTGATGATGCCGCAGGTCTACAGCCTGATCCAGCTCACGTTCGAGGGTGCCGCGCGCGCCCGCGCGCTGAGCCTGTACGCCGCCGTCATCGGTCTCGGTGTCGTCGTCGGCCAGGTGGTCGGCGGTGTTCTCGTCAGTGCGGACCTGTTCGGCACCGGCTGGCGTCCGGTGTTCCTGATCAACGTGCCGATCGGTGCGGTGCTGCTGATCGCCGGCCTGCGCCTGCTGCCGCCGGGCAGGCCCGCACACCCCAAGTCCCTGGACATCCCCGGCCTGGTCACGCTGACCGCAGCCCTGCTGCTGCTGGTCGTGCCGCTGGTGATGGGACACGACCAGGACTGGCCGCTGTGGATGCAGGTGTCCCTGATCGTCTCCGTTCCCATGTTCGCCGTATTCGCCCTCACCGAGCGGGCGGTCGCGCGCCGTGGCGGTGATCCGCTGATCCCGGGGAGGGTCCTGAAGACGCCCGGACTCGTCCCGGGTGCTTCCGCGAACTTCTTCACCATGGCGGGGTACGCGGGCTTCCTCTTCGCCTTCTCCCAGCACATGCAGACGGCGCTCGGCGAGTCGGCCACGCGCACCGGACTGACCTTCGCGCCGCTCGCCCTCGGCGTGGCGGGCGGGAGCCTGACCTGGCAGAAGGTGCCCGCACGGCTGCACCGGCCGATGATCGCCGTGGCCTGCCTGGTCGCCGCCCTCGGGTACTGCGGCATCGGCTTCGCCATGCGCTCCGGCGGCGACGGCGGGGCGGGCCTCCTGGGCCTCCAGCTGGTCGTCGGTATCGGCATGGGCTACATCACCAGCCCGCTGCTGACCGTGGCCCTGGCCCAGGTGAAGCCGGCCGACGCCGCGGACGCCAGCGGTGTGATGACCACCGGGGCCCAGGTCGCCCAGGTCCTCGGCGTCGCCACGTACGGCAGCGTCTACCTGAGCGCCGCCGACGGCGCGGGGGCCGGCGCGGCCGCGGACGCCATCTTCATCACCTCGATGATCGTCACGGCCGGGGCGCTCCTCAGCTCCGCGGCGGCCCTGAAGCTGCCGCACGGCCGCTGAGGTCCCGGCGGGCCGCCCGCCGTCGTGACGGGTCGGGCGCTCGCCCGCCGCGCGACCCGGGCCGGGGCGGGCGGCCCGCCGGGCCGGCCGGAGACGGCCCTGCCGCGGGCGGACCGGAAATTCGGTGCCCGGCCGGCCCGTGGTGGCGCAGGATGAGGCGCATGTCTCTGACCACTCCCGTGCTGCGGACCGAACGGCTGCGGTTGCGTCCCTTCGCCGCCGCCGACGCGGATCCTCTCTTCGCCCTGCACAGCAACACCTCCGTGATGCGCTACTGGGACTCCCCGCCGTGGACCGAACCGGCCCGCGCCGAGCGCTTCCTGGCGACGTGCCGGAAGCTGGCGGACGAGGGCACCGGCGCGCGGGTGGCCGTCGACCGCGTGTCCGACGGGGCCTTCGTCGGCTGGTGCGGTCTCGCCGAGTGGAACCCGGTCTTCCGCAGTGCGTCGTTCGGTTACTGCCTCGACGAGGCGATGTGGGGGCACGGTTACGCGACGGAGGCCGCGCGTGCCCTGCTGGGGTGGGCGTTCGACACGCTGGACCTGAACCGGGTGCAGGCGGAGGTCGATACGCGCAACCCGGCGTCCGCCCGGGTCCTGGAGAAGGCCGGGTTCGTGCGGGAGGGGACGCTGCGGGAGGACTGCGTCGTCAACGGCGACGTGTCCGACTCGTGGGTGTACGGGCTGCTCAGGCGGGAGTGGCGGGCGTCGACCGCTCCGGTGCCCGTCCGCTGAGGGGGCCGCGAGTCCGTCTCCGGCAACGGCCCTCGGGACCGCACCGCTTCGGGATGTTTCCAGTCCCGTGCCGTGGAGGCGGATACGCGCTGCTACGACGGTGATGGGCGGGTGCGAGGGGGGCGGGCCCGTCCCCGCCCCGCTTCCGGACGGCTGGCAGCGGACGGCGGACAGCGGACGGCGGACAGCGGACAGCGGACGGGACGCAGGGGTGAGCTGCTCCGCGGCGGGGAGCGAGGTCTCCGCCGCGGTGAGCCGGACCCGTGACGCGGTGAGGGTGCGTCACGGCCCGGCGACGCCCGGCCGGGTGGCGACCGTCGTCGCTTCCCGCAGGCCGCGAGGGAATCGGGGCGGTCTGATCGGGCCGGTGGCGTTCGAGATCGCTTGCCCGGCGTACGCCATCGGGTGACGGCGTGAAGCGCGGGCGCGAGGAGACCGCCCGCCCGTCCCTCGGGCCCGGGTACCGCCGATCACGGTGTCCGGGCAGGTCGGCGAGGTGCCGCCTGCGTGATCTTGACGCGTTCCGCGTGCGTCCGTGCGGTGTTCGCCTGCCGCACCCCTGTTGTTCGCGGTTCCCGGCTAGCTTCGCCTGGCCCGGTCCGGCAGCAGGAGAGGCACGTCCATGAGCACCCCGGTCCAGCACACCTCGCCCCGGCCGTCCGTGGCCACGTCGGCCTCGGCCCGGCAGCGTCGGGAACGGGACGCGGGCGGGGCCGGGAGTCCGTCGGGGCGTTCGGCGGAACACGCCTTCCTGCGGTTCCAGTCCAGCGTCGGCAACCGGGCCGCGGCCGCCGCCGTGCAGCGCGTGCGGAACGCGACCTTGGAACGGGCACCGGAATCCGCGGAGTCGTCCCGGCCCGGCACGCCGGACAGCTTCGTGACGGCCCGGTCGGGCAGCTCGGACGGCTCGGACAGCTTCGTGACCGCCCGGCCGGGCACGCCGGACAGCCACGAGACGTCCCGGCCGGGCACCCCGGAGACCTTCGAGACGGCCAGGGAGCCGGAACCGGAATCGGAGGCGGAGGCGGCCGCCGCGGCGAGGTCGGCGGACGAGCTGGTCAAGCGGGCCGCCGAGCTGCTGGACCGGTTCAAGAAGAATCTCGACCCCGTGGACAACCTGGCCAAGGGGGCCCAGTCCCCCACCAGCGCCGGCCTCGGCCAGGTGGCCACCGCGGCGGGTGACGGAGCCCTCAAGCACGACGCGGCCGCGGCGGGCACGGCCGCCGGGTCGTGGAACCTCCTCACCGAGGTCACCGGTGTCGTGGTCAACGCCTACGACTCGCTCAAGAACCTGAAGGACGCCAGGAAGAAGCGGACCGGTGCCGCGCACCACACGGCGAACAGGAAGGCCCGGACCAAGGGAGCGGACGCGGTCGTCGGCACCGCCAGTTCCGGTGGCTACGGCGCGGCCGTCGCCAAGGAGGCGACCAAGGTCCAGGCGGCGGCCGACGCGGCGACCGCCGCCGAGGTGAGCGGCGTCTTCAGTGCCGTCACCGGCCTGTGGAAGGGCGCCCGGGCCGCGGGCAAGGTCGGGGGAGCGACCCGCAAGTACCGGAGGATCAAGCAGCTCGGGGACCCGGGCGCCGTCCACGAGGAGCTGCTGGCCCGGCTGCGGGAGGAGTCGGACCAGGCCGCGCAGCGGGTCGACGCGGCGTTCGCGCGGCTGAACGCCGTCAGGGAGGCCGGCCAGGGGCGGCCGGCCCGGGAGTGGTACCCCGCCGCCGAGGCGGCCTTCGACGCCATCCGGGAGGAGTACGAGCGCGCCGGGAGCGCCGCGGCGGCCTACCGGCGTGCCGTGCAGGACACGCAGACCCTGAGCGGGACCCAGAAGTACGCGAAGAAGAAGCAGCTCGCCAAGATCGGCAAGGAGACCATGGGCGGCGTGGTGGGCGAGCCCGCCAAGGCCGCGGGCGGCATCGTGGCGGCGGTCACCGCGGCGGGGGTGCTGGGCAGCAACCCGGGTGGTTGGATCGCGGCGGCGGTGGGGGCCGGTCTCATTCTCGGCGTGGCCGGGTACAAGGCGGGGCGCGCGGCCACGAAGCGCTACGAAGAGGTCCGCCACCCCGAGCGCTGGGCGCCGGAGGGCGAGCAGCCGGAGGAGGCCTGGTCCCGCAAGGATTCGCTGAAGCACGCCCTGAAGATCTGGAAGAAGGTGTCGAAGGGCGAACGCCAGGCCATGGCCCGCAAGATCTACGGTCTCGCGGCCGGTCCCGACATCCCGGGGAGCGCCGACACGACGCCCGAGATCCGGCAGTCCGCCCGGGAGTTGCTCGTCGCGCTCAAGGCGGGCCCCGCCCAGCACAAGCTGGAGCCGGAGGCATGGGCGGAGAGCCTCAACGATCCGGAGAAGACCGCCGGCTGGATCAAGGAGATCGCGGAGCAGCTGGCCTCGGGGTGACCGGGAGGGCGGCCGGGAGGGCGCGAGGCGGCCGTCGGCCGAGCCACCGCAGGACCGCTCCTACCAAGACGTCACCCTCCGAGCCAACTCCCTTTCCAGCCAAAGGCGTTCGGCTGCCATTCGGGCATTTTTCGCGTCAAACCCCCGACGTCCCCGGCTCGTGGTCACGAGGCTGCCACGACCCGTGAGCACAAGCGGTAGTGTCGCTTCCCGTACGTCGAACGCCGTTCGCGGATACGGGAGTTCGAGGTGGTCGGGCCGTGTCCCGTCCCGCTTCGAGTCCGCGTCGCGGCACCCCTGCTCGTACCGGCCCTCGCGTGTTCCCGGGAGATCCATGTCGTGCGCCTTCGCCGTCGCCCGCGTCGCTGCTGACTCCGCAGCCCGAAGCGCCCTTCGGAGACACCGGTCCGCTCCGGCTCGTTGAGCTTGGTCGTCATCGGGCCGGACGGCACCCCGCCCCCGCGCGCCGTCCCGCCTCGGCCACCCTCGCCCACACCGACGGCTTCCGATCCGTGAGGACCTGATGACTGAACTGATAGTGACCGCCACCGCCGTGCTGGCGGCGGCCGGAGTCGGGGCCGCGTGGTACTTCCGGCGCAAGGGCGAGCAGGCCCGGCGCCGGGCCGAGCAGCTGCGCGAGCACGCCGACCGGCTCACCCTGCAACTCGTCGCCGCCGAACAGTGCGTGGGGCATCTCGCGTCCACCGTGATCCCGGCGGTGGCGAAGGGCGGGCACGGCGGCGCGGGCCCCGAGAGCGGCGGACTTCCCGTGCCGGCGCAGCTCGACGGTACGCCGCTCGCCGAGCGGCTGCGTGCCGTGCCCGGCGCGGTGGCCGCGGCGGTGGGGGACGTGCGGGCGCAGGAACGGACGGCCGCCCAACAGGCCGCGGCCCACGCCGCCGAGCAGGCGCGGCAGGACACCGAGCGGCGGATCGCACAGGTACGGCAGGAATCCGTCGGCGTGGCCCGCGCCGCCGTGCGCGGCTTCGCCAACAACGTCGTGGCCCGCGCGGCGAAGCTGGGCCGGGCCGTCAGCCACGGCGTACGGCGGCACATCTCGGACGAGGCGTACGCGACGCTCGTGGAGATCGACCACCTGACGCAGCAGATGCTGCTCACGGCGTCCGGGTACTCCGTGCTCGCCGGGGACAAGCTGTCCCGGCGCTGGCCGGCCACCACGTTGACCGACATCGTGCGCGCGGCCATGGGCCGGATCGAGGGGTACGAGCGGATCAAGCACCCCGAGATGGGGTCCGTGGTGGTCGAGGGCCGCGCCGTGGAGGCGGTCGTGCACGCGCTCGCCGTACTGCTGGACAACGCGCTGCGCTACTCGCCGCCCGCCGCCAGCGTCCACGTCTCGTTGGAACAGGGGCACCACGCCTGCTTCCTGATCGTGGACGACGCCGGGCTGCGCATGGACGACGAGCGGCTGCTGTGGGCGAGCGACGTGATGTCCGGCGAGCAGCGCGACGACATCACCCGCCTGGGCGCCCATCCCCAGACCGGGCTGCGCGTGGCCTCGCTGCTGGCGGAGAACTACGGCTTCCGCGTCGAGCTGACCGCGCCCAACATCTACCAGGGGACCCGGGCCATGGTCGTCCTGCCGAAGAACCTGATCGTCGACCCGGCGGCGGCCCAGCCGGTGCCGCAGGCCGTGTCCCGGGCGCTGCCGCCGAAGGCGGTGGCGCAGGCGGCGGAGGAGGCCCCGGGCCGGGCGGTGACCACGGCTCCCGCCGCGCCCGACGCCGAACCGGCCCCGGCACCGGCACCGGCACCAGCACCCGAGCCGGCCGCGTCGTCCCCCACCCCGCCCGCCCCCTCGCCCGCCACCACCGCCAGCGGCCTCACCGTCCGCCGGCGCTCCCCCGCGCCCGCCCCCGCGCGCCGCCGCCCCGCCGCTCCCGACGACACCGAGCCCGGCCGTCCCGCCGTCGCCGCCGCCTGGGCGGCCGGCACCCGCAGCGGCCGGGAGGGCGAGCGGCCCTCGCCGACCTCCGCCGACGCCATCCGCACCTCCGCCGCCCACCCCACCCCCCACGACGGCGCTGACGACGAAGGAAACTGATCGTGCAAGACACACACACCAACGGCCTGGGCTGGCTGCTGGACCAGGAACTCGGCAGCGTCGAGGGCGTCCGGTACGCCGTGCTGATGAGCAGCGACGGTCTGCTGAAGGCCCGCACCGAGACGATCGGCCAGGACGACGGGGAGAAGTTCGCCGCGCTGACGGCGGCGCTGCGCGCGGCGGGCAAGGCCTGGGACGAGTTCACCGGCGGCTCGGGAATGCGGCAGCTGCTGATCGAGTCGGTCGGCTGCATCGGGCTGACGACCACCGCCGCGAAGAACACCATGCTGTCGGTGTGCACGACGGGCCCCGATGCCGACGTCGGGCTGATCTCGCACCACATGGTGCGCCTCGCCACCCGGGTGGGGCACGAGCTGGCCACGGAGGAGCGCGTGCCGGTCCAGGCGCGGGTTCCGGCCGCGGACGGCGGCTCACCGGTATGAGCGGGCCGCGGCGTGACCCCGACATGGTCCGGCCCTACGTCCGCACCGGGGGCCGGATCCGTGCGCGCGACGACGTGCGCCTGGAGAGCGTGGTCATCGCCGCGACCGCCCCCACGGACACGCTCGGGCCGGACGCCCGGCGGGTGATGCGGCTGTTCGCCGGCGCGGACGGCGGCCTGGCCGTCGCCGACATCGCCGCCGCGCTGGAGCTGCCGCCCTCGACGGTGCGCATCCTCGTCTCCTCGCTGATGGACTCCGGCCACCTCGCCAGCCCGGTCGACGCGACCGACGACCAGCCCGACTTCGACCTGCTGCAGGAGGTACTCCGTGGACTTCGCTCCATGGTCTGACCGGACCGACGCGTCCACCCGGACCGACGAGTCCACCCGGCCCGACGAGTCCACCCCGGCCGAAGGCGCCGAGCGGGCCCACGGCACCGACCGGGCCGACGGGTCCGTCACCTACGTCCCCGCCACGGTGACCCGGTCGGCCAAGATCGTGGTCGCGGGCGGTTTCGGCGTCGGCAAGACGACGCTGATCGGCAGCGTCTCGGAGGTGCGGCCGCTGCGGATGGAGGAGCCGATCACGCAGGCCAGCGCCGGTGTGGACGACCTGCGCGGCACCCCGCACAAGACGACGACCACCGTGGCGATGGACTTCGGCCGCATCCACATGGCCGGCGGCCGGCTCGCCCTGTACCTGTTCGGGCTGCCGGGGCAGGCCCGCTTCCAGCCGCTGTGGGAGGACCTGGCCGAGGGCGCCCTCGGCTGTCTCGTCCTGGCCGACACACGCGATCTCGACGCCTCCCACGACGCCCTCGGACTGCTCGACAGCGCGGGCATTCCGTACGCCGTCGCGATCAACACCTTCCCCGGCGCGCCGAGTTACCCCGAGGCCGAACTGCGCGAGGCGCTGGCCCTGGAGCCGGCCACGCCCCTGACGTACTGCGACGCCCGCGACCGCACCTCCTCCCTGCACGCCCTGATCACGCTCACCGAGTACCTCTCCGAGCACCGTTCAGCCGCCCTCCTGGAGTCCCGCCGATGACGCTGCCCTCCGCCGAGCCCGCGCCCGCCGGTCCCCCGGGCCCTATCGCCCTGTACACACCGGAGTTCGCCGCCGACCCGCACGCCGCCTACCGGAGCATGCGCCGCACCCACGGCCCGCTCGTCCCGGTCGACCTGGCGCCCGGGGTGCCCGCGACCCTGGTGATCGGCTACTACCAGGCCCGCCGCATCCTCAACGACCCGCTGCACTTCCCGGCCGACCCGCGCGCCTGGGAGAAGCTGATCCCGGCGACCTGCCCGGTGCGGCCGATGATGGAGTGGCGGCCCAACGCGCTGCGCTCGGGCGGCGCCGAGCACGCCCGCTACCGGGCGGCCAACACCCACGCCATCGACCAGGTCGACCAGCACGGGCTGCGCGCCCTGGTCGAGAAGGTCGCCGACGGGGCCATCGACGGCTTCCGCGCGGCCGGGTCGGCGGACCTGCTGACCCAGTACTCCTTCCCCATCGCCTTCAGCGTGCTCAGCGCGCTGCTCGGCTGCCCGGACGAGATCGGGCAGCGCATCGCCGACGGCATGGCGAAGATCTTCGACACCACCAACGCCGAGCAGGGCAACGTGATCCTCGCCCGGGCCGTGTCCGACCTGGTGGCCCTGCGCCGGGCCCACCCCGGCGACGACATCACGTCCCGGCTGGCCCAGCACCCCGTCGAGCTGACCGACGAGGAGATGAGCCACCAGCTCGTCACGCTCTACGGCGCCGGGATCGAACCCATGACCAACCTGATCAGCAACACGATCCTGAAGATCCTCACCGACGACGAGTTCTCCGCCGACCTGCACGCCGGGCTGTCCACGGTGCGCGACGCCCTCGACGCCGTCCTCTACACCGACCCGCCGATGGCCAACTACTGCATCTCCTACCCGCCGTACCCCATCGACGTGGAGGGCGTGCTGCTGCCGGCCGACCAGCCGGTGGTGATCTCGATGGCGGCCGCGAACAACGACCCGGCCCTCACCGAGGGCGTGCCCGGCGGGCGGCTCGGCGGCAACCGCGCCCACCTGGCGTGGAGCGCCGGCCCGCACACCTGCCCCGCCCGCTCGCACGCCTACCTGATCGCCGAGACCGCGGTCACCCACCTCCTGGACGCACTGCCGGAGACCGACCTGGCCCGGCCGCTCGCCGAACTGACCTGGCGCCCCGGCCCGTTCCACCGCGCCCTCGAATCCCTGCCCGTCACCTTCCCCGCCGCTCAGCCCGCCGCACACTAAGGAGCCAGGCCATGGCGCCCCAGCAGCCCGTCCTCGTCCTCGACCCCTCCGGCGCCGATCACCACGCCGAGCACCGCGCCCTGCGGGAGCGCGGCCCGGCCACTCGGGTGGACGTCCTCGGCGTCGAGGCCTGGTCGGTCAGCGATCCCGCCCTCCTCAAACAGCTACTCACCAGCTCCGACGTGTCCAAGGACGCCCGGGCGCACTGGCCCGCCTTCGGCGAGGTCGTCACCACCTGGCCGCTGGCGCTGTGGGTGGCGGTGGAGAACATGTTCACCGCCTACGGGCCGAACCACCGCAAGCTGCGCCGCCTGGTGGCGCCCGCCTTCAGCGCCCGCCGGATAGCGGCGATGCGGCCGGCCGTCGAGACGATGGTGACCGCTCTCGTCGACCGGCTCGCGGAGCTGCCCGCCGGTGAACCGGTCGATCTGCGGCAGGAGTTGGCCTACCCGCTGCCCATCGCGGTGATCGGTCATCTCATGGGCGTGCCCGAGGACCAGCGCGACGGCTTCCGCGCCGTCGTGGACGGCGTCTTCGACACCACCCTGGACCAGGCCGAGGCGCAGGCCAACACCGCGGGCCTGTACGGGGTCCTGGACCAGCTCATCGCGGCCAAGCGCGCGACGCCGGGCGACGACATGACGTCGCTGCTCATCGCCGCGCGGGACGACGAGGGCGACGGCGACCGCCTCTCCCCCGAGGAGCTGCGCGACACCCTGCTGCTGATGATCAGCGCCGGTTACGAGACCACCGTCAACGTCATCGACCAGGCCGTGCACACCCTGCTGACCCACCCCGACCAGCTCGCCCTGGTCCGCAAGGGCGAGGCCACCTGGGGGGACGTGGTGGAGGAGACGCTGCGTCACGAACCGGCGGTCAAGCACCTGCCGCTGCGGTACGCGGTCACCGACATCCCGCTGCCGGACGGGCGGACCATCGCCCGCGGGGAGGCCATCCTCGCCTCGTACGCCGCCGCCAACCGGCACCCGGACTGGCACAGGGACGCCGACACCTTCGACGCGACCCGCACGGTCAAGGAGCACCTGGCCTTCGGCCACGGCGTGCACTTCTGCCTGGGCGCGCCGCTGGCCCGCATGGAGGTGACCCTCGCGCTGGAGAGCCTCTTCGGCCGCTTCCCGGACCTGCGTCTCGCCGACCCGGCCGAGGAGCTGCCGCCCGTGCCCTCGCTGATCAGCAACGGCCACCAGCGGCTCCCGGTCCTGCTGCACGCCGGCTGAGCGGCGGGCGCGGGACCGGGTACCGGGGGTGCCGTCCGGGGACCGCGCCTCAGCCGAACATCCCCGGCTCGTAGTCGCCGGCCGGCTGCTGGGTGATGACGTTCAGGCGGTTGTAGGTGTTGATGACGGCGATCAGGCCGACGAGGGCGGTGAGCTGCTCCTCGTCGTAGTGCTTCGCCGCGTTCGCCCAGGCCTCGTCGGTGACGCCGCCGGAGGCGTCGGCGAGGCGGGTGCCCTGCTCGGTCAGCTCCAGGGCGGCGCGCTCCGCGTCGGTGAACACCTTGGCCTCCCGCCAGGCGGCGATCAGGTTGAGGCGCAGCGAGGTCTCCCCCGCCTTCGCGGCGTCCTTGGTGTGCATGTCGAGGCAGAAGCCGCAGCCGTTGATCTGGCTGGCGCGGATCTTGACCAGCTCCTGGGTCGTGGCCGGCAGCGTCGAGTCGGACACGGCCTTGCCCGCGGAGTTGATGTGGCGCAGGATCTTGCCGGCGAGCGGGCTGGCGAACATGTTGAGACGCGCTTCCATGACGGGTTCCTCTCCATCGTTGCCTGACTGGCTTCTTGGTCGTACACAGCTACGACGGATGCCGGCGGCGCGATGTGACAGGCCGCGGCGGCTCTCGCATGTGACCTGCGTCTCACCCGATCGGGGTCGGTCGCTCCAGCAGCCGGCCCAGCGCCGCCGTCACGGCGTCCGGGCGTTCGTCCGTCACCCAGTGGCCCGCGTCGTCCAGCAGCGTCAGTTCGGCGCCGGGCACGGTCTCGGCCAGCTCGGTCGCGATGGCCGGGCTCAGATACGGGTCCGCGCCGCCCCAGACGACCGCCGTCGGGCAGGCGAGGTCACGCAGGCCCCGGCGCAGTTCGGGGCGGGGCGGGGTGCGGTAGTCGCCGAAGTAGTGCAGCAGCCAGCGGCTGCCCTCGGGGGTGGCCATCCAGTCGACGTATCCGTCCAGGACGCCGGGCTCCAGCCGTCCGGCGCGTACGAGCGGGGCGAAGGCGCGCCGGTGGAGGGCGGCGTAGGGCAGGCGCGTCGCCGGACGGTGCAGGGCGGGGGTGCGCCCGACGAGGCCGAGCAGGCTGAAGAGGGCGTACCAGCGACGGGTGAAGGTGCCCTGCGCCCGGCTGTTGAGGATCGCCAGCCTGCGTACCCGTCCGGGGTGGGCCTGGGCGAAGCCGAGCGAGAGGAAGCCGCCGTAGTCGTGGCCGGCCAGGTTCACCGAGTCCAGCTCCAGCGCGTCCAGGAGCCGGCCGAGCCGGGCGACCTCCGTGTCGTAGTCGAAGGACAGGTGCAACGGCCGGTCGGACGCGCCCCAGCCGAGGAGGTCCGGGGTGATGACCCGGTACCGGTCCGACAGGGGCGGGACCTGGTGGCGCCAGCAGTGGTGGTCGGCCGGGTAGCCGTGCAGGAGCAGTACGGGCTCGGCGTCCCGCGGTCCCGCTTCCCAGCAGGCGACACGGGCGCCGTCCACGGTGAGCGTCCGGGGGCGGGGCCGGTCGCAGGTGCCGGGGCGCTGCGTGGTCATCGTCTCCTCCGGTGCTCGTCTTCCCGCTACCCCAACGGGACGAATACCCGCGAGTGTCGCGATCAGGGCTCGGTGTTCGGCCGAAAGGGGCGGGGATTAGCCTGAACCCGGCAAGTCGGTGCGCCGGACATCGGTTCGACCGGGACCGGTGCGGCAGTGCAGGAGGCAGAGATGGCGAAGGTTCCCAGCGCGGCGGTCGCCGCGGGCGGTCTCGTCGGCGGGTACGGCGTGGCCCGCTGGACGAAGAAGCGGCAGCTCGGCGGGGCCGTGCTCGCCGTCGCCGGGGCCGCCGCCGCGCAGCAGTGGCGGGCGCGGGCGGGCGGGAAGGCCGCGGGCGCGCTGACGGCGGCGTACGTCGCCGGGTTCGCGGGGTCGCACCCGCTGGCCAAGAAGGTGGGCGCCTGGCCCGCCGTGTTCGGCGTGGCCGGTGCCGTGGCGCTGGCCTCCTGGGCGGTCGCCGACCGGCGCGCCTGAGCGGCACGGCACCGGCCCGGCCGGGACCGCCGGCCTGCAAAGGGGCTCAGGTCAGGTGGGTCAGCACGTTGATCACCCGGCCGTCCGGGGCCCGGACGAAGAAGCGCCGTACGCCCCACTCCTCGTCCCGGGGCTCCCGCACGATCTCGGCGCCCGACGCGGCGACCTGGTCGTAGACCGCGTCGACGTCCTCGACCTCCACGCTCAGGTCGGGGACGACGGGCGCCGTGCGTTCCTCGGTGAAGAGGCTGATCTGGGCGGTGGGGTTGGACGGGGAGGCCAGGGTCGTCACCCAGCCCATGTCCATGACCTCCTCGAAGCCGAGCAGGCCGTAGAAGTCCCTGCTCGTGTTCCACTGCTCCTCGGCCTCGACGTGGATGTTCGGGACGATCCTGCGGATGCTCATCGGGGGCTCCTCGACGTCTGTGCCGGGTCGGACCGGGCCTGCGGGGGCGACGCTACGCGGTCTTCGCGCCGGAGCCCGCGTTTCCGGGCGCGTCCGGCGCCGCCGCCGACAGCGGCTCCGCGATGTCCTCCAGCGAGCGGCGTTCCGCCTTCACCGCGAGGAACGCCGCCACCAGGCCGGCCGCGCACATCAGGCCGGCGCCGATCTGGAAGGCCAGGACCGTGTCGCCGACCACGCCCGACTCGGTCAGGTCGGCGAAGAGCAGCGGGCCGCTGATACCGCCGGCGGCGGTGCCGAGGGCGTAGAAGAAGGCGATGGCCATGGCGCGGGTCTCCATGGGGAAGATCTCGGAGACGGTCAGGTACGCGCTGGACGCGCCCGCCGAGGCGAAGAACAGCACCACGCACCAGCAGGCCGTCATGGTCGTCGCCGTGAGCGAGCCGCGGTCGAAGAGCCAGGCGGTGCCGAAGAGCAGGAGGCCGGAGAGCAGATAGGTGCCGGAGATCATGATCCGGCGGCCGACCGTGTCGAAGAGCGGGCCGAGCACCAGCGGTCCGCAGAAGTTGCCCGCGGCGATGACGGCGAAGTAGTAGCCGGTGCTGCCGGTCGGCACGTCGAAGAACGTGATGAGGATGGTGCCGAAGCCGAAGGTGATGGCGTTGTAGAGGAAGGCCTGGCCGATGAAGAGGGACAGACCCAGGACCGCGCGGCGCGGGTAGCGGCCGAAGACGGTCCTGGCGATCAGACCGAAGCCGATGGACTTGCGCTGGTGGATGGTGATCTCACCGGCGGGCGGCGGCAGCTTCTCACCCTTCTCCCGCTCGATCTCCCGTTCGACGGAGTCGACGAGCCGGTCGGCCTTCTCCCCCTGGCCGTGGATGAACTGCCAGCGTGGACTCTCCGGTACGTGCCGCCGCACCAGCAGCACCACCAGGCCCAGGACCACACCGAGCGCGAAGCTGAGCCGCCAGCCGACGTCCTTGGCGAAGATGCCGGTGTCCAGCATCACGATGGACAGCAGGGCGCCGCCGATCGCGCCGAGCCAGTAGCTGCCGTTGATGATGAGGTCGACCCGGCCCCGGTAGCGGGACGGGATCAGCTCGTCGATCGCGGAGTTGATCGCCGCGTACTCGCCGCCGATGCCGAAGCCGGTGAGGAAGCGGAAGAGGAAGAACCACCAGGACTCGAAGGAGACCGCGGTCAGCGCGGTGGCCGCCAGATAGACCACCAGCGTGATCATGAACAGCTTCTTGCGGCCGTGCCGGTCGGTCAGCCAGCCGAAGAACAGCGCCCCGGAGCAGGCGCCGGCCACGTACAGGGCGGCGGCGAGGCCGGTGATCTGGGCGGAGCTGATGTCCAGGCCGCTGCCGTCCTCGGCGATCCGCCCGGCGACGTTGCCGACGATCGTGACTTCCAGGCCGTCCAGGATCCAGACGGTGCCCAGGCCGATCACGATCATCCAGTGCCAGCGCGACCAGGGCAGGCGGTCCAGTCGGGCGGGGACGGCCGTGGTGACCGTGCCGGTGGAGGCGGGCACCGACGCCGGCGATTCTCCTGTCATGGCGTGGGAGTGCCCGCGGCGGACGGGGTTACGCCCCCAGGATGCGGGAGACGGTGTAGATCAGCAGCCCGGCCAGCGAGCCGACGACGGTGCCGTTGATGCGGATGAACTGGAGGTCGCGGCCGATGTTCGCCTCGATCTTCTTCGTGGTGTGCTCGGCGTCCCAGCCCGCCACCGTGTCGGTGATCAGCGAGGTGATCTCCTTGCGGTAGGTGGTGACGACGTACACCGCGGCGCCCTCCACCCAGCCGTCGACCTTGGCCTGCACCTTGGGGTCACAGGCCATCCGGGCGCCCAGCGACAGCAGCGAGGCACGCACCCTGAGCCGCAGCTCGCTGCGCTCGTCCTCCGCGGCCGAGACGATCATCGACCGTACGGCCGTCCAGGCGGACGCGATCAGGTCCTGGACCTCGCCGCGGCCCAGCACCTCGGTCTTCAGCCGCTCCACGCGCGCGCGGGTCTCCGTGTCGGACTGGAGGTCGGCGGCGAAGTCGGTGAGGAAGCGGTCCAGGGCGCCGCGCGCGGGGTGGGCGGGCATGTCGCGCATCTCGGTGACGAAGCGCAGCAGCTCCTTGTAGACCCGGTCGCCGATCTTCCGGTCCACGAACCGGGGCGTCCAGCCGGGCGCCCCGCCCTGCACGGCGTCCATCACGGAGTCGCCGTGCAGGATCAGCCAGTCGTGGGCGCGGGAGACGATCAGGTCGACGGCGCGCTTGTGACCGCCGTCGGAGACGACCCGGTCCAGCATCTTGCCGATGCCGGGCGCGATCTCCTGCGCGTCGGCCCGGCGCGTGATCGCCTCCCCGACCACCGCCTGGACGTCGGAGTCCCGCAGCACGGTGAGGGCTCCGCGCAGGGCGGCGGACAGCTCGGCCGTCACCCGGTCGGCGTGTTCGGGCACGGCGAGCCAGGCGCCGAGGCGGCTGCCGATGCCGACGGCGCGCAGCCGGTGGCGCACGACGGCCTCGGAGAGGAAGTTCTCCCCGACGAACTCGCCCAGCGAGACGCCCAGCTGGTCCTTCTTCTTCGGGATGATCGCGGTGTGCGGGATGGGGATGCCGAGCGGGTGGCGGAAGAGCGCGGTGACCGCGAACCAGTCCGCGAGCGCGCCGACCATGCCGGCCTCGGCGGCGGCCGACACATAGCCCGCCCAGGCGCCCGCGCCGCGGTGGGAGGCCCACTCGGACAGGACGTAGACCACGGCGACGAAGAGCAGCAGGCCGGTCGCGGTGAGCTTCATCCGGCGCACGCCGCGGCGCTTGATCTCGTCGGCCGGGCTGAACGACGTCATCGCACGGTCACGGACCGCACCCGCGCCGCCGGCGTCCTCCCCTGCGCCCGTCCCGGTGCCCCCGGAACCACCTCTGTCCCCCGCACCCGCAGGAAGTTCCGCTTTCGTGCGTTCCATCCGCTCCACCGTTCGCTGATACGTCCCTCACACATTGTCCCTTCCTGACCGACTCCCGGAACGGAACACAAGTTCCCGGCGTCTGTCCCGGGAGGGGGAACGCCCGGGGCTCCCGCGGCCTTTCCTCCGCCCATGACGCATCATGGGTTCATCGGACCGGAGCCCTCGGGGCTCCCCTCGCCCGAGGAGAACAGCACAGCATGACCCCTGGTCGTGACGGGGGTGCGGGGGCGCCTCCCACCAAGCACCGTGCCCTGCTCGCGGCGATCGTCACCCTGATAGTGGCGATCTCCGCGGCCATATACGCCGGAGCGTCCGCGGACGTCGGCGCCGGGGACCACACACTGCAGGCCGGCGGCCGCCTCTCCCGGGGAGAGGCCGCCCCCGCCTCCACGGGCGTCTGGGTGGGCGCCTGGGCCACCGCGCCGGCCGCCGCCGAACCCGGCACCGAGACGACCGGCATGGCGGGCCGCTCCGTGCGCAACGTCGTGCACACCTCGGTCGGCGGCACCAGCGCGCGCATCACCCTGTCCAACCTGTACGGCCAGTCGCCGCTGACCGTCACGCACGCCTCGATAGCCCTGGCCGCGGGGCCGGACACGGCCGCCGCCGCCGCCGCCGACACCATGCGCCGGCTCACCTTCGGCGGCAGCGCCCGGGTGATCATCCCCGCGGGCGGCCAGGTGATGAGCGACGTCGCCCGCATCGCCATCCCCTACGGGGCGAACGTCCTGGTCACCACGTACTCCCCGCTCCCGTCCGGGCCGGTGACCTACCATCCGATGGCCCGGCAGACCAGCTACCTCGCCGACGGCGACCGCACGGCCGACGTCACCGGCGTCGCGTACACCACGCCCACGCCGTACTGGCGCTACCTGACCGCGCTGGACGTGCTGAGCCACGAGGCCGACGGCACGGTGGTGGCGTTCGGCGACTCGATCACCGACGGTCTCGGCGCCGACGTCGACGCCAACCACCGCTGGACCGACGTCCTCGCCGAGCGGCTGCACGACGCGGCCGGCGACGGCCGGGACACGCCCCGCTACAGCGTCGTGAACGAGGGCATCAGCGGCAACCGCCTGCTGACCGGCAGGACGGGCCGGCCCGCCGACAACCCGAGCGGTCTGAGCCGCTTCGAACGCGACGTGCTGCAACGCACGGGCGTCAAGGTCGTCGTCGTCCTCCTCGGCGTCAACGACATCCTGCACAGCCCCGAACTCGCCGACCGCGACGGCATCCTCACCGGCCTGCGCACCCTCGTCGACCGGGCGCACGACCGGGGCCTGAGGGTCGTCGGCGGCACGATCCTGCCGTTCGGCGGCTACGGCGGCTACACCGAGGCCCGCGAGACGATGCGGCAGGAGATCAACGAGGAGATCCGCTCCGGCCGGGTCTTCGACGCGGTCGTCGACTTCGACAAGGCCCTGCGCGACCCCTACGACCCGCGCCGGATGCGCTCCGACTACGACAGCGGCGACCACCTCCACCCCGGCGACAAGGGATACGCGCGCATGGGCCAGATCCTCGACCTGGACACCCTGAAGGGCGCGGCACCCGTCGCGGCGTAGCGCCGCCCGGCCCGCGGCGCCCGTCAGTCCTCGCCCCGCCTGCGGCGGTCGCGGTCCTCGTGGCGGAGTTCGCGCCGCTCGCGGCGTTCCTCGCGGTGCTCGCGCACCATGTCGCGGTGGTCCTCCAGCATCCTGCGGTGCGCCGACTCGGCGTCCTCCCGGACGGCGGAGTGCAGCTCCCTGCGGGCGGCCCTGCGCTCCAGCTTCTCCTGCCGGCGCTCCTCCTTCAGCCGCAGCCGCTCCGCCCGCGTCACCTTGCGCTCGACGCCGACCCCGCCCCACAGGGCGAAGCCCGTCACGATGACGCGCGGGGCGCCCGGATCGCCGGGGACGCCCTCCTCGCGGTGGTCGAAACCGCCCATGATGCCGATACCGCGCACGATCACCTCGACGCCGGGCGGCACGATCACCTGCATCCCGCCCATGATCGCGACGCAGTTGAGCACGACCTCGCCGGCCGAGAAGTCCGCCTCACGCAGGTCGATCTCACCACCGCCCCAGAGCGCGAAGGAGTTGAACCGCCCCGGCACCGTCCAGCGCCCCTTGCGCTGGAAGCCGGACATCACGGCGACCGCCCAGGTCGAGGAGGGCTCCGCGCCGGTGATCCGTCCCGCCCAGCCCCCGGCCCGCTCGGGCTCCTTGGTCATCGACACCCTGGGCGCCACGGGTGCCGCGGGCGCCTCGCCCACCGGCAGATCCCGGGTGATCGGCGCCAGCTCCCCGTACGTCCGCGCCTTGTAGGTGGCGTCCAGCCGCTCCTCGAACTCGGTCATGTCCAGGCGTCCCTCGGCGAGGGCGTCGCGCAGGACCTCGGCGACTCGTTCACGGTCGGCGTCGGATGCGCGGAGTTCCGGGGCGTCGTCGGTCATGTACAGCAGCCTACGAGGTGACCGCGCCGGACACTACGCGCCCGCGCGTTCCGCGTACATCTTCGCGATCACCGATTCGATGTCCGGCTCCCGCACCGACAGGTCCACCAGCGGATACCGGGCCGCGACCGCCGCCACCAGCCCGGCCGCCGACGCCGACGCCGGGAACGCCAGCCACTGCCGCGGCCCCTCCACCCGCACCACCCGCGCCGGCTCCGGCGCCTCGATCGGCGGCAACTCCCGTTCCAGGTCCACGACCAGGGTGCGTTCGCTCTCCCCCGACTCGTGCAGGCCCTCCAGCGGGCCGTCGTACATCAGCCGGCCGTGGTCGATGACCATCACGCGCGAGCACAGCTGCTCGATGTCCTGGAGGTCGTGCGTGGTCAGCAGCACCGTCGTGCCGCGCTCCGCGTTCAAGTCCCGCAGAAAACCCCGCACCTTGGTCTTGGAGACGACGTCGAGCCCGATCGTCGGCTCGTCGAGGTACAGCACCTCGGGATCGTGCAGCAGCGCCGCCGCGATGTCGCCGCGCATCCGCTGGCCGAGCGACAGTTGCCGTACCGGCACGTCCAACAGGTCCTGGAGCTGGAGCAGTTCGACGCACCGGTCCAGGTTCTCGCGGTAACGGGCGTCGGGGATGCGGTACATGCGGTGCATCAGCCGGTAGGAGTCGATCAGCGGCAGGTCCCACCACAGCGTCGTGCGCTGCCCGAAGACCACGCCGATGCGGTGCGCCAGCCGGGTCCGCTCCCGGGACGGGTCGATGCCCGCCACCCGCAGCCGGCCCCCGCTCGGTGTCAGGATGCCGGTGAGCATCTTGATCGTCGTAGACTTCCCGGCGCCGTTCGGGCCGATGTAGCCGACCACCTCGCCGCGCGACACGGTGAACGACAGCCCGTCCACGGCCCGCACCCGCCGCCGCTCCCGCTTCAGGAAGCCCGTCTTCTTGCGCACGTCGAAGACCTTCTCCACGCCCTCCAGCTCGATGAAGGCCCCGCCGTCCGCCTCCCCGCCCGTCACGGTCTCCCTCTCCGCCGTCTCCGCCGTGGTCCCGGCCGTCCCGGCCGTCTCGGTCATCTCCCTCAGCTCCCCGTACTCCGGTACGAACGCAGACCCGCCCGCCACGCCAGCCCGGCGAGCGCACAGCAGGCCGCGGCCACCAACGGCGTCGTGAACGCCGCCCACCCCGGCAGGCCCAGCGGATACGGCCGCCCCAGCACGTAACTCGCCGGCAGCCAGTTCACGAACGCCAGCGGCACCACGAACGTCGCCCCGCGCACCAGGTCGAGCGCGAACACCGTCGGCGGGTACTGCAGCAGCGTCGTACCGCCGTAGGTGAAGGCGTTGGCCACCTCCGAGGCGTCCTGCGCCACGAACTGGAACGCCGCCGCCGCCAGGAAGACCGCGCAGAAGATCCCCGCACCGCCGAGCAGCATCACCGGCATCAGCAGCAGCTTCCCCGCCGTCCAGTCGACGTCCACGACCACCAGCGCGTACCCGAGCACCAGCACCCCCTGCGTCACCCGGCCCAGCCGGCGCAGCGCGAACCGGTCCGCCGCCACCTGCGCGAGCACCGGCACGGGCCGCACCAGCAGCGTGTCCAGCGTGCCGTCGCGCACCCGGCGCCCCAGCCGCTCCATCGAGCCGACCGCCAGGTCGGCCAGGCCGAAGGACACCCCGGACAACCCGTACAGGAACGCCACCTCCGGCAACGACCAGCCGCCCAGCGCGTCGACGCGGGAGAACATCAGCAGGATCGCCACGAAGTCCAGCGCGGTCATCGCGAAGTTGCCGAACGTCGTCAGCGCGAACGACGTCCGGTACGCCATCGTCGACCTGATCCACATCCCGGCGATCAGCCCGTACGCCCGCACCCCCTCGACGACCCGCCCCCGCCGTACGCCCCGGTCGGCCGAAAACGACACCTCAGCCACCCTGGACCACCACCCGCCGCGTCGCCGCCGACTGCACCAGACGGCCCACCGCCAGCAGCGCCACCGCCCAGGACGCCTGGAACAGATACGTCGGCAGCGGGTCCGCCTCCCCCAGCAGCACGTCCGCCGGCGCCTGCAGCAGCGACGACCACGGCAGCGCCCGCACCACCTCGCCGAGCGCCCCCGGGAACACGTTCAGCGGCAGCAGCATCCCCGAGCAGAACAGCCCCGCCAGCCACGCCATCTGCGTCACCCCCGTCCCGTCCAGCAGCCAGAACGCCGACAGCGCCACCAGATAGCGCAGCGCGAAACCCACCAGCATCGCCAGCACCAGCGTCACCAGGAACGCCGCCCACACACTCACCTCACGCGGCAGCGCAACCGGGAAGAACAACGATCCGAACACGAAAGGCACCACCCCGCGGCCCAGGAGCTGGAACAGCGCCCGGCCCACGTCGGCCGCCAGCCACCACAGCTGAAGATCGACCGGACGGTACAGATCGACGGCGACATCACCCGTACGGATGCGCTCCATCAGCTCGTCCTCGAAGCCCCCGCCGCCGATCGCCAGCGCCGCCAGCAGCGCCTGCCCCAGCCACACGAACGTCGTCGCCTGCGCCTGGTCGTACCCCCCGAGCTGCGGTTTCTCGTCCCACAGGGCCAGATACGTGTATACGAGGATCAGTCCGAAAACGGTGTTCGTGAACACCCCGGCCGCTGTGGCCGCCCGATACGTCGCGTACCGTCGGAATCCACCCGCCGCGACGGCCACGTACAACCGCCCCGAGCCCGCACCCACAGCCCTCCCCCTCCGACCGGCACCGAAGCGCAGGAGCCTAGTGCGACCGCGCAGGCCCCCGCCACGGAATTTCACGGGTGTGCCGTCGAGTGGGAACGGAACTCACGGTGCGAGAGTCTTCTTCAGAAGAACTCAGACGTACGAAAACCGTACGAAATGAAACAGGAGTCCGTGCACGAGATGAGCGACGAGCCGCAGCCGCAGCCACAGCAGCCGAACCGGGGCTGGGCGTCGGGAACACCGGACGCCGCCGGGAAGACGAAGAAGGCGAAGCGGCCCAAGCGCACCGGCTGGCGACGGCTGATCCCCACCTGGCGCATCGTGCTGAGCACCGTCGTCATCGGCCTGCTGCTCATCGTCGGCGGCTTCTTCCTCGGCTACCACCTCGTCAAGATCCCCGCCGCCAACGCGCTCGCCACCAAGCAGTCCAACGTCTACCTGTACGCCGACGGCACCGTCCTCGCCCGCGACGGCGAGGTCAACCGCGAGAGCGTCGGCCTCGCCCGCATCTCCAAGGACGCCCAGCACGCGGTCCTCGCCGCCGAGGACCGCGACTTCTACACCGAGTCCGCCATCGACCCCATGGCGATGGTCCGCGCCGGCTGGAACACCGCCACCGGCAAGGGCAAGCAGTCCGGCTCCACCATCACCCAGCAGTACGTCAAGAACTACTACCTCGCCCAGGAACAGACGGTCACCCGCAAGGTGAAGGAGTTCTTCATCGCGATCAAGCTCGACCGCGAGAAGAGCAAGGACGAGATCCTCGAGGGCTACCTCAACACCAGCTTCTTCGGCCGCGGCGCCTACGGCATCCAGGCCGCCGCCCAGGCCTACTTCGGCGTCGACGCCAAGGACCTCACCGCCGCCCAGGGCGCCTACCTGGCCTCCCTGCTCAACGCCCCCAGCCAGTACGACGTCGTCGCCCACCCCGAGAACAAGCCCGCCGCCGAGGCCCGCTGGAACTACGTCATGAACGGCATGGTCGACAAGGGCTGGCTCAGCGCCTCCGACCGCGCCGCCGCGAAGTTCCCCAAGCCCAAGCAGTCCACCGTCTCCACCAACATGTCCGGACAGCGCGGCTACGTCGTCAACATCGTCAAGAAGTACCTGATCGAGAACGGCATCGTCGACGAGGAGGAACTCGGCCGCGGCGGCTACCGCATCACCACCACCCTCCAGAAGGACAAGCAGGACGCCTTCGTCAAGGCCGTCGACGACAAGCTCATGTCCCAGCTGGACAAGAAGGAACGCAAGGTCGACACCTACGTCCGCGCCGGCGGCGCCTCCGTCGACCCGAAGACCGGCAAGGTCGTCGCCATGTACAACGGCATCGACTACGTCAAGCAGTACACACCCAACGCCACCCGCCGCGACTTCCAGGTCGGCTCCACCTTCAAGCCCTTCGTGTTCACCTCCGCCGTCGAGAACCACTCCGAGACCCAGAGCGGCCAGACGATCAACCCGAACACGCGCTACGACGGCACCAGCGAACGCCCCGTCCAGGGCTGGGCCGGCGGCCGCTACGCCCCCGAGAACGAGGACCAGCGCGACTACGGCAACGTCACCGTCCGCGAGGCCACCGACAAGTCCATCAACGCCGTGTACGCCCAGATGGCCGTCGACGTCGGCTCCGACAAGGTCATGCAGACCGCGATCGACCTCGGCCTCTCCAAGAACACGCCCGAACTCACCCCCTCCCCCTCCATCGCCCTCGGCGTCGCCACCGCCAGCCCCCTCGACATGGCCGAGGCCTACGCCACCCTCGCCAACCACGGCAGGCACAGCACCTACACGCTGGTCGAGAAGGTCATGAAGGACGGCAAGCAGGAGGTCGAGCTGCCCGAGCGGCGCGAGCACCAGGCCGTCAGCCGCGAGGCCGCCGACACCACCACGTCCGTCCTGCGCAGCGTCGTCCAGAACGGCACCGCCAGCGCCGCCCAGGCCGTCGGCCGCCCCGCCGCCGCCAAGACCGGCACCGCCGAGGAGGACACCGCCGCCTGGTTCGCCGGCTACACCCCCGACCTCGCCACCGTCGTCGCCGTCATGGGCCAGGACCCCAAGACCGCCGCCCACAAGTCCCTGTACGGCGCCATGGGCCTCCCCCGCATCAACGGCGGCGGCGCCCCCGCCGAGATCTGGAGCCAGTACACCCGCAACGCCCTCAAGGGCGAACCCGTCACCGACTTCGACCTCCAGCTCCAGGCCGGTGCCGACGTCACCGCGCCCCCCAGCAGCGACGCCTCGGACGAACCCGGCGACGGCGACGAGAGCGGCAGCGGCGACCCGGACACCCCGTCCACCGGCGACGAGGACGGCTCCGGCAGCGACACCCCGGGCGACTCCGGCAGCAGCACCCCGCCCGGCGACTCCGGCGGCACCGAGTCCGACCCCCCGTCGACCGGCGGCGGCACTCCCGGCTCCGGCGGCCCCAGCACCGAGCCCGGCCCCACGGGCGGCGGCGACTCGGGCGGCGACTCCGGGGACGACTCCTCGAACGGCGGCACCGGCCCGGGCGGCGGGGACACCGACGGCGCGGGCGGCGGCGACACCGACACCGGCTTCCCCGGCGTCCCCGTCACACCCCGGCGTCAGTGACCGGAGGTCGCCTTCAGCCCCACGACGGCGACCAGCAGCAGACAGATGAAGAAGATCCGGGCGGCGGTCGCCGGCTCCCCCAGCACCACCATGCCGAGCACCGCCGCCCCGGCCGCACCGATGCCCACCCACACGCCGTAGGCGGTACCGATGGGCAGCGTCCGTGCGGCGTACGACAGCAGCATCATGCTCGCGACGATCCCGGCACCGGTGAACACACTCGGCCACAGCCGCGTGAAACCGTCGGTGTACTTCATCCCGATCGACCAGCCGACCTCGAGCAGACCGGCGACGACGAGCAGAACCCACGCCATGACAGGCACCTCCGTGAACGAACTGAACGGGGTGCGTCGTCTTTTCCTTCAGCCCGGTACGGCGCGTCTCGTCGGGGTGCTTCCCAAGGTAGCAAAGACAGGAGAAAGGGGCCGGTGACCTTGATCACCAGCCCCTGAGTCGTGCTGCGAACCCGTGCTTCAGAGGTACAGCCCGGTGGAGTCCTCCGACCCCTCGAACCGGTCCGCGGCCACGGCGTGCAGATCGCGCTCGCGCATCAGCACGTAGCCCACGCCCCGCACCTCGACCTCGGCACGGTCCTCCGGGTCGTACAGCACCCGGTCGCCCGGCTCCACGGTCCGTACGTTCTGCCCGACCGCGACGACCTCGGCCCAGGCCAGGCGCTTGCCGACGGCCGCCGTCGCGGGGATCAGGATGCCGCCCCCGGAACGCCGCTCGCCCTCGCCCGTGTCCTGCCGCACGAGCACGCGGTCGTGCAGCATCCGGATGGGCAACTTGTCGTCCTGGGGACCGTGCTCGTTTCTCTTGGCGCTCACGCCCTGAACCTACCTGCCCCCGCTCAGCGCTTCCGCCGCCGGGTGCCGCCCAGGGCGAGCAGCCCCACGACCCCGGCCACGACCAGCGCGGCCGGCACGACCCGCTCCATGCGCGGGGCGCCCTGCTCGTCCACGAACTGCGCCCTCACATCGCTGACCACGCGGTTGACCTGGACGTACGCCCGGCCGAGCGTGTGATCGACGCTGGCCGCGACCTTGGCCTTCGCATCGTCGACGATCGTCTTCGGGTGCACCCGCATCCCGAGCTCGTCGAGCGTCTCGGCCAGCACCTCGCGGCGGCGCTTGATGTCCGCCTCGATCTGCGCCGGGGTTCTGATGTCCGACGTGTCCGCCACCGTACGCCTCCGCAGTCTTCCGACACTGTCCCGGACAGTCTGTCAGCTACTTGCCGCTCCGCACTGTCAGGACCCCCCGTTACGCTGACCAGATGAGCGAGCGACTCCAGCCCGGGGACCAGGCCCCGGCCTTCACCCTCCCGGACGCCGACGGCAACGAGGTGTCCCTGTCCGACCACCGGGGCCGCAAGGTCATCGTCTACTTCTACCCCGCGGCGCTTACCCCCGGCTGCACGAAGCAGGCGTGCGACTTCACGGACAACCTGGAGCTGCTGGCCGGCGCCGGGTACGACGTGATCGGCATCTCCCCCGACAAGCCCGAGAAACTGGCCAAGTTCCGCGACACCGAGTCCCTGAAGGTCACCCTCCTCGCCGACCCGGACAAGAAGGTCCTCGACGCGTACGGCGCCTTCGGCGAGAAGAAGAACTACGGCCGCACCTACATGGGCGTCATCCGCTCCACGATCGTCGTGGACGAGGAGGGCAAGGTCGAACGCGCCCTCTACAACGTCCGCGCGACGGGCCACGTGGCCAAGATCATCAAGGACTTGGGGATCTGACGGCGCTGCCCGACCAGTAGCATGGCCGGGCAGCAGCGCCGGGCGGCCGTGGTGGAATTGGCAGTCACGCTGGGTTTAGGTCCCAGTGGGGTAACTCCCGTGAGGGTTCGAGTCCCTCCGGCCGCACCAGTACGTTCTCCGCTGCTCAGCCGAGCAGCTCGCGCACGACGGGCACCAGCGCCCGGAACGCCTTGCCCCGGTGGCTGATCGCGTTCTTCTCCGCCGCCGTCAGTTCCGCGCAGGTGCGGGTCTCGCCCTCCGGCTGGAGGATCGGGTCGTAGCCGAAGCCGCCGGTGCCGGCGGGGGCGTGGCGGAGGGTGCCGCGCAACTGGCCCTCGACCACCCGTTCCGTGCCGTCGGGCAGGGCCAGGGCCGCCGCGCAGGCGAAGTGGGCGCCCCGGTGCTCGTCGGCGATGTCGCCGATCTGGGCGAGGAGGAGGTCGAGGTTGGCCTGGTCGTCGCCGTGGCGGCCTGCCCAGCGGGCGGAGAAGATGCCCGGTGCGCCGTTGAGAACGTCGACGCAGAGGCCGGAGTCGTCGGCGACGGCGGGCAGGCCGGTGGCCTGGGCGAGGGCGTGCGCCTTGAGCAGGGCGTTCTCGGCGAAGGTGACGCCGGTTTCCTTGACGTCGGGGATGTGCGGGTAGGCGTCCGCGCCGACGAGGTCGTGGGGCAGGCCCGCGTCGGCGAGGATGGCCCTCAGTTCGGTGATCTTGCCGGCGTTGCGGGTGGCGAGGATGAGGCGGGTCATGGGGTCCAGTATTCCGGAGCCGGTGCCCCGCCCCACCGAGCCCTCCGCTACGGCGTGCAGACCTTCGTCAGTTCGCCCGCCGCGTCGGTGACGGGGCTGAGGTCGGGGGTCTCGTCGCCGTTCTCCACCGAGGTGCGGACGTTGTCGACGGCCTTGCCGAGGTCGTCGACGGCCTTGTTGACGTCGGCGTTGTCGGTCTGGTCGCCGATCTTGCCGAGGTTCTTGTCGATGGAGTCGAGGGACTCCTCCCACTGCGTGGGGTCGTCCGTGTTCTCCACCGCCTGCTGGAGCTCGGTGACGCTGTCGGCTATCGCGTCGGCCGTGCGCACGCAGTCGAGCGCCTTGTCGACGGCGTCGCAGCCGGTGGTGAGGCCGGCCGTCAGTGCGATGGCCGCCACGGTGGCGGCGGCGGTGGCGGTGCGGCGAAGGCGGCGGTGGCGACTCGCGGCCATGGGTCTCGGTCCTCCCCTTGGGACAGGGCCGGGCGGCCCGTGTGCGGTGCGGCGGCGGGCGCACGGCGGGGTCCTGCCGCCGTACGCCCGTGGTGGTGCTGTACTGCTCGCTTGCTGTACTGCTAGGGACGCGTCGTCGGGCGGTCGAGTTGCGCTCCTTTGGCGTTCCCTTTACTCGCCCTACCTGTCGAGGGCCGCGTCGAGCGCCTTGCGCTGGAGTTCGGCCAGTTCCGTGCAGCCCGCGGCGGCGAGGTCGAGGAGGGTGTTGAGTTCGTCGCGGGCGAAGGGCTCGGCCTCGGCGGTGCCCTGGACCTCGACGAAGCGGCCGTCGCCGGTGCAGACGACGTTCATGTCGGTGTCGGCGCGGACGTCTTCCTCGTAGCGCAGGTCGAGGAGGGGGGTGCCGTCGACGATGCCGACGGAGACGGCGGAGACGGTGCCGGTGAGGGGCTTGCGGCTGGGCTTGATCAGCTTCTTGGTGTGCTGGGCCCAGTGGACGGCGTCGGCGAGGGCGACGTAGGCGCCGGTGATGGCGGCGGTGCGGGTGCCGCCGTCGGCCTGGAGGACGTCGCAGTCGAGGACGATGGTGTTCTCGCCGAGCGCCTTGTAGTCGATGACGGCGCGCAGGGAGCGGCCGATGAGGCGGCTGATCTCGTGGGTGCGGCCGCCGATGCGGCCCTTGACGGACTCGCGGTCGCCGCGGGTGTTGGTGGCGCGGGGCAGCATGGCGTATTCGGCGGTGACCCAGCCTTCGCCGCTGCCCTTGCGCCAGCGGGGGACGCCTTCGGTGACGGAGGCGTTGCAGAGGACCTTGGTGTCGCCGAAGGAGACGAGGACGGAGCCTTCGGCGTGCTTGCTCCAGCCGCGTTCGATGGTGACGGGGCGGAGCTGTTGGGGGGTGCGGCCGTCGATTCGTGACATGCGGGTGAGCCTAGCGGCCCATGGGGAAGGGGCCTGTCCCGCCGTGGGCGGGCGGGACAGGCCCCTTGCCGGTGAACCGGTGGTTCACATCATGTCTTCGATTTCCGCCGCGATCGGGTCGGCGTCGGTGCCGATGACGACCTGGATGGCGGTGCCCATCTTGACGACGCCGTGGGCGCCGGCGGCCTTGAGGGCGGCCTCGTCGACCTTGGAGGCGTCGTGGACCTCGGTGCGCAGCCGGGTGATGCAGCCCTCGACCTCGTCGATGTTGTCGATGCCGCCGAGGCCGGCGACGATCTTCTCAGCCTTGCTGGCCATGTTGGTTCTCCCTGATCCGAGCCGCTTTGTCGCAGTAACCCACAGTTGGCCCATCTTCGCGAGCGGTCATGCGGTGGGTACCGAATGATGGCGGTCACGACGGCGGTGCCGTCCGTCTACTGGTCTACACCAGTGTACCGGCGACCGATTGGAGACCGGATGAGTGCCGACAGCACGGTCAGTCCCGCTCGGGTGCGCTGGAACAAGGCGTTCCAGGGGCTGCAGAAGATGGGTCGCAGTCTTCAGCTGCCCATCGCGGTCCTGCCCGCTGCGGGCATTCTCAACCGGCTGGGGCAGCCGGACGTGTTCGGGGACGACGGTCTGGGCTGGACGAACGTCTCGAAGGTGATGACGGGTGCGGGCGGTGCGCTGCTCGACGGGTCGCTGGGGCTGCCGCTGTTGTTCTGTGTGGGTGTGGCCATCGGGATGGCGAAGAAGGCCGACGGTTCGACGGCGTTGGCTGCGGTGGCGGGGTTTCTCGTCTACTACAACGTGCTGCGGCAGTTTCCGGAGGACTGTCCGGAGGGGTCGAGGGCCGTCCCCCAGATCGGTTGCCAGGTGACCGACGGGTCGGGCGAGGTGACGGCGTTCGTCTTCCAGAACCCGGGGGTCTTCGGCGGCATCGTGATGGGGTTGCTGACGGCGTACTTCTGGCAGCGGTTCCACCGGACGAAACTGGTGGACTGGCTGGGTTTCTTCAACGGTCGCCGGCTGGTGCCGATCATCATGGCGTTCGTGGCGATCGTGTTCGCGGCGCTGTGTCTGTGGGTGTGGCCGCCGATCGGTGACGCGCTGGAGAGCTTCAGCGACTGGATGACCGGGATCGGCGCGTGGGGCGCGGGGGTGTTCGGGGTGGCGAACCGTGCGCTGCTGGTGATCGGTCTGCATCAGTTCCTGAACGTGCCGATGTGGTTCCAGTTCGGTTCGTACACGAAGCCGGACGGGACGGTGGTGCACGGTGACATCAACATGTTCCTTGCGGGGGATCCGACCGCCGGTCAGTTCACGACGGGCTTCTTCCCGATCATGATGTTCGCGTTGCCGGCGGCGGCGCTGGCGATCACGCACTGTGCGAGGCCGAGCCGGCGCAAGGAGGTCGGCGGGCTGATGCTGTCGGTGGGGCTGACCTCCTTCGTGACGGGGATCACGGAGCCGCTGGAGTACTCGTTCATGTTCATCGCTCCCCTTCTGTACGCGGTGCACGCGGTGCTGACGGGAGTGTCGATGGCGGTGTCGTGGGCGCTGGGGGTGAAGGACGGGTTCAGCTTCTCGGCGGGGCTGATCGACTACGTCATCAACTGGAACCTGGCGACGAAGCCGTGGCTGATCATTCCGATCGGGTTGTGTTTCGCGGTGGTGTACTACGTGGTCTTCCGGTTCGCGATCACGAAGTTCGATCTGAAGACTCCGGGGCGGGAGCCCGAGGACGAGGTGGAGGACGTCACCAAGGTGTAGACCTCTTCCGTTCCTCACGTACCCTTTGAGGGTGGTCTCGCGAAGGCCCCCGGACCAACGGTCCGGGGGCCTTCTCCGCGCCCTCGCGCGCCTGTGATCAGGGGACTTGGCCGGGTACTGCGCGTAGCGCTCCGGTCGCGGAATCACGGGTTCCTTACGCGGCCTTCATCGTGCTACAACAGGTCTACACCACTGAGTGGTGTAGACCACCACCCGATGGAGGAAGCATGAGCACCGCCACCGACACGGCGGCCCCCGCAAAGAAGCGGGGATCCGGTCTTTTCCAGGGGCTGCAGAAGGTAGGACGCAGCCTCCAGCTCCCGATCGCCGTGCTGCCGGCGGCGGGCATCATGGTCCGGCTCGGCCAGGACGACATCTTCGGCAAGGACGGCCTCGGCTGGGACAAGGTCGCCGCCGTCTTCAACAACGCGGGCGGTGCGCTCACCGGCTCGCTGCCGATCCTGTTCTGCATAGGCGTGGCCATCGGCTTCGCCAAGAAGGCGGACGGTTCGACCGCGCTGGCCGCGGTGGTCGGCTTCCTCGTCTACAGCAAGGTCCTGGAGGCCTTCCCGGTCACCGAGGCGGTGGTCCAGAAGGGCGAGGACGTCGCCGCGACGTACAACGACCCGGGGGTGCTCGGCGGCATCATCATGGGCCTGCTGGCCGCCGTGCTGTGGCAGCGGTACCACCGCAAGAAGCTGGTGGACTGGCTGGGCTTCTTCAACGGCCGCCGGCTGGTGCCGATCATCATGGCGTTCGTCGGCATCGTCGTGGGTGTCTTCTTCGGTCTGGTCTGGGAGCCCATCGGCGACGGCATCTCGAACTTCGGCGAGTGGATGACGGGCCTCGGCTCCGGCGGCGCGGCCCTGTTCGGCGGCGTGAACCGCGCGCTGATCCCGGTCGGCATGCACCAGTTCGTGAACACGGTGGCCTGGTTCCAGCTCGGTGACTTCACCAACTCCGCCGGTGACGTGGTGCACGGCGACATCACCCGCTTCCTGGCCGGTGACCCCTCCGCCGGCATCTTCCAGTCGGGCTTCTTCCCGATCATGATGTTCGGTCTGCCGGCCGCCGCCCTGGCCATGGCGCACACCGCCCGCCCGGAGCGCCGCAAGGCCGTCCTCGGCATGATGCTCTCGCTGGCCGCGACCTCGTTCGTCACGGGTGTGACCGAGCCGATCGAGTTCTCGTTCATGTTCATCGCGCCGGTCCTGTACGTGCTGCACGCGGTGCTCACCGCGGTCTCGATGGCGGTCACGTGGGGCCTGGGCGTGCACGCCGGCTTCAACTTCTCGGCCGGCTTCATCGACTACGCCCTGAACTGGCACCTCGCCACCAAGCCATGGCTGATCATCCCGATCGGTCTCGTGTTCGCGGCGATCTACTACGTGACGTTCCGCTTCGCGATCGTCAAGTTCGACCTCAAGACCCCGGGCCGCGAGCCCGAGGAGGAGGTCGAGGACCTCACGAAGGCGTGAGCCCCGGCCCCACGGCGTGCGGAAGGCCCCGGAACCGCGAGGTTCCGGGGCCTTCCCCGTGTCCGGAGTCCCGGGCTCAGATCTCGTACACCGCGCCCGCCGCGGCGACGTCCACGGTCCCGTCGTACACCGCGCGCGCGTCGGCGCGGTTGACCTCGGGGTCGGTCCACGGGGGGATGTGCGTGAGCACCAGGCGCCGGGCGCCGGCCCGGGCGGCGCTCTCGCCCGCCTCGCGTCCGTTGAGGTGCAGGTCGGGGATGTTCTCCTTGCCGTGTGTGAAGGCGGCCTCGCACAGGAACAGGTCGGTGTCGCGGGCGAGTTCGTCCAGCACGGGGGTGGCTCCCGTGTCGCCGGAGTACGTCAGTGAGCGGCCGCCGTGCTCGACGCGGATGGCGTAGGCCTCCACGGGGTGGGCGACGCGCTCGGTGTGCACGGTGAACGGGCCGACCTCGAAGGTGGACGGCTTGACCGTGTGGAAGTCGAACACCTCGCTCATGGAGGAGGCCGAGGGGGTGTCGGCGTAGGCGGTGGTCAGCCGGTGCTCGGTGCCCTCGGGTCCGTAGACCGGGAGGGGGGCGCAGCGGCCGCCGTCGTGCCGGTAGTAGCGCGCCACGAAGTAGGCGCACATGTCGATGCAGTGGTCGGCGTGCAGATGGCTGAGGAAGATCGCGTCGAGGTCGTAGAGACCGCAGTGGCGCTGCAACTCGCCGAGGGCGCCGTTGCCCATGTCGAGGAGCAGCCGGAAGCCGTCGGCCTCGACGAGGTAGCTCGAGCAGGCCGATTCCGCGGACGGGAACGACCCCGAGCAGCCGACGACGGTGAGCTTCATGAAGCAGAAACCTCCGCTGGCGCGTGTGGAGAGACGGGGGTCGTGCGGTTTGTCGAGCGTAAGGCGCAAAACCTGTGGTCGCTCCTCCGCCAGGGGCCGTTGTGGGCGAACTCACCTGTGGGATCACCGGTTCGGCTGGAAGTGGGGCGTGCGGGGCCGTTGAGGGGGCGCGCGTGAGCGGTGTGCGCCGGTACGGTCCTCGGTATGAACACGTCCTGGTGGCTCGTCTTCGCGGCGGTGGTCCTGCTCGCGCTCGTCGCCACGGTCGTCGACGGCTGGGGCCGGGGGCGGCGGCCTCGGGGCCGGGAGCGGCGGCCCCCGGACGGGCGGGGTGGGTCCGGCGGGCGGCCCGAGAGCTGACGCGCCCCGTGACGCGTGCGTCACGGGGCGGTTGTGCGGGCGGTCCGGAAGGAACCGTCAGGCCCAGAGCTGGCCGTGGAGGGTCTCGATGGCCGCCTCGGTCGTCTCGGCGGTGTAGACGCCGGTCGACAGGTACTTCCAGCCGCCGTCGGCGACGACGAACACGATGTCGGCGCTCTCGCCGGCCTTGACGGCCTTCTTGCCGACGCCGATCGCGGCGTGCAGGGCGGCGCCGGTGGAGACGCCCGCGAAGATGCCCTCCTGCTGGAGCAGCTCGCGGGTGCGGGTGACCGCGTCGGCGGAGCCCACCGAGAAGCGGGTGGTGAGGACGGAGGCGTCGTACAGCTCGGGCACGAAGCCCTCGTCGAGGTTGCGCAGGCCGTACACGAGGTCGTCGTAGCGCGGTTCGGCGGCGACGATCTTCACGTCCGGCTTGTGCTCGCGCAGGTAGCGGCCGACGCCCATGAGGGTGCCGGTGGTGCCGAGGCCGGCCACGAAGTGGGTCACGGACGGCAGGTCGGCGAGGATCTCGGGTCCGGTGCCGGCGTAGTGGGCGCCGGCGTTGTCCGGGTTGCCGTACTGGTAGAGCATCACCCAGTCCGGGTGCTGGGCGGAGAGTTCCTTGGCGACCCGTACGGCGGTGTTGGAGCCGCCCGCGGCCGGGGAGGAGATGATCTCCGCGCCCCACATGGCGAGCAGGTCCCGGCGTTCCTGGGAGGTGTTCTCGGGCATCACGCAGACGATGCGGTAGCCCTTGAGCTTGGCGGCCATGGCCAGCGAGATGCCGGTGTTGCCGCTGGTGGGCTCCAGGATCGTGCAGCCCTTGGTGAGGCGGCCGTCCTTCTCCGCCTGCTCGATCATGTGGAGCGCCGGGCGGTCCTTGATCGAGCCGGTCGGGTTGCGGTCCTCCAGCTTGGCCCAGATGCGGACGTCGTCGGACGGCGACAGCCGCGGCAGGCGCACCAGGGGGGTGTTGCCCACCGCGGCCAGCGGGGAGTCGTAGCGCATCGGCGATCAGGCCATGCCGCCGGCGACGGCCGGCAGGATCGTGATGCTGTCGCCGTCGGACAGCTTGGTGTCGATGCCGTCGAGGAAGCGGACGTCCTCGTCGTTCAGGTAGACGTTGACGAAGCGGCGGAGCTGCTCGCCGTCGACGATGCGGGCCTGGATGCCCGTGTGCCGGGTCTCGAGGTCGGCGAAGAGCTGGGCGAGGGTGTCCCCGTTGCCCTCCACCGCCTTCTGGCCGTCGGTGTACTGGCGGAGGATGGTCGGGATGCGGACCTCGATGGCCATGGCTGAGTGCTCCTGTCGGAAGTTTGTCGTGGGTTCGTAGGGC
Source organism: Streptomyces sp. CCM_MD2014 (assembly GCF_000772045.1). Taxonomy (GTDB): domain Bacteria; phylum Actinomycetota; class Actinomycetes; order Streptomycetales; family Streptomycetaceae; genus Streptomyces; species Streptomyces salinarius. Next base: position 5,448,020 of record NZ_CP009754.1, on the reverse strand, counting down.
GCGCGGCGGCACACGTCAGCACGCCGCGGCTCACGGCCGTACGGCGGCGGCGAAGATCAACAGATGGCGCTTTTCAGCCTGCACAGGTCGACGTGCAGCCGCGCCACGAGCAGGGTGCCCGGCGCCTTTTCGCTCACGTCGAGAAGAACCATGGGCTCATCGTATCGATTCCCGGTCCGGCATCCGGAGTGTGATCTCACCTGATGGACTCTTTCCGTCCGCAGGCCGGGATCAGTACGCCTCGACGACCTTGACCTCCTCCTCCGTGACCTCGCCCTCCAGGATGCGGAACGAGCGGAACTGGAATTCGCCGACGCCGTCGGTGTCCGCGGTGGAGACGAGGACGTAGTGGGCACCGGGCTCGTTGGCGTAGGTGATGTCGGTGCGGGAGGGATGGGCCTCGGTGGCGGTGTGGGAGTGGTAGATGACCACGGGCTCCTCGTCGCGGTCGTCCATCTCGCGGTAGAGCTTGAGGAGGTCCTGCGAGTCGAACTCGTAGAAGGTGGGCGAGCGGGCGGCGTTGAGCATGGGGATGAACCGCTCGGGGCGGCCCTCGCCGACGGGACCGGCCACCACGCCGCACGCCTCGTCGGGGTGGTCGGCGCGCGCGTGGGCGACGATCTGGTCGTACAGGGCCTGTGTGATGGTCAGCATGCGGCCAGGATAAGCAGACGGGCTCCTCCGTACCGGTGGGTGGTACGGAGGAGCCCGTATGCCGGACATCCTGAGCGGTGGCCATGGGGATGCCACGAGCGTCCCCGGTGGCCGGATGTCCTGGAGTGCGCGCGAAGGCGCTGGTCAGGGGCGGCCGGTGCGTCCGTCAGCCGATCTTCTCGAACTCCGGCTCGCCGGGCCGCTCGGTGATCTGCGGGTTGCGGCTCTTGAGCACCGCCCAGCCGATGCCGAGGGCGACGGCCCAGCCCGCCATCACGTACAGGCAGACGCGGGCGTCGGCGTCGTAGGCGATCAGGCAGGTGACGAAGAGCAGGAAGGCGATGGCGATGTAGGAGCAGACCGAGCCGCCGGGCGCCGGGAAGGAGGAGGCGGGCAGGCGGCCCGCGACGACCTTGCGGCGGTACAGCACGTGGCTGATCAGGATCATCAGCCAGGTCCAGATGCCGGCGGCGGTGGCGACGGAGGTGACGTAGCCGAAGGCCTTCTCCGGGACGAGGTAGTTCAGCACCACGCCGATGGCCATGAAGACGACCGAGACGGAGATGCCGATGGCCGGGGTCTTGGTCGACGACAGCTTGTTGAAGATCCTGGGGGCCTCGCCGTTGTCCGCGAGGGTGCGCAGCATCCGGCCCGTGGAGTACATGCCGGAGTTGCAGGAGGACAGCGCGGCGGTGAGCACCACGAAGTTGACGATGCCGGCGCCGGCCGGGATGCCGATGACCGCGAAGGCCTCCACGAAGGGGCTGACACCCTCGGCGAACTCGGTCCACTTGACCACGGCCAGGATGACGGTGAGGGCGCCGACGTAGAAGAGGGCGATGCGCCAGGGCAGGGTGTTGATCGCCTTGGGCAGGGTCTTCTCCGGGTTCTCGGACTCGCCCGCGGTGACGCCGACCAGCTCGACGGCGAGGTAGGCGAACATGACGCCCTGGAGGGTCATCAGGGACGAGCCGATGCCCTTGGGGAAGAAGCCGTCGAACTCCCACAGGTTGGAGACGGCGGCGGTGTCACCGGCCTGGCTGAAGCCGAAGGTGATGACGCCGATGCCGATCACGATCATGCCGATGATGGCCGTGACCTTGACCATTGAGAACCAGAACTCGATCTCGCCGAACAGCTTCACCGAGATCAGGTTGGCCACGAACAGCAGGACCAGGAAGACCAGGGCCGAGACCCATTGCGGGATGTCCGGGAACCAGTAGTGGATGTAGATGGCGGCTGCGGTGAGTTCCGCCATGCCGGTGACCACCCACATCAGCCAGTACGTCCAGCCGGTGAAGTAGCCGAAGAAGGGGCCGAGGAACTCCCGCGAGTACTCGGCGAAGGAGCCGGAGACGGGACGGTAGAGGAGCAGCTCGCCGAGCGCCCGCATGATGAAGAAGATGATCACACCCGCGAGGGCGTACATGAGGATGATGCTGGGGCCGGCCTTGGCGATGTTGGCCCCGGCGCCCAGGAAGAGGCCGACGCCGATGGCGCCGCCGATCGCGATCATCTGGACCTGGCGGCTGTTGAGACCGCGCTCGTAGCCCTCTTCGGGGGCCTTGTCCGTGTCGACCTGCGCAGAGGTCATGTGTGGTGCGCCTTTCTCCATGCCGACCCGGGCCTCGACTCGGCCTCGGATCGGGTCTCGATCCCCCCGGATGATGGAGCTGAGCGGGCCTCACATCCCGCTCGGTGCCTGGCCGGCGGTCTGCCGGCTCGGTGGCGCACCCGGCCGAACATTCGGGTGGTGTTCGCCGGGCGGTCGTGAAGATTTACCACGACCGCGACGCTGATCACAGGGGCGGTTTGTGACGTGTCACACAGGTAGAAGCGGACAAAATGCGCCCCTTTTCGTCAAAAGGGGCGCAGCTTTGACGGGATCGTTATCCGGATTTGAGGCTCCGCTGAGCGGACGCATGACCACGGAGAGTGGCGAAACCGTCCCGTCCAGGGCATAAGCCGTGAGGGCACGAGCTCTCAGGGCATCAGCGTCACGACGAGCGACTCCTGGAGCCCGCCGAGCCACAGGTACGCCATCACCATCGGCTTGCGCGGGTCCTCGTCCGGGAGCCGGTAGAGCAGGTCGGTGTCGTCCTCGTCGGCGATCTCCAGGCGGGATCCGATCGCCAGGCGCAGGTCGTTCAGGGCGCGCAGCCACTGCTGGGACTCCTGGGGCGACAGTTTCAGCACCGCGCCCTCCTCGCCCGCCGACGCCGAGGAGAGGGCGTCCAGGGTGCGGACCACCGCCAGCGCGTTGTCCCGTTTGCCGGCCCGCAGGTCGTTCTCGGTGTAGCGACGGAACTCCGCTGAGTACGCCCGCTGCTCCTCGGCCTCCCCGGCCTGCGGGGTGCCCTCGGGGTCGCCGTAGGCGTCCGGGAACAGGCGGCGCAGCACCGGGTCGGAGGGCGGCTCGCTCGGGCCCTCGGCGAACAGTTCGGCGAGCGGGTCGTCGGAGGCGTCCTCGGCGGGTCCCGGGCCGATCAGCTCCAGGAGCTGCACGGCCAGCGAGCGGATGATGGAGATCTCGACGTCGTCGAGCGCGACGGCCGCGCCGCCGCCGGGGAGCGGTTCGAATTGTCCGGGCATGAAGGCGATTCAGCTGCTTCCGTCCTGCGGGCGGGCGTGGGTCGTTTCCGGGCTCATTTCCGGTCCTGCTGGAGGGTGGCCCACAGGCCGTAGCCGTGCATGGCCTGTACGTCCCGTTCCATCTCCTCCCGGCTGCCGCTGGAGACGACCGCCCGGCCCTTGTGGTGGACGTCCATCATGAGCTTGGTGGCCTTGTCCTTGGAGTAGCCGAAGTACGTCTGGAAGACGTACGTCACGTAGCTCATGAGGTTGACGGGGTCGTTGTGCACGATCGTCACCCAGGGCACGTCTGGCTCGGGTACGGCGAAGACCTCCTCCGCCGACTCGGTCTTCTCGATCTCCATGGGTGCGGCTGCCGTCACACTGCCCATGCTGCCACCACAGGGGGGCACCCGCACAAACGGGCCTGTGGCGGGCGCCACGCGAAGCAGCCGTCCCTCAAAATCGTCAGAGTGACGAAATGGGGGTACGATCCGTCGTATGAACACAGCGGACCTTGGGCTGCCGGTGGACGTCCCCTCGACGGCGCTCTTCACGGACCAGTACGAGCTGACCATGCTCCGAGCCGCCCTGAAGGCCGGTACGGCCGGGCGGCGGAGCGTGTTCGAGGTCTTCACCCGGCGGCTGCCGGACGGCCGCCGCTACGGCGTCGTGGCGGGCACGGGGCGGGTGCTGGACGCGGTGGAGAACTTCCGCTTCGACGCGGGCGTGCTGCGCTTCCTGCGCGAGCGGGACATCGTCGACGAGGAGACCCTGGACTGGCTCGCCCAGTACCGCTTCGGCGGGGACATCTGGGGCTACCCCGAGGGCGAGGTGTACTTCCCCGGGTCGCCGATCATGCGGGTGGAGGGCACCTTCGGCGAGTGCGTGCTGCTGGAGACGGTGATCCTCTCCATCCTCAACCACGACTCGGCGATCGCGGCCGCCGCCTCCCGGATGGCGTCCGCCGCCGGCGACCGTCCGCTGATCGAGATGGGCGCCCGCCGCACCCACGAGCTGGCCGCCGTCGCCGCCGCCCGCTCGGCCTACGTCGGCGGCTTCGCAACCACCTCCGACCTGGCCGCCGGCTTCCGCTACAACATCCCCACCGTCGGCACCTCCGCCCACGCCTTCACCCTGCTGCACGACAACGAGCGCGACGCCTTCCGCGCCCAGGTGGAGTCGCTGGGGCGGGACACCACGCTCCTGGTGGACACCTACGACGTCGCCGAGGCCGTCCGTACGGCGGTGGAGGTCGCCGGGCCCGAGCTGGGCGCCGTGCGCATCGACTCCGGCGACCTGCTGCTCGTCGCCCACCGGGTGCGCCAGCAGCTGGACGAGCTGGGCGCGACCGAGACGAAGATCGTCGTGACCTCGGACCTGGACGAGTACGCCATCGCCTCGCTGGCGGCGGCGCCCGTGGACGCGTACGGCGTCGGCACCCAGCTGGTGACCGGCTCCGGGCACCCGACGGCCTCGATGGTCTACAAGCTGGTCGCCCGCGCCGAGTCCGGGGCGGAGGGGGCGCCGCTGGTGCCGGTCGCCAAGAAGTCCAGCGGCGGCAAGACCTCCGTCGGCGGCCGCAAGTGGGCCGCCCGGCGCCTGGACGCGGACGGGTACGCCGAGGCCGAGGTGGTCGGCACCGGTCCGGTGCCCGACGATCTCGCCGACCGGCAGCTCCTGGTCGAGCTGGTCAAGGGCGGCGAGGTCGTCGCCCGCGAGCCGCTGGACGCCGCCCGGGACCGGCACGCGGCGGCCCGCGCCAACCTGCCGCTGTCCGCCACCCAGCTCTCCCGAGGGGAACCCGTCATTCCGACGGAGTACGCGCAGGGGGGCTCGGGTAGCTAGAACTGGTCCGGTCCCGCAAGGCCCGAATCAGCCCCGTCCGTCCAGCCACTCCCCGCTCCCCGCCCACAGCCCACCCAGTCGAAGGACACCGACCATGCGCCGCGCCTTGATCGTCGTAGACGTGCAGAACGACTTCTGCGAGGGAGGCAGCCTCGCGGTGTCCGGCGGTGCCGACGTGGCCGCCGCCATCACCGAGCTGATCGGGCAGGCGCCCGCCGGCTACCGCCACGTGGTGGCCACCCGCGACCACCACGTCGCGCCGGGCGGCCACTTCGCCGACAACCCGGACTACGTCCACTCCTGGCCGGCGCACTGCGTCGCCGGCACCGAAGGGGTCGGCTTCCATCCGAACTTCGCCCCGGCCGTCGCCTCCGGCGCGATAGACGCCGTCTTCGACAAGGGCGCGTACGCGGCCGCCTACAGCGGCTTCGAGGGCGCCGACGAGAACGGCACGGCGCTCGCCGAGTGGCTGCGGGCCCGGGAGATCGACGAGGTCGACGTCGTGGGCATCGCCACCGACCACTGCGTCCGGGCCACCGCCCTGGACGCCGCCCGCGAGGGCTTCCGTACGCAGGTGCTGCTCGACCTGACCGCCGGGGTGGCCGTGGAGACCACGGAGCGGGCGCTGGAGGAGCTGCGGGAGGCCGGCGTGGAGCTGTCCGGGAAGCCGGTCGTGCAGTAGGGCCGGGCCCCTACGTCTGGGCGGTCGGGCGTCTGAGCAGGGCCCGGATCGGGTGCCACAGCTCCTGGACCAGGTCCGGGCCGCCCACGGCACCGGCCACCGGCGCCGTGCGCCATATCAGGCCGTCCGGGTGGTGCAGGACCGCGGTGACCTCGTCGGGGCTGGGCGGGGCCGCGTTGCCCCGCAGGTAGACGCTGCGCAGCCCCAGGTTGCGCAGCCTGGTCAGGGCGCGCGCCCGGTTCTGGGCGTGGACGAGAAAGCGCACTCCCCCGGCCTCCGGGCCGGCGGGGCTGGGCAGGTTCAGTGCCACCACCACCGTGCCGTTCGGCAGCTTGCAGAAGCCTCCTGCGGCCATGCGGTCATACCCCCGAGTCAGCCTGGGTCGGTCCGGGCACCCGGCCCGGTGTCAATAAGAGAACCACAGGACGCACCTAAACACGGATCGGCGGCGACCCGCCAGGGGGTCACCGCCGATCATGCTCTGACCTGGGCAGATGCTATTTACCTGCCCGCGGGGCCAACCTCGAGCTCGATCGTCGAGCCGTTCTTGGCCTCCTTGAGGATCTTGATCTTCGTGTTGGTGTCAGTGATCTTGACACCGCCGGTCGGGTTCGCCGGGTCGTAGTAGTCGTTCTTGCGGTCGTTGAAGACCGAGACGCCCTTCGAGCCCGGGACGTACTTCGCGACGTCCGCCTTGTGCAGCGTCATGCCGTCCGTGCGGAAGCGGCTGAACGGCGCGTCGTAGGTCTGGAAGCGGTTGCGCATGACCGTGCCGTCCTTCCACTTCAGCGCGGTCGGGTGCGAGTCGATCGGCAGGATCAGACCGGTGCCGGGGTGCTGGCTGGTGTTGTTGTCCGCCTGGGAGGTGTCCCACTTCCAGATCAGCAGGCCGTTCTGGTACGCGTAGTGCTCGACCCAGTTCGGGCGCTCCGAGAAGCCGAAGTTGTACGGGCCGACCTCGAGGGTCTTGTCGTACGACACGTACTGGCGGTTCTCGGCGATGTAGTACTGCGCGTAGTCCTTGGTGAAGGACGCGCCCTTGCGGGTGAAGCCGTCCGCCGTCCAGGCGGCGTCCTCGGTCTCCGCGTCGTCGGAGAAGAGCGTCTCGCCGTCGGCCGTCACCGCGATCTCGTCGGCGGCGAAGCCCTTCATGGCCAGTCCGCCGTCGGTCTGGTAGCGGAAGCGCAGGTCGATCTTCTTGCCGGCGTAGGCGTCCAGCGGGTAGACGAGCTTGCCGTAGGCGTCCACGGTGGCGCTCAGGGCGGGCTTGTCACTGCCGTCGCGCTGGATCGGCTTGCCGTCGAACGTGCCGTCGACCGCGGTCCAGTTGGCGCCGCCGTCGGTGGACACCTCGGTGTAGAGGTAGTCGTAGTCGGCCTCGATGTCGTACCAGCCGTCCAGGGTGAGGGAGGCGGACGACTTGCCGGTGAGGTCGACGCTGCGGGTCAGGGTGTTGCTGAGGTCGTTGCCGCTGCCGCTCCACCACTGGGTCTCGCCCTGGGCGGGGGGAACGATCTCGGTGGTGACCGCCTTCTTCGGCAGTTCGACGACCAGGCCCTGCTTGTGCTTGGTGTTGTACTCGGCCAGGCCCAGCTTGTGCCAGGAGTTGACGCCCGCCTTGGCGGTGTCGTAGTTCAGCCAGCCCAGCTGGAGCTTGTCCCAGGCGGTCATGTCGCCGGGCAGGTCGCCGATCTCGTTGCGGCCGGTGCCCAGCCACGAGCCGGACGACATCAGCGTCCAGAAGCCGGTGGAGTTGTCGCCGCCGTTGGTGTCGTAGAGGTCCGGCAGACCGAGGTCGTGGCCGTACTCGTGGGCGAAGACGCCGAGTCCGCCGTTCTCCGGCTGGATGGTGTAGTCGCCGACCCAGATGCCGGTGTCGCCGATCTGGGTGCCGCCGAGCTTGTTGCCGGCCGGGCCGGTGGCGCCGGCGTCGGTGCCGAAGGCGTACCAGCGGTGGGCCCAGATGGCGTCCTCGCCCTGCGCGCCACCGCCCGCGGACTCGTCCTCGCCGGCGTGCACGATCTGGAAGTGGTCGATGTAGCCGTCGGGCTCGTTGAAGTCGCCGTCGCCGTCGAAGTCGTAGCGGTCCCACTGGTCGTACTGGGTCAGCTGGGACTTGATCTGGGCGTCGGTGCGGCCGGCCGCCTTCTGGTCGGCGACCCAGGCGGTGACGCCGTCCTGCACCGCGTACCAGGCGCAGTTGTCCGGGTCGCACTTGTTCGAGCCGTAGCGGGCCTCGTTGTACGGGACCTTGACCCAGTCGGAGACCTCGCCGTCGACCGAGTAGCGGCCGGAGGACTGCTTCTCGTAGTACGTCTTGACCGAGTGGACGCCCTCACCGGAACCGAAGTACAGGTCCTGGTAGTGGTCCCGGTCGTAGTCCTCCTGCCAGGCCGTGGAGTTGTCCTCCTTGCGCTTCGGCTTGGCTATCTCGTTGTGCAGCGGGCCGGGGGTGCCGCCGTAGCGGCTGTCGACCTTGTCGCCGAACTCGACCAGGATGGTGAAGATCTTGTCGGTCTTCTCCCGGCCCAGCTCGACGTACTTGGCGTCGCCCTTCTTGCTCTTCAGCTGGACGACCTTCGAGCCGTCCTTCTTCTTCACCGACGCGTTGCCGGAGATGACCTGCTTGAGGGCTTCCTCGCGCTGGGCGGCCTGGGTGTCGCTCAGGGGGCCCTTGAGGTCGTGGGAGCGCGCGGTCTTGTCCGGGCTGGGGTCGTGGCGGTTCACGGCCTCCGGCCGGGACGGCGAGTCCGCCTGGGCCACGCCGGCCGCGGAGAGCGTGGCGGTAGCGGTGGCGAGCGCGATGGTGGTCGCCGCCGTTCTGAACGTCCAGGGTCTTCTGGTCACTTGATTTCCTCCCCCGCGTCCACGCGCGCGGAAGGGGGGACAAAGACAGAGCAGGTCCGCGCACACGTGATCAACGCGTGTTGTCAAGTGACGACATTTGACTAGAGGTTCGGCAGAAAAGACAGACCTTGACTTGAGCAGAACAAGTGCACTATGCGGAGCCGCCGTTCGCTTTGCGGACACCGGATCGTGACCTTCGCGGGATCCGGCGGGCTCCGGCCGGGCCCGGCGGGCGCGCGGGACAGCCCGCTTCCAGTACGCCATGAATCCGTGCGCCCCCCGTGCATCGGCCGTGCCGGTTAGGTCGTGCTTACTACCGTTCCCCCTCGGGCACACAGCGGGTTAGAGTCGCTTGGCGGAACGCCCGGAGACCGGCGGAAAGCCAGGCCGACAGCACGTCCAGCCCCCTGATCGCCTTCCGAGGACACGATGGCCATGCCCCGTCCGACTGCCGCACAGTTCGCCTACGGTTCGTGCACCGTGATCTTCTCGACGCTCGCCATGCTGCTGCTGTCGCAGACGAGTTCGGGCCCCGGAGTCGCTCTCATCGCCGTCGCGTCCCTCGCCCTCGGGCTGTTGGTCGCCATGACGGTCCCGCTGCCCGGCACGCGCACGGTGACCGCCGCGCCGGCCCGGCGACTCGCCGACGACCGGGAGCCGGTACGGATGCCCGCGCCGGCCCGCGTCTCCGCGGGCGCGGGCGAGTCGACGCGCGGGCGGGCCGCCTGACCGTCAACGGGTGCTGACCACGACCGTCTTGGCCGCCTTGTCGTGCAGGCCCTGCTTGTACGGCTTGTCGAAGAAGCTCCAGCCGCCCGCGATGATCGTCCACACGCAGGCGCAGCAGAACGCGAACGGGATCCACAGCACCAGGGCCCGGATCAGCGACGTCTGCACCGAGGGCGTCGCCCCGTCGGCCAGGTTGGCCACCCGCATCCCGAGCCACTTCTTGCCGAGGGTCTGGCCCGTCCTCGTGGTCATGTAGGTGTCGTACGCGATGTAGAGCACGGCGGCGATCACCGACTGGCCGAAGGACTTGCCGACGGAGACGTCGTCGCCGTCCACCGTGTACTCCTGGACGTTGAACGCCCAGCTGAGCAGCCAGACCACGATGCCCACGAGGATCATGTCGACGATCCGCGCGAGCGTGCGCCGCCCGCTGTCGGCGAGCGGGGGCATCCCGGCCAGCGGATCGGCGGGGTAACCGCCACCGCCGTACGGGTCCCCGCCGTAGGGACCTCCGCCGTACGGGCCGCCGCCGCCGGGGGGTGGAGCACCGTAGGGACCGCCACCGCCGGGGGGAGGAGCACCGTAAGGGCCGCCGCCGCCGGGAGGCGGGGCGCCGCCGTGAGGGCCCCCTTCTCCGGGAGGCGGGGGCGGGTTGTCGTAGGGGTTCTTCCTCAGCGGGTCGTCGTCCGGCGGCTGCTGCCCGCCGGCGCCGGGGGGCGGTTCGCTGCTCATGTCCCGAGTCGAACCCGGAGTCTCCTACGGCGCATCCGCCGAGGGCCGTCCGGTGGACCGGCGTGCGCCGTTCGGGGGTGGGGTGCGGGTTTCGCCGGCGGGTGCGGGTGTGTGTGGGGGCTGGTCGCGCCCACGCGGCGGAGCCGCGTATGCGATACAGCCCCGCGCCCTTCACGGGGCGTCCGGTGCACGTACCTCAGGGGCGCGGGGAACTGCGCGAGAACCACGGCGCACCCGCACCCGGGGACGGGACCCTCGCTCCCCCTCGCCCCACGGCCGAGCTAGCCCGCGACAAACGTGCCGGCGGCCTTGTCGTGCCAGCACTGGTGCCAGGGGCGGTCGAACAGGCACCACACGATGCCGACCACGCCGACGACCAGGAGGCCCGGGACGCTGTAGACCAGCCAGCGCCGCAGGGCCGCGCCGAAGGACGGAGACTCGTGGGCCTCGATGTCCCGCACCTCCAGGCCGAGCAGCTTCTTGCCCGGGGTGCGGCCCCACTTGGCGGTCGGCAGCGCCTCGTAGACGACGCCGAAGAGCAGCAGGACGGCGAGCACGATGCCGAGGTACGTGGACGTCGTGCCGTCCAGCAGCCAGACCGTGACGGTCTCGCCGGAGAGCTTCGCCTGGTCGATCTTGTCGTTGACGTGGTCCGCGGCCTTCATTCCGAGCGGTACGGCGGCCACGGCGGTGACGCCCGCGAGGACGACCGTGTCGATCAGCCGGGCGGCCAGTCGCTTGCCGAGCCCGGCGGGCCGGGCGGCCGCCTGACGCCGGGCGGCGGCCTGGAACACGTCCTCGACCGGTGGCTTCCACGGCGCGACGGGCTGCTCGTCCCCGCCCGCCCCGGCCAGCCGGTGGACCTGCTGGGCCCACGAGGCCTGACCTCCACCGGGCCCGCCCGCCGCCACCGGTGCGGCGGGGGCGGCGGGGGCGGGCTGCGGCGGGGACGCCTGGTGCGGAACCGAAGGCGCGGCGGGAGCCGCGGGCGCCTGCGGCGCGGGTGTCTGCGCCGCGGGAGTCTGCGCCACGGGAGTCTGCGCCGCGGCGGCCCGGGCGGCGGCCGCCTTGCCCGCCCCGAAGCCGGGGCCGGAGCCGGAACCCGTCCCGGAAGGGGCCCCGGGCCCGCCGGACTGCGGGCCCGTGCGCGGGGGGACCGCGCGGAAGGTCATGGTGCCCTCGTCCTCCGCGGGGGCGGGGGCACCGCCCGGCGCCGGTGTCCCCTGCTGGCCCACCGAGGGACGACGGAAGACGAAGGTGTTGCCGGCCTGGGACTCCGCCTCCCTCTCACCGGAAGCGGAAGCGGAAGCGGAAGCCGAGGCAGGGGCAGAGGCCGGGCCGGGTCCCGGGGCGGGCGCGGGGGCAGCCGGAGAAGCCGACGCGGGGGCGGGAGCGGAGGCGGCCGCGTCGCCCTGACCGCCGGCCTCCGCGGCACCCTCGGCGGCCGGTGCCGGCTGCCGGGTGTGCGGGACCCTCGGGTCCGCACCCCGCGCCGGGCCCGGCCAGGCCACGCGCTGCTCCGGGGCGTCGGCGGGACCGGAGCGGTCGGCGCCCCAGGCCGCGGCGGACTCCGGACGGCTGCCGTGCTGGGCCGCGGCGGGCGGCGGGTCCTCGACCGGGTCCTCGTCGAAGAAGTGCGGTCCTGTCTCCTCGACGGAGGGCCGCGCGCCGGGCGGAGGCGCGAGCGGCTCGCCGTCCTTGGGGGCGGGCCGGCTCGTGCCCGCCACCCATGAGGCGCCGTTCCAGTACCGGACGTATCCGGGAATGGACGGGTCCGGGTAATACCCCTCGCGGGGCCTGTCGTCGCCGGGGGCCGGGGTTGGGGCGCTCATGTCCGTCGTCCCGTATCTGCTCGGGGGTTGATAGAGGGGCTCCAACATCTATCAGACGGGCGCAATCCGCACCGCCGGTCCCGCCGTACCCGCCCCTTTCCGGGCAACCTCGTGCAGGGACCTTCACACCCGGACGCCCGGGCACCCGCTCACCGGGACTCCCGCCAAACCGGGGTTCGGAAAAAAGTTCCGCGAACCCGCGTAATGCTCCGGCCGCCGGCCGCTCTCCCCGGGCAAGGACCGTACGAGACACGGGAGAGGAACCCGCCATGCACACCGACCCCACCGGCCCCACCCGGCCCACCGTCGTGGAGCGCGAGCTGGAGCTGCGGCTCATCCTGTCGCCCGAGCACGGCGTCCCGGTGCCGGCCCGGCTCGCCTACCACTCCGACGACCCCTACGCCGTCCACGTCACCTTCCACATCGACTCCGGCCACCCGGTGCACTGGACCTTCGCCCGTGACCTGCTGGTGGAGGGCGTCTTCCGGCCGTCCGGGCACGGGGACGTGCGGGTGTGGCCGTCGAAGGCGGAGGGCCGCAGCGTCGTGCTGATGGCGCTGAGCAGCCCGGACGGCGACGCCCTCCTGGAGGCGCCCACGCCCCAGGTGTCGGCCTGGCTGGAGCGGACCCTGCGGGCGGTGCCGCCGGGGACGGAGGGCCGGCAGCTCGGGATCGACGACGGGCTGGCCGAGCTGCTCGCCCGGTGAGGGACCCCAGCCGTCAGAACAGCTTGCCCGGGTTGAGGATGTCCAGCGGGTCGAAGACCTGTTTGACGGCCCGCTGCATCTCCAGGCCCACCGGACCGATCTCCCGCGCCAGCCACTCCTTCTTCAGGACGCCCACGCCGTGCTCGCCCGTGATGGTGCCGTCGAGTTCCAGGCCGAGGGCCATGATCTCGTCGAAGGACTCCCGGGCCCGCCGGGACTCGTCGGGGTCGGAGGCGTCGAAGCAGACGGTGGGGTGGGTGTTGCCGTCGCCCGCGTGGGCGCAGACGCCGATGGTGAGGCCGTACTTCGCCGCGATCCGGTCGATGCCCTCCAGCATCTCGCCGAGCCGGGAGCGCGGCACGCACACGTCGTCGATCATCGTGGTGCCCTTGACGGCTTCGAGGGCGGTGAGGGCCAGACGCCGGGCCTGGAGGAGGAGTTCGGACTCGGCGGCGTCCTCGGCCGGGACCACCTGGGTGGCGCCCGCGGCCTCGCACAGCGCACCGACGGCGGCGAGGTCGGCGGCCGGGTCGGTGGTGTCGAAGGCGGCCAGCAGGAGTGCCTCGGTGGTCTCCGGCAGGCCCATGTGGGCGAGGTCGTTGACCGCCTTGACGGTCGTACGGTCCATCAGTTCGAGGAGGGAGGGGACGTGGCCCCCCTCCATGATGGCGCAGATCGCGTCGCAGGCCGCGGACGCGGAGGCGAACTCGGCGGCCAGCACCAGCTGCTCGGGCGGCTTGGGACGCAGCGCGAGGACCGCCCGTACGACGATGCCGAGGGAGCCCTCGGAGCCGACGAAGAGCCGGGTGAGGTCGTATCCGGCGACGCCCTTGGCGGTGCGGCGGCCGGTGGACATCAGGCGGCCGTCGGCGAGGACGACGTCGAGGCCGAGGACGTACTCGGCGGTCACCCCGTACTTGACGCAGCACAGGCCGCCGGAGGCGGTGCCGATGTTGCCGCCGATGGTGCACATCTCCCAGCTGGAGGGGTCGGGAGGGTAGTAGAGCCCGTGTTCGTTCACCGCGCGGGAAAGCGTGGCGTTGACGACGCCCGGTTCGACGACGGCGACGCGGTCGACCGGGTTGATCTCCAGGATCCGGTTCATCTTCGTCAGGGAGAGGACCACGCAGCCGTCGGTGGCGTTGGCCGCGCCGGACAGGCCGGTGCGGGCGCCCTGCGGGACCACCGGGACGCGCAGCTCGGTGGCGGTGCGCATGACGTGCTGGACGTCCTCCACGGTGCGTGGCAGGACGACCACGGCGGGGGCGCCGGCGGGGCAGAAGCTCGCCATGTCGTGGGCGTAGGAGGCGGTGACGTCGGGGTCGGTGAGGACGGACCCGGCGGGCAGCCCGGCCAGCAGCCGGTCGACGAGGGTGCTCCGGTCGGCGAGGGGGCTGCCGGGCGTGCTGTCGACCGTCGCGGCTGCGTCGTCTTCGTCGCGAGGCGCTTCGATACGGCTCATGATCACAGCGTCGCACCCGGGGGCCATCGGTGTGAACCCCATGGGCGGCACCCGTAGCCTGCCCGGTGTGCTCGTCGTATTGGCGCACAGTGAGCGCCATGAACGGCACGAACGCCATGGACGGCATGGACGCCACGCGGGGACGGACCGGAGGCGGGCGACGGCCGCGCCGCGGGCGCCGCGCGCTGATCGCCTGCGTCGCCGGGGCCGCCGTACTCGGCGGGGTCCTGGTGCTGTCGGCGCCCTGGGACGGGCGTGACGCTCCCCCGCCCGCACCGGGGCCCGCGGCGCTCGCGCGGGGCGCGGTCACCACGGGTGTGCCCGCCGCGCTGCCCGACCTGGCGGCGCTGATCGGCGACCGGGAGACCCATCTGCGGGCGCATCCGCTGGACGGGGCGTCGTGGGCGGTGCTCGGCGCGGCCTACGTCGAGCAGGGCCGCCGGACGGCGGACGGCGCGAACTGGCCGAAGGCCGAGAAGGCGCTGCGCACCTCGCTGAAGACGGGGCCCGAGCGCAACCCTCAGGCCCTGGAGGGGCTGGCGGCGCTGGCGGTGGCGCGCCGCGACTTCCCGGCGGCGAAGAAGTGGGGGGAGAGCGCGGTGAAGGCGGCGCCGAAGCGGTGGACGGCGCACGCCGTGCTGATCCACGCGTACACGGGGCTCGGCGACGACAAGGGCGTGGGCCGGGCCCTGGACAAGGTGATGGAGCTGCGGCCGGAGACCCCCGCCGTGAGCGCGCTGGCCGCCGCCGTCTACCGCAACCGGGGCTGGCGGGAGGACGCGGCGGCGCGCATCTCGGACGCGGCGGCGAAGGCGGAGGCACCGGCCGAGCGGGCGGCGTACCTGGAGCAGGCCGGGCGGCTGGCGTTCGAGCGCGGGGACCGCGAGGAGGCGCTGCGGTTCTTCCAGGAGGCGCTGCGCACCGACCCGGACCAGCGGGCCGCGCAGGCCGGCCAGGGCCGGGCGCTGGCGGCGCTGGGCCGGACGACCGAGGCGCTGTCGGCGTACCAGGCGGCACTGGCCAAGCGGCCCGGTCCCGAGTACGCGCTGGAGCTGGGCGAGCTGTACGAATCGCTGGGCCTCGGGCAGGCCGCGCGGGTGGAGTACGACCTGCTGCGGGAGCGGGCGCGGGGCGCCGAGGAGGCCGGGGCGGACGAGGCGCTGATGCTGGGGCGGCTGGAGGCGGACCACGGTGATCCGGCCGAGGCGGTGCGTCTGCTGCGGGCGGAGTGGGGACGGCAGCCGGGGATCGCGGTCGCCGACGCGCTGGGCTGGGCGCTGCACCGCACCGGTGAGGACGAGAAGGCGCTGGAGTTCGCGACGATCGCGACCGACGGCGACAAGGGCGGCGGGGTGCGCAGCGCGCTGTACGTGTTCCACCGGGGCGTGATCGAGCAGGAGCTGGGGCGGTCGGGGCCCGCGCGGCGGCATCTGCGGGAGGCGCTGACGATCAACCCGTACTTCTCGCCGCTGCGGGCCCCCGAGGCGAAGCGGGCGCTGACGGAGCTGGGCGAGCCCCCGCTGGAGGGACCGCCCGACTAGGGCCTGTCCGGCGGATCATGCCCCGGACGCGGGGCCCGGCACGCGCGTCCGCGGCGTTGTCGTCGGTTGCCGACGCTCCGCGTCGACGCCCTCCTCCGCCTTGCGGCTGCACGCACCAGGCCCCGCTCACCGGCGTCGACGAGGTGCCGTGCCTGTCCTGCGACCTGATCCGCCGGACAGGCCCTAACCCACGCTGGATCAGAGGTTGCCGCGCTTCTCCTGCTCGCGCTCGATCGCCTCGAACAGGGCCTTGAAGTTGCCCTTGCCGAAGCCCATGGAGCCGTGGCGTTCGATCATCTCGAAGAAGACGGTCGGCCGGTCCTGGACCGGCTTGGTGAAGATCTGCAGCAGGTAGCCGTCCTCGTCGCGGTCGACGAGGATCTTCAGCTCGCGCAGGACGTCGACCGGCACCCGGGTCTCGCCGGCCCACTCGCCGAGCGTGTCGTAGTACGAGTCGGGGGTGTCGAGGAACTCGACGCCCGCCGCCCTCATCGCGCGGACGGTCGCCACGATGTCGTTGGTGTTCAGCGCGATGTGCTGGACGCCGGCGCCGCCGTAGAACTCCAGGTACTCGTCGATCTGGGACTTCTTCTTGGCGATGGCGGGCTCGTTGATCGGGAACTTGACCTTGAGGGTGCCGTCCGCGACCACCTTGGACATCAGCGCGCTGTACTCGGTGGCGATGTCGTCGCCCACGAACTCCTTCATGTTCGTGAAGCCCATGACCTTGTTGTAGAAGCCGACCCACTCGTTCATGCGGCCGAGTTCGACGTTGCCGACGCAGTGGTCCACGGCCTGGAAGACGCGCTGCTCCGGCGGGGCGACCATCGGCTTGGCGGCGACGTACCCGGGCAGGTACGGGCCGTCGTAGCCGGTGCGCTCGACGAGGGTGTGCCGGGTCTCGCCGTAGGTGGCGATGGCGGCGAGGACGACGGTGCCGTGCTCGTCCTTGACCTCGTGCGGCTCGGCGAGCGAGCGGGCGCCGTGCTCGACGGCGTAGGCGTGGGCGGCGCGCGCGTCCGGGACCTCGATGGCGAGGTCGACGACGCCGTCGCCGTGCTCGGCCACGTGCTGGGCGAGGAAGGTGCCCCAGTCGGTCGCGGGCTTGATCACCGAGGTGAACACGAAGCGGGCGGAGCCGCTCTCCAGGACGTAGCTCGCGGTCTCGCGGCTGCCGTTCTCCGGTCCGGAGTAGGCGACCAGCTTCATGCCGAAGGCGGTGGAGTAGTAGTGCGCGGCCTGCTTGGCGTTGCCCACGGCGAAGACGACCGCGTCCATTCCCTTGACCGGGAAGGGGTCGGCCTGCCGGGCGGTGTCGGGAGTGTGGTGTGTGGTCTGCGTCATAGCCGCAGGTTCTCCCGCCTCCGCAAGGTGCGCAATAGTTTGCGTTTTCACTGGGCAACCTGACCAGTGGTTCGCCGGTGATGGCGGGCGATGTGTACAGGATGACCAGCCAGGAGGGTGAGGGGTGAGGGGTGTGGCGGGTTCGGGCAAGGGGATCGACCGGCTGGACGGGCGGATCATCGGCCTGCTGGCGCGGGAGCCGCGGATCGGGGTGCTGGAGATGTCCCGGCGGCTGGGCGTGGCGCGCGGCACCGCCCAGGCGCGGCTCGACCGGCTTCAGTCGAACGGAGTCATACGCGGCTTCGGTCCGGAAGTGGACCCGGCGGCCCTCGGCTACCCGGTGACCGCGTTCGCCACGCTGGAGATCCGGCAGGGCCAAGGGGCAGACGTACGGGCGCACTTGGCGACGGTTCCGGAGGTTCTGGAGCTGCACACCACGACCGGTACCGGGGACATGCTGTGCCGCCTGGTGGCCCGCTCGAACGCCGATCTCCAGCGGGTGATCGACCGGGTTGTCGGTTTTGATGGCATCGTCCGGGCCGCCACGGCGATCGTCATGGAGAACCCGGTTCCGCTGCGGATCATCCCGCTGGTGGAGCAGGCGGCGGCGGACAGCGACAGACACGACTGAGGCCGGGCCGGCCCGATCCCGGAGGTGAGCGGACGTGAACTTCTGGGACTACCTGGGCGATCGCCACCAGCAACTGCTCGCCGACGCCTCCCAGCACGCCAGCGCCGTCTTCCAGTGCATGGTGGTGGCGACCCTGCTCGGGGTGCTGATCGGTGTCGTCACCTACCGCAGCGAGTGGGCGGGGAACCTGGCGACCCTGTCCACGTCGACGATCCTCACCATCCCGTCGCTGGCCATGATCGGTCTGCTCATCCCGATCGTGGGGCTCGGTGTGCCGCCGACGGTGACGGCGCTGACCCTGTACGGGCTGCTGCCGATCGTGCGGAACTCGATCGTGGGCCTGCGCGGGGTCGACCCGGCGCTGGTGGACGCCGCGAAGGGCATCGGGATGTCGCGCCCGGCGCGGCTGCTGCGGGTGGAGCTGCCGCTGGCCTGGCCGCCGATCCTGACCGGCATCCGGGTCTCCACGCAGATGCTGATGGGCATCGCGGCGATCGCCGCCTACGCCTCCGGGCCGGGCCTCGGCAACGAGATCTTCCGCGGGATCGCCTCGCTGGGCAGCAAGAACGCGCTCAACCAGGTCCTCGCGGGCACGCTCGGCATCATCGTCCTGGCCCTGCTGTTCGACGCGGCGTACGTGCTGCTGGGACGGCTGACCATTCCGAGGGGGATCCGTGTCTGAGACATCCGTGTCCGGCTCCGTTTCCGACGACGGCCGCGGCGAGGCGCCGGACAGCGCCACCGGTGCGACCATCGAGCTGGAGTCCCTCACCAAGCGCTACCCCGGCAATCCGCAGCCCGCCGTCGAGAACGTGTCGATGGAGATCAAGGCCGGGGAGACGGTCGTCTTCGTCGGCCCCTCCGGCTGCGGGAAGTCCACCACCCTGAAGATGATCAACCGGCTGATCGAGCCCAGCGGCGGGCGCATCCGCATCAACGGCGAGGACGTCACCGACATCGACGGGGTGAAGCTGCGCCGCAAGGTCGGCTACGCGATCCAGTCCTCCGGTCTCTTCCCGCACATGACCGTCGCCCAGAACATCGCGCTGGTGCCGAGGATGATCGGCTGGTCCAAGGCCAGGATCAGGTCCCGGGTGGAGGAGATGCTGGACCTGGTCGGCCTGGACGCCGGGGAGTTCCACGGCCGCTATCCGCGCCAGCTGTCCGGCGGCCAGCAGCAGCGGGTGGGCGTGGCGCGGGCGCTGGCTGCCGATCCGCCGGTGCTGCTGATGGACGAGCCGTTCGGCGCGGTCGACCCGATCACCCGGGACCACCTCCAGGACGAGCTGATCCGCCTCCAGCGGGAGCTGCACAAGACGATCGTCTTCGTCACCCACGACTTCGACGAGGCGATCAAGATCGGCGACCGGATCGCGGTGCTGCGCGAGCGCTCGCACATCGCGCAGTTCGACACCCCGGAGGCGATCCTGACCAACCCGGCGGACGACTTCGTCTCCGGCTTCGTGGGCGCGGGCGCGGCCCTCAAGCGGCTGAACCTGACCCGGGTGCGGGACGTCGGCATCACCGACTACCCGACGGTGACGGTGGAGGACCCGCTCCAGCACATCTTCGACCGGCTGCGGGAGTCGGGCAGCAACGAGATCCTGCTCCTGGACCGGCGCGGGCGCCCCTACAAGTGGCTGCGGCGCGGCGACCTGATGCGGGCCAAGGGTTCGCTGGCGCGGGCCGGGACGCTGGTCCACGACACGGTGACCCGGGACGCCACGCTGCGGGACGCGCTGGAGGCGGTGCTCACCGACAACGCGGGGCGGGTCGCGGTCACCGGGCGGCGCGGCGCGTACGAGGGCGTCGTGGACATGGAGACGCTGATGAACTCCGTGCACGAGCTGCTGGAGGCCGACCGGCTCGACGCACTGGAGCACCAGCACGACCTGGAGGAGACCCGGGCCACCCAGACGCACAGCGAGCAGGAGGGCTTCGGCGGGGTCGGAGGCCGCGCGTGAGCGGCTCCTCCCGGCCCGTGCCCGGCCGGCGTCCCGACGGCGAGCACGAGGTCAGGGGGCTCGCCTTCCGCGACGAGGGCGCCGGTGCGGGCGAGGACGAGGAGGAGGCCGGGGCTTCCCCGCCGCCCCCGGCGCCGGAGGGCCCCCGGGTCGGCTGGCGCAAGCTGACCTTCCTGCCCGTCGTCCTGATCGCCGTACTGCTGGCGACCTGGCTGTGGTACCGGCAGGCGGACCTGGACGCGCTCAGCCGGAACGCGCTCGGCAACGGACAGGTGACCAAGGCCCTGTGGCAGCACGTCCAGCTCACGGTGATCTCCACCTTCTTCGTGCTGATCATCGCGATCCCGCTGGGCATCCTGCTCACCCGGCGGATGTTCCGGAAGGCCACCCCGTTCGCGATGGCGTTCGCCAACATGGGCCAGGCGACGCCGGCGATCGGTCTGCTGGCGCTGCTGGTGATCTGGCTGGGCATCGGCCGCCGGGCCGCCCTGATCGGCATCATCATCTACGCCGTCCTGCCCGTGCTCTCCAACACCATCGCCGGCCTGAAGGCGAACGACCCGACGCTCCTGGAGGCGGCCCGCGGCATCGGCATGTCCCCGCTGGGCGTCCTGACCCGGGTGGAGCTCCCGCTCGCCGTCCCGCTCATCCTGGCCGGGGTGCGCACGGCCCTCGTCCTGAACGTCGGTACGGCGACGCTCGCGACCTTCGGCGGCGGCGGCGGCCTGGGCGTGCTGATCACCACCGGCATCACCAGCCAGCGGATGCCGGTGCTGGTCCTGGGATCGATCCTCACCGTGGCCCTGGCGCTGCTGGTGGACTGGCTGGCCTCGCTGGCGGAACTGCTGCTGCGGCCGCGGGGGCTGGAGGTGGGCACATGAGGCGACGCGTCTGCTGGACCCTGGCCGCGGTACTCCTCGCGGCCCCCGCCGGCTGCGGGCTGACCAGCGGCTCCCCGATGGTCGACGACGTGGAGCCGGGCACCATCGGCAAGGGGAAGCCGTTGGAAGGGGCCGGTCTCACGGTCACCTCGAAGGAGTTCACGGAGCAGCTGATCCTGGGCGCGATCATGGGCATCGCCTTCGAGGCGGCCGGCGCGGAGGTGCTCGACCGCACCGGCATCCAGGGCTCGGTCGGCACCCGCGCCGCGGTGGAGAACGGCGACGCCGACGCCACGTACGAGTACACGGGCACCGCGTGGATCACGTACCTGGGCAACAGCAAGCCGATCCCGGACCCGGAGCAGCAGTGGAAGGCGGTGAAGGAGGCCGACGCGAAGAAGGGGCTGACGTGGCTGCCGCCGGCCCGCCTGAACAACACGTACGCGCTGGCGATGAACCAGGCCAACTACAAGAGGTACGGCACGAAGACCCTGTCGCAGGTGGCGGAGCTGGCGAAGTCCGACCCCGGCGCGGTGACGCTGTGCGTGGAGGGCGAGTTCGCCAACCGCGCGGACGGCCTGCCGGGCCTGGAGAAGGCGTACGGCATGTCGCTGCCCGCCGGGAACATCACGCAGATGGACACCGGCATCATCTACACGCAGACCGCGAAGGGCGCCTGTACGTACGGCGAGGTGTACACCACCGACGGGCGGATCAAGTCCATGAACCTGGTGGTGATGGAGGACGACAAGAAGTTCTTCCCGAACTACAACGCGGCGCCGATGGTCCGCACGGCCACCCTGAAGAAGTGGCCGGCGATCGCGTCCGTCCTCGACCCGGTCACCAAGGCGCTGACCAACGACGTGGCGCAGACCCTGAACGCGAAGGTCGACGTGGACGGCGAGGACCCGCACCAGGTGGCGCTGGACTGGATGAAGGAGAAGGGCTTCGTGAAGGAGGGCTGAGGGGTTGTTCCCGGCCGTCAGCAGGCGGGAACGCCGCCCTTCCCGCTCTCCAGCGCCTTCAGCGAGTCGACCGCGCCCTTGAGGGTGGTGACCGGGATCAGCCGCAGCCCCTTCGGCAGCTCGGCCTGCGCGTCGGAGCACTCCGCCTCGGGCACCAGGAAGACGGTGGCCCCGTCCCGCCGGGCGGCCTGGGTCTTGAGCGGCACCCCGCCGACGGCGCCCACCTTGCCGTCGTCGGTGATGGTCCCGGTCCCGGCGACGACCCTGCCCCCGGTCAGGTCCCCGGCGCCGAGCTTGTCCACGATGCCGAGCGAGAACAGCAGCCCGGCGCTGGGCCCGCCGACGTCCTCGAGCCGCAACTGCACGTCGACGTCGTCCCGGTCCATCCCGAGGTACCCGAGCGCGGCCGCGGTCGCCGAGTCCTGGGACTCCTTCATCTGCTCCTGGTTGTACTCCTCGATCTCGCTCACGTCGTCGCCGCTCGGGTAGACGGCGTCGCGCGGCATCACGGCCCGGTCGGTGTCGAACCAGCTGCTGAGCACGTCCCCGAGGTGAATGCTCGCGTCCGGCCCGGTCGCCTCGATCGTGGTCATCCGCAGCTGCCCGCTGGTGTCGTGCGTCGGCGCGCCGCTGATCGTGATCACCTCGTCCCCCCGGTTCTTGCCCAGCACGTCGGCCGTCAGCCCCGGCTGCGCCACGGAGAACGGCAACGGCGCGAACACGGCGGCCGCGAGCAGCGCGACGACGGGCACACCGCAGACGGCGAGAAACTGGGGACGCGTGAGACGAGAGAGCACGGGGTCAATCTAACGTGCCGCTGATGGCGCGGCTCAGCCGTCTCCTGCGGCACCCCGCTGGTTCACGTACACCGCCAGCCAGCGGAACTCTCCGCCGGGCCCGCCCTGTCCGGAGTACGCCTCCCAGGCGAGAGGGTAGGCGCCCGTCAGGGTGCAGGTGTTCGGCTCGTACGCCCCCTCGGCCCAGCGGAGCGTTCCGGCGAGCTCACGTCCCTCGTGGATCCTGAACTCGTGATCCCGGGTGCGTCGACGGCCGGGGGGCGGTGGCGTCCACAGGGACGGCTCGTTCGTCAGCATGAGCGCGAGGCCGTCCTGCTCGGACTGTCCGCAGAACCGCTCCAGCCTGGCGATGTCACGCACGAAATGCAGACGAGCGAGGTCGGTGGCCCCGTGCTCCTTCAGAACGTACTCCTCGGCCGGTGTGCCGGCCGTGCCGGTCCAGCCCCGGGTGAAGTACTTGAACTCCACCGCGGTTCGGGCCGTCGGCCCGATGCACAGGAGATCCAGGTACTCGGCTCTCCCCGCGGTCCGCTGGGGGACCTCGAGCCGGGCCTCGACCTCCGGTGCCAGCTCCCACAGCACCCGGGCGAAACCGTGCTGAAGGTCGGCCTCGGAGTGGAAGACCGGCCGGTGCCCGCGCAACCGCGCCATGACCTCGTGCAGCGGGGTCCGGCCGGCGATGTTCCCCGTACCCGGTGCACGGAACGTCACCGCAGCGCCTCCGCCACCTCGCGGGCCGCGTGCATCACGCGTTCGCCGACGCGCTCCGGGACGACGTCGGCCAGCATGACCACGCCGACGCTGCCCTCCACGCCGGTGACGCCGAGCAGGGGGGCCGCCGCGCCACAGGCGCCGGCCTCCAGTTCGCCGTGGGTGAGGGTGTAGCCGGGGGCGTTCTCGTCCTCGTCGGCGGGCTGGGGCTGGCGGCGGGCGGACAGGATGGCCTTGCCTGCGGCACCCCGTTCCAGGGGGTGGCGGAAGCCCGCGCGGTAGGCGACGTGGTAGTCGGTCCAGGTCGGCTCGACGACGGCCACGGCCAAGGCCTCGGCGCCGTCCACCAGGGTCAGGTGGGCCGTCGCCCCGATGTCCTCCGCCAGGGCCCGCAGGGCAGGCATCGCCGCCTCGCGGACCAGGGGGTGGACCTGGCGGCCCAGGCCCAGTACGCCGAGGCCGACGCGGGCGCGTCCGCCCAGGTCGCGGCGTACGAGTGCGTGCTGCTCCAGCGTGGCGAGCAACCGGTACACGACGGTCCGGTTCACTCCCAGCTTGTGGGACAGCTCGGTGACGGTCAGCCCGTGGTCCGTATCGGCCAGCAGTTTGAGGACCCGCAGTCCCCGGTCGAGCGTCTGAGAGGTCTCCGCGGTCACGACGCCCACTCCTTAGTGGTGAGGTCGGCGCCCTCTTCGCGGGGATGCGTCACCGAGTCCCGTCAGCGACGCGCTGGAGAGGCCGCCGATCGGCTGACGGCCCGGCCTTGTCGCGGGCCCAGTCGCTTTCACGGCTGCGCTCCGCGGCGGCGCTGCCACGGGGCGTGTGCGTAGCGGGACAGTAACGACCAGGTCCGCTCAGCGGAAGGCTCCGTCCAGAATCCGGGCACCAACCGTTATCGACTGCCTGTGTTTGTCCCGGTACGTACTGCGCACGCCTCCGGTGCCGCGCCGCGTCACTTCATGCGCGTCGCCCACTCCTGGACCTTGGCGATGCGCTGGCGCAGCTGACCGCCGGTCGCCTCGGCGCTGGGCGGGCCGCCGCACACGCGGCGCAGCTCGGTGTGGATGACGCCGTGCGGCTTGCCGCTCTGGTGGACGTAGGCGCCGACCATGGTGTTGAGCTGCTTGCGCAGCTCCATCAGCTCCTTGTGGGAGACGACGGGGCGGCGGTCGGCGGGCAGTTCGAGCAGGTCGGCCTCTTCGTCGGGCTTCTTGCGGCTGTGCGCGATCTGCCGGGCCTGCCGCTTCTGCAGCAGCAACTGCACCTGGTCGGGCTCCAGCAGACCCGGGATGCCGAGGTAGTCCTGCTCCTCCTCGCTGCCCGGGTGGGCCTGCATGCCGAACTCGGCGCCGTTGTACATGACCCGGTCGAAGGTGGCCTCGGACTCCAGCGCCTCGAAGGCGAACTGCTCCTGCTCGCCGGTGTCCTCGTCCTGCTCCCGGTTCGCCTCCTCCATCTCCTTCTCGGACTCGGCGTAGGGGTCCTCCTCGCCCTCCTTCTTGGGCTTGTCGAGGACGTGGTCGCGCTCGCGCTCCATCTCGTTGGCGAAGGTGAGCAGGTCCGGGACGGTGGGGAGGAAGACGGAGGCGGTCTCGCCGCGCCGCCGGGACCGTACGAAACGGCCGACGGCCTGGGCGAAGAAGAGCGGGGTGGAGATGGTGGTGGCGTAGACGCCGACCGCGAGGCGGGGGACGTCGACGCCCTCGGACACCATGCGCACGGCGACCATCCAGCGGTCGGTGCCCCGGCTGAACGTGTCGATGTTCTTCGAGGCGCCCGCGTCGTCGGACAGCACCACGGTGGCCTTGTCGCCGGTGATCTCGCGGATCAGCTTGGCGTAGGCGCGGGCCGAGTCCTGGTCGGCGGCGATGACGAGCGCGCCGGCGTCCGGGATGGCCTTCCTGACCTCGGTCAGCCGCTGGTCGGCGGCGCGCAGCACGGCCGGCATCCACTCGCCGCGCGGGTCCAGCGCGGTGCGCCAGGCCTGGCTGACGGCGTCCTTGGTCATCGGCTCGCCGAGCCGCGCCGCGATCTCGTCGCCCGCCTTCGTCCGCCAGCGCATGTTGCCGCTGTAGCTCATGAAGATGACGGGACGCACGACGCCGTCGGCGAGCGCGGATCCGTACCCGTACGTGTAGTCGGCGGCGGAGCGGCGGATGCCGTCGTTGCCCTCCTCGTACGTGACGAAGGGGATGGGGTTGGTGTCCGAGCGGAAGGGCGTGCCGGTGAGCGCGAGGCGGCGGGTGGCGGGCTCGAACGCCTCCAGGCATGCCTCGCCCCAGGACTTGGAGTCACCGGCGTGGTGGATCTCGTCGAGGATGACCAGGGTCTTGCGCTGCTCGACGCGGTTGCGGTGCAGCATGGGGCGTACGCCGACGCCCGCGTAGGTGATGGCGATGCCCTGGTACTCGCGGCTGAGCGGGCCCGCGCTGTACTCGGGGTCGAGCTTGATCCCTATCCGCGCGGCGGCCTCGGCCCACTGCTTCTTCAGGTGCTCGGTCGGCGCGACGACGGTCACCTGCTGCACGACGTGGTGGTGCAGCAGCCAGGACGCCAGCGTCAGCGCGAAGGTCGTCTTTCCGGCGCCGGGGGTGGCGACGGCCAGGAAGTCCCGGGGCTGGTCCTGGAGGTACTTCTCCATCGCCCCCTGCTGCCAGGCCCGCAGCTTGCCGGCGGTGCCCCAGGGGGCACGGCCGGGGAAGGCCGGGGACAGGTGGTGCGAGGTGCTGGAGCTGGCGGTGGTAGTCACGGTCTCCGAAGGGGGTAGAACGGCTCGGCCACGTATGACAACCGGGCCACCCTACCGGCGGGCCGAGGCGATCAACGCGCGCACGGGGGCGGGTCACCCCCGGGTGGGACGGACGTCACAACCGCCCCGTCCGTGCACCGCGGCTCACCCCCGCGTGAGCCGCGCCGCCGCCACGGCTCACTTCTCCCGCAGCCGCGTCGCCACCCACGCCCCCGCCAGCGCCACGGCCGCCATCGGCAGGAACACCGCCGCGAACGCCGCCGGGTGGGAACCGGTGGCCTCACCGGCCCCGGCGGCCGCATGGCTGACGGTGCCGCCGCCGAGGGCCGCGAAGGCCGCGCCCCCGACGGACAGGAGGACGACGTTGGAGAGCCCGTCGGAGATCTGGAGGGCGGCGGAGTTGGCACCGGCCTCCTCGGGGGCGGAGAGCTTGAGCAGCAGCACGCTGGTGGAGGAGATCACCAGCCCCATGCCGAAGCAGCCGAAGCCCCAGGCGACGGCCACCGTCCAGGCCGGTACGGCGTCGATCAGCACACTGGGCGCCGTGGCGACGGCCGCCGCGACCAGCACCATGCCGAGGCTCATCAGGCGCTCCCGGTACGGCTCCAGGCGCGGCCGGGACTGCAACCACGAACCCCCGGCCCAGGTCGCGCCGCCCGCCGCCAGGGAGAGCCCGGCGAGGGTGGGGCTGAGCCCCCGCTGGGTGACCAGCATCAGCGGGACGAAGGACTCGGCGGCGATGAACGACCCCGCGGCCACCCCGCGCAGCAGCACCACGGAGGGCAGCCCGCGCGCCGCCCGGTAGGTGCCGCGCGGCAGCAACCCGAGCACGGCGGGCACGAGCAGCGCCACGCCCACGGCTCCCGGCAGCAGGGCGACCGGGCGCAGATCCTGGGCGGCGTACTGGAGCAGGCCCGCGCCCAGCGAGATGGCGAGGGCGAGGCGGATCCGGCGGCGGTCGAAGGAGGCCGGTGCGTCCCCTCCCCCTACCGGACCCGCCGCGCGGCTGCGTATCTGCGGCAGCGCGAGGGCCAGCGGGACGACGACCAGCACCGGGATGCCGACGAACACCCAGCGCCAGCCGAGGTGCTCGGTCACCGCACCCGAGGCCAGCGGCCCGACGACGGACGGGACGACCCAGCCCGCCGCGAACGCCGCCATGATCGCGGGCCGCAGCCGCTCCGGGTAGGCCCGCCCCACGACGACGTACAGCGCGACGATCACGAGCCCGCCGCCGAGCCCCTGCACGGCCCGCCCGAGGATGAACGGCCACATCGCCCCGGCCGTCCCGGACAGCACCAGCCCGGCCGCGAAGGCGGCGATGCCGGTCGTCAGCGGTGCCAGCGGGCCGCGCCGGTCCGACCACTGACCGGACAGCACCATGCCGAACAGGCTGGTGGTGAAGTACCCCGAGAACGCGAACGCGTACAGCGACACCCCGTCCAGCTCCCGTGCCGCCACCGGCATCGCGGTACCGACCGCCGTCGCCTCGAAGGCGATCAGCACGATGACGGAGACGATGCCGATACTCAGCGCCCGGTAGGCGCGGCTCAGCACGGTCTCGCCGGGGACGGCGGAAGCGGCGGACCCGCCGGTACGGGCGGAGGACTCGGCGGGGACCGCGACATCGGTGTCACGGGACTCAGGGACGGTCATGGTCGCCAGAGTAAGGGCCACGACCCGCTTTGACCCCTGTCGGGAGACGGTACGGGACCGGGACCTTGGTCGTACGACCGGTCCGGCCCGACAGAGTTGAACATGTTCAAATTCCATGCCATCGTCTGTGCCGGCCGCTCTCGCACGAGTCGGCCGGGTGCGACGTACACAGGGGGAGTCATGTGTGAGGAACGAGGGCGAGTCGCTGCGGTGAGGTTGCGCGGGGTGGTCTCGGCGGGCGCGGTCGCGGTGCTGATGCTGGCCACGGGATGCATGTGGCAGCAGCAGACACTGGCTCGGGCCGACGTCGCGGGCACCTGGTCCGGGGACGATGCCGGAACCCTTCGCGTCAATGCCGATGGCACCGTTGTCGTGACCGACCTCGCCGTGTACGACCACGACGGCGACAAGGTCTCGGAGTGCAGCGGCACCGGCGAGTGGGGCGTGTACCCCGACGACGGGGCGGCGAAGCGGTTTTCGACCACCGTCTGCGACGGCAACCCGTGGGAATTCGGCGGCTCGAAGGAGCATCCGAAGATGCGGCGCAGCGTGGGCGATCCCGATGACGGGAACTTCCAGACCCTCAGCCGCGAGGAAGAGAAGCCGCCCGGCGCAGTGCCCACAGGGTGAGGGCGAGGGCGGAGGTGTCCGCCACCAGGGGGTGGAGGGTGCCGTCGGGGGTTCTCCAGGTGAGGACGGCGCCCGTCGCGCCGTGGACGACCACGTGGGCGCCGCCCGTCAGCCGTCCCAGGCGTACGAAACGGTCCGCGTCGGGCGGGAGCGGGTGCTCGGGGTGGTCCTCGCCGTACTCCGCCAGCGTCGGGAGCGGCAGGTCGTCCGCGTCGAGGCGGAAGGGGCGGGCGTTCTCGGGCAGGCCCGTCTCGCGCAGGAAGCGGCGGGTGGGCTCGTGGGTGAGGGTCGTCGGGAAGTCGATGTCCTCGAAGCGCGTCACCCCGCGGCGGCCGAACTCGCGGTCCAGGAAGCGGGCCGGCAGGTCCGGGGTGGTGCCCGGCGTCGTGCCGTGGCCCACCGTCAGGAGCAGGCAGCTCATCAGCGCCGACGTGTTCCACAGGGACGGCCGGTCGCAGCCGCCCGGGGAACGGCGGACGGCGCCGTCCTCCACGGACGTCGCGAGGCGGACCCGGGTCAGCAGTGAGGGGAGCGGCGGCCGGACGTCCGCCGCCGCGTCCCGCATCGTCGTCGTACCGCCGGTGACCGCGTGCATCGTCTCCCCCGGGAATGTCTGGCCGTCCGCGTGCCGGCGGCTGCCGTTCGCGCTCCTTCGGAGGCTACGTGCCGCCACTGACAATGCTCCCCGCGCACGGACTCCGTTCGGCCTGTAGGACGCGCCCGGCCCGCCCCGCGTTGCCTCACGCCCGTGACCAGCGGCTCAGTGACCGGTGGCCACCGCGGCCTGCGGGCGGATCGGGAGCCGGTTGACCGGGCGTCCCGTGGCCGCGCGTACGGCCGAGGCGACGGCCGCCGGGGAGGCGACCACCGGGACCGCGCTGACGGCCTTGGCGCCGAAGGGGGCGACCACGTCGCGTTCCTCGACGAGCTTCACGATGCGGATGTCGGGGGTGTCGAGTGCCGTCGGGAGGGCGTAGCCGGTCAGGTCGGGGTGGCGGATCAGGCCGCGCGGGGTGCGGAGGTTCTCCGTGAGCGCGATGCCGACACCCTGGGTGACGCCCGCCTCGATACGGGCGGCCAGCTGGGCCGGGTTCAGGACGCGGCCCACGTCCTGGGCGACGGCCAGTTCCACGACCCGGACCGAGCCGATCTCGATGTCGACGTCCACCACCGCGCGGATCGCGCAGAAGGCCATGCCGACGAACGCGTCGCCCTGTCCGGCCTCGTCGAGCGGCTCGGTCGGGTGGGGGCGGCACTGGGCGGTGGCCCACAGTTCCTTGCCGTCCAGCGCCTCGGCGACCGTCGTCGACAGCACGCCGTCGTACGAGGTGATCTTGCCGTCGGCGATCTGCAGCAGCTCCGTGGACATGCCGAACTGGTGGGCCAGCGGCTGGAGGAGCTGGGTGCGGACCATCTTGGCCGCGCGTTCCACCGCGCCGCCCGACACCCAGGTGTGGCGGCCGCGGCAGCCCGCGCCGGCCGGGGGCTGGTCGGTGTCCACGGGGGCCACGTGGACCTCGTCCACACCCAGGGTCTCCTGGACGATCTGCCGGGCCAGGGTCGTGAAGCCCTGGCCGGTCTCCACGGCCGCGCACAGCACCGTCGCCACGCCGTTCTGGACCTTCACGGTGGCCGTGGAGACCTCGTCCGCGCCCTCGGCGCCCAGCATGTGCACCATGCCGATGCCGTAGCCGACGCCCCGGCGCACCGCGCCCGGTTCGCCCGCGCCCTCGGGACCGCCGGGCAGCAGCCACTCGTCCTCGGGCGTGTCCTTGGGCAGGGCGGGGAGGGGGAAGTCGCGGACCGCCTGGAGGAGTTCGGCGACGGGTGCCGGGCAGGTGACGGTCTGGCCGGTGGGGAGGACGTCCCCGGTGGCCAGGACGTTGCGCAGCCGCACCTCGGCCGGGTCCTGGCCCAGCTTCTTGGCGATCTTGTCCATCTGCGCCTCGTACGCGGCGCACACCTGCATGGCGCCCTCGCCGCGCACGTGGCCGGAGGGCGGGTTGTTGGTGCGCACCGCCCAGCCCTCGATGAAGGCGTTCGGCACGACGTACGGTCCGCAGGCGAAGGCCACCGCGGCGGCCAGGGCGTCCGAGGAGGTGTCGGCGTAGGCGCCCGCGTCGAGCAGGATCTGCGCCTCGACCTTCACCACCCGGCCCTCGCCGTCCGCGTGGTGGCGGTAGCGCAGGAGGGTGGGGTGGCGGTGGGTGTGCCCGAGGAAGGACTCCTCGCGCGTGGCGGTCAGTTTCACCGGGCAGCCGGTCTTCAGCGCCAGCAGGCCGAGCGGCAGCTGGAAGCCCTGGTCCTCGCGGTCCGCGGTGGCGCCCGGCACCCCGGTGACGACGATCTTCACCTGTTCGGGCGACAGGCCGTAGCAGGCGGCGGCGATGTCGCGGTCGCCGTGCGGGTCGGTGGAGGCCAGGTACAGCTCCACGCCGCCGTCGGGGCGCGGTACGGCCAGACCGGCCTCGGCCCCTATGGGCGCCGGGTCCTGGCGGCCGATGCGGTACAGGCCCTCGACGACGATCTCGCCGGCCGCCTCCGGGTCGCCGTGGCGCAGCGGGATGTGCCGGATCAGGTTGCCGTCGGGGTGCAGCGGCTCGGCCTCGAAGGCCTGCTCCGGGTCGGTGACCGGGTCGAGCACCTCGTACTCGACGATGACGGCGGCGGCGGCCATCCGCGCGGTGTCCGGGTGGTCGGCGGCGACGGCGGCGAGCGGCTCGCCGTGGTGGCGTACGACGTCGGAGGCGAAGACCGGGCGGTCGGCGTGGCCGCCGCGGCCGTGCAGGGGGGTGCCCGGCACGTCCTCGTGAGTGACGACGGCCCGCACGCCGGGCATGTCGCGCGCGTGGCTGGTGTCGATGGACACGATGCGCGCGTGCGGGTGCGGTGAGCGCAGTACGGCCGCCCACAGCAGGCCCTCGGCCCACAGGTCGGCGGCGTAGGGGAAGGTGCCCTCGGTCTTGGCACGGGCGTCGGCGGGCGGCAGGGACGCGCCGAGGCCGTGCGGGATCGGCTCGGGGACGGGGGTGGCCGTCTCGGCGGTTCCCTCGGCCTCCGCAGTCGCGGCGTCGTTGCTCACGCGTGGCCTCCGTCCTGGCCGTGGTTGCCGTGCTCGCCGTAGGGCGGGTGGCTGTCGTGCGGTCCTGTCGCGTCCCGCGCGTCCGGTGGCGGCTGGGACTCGAACGCCGACGGGTTGACGCCGCCCGCGCCGGGACCGGCCTGGTGCGGGATGCGGGGCTCGTCGGCGTCCGCGCCCGCGTGTGCCTCGGCGTCGGCGTGCGCCTCGCGTTCGGCGACGACCTCCTGGACGGCCTCCAGGACGCCCCGGTAGCCGGAGCAGCGGCACAGGTTGCCGCACAGGGCCTGGCGGGCCTCCAGCTCGGTCGGCGCCGGGTTGCCCTCCAGGAGGTTGTGCACGGTCATCGCCATGCCGGGCACGCAGAAGCCGCACTGCACCGCGCCGCGCCGGGCGAGCGCCCGCTGCACGTCCGAGGGCCGTCCGTCGGTGGCCAGACCCTCGACGGTGCGCACCTCGCTGCCGGCCGAGGTCACGGCCGGGACCAGGCAGGAGGCGACGAGCCGTCCGTCGACCTGCACGTTGCAGGCGCCGCACTCGCCCTGCGAGCAGCCGTCCTTGGCGCCCGCGAGGCCGAGCCGCTCACGCAGCACGTACAGCAGGGACTCGCCGATCCAGGCGTCGGTGACGGGCCGGTCGGCGCCGTTGACGCGCAGCACGTACGAGGCGAGGGGGTGCTCGTCCTGCGGGCCGACGGGGGCCGGTGGCTCCTCGGTGGCGGCCGGGGCGGGGGCCGCTTCGGGGTCGGTGGCGTCGGGCCGGGTCCCGTCCAAACCGGTACCGCCGTCGGCCGGGTCCGCCTCGGCGTCCGCCGGACCGGGCCCGTCGGCGCTCTCGGGGCCGGCCGGGCCGGCCGCGGGCTCCGGATGCGGCGCTCCTCCGGGCTCCTGCCCGTGCCCGGACGCCGGCTCCTGGCCGTGCTCCCGCGCAAGCTCGGACGCCGGCCCGCTACCGGCGGTCGGCGCCGAGCCCGTCACGGAGCCGTCGGCGGCCTCCGGGCGGGGTTCGCCCCCCGTCTCCTCACTGCGGCCC
This sequence comes from Streptomyces sp. CCM_MD2014, assembly GCF_000772045.1. GTDB lineage: Bacteria > Actinomycetota > Actinomycetes > Streptomycetales > Streptomycetaceae > Streptomyces > Streptomyces salinarius. The sequence goes on along the minus strand of NZ_CP009754.1, from coordinate 5,415,976 downwards.
GCCGAGCCTTCTGCCGGGCCTTCAGGGGCCTCCTCGGCCCCACCGGGCTCGCCGGCCACCGTCTCGGCCCCACCGGCCGGCCCGGTGGCCGCCCCGGCCGTCCCGTCGGCGGGGCCGGACGGGTACGGGACGGCGCCGGAAGCGGACCGGCGCACGCCCTCGGCGGGACCGGGCGCGTGCATGCCGTTCGCGGGGGCGGACGCCTGCGCGCCGTCGGCGTGACCGGGCGCGTGCATGCCGTTCGCGGGGCCGGACGCCTGCGCGCCGTCGGCGTGACCGGGGGCGTGCGGGCCGTCGGCGTGCGGGCCGTCGGCGTGGCCGGAGGTGTCCATGCCGGAGGCGTGCGGGCCGTCGGTGGAATCGGAGGCGTACCGGCCCCCGTCGTGGCCGGGCCCGTTCGCGCCGTCGTCGGACGCGGACACCCGTGGGTCCTCGGCGGGACCGGGCGCGTTCATGCCCTCGGCGGGATCGGCCGCGTACGGCCCCCCGCCGGAACCGGACCCGTGCACACCGGCCGCGGAGCCGGGGGCGTGCGGGCCGTCGGCGGAATCGGAGGCGTACCGGCCCCCGTCGTGGCCGGGACCGTTCGCGCCGTCGGCGGACGCGGACACCCGTGGGTCCTCGGCGGGACCGGGCGCGTTCATGCCCTCGGCGGGATCGGCCGCGTACGGCCCTCCGCCGGAATCGGACCCGTGCACACCGGCCGCGGGGCCGGGGGTGTGCGGGCCGTCGGCGGAATCGGAGGCGTACCGGCCCCCGTCGTGGCCGGGACCGTTCGCGCCGTCGTCGGAGGCGTGGGCGTGCGGGAGCCCGGCGGGGCGCTCCTCGCCGGTCGGGACGGACTGGGCCGTGCCGTCGCCCCAGGGCCGGCCGGCGGGCTGGGTCGACGGTGGGCGCAGATCCTCGGCGGACCGTTCACCGGTGTCCGGCCCGCTCTCCTCCCGGCGTTCGCCCCACGGCTGCCCGGAGGGCTGCGTCGCCCAGGGGGCGGGAGCGCCGCCGGGCAGGGTGGCGGGCGCACCGGTGCCCCACTGCTCGGCCAGGGACGACGTGGTGAACTCGCCCGACTCGTCCGGCAGGTCACCGCCGGCCACGGGGATGGACCACTGCCCGGTCACGTCCTGGCCCGGCGCCGGCGCCGGCGCAGCGGCCTCAGCGTCGGCCTCGGAGGCCTGCGCGGCCTGCGAGAAGTCCCACTGTCCGGTGGGCCCGGGCTGGTGGGCGAACCGGTCGTCCTGCCCGGGGACGCCCTGCCCGGGGTGCGTGCCGTAGGGCGCCGCCCCGCCGTACGGGTCGTGGTGGGCGGCGTAGTCGCCGTACCCCTGCCCGGCGTCCGGCGCCTGCCACTGGGTGCCGTCCACGGGGGCGGACGGCGTCGACGGCATCGCCCAGGAGCCCGTGGCGGCCGGGTCGGTGCCGGCGGTGGTGGCGGGCGCGACCGTGATCTGGGGCGGCACGTAGCCGTGGCCGGGCGCGGCGAGCGGACTGTCGGAGGAGGCGAGGAGCGCGTCCACGCCGCCCTCGGGGAGTTTCACGAAGGCGGTGGCGCCGTCGTCGTAGTCGCCCTGGGGCAGCGGGTCCCAGCGTCCGCCGCTCGGCGGCGTGCCCCCGGCGTGCTGATCGCCGTACTCGTCCCCGTACCCGTCCCGGTACTCGTCGCCATGCCGGTCGTCGGTCACGACAGTGCCCTCCCCAGTGCTCGTCGGGCCAGCGCGGCGACGGTGCGCCGCAGGTGCAGTACGGCGGGCGGCAGCGGCGGCACGGAGCCGTCCTCGGCCGGGGCCTCGTCGGGGATGCAGGCCGCGGCGACGTACTCGCCGAAGCCGTGCAGCGCCTCGGGGACGATGGCGCGGCCGTTGTCCCAGTCGATGAGCGAGGCCACCCACTGCTCGGCCTCCAGGGGCCGCAGCGGCATCGGCGCGATGGCGCCCACGGCGCACCGTACGCCGCGCCGGGCCGGGTCGAGGACCAGCGCCACGGAGGCGGTCGCGCGGCCGGGACCGGTGCGGCCGGTCGCCTTCAGGAAGACCTGCGGCGCGTGCAGCAGCGGCACGCGCACGTAGCCGATCACCTCGCCCGCGCGGAGCATCTCCATGCCCGCCAGCAGGTGGGAGACCGGCACCTCGCGCCGGGCGCCCTCCTGGCCCGCGATGATCAGCGTCGCCTCCAGGGCGGCCAGCACCGGCAGCGCGTCCCCGGTGGGGGCGGCCGAGGCGATGTTGCCGCCCAGGGTGCCCGCGTTGCGGATCTGCGGCGGTCCGGCGGCGCGTGCGGCGGCGGCGAGCGCCGGGATGAGCGCCGCGAAGTCGGGGCGGCCCATGCGGGCGTGGGTGAGGCCCGCGCCGAGCAGCGCGTGGCCGTCCTGGTACTGCCAGCCGCGGATCTCGCTGATCCGGCCGAGGCCCACCAGCGCGGCGGGCCTGAGCTGGCCGGAGTTGACGGCCGCCATCAGGTCGGTGCCGCCCGCGACCGGAACGGCCGCGGGCATCGCCGCGAGCGCCGCCACGGCCTCGTCCAGTGTCGTGGGCAGCGTGACGGCCTGCGCCGCCTGCGGTGCGTGCGTGGTCAAACCGACTGCCCCTTCCCGCTGTCCCACCTGGTCCCGCCCATGTGGCCGTACCGTACGACCTCACAGGGCGGACGTGGCAACTCTGGCACATCTTCGCAGGGCCCGAACGCAGGGGTCCCATAGGAGGCATTCGCCCGCCTCGTCGGCGGGATGGGACGTTTTCGTACGGGATCTCCGGTGATCGGAGCCGGGCGCCATGCGCGCGAGTTGCCACTCTTCGGTGACGTTTAGGGGCGTTTCACGTTCCGAGTCTCGCTATGTGGCGGAGTTTTCCTACTTGTTCGGCGGCGGCCCGTCGATCGGCCGGCCGAGCACCCCGGGCCGTCGCTGCCACGGCAGCGGGCCGGCGGGCGGCCGGTAGTCGACGCCCAGGGCGTCCAGGCGCCGGTAGTGGGCGGCCATCCGCCGCTCGAAGGCGGCGTAGTCCCGCTCGGCGGGGGCCGGCAGGGCGCTCCAGGCGACCTCGGCGAAGGCGGCGAGCCTCGGGAACACCTGGTAGTCCACGCGCCCCTGGTTCTCCATCACCTCGGTCCACACGTTGGCCTGGGTGCCGATCACGTGTCCGGACTCGTCCGGTGTCAGTTCGGCGGGAACCGGTTCGAACCGGTAGACGTCCTCCAGGGTGCGCACGAAGCCGATCGGCACGGGTTCGTCCTCGCCCGGGGCCTGCCGGTGGTCCAGGTACACCTGCTGCTCGGGGCACATCACGACGTCGTGCCCCGCGCGCGCGGCGGCGACCCCGCCCGCGTAACCGCGCCAGGACGCCACGGCCGCGCCCTTGGCCAGGCCGCCCTCCAGGATTTCGTCCCAGCCGATGAGCCGGCGCCCGCGTTCGGTGAGCCAGGTGTCGAAGTGCTGGATGATCCAGGCCTGGAGTTCGTCCTCGTTCGCCAGGGCGAGTTCCTCGATGCGCGCCTGCGCGGTGGCCGAACGCCGCCACTGCTCCTTCGGGCATTCGTCGCCGCCGATGTGGACGAACTCCGAGGGGAAAAGCTCCAGCAGTTCCTCGAACACGCCCTCGTAGAAGCGCAGCACGGCGTCCGTGGGCGCGAGGACGTTCGGGGAGACGCCCCAGGTGTCCCACACGGAGAGCGCTGTGGTGTCGATCACGTCCGTGTTGCCGAGTTCGGGATACGCGGCGATGGCGGCCTGCGAGTGTCCGGGTACGTCGATTTCGGGGACGACGGTGATGTGCCGTTCGGCCGCGTAGGCGACGATCTCCCGGATGTCGTCCTGGGTGTAGTAACCGCCGTGGGGTTTGTCCTCCCACAGCGGCGAGGCGCGGTGGCCGTATTTCGTGCGTGCGCGCCAGGAGCCGGTCTCGGTGAGCTTCGGGTGGCGTTTGATCTCCACGCGCCAGCCCTGGTCGTCCGTCAGGTGGAAGTGCAGGACGTTGAGTTTGTGCGCGGCCATCAGGTCCAGGTAGCGCAGGACGCCGTCCTTGGGCATGAAGTGCCGGGCGACGTCCAGCATCAGGCCGCGCCAGCGGAAACGGGGCGCGTCCTCGATGCGGGTCAGCGGCAGCCGCCAGCGGCGGCCGGGCAGCGGGGCGCGCCGGAAGGCGTCCGGGCCGAGGAGCTGGCGCAGCGTCTGGGCGCCCCAGAACAGGCCGGCCGCGTCGCCGCCGGTGAGGTGCACGCCCTCCGGGGCGACGACCAGGCGGTAACCCTCGTCGGGCAGGCCGGCGTCGAGGGCGAGGCGGATGGCACCGCCGCCACCCGCTGCGGGCGCCAGCGGCAGACCGGTGGCGGCGCCCAGCGTGGCGCGCAGCCAGCGCTCGGTGCGCCCGGTGCCGTCGCCGGCCACCAGAGCGGTGTCCGGGCCGAGGTCGAAGAAGGCGTCCTCCTGGGAGGAGACTTGCTGGGGCTGGGGAAGAACGTCGCTCACGTCAGTCCTTTACCGCTCCGCCGAGGCCGGAGACGAGTCGTCGTTGTACGAGTACGAAGAAGACCAGCACCGGAATCGTCATCACCGTGGACGCGGCCATGACGCCGCCCCAGTCGGGATCGTCCGGCTTGTAGAAGACCAGCAGCGCCATCGGCAGCGTCGACTGGGAGGTGTCGCTGATGATGAACGACTTGGCGAACAGGAAGTCGTTCCAGGTGGAGATGAAGGAGAAGACGCTGGTGGCCACCAGCCCCGGGAAGACCAGCGGGAAAAGGATCTGCCAGAGAAAGCGGCTCCGGCTCGCCCCGTCGATGTGGGCGGCCTCCTCCAGGGCCTCCGGCACGGCTTTCACGAAGCCCCGCAGCATCCAGATCGCGAAGGGCAGCGAGAAGGCGATGTGGGGCAGGATCAGCGAACCCAGCGTGTTCAGCTGGCCGACGTCCCGCATGAGGAAGAACAACGGGATCGTGAGCGCCTCCACGGGCACCATCTGGGCCACCAGGAACATGATCAGCAGGGTGGTCCGGAAACGGAACCGGAAACGCGTCACGGCGGTCGCCGCGAGGAACGCGATCAGCGCCGAGGCGATCACGACGGAACCCGCCACGATCAGGCTGTTGAGAAAGTAGCGGCCGAATTCCTGCTGTTCGAAGACGCGCCGGAAGGAATCCAGCGAGGGGGTCAGCGTCCAGGGCCGGGGCTCGCTCGACTCGATCTCCCCGGCCGGTTTGAAGGCGCTCAGCACCATCCAGTAGAGCGGGAAGGCGACCACCACGGCGATCAGCAGCGCGGACGCCTCGGCCGCGAGCCGCCACGGACGGCGCACACGCGCGCGCGGAAGATTCACAGCTCCTCCCCCTGACGGCGCAGCAGCCGCAGGTAGACCAGCGTCACGGCGAGCAGGATCAGCAGCATGACGACCCCGATCGCGGAGCCGAGGCTGTACTGCGAGGACGCGAAGGCCTTCTGGTAGGCGTAGACGTTGAGGACGAGGTTCTGGCCGGCGATGCCGCCGCCGTTCGTCATGACGTAGATCTGGGTGAAGACCTTGAAGTCCCAGATGACCGACTGGATGGTGACGACCACCAGGATCGGCCGGAGCATCGGCGCGAGCACCGAGCGCCAGATCCGCCACTGCGAGGCCCCGTCGAGCGCGGCCGCCTCCAGCACCTCGGCAGGCACGGCCCGTATCCCGGCGTAGACGGTCACCATGACGAACGGGAACGAGCACCAGACCACTTCGAGCAGCACGAGCAGGAAGGCGCTGTAGCGCCCGTACGTCCAGGAGTGGTCGCCGAGGCCCAGCATCCGGTTGACGGGCCCGAAGTCGGGGTCGAACAGCAGCAGCCAGACCGTGGACCCGGTGACCGCCGGTGTCGCCCACGCCCCCAGCCCCGCCAGCATCAGCGCCAGCCGCGGTACGGCCCGCACCCGCGTGAGCAGCACGGCGAGCGCACAGCCGACGGCCAGCGTCGAGACGACACAGGCGGCGGCGAACACGACGGTGGCGAGCAGCACCCGCCAGAACTCCCCGTCCCCGAACAGCTCGGCGTAGTTCCCGAACCCCTGGAAGGTCGTCGGCTCCCCACCGCTGACCTGCGCCTGCGTGTACTCCAGAAAGGAGATCAGCCCGAGCTGGTAGACGGGGTAGACGAGCAGCCCGCCGAGGACGACGAGTGCGGGGGCGAGATACAACCAAGGGGTGCTGGACGAGCCCCGGTAGGGGCGCGGGGCTCTGTTGGATGTGCGGCTACCGCCGCGCGGGCGCGACAAGCCACGACGCACCGGCACCCGCGCACGCACCGCACCCCCCGTGCCGGAAGGCGACGCACTCATCCGGCGGAGCCGAACGCGTCGTCCATCTTCCGAGCAGCGTCCCCGGCGGCGGCGGCCACGTTCTTCTTGCCGCTCACCACCTCCTGGAACATCGTCGGCAGCACCTGCGAGGAGTCGATCGTCGCCCACGCGGGAGAGGCGGGCACGAACTTCGTGCCGGCGGCGAGCGTGTCGACGAACGGCTTCACGAACGGCTCCTTCGCCGCGACCTGCTGCCGTACGTCCGCGAAGGTCGGCAGGAAGCCCATCGCGTCGAAGAGTTCGCCCTGTGCCTTCTTCGACGCGAGCCGCTTCATCAGGTCGACGGCGAGGGTGCGGTGCGAGGTGCTCTTGAGGACGCCGATGTTGTTGCCGCCCGCGAAGGCGGGGGCGATGGAGCCGGACTCGACGCCGGGCAGCGGAACGACCGCGTACTTGCCCTTCACTTCGCCGGCCTCCACGGCCTGGTGGCTGAAGTCGCCGCCGATGGCCATGGCCGCCTTGCCGGAGGCGAAGGCGGTGACGGTGTCGTTGCCGCCCATGCCGGCGCACTTGGCGGCGGGGCAGTTGTCGTCCCCGAACAGGGAGGTGTAGGCCTCGATGCCCTTCCGGGCGGCGGCGCTGTCGATGGCGGCGGCGTACGAGCCGCCCTTGCCGGTGGCGAGTTCGCCGCCGTTGGCCCAGATGAAGGGCATCGCGCCGTAGGTGTAGGCGCCGCCGACCGCGATGCCGTAGAGGCCGGGCTTCGCGGCGTGCACCTTCTTGGCGGTGGACGCCAGCTCGGCCAGCGACTCGGGGGGTTCGAGCCCGAGTTCGTCGAAGACGTCGGTGCGGTAGTACAGGGCGCGGACGCCGACGAAGTAGGGGGCGCCGTAGACCTTGCCGTCCACGGTGACCGACTGGCGGGCGGTGGGGTCGGCGTCCTTGGCCTCGTCCCAGGCCGCGAACTCCCCGGATATGTCGGCGAGTCCGCCGTCCTTGACGTATCCGGCGGTGTCGGTGTTGCCGTACTCGATGACGTCGGGGGCGCTCTCCGGGTCGTTGAAGGCGGCCTTGATGCGCTGGGCGCGGGTCTCGACCGGGATGTACTCGACGGTGACCTTCGTGTCGTCGTGCGCCTTCTCGAAGTCGGCGAGGACCGCGTCCACGACCTTCTCCTTGGGCTTGTTGTTGACCTCCTGGAACAGCCAGACGCGCAGCGTGCCGCTCTTCTCGTCCTTGCCGGAGGATGAGTTGTCGGACGTCTGGGGGGCGCAGGCGGTCGCGGCGACGACGGCCGCGGCCAGCAGTACGGCCAGGCGGGGGGCGAGCTTCATGGAGTCTTCCTCCGGGCGTGCGTTGCAACATATGCAATGACGGTTTCGCTCTGCACAACACCCAGGAGCGTAGGGAGACATGAACCTGTCCACAAGAGGTCTGAACCAGTTCGTAAACCTCTTGGTGAGTCAGCGCCGTCGGGGTGCCGGCTCCGCCCCGGCGCACGAAGGCCCCCGGAGTGCGCGCGGGCACACTCCGGGGGCCTTCGGGAAGTTCTGAGAGGTCCTTACGGGCAGAGGCGCTACTTCTTGTCGCCGCCCTTGCCCTCGTCCCCGCCGCCGCTCATGGATTCGTAGATCTCCTTGCACATGGGGCAGACGGGATACTTCTTCGGGTCGCGGCCCGGTACCCAGACCTTGCCGCACAGCGCCACGACGGGGGTGCCGTCGAGGGCGCTCGCCATGATCTTGTCCTTCTGGACGTAATGCGCGAAGCGCTCGTGATCGCCGTCGCCGTGGGACGTCTGCGGCGTCGGCTCGACGAGGGTTCCCGTACCTGTCCCGCGCTCGGGCTCGAGAGTGCTCATAACCGCCAAGGGTACTGAAGCTCACACGCTTCAGTTGAGCGACGGGTCGTCCGGGTACGTCGCCACCATCGCCAGGTCGCCCCGCTGGCGGCGCAGCACCTCGCGCCAGAGTCTCTCGGGAAACGGCGAGGAGACGTCGCCGGGCTCGGACTCGACCACGTACCAGGCGCCCTCGGTCAGCTCGTCCTCCAGCTGGCCGGGTCCCCAGCCCGCGTACCCGGCGAAGATCCGCAGGGCGCCCACGGCCGGCGCCAGCAGCTCCGGCGGTGCCTCCAGGTCGACCAGGCCGATCGCGCCGTGCACCCGGCGCCAGCCCAGCGGCGCCCGCTCGCCGGTCGCCCCGCCGGGGACGACGGCGACGCCGAGGGCCGAGTCCAGCGAGACCGGGCCGCCCTGGAAGACGACGCCCGGCTCGCCGGCCAGCTCCGCCCAGTCCTCCAGGATGTCGCCCACGTCGACCGGTGTGGGACGGTTGAGGACGACACCGAGGGAGCCCTCCTCGTCGTGGTCGAGGAGGAGCACCACCGCACGCTCGAAGTTCGGGTCCGCCAGGGCGGGCGTTGCCACGAGCAGCCGCCCCGTGAGCGAGGACACCTCGGTCATGCCAGACATGATCCCGCATGTTCCCCTTCCGTGGGGAGGCAATCGGAGGCACGGGGGTGAACACGCACCCGCGCACGCCGCTCGGCCGTGACCCCCTGTACGCGCCCGTGAACGCCACGTGTTGTGACAAATCCATGACGTTGCCGGACCGTGCGGAGGCGCCCTGAAGGGGGGTACAAGACGATTACCCTTTCCCTTCTGGCCCCTGCCCAACCCCACGGAACGCGAGATTCATGACCGTCAACGGCGCTGATGACGTACTGCTTGTCCACGGCGGCACCCCACTGGAGGGCGAGATCCGGGTCCGCGGTGCGAAGAACCTCGTGCCGAAGGCCATGGTGGCCGCCCTGCTGGGCAGCGCGCCGAGCCGGCTGCGCAACGTGCCGGACATCCGCGACGTGCGGGTCGTACGCGGACTGCTGCAGCTGCACGGGGTGACCGTCCGTCCGGGCGAGGAGCCCGGCGAGCTGGTCATGGACCCGACCCATGTGGAGAGCGCGAACGTCGCCGACATCGATGCCCACGCGGGCTCGTCGCGCATCCCCATCCTGTTCTGCGGCCCGCTGCTGCACCGTCTCGGGCACGCCTTCATCCCGGGCCTGGGCGGCTGCGACATCGGCGGCCGGCCCATCGACTTCCACTTCGACGTGCTGCGGCAGTTCGGCGCGAAGATCGAGAAGCGGGCGGACGGCCAGTACCTGGAGGCCCCGCAGCGGCTGCGCGGCACGAAGATCCGGCTGCCGTACCCGTCCGTCGGCGCCACCGAGCAGGTGCTGCTGACCGCCGTGCTCGCCGAGGGCGTCACGGAGCTGTCCAACGCGGCCGTGGAGCCGGAGATCGAGGACCTGATCTGCGTCCTGCAGAAAATGGGCGCGATCATCGCCATGGACACCGACCGCACGATCCGCGTCACCGGCGTGGACGAGCTGGGCGGCTACACCCACCGTGCCCTCTCGGACCGCCTGGAGGCCGCCTCCTGGGCCTCCGCGGCGCTGGCCACCGAGGGCAACGTCTACGTCCGCGGGGCCCAGCAGCGCTCGATGATGACGTTCCTGAACACCTTCCGGAAGGTGGGCGGCGCGTTCGAGATCGACGACGAGGGCATCCGCTTCTGGCACCCGGGCGGCCGGCTGAAGTCCATCGCCCTGGAGACGGACGTGCACCCGGGCTTCCAGACGGACTGGCAGCAGCCCCTGGTGGTCGCCCTGACGCAGGCCACGGGCCTGTCCATCGTCCACGAGACGGTGTACGAGTCCCGGCTGGGCTTCACCTCGGCGCTCAACCAGATGGGCGCCCACATCCAGCTCTACCGCGAATGCCTCGGCGGCTCCGACTGCCGCTTCGGCCAGCGCAACTTCCTGCACTCGGCCGTGGTCTCCGGGCCGACGAAGCTGGAGGGCGCCGACCTGGTCATCCCGGACCTGCGCGGCGGCTTCTCGTACCTGATCGCCGCCCTCGCGGCCCAGGGCACCTCCCGCGTCCACGGCATCGACCTGATCAACCGCGGCTACGAGAACTTCATGGACAAGCTCGTCGAGCTGGGCGCGAAGGTGGAACTCCCGGGCAAGGCCCTGGGCTGACACACGCACTCAACGCCGGTGGGGCGGTCACCCGAATCCGGGTGACCGCCCCACCGGCGTTGAGACGAGCGCCCCTGCAAGGGGCGCGGGGAACTGCGCGACCAGCCGCGGACGGCCCGGCAGCCGCGAAACGGCCGCATCCCGAACGAACGCCCCGCGCAGTCCCCGGCACTCCGAGCGGAGCGCTTACTTGCCCTTGGCGGCTTCCTTGAGCTTGGAGCCCGCCGAAACCTTGACGCTGTACCCGGCGGGGATCTGGATCGGGTCGCCGGTCTGCGGGTTGCGGGCGGTGCGAGCGGCACGGTGGGTGCGCTCGAAGGTCAGGAAGCCGGGGATGGTGACCTTCTCGTCGCCCTTGGAGACGATGTCGCCGACAACCTCGGCGAACGCGGCCAGCACGGCGTCGGCGTCCTTGCGGGTCACCTCGGCGCGGTCGGCCAGCGCGGCCACCAGCTCACTGCGGTTCATGTTGTTACTCCCGTGTTCTTCTTGCCGTTGAGGCGTGCCACGCGGCGGAGCCGCATGTTGGGCACAGCGATGCCGATGCTGCCAGGGCCCTCTGACATTCCCCGGACCCGGGTCGGTCGTCAGACCCTCGCGCCCAGGGAGGCATCCTGCCTCCACCTGCGGCGGTAAAGCCAATCCGGCACCCCCAGGAGGTCGTGAGAGCACCCTTGGGAGTCACACGCCGAGAGGGCCTGAGCCTTGCGCAACCCTAGAGGGCGATCCGAGGCCCGACATCCCGCGACGCGCCGGAGCGGCGGCCCGCCGTGGTGATCCTCACCACCACGCCATGGACCGCCTTCCCCGGCCGGGGGAACCTACGCCACCACTCCGGCGGCCTTCGCCGCCTCCCGCACGGCGCCCGCGACGGCACCGGCGACCTTGTCGTTGAAGACGCTGGGGATGACGTAGTTCGGGTTGAGCTCGTCCTCGGTCACCACGTCCGCGAGGGCGTGCGCGGCGGCCAGCATCATCTCGGTGTTGACGGTGCGGGACTGGGCGTCCAGCAGGCCGCGGAACACACCGGGGAAGACCAGCACGTTGTTGATCTGGTTCGGGAAGTCCGAGCGGCCGGTGGCGACGACCGCGGCCGTCTCGCGGGCGATCGCCGGGTCCACCTCGGGGTCGGGGTTCGCGAGCGCGAACACGATCGCGCCGTCGGCCATGGCGGCCACGTCGTCGCCGTCGAGGACGTTCGGCGCGGAGACGCCGATGAAGACGTCGGCGCCGTGCACGGCCTCCTTGAGGGTGCCGGTGAGGCCCTCGGGGTTGGTGTTGTCGGCGATCCAGCGCAGCGCGGACTGAGGGGCGGCGTCGACCAGGTCGGCGCGGCCGGCGTGCACGACGCCGTGGATGTCGGCGACGACGGCGTTCTTGACGCCCGCGGCCAGCAGCAGCTTCAGGATGGCCGTACCGGCGGCGCCGGCGCCGGACATGACGACCCGTACGTTCTCGATCGGCTTGTCCACCACGCGCAGGGCGTTGGTCAGCGCGGCGAGGACGACGATGGCGGTGCCGTGCTGGTCGTCGTGGAAGACGGGGATGTCGAGGGCCTCGCGCAGCCGGGCCTCGATCTCGAAGCAGCGGGGGGCGGAGATGTCCTCGAGGTTGATGCCGGCGAAGCCCGGGGCGATGGCCTTGACGATCTCGACGATCGCGTCGGTGTCCTGGGTGTCGAGGCAGATCGGCCAGGCGTCGATGCCGGCGAACCGCTTGAACAGGGCCGCCTTGCCCTCCATCACCGGCAGCGCCGCCTTCGGGCCGATGTTGCCGAGGCCGAGGACGGCGGAGCCGTCCGTCACGACCGCAACGGAGTTGCGCTTGATGGTGAGGCGGCGGGCGTCCTCGGGGTTCTCGGCGATCGCCATGCAGACGCGGGCCACGCCGGGCGTGTAGACCATGGACAGGTCGTCGCGGTTGCGGATGGGGTGCTTGGACGCCATCTCGATCTTGCCGCCGAGGTGCATGAGGAAGGTACGGTCGGAGACCTTGCCCAGGCTGACGCCCTCGATGCCGCGCAGCTTCTCCACGATCTCGTCGGCGTGGGAGGTCGAGCCGGCCGCGATGGTGACGTCGATGCGGAGCTTGTCGTGGCCGGAGGCCGTGACGTCGAGGCCGGTGACCGAGCCGCCGGCGGACTCCACCGCTGTGGTGAGCTGCGAGACGGCGGTTCCGCCCGCGGGCACCTCCAGTCGGACCGTCATCGAGTAGGAGACGCTGGGCGCCGTTGCCATGGCCGACTTCCTCTGCTTTCACCGTGTAACTGGGTTGTGCCGTCCGATCGTCGCACCTACCACCGAGTACGCGGTAGCCGCCCCGGATTGCGAACTTTTTGTTCGCTCCGATTTCGGAAAACGACTTCCACCATACGAGAAGTAGCCCGTCGGGGGAAGGGGTCTGCGGAAGTGGCGGGCGGCACGTGCCCGGGCGGCGAAAGGAACCCGCGGGACGGGAATTGTCTTGCGGGGATCGTTTGTTACCTTGGACGTGGCACCGGCTCGATCCAAGCCCCCGGGCCCAACCTTCGTCGCTACGAGCGACCACTTGCCGCGAGGCGAGCATGGCGGGTCGGTGCCACCTAAACGAAGACGCGAAGAGCGAGAGGCCCGCGCCGTCCGACGGCGCGGGCCTCTCGCGTGGAGCGGACCCGCCCGCTCGGTCGGGTCCGCCCCCTCAGTCGCGCAGCAGGTCCGGCACCCCCGCGGCGTCCGGCTCGTCCCGCTCGCACGAGACGACCGTCAGCTGCTGCGTGGCCCGGGTCAGGGCGACGTACAGCACGCGCAGCCCGGCGGGCGACTCGTCGGCGATCTCGGCCGGGGAGACGACGACCGTGGCGTCGTACTCCAGGCCCTTGGCCTCCAGGCTGCCCAGCGCCACCACGCGGTCGCCGAGCCCGTCCAGCCAGCGCCGGGCCTCCTCGCGCCGGTTCATGGCGACGACGACGCCGACGGTGCCGTCGACGAGGCCGAGCAGCCGGGCCGCCTCGGCGCGGACCGTCTCGGCGAGGGAGTCCTCCGCCACCGCGAAACGCGGTTCCACGCCGGTCGAGCGCACGGCCGACGGGGACTGCGAGCCGGGCATGGCCAGGGCGAGGACCTTGGCCGCCAGCTCGGCGATCTCGGCCGGGTTGCGGTAGTTCACGGTCAGCTCGAAGCGGCGGCGCGGCCGGGTGCCGAGGGCCTCGTCACGGGCCGCGGCCGCCTCGTCGGGGTCGGACCAGGAGGACTGGGCCGGGTCGCCGACGACGGTCCAGGTGGCGTGCCGGCCGCGGCGGCCGACCATCCGCCACTGCATGGGCGTGAGGTCCTGGGCCTCGTCCACGATGACGTGGGCGTACTCGGTGCGCTCCTGGGCGAGGCGCTCGGCGCGCTCCCACTGGGTCTCCTCGCGCTGCGGCATCAGCTCCTCCAGGCCGGTGAGCTGGTCCAGCGGGTCCTGCTCGCGCCGCTTGCGGGGGCGGGCCGGGGTGCCGACGATCGCCTGGAGCTCGTCGAGCAGGGCGATGTCGTGCACGGAGTACCCCTCGCGCCGCAGCGAACGGGCCACCTTGCGCACCTCACCCGCGTTCAGCACGCGCCGGGCCCAGCGGCCCAGGCGCCGCTCGTCCGCCATGGCGGCCAGCACGGCGCCCGGGGTCAGCTCGGGCCACCAGGCGTCGAGGAAGGCGATGAAGGAGTCCTCGGAGCTGACGTCCTCGTCGAAGGAGGAGCGCAGCTCGGCGGCGAGCTCGGGGTCGGTGTGCCGGGCCCCGGCGCCCGACTTCTGCCACAGGGCGTCCAGGAGCAGCCGGCGGGCGCGGGGACGCAGCAGGTTGACGGGGGCGGTGCCGCCGAGGACGGTGCGGCGGATGCCGGCCAGTTCCCCGGCCTCCAGTTCGAGGCGGCGGCCGAAGGCGACGACCCTGAGCAGGGTCGGCGAGTCGGCCGGCTCCAGCGCACCGCGCGCGGCCTTGCGCAGCACGCGCAGCATGCGGGAGGAGCCCTTGGCGCGGGCGGTGGCCGGGGAGTCGTACAGCGTGGCCTCCGCGCCGTCGACCAGGGAGCCGATCGCGCGGATGGCGACCTGGCCCTCCTCGCCCAGGGAGGGCAGCACGCCCTCGGTGTACGCCACGAGCAGCGGGGTCGGCGAGACGATCAGGATGCCGCCCGCGTAGCGGCGCCGGTCCTGGTAGAGCAGGTAGGCCGCGCGGTGCAGGGCGACGGCGGTCTTGCCGGTGCCGGGGCCGCCCTCGACGTAGGTCACGGAGGCGGCGGGGGCGCGGATCACCTGGTCCTGCTCGGCCTGGATGGAGGCCACGATGTCCCGCATGGAGTGGGTGCGGGCCTGGCCGAGGGCGGCCATCAGGGCGCCGTCGCCGACGACCGCCAGCTCCTCGCCGTCCAGGCGGGCGGTGATCTCGGGCCGCATCAGGTCGTCCTCGACGCCGAGGACGCGCCGCCCCTTGGAGCGGATCACCCGGCGGCGCACGACCCGGCCCGGTTCGACCGGCGTGGACCGGTAGAAGGGGGCGGCGGCGGGCGCCCGCCAGTCGATGACCAGCGGCGCGTAGTCCTCGTCGAGGACGCCGATGCGGCCGATATGCAGGGTCTCGGCGATGTCCGCGGTGCCGTCGGGCTCGAGGGCGCCCTCGGCGGGCTCGACCGCCGTGTACGCGCCGTCCGGGCCCTTCTTGCCGTCCTTGCCGAGGAGCAGGTCGATGCGGCCGAAGAGGAAGTCCTCGAACTCGTTGTTCAGGCGGTTGAGGTGGATACCGGCCCGGAAGACCTGGGCGTCGCGCTCGGCGAGGGCGCCGGGCGTGCCGACATGGCCGCGCTGGGCGGCGTCGTGCATGAGGAACTCCGCCTCGTGGATCTTCTCCTCGAGACGTCGGTACACCCGGTCCAGGTGCGCCTGTTCCACGCCGATCTCTCGCTCCCGTACGGAGTCCTCCCGCGCGGAGTCCTGTCGTACGGGGTCGTGCGCCGAGTCGACCGCTGAATCCTGTTGAGCCTGTGCGGCCACCGGGCCCCCTTCTGACGTGCTGGGCAGCCGTCAAAAATACGCGAAGGGGGCCCGGGAAGCTACGGCGCGCCTGCGGCCCCCGCTACGCGTCGACCTCCACCAGTCGCTTGCCGTCGAAGGTCATGACCTCGAAGTGGGAGATCTGGTTGGGTTCGAAGGCGGCGCCGCCGTGCACGTAGAGCGGCTTCTTGGCCTTCTCGGTGGTGGCGTCCGGGATGCCGTAACCCCAGTCGGGGACCGTCCAGGAGCTGAGCGTCTCCCGTTCGCCGTTCTTGCCGACGGCGATCAGGGAGCACTTCTGGGGGCCCTTGAGGTTCTTCAGCTCCAGGACCGTTTCGGTGCCCCAGGCCTTCTTCTCCAGCGCCACGGTGGCGCTGACCTGCGTGGCCGGGTCGGTGGCGGTGACCCGGTCCGGCATGGCGGCGAAGGCGGACTCCGCGGGGCTCGCGGCCTGCTGCGTCGCCTCCGTCCTGCGGCCGCCGTCGTCACGGTCCCCGCCCCCGCCGCCGCCCGTGGTCGCCACGGCGGCGAACGGGCCGCCGATGATCAGCGCGGCGGCGGTGCCCACCAGGTAGAAGTTGCGGCGGCGCTTGCTCGCGCGGCGTTCGGCGACCTCGTCGACGAGCTTCTCCGAGAGCCGCGGGCTGGGCTTCACGGTGAGCGACTCGGCGATCGCGGGCGTGCCGGTGCCCGGCAGGTCGGCGAGCGCGGCCATCATCGGCTCCAGGCCCGCCAGCTCGTCGAGCTGCTGGGCGCACCACTCGCAGGTGGCGAGGTGCGCCTCGAAGGCGGTCGCCTCGGCGTCGTCGAGGATCCCGAGGGCGTAGGCGCCGACGGTCTCGTGCTCGTTCGGCGCCGGTGATCCCTGCATGGGGACAGAGTTACCCGTGTCCCCCGGGCCGAATCCCTGAACTCCCCCGTACCCGCTCATCACGCCGTCACCCCCCGCTCCTCCAGTGCCAGCTTCATCGAACGCAGGGCGTAGAACACCCGGGAGCGAACGGTGCCGCTGGGTATGCCCAGTGTCTGCGCCGCCTCATTGACGGTACGCCCTTTGAAGTACGTCTCGACGAGGACCTCCCGGTGGGCCGGGGTCAGGTCGTCGAGCGCGTCCGACAGCGTCATCAGCCACAGCGCCTTGTCGATCTCGTCCTCCGCGGGGATGACCTCCAGCGGCGACGGATCGACCTCCTGCGGCCGGGCCTGCCGGCTGCGGTGGCCGTCGATGACGATGCGCCGGGCGACCGTCACCAGCCAGGGGCGTACCGATCCGGTCGCACGGTTGAGCTGACCGGCGTTCTTCCAGGCACGGATGAGCGTCTCCTGGACGACGTCCTCGGCGCGCTGGCGGTCCCCCGCGACCAGCCGCAGCACGTAGGCGAGCAAGGGGCCGGCGTGCTCGCGGTACAGCGCGCGCATCAGCTCCTCGTCGGGTTCCGAGGACGACTGCGACATGCGATGTCGGGCCCTCGCACCACGTTCATTGGCCACGACGGAATCCTTGCGCACGCCCACCTCCGATGTCCGGGGGTTCCCCCAGTCGGTCGCTCGCCCATTCGGTACGGACGCGAAGTGCGGCGTGTTCAAAAGGAGATGAGAGATTTCCCGGGGGCGGTGCGACGAACGGGGCGCGGGGGAATCTACGGGTACTTACCGGGCGAGGGCGGCGCGGCGGCGGTGCCGGGCGACGCGCTCGCGGTTGCCGCAGATCTCGCTGGAGCACCAGCGCCGGCGGCGGCCGCGGGAGGTGTCCACGTACACGATGGGGCAGTTGTCGCCCGCGCACTGCCTGAGGCTCGCCCGCGCGACGGGGTCGGTGAGGAGCTCCACGGCGTCCCGGGCGAGGGCGCCGAGCAGCGCGGCGCACGGCGGCGGCCCGGTCAGCTCCCGCACCAGCGCGCCGTCCTCGCCGGGTACGGCTCGGGGTGCGGGGGGCGCGGCGAGGGCGAGTTCGTTGACGCGGGCGAGCGCGAGGTCGTACGCGGGGGTGCGGGGGACCGGCCGGGTGCGGACCAACCTCGCGGTCTCGGCGCGCAGTTCGCGGAAGCCGGTCAGCCAGGAGGGGTCGGCGTGGGTCAGCGGGGTGCCGGACGGGACGAGTCCGGAGCCGGTGATCCAGGCGCGCAGCGCGTCCAGGGAGCCGAGGCGTTCGACGGGGTGGGTGGTGGCGATGAGGTCCAGACAGGACCGCCCGGTGTCGAACCGCAGCTCGTACGGGTCGGTGGCCGTACCCAGTGCCATGTTCCTGTCACCGCCTTGGGGTGCCCGTGTGGGGCGGGCCGGAGAGGGGAGCAGGGGAACCGCTCCCTCTACAGTGCCTGCCCGTCTCCGCGCCCGGAACCCCTCGTACCGCTCCGGCGTGGACGCTCGCGCATGCGCCCGCGCGTCCGGGCCATGTCCGGCGCGCCGCGGCGCCCGTTGACTGGACGCATGTCAGACGTCAACGGGGTACGGCGGTCCCGCACCGCCGGTGGAGTACTGGTCGCGGCCACGGTCGCCACGGGCCTGATGGCCGGGACCTTCTACGTCTTCGCCTGTGCCGTGATGCCGGCGCTGGCGCGCAGCGACGACCGGGTCTACGTCGACGTCATGCGCGACATCAACGACGTGATCGAGAACCCGGTGTTCCTGCCGGTCTTCCTGGGCGCGCTGGTGCTCGCGGGCCTGGCGGCACGGCAGTCGCGCCGGATGCCGGGCCGCTGGTGGGTCTGGGCGGGCGCGACGGCGTACGCGCTCGCCTTCCTGGTCACCGTGGCCAGCAACGTCCCCCTGAACGACGCCCTGGCCCGGCCCGGTGACCCGGCGGTGCTGCGGGAGCGGTTCGAGGACCCGTGGCTGGCCTGGAACGCCGTACGCGCCGCGCTGTCGACGGTGGCGACGGCCTGCCTGGCGGCGGGAGCGACGGCGCGGGCACGGACGACGTCATGGGCCGCTTCGGCGGCGGTACGCCGGGAGGCCGCGCACGGGACACCCCGGTGAGCGCGGCCGGGCGCCCCGGTCGCGGGTGCGGCGAGCGTCGGGGTGCGGGGTCCCTGCGGCGCCTGTGCGGGTGCCCGCGGTGGGGTGCGGCGAGCGGCGGGGGCGGGTGCCTGCGGCGGGGTGCGGGATGCCCGCGGCGCCTGTGCGGGTGCCTTCGGCGGTGGGGGTGCGGGGTGCCCGCGGTGGGGCGCGGGATGCCCGCGGCGCCTGTGCGGGTGCCTTCGGCGGTGGGGGTGCGCGTAGCGCCTGCGGTGCGGGGTGCCCGCGGCGGGGTGCGGGATGCCCGCGGCGCCTGTGCGGGTGCCTTCGGCGGTGGGGGTGCGGGGTGCCCGCGGTGGGAGGCGGGTGCCTTCGGCGGTGGGGGCGCGCGTAGCGCCTGCGGTGCGGGGTGCCCGCGACGGGGGGCGGGTGCCTTCGGCGGTGTGGGCGCGCGTAGCGCCTGCGGTGCGGGGTGCCCGCGACGGGGGGCGGGGTGCCCGCGGCGCCTGTGGGGGTGCCTTCGGCGGTGGGGGTGCGCGTAGCGCCTCGGGGTGCGTGTGGGTCGGGGCCGGGCCGGGGGGTGTCCGTCCTCGGAACGGCGCGGAATCGGTCGGCCGCAGAAGTGAACTGCGTTGACGCGTCAACCGCGGCGGGCGGACACCCCCGACACGTCCCCTTCCCGCCGTACGCGGCCGACGGGTCAGTCCGTCGTGTACTTGGTGGTCGTCGCCGGGTCCAGGGCGAGGCGGTAGCCGCGTTTCACCACCGTCTGGACGAGCTTCGGGGTGCCGAGGGAGGTGCGCAGGCGGGCCATGGCCGTCTCGACGGCGTGCTCGTCGCGGCCGGTGCCCGGCAGGGCGCGCAGCAGGTCGGCGCGGGGCACGACCCAGCCGGGCCGCCGGGCGAGGGCGCGCAGGAGGGACATGCCGGCCGGCGGTACGGCCCGCAGCTCCCCGTCGACCAGTACGGCGTGCCCGCGGATCTCCAGCCGGTGCCCGGCGACCGGCAGGGCACGGGCACGGGCCGGCAGCTCCCGGCACAGCAGTTGGACGAGGGGCCCGAGCCGGAAGCGTTCGGGCTGGACCGTGGCGACGCCGTGCGCCTGGAGCGGCACCGCGGTGACCGGCCCGACGCAGGCGGGCAGCACCTCGTGGCCGAACGCGGCGAGCAGCTCCGGGAGCATGCCCCGCTCCTCGGCCCGCCCCAGCAGGGACACCGCGGCCGGCGCGCTGGTGAACGTCACGGCGTCCACGCCCCGCGACACGGCGGCGTCCAGCAGCCGGTCCACGGGACCGAGGTCCTCCGGCGGCAGCCACCGGTACACGGGCACCCCCAGCACCTCGGCGCCGCCCTCCCGCAGCGCCTCCACGAACCCCGGCAGCGGCTCACCGTGCAGCTGTACGGCGATCCGGCGGCCCGCCACGCCCTGTTCCAGGAGCCGGTCCAGGACTTCGGCCATGGACTCCGAGGCGGGTGACCACCGCTCCGTCAGTCCCGCGGCCCGGACCGCGCCCTTGACCTTGGGCCCGCGTGCCAGCAGCTCCACCGTGCGCAACCGATCCAGCAGGGCGTCCCCGAGCCCCCAGCCGTCGGCGGCCTCGACCCAGCCCCGGAACCCGATGGCGGTGGTGGCGACGACGACGTCCGGTGCCCGGTCGACGATCCGCTTGGTCGCGGCCAGCAGCTCACCGTCGTCGGCGAGCGGCACGATCCGCAGCGCCGGCGCGTGCAGGACGGCGGCTCCGCGCCGCTGGAGCAGGGCGCCCAGCTCATCGGCCCGGCGGGCGGCGGTCACGCCCACGGTGAACCCGGCCAGCGGGCCGTGCCCCGGCTCCCGCGCCTCGTCGCCCCCGCCGTACGGCTCCCCCACGTCGCTCACGTCGTCCATCGCTCGCCGCGCTCCGTTCCGTTCCCACCCACGTGCACAGTCACGTGGCGACCGAGCCTGCCAACACCGCGTGACGGGCTCGGTTCCGCTTCATGTCACCAGTGTTACGTCACACCTCGGCACGGCTGAGTCCGGCCCTCGCCCGGTCCGGGCCCGCGGCGGCCTCCGGCGTCCGTACGGCGGGCCGGCGAAGGTATACCGCCCACGTGACGGCGAGGCACACGGCGTAGAAGGCGAGGAAGGCCACGAAGGCGCCGGTGCCCGACCCAGAGGAGAGGAAGGACTGCCGGAAGGCGAGGTTGATCGCCACGCCGCCGAGCGCTCCCACCGCGCCGATCAGCCCCATGGAGGCCCCGGAGAGCCGCCGTCCGTACGCCACCGCCGCCTCCCCCTCCAGCCCCTCGGCCAGCGCCTTGTTCTGGAAGATCCCGGGGATCATCTTGAACGTCGACCCGTTGCCCAGCCCGCTGAGCACGAACAGCACCACGAACACGGCCACGAACAGCGCGAGCGAATCCGCCGCACTGGCCGCGATCAGTACGGCCGTCGCGGCGGCCATGGCGACGAAGTTCCCCAGGGTGATGCGCGCACCGCCGTACCGGTCGGCGAGCCTGCCGCCCACCGGGCGGATCAGCGAGCCGAGCAGCGGACCGATGAACGTCAGGTACGCCGCCTGGAGCGGACTCCGCCCGAACTGGCTCTGGAGCACCTGCCCGAAGGCGAAGCTGTAGCCGATGAACGAGCCGAAGGTGCCGATGTACAGCACGGACATGATCCAGGTGTGGACGTCCCGCGCGGCGTCCTTGGCGGCCCCGGTGTCGTTCTTCACCGAGGCGAGGTTGTCCATGCGGCGCGCGGCGAGCACCGCGGCCAGCAGGATCAGCGGGATGTAGACGCCGAGCAGCACCCGGGGCCCGCCGCCCGCGCCGATGATCGCGAGCGCGGCCAGCTGGATGACCGGCACACCGATGTTGCCGCCCCCGGCGTTGAGCCCGAGCGCCCAGCCCTTCTTCCTGAGCGGGAAGAACGCGTTGATGTTGGTCATGGAGGAGGCGAAGTTGCCGCCGCCGATGCCGGCCAGCAGCCCGACCAGCAGGAAGGTCGAGAAGGACGTCCCCGGTTCCATGACGGCGAAGGCCGCGACGGTCGGCACGAGCAGCAGCCCGGCGGACACGACCGTCCAGTTCCGCCCGCCGAAGACGGCGACGGCGAAGGTGTACGGCACCCGCACCACCGCGCCGACGAGCGTCACGACGGACGTCAGCAGGAACTTGTCGGCCGGTGACAGCCCGTACTCCGGGCCCATGAAGAGCACCAGCACGGACCACATCGTCCAGACGGAGAACCCGATGTGCTCGGACAGGACGGAGAAGAACAGGTTCCGCCGGGCGGTCCGCTCCCCCGTCTCCCGCCAGAAAATCTCGTCCTCGGGATCCCAGTACGTGATCCAGCGGCCGCCAGGGACTGTCATGACGCCTCCACGGTGCTCCACAACTCGGTCGCGCCGACGCTAGGCGGGACGCGTTTCGGGCCGGTGGGGCTGTGGATGACCGGGAGGGAACGTCGCTCTCACCCGGCGCCGGTGGCCGGTGAGAGATCGCGGTCAGCCCTGCGGAGGCCGGGGCTGCCAGTGCGGGTTCTGCTGCGGGTGGCCCTGCGGCGGGTACGGCTGCTGCGGCTGCGGGGGTGCGTAGGGCTGCTGCTGCGGCTGGCCGTACGGCTGCGGGGCCTGCGGGGCCTGCTGCGGCGGATACGGCTGCCGGCCCTGCGGAGGCGCGTAGGGCGGCTGGGCCTGCGGCGCCTGCTGCGGTGCGTACGGCTGGGGAGCCTGCTGCGGTGCGTACGGCTGGGGGGCCTGCTGCGGCCCGCCGTACGGCTGCTGCTGCGGCGGCTGGGGGGCGTACTGGCCGGGGGCCGGCTGGCCGTAGCCGCCGGGCGCGGTGCCGGCGAACGGGTTCCCGTGCCCCGGCAGCTGTCCGCCGGGCGGCAGGTACCGCACCCGCCCCGTCTCGTCGGTCATCGGCACGAATCCGGCGGCCTGCAGCCGGGCCGCGAACTTGGCGTTGCGCTTGCGGGTGACGAGGAAGCCGAGGCCCAGGGCCGCCATGAGGACCAGCCAGATGATCCCGGAGATGACGAAGTCGTCGGACGAACCGCCTTCGCGGAAGGCGATGACCACACAGGCGATGGTGCCGCCGAGCGCGCCGTAGCCCATGTTCTTCTGGGCGTTCTTGCCGGTGAGGTCGAAGTTGATCCGCGCCTTGAGGAGTTCGAAGGCGTCCGGCACGAGCGGCGGCAGCGACACGCCGTCACCGGCGTTCGGGTACTGCGCCCAGTTCTGCGCGGCCCGGGTGCGGGCCTGCGGGCTCGGGTCGGGGACGAGCAGCATGGTGAGCGCGGCGTTGTTCCCCCCGCTCTGGCGCACGTCCGCGTACTCGTACCCGAACTGCTGGGCGACGAAGGCGAGTTTGGCGAGCTTCTTCACGGACGACATCCGGCTCGTGAGCTGGACCGGCTCCCCGCTCGCCATCAACTGCAGCATGCGCTGCGTCTGCCGCTTGCTCATCCCGCTGCTCCCCCTGACCGGCTCACGCCACCCTGTTCACTTCCGCAACCGGGGCAGTCTCGCACGGAGGGCCGACACACGTCAGCCCCGGTGCGCGGCGCGGGCCCCGGACCGCTTCGGTGCCGGGCGCCTGCCGCCGTCCGGCCACAGCTGGGGCCTGCGCTTGGCGGCCACGTCCTCCATCCACCCGAACCAGACGATGCAGCTCCCGATGAGCAGCCAGGCGATGACCAGGACCGGCCAGGGGCTCTCCAGCAGCCACGGGACGTTCTCGTACATGACCTCGAAGCCCCACAGCTGGTCCCAGAGCGTGGCCGCGACGAGGATGCAGATGTTGTGCCACAGGTAGATCGTCACCGCGCGGGAGTTGAGCAGGGTGATCAGCCGGTCCCAGCGGCGCAGCCGTCGCGGCCACTCGGTCCACGACGGGCTGACGTGCAGGAGCAGCAGCACCGTCGCGAAGGACCAGACGGCCTGGGCGAAGGGGATGGAGTCCAGGTCGTACCCGGTGTTGAAGCCCTCGCGGAAGGCGTACCAGAGCCCGAGCGCGGCGATCACCGGCGCCACCGAGGGCACCACGTAGCGCGGCAGCCGCTTCAGGATGCCTTCCTGGTGGGCCATGCCGAGGATCCAGCAGGCGCCGAAGGTGCTGAAGTCGGTGAGCGCGGACGGGAAGCGCTCGCCCGGCAGGTTCAGGTAGCCGAACTGGAAGGCGGCCGACAGGGCGAGCGGCGCCAGGATCGTCAGCCAGGGCAGGGCCCGCAGCGCGCGCAGCAGGACCGGGGAGAGCAGCACATACCAGAGGTAGGCGCGGATGTACCAGAGCGGCCCGGCGAGTTCCCCGGCCCAGTCCTCGCCCAGGATGCCGTGGATGCCCGGCACGCTCTCGGCGAACGGCGGATCGCTCAGCGGCAGGATCCAGTAGAGGAGGTGGAACCACCACCAGCCCGGATGCCCGTCCTCGTTCGGTCCCCAGCCCTGCAGCACCATGCCGGTCACGCCCACGGCTCCCAGCAGCCACAGCGGCGGCAGCAGGCGGCGCATGCGGCTGCGGACGACCTGGACGGCCGGACGCTTGAGGCTGCGGGCCATCAGGTTGCCCGCGAGGGCGAACATGACGCCCATGGACGGGAACACCACCGGCAGCCAGGCCCAGCCCATCAGGTGGTAGAGGACCACGCGGAAGAGGGCCACCGCCCGGAGCAGGTCGAAGTACCGGTCCCGGACGGGACCGCGCCGGGCCTGCTTCTCCGGGGGCACGGCCGGGCCCACCGGGGCGGGCGACGCGGACTGGGCGGACAGGGCGGCCGGGTCCGCGCCGGCGGGCAGGTAGGGGGACGGTGGTGCGGTCACGTGCGGGGCTCTCCGGGTGGCGGCCGGCGCGGAGCCGGCCGGGACGGGCGCTGGGGGCGGGACGGGCGCGGCGGGGTACGGCCGCGTCGGCTCGAACGGCGGGGTGGTCATCCGACCGGCCGCCTCCCGTCCATGGCGCCGGAGCGCCGCTGGGGCGGTACTCCGTCGGCACCGGGCGGCGGCGCGGACACACCGCCGCTGCGCCGCAGCTTCTGCCAGCGCAGCCGGCCGCCGGTGAGCGCCGTGATCCAGGACTGGAGCAGCACCACGTACATGATCTGGCGGTACAGGATCTGCTGGAGGGGCAGCGAGATGAGCGGGGTCAGCTTCTCCCGGTCGAGCCGGAAGGCGTACGCCGCGCACACCGCCTGGATGGCGAGGACGCCCAGCCACGCCACGATCGTCTTGTCGGTCGGGCCGAAGACGAGGCCGTAGAGCAGGAAGACGTCGATCAGCGGGGCCAGCAGCGGGGCCACGACCATGAACAGCGAGACGAAGGGCAGCCCCACCCGGCCGAAGCGGCCCGAGGGCCCCTTCTCGATCACCGCGCGGCGGTGCTTCCAGATGGCCTGCATCGTGCCGTACGACCAGCGGTAGCGCTGGGACCACAGCTGGCTGACGGACTCCGGGGCCTCGGTCCAGGCGCGGGCGTTCTCGGCGTAGACGACCCGCCAGCCCGCCCGGTGCAGCGCCATGGTGACGTCGGTGTCCTCGGCGAGCGTGTCGTCGCTCATGCCGCCGATGGGCTCCAGGGCGGAGCGGCGGAAGGCGCCGACCGCGCCGGGGATGGTCGGCATGCAGCCGAGGACGTCGTACATCCGGCGGTCCAGGTTGAAGCCCATCACGTACTCGATGTGCTGCCAGGCGCCGATGAGGCTGTCCTTGTTGCCGACCTTCGCGTTGCCGGCCACGGCGCCCACCTTCGGGTCGCCGAAGGGCTGGACGAGTTCACGCACGGTGGAGGGCTCGAAGACGGTGTCGCCGTCCATCATCACGACGATGTCGTGACGGGCGTTGGCCAGACCCCGGTTGAGCGCGGCCGGCTTGCCCGCGTTGAGCTGCCGGATCACCCGGACGCCCGGCAGGCCGAGCCCCTCCACGATGCGTGCGGTGCCGTCGCTGGAGCCGTCGTCGACGACGATGACCTCGACCGGGTGGTCGCTGGCCACCAGGGAACGCACCGTGTTCTCGATGCACTTGGCCTCGTTGTACGCCGGGACCAGCACCGTCACCGGTTCGGTGACCGCCGGGCCCCAGCGGAAGCGTCTGCGGCGCACCCTGCGGGCGTGGACGCCGGACAGGAGCAGCATCATGCCGAAGCGTCCGATGACCAGCGTGCCGATGACCGCCAGGCCCACCACCAGGACGTCGGTGAGGTGCTCCGACGCCTGGACCAGGAAGACCCAAGCCCTGCCCTTCCACAGTTCGGCGCCGGTCACCGGGGTCATGGCGCTGGGCGCGTCCAGGGCCTCGGTGAGGTTGTCGAACTCGTAGCCCTTCTTCTTCAGGTCCGGCAGGAACCTGTCCAGGGCCTGCACGGTCTGGTGGCGGTCGCCGCCGGAGTCGTGCATCAGGACGATGGCGCCCTTGCCGCCGTGCGGGGTGGCCCGGCGGATGATCTCGTCGACGCCGGGCTTTTTCCAGTCCTCGCTGTCGGTGTTGTTGACGACGGTGAGGTAGCCGCGGCTGCCGATGTACTCGGTGACCGGCCAGGACTTGTTGTCCATGGCGTCGGCGAAGGAGGAGTACGGCGGACGGAACAGCGAGGTGCGCACGCCGGCCGCGCCGGTGAGCGCCAGCTGGTTCTGCGACAGCTCCCAGTCGATGCGCTTCTTGGACTGGAAGGAGAGGTCGGGGTGGTTGAAGGTGTGCAGGCCCACCTCGTGGCCCTCGTCGACCATGCGCTGGACGAGGTCGGGGTAGCGGGAGGCCATGGTGCCGGTGACGAAGAAGACCGCGTGCGCGTCGTGCTTCTTCAGCACGTCGAGGACGCGTGGCGTCCAGGTCGGGTCCGGTCCGTCGTCGAAGGTGAGGACGAGCCGGTGGTCGGGCACGCTGAGGCTGTCGGTGCGGCCGCCGCGCGTGTCGATGACCGGACCGCCCTCGAGGATCTTCTCGGGTACGTCGGTGGTGGCGGCGGGCGGCTGGACGCGGTGGTCGGCGAGGATCTCGCTGTGCACGTATCCGCGCAGCATGAGCATCGCCACCAGGGCGACCAGGAGGAGCAGCGGAAGCAGCAGGCGCAACGGCAGGCGACGGCGGGAGCCCTCACGGGCGCTGCGCGCGGCCCCGTGACGGCGGGTGCGAGGTGCCATCAGAGGGTGTTCTCCGGGGACAGGGAAAGGGAGTCGGAAGAAGCGGCGGAATCGGAGGAGTCGGAGGAGGACGACGTGGCGGTGCCGGCCGGGCCGGCGGCCACGACGGGGGCGCCGGCCGGGCCCGCGACGGGGTCCGGGCCGCCCGCGCCGTTGGGGTTGGTGCCGCCCTCGCCCGGGCCGGCGTCCGTGGTGGAGCCGCCGGTGGGTTCGGTCGGGCCGGCGGGGGTGTCGCCGCCTGCCGGCGTCGACGGGTCCGTGGTGGCCGGGGTCGAGGCCCGCGTCGACTGTGCCGGGTCGGGGCCGGTCGCGCCGGAACCGCCCGGGTTCCGGCCGGTCCCGGACGCCGAGGACTGCGGGCCGGTGCTGGTGCCGGGCTGCTCCGCGGTGCCGCCGGTGACGCCGGACGTACCGGACGCGGGTGCCCCGGCACCCGGTGCGGTCGCCGTGCCGGCGTCGGCCGAGGGGCTGGTCTGCGGGACGGCGGCGCCGGAGGGCTGCGCCGACTCCGAGGGCAGCGGGCTGGTGTCGACCTGGCCGGCCGGGGCGCCCTCCTGCTGGCCCGGTACGGGCATCCAGGGGGCGTCGGAGTTGCCGGAGAGCAGCGTGGAGACGATGACTACGGCGTAGACCGCGCAGGCGATGCCGACGACGATGCCAAGGCGGCGGTACAGGCGGCTGCGGCGGCCCGACGCGTCGACGAAGACGGGGCCTTCGGAGGGCTCGGGGCCGCTCTTGCGGTGTCCGCGGTCGGCGCGCAGGAGCTGGCCGTCGCCGAGGTGGACGGCGTCGAGCTGGACCGTGACCTCGTGCGGGTCGTGGGTGTGACCGGCGGCTCCGGTGCCGGGGCCCGCGTCGCCGTCCGTGTCCGGCAGCTCCTGCCAGGGATCGCGGAGTGCGGCGGTGGCGGGGCCGGGCGGGGGTATGGGCGCGGGTGCGGGGAAGGCGCGGGTGGGACCGGCCGACGGGAGGACGTCCGTCCGGTCGGGGTCCTGGGCGGCGCCTGTGCCGTGGGCGGCGCCGTGGGCGTGGTGGGCGGCGCCGGGCGCGGGGGCTGCGTGCGGGGCCTTGCCGAACAGGTCGGGCCCCGGGGCCGCGTTGCCGGGAACGGCGTCGGTCGGGCCGTGGCTGGGGGCGAAGTTGCCGGGGCTCGCCCCGGCGGGGTCGGTGGTGCCCCAGGTTATCCGGCCCTGGGCGGACGGGTCCGGGCCCGGAACACGGCGACCGTGGCCGCCTATTCGGGCACCGAGGATCTCCGTCCGGTCCGCGGCGGAACTCCCGCGGCCGCGCGGGCCCGCGCCGGGATCCCCGAACCACCCCGGACCCGACGGGGCCCCGGCGGAACCGGAAGAACCCGAGGAACCCGAGGAACCCCAAGAACCGGAGGGAACAGAAGGACCGGAGGAACCAGAAGAACCTCTGGAATCGGACCTGTCGGGCCCGTCGAACCCGGCGGGCCGGCTCGCGCTCATCGGGGACCCCCCAGCCGGAGGGAAGGCCCGGGTCGGAGGCAGCACCTCGGTGGCGTCAGCATGTCGTCCTGCCTCCGAGAGATCACGAGCCCCGGACTCGACATCGTGCCACTCCGGTTGGGCGTCTTTTTGCCAATTCTTCACGCGTGCGCACTTCCCCCCACGGAACACTTCCGGGTGCGCATACGACTCCGAGCACTCGTCGGCCGGACCGGCCCCCACCAGGTTCGAGCGCCCCCTGTATCACACCGTGCTCAGGCAAAGAATGTAGCGCACGCGGGGGATGTGTGGTGGCCGCGTGTCACTTGTGGACAGACATCACAGCGGCGTCGGCGGCCGGAATCCATCCCCCGTCGGGAACCTCCAACCAACCCTTTTCGGTCGCGACCTGGGACGCTGCCCGGCGCAGCGCGTCGAGCGCGGGATGCACCAGTCCCTTGCGCCACACGAGCGACACAGGCGAGAGCGGCACGGGGTCGACGAGCGGCCGTACCACCGTCGAAGGCATGGCCGGAAAGCTCCGCACGGCGAGGATCGGGTTGCGCGTCTTGTCCATGATGCGCTGGAACTCCTCCTCGCCGATCGCCAGCGGCGCGGGGGACGCCACCCGGATGCCGCGCCCCTCGAAGAGGAGGTGGGCGAGGTCGGTCCACTCCGGTGTGCGCGGGTTGCCGGCCCCGGCGTACACGCTCTCCCCGGCGAGCGCGGTCAGCGGCACCTCCGTCAGCCGGGCCAGCGGGTGGTCCTCGGGCAGTACGACCGCCATGGGCTCGTAGCGCACCGGCTGGTGGCCGAGCCCCGCCCGCAACGCCGCGGGCAGCCCCGCGAACCGGCCGAAGGAGGCGTCGAGGCGGCCCGCGACCAGTTCTCCGGCGGCGTGGGTCAGTCCGCTCTCGTAGCGTGCCATCAGCTCCAGCTCGGGCGTGAGCGAACGGGCCCGCTCCAGGACGAGGCGGCCGGTGACCAGCCCCGGGGAGTTGAGGTCGACGAGCAGCGGGCGGGCCTGTCCGAAGGCGGCGAGCAGGTCGTCCTGCGCCTGGAGGACCCGGCGGGCGTACGGCAGCAGCCGCTCTCCGTCGGCCGTCGGCGTCACCTGCCGGGTGGTGCGGACGAACAGCTCGGCCCCCAACTCCCGCTCCAGGCGCCGCACGTCCCTGCTGAGCGCCTGCTGGGCGACGTAGAGCCGGGCGGCGGCGCGGGTGAAGTGCAGTTCCTCGGCGACGGTGACGAAGGCGCGCAGGAGGCGGGGATCGAGGTGGGCGGGTGCGGGCATCCGGTGAATTTACAACGGGGTTGCGTCAATGGCCACGGAGTAGGTGTTGGACCGCCGGATCACCCCCGGGCGACGGTGGACCCATGCCGCAACCGACCTCCGCGCACCCGTCCCGCCCCGCTTCCCCCGCCCCCTTCCTGGCCGTCACCGCGGACACCGTGGTCGCGGCCGACTTCCGCCCACGCACCCGGCGCCGCCCGCCGGGCCCGTACCGGCGCCTCCTGTCCACACCCGGTGCACGCGGCTTCACGACCGGGAACCTCATCGCCCGGCTGCCCATGGGCATGTTCAGCGTGAGCGCGGTGGTGATGATCGCCGGCACCCGTGGTTCGTACGCCCTCGCCGGCGCCGTCACCGCGACGGGACTGGCGGCGACGGCACTGGTCGCCCCGTGGACCGCGCGGCTCGTGGACCGGTACGGCCAGGCGCGGGTGGCCGTACCCGCCACCCTGTTCGCCGCGCTGGGCTCCGTCGCCCTGCTGCTGTGCGTGCGGTACGGGGCGCCGGCCTGGACCCTGTTCGCCGCGTACGCCGCCACGGCGACGACCCCCAACACCGGCGGCATGGCCCGCGCCCGCTGGTCCCACCTGCTGAAGGGCGACGCGGACGCGCTGCACACCGCGAACTCCTTCGAGCAGGCCACGGACGAGTTGTGCTACATGCTCGGCCCCGTCCTCGCGGCGTTCCTGTGCACGGCGCTGTTTCCCGAGGCGGGCACGCTCGTGGGCGTGGTGCTGCTGGTGACCGGCATGCTGCTGTTCGCCGCCCAGCGTTCGACCGAGCCGCCGGCCCGCCCGCGCCCGACGGCGAAGGCACCCTTCCGGGCGCCGGGCATCCCGCCCCTGCTGGTGGTGTGCCTGGCGATGGGCGGGATCTTCGGCGCGATGGAGGTCGTCACGATCGCGTTCGCGGACGCACAGGGTCACCGCGCGGCGGCCGGTGCGGTGCTCGCCCTGCAGGCGGCCGGTTCCTGCGCCGCGGGCCTGCTCTACGGCGCGCTCAAGCCGGCCGGACCGGCCGAGCACCGCCTGCCGTGGTGCGTGGCCGCGATGACGGCCCTGCTGGTCCTGCCCCTGCTCGCGGCCTCCCTCAGCGGCTCCCTGCCCCTGCTGGCGCTCACGCTGCTGGTCGGCGGGATGGCGACGGCCCCGACGATGGTCACCACGATGACCCTGGTCCAGCGCCGCACGCCGGAGGGCCGCCTGAACGAGGGCATGACCCTCGCGGTGACCGGCCTCCTCGGCGGGATCGCCTGCGGCAGCGCGGCGGGCGGCTGGACGGTGGAACACGTCTCCCCCACCGCCGCCTACACCGTCCCGGTCACGGCGGCGGCCATCGCCCTGCTCCTGACCTTGCTCCCGGCCGAGCGGTCCCGGTGAGGGGGTGCGGGTGGCGGAGCCCCCGCGCCGCGCGGCGAAGCCGTGCAAAAACGACGAGGGCGACGTGGCTCGCGCTTACCGCGAGCACACGTCGCCCTCGACCTCGTGGAGATGGCGGGAATCGAACCCGCGTCCAACGGTGCGGAACCAGGGCTTCTCCGTGTGCAGTCCGCTTCGATTTTCTCGGCCCCGGAGATCACGCGAACAAGTCTCCGACGGGCCCAGTCACTGTTTGGTTTCCCTCTTCACCCCGTGACCGGGATCAAGGTTTAGTCCCCTAGCTGATGCCAGGATCCGGGTCGGGAACAGCCCCGGGCTGACACTCCCTTTAGTAGGAGGCTCGCTCTGCTACCTGAGATCAGGCAGCGAGGGCGAAGGCCTGCTGGGAGGAATCGCGCTTGGTGTTGGCGATTATTTTTTTCGGCCTGTGGTTTACGAGATCATGGCCGCTTCCTCGACACGCTTCCCCTGCTTCGACAGCCGCTGTCGAAACCGATCATCCCCATGTTGATTTTTCAAACCCTCCGAGGAGGGCCCTCCGGAGAGGGAGCGCACCCGCTGTGAGGTGCAGGTGCCATCGTACGTGAACAACACGCACGCGTGCCAGCCTATTCCGGGGCGCTCAGGCCCGCTGCTTGCGCCGGATCGCCGAGATCGTCCGCTCCGCCTCGCGCCGGTCCTGCTTCTCCCGGAGGGTCTGCCGCTTGTCGTACTCCTTCTTGCCCCGTGCCAGCGCGATCTCGACCTTGGCCCGGCCGTCCTTGAAGTAGAGCGCCAGCGGCACGATCGTGTGACCGGTCTCCTGGGACTTCGACTCCAGCTTGTCGATCTCCACGCGGTGCAGCAGCAGCTTCCGCTTGCGGCGCGCGCTGTGGTTGGTCCAGGTGCCCTGGCTGTACTCCGGCACGTGCACGTTGTGCAGCCACGCTTCGTGTCCGTCCAGCTGCACGAAGCCGTCGACCAGCGAGGCCCGCCCCTGGCGCAGTGACTTCACCTCGGTACCGGACAGCACGAGGCCGGCCTCGTAGGTGTCGAGGATCTGGTAGTCGTGCCGCGCCTTCTTGTTCTGCGCGATCAGCTTGCGCCCTTTTTCCTTAGCCATAGTGCGGTCCATTTTGGCACTACGGAGGGGCCTCGCGGAAAGCCGATTACGCGGGGTCGTTCGCCTCGCGCCCCAGTCCGCTCAGCACGGTCCGGGCCCGCTCCAGGGCGGCGGGGTCGACCGGGTCGACCTCGAGGTCGGGGGTGATGCCCGTGCCGTCGACGCCGCGGCCGGAGGGGGTGCGGTAGTGGCCGACGGTCAGCTCGGCCACCGAGCCGCCGGGCAGCCGGCTCGGCATCTGCACCGAGCCCTTGCCGAAGGTGCGGGAGCCCAGGACGACGGCCCGGCCGCGGTCCTGGAGGGCCCCCGTGAGGAGTTCGGCCGCGCTCATCGTGCCGCCGTCGACGAGCGCGACCAGGGGTCTGGCGGTGTCGCCTCCGGGTTCGGCGTGCAGGGCGCGCTGGTCGCCGTCGACGTCGTACGTGGCGACCAGGCCGCCGTCGAGGAAGGCGGAGGCGGCGGTGACGGCCTCGGTGACCAGGCCGCCGGAATTGCCGCGCAGGTCCAGGACGACGCCGGCGCCGGACGGCACCCCTGCCACCGCCTCGCGCACCTGATCGCCGACGCCCTTGGTGAAGGAGGTGACCTTGACGACGGTGAGGCCGTCGGCGAGCGTGCGGACGGTCACGGGGTCCGTGGACAGCCGGGCGCGCCGTACGGTCTCCGTCCACGCACGCGTGCCGCGCTCAAGACCCAGCCGTACGGCGGTGCCTGCGGGCTCGGCCTCGGCGTCGCCGCGGAGTATGGAGACGACCTCGGTGACGGGCCGCCCGTCGACCCGCTCGCCGTCGACGCTGCGCAGGCGGTCGCCCTCGCGGATCCCGGCGTCGGCGGCGGGCGACCCGGAGCGCACCCTGGTCACCTGGATACGGCCGTCCCGTTCGCGGCGTGCGGAGAGCCCGACGCCGGTGTACCGGCCGTCGAGGGCGTCCTCCAACTCCTCGTACTCGCCCTGGGAGTAGATGGCGCCCCAGCGGTCCCCGCTGCGGCTGACCGCGCGTTCGGCGGCCTCCACGGGGGACTTGCCGTGGGCCATGGCCTCGGCCGCCGCGCGGGCGACGTCCTCGGGTTGGGCCTGCCGGCCGGCCGGGACGGCCGAACCGGCCGTGGCGGGCCCGGACTTCCGGTCCGTCCCGGGGAGCGAGCCGGTGGCCGCGCCCGCGACGAGCACGCTCGCGAACACCAAGGTCAGGGCGGCCCCGTGGCGTGCGCGACGGGGCTGACAGAACAGGGCACGACCTGACATGCCGGTGAGTCTAGGACAACGCAAGGGGGTCGTACGGTCGCTCGACCGTACGACCCCCTTGGTATGTGTCACACCTTCAGGTACTTGCGCAGCGCGAAGAACGCGGCCAACGCGGGCATCAGCAGACTCACGGCCAGGATGAGCGGGAGCTTGGTCAAGACGGCGTCCCAGCCGATGAAGTTGATCAGGTTCAGCTTCTCGGACAGGGCGAGTCCGTGGTCGATGATGAAGTACCGGGCGATCACCAGGAATCCGCAGGCGACACCACCGCCGATGAGACCGGCGACCGCCGCCTCCATGATGAACGGCGCCTGGATGTAGAAGCCCGAGGCGCCCACGAGGCGCATGATGCCGGTCTCGCGGCGCCGGCTGAACGCCGAGACGCGCACGGTGTTGACGATCAGCATCAGGGCGACGACGAGCATGAGGGCCATCACCGCGCGGGCGGCCCAGTTCATGCCGTTGAGGAGACCGAAGAGGTTGTCCAGGATGCCCTTCTGGTCCTGCACGGACTGCACGCCCTCACGGCCGTCGAAGGCGGTCGCGATGACCTGGTACTTCTCCGGGTCCTTCAGCTTGATCCGGTAGGACTCCTGCATCTGGTCCGGCGTGAGGGAGCTGGCCAGCGGCGAGTCGCCGAACTGCTCCTTGTAGTGCTTGTACGCCTCGTCCTGCGACTCGTACGTCACCTTCTCGACGACGGCCATCTCGTCGAGGTCGGCCATGATCTGCTTCTTCTGGTCCTCGGTCACCGCACCCTTGGCGCAGTTGGGGTCGGACTCGGCGTCGCTCTTGTTGCAGAGGAAGACCGAGACGTTGACCTTGTCGTACCAGTAGCCCTTCATGGTGCTGACCTGGTCGCTCATCAGCAGTGACCCGCCGAACAGGGCCAGGGACAGGGCGACCGAGACGATGACCGCGAAGGTCATCGTCAGATTGCGGCGAAGACCGACACCGATCTCCGAGACTACGAACTGGGCGCGCATGGCGTCTCGTTAAGCCTTTCGTTCCTCGTCGTCAGCGGCTCGTCAGTGCTGGTAGCCGTAGACACCGCGTGCCTGGTCCCGGACGAGGCGGCCCTTCTCCAGCTCGATGACGCGCTTGCGCATCTGGTCCACGATGTTCTGGTCGTGCGTGGCCATCACCACGGTGGTGCCCGTCCGGTTGATGCGGTCGAGCAGCTTCATGATGCCGACGGAGGTCTGCGGGTCGAGGTTGCCCGTGGGCTCGTCGGCGATCAGCAGCTTGGGCCGGTTGACGAAGGCCCGGGCGATGGCGACGCGCTGCTGCTCACCGCCGGACAGCTCGCCGGGCCTGCGGTCCTCCTTGCCGCCGAGTCCGACCAGGTCGAGCACCTGGGGCACGGACTTGCGGATCTCGCCGCGGGACTTGCCGATGACCTCCTGGGCGAAGGCGACGTTCTCGCCGACCGTCTTGTTCGGCAGCAGGCGGAAGTCCTGGAAGACCGTCCCCAGCTGGCGCCGCATCTGCGGCACCTTCCAGTTGGACAGGCGGGAGAGGTCCTTGCCCAGCACGTGCACCTGTCCGTGGCTGCACCGCTCCTCGCGGAGGATCAGCCGCAGGAAGGTGGACTTTCCCGAGCCGGAGGATCCCACGAGGAAGACGAACTCGCCCTTCTCGACCTCCAGGGAGACATCCCTGAGGGCTGGGTGGCTCTGTTTGGGGTAGACCTTGGAGACGTTGTCGAATCGGATCACGGATGCACCACGGGTCGCCGGGGGTAGATGTGCGTGACCATACGCGAACCGGGGAGCCGACCGCAGTCACCGGTCGGGGTTGCGTAGCAGTTGCGCGTTTTGTCCCCGCGGGAGGGCGCGCAGGGCCCCGCGGAACCTGGCACAGTGGAAGGGGAACGTTCGTACCGTCGCGGGCGTTGTTCCAGACAGAGCCGGTGGCAAGGAGGGCGAGCGCATGACGTACGACCGGTTGGTGTGCGCGAACTGCGCGGCGCCCGTGAGCGAGGGCAGGTGCCCGGTGTGCCGGGCCAACCGCGAGCGGCTGCAGCAGGAGAGCAACCCCTTCTCGGGGCTGAACCCGATGGCGCTGATCGCGCTGCTGGCGGTGCTGGTCGCCGCGGTGGCCCTGCTGGCCCAGCAGACCGTCTGACGGGTCTGGGGAGGCCTTCAGGGCCTCCAGGACGCGGACACACGGGCACGACACGGACACGGAGAGCGCAACAGGGGCCCGGAGCGGTGATGCTCCGGGCCCCTTCAGGTGCGTGCGCGGTGCGTACGCGGGCGGCTACCGTCAGGCAGCAGCGCCGCCGCGGCCGTTCATCAGACGCGGCAGGAAGCGGAAGCCGATGCCGCCGGCGATCATCGTCGCGGCGCCGACCAGCAGGAACGTGGTCTCAGCGGCACCGGTCTCGGCGAGCTCCTTGCCGTCACCCTGAGCGGCGTTGCCGGAGGAGGCCGGAGCCTGCTCGCCGGTGTCGGTCAGGGCCGAGGAACCCTGGTCCTGGGTGACGTTGTCGTTGCCGCCGCCGTCGGGGGAGGTGTTGTCGCCGCCGCCTCCGTTGCCGTTGCCCGAGCCGCCGTTGCCGTTGCCGCCGTTGCCGTTGCCGTTGTCGCCACCGTCACCCGGGTCGGTCGGGTTGGTGGGGTCGCTCGTGCCCGGGTCGGTCGGGTCCGTGGTGCCCGGGTCCGTCGGGTCGGACGTGCCCGGGTCGGTCGGGTCCGTGGTGCCCGGGTCCGTCGGGTCGGTCGTACCCGGGTCCGTCGGGTCCGTGGTGCCCGGGTCGGTCGGGTCCGTGGTACCCGGGTCCGTCGGCTCGTTGGGGTCCGTCGGGATGGTGGGCGGGTCCGTCGGCTCGTCGTCGTCGCCGACGCTCACGCCGAGGTTGACACCGGTGTCGCCGACCCCCGCGCCGATGCCGATCTCCAGCGCCGAGGCGGCGCCCGCGGCGGTCAGCGAGGCGCCGGCCGCGATCACGGCGCCGGCCGCGATGCGCGCGACACGGATGCGCGTCTTCTTCGTCATGTAGTTGCTACCCCCAGTAGCCGATTAGTCGGTGAGGCCGCACTCGGGGCTGTGATCGACGGGGGGCGGCTGCATGTGTGCTCAAGCCCCCCGGTTCACATGCGCCCCAGAAATACGCATGCCGCGCCTCACCATTCCTAATGTTCAAAGCAACGTCAAGGCCATTGCGTACGCGATGTCCAGGTAAGGGACGTATGCCGGACACAAAGGGTGTGAGTGTGATGCAAAACCCAGACATCACCGGCGAACGGCGGGCAGACAAAAGGCAACTGCCGCCCGAAGAGCGGCAGTTGCCTTGTCGACAAAGCGGCGATTCCGCTTCGCTTTACTTCTCCTGCTGCTTGCGCCAGCGAATGCCGGCCTCGAGGAAGCCGTCGATCTCGCCGTTGAACACGGCCTCGGGGTTGCCCACTTCGTGCTCCGTGCGCAGGTCCTTGACCATCTGGTACGGGTGCAGCACGTACGAACGCATCTGATTGCCCCAGGAGTTGCCCCCGTCGCCCTTGAGGGCGTCCATCTTGGCCTGCTCCTCCTGGCGGCGCCGCTCCAGGAGCTTGGCCTGGAGGACGTTCATGGCGGTGGCCTTGTTCTGGATCTGCGAGCGCTCGTTCTGGCAGGAGACGACGATGCCGGTGGGGATGTGGGTGAGGCGCACCGCCGAGTCGGTGGTGTTCACGCCCTGGCCGCCGGGGCCGGAGGACCGGTACACGTCCACGCGCAGTTCGGACTCGTCGATCTCGATGTGGTCGGTCTGCTCGACCACGGGGAGGATCTCGACGCCCGCGAAGGAGGTCTGGCGGCGCCCCTGGTTGTCGAAGGGCGAGATGCGCACGAGGCGGTGGGTGCCCTGCTCGACGGAGAGGGTGCCGTAGGCGTACGGCGACTGCACGGCGAAGGTGGTCGACTTGATGCCGGCCTCCTCCGCGTACGACGTCTCGTAGACCTCGGTCTTGTAGCCGTGCTGCTCGGCCCAGCGCAGGTACATGCGCTGGAGCTTCTCGGCGAAGTCGGCGGCGTCCACGCCACCCGCCTCGGCGCGGATGTTGACGAGCGCCTCGCGCGCGTCGTACTCGCCGGAGAGCAGGGTGCGGACCTCCATCTCGTCCAGCGCCTTGCGGACGGCCGCGAGCTCGGTCTCGGCCTCGGCACGGGTGTCCGGGTCGTCCTCCTCCTCGGCCATCTCGAAGAGCACGCCGAGATCGTCGATCCGGCCGCGCAGGGCTTCGGCCTTCCGCACCTCGGCCTGGAGGTGCGAGAGCTTGCTGGTGATCTTCTGCGCCGCCTCCGGGTCGTCCCACAGGGAGGGCGCGGCCGCCTGCTCCTCGAGCACGGCGATGTCTGCCCTCATCCTGTCGAGGTCCAGGACGGCCTCGATCGACTCCATGGTCGAGGAGAGGGACTTCAGCTCTTCGGATACATCGACGACTGCCACGCATCCAGCGTAACGGCTCCGGCCGGCGGTCCACGCCCTGCGGGGGTGCGGGCGTGGACCGCGGCGGCGGTGCGGGGCTCAGGGAGCGGCCGGTGCCGAGTTCCGCGTGTCCTGGGGTCCGGTGCCGTCCTCGTCGCCGCCCGTGGCCAGCCAGGTGCCGACGCCGATCGCCGCCAGCAGGGCCACCGCGCCCGCACCCACCGCGAGCCGGCGCCGCCGCGCGGTGGCGCGGTTGCGGGCCGAGCCGGGGCGCGGGGAGCCCGCCGCGCGCGGGGCGCGGGCGGTGCCGCGGGCGCCGCCGGCCAGCTCGTCCGGGGCGGGGACGCGCATGGACGTGTGGGTGTCGCGGTTGGAGTCGGCGGGCTTGGCCCCCGGCACCAGCGGCACCGCTCCCCGGCGCCGTACGGGCTCGGGGGCGGCCGGGGACGCGGCGGACGCCGCGGACTCGTCGGAGGCGTCCTCCTGCTGCTCGGCGTCGGGCTCGTCCACGTCCAGCGGGGCCATGCCTGCGAGCATCGGCAGCAGCTCGCGCAGCCGGGCGCTCAGCTCGGAGGCGCGCAGCCGGGAGGCGGGGGCCTTGGCGAGGCACTGGACGAGGAGCTGCCACAGCTCGTCGGGGATGCCGGGGAGCGGGACCACGGTCTCGGTCACGT
This sequence comes from Streptomyces sp. CCM_MD2014, assembly GCF_000772045.1. Lineage (GTDB taxonomy): Bacteria > Actinomycetota > Actinomycetes > Streptomycetales > Streptomycetaceae > Streptomyces > Streptomyces salinarius. The sequence continues at coordinate 5,378,038 of NZ_CP009754.1, read as the reverse complement.
GGCGGCGCAGCACCGCGCCGGGGTGGCCGCCGCCGAACGGCGTGAAGCCGGCGAGCAGCTCGTACAGGACCGTGGCGAGGGCGTAGATGTCGACCGCGGCACGCGGGGGCAGGCCCTCGACGATCTCCGGGGCGAGGTAGTCGGGCGTGCCGATGATCTTCGTGGCGCGGGTGCGGCGCGGGGTGTCGATGAGCTTGGCCACCCCGAAGTCCGTCAGGAGTGCGGGGTGCGAGCCGCCGGGACCGAGCGGGCCCTGCATGTCGAGCAGCACGTTCTCGGGCTTGACGTCCCGGTGCACGACCCCGGCGGCGTGGGCCGCGGCCAGTCCGTCGGCGACGTCGGCGACGACGGACACCGCGGCCTCGGGCGCCAGGCGCCGCTCCCGGTCGAGGCGGGTGCGCAGGTCGGTGCCGCGGACCAGGTCCATGACCAGCGCGAGGTCGTTGCCGTCGACCACCAGGTCGCGCACGGAGACGACGTGCGGATGCTCCAGGCCGAGCAGGGCGGTGCGCTCCTGCACGAAGCGGGAGACGAGTTCCTGGTCGGACGCCAGGTCCTCGCGCAGCAGCTTGATCGCGACGGGTCCGTCGGGACCCTCGCCCAGCCACACCGTGCCGGCGCTGCCCCGCCCGAGGATCTGATGGGCGGTGTACCGGCTGCCGATCTTCCGTGCCAAGACTGCTCCTACCGACGCGTGTTGCGCCTAAAAGTACGCGTCCCGGGAGCCGGCCTTCACCGCGGAGGCGGAAATCACCCTCCGGATGTCGACAAGTCTCCAGACTCAGCCTCCGCCGGAGCCGCCCAGGTCCCCCATCCAGTCGGTCACGGTGGTGAACCAGTCGGTGAGCTGGTCCCAGTAGCCCTTGCCGGTGCCGATCCAGTCCTGGAGCGGGCTCAGCTCCCACACGAGCCAGCCGGCCACGAACAGGACGACGATCGTGACCAGGCACCCCTTGAGGCAGCCCAGCCCCGGAATGCGCATGGGGTTGGCGCTGCGCTGCCGCGGCGGCCTGGGCTCGCGCCGGGGCGGCTGCGGCTCGGGCGCGGGCGGCGGGGCGTACCGCTGCGGCGGCTGGGGCTGCGGCGGCTGCTGCTGGGGGTAGCCGTAGCCGGGCTGCTGGGGCGGCGGGCCCTGGGGGGCCTGGCGCGGCTGCTGGGGCGCGCGGGAGACCTGCCGCTGGGGGCGGCGGCGCAGCGGGTCCTGGTTGGGGTCGAGGTACTGGACCTGCGTCTGCTCGTTGCGGTCGCGTGCGGCGCGGAGCTGGTTCTGCCAGGGGTGCGGGTCCTCGGGTCCGCCCTGGCCCGGCGCGCCCGGCTGTCCGGCCTGCCCCGGGCCCACCGGCGGCATGACGGCGGTGGGGTCGGCGGCCCCGGTGTTCGGGAGTACGGCGGTGGGGTCGGCGGCGCCCGCCGGGCCCCCGGTGTGCGGCAGGACGCTGGTCGCGCCGTTCGGGTCGTAGGCGGCGTCCGGGGTGCCGGGGACCTGCGCGGGTGCCGGGTCGGGGGCGAGGAGCGCGCCCACGCCTTCGGCGGCGCCGATCTGCGCGCTGTTCGCGTGCACGCCGATGCCCTCGGCGACGACGCGCAGGCCGCGGGCGAGGTTCTCGGCGCTGGGGCGTTCGTCCGGGTTCTTGCGCAGGCAGCGCTCGATGACCGTCCACAGCGGGTCGGGGACGGTGGAGGGACGGCGCGGTTCGGCGCTCAGGTGCTGGTGCAGCACTTCGAGGGCGGAGCCGCCGCCGAACGGGGGACGGCCGGTGACCAGCTCGTACAGCAGGATGCCGGCGCCGTAGACGTCGACGGCGGAGGTCTGCGGGCGGCCCTCGGCGGACTCCGGCGCGACGTACGCGGGCGTGCCGACGAACTCGTGGGTGCGGGTGAGGCCGGGTGAGTCGGCGAGGCGGGCGATGCCGAAGTCGGTGAGCATCGGGTGCATCTCGTCGCCGGTCTGCTTCAGCAGGACGTTGGCCGGCTTCAGGTCGCGGTGGACGACGCCGTCGGCGTGGCTCGCGGCGAGCGCGTCGGCGATCTGCGCGGTGAGCAGGGCCGCGGCAACCGGGGTGAGCGGCCCGTTTTCGCGCAGATAGCGGTGGAGGTCGGGGCCGTCGACGAGATCCATGACGAGGGCCAGCAGCTCGCCCTCGACGACCAGGTCGCGGACCCGGACGATGTTGGGGTGGGTGAGCCGGAGCAGGACGGAACGTTCGCGCAGGAAGCGCATCACGATGTCGGCGTCGCTCGCGAGCTCTTCCTTGAGAACCTTGATCGCGACGGTCTCGCCGGGCTGTCCGGCCACGGCCGCCTCGGCGCCCGCGGTCTCGCGCTGGCGGGCACGCCAGACGGTGCCCGTGGCGCCGCGGCCGAGGGGCTCCTCGAGGAGGTACTTGCTGCCGACGGGCCGCACGTCATGCGCTCCTAGTTGCTTGCTGGCTGTTCGGACCCACTGTCGCAGAAGCGGTCGGGCGACGGTGGGTCCCAGTCGGACCCAACTGTAGTGCCGCCTCCGGGCCACGTTCGAAGGAAAGACGCTCGACCCGGTCCCTTGGTTGCCGCTGTCCAAACGTGACCGATCTCAAGCGGACGGCTTTCGATCATCCGCGGAGCGGCTGTCAGGCATTTTTGGGGGCAGAGCCGACCAATCAAGATCATTTGACGGCGGGCGGCGGGCGCGTTGTCAGTGGCAGGTGCGAGGATGCGTGCAGTACTGGCCGACGTGCTCGTGTGACGGTGGGGGAAGTCCGCGGTGGGGGACCGTGGTGGCGGCTTCCGTCCCGGCGTGCGGGCGCCCGCGCGAAGGGACCGCTTACGGCGATGCAGATCCGGCTGACCGTCGTGGACCCGCTGGGCCCGCATGCACCGGCCGTCCCGGCCGCTTCGGCCGCTTCGGCGGGGGGTCGCGCCGCGCGGAGTGACGTACTCGTCACCGCGCCGGCCGGCACGGCGCTGGCCGCGGTCGCCTCCGCGCTGGCCGCCGCACTCCCCGGCGAGGGCGCGGGCTCCGGCCAGGTGGTGCTGTACTCCGGCGCGCAGCGCCTCGACGCCCAGCGCAGCACCCTGGGCGAGCCTCCGCTGGTCGACGGCGCCGTGCTCTGTCTCGGCGCGCCGGGCGAGCCCGACCCGCACATCGAGCCGGCGGACGTCCCCGTCCAGCTCCACGTGGTCGCGGGTCCCGACGCGGGCGGCGTCCACCTCCTGCACGGCGGCCAGATCCGGCTCGGCCGCTCCGCCGACGCCGACGTCGCGCTCGACGACCCGGACGTCTCCCGCATGCACTGCGCGGTCACCGTCGGCCCCGACGGCCGCGTCTCGGTCGCCGACCTCGGTTCCACCAACGGCACCACGCTGGACGGCACCCGCGTGGGCGACCGCCCGGTCCGCTTCGCGCCGGGCGCCCTGCTGCGGATCGGTGAGTCGGCCCTGCGGCTCGTGCCGGTGCCGCCGACGGCGGAGGCGCGGGTGGCGACGACGCCGGACGGGGAGGGACACGTACGGCTGTCCGGGTACCGGGCGCCCGCACCGGGCGGCGGGGACGGCGGCGCGGTGACCCACGCACGCGTGGCCGACGGCGCGGGGGCCCCCGGCGGCGCGGGCGGCCGCTCCCGCGCGACGGACCCGGCCCGAGCCGCCCGGGCGGCGGGCGGCGCACCGGACGCCGCCGTTCCGGCCGCGCGCGGTGCGGCCGACGGCCCGAGCGCGTCCGGCACCGCGCCGGACGCCACCGCCCACGGCACCTGGGGCCCGGCGCCCGACGCCACCACCGCGTCCGCGGGGCGCACCCACCACGCGTACGGCACCTCGGCGTACGGCAGGGGCGGAGCGTCCGCCGAACCGCCGCAGGTCCCCGGCCAGGGCGGCGCCCCCCGCATCGAGAGCCACGGCACCGGCCCCGCACCGGGCCTGCCGCGGCAGTCCCCCGCCGCGGGCGAGACACACGGCGGCGCGCAGGGCGCGGGGTCGTACGCGACCGGCGGCCACCGCGCGGGCGGGCCCCTCACCCCCGCGCCGGGCACACCCGGCGAGCACGGAAGCGGCCGGGGTTCCTCCACGCCGGGCGGGTACGGGGCCGACGAAGCCGGCGGGAGCGGGTACGGGGCCGACGCGCACGGCGGTGCCCCGCCCCGCACCGGCACGCCCGGCGGGGGCGCGTACGGCGCCGGCACGCCCGGCGGGGACGGCTACCGCCCCGGTACCTCTGCACCGGACCCGTACCGACCGGGCGATCCCGGCACGTGCGCGTACGGCGACGTCGGCGTGGGCGGGTCCGGGGGCGGCTCCGCCGGTGCGGGTGCGCCCCGCGCGGGCGCGGCCGGTGAGGCTCCCCGCCGTTCCTCCGACGCCCGCGGCCGGACCGACGGCCCAGGCCCTGACGACCGCCCGGGCCGCGAGACCCGCACCGGCCGCAAGGGCACCCCCCTGCGCGGCACCGACGTGCCGCAAGAGGTGCGCAGGCGCGGTGGGATAGGGGCGTGGGCCCGGCGGCTGACCGGCGGCCGCACAGGCGCTCAGGAGACCGGCGTGTCCGACGCGCAGGCGTACGACGGGACGGCGGCCGCCACAGCGGCGCCGGACGCCCCGCCCGGCACCCCCTCGCGCGCCCCGGAGACCTGGCCGGACCCCGCCTCGCTGCTGCTGACGGCGCTGGGACCGGGACCGCGGCTGTGGGAGCGCGGTCCGGATCACCCGGAGGCGCTCACCGTGCGGCTCGGCACGGCCGACCGGACGGCACCGGGCGGTGCCGCCCCGCTGCCCGCGGTCCCGGTCACCGCCGACCTGCGCGAGGTCGGCGCGCTCGGCCTCGCGGGCCCGCGCGAGCGGCTCACCGGGCTGGCCCGCTCGGTGCTGGCCCAGCTCGCCGCGCTGCACTCGGCCGACACCCTGGAGATCGTCCTGATCAGCGCGGACCGCTCCCGTCCGCTGGCCGAGCGGAACGCCGAGTGGTCCTGGCTCGGCTGGCTGCCGCAGGTGCGCCCGGGACACGGCCAGGACTGCCGTCTGCTGCTCGCCCACGACCGCGAGCAGGCCACGGCCCGCGCGCAGGAACTCCTCCGCCGCCTCGAGGACCACCACGCCGACCAGGCCCGGTCCGGAGCGCGCGCCCGGGACGCGGCCGCGGACGCGACCGGCAAAACCGCCCGTCACCAGCCCTCCCGGGCCCGCCCCGCCGACGGAAGCGGCGACGGGGCCGACCCTGCCTGCGGCTTCACCGGCCCGTACACCGTGGTCGTCGTGGACGGGGACCCCGGCGGTGCCGACGTGCGCGAGGCGGTGGCGCGGCTGGCCCTGGAGGGACCGCGGGCCGGCATCCACGTCGTGTGCCTCGCCGAGACGGCCGCCGCCTCCCCCACGTCCCCGGTGACGCGGACGTACGAGGCGGCCTGCGCGGTGTCGCCGGTGTTCCGGGAGTGCGGTGCCGTCGCGCTGCTCAGCGGCGACGTGGCGACGGCCCTGCGCCTGCTGCGCGTCGCGCGCACGGGGACGAGCACCGGCACGAGCGCCGGTCCGGGCTCGGACCCGGGCACCCCGGCCGCGCCCGCCGCACCCGCCGGCCCGGTCGGTCACGGCACCCTCGGCACGCTGGACGCCGTCTCCCTGCCGTGGGCCGAGCGCTTCGCGCGCGCCCTGGCCCCGCTGCGCACGGACACCGCCACCGGCGGCGAGCACCACGCGCGGGTGTCCGCACCGCTCCCCCAGACGGCCCGGCTCCTCGACGAGCTCGGCCTGGCCCGCGCCACCCCCGCCTCCCTGATGGCCCGCTGGGCCGCCGCGGCCGACGACACGGAGTCCCTCGGAGGACGCGCACAGGCGGTGCTGGGCGCCGGTCCGCGCGGCCCCGTCCCGGTCGACCTGGCTGCCGAGGGGCCGCACCTGCTGATCGAGGGACCGCCCGGCAGCGGCCGCACCGAGCTGCTGCGGGCGCTCGTCGCCTCCCTCGCCTCGGCCGAACGCCCCGACCGGCTCGGCGTCGTCCTCATGGACGGCCGCGACAGCGTCAGCTCGGGCGGCGCCCACGGCGAGGGCCTGCGCGTGTGCACGGACGTACCGCACGTCACCACCCACCTCACCGCCAACGACCCCGTGCGGATGCGGGAGTTCGCCCAGTCCCTGAGCGCCGAGCTGAAGCGGCGCGCCGAGCTGCTCGGGCGGTCGCACTTCGCCGAGTGGCACACGGGACGCGAGGTGTCGGGCCGACTGGTCGCCCAGCGCACACCGGCCACGGCGGGGACCGTGCCCGTCTCCGACTCCGGGGACGTCGAGTCCCCGCCCAGCTCCACCCTGCGCCTGCGGCCCGCCGCAAAACGCCGCACGGGACCCGTCCCTCCCCTCCCCCGCCTGGTCGTGGTCGTCGACGACCTCGACGCCCTCGTCACTCCCCCGCTCGGTTCCCCGGGGCGCCCTGCCGCGGGGTCGGTGATGCGGGCGCTGGAGGCCGTCGCGCGGGAGGGCGAGCGGCTCGGCGTCCACCTGGTGGCGGCGACCGCCCCCGACGGCCGTACGGAGAACACGGAACCGGCCCTGCGCGCGACCCTGCGCGTCACCCTGGACGCGCCCGTGCCGGGGCCGGACGAACCGGCGCCCGGACGCGGCGTGTTGACCCACCCCGACGGACGCACCACCGCTTTCCAGGGCGGCCGGGTCACGGGCCGCATCCCGCGCACCGCGACCCTCCGCCCCACGGTCGTCCCCCTGGAGTGGCACCGCATGGGCGACCCGCCCACCCGCCGCCCGGTGCGCGAACTGGGCAACGGCCCCACCGACTTGGCCCTTCTGGCCAGCGCCCTGGAGCGCGCGGCCCGCGAGGTCTCGGCGGCGGAGGTCCCGTCGCTGCTTTAGCCCAACGGGTGCTGTACGGGGGTGCGCGGCCCGGCGCCACGGGGTGCCGCCTGCGCCCCACCCGTGCCGCCCCGGCGGCACTCCTGCCCGCAGACGGCGCTCGTGCGCGTCACGACGCGGTCACGAATCCCCGCTCGACGGCGGACGCGCCCTTGCCGCTCTCACCCCCCTGGCGTACACCAGAGCGCACGGAACAGCGCCGAGCGTTCGACGATGAACGAAGAACGGGGCAGTGATGCGCACGAGCAGCACCATCCGGACAGGCAGAACCGTCAAGAGGGCCACCCGCGCCGCCGCCGCCCTCGCCGCGGCGGCACTCGCCCTCTCGCTCACCGCGTGCGGCGGTGACGACGACAACGGCGGCGGTGACAACGGCGACAAGGGCGGCGGTGCCAAGGCACCGGCCTCCTCCGTCACCCTCCCGAAGCTGGACGGCGAGAGCCTGGAGGTCGCCGCCGTCTGGACCGGCACCGAGCAGGAGAACTTCAAGAAGGTCCTCGCCGAGTTCGAGAAGCGCACCGGCGCCAAGGTGACCTTCGTGCCGGCCCAGGACCCGATCATCAACTTCCTCGGCTCGAAGATCGCGGGCGGCGCCCCGCCGGACGTGGCGATGCTCCCGCAGCCGGGGGCCATCAAGCAGGCGGTCGAGAAGGGCTGGGCCAAGCCGCTGGGCGCCGAGGCCGCCAAGGAGCTCGGCGAGAACTACTCGCAGGGCTGGCAGGACATCGGCAAGGTCGACGGCAAGCAGTACGGCGTGTACTACAAGGCCGCCAACAAGTCGCTGATCTGGTACAACGCGCAGGTCTTCGAGAACGCGGGGGCGTCCGAGCCCAAGACCTGGGACGAGCTGCTCGACACCGCCCAGATGATCTACGACTCGGGTGTCGCGCCGTTCTCGGTCGGCGGCGCGGACGGCTGGACGCTCACCGACTGGTTCGAGAACGTCTACCTCTCGCAGGCGGGCCCGGAGAAGTACGACCAACTGGCCAAGCACGAGATCAAGTGGACGGACCCGTCCGTGAAGGAGGCGCTGACCACGCTCGCGGAGATCTGGGGCAAGAAGGACTTCGTCGCGGGCGGCGCGTCCGGGGCGCTCCAGACGGAGTTCCCGGCCTCGGTGACGCAGACCTTCACCGGCGGCGACCAGCCCAAGGCGGGCATGGTCTACGAGGGCGACTTCGTGCAGGTCAACATCGGTGAGACCGAGGCGAAGGTCGGCACGGACGCCAAGGTGTTCCCGTTCCCGGCCGTGGGCGACACCGCACCGGTGGTCTCCGGCGGCGACGCGGCCGTGGTCTTCAAGGACTCGAAGGCGGCCCAGGCGCTGGCCACCTGGCTGGCCTCGCCGGACGCGGCGGCGATCCAGGCGAAGCTCGGCGGGTTCCTCTCGCCCAACAAGAGCGTGGACGCGTCCGTGTACCCGAACGAGGTGCAGAAGAAGATCGCCGAGGCGCTGGTGGCGGCCGGTGACGACTTCCGCTTCGACATGTCGGACCAGGCCCCGCAGGCCTTCGGCGGTACGCCCGGCAAGGGCGAGTGGAAGACGCTGCAGGACTTCCTGAAGAACCCGAAGGACGTCGCCGGCGCCCAGGCGAAGCTGGAGGCGGACGCTGCCGCCGCCTACGGAGGCTGACGCGATGACGTCGGCCACGGCGGCGGGAGCCTCGCGGGGCCCCGCCGCCCCCAAGTCACCCAAGTCGCGCAGGAGCGTGACCGGCACCCGCAGGTCCGTGGCCGCGCTGTTCCTGCTGCCCGCCCTGGTGCTGCTCGGCGCGCTCGTGGTCTACCCGATCGGGTACTCGCTGATCCGCAGCTTCTACGACCAGTCCGGCGACTCCTTCGCCGGGTTCGACAACTACGAGACGCTGTTCACCGACGACGGCATCCGCACCGCCCTGAAGAACAACGTCATCTGGGTGGTGTTCGCGCCGACGGTCGCCACCGCGCTCGGCCTGATCTTCGCGGTGCTGACCGAACGCATCCGCTGGGGCACGGCGTTCAAGCTGGTCGTCTTCATGCCGATGGCGATCTCGATGCTCGCGGCGGGCATCATCTTCCGCCTGGTGTACGACCAGGACCCGGACAAGGGCGTCGCCAACGCGGTGTGGGTCGGGGTGCACGACACGTTCGCCGAGTCGTCCGCGTTCCCGAAGGCGCACCCGGGCCGCGACTCGCCGCTGAAACCGGCCGGCGACGGCGCGTTCATCACGAAGCGGCCGGTCAGCGCGGGCACCCCGGTCGTCCTGCCCCTCGTGGGCGTCGCGCCCGACCTGATGCCCGACGGCGCGAAGAACGCCGCGGTCGCCGAGCCCGAGGACGGCAAGGTCACCGGCACCACCTGGCAGGACTTCACCCGCGGCAAGGGCGTCGGCAAGCTCGGCGGCGTCGACGCGGCCGAGCTGGGCTACGCCGGGATGAAGATCGAGGCGGTCAAGGACGGCGAGGTCGTCGCGTCGACGACGGCGGCCGGGGACGGCACCTTCACGCTGCCCGCCGCGGCCGACGGGGCGCTGCTCAGACTCCCCGCCGACAACTTCAAGGAGCCGTACAACGGCCTGAACTGGCTCGGCCCCTCCCTCGTCACCCCGGCGATCATCGGATCGTACGTGTGGATGTGGGCGGGCTTCGCGATGGTGCTGATCGCGGCGGGGCTGGCCGGGGTCCCCCGGGAACTGCTGGAGGCCGCCCGGGTCGACGGCGCCAACGAGTGGCAGGTCTTCCGGCGGGTCACGGTACCGCTGCTCGCACCGGTCCTCGCGGTCGTGGTCGTCACCCTGATGATCAACGTGCTGAAGGTCTTCGACCTGGTCTTCATCATCGCCCCGGGCTCCTCCCAGGACGACGCCAACGTGCTCGCCCTGGAGCTGTACCGCAAGGGCTTCGCCTCCGACCAGCCGGGCGTCGCCAGCGCCATCGCGGTGTTCCTGCTGCTCCTGGTCATCCCGGTGATGTGGTTCAACGTACGGCGACTTCGGCGGGAGGTGCGGCGATGACCGCTCAGGCGGATTCCCTCACCACGGCGGCCGCACAGCCGCCCGGGACGGCCGTCGTGGCGAAGCAGTCTCTCGGGTCCCGGCTCGCCGAGGCCGTCAGCGGCGGGCTCGTCCGGGTGTTCCTGATCGTGGTGGGCCTGTTCTGGCTGGTCCCCACCATCGGGTTGCTGCTGTCCTCGCTGCGCACGCCCCAGGACATGGCGGCGAGCGGCTGGTGGAAGGTCTTCACCGAGCCCTCGCAGCTCACCTTCCAGAGCTACGAGGAGCTGCTGAAGAACGGCGACATCACCTCGTCCCTCCTCAACACCGCGCTGATCACCGTCCCCGCGACCGTCCTGGTCGTGGTCATCGGGGCGCTGGCCGGGTACGCGTTCGCGTGGATGGACTTCCCGGGCCGCGACTGGTGGTTTCTGGCCGTGGTCGGGCTGCTCGTCGTGCCGGTGCAGGTGGCCCTGATCCCGATCGCCGAACTCTTCGGCAAGATCGGCCTGTTCGGTTCGATGATCGGCGTGATCCTCTTCCACGTCGGTTTCGGCCTGCCCTTCGCGGTGTTCCTGCTGCGGAACTTCTTCGCGGAGATCCCGAGGGAGCTGCTGGAGGCCGCCCGGCTGGACGGGGCGGGCGAACTGCGGCTGTTCGCACGGGTGGTGATGCCGCTCGGCGGGCCCGCGATCGCGAGCCTGGGCATCTTCCAGTTCCTGTGGGTGTGGAACGACATGCTGGTCGCGCTGATCTTCTCGGACTCCGGGAGCCAGCCGATCACGGTCGCCCTGCAGACCCAGGTACGGCAGTTCGGCAACAACATCGACGTGCTGGCACCGGGGGCGTTCATCTCCATGGTGATCCCGCTGGCCGTGTTCTTCGCCTTCCAGCGGCAGTTCGTCTCCGGCGTCATGGCGGGCGCCGTCAAGTAGCCGCCGCGAAGCCACCCTTGAGGGGGCCGGCCGGTCTCCGGCCCGCCCCCTCATCCGTACGGGCACAACGTCCCCCGAATGCCCCGGGGACCGTAACCAAGTCGCGTCGGCGGCCGTTGCCGGGCAGAACGCCCGCGCCGATCCCGCCGACCCATGGATGTCCCCGTGCCCCGGTTCAGTGTCATCGTTCCCGCGTACCAGGTGCAGGCGTATCTGCACGCGTGCCTGGAGTCGGTGCTGGCCCAGTCGTACCCGGACTTCGAGGTGATCGTGGTCGACGACTGCTCGCCGGACGCCTGCGGCGCGATCGCCGACGAGTTCGCGGCCCTGGACCCGCGCGTCCGCGTCGTACGCCTGCCGCGCAACGAGGGCCTGGGCCCCGCCCGCAACGCCGGGATGGAACGGGCGGGCGGCGACTACCTGGTCTTTCTCGACGGCGACGACACCCTCACCCCGCACGCGCTGCGCGGCATCGCCGACCGGATCAAGGAGACCGGCGAGCCGGACGTCCTGGTCTACGACTACGCGCGCACGTACTGGACCGGCGAGACGGTCCGCAACCAGGCCGCCGCGCACCTCACCGAGCAGGGCCCGGCGCCGTTCCGGCTCGCCGACCGGCCGGGGCTGCTGAAGCTGCTGATGGTGGCCTGGAACAAGGCGGTGCGGCGGGAGTTCGCCGAGCGCGAGGGCCTCGCCTTCCCGCCGGGCTACTACGAGGACACCCCGTGGACGTACCCGGTCCTGATGGCGGCTGGGTCCGTCGCCACCCTGGACCGGGTCTGCGTGCACTACCGGCAGCGGCGCCGGGGCAGCATCCTCGGCACACCGAGCGAACGGCATCTGGACGTCTTCGCGCAGTACGACCGCGTCTTCGCGTTCCTGGACGCGCGCGCGCAGTCGCACCCGGAGGCGCGCCGGGAGCTGGCCCGCTGGCGGCCCCTCCTGTACCGCCGCATGGCCGACCACCTGACGACGGTGTACACCCGCCCCGACCGCCTCCCGCGCTCCCTGCGCGCCGAGTTCCTGCGCCGGGCCCGCGTCCACTGCCGCCGCTACCGGGTCCCCGGCGCCCCCGCCCCGCTGCCCGTGCGCCTCCGCCACGCCCTGCTCCGCCTGGGCCTGCGCCGCACCTACGCCGCCCTGCGCCTGGCATCGGCCCTGCGCCGCCGTACGGCGAGCATCGCCGCGGGCCTGCTGCGCGCCGCCCGTACCGGCGCCCTGCGCCTGCACTACCGCGTCCAGCGCTGCCTTCCGCTGCGCGCCGACCGCGCCGTCTTCGCCGTCGAGGGCCACCGGGGGTACGGCCGCGACCCGGGCGCGCTGGAGGAGGCGTTCCGCCGGCTCGCCCCGCACGTGCGCACGGCGTGGGCCGCCGACCCCGTGCACCACCACACCGTGCCGCCCGGCACCCGCCGCCTGACGCCGGGCACGGCCGCCCACTGGACGGCCCTGGCCCGCTCCCGCTACCTGGTGTGCGACGCGGCCTTCGGCCCCGGTCTGGTCAGGCGCCGGGGCCAGGTCCTGGTGCAGACACAGGCCGGGACGCCGCTCAAGCACATGGGCCTGGACCTCCAGGAGCGCCCCGGCGCCGCGCGCGGCACGGACTTCGCCCGGCTGCTGCGCGAGGTCGACACGTGGGACTACGTGGTCTCCGCCAACCGCCACTCCACGCTGACCTGGGAACGCGTCCACCCCGGCGGCTGGACCACCCTGGAGCACGGGCAGCCGCGCACCGACGTCCTCCAGCGGGCGACGGCGGCGGACGTGGCCCGGCTGCGCGAGACCCTCGGCATCCCCGAGGGCACGGTCGCGATCCTGTACGCCCCCACCCACCGGGACTACCGGCGCACCCAGCGCTCCGCCCTGGACCTGGAGCGCGTCGTGCGCCGGCTGGGCCCGCGCTTCATGGTGCTGGCCCGCGCCCACCCCGCCCACGGCGGCCCGCTCGCCGTCTCCGCCGGCCGGGTGCTGGACGTCAGCGACCACCCGCACGTGGAGTCGCTCTGCCTGGCCTCGGACGCCCTGGTCACCGACTACTCGTCCCTGATGTTCGACTGCGCGGGCCTGGACCGCCCGATCGTGATCCACGCCGACGAGCCCCAGGCCTACGAGGCGGTCCGCGGCACCTACGTCGATCTGCGTTCCTTTCCGCCGGGCGCGATCGCCCGGGACGAGGACGAGCTGATCGGCGTCTTCGCGAGCGGCGACTGGCACAGTGCCCGGACGGCCCGGCTGCGGGCCGCCTTCCGCGAGCGGTTCTGCCCCTACGACGACGGCCGCGCCGCCGACCGCGTCGTACGCCGGATCGTCCTGGGCGACAGCGACCTGCCGCCGGTCGTGCCGCTCGCCGAGCGCCGCGCGGCGCCCTCGGCCGCGGCCCTGCTCGCCCGCACCCCGCTGGCGACGGTGCCGCAACCGGCGGGGCCCCGGACCGTCACCGACAGCCTCTGACCGCCGTTTGTCCACCGGGAGTTCCCATGTCCCGCAGCTCGTCGCGGCCCACTCCGTCCCGGCCGCCCACGTGGCGGCCGGCGGGGCGGCCGGGGCCGCCGTCGCGGCCTGCCGGGACCACGAACGAAAGAAGAGAAAGAGCAGTATGCCCCGCTTCAGCATCATCGTCCCGTCCCATGGGGTCGCGGGGCGGCTCTCCCAGGCCCTGGACTCGGTCCTCGGCCAGTCCTTCGGCGACTTCGAGCTGATCCCGGTCTGCGACGGGCCGGACCGCGCCGCGGCGGACGTCGCCGGGGAGCACGCCGAGCGGGACTCCCGGGTGACGCCGGTGCACTCGCCGCCGTCGGCCGGTCTGGCCGGCGCGCGCAACGCCGGGATGCGGGCGGCGACCGGCGCGTACCTGCTGTTCCTCGACGGCGACGACGTGCTCGTGCCGGGCGCGCTGGCGGCGCTGGACGCGCGCCTCGCGGACACCGGCGGCGTGGACGTCCTGTACTGCGAGTACGTGCGCGTGCCCTGGTGGGAGGGCGAGACCACCAACCCGGCCGCCCCGCTGCTGGCCAAGGCCCCGGACGGCGCCTTCTCCCCCGACCGCGCGCCGCACCTGACCGGCGTGCACCTGCCGGCGTGGAGCGCGGTGCACCGGCGCACCTTCCTCGCCGAGCGCGGACTGGACTTCACCGACGGGCACTTCACGGACGTCGGCTTCGGCGCCCGCGTCGCGGTGCGCGCCGAGCGCGTGGCGGTGCTGCGCTCCGTGGTCGTACGGCACCGGGTGCGGCGCCAGGGCAACCGGCTGAACCTGCCCGGCGAGCACCACGCGGACCTGCTCGACCAGACCGAGCTGGCGCTGACCTACGCCGCGGAACGGGGCCTGCCGCCCGCGCGGTTCGGCCCGCTGTTCGAGCAGCTCTTCGCGCAGGTCCTGAAGACGGCCTCCCACCCCCGGCGCCTGACCGGGCGGGGGCGCCGCGCCTTCTACCGCCGGGCGAGCCGTCTGTACCGGCGCCATCGCCCCGCGGGCTTCCGGCCGCCGGGCGGGCGGCTCGGCGTGCAGCACCGGCTGCTGGCGTCGGGCTCGTACGCCGGCTTCCGCGCCCTGCGCGCCGCCAACCGGGCCGCGACCGGCGTCCTCGGCCGCCTGCCGTGGCCGCGGGGACTGCGCACCCGGCTGCGCTACCGCCGCCACCTGCGCCGACCGCTGGATCCGGACCTCGTCGTGTACTGCGCCTACTGGGGCCGCGGCTACGCCTGCAACCCGGCGGCGATCCACGCCAAGGCCCGCGAACTCGCCCCGCACCTGAAGTCGGTGTTCCTGGTCGAGCCGGACCAGGCGCACACGCTCCCGGCGGGCGTCGACCACGCCGTCATCGGCAGCCACCGGTACTGGGAGGTGCTGGCCCGCGCCAAGTACCTGGTGAACAACGCCAACTTCGCCGAGGGCGTCGTCAAGCGCCCCGGCAGCGTGCACGTGCAGACGCAGCACGGCACGCCGCTGAAGACGATGGGCGTGGACCAGTCGCCGTACCCGGTGGTGGCGGCCGCCACCGGCAGCTTCACCAAGCTGCTGGGCCGCGTGGACCGCTGGGACTACAACCTGTCCGCCAACCGGCACTCCACCCGGATGTGGGAGCGGGCCTTCCCCGGCTCCTACGAGCACCTGGAGTACGGCTACCCGCGCAACGACGTCTACTGCACGGCCACCACCGAGGACGTCGCCCGCGTCCGGCGCGAACTGGGCGTCCCGCAGGGCAAGACGGCGGTCCTGTACGCGCCCACGCACCGGGACTACGAGACCGGGTTCGGCGCGGGCGCCCTGGACCTGGAGGCGTTCTGCGAGGCGGCCGGCGAGGACGTGGTCGTGCTGCTGCGCGCCCACTACTTCTACGACCGGGGCGGGAAGCGGGAGCGCACCGGCCGGGTCCTCGACGTGACCGCGCACCGCTCCTCGGAGGACGTGTGCCTGGCCGCGGACGCGCTGATCACGGACTACTCGTCCATCATGTTCGACTACGCCAACCTGGACCGTCCGATCGTCGTGTACGCCGACGACTGGGACGTCTACCGGGAGACCCGCGGCGTCTACTTCGACCTCATGGCGGCCCCGCCCGGACCGGTGGCGCGTACCCCGGAGGAACTGGCCCGCGTGTTCGCCGACGGCACCTACGCGGGCCCGGAGTCGACGGCGCTGCGGGCGGCGTTCCGGGAGCGGTTCTGCGAGTTCGACGACGGGCGGGCCGCCGAGCGCGTCGTGCGCCGGGTGCTGCTCGGCGAGCCGCCCGAGGCGCTGCCGCCCGTGACCCCGCTCACGGACCGCGTCCCGGCGCCCGCCGCCGCCCCCCACGAGAGCCTCGTAAGGAGCTGACCCGCCGTGCCCCGCTTCAGCGTCATCGTCCCCTGCTTCAAGGTGCAGGGCTTCCTGCGCGAGTGCCTCGACTCGGTCCTGGACCAGTCCTTCCGGGACATCGAGGTGATCGCCGTCGACGACTGCTCCCCGGACGGTTCGGGGGCGATCCTGGACGAGTACGCGGCCCGCGACGACCGGGTGCGGGTGCTGCACCTGGAGGAGAACGTCGGCCTCGGCCGGGCCCGCAACGCCGGGATGCCGCACGCCACCGGCGACTACCTCTTCTTCCTCGACAGCGACGACTCCCTCACCCCGGGCGCCCTGCGCGCGATGGCCGACCGGCTGGCGGAGACGGACGATCCGGACGTGCTGGTCTTCGACTACGCGCGCACCTACTGGTGGGGCGGTACCCGGCGCAACGTCCTGGCCCGGGTGCTCGCGGAGGCCGGCGACGGCACGTTCACGGCGGCCGGGCACCCGGAGATCCTCGACCTGCTGATGGTGGTGTGGAACAAGCTCTACCGCCGCGACTTCGTCGACCACGAGGGCTTCACCTTCCCGCCGGGCTACTACGAGGACACGCCCTGGACCTTCCCGGTCATGTTCAGCGCGCAGCGGATCGCCGCGCTGGACCGGATCTGCCTGAACTACCGCCAGCGCCGCCAGGGCAACATCCTGTCCACCACCAGCCGCAAGCACTTCGACGTCCACGCGCAGTACGAGCGGGTCTTCGCCTTCCTCGACGCCCGCCCGGAGCTGGCGGAGCGGTGGCGGGCGTTCCTGCACGCCAAGATGGGCGAGCACTGCCTGGACATCCTGTCCAAGCCGGACCGCCTGCCGCCGTCCGACCGGGCCGAGTTCTTCCACCGCACGGCGCAGATGTTCCGCGCGTACCGGCCGAAGGACGCGGCGGTCCCGGCCGAACTCCGGGTGCTGGAGGGGTCGTACGCCGCCTACCGGCTGCGTCGGCAGTCCGGGCGGGCGGTCCGGGAGCTGGAGCGCCGTACCCGGCAGGCGCGCGGCACGGCCGCCGGGCGGGCCCGCCGGGCCGCGGCCGGGCTGCTCCCCCGCCGGGCGCTGGACCCGGACCTCGTCGTGTACTCGGCCTTCTCCCACCGGGGCGTGCTCGGCGACCCCGCGGCGATCCACCGCGCGGCCCGTGAGCACGCCCCGCACCTGCGCGGGGTGTGGGTGGTGCGGGACGAGGAGTGCGCGGCGGACCCCGCCCTGCTGCCGCCGGGCACCGAGCACGTGCTCCTGGGCAGCGCCGCCTACCGGCGGGTGACCGAGCGGGCGGCGTTCCTCGTCAACAACGTCAACTGGCCGGGCACGGTGGCGAAGCGGGAGGGCAGCGTCCACATCCACACCCACCAGGGCACCCCGCTCAAGTACATGGGCGTCGATCTGCTGGGCAGGCCCGGCGCCCGGCTCGGCCTGGACGTGCCGCAGATGCTGCGCCGGTCCGACCGCTGGGACCACAGCCTGGTCGCGGGCCGGTACGCGGAACGGATCTGGGAGCGGGCCTACCCCTGCCACTTCACGTCCGCGCGCACCGGCAGCCCGCGCAACGACGTCCTGGTGAACGCCGGTCCGGAGGACGGCCACCGGGTCCGCGAGCGGCTCGGCGTCCCCGACGGCCACACCGTCGTGCTGTACGCGCCGACCCGTCGCGAGTACCGGCGCGGGGGGCTCGTCGAACGCCTGGACGTGGCCCGGCTCGCCGCCGACCTCGGCGAGGACCACACGCTGCTGGTCCGGCTGCACCCCTCTCTGGCCACCGGCCCGGCGCGGGGTCTCGGCCTGTCGGAGCTGCACCGGCGGGGCGTGGTGGTCGACGTGACGGACGAACCGCACGTCGAGGATCTGATGCTCGCCTCCGACCTGCTGATCACCGACTACTCCGCGCTGATGTTCGACTACGTCCTCCTCGACCGGCCGATCCTGATCCACGCCGACGACTGGGGGCCGTACGCGGCGACGCGCGGCGCGTACTTCGACATCACCGAGGAGGCGCCCGGGCACGTCTCGCGCTCCTACCGGGAGCTGGCGTGGCTGCTGGCGTCCGGGGCGTGGCGGGACGAGGAGGCGGCGCGGCTGCGGGCGTCCTTCCGGGCGCGGTACTGCGAGTACGAGGACGGCCGGGCCGCCGAGCGGGTGGTGCGGACGCTGCTCCTGGGCGAGCCGATGCCCGGTCCCGAGCCCTCGGGCGTCCCCGGCGCCCGGGGCGTCCCGTCCGGACGCGACCTGCTGCCCTCCACATGAGGCCCGGCGGCACGAGGCCCGGCGGCACGAGGCCCGGCAGCCGGCCGGGCGGCCGGTTCCTGGGGGTGCTGGTCCTGGCCGCCGTGTTCGCCGCGCTCCAGCTCGCGAACGTCACCGGCCGGGACACCCCCGACACCAAGAACTACCTGTCGTACGCGCTGAGCCTGACCGGCCAGGACAAGCGCGCGGCGGCGACGGCCACCATCGACTACGTGTGTGCGAGCCGGGCGGAGCGGGCCCGCCGGGACCAGAGCGTGCACGTGGTCCGCTTCCACCGCGCCGACCCCACCGACGAGGTGACGGCCGAGTGCCGCGAGCGGGAGTGGGCGGTGGTCCGGCCGCGGCTGGCGGCCGGACAGACCGGCGGGCACACCGTGCCGTACATGCCGGAGCGCTTCATGGCGATCTTCGAGGCGCGGCCCGGCTACCCGGCGTTCCTGGTGCCGTTCGTCCTGGCCTTCGGGGTGACGTGGGGCCTGTGGGCGGCGGGAGTCGTGATCGCGTGCGCGGGCGGCGTCCTGGTCTTCCTGATCCTGCGCACCCTGGCGGTGCCGGTGCCGCTCGCCCTGACGGGCCAGGCGCTGTACTACGTGCTGCCGTGCGGGACGACCGCGATGCGCCCGATGACCGAGGGCCTGCTGATGGCGCTGACCCTGGCGGCGGTGTGGGGCTGCGCGCTGGTGCTGCGGGCCGGGCGGCCGCGGGCGGGGCTGGCGCTGGTCGCCGGTTCGCTGCTCGCCCTGTTCACGGTGAAGCACTCCCAGGCGCTGTTCCTGGGCGTGTGCTTCGCGGCGGCGGGGGCGGCGATCGCCCTGCGGCGGCACCGGCGACGGGCACAGGGGCGGGGCGGTCCGGCGCCCCGGGAGGTGCTGGCGCTCGCGGCCGTGGGCCTGGCGGGCGTGGCCGTCACCCTGCTGCTGGCACGGCTGCTGCACTACCCCTCCGAGACGGACAGCCTCCAGGACCTGCTCACCGGCCACTTCAACCGTCCCGACCGGAAGCATCCGTGGCCGGAGTTCTGGCAGTTGCAGGGCAACTTCTGGGTGGAATGGCTGCGCAGGCAGGCCTGGCAGCCGCTGTTCGCCGCGGCGCTGGGTGCCGGGGCGTGGGGCGCGCTGCGGCGCGGGGGCGCGGTCGGCGGCTTCCTGGTCGCGGCGGCGTTCACCGGGATCCTCACGCAGGCCGGGCATCCGGACATCAACATCTGGGGGGAGCGGCTGATCGTGCTGGCGTGGCTGCTGCCGGTGGTGGGGGTGCCGCTGCTGCTGGAGCCGGTGGCGCGGGCCGGCGGCCGGGCGCCCCTGCCGGTGCGCGGGTCGCGAGGGGAGCGGGACCGGGCGGAGGCGGTGGGCTGAGCGGCCTGACCGGGCTGAGCGGGCTGAGCGTCACCCGTTGAGGTGACTTGGGTTCACGGGGCCGATCCCCTCGGGAACATCGGGAACATACGGCAAATGTCCCGAATGCACTTTTCCTCGTCCGTCCTGTGAGCGCCGGCGTCCTCGTCCGGCGGCCGGTGCGCGGCGCGACGGCGCTGCGCGGGGGCCGCACCTGGCGGCCCACCCCGTACCAGGTCGCCGGTTTCTGCTTCTTCCTCGTGACGACGCTGGCGTACTGGGCGGTGCCGCTGTGCTGCGACGCCGGCCAGCACGCGGCCGTCGTCGAGCGCCTGAAGGCCGACCTCCTCCACCCCCGCCACCCGATGGCCGACCTGCCGGGCGAGGGCAGCGCGTACTACTCGCCGTACGCGGTGGCCGAGGGCGTGTTCGCCCGGCTGACGGGGCTGGGCGGCTGGGAGGTGGTGCGGCTCGCCGGGCCGCTGAACCTGCTGGTGCTGCTGACCGGCCTGAACCGCTTCGTCCGGGTGCTGACCCCGCGGCCGTGGGCACCGGTCCTCGCACTGGGCGCGATGACGCTGCTGTGGGGCACGGAGCGGGCCTGGTGGAGCGGCTATCTCGGGCTGATGTCGATGACGGGCAACCTCGGCTACCCGTCGACGTTCGCCATCGGGCTCACCTTCTGGGCCTGGGCGCTGACGGGCGCACGGACGCGGGATACGCGCCGGGTGCGGTACGTGGGGCCGAGCGGACTGCGCGGGCTGCCCGGATACGCGGCGCTGGGCGGCCTCTACGGCCTGATCCTCCTCGTCCACCCGATCACCTCGGTGGCGGCGGTGATCGGCGCGGTGGCGCTGGTGGCCGGATGGCAGCGCGGGTGGCGCGGGCCGGTCGCGGGACGGTGGGCGCTGACGGGCGCCGTGGCGGTGGGGGCGGCGGCGGCCTGGCCGTACTTCGACGTGTTCGCGCTGGCCGGCGACGGCAGCGTGGACGCCATGCACCGGGTCCTGTACCTCGACCTGCCCGGGGAGTTCTGGCTGGCGCTGCTCGGCCTGCCGGCCCTGTGGGCGCGCGGACGCCGCTCGCGCCGGGACCCGCTGGTGCTGATGTTCGCGCTGGACTGCGCGGTGGTGGCGTACGGCTGGTTCAGCGGCCACTACACCTATGGCCGGATCCTCGGGCTCACTCTGGTGCCCTTGCAGTTCGCGCTGGCGGTGGAGCTGGCGGCGCCCAGGCCGTGGGGGCGGTGGCGGGCGGCGCTGGGCTGGACCGCGACGGCCGGTGCGCTGCTCGGGTTCCTCACGGTCCACGCGGGAGCGGTGGTGCCGCGCGCGCTGGACCCGGTCGGCTTCGAGCAGCCGCCGCAGTGGCCGACGTACGAGTGGGCGGCCCGGCACATCGGCCCCGGCGAGGTGGTGATCACCGACGGCTACTACGCCGGGCACGCCATCGCCGGGTACGGCCCGAACCTCGCGGCGCCCGCATGGCCGGACCCGTCGCTGGACGAGCGGGAGCGCGGGCGGCGGGTGGCCGACGCCGAGGCGTACCTCGCGCCGGACTCGACCCGCGCCGAGCGCGCCGCCGTCGTACGCCGCTACCACGTCCGCTGGCTGCTGCTGACCCGCTGGCACCCGGTGCCCGAGGAGGCGGTGGTGGTGGCGTGGAGCGAACGGACGGGGGAGGTGCTGGCCCGGGTCGGCTGAGCACCGCTCCCCGGAAGGGGACTACTCGATGACGAGGTCGACCGGGATGTTGCCGCGGGTGGCGTTGGAGTAGGGGCAGACCTGGTGGGCCTGCTCGACCAGCTTGCGGCCGGTCTCCTCGTCGAGGCCGTCGGGCAGCTCGACCCGGAGGGTGACGGCGAGCGCGAAGCCCTCGCCCTCCTTGCCGATGCCGACCTCGGCGGTCACCGCGGCGTCGCTGACGTCGACCTTCGCCGCGCGGCCGACCACACCGAGGGCGCTGCCGAAACAGGCGGCGTAACCGGCGGCGAAAAGCTGCTCGGGGTTGGTGCCCTGCCCGTTGCCGCCCATCTCGACGGGGACGCCGAGCGCGAGGTCGAGCGTGCCGTCGGAGCTGACGGCACGGCCGTCACGGCCGTGGGTGGCGGTGGCGGCGGCGGTGTAGATCGCGTCCATGGGAGACCGTCCCTTTCGGAAGGAGACTGCGTGGCTTGACGCCCACAAGTAGAGCACGCAATTAAGTTGTGCACAACTCAATGACGCACAAATCCCGTCCGCTACCCTGGGAGGCATGACCACCCCGCCCGCGACCGACTGGCTCCGCCTGGACCAGCAGATCTGCTTCTCCCTGAACGCCGCGTCGCGCGCCTTCGGCGGCGTCTACCGCGTGGTCCTCAAGGAGCTGGGGCTCACGTACCCGCAGTACCTGGTGATGCTGGTGCTGTGGGAGCACGGCGAGCTGCCGGTGAAGAAGCTCGGCGAGCACCTCCGCCTGGACTCCGGCACCCTGTCGCCCCTGCTCAAGCGGCTGGAGGCGGCCGGTCTGGTCCGGCGCGAGCGCAGTGCGCGCGACGAGCGGTCGGTGGAGGTGCGGCTGACCGGGGAAGGCGCCGCGCTGCGCGAGCGGGCCGTCGAGGTACCGCGCCGGATCGCCGCGGCGACCGGCCTGGACATCAGCGAGGTCCGCGACCTGCGCGCCCGCCTCGACCGGCTCACGGCGGCCCTGGACGCGTACGGTACCGATCCGGCACCCGCACGGTCCGTACCGTCCTGACGGGTGCGGACGCCCGGCGGCTGCCGGGATGACGGATCATGGGCACCAAGAACCACCGAACGTAAGGGGACGGCCGCAATGACCTGGCTGATCACCGGCGGCGCCGGATACATCGGGGCGCACGTCGTAAGGGCGATGACCGAGGCGGGCGAGAAGGCCGTCGTCTACGACGACCTGTCCACGGGCATCGCCGAGCGCGTGCCCGACGGCGTTCCCCTGGTGGTGGGCTCGGTCCTGGACGGCGAGCGGGTCGCGCGCGCCCTGGCCGACCACTCGGTCACCGGCGTCGTGCACCTGGCCGCCAAGAAGCAGGTCGGCGAGTCGGTGGACCTGCCGCTGCACTACTACCGGCAGAACGTCGAGGGCCTGCGGGTCCTGCTGGAGGCGGTCACGGAGGCGGAGGTCCCGTCCTTCGTCTTCTCCTCCTCCGCCGCCGTGTACGGCATGCCCGACGTCGACCTGGTGACCGAGGAGACGCCGTGCGTGCCGATGTCGCCGTACGGCGAGACCAAGCTGGCCGGCGAGTGGCTGGTCCGAGCCACCGGCAAGGCCTCGGGCCTGGCCACGGCTTCCCTCCGTTACTTCAACGTCGCGGGCGCGGCGAGCCCGGAGCTGGCCGACACCGGCGTCTACAACCTCGTCCCGATGGTCTTCGAGAAGCTGACGGAGTCGGCGGCCCCGCGCATCTTCGGCGACGACTACGCCACCCCGGACGGCACCTGCGTGCGCGACTACATCCACGTCGTCGACCTGGCCGAGGCCCACGTGGCGGCGGCCCGCGCCCTGCAGTCCTCCCCCGGCCGCACCCTCACCCTCAACATCGGCAGGGGCGAGGGCGTCTCCGTCCGCGAGATGATCGACCGCATCAACGCCCTCACCGGCTACGACCAGCCCCCGACGGTCACCCCGCGCCGCCCCGGCGACCCGGCCCGCGTCGTCGCCTCGGCCGACCGTGCCGCCGTCGAACTGGGCTGGAAGGCCAAGTACGACGTCGAGGACATGATCACGTCGGCCTGGGCCGGCTGGGTACGGCTCCACCCGGAGGCGGCCCGGGACTGACACCGGGGCGCGCAGCGCCGTGGCGCCGGCCCCCCGGGCCACCAGGCCGCCCGGTCACCGGGCCGAGGAGACCTGCTCACGCACCCACGCGGGGTCGGGATTGGTGTACGCCCGGCCCGCCACGAGCAGCGTGGGCACGGTCTCGTCGCCGTCGTTGGCCTCCCGCACCAGCTCCGCCCCGGCCTCGTCCCGCCAGATGTCGACCCAGTGCAACCGCCGCGCCCTCCGGCCCAGCCGGAAGCGCAGCCGCATGCAGTAGGTACACCCGGGCCGCCAGAACACGACCGGCCGCCCGTCCGCGGCACTGCGCCGCCGCGCCTCCACCGCACCGACCGACCGGGGGAACACCAGCGGCGAGGTCGCCCCCGCCACCAGCACGAACACCAGCAACAGCACGGCACCCGTCCCCGTGCGCCCCTGCACGAACGGCCCGGTCGCGGCTCCCGCTCCGGCGATCAGCAACAGCACCGGACCTGTCCACGCGCGCCTCATGTCCACCCTCCCGTCACACCCCCGCCGGCCCGCCTGCAGCGGTCGCACGAACGCCGCCCGCCACTCGGGCGACGGGTCCGAGCCCAGGGCCGTCAGTACTCCCGGCCGTCGATTATCCGCCCGTCCCGGACCGTCCACAGGGACACGGTCCGGGGGACGCCCATGGGACGCCCATCGTCTCGTGCGGGACCTGCACCCTGGAGACCAGGGTCTCGCCGTCGGCCACGACGCGCGGCATCATGACAGGCACCACTGACGACCACTGACTGACAGTCACCACTGACGACCACTGACAGTCCGCCCCGGGCTCAGACCGCCTTCAGACCCTGAGCCGTCGCCCGGGCCAGTGAGCCCAGGTAGCCCTTCGGCAGCTTCGGGCTGCGGACGACCACCGCGCGCCAGTACAGCGGGCCCGAGATCAGGTCGAGGGCCAGGTCGGTGTCGAGGTCGGGACTCAGCTCGCCGCGTTCGGTCGCCGCCGCGAGGATCCGGCTGGCGACGCCGTCCTGGCCCTCGCGCAGGGTCTTCTGCAGCGCCTCGGCGATGTCGGGATTGCGGGCCGCCTCCGCCTGGAGGTCGGGGATGATCTGCGAGGCCACCGGGTGGCGCAGGGCGCGGGAGGTCACCTCGTACAGCAGCCGCAGGTCGCCCTCCAGGGAGCCGGTGTCCGGCGCGGGCAGGCCCTGGACGGCGAGGGCGGAGACGATGTCGAGCACCAGGTGCAGCTTGGAGCGCCAGCGCCGGTAGACGGCCGTCTTGCCGACGCCAGCGCGGCGCGCGATGCCCTCGATGGACATCCGGGCGTAGCCGACCGCCGCCAGTTCCTCGAAGACCGCCGCCCGGATGGCCTCCGTCACGTCCTCGCGCAGCACCGCCGCCCCGGCGGGGGCCCGGCGGCGCGGGCGCGGCGTCGGCTCGTCGGCGGCGGCGTTGGTCGTCATGCGCGTCAAGCATAGGGCGTCACGACGAAACGGTTGCGTTCCGGCGTCGCCACGCCCTACGCTCACGTTACGACGATACGGTGCCGTCCCGACGTAAGTGAACACACACGGTCACCCGGGTGAACGACGGGCGGCGCCCTCTCGCCCCCTCCCCCGAGCGAAAGCACCGGATGTGAGCCAGGTCCTCGACCCCCCGCCCCCGACCCAGGCGTCGGCCCAGGCCGCCCCCGCACCCGCCCCCGACCCGGACGACCTCGCGGCACTCGCCGCCCGGCACGGACTGTCGGTCAGCGGTGCCCGCCCCTCCCTGCCCGAGTACGTCCGCCAGCTGTGGGCGCGCCGGCACTTCATCGGCGCCTTCTCCACCGCCAAGCTCACCGCCCAGTACAGCCAGGCCAAGCTGGGCCAGGTCTGGCAGGTGATGACGCCCCTGCTCAACGCGGCGGTGTACTACTTCATCTTCGGCATGCTGATGAACACCAGCCGCGGCGTGGAGGACTTCGTCCCGTTCCTGGTGACCGGCGTGTTCGTGTGGACGTTCACGCAGAGCTCGGTCATGGCGGGCACCCGGGCCATCTCCGGCAACCTCGGCCTCGTCCGCGCCCTGCACTTCCCGCGGGCGGCGCTGCCGGTGTCCTTCTGCCTCCAGCAGCTCCAGCAGCTGCTGTTCTCGATGGGCGCCCTCGTCGTGATCCTGCTGGCGTTCGGCGTGCCGCCCGGCCCCTCCTGGCTGCTCGCGGTCCCGGCGCTGACGCTGCAGTTCGTGTTCAACACGGGCCTGGCGATGGTCATGGCCCGGGTGGGCTCGAAGATCCCCGACATGGCCCAGCTGATGCCGTTCCTGCTGCGCACCTGGATGTACGCCTCGGGCGTCATGTTCAGCATCCACCACATGACCGGCCCGGACAGCGGCCTGCCGTCCTGGGTCGGCCCGCTGCTCCAGGCCAACCCGGCCGTCGTCTACATCGACCTGATGCGGTTCGCGCTGATCGACAGCTTCGGCGGCGGCATGCTGCCCGACCACGTCTGGGCACTGGCCCTGGGCTGGGCGCTGGTCGCCGGGATCGGCGGCTTCATCTACTTCTGGAAGGCCGAGGAGACGTACGGTCGTGGCTGACACCCCCGCTGACAACACCCCCGCCGAGCGCGTGCCCACCGTCGTCGCCGACGGCGTCGACATCGTCTACCGGGTCAACGGCACCGGCGCCGGCCGCGGCTCCGCGACCGCCGCCCTCAACCGCATCCTGCGCCGCAAGAAGACCGAGAAGGCGGCCGGTGTACGCCGCGTGCACGCCGTGAAGAACGTGTCCTTCGTGGCGTACCGCGGCGAGGCCATCGGCCTGATAGGCACCAACGGTTCGGGCAAGTCGACGCTGCTCAAGGCGGTCGCCGGCCTGCTCCCGGTCGAGAACGGCCGGATCTACACCGACGGGCAGCCCTCCCTGCTCGGCGTGAACGCCGCCCTGATGAACGACCTCACCGGCGAGCGCAACGTGTACCTCGGCGGTCTCGCGATGGGCATGTCCCGGGCACAGATCAAGGAGCGGTACCAGGAGATCGTCGACTTCTCCGGGATCAACGACAAGGGCGACTTCATCACCCTGCCGATGCGCACGTACTCCTCCGGCATGGCGGCCCGGCTGCGGTTCTCCATCGCCGCCGCCAAGGACCACGACGTGCTCCTCGTCGACGAGGCCCTGGCCACCGGCGACCGTTCCTTCCAGAAGCGCTCCGAGGAACGCATCCGGGAGCTGCGCGAGCACGCCGGCACGGTCTTCCTGGTCAGCCACAGCAACAAGTCGATCCGCGACACCTGCGACCGGGTGCTGTGGCTGGAGCGCGGCGAGCTGCGGATGGACGGGCCGACGGACGAGGTCCTGAAGGAGTACGAGAAGTTCACCGGCGGCCCGGGCAAGGGAGCCCCCAAGGCGGCACCCAAACCGCAGGCCAAGCCCGCCGCGGCCGCACCGAAGGCACCGGCGGCCCTGTGAGCCCCCCTCGCCCCGCGGGGAGGGGCGGCTCCCTCGGAAGGCGTACTCACCGCCCTCCCGATTAATCCTTTTGCCTGATTGATGTCACTATGACCGAATAGAAGCCGACCCACAGGAGTGCTCCGGGAGCGACGCAGCGAAGGCCGAGGCGAAGGAGTCCCGCGATGCCCGAGACGGTCCCCGATCCGTTCCCCGAAACGGCCCCCGACCTCAGCGTCGTCGTCCACGGCCGCAACGTCCAGGACCACCTGCCCGCCCTCCTCGACTCCCTGGACGCCCACCCCCTCACCGGTGTCGAGGTGATCGTCGCGGCCGTCGGGGACTGGGCGCGGGAGACGGCCGAGCGGCACGCCCCCGCCTTCACCGTGCTGCCGCTCCCGGAGGGGGCGGGGGACGCGGCGGCCCGCTCGGCCGGGGCGGCCCGGGCGCGGGGCCGGTGGCTGCACTTCGTGCACGCCAAGGACGGGCTGCCGGCCGGCGCCCCGTCCGCCGTCGCCCGGCACACCGCGGGCCTGCCCGGCCCGGTGGACGTCCTGCTGTTCGACCACGTCCGCAGCTCCTGGCGGGCCTCCGGCCTGCCCTCGCCCGACGGGCCCCGCCTCGCCCGCGCGGGCCGCGCCGAGGAGGGTCTCGCCCTCGACGACCGCGCGGGGCTGCTCCGGCTCGCCCCGCTGCTCGGCAACCGGGTCGTGCGCGCCGGGTTCTGGCGGGCCCACGAACGGCTCCTGACCACCGAGGACGAGCCGTTCGCCGCCTACGCCGCCCTGCTGCTCGCCGACCGCGTCGCCTGCCTGCCGCACCCGGCGTACGAGGACCGCAGGCTGCGCCCGGAGAGCCTCCCGCCGCCCACACCGGCGCAGCGGTACGCCCTGGTCGACCGCTACGAGGCGCTGCTCGGTCTCACGGCCGACCGGCCCGCCGTCCACCGCACCCTGTACGACCTGATGGTCCGCGACTGCCTGCGCACCTTCGCCCGCGCCGGGATGCCCGACGACGTGGCACGGGAGTTCTTCCACCGGGCGTCCGTGACCGCCCGGCGCCACCGCCCCGACGGCCACCGGCAGCCCGCCGGGCTGGAAGGGATGCGCCGGTCGCTCCTCGAGGAGGGCGCCTACGGCAAGTACCGCGCCCTCCAGACCGCCAACCACGCCCGCCGCGGGCTGCGCTCCGCCGTACGCACCGGCAGGCGCCGGGCCGGCACGCGGCTGCGCTCTCTCCAGTACCGCGCCGCCCTGGCCCGCCCGGTCGATCCGCACCTCGCGGTCTTCTCGGCGTACTGGAACCGCGGGGTGGCCTGCAATCCGGCCGCCGTCGCCGCCAAGCTCGCGGAACTCGCCCCGAGCATCCACCCGGTGTGGGTGGTCACGGCGCAGGGCGCGGCCCTGCTGCCGCCCGGCACCGACCACGTGGTGCCCGGCACCCGCCGCTACTGGGAGGTGCTGGCCCGCGCCAAGTACCTCGTCAACAACGTCAACTTCCCCGACGCGGTGGTCAAACGCCCCGGCACCGTCCACCTCCAGACCCACCACGGCACCCCGCTCAAACGCATGGGCGTGGACCAGCTCCCCTACCCCGCCGCCGCCCACGGCCTGGACTTCCGGGCCCTGCTCGAGCGCGTCGACAAGTGGGACTACAGCGTCTCCGCCAACAGCCACTCCACCCGCATGTGGCAGCGGGCCTACCCGTCCCACCACATCTCCCTGGACCACGGCTATCCGCGCAACGACGTCTACTACACCGCCGGCGCCGCCGAGGTCCGCGCGGCCCGCGCACGCCTCGGCATCGCGCCCGGCCGTCGCGCGATCCTCTACGCGCCCACCCACCGCGACTACGAAGCCGGCTGGACCCCGCGTCTGGACCTCGCCGCCCTCGCCGACCGGCTCGGCGAGGAAACGGTCCTGCTGGTGCGTGCGCACTACTTCTACGACGCCACCGCCTCCCCCCTGGGGGGCCTGCGCCGCACCGGCCGCCTCGTCGACGTCTCCTCCTACGAACCCGTCGAGGAACTGTGCCTGGCCGCCGACGCGCTGGTCACCGACTACTCGTCGATCATGTTCGACTACGCCAACCTCGACCGCCCGATCGTCGTCCACGCCGACGACTGGGAGACCTACCGCACCACCCGCGGCGTCTACTTCGACCTGATGGCCGAGGCCCCGGGACCGGTCGCCCGCAGCCAGGCGGAGCTGACGGAGATCCTCACCACCGACGCCTGGCACGACGAACGCGCGACCAAGGCACGCGCCGCCTTCCGTCGCCGCTTCTGCGAGTACGACGACGGCCACGCCGCCGAACGCGTCGTGCGCCGGGTCTTCCTCGGCGAGGACGAGCGGACGCTGCCCCCGGTCCTGCCGGTCGAGGACCGCACCCCGGCCCCGAGCCCCGAGGAGGCCACCGCGTCATGAGGACAGCCACCACGAGCCCGGCCACGGTCACGGCCCTCCCCGTGAGGACGCCGGACGTCACCGTCACGGTCATCGTCTACAACGACGCCGAGCGCCTCCCCCGCGCCGTCGCGTCCGTGCTGCGCCAGACCCACGCCAACATCGAGGTCGTCATCAGCGACGACCACTCGACCGACGCGACCGAGGAGGTGGCGCGCGAACTGGCCGCCCACGACCCGCGGGTCGTGTACCTCCGGCTGCCGGAGAACAGCGGCGGGTGCAGCGCCCCGCGCAACCGCGCCCTGGAGATCGCCCGGGCGCCGTACCTGATGTTCCTGGACAGCGACGACGAACTCCCCGAACGCGCCGTCGAGGTCCTCCTCGCCGCCCACCGCGAACGCGACCTCGACTTCGCCATGGGCGCCGTGCACCGCATCCGCGTGGACGGCGGACGCCGTACGACCTGGATGCCGCACCTGGTCGCCGAGCGCCGCACCCTGGACGGCATCGAGGCCGACCCGCGGCTGTTCTTCGAGCACCTCTCCACCAGCAAGATGTACGCCCGCGCCTTCCTCGACCGCCACGGCCTGCGCTTCCCCGAGGGCATCCACTACGAGGACCAGCTCTTCTCGGCCCAGGCGTACTGCCTGGCCAAGACGTTCACCGTCGTCCCCGACCCGGTCTACCGCTGGTACATCGCCCCCTACGCCGCCTCCGACGCCGCCTCCATCTCCAACCAGCGGCACAAGCTCACCAACGTCCGCGACCGCGTCCACGTGCAGCGCCTCATCGACGCGTTCCTGGCCGAGAGCGGGCACGAGGGACTGCGCGAGGACAAGGACTTCAAGTTCCTCAAGCACGACTTCCGGATGTACGCCGGGGACCTCCCCTACCGCGACGACACCTGGCTGGCCTCCTTCGCGGACCTGATGAACCCCTACCTCGACACGCTCGCCGAGGGCGCCTACGCCCGGCTGCCCCGTTCCGAACGGGTCGTCCTGCGCCTGCTGCGCGACCGGCGCCTGTCCGACGTCCGCACGGCGGCCCGGGGCCTCGGCCACGACGTGGCACCGCGCTGCGTGACGCCGGACGAGGAGAGCGGCCGCGTGTACTGGGGCGAGGGCGTTCCGGGATCCCCCGAGGCCCGCCGCGAGCTGGACCTGACGGACCTGGAGCTGGACACCCGGCCGTTCTTCACCGCCCTGCTCCGGCACGAGATCACGGAGATCACGCGCGGCCCGGGTGCCTCCGTCGACCTCACCGTCCGCACCTACGACCCCGCCCTGCGCCTCCCTGTCGGGCCCCAGCGCGCGGTGCTCCACCTGTCCCCCGGCCGTCGGCGCCTCACGGTGCCCTTCCGCCTCTCGCCCGTCCGCCCCGGGGTGTTCGAGGGCCGGGTCCGCCTTGACCTGGCGGCGGCCCGTCTCCCGCTCCACGGCTTCGAGGGCACCCGCCATCCCGTCCTCCGCCTCTGGCACCGCGGCCGCACCCACACGGGCATCCTCCTGGCGCCGCTGGCCTTCCCGCCCCTCACGGCCCGCGTCCCCCACCGCGCCGGTCTCACCCCCCACCGCGTCACCCTCCGCCCGGAGGGCCACAACCCGGGTCGCCTGCAGATCACCTGGCAGCCGACGGGCCCGACCGCCACGGTCCTCCGCCCAGCAGCCCGCCGCCTGTCCACCCCCCGAACCCGAAGAGCAGCCCGCCTGGCCGCCAACATCCTCCACTGACTGACACAGCCGCGAGCAGTCACCAAGCCGGCCGTAGCTGCGGGGCCGTAGCTGCGGGCAGTCGTGCCGCTGGGGCGGCACGGGTGGGCGCAGCGGCACCCCGCAACGCCGGGCCGCGAACGCACCCCCGCCCAGTCCTCCCGGCACACGCCAAGGCGCCCCGGACCGAACCCGGCCCGGGGCGCCTCACACAGCGAGCGGCGCGACACCGCACCGCCCCCTACGAATGCGTGCGCAGCAACGTCCGCATCGTCCGCATGGCCACCGACAGATTCGACAGATCGAACTCGTCCGACGACCGGATCTCCTCCAGCGTCGTCCGCGCCCGTCCGAGAATCGCCGCGTTCTTCTCCTCCCACGCCTTGAACCGCTGCTCCGGCGTCGACGTGCCGTTGCCCACCGCCAGGACGTCCGCGGTCAGCGACGCGTGCGCCGCGTACAGGTCCTCGCGGATCGCGGCGCGGGCCATGGACTGCCACCGGTCGTTGCGCGGAAGATCACTGATGCGGTCCATCAGCTGGGTGACGCCGAGCCGGTCGGCGAGGTCGTAGTACACCTCGGCGACGTCCAGCGGCTCCTTGCCCATGCGGTCGGCCACCGACACGATGTCCAGCGTCGCGAAGGCCGAGGAGAACCCCGCCACCCGCGTGGCCGGCTCGTCCGGGACGCCGGCGGCGGTCAGCTCGTCGTAGATGTGCTGGTACCACTCCGCGTCCGCGCCGCGCAGCAGCTTCGGCAGCTGCGACCACACCTGCTCGACCCGCTCGGCGAAGAAGCCCACCGTCTCGGCCAGCTCCAGCGGCTGCGGCCGGTTGTTGAGCAGCCAGCGCGTGCCGCGCTCGACCAGACGGCGCGAGTGCAGCCGGATCCGGGTCTGGACGGCGGCGTCGACCTTGGTGTCCAGCTCCTCCACCGCGTCCCACACCGGGGAGGAGCGGAAGATCGCCCGGGCCACGGTCTGCGCCCGCACGATCTCCTCCAGCGACGCGCCGGTCTCCTCGCGCATCCGGTGCAGATACGTCGTACCGCCCGTGTTGACCGTGTCGTTGACCAGGACGGTCGTCGTGATCTCACGGCGCAGCGGGTGGCCGTCGACCTGCTCGGCGAACTGCTCGCGCAGCGCCGTCGGGAAGTAGGCGTGCAGCAGGCCCTTGAGGTACGGGTCGTCCGGCAGCGAGGTGTGCAGCAGCTCCTCGGCGACCGTGATCTTCGTGTACGCCAGCAGCACGGCCGTCTCCGGGCCGGTCAGGCCGCGACCGCCGCTCAGCCGCTCGCGGATCTGGCGGTCCGTGGGCAGGAACTCCAGGGCGCGGTCGAGGTGGCCCTCCCTGACCAGGTGGCGCATGAAGCGCTGCTGGGCGTGGAGCATGTCCTTGGACTGCGCGAGCGCGTTGGCGATCGCCGTGTTCTGCGCGTAGTTGTTGCGCAGGACCAGCGCGCCGACCTCGTCGGTCATCTGGGCGAGCAGCTTGTTGCGCTGCTTGACGGTCATGTCGCCGTCCTTGACCAGACCGTTGAGCAGGATCTTGATGTTCACCTCGTGGTCGGAGGTGTCCACGCCCGCGCTGTTGTCGATGGCGTCGGTGTTGATCCGGCCGCCCTGCAGCGCGAACTCGATGCGGCCCAGCTGGGTCAGGCCCAGGTTGCCGCCCTCGCCGACGACCTGGACCCGCAGGTCCTTGCCGTCGACGCGGATGGCGTCGTTGCCCTTGTCGCCGACGTCCGCGTTCGACTCGGTGGACGCCTTGACGTACGTGCCGATGCCGCCGTTCCACAGCAGGTCCACCGGGGCGCTGAGGACCGCCTTCATCAGCTCGGCCGGGGTCATCTTGGTGATGCCCGCCTCGATGCCGAGGGCCTCGCGGATGTGGGCGTTGACCGGGATGGACTTGGCCGTGCGCGGGAAGATCCCGCCGCCCGCCGAGAGCAGCTCGGTGTTGTAGTCCTCCCAGGACGAGCGCGGCAGCTCGAACAGCCGGCGGCGCTCGGCGTACGAGGTGGCCGCGTCCGGCGTCGGGTCGATGAAGATGTGCCGGTGGTCGAAGGCGGCGACGAGGCGGATGTGCTCGCTGAGCAGCATGCCGTTGCCGAAGACGTCGCCGGACATGTCGCCGATGCCGACGACGGTGAAGTCCTGGGTCTGGGTGTCCACGCCCAGCTCCCGGAAGTGCCGCTTGACGGACTCCCAGGCGCCGCGGGCGGTGATGCCCATGCCCTTGTGGTCGTAGCCCGCGCTGCCGCCGGAGGCGAAGGCGTCGCCGAGCCAGAAGTTGTAGGACTCGGCGACCTCGTTGGCGATGTCGGAGAACTTCGCGGTGCCCTTGTCGGCGGCGACGACGAGGTAGGTGTCGTCCTCGTCGTGCCGGACGACGTCCGCGGGGTGCACGACCTCGCCGGCCACCATGTTGTCGGTGATGTCGAGCAGCGCCGAGATGAAGGTCTTGTAGCTGGCGATGCCCTCCGCCATCCAGGCGTCGCGGTCGACGCTCGGGTCGGGCAGCTGCTTGGCGACGAAGCCGCCCTTGGCGCCCACCGGCACGATGACGGTGTTCTTCACCATCTGCGCCTTGACCAGGCCGAGGATCTCGGTGCGGAAGTCCTCGCGCCGGTCCGACCAGCGCAGACCACCGCGGGCGACCTTCCCGAAGCGCAGGTGCACGCCCTCGACGCGCGGCGAGTACACCCAGATCTCGAACGCCGGGCGCGGTGCCGGCAGGTCGGGGATGGCCTGGGGGTCGAACTTCATGGAGACGTAGTCGTGGGGCTTGCCGCCCTCCGCCTGCTGGAAGAAGTTCGTCCGCAGCGTCGCCTTGATGACGGTGAGGAAGGACCGCAGGATCCGGTCCTCGTCGAGGCTGGCGACCTGGTCGAGGGCCGCGTCGACCTCTTCGAGCAGGGCGTCGACGATCTCCCGCCCGGCGCGCTGCCGCTCCGGTGCCATCCGCGCCTCGAACAGGTTGATCAGCAGGCGCGTGGTGTGGACGTTGTTGCGGAGGGTGTCCTCCATGTAGTCCTGGCTGAAGGTCGAACCGGCCTGGCGCAGGTACTTGGCGTAGGCGCGCAGCACCATCGCCTCGCGCCAGGTCAGGCCGGCGCTGAGCACGAGGGCGTTGAAGCCGTCGTTCTCCGCCTTGCCGGTCCAGGTGGCGGCGAAGGCGTCCTGGACGCGCTCGCGGGCGTCGTCGCCGAGGTAGTCGGCGCCGCCGGCCGGGGCCTTGGGCATCCGCAGGCCGAAGTCGTAGATCCAGGCGGTGGTGCGGTCCGCGCAGCGCAGCTCGTAGGGCCGCTCGTCGGTGACCTCGACGCCGAGCCGGCTGAGCACCGGCAGGACGGCGGACAGGGAGACCGAGCCGCCCTTCTGGTAGATCTTGAAACGCCGCTCCTCGGGCGCGGCGCCGACCGGCTCGTACAGGCTCAGCGCGAAGGTCTTCTCCTCGTCGAGCTGCTCCAGGTGGCCGAG
The DNA here is from genome assembly GCF_000772045.1 of Streptomyces sp. CCM_MD2014. GTDB lineage: Bacteria > Actinomycetota > Actinomycetes > Streptomycetales > Streptomycetaceae > Streptomyces > Streptomyces salinarius. The sequence goes on along the minus strand of NZ_CP009754.1, from coordinate 5,344,113 downwards.
GTCGGCGACGGCGGAGCGCGGGCCGTGGTCGGCCTTGTAGCCCTCGGGGAAGGCCGAGCCGTAGTGGCGCAGCAGCTCGGCGGCGCGTTCCTCCCCGAACTCGGCGGTGAGCGCCTCGCCGAATCCGTCGGCCCAGGAGCGGGCGGCCTCGACGAGACGTGCCTCGACGCGCTCCTTGTCGGCGTCGGACAGGTGCGGCAGCTCGGTGCCCTGCGGGACGCGGACCACGAAGTGCAGGCGGGACAGGATCGACTCGGTGTTCCAGGCCGTGAAGTCGACGCTGGTGCCGCCGAGCTCCTCCTTGAGGATGTCGATGATCCGCAGCCGCACACCGGTGGTGTAGCGGTCGCGGGGCAGGTAGACGAGGGCCGAGTAGTAGCGGCCGTACTCGTCCTGGCGCAGGTAGAGGCGGAGGCGGCGGCGCTCCTGGAGGTAGAGCACGGAGGTGACGATCGGCTCCAGCTCCTCGACGGAGGTCTGGAACATCTCGTCGCGCGGGTACGTCTCCAGGATCTGGAGCAGGTCCCGGCCGTCGTGGCTGTTGGGCGAGAACCCGGCGCGCTCCAGCACCTCCTCCACCTTGCGCCGCACGACCGGCACCCGGCGGACGGACTCGGTGTAGGCGGCGGAGGAGAACAGGCCGAGGAAACGCCGCTCGCCGACGACGTTGCCGTTCTCGTCGAACTTCTTGACGCCGACGTAGTCGAGGTACGACGGCCGGTGCACGGTGGCCCGGCTGTTCGCCTTGGTCAGCACCAGCAGCCGGTGCTCGCGGGCCTTGGCCCGGGCGTCGGCGGGCAGCCGCTCGAAGGAGGGGCTGACGGGGTGGCTCTCGTCGGTCGCGTGGTGCGGGTCGGAGCGCAGGATGCCGAGGCCGGTGCCGGCGACGGCGGCGAGGGAGTCGTCCTCGCGCAGCTCGTACTCGCGGTAGCCGAGGAAGGTGAAGTGGTCGTCGGCCAGCCAGTGGAGCAGCTCGCGGGCCTCCTCCAGCTCCCGCGCGGGGAGGTCCTCGGGGGTGGCCTCGGTCGGCAGGCCGTCGGCGATGCGGACGGCCGCGTCCCGCATCTTGCCCCAGTCCTCGACGGTCTCGCGGACGTCGTTGAGGACGCGGAGCAGGTCGGCGGTGATCTGCTTGAGGTCGCCGCGGTCGGTCTCGCGGTCGATCTCGACGTGGATCCAGGACTCGGTGTGCGCGTCGTGCGGCAGGTCGGCGGTGGGCGGGCCGGCGAGCACCTCGACGAGCTTGCCGGCGACGTCGCGCCGCACCACGATCTGCGGGTGGACGACGACGTGGATGCCGCGGCCCTGACGGGTCAGCTCGTTGGTCACGGAGTCGACGAGGAAGGGCATGTCGTCGGTGACCACCTCGACGACGGAGTGGCTGCACGTCCAGCCGTTCTCCTCGACCGTCGGGGTGTGCACCCGGACGTTCGCCGTGCCCTGCGGGCGGTTCTCCGCCAGCCGGTAGTGCGAGACGGCGGCTCCGAAGACGTCGACCGGGTCGCGGTCGGTCAGGTCCTCCGGGGCGGTGTGCCGGTAGTAGCGCTGGAGGAACGCGAACACGGATGCGTAGTCCGGGGCGCCGTCCGGGCCGTCCGGGGTGCCCGGAGTTCCCTCGCCCGTCGTCCCGGTCGGTAGGTGCCCCCCGACCGGGCTGTTCTCAGCTACCCGCGCAGCCCTTTCGAGCAGCTCGGCCTTGGCTTCGTCCAGCTTGGTCTGCATTGTCCTCTGACTCCTGTCGCGCGCCGTTGCGTGACGTAGAAGGAAGTACGGTCTCCTGCCTTCCGGCATGACGTCGGGACACGGGGTGTCCGGTCCACTTCGACGCTATGCCGCAAGACGAGAGGAGCGGGGGCATATCAGCCAATGTCGCCGCTCTCACCGGGTGTGACTTCGCTCTCGCCGTCACCGTCCGGGGAGTGCGCGGCGGTCTGCCGGGGGTCTGTGCCGCCCCGTCCCGCCCGCGAGGATCAGCGACCGCCGCCCGGGCACGGATGTCGTCCGTGTGTGCCGGGCGCGGGGCAGGGGCACCAGTGCCCCCGCGAGCTATCGCGCTGATCACGCCACAAGGCTATCGCTCCCCGCGGGCTGCTCGTCATGGGCCGCATGTGTACAAAACCGGGCCCGCAACTTGGACGTTCCGCACAGCTACCCTCCGGTAACGGCGCGGCTCGCGGCACCGGACGCCGCCGCCGTCATCCCGCCAGCCGCTCCGCCACAGCCACGGCCTCCCCCAGCGTGTCCACCACCGGCACCCCGGCCCCTTCGAGGCTGGCCCGGCTGTGGGACCCGCCGGTGTACAGCACCGCCCCCGCCCCTACGTGGCGCGCCGCCACCGCGTCGTCCGCGGCGTCCCCGATCACCACGGTGCGGGCGGGCTCCACCCCGGACAGCGCCAGCTGCGCGAGATGCCGCACCATGTGCTCGGCCTTGCTGCCCCCGGACGGCCCGGTGCGGCCGTCGACGCGTATGAAGTGGGCCTCGATCCCGAGCCCCTTGACCAGGGGCACCAGCTCGTCGTGGCCGTACATGCTGAGGATCGACTGGCTGCGCCCCGCGGACCGCCACCCCGCGAGCAGCTCCGTGGCACCCTCGGCGAGCCGGCAACGCCCACGGTGTGCGCTGTAGTGGCGCTGGAAGGTCGCGTCCATGAGCTGCCACTCGGCGTCCGTGGGCACCCTTCCCATCAGCCGCTCGTAGAACTTCGGCACCGGCACGCAGTACAGCGCCCGGTACTGCTCCAGTGTGATCGGCGCCAGCCCCAGCTCGGCGAACGCCGCGTTCGTCGCCCCGATGATCGCGTCGTTGTCGTGGAACAGCGTGCCGTTCCAGTCCCACACGATGTGTGCGCCCGTCTGCATCCCCATGCCCGAAAACGTACCCGCCCTCACTGACAATCGGGACGTTGCGGCGCGAAGTGCCTGTTCAGACCAGGTTCGGGATCTCCTGCGTCGCGTACCAGAGCAGCTCGTGGTCCTCCGCGCCGTCCACGACGAACTGGGCGTCGTCGTCCCCGCCGTCCGCCGCCGCGAGCGCCTCGGCCGCCGCGCTCACGTCCGCCTCGGCGTCGGCGGAGTCGACGTGCACCGCGGCCGCCTTGGCCAGTGGCAGCGGCCCGGCGACCCGGACCTCGCCCAGCGCCGCCGGGTCGAGTCCCCGGTCCGGGTCGGCCGCGGCGGCACGGTCGGGCACGTCGGCGGCGACCACGACGCGGCGCCGCGCCGCGGCGGCGTCGGCCGCCAGCAGACGCAAGGACGCCAGCGCGGCGCGGTTCAGGGCGGCGTACTCCAGCTCCTCGATGTCGTCCGACAGGTACCACTCGCGCAGCGCCGGCGTGACGGCGTAGGCGACGAGCGGCCCGGCCCCCAGCTCCCCCGCCCGGTGCGCCTCGGCGAGGCCGGACAGGGTCAGGGGGACGTAGACGCGCATGAGTCTGCCGCTTTCGTGGTCGGGGACGCCGCCGGGGCGCTCGGTGGACCCGGCGGGAGAGCCTTCAGGATACGTGCGGGTGTCCCCTTTCGGGTCCCCGCCCGGGGCGTCGGGGGCGTCCATCCCGGTCCCGGGATTCACCCTGTCCCCCCTTGCCGTCCGGGCTCTCGACCCCCCTCAATCACTCGGATAGGTGAACCTGCCCGCCCCCGCGACGCGGTCGCCCGCCTCCTTGCCGTGCCACCCTTCCAGCCCGTACAAGATCCCCGACCGCGAAGTTACTGCCCGGTATCTCCGGGCCCGCCGAACGGGGACCCCATGCGCAAGGTCATGACCAGGAACCGGCTCCGCCCCACCGCCCCATCCAGCCCCGCCCCAACGGGCCCACTCACCCGGCCCGCACGGCCCGCCCCGCCCGGCGAGCCCGGCAGCGCCCCGTCCCGAGGCCCGGGAGGCACCACCCCGCCCGACCACACGCCCCTGAGCGCCGCCTCCGCCCATGCCCCGTCCGACGGGTACGCCTACCTCCCGTCCGGCGCACCCGGGGGTGTGCCGGCCCGTGCGCCCGGCGGCGTGCCGCCCCGCAGGCCGGGAGCGCGCGGGGCGCGCGCCGCCGCGGCCGGTGGGCGGCCGCCGGGGTCCCCGGGCCGGTCCCAGCGGTCGCGTACGCGGCCGGCGGACACCCGTCCGCCCACGGCCGGCCCCGGACCGGGCGCCAAGCCGGGGGCCGTCGCCGTGCCGGACTCGCCCTCCACGGGACCGGTGCCCACCCCGGCCGCCCGTCCCGGCCCCGGGGCGGCCCTCGCTCCGGCGCGCACCGCGAACCCGGTCACGGCCCGCACGGCGGGGGTGCCCGCACCGGTGGTGCACCGGGCCGCGCGGTCCGCCGCAGCGCCTCTCGTCCCCACGCAGACCCCGCGCCGCCCCGTTCCGCAGCTCCGCCCCACCGACCACTTCGCCGAGCTCCTCCTCGGCGTGCTCAGCGGGCGGCGCCCCGTCCACTCGATGCTTCGGCACACCGTCGGCCATGCCTACGACGACCTGGCCCACCTCGCCGAACGCGGACCGCTGCGCACCCGCGGCGCGTCCCCCGTCGTGCGCGACATCGGCTACTTCGAGCCCCGGCCGGGCGCCCTGGAGGTCTTCGCCCGCATCGGCGCGGGCGACCGGCTGCGTGCCATGGCCTTCCGGCTGGAACAGGGCCGGGACCTGCGCTGGCGCTGTACGGCGGTGGAAGTGGGCGGCCCCCGCAGGCACCGCGCGGACGACGACTGAGGCGCCGCCCGCACCCGTGCCCCGGCCCGGAGAACAGGCCGAAGGGCCGGTCACCCCCGGGTGACCGGCCCTTCCACCGCCACGGCGCCCGCCGGGCACCGCACCGTCACTTCTTGCGGCGGCGCCCGCCCTTGGCCTGCTTGCGGCGCTCCGCGCGCGTGAGCCCGTCGGACTGGGCGGACGCCGGCTCGCCGTCGGTGAACTCACCCTCGACGACGCCACCCTCACCGTCCACGGTGGGCGCGGAGAAGTGCAGGTCCCGACGCTGCGGCGCGTCGAGGCCCTTGGCCCGGATCTCCGGACGGGCGCCCGCCTGGGCCGGGACCGCGTCCTGCGCGCCCTTGTCGAGCGACGGCGCCGCGTCCTCGACCGGAACCTCCTCGACCTGCTGCTCGACCTGGACCTCCAGGTTGAACAGGTAGCCGACGGACTCCTCCTTGATGCCCTCCATCATGGCCTGGAACATGTCGAAGCCCTCGCGCTGGTACTCGACCAGCGGGTCCTTCTGCGCCATCGCGCGCAGGCCGATGCCCTCCTGGAGGTAGTCCATCTCGTAGAGGTGCTCGCGCCACTTGCGGTCCAGGACCGACAGGACGACCCGGCGCTCCAGCTCGCGCATGATCTCGGAGCCGAGCTGCTTCTCCCGCGCCTCGTACTGCTCCATGATGTCGTCCTTGATGGACTCCGCGATGTAGTCGGCGGTGAGGCCGGCCCGGTCGCCGGCCGCCTCCTCCAGCTCCTCGACGGTGACCTTCACCGGGTAGAGCTGCTTGAACGCGCCCCACAGCCGGTCGAGGTCCCAGTCCTCCGGGAAGCCCTCGGCGGTCTCGGCCTGCACGTAGGCGTCGATCGTGTCGTTCATGAAGTGCTGGATCTGCTCCTGCAGGTCCTCGCCCTCCAGGACGCGGCGCCGCTCGCCGTAGATGACCTCACGCTGGCGGTTGAGGACCTCGTCGTACTTCAGGACGTTCTTACGGGTCTCGAAGTTCTGCGTCTCGACCTGCGACTGGGCGGACGCGATCGCGCGCGTGACCATCTTGTTCTCGATCGGCACGTCGTCCGGCACGTTGGCCATGGACATCACGCGCTCGACCATCTGGGCCTTGAACAGCCGCATCAGGTCGTCGCCCAGGGAGAGGTAGAAACGGGACTCACCGGGGTCGCCCTGACGGCCGGAACGACCGCGCAACTGGTTGTCGATGCGGCGCGACTCGTGCCGCTCGGTGCCCAGGACGTAGAGACCGCCCAGCTCCTTGACCTCTTCGAACTCGGCCTTGACCGCCTGCTCGGCCCGCTCCAGGGCGGCGGGCAGGGCCGCGGCCCACTCCTCGATGTGCTCCTCGGGGTCGAGGCCGCGCTGGCGCAGCTCCGCCTCCGCGAGGTCCTCGGGGTTGCCGCCGAGCTTGATGTCCGTACCGCGGCCGGCCATGTTGGTGGCCACCGTCACCGCGCCCTTGCGGCCCGCCTGGGCGACGATCGTCGCCTCCCGGTCGTGCTGCTTGGCGTTGAGCACCTCGTGCTGGACGCCGCGCTTGCTGAGCTGCTGCGAGAGGTACTCGGACTTCTCGACCGAGGTGGTGCCGACGAGGATCGGCTGCCCCTTGCGGTGCTTCTCCTCGATGTCGTCGACGACCGCCTCGAACTTGGCGACCTCGGTGCGGTAGATCAGGTCCGACTGGTCCTTGCGGACCATCGGCCGGTTGGTCGGGATGGGCACCACGCCGAGCTTGTAGATCTGGTGGAACTCGGCGGCCTCGGTCATCGCCGTACCGGTCATGCCGGAGAGGCCGGGGACTTCCTTGCCCTTGTGGTCGCGACGCTTGTAGAGGCGGAAGAAGTTCTGGAGGGTGATCGTGGCGAGCGTCTGGTTCTCGTCCTTGATGTCCACCCCTTCCTTCGCCTCGATCGCCTGGTGCATGCCCTCGTTGTAACGGCGGCCGGCGAGGATACGGCCGGTGTGCTCGTCGACGATCATGACTTCGCCGTCGAGGACGACGTAGTCCTTGTCCTTCTTGAAGAGTTCCTTGGCCTTGATGGCGTTGTTGAGGTAGCCGACCAGCGGGGTGTTCACCGACTCGTAGAGGTTGTCGATGCCCAGCCAGTCCTCGACCTTGGACACGCCCGACTCGTGGATGGCGACGGTGCGCTTCTTCTCGTCGACCTCGTAGTCGCCGGTCTCCTCGATGCCCTTGAGGGTGTTGCCGGCCTCGCCCTTCTTCAGGCGGGTGACCAGCTTGGCGAAGTCGCCGTACCACTTGGTGGCCTGGTCGGCCGGGCCCGAGATGATCAGCGGCGTACGGGCCTCGTCGACGAGGATGGAGTCGACCTCGTCGACGATGGCGAAGTTGTGGCCGCGCTGGACCAGCTCGTCCTTGGACCACGCCATGTTGTCGCGCAGGTAGTCGAAGCCGAACTCGTTGTTCGTGCCGTAGGTGATGTCACAGCCGTACATCTCGCGGCGCTGGGCCGGCGTCTGGTTGGCCAGGATGCAGCCGACGGTCAGGCCCAGGAACTTGTGGACGCGGCCCATCAGCTCCGAGTCGCGCTCGGCCAGGTAGTCGTTGACCGTGACGATGTGCACGCCCTCGCCGGAGAGGGCGTTGAGATAGGCGGGCAGCGTGCCGACGAGGGTCTTGCCCTCACCGGTCTTCATCTCGGCCACGTAGCCCATGTGCAGGGCGGCGCCGCCCATGATCTGCACGTCGTAGTGGCGCTGGCCCAGGACGCGCTTGGCGGCCTCACGGACGGTGGCGAAGGCTTCGGGCAGCAGGTCGTCAAGGCTCTCACCGTCGGCGTAGCGCTGCTTGTACTCGTCGGTGAGGGCCCGCAGCTCGGCGTCGGAGAGGTCAGTGAAGTCCTCTTCGATGGAGTTGACCTGGTCCGCGATGCGGTGCAGCTTGCGCAGGATCTTGCCTTCGCCTGCACGCATGATCTTCGAGAGGACGGACACGGGGGTTGGTCTCCTTGCCGGTCGGGCCTGGGACGGTCGGTTTCCTGTGACGGATCGGGCAACGGCCATCGTATGCGAGGACCCCGCCGCACCGGGAGGCCTGCCGTAACGGGGACCGTCCACACCTTTGCATTCAGCTTCCCTGTCTGCTGTCACCCCTTTCAACGTCCGGGCCCCGCGGATGGTGCCGCACGTTCCGGCGAATCGCACGCCAGGTGACCGGATGTTCACGGACGGCAAAACACTGGCACCGCCCCGGGAGGCCGAGCAGAATCGGCCGATGGAACCCGTCACGCTCACCACCGACCGCCTGGTCCTGCGCGCGGTCGGCCCGCAGGACACCGAGGCCGTGTACGCCGCCTGCCAGGACGCCGACATCCAGCGCTGGACGACGATCCCCTCGCCCTACCTCCCGGAGCACGCGCGGAGCTTCACGGAGCAGGTGGTCCCCGACGGCTGGGCGAACGACTCGATGTTCACCTTCGGCCTCTTCCTTCCCGCCGGGGACCTGGCCGGCATGCTCGGCGTCACGATGATCTCCCTGGGCGTCGGCGAGATCGGGTTCTGGGGCGCCAGGGAGCACCGCGGCCGGGGCCACGTCACCGAGGCCGCCGTGACCGTCGCCCGCTGGGCCTTCACCGAACGGGCCGTCGACCGCCTGGAGTGGCGCGCCGAGGTCGGCAACACGGCCTCCCGCGCGGTGGCCCAGCGCGCGGGTTTCACCATGGAGGGCACGCTGCGCTCCGGTATCAACAACCAGGGCACACGCCGCGACTGCTGGATCGGCTCCCTCCTCCCCTCAGACCTCGCCCTCCCATCGACGTCCCCGTACCTGCCCGCACAGGCGTAGCTGCGGTCAGGCGTGCCGCCGGGCGGCAACGGGTGGGCGCAGCGGCACCGGCCCGCGTGTAGCTGCGGGCAGTCGTGCCGCTGGGGCGGCAACAGGTGGGCGGACCGACACCGGCCCGCGTGTACCCGCGTGTAGCTGCGGGCAGTCGTGCCGCTGGGGCGGCACGGGTGGGCGCAGCGGCACCCGGCCGGCACCGGCCCGCGCCCCCCACCCCCGCCACCCCGCGCCGGGTGCCACCCGAACCCCGCCCCACCGCACCCACCACCTCCCCGCACCCCGCACCCACTGTCAGACCCACCCCCTATCGTGCGGACGCATGACGACCCTCCCGCCCCCCGCCACGGAACTGTCCGCAGCCGAGGCCCGCCGCCTCGCCCTCCGCGCACAGGGCTTCCTCGGCGCCCCCGACCGCCGCGCCGGCGTCCGCGGCGTCCTCCGTCACCTGGGCGCGGTGCAACTCGACACCATCTCGGTCCTGGCCCGCTCCCACGAGCTCGTCCCGTACGCCCGCCTGGGCGCGGTCGGCCGCAAGACCGTCGACGACGCCTACTGGAAGGACACCCACGCCTTCGAGTACTGGTCCCACGCCGCGTGCATCCTCCCCATCGAGGAATGGCCCCACTTCGCCTTCCGACGCCGCGCGCTCCGCAACCGCCCGCACTGGAACCACCACCTCCCCGAGGGCGACTACGACCGCGTCATCGAACAGCTCCGCGCCGAAGGGCCCCTCACCGCGACCGACCTCGGGGGTGCGAAGAAGACCAGCGAGTGGTGGGACTGGTCGGGCACGAAGGTCGCCGTCGAGCGCGCGCTGATGTACGGCGAGGTTGTGTGCGTGGAGCGCCGCGGCTGGAAGCGGGTGTACGACCTGGCGGAGCGCGCGGTCCCGGCCGCGCTGCTCCACGACGACCTGGACGACACGGAGTGCCTGCGCCGCCTGGTCCGCCTGGCCGGTCAGTCCCTGGGCGTCGGCACGCGCGCGGACATCGCGGACTACCACCGTCTCAAGGCCGAGCAGGTCGACGCGGTGATCGCCGACTCGGGCCTGGTGCCGGTCACGGTGCAGGGCTGGGGCCGCCCGGCCTGGGCGGATCCGGCGGCCCTGGAGACTCCCCCGCGCGGCCGTCACCGCACGACGCTGCTTTCGCCTTTCGACTCCCTCATCTGGGAGCGGGCGCGTACGGAGCGGATTTTCGGTTTCACCCACCGCCTGGAGGCCTACGTGCCCAAGCGGAAGCGGGTGCACGGCTACTTCGCGATGCCGGTCCTGGCCGGAGGGCGGCTCGTCGGCCGGGTGGACCCGGCGCGCGAGGGACGCACCCTGGTCGCCAAGCAGGTCACGCTCGAGGGCCGGAAGGCGGCCCCGGCGGTGGCCCAGGCCCTGGTCGAGGCGGCGAGCTGGGTGGACTGCACGGACGTGCGCGTGGAGCGGGTGGAGGCGCCCGACCTGCGCGAGCCCCTCACCCGGGAGCTCGCCCTCCTGCTCCACTGACCGGGACCCGGCTCAGCGGATCTCGAGAATCTTCTCCCGCATCGCGTACACCACGGCCTCCATCCTGGAGTGCAGCTGGAGTTTCTCCAGGATGTTGCGCACGTGGTTCTTCACGGTGTTCTCGGAAATGAACAGTTCCTTGGCGATGTCCCGGTTGTTCATTCCCGTGGCGACGAGCTTGAGGACCTCCAGCTCGCGATCCGTGAGCCGGGGGGCGGGCACCAGCCGGCGTTCGTCGGTCCGCTGGATCATCGACTTGAACTCGGTGAGCAGTTTCGACGCCATGGACGGACTGATCTGGGACTGCCCGTCGGCCACCGCGCGAATGGCCGTGGCCACCTCGTCCGTGGAGATCTCCTTGAGCAGATAACCGGTCGCGCCCGCCTTGATCGCGTCGTAGAGATCGGCCTCTTCGTCACTGATCGTCAGCATGATGATCTTGGCGCTGGGGGCCACCTCCTTGATGGAGGTGCAGGCTTCGATACCGCCCCGCTTGGGCATCCGCACATCCATCAGGACGATGTCCGGCAGCAGGTCGGCGGCCTTCTCCACGGCCTCGGCGCCGTCCCCGGCCTCTCCGACGACCTGGATGTCCTCCTCGGCCGCGAGCACGATCTCCAGGCCGCGGCGGAAGAGGGCGTGGTCGTCCACGACGAGCACCCTGATCGGCTCCTCGCGCGTGGGACCCGCGTCCGCGTCCGGGCCCATGCCGACCGCCGCGTCGTCGCTCCCGTGATCGACGCCCGCGCCCCGCATCGGTCCGAAACTGTCCGCCATCGTTCCTCCCCCTGAAGGCTGTGGCACGTGGTCCTGAACCATCGCCAACCCAGAGCAACGACCCACCCGTTGGGCCGTTGCCGCCATGATTCCATGCCCGGCCGACAGCAGGGTGACCGAACGGGCAGCGTTGGGGTCGCACACCCACGCGCACCGTCGCACACCGGTGCCCCTGGGGGCGCACACGCGCTCCAGGGGCACCGGACCGCTGTCACCGGCGGCGTGTGTCAGCCGCCGAGCGCGTCGCCCGCGTCGGGGGCGTGCGCCTGGGTGACCATCGTGTCCGTGGTGAGGTGGATGACGCCGTAGTCGTAGGCGTGCCGCCGGTAGACGACGCTGGGCTCCTTCGTCTCGGAGTCGACGAACAGGTAGAAGTCGTGCCCGACCAGCTCCATCTCGTAGAGCGCCTGGTCGAGGGACATCGGGGCGGCCACGTGGGTCTTCTCCCGGACGACGAGCGGCCCGTCGCCCTGGACCTCCAACGAGCCGATCCTCTTGGTGGGAACGCCGTCCTGCTCCTCGGTCGGGACGACGGCGCCGTTCCCGTTGAGCGTCGCCGCGCCGGGTACGTGGTCGGCGACCTCTGCCGCCGGGATACGGCGCGCTCCGCGGCGCGAGAAGCGCTTGTCGTGCTGCTTGCGCAGCCGTGCGCCGAGCTTCTCCGCCGCCAGGTCGAGCGCCGCGTAGGGGTCGCTCGCCGCCGCCTCCGCCCGGATCACCGGACCGCGGGAGCGGAGCGTGATCTCCACTCGGTCACAGCGGTCGGCCTGCCGGGGGTTCGGCTCCTTGGACACCTCGACGTCGAGGCTGATCACCTTGCCATCGAGCTTCTGGATCTTCTCCAGCTTCAGCTTCTCGGCCACGTGCTTCCGGAACCGCTCGGGCACCTCGGTCTTGCGGCCCTTGACGACGATGTCCACGCAGAACTCCGTTCCCGGATCGCTCCGCTTCGACGGCGGAGCATCTCCCTTTTGCACCAGGTTCCGGTCTCTCCCGAAACCTCGGACTCGGTGACGTCCACCTCCTCCCCCGTGGGCGGGATCTCCACTCCACCGGTGCGGGTGATGACGGTGAAACCCGCAGCACGGCATTCGGATTTGAGAGGTGTGGCCTGCGGCTTTGCCTCACAACCGAACATATCTCGCCCGGACGGATGTCGTCACCCTCTACCGCGGCGTACCTCCGTTCCGGTGAATTCAACCTCTCATTACCTGCAACGACGAAACTTCTCAGTCAGTTCCGGTTTATTTCGAAGGAATCTGGTGAAGCAGCGACCACTGCCGCGCAGATCGCTTCACGGATCACGCCATCGCCTCCGTACCGGCCCGCCATTAGGGGCACGGTCTTCCGTTCCTCTCTGCCTTCCCCTGCCTCAGCCGGATACACAGCCGATCTCGCCCTCCCGTACGTGTCCGGCCCCGCCAGCGACTCAACGGCGGCGGCCGTCGCCGCGCGCACCGCACGTGCCGCCTCGGCCAGCGACGCCCCCGTCGTCATCAGGTCGTCGACGAGGACGAGCGCCCCGCCGCCGCGCAACAGCCCGACGGCGCCGGGCGTCACCGTCAGTGCGCCGGTGAGGTTGTCCAGCCGCTGCCGGGCGTCGAGCCCCGACTGGTCGGCCACGGCGTACCGCTGCCGCAGCACGGCCAGCACCCGGGCGGACGTCCCGGTGCGCCGCAGCTCCCCCGCGGCCGCGAGGGCGATCCGCCGTGCCGGGTCGTGCCCGCGGGTCCGCACGGATCTGCGCGCCGACGGCACGGGCACGAGCAGCACCGGGCCCCGTCTCCGAACGGCCCCCGCCTCACCGGAACCCGTGCCACCGGCTCCCCGCCGCGTCCCCCGGAGTCCCGCCCGCACCGCTCCCGCCAGTGCCACGCCGAGCGGTCCCGTGAGGGCCAGCACTCCCCGCTCCTTGTGTGCCAGCAGCGTGGCCCGGACCTCGTCCGCGTACGGCGCCGCCGCGTGCACCGCGGGCAGACCGGGCGGCTCCGGGTCCGGACGCACCCGACACGGCGGGGCTCCGCTCAGCGCCGTACGGCACCGGGTACACAGCACCGCTCGAGCCTTGCCGCAGCCTCCGCACTCGGCCGGCAGCACCAGGTCCGTGAGGTCGGTCCACCACCTCCGCACTGCCGGCGTTCCCCACATGGCCACCATCTCCGCAACGTCCGCGATCCCCCGATGGCCACCACTGTGCCAACGCTCGCGGAACCCTGCCAGGCCTGTGGAAAACTCCGGAAAGGCTGGACAGCCGGACAGACCGGACAGACCTCACCCCGGATAGACCGGCGCGGCCCCCTCCGTCACCTTCTGCCACTGGAGCCCGGACGGCAGCCGCACGATCAGGTCCTCCGAGTAGGCCACCAGCGGCAGCCGCTCGTCCTCGGTCGCGGCGATCTCCTTGACGCCGGTCAGCGCGGCGGGCACCGTGACCTCCGGCGTCGAGCCGTCTACCTGGACGTAACCGATCTGCTGGACGCCGCCGCGCTCGCGCCCGACCACCACGAGCCGGGCGTCACCGGCCCACGACATGGCCGTGACCTCCTCCAGCTCCGGGGTCGCGGAGCGCAGTTCGAGCACGGTGACCGCGGGCGGTTCGCCGGCCCTTTCCTCCCGCTCGATCCGGCCGATGAGCAGCGACCGCCTGCCGTCCTTCTCCACGACGAGCGCGATCCGCACCCCGTCGGCGGCCACCCGCACGGCCTGAACGCGTCCGTCGAGGCCCGGCGTCCGCACCTCCACGGGATCGCCCGCGCCCTTCTTCAGCAGCAGCAGCCTCGGGTCGGCCGGGTCGCGGTCGGCGATCCACAGATCGCCCCGCGTGTCCCAGCTGGGTGGGGTCAGCCGGTCCGTCTCCGCCTTGCCCCCGCTGGTCAGCACGGCGTCGCCGAGCGAACCGCCCGACACCAGGGAGCCGACGTACAGCGACTTGCTGTCGAGACCGATCCCGGCCGCGCTGTGCTCGTCGCGCGACACGGCCACCGACCGCATGGCCCGCTGCCCCTCGCCCAGTGGGCCGGGCACCGGTTCGGCCCGGGTCCCGTTGCTGCCGGCGGCGATCCGCACCAGGCGGTCCTGGTCGTCGAGGAAGTACAGGTAGTCGGGTCGTTGCGCCGAGCCGCGCGTGGCGACCGTCTCGGCCCGGTCCTCGGAGAGCGAACACATCTGCTCCCCGCCGGAGCGCAGCTCGACCTCCTCCACCGCCGGGGTGAGGTTCTGCAGCGTGAACAGGAGCTGCGCGGCCATCTCGTCGCACTCGTCGTCGCCCGCCGCGGCCGCCTTGTCGTTCAGCGGCACGGTCAGCTTGTTGCGGTCGTCCGGCGTCAGCGAGACGACGTCGTCCGCCAGCGCCGTCCCGGTCGGGAAGCTGGACCTGACCACGGGGTCCAGCAGCCTCGTCGGGCCGCTGAGCAGGGAACGCACCACCTGGGTCAGCGGGTCCACGCGCCGGCGCACGTAGACGGGGTCGGCGACGGCCGCCGGCTCCCGGACCGCGCCGGTGTCGGCGTCCGCCCGCGTCACGGCGTTCGAGTCGAAGTAGTACCGGTTGACCGACATGTAGTTGCGCTGGAAGTCCGACTTGCCCATGACGACGCCCTGCGGCAGCACGTCGATGCGCCACTGCTTGGTCTTGGGGTTGCGGGTGAGGTGCACCGACTCGCGGTACCGGCCCTCGGCCGGCGAGTACGACTGCTGCCCGTCCACCGTGGCGACCTTGGTCCCGGTCAGGTTGACCGAGTAGTCGTTGGCCTCCTCGCGGTTGCCCGAGTGGTCCGACACCGTCCCCGGGCCGTCCGCGAGCACCGTCGTCGACCGGTCCGGCCGCCAGTTCTTCGCGGCGTCGCCGGTCAGGTACTTCCGCGCCGTCTCGTAGTGCGGATCGTCGCTGGTCAGCGCCTCCAGGAAGCCCTGCACGATGTCGGCGGGCGGGTCGTCCTCCTGCGGCGGCATCGCGAACACCCGCACCTGCGGGTCCTGGCGAGGCGTGGACTCCACTCCGCGCAGGTCCCCGCTGTCGGGCATGGACGCACATCCCGCCAGCAGCACGAAACCGCAGGCGGTGTACGCCATCACGCGTGCCGGCCCCCGCCGACCGCTCCCCTCGCGGTCAGCGCCCACGAGATGCCTCCCCTTGCCTGCTCGACTCCTCGGGACCGGCTTCTTCCGGACGGTTCGCCGCCGCCCCCGACGCCGTCCCGCCGTCCTGTCTCCGCGCGGCGCCCGACACCGGCCTCGGCACCACGCGCGCCCCGTTGCCGGGCAGCGCCGTCGGGTCTGCCGTGGGGGCGACCGTGGCCTGCCGCGGCGTTATCGGCCCCCGCGCGGAGACCGTGGACGCCTGCCCGGGGGGCGCCTGCGCCGGGACACCGACCGCCTTGTCCGTGCCGTGCGGCCGTACGGTGTCGCCCAGGCCCGCGTCCTGGAGCCCGTGGTTGCGGCGCGAGTCGGCCGGCTCCAGCGGTATCGGCGAGCCCCGCAGCGGCTCGTCCGCCGTCCTGGGCAGCGTCAGCCGGAACTGCGAGCCGCCACCGGGCTCGCCCCAGGCCTGCAGCCAGCCGCCGTGCAGACGCGCGTCCTCCAGGGCGATCGACAGGCCCAGCCCCGTACCGCCGGTGGTACGCGCGCGTGCCGGGTCGGCCCGCCAGAAACGGCTGAACACCCGGGTGGCCTCGCCCGGCTTGAGTCCCACGCCGTAGTCGCGCACCGCGACGGCGACCGCGCCGCCGGCGGCGGCGAGCTTGACGACGACGTCCCGGCCCTCGCCGTGCTCGACGGCGTTGACGACGAGGTTGCGCAGTACGCGTTCCACACGCCGGGCATCCGCCTCGGCCACGACGGGCTGCTGGTCGCCGGAGAGCCGTATCCGCGTGCCCTTGCGCTCGGCGAGCGGCTCCGCGCCGCTGACGACCCGCCGTACGACCTCCCTGAGGTCTATCGGCTCGGCCTCGAGGGCCGCGGCGCCCGCGTCGAAGCGGCTGATCTCCAGCAGGTCCGCGAGCAGCGTCTCGAACCGGTCCAGCTGGTCGGCGAGCAGCTCGGCCGACCGCGCGGTCACCGGATCGAAGTCCACGCGCGCGTCGTGGATGACGTCGGCCGCCATCCGCACCGTGGTCAGCGGCGTCCGCAGCTCGTGCGACACGTCGGAGACGAAGCGCCGCTGCATCCGCGACAGGTCCTCCAGCTGGCTGATCTTGAGCTGGAGGTTCTGCGCCATCTTGTTGAAGGCCTCACCGAGCCGGGCGATGTCGTCCTCGCCGGTGACCTTCATCCGTTCCTGCAGCCGCCCCGCCGACAGCCGCTCGACGATGCTCGCCGCCATCCGTACGGGTGTCACGACCTGGCGCACCACGAGCCAGGCGATGGCGCCGAGCAGCACGACGACGAAGAGGCCGGCCGTCGCCAGGGTGCCCCTGACCAGGCTGAGCGACTTCTCCTCCTGGGTGAACGGGAAGAGGTAGTACAGCTGGTAGGGCTCGCCGTTCGGGTCGTTGACCTGCTTGCCGATGACCAGTCCGGGCTGGGACGCCTGGTCGGAGTTGTAGACGATCCGGGTGTAGCTCTGGGCGGCCGCGGTGTCGCCGTCGATGCGCTCCCGCAGGGACTCGGGGACGCTGGCCGCCCAGTTGACCGTTCCGGAGGCGCGTGGACCGCGTCCGCTGCCGCTCTCCCCGCCCATGGGGAGGGTGACCACGTCGAACGCGCTCTGACCACCGCTGGAGAGCGACTTCACCAGCTCGCTCATCCACTGGATGACGTTCTGCGAGGGGCGGCCGTCCGCGGGGGTGGTGTCGTCGCCGTTGGTGCTCGCCGCCTCCTCGGCCTTCTGCTTGGCCGCCGTGAAACCACCGGTGGCCTGGCTCTGGGCGGCCTTCACCTTGGCGTCGAGCAGTCCGTTGCGGACCTGCCCGATCACCACGAAGCCGAGGAGCAGCACCACGCCCAGCGACATCAGCAGGGTGGTGGCGACGATCCTGAGCTGGATGTTGCGCCGCCACAGCCGCATGACCGGCAGCAGGGGGCGGCGCACCCAGCGCATGAACAGACGGAGCACCGGGCTGCCCTGCACCCCGCCGTGCAGCAGCCCGCTCTCCAGCACGCGGCCGAAGCGCGAGCCGGCAGGCTTGCGGCCGGAGGGCTCGGGGCCGACAGGCCGCCCGGCGCGGGCCCCGGACCCGGGCGCCGAAGCGGCACTGTCCCTGGTCATGTCAGCTCGGTCCCGCCTTGTAACCGACGCCGCGGACGGTCACCACGATCTCCGGCTTCTCCGGGTCCTTCTCGACCTTGGAGCGCAGCCGCTGGACGTGCACGTTGACCAGCCGGGTGTCGGCGGCGTGCCGGTAGCCCCAGACCTGCTCGAGGAGCACCTCGCGGGTGAACACCTGCCACGGCTTGCGGGCCAGCGCCACCAGCAGGTCGAACTCCAGCGGCGTCAGCGCGATCGACTGCCCGTCCCGCTTCACCGAGTGACCGGCCACGTCGATGACCAGGTCGCCTATGGCGAGCTGTTCCGGCGCCGGCTCCTCGGACCTGCGCAGCCGTGCCCGGATACGGGCCACCAGCTCCTTCGGCTTGAACGGCTTCACGATGTAGTCGTCGGCACCGGACTCGAGACCGACCACGACGTCGACGGTGTCACTCTTCGCCGTCAGCATCACGATCGGCACACCCGACTCCGCCCTGATCAGGCGGCACACCTCGATGCCGTCCCGGCCGGGCAGCATCAGGTCGAGCAGCACCAGATCGGGCTTGGTCTCCCGGAAGGCGGCCAGCGCCTTGTCGCCGTCGGCTACGAACGATGGCTCAAAACCCTCACCACGCAGCACAATGCCGAGCATCTCGGCCAGTGCGGTGTCGTCGTCGACGACAAGGACTCGTCCCTTCATAAACGACATCATCCCATTAGCTAATCGTTACCTGGCGTGACCTGGCACACAGCGCGGCCAGGGCCTCGGTCGTCACGGGCGAAACCACGCCCTCCTCGGTGACGATCGCCGTCACCAGTTCGGGCGGGGTCACGTCGAACGCCGGGTTGTACGCCTGGCTCCCCAGGGGTGCCACCGGAATCCCGCCTCCCGCTCCCGCCACCGGCACCTGGGGTGCTGTGACCTCGGTCACTTCATATCCGGGGCGCTGCTCCACCTCGATGGACGCCCCGTCCGGCGTGCCCGGATCCACCGTCGTGACCGGAGCCACCACGATGAACGGCACATGGTGGTACCGCGCGAGCACCGCGAGCGGATAGCTCCCCACCTTGTTCGCCACCGAACCGTCGGCCGCGATGCGGTCCGCGCCGATCAGCACGGCGTCGACCTCGCCCGCCGCGAACAGCGAACCCGCCGCGTTGTCGGTGAGCAAGGTGTACGCCATGTCGTTGCGGGCCGCCTCGTATGCCGTCAGGCGAGCACCTTGCAGCAAGGGACGCGTTTCGTCCACCCACAGGCGGCGCAGCCGCCCCTCCCGGTGTGCCGCGAGCGCGACCGCGAACGCGGTCCCTTCGCCGCCCGACACCAGCGAACCCGTGTTGCAGTGCGTGAGCACGCGGTGCCCTCCGGCGGGCAGCAGTTCGTCGAGCAGCGCCAGCCCGTGCGCGGCCATCCGGGCGCTGGCCTCGGCGTCCTCCCGGTGCAGCGCCCGTGCCGCGGTCAGCGCCGCGGCGGCGGCCTGCCGGGGATCACCGGTCCCGGCGAGCGCCTCCTGGTGGGCGGCCCGCGCCCGGCGTACCCCCACGGCGAGGTTCACCGCGGTGGGGCGGGCGCCCTCCAGCGCGGCCGCGGCCTCGGTCACCTCGAAGCCCCGCACGGCGGCGAGCGCGACCCCGTAGGCGCCGGCGATGCCCAGCAGCGGTGCCCCGCGGACGGCGAGCGTGCGGATCGCCTCGACCAGGGCGGCCGGGTCCGTGCAGACCAGTTCGACCTCTTCGGCCGGCAGCCTGGTCTGGTCCAGCAGCACCAGCACCGGGCCCTCGGGGGGTTCCTCCCACCGAAGGACCGGTATCCCGGTCGGCCTCTTGTCCTCGCCGCTTCGCGCGTCCTGATCAGCCATGCGGTCAGTGTGCCCCCTGTACGACGGACAATTGAAGGTGCGCAGCCCCTACCGCGCCCGGTCCGCACCCGACGCCCCCATGGCACGATGGCTGCCAACCTGCCGCCGCGACCGCGGAAGGGCACCGTGAAGGAGCGACGATGAACGACACTCCGGGCTGGGCATCGCCCGGATCCGCCCCGTCCGACGGGCCAGGCCCCGGCGCGCCCGGCCCCGCCGGCCCCGATCAGCCCGCGCCGCCCGCGGACCGGCCGGGTGCGGAACCGACGAGCCCCGGCACGAAGTGGTCCAAGGAGCAGCCGCCCCCCGGCCAGTGGTCCGCACCCACCGGACCCGCCGCCCCCGGCCAGGCCCCGCCTCCTCCGCCGCCCGGCCCGGGCTGGGGCGCCCCGCCTCCCGGGCCCCCGGGAGGCGGCTACGGCGGCTACCGAGGCCCTGGCGGCTACGGCGGCCCGGGCGGCGGCTACGGCGGCCCGGGCGGCGGCTACGGCGCCCCCGGCGGACACGGCGGCTGGGGAGGCGGCTGGGGCGGTCCCCCGCCTGCGGCCAAGCCCGGCGTGATCCCGCTCCGCCCGCTCGGCGTCGGCGAGATCCTCGACGGTGCCGTCTCGACCATGCGCACCTACTGGCGCACCGTCCTCGGCATCTCGCTGACCGTCGCCATCTTCACCGAGGTCATCGTCGTGCTGCTCCAGGGCCTCGTCCTGGACAACACCGGCACCGAGGCCCTCAACGACCCCGACGCCACCCTGAGCGAACTCGGTGACGCGCTGGCCGACACCACGATCAACTCGGGTGTCATCTTCCTGATCTCCCTGATCGGCACCGTCCTGGCCACCGCCCTGCTCACCACCGTCACCAGCCGCGCCGTGCTCGGCCGGCGGGTGACCACCGGCGAGGCCTGGCGGGACGCCCGCCCCCAGGTGCTGAAGCTGTTCGGCCTGATCCTCCTGCTGATCCTCATCGCGGCCGGTCTCCTCACCGCCGGCATGACACCCGGTCTGATCATCACAGCCACCGCGGGCGGCGAGGCCGGTGTGGCCCTGTCCGCCCTGGGCTTCATGGCCGGCGGCATCGTCGCAATCTGGCTCTGGGTCCGCTTCTCGCTCGCGTCCCCCGCGCTGATGCTGGAGAAGCAGGGCATCAAGAAGGCGATGGGCCGCTCGGTGAAGCTGGTGCGCGGCTCCTGGTGGCGGGTCTTCGGCATCCAACTGCTCGCCACGGTCATCGCCAACGTCGTCGCGTCGATCATCGTCATCCCGTTCACCTTCCTCGCCGCGGCCCTCGGCGGCGACGGGATCGGCGGTTTCCTGGAGGGCACCGGAGACCTCGGCTGGACGTTCCTCGTCGTCAGCGGCATCGGCTCGGTGATCGGCTCCATGATCACTTTCCCGATCACGGCGGGCGTGACCGTCCTGCTGTACATCGACCAGCGCATCCGCCGCGAGGCCCTCGACCTCGAACTGGCCCGCGCCGCCGGCGCCTCCGGCGCCGTCCCGGGGAGCTGATGCGGTGAGCACGTCGGGGGGAGTTCTCACGGGGGTGCTGTCACAGGCCGCCGCACGAACGGTGTCGCACGCCGGCGACACCTCCGTGCTGTCGGCACTGTCGCTGACGCGCTCCGGCGACGAGCCGCCGGTGACCATCCCGCGCGACCCCGCGAGGGAGGCGGCACGGCGCGAACTGTCCAAGCGCATGTACCACGAGAACGACCCCAGCTGGTTCCAGAGGGCTCTCAACGCCTTCTGGGACTGGATCGGAGAGCTGTTCACCAGGGCTTCCACCGCGACACCCGGCGGGACGCTCGGCCTGGTGGTCGTCATCCTGGCCGTGGTGGCGCTGCTGGGCGCCCTCTGGTGGCGCCTGGGCACCCCTCGGCGCAGTCCCGTCTCCGCCCCCGCCCTCTTCGACGACCGCCCCCGCAGCGCCGCCGACCACCGCGCCGCCGCCGAGGCGCACGCCGCCCAGGGACACTGGAGCCAGGCCGTCCAGGAACGCATGCGGGCCGTCGTCCGCGCCCTCGAGGAACGCGCCCTGCTCGACACCCGCCCCGGCCGCACCGCCGACGAGGCGGCCACCGAGGCCGGCCGCGCCCTGCCCGACCACAGGGACCGCCTGCGCACCGCCGCCCGGGACTTCGACGACGTCGCGTACGGCGGTCGGCCCGGCAGCGAACAGTCGTACCGGCACCTCGCCGCACTCGACCACGACCTGGAACGCAGCAAGCCCCACCTGGCGAGCAGCACGGCCGGAGCCACGGGCGACGCGGACCGGGACACCGCCCGGGGAGCCGCCGAATGACCACCGAGGCCACGCTCCCCACCACCGCGGCCTCGCCCACCGCCCGCCAGGTGTGGACCCGCACGCGCGGCATCGCTCTCGCGCTCGTCCTGCTGCTCGTCGGGGCCGTCGCCATCGCGGCCGTCCGCTCCGACGCCCGGCACGGCGAACTCGACCCGCGCTCCGCCGACCCCTACGGCAGCCGCGCCGTCGCCGAACTCCTCGCCGACCGGGGGGTCTCCACGCGCGTGGTCACCACCCTGGACGAAGCACGGGCCGCGGCCGGCCCGGACACCACCCTGCTGGTCGCCGTGCCCGACCTCCTGACGGAACGCCAGCAGACGGGACTGCACTCCGCGACGACCGGCTCCGGCGGGCGCACCGTCCTGCTCGCCCCCGGCGGCGGCGCCGTCGAACGCCTCGCCCCCGGCGTCACCGCCGACCCGGCGCTCAGCCTCGACTCGACCCTGGCCCCCGCCTGCGACCTGCCTGCCGCCCGACGCGCCGGCAACGCCGACACGGGCGGCATCCGCTACAGCACCCACCTGGAAGCCGACGCCTGCTACCCCAGCCGACGCCTGGCCACCCTGCTCCGCATCCCCGACCCCGCTGCGGAGGCTTCTCCGGGGGGCCTGCCGGGCGACACCGTCGTCCTCGGCGCCCGCGACATCCTCTTCAACAACCACCTCGACGAACACGGCAACGCCTCGCTCGCCCTCCAACTCCTCGGCTCCCGCGACCATCTGGTCTGGTACCTCCCCTCCCTCTCCGACGTCCCTGACCCCGACGACGAGCGCGGCTTCTTCGACCTGATCCCGTCCGGCTGGCTCTGGGGCACCCTGCAGCTCTTCATCGCCGCCGCCCTCGCCGCCCTGTGGCGGGCACGCCGACTCGGCCCCCTGGTGCCCGAAAAACTCCCCGTCGCGATCCGCGCCTCCGAAACCGTCGAAGGCCGCGCCCGCCTCTACCGCAAGGCGAACGCCCGCGACCGCGCCGCCGCCGCTCTTCGCTCCGCCACCCGCACCCGCCTCGCCCCTCTCACCGGCGTCCCCGTCTCCCAGGCGCACACGCCCGAGTCCCTGCTCCCCGCCCTGTCCGCCCACCTCCACGGCACACACGGCGACGGACAGTCCCTGCACGCCCTCCTCTTCGGCCCGCCGCCCGGCGACGACGCGGCCCTGATCGCCCTCGCCGACCAACTCGACGCCCTCGAAAGAGAGGTACGCCGTCCATGATGGACCCGACCACTGACAACGCCGGGCAGACCGCGGCCCCGGGCAACGCCCGGGCCGCCCTCGAAGCCCTGCGCGCCGAGATCGCCAAGGCCGTGGTCGGCCAGGACGCCGCCGTGACCGGTCTCGTCGTGGCCCTGCTCTGCCGCGGCCACGTCCTGCTCGAAGGCGTCCCCGGAGTCGCCAAGACGCTCCTCGTCCGCACCCTGGCCGAGGCCACCGAACTCGACACCAAACGCGTCCAGTTCACCCCCGACCTGATGCCGAGCGACGTCACCGGGTCCCTGGTCTATGACACTCGCACCGCCGAGTTCTCCTTCCAGCCCGGCCCGGTCTTCACCAACCTCCTCCTCGCCGACGAGATCAACCGCACGCCCCCGAAGACGCAGTCGTCCCTCCTGGAAGCCATGGAGGAACGCCAGGTCACGGTGGACGGCACGCCGCGCCCCCTCCCCGAGCCCTTCCTCGTCGCGGCCACCCAGAACCCGGTCGAGTACGAGGGCACCTACCCCCTCCCGGAAGCCCAGCTGGACCGCTTCCTCCTCAAACTCACCGTCCCCCTCCCCACCCGCCAGGACGAGATCGACGTCCTCACCCGCCACGCGGCGGGCTTCAACCCGCGCGACCTGCACGCCGCCGGCGTACGCCCCGTCGCGAGCGCCGCCGACCTGGAGGCCGCCCGCGCGGAGGCCGCCAAAACGACCGTCTCCCCGGAGATCACCGCCTACGTCGTCGACATCTGCCGCGCCACCCGCGAGTCGCCGTCCCTCACTCTCGGCGTCTCCCCTCGCGGAGCCACCGCGCTGCTGTCGACCGCCCGCGCGTGGGCCTGGCTCACGGGCCGCGACTACGTCACCCCGGACGACGTGAAGGCCCTCGCCCTCCCCACCCTCCGGCATCGCGTCCAGCTCCGTCCGGAGGCCGAGATGGAGGGCGTGACCGCGGACTCGGTCATCAACGCGATCCTCGCCCACGTCCCCGTCCCCCGCTGATGGCACTCACCGGACGCGCCGCGCTCATCGCGGCCCTGGGCTCCGTCCCCGTCGGCATCTGGGACCCCGGCTGGACGGGCATCCTCGCGGTCAACGCCCCGCTGGCCGCCGCCTGCGCCTGCGACTTCGCCCTGGCCGCCCCCGTACGCCGCCTCCGACTGACCCGGTCCGGCGACACGTCGGCCCGCCTCGGCGACACCGCGGACGTCACCCTCACGGTGACCAACCCGTCGGGCCGCCCGCTCCGGGCCCGCCTGCGCGACGCCTGGCCGCCCAGCAGCTGGCAGGCCGGCACGGAAACGGCGTCCTCCCGTCACACCCTGACGGTGCCCGCCGGCGAACGTCGCCGCGTGACCACCCGTCTGCGCCCCACCCGCCGCGGCGACCGCCACGCCGACCGCGTCACGATCCGCTCGTACGGCCCCCTGGGCCTCTTCACCCGCCAGGGCACCCACCGAGTTCCGTGGACGGTACGCGTCCTCCCCCCGTTCACCAGCCGCAAGCACCTTCCCTCCAAGCTCTCCCGCCTGCGCGAACTCGACGGCCGCACCAGCGTCCTCACTCGCGGAGAGGGCACAGAGTTCGACAGTCTGCGCGAGTACGTCCCCGGCGACGACACCCGTTCCATCGACTGGCGCGCGACAGCCCGCCAGTCCACCGTCGCCGTACGCACCTGGCGTCCCGAACGCGACCGGCACATCCTGCTCGTCCTCGACACCGGCCGCACCTCCGCGGGCCGCGTGGGCGATGCCCCGCGTCTCGACGCCTCCATGGACGCCGCCCTGCTCCTGGCAGCCCTGGCCTCTCGCGCCGGCGACCGCGTCGACCTCCTCGCCTACGACCGGCGAGTACGCGCCCTGCTCCAGGGCCGCACGGCGGGCGACGTCCTTCCCACCCTGGTCAACGCCATGGCGAACCTGGAGCCGGAACTCGTGGAGACCGACGCGCGCGGCCTTGCCGCCACGACCCTGCGGTCGGCCCCTCGCCGCTCCCTGATCGTCCTCTTCACGACTCTCGACGCGGCCCCGATCGAGGAGGGCCTGCTTCCCGTCCTGCCGCAACTGACCCAGCGCCACACGGTCCTCGTGGCCTCGGTGGCCGATCCGCACGTGGCAAGAATGGCCCGGGCCCGCGGCCACACGGACGCCGTCTACGAAGCCGCAGCGGCCGCACAGGCCCAGTCGGAACGCCGTCGCACCGCCGACCAACTCCGTCGGCACGGCGTCACCGTCGTCGACGCGACCCCGGACGAGCTGCCGCCGACCCTCGCGGACGCCTACCTGGAACTCAAAGCAGCCGGCCGCCTGTAAAAGGCGGGGCGGGTCGAAATGACGGAACAGGGCGGGGCCGCAAAGGCCCTGCCCCTCCGCCGCTCCGCCGCTCCGCCACTTCAACGACCCCTAAACGCAGAAAGCCCCGCACCGTTCCCGGTGCGGGGCTTCCTCGCAATAATTGTTCGGCGGCGTCCTACTCTCCCACAGGGTCCCCCCTGCAGTACCATCGGCGCTGTAAGGCTTAGCTTCCGGGTTCGGAATGTAACCGGGCGTTTCCCCTACGCTATGACCACCGAAACACTATGAAACAGACAACCAACCGGTAACCAACACGGTCTGATTGTTCGTGGTTTCAGAACCAACACAGTGGACGCGAGCAACTGAGGACAAGCCCTCGGCCTATTAGTACCGGTCACCTCCACACCTCACGGTGCTTCCAGATCCGGCCTATCAACCCAGTCGTCTACTGGGAGCCTTACCCCATCAAGTGGGTGGGAGTCCTCATCTCGAAGCAGGCTTCCCGCTTAGATGCTTTCAGCGGTTATCCCTCCCGAACGTAGCCAACCAGCCATGCCCTTGGCAGAACAACTGGCACACCAGAGGTTCGTCCGTCCCGGTCCTCTCGTACTAGGGACAGCCCTTCTCAAGACTCCTACGCGCACAGCGGATAGGGACCGAACTGTCTCACGACGTTCTAAACCCAGCTCGCGTACCGCTTTAATGGGCGAACAGCCCAACCCTTGGGACCGACTCCAGCCCCAGGATGCGACGAGCCGACATCGAGGTGCCAAACCATCCCGTCGATATGGACTCTTGGGGAAGATCAGCCTGTTATCCCCGGGGTACCTTTTATCCGTTGAGCGACGGCGCTTCCACAAGCCACCGCCGGATCACTAGTCCCGACTTTCGTCCCTGCTCGACCCGTCGGTCTCACAGTCAAGCTCCCTTGTGCACTTACACTCAACACCTGATTGCCAACCAGGCTGAGGGAACCTTTGGGCGCCTCCGTTACTCTTTAGGAGGCAACCGCCCCAGTTAAACTACCCATCAGACACTGTCCCTGATCCGGATCACGGACCCAGGTTAGACATCCAGCACGACCAGACTGGTATTTCAACGACGACTCCACCCACACTGGCGTGCGAGCTTCACAGTCTCCCAGCTATCCTACACAAGCCGAACCGAACACCAATATCAAACTGTAGTAAAGGTCCCGGGGTCTTTCCGTCCTGCTGCGCGAAACGAGCATCTTTACTCGTAGTGCAATTTCACCGGGCCTATGGTTGAGACAGTCGAGAAGTCGTTACGCCATTCGTGCAGGTCGGAACTTACCCGACAAGGAATTTCGCTACCTTAGGATGGTTATAGTTACCACCGCCGTTTACTGGCGCTTAAGTTCTCAGCTTCGCCCAGACGAATCTGAGCTAACCGGTCCCCTTAACGTTCCAGCACCGGGCAGGCGTCAGTCCGTATACATCGCCTTACGGCTTCGCACGGACCTGTGTTTTTAGTAAACAGTCGCTTCTCGCTGGTCTCTGCGGCCACCCCCAGCTCAGAGTGCAAGACTCATCACCAGGCGTGGCCCCCCTTCTCCCGAAGTTACGGGGGCATTTTGCCGAGTTCCTTAACCATAGTTCACCCGAACGCCTCGGTATTCTCTACCTGACCACCTGAGTCGGTTTAGGGTACGGGCCGCCATGAAACTCGCTAGAGGCTTTTCTCGACAGCATAGGATCATCCACTTCACCACAATCGGCTCGGCATCAGGTCTCAGCCGTATGCAAGGCGGATTTACCTACCTTGCGGCCTACACCCTTACCCCGGGACAACCACCGCCCGGGATGGACTACCTTCCTGCGTCACCCCATCACTCACCTACTAACCGCTTGGGTCGGCGGCTCCACCACTCCCACTGACGGCAAAGCCGACAGCGGGCGGTTTCACGGCCTTAGCATCACGATGCTCGATGTTTGACGCTTCACAGCGGGTACCGGAATATCAACCGGTTATCCATCGACTACGCCTGTCGGCCTCGCCTTAGGTCCCGACTTACCCTGGGCAGATCAGCTTGACCCAGGAACCCTTAGTCAATCGGCGCAAACGTTTCTCACGTTTGTATCGCTACTCATGCCTGCATTCTCACTCGTCAACCGTCCACAACTACCTTCCGGTGCTGCTTCACCCGGCAGACGACGCTCCCCTACCCATCACGATCCCCGTTGGGGGTACATATCGCAATGACACGACTTCGGCGGTACGCTTGAGCCCCGCTACATTGTCGGCGCGGAATCACTAGACCAGTGAGCTATTACGCACTCTTTCAAGGGTGGCTGCTTCTAAGCCAACCTCCTGGTTGTCTGTGCGACTCCACATCCTTTCCCACTTAGCGTACGCTTAGGGGCCTTAGTCGATGCTCTGGGCTGTTTCCCTCTCGACCATGGAGCTTATCCCCCACAGTCTCACTGCCGCGCTCTCACTTACCGGCATTCGGAGTTTGGCTAAGGTCAGTAACCCGGTAGGGCCCATCGCCTATCCAGTGCTCTACCTCCGGCAAGAAACACACGACGCTGCACCTAAATGCATTTCGGGGAGAACCAGCTATCACGGAGTTTGATTGGCCTTTCACCCCTAACCACAGGTCATCCCCCAGGTTTTCAACCCTGGTGGGTTCGGTCCTCCACGACCTCTTACAGCCGCTTCAACCTGCCCATGGCTAGATCACTCCGCTTCGGGTCTTGAGCGTGCTACTGAAACGCCCTATTCGGACTCGCTTTCGCTACGGCTTCCCCACCCGGGTTAACCTCGCAACACACCGCAAACTCGCAGGCTCATTCTTCAAAAGGCACGCAGTCACGAGACACGTGCAAGCACGTATCCGACGCTCCCACGGCTTGTAGGCACACGGTTTCAGGTACTATTTCACTCCGCTCCCGCGGTACTTTTCACCATTCCCTCACGGTACTATCCGCTATCGGTCACCAGGGAATATTTAGGCTTAGCGGGTGGTCCCGCCAGATTCACACGGGATTTCTCGGGCCCCGTGCTACTTGGGTGTCTCACAAGCAAGCCGCTGACATTTCGACTACGGGGGTCTTACCCTCTACGCCGGACCTTTCGCATGTCCTTCGCCTACATCAACGGTTTCTGACTCGCCCTGTTGCCGGCAGACAACAGAAATGAGATCCCACAACCCCGCACACGCAACCCCTGCCGGGTCTCACACGTGAACGGTTTAGCCTCATCCGGTTTCGCTCGCCACTACTCCCGGAATCACGGTTGTTTTCTCTTCCTGCGGGTACTGAGATGTTTCACTTCCCCGCGTTCCCTCCACACTGCCTATGTGTTCAGCAGCGGGTGACAGCCCATGACGACTGCCGGGTTTCCCCATTCGGACACCCCCGGATCAAAGCCTGGTTGACGACTCCCCGGGGCCTATCGTGGCCTCCCACGTCCTTCATCGGTTCCTGGTGCCAAGGCATCCACCGTGCGCCCTTAAAAACTTGGCCACAGATGCTCGCGTCCACTGTGCAGTTCTCAAACAACGACCAACCACCCATCACCCTGCCGCAAGCAGCAAGTTCACTGGGGCCGGCAACCGAAGACCCAGCCTCACGGCCGTGCCCTCAGACACCCAACAGCGTGCCCGACCCGGTCCCCGTCCGGACTCACGTTCCACGCCGAAGCAGTACTAGTGATCCATCAAAGGAAACCGTGCCGAGTAGTCAACGTTCCACCCATGAGCAACCAGTGCGAGACGTTCGCTCGCATCCTGGCCTCTGACCAGCCCGAAGACCGGTAAGAAGTGCTCCTTAGAAAGGAGGTGATCCAGCCGCACCTTCCGGTACGGCTACCTTGTTACGACTTCGTCCCAATCGCCAGTCCCACCTTCGACAGCTCCCTCCCACAAGGGGTTGGGCCACCGGCTTCGGGTGTTACCGACTTTCGTGACGTGACGGGCGGTGTGTACAAGGCCCGGGAACGTATTCACCGCAGCAATGCTGATCTGCGATTACTAGCGACTCCGACTTCATGGGGTCGAGTTGCAGACCCCAATCCGAACTGAGACCGGCTTTTTGAGATTCGCTCCACCTTGCGGTATCGCAGCTCATTGTACCGGCCATTGTAGCACGTGTGCAGCCCAAGACATAAGGGGCATGATGACTTGACGTCGTCCCCACCTTCCTCCGAGTTGACCCCGGCGGTCTCCCGTGAGTCCCCAACCTCCGAAGAGTTGCTGGCAACACGGGACAAGGGTTGCGCTCGTTGCGGGACTTAACCCAACATCTCACGACACGAGCTGACGACAGCCATGCACCACCTGTACACCGACCACAAGGGGGGCACCATCTCTGATGCTTTCCGGTGTATGTCAAGCCTTGGTAAGGTTCTTCGCGTTGCGTCGAATTAAGCCACATGCTCCGCCGCTTGTGCGGGCCCCCGTCAATTCCTTTGAGTTTTAGCCTTGCGGCCGTACTCCCCAGGCGGGGCACTTAATGCGTTAGCTGCGGCACGGACAACGTGGAATGTTGCCCACACCTAGTGCCCACCGTTTACGGCGTGGACTACCAGGGTATCTAATCCTGTTCGCTCCCCACGCTTTCGCTCCTCAGCGTCAGTATCGGCCCAGAGATCCGCCTTCGCCACCGGTGTTCCTCCTGATATCTGCGCATTTCACCGCTACACCAGGAATTCCGATCTCCCCTACCGAACTCTAGCCTGCCCGTATCGACTGCAGACCCGGGGTTAAGCCCCGGGCTTTCACAACCGACGCGACAAGCCGCCTACGAGCTCTTTACGCCCAATAATTCCGGACAACGCTTGCGCCCTACGTATTACCGCGGCTGCTGGCACGTAGTTAGCCGGCGCTTCTTCTGCAGGTACCGTCACTTTCGCTTCTTCCCTGCTGAAAGAGGTTTACAACCCGAAGGCCGTCATCCCTCACGCGGCGTCGCTGCATCAGGCTTGCGCCCATTGTGCAATATTCCCCACTGCTGCCTCCCGTAGGAGTCTGGGCCGTGTCTCAGTCCCAGTGTGGCCGGTCGCCCTCTCAGGCCGGCTACCCGTCGTCGCCTTGGTGAGCCATTACCTCACCAACAAGCTGATAGGCCGCGGGCTCATCCTGCACCGCCGGAGCTTTCGACCCGCCAAGATGCCTTGGCAGGTCAGTATCCGGTATTAGACCCCGTTTCCAGGGCTTGTCCCAGAGTGCAGGGCAGATTGCCCACGTGTTACTCACCCGTTCGCCACTAATCCCCACCCGAAGGCGGTTCATCGTTCGACTTGCATGTGTTAAGCACGCCGCCAGCGTTCGTCCTGAGCCAGGATCAAACTCTCCGTGAATGTTTACCCGTAATCGGGTGACACCACGAGAGCGGAACATCGGGAGGAATAATCCCGACGTTCACAGCGTCCTCGCTGTGTGTTTCAAAGGAACCTCAACCCGATCGAACCGATCAGGTCGGGGTATCAACATATCTGGCGTTGACTTTTGGCACGCTGTTGAGTTCTCAAGGAACGGACGCTTCCTTTGTACTCACCCTCTCGGGCTTTCCTCCGGGCGCTTCCCTTCGGTCTTGCGTTTCCGACTCTATCAGATCTTTCCGATCCGATTTCCTCGGCGCTTTCCAGGTTCCCGCTTTCGCGTTTCCCTTTCCGGCGAGTCCGACTTTATCAGAAGTTTCGGGGCGGTTTGACCGGCCGTTCGTTTCCGATTCATCGGGAGGTTGCTTCGTCGAATTCGTTGATTCGGAGAAGCTGGTAGATGTTCTCTGTCGCCCTCTGGGGTGAACCCGTCTCCAGGCAACTGTTCGAATCTACCTCCCCGCTCGCTCCGTGTCAACGGCTCGTGCGGGAACGAAGAGGACACTAGCAGCTCGGCGGGGTGGGATGCACATCAGGCGGCCGTCGGCACGGTGGCGCTGCGCTCGGCAGCCTCGACATCGCCGGTGTCGCCGCCGCGCACCGCGCGGCCGCCGAGGACGTAGACGTAGGCGAGGAAGGCCAGCTCGGCCACGACTCCGATGGTGATGCGGGCCCAGGTGGGCAGGCCGGACGGGGTGACGAAGCCTTCGATGGCGCCGGAGACGAAGAGGACGAGGGCCAGGCCGACCGCCATGCCGATGGCAGCCCGGCCCTCTTCGGCGAGGGCGACGCGTCGGGTACGGGGTCCCGGGTCGATGAGGGTCCAGCCCAGCCGCAGACCGGTGCCCGCGGCGACGAACACCGCTGTCAGCTCGAGCAGGCCGTGGGGCAGCACCAGGCCGAGGAAGGTGTCGAGGCGGCCGGCCGACGACATCAGGCCGAAACCGACGCCGAGGTTGAGCATGTTCTGGAAGAGGATCCAGATGACCGGCAGCCCGAGGAAGACGCCCAGGATGAGGCAGAGCGCGGCGGCCCAGGCGTTGTTCGTCCACACCTGGGCCGCGAACGAGGCGGCCGGGTTGCTCGAGTAGTACGTCTCGTACTGACCGCCGGGACGGGTGAGCTCGCGCAGTTCACTCGGGGCCGCGATCGTGGACTGCACCTCCGGGTGGGTGCCGATCCACCAGCCCAGGAGCGCGGCGACCGCGGTCGACAGGAGGGCGGTGGGGACCCACCAGTGGCGGGCCCGGTAGACGGCCGCCGGGAACTGCCGGGTCAGGAATCGCGTGACGTCGCGCCAGGAGGCGCGCCGGGTGCCTGTCACGGCACTGCGCGCGCGTGCCACCAGTTGGCTGAGCCGTCCGGTCAGCTGGGGGTCGGGTGCGCTGGACTGGATCAGGGAGAGGTGCGTGGCCGTGCGCTGGTAGAGGGCGACGAGTTCGTCGGTCTCGGCACCGGTCAGCCGGCGCCGGCGCCGGAGGAGGGCGTCGAGGCGGTCCCACTCCGCGCGGTGGGCGGAGACGAAGACGTCGAGGTCCATCGGTGTGCCTGCTCCTCGGCTATCGTCGGCGGCTCGTCGTGGATCAGCTTGTCGTACTGCGGCGCGGTGCGTCCTCAGCTTGGCAGACTGGCGGGGACGGGGGCATTCAGGGGAAGGGCGGCGGGCGTGAGTGAGCTGGTGACGGGCGAGGCGGTGGCGCTGTAGCTGCGTCCCGCGCGGCTGCCCAGCAGGGCGCTGGCCGTCCTGCTCGACCTGGTGGTGACGGTGGCCGTCTACGTCGCGGTGACCGTCGCGCTGGTGGCCTCCACCTCGTCCCTGGACGGGGCGGCGCAGACCGCCCTGACGATCGCGGCCTTCGTGCTCGTCCTGGTGGGCGGGCCGATCGCCGTGGAG
This sequence comes from Streptomyces sp. CCM_MD2014, assembly GCF_000772045.1. Lineage (GTDB taxonomy): Bacteria > Actinomycetota > Actinomycetes > Streptomycetales > Streptomycetaceae > Streptomyces > Streptomyces salinarius. Next base: position 5,312,264 of record NZ_CP009754.1, on the reverse strand, counting down.
ACGCTCAGTCATGGGCGGTCGCTCGGGAAGATGGCGTGCGGTCTGCGGGTGGTGCGGGACGACGGCGGGCCGATCCGGTTCCGGCACGCGCTGGTGCGGGGCTTGATCGGGGTGATCGAGATCCTCATGACGTTCGGGGTGGTCGCCTGTATCGCCTCGCTGGTGTCGGCGCGGGGGCGACGGCTCGGCGACGTGTTCGCGGGCACGCTGGTCGTGCGGGAGAGGGTGCCGTTCTCATCGGCGGGTTTCATGCCGCCGCCTCCGCTGTGGCTGGCGGGGCGGTTCTCGGGGCTCGACCTGTCCGCGGTGCCCGACGATCTGTGGCTCGCCGTCCGTCAGTACCTGACGCGGGCGGGTCAGCTCGATCCACGCGTCGGCTGGGCCATGGCGGAGCGACTCGCCGCCGACGTGGCGGCCCGTACGGGTGCTCCGGTGCCGCGGGAGGTTCCGCCGCCCGCGTATCTGGCGGCGGTGCTGCAGGAACGGCAGGCACGGGAGGCCCGGCGGGCGTTCGGCCAGGCGTCGGCGGGCGGGCGTACCGCCCCGGCGGCGCCGGAGGTACCGGTGTCTCCCGCGCCGGTCACCCCGCCGCCCGCGCCGGTCGCCCCGCCGCCTGCGCCGTCGTCCGACGGCCGGTCCGAGGTGTCGCGGGACGTGCCGCCGGACGGCCGCCGCGGTACCGGGTTCGTGCCGCCCGCGTAGGCACGACCGGTCGCCCGGCACTCCTCACGGGAACACGGACGGTGGTGTCTCCAGGTCCTCCAGCTCGACACCGGGGGCCGCGAGTACGACGTCGCCGGCGATGTGCACGGAGTGCTGCTCGCCCGTGTCCAGGGCTGTGACCTGGTATTCGTCGACGACGAGCGGGCCGTTGTCAGTGGCGTGTGCTTCTCTGTTCAGCAAGGCCCAGGACTGGTCCACGGTGCGGGGGGCGAGGACCGGGTCGGTGAGGGCGACGAGGCGTACGCGGGTGGCTGACGCGGAGGGGGTGAGGCGCAGGAGACGGGTGGCGGCGACGAGGAAGGCCGGGGAGGTGCCGGTGAAGGCGTGGGCGCGCGCATTGCCTTCGGTGGCGTGGACTCCGGTGGGGTCGGTACGGACCCAGGTGACGCCGTCGAGGGCCGCACCGCGTACCTGCCAGTCGGCGGCGTGGAGTTCCACGCGGATGGGGCGGCCGAGTTCGTCGAGGGTGAGGTCGACGGAGCCGTGGTGGTCCCCGGTGGGGGTGGTCAGCTGTGAGACGTAGCGCCAGCCGGAGGGGCCGGGGGCGCATTGGAAGTGTTCTTCTGCGAGGGGGGTGTGGTCGTGCGGATCGTGGAGCGAATATCGGCCGCGGGGCATGGGTGTCCTGGGTGGTGACGGGCTGCTGGTCCGACCGCTGAGGCGTCGAACGGGACAGGCCCCCGGCACGGGGGTGCGGGGGCCTGTCTCGTAGGCGAGGAACCGTGGGAGCCGGTTGACTCAGTAGCGGTAGTGGTCCGCCTTGTACGGGCCCTCGACCTTGACGCCGATGTAGTCGGCCTGCTCCGGGCGGAGCGTGGTCAGCTTGACGCCGAGGGAGTCGAGGTGGAGCCGGGCCACCTTCTCGTCCAGGTGCTTGGGCAGCACGTAGACGTCGGTCGGGTACTCGTCGGGCTTGGTGAACAGCTCGATCTGGGCCAGGGTCTGGTCCGCGAACGAGTTGGACATCACGAACGACGGGTGGCCGGTGGCGTTGCCCAGGTTCAGCAGGCGGCCCTCGGACAGCACGATGAGGACCTTGCCGTCGGGGTAGGTCCAGGTGTGGACCTGCGGCTTGACCTCGTCCTTGACGATGCCGGGGGTCTTGGCGAGGCCGGCCATGTCGATCTCGTTGTCGAAGTGGCCGATGTTGCCGACGATGGCCTGGTGCTTCATCTTGGCCATGTCCGAGGCCATGATGATGTCCTTGTTGCCGGTCGTGGTGATGAAGATGTCGGCCTTGTCGACGACCTCGTCCAGCGTGGTGACCTGGTAGCCGTCCATCGCCGCCTGCAGCGCGCAGATCGGGTCGATCTCCGTGATGATCACGCGGGCGCCCTGGCCGCGCAGGGACTCGGCGCAGCCCTTGCCGACATCGCCGTAGCCGCAGACGACGGCGGTCTTGCCGCCGATCAGCACGTCGGTGGCGCGGTTGATGCCGTCGACCAGGGAGTGGCGGCAGCCGTACTTGTTGTCGAACTTCGACTTGGTGACCGCGTCGTTGACGTTGATCGCCGGGAACAGCAGGGTGCCGTCGCGGTGCATCTCGTACAGGCGGTGGACACCGGTCGTGGTCTCCTCGGTCACGCCGCGGATCTCGGACGCCAGCCGGGTCCACTTCTGCGGGCTCTCGCTGACCGTGCGGGTGAGGAGTTCGAGGATGACGCGGTGCTCGTCGGACTCGGCGGTGTCGGGCGAGGGGACCTTGCCGTCCTTCTCGTACTCGACGCCCTTGTGGACGAGGAGGGTGGCGTCACCGCCGTCGTCCAGGATCATGTTCGGGCCGCCGGTGGGGGTGTTCGGCCAGGTCAGAGCCTGTTCCGTGCACCACCAGTACTCCTCCAGGGTCTCGCCCTTCCAGGCGAAGACCGGGACGCCCTGCGGGTTGTCCGGGGTGCCGTTCGGGCCGACGGCGATGGCGGCGGCCGCGTGGTCCTGGGTGGAGAAGATGTTGCAGGAGGCCCAGCGGACCTCGGCGCCGAGGGCGACCAGCGTCTCGATGAGCACGGCGGTCTGCACGGTCATGTGCAGGGAGCCGGTGACGCGGGCGCCGGCGAGCGGCTGGGCCTCGGCGTACTCCTTGCGGATCGCCATCAGGCCCGGCATCTCGTGCTCGGCGAGGGTGATCTCCTTGCGGCCGAACGCGGCCAGGGAGAGGTCGGCGACCTTGAAGTCCTGTCGGTTGTCGACAGTCGTCATTACGGGCTGCTCCTCGGGTTGGGTCGAGGTGGGTACGGCTGACCTGCGCGGCGGCGGACACAGGGGTGCCCCGAAGAGGACACAGGCATGCCCGCGTACGCGCAGCGCAGTCCGTCGGAGGCCCTCTCTCCCTCGGCCGGTCCGTCCTGGACCGCCCGACCGCCATCAGCAGCGACGTCTGGCTCCGTCCCAAGCTACACCGCGGGCGCCCGCCGTCCCCAGTCCGCCTCCGAACACTTCCGGACGTTCACGCGGGGTGATGACGGGCGCCGGACGGCGGTCAGTGGGCGGCGGGCGGTGTGCTGGGGCCGCCGGGGGTCGCCTCGGGGTCGGGGCCCTTGGCGGCCTCGGCCTCGCTGTAGATGTCCGGTTCCAGGTAGATGACGCGGGCGATCGGGACCGCATCGCGGATCCGCGATTCGGCGGCGTCGATGGCGGAGGCGATCTCCGTGGCCGTGCCGTCGTGGCGGACGGCGATCTTGGCGGCGACGAGCAGTTCCTCGGGTCCGAGGTGGAGGGTGCGCATGTGGATGATGCCGGTGACGGTGTCGCCGGCGACGGCCGCGGCCTCGATCTGCCGGACCACGTCGGCGCCGGCGGCCTCGCCGAGCAGCAGGGACTTGGTCTCGACGGCGAGGACCAGCGCGATCAGGATGAGCAGGATGCCGATGCACAGCGTGCCGATGCCGTCCCAGACGCCGTTGCCGGTGAGCAGGGCGAGGCCGACGCCGCCGAGGGCGAGGATCAGGCCGACGAGCGCGCCGAAGTCCTCGAGGAGGACGACGGGCAGCTCCGGGGCCTTGGCGTGGCGGATGAACTCCTTCCAGGACTTCTTGCCGCGCAGCGGGTTGGACTCCTTGATGGCGGTCCGGAAGGAGAAGCCCTCGGCGATGATCGCGAAGACCAGGACGCCCACCGGCCAGTACCAGTGGTCCAGTTCGTGCGGGTGCTTGATCTTCTCGTAGCCCTCGTAGAGGGCGAACATGCCGCCGACCGAGAAGAGCACGATGGAGACGAGGAAGGCGTAGATGTAGCGCTCGCGGCCGAAGCCGAAGGGGTGTTGCGGGGTGGCCTCGCGCTGGGCCCGCTTGCCGCCCAGCAGCAGCAGGCCCTGGTTGCCCGAGTCGGCGACGGAGTGCACGGACTCGGCGAGCATCGACGACGATCCGCTGAAGAGGAACGCCACGAATTTCGCCACCGCGATCGAGAGGTTGGCGAGCAGTGCCGCCACGATCGCCCTGGTACCGCCTGACGCGCTCATGTGTCGCGTTGTCCCTTCGCCTACGTCTGTGGCCGGCTTTGCCCCGCCTTTGCGGTGCGCCATTCTTGCAGCCCGTGCGAGCCCCGACGTGCCGGATGCCCCGTCGTACGCCCCGCAGACCCGGATCAGACGCGCACGGTGGCGCGGAAGAGCGTGCCGGTTCCGGACACTTCGGCCTTTTCGTGCGCCGGGACGAAGACGGAGCGACCGGGGGTCAGTTCGTGTTCGCCCGCCCGTACGGTGCCCGCCGTGCAGAGCAGGATCTGCGGGGTGGGCAGGGTGAGGTCGTGGGCGGCGGATCCCTCGGGCAGGACGTAGCGGGACAGGTGGAACTCGTCGGTCGGGGTGTCGTAGACCTCTTCGCCGTCGGGGGTCGCCTCCGGGCGCAGCACGCCGGGGTCGCCCGCCTCGAAGCGGACGATGCGCAGGAGTTCGGGGACGTCGACGTGCTTGGGGGTCAGGCCGCAGCGCAGGACGTTGTCGGAGTTGGCCATGATCTCGACGCCGAGGCCGTTGAGGTAGGCGTGGGGGATGCCGGCGCCCAGGTAGAGGGCCTCGCCGGGCTGGAGCCGGACGTGGTTGAGGAGCATGGCGGCGAGGACGCCGGGGTCGCCCGGGTAGTGGTGGGCGATGTCGGCGTACGGCCGGTAGGCGCCGCCGAGGCGGTCGCAGGCGGCCGCGGTCTCGGTGACCGTCCGGGACATCTCCTCGGGGTCGGCGGTGAGGATCGCGGTGAGGACCTCGCGCAGGGCGGCGTCCTCGGGCTGGGCGCGCAGCAGGTCGACGTACGGCTTGAGGGAGGCGACGCCGAGGCCGTCGAGCAGGTCGGCGGTCTCGGCCGGGGCGCGGAAGCCGCACAGGCCGTCGAAGTCGGTGAGGGCGCAGACCAGTTCGGGCTTGTGGTTGGCGTCCTTGTAGTTGCGGTGCGGGGCGTCCAGCGGGACGCCGCGGCGCTCTTCGTCCTCGTAACCGGCCCTGGCCTGGGCCAGGTCGGGGTGGACCTGGAGGGAGAGCGGGGCGCCTGCGGCGAGGAGCTTGAGGAGGAAGGGCAGCCGGGGGCCGAACTTGGCGACGGACGCGGCGCCCAGTTCCTTCTCGGGGTCGGCGGCGACGACCTCGGCGAGGGTGCCCCGGTCCGTGCGGGAGGGGGCGCCCGGGTGGGCGCCCATCCACATCTCCGCCTGCGGTTCGCCGGTCGGCTCGGTCCCGAGCAGGGTCGGGATCGCGGTGGTGGAACCCCAGGCGTAGGGGCGGACGGTGTTGTCGAGGCGGTCCATGGGCTCTCTCTGCCGGTGCGTGCGCGGTGGTACATGGGAGTCGTACCAGGACGTCGTACGGGGGTGATGGTGCGTACGGATCAGGCGCCCGAGGCGAGTGCCAGGTAAACGGCGGCGAAATCCGTGATGGCGATCAGTTCGGCGAGGGTGTCGAGTTCGCCGCCCTCTTCCGGTTCCAGTTCGCTGATCGGCGTGTCGTGGCCGAGGGCCAGCTCGCGGGCGTTGGGGGCGGCGGTGAGGCCGCCCGTGGGCCGGTCGCGCAGGAGCACCACGCGTGCGTGCAGGGCGGCCGGTTCCTCGACGCGGTCGCGGAAGAAGTCGTCGGGGTCGGCGCCGGCGGCGAGCCGGCCGGCGAGCAGGGCGCTGTGCGCGGCGAGCGCCTCGGGCAGGTCGGCGACGACGGCGGGAGTGCCGGACAGTTCGGCGAGCGCGGCGGCGAAGCGGCGGCCCGCGGGCCCGGCGGAGGTGCCCTCGGTCCAGATGACGGGGAGGGACTCGGCCAGTTCGGCCGCGAGGGTCTTGGCGGGATTGCTGTACGTGACGATCGCGGGTCCGCAGCGTTCGGCGACGCGGTCGAGGCGGTCGGCGACCTTGTCGATGGCCTCGGGGGACGCCTCGAGCAGCCCGGTGCGGTCCAGCAGCGCGAGAAGCGGGGTGAGCAGCGCCCACAGGACGCCGGGGGCGGCACCGGCGAGGGGCTCGTCGTGGTCGTACGGGGCGGTCGCCATCGGGATGAACAGGCCGCGGGAGGCGCTCACCGCCTCGCTGAGCGGGGAGCGGGCGGGGGCGACGGCGACGACCGTGCAGCCGCGTCGGTAGGCCTGTTCGGCGAGCAGGGACAGGCCGGGCTCGGTGCCGTCGGGCGTGGCGATCAGCAGGAGGTCCACGGAGCCGGCCCAGCCGGGCAGTTCCCAGCGCAGGGCGCCCGCGGCGGGGGCGACGCCGGTGGGTGCGAGGCGGGTGACGGGGCTGCCGGCACCGGCGAGGGTGCCGAGGAGGTCGGCGGCGTGGGTGGCGGCGGCGCCGGGGCCGGCGATCAGTACGGCGCGGGGGCGGCCGTCCGGCTTGAGGTTGCCGACGCCGGCCTCGGCTGCGTGCCGGGCGGCGGTGCGGACGCGGGCGCCGGCCTCGGCGGCGCCGCGGAGCAGGCCGCGGCGGTCGGCCTCGGTGAGGCGCTCCGGGGCGTCGAGGAGCGATTCGTCGAGCATGGCGGCAGGTCTCCGATCGCCGGGGCGTTCGTTCGGTTGCGCGGGGTCGTCGCCGGGTGGCCGTTCGCCGGGGCGGCGGTTACTCGGGGCGGCGGGCCTCGTCGACGAGGAGGACGGGGATGCCGTCGCGCACCGGGTAGGCCAGGCCGCAGTCCTGGCCGGTGCAGATCAGCTCCGCGTCCTGCTCCTCGAGGGGGGCGTGGCAGGCGGGGCAGGCGAGGATCTCCAGGAGGCCGGCTTCGAGCGGCATGGGGTTCCCTCCGGGGGTGGTGGGGCTTGTGTGGATGTGCTGGTCAGGGTACCGCCGCTTCTGGAGCCCGTGTCGGGGTCGCGCCAGACCGCGCCCCGGTCACCGGTGCGAGCCCCGGGTGCACGCGGGCCGGCGCCGGCCGGGTGCTTCCCCCGCTCTCGGCTTCGCTCGAGCGGGAGGGTGCCCCCACCGCCCACCTGTGCCGCGGGGGGTACCTCCCAGGCCGTTCAGGCACCGGGGGAGGCACAACCGCCCGCAGCGGCGGCGGGGCGGGAGGGGTGACGCGGCTGCCCCACGCCGGCGGCTGGGGCCTGTCCGGCGGATCAGGTCGCAGGACAGGCACGGCACCTCGTCGACGCTGGTGAGCGGGGTCTGGTGCGTGCAGCCCCAAGGCGGAGGAGGGCGTCGACGCGGAGCGTCGGCAACCGACGACAACGCCTGGCCCTACCGCAAGAGCTTCGCCTGGCGCGACGCCCTGGCCGACCTCGGCGCGACCGGCAAGCTCACCCGCGCCCACCGTCCGCAGACCAACGGCAAGGTCGAACGCTTCCACCGGACCCTGCTCGACGAATGGGCCTACCTACGGCCCTGCACCAGCAACACCGAACGAACGGCAGCCCTGGCAGACTTCCTGCACGCCTACCACCACCGCTGCCACACCGCACTCGGCGGCCACCCACCGATCAGCCGCGTGAACAACCCTGCGGGTCAATACACCTAGGCCCTGATGATCGCCAGGGCCTCGTCGCGGACCTTCGTCATCGTCGCCTCGTCACGGGCCTCCGCGTTGAGGCGGAGCAGCGGCTCGGTGTTGGACGGGCGGACGTTGAACCACCAGTCGGCCGCCTGGACCGTGAGGCCGTCCAGGTCGTCCACGGTGACGTCGTCGCGGCCCTCGTACGCGGCCCGGATCGCGGCCAGGCGGGCCTGCTGGTCGGCGACGGTGGAGTTGATCTCGCCGGATCCGGCGTACCGGTCGTACGCGGCGACGAGGGCGGACAGCGGGCCGTCCTGCCCGCCGAGGGCGGCGAGGACGTGGAGGGCGGCCAGCATGCCGGTGTCGGCGTTCCAGAAGTCGCGGAAGTAGTAGTGGGCGGAGTGCTCGCCGCCGAAGATGGCGCCGGTCCTGGCCATCTCGGCCTTGATGAAGGAGTGGCCCACACGCGTGCGTGCCGGTGTGCCGCCGTTCTCGCGCACGACCTCCGGGACGGACCAGGAGGTGATCAGGTTGTGGATGACGGTGCCCTTGCCGCCGTTGCGGGCCAGTTCGCGCGCGGCCACGAGGGCGGTGACGGCGGACGGGGAGACCGGGTCGCCGTTCTGGTCGACGACGAAGCAGCGGTCGGCGTCGCCGTCGAAGGCGAGGCCGAGGTCGGCGCCCTCCTCGCGGACGCGCTGCTGGAGGTCGACGAGGTTGGCCGGGTCGAGCGGGTTGGCCTCGTGGTTGGGGAAGGTGCCGTCCAGTTCGAAGTACATCGGCACCAGGTCGAGGGGCAGGCCGGCGAAGACCGGGGGGACCGTGTGGCCGCCCATGCCGTTGCCCGCGTCGACGACGACCTTGAGGGGGCGGATGGCGGTGAGGTCGACCAGGGAGCGCAGGTGGGCCGCGTAGTCGGCGAGGACGTCGCGCCGGGTGACGGTGCCGGGGCGGGCGGACGGCTCCGGGGCGCCCACCTCGCTCCAGCGCTCCACCAGGGCGCGGATGTCGGCGAGGCCGGTGTCCTGGCCGACGGGGGCGGCGCCCGCGCGGCACAGCTTGATGCCGTTGTACCGGGCGGGGTTGTGCGAGGCCGTGAACATGGCGCCCGGCAGGTCGAGTGCGCCGGAGGCGTAGTACAGCTGGTCGGTGGAGCACAGGCCGATCTCGGTCACGTCGGCGCCGCGGGCCGCCGCCCCGCGTGCGAAGGCACCGGACAGGCCGGGGGACGAGGGCCGCATGTCGTGGCCGACCACGAGGGCGCCCGCGCCGGTCAGCTCGGCGAAGGCCGCGCCGAACAGCTCGGCCAGCGGCTCGTCCCACTGGTCCGGGACGACACCGCGCACGTCGTACGCCTTCACGATCTGCGACAGATCAGCAGCCACGGCCAACCTTCCTGAAAGTCCTGTCGGAGCCCACAAACTACCCGTAGGGACCGGCCCGCCGCCCGGAAGGTTCCCTCAGGTCAGGGCAGCATCCAGCCCAGGACGGCCGTGGACTGCCCGACCACGATCAGGCACATCACCAGCAGCAGGCCGAGGCTCCACGGCAGCACCTTGCGCAGCAGGTCGCCCTCGCGGCCCGCGAGCCCGACGGCGGCGCAGGCGATGGTGAGGTTCTGCGGGGAGATCATCTTGCCGAGGACACCGCCTGAACTGTTGGCGGCGGCGAGCAGTTCGGGCGAGAGGCCGGACTCCCGCGCGGCGGTCACCTGGAGGGCGCCGAAGAGCGCGTTGGCCGAGGTGTCGGAGCCGGAGACGGCGACGCCGAACCAGCCGAGCACCGGGGAGAGGAAGGCGAGTCCGGCGCCGGCCGCGGCGACGAAGTGGCCGATGGTGGCGGCCTGCCCGGAGAGATTCATGACGTAGGCGAGGGCGAGAACGGAGGTGACGGTGAGGATCGCGAACCGCAGTTCGTGCACGGTCGCGAGCCACTCCCTGACCGCCACGCGCGCGTGGACACCGAGCACGACCGCGGTGGCCACCCCCGCGAACAGCACGAGCGTGCCGCCGGTGGAGACGATCGGCCAGGAGAAGACGTTGCCGCCGACCAGGTTGCCCTCGGGGTCGGCCACGTCGAGGAACGGCCAGTCGTAGCTCTGGGTGGCCTTGGCCAGCCAGTCCTTGACCGCCGGGATCTGCGCCACGGAGAAGACGGCGACGATCAGCGCGTACGGCGCGTAGGCCCGCACCACCTCCCGCGGGGAGTCCTCCTCGTCCAGTTCCTCGCTGCGTACGCCGGTCAGGACGGAAGCCCGTACGGGCTCGGCGGCGGGCCGGCGGGAGTGCGGTACGGCGACCAGGGCGCCGGCGCCGATGAGCGCGGCGGCGATGTCGGCGAGCTGGGCGGAGACGTAGTTGGAGGCGACGAACTGGGCGACGGCGAAGGCGACTCCGCAGGCCAGGGCGGGCACCCAGGTCTCGCGCAGGCCGCGCCGCCCGTCGACCAGGGCGACGAGGAGCAGCGGTACGACGAGGGCGAGCAGGGGCGTCTGGCGGCCGACCACGGAGGCGACGTCGTCCAGCGGCAGCCCGGTGACCTGGGCCAGCGTCACCACGGGGGTGCCCATCGCGCCGAAGGCGACCGGCGCGGTGTTGGCGACCAGGGAGACGACGGCGGCGCGCACGGGGTCGAAGCCGAGGGCGACGAGCATGACGGAGCAGATCGCGACGGGCGCCCCGAACCCGGCGAGGGCCTCCAGGAGGGCGCCGAAGCAGAAGGCGACGACGAGTGCCTGGATCCGGGGATCGTCGGACAGGCGGCCGAAGGAGCGGCGCAGGATGTCGAAGTGCCGGGTGCGGACGGTCATCCGGTAGACCCACAGGGCGTTCACGACGATCCACAGGATGGGGAAGAGGCCGAAAACCGCCCCCTGGACGGCGCTGGAGGCCGTCTGGTCCAGCGGCATGCCGTAGGCGAGCCAGGCCACCAGCACGGCGGCCAGGAGACCGATGAGGCCCGCCAGGTGCGCCTTCATGCGGACGCCGCCCAGCAGGACGAGGACGATCACCAGCGGCAGGGCCGCCACCAGGGCCGACAGGCCGAGCGAACCGGCGACGGGTTCCAGCTCCTGCACGTACACGTACGCCTCCCCGGGATTCCGCCATGCGAAAGCGATTTCTCGCGGCTTCCGGAATGGTCGTGTCCGCGACAACGAGGCGTCAATGGGCGTGCAGCAACGGATGTGATCGAGACCACGGGAAGCGGAACGCGGGAAGTGAGGGGTGGCGGGTGCGAGAGGGGTGAGCGGGGCTCAGTTGTCCGGCGAGCGCAGCACGCGCAGATGACCGCGGCGCGCGACCTCCATCGGGTCGGCCGAGCGTGCGCCGCCGCCCGCCTCGGCCGCCCGCTCCTGGGGCCGGGCCGCCTCGCGCACCGCGTTGGCGAGCGCTTCCAGGTCGTCGCCGCTGGGGCGGGCCGGGGCCGATCCGTCGAGCAGGCGGACGACCTCCCAGCCGCGCGGGGCGGTGAGACGCTCGGAGTGCTCTGCGCACAGGTCGTAGCAGTGGGGTTCGGCGTAGGTGGCGAGCGGGCCGAGAACCGCGGTCGAGTCGGCGTAGACGTACGTCAGCGTCGCGACGGCGGGACGGCCGCAGGCGGTGCGCGAACAGCGACGTACAGGGCTCACGATGTTGGACGGTACCGCACTCTTGAGCGGGCCGCGACGACTCTCCACCAGGTCACACCCCCGTGTCGTGGCGTGAAACGTCCTGTGGCCCTCCCGCTCACCCCCGTTCGACCTGCGTGGACGCCGGTCTTGAGGCGCTCGCGCGGATCGGAAGGCGGTCACGACCCGATACAAACAACGACATTTGCCTTGAGTTCAGCGGTCACGGAGAGATACCGAATTGAGCCCAACCTTGGCCGGAATGGTCATCCGGCGACAGGCCGAGTGGGCCGCCGCCGCGTGGCCCGCCGAGCGCGTACGGGCCGGGCGCGCCGTCCCGGCGGGGACTACCCTTCAGCAGTGATGGACAACCCCGTGACGCCCCGTGATGCCGGCCGCCCGGGCCCCCGCCGTCGTGATCGCCACGGTCGGGGCATGCGCGGCCCGGTCGCTCCCCCGCAGGTGCCGCTCGCCGCGAGCCGTGGCGAGGTCTTCGCCGACCTGGTGCAGGACTCCGTGGAGCGGCTGGAGCGGCGGTGGCCGCAGCTCGCCGACATCGACTTCCTCGTCCTCGACGTGCCGCGGCCGGCCGCGGCCGGGGAGGCGTGGAACGACGAGGCGGTGCCGCTCGGGGGCACGGTGCCCTCCCGGGACGGGCGGCGGGGCCGGGTCGTCGTCTACCGGCGGCCGGTGGAGATCCGGACCAAGGGACGCGACGAGCGGGCACTGCTGGTGCACGAGGTCGTCGTCGAGCAGGTCGCGGAGCTGCTGGGACTCACCCCGGAGACGGTGGATCCCCGGTACGGGGAGGACTGAGCGGCGGGGCCCGGTCGCCCCGGCCACTACTTCTGCAGTACCGACAGGTCCTCGTCCGCGTTGGGCACCGAGACCATGCCCCGGTCGTCGGGGAGGGTCTGGACGGTGAAGGACGCCACGTCGTCGTCCGAACCGGTCAGGGTGCGCGACGCGTAGACCGGGCCGCCCGACACGGTCTCGACGGTCAGCGCGTAGGAGCCCTTGAGCCCCGCGGGCACCGGCGCGTCGACGTTCTGGGTCGTGCCGGCCTTCAGCGTGTAGGTCTTGGTCGCCGTCGTGCCGCCCTCGGTGCCCGCCGACGCCGTGACCTTGACCTTCGCCGCCGCCTCGGGTGCGGACAGGGCCAGGGTGGTGCTCTTGGCGCGGTTGTCCGCGGCCGTCGCGCGCGCGCCGACCGGGTCGGAGGCCGGGATGAACGCGGACTCCTGCTCGTCGCCCTTCCCCCGCACGACCCGGACCGCGGCCACGACCGGCACGGACCGGTCCGTGGGCGTGAGCACCAGCGAACCCGCCTCGCCGCGCGTGACCTCGCCGAGGTCGACGCCGGTCGTCATACCGGCCTTGACGTGCACGGTCTCGTGGCCGGCGGGCGTGATCAGCCCGGTCGGCGAGGCGAGTCGCACCTTCAGGTCGGCGTCGGTGCCACCGGGCGTGAACAGCACCAGGCGTACGGCGGTGGCGTCCTTCGGGATGCCCGGCACGACCAGGTCGCTCGCCGGGTCCGCGGCCGCGGTCAGCCAGTCGCCGCCGGTCTTGTCGTCCAGGGCCTGCACCGCGGCGCCGAGCCGGCCGCTGCGCACGCCGACGTGCACGGTCAGGTCGGTCTGCTTCACGTCGCTGAGGGTCGACAGCAGCAGGGACTCGGTGGCGTGCGGGGGCACCGTGACGCCCTCGCCCACCGTGGACTTCAGGGCACCGTCCTTGCCGTACAGCTCGATGTCGACGACGGCCGCCGAGTCGTCGGGGTTGGTCAGGTGCACGTAGTCGGTGCGGCCGGTGGCGGTGCTGGCGCCCGGGAACCAGAACTCCGTGTCCGGAGCGGTGCAGTTGACGCCCTGCAGCCCCCGGCCCGTCCCGGCGGCCACCTCCGTGGTCTGCTGCACCGTCCAGCCCGGCGCGCTGCCGCCCTCGGCGGTGCCGAGCAGCGCGGGGGTGTCGGCGCCGGTGGTCTTCCCGGCGACGGGCGTACCGGGCGCCTTGGGCTGGACGACCGGCTTCTCCGCCTTCTTGCCCTTCTCGTCCTTCTCGTTTTTGTCGTCGCCCTTGCCGCCGCCCCCGGTGGCGTCGCCCGACTCCGCCGCCACGAGTGCGGCGCCGCCCTTCTCGTCGGCGCCCTTCGTGACGGGCGTGAAGGACGTGTACGCGGTCTCGGCGAGGTCGGAGGTGCTGGGTGCCGGGCACAGCAGGCTGGTGCGCTCCACGGGCAGCCGGGCGGCCGGCGCCGCGGTGTCCGGGCCGGAGTCGTCCGGGGCCGACACCGCGGCGAACCCGGTGACGGCGGCGAGCGCGGTCGCGCAGGCGATCAGGGACAGGGTCGTGCGCTTCACTGCTGGCTCCCGTCGGGGCGCTCACTGCCCGTGCCGTGGGGCTGCTGGGACTGGGAAGGGTCGTACGGCGTGCCGTAACCGCCCTGGCCGTACGCCTGGTCGAACGCGGGGTCGTACCCGGTCTCCCGACCCTGCGCCGGGTCTCCGTACGCGTACGGGTCGTACGGGCCGCCCGTCCCGTACTGCGCGCCCTGGCCGCCGGGGCCGCCCTGGTAGGCGTCCTGCCGGTACGGGTCCCCCTGGTACGGCTGCTGCCCGTAGGCGGCGGGGTCGTACTGCTGGGCGCCCTGGTACTGCTCGCCGCCGTAGCCGCCGTCGTAGGAGCCGTACTCGGTGCCGGTGTACCCCGTCGTGTCCCACGCGCCGTACGCCTGCTGCTGCGGAACCGGTACGGGGGCCGCCGAGGGCGGCTCGGGAACCTCGGGGGTCTCGGGCGCGTCGCCCGCTGCCCCGGGGCCCGGCTCCACGCCGGCTCCGGCCTCGGCTTCCGCCGCCTCCGCCTCGGCCTGGGCGCGCAGGCGCCGTGCCCGGCGTCCCTCGCCCTCGGCCGCCTGGGCCGGGACGAGCTGCTCGTCGGGCAGGTCGTCGTCGACGTCGCGGCGCCTGCCGGGCAGGGCGAGCACGACGAGGACGACGCCGAGGAGTCCCTGGACCCACACCCAGACCGTGTGCGTGAACGGGGCGTCGTAGGTGGCGTCCAGCCGGCCGCCGGAGGCGGGGAGTTCGAAGCCCTGGGCCCAGCCGTCGACCGTGGTGCGGGTGAGCGCCTTTCCGTCCAGGGTCGCCGTCCAGCCCTCGGCGGCGGTGTCGGCCAGGCGCAGCACGCGGCCGTCGGGGCCGGCCTTGACGTCGGTGTGGATCTCGACGGGCCCGGCCGCCACGGGCTCGGGCTCGCCGGCACCGGACTTCTCGCCGGGCACGATGGTCGCGCGCGCGACCTCCTGGTTCACCCGCCACAGTCCGCTGCCGTCCTGCTGGCTGAGCCTGCTCAGTCCGGGCGTGGCGTCCAGGACGCGGGTGACCTCGCGCGGCGCTCCCTTGTGCACGAGCACGTAGCGGACGGCGAATCCGCCGAGCTGGTCGGCCTGGTCGGCGCCGGACCCGGCCACGAGGTTGGCGACGACCTTGTCGAGGGTGCTGTTCCCGCCGTCGCCGGAGGCCAGTTCGCCGTCGCCGAGACGGGCGCCGGAGCCGCGGACCAGCATGTAACTCACGTGCGCGGACGAGTCGCTGTCGAGGACGAGGGTGCGGGCCTGGTCGCGGGTGTGGCTCTCCTCGGCGACGAACGCGGGCACCTGCACGGGGTCGCGTCGCTCCACGGGGCCGTCGGCGCCGCCGATCATCCAGCCGGCGGCGGCGATCAGCGGGCCGAGGGCCGAGGCGAGGGCGATCAGGGCGGCGACGGGCTGGCGCCAGCCGAAGCTCTGCTCGGCCACGCGGAAGCGCGCGCCGTCGGCGCCGAGGGCCGCGGCGGACAGCAGGGCGATGCCGTAGACGAGGGTGGCGGGACCGGCCCAGGCGGAGCGGTTGGACAGGACCGAGAAGACGAGGGCGACCAGGGCGACGGCCCAGGCCGTCCGGACGGCCAACTGCCGCTCGGAGCGCAGCAGTGCCGCCAGCGCGGCCAGCACGACGCCGATGAGGAACAGTCCGCCCACCGTGCCCGGACCGCCGGGGCTGGCGCCGAGCAGGTCGAGCGCGGAGGCGGCCGAGAAGCCGTACGCGAGCCCGGCCTCGTCGAAGAAGCCGAACGGCAGCAGCGACAGCGACCAGGGGGCGAGCAGCAGCAGCGGGGTGCCGAGCTGGGCGAGGAAGCGCAATCCGTACGCCGTGATCTCGCCGCGGCGCAGGGCGAGCACCCCGAGGCCGAGGACCAGCGCGACCGGCCACACCACGGGCGTGAAGGCGGTCGTGATGGTCAGCAGCAGGGCGTACGCCCAGGTGGCGCGCCAGCTGCCGCGGGCGCCGGAGCCCGTCAGGCCGGCCGCCGCGACGCCCGCGCGCGCGATCAGCGGCAGAAGTACGGCGAGGACGGCGGTGCCGATGCGGCCGCCGGCGAGGGCGCCGGTGGCGGCGGGCAGGAAGGCGTAGGCGACGGCGGCCCAGGCGCGCAGCAGCCGGGACGGGACCAGCGGGCGGGAGGCGAAGTACGCGGTGGCGCCCGCCAGGGGCACCGAGCAGACCAGCAGCAGGGTGACGGCGAGTCCGGTGGAGCCGAGCAGGACGGAGGCGAGCGTGGCGAGGATGGCGAGGTAGGGCGGCGCGGAGGCGGTGCCGCCGGTGCCGACCGTGTGCCAGGCGTCCGTGTACCGCGACCACAGCTCGCCGGCGCCGGCCGGAGCGGGCAGCAGCGCGCCGCCCGCCAGGGCGCCGCCGCCGAGGAGCGCGCGGCAGGCGACCAGGGAGACGAGCAGCAGCACCAGGAAGAGCACCGGGCCGGGTTTGCGGGCGATGCGCTTGAGGCGGGCGAACTGCTCGATCTCCAGGAAGTCGG
Source organism: Streptomyces sp. CCM_MD2014 (assembly GCF_000772045.1). Classification (GTDB taxonomy): domain Bacteria; phylum Actinomycetota; class Actinomycetes; order Streptomycetales; family Streptomycetaceae; genus Streptomyces; species Streptomyces salinarius. The sequence goes on along the minus strand of NZ_CP009754.1, from coordinate 5,296,188 downwards.
CGTCGTCGCCGCCGGGTCCGGACTCGATGCCGCCGCCGTGCCGTCCGGCACCCGCGGCGGCGTCTGCGTCGGAACCGCCGAAGAGGTCGCCCGCGACCTGCTCGACGGTGGCGCGGACGGTCGCGCCGGGCGGCGGGAACAGGGGCCGCAGTTCGTCCTTCTCGACCTGCGGGCGCCCGCGTTCGCGCCGGCCGGCGAGGATCCGCTCGGGGCGCAGCAGGACGCCCAGCAGGCCCCGGATCTCGTCGAGGGCCTGGCCGGGCACCTTGCCGACGAGGTAGGCGAGGGTCCGCAGCAGGGTGCCGAGGACGATGCGCAGCAGCACCCAGGGCAGTGCGGCGGTGCGGACGTTGACCAGGAGGGTGTGGACGGCGCCGGCCTTGTCCACCTTGTGCGGCGAGGCGGTGGTGCGGCCCGCGCAGTCGACGGCGCGGCGCTCGCGCGAGGCCGCCTCGGCGTGGCGGACGACCGCCTCCGGGGCGACGAGGACGCGCATGCCGGCGGCGTGCGCGCGCCAGCACAGGTCGACGTCGTCGCGCATCAGGGGCAGCCGGCGGTCGAATCCGCCGAGCCGCTCGAAGACGTCGCGCCGGATCAGCATGCCGGCGGTGGACACCGACAGCACGGTGCGGACGTGGTCGTGCTGGCCCTGGTCCTGCTCGCGGCGGTCCAGGCCGGTCCAGCGGCGGCCGGAGTTGGCGATGGAGACGCCGACCTCGAGCAGCTGGCGGCGGTCGTACCAGCCGCGGAGCTTGGGTCCGACGACGGCGACGTCGTCGCGGCCGAGTTCGTACTCGGTGTCGACGACGCGCAGCAACTGGGCGAGGGCGTCGGGTTCGGGGGCGCAGTCGTCGTGCAGCAGCCACAGCCACTGGACCGGCTCTCCGTGGGGCAGCTCCGGCAGGTCGTAGGCGTCGTCGCGCCAGCTGCGCGTGACGGGGTCCCAGCCGCTGGGCCGCTTCAGGTACGGCAGGTCCTCGGGGGTGAGGACGGGGGCGGTGCGGGCGGCCTCCTCGACGGCCTGGCCGAAGCCGGTGCGCCGGGCGAGGTGGAGCACGCGGTCGTCGCCGAGGGCGTCGGCGACCAGCCGGGAGGAGTCGTCGGCGCTGCCGGTGTCGGCGGCAACGGCGTACTGGACGGGGCGCTCCTGGCCGAGCAGCCCGGCGAGCGCGTCGGGCAGCCAGCGGGCTCCGTCGTGGGCGACGAGGACCGCGGTCACCACGTGACGCGGGAACTCAGGTGTGGCAGCGAGGTCTTGCTGGGCTGCCGTGTGACTCTGCACGGACATCGAGGTACGGGCCCCGGTTCGGTGGACTGCGGTGGACGCCCGTGCCTGTTGGGGACGGCGGGGCGTCTCGGACGAGCGCCCACACTATCGGCTGGACACACGGGCGGCCCGCCGCCTGTGGACAACCCACCGGTGACGGGCCGTTACCGCTGCTCGGGCCATCCGCACCGACCGTCCGCGCAGGCCTTTCTGCCGCCGCGTCAGACGTCGGTGCTCAGACCGCGGCCTTCTTCAGGCGGCGCCGCTCCCTCTCGGACAGGCCGCCCCAGATGCCGAAACGCTCGTCGTTGGCAAGGGCGTACTCGAGGCATTCGGAGCGGACCTCGCAGGCGAGGCAGACCTTCTTGGCCTCGCGGGTGGAGCCGCCCTTCTCGGGGAAGAAGGACTCGGGGTCGGTCTGGGCGCACAGTGCGCGCTCCTGCCAGCCGAGCTCCTCGTCCGCGTCGTCGACCAGCAGTTGCTGCACCAGCTCGGTCATGTGCGCCCCTCGTCTGTCTTTCGCGTCCCCGTGATCCAGCCGTTACCGATTCCGGCTGAACGACACGAGTGAAATTACAAGTGTGCTGCTCCGGGCGAGTCAAGCCGAGATCTGCTATTGGGCCCCTTATTCACTCTGCGGAACCAAGGCCGTGCAGTAAGTGTTCAAATCGCCATAAACCTTGACATAGCAATGAGCCCGCCGGGGAGTCCGTCCCGTTCAACGTCTGCACCAGGAAGGACGCCCCGGCGATCGATCCCGTTCCGATACACGCGCCGAAGCGAACCTGATCACATTCGGATCACGGGATCGCAACGGGGGTTGTGCGCCCGGCTTGTGCGCCATGTGTCCCGGAAGCCGTATGAGCAAACCTTTCGGCAGCGCGATCAACCGGATGAGGTGAAACATGTCCCACATAACGGGCATCGAGTTGACAGTGCGGGTGTGAACCGCTGTGCTGGTGGGCATGCTCGCGAACTTGGCGCTCGCCTCGACCCGCACCGCCGGGTCCCACGGTGCTGCCCGCGCTCGCTGTAGCTGTTGCCGCTGTTCCAGCTGTTGAGCCGACCGCGCTCCGGCTGTCCCCGAGTCCACGCGACTCGACTGCTCCGTTCCCGCCCCACCAGGGCGTTCTTCGTCATTCGCTCCGCTCCGCCGCACTCTTCCCGCCGAGGAACCACGCACCCATGAACAGCGACAGCGACCTCCAGATCGCCGGCGACATCCTCGAAGTCCCCCACCTTCTGCAGCCTCCGCGCGAGCACCCGGCCACCGTCGCCGAGTTCGCCGGTCTCCTCCGCTCCCTCGCCGCCGACCGCACCGCGTGGGAGCACCTCGTCCGGTACGACGCGACCACCCGCTGGTACCACCGGCTGCGCACCGGCCCCGGGTACGAGGTCTGGCTGCTGTCCTGGGTGCCGGGGCAGGGCAGCGGACGCCACGACCACGGCCCCTCCTCCGGCGTCTGGACGGTCCTGGAGGGCACGCTCACCGAGCACACGGAGCGCGGCACGCGCGCGTTGCGGGCCGGTACGCAGCGCGTGTTCGCGCCGGGGCACGTGCACGAGGTGGTCAACGACGCGCTGGAGCCGGCGGTCAGCCTGCACGTCTACCACCCGGGGCTGACCGAGATGCCGATGCGTTCCCCGCAGTGCTCGGCCGCGGCAGGACAGGACACCGGTGCCGGCACCGCCGCCGCACCGGCACGGTGACGACCTGGCCGACGCACTGACGACTGGCCGACGCACTGTCGTACCCGCCTGCAAGACTGGGCCCATGCGCATTGTGGTTCTGGCAGGCGGCATCGGCGGTGCCCGGTTCCTGCGTGGTCTGAAGCAGGCCGCGCCGGACGCGGACATCACGGTCATCGGCAACACCGGGGACGACATCCACCTCTTCGGGCTGAAGGTCTGCCCGGACCTCGACACGGTGATGTACACGCTCGGCGGCGGCATCAACGAGGAGCAGGGCTGGGGACGGGCGGACGAGACCTTCCACCTCAAGGAGGAGCTCGCGGCGTACGGCGTCGGACCCGAGTGGTTCGGGCTCGGCGACCGCGACTTCGCCACGCACATCGTGCGGACCCAGATGATCACCGCGGGCTTTCCGCTCAGCGCGGTGACCGAGGCGCTGTGCGACCGCTGGAAGCCCGGGGTGCGCCTCATCCCGATGACCGACGACCGCGTGGAGACGCACGTGGCGGTGGAGCTGGACGGGGAGCGCAAGGCGGTCCACTTCCAGGAGTACTGGGTGCGGCTGCGCGCCTCCGTCCCCGCCGAGGCGGTCGTGCCGGTCGGCGCCGAGCAGGCCAAGCCGGCGCCGGGCGTCCTGGAGGCCATCGCGGAGGCGGACGTGATCCTCTTCCCGCCCTCCAACCCGGTCGTCTCCGTCGGCACGATCCTCGCCGTGCCCGGCATCCGGGAGGCGATCGCCGAGGCCGGGGTGCCGGTGGTGGGCCTGTCCCCCATCGTCGGCGACGCGCCGGTGCGCGGGATGGCCGACAAGGTGCTCGCCGCGGTCGGCGTGGAGTCCACGGCCGCCGCGGTCGCCGAGCACTACGGCTCGGGGCTGCTCGACGGCTGGCTGGTCGACACGGTCGACGCCGACTCCGTCACGCGCGTGAAGGCCGCCGGGATCCTCTGCCGCGCCGTACCGCTGATGATGACCGACCTCGACGCCACGGCGCAGATGGCCCGGGAGGCGCTGACGCTGGCGGAGGAGGTGCGGGAGGCGTGAGCGACGAGACGCGCGACGGCGCTTCCGGCCACCGGGACGGCTACCGGGTGTGGGCCCTGCCGGGTCTGCCCGAGGTGCGGCCCGGCGACGACCTGGCCAAGCTCATCGCGGCCGCCGAGCCCGGACTGGCCGACGGGGACGTGCTGCTCGTCACGTCCAAGATCGTGTCCAAGGCCGAGGGCCGGATCGTCGAGGCCGCCGACCGGGAGGCCGCGATCGACGCCGAGACGGTGCGGGTGGTGGCCCGGCGGGGCACGCTGCGTATCGTCGAGAACCACCTGGGTCTGGTCATGGCGGCGGCCGGCGTCGACGCCTCCAACACCCCGCAGGGGACCGTGCTGCTGCTCCCCGAGGACCCCGACGCCTCCGCGCGGGGCATCCGCGAGGGGCTCCGCGACACGCTCGGCGTCGACGTCGGCGTGATCGTCACCGACACCGTCGGACGGCCCTGGCGGTCCGGGCTCACCGACATGGCGATCGGCGCCGCGGGCGTCCGCGTCCTCGACGACCTGCGCGGCGGCACGGACGCGTATGGCAATCCGCTCACTGCCACCGTCGTCGCCACCGCCGACGAGCTGGCCGCCGCGGGCGACCTGGTCAAGGGCAAGGCCGCCGGCCTGCCCGTCGCCGTCGTACGCGGGCTGCCGCAGGTGGTCGCCGAGGACGACGGCGAGGGCGCGCGGGCGCTGGTGCGCGGCGCGCGCGGCGACATGTTCCGCCTCGGCACCTCGGAGGCGGTACGACAGGCGGTCACCCAGCGGCGTACGGTACGGACCTTCACGGACGAGCCGGTCGACCCCGGCGCCGTGCGCCGGGCGGTGGCCGCCGCCGTGACCGCGCCGGCGCCGCACCACACGACGCCGTGGCGGTTCGTGCTCCTGGAGTCGGCGGACTCCCGCACCCGGCTGCTCGACGCGATGCGGGACGCCTGGATCGCGGACCTGCGGCGCGACGGCAGGAGCGAGGAGTCCGTCGCCAAGCGCGTGCGGCGCGGCGACGTCCTGCGCAACGCGCCCTACCTCGTCGTCCCCTGCCTGGTCATGGACGGCTCGCACAGCTACGGGGACGCGCGGCGCGACGGGGCCGAGCGGGAGATGTTCGTGGTCGCCGCCGGTGCGGGCGTGCAGAACCTGCTCGTCGCGCTGGCCGGGGAGCGGCTGGGTTCCGCGTGGGTGTCCTCGACGATGTTCTGCCGGGACGTCGTACGGGAGGTGCTGGGGCTGCCGGGCGACTGGGACCCGATGGGCGCGGTGGCGGTCGGGCATCCGGCCGAGGAGCCGAAGGCGCGGCCGGAGCGGGACGCGGGGGCGTTCATCGAGGTGCGGTAGCCCTCTACTCTCGTAGGGGCTCTCCCTCAGCTCTCGTAGGGGCTTTCCCTCAGCTCTCGTACGGCTCTCCCAAGGATCTCGCTCGTGGCAGGACGTTTCGCTCCCCGGCCCCCTCGCGCCACCGCGCGCGGTGGGATACCCCGGCAGGCGTACGCGCCGGGCCGGGTCCGGGTGTGGGTGCCCGACGGGCCGCTGGAGCTGGGGCTGGTGCTCGGGCCGCTGCGGCGCGGGCCGGGCGATCCGACGTTCCGGACGATGCCGGACGGGTCGGTGTGGCGGGCCAGCCGGACGCCCGCCGGGCCGGGCACCCTGCGGGTCACCGCGCGCGACGGTGAGCTGCGGGGCGAGGCCTGGGGGCCGGGGGCCGAGTGGCTGCTGGAGGAGCTGCCGCGGATGCTGGGCGCCGAGGACGACCCGTCCGCGTTCGTGCCGCGGCACCGGCTGCTGGCGGTCACGGCGCATCGGCGTCCGGGGCTGCGGCTGGGACGGACCGGGCTGGTGCTGGAGTCGTTGATCCCCTCGATCCTGGAGCAGAAGGTCACGACGCTGGAGGCCTACCAGGCGTGGCGGCTGCTGGTGCGGAAGTTCGGCGAGCCGGCGCCGGGGCCCGCGCCCGGGCGGATGTGTGTGATGCCGGCGGCGCGGACGTGGGCGATGATCCCGTCCTGGGAGTGGCATCTGGCCGGGGTGGACGACAAGCGGGCGTCGACGATCCTGCGGGCCGTGCGGGTCGCCGCGCGGCTGGAGGAGGCGGCGGGGATGGAGCCGGCGGCCGCGCGGGAGCGGCTGGAGGTTCTGCCGGGGGTCGGGCCGTGGACGTCGGCGGAGACCGTGCAGCGCAGTCACGGGGCGCCGGACGCGGTGACGGTGGGGGATCTGCATCTGCCGGGGATCGTGGGCTTCGCGCTCGGCGGGGACCGGTACGCGGACGACGCGGAGATGCTGCGGTTGCTCGAGCCGTATGCGGGGCAGCGGCATCGGGCGGCCCGGCTGGTGTTGTTGAGTGGGCGGGTGCCGGGGAGGCGGGCGCCGCGGATGGCTCCGCGGGGGATTGAGCGGTTGTAGGGGTCCGGGGCTCGCTGGTCGGCCGGGGTGCGGGTGCGCTGGGGTGCGGGCGTGCTGGGGTGCGGGCGGGGGGTGCGCAGCCCGGCGCTGGCGGGGTGCCGCCTGCGCCCACCCGTGCCGCCCCAGCGGCACGACTGCCCGCAGGAACGGCGGCATGGCGCCTGCCCGCAGGTACGGCGCACGGCGACTGCCCGCGGCTGGGGCGGGAGACGGCGACTGCCCGCGGCCGGGGCGGGAGACGGCGACTGCTCGCGGCCGGGGCGGCTAGGTGTCCGAGGAGAAGCGGAGGGCTGCCGGGGGGATCTGGGCGTCGCACCAGATGCGGGCGCCGGAGCGGAGTTCGTTGTCGGCGCCGATGACCGCGCCGTCGCCGATGACCGTGTCGGCGAGGACCGAGCGGGTGCCGACGCGGGCGCCCGTGCCGATGAGGGAGTCGGTGATCAGGACGCCCGGTTCGATGACGGCACCCGGCAGGATCGTGCTGCCGAAGACGCGCGCTCCCTCCGCCACGAAGGCGCCCTCGCCGACCACCGTGCCGCCGGCCAGCTTGGCGCCGGGCGCGACCTGCGCCGTGGGCAGGACGAGGCGGTCCCCGCAGCGGCCCGGTATCGCCGGGGACGGGGCGCGGCCCAGGACCAGGTCGGCCGAGCCGCGTACGAAGGCCGCCGGGGTGCCCAGGTCCAGCCAGTAGGTGGAGTCGACCATGCCCTGGAGGTGGGCGCCGGTGGCGAGGAGCTCGGGGAAGGTCTCGCGTTCGACCGAGACGGGGCGCCCCGCCGGGATCGTGTCGATGACCGAGCGGCGGAAGACGTACGCCCCCGCGTTGATCTGGTCGGTGACGATCTCCTCGGGGGTCTGCGGCTTCTCCAGGAAGGCGAGCACCCGGCCCGCGTCGTCGGTGGGGACCAGGCCGTAGGCCCTCGGGTCCGTGACCTTGGTCAGGTGCAGGGAGACGTCCGCGCCCGTCGTCTCGTGGGTGCGGACCAGCGCGCCGATGTCCAGGCCCGTCAGGATGTCGCCGTTGAAGATCAGCACCGGCTCGTCGGGGCCGGAGTGCAGCCGGGACGCCACGTTGCGGATCGCGCCGCCCGTGCCGAGCGGCTCCTCCTCCGTGACGTACTCCAGGTGCAGGCCGAGCGCCGAGCCGTCGCCGAAGTACGGCTCGAAGACCTCGGCCAGGTAGCTGGTCGCGAGCACGATGTGCTCGACGCCGGCCGCCTTGGCCCGCGCCAGCTGATGCGTGAGGAACGGCACTCCGGCAGCCCGGACCATGGGCTTGGGCGTGTTCACCGTGAGCGGGCGAAGCCGCGTGCCCTTGCCGCCGACCAGGAGGATCGCTTCTGTCACCTGTCGTCTCTGCTTCCTGCCGGGACCGGCCGAACTGTCTTTCGGCGGGCCAGTGTATGCAGACCGTTCCGTGGTGCCTTCGAGGACCGAGCGGCGGCGTGCCCCCATCGGCCCGTCCGCCGGTCCCGGTCGGTCTCGGCCGGCCTCAGCGGCCCTGGTACGCCGCCGCCTTCGCACGGGCCGAACCGAGCTTGGCGTAGAGCTTCTTTCCGGGGCAGTTCGTGGCGAAGCCGTCGCGGTGACCGGAGATGACGTTCAGTCGTACCTTCCTGCCCTTTGGGTAGAGATTGCCACCCCCGGACTTGAGGTATGTCTTCCCGCGCGGATTCACGCCGTAGAGCCCGACCTTCCACGCGGTGAGCCGGGCGATCGCCTTCAGGGCGGCCGACGACGGCTTCTTCGAGCTGTACGTGCCCAGGACGGCGATGCCCATGCTGTTGGAGTTGAACCCCAGGGTGTGGGCGCCCAGTACGGGCTTGGACACGCCGCCCGCCCGGCCCTCGTAGATGTTTCCGCACTTGTCGACGAGGAAGTTGTAGCCGAGGTCGCGCCAGCCCATGCTCTTGACGTGGTAGCGGTAGATCCCGCGGATGACCGACGGCGCCTGTGAGCAGCGGTAGTTGTTGCCGGTGTCCGAGTGGTGCACGAAGGCCGCTTTGATCTTCTTCGTGTAAACGAACCCCTTGTCGCGCAGCTTCTCGTCGGCGCCCCAGCCGCGGCGGGTGGTGATGCGCGGGCGGGGGCCGGCGTGCGGCTTGGTCTTCTGCCGGGCGGGGAGCGCGGGGAGGACTGCGGGTTCGGTGGCCTCGGTCCGCACGCGGTTCGCCGGCGGCGGGGCGTCCTCGCCGGGGTCGACGAGTTCGAGGCGCAGGCCGGCAGGGAGCCGCGGAGCGGCCGGGGCGGTACGGGCGGCCCCCGGAGCGTCCTCCGCCCGGACCCGGACTTCCACGCCGTCGGACTCGCCCACCCACAGCGGTGCGGTGGCGCCGCGGACGCGACCCGAGGCGCTCTCGGGGGTGCCGGGGTCGGCGGCGTGGTCGGCGTTGTGGGTCTCCAGCTCCCGCCAGCCGGACCAGGTGCCGGTCGCGGTGGCCCGGGTACGGACCTCGACGCGACCGTGGAGTTCGGTGGCGGGGTCGTCCCAGACGACGCCGACGAGCGAGAAGTGCCGTACGTCCCGGCGGGTCAGGCCCTGTTCGGCCGCGCCGGGTGCCCGGTCGCGGGCGAGGGGGGTGAGGGGCAGCGACTGGGTGCCGCCGGGTGTGTGGGCGGCGGGCCGTGCCGCCGGGTTCGTCACGGGCGGGGCCGAGGAGGTGGTCGCTGCCGCGGGCGGGGCGAGCGGGAGGGCCAGGGCCGCCGCGCATGTGACACCGGTCGAGGAAGCCAGAAATCCACGCATGCCCCTGATTCTGTACATCATTGGACAAACATGTCTATTTGGGATCTGACGGGCCGTAGGGTTCTCTCGTGCGATCCGGTGGTGGTGCGGTGCGCCGTCCACTCGGTGCGCGTCGCGTGGCCCGCGTACGCTTGCCCGGGTGAACGCGACCGACCGCACCCCTGCCGACCTGCTGAGTTCCGCGCTCGCCGCGGACCCGGGACGCCCCCTGGTGACCTTCTACGACGACGCCACGGGCGAACGCGTCGAACTATCCGTGGCGACCTTCGCCAATTGGGTGGCCAAGACCGCCAATCTCCTCCAGGACGAACTGTCCGTCGAACCCGGCGACCGGGTCGCGCTGCTGCTGCCCGCGCACTGGCAGACGGCGGTGTGGCTGCTGGCGTGTGCTTCGGTGGGCGTCGTCGCCGACGTGGCGGGCGACCCGAAGGCGGCGGACGTGGTCGTGAGCGGGCCGGAGCCGGAGTCGCTGGAGGCGGCGCGGGCGTGCTCGGGGCCGCGGATCGCGCTGGCACTGCGGCCGCTCGGGGGGCGGTTCGCGCCGGCCGCGCCGGAGGGCTTCGCCGATTACGCGGTGGAGGTGCCGGGGCAGGGGGACCGGTTCGCGCCGTACGCGCCGGTGGATCCGGAGGCGCCGGCGCTGATCGTGGCCGGGCGGGAGTTCAGCGGCGCGGAGGTCGTGGAGCGGGCTCGGGCGGAGGCGTCGGGGCTGGGGCTCACGGGGCCGGGGGCGCGGATTCTGTCGGGGTTGCCGTATGACACGTGGGAGGGGCTGAGCGCGGGGCTGTACGGGCCGTTGGCTTGGGGGGGGTCGGTGGTGCTGTGCCGGCATCTGGAGCTGGCGGGGGCGGGTGTGGTGGATCAGCGGATCGAGGCGGAGCGGGTTTCGGTGACGGCGCGGTGAGGTGTCCGCGGGGTGTTTGGTGGGCCGGGGTTGAGGTGACGCCGGCTGCGAGGTGACGCCGGCGTGGTGGTGACGCCGGCGTGGTGGTGGCACCGGCGTGGCGGTGACGTTGGTGGGTCGGTGAACGATGCCGGCCTGTGCGCGGCGTCGGTGCCGGCGCGGGGTGGGCCGTGTGGCCCGGCGCTGCCGGGGTGCCTCCCCCAGTGCCTGAACGGCCTCGGAGGTACCCCCAGCGCCGCTCGTGCCGCCTTAGGCGGCACGAATGCCCGCAGCTTGGGTGGGTGGGCGACTGGCCGCAGCTTGGGTGGGCGGGCAACCCCTCGCAGCTTGGGTGGGCGGGCGACTGCCCGCAGCTTGGGTGGGCGGGCAACCCCTCGCAGCTTGGGTGGGCGGGCGACTGCCCGCAGCTTGGGAGGGCGGGCAACCCCTCGCAGCTTGGGTGGGCGGGCAACTGCCCGCAGCTTGGGAGGGCGAGCGACTGCCCGCAGCTTGGGCGGGCGGGCAACCCCTCGCAGCTTGGGCGGGCGGGCGACTGCCCGCAGCTTGGGTGGGCGGGTGGCTGCCCGCAGCTCGGGGCGGATGGCTGTCCAACAGCTTGAGGGGGCGGGGGACTGGCCCGGGGGCGGCGGTCGGGCGGTGTGCCCCGTTTGGGCTATGTGCGTGCTGTCCTTCGTGTTGCCCCGGGGCATGGTCGTAGCAGCGCTCTGGTGTGGACGGAGGCAGGCGTGGGCGAGGACGCGGGTACGGCGGCCTCCGGTGGGGAGCCGGGGCGCGGGGCGTCCGCGAGCGGCCGTGGGCTGAAGCGGCGGCGGCGCAGACGGCGGCTGGTGATCGCCGGGATCGCGGTCGTCGTGCTGGCCGGGGGTGCCGCGGGCGCCGGGTGGGCGGTGTACGCCAAGCTGAGCGGCAACATCACGGCCGACGAGGCGGCCGCCGCCGAACTCGCCCGGTACGAGAAGGAGCGGCCCACGGCCGTGGTGGACGGCGCGCAGAACATCCTCCTGATCGGGTCGGACTCGCGGGCGGGTGACGGCAACTCCCGCTACGGGCACGATTCCGGGACGGAGCGGTCGGACACCACGATCCTGCTGCACCTGGCCGCGGACCGGGACAGTGCCACCGCAGTCTCCCTCCCCCGCGACCTCATGGTGAACGTCCCCGGCTGCCACCGTCCCGACGGGTCGCTCACCGAGCCGGCGTTCACGCAGTTCAACTACGCCTTCGCGGCGGGTGGTTCGGCGTGCTCGATCCGCACGGTGGAGAAGCTGACCGGCATCCGGATCGACCACCACGTGGTCGTCGACTTCGAGGGCTTCAAGGAGATGGTCGACGCGCTCGACGGCGTCGAGGTGTGCCTGCGCAAGCCGGTCGACGACAAGGACGCCAAGCTGAAACTGCCCGCGGGCAGGGTGACGCTCGACGGGGAGCAGGCACTCGGATACGTCCGTGCACGGAAGTCGCTCGGGGACGGCAGCGACACCGACCGGATGGACCGGCAGCAGCGTTTCCTGGGGGCGCTCGTGAACAAGGTGCAGAGCAACGGCGTACTGCTGAATCCGGTGAAGCTGTACCCCGTACTGGACGCGGCGACGTCCTCGCTCACGACGGATCCCGAGCTGGCGAGTCTGCGCGGCCTGTACGACCTCGTGCGCGGGCTGCGCGGAATTCCCACCGAGCGCGTGCAGTTCCTGACCGTCCCGCGGGAGTCGTACGCGGGCGACGCCAATCGCGACCAACTCGTGCAGCCCGCCGCCGAGAAGCTGTTCACCCGCCTGCGGACGGACGAGCCCGTGACGATCACGGCCGAGCGGTCGGACTCGAGCGGCGGTACCGGGAATTCCGGCGAAACCGGTGCCGCCGAATCCCCGGCGCCGACGTTCAGCGGGAACACCGCCGACGAGGACATCTGCGAGTAAAGCGCATTCCAAGAAGGGGCAACCGCGAGTGCAAGGTGGCATGCGCGCGCGGACAATTGTCCGAGAAATGCGCCGGATTGCCCAGTTGTAAGGTTCGTGGAATGCGTCACTGCCGTCGCCCCGCGCCGGACGGGGCGGTTAGTGTGAGCGATCCGGTGTGCCCGGCCGCGGAGTTCTGCCCTGGCCACGCACTGAACTGACGTGAGCGAGACCGGGCGCCCGGAGGGGAGGGCGCCGCGTGGCCCCGACGGAGGATTCGGAAAACCGTGGACGCGCAAGGCCGTGGGCAGGCGGAGGACATCGACCCCGCAGACCAGTGGGTGCTCAATCCGGACACCGGCGATTACGAATTGCGACTGCCTTCTTCCGCTCCGCAGTCACCGGTCCCGGGGCCCCGCCGGGCCACGCCGGCACCGAGTCCCGAGGTTCCCGCGCCGCGCAGGCGGCGTGCGACGCCGGAGGAACCGCCGCCGGGACGGCGCGACCGCCGGCGGCCGACGAAGAAGGCCAAGAAGAAGTCGAGGGGCAAGAAGATACTTCTGTGGACCGGCGGCACGATGGCGTTCGTCATCCTCGCCGCCGGCACGGCCGGTTATCTGTATCTCCAGCACCTCAACGACAACATCGAGTCCCTCCCGGACGACGGCGCGAGCACCGGCGGCTTCCGCAAGGACGAGGCGATCAACATCCTGCTGATCGGCACCGACAAGCGCACCGGCTCCGGCAACGACGGCTACGGAGACAAGGGCAGCGCCGGCCACGCCGACACCACGATCCTGCTGCACGTCTCCAAGGACCGCTCCAACGCGACCGCCCTCAGCATCCCCCGCGACCTGATCGTCGACGTCCCCGACTGCCCGACCACTCAGGAGGACGGGAGCACGAAGGTCATCCCGGGCTCCTCCAGCGTCCGCTTCAACGCCAGTCTCGGCCAGAGCGGCCGTACGCCGAGCTGCACCATGCGGACCGTCACCGAACTGACCGGGGTGAAGCCCGACAACTTCATGGTGGCCGACTTCAACGCGGTCAAGACCCTGACCTCGGCGGTCGGCGGCGTCGAGGTCTGTCTGGCGAAGGACATCAACGACCCGGACTCGCACCTGAACCTGTCGGCGGGCAAGCACACCGTCGAGGGCGAAGAGGCCCTCGCCTTCGTCCGCACCCGGCACTCCGTCGGCTTCGGCGGCGACCTGAGCCGCATCGAGATCCAGCAGCAGTTCCTCGGCTCGCTGATGCGCAAGCTGAAGTCCAACGACACGCTCACCAGCCCGACGAAGATGGTGAAACTGGCCGAGGCGGGCACCGAGGCGCTGACCGTCGACGCCAAGCTGAAGGACATCGGCAAGCTGAAGGACCTCGGGTTGGAGCTGGGCAAGCTCGACACCAAGAACCTGACCTTCGCCACGGTGCCGGTGATCGACAACCCGGCCGAGCCGAAGCCGGTGACGGTCGTCCTCAAGGAGGGGCCCGCCCAGCAGGTCTTCGACATGATCAAGAACGACGTCTCCTTCACCGAGGTCAAGAAGAAGGAGAAGGAGAAAAAGAAAAAGGAGGACGCCGCCGTCGCCGCCCGCCTCGAGGGCGCGAAGTCCGACCCCTCCGAGGTTCGCGTCCGCATCCTCAACGGCGGCGCCTCGTCCGGCAGCGCGGGGCGGGAGCTGACCTACCTCCAGAACGAAGCCGGCGTCACGAAGTCCGAGAACGCGGGCAACGCCCCCGCCGACCTCGCCAAGACCACCCTGGAGTACGCCCCCGACCAGGCCGACCAGGCCCGCGCCCTCGCCGAGATCCTCGGCCTGTCCGGCGCCGCCATGAAACCCGGCGAGAGCGTCACCAACTCCCAGGGCCTGCCCACCATGACCCTCACCCTCGGCAAGGACTTCAAGGGCGCCGGAGTCAAGCTCGACGCCACCTCCGCCGAGGCACCCAAGGACCTCCAGAAGTCCACGGCGGACAAGGTCGAGTGCGCGAAGTGACCTGAGGGGCCCCACGCGCGTCTGACAGTACGACAGTCCATGGGTCGGCCGGTCCCCCGTCGGCCGTCCGCCGGAACGGCCGGTCCATCGGCCGGTCCGCCGGTCGGCCGGTCCGTGGATCGGCCGGCCGAGCGGCCTCCGGTGAACAATCCGCCGGTCGCCGTACAGCCAACGAGGGGCTTCGTACGTCCAACTGTGCGGACAGGTCGCGTGCGGGTGCGCGTTCGCGGGCCCGAGGGTGGGAGAGGGACATGACGCAGAGCAGTGTGCGCGGGGAGGGAACGCGACCGGACACCGTCCGGCACGCCCGCGGCCGGCGGGCCGGACGCGACGGCCGGGACGAGAGCACCGGGGACACGGCCGGGCAAGGAGACCCGGGAGGGCCGCAGGGCCACGGCGGCAGAAACGGCAGGCGCTCCGGGCGGCGGCGTGCCGGACGCCGGCACCGCGCGCTGAGGTGGTCCGCGACCACCCTCGCGGTGCTGATACTCGGCACGGCCGGCGCCGGATACCTCTACTACCGGCATCTGAACGGCAACATCGACAAGGGCGAGCGCAGCAGCGGCGACTCCAAGGCGCACAAGACCGAGCCGAACGCGGCCGGCCAGACGCCCCTGAACATCCTGCTGCTCGGCTCCGACAGCCGGGCCTCCGACGCCAACGTCGCGCTGGGCGGCGGCAAGAACCACCGCGACAACCCCCCGCTCGCCGACGTGCAGATGCTGATCCACCTGGCGGCGGACCGCAAGAGCGCCGCGGTGGTGAGCATTCCCCGGGACACCCGGGTCGACATCCCCGCGTGCAAGGACCCCGACACCGGGGAGAAGTTCCCGGCGACCAACGCCATCATCAACACGTCGCTGGCCCGCGGCGGCGCCGGCTGCACCCTGGCGACCTGGGAGAACCTCACCGGGGTCTACATCGACCACTGGATGACGATCGACTTCGCGGGCGTCGTCTCGATGGCGGACGCGGTCGGCGGCGTCGAGGTCTGCGTGAACCAGAACGTGTGGGACCGCCCGCTGCCCGGCGTGCCCGGCGGCTCGGGTCTGAAGATGACGAAGGGCTCGCACAAGGTCAAGGGCGAGGAGGCACTGCAATGGCTGCGGACCCGGCACGCCTGGGGCAGTGACCCGCTGCGGGCCCGGGCCCAGCACATGTACATGAACTCGATGATCCGCACGCTGAAGAGCCAGAACGTCTTCACCGACGCCGGCCGGCTGATGGACCTGGCCGAGGCCGCCACCAAGTCGTTGACGGTCTCCGAGGAGATCGGCACCGTCAAGAAGCTGTACGACCTCGGCATGCAGCTCAAGACGGTGCCCACGGACCGCATCACCATGACGACGATCCCCACGGTCGAGGACCCCCAGGACAAGAACCACCTGCTGCCGGCCACCGACGCCGACAAGATGTGGGCGATGCTCCGCGACGACGTGTCCTTCGACGACAAGGGGACGAAGAAGAAGGACGACGGCAAGGACGGTGGCGAGGGCGCGGCCGGAGACGGTTCCGCGACGGACGACGCCGCCGCGAAGCCCTCCGACGAGCCCGCCGCGGACTCCGAGATCGGCGTTCTCGTCCAGAACGCCACCCGCTCGGCCACCCTCGGCCCGGTCTCCGGCCGGGCCGGCGCGGTCGCCGGGACACTGGTGGACAAGGGCTTCGTGAAGGCGACGAAGGACACCTCGGCGGCGCTCTCCGAGGAGCGGACCGTCGTCCGTTACCCGGGCGACGAGCTGGCGGGCGACGCCCGGCGCGTCGCCGAGGTGCTGGGGATTCCCGCGAACGCGGTGCGCAAGTCGTCGGACGTGTCCGGGATCACTCTCGTCGTGGGAGCTGACTGGCGCGAGGGCACGTCGTATCCGAAGCAGGAGACGCCCGAGGCCGGAGACCTGCCGGAGGGCAGCGACGCCCTCAACGGCTCGGACACCGGCAAGTGCATGGACGTCTACAAGCCCTACCGATGGTAGGAGTTCACGAAAATAGGAGGGAATGCCCTGTTGTAGGGGTGACGATCGTGACACCAGAGTCGTTCGACGCCGAACCGGGCGGATAGTGTGAGCGCTCCGGTGCCCCCTGCCGCGAGGTCCGCCCTGGCGTCGTGCACTTGTTGACTTTTTCTACCGTGCGCCTTCGGGAGAAGGTGCCGCGTGGCCCCGACGGAGGTTTGGAGACCGTGGACGCGCAAGGACGTGGGCGGGCAGACGACGTGGACCCCGCAGACCAGTGGGTGCTGAATCCGCGTACCGGTGAATACGAACTGCGGATGCCCCCTTCCGGACCCTCCGCTCCCTCCGCTCCCTCCGCACCGGAGCCGTCCGTCCCCGGACCCCGCACGGCGGGCCGCCGCACCTCCGCTCCGGGCCGCGAGGTGCCGCCCCAGCGGCGGCGCCGGCCGGAGCCCGAGGAGCCGGTGCCGGGCCGGCGCGGACGCCGCCCCGAGAAGAAGAAGTCCAAGGGCAAGAAGGTCCTGCTGTGGACCGGCGGCACCATGGCCTTCGTCGTCCTCGTGGCCGGCGTGGGCGGCTACCTCTACCTCAAGCACCTCGAGGGCAACGTCTCGACGACGGACGTCGGCAACGCCGGAAGCAGCAGCTTCAGCAAGGACGAGGCCTTCAACATTCTCATCATCGGCACCGACAAGCGCACCGGTGAGGGCAACGAGGGCTACGGCGACAAGGGCAGTGCCGGGCACGCGGACACCAACATCCTGCTGCACGTCGCCAAGGACCGCTCCAACGCCACCGCGCTCAGCATCCCCCGGGACCTGATCGTCGACATCCCCGACTGCGAGACCAAGCTCGAGGACGGGACGACGAAGGTCATCCCCGGGTCCGAGGGCGTCCGGTTCAACCAGAGCCTCGGCGACCTCGGCCGGGACGCGGGCTGCACGATGCGGACGGTGACGGAGACGACCGGCATCAAGCCCGACCACTTCATGATGGCCGACTTCAACGCGGTCAAGACGCTGACCACCGCGGTCGACGGTGTGGAGGTCTGCGTGGAGCACGCCGTCAACGACAAGAAGTCCGGGCTCGTCCTGGACGCGGGCGAGTCCAAGGTCGAGGGAGAGCAGGCCCTGGCCTTCGTCCGCACCCGGCACGCCTTCGGCAACGAGGGCGACCTGGACCGCATCAAGGTGCAGCAGCAGTTCCTGGGCTCGCTCATGCGGAAGATGTCCTCCAGCGACACCCTCACCAGCCCCACCAAGCTGGTGAAGCTGGCCGAGGCGGCGACCAAGGCCCTCACCGTGGACAGCGCCATCGGCAACGTGGGCACGCTCAAGGACATCGCCCTGGAATTGAAGAAGGTGCCGCCGAAGAACATCACGTTCACCACGGTGCCGGTGCTCGACAACCCGGCCGAGAAGGTCAAGGCGACGGTGGTCGTGAACGAGGCGAAGGCCCCGCAGATCTTCGACATGATCAAGAACGACGTCTCCTTCACCGAGGTCGAGCAGGAGAAGAAGGACAAGAAGAAGAAGGAGGACGCCGCCGTCGCCGCCCGCCTCGAGGGCGAGAAGTCCGACCCCTCGGAGATCAGGGTCCGCGTCCTCAACGGCGGTGCTCCCACCGGCAGCGCCCAGCAGGAGCTGAACTACCTCCAGACCCAGGCCGGCGTCACGAAGTCCGAGAACGCGGGCAACGCCCCCGCCGACCTCGCCAAGACCACCCTGGAGTACGCCCCCGACCAGGCCGACCAGGCCCGCGCCCTCGCCGAGATCCTCGGCCTGTCCGGCGCCGCCATGAAACCCGGCGAGAGCGTCACCAACTCCCAGGGCCTGCCCACCATGACCCTCACCCTCGGCAAGGACTTCAAGGGCGCCGGAGTCAAGCTCGACGCCGCATCCGTCGAGAAGCCGGAGCTGGACAACGCGTCCACGGCCGACCAGAAGCTGTGCGCCAGTTGACCTGACGGGCCTGCCGTACGTCTCACAGGACGGCGACGGGTCCGTGCTGCGGCGCGGGGTGGGGAGGGACGCGGAGATGACGCGGAGCAGTGTGCGGGGGGACGACACGCAGGAGGACGCGGCAGACGCCTCCGAGCGTGCGGAGGCCGTCCGCGAGGACGGCGACAACGGTGTCGGCACCGCTGCGGACGACGCCGGGAACGGCACGGCGGACGGCACGGGGAACGACGCCGGGACCGGTGGCGGGGAGCCCGGGACGGCCCGGCCGCCACGTCGGCGCCGCCGCGCCCTGCGCTGGACCGCGGTGCTGCTCGCGGTGGTCCTGGCCGGCACCGCAGGGGCCGGTTACCTCTACTACGAGCACCTCAACGCCAACATCAGGCAGGACGCCCTGAACCTGGGCGACAACAAGGTCGCCGCTCCGACGCCGAACGCGGCCGGCCAGACCCCGCTGAACATCCTCGTCATCGGCTCGGACGCCCGGGACAGCGAGGAGAACCAGCAACTGGGCGGCGCCCGCGAGACGTTCGGCTCCACGCCGCTCGCGGACGTGCAGATGCTGGTGCACCTGTCGGCCGACCGCAGCAACATGTCGGTGGTCAGCATGCCGCGCGACACCCTGCTGGAGATACCCAAGTGCACCGACCCGGACGACGGCACGGTGTACCCGGCGAGCAAGGGACGGGTGATGACCAACCAGAGCCTCGGCCACGGCGGTCCGGGCTGCACGGTGGCCAC
The DNA here is from genome assembly GCF_000772045.1 of Streptomyces sp. CCM_MD2014. GTDB lineage: Bacteria > Actinomycetota > Actinomycetes > Streptomycetales > Streptomycetaceae > Streptomyces > Streptomyces salinarius. The sequence goes on along the minus strand of NZ_CP009754.1, from coordinate 5,277,601 downwards.
CTGGCAGGAGCTGACCGGCATCCACATCGACCACTTCGTGATGGTCGACTTCGCGGGCGTGGTCTCGATGGCGGACGCCGTCGGAGGCGTCCCGGTCTGCGTGGACGCCAACATCCACTCCCGCGACGGCGGGGGCCACGGCTCCGGTCTGAAGCTCGAGAAGGGCACCCACCCGGTCAAGGGCGAGCAGGCCCTGCAGTGGCTGCGCACCCGGTACGGCTTCGAGGACGGCAGCGACCTCGCGCGGGCCAAGGCCCAGCACATGTACCTCAACTCGATGGTGCGGGTACTGCGGGAGAACGCGACCCTCAGCAGCCCGAACCGGCTGCGCAGGCTCGCCGAGGAGGCCACCGAGGCGCTCACCGTCGACCCGGGCCTGGACTCCGTCAAGAAGCTGTACGACCTCAGCGACGAGCTGCGCAAGGTGAAGCCCGAGCGCATCACCATGACCACGATGCCCAACCGGTACGTGGGCGCCCGCGTCGAACCGACCGAGGACGCGGAGCAGTTGTTCCGGCTGGTGCGCGAGGACATCGCCCTGGACGGCAAGGACGCGAAGAAGAAGCCCGACGCCGAACCGGAGCCCCCGGCCGACCCGGCCGCCCCCGACGACGAGCTGGCGGTCCAGGTCCGCAACGGCACCCGCACGGACGAGCTGGGCATCGCTCCCGGACGTGCGAACACGATCGCCGGGCTCCTGGTGGAGCGGGGCTTCACGAAGGCGGTCGCGGACTCCTCGGTGCTGCCGAGCGAGGACCGTACGGTGATCCGCTACCCGAGCGCCGACCTGGAGGGAGACGCACGGCGTGTCGCCAAGTCCCTGGGCATCCCGGCGAGTTCGGTGAAGCGGTCGACGGACGTCTCCGGCGTCACCCTCGTCGTGGGCGCCGACTGGCGCGAGGGAACGGCGTACAAGGCGCCCGGGAGCGACGACAGCACTCCCGAGTCCGCCCAGGCCCTCAACGGCGCGGACGACAGCGCCTGCATGCACGTGAACCCGGCGTTCACCTGGTCCTGAGGCGGCAGGGCCGGGTCAGCGGGCCCCGGCGGCGTCCGTGGCCCCCGTCTCCGGCCGCACCGCGGGGCGCCGCGAGGCGATGACCTTGCGGGCCAGCGACTTCGGGCTGGTCAGGAAGCCCCAGCCCCAGGACATGTGCATGGTCGCCAGCGCCACCGGGATCTGCGCCCGCGCCTTCAGCCCGAGCCCCTTGCCGGCGGGCAGCGAGCCCGCCACGATCGCCGCGAGGTAGCCGCCGGGCACCACGAAGCCCCACGGGGTCAGCGCCGCGCCCACCACGACACCGGCCGCGATGGCGCACACGGCGGTCGGCGGGGCGAGGTAGCGCAGGTTGATGGAGCCGGAGTGGTAGCGGGCGACGACGTGCCGCCAGCGGCCGTAGTCCTTGTACTGCTTGGCCAGCGCCCGCACGGACGGCCGGGGGCGGTAGGACACCTTCAGCTCGGGCGAGAACCAGATCAGGCCGCCGGCCTCGCGGATGCGGAAGTTCAGCTCCCAGTCCTGGGCGCGGATGAACTCCTCGTTGTACCCGCCCTGCCGCTCCAGCGCCTCGCGGCGGAACACGCCGAGGTAGACGGTCTCGGCGGGCGCCGCCTGTCCACCGGTGTGGAAGGCCGCGTTGCCCACGCCGATCTTCGACGTCATCGCGGCGGCGACGGCGTCCTCCCAAGCGTTCTCGCCCTCGGCGTGCATGATGCCGCCCACGTTCTGCGCACCGGTCTCCTCCAGGAGCCGTACGGCCGTGGAGATGTAGTTCGGCGACAGCATGCCGTGGCCGTCCACGCGGACGACGACCGGATGGCGGGAGGCCTTGATCGCGGCGTTCAGCGCGGCCGGCGTACGGCCGGTGGGGTTCGGCACGGTGTGCACGCGCGGATCCTCGGCGACGAGTTCGGCGGCGATCTCCTCCGTACGGTCCGAGGACGGACCGACGGCGATGACGACCTCCATCTCGCCGGCGTACTCCTGGGCGAGGATGGCGCGGACGGCGCCGCGCAGGTGCCGCTCCTCGTTGAGGACGGGCATGATCACGGAAACGGCGGGCAGCCGCACGTCGGACTTGGCGTTCATCGGTGCTCACGTTACCGCGAACGGGGGACACGGGTGCGCGCCGCGGGGGTCGCAGCCCCGGGCAGCAGATCGTATGGGCCTACGGTGCTCACGAATCCCACGTCCGGCCGCACGCTCCACGCCCAGGTGCCCGTCCCCGCGGAGGTGTCCCCTTGCCCACGCCGCCCCGCTCGTCCCGGGTCCCGGTCTCGCCCCCTCGCGGCGGCCCCCGGCCGCCGTCCCGGCGTCCGCCGAGGCCCCCCGTACGGCGGAAGAGGCCGCGCTGGGCCATGCGGGCGGTGACCGCGCTGTCGGTGGTGGTGCTCGGCTCCGCCGGGATCGGGCACGCGGTGCTCTCGAACCTGGACTCGGACATCTCGCGGGTCGACGCGTTCAAGGACATGAAGAACCGGCCCAGGGCGGGCGACGGCATGAACGTCCTGATGGTCGGCACGGACGGCCGGGACGAGATCACCAAGGAGGAGCGGCGCAAGTACAGGCTGGGCGGCGCCCCCTGCCACTGCACCGACACCATCATGATCGTGCACATCTCGGAGGACCGGGAGCGCGCGAGCGTGGTCAGCCTGCCGCGCGACTCGTACGCCGAGACGCCCGGCCACACCGACCGCACCACGGGAGAGCACCACAGGGGGCACCCGCTCAAGCTGAACGCCGCCTACGCCGAGGGCGGCCCGCAGCTGACCATCCGCACGGTCGAGAACATGACCCACGTCAAGATCGACCACTATCTGGAGGTCGACTTCACCAGCTTCATGAAGACCGTGGACGTGCTCGGCGGGGTCGAGATCTGCACCGTCCAGCCGCTCAAGGACAGCTACACGGGGCTCGACCTCGCTCCGGGCACCCACACGCTGATGGGCGGGCAGGCGCTGCAGTACGTGCGCTCCCGTCATCTCGACGGTGCCTCGGACCTGAGCCGGATGAAGCGCCAGCAGCGCTTCCTGGCCGCCCTGATCGACCGGGCGACCTCCTCCGGCATCCTGCTGAACCCGCTGAAGTTCCGTGACGTCACCCGGGCCGTGCTGGGCTCGGTCCGCGCCGACGAGGGCTTCGGCACCGACGAGCTGCTCACGCTGGGGCGGGCGATGCGGGACTTCTCTCCGTCGTCGTCCGAGTTCACCACCGTGCCGATCGGGCAGATGGGATACAAGGTCGAGGGCGTCGGTTCGACCCTGAAGTGGGACCCGGTGAAGTCCAAGCGGCTCTTCGACGCCCTGCGCGAGGACAAGCCGCTGGCCGCGCCGAAACCGAGGCCGAAGGGGCCGGCGCCGGTGCGGGTCCCGGTGGACCCGAAGCAGATCCGCGTCCAGGTGGAGAACGGCACCCACACCTCGGGGCTCGGCAAGCGGGTGGACGACGCGCTCGCCGCGACCGGGTTCCGCACCACCAAGGCGCCGCGCAACGCCAGGGACCGGGCGGTCGAGCGGACCGTCGTCGCCTACGACCCCCGCTGGGACCAGTCGGCGAAGTCCCTGGCCGCCGCCCTGCCCGGCAGTGAGCTGAAGCCCGTGAAGGGACAGGGCGCGACGCTGAAGGTGATCGCGGGCGCCGACTTCGAAAAGGTGGCGAAGGTGCGGCCGGCCGACCCTCCGCAGGAGTCGGGCACGGTGGTGCGGGGCGACGAGGTGGTCTGCGGCAAGGAGTGAGGCGCGCCGGGACTCACCGGCGCGCCCGGGCTCAGTTGCCGGAGACGGTGACCTTCTCGTCGTTCTTGAGTTCCTCGACGAGCTTCTTCACCTTGGCGTCGTCCCACTTGAGGTTGCCCCCGACGCTGCCGGAGACCGGCATGTTCATCGAGGTGCCGTCGCCGCCGCTGACGCTCTTCATCGCCCAGAACATGCTCGCCAGGTCGAACAGCCCCATGTCCTTGTCGACGATGAGGGAGTCCAGGCCGGCGCCCATGGTCGGGTACAGCTTGAACGGGTTGAGGACGGTCGACGGAGTGGCCACCTGGCTCGCCAGCGCCGACAGGAACTTCTGCTGGTTCTTGGTGCGGTCCAGGTCGGAGCCGGGCAGGGCGTACCGGGTACGGACGAAGGCGAGGGACTCCTGGCCGTCCAGGGTCTGCTTGCCCTTCTTGAAGTCGGCGCCGGACTTCTTGTCCTTGATGTCCTGCGGGATGTCGATCTCGACGCCGCCGACCGCGTCCACGATGTTGGCGAAGCCGGCGAAGCCGATCTCCACGTAGTGGTCCAGGCGCAGCCCGGTGTTGTGCTCGATGGTGCGCACCAGCAGCTCGGGGCCGTCCTCGGCGTAGGCGGCGTTCAGCTTGGTGTGCCGGCCGGTGCCCGGGTACTTCTTGCCGGACTCGGAGCCGACGAAGCTCGGGATCTCCACGTCCGAGTCGCGGGGCAGGGAGATCAGCGTCGATCCGTTGTCCCCGGTGTGCAGGATCATCATCGAGTCGGTGCGCTTGCCCTCGGCGGAGCCGGTGTGGAGGTCCTTCTTCTGCTCGTCGGTCATGCCCTCGCGGCTGTCGGAGCCGACGATCAGGTAGTTCGTGCCCTCGCCGGCCTCGGGCCGCTCGATGACCTTGGACAGGTCGACCTCGCGGTTGAGCTTGGAGTCGGCCCAGAAGTAGGTGCCGACGGTGGTGACGACGAGCACGGTCACGACCGTGATCGCGGTCCACTTGATCCGGCGGCGCCAGTTCGGCGCGGGCCGGTCCCGGTCCTGGCGGCCGGGGCCGCGTCCGCCGCCGCCACCGTAGACCTGGCCGGTGTTGTAGCCGCTGTCGTAGCCGTCGCCGCCGTACCCCTGGCCGTCGGTGTACGACGGCTGCTGGGGCACCCCCGCGCCGTACGGCGGGGCCGACGGGCCCGGGCCGGGCGGCGGCGTCGCACCGCGGCGGACCTGACGCATCACACGCGCGCTCTCGGGCCGTGCGCTCGCGCTGCCGCGCCCGTAGCCGCTGCCGCGGTTGTCACCGGACCATCCCTCGGGCCAATCATTCATGCGCCCAGTGTGCAGGGCTGCCCTGCGGGCGTTACAAGGTTCGTCGGAAAATCAGGGCAGCGCTGTTGCGAACCCGACACAAAATCACGCCGGTGTAGCTCCGGCATAAGGTGGAGGCCATGACAGACCAGGCAGAACAGGCCTCGGCCGCGCAGCCGGCGCCCCCGGAGATCCCGGGCAAGCCGACCTCGGCCTCCCGCACCACGCTCAGCCACATCATGACGCACAGCGACACCAACCTTCTGGGGACGGTGCACGGCGGTGTGATCATGAAGCTCGTCGACGACGCGGCGGGCGCCGTGGCCGGACGGCACTCCGGCGGACCCGCCGTCACCGCGTCCATGGACGAGATGGCGTTCCTCGAACCGGTCCGCGTCGGCGACCTCGTCCATGTGAAGGCGCAGGTCAACTGGACCGGGCGCAGTTCCATGGAGGTGGGCGTCCGGGTCATGGCCGAGCGCTGGAACGAGTCCACCCCGGCCACCCAGGTCGGCTCGGCCTACCTGGTCTTCGCCGCCGTGGACGCCGACGGCAAGCCCCGCACGGTCCCGCCGGTCCTCCCCGAGACCGAGAAGGACAAGCGCCGCTACCAGGAGGCCCAGATCCGCCGCACCCACCGCCTGGCCCGGCGCCGCGCGATCATGGAGCTGCGGGAGCGGCGGGTGGCCGAGGGGTACGAGGACTGATCCCGTCCGGGGCGTCGCGGACGTCACGGGCGTCAGAGCATGAGCAGGAGCCGCGTGTTCGCGACCAGCTTCCGGTTCACGCTCGTGCTCTGCACGAAGATCGTGAAGTCGTCGTTGTGGTCCGGCTTGACGCGGACCTCCACGTCCGGCAGGCCGAGCAGGGCGCGGGCCTCGGGCCCCGTGTAGATCTTGTCCGTCTTCTTCTCCAGCACCGATATCTGCTTCTTCGGCTGGACCTTCTCCGACTTGCTGAGCTGGTAGAACGCGCCGCCGGTGCGGTAGGTGTGCCCGCTCTCGACGACCCACTCCCGGATCGCGACGTCCCGGGTGACGTCGATGAGCCGGTACTGCGACGCGTCCACCGGGGTGAGGCCGGCCGCCTTGATGGTGTCCTTGTTGACCGTGTCGGCGCCGGTGGAGAAGACGGCCCGCGAGCCCCGGATACCCTTGGTGCGGCCCACCATGAACTTCTCGGTGGCCTCCTGGATGACCTGTCCGGCCTCCTCCAGGCCCTGGGTGCTGGTGGCGTCCCAGATGGCGATGTTGTCCTTCGGGAAGCCGTACTGCATGGCCTCGCGCTTGCCCATCTGGTCGGGCACGAGGACGGCCAGCGTCCAGTTGTCCTCCTGTGTCTCGATCATCGAGGACACGGCCCGGACCAGGGCGCGCGGGTCCTTGGCGGGAGCGTCGGGACAGCGGTGGCTCGCGTTCTCCTGGCCGTCGGTGAGGACGAAGGTCAGGAAGCTGTGGTCCCCGTAGAGCTGGGCGGTCTGGGCCAGCTCGTGCTGCGACTTGAGCGTGGCGGCCAGCAGCGCCGTCATGCCGCCGACCCGGTACATCTGCTTCAGGGACGGCATCCGCAGCACGTCCTTGTCGTAGATGACGCACTGCACCCGGTCGGCGAAGACGTACACCGTGACGCGGGTCTCCTGGTCCAGCTCCTGGGAGCGGCGGGCCAGGTAGGCGATCTGCTGGTCGGCGACCTCGACCACCTTGTGGCTCAGGCGGCGCATGGACGAGCTGGCGTCCAGCACGAGAGCGACGTGGTTGATGTAGTTCTGGCTTCCGGACATGGCGGATCCCCCTCTTACCGACTGCCGCTCGGCGGCTTCCCGACTCGATGGATCCACCGTCTCACCCGCCACTGACAATCCGTCACGACGAGCGAGGGGCGCCCGGCCGGCGGACGCCCCTCGCTGCACGGAAGCCGCCGTTACGGCAGGTTGCGCGCCATGACGATGCGCTGGACCTGGTTGGTGCCCTCGTAGATCTGCGTGATCTTGGCGTCGCGCATCATGCGCTCCACCGGGTAGTCGCGGGTGTAGCCGTAGCCGCCGAGCAGCTGGACGGCGTCCGTGGTGACCTCCATGGCCACGTCGGAGGCGAAGCACTTGGCGGCCGCGCCCTGGAAGGTCAGGTCGCCGTCACCGCGCTCGGACTTGGCGGCGGCCGCGTAGGTGAGCTGGCGGGCGGCCTCGATCTTCATCGCCATGTCGGCGAGCATGAACTGGATGCCCTGGAAGTCGGCGATCGGCTTGCCGAACTGCTTGCGCTCCCGGACGTAGCCCTTGGCGTAGTCGAGGGCGCCCTGGGCGATGCCGAGGGCCTGGGCGGCGATGGTGATGCGGGTGTGGTCCAGCGTCTTCATCGCGGTGGCGAAGCCGGTGCCCTCCTCGCCGATCATGCGGTCGGCGGGGATGCGGACGTTGTCGAGGTAGACCTCGCGGGTCGGCGAGCCCTTGATGCCGAGCTTCTTCTCCGGGGCGCCGAAGGAGACGCCCTCGTCGGACTTCTCGACGACGAAGGCGGAGATGCCCTTCGAGCGCTTGGTCGGGTCCGTCACGGCCATGACCGTGTAGAACTCGGACTCGCCCGCGTTGGTGATCCAGCGCTTGACGCCGTTGAGCACCCAGAAGTCGCCGTCGCGGACGGCCTTGGTCTTCATGCCGGCCGCGTCCGAGCCCGCGTCCGGCTCGGAGAGGCAGTACGAGAACATGCCCTCGCCCTTGGCGAGCGGGCCCATGTACTTCTTCTTCAGCTCCTCGGAGCCGGAGAGGATGACGGGGAGCGAGCCCAGCTTGTTCACCGCGGGGATCAGGGAGGAGGAGGCGCAGACACGGGCGACCTCCTCGATGACGATGACGGTGGCGAGCGCGTCGGCGCCGGCGCCGCCGTACTCCTCGGGCACGTGCACGGCGTGCAGGTCGTTGGCGACGAGCGCGTCCAGCGCCTCCCGCGGGAAGCGGGCCTCCTCGTCGACCGCGGCGGCGTGCGGCGCGATCTTCGCCTCGGCCAGCGAGCGGACGGCGTCGCGGAGCATGTCGTGCTCCTCCGACGGGCGGTACAGGTCGAAGTCAGCCGATCCGGCCAAGGTGTCTCACGCTCCAAAACGCTGTGATGCTGGGCACGCTAACTACCGTTAAGTAACCCAAATTTTAGAGCCCGCCCGCGTTCGTGGATAGGTGAGCTTGACGACAGCCGACCCAAAGGCCTCGAAAGGCTTTTCCCGCGTCCCCCGATATGCTCGGGCGCGCACCCATGCCGTACACCTCTGGAGCATCCATGGCCCTGAAGATCACCGTGATCGGTACCGGTTATCTCGGCGCGACGCACGCGGCGGCCATGGCCGAACTCGGTTTCGAGGTGCTGGGTCTGGACGTGGTGCCCGAGAAGATCGAGATGCTCCAGCGGGGCGAGGTCCCGATGTACGAGCCGGGCCTTCAGGAGCTGCTCGGCAAGCACGTCGCGGGGATCGAGGGGTCCAGCGGGCGGCTCCGTTTCACCACCGACTTCGCCGAGGTCGCGGCCTTCGGCGACGTGCACTTCCTGTGCGTGAACACCCCGCAGAAGCACGGCGAGTACGCCTGCGACATGTCGTACGTCGACTCCGCGCTGGCCTCGCTGGCGCCGCACCTGACCGGCCCCGCGCTGGTCGTCGGCAAGTCGACGGTGCCGGTGGGCTCGGCCGACCGGCTGGCCGCCTACCTGGCCGAGCACGCGCCGGCCGGTCACGAGGCCGAGCTGGCCTGGAACCCGGAGTTCCTGCGCGAGGGCTTCGCCGTCGAGGACACGCTGCACCCGGACCGGATCGTGGTCGGCGTGCGCAGCGAGCGGGCGGAGAAGCTGCTGCGCGAGGTCTACGCGACGCCCGTCGCGGAGGGCTCGCCGTTCGTCGTCACCGACTTCCCGACCGCCGAGCTGGTGAAGACCTCGGCCAACTCCTTCCTCGCCACCAAGATCTCGTTCATCAACGCGATGGCGGAGGTGTGCGAGGCCGCCGACGGCGACGTGGCCAAGCTGGCGGAGGCCATCGGGTACGACGACCGGATCGGCCGGAAGTTCCTGCGGGCCGGGATCGGCTTCGGCGGCGGCTGTCTGCCGAAGGACATCCGCGCCTTCATGGCGCGCGCCGGTGAGCTGGGCGCCGACCAGGCGCTGACCTTCCTGCGCGAGATCGACTCGATCAACATGCGCCAGCGCGGCCGGATGGTGGAGCTGACCCGGCAGGCGCTGGGCGGCGGCCCGTTCCTGGGCAAGCGGATCGCGGTGCTCGGCGCCACCTTCAAGCCCGACTCGGACGACGTACGGGACTCCCCCGCGCTGAACGTCGCCGGCCAGGTGCACCTCCAGGGCGCCCAGGTGACCGTCTACGACCCCAAGGGCATGGAGAACGCCCGGCGGCTCTTCCCGACCCTCGGCTACGCCGACTCGGCGCTGGAGGCGGTGCGGGGCGCGGACGTCGTGCTGCACCTCACCGAATGGCGGGAGTTCCGCGAGCTGGACCCGCAGGTGCTGGGCGAGGCCGTGGCGGCCCGGGTGATCCTGGACGGGCGCAACGCGCTGGACCCGACGCTGTGGCGGAAGGCCGGCTGGACGTACCGGGCGATGGGCCGTCCCACCGCCTGACGGCCGCCAGGGCTCCGTGAGGGCGACGGACGCCGGTTCGGCCGAGGCTCAGTCGGCCGAACCGGCGTCCGTCCGTATTGTGCCGCAGGGCGCGGCCGGGCGGCCGGTGATGCGGGCGGTGTTTACGACTCCTTGGCCCGGTAGCGGCGCATCTTGGCGCGGGCCCCGCACACCTGCATGGAGCACCAGCGCCCGCGTCCGGCCGGGCTGCGGTCGTAGTACGCCCAGTGGCAGTCGGGCGCCTCGCACGCCTTGAAGCGGCTCCAGGTGCCGGCCACCAGCGCCTCGGCGACGGCGGCGGCCACGCGTGCGGTCAGCGAGCCCTCCTGGGCGGGGGCGAGAGCGGCGGAGCCGTCGGCCGTATCGACGGTGACGACCAGCGGGGCGGCGGCCAGCAGCTCGCCCAGCGGGGTCACCGCGCGGTGCGGCGGATGGCCGGCGTGGGCGAGCAGGGTGGCGCGCAGGGACTCGCGCAGCTCGCGGGCGGCGGGCAGGTCGTCCTCCGTCAGGCCGAACCGCTCCCGGACCTCCGGCCTGTCCAGCGAGTCGGCGCCCGTCTCGACGTCCAGCAGCGTGTTCACCAGGGCCTCGACCAGTTCCAGGCCGCCCGGCGCGGGCGATCGCTCACTCATGCTTGCGACGTTACCCCCAATAAGGCAGCATGCAGTAACCGTTACCGGTTACTCGGTCTTACAGGTAACAGACAAGAGCGATCCCCGACCGGACGCTTCACGCTTCAAGGAGGAAGTCATGGCTGTCGCCGAACTGGGTTCCGTCGTCCTGGACTGTCCCGAGCCCCGCGCACTGGCCCGCTTCTACGCCGACGTGCTCGGCGGCACCGTCGAGGGCGACGACGACTGGGTCGACCTGAAGCTGCCGGGCGGCCAGGCGCTGGCGTTCCAGGCCGCCCCCGGCTTCGTACCGCCGAAGTGGCCCGCGCCCGACGACTCGCAGCAGTTCCACCTCGACCTCACCGTCACGGACCTGGACGCGGCCGAGAAGGCGGTCCTGGAACTGGGCGCCCGTCCGCTGGACGCGGAGGACCGCACGCGGACCTTCCGGGTCTACGCCGACCCGGCCGGGCACCCGTTCTGCCTCTGCGCCTGCTGAGCCGCCGCGCCCGGTGAGCGCCGCCCGCTCAGCCGTCCAGGTCGGCGATGACCGCCGTGGACGGCTCGCGGCGCAGCTGGGCGGCCTTCGCGGTGAAGGCCGCGGCACGCAGGACGCGCTGGACGTTCCCCCAGGTCAGCAGGGCCACGTCCGCCTCGTCCCAGCCGCGGCGGAGCAGTTCGGCGACGAGCCGGGGGTAGCACGAGGGGTCGCCCAGCTCCAGCGGGTGGGCGGTGCCGGTGTCGTAGGTGCCGGACAGGCCGACGCTCTGCGGGCCGGCCACCGTGCGGACGTGGTCGAGGTGGTCGGCGACGTCCCGGACGGTCGGGCCGGTCTGCTCGGCGGTCAGCGGCACCATGCACAGGCCGCCGGCCTCGCCCAGCTCCACCAGCAGGTCGTCGGGGAGGTTGGCGGGGTGCGGGCGCAGGGCGCGGGCGGCGGAGCGGGTGCACAGCGCCGGCGCCTTGGACACCGCGAAGGTGCGGCGCATGGTCTCGGCACAGGCTCCGGAGAGGTCGGCGAGGACACCGAGGCGGTTCATCTCCCGGACGACCTCCTCGCCGAACCGGGTCAGTCCCGCCTCGCCCGCCCAGCTCACCCCGCACAGCGTCAGCGCGCGCAGGCCGAGGGCGTGCAGGGAGCGCAGGATGCCGAGGCGGTCGCCGATCGCGGCGGCGCCCGCGGGACCGGGGATCACGGCGACCCGGCCGCAGTTGCGGGCGTCGATGGCCTGCCCCGCGTCGTACGCCAGGCGCAGCCCCTCCGGGTGGGCCCGCACGACCGTCTTGACCAGGTCCAGCTGTTCCAGCGTGGCGCCGACCGCGCGGTCCCCGTCGACGGACTCGGGCAGGTGCAGCGACCACAGCAGCGCGCCCACACGCCCCTCGCGCAGCCGCGGCACGTCGGTGTCGACGGCGCTCTCGCCCGACTCCAGGTCGTACCAGGGCAGGTGCCTGAGCGCCCAGGGCAGCCCGCTGCAGCCGTCGGCGACGGGATGGGCGGCCAGCACCGCGAACGCCCGGGTCAGCGGCTCGTCGCCGGGGTCGGACACGGGCGCGTAGGGCTCCGGCGGAAAGGCCTCCGCGGCGAGCGGCACGGGCAGGTCGTCGAGCCCACCGGCCTCGGTACCGGTGTGCAGGTCGTCCTGGAGATCTGCCATGGCGGTGCTCCGTACGGTCGTCGTGAGATACGGCCACCGTCGCACGGAGCGGTAAGGGCTTCCTGGTGGGTGGGGCGTTCGGGGGTACGCGCGCCCCACCCGTCGCCGGAGGCGGGCGGCTCAGCCGTCCAGCTGCTCGATGGTGGCGTTGGACGGCCCCCGCGTCGCCCGGAGCCCACGGGCCACGTCCTCGGCGGCGTCCAGGACGCGGACCGCGTTCTTCCAGGTGAGCTTGGCCAGGTCGGCCCGGGACCAGCCGCGGTCGAGGAGTTCGGCGATGAGGTTCGGGTAGCCGGCGACGTCGTCGAGGCCGTCCGGGGTGAAGGGCGTGCCGTCGTAGTCGCCGCCGATGCCGAGGTGGTCGACGCCGGCGACCTCGCGCATGTGGTCGAGGTGGTCGGCGACCGTGGAGACGGTGGCCACGGGGCGCGGGACGCGCTCCTCGAAGGCGGCGTGCACCTTCATCGCCTCCGGGCTGGAGTCGAGGTGGTGGAAGCCGTGCGCGCGCATGTTCTCGTCGGCCTCCGCCGTCCAGTCCACGGCGGCCTGGAGCACGAACTTCGGCACGAACGTGACCATCGCCATGCCGCCGTTGGCGGGCAGCCGCTCCAGCACGTCGTCCGGGATGTTGCGCGGGTGGTCGCACACCGCGCGGGAGGACGAGTGGGAGAAGATCACCGGCGCGGTGGAGGCGTCCAGCGCGTCGCGCATCGTCGTCGCCGCGACGTGCGAGAGGTCGACCAGCATGCCCTCGCGGTTCATCTCCCGCACGACCTCGCGGCCGAACGCCGACAGGCCGCCGACGCCGGGCTCGTCGGTCGCCGAGTCCGCCCAGGCGACGTTGTCGTTGTGGGTGAGCGTCATGTACCGCACGCCGAGCGCGTACAGGGCACGGAGCGTGGCCAGCGAGTTGTCGATGGAGTGGCCGCCCTCGGCGCCCATCAGGGAGGCGATCCGGCCCTCGGCACGGGCCGCCTCCATGTCGGCGGCGGTCAGCGCGGCGCGCAGCTCGCCGGGGTGGCGGGCGATGAGCTGCCGTACGCAGTCGATCTGCTCCAGCGTCGCCGTCACCGCGCCGGGGAGGTCGGAGCGGACGTACACCGACCAGTACTGCGCGCCGACGGCACCGGTCCGCAGCCGGGCCAGGTCGGTGTGGAGGTACGCGGACTGGTCGGCGGCGATGTCCCGCGCGTCGAGGTCGTAGCGGACCTGCTCGCGCAGCGCCCAGGGCAGGTCGTTGTGCCCGTCGACGACGGGGAACTCGCGCAGCAGCTCGCGGGCTCGGTCCAGCGATGTCATCAGATCCGCGTCCCTTCCGTCACTTTCCGCCGGTCATTCTTCCGCCCGTCACTTTCCGCCCGTCACTTTCCGTCGGTCACTTTCCGCCGGTCACTTTCCGAAACCGAAGCCGGCCGTCGAGCCCGCGACCTTGTTGCGCAGTCGCTTGCCCTTCTCGGTGGCCTGGTCGTTGAGGTCCTGCTGGAACTCGCGCATCCGGCCGAGCAGCTCCTCGTCGTGGGCGGCGAGGATGCGGGCGGCCAGCAGACCGGCGTTGCGGGCGCCGCCGACGGATACCGTGGCGACGGGGACGCCGGCCGGCATCTGCACGATGGACAGCAGGCTGTCCATGCCGTCCAGGTACTTCAGCGGCACCGGGACGCCGATGACCGGCAGCGGGGTGACGGAGGCGAGCATGCCGGGCAGGTGGGCGGCGCCGCCCGCGCCCGCGATGACCGCCTTGAGGCCGCGGCCGGCCGCCTGCTCGCCGTACGCGATCATCTCGTGCGGCATGCGGTGCGCGGAGACGACGTCGACCTCGTAGGGGATCTCGAACTCGTCGAGTGCCTTGGCGGCGGCCTCCATGACGGGCCAGTCGGAGTCCGACCCCATGACGATGCCTACGACCGGGCTCGCCGGGCTGGCCTGGCTCATTCGGTGATCGTCCCTCTCAGGTAGCCGGCAGCGTGACGGGCGCGCTCCAGCACGTCGTCCAGGTCGTCGCCGTAGGTGTTGACGTGGCCCACCTTGCGGCCGGGCTTCACGTCCTTGCCGTACATGTGGATCTTGAGCTGGGGGTCGCGGGCCATGCAGTGCAGGTACGCGGAGTACATGTCCGGGAAGTCGCCGCCCAGGACGTTGACCATGACCGTCCACTGGGCGCGCGGGCGCGGGTCGCCGAGGGGGAGGTCGAGGACGGCGCGGACGTGGTTGGCGAACTGCGAGGTGATCGCGCCGTCCATCGTCCAGTGGCCGGAGTTGTGCGGGCGCATCGCCAGCTCGTTGACGAGGATGCGGCCGTCACGGGTCTGGAACAGCTCGACGGCCAGGTGGCCGACGACGCCCAGCTCCTTGGCGATGCCGAGCGCCATCTCCTCGGCGCGCAGGGCCAGCTCCTCGTCGAGGCCGGGCGCCGGGGCGATCACCGTGTCGCAGACGCCGTTCACCTGCTGGGACTCGACGACGGGGTAGGCCACCGCCTGGCCGTGCGGGGAGCGGACCACGTTGGCGGCCAGCTCGCGGACGAAGTCCACCTTCTCCTCCGCCAGCACCGGCACCCCCGCGCGGAAGGGCTCGGCGGCCTCCTCCACGGAGTCCACGACCCACACGCCCTTGCCGTCGTACCCGCCGCGGACCGTCTTGAGGACCACGGGGAACCCGTCGCCCTCCGCCGCGAAGGCGGCCACGTCGGCCGGATCGCTCACGATCCGGTGCCGCGGGCAGGGCACGCCGATCGCGTCGAGCTTCGCGCGCATCACGCCCTTGTCCTGGGCGTGCACGAGCGCCTCGGGGCCGGGGCGCACGGGGATGCCGTCCGCCTCCAGGGCCTTGAGGTGCTCGGTCGGCACGTGCTCGTGATCGAAGGTGATCACGTCACAGCCGCGCGCGAACTCGCGCAACGTGTCCAGATCGCGATAGTCGCCCACGACGACTTCGTTCACGACCTGCGCCGCGGAGTCCTGAGGAGTGTCACTGAGAAGCTTGAACCTGATGCCCAACGGGATGCCCGCCTCGTGTGTCATACGAGCGAGCTGGCCACCGCCGACCATGCCGACTACGGGGAACGTCACACCCCTAGCCTATCGGCCGCGCGGAGCCCACCCGTTTACCGGCCGTTTCCCGCCGCTCTCCACGCCCGTTCCGACCCCCGTGGCTCCGTCCGCAGGAAGATCGCGCGTCCGGGTGGTTAGCATGAGCGGATTGACGCCAACCGATGGACGGGGGCCTGCACGACCATGGGACATGGTTCCTCGGGTGCTCAGACGGCTCCCGCCACGCCCCGGGCACCCCGTGAGGGAGTGCGGGGCCGGATCGACCGCCTCGTGCGCGAGGTCGTGAAGTTCGGTGCCGTGGGCGGCGCGGGGGTGCTGGTCAACCTCCTCGTCTTCAACTTCGTGCGGCACACGACCGACCTCCAGGTCGTGCGGGCCAGCATCATCGCCACGATCGTCGCGATCGCCTTCAACTACGTGGGCTTCCGGTACTTCACCTACCGCGACCGCGACAAGAGCGGCCAGACCCGCGAGATGTCGCTGTTCCTGCTGTTCAGCGCGGTCGGACTGGTGATCGAGAACGGCGTGCTCTACACGGCGACGTACGGCTTCGGCTGGGACAGCCCGCTGCAGAGCAACATCTTCAAGTTCCTCGGCATCGGGATCGGCACGCTGTTCCGCTTCTGGTCGTACCGCAGCTGGGTCTTCCGCGCGCTGCCCGCCCGGGAACCGGTGACGCGGGCCGAGACCTTCCTGGAGCACGAGCACCCGGCCGCGCTTCCCCGGGCCGACGGCGCCCCCGCCGGCCGCCGCTGACCGGCTCACCGCCTTCCGGCACGCTCAGCGCACCGTCTGGCCGCCGTCCCCCGAGGCCTTCTTCGGGGGCGGCGTACGGGACAGGAACAGTCCGAAGACCGGCGGACGCCCCTGGAGCAGCTCCAGGCGGCCGCCGTCCGCCTCGGCCAGGTCGCGGGCGACGGCGAGGCCGATGCCCGTGGAGTTGCGTCCGCTGATCGCCCGCTCGAAGATCCGCGCCCCCAGGTCGGCCGGGACGCCGGGACCCTCGTCGGTGACCTCGACCACGGCCTGGTTGCCGGTCACCCGGGTCCGCAGGGCGACGGTGCCGCCGCCGTGCATCAGGGAGTTCTCGATCAGCGCGGCCAGCACCTGCGCCACGGCGCCCGGGGTGCCCACGGCCGTCAGATGACGCTTGCCCGAGCTGACGATGGCCCGCCCCTCGCTGCGGTAGGCGGGGCGCCACTCGGCGATCTGCTGCTGGATCACGTCGTCCAGTTCGAAGGTGACGGCGGAGCCGCTGCGCGGGTCGCGGGAGTTGGTCAGCAGCCGGTCCACGACGTCCGTCAGCCGCTCCACCTGCGACAGCGCGATCGTCGCCTCCTCCTTCACCGTCTCCGGCTCGTCGGTGAGGGTGATCTCCTCCAGCCGCATCGACAGCGCGGTCAGCGGCGTACGGAGCTGGTGGGAGGCGTCGGCGGCCAGGCGGCGCTCGGCGGTGAGCATCCGGGCGATGCGCTCGGCGGAGGAGTCCAGGACGTCGGCGACCCGGTCCAGCTCGGGGACGCCGTACCGCTTGTGCCGGGGGCGCGGGTCGCCGGAACCGAGGCGCTCGGCGGTCTCGGCGAGGTCGGTGAGCGGGGAGGCGAGGCGGTTGGCCTGCCGGATCGCCAGCAGTACGGCGGCGATCACCGCGAGCAGCGCCACCAGTCCGATGATCAGCAGGGTCCGGCCGACCTCGCGGGTCACCGAGGACCTGGGCTCCTCGACGAGGACGGTCTCGCCCTCCTCGCCGGTGGCCCTGCCCCGCAGGACGTCGCCGGACGGTTTCTCGCCGACCTCGACGACCGGTTCGCCGGGGATGCGGATCACGGCGTACCGGGCGTCGCGGATCTGCTCCCGCAGGAACTGCTCGTCGACGGAGCCGGTGCCGATGAGCCGGCTGTCCACGATGCTGGCCAGCCGCACCGCCTCCAGGTCGACCCTCTCCTGTGCGGTGCTGCTGATCGTGCGGGTCTCGACGATGACGAGGGAGACGCCGAAGACGGCGATCACGACGAGCACCACGGCGAGCGTGGACTGGATCAGTCGACGGCGCATGTCCTCTTACCCGGGTCGCCCGGGCGGGCCCTCGCGGGCTCGCTCAGTTCTTCTCGAATCAGTTCTTCTCGAAACGGAAGCCCACGCCGCGCACGGTGGCGATGTAGCGGGGGTTGGCCGCGTCGTCGCCGAGCTTCTTGCGCAGCCAGGAGATGTGCATGTCGAGGGTCTTGGTGGACGACCACCAGGTGGTGTCCCAGACCTCGCGCATCAGCTGGTCGCGGGTGACGACCCGGCCGGCGTCGCGCACCAGGACCCGCAGCAGGTCGAACTCCTTCGCGGTGAGCTGGAGCTCCTCCTCGCCCATCCAGGCCCGGTGCGACTCGACGTCGATGCGCACGCCGTGGGTGGCGGGCGGCTGCGGGGGCTCGACGGCGCCGCGCCGCAGCAGTGCCCGGACCCGGGCGAGCAGCTCGGCGAGGCGGAAGGGCTTGGTGACGTAGTCGTCGGCGCCCGCGTCCAGACCGACGACGGTGTCCACCTCGTCGGCGCGCGCGGTCAGGATCAGGATCGGCACGGCGTGGCCCTCGGACCGCAGCCGGCGGGCGACCTCGAGACCGTCCATGTCCGGCAGGCCGAGGTCCAGCACGACCAGGTCGATGCCGCCCTGCAGCCCCGCGTCGAGTGCGGTGGGTCCGTCCTCACGCACCTCGACCTCGTACCCTTCCCTGCGCAGTGCGCGGGCCAGCGGCTCCGAGATGGACGCGTCGTCCTCGGCGAGCAGTACACGGGTCATGAGCTGATGGTAGACCGCTCGGAGCAACGCCCGGGGCAAGATCGACCCAGGGCGTTCCCGCCCCCGGAACACCTGTGGGTCCCCTGTGGACTGCTCTGGGGCAAGCCGGGCATGCGCAGGACATGCGCCGTGCGACGTGCCCTCGACCACCCCGCGTCCGAACCTGCGCCTGTGGGGTGCCATCCTGGAATAAACCTTCGAAAGATCGTTCGCGGTTCCACAGTTACCTGTGATTCACGTCTCAAGTCCTTCCATACCGGGCGGTGTCCTGCCGTATGGTGAATCAGCGCCTGTAGCACCCAGAGGACCTTTGGCGACAGTTTCGACGCTGAAGGTCTCTTTTGTGTGCGGGCCGGCCCCCACGGCCGGCCTTGAAAGGAATGACCTGTGGCCGGGCCTCACCGCGTGCAGTGGCGCGCACGGAGGCGTGGATCCCGGTGGCCGCCGCCCACCGCTTCGCAATCCGGAGCGGAATCCCTCAGGCGTGGGACGGGCGGGTAAGGCCGCCGGTGCCGGCCGCCCCCCACCGGGCGCGCATCGCCTCGTGAGCGCGTCCCGACCAGCAAGGATCGACCATGGCGTCCAGCCTGACGAAGGACTCGGTCACCCCGGGCACCCCCGGGACCGAGAAGACCTTCTTCGGCCACCCCCGCGGACTGGCCACACTCTTCATGACCGAGATGTGGGAGAGGTTCTCCTACTACGGCATGAGGGCTCTGCTCCCGCTGTACCTCGTCGCCCCGGGTGGCCTCGGCCTCAACGCCGGCACCGCGACCGCGATCTACTCGGTGTACCTCTCGCTGGTGTACCTGCTCACGATGCCGGGCGGCTGGTTCGGCGACCGCGTGTGGGGCCCCCGCAAGACCGTCGCCGTCGCCGGTGGCGTGATCATGCTCGGCCACCTCACGCTGGCACTGCCGTCCGCGGGCACGTTCTACGCGGGCCTCGGTCTGGTCGCCATCGGCTCGGGTCTGCTGAAGGCCAACATCTCGACGATGGTCGGCCAGCTCTACAACGGCCCCGACGATCCGCGCCGCGACGGTGGCTTCACCGTCTTCTACATGGGCATCAACCTCGGTGCCTTCGCCGCGCCGCTGACCATCGGCACCATCGGCGAGAACGTCAACTGGCACCTGGGCTTCGCCCTCGCGGCGGTCGGCATGGGTCTGGGCGTGCTCCAGTTCCTGATCGGCAGCCGCCACCTGGACCCGCACTCCAGCGTGGTCCCGAAGCCGCTGTCCGTCGAGGAGAAGACCTCGACGCTGCGCAAGGCCGCGTTCTGGGCCGCGCTGGCCGTCGTCTTCTACGCGATCGTCGGCTTCTCCGGTGTCTACACCCTGAACTGGATCCTGGTCCCGCTGACCCTGCTCGGCGTGATCGTCCCGGTGCTGGTGCTGACCAACATCAAGCGCGACAAGTCCCTGGACCGCGCGGAGCAGTCCAAGATGTCGGCGTACATCTGGTTCTTCGTCGCCGCGGCCGTGTTCTGGATGATCTACGACCAGGGCGGCTCGACCCTGTCGCTGTTCGCCGACTCCTCGACGGACACCAGCGTCTTCGGCTGGGATTTCCCGGTCTCCTGGTTCCAGTCGGTCAACCCGGTCATCATCATGGCCCTGGCCCCGGTCTTCGCCACCCTGTGGCTGGCGCTCAACCGTCGCGGCAAGGAGCCGAGCACGGTCGTCAAGTTCTCCTTCGGCCTGGTCCTGGTCGGCGCGTCCTTCTTCCTCTTCCTGGCCCCGCTGGGCATCGCGGAGGGCGGCCACAAGGCGGCGGCCCTGTGGCTGGTGGCGATCTACTTCGTCCAGACCTGCGGTGAGCTGATGCTCTCCCCGGTCGGCCTGTCGGTGACGACGAAGATGGCTCCGGTGAAGTACGCCTCGCAGATGATGGGCGTCTGGTTCCTGGCCGTCACCGCCGGTGACGCCACGACCGGCCTGCTCTCCATCGCCGGCGTCGACCTCAACAAGACGGGCATCGTCGCCGCGGAGGCCACCCTCGCGGTGGTCGCGGGCGTCGCGATCTGGATGTACCGCAAGCGCGTCAAGGAGCTCATGGGCGACGTCCGCTGAGTCCTGCGGACGGCTGTCTTCGAACGGAGGGCCACCTCATCCGGCGGATGGGGCGGCCCTCCGGGCGTTGGGACGGGACCGAGCAACCCGAGAACGTGAGTGCTCCGGGCGCCACTCGCGGTGACGTCCTCTCAGCGGCGGCCGGTCAGCACTGCCACAGGAACGAGCCCTCCTCGCACGGCGCGCAGGCGAAGGCGTATCCGCAGCCGCCTCCACCGAAGTTCATCGCCGTCCGGTGGTCGCGTCCCTCCTCGAGCTGGGCCACGAAGCTCATCGGCCGCGCGCACGACGGACAGGCCGGCGTCTCGTCGTGCTGCAGCCACGACGGAGTACCGCCCAGCTGGCCGAGGACGTCCCGCAGGGGACGGCCGCAAGCCTCCGACCACTTACCGCGCGCCTCGTGATAGGGAGCCGCGTCCCGCGCCGTGCAGTCGATGCCGCATGTCTCTGCCAGCAGGGTCTCGTCCCCCGCCGGCACCGGGGCGGGCGTGAGTCCGGCGCGGGGGAACAGCAGCGCCCGGTTGCCACCCGCGACCGGGTCCCACTCGTCGCACAGCCCGGGGTCGTTCTGGCACATGAAGACCGACAGGACGCGCTCGGCACCCGCGGCCGCCTCGGCTCCCTGGGCGCCGGGGGTGTTCACCGGCAGCTGCGCGAGGAACTGCATCGGTCCCGAGCACTCCGCGCACTGCGGCCACGTGAACCCGGCCGGCACCAGCGGCACACCGCCGGTGCGTGTCACAGGCGCCAGGTCGTCGACCGGGCCGGCATACGTCATCAAGGTGGTCGTCACGGTCGAGAACCCCGGCTCCGACCGTGGGCGTCCGAGGCGGCGTGTGCGGCGAAGCGCGTCCACGCGGCGGGGCGGAGGGCGATGCGGGGCCCGTTCGGGTCCTTGGAGTCCCGGACGAGGATCGTCGCCGGGGTGGTGGCTATCTCGAGGCAGTTCGAGCCGTCGGGACTGTGGGTGGACTTGTGCCAGGTGAGGTGCTGCACCTTGTTCCCTTTCAGAGGCTCCGTGCGAGGTGTGCGATGAATGTGCGGGAGGCGGCGACGTCGAGCGCGCACGCCTCCATGCGGTCCAAGAGAGTCCGGTACTTCGAGAGTTGGGCCTCCGCGTCCAGGAACTCGCAGCCGCCGTGGTGGGTGTCCAACTGGACGGTGTCGAGTTGCGGGACCGGACCGGCCGCGTAGTCGAAGGGCTGGCCGTTGCCCGGGAAATGGGGCGAGGCGTACGGGATGACCCGTACGGTCACGTTGGCCTGTTCGCTCGCTTCGAGGATGTGCAGCAGCTGGGCACGGGTGACGTCCGGCCCTCCGTACTGCATCCGGAGCGCCGCCTCGTGCACCAGCGCCGTGTAGGGAATGCCGTCGGCACGATGAAGTACCTCCTGCCGCTTGATGCGGTACGAGAGGCGGTGTTCGAGTTCGTACGACCGGAAGGGCGGGACGGCTTCCCTGAGCATGGCCCGGGCGTGGTCGGCGGTCTGCAACAACGCGGGGATGTGAAGCGGGAGGGCCACGCGCAGCGCGGTCGCGTGATGTTCCAGCTCGGCCAGATCGATCAGGCCGACCGGGAGGTAGTCCCGGTACTCGTCCCACCAGCCGCGGGTTCGGCCTCCGGTCATGGCGACCAGCGCTTCCACCAGCGCCTCGTCCGAGGAGCTGTACGCACGCGCGAGGGTGCGCACCCGGTCCGCGCCCACGGCGTAGCGGCCCGATTCGATGCTGCTGATCTGCGCCTGCTTGAGACCGAGGAGCGCGGCGGCGGCAGTCGACGTCAGCCCCGACTGCTCGCGGAGCTTGCGGAGTTCGGCGCCGAGACGCTGCTGGCGCAAGGTGGGCGGGGTGCTGGGCGGCACGGTCCTTCTCTCGTCACGGCGCGCTCCCTCGCATCACTCACACGAGGGAAATGTGAATCCTCTGCTCTGTTCGATGTTAAGTATCACATCGAACCCTCTATGGTGAGTCTCGCTCCACCGCCCAACTCCCCGCCCCCGTAAGCCGGAAGCGCACCCTCTGGGCACAGCCACCGCCCGGCGCGGCCGTTGGGCAGCCGAACCCCCTCCCTCCCGAAAGGCTGCTTCATGGGCACCGTATCCCCGTCCGACACCTGGGCGTACGCCCTCCGCCTCCCGCACGACCCCAGAGCCGCGCGCGTCGCACGCGTGACCGTACGGGCCGTCCTCGGCGGGCATGGGCGGCACGAAGTACTGGACAGCGTCGAACTGCTGGCGTCGGAGCTGGTCACCAACGCCTACCGGCACACCCGCGGCCCCTGCTCGCTGCGGCTCACCGCGCTGAGTGACGGGCGGCTGCGGGTCGGGGTGTGGGACAGCAGCCCGCACGTCCCTTCCCCCTTCGCGGAACCGCCGGGAGGGCACCGCACGGCCCCCGCCCCGCCGGGGGACGCGGAGGGCGGGCGCGGGCTGCGGCTGGTGCAGGCGTGCGCGGACTCGTGGGGCGGGTGGTCGCTGGGCGACGACGTACTCCCGCGCGGCGCCGGGAAGCTGCTCTGGTTCGAGGTGCGCGGGTAGCGCGCGGGGCAGCCCCGGGGACGGCGACCCCTTACGCCGGAGCGCCCAGCTCCGCCCACACCCGCTTGCCCGCGACACCCGGCGTGCGTACGACGCCCCAGTCCAGGCACAGGCGCTGCACGATGAACATGCCGTGACCGCCGGGGCGCCCCGCGCGGTGAGGGTTCCGCGGCGCCGGCTGGCCCGTACCGCGGTCGGAGACCTCCAGCCGGATCACCTTCTTCTCGCAGGTGATCGACAGCTCGTCCGGGCCCTCCGCATGGAGGCACGCGTTGGTGACCAGCTCGGAGACGACGAGCAGGACGTCCTCGGCGGCGGCACGCTGGTCCGCGGTGGCGGACGGCAGCCAGCCCCAGGCGTACAGCGCCTCGCGGGTGAAGTCACGGGCCAGCGGGACGACCCCGGTCGCGTCCTCGAAGCTCAGCCTGCGGGCCTGCCGCCCGCCGCCCCCGGAAGCGGAGGCAGCCGCAGGCACGGACGCCGCCCCGGAAGCCCCGGGAGCCTCCGAAGAAGGCACCTGCGCGGGCGCGGACGCCCCGGAAGCGCCGCCGGGCTCCGGACCGCGGTCGCCCGGCGAGTAGGGCCGGGTGGTGCTCATCAGCGCTTCACCTCACCGATTCACCAGTTCACGTTTCAAAGTCTTCTTCGTCAGCAATGTCGAACACAGCCGGTTCAGGGTCTCTCCTGCCCGACCGGACCGTGCGAACACCCCTGTATTCGCCACGAAACCCGGCGCGGGGCGGGAACTCCCGCCCCGTGAGGCACCCGCACCCCTCCGTCGGCCGGACAAGGACCGGCTCAGCCGGACTCGTCGGCCAGGGCGGCCGCAAGCGTGTCGTGCAGGGTGAAGACCGCCTCGGCCCCCGTGATCTCGAACACGCGGGCCACCACCGGCTGCATGGCCACCAGATGCACTCCGCCCCCCGCCGCCTCCGCCTTCAGCCGCGCGCCGAGCAGGACGTTGAGCCCCGTGGAGTCGCAGAACTCCAGCCGTGAACAGTCCACGACGAGCCGATTGAATCCCTTGGCGAGACAGTCCTCCAGCGGCTCGCGCAACAGATCGGCGGTGTGGTGATCCAGCTCACCCGCCGGGGTCACGACGGCACTGGGGCCCTCTTCCCGTACCTCGACCAGAAGCCGGCCCGACTGGGCCTGGCCGACCGTCCCGCGGTCCATGCCGTTTCTCTCTCCCGAGGTCGTGTCTGCTTGCTGACGCCCTCGAACACTACGCCTTCCCACGGCACTCCGACACCCGAACAACCGCACAGAAACGGACATACCCGCACAGAACACACTTGCGGTCGGCTCGGTAAACCCGGTAGGGCTAGTAAGACACGTAAACCGACACGGCCGGCTTTGGAGGCGCCGCACACCGCAGTGCACGTATTTGGCTTCGGCAGCCGTATGCCGAGAACGATGGAGGACATCATGTCACCCCGGCTCGACGGATCGCGTACCCACCAAGCGACGTCGACACTCCCTCCGGAACATCTGGATCCCATCGAGCACCACGACGCCGTCGTCGACCACGACGACGCCCTCGCCGGGCTTCCGGACATCCCCGCCTACGACGAGGTCGCTCCGGCGGACGCCAGGGCCCTGTCCAAGACCCTCTTCGAGCGGCTGGAGTCGCTGGAGGAAGGCACCCATGAGTACGCGTACGTACGCAACACGCTCGTGGAGCTGAACCTCGCGCTGGTCAAGTTCGCCGCCTCCCGCTTCCGCTCGCGCAGCGAGCCGATGGAGGACATCATCCAGGTCGGCACCATCGGCCTGATCAAGGCGATCGACCGCTTCGAACTGTCGCGCGGTGTGGAGTTCCCCACGTTCGCGATGCCGACCATCATCGGCGAGATCAAGCGCTTCTTCCGCGACACCTCGTGGTCCGTGCGCGTCCCGCGCCGCCTCCAGGAGCTGCGGCTCGACCTGGCGAAGGCCGGCGACGAGCTGGCCCAGCGCCTCGACCGCGCCCCCACGGTGACCGAGCTGGCCGAGCACCTCGGCCTGTCCAAGGACGAGGTCGTCGAGGGCATGGCGGCGTCCAACGCCTACACCGCCTCCTCGCTGGACGCCCAGCCGGAGGAGGACGACGCGGAGGGCGCGCTCGCCGACCGCATCGGTTACGAGGACCACGGGCTCGAGGGCATCGAGTACGTCGAGTCGCTGAAGCCGCTGATCGCCGAGCTGCCCTCGCGCGACCGGAAGATCCTCTCCCTCCGTTTCGTCGCGGGCATGACCCAGTCGGAGATCGGCGAGGAACTGGGCATCTCGCAGATGCACGTCTCACGTCTGCTGTCGCGGACCCTCGTACGGCTGCGCAAGGGGCTCACGGTCGAGGAGTAGTCCTCGGACCCTGACCGGGTGTCGCTTGCCCTCCAGGGGGGCGGTCCGAGACCGGGCCGCCCCCCTTCGGGCTGCCGCCGCCCCTCACGGGGAGTTGGCGATCAGCACGGCCGTCGGCAGGAACGGCACCAGGACGCACAGCAGCCAGAACGAGCGCGGGGCGAGGGCGGTCCTGCGCCGCAGGGGTTGGTTGGCCAGCCACCAGATCAGCCCGAACAGCACGACCACCGGGCCGATGACCACCAGCATGGGCAGCAGGCCGTCGTTCTCCGTCGGGTTGCGCATGGGCCCTCCGAACTCGGCCAGCGGCCCGTTCGCCAGCAGGTACCAGACGAGCCAGATCGGCACCACCGCCGGAACGCCGAGCAGCAGGTTCACCACGAACGGCGCTCCCCATGCCCGCCAGTGCCTCGCCATCCGCCCCGTCCCCCGCTCCCGCCGGCGCTCGTACGCTCACACCTTACGCACGCCCCGCCGCCACACCCCGGCGACCAGCGGCACCCCCGGCCGGTAGGCCAGGTGGACGTGGCTCGGGGCGTCCAGGAGCGTGAGGTCGGCGTACGCGCCCGGGACGAGACGTCCGACGTCGTCGCGGCGCAGGGCGGCGGCGCCCCCGGCGGTGGCCGACCAGACCGCCTCGTCCGGCGTCATGCCCATGTCCCGTACCGCGAGCGCGATGCAGAAGGGCACGGAGGACGTGAAGGACGAGCCGGGGTTGCAGTCGGTGGAGAGGGCGACCGTGGCACCGGCGTCGATCAGGCGCCTGGCGTCCGGCCACCGGGCGCGGGTGGAGAACTCGGCGCCGGGGAGCAGGGTGGCGACCGTACGGCTTCCCGCGAGGGCGTCCACGTCGGCGTCGGTGAGGTGGGTGCAGTGGTCGGCGCTGGCCGCGTCGAGTTCGACGGCGAGCTGGACGCCGGGGCCGTAGGAGAGCTGGTTGGCGTGGATGCGGGGGTGCAGGCCCTTGGCCTTGCCCGCGGTGAGGATCGCGCGGGCCTGGTCGCCGTCGAAGGCGCCGTTCTCGCAGAACACGTCGATCCAGCGGGCGTGCGGCGCACAGGCGTCGAGCATCTCGCCGGTGACCAGGTCGACGTAGGCGGCGGGGTCGTCGGCGAGTTCCGGGGCGACGATGTGGGCGCCGAGGAAGGTGACCTCGTCGGTGTGGCGGGCGGCGACGCGCAGGGCGCGGGACTCGTCGGCGGTGGTCAGGCCGTAGCCGGACTTGGTCTCGAAGGTGGTCGTGCCCTGCCGCAGGGCCTCGGCGAGGTAGCGGGTGAGGGACGCCTCCAGCTCCGCGTCGCTCGCGGCGCGGGTGGCGGCGACGGTGGTGCGGATGCCGCCCGCGCTGTAGGGGCGGCCGGACATGCGGGCGTTGAACTCCTCGGTGCGGTCGCCCGCGAAGAGGAGGTGGGAGTGGGAGTCCACGAAGCCGGGGAGGACGGCCCGGCCCTCGGCGTCGACCCGATTGTCAGTGGCGGGTGCTTTGCTTGATTCACCGGTCCACGCGACCCGGTCGCCCTCGATGACGACGGCCGCGTCCCGGACCAGACCGAGCGGGGAGTGGTCGCCGAGGGAGGGGTCGTTGGTGACGAGTGCGGCGATGTTGGTGATGACGGTGCTGCTGCTCATGGGGTCCCTGGTGTCCTCGTGGGGGCGGGGGCGGGGGCGTGGGCCGGGCCGCGGGCGGGCGCCGGTGGTCAGGCGTGCAGGGCTTCGACGGCCCGCGCGAGGGCCTGCGGCACGTCGGGTACGAGGGCGTGCGCCCCGTCGCGCACGACGTGCCGCCCGCCCACGATCGTGTGCCGCACGTCCGCTGCCGTCGCGGCGAATACGGCCGTCTCGGCGCCGAGTCCGGGCAGTGGCCCCGCCGTCCTGACCGAGTCCAGCGCGATGGTCGCGAGGTCGGCGCGGGCTCCGGCCTCGATGCGGCCGGTGTCGTCCCAGCCGAGGGCGGCGTGGCCGTCGGCGGTGGCGGCACGCAGCAGGGCCGCGGCGGTCCAGTGGCCGCGGGCGCGGGTGCGCAGACGCTCGTTCAGCTCCATGGCGCGCGCCTCTTCCAGCAGGTCGATCACGGCGTGGCTGTCGGAGCCGAGGGAGAGCGGGGAGCCCGCCCGCTGGAGCGCGGCCGCGGGGCCGATGCCGTCGGCCAGGTCCCGTTCCGTGGTGGGACACATGCAGGTGCCGGTGCGGCTGCCGCCGAGCAGCGCGACGTCCTCGTCGGTGAGGTGGGTGTTGTGGACGCCGGTGGTGCGGGGGCCCAGCACACCGTGGTCGGCGAGGAGCCGGGTGGGCGTGCAGCCGTGGGCCTGCCGGCAGGCGTCGTTCTCGGCGGTCTGCTCGGACAGGTGCACGTGCAGCGGGGCCCGCCGTTCCTCGGCCCACCGCGCCACGGTCGCCAACTGGTCCGCGGGCACGGCCCGTACGGAGTGGATCGCGGCCCCGATCCGTGCGTGATCCCGTTCCTTGAGAACTGAACAGCGTTCGGCCCAGGACTCCGCCGTGCCGTCGGAGAAGCGCTGCTGGTGGGTGTTGGGGGGTTCGCCGAAGCCGGAGGACAGGTAGCAGGTGTCGAGGAGGGTGATGCGGACACCGGCTTCGGCGGCGGCCTCGATCAGGGCCTCGCCCATCGCGTTGGGGTCGGCGTAGGGGGTGCCCCCGGGCGCGTGGTGCACGTAGTGGAACTCGCCGACGGTGGTGATGCCGGCCAGGGCCATCTCTGCATAGGTCGCGCGCGCGAGCGAAAAGTAGCTGTCCGGGGTGAGCTTGTCGGCAACCGCGTACATGACGTTGCGCCAGGCCCAGAACGAATCCGGCGCCCGCTCGCCGTCTCCACCGTTCGTTCCCCGCAGTCGCGGGGGCGTTCCGGTGCCCGAGCCGGCCTGGACGGTGCCGCGCAGGGCGCGGTGGAAGGCGTGCGAGTGGGCGTTCGCCAGCCCCGGCAGGGTCAGTCCGCGCAGGATCTCGGCGCCGGGCGGCGGCGTGCGGACGCCCTGGTGGACGGCGGTGATGCGGCCGCCCTGGACGTCCACGGCGACGCCCGGCTCGACGTGGGTGCCGAGCCAGGCGTGCTCCAGCCAGTACGTGCGGGGGCGCTCGGTGGAGGTCACGTGCAGGCCAGCCCTTCCAGTACGTCGGCGAGTGCGGTCACCCCGGCCACGCAGTCGTCCTCCGCGGCGTACTCGGCCGGGGAGTGCGAGACGCCGGTGGGGTTGCGTACGAACAGCATGGCGGTCGGGATGCGGTCGGAGAGGATTCCGGCGTCGTGTCCGGCGCCGGTGCCGAGGACGGGGACCCTCAGATCCGTACGGGTGCCCAGGATGCGGGCGAGTTCGTCGCGCAGGGCGTGGTCGAACTCGACGACGGGCGTGAAGGACTCGCGCACGACGTCGAGGTCCACGCCCTGGGCGGCGGCGTGCTCGCGGGCGGCCTTCTCGATGCCGGTGACGACGGTGTCCAGGCTCGTCTGGTCGGCGGCGCGGGAGTCGAGCCAGCCGCGCACCAGGGAGGGGATGGCGTTGACGCCGTTGGGCTCGACGCCGATCTTGCCGAAGGTGGCCACCGCACCGGCCAGTTCGGCCTCGCGGCGGGCGGCGAGGACGGTCTCGGCGTACGACAGCATGGGGTCGTGCCGGTCGGCGAGACGGGTGGTGCCGGCGTGGTTGGCCTCGCCGCGGAAGTCGAACCGCCAGCGTCCGTGCGGCCAGATGGCGGAGGCGATGCCGATGCGGTCGCCGGACAGGTCGAGGGCACGGCCCTGCTCGACGTGGAGTTCGACGAAGGCGCCGATGCGGGCGAGCCGTTCGGGGTCGGGGCCGAGGGTGTCCGGGTCGTACCCGGCGGCCTCCATGGCCCGCGGGAGGGTGACGCCGTCGCCGTCGGTGAGACGGTGCGCCTGCTCGACGGTGAGGGCGCCGGCGGTGAGCCGGGAGCCGACGCAGGCGAGGCCGAAGCGGGCGCCCTCCTCGTCGCCGAAGTTGACGATGCCCAGCGGCCTGGTGAACCGCGCTCCCCTCCCGCGCAGTTCGTCCAGGGCGGCGAAGGCGGACACCACCCCGAGGGGGCCGTCGAAGGCGCCGCCGTCGGGCACGGAGTCCAGGTGGGACCCGGTGACGACGGCGTTCCCGGCGGCCGGGTCGCCGAGCCAGGCCCACTGGTTGCCGTTGCGGTCGGTCTCGTGGGCGAGCCCGCGTGCCTCGGCCTGCTCCCGGAACCAGGCCCGGCAGTCGGCGTCGGCTCCGGTCCAGGCGTAGCGGCGGTAGCCGCCGGAGGCGGAGCTGCGGCCGACCGGCAGCAGCTCCGCCCACATGCTGTGGAAGCTCACGCGCCGTCACCCTCGCGCGTCGCGTCACCCGCGGCGGCCTCGTCGCCCTCGCGCATCGGCACCCGCACGCCCCGCTCCCCGGCGACGGACTCGGCGATGTCGTACCCGGCGTCGACGTGCCGGATGACGCCCATGCCGGGGTCGTTGGTGAGCACCCGGCGGATCTTCTCCCCGGCGAGCGGGGTGCCGTCGGCGACGGTGACCTGGCCGGCGTGGATGGAGCGGCCCATGCCGACGCCGCCGCCGTGGTGGAGGGAGACCCAGGAGGCGCCGGAGGCCACGTTGACCATGGCGTTGAGCAGCGGCCAGTCGGCGATGGCGTCGGAGCCGTCGAGCATGGCCTCGGTCTCGCGGTACGGGGAGGCGACGGAGCCGCAGTCGAGGTGGTCGCGGCCGATGACGATCGGGGCGGCCAGCTCGCCGCTCGCGACCATGTCGTTGAACCGCTCGCCGGCCTTGTCGCGCTCGCCGTAGCCGAGCCAGCAGATGCGGGCGGGCAGGCCCTGGAAGTGCACCCGCTCCCCCGCCATCTTGATCCAGCGGGCCAGCGACTCGTTCTCCGGGAACAGGTCGAGGATCGCCTTGTCGGTCTTGGCGATGTCGGCCGGGTCGCCGGACAGGGCGGCCCAGCGGAAGGGGCCCTTGCCCTCGCAGAAGAGCGGGCGGATGTACGCCGGTACGAAGCCGGGAAAGGCGAACGCCCGGTCGTACCCGGCGAGCTGGGCCTCGCCGCGGATGGAGTTGCCGTAGTCGAAGACCTCGGCGCCAGCGTCCTGGAAGCCGACCATGGCCTCGACGTGCCGGGCCATGGACTCGCGGGCCCGGGTGGTGAAGCCCGCCGGGTCCTTGGCGGCGGCGTCGGCCATGTCCTCGAAGGCGATGCCGGTGGGCAGGTAGGCCAGCGGGTCGTGGGCCGAGGTCTGGTCGGTGACGATGTCGATCGGGGCGCCCATGGCGAGGAGCTGCGGGACCAGCTCGGCGGCGTTGCCGAGGACGCCGACGGACAGCGGCTTGCGCCGGTCCCGGGCCTCGGTGGCCAGCTGGAGGGCGTGGTCGAGCGAGTCGGCCTTCACGTCGAGGTAGCGGTGCTCGATGCGGCGGTCGATGGCGCGCGGGTCGCAGTCGACGCAGATGGCGACGCCGTCGTTCATCGTGACGGCGAGCGGCTGGGCGCCGCCCATGCCGCCGAGTCCGGCGGTGAGGGTGATGGTCCCGGCGAGGGTGCCGCCGAACTTCTTCGCGGCGACGGCGGCGAAGGTCTCGTAGGTGCCCTGGAGGATGCCCTGGGTGCCGATGTAGATCCAGGAGCCGGCCGTCATCTGCCCGTACATGGTCAGGCCGAGGGCCTCCAGGCGGCGGAACTCCTCCCAGTTGGCCCAGTCGCCGACCAGGTTGGAGTTGGCGATGAGCACGCGCGGGGCCCACTCGTGGGTCTGCATGACGCCGACCGGGCGGCCGGACTGGACGAGCATCGTCTCGTCCTGCTTGAGGGTCTCGAGGGTGCGGACCATCGCGTCGAAGGAGCGCCAGTCACGGGCCGCCTTCCCGGTGCCGCCGTAGACGACGAGCTTGTCGGGGTGCTCGGCGACCTCGGGGTCGAGGTTGTTCTGCAGCATCCGCAGGGCGGCCTCCTGCTGCCAGCCCAGGGCACTCGGCGTCGTCCCGCGTGGCGCGCGGACAGGGCGGGGTCCGGACATGGTCTGCCTCCTGGGGGTTCGTCCCGGCGGATGTTGCTGCGGATATTCACATCTTCGCCTCGTGAATAGAACTAGTCAACAGGGTCGTGCCCCGCGCGGCGCGCGTGCGAGTGTGGGAAGGGACGCGTCTGGGCAGGCGGCGACGGTATGGAGGCTGGCGTGAGCAACGGCACGGACATGAGCGGTGACACCGGCGCGGAGCGGGCGGTGCGGCGGGACCAGGCCGTGCGGGCGGCCGTGGAGCAGGGACTGCTGGGGCCCGACGCACCCATCGTCGGACTGCTGGACGTCGCGGGGATACGGGAGTCGGCCGCGGCCCTGCGGTCGGCGTTCGACGCGGTGACGGCACCGGGGACACCCGTGCTGCACGCCTTCGCGGTGAAGGCGTCCCCGCTGGTCCCGGTCCTGCGGCTGCTGCACGAGGCGGGCATCGGAGCCGAGGTCGCGAGCCCGGGCGAGCTGGCCCTGGCGCGGGCGGCGGGGGTGCCGGCGGAGCGGACGGTGCTGGACTCGCCCGCCAAGACGCCGGACGAGCTGCGCGAGGCCCTGTCGCTGGGCATCGCCGTCAACGCGGACAACCCGCAGGAGCTGGAGCGGCTCGACGGCCTGGTGTCCCGGGGGACGAGCGCGTCCCCGCTCGGCATCCGGGTCAATCCCCAGGTCGGCGGGGGCTCCATCGAGGCGCTCTCGACGGCGACGGCGACCTCGAAGTTCGGGGTGGCCCTGCGCGACGAGGGTGCCCGTGAGTGGGTGGTGCGGGCGTATCTGGACCGGCCGTGGCTGACCCGGCTGCACGCCCACACCGGGTCCCAGGGCATCCCGCTGGCCCTGATGGCCGAGGGGGTGCGGCAGACCTACGCACTCGCCGAGGAGATCAACGGGCGGGCGGGCCGCAGACAGGTCGACACGCTCGACATCGGCGGCGGTCTCCCGGTGAACTTCGCGTCGGAGGAGACCACACCGACGTACGCCGAGTACGCGCGCGTGCTGAGCGAGGCGGTGCCGGGGCTGTTCGACGGGCGGTACGGACTGGTCACCGAGTTCGGGCGGTCACTGCTGGCCAAGCACGGCACGGTCGTGGCGCGCGTGGAGTACGCCAAGA
The DNA here is from genome assembly GCF_000772045.1 of Streptomyces sp. CCM_MD2014. Taxonomy (GTDB): domain Bacteria; phylum Actinomycetota; class Actinomycetes; order Streptomycetales; family Streptomycetaceae; genus Streptomyces; species Streptomyces salinarius. The sequence goes on along the minus strand of NZ_CP009754.1, from coordinate 5,245,783 downwards.
GCGCCGGGGGGCGACCGGTCGCGGTGACGCACGCGGGCGTGCAGGTCGCGACGCGGACGGTGTACGCGCCGGGGTCGTGGCCGCTGCGGATCGCCGCGTACGACGGCAAGGGGCTGCCGAAGGCGGGGCCCGACGTGGTGCAGGACGTGGCCGGCCCGGCGTGCTTCGCGGGCGACCTGCTGGCCGTGGGCCGGGCGATGCCGCTGCTCGAACAGGGGGACTACGCGGCGGCGCTGGACACCGGGGCGTACTACTTCGCGCACCACTACGCGTACAACTCGCTGGCGCGGCCCGCGGTGTACGGGTTCGCCGGGGGCGGGGACGGGGACGTGGCCTTCGCCCCGGTGCGCAGGGCGCAGACGGTCGAGGAGATCGTGGCCGAGGCGGGAGGGGAGTACGCCGGCTCTTTGACCGGGGATCTCCGTCCCGGGGGTGCGGCCGGTTCGTAACGCGCGCGTGCGTCGTGGCTGGTCGCGGCCACGCGGCGGAGCCGCACCACGTCACAGTCCCGCGGCCCTGGTGGGCGGGGCGCTGCGCGCCGCCCACCACCTCCGGGTCAGACCAGCGCCGCCGCCTTCCGCCTCGCGCCGCCCGGTGCCGCGTCGCCCGCCGCGATGCCCGTGCTGCGGTAGCCCTTGACCGCCTTGCCCGCCGGGCGGCCGGTGTTGCCGGCGAGCCAGTCCACCCGGACCCAGAGCAGGGCGTCCCGGGACTGCTCGCGGCGCCCGATCCAGGCGGACTTGAGCCACAGCCCGGCCCCGCAGCCGGCCAGCAGCAGTCCGCCCGCGGCGGGAACGGCGAAGGCGCTGCCGAGGGCGGCGAGGAAGGCGAGGAGCAGCCACCAGCGGTGGCCCCGGCGCCAGTTGCGCACGGTGACCCCGCGGTCCTGGAGCACGTCGTGCTTGCCCGCGCGGGCGGCCGAACCGGCCAGGGCGGTGTAGCGCCGTCGGCGGACGAACGCCACGACGGCCGCGGCGACGATGAAGAGCGCGGCCCCGGCCGTCACTCCGATCCGGCGTCCGGTGAGTCCCGGCACCAGGACCCCGATGCCCGCCGCGAAAACGCCCAGCCACCACAGTGGTGCGGCGCCCGCCCGTACGACGACGGCGACCCGAGCCAGCCCCACCTGTCCTCCGCGCGCCACGTCCTGCCTCCTGTCCCGTTCCTGCCCGTGCGTTGCGTCTGAAGGGTGTGTCAGGCGCCGCACTGTAACGGGGGAAGCTGAGACGAATCTGAGAACCCGTCCGCCGTACGGGTCACCCGGCCCGAGGGCCCGAGGGTTCAGTCCACGAAGAGTCCCCGCGCGGCGGCCTTGGCGTCGAACTCCTCCAGCCGGGCCTGCGCGTCCGGCAGGTCGTCGCACATCGCCTCGAGGAGCACCCGGCCGAGCAGCATCGGCGCACAGGCGGTGTCGAAGGCGAGACCGGTGCCGACGGCGGCGGGGAGCAGCAGGTCGGACACCTTGGCCACCGGCGCGAAGGCGGAGTCGGCGACGGTCACCACCGTGAGCCCGGCCTCCTTGGCGTGGGCGAGCGCCTCGACGACCTCGCGCGGGTGCCGGGGCAGGGCGAAGCAGAGCAGCGTGCCCGCGCCGGCCCGGACGGCGGCGTCGATGCGGTCGTGGAGCATCGTGCCGCCCTCGCCGAGGAGGCGGACGTCCGGGTGGACCTTGGCGGCGAAGTAGGCGAAGCCGTGCGCCTGGGCGGCAGCGGCCCGCAGCCCGAGCACCGGCAGGGGCCGGCTCCCGGCGAGCAGCCGCCCCGCCTCCCGCACCGGCGCCGGGTCGGCCAGCACCTCCGCGAGGTGCCGCAGGTTCTCGATCTCGGCCGCCACGGCCTGCTGGTACTCGTTGACGGCCCCGGTGTCCGCGACCTGTTCCGCGGGGACGACCTCGCGCAGATGGCGGCGCAGCGCCGGATAGCCGTCGAAGCCGAGGGCGACGGCGAAACGGGTCACGGACGGCTGGCTGACCCCCGCCAGCTCGGCCAGCTCCACACTCGACAGGAAGGGCACGTCGGACGCCCGGCGCACCATGCTGTGCGCGATGCGCCGCTGGGTCGGTGTCAGCCGGTGCCCCTCGAACAGCGCCTGCAGCCGCGTGGCCGGCCCGTCGGCCCCGCTCGCCCCGCCGGTTCCGTTCGTCATGTGGCCCCCTCGACCTATTCACGCGCCCCGACTCCTGCATACCGTTATACAGCGGGGTGGCGCGGCACCGCCGCCCCGTACCGGCCGGCCCCCGCCGAAGCCGGGGGTTGTCCCCAGTGCCCAGGCGGCCCCGGCTGGCTACCGTCGGTTCCATGACGGGAATGGACGCACGCGACGCCGACCTCAAGAAGGATCTCGACGCCACCCTGCGGACCCGCAGGGAGCTCGGTGAGGAGTACGAGTCCGCGCTGGTCGACTCGTTCCTGGAGAAGGTCGACCAGCGCATCGACTCGGTCGTGGACCGCCGGGTGCGCCGGCAGCTCGCCGAGCAGCAGATGACGGCGGCCCGGGACAGCCGGTCGCCGGGGGCCACGGACACCTTCGGCGAGCGCTTCGGCTTCGGCATCGTCTCGCTGGTGCTGGCGATCCCGCTGTCCGCGATCGGCGGCGGTGTGGCGCACCTGCCCGGGATGCTGGTCGCCTGGGCCGGCATCGTCGGGGTCAACGTCGTCCAGGTCGCCCGCACCCATCCTGGCCTGTTCGGACGCCGCCGCACCGACCGGGACGACGCCTGGGAGGGCTGAGACCCGGGGACCGAGACCCGGCCCGGCGGCCGAGTCCTGGGACCGGGCCCTGAGGGAAGACTGCGCGGGGACCGCCGCACCCCCATCGCTGGGGGGCGGGACGACGGCGGTCCCCGCGGGGGACGCGCACGTGCCGGGCCTCACGTCCGGGTGGCGCGTCCGGGGCGTCCTCGGAGGTCCGGGAGCCGCTCCGGAAGGTCCGTGACGCCGTTCGGCGTCGGCGGGTCCGGGGAGCCCTCTCCCAGTGCTGAACGCCTGGGCGGTGCCCCGCCTTTCCTGCCGACACCCCTTACTCTGCCGGTCCCGTGTTAAGCGACTGCTGCGCGCATGTGACGTGCGCGTACCACTTCCGCGAAGACCGCGGAGGTCAACGGCCCGGCGACCGGTGCTACTTGCCCTTGGCGAGGAAGGACAGCAGGTCCTGTCGGCTCACCACCCCGGTCGGCTTGCCCTCGACCAGGACGATCGCCGCGTCGGCGCCGCCGAGCACCGACATCAGGTCCGCGACCGGCTCGCCGGAGCCGACCTGGGGCAGCGGGGCGGACATGTGCTTCTCCAGCGGGTCCTCCAGCGAGGCGCGCTTGGCGAACAGCGCGTCCAGGAGCTCGCGCTCGACGACCGAGCCGACGACCTCGGCGGCCATCACGTCCGGGTGACCGGCGCCGGGCTTGACGATCGGCATCTGCGAGACGCCGTACTCGCGCAGCACCTCGATGGCCTGGCCGACGGTCTCGTCCGGGTGCATGTGGACGAGGGAGGGGATGTGGCCGCCCTCCTTGTGGTTCAGGACCTCGGCGACGCGGGCGCTTGGGCCGGCGTCCTCCAGGAAGCCGTAGTCGGCCATCCACTCGTCGTTGAAGATCTTGCTGAGGTAGCCGCGTCCGCTGTCCGGCAGCAGGACGACCACCACGTCGTCCTCGCCGAGCCGCGCCGCCACCTCCAGGGCCGCGACGACCGCCATGCCGCAGGAGCCGCCCACCAGCAGGCCCTCCTCCTTGGCGAGGCGGCGGGTCATCTGGAAGGAGTCCTTGTCCGAGACGGCGACGATCTCGTCCGCGACCTCGCGGTCGTACGCCGTCGGCCAGAAGTCCTCACCGACGCCCTCGACCAGGTACGGCCGCCCGGAGCCGCCGGAGTAGACGGAGCCCTCGGGGTCGGCGCCGATCACCTTCACCGCGCCGTCACTGGCTTCCTTCAGGTACCGGCCGGTGCCGGAGATGGTGCCGCCGGTGCCGACACCGGCCACGAAGTGGGTGATCTTCCCCTCGGTCTGCTCCCAGAGCTCGGGGCCCGTGGAGTGGTAGTGGGAGAGCGGGTTGTTCGGGTTGGAGTACTGGTCCGGCTTCCAGGCGCCCGGTGTCTCGCGGACCAGCCGGTCGGAGACGTTGTAGTAGGAGTCGGGGTGCTCGGGGTCGACCGCGGTCGGGCAGACGACGACCTCGGCGCCGTACGCGCGCAGCACGTTGATCTTGTCGGTGGACACCTTGTCGGGGCAGACGAAGATGCACTTGTAGCCCTTCTGCTGGGCGACGATGGCGAGGCCGACGCCCGTGTTGCCGCTGGTCGGCTCGACGATCGTGCCGCCCGGCTGCAGCTCTCCGCTCTTCTCCGCGGCCTCGATCATGCGCAGGGCGATGCGGTCCTTCACCGAACCGCCGGGGTTGAAGTACTCCACCTTGGCCAGGACGGTCGCCCTGATCCCCTTGGTCACGCTGTTGAGCCGCACCAGCGGGGTGTTGCCGACGAGGCTGATCATCGAGTCGTGGAATTGCACCGTGGTCTCCGGATGCCGCAAATGAAGGGTCGATATCGGTCCGGCCAGCCTATGGCCTGCGGCCCCGAGGATGCCCCGTGACGGTCGTTCACCCTGCGTTGAGATTGGGCGACCGTCCGTACGGGGCAAGGAGTGGGTGTACGGGTTTCGGGAGGTGGCGGCTAGGCATGACGAGCATGTCGAGGGCGAGGGTGGCCCGGCGGATCGCGGCCGGCGCGGCGTACGGCGGCGGCGGCATCGGGCTGGCGGGAGCGGCGGCTGTCGGCCTGGTGGTGGCCGAGGTGCAGCTCGCCAGACGCCGGGTGGGCGTGGGCACACCGACCCGGGTGCCGAACGCGCAGGGACTGTACGGCGGCACCCTGCCCACGGCGGGTGAGCCTCCGCTGCGGCTGCTGATGCTGGGCGACTCCACGGCGGCCGGGCAGGGCGTCCACCGGGCCGGTCAGACGCCGGGCGCACTGCTCGCGTCGGGGCTGGCGGCGGTGGCGGAGCGGCCGGTGAGGCTGGGGTCGGTCGCACTGCCGGGGGCGTGTTCCGACGACCTGGACCGGCAGGTGTCGCTGGCGCTCGCGGATCCGGACCGGGTGCCCGACATCTGCGTGATCATGATCGGCGCCAACGACGTCACCCACCGGATGCCGGCGACCCGCTCGGTGCGGTACCTGTCCGCGGCGGTACGGCGGCTGCGCACGGCCGGCGCGGAGGTGGTGGTCGGCACCTGTCCGGACCTGGGCACGATCGAGCGGGTGCGCCAGCCGCTGCGCTGGCTGGCCCGGCGGGCCTCGCGGCAGCTGGCGGCGGCGCAGACCATCGGCGTCGTCGAGCAGGGCGGGCGCACGGTGTCGCTGGGCGACCTGCTGGGCCCGGAGTTCGCGGAGAACCCCCGGGAACTGTTCGGTCCGGACTACTACCACCCCTCCGCGGAGGGGTACGCCACGGCGGCGATGGCGGTGCTGCCGTCGGTGTGCGCGGCGCTCGGCCTGTGGCCGGCCGAGGAGGAACACCCGGACGCGCTGCGCCGCGAGGGTTTCCTGCCGGTGGCCAGGGCGGCGGCGGAGGCGGCGTCCGAGGCGGGCACGGAGGTCGCTGCCGCCATGCCCGCGGGGCCCCGGGGCCCTTGGGCACTGCTGAAACGCCGCAGGCGGCGTCGGGTGGCGGAGGCGGAACCTTCCAGCCCGTCCGGCGTTTGAGGACGAGGCCGTCCAGGCCGACGGGGGTCTGGCGGCGCGGCCCCCAGGCACGCCCGCCACGGCACCCGGTACGGGAAACACCGCCCAACCGCCGGAGGCCAAAGCAAGCGCTTAGACATTTGCGGTCCATGTCACACGGCCATAGCCGTGACCCGGGCCATACGGCCGGGTAACTTCCCCAGCAGCCGCCCGATTACTTCGCCTCGCCACTGGAGCCGTGATGCCCGAAGCCGTGATCGTCTCTGCCGCCCGTTCCCCCATCGGCCGCGCCTTCAAGGGCTCCCTGAAGGACCTGCGCCCTGACGACCTGGCCGCCACGATCATCCAGGCGGCCCTCGCGAAGGTCCCCGAGCTGGACCCGCGGGACATCGACGACCTGATGCTCGGCTGCGGTCTGCCCGGCGGCGAGCAGGGCAACAACCTCGGCCGGATCGTCGCCGTCGAGATGGGCATGGACCACCTGCCGGGCTGCACGATCACCCGGTACTGCTCCTCGTCCCTGCAGACCTCGCGCATGGCCCTGCACGCCATCAAGGCGGGCGAGGGCGACGTCTTCATCTCGGCCGGCGTCGAGATGGTCTCCCGGTTCGCCAAGGGCAACTCCGACAGCCTGCCGGACACCCACAACCCGCTCTTCGCCGAGGCCGAGGCCCGGACCGCCGAGGTCGCCCAGCAGGAGGGCACCACCTGGCACGACCCGCGCGAGGACGGCCTCGTCCCCGACCCGTACATCGCGATGGGCCAGACCGCCGAGAACCTCGCCCGCGCCAAGGGCATCACCCGGCAGGAGATGGACGAGTTCGGCGTCCGGTCCCAGAACCTCGCCGAGGAAGCCATCAAGAACGGCTTCTGGGAGCGCGAGATCACCCCGGTCACGCTGCCCGACGGCACGGTCGTCAGCAAGGACGACGGCCCGCGCGCCGGCGTCACCCTGGAGGGCGTGGCGGGCCTCAAGCCGGTCTTCCGCCCCGACGGCCTGGTCACCGCCGGCAACTGCTGCCCGCTCAACGACGGCGCCGCCGCCCTCGTGATCATGAGTGACACCAAGGCCCGCGAGCTGGGCCTGACCCCGCTCGCCCGCATCGTCTCCACCGGCGTCTCCGGTCTGTCCCCCGAGATCATGGGTCTCGGTCCGGTCGAGGCGAGCAAGCAGGCGCTGTCCCGCGCCGGGCTGACCGTCGACGACATCGACCTGGTCGAGATCAACGAGGCGTTCGCCGCGCAGGTCATCCCCTCCTACCGGGACCTCGGCATCCCGCTGGAGAAGCTGAACGTCAACGGCGGCGCCATCGCCGTCGGCCACCCCTTCGGCATGACCGGCGCCCGCATCACCGGCACCCTGATCAACTCCCTCCAGACGCACGACAAGCAGTTCGGCCTGGAGACCATGTGCGTCGGCGGCGGCCAGGGCATGGCCATGGTCATCGAGCGCCTGAGCTGACACCCGTCCGGGGCCGCCGCCGAGGGCCGCTGATGGACCGTCAGTAGCACTCGGCGGACCCAGCGTGACGGACCGGCCCGGAGCCCTGCCGGCCGCAGGGTTCTGGGCCGTTTTGTGACCCAAACTCCCCCAGGATGTGACCTAGCTCTCCCGTATCCTGGATTTACGCAGGTCAGAACAGCACCACCCCCACCTTCCGGGCCCAAAGTCCTGTCCGTTTCGTGACGTTACGCACTGACAGACGATTAGTCCTCCCTTCAAGCTGATGTAGGAAGTCGGGGGTCGACTTTGAACCGGGAGTACGTCAGTGAGCGCCATGCCGATCGCCCTGCTGCTCACCACGGCCGCCACCGGCGCCGTGGGCGTCGCCGTCCTGCGCAGCATCCTGGTGCTGCGCCGCCAGGTGACCGCCCTGCGCACCGAGCTGGCCGAGAGCCGAGCCACCACCGCCGCGCGGGCCCGGGTGCCCGCCGCCCGCACCACCGCCGACGCCGAGGAGATACGCGCCGCCGTGGCGGAGGCGCTCGCCGAGGAGCGTGAGCGCGAGCTCGCCGAGGCGCGGGCCTTCTGGGCCGCCCAGGAGACCCGGGACGTCTCCGACGCACCCCTGCTGCTCGGCCTGTCCGACAGTGAGCTGTTCCTTCCCCGCCAGGCCGACCTCGTGGGCCTGGAGCCCGTGGCCGAACCGGCCGCGGACACCGACGAGCCGTCCGACCGGGACACGGGCTCCAGGGAGTCCGCCGAGCTGGCCGCCGCCCGACGCCGGCACCCCTCGCACCCGGACTTCGTGCCGAACCCGTCCCCGGCCGTGAACGACCACGACCGCACCGTGGCGACCCTGGAGGAGCTGGCCGAGTCCAGCGTCGCGCTGGCGGACGTCCGTCCGGGCCCGCTGGGCACGCTCGACGTGTACGTCTTCGCCGACGGCACCACCCTGTGCATGACCCCGGGCCACCGTGAGACCGCGGAGCGCCTGGCCGCCGCCCTGGGCGCGGGCCAGACGCCCTACCTCCTGGGCGGCTCCGGGATCTCCGGCGCCTACACGCTGACCTTCGCCTGCGGCGAGGAGAACGTGTACATCCTGGCGGACCGCGTCATCGCGTCCCTGTAGGCGCCCTCGCGGTCACCTCGGCCGCGTCACACCCCGGCCCGCTTGCGGGCCTCCTCCACCAGCGCCGCCGCTTCTTCCACCTGGCCCTCGTCCTTCAGCACGAGGGCCAAGTCGTGTGCGGCGACGGCGATCTGGTCGGCGGCGGCGAACATGCCCGCGTCCGGCATCTCACGGGGCTCGGCCCCGGGCTCCTCCGCGAGCTGGGCGCGTCGGGCCAGCTCCCTGGCCAGCTCCAGAGCCTCGGCGGCCGCGCCGCGCTGCAGCCTGCTCTGCGGGGCGGCCCGCAGCCGGTCGGCGAAGTCGTCCACGGCACGGGTCAAAGGCGTCGTATCAACCACGGCGCGAGCGTACGCGGCCGTCCAGGACTGTTGCCAACGGGCGAACGCTCGGGCACGGTGACCTGAAGGACCGGCTTACATCCCCTTTCGCCCGGAGGCGCCGATGTCCCAAGTCTTCTCCGAGGAGACCCATCGCAATCTGCTCGCCCGCATCCCCCAGTGCACCGGCCGTGAGATCTCCGACTGGCTGCGCGCCGTCGAGGACGGCCCCGCCCTCTTCCGCTTCGAGGAGAAGGTCAGCTGGCTGCGCCACGAACACAACCTCGCGTACGGCCACGCGAAGGCGATCGTCCACGAGTACGACCTGAGAAGGGCCGCGCGCAAGCTGCTGTGAGCGGGCGCCGACCCCACGACGACGAAGGGCCCCGGGCTGTGCAGCCCGGGGCCCTTCACCTGCGTGGTGCTACTGGATACCGCTAGTCGTTGCTGTTCAGGATCGCGATGAGACGCAGGAACTCCAGGTAGATCCAGACCAGCGTCAGCGTGAGGCCGAAGGCGGCGAACCAGGCCTCCTCGCGCGGGGCGCCGTAGGCGAGCCCGTCCTCGACCTGCTTGAAGTCGAGGGCGAGGAAGCAGGCGCCGAGGATGACACCGATGACGCCGAAGACGACACCGAGCGCACCGCTGCGGAAGCCGAGGCCGTCACCGCCGCCGAAGACGGCGAACAGCAGGTTCACCATCATCAGCAGGACGAAGCCGAGCGCGGCCGCCATCACGAAGCCGTAGAAGCGCCGGTTGACGCGGATCCAGCCCGCCTTGTAGGCGATCAGCACACCGGCGAAGACCGCCATCGTGCCGATCACGGCCTGCATGGCCGCGCCGTCCGCGATGCGGTTGTCGACGACGCTGGAGACGACGCCGAGGAAGACACCCTCGAACGCCGCGTAGGCCAGGATCAGCGCAGGCGTGGGCTTGCGCTTGAAGGACTGGACGAGCGCCAGGACCATGCCGATCAGGGCGGCACCGATACCGATGCCGTACGAGCGGCTGATGTTGGCGTCGTCCACCGGCAGCAGCGCCCACGCGAGCGCGGCCGTCACCACGAGCACGCCGAGCGTGCTCGCCGTACGGACGACGACGTCGTCCATCGTCATCCGGCCGGTGGTGGCGGGCGCCTGCGGGCCCACGCCGAACTGCTGGTCCGGCTGGGCGTACGGGTTCTGCGCGTACGGGTTGCCGGCGGGCGGCTGGGCGTACGGGTTGCCCTGGGCGCCCTGCGCGTACGGGTTGGCCTGCGTGGCGACGGCGGGTCCCCCGGCCTGCGGCGCGGCGTTGAAGCCCGCGTAGCCGTTGTCGCGGCTGAACCCCCGTCGCGAGAAGACCGGGTTTCTGCTCCTCATTTCACTCCTCCATGGCCACACGGCGCAGCCTTGGCTCAAGAGTAATAGAACGGCAAAGGAATGACCCTACTGCTTGGGGAGGATCTTTCCCTCGACTTGCGGCTCAACACGCTACGCCGATCAGTGATTCCCCTCACGGGCGGGGGCGCACGGGCCGCCCGGCACCGCTCACCCGATCGGGAACCCGGTGTAGGCCTCGGCGAGGTCGGTCTCGGCGGCTCGGGAGGAGGTGATGCGGTCGAGGCGGGCGAGCTGGAGCCGGTCCTCGAAGGGGGTGGCGTCCGGAGCGGTGTGCAGCAGGGTCGTCATGTCGTACGAGAACCGCTCGGCCTGCCAGACGCGGCGCAGGCAGGTCGCGGAGTAGGCGTCGAGCAGGTCGTCGGAGCCGGTCGTGGCGCGGTGGGCCAGCGCCCGGGCGAGGGTGACGACGTCGCCGACGGCGAGGTTGAGGCCCTTGGCGCCGGTGGGCGGCACGATGTGCGCGGCGTCGCCGGCCAGGAAGAGGCGGCCGTGCCGCATGGGCTCGTGCACGTAGGAGCGCATCGGGGTGACCGACTTCTGGGTGATGGGGCCCCGGCGCAGCGTCCAGTCGTCGTCGGTCTCGAAGCGGCGCTCCAGCTCGTCCCAGACCGCCTCGTCGCTCCAGCCGTCGGCGTCCGTGTCGGCGGGGACCTGGAGGTAGAGGCGGGAGACGGACGGGGAGCGCATGGAGAGCAGGGCGAAGCCGCGGTCGTGGCGGGCGTAGACCAGCTCGTCGTGGGAGGGGGCGACGTCGGCAAGGATGCCGAGCCAGCCGAAGGGGTACGTCCGCTCGAAGGTCCGCCCGTCCGGCACCGCCGCCCGGGCCACGCCCCAGAAGCCGTCGCAGCCGACGACGTAGTCGCACTCCAGCACGTCCTCGGCGCCCTCCGCGCCGCCGTGGCGGAAGCGGACGCGCGGCCGGTCCGTCTCGGCGCCCTCCACGGCCAGCGCCTCGGTCTCGAACAGCAGCGGGCCGCCCTCCTTGAGCTGGAGGGCGATGAGGTCCTTGCAGACCTCGGTCTGGGCGTAGACCATGACGGACCTGCCGCCGGTGAGCGCGGGGAAGTCGACGCGGTGGCGGCGCCGGTCGAAGCGCAGCTCGATGCCGTCGTGGCGCAGCCCCTCGCGGTCCATCCGCTCCCCCGCCCCGGCCTCGCGCAGGACGTCCACCGTGCCCTGCTCCAGGATCCCGGCGCGCTGCCTGCGCTCGACGTAGGCACGGTCGCGGCTCTCCAGGACGACCGAGTCGATCCCGGCGTTGTGCAGCAGCCGGGCGAGCAGCAGCCCGGCGGGGCCTGCCCCGATGATGCCGACGGTGGTGCGCATCGGTCGTTCCCTTCGATCGGCGTCGTTGCCTAGTCCCTGTTGTTCGCCTGGTGAAATTTCCTTCACCAGATGGGAATGAGTTTCCGGTCGCCCGCATGCCGCTGTCAACGGTTCCGGGGGTGCGAGAAGGGAGGGTGACGCTCTGCACACAGCGCCATGACGGTGTTTGTGCCCGGAGCCGGACTTGAACCGGCACGCCCTCGAAGGGGCAGCGAGGTTTAAGCTCGCCGTGTCTGCATTCCACCATCCGGGCAGGCCATGGGCTCCGTGTCGCCTCCCTTGAGCCTATCGGGACGCACCTCCCGGCCTCGGGCGGGCGAACCGATGTTGTCTTATTTTATTGGCGCCTGAGGGAGCATCAGATACCGGGGCAGGCCGTCAGCACATGCCAACAGCCTTGCGTGCCGGGCTCCGCCGTGTATGCGGAATGACGGGATTTCACCGTCTCGACAAGGGCGCCCGCCCCGTTCTCGCTCGCCCCGCCGTCGGGGTCGCCCGTCATCCGCAGGTATGACACGGGCCGGCGCCGTCCGACCGGAGTCGCCCCCGTAAACCGGAACAGCGGCTGACTCCACGGCGCCGCACGGCAAGGACGATGGATGACGTCCCCGAGCACACACCGTGCCGACCGCAGACATCGTGCGGACCGCACGCGCCGTGCCGGCCCCGCACGCCGTACCGACAGGAGCGCCCTTCCCGTGACCACCGCACCCATCGCCGACCGGTCCACCGCCGTGGCCGCGCGCGCCACGGAGCTTTCCAAGATCTACGGCCAGGGCGAGACCCAGGTGGTCGCCCTGGACCGGGTCTCCATCGACTTCCGGCAGGCCGAGCTCACCGCGATCATGGGCCCCTCCGGTTCCGGCAAGTCCACGCTGATGCACTGCGTCGCGGGCCTGGACACCTTCTCGTCCGGCTCGGTGCGCATCGGCGAGACCGAGCTGGGCTCGCTGAAGGACAAGCAGCTCACCAAGCTGCGCCGGGACAAGATCGGTTTCATCTTCCAGGCGTTCAACCTGCTGCCGACGCTGACCGCGCTGGAGAACATCACCCTCCCGATGGACATCGCGGGCCGCAAGCCGGACAAGCAGTGGGTGGACTCCGTGATCCAGATGGTCGGGCTCTCCGGACGCCTGGGGCACCGCCCCTCCCAGCTGTCCGGCGGGCAGCAGCAGCGGGTCGCCGTGGCACGGGCGCTGGCCTCCCGGCCGGAGATCATCTTCGGCGACGAGCCGACCGGCAACCTGGACTCCCGTTCCGGCGCCGAGGTCCTGGGCTTCCTGCGCAACTCGGTGCGGGAACTGGGCCAGACCGTGGTGATGGTGACCCACGACCCGGTGGCCGCCGCCTACGCGGACCGGGTGGTCTTCCTCGCGGACGGACGCATCGTCGACGAGCTGTACGGGCCGACGGCCGACTCGGTGCTCGACCGCATGAAGCGTTTCGACGCCAAGGGCCGCACCAGCTGAGCCGTCCCCGCCCCGAATCCGCACGTACCTCCGGACAGAGAAGACCCATGTTCCGTACCGCCTTGCGCAACGTCTTCGCGCACAAGGCCAGGCTGTTGATGACCGTGCTCGCCGTGATGCTCGGCGTGGCGTTCGTGTCGGGCACCCTGGTCTTCGCCGACACCCTCTCCAACGCCTTCCGCAACCAGTCGGCGAAGAGCTACGACGACGTCGCCGTCGCCGTCACCTCGTACGCCGACCCGGACAACCCCAAGGAGGAGCCCGGCCTCTCCGGCGAGGTCCTCGACCGGATCTCCGCCGTGGACGGCGTCGCCGGGGTGTACGGGCGCGTGGAGGGCTTCGCCGGCGTCGCCGACCCCGACGGGAAGCTGATCGGCGTCGGCTGGTCCAACAAGGGCTCCAACTTCGCCCCCGGCAAGGACGGCAAGGACACCGCCTATACCTTCACCGACGGCTCGGGCCCGGTGAAGGACGACCAGATCGCCCTGGACGAGGAGTCCGCCGCCAAGGGCGAGTACAAGGTCGGCGACCGGGTGCGCGTCGCCACCAACGGCCCGGTGAAGGAGTACACCCTCAGCGGTGTGTTCACCACCGAGGACGGCGCCGTCAACGCGGGCGGCAGCCTCGTCCTCTTCGACACCGCCGTCGCGCAGAAGCAGTACCTCCGGCCGGGCTACTTCGAGGAGGTCACCGTCACCGCCGCGCCCGGCGCCGACGACGCGAAGATCCTCGCCGCGGTCGAGCCGCTGCTGCCGGACGCCGCCGAGGCCCGGACCGGCCAGGCGCTCGCGGACGAACAGGCCGACCAGATCGAGCAGGGTCTCGGCAACCTCAAGCAGGTCCTGCTCGGCTTCGCGGGCATCGCGCTCTTCGTCGGGATCTTCCTGATCTCCAACACGTTCACGATGCTGGTCGCGCAGCGCACCAAGGAGATCGCCCTGATGCGTGCCGTCGGCGCGTCCCGCAGGCAGATCACCCGCTCGGTGCTCGCCGAGGCCGCGCTGGTGGGCCTGGTGGCCTCGGCCGTCGGCTTCGCCCTCGGCGTCGGTCTGGCCGTCGGACTGCGCTCCGGCATGGCCGCGGCCGACATGAAGATGCCGGCCGGTCCGCTGGTGCTGTCCGCCACGCCGGTGGTCGCGGCGTTCGCGGTGGGCGTGCTGATCACGGTGTTCGCCGCCTGGCTGCCCGGCCGCCGGGCCGCGAAGATCCCGCCGGTGGCGGCCATGAACAGCGTCCACGCGGTGGCCACCACCAAGTCGCTGGTGGTGCGCAACTCCATCGGCGCGGCCGTCACCGCCCTCGGTGCGGCGGGGATCGTGGCGGGTGCCTCGGCCGGCGGCGACGACGGCCGGATGTACATCGGCGCGGGCGCGTTCTTCGCGCTGATCGGCGTGATCGTCCTCATCCCGCTGCTGTCCCGGCCCGTGATCGCGCTGGTCCGTCCGCTGCTCGTCGGCCCCTTCGGGGTGGCGGGCAAGCTGGCCGGCCAGAACGCGGTGCGCAACCCGCGCCGCACCGGCGCCACCGCCTCGGCGCTGGCGATCGGACTGACCCTGGTCACCGGCCTGTCGGTGCTCGGCGTCACGGTCGGCAAGGCCATCGACAAGATGACCACGGACAACATCAGGGCCGACTACATGGTCTCGATGGCCAACGGGGGCGACCTCGACCGGTCCGCGCTGACGGCCCTGGAGAAGGCCGACGGCGTGTCCGCGGTCTCGCCCCAGCAGGACGCCTACTTCCGGGTCGAGGGCGACTACGTGTCGGCCTCCGCCGTCACCCCGGGCGACATCGAGAAGGTCCTGACCGTCGACGTCGTCAGCGGCGACGCGGGCTCGCTGGCCCGGGGCCGGATCGCGGTGGCCGAGAAGACGGCCGAGAACAGGGGCTGGAAGCCCGGCGACACCGTCCCCGTCACCTTCGAGGACGACGAGAAGGCCACGCTGACGGTCGGCGCCGTCTACAAGGACAGCGAGTTCCTCTCCCCCGTCCTCGTCGACCGGAAGGTCGTGGACCGGCACGAGGCGAAGCCGTCCATCCGGCAGATCTTCGTGAAGGTCGACGGCGGCCAGTCCGCGGCGAACGAGAAGGCCCTCGTCGACGCGCTCGGCGACAATCCCGCGATCACCGTGATGGACCGGCAGGACATCCGCGACGAGTTCGGCGGCGCCATCAACACCCTGCTGAACGTCATGTACGGCCTGCTGGCGATGGCCCTGATCATCGCCGTGCTGGGCGTCGTCAACACCCTGGCGATGTCCGTCTTCGAGCGGCAGCAGGAGATCGGCATGCTGCGCGCGATCGGTCTGGACCGGCGCCGGGTGAAGCGGATGGTGCGGCTGGAGGCCGTCGTCATCTCGGTCTTCGGCGCGGTGGTCGGCATCGGTCTCGGCACGTTCCTCGGCTGGGCGATCGGCGAGACCGTCGCCGACGAGATCCCGGGGTACGCGCTGGTCCTGCCCTGGGACCGGATCGGGATCTTCGTGGTGCTGGCCGGACTGGTCGGCGTCCTGGCCGCCATGTGGCCCGCCCGCAACGCCGCCCGGCTGAACATGCTGAACGCCATCAAGGCCGAGTGACCTCGCCCCGGCGGCACACCGAGGGCCGGACCCCGCACGGGGCCCGGCCCTTGTGGTCGTGTGCGGATCAGGCCCGGCCGGGCTCGCCCCACACCCGGGCCCGCAGCGGCAGACCGGAGGCGCCCGAGTCGGGGGTCTTCACGGCGAGAACCTGGTTGACGCCGATGCGGTTGCGCTCGAAGGAGAGCGCGGAGGCCGCCATGTACAGCTGCCAGACCCGGGCGCGGCCGGGGCTGACCAGCCGGGTGGCCGTCGCCCAGTCGGACTCCAGGTTGGCGACCCAGCGGCGCAGCGTGAGCGCGTAGTGCTCGCGGATCGACTCCACGTCGCGGACCTCGAACCCGGCGCGTTCCAGCTGGGTGACGGTGGTGCCGACCGGGGCCAGTTCGCCGTCGGGGAAGACGTAGGCGTCGATGAACTCGTCGACGTGGTAGGCGGCCTCGTCCTGCTGGGGGCGGCGGGCGATCTGGTGGTTCAGCAGCCGTCCGCCGGGCTTGAGCAGCCCGTGCAGGTCGGTGGCGTACTCCAGGTAGCGCTCGGCGCCCACGTGTTCGGCCATGCCGATGGAGGAGATGGCGTCGTAGGGCCCGTCCGCGACGTCCCGGTAGTCCTGGACGCGGATCTCCACCCGGTCGGTGAGCCCCTCGTCGGCGACCCGCTTGCGGGCGTAGGCGGCCTGCTCCTGGGACAGGGTCACGCCGACGACGCTCACTCCGTGCTCGCGGGCCGCGTGGATCGCCATGGACCCCCAGCCGCAGCCGACGTCGAGGAGGCGCTGACCGGGCTTCAGGTCCAGCTTGCGGCTGACCAGTTCGAGCTTGTCGCGCTGGGCGTCCTCCAGGGTGCCGCCCTCGGCCGGCGGAGCGGGCCAGTAGGCGCAGGAGTACACCATGGAGGGGCCGAGGACGAGTTCGTAGAAGTCGTTGCCGACATCGTAGTGGTGGCTGATCGCCCGCTTGTCGGTGCGCTTGGTGTGCAGGTGGCCGCGGGCGCGGCGGACCTCCTCCGGCGGCGGCGCGGGCGGCAGCGGCGGCCCGGCGAGCTTCACCAGGCCGCGTACGGCGCCCCGGACCTCGGGGTCGCGCAGCGCCTCGACCAGGCCGCGGGCGTCCTCGCCGCGCTCCCAGACGAGACCGGCCAGCAGACCGAGCGCGGTGTAGAGGTCGCCCTCGATGTCGAGGTCGCCGGCCACCCAGGCGCGGGCCAGGCCCAGTTCACCGGGTTTGAACAGCAGGCGGCGCAGCGCCCTGCGGTTGCGGACGACGAGGGTCGGTGCGCCCGGCGGGCCCGCCTGCGAACCGTCCCACGCGCGGATGCGCACCGGGAGCGGTGCTCCCAGCAACTGTTCGAAGAGGTTCTGCAGCCGCAGCGCGGCGTCAGCCATGGCGTACCTCCAAGACGAGCTATCCCGGAATGTCCAACACCACGTAAACACCTGCGAGCCCTCCGTACAGTCCCCGGCACGCGTTACGACTCGGCAAAATAGCTGTACACACCAACGGATTTGTCGCCCGGGCGGCCCATGCCAACGCGAAGGGGCCGCCCGCACCACGGATGGCGGACGGCCCCTTCGAGGCACTGCTACTGGCTGCTGTCGGCTGCCACTGCTGCGCGTGCTGCCGACAGCGGCCGGGGTCAGGAAGCCTTGGCCTCGGTCTTCTCGGCCGGCTTCGCGTCGGCGGCCTTCGCCGCGGCGGGCTTCGGGGCCGGCTTGGCGGCCTCGTAGAACTCCTCGCGCGGCGTCTCCATCGCTCCGAGGGAGACGACCTCGCGCTTGAGGAACATGCCGAGCGTCCAGTCCGCGAAGACACGGATCTTGCGGTTCCAGGTCGGCATCGCCATGCCGTGGTAGCCGCGGTGCATGTACCAGGCGAGACGACCCTTGAGCTTGATCTTCATCTTGCCCATGACGATCATCGCGACGCCCTTGTGCAGGCCGAGACCCGCCACCGCGCCCTTGTTGGCGTGGCTGTACTCCTTCTGCGGGAAGCCCCGCATGCCGGAGATCACGTTGTCGCCGAGGACCTTGGCCTGGCGCAGCGCGTGCTGGGCGTTGGGCGGGCACCAGGCGTTCTCGTTGCCCGCCTTGCGGCCGACCAGGTCGGGCACCTGGGCGTTGTCGCCCGCGGCCCAGATGTAGTCGGTTCCCTGGACCTGGAGGGTGGCCTGGGTGTCGACGTGGCCGCGGGGACCGAGCGGCAGGCCGAAGCGGGCCAGCGCCGGGTTGGGCTTGACGCCCGCGGTCCACACGATCGTGTTGGAGTCGACCTCGAGGCCGTTCTTCAGCACCACGTGGCCGTCGACGCAGGAGTCCATGGAGGTGGACAGGTAGATCTCGACGCCGCGGCCCTCGAGGTGCTCCTTGCCGTACTGGCCGAGCTTGGGGCCGACCTCGGGGAGGATCTTGTCGGCGGCGTCCACGAGGATGAAGCGCATGTCCTCGCGGGAGACGTTGTTGTAGTACTTGGCCGCGTCGCGGGCCATGTCCTCGACCTCACCGATGGTCTCCGCGCCGGCGAAGCCGCCGCCGACGAAGACGAAGGTGAGCGCCTTGCGGCGGATCTCCTCGTCGGTGGTGGAGTCGGCCTTGTCGAGCTGCTCCAGGACGTGGTTGCGCAGGCCGATGGACTCCTCGATGCCCTTCATGCCGATGCCCTGCTCGGCGAGGCCGGGGATCGGGAAGGTGCGGGAGACCGCGCCCATCGCGATGACCAGGTAGTCGAAGGGCAGCTCGTACGCCTCGCCGACCAGCGGCGCGACGGTGGCGACCTTGCGGTCCTGGTCGATGGTGGTGACCCGGCCGGTGAGGACCTCCGCCTTCGGAAGCACGCGCCGCAGGGGGACGACGACGTGCCGCGGGGAGATGCTGCCGGCGGCGGCTTCGGGGAGGAAGGGCTGGTAGGTCATGTACGACCGCGGGTCGACGACGGTGACGGTCGCCTCGCCGTAACGCATCTTCTTCTGGATGCGTCGAGCTGCGTACAGGCCTACGTACCCACCGCCTACTACGAGGATCCTGGGACGCTCCGTGGTGCTCATGGCATCGAGTATCCACCCGGTCGAGGGGGGTGGTTCGTGCGCCCCTTCACAAGGTTCGGTGGAGGCTGTGCTACCATCCGCCGCCGACGTGATGGAGATCATGGCGGACGAAGGAACCAGCGTGTAGGGCACGGCGTTGTCAATGCCGCGTGAGCTGCGCCTCCGCACCGGCGGGGCGGTGGACCACCCTTCCGCGAGGGCCCCTCGGGACCCCCTCGCGACACCGTCCTGAACACGTTCAAAGGGCAGTTGAAACCCCAAAAGGGTCAACGAGCGCGCTTTCGTCGTCCGACGGGGCCCAATTCCTTGTGAAGAACTTCACGAACTTTGCCGACGGGATGTCACCGAGGGGCCCCGCAAGGCCCCCCGGTGCTCGCTCAATCGTCGTCGGTCCTGCTCAGAACGCCACCGCAGAGCCGCCCCGGAGCCGCGGCGAACCCCCTACGCGAGCGACCACGCGATGCCGTCGAGGATGTCGTGCTCGCTCACGACGACCTCCTCCGCGCCGGTCCGCTCCATGATCGCCAGGAGTACCAGGGCCCCGGCCGCGATCACGTCGACCCGGCCCGGGTGCATGGAGGGCACCGCCGCACGCTCGGCGTGCGTGGAGCGCAGCAGCCAGTCGGTGATCTCCCGGACCCTCTCGCGGGAGACACGGGAGTGGTGGATGACGGCCGAGTCGTACTCCGGCAGCTCCTGCGCGATCGCGGACACCGTCGTCACCGACCCGGCGAGACCCACCAGCGTGCGCGCCTCGCGCAGCGGCACCGCCTGCTCGGCGAGGTCCAGGGCGGCCTCGACGTCGGCCCGTATCGCGGCGACCTGCGCCTCGGTGGGCGGGTCGGTCACCGCGCCGTCGCGGACCAGGTGGCGCTCGGTCATCCGGACGCAGCCGACGTCCACGGAGCGGGCGGCGCGCACGTGGTCGTCGCCGACGACGAACTCGGTGGAGCCGCCGCCGATGTCGACGACCAGGAAGGGCCTGTCGAGGCCGGCGCGGCCGGTCAGCTCCTTGGTCGCGCCGGTGAAGGAGAACTCGGCCTCCTGGTCCCCCGAGATGACCTCCGGCTCCACGCCCAGGATGTCCAGCACCCCGCGCACGAAGTCGTCCCGGTTCTCCGCGTCGCGGGAGGCGGAGGTGGCCACGAAGCGCAGCCGTTCGGCGCCGTGCGCCTTGATGACCTCGGCGTACTCCCGGCAGGCGGCGAACGTCCGCTCCAGTGCCTCGGGCGCCAGCCGCCCGGTGCGGTCGACGCCCTGTCCGAGCCGCACGATGGTCATGCGGCGGTCCAGGTCGGTCAGCTCGCCCGTGGCCGGGTCGGCGTCGGCGACGAGCAGCCGGATGGAGTTCGTACCGCAGTCGACGGCGGCGACCCGGGTCACTGGGCGTCCTCCCCTTCGGTGCCCTCGGTACCTGCGGTCCCGTGGAGCCCGGGGACCGTCACGCACGGCCCCTTGCGCCACCACTCGGGCAGCATCGCGATCGCCTCGTCGCCCAGCGGGTTGACGCCGGGACCGGCCGCCAGCGAGTGGGCGACCAGGACGTGCAGGCACTTCACGCGGTCCGGCATGCCGCCCGCGCTCGGGAAGCCGGTCAGTTCCTCGATCTCGTCGCGGCGCCGGATGTAGTCCTCGTGCGCGGCACGGTAGGCGGCCGCCAGCTCCGGGTCGGTGGCCAGGCGCTCGGTCATCTCCTTCATCACGCCGTTCGCCTCCAGCGTGCCGATGGCGGAGGCCGCCTTCGGGCACGTCAGGTAGTACAGCGTGGGGAAGGGCGTGCCGTCGGGCAGCCGCGGCGCCGTCTCCACGACGTCCGGCTGTCCGCACGGGCAGCGGTGCGCGATGGCGCGCAGACCGCGCGGGGGCCGTCCGAGCTGCTGCTTGAAGGCCGCCACGTCCGCGTCGGTCGGCTCGGTGCGCGGGGTGGTCGGCGGGGGAGTCTGCATGACTGTCTTCTGCTGGTCTTCCTGTTGAGTCACTGCCGGAGCGGCCGGCGTGGTCGGCATTGCGGGCGTGGTCGGCGCGGTCGGTTCACTGCCGGCCTGCGGCGGCGTCGGCCTTGTCGACCCCGTCCCACACGTTGCGGTACCAGGGGCGGTCGGCGGCGCCGGCTTCGGCACGGGTCTGCTCGGCCGCCTCCGGGTCGACGACGACGAACCCCGTCTCCCCCGGCATCACGTAGTGCAGCCGCAGCCGGATCTGCTGCTCGGCGTAGGCGTCGTCCTGCCAGCGTGCCTTGAGGTCGCGCAGGTCCTCGACCCGCTGCCGGGTCTCCCGCTGCTCCTGCCGGAGGTCGGCGATCTCGGCGCGCTGGGCGACGTACTGCCGGATCGGGTAGGCGAGGGCCACGACGAGCGAGCAGAACACCATCGCGAGCAGCGCGGCCCGGCCGGTCAGCCGGGAGCGCCGGGCCTGGCGCTTGGTCTGCGAGCGGTAGACCCGGGCCGCGGTCTGCTCCCCGATGATCCGGATCCTGGTCGCGGTGGAGAAACGGTCCCGGTCCTTCACGGCCATCTGGTCTCCGCCTCCCGTGCACGCGCGTACGTCCCCGCACACGGTACGGGACCGGATACGGGGACGTACGTACGACGCTGCCTCTTACGGGCGGTCGGCCCGCGAGCGGGGGTGTCAGCCCTTGAAGCGGGGGAACGCGCTGCGGCCGGCGTACACCGCGGCGTCGTCGAGGATCTCCTCGATGCGCAGCAGCTGGTTGTACTTGGCGACGCGCTCGGAGCGGGCCGGGGCGCCGGTCTTGATCTGGCCGCAGTTGGTGGCGACGGCGAGGTCGGCGATGGTGACGTCCTCGGTCTCGCCGGAGCGGTGGGACATCATGCACTTGAAGCCGTTGCGCTGGGCCAGCTCCACGGCGTCCAGGGTCTCGGTCAGCGAACCGATCTGGTTGACCTTGACCAGCAGGGCGTTGGCCGAGTTCTCCTCGATGCCGCGGGCCAGGCGCTCCGGGTTGGTGACGAACAGGTCGTCGCCGACGAGCTGCACCTTGTCGCCGAGCTTGGCGGTGATGGTCTTCCAGCCGTCCCAGTCGTCCTCGAACAGCGGGTCCTCGATGGAGACCAGCGGGTACGCCTCGACCAGCTCGGCGTAGTACTCGGTCATCTCGGCGGCGGTGCGCTCCTTGCCCTCGAAGGTGTAGGAGCCGTCCTTGTAGAACTCGGACGCGGCGACGTCGAGCGCGAGCGCGATCTGCTCGCCGGGGGTGTAGCCGGCCTCCTTGATCGCCTCGAGGATGAGGTCGAGGGCCTCGCGGTTGGAGCCGAGGTTCGGGGCGAAGCCGCCCTCGTCGCCGAGGCCGGTGGCCAGGCCCTTGTTCTTCAGGACCTTCTTGAGGGTGTGGTAGACCTCGGCGCCCCAGCGCAGGGCCTCGGAGAAGGACTCCGCGCCGATCGGGGCGATCATGAACTCCTGGATGTCCACGTTGGAGTCGGCGTGCGAGCCGCCGTTCAGGATGTTCATCATCGGCACCGGCAGCAGGTGCGCGTTCGGGCCGCCCAGGTAGCGGAAGAGCGGCAGGTCGCTGGCCTCGGAGGCGGCGTGGGCGACGGCGAGGGAGACGCCGAGGATGGCGTTGGCGCCCAGCGAGCCCTTGTTGTCGGTGGCGTCCAGGTCGAACATGGCCTGGTCGATCAGGCGCTGCTCGGTGGCGTCGTAACCGACGAGCTCCGGGCCGATCTGCTCGATGACGGCGAGGACGGCCTTCTCGACGCCCTTGCCGAGGTAACGGCCCGGGTCGCCGTCACGGAGTTCGATGGCCTCGAAGGCACCGGTGGAGGCGCCGGACGGAACGGCGGCACGACCCGTGCTGCCGTCGTCGAGGCCGACCTCGACCTCGACCGTGGGGTTGCCTCGGGAGTCCAGGATTTCCCGGGCTACGACGACGTCGATGGACGGCACGAGCATCTCCTTCTTCAATGTGACGCTTCGGTGTGACGCGCGGGTCCCGCAGGACCGCGGCGGCTCTGCGGGACCGAGCCTAACCGGCTCCGGGCGATCGGCCAGCCGATCGCCCACCCGCTGGACAGAACCGAGAGTAAATTGTTTCCGAACGGAACAAAGGCGGAATGTGAAAATCCCGCCCCGGTGCGTACGGGGGAACACGCACCGGGGCGGGAGTCGCGGGGGCCGCCGCTCCTTACTTCAGGTGCAGCTGCTGGCCCGGGTAGATCAGGTCGGCGTCGTCGACGATGTCGTCGTTCAGCTTGAACAGCTTCGCCCAGCCGCCCTTGACGTCGTGCTCCGCGGCGATCGAGCTGAGGGTGTCGCCCTTGACGACCTTGTACTCTCCGTCGCCCTTCTCGACCTTCTTGCCGGTCGGGGTGGTGACGGTCTTCTTGGCGGGCTTCTCGGCCTTCGGCTCCGCGGCCGGACGCTCGGAGGAGCGGGAGGCCTTCTGCTCGGTGGAGCGCTCGGCGGTGGAGCCGCCGCTCTGGCTCTGCGAGCTCTCGGAGCTGCCGGAGCCGCTGTCCTGGGAGCCGCCGCCGGTGTACGCGGCGCCCGACAGGCCGGTGCCGCAGACCGGCCAGGCGCCCTTGCCCTGGCCCGCGAGGACCTTCTCGGCTATCTCGATCTGCTGGGCCTTGCTCGCCTGGTCGGCGGTGGCGGCGTACTGCGTGCCGCCGTAGGCGGCCCAGGTGGAGGCGGAGAACTGCAGACCGCCGTAGTAACCGTTGCCGGTGTTGATGGACCAGTTGCCGCCGGACTCGCACTGGGCGACGGCGTCCCACTCGGACGCGGTGGCGGCGGAGGCGTTGCCGGCCGCCATCAGCGGGGCGGCGACGGCGGCACCGGTGACACCGGCGACGGCGATGACACGGGTGGCCTTGGACGGACGACGGTGCTTGCCCTTGCCGGAAAACAGCATGGTTGATCCCCTCACCGACGCCTGCGAGGTGAGCTGTCGGGTTCGGGCCGGTTGAGTTGCCCGGCCGGGTTCCTCGCGGAACTCGGCTTCACCCCTAGCCGCTCCGGCTCAACTGCCCGGTGCGGCACTTACCTTGGGTCCCCCGCTCCTGCCTGCGGCGCTTGACGCGACGACTGTTCCCGTACGGCCGCTGGCAGGATTCGGCGTTGCGGCTGTCGGGGCCCGCGGTGGCGAGCGGTCATGACCGTAGACACGCGCTCCGCGGATTTTCAAAGACGATCACGGCTTCTGAGACCTATCTCTCACGAGATCCAAAAGGGACATACGGTCTCTAACCGTGACGCGAACTCCCCCTACTTTTCGTCCGATTCGCCCGTGACCGTGAGCGTCTGACCGGGGAGGATGTGGTCCGGGTCGGCGCCGACGACGGCCTTGTTGCCGGCGTAGAGCCCACGCCACCCGCCGTCGAGGTCAAGGGAGTCGGCGATGGCCCAGAGACTGTCGCCGGAGCGGACGGTGTACGAGCCGTCCTCGGCCTCTCGCGGTGCACCGTCGCGCGAGGCGTGCCGTCCCGCCGCCTCGCCCCCGCGAGCCTCGCCCGCGGCACCCTCGTCCGCACTGTCGCCACGATGGCGACCGGAGCCGGACGCGCCCTCGGCGCCCTGCCGTTCGGCACGGGCACCGGAGTCGGATTCGGCTGATGTGTCCGACTTGGTGGAGGAACCCTCATCACCTGACGAGGTCTCGGAGGAGGTGCCGGACGACGGCGAAGAAGAGGGCGAAGGGGACGAAGAGGGCGCCCCGGACGTCGATTCGGAAGCCTCGCCCGCGTCGGCCGAGTCGGCCGTACCGGACGACTGGGGCGACTCGGACGACTGAGACGACTCGGGCGTTTCGGTGGCCGTGGGAGAGGTGGACGGTTCGGAGCCCTCCGCCTCCCCGGACGTGTCCGTACCCCCCGACGCACCGTCACCGGACGCGTCCGGGCCGCTCGTGGCGCCCGAGTCGTTGCCGAGGCCGGCGAGGAGGCCGCAGGTCGGCCAGGCGGCGATGCCCTGGTCCGCGTGTATCTTCTCGGCGATTCGTATCTGCTGGGAGCGGCTGGCCTCGTCGGCGCTGGGCGCGTAGTCGAGTCCGCCGTACTGCTCCCAGGCCTCCTGGGACAGCTGCAGGCCGCCGTAGTACCCGTTGCCGCTGTTCTGGCTCCAGGCGCCGCCGGTCTCGCACTCGGCCACCTGGTCCCAGGTCCCCGAGTCGGCCGCGTGGGCTCCGGTGGCGCCGAGCAGCGGGATCGCGATGGCGGAGCCGGTCACTCCGGCGGCGACGACCAGAGCGGGAGCCTGGCGGGGGCGGCGGTGACGACCGTTCCCGGAGAGCATGCGACGACCTTTCACGAGACGACGGGGACCACGCGGCGGATGACGCTCGACACCACGTTGATCCGTGAACGTATAGGGAGATCATCGCTTGTCACAAGTTCATGCCGCGCAGATCACGTGAAGATCACAAAGCTGAGCGCGTGTCACTTTTGCGTCGGCGGCCCGCCGTTCTCCGTCGATGACGCGGGCGGCGTGAACGAGACGGGCAAGGTACGCAGACCTCGCATGATGAGGCCGCCGCGCCAACGGAGTTCGGCCGGGTCCGCGGCGAGGCGGAGGTCCGGCAGCCGGGTCAGGAGCGTGGCCAGCGCCGTCTGCCCCTCCAGCCGGGCCAGCGGGGCGCCGAGGCAGTAGTGGATGCCGTGGCCGTACCCGAGGTGCTGGCTGTCGCGGCGGGCGAGGTCCAGGGTGTCCGGGTCGGTGAACCGCTCCGGGTCCCGGTCGGCGGCGGCGAGGACGACGAGCACGGGGTCGCCGGCCGCGACGTCCTGTCCGCCGATGGTCAGCGGCCGGGTGGCGAAGCGCCAGGTGGCGAGCTCGACCGGGCCGTCGTAGCGCAGGAGTTCCTCGACGCCGGTCTCCAGCAGGCCGCGCTCCCCGGCGGCGAGGGACGCCTGCAGCCGCTGCCGCTGCCCGGGGTGGGTGAGCAGGGCGTAGGTGCCGTTGCCGATGAGGTTGACCGTGGTCTCGAAACCTGCGAAGAGCAGGATGAAGGCCATGGCCGCGGCCTCGTTCTCGGTGAGGTGCTCGCCGTGGTCCGAGGCCCGGATCAGGCCGGAGATGAGGTCTTCGCCGGGGGCGGGCCCGGGCGGCAGGGCGGCGCGCTTGCGGTGGATGAGGTCGGCGAGGTAGCCGCGCATCTTCTTCACGGACCGGGCGACGCCGCCCCGGGGGCCACCGCCGTGACGGATCATCATGCCCGCCCAGTCCCGGAAGTCGTCCTGGTCCTCGCGGGGGACGCCCAGCAGGTCGCAGATGGCGTAGATGGGCAGCGGGAAGGCGAAGTCGTGGATCAGGTCGGCGGAACCGGTGTCCGCGAACCGGTCGATGAGGCCGTCGGCCAGCTCCTGCACCCGGGGGGCGAACTCGGCCACCCGGCGCGGTGTGAACGCCTTGCTGACCAGTCGGCGCAGCCGGGTGTGGTCCGGCGGGTCGATGTTCAGCAGGTGGGTCATCAGTTCGGCCTTCCGCTCCCCGGGAATGCCTGTCTTGCCCTTGGCGTGCGCGGGCTCGTCGTGGTGCGCCGGGTTCTTGGAGAGCCGAGGGTCGGCGAGGGCCTGCTTCGCGTCGGCGTACCGGGTGACCAGCCAGGCCTCGACCCCGCTGGGCAGCCGGGTGCGGTGCACGGGGGCGTGCTCGCGCAGCCAGGCATAGGCGGGGTACGGGTTGCTCGCGAACTCCCAGGTGAACAGCTCGGGGGCGGCACCGGTGCCGGTGCCCGGGCCGGGCGTGGGCCCCGGGGCGGGCGCGGGGCCGTGGGCGGGTGGCCCGGCGGTCATCCCTCGACCGCCCTGATCGCGTCCCGGTAGGTGCGGGCCGCCGCTCTCAGGGCGGCCTCGGGGTCGGTGCCCTCGGTCTCGGCGCGGGCGGCGAGGGCGAGGAGTTCGTAGCCGATGCCCTCGCCGGAGGGCAGGGGGACGTCGAGGTGCGCGGTGCGGACGCGGGAGTGGAGCTTGGCGGCGAGGGCGAGGCCGGGCTGGCCGAGGGGGACGCCCTCGGTGACCGAGGCGCGCTGCTTCTCGGCGGCCTTGGTGCGCAGCCAGTGGGCGCGGACCTCCTCGGGGGTCTCGGCCGTCTCGTCGCCGAAGACGTGCGGGTGGCGGTGGATCAGTTTGTCGACGATGGTGCCGGCCACGTCGTCCACGGAGAACGGGGCGTCGGGGTCCTCCTCGGCGATGCGGGCGTGGAAGACGACCTGGAGGAGCACGTCGCCCAGCTCCTCGCGCAGTTCGTCGCGGTCGCCGTCCTCGATGGCCTCGACGAGTTCGTACGCCTCCTCGATGGCGTACTTGGCCAGGCCCCGGTGGGTGCGCTGCGAGGACCACGGGCATTCCAGGCGGATGCGGTCCATGACCTGGACGAGGTCGAGCAGGCGGGCGCCCGGGAGGTCGTAGGAGGCGGGGAGCAGCTCGAGCTCGGGCATCCGGATGCGGCCGGAGCCGGCGAGGCGGGCCAGGCCGTCGGTGAGCGCGGGTTCGCCCTCGCCGGTGGCGACGACCACGGCGGTGCGGCCGCCGGCGCAGGCGCCCACCAGTTCCTCGGCGGTGGGGGCCGCCTCGTCGACCCGTATGCCGGCCTCGCGCAGATAGGGCAGCTGCGGGTGGGCTCCGTCGGCGCACAGGACGCGGTCGGCGGTGCGCAGGGCCTGCCAGGCGGGCCAGGACAGCAGGCCGGGGGCGACGCGGTGGCTGGTGGTGAGCAGGACGATGCGGCCCTGGTCGGGGGCGGTCGGGTCGGCGGTCTTCGCGTTCACTCTCCGAACCTAACGCACGCCGCCGACGGCCCCCGAGTTGTCCACAGGGGGCCGCATCGCTGCCGGTCAGTGGCGTTACGCCGACTGCTGGGCGTCCGCCTGAGCGATCTCGCGCACCCACGGCGTCCGCGCGTCGACACGGCTGCTCTTCCGGACGTCCCAGGCGCCGTAGCGCGGGTTGAGGTCGATGTCGAGCTTCTCGGAGGCCTCGGACAGGGCCTGCCAGAACTCGGGCCGGCTGGTGTCGGTGCCGAGGCTCTGGGCGAGTTTCTGGGCCTCCAGCTGGACGTGGAGGTTGTCGTCGAGGCGCTCGGGGGCGACGTTGTACTGCTGGAGCCAGACCGTCTCCAGCTGCCCGGGGCCGCCGGCCTGCTTCTCCAGCTCGCCGCGCATCCCCTGTACTTCCTTGCGGCTGACGGTCACGCCGGCGTCCTCGGCGGCGCGGTGCAGGACGCGGTCCAGAACCATGCCGTGCAGGGTGTCGCGGGTGAGGGTGCCGGTCCTGGCGACGACCTGCTGGTACTGGGTGTCGTCCGGGACGGCGGCCCGCTGTGCCTCGCGCACCTCGTCGACGCGGTTCTCCAGCTGGGCGACGGTGATCCGCTGGTCGCCGACGACAGCCGCGGCGCCCGGGTGCGCGTCGTTGCCGCAGGCGGCGAGCAGGGGTGCCGCGGCGGCGATCGCGGCGGTGAGGAGGAGCGCGGAGCGACGGCGGCGGTGCAAGGGAACCTCCCGTTGGAGATTGTGCGACGGTGCACAAAGTCTTGCGATGATCGATGTTAGGCAGTGGCCCGGCTCTGGCCAACCCATTGGACCAACGATTCATCGGGACTTCGGGCACCGCCCCGCCCCGCCGGGGTCGGCGGTCCGTCAGCCGTGCATCCGGCCGAGCCACTGGAGCGTGCGCCGGATGTCGGCGGCGAGCGGGTGGCCGGGGCCGTGGACGCGCTCCACGTCGTGCAGCAGCCGGGCCAGCGTGTCGTGGGCGGCGGCGCGGTCGCCGAGGGCGAGCAGGAGGTGGCCGATGCGGCGGCGCACGTCGTGGGCGAGGTCGGGGTCGCCGGCGACGTACTGGTTCTCGTAGTACGGCAGCAGCGCGCGGTACTCGGTGAGGGCGGCGGCCGGTTCGCCGAGGGCTTCCAGGCACTGGGCGGCGTCGTAGCGGTGGCGCAGGGACTGCGGATCGGCCTGGCCCGCCTCGGCGGCGCGTTCGTCGGCGAGGCGGCGCAGTTCGGGCAGGGCACGCCGGTACTGGCCGTCGTTCATGAGGGTCGCGGCGTACTGCTTGCGCAGGGTGCGTACGACCGGGGAGCGTTCGCCGTGCTGTTCGGCGGCGGCGGGCAGGATGGCGCCGAGGACGTCGACGGCCTGGGTGATGCGGCCCTCGTCGAGGAGGCGCTTGACGTCGTCGACGGCGCGGGCGACGTCCGGTTTCCCGGCGTCGGCGGGCGGCGTGACGGGGGCGGGCCGCGGCGCGGGGGTGCGGGCGCGGTCGGGCCAGGGGGCGTGCGGGCGCACGAAGGGGCGGGTGGGGTCCAGGGGGCCGCCGGTGGGCACGCCGCGTGCGGGCAGCAGCGGCGCCAGGTGTTCGTAGACCTCCTGGGCGGAGGCGGGGCGGTGCTGCGGGTCCTTGGCGAGCAGGCGCAGGACCAGGGTTTCGAGTGTCTCGGGGACCTCGGGGCGGATGCGGCGCACGGGCAGCGGCGGCTCGTACAGGTGCCGGTGCAGCACGCCGAGTGCCGTCGAGCCGGCGAACGGGACCTCGCCGCTGAGCAGTTCGTGCAGCAGCACGCCGAGCGCGTACAGGTCGGTGTACGGGCCGACGGCGCCGCCCATGGCCTGCTCGGGCGCCATGTAGGCGGGCGAGCCGACGGGGGTGCCGGTGTGGGTGAGGCGGGTGGTGTCGGCGTCCATGACGGAGGCGACGCCGAGGTCGAGGACGGTGACGGCTCCGTCCTGTCCGACCATCACGTTGCGCGGTTTGAGGTCGCGGTGGACGATCGGCACGGCGTGCACGGCGCTCAGGACGGCGCACAGCTGGGCGGCGACCGCGACGGTCCACTGCCACGGGTAGGGCTCGTGCTCGGCGAGGTGGTCGGAGAGGTCGGCGCCGTCGACGTACTGCATGACGAGGAAGAGTTCCTCGCCCTCGCTGCCCGCGTCGTGCACCGTGACCAGGCCGGGATGGTCGACCTGGGCGGTGATGCGGCACTCGCGCACGAAGCGGCGGCGCAGTTCGTCGGCCTCCTGCCCGGCCACCTTGTCGGGGCGCAGCAGCTTCACCGCCACACGCCGGTCCAGGCGCCGGTCGTAGGCCGTCCAGACCTGTCCCATGCCGCCCTGGCCGATGAGCGTGGACAGCTCGTACCGGCCGGCGACTACGCGTCCGGCCGTCACGGTCACCGTCCGCCCCGGGGGCCGGCGTCGCGGCCGTCGCGGCTGCCGCCGTCGTGGCCGCGCAGGTAGTCGCTGAGTTCGTCGAGCTCGGCGCGGACCTGGTCGATGCGGGCGGGGGCGGGACGGTGCTGCGGCGGGGCCTGGTACGGCGGGACCGGCGGCAGCACGGGAGCGGGGGCCGGGGCGTAGGGGTACGGAGGCTGCGGATGCCCGTAGCCGGGCGTCGGCGGCAGCGGCATCGGGGGCAGGTGGGCCGGGTGGGGCGGCTGCCGGTGGTGGCTGATGTCCGCGAACAGGAAGTATCCGGCGCAGGCGCAGGCGTTGAGCAGCAGGATGATCATGCCGGTGGTGCCGGCCGGGGTGCTGAAGTCGTCGGTGTCGTCGGTGACCAGGAAGCAGAAGCTGACCACCAGGAGGGCGGCCGACGCCGCGAAGGCCCACCAGTCGCGCGGCCGCCGGGTCACGATGGCCGCGTACAGGGTCGAGATCCAGGCGAGGAACCCGATGCTCAGCAGGGGCAGGGCCACGAAGAAGACGCGCAGCAGGACCAGCACCACGGTGGCGGGGCGGCGCGGCGGCGGTGGCGGCGCATAGCCGTGGCCGTGCATGACTTCTCCCGGAAATCCTCAAGAGACGGACGCGCACCGGCCGTCGACCGGTGCGGAGTCGAGCGTATAGGCCGACACGGACAAACGGCCCCGGGTTGTACCGAACCGTTGTCGTCCTGGTCACCCGGCCCGTGCGGCCGCTCAGTCGGGGGCGACCGTGCCGTCCGTCAGCCCGTCGTACATGCCGCGCACCAGCTGCTCCCCCAGGCGGCCCGCGAGCCGCAGCGCGCGCTCGAACTCGTCGAGGGCGCGGAAGCGGTCGCCGTAGCCGCGCTGGGCGTCGAGGGGAAGGCGGGGCAGCTGAAGGCGCCGCACGTCGAGGCGGGTGGCCGTGGAGGCGTAGCTGCTGGCCTGCCGGTGGTTGGCGGTGCCGCGCAGGAACCCGGCGAGGAACCAGGGGTCGAGGGCGGCGGGGTCGGGGCGCAGGAGCACGAGGTTGCGTCCCAGGGCGGCACCGGCGGTGGTGGCGTCGACCACGCGCGCGACCGTGCCGCCGCCGAGGACGGGGACGACGACGTCGCCGGGTTCGGTCAGCACGGGCTCCTCGTCGCTCTCCGGGAGGGTGCCCGTGGGGCCGGTGCCGGCGAGGACGTCGTGGTCGGTGAGGACGGGCACGCGCGCGTGGCCGCCGTGGGTGCCGGTGCGCAGGGTCAGGGCGCCGCCGCGGGCGAGTTCGCCGACGGTGGTCAGGGGCCGGCGGGGCGCGGCGCGTGAGGTGGCGGGGGCGGCGGGGGTGAGCCGCGCGGTCAGGCGCAGGGTCTCGTCCAGGCGCTCGCGTACGTCCGTGAGCCGTCCGGTGTCGCCGGCGGCGGTGGGGGGCGGCAGGTGGCGGGCTGGGGCCAGATCGACGTCGTCGTCGAGGAGTTCGATGACGGGCAGGCGGCGGGCCAGGCCCGGCCGGTCGTCGAACCGGCCGGTGCGGTCGAAGTCGCCCCAGGCACCGAGCACGGCGTCCCGCACGGACCGCCAGTCCGGTCCGCCGCGTCCCTCCCCGGCGAACTGCCCGGCGTCGGCGAGCAGTACCTCGGGCTGTGCGGGCGCCTTCTCGGGCCGGCGCAGCACCCACAGGTGCAGGGGGATGTTGTACGGGGGTGCCGCGCCGGCCGGCAGGGCGATCACGGCGCGCAGGGCGCCCCGGCGCAGCAGGTCGGCGCGGATCCGTCGGCCGGAACGGCGGGAGGCCGCGGCGGGCGGCATGAGGACGACGACGGTGCCGCCGTCCCGTACGCGTGCCAAGGCGTGCTGCACCCAGGCCAGTTCGGACTCGGTGCGGGCCGGGAAGCCGTACTCCCAGCGGGGGTCGTAGGCGAGTTCGTCGTGGCCCCAGTTGCGCTCGTTGAACGGCGGGTGGCACAGCGCCGCGTCGGCGCGCAGGCCGGGGACGGCGTCGGCGCGCAGGCTGTCGCCGGCGGCGATGCGCACGGTGGCGTCCGTGCTCAGGGCGAGCCGGAGCGCGGTGAGGGCGGTCAGTGCGGGGTCGTCGTCCTGGCCGTACAGCTCCTGTCCGGGCCGGGAGCCGGTGGCGGCGGCGCGGAGCAGGGTTCCGGTGCCGCAGGCGGGGTCGAGGACCGTGCGGGCGGGGCCGGCGAGTCCGGCCATCAGCTCGGCGAGGGGGGCCGGGGTGAGCGCGTACTGCCGCGGGTTGGCGTCGAGGTGCCGGCCGAGCAGGAACTCGTAGGCCTTGCGGGCGCCCGGTCCGGCGGCGAGTTCGGCGGCGCCGCGCAGGAGGGGCGCGGAGGGGAGCAGGCGGGGGCCGATCGGGGTGGTGACGGTGCGCTGGGGGGCCGGGCCGAAGCGGGCGTCGAGTACCTGGTCGAGGGCGGCGGGGAGCATGGCGGCGAGGCGTTCGTCGGAGCCGGCGCTCGCGTCCAGCCACAGGGTCGGGCGGTCGTGGATCAGCAGGAGGACGCAGCCGGTGTGCACGAGGGCGGTGACCGGCCCCTCGGGGTGACCGGCGAGTTGCTGCCAGACGCGTTCGCGCGGGGGTACCTCGGCGAGTTTGCCCTGGGCGCGCAGCCATGCCTCGACGTCGGCGAGGGCGAAGGACGGGCTGGTCTCGGTGCCGCCGACGGGCTTGGGGAAGTCGGCGTGCCGACGGCGCCAGTTGCTGACGGCGGCGCGGCCGACGCCGGCGAGCCGCGCGATACCGGCGGCGGTCACCTCGGTTCCGTCTGTCGCCTTGTCCGGCACGCTCGGGCCCCCTCGTCCTGGTCGTGTGAGGCCGATCCTACCGATGAACGCAGGCCACCCCGATTCACGGTGTGCACTGGTTATTCACTGTGAACCCTGTTGACTCGGTTCACAGGCTCTGTTCTTATTGACGCATCGAACCGCGAACCGGCCTGACCGACAGGCTTCGGCACGGCGCGGTCATCAACTGATCTGTCTCCGGGGAGAGGACCGACGTCATGGGCATGAAGACCAAGATCGCGCTGGGTGCCGTGGTGGGGATCGCCGTCATCGGCGCGATGTCGGCGAACTCGGGCGACGGGGACGGCGACGCCAAGAGCGACAGCCGGACCTCCGCGAGCGCCGGCGAGAAGCCGGGCGACGGCGCGAAGGCGGACGGGGGGAAGACGGACGGGGGGAAGGCGGACGGCGCGTCCGACGCCGAACCCGCCGGGGACAAGGCCGTCGAGAAGGCGTCCCAGGCCGAGCAGTTCAAGGCGTTCGTGCAGAAGAACGGCTCACCCAACGAGAAGGACGCCGTCTCCCACGTCACCAAGGTGCAGGGCGCCGACGAGCAGAACGACATCCTCGACGCCGCCGACGTCTACACCGACTTCACCGGCGGCCTCATGGGCGAGGGCACCGGGCCGGCCAAGCTGATCGCCTCGGCGTTCGCCGACTGGAAGGACAGCGAGAACGGCCTCGTCACCGTCTACGACGCCGAGGGCGAAATCCTCGGCAACGGCCAGTTCTGACCGGGTGCGGCTACAGCGCGTGCCGCATCCACACGTTCGGCTCGACGTACACCGCGTACCCGCGCTCCGGTTCGCACCGCACCGGCACCAGGGCTCCGGGGACCTCCACGTCCCCGGCGGTGTCGAAGGGCAGTCCCGTCCACTCCCGCCACTCCTCCAGCGAGCCGGAGACGGTCATGGAGGCCGGGGCCACGGAGTCGAGCGTGGCGCCGGCCCGGGCGTGGACGCGCAGCCAGGGGTCGTGGGGCAGGCCGTCGGGGCGCAGGCGCCGCGCGTACTCCTCGATGGGGGCGTGCGGTTCGAGGTGCTTGGCACTGGGCCGGACGGGGGCGACGACCTCGCGGAAGCCGCGGGCGCGGGCGTTGTCGCGCATGGCGGCGAGCATCCGGCCGGACAGGCCGAGCCCCTGGGCGTGCGGGGCGACGGTGACGGAGATGGCGCTGACGGTGTCCGGGCGGACCCCGCGGCGCAGGTCGCCGAAGGCCCAGACGAGCACCTCGCTCCAGCCCCGTGCGGGCAGCCTCCCGCGCCCCTGCGCGTGCAGGGCGAACGGCACGCTGTGACCGTGGGCGACGACCTCGCCGTGCTCGTCCTCGGCGAACTGCACGTACTCGGGCAGTTCGGCGGCGATGCGGGGGTAGTGGGCGTTGCCCGAGAGGTCCTCGACGGCGAACGCGGGCCAGCTGTCGGCCATGTCCCGGATCCGGTCCCGCATCTCCGGGCGTTCGGCGAGACTCCATATCTGCGGCTTCATGCGGGCACCGTAGGCGGCAGGGCCGACGGCTCGAAAGCGGTTTACCCCACCGCTCCCCGGGCCTTCAGCCGCCGCACTGCTCCACCATCATCGCCTTGTCCGCCTTCGTCACCGCCAGCTCGTACTTGGCGGCCACCTGCGCGAACCGCACCGCGTACGCGCAGCGGATCGTCTTGCTCGGCGGCAGCCACGAGGCCGGGCCCGAGTCGCGCTTGGCGGAGTTGGCGCGGCCCTCGACGGGGAGCAGGTTGAGCGGGTCGTTGGCCAGCTGCTCGCGTTTGCCCTCCGACCAGCGCGAGGAGCCCATCTGCCAGCTGTACGACAACGGTACGACGTGGTCGATCTGGACCTCGCTCGCCTTCTGCTTGCGCCACTCGATGCTCGTCCCGGTGTACGGGTCGTCCAGCGTCATGGCGATGACCACGCAGTCGGACCCGGACCGGAAACGCACCTTCTGGCCATCGCGTTTCAGCAGGTCGTTCCGGGTGTCGCAGCCGTTGCGGGCGAGCGGGACGCCGTCCGCGGTGTCCATCCAGGCGTAGCCGAACTCGTCGCGGTCGTATCCCGTCTTCGGGCCGCGCCCCTTGGTGGTGAGGCCGTCGATCAGCTTGCGGCCCTCGGCCCGCGGGCCGTCGCCCGTGACCGGGGCGAGGCCCGGTCCGGTGCCGTCCGGGTTGTCCAGCGGGCTGACGGCACGGCCCGCGGCGGGAGCCTCGGCACCGCCGCCCGAGGCCGGGGTGTCGCCGTCCGCCTCCAGACCGTCACAGCCGGTCACCAGGGCCAGGGCGAGTACCGCGCCCGCGGCCCATCCGGTACGGATCCTGCTGTGCCGCCTCATGCGCGCCCCTCCCCTTGCCGTTCGCGGCAACCACCGTAGCGAGCGAGAAGGCCGCACCATACCGTGCCTTAGGTGGGCTTTAGTGGGCACACGAGACATATCTGTCGTACGGTCGACAGTGAGTCACGTCTCGGAAGGAGCTCTGCATGGGCATCCTCGACAAGATGAAGAGCATGGCCGGCAAGGACAAGGACAGGTCAAGGAAGATGTCCGACGCCGCCGAACGCCAGGTCAACCAGAGGACCGGCGGCAAGTACGAGAAGCAGGTCGACGCCGCGCAGCAGCAGGCCGAGGGCAAGCTCGGCTTCGGGCGCGGGCAGGGCGGCCGGGAGCAGCAGTAAGCGCTCCCCGCAACCGGACACGTCGAAGCCGTCCACGGAACTGTCCCCGTGGACGGCTTCTCCGTGGACGGCTTCCCGGCGGACGGCCTCTCCGCTGACGGGCCCCGGCCCCGGCTGCTACGACCCCAGGATCGAGGTGAGGAACTCGCCCACCCAGCCGAGCAGTTCCCGCCCGACCAGCGGCTTGCCGCCCACCTTCGCGGTCTTCGGACGCGGTACGAGCACCTGGTGGGTGCCCGCCTTGATGACGCTGCCGGGGTAGAGCCGCTTGAGCCTCAGCTCCTGGGACTCTCGCAACTCCACCGGCGCGAACCGGATGTTGTTGCCCTGGAGCACGATCTCGCCGACGGCGCACGCCCGCGCGAGCATCCGCAGGCCCGCGACCAACAGCAGGTTCTCCACCGGCTCCGGCAGCTTGCCGTAACGGTCGACCAGCTCCTCCCGTACGGCCTTGATGTCCTCCTCGCTGTTGGCGGAGGCGATGGAGCGGTACGCCTGGAGGCGCAGCCGCTCGCCGGGCGCGTAGTCGTGCGGGACGTGCGCGTCGACGGGCAGCTCGATCTTGACCTCCAGCGGCGGCTCCTCCTCGGCCCCGCCCTCCAGGGAGGCCCGGTAGTCGGCGACGGCCTCGCCGACCATCCGTACGTACAGGTCGAAGCCGACGCCCGCGATGTGGCCGGACTGCTCGCCGCCGAGCAGATTGCCCGCGCCGCGGATCTCCAGGTCCTTCATCGCCACGTACATGCCGGCGCCCATCTCGGTGTGCTGGGCGATGGTGGCGAGCCGCTCGTGCGCGGTCTCCGTCAGGGGCTTCTCCGGCGGGTAGAGGAAGTACGCGTAACCGCGCTCCCGCCCCCGGCCGACGCGGCCGCGCAGCTGGTGGAGCTGGCTGAGGCCGAAGTTGTCGCCGCGCTCGACGATGAGGGTGTTGGCGTTGGAGATGTCGATGCCGGACTCGACGATGGTCGTGGAGACCAGCACGTCGAACTTCTTCTCCCAGAAGTCGACGACGACCTGCTCCAGCGCCTGTTCCGACATCTGGCCGTGGGCGGTGGCGATGCGCGCCTCGGGGACGATCTCGCGGAGCTTGGCCGCCGCCCGGTCGATGGACTCCACGCGGTTGTGGATGTAGAAGACCTGGCCCTCGCGCAGCAGCTCGCGGCGGATCGCGGCGCCGATCTGCTTGTGCTCGTAGGGGCCGACGAAGGTCAGCACCGGGTGGCGCTCCTCCGGCGGGGTGGTGATCGTGGACATCTCGCGGATGCCGGTGACGGCCATCTCCAGGGTGCGCGGGATGGGTGTGGCGGACATGGTGAGCACGTCGACGTTGGCACGGAGCTTCTTCAGCTGCTCCTTGTGCTCGACGCCGAAGCGCTGCTCCTCGTCGACGATGACCAGGCCCAGGTCCTTGAACTTCGTCTCGGAGGAGAACAGGCGGTGGGTGCCGATGACGATGTCCACCGAGCCCTCGCGCAGGCCCTCCAGGGTCGCCTTCGACTCGGTGTCGGTCTGGAAGCGGGACAGCGCCTTCACGTTCACCGGGAACTGGGCGTAGCGCTCGCTGAACGTGCCGAAGTGCTGCTGCACCAGCAGGGTGGTGGGGACGAGGACGGCGACCTGCTTGCCGTCCTGGACGGCCTTGAAGGCGGCGCGGACCGCGATCTCGGTCTTGCCGTAGCCGACGTCGCCGCAGATCAGGCGGTCCATCGGGACCGTCTTCTCCATGTCGTCCTTGACCTCGGCGATGGTGGTGAGCTGGTCCGGCGTCTCCGCGTAGGGGAAGGCGTCCTCCAGCTCCCGCTGCCAGGGGGTGTCCGGGCCGAAGGCGTGTCCCGGCGCCGCCATCCGGGCGCTGTACAGCTTGATCAGGTCGGCGGCGATCTCCTTGACCGCCTTCTTGGCGCGGGCCTTGGTCTTGGTCCAGTCCGCGCCGCCGAGGCGGTGCAGGGTGGGGGCCTCGCCGCCCACGTACTTGGTGATCTGCTCCAGCTGGTCGGTGGGGATGTAGAGCCGGTCGCCGGGCTGGCCGCGCTTGGCGGGGGCGTACTCCACGACCAGGTACTCGCGGGTGGCGCCCTGGACGGTGCGCTGCACCATCTCGATGTAGCGGCCGACGCCGTGCTGCTCGTGGACGATGTAGTCGCCGGACTCCAGGGTGAGCGGGTCGATGGTCTTGCGGCGCCGGGCCGGCATCCGGGCGCCCTCGCGTCCTGCGGCCTTCTGACCGGTCAGGTCGGTCTCGGTGAGCACGGCCAGCTTGAGGGCCGGGTCGACGAAGCCGTGGTCGATCGAGCCGCAGGAGACGTGCACGACCGAGGGGCTGAGCGTGCCGAGGTCCTGGTCGAGGCGGGCGGCGATGCCCTCGCCGCCGAGGACCTCGACGGTGCGGGAGGCGGGACCGTGGCCCTCGGTGAGGTAGACCGCGCGCCAGCCGTCGGCGAGCCAGCCCTTCGTGTCGGCCAGTGCCTTCGCGGTGTCGCCGCGGTAGGTCTCGGGGGCGTGCATGCCGAGCTTGAGGGTGTCCGAGTCGCCCGCAGTGTCCGCGTCGGACGTCAGCGTCTCGTCGGCGGCGAAGGGGGAGACGGACCACCACATCATGTCCAGCTCGCGGGCGCGCTCCCGGACGTCGGCGATGGACCACAGGGAGGCCGCGTTCACGTCGATGGGGGCCTCGCCGCCGCCCGCGGTGGCCGCCCAGGAGGCCTGCAGGAACTCCTGCGACGTCGCGACCAGGTCGGCGGCCCGCGTCCGCACCCGCTCCGGGTCGCACACCACGGACATCGCGCCCTTGGGCAGCACGTCGAGGAGCAGCTCCATGTCGTCGACGAGGACGGGGGCCAGGGACTCCATGCCCTCCACCGCGATGCCCTCGGCGATCTTCCCGAGCAGTTCGCCCAGCTCGGGGTGGTCCTCGGCGAGGGCGGCGGCCCGCTCGCGCACGTCCCGGGTCAGCAGCAGCTCGCGGCAGGGCGGGGCCCACAGGCCGTGCTCGGCGACCTCGAGGGAGCGCTGGTCGGCGACCTTGAAGTAACGGATCTCCTCGACGTCGTCGCCCCAGAACTCGACGCGGAGCGGGTGCTCCTCCGTCGGCGGGAAGACGTCCAGGATCCCACCGCGCACGGCGAACTCGCCGCGCTTCTCGACCAGCTCGACGCGCGCGTACGCGGCCGCTGCCAGCGCCTCGACGACCTCATCCAGGTCGGCGCTCTCTCCGGTGCGCAGGGCCACCGGCTCCAGGTCACCCAGGCCCTTGACCTGCGGCTGGAGCACGGAGCGCACGGGTGCGACGACGACGGAGACCGGGCCGGTCTCGGGGTCGTCGGGGCGGGGGTGGGCCAGGCGCCGCAGGACGGCGAGGCGGCGGCCGACGGTGTCGCTGCGGGGGCTGAGCCGCTCGTGCGGGAGGGTCTCCCAGGAGGGGTACTCCACGACGCCCTCGGGCGGCAGCAGGGAGCGCAGGGCCGCCGCCAGGTCCTCGGCCTCGCGTCCCGTCGCCGTCACCGCCAGCACCGGGCGGCCCGTGTCGCGGGCCAGGGCGGCGATCGCGAAGGGGCGGGCCGCGGGCGGGCCGACGAGGTCGACGTGCATGCGGTTGCCGTCTGCGGCCGCCGAGATCGCTTCCGCGAGGGCGGTGTCCTTGACGACGGCGTCGAGCAGACCGTGCAGGCTCATTGAAGGGGCGCTTCCGTCCTGGGGTGGGGCAACACGAGTAACCCGACGCGGTGAGGGCCGGGGGTGTCCAGGTTACGTCGGTCTGCTCGACGGCGCCGGGGGCTGTGGATGACGCCGGAAGCGTGGGCCCGCGCCGAGGCGGCCGCACCAGGGGCGGAGCCCCCTGGACCCCCGGGGCCCTGTGCCCCCACACCACCCGACTCGGTGGGCTGAAACGAAACGCCCGGGGTGACGGACGCCCCGGGGCCGGAAGGCAGCCGTGCCCCGGGTGCGGAGGCTGCCGTGCCCCGGGTGCGGAGGCTGCCGTGTCCCGGGTGCGGAGGCTGCCGTGTCCGGAGGTGGGTGCGAAAGTGCCCGGCGCCGGAGGCGGTGGGCCTCTGGCGCCGGGCTTCCCCCGCAACCCCCGTGTGCGGTGGCCGTTGGGACGGGTGCTAGTCCGTCGCGATGGCGTTCAGGACGTTCATGCGGCCTGCCCGGAAGGCCGGGACCAGGGCGGCGAACAGGCCCACGAAGGCCGATCCGACGAAGACCCCGATGATCGTCGGCCAGGGGATGTCCAGGACGTTCAGTCCCTCCAGGGCGAGCAGCTTCTGGGCCGTGGCGCCCCAGCCCATGCCCAGGCCGAGACCGAGCAGCGCGCCGAAGAGGGCGATGACCACGGACTCCATGCGGATCATGCGGCGCAGCTGCCGGCGGGAGAGACCGATGGCCCGCATCAGGCCGATCTCCCGGGTCCGCTCGACCACCGAGAGCGCCAGGGTGTTCACCACACCGAGGACCGCGACGATGATCGCCAGGGCCAGCAGGCCGTAGACCATGTTCAGCAGCTGGCCCACCTGGTCCTTCAGCTCCTGCTTGTAGTCGGTCTGGTCGGCCACCTGGTACTGCGGGTAGGCGTCCAGGGACTTCTTCAGCGCGGCGTACGCCTGGTCTGCCTGGCCGTCCTTCGCCTTGGCGAACATGATCGTGTTCGGCGGGACGTTCTCGGCCGGCAGGTACTTCTCCATCGTCTCGATGCCGATGTACCGGGCACCCTGGTCGATGGCCACGTCGTCGCTGGTGATCGCGGCCACCTTGAGCTTCGCGGTCTCGCCGCCCTTGAAGGCGACGGTGACGGTGTCGCCGACATGCACGCCGTGCTTCTCGGCGTAGTCCGAGCCGACCGACATGGCGTCGGTGCCGTAGGCGGCGGAGAGCTTGCCCTCCGTCGTCGCGCGGCGCACGTCCTCGGCGTAGGTGGGGTCGGCGGCCGTGACGCCGTCGTCGTCCGTCTTGCCGTCGGGCGAGGTCAGCGTGGCGTCGAGCATCTTGTAGCGGGTGACGTGCTCGAGGCCGGGCGTGTCGGTCATGGCCTTCTCGGCCTGCGGCACGATCCGCTGGTTGCCCTGGACTATGAAGTCCGCGCCGACCGTCTTGTCCAGCTCACTGGTGGCCGAGGCGACCATGGAGGAGCCGACGACGGACAGGCAGGCCACCAGGGCGAGGCCGATCATCAGGGCGGCACCGGTGGCGCCGGTGCGGCGCGGGTTGCGCAGGGCGTTGCGCTCGGCCAGGCGGCCCACCGGGCCGAAGGCGCGCAGCAGCACCGCGCTGATCACCCGGACCACGAACCCGGCCAGCAGCGGGCCGATGACGACGAACCCGATGAGCGAGAGCACGATGCCCGCGCCCAGCATCATCGAGCCGTCGCTCGCCTTGTCGGCGGAGGCGGCCGTGAGCAGGGCGGCGGCGCCGGCGCCAGTGAGCACCAGGCCGATCAGGCCGCGTATCCAGCCGGCCTTGCCGTCGGCCGGCGTACCGGCGTCGCGCAGAGCCGCCATCGGGGAGATCCTCCCGGCCCGGCGGGCCGGCAGGTAGGCGGCCAGGACGGTGACCACGACACCGAGGATCAGACCGGTCACGGGGGTCGCCGTCTTGATGGTCAGGTCGTCGGTGGACAGGTTCATGCCCGCCGCCGACATCAGCTTCATCAAGCCGATGGCGATCCCGACACCGGCCGCGACACCGAGAACCGAGCCGACGACCCCGAGGAGGAGCGCCTCGACCAGCACGGAACGGTTGACCTGCCGGCGGGAGGAGCCGATGGCCCGCATCAGGCCGATCTCGCGGGTGCGCTGGGCGACCAGCATGGAGAAGGTGTTGATGATCAGGAAGATGCCGACCAGGAACGCGATCCCGGCGAAGCCGAGCATGGCGTACTTGATGACGTCCATGAACTCGCCGACGTCCTCGCGGCCCTCGTCGGACGTCTCCTTGGCGGTCTGGACCTTGAAGGTGCCGTCTCCGAGCGCTCCGGAGACGTTCTTCTTCAGCTGCGCGTCGGTCACACCGGACGCCGCGGTGACGTTGAACTGGCTGAACCGGTCCGTGCCGCCGAGCAGTTCACGCTGGGCCGTGGGGGTGTCGAAGTAGACGACCGC
Source organism: Streptomyces sp. CCM_MD2014 (assembly GCF_000772045.1). Taxonomy (GTDB): domain Bacteria; phylum Actinomycetota; class Actinomycetes; order Streptomycetales; family Streptomycetaceae; genus Streptomyces; species Streptomyces salinarius. The sequence continues at coordinate 5,204,744 of NZ_CP009754.1, read as the reverse complement.
GGCACCGGGGTTGGTGACGGTGAAGGAGGCGATGCCGACGATCTTCGCCTTGAAGTCGCCGGTCTGCGCGATGGTGCGCAGCTCGTCGCCGATCTTCAGGTCGTGCTTGTCGGCGGTGTCGGAGTCGACCATCGCCTCGGTGGGGCCGCGCGGGGCGTGGCCCGAGGTGATCTCCATGGACCGCAGGTCGTTCTTCGTCCAGTTCCCCGCGATGGTGGGGGCGCCGCTGGTGGCCTCCACGTTGTCGTTGTCGGAGTTGACGACGGTCACGTTCATCGAGGCGACCGCGCCCTCGACGGACTCCACGCCGTCGGCCGACCGGATCTTCTCCAGCGTGGACGCCGGCAGCGACTCCGGCACCCCGTTCTGCGGGGTGTCCTCGGCCTTGGCGTCCTTCGGAGAGACCGTCACGTCGGAGGAGGTGATCGCGAAGAGCTTGTCGAAGGTGGTGTTCATCGTGTCGGTGAACACCAGCGTGCCGCAGACGAACGCCACCGACAGCAGCACCGCCACCGCCGAGAGCGCCATGCGGCCCTTGTGCGCGAAGAAGTTGCGCATCGAGGTCTTCACGACGGTCATGACGTGCGCCCCCGGGCGTCGAAGTCCTTCATGCGGTCCAGGACGGCTTCGGCGGTGGGCTGGTACATCTCGTCCACGATCCGGCCGTCGGCGAGGTACAGCACCCGGTCCGCATAACTGGCGGCCACCGGGTCGTGGGTGACCATCACAATGGTCTGGCCCAGTTCGGTGACCGAGCGGCGCAGGAAGCCGAGCACCTCGGCGCCGGCCCGCGAGTCCAGGTTTCCGGTCGGCTCGTCCCCGAAGATGATCTCGGGCCGGGCGGCCAGGGCCCGCGCCACGGCGACGCGCTGCTGCTGGCCGCCGGAGAGCTGGGTGGGCCGGTGCTTGAGCCGCCCCGCGAGCCCCACGGTCTCCACGACGCGGTCCAGCCACGCGCGGTCGTACTTGCGGCCGGCGATGTCCATGGGCAGCGTGATGTTCTCGATCGCGTTGAGCGTCGGGAGCAGGTTGAAGGCCTGGAAGATGAAGCCGATCCGGTCCCGGCGCAGCTGGGTGAGCCTCTTGTCCTTCAGGCCGGTGATCTCGGTCTCGTCGAGGTAGATCTGGCCGCTGGTGACGGTGTCCAGGCCGGCCAGGCAGTGCATCAGCGTGGACTTGCCGGACCCGGAGGGGCCCATGATCGCGGTGAACTGACCGCGGGCTATGTCCACGTCGACGTGGTCGAGAGCGACCACCCGGGTCTCGCCCGAGCCGTAGGCCTTCACGACCTGCCGCGCCCGCGCGGCAACGGCCGTACGCCCTCCCGTGCTCCCGTGTGCGGGAATACTTACGGCCGATGTCATGTCATGTCTCCTATGTCGGTCATCGAGTGAGCCGCCGGTGCCCCGCGCGATGTCCGTACCGCCGCGCCCGCACCTGCTGCTGTCTCGAAGAGTCTGGCCGGAACCGGGGGCCTGCCGCGCTGGTGTTCAGCGCAGTCTTTTACTGAGGAAAACCCCACCCCCGCGGGTCCGGTTCACCGCCCCCCAGCGGCGTAAAGCCAGACTAAGGACGCCCCGGGCCCGTCTCGTCCTCCGTCGGTACGAACCCTCCCCGAGCCGTAGTACGGAGGTACCCCTAGGGGCAGTCCACCCCTGGGCGGAGCGGGCCTCGGGGTCGCCCTCCTCCCTGAGACGCATCGAGCATCCGCCCTGACGCCGCGTCAGGGTCAAGCGGACGGCACGGGAGCCGGGAGCGGACACACCCTCGGCAACGCGGGCGCGGGCACATACCGACCGATCAGTTCGGCCAAAACGCAGCGTGCCACCCAACCCGCGAGTAACGTGCGTGGCCCCCACCCCCCACCTCCTGCGGTCCGCCGCTCGGACCCAAGCCGCGCAAGGAGAACCGGGATGACCTACGACCCGTCCCCGTCGTACCCGCACCGCCCGCCACCCCCGCCCCCCTACGCCCCGCACATCGGCCCCACGGCCCGCCGCGCGCCCCGCCGCGACCCGTTGGGCCGCCACAGCGACCTGCGGATCCTGCGCAGCGCCTACCGCAGGCAGCGGCGCACCGCCACCCTCACCGCGCTCGGCTACTTCACCCTCTTCCTGCTCCTGTCCGCGTACGCGCCCGGCCTGATGACCGGCACCGGGTCGTCGGGTCGTCGGCCCGTCGGGTCAGTCGGCCCTTCGACCTGCCGTCACTCCACCGCACGGCCCGTCAGCGCACTGAGGTTGCTGCGTACGGAGTCCATCTGGGCCTGCAGTTCGTCCCACCGCTCTCCGTGCTCGCGCAGCACCCGTTCGGTGTCGCGGGCGATGCGCTCCTGACGCACCCGGGCCTCGGCGACCAGCTCGGCCGCCCGGGCCCGGGCCTCCTCCTGCCGCCGTCCGGCCGCCTCCCGGGCGGCGACCAGTTCCCGCTCCGCCTCACGCGCCCCCTGCTCGGCCCGCGCCACCAGCTCCGCGTAGTGGGCGTCCAGGACCCGCACCTGCTCCTCCTCGGCCCGCTCCGCCGCCGCCCACCGCTCGGCCAGCTCCCCGCTCTGCTCGGCCGCCGTCCCGGTGCTGCGCCGGCGCGCCTCGCGCAACGCGGCCAGCGCCTCCGCACGCCCCGCCTTCACATCGCGCCGCGCCTCGATCCGCACCTCGTCGGCCTCCGCACGCGCCGCGAGCAGCAGCTGCCGGGCATGTTCGTCGGCCTCGGCGCGTACGGCGTCGGCGTGCGCCCGGGCCGCCTCCCGCACCCCGGCCGCGTGCGCCCTCGCGTCCTCCATCAGCTCCTCGGCGGCAACACGCGCCCGCTCGCGCACCGCCTCGCCCTCCGCCTCGACGAGCCGGAACAGATCGCGCGCGCTCTCCCCCAGCACCTCGTAGTCCTGCGAGGTGAGCTGCTCGACCACCTCCTCCAGGTCCCCCAGGTCCGCCTCCATCTCCCTGGCCAGCACGGTGAGTCGGGCGGCGCGCTCCCAGGCCGCGTCACGCTCCTCGGAGAGGGCCGCGGCGTACGCCTCCACCTGCTCGGGACGGTATCCGCGCCCGCGCCCGCGTACGGTCACGAAGCCGTGGGGGGACGCCGATGCACCGCTCATGCCCATCACCCCTGCATCACCCTTGGCCCACCCCGCGGTGGACCTGCCGCATCACATGGACCCGTCCGACTCTATGGATCGGGCGTAAGCACACATAATCCGACACACCGCACGCAAAAGGGCGGGGCCCGGCCGACCCACAGATCGGCCGGGCCCCGCCCGTCGGGCGCGTCAGCGGCGCGAGCGCCTCACAGCAGCCCGTCCCACATCTGCTCGAGCAGCACCGACCACCAGCTCTCCGGCGAGCCGAGCGCAGCCGGGTCCAGCGCGGCCAACTGCGCCTGGAAGTCCACCGTCCAGCGGCCCGCCTGCTCCTGGTTCAGACCGAACCTGAGCCGCCACATCCGGCCCAGCAGCGCGAGGGAACGCGCGAACTCCGGCAGCCCCGTGTTCACGAACTGCGGCGGCACGGGCGCGCCGCCCGGACCCGCCTCCACGGGCACCGCGACGATGGCCGCCGTGCCGTACTGCACACAGATCGCCCGGCCGAAGTCGCTGCCCACGACGAGGTACGACCCCGCGTCCGAGGCCGGCTGCACACCGCGCTCCGCCGCCAGCTCCGCCAGCGTCGGCACCGGGCGCCCCGGCTGGGCCTGCGCCCAGAAGAACGGGCCCATGTCCATCGGCAGCCCCGCGGCCACCAGCGTGTGCGCCACGACCGGCGGCACCCCCTGCCGGGACACCGCGGCCTGCTCGAACCGGAACACGCCCGGCCCGAACGCCGCCGCCAGCTCCTGCCCGATGCCCTCCGGCGGGATCGGCGGCGCCGGCTGCACCTGCGGCAGCGGCGCCCGCACCGGCGCCGGACGCGCCGGGCCGTCGGCCACCTGGTGCAACTCGCCCTGGTGCGCCAGCAACTGCTGCATGCCCTGCTGCCGGCTCGCGTGGTCCAGACCGTACGGCGCGATCGAGGTGATCCGCGCCTGCGGCCACTGCTCCCGGATCATCCGCGCGCAGTACGCCCCCGGCAGCTCGCACGACTCCAGCTCGGTGTGCAGCTCGAGCACCTGGTCCGGCGGCACGTTCATGGAGCGCAGCTCGTGGAACATCTGCCACTCCGGGTGCGGCGTACCCGGCGCGGAACGCCGGATCAGCTGCTGCTCGGAACCGTCCTGCGCGCGGTAGCGCAGCACGGCCTGGTAGCCAGGACCGACGGTCGGCTGACCGGTGGGCTGCGGCGGATATCCGTACGCCGGCGGCTGCCCCGGCACGGGCTGCCCGGAGGGCGGCGGTACGGCACCGGGGGTGCCCGGAACACCGGGGGCGCCGGGGGGCGGCGGAGGCGCACCGATGCCGCCGGGACCGCCCACGGAGGGCGACGCCAGCACGGTCTGCGCGTGGTGAACGGCACCGGGAGCGCCCCCCGTAGAACCGGGCGGCGGCACGGCACCGGGAGCACCGGGAGCGGCCGGAGGAGGTGGCGGCGTACCCGGGCCGGAAGGCGCGCCGGGCGCACCGGGAGCACCCGCAGCGGCGGGAACGCCGGGAGCCCCGGGCTGGCCGGGAGGTCCAGGAGGCTGCGGGGCACCGCCCGGGCGGCCCGGGTCGGCCAGCATCGTGGCGGCATGATGCATCCCGCCCGGCGGCGTCCCACCCGGCGCGTTCGGCGCACTCGGCGGCGGCGTACCCGGCGCACTCGGCGGCGGCGGAGTTCCCGGCGCACCCTGACCCGCGGGGGGCTGTGGAGCGCCGGGCGGGGGCGGAGTACCCGGGGCGCTGGGCGGAGGCGGCGTGCCGGGGCCGCCGCCCGGGCCCTCGGGGCCCAGCGACGACACCAGCTGCGTCGGCACGTAGCCACCCGCCGGCGTACCCGGCGCCGGAGTCCCCGACGGCGCGGGCGGAGTCCCCGGACGCGCGCCCGGCACACCCGGAGCGCTCGGCGGAGGCGGCGTCGACGAACCACCGCCACGGCGCGGCGGAGGCGTCGCCTTGCTGGTCGCGGCGTCGGCGAGATCCCCGGCGTTCGACGCGAACGGCTGGGGCGGCGTGGCGGGCGCCCCCGGACCGGACGCCCCCGGACCAGCGGGCGCCCCCGGACCGGCGGACGGCTGCGCCGCGGGCGGCGTGAGTGACGCGGGCGGCGGCGTACCCGCCCCGGCGGACGCATCCGGCACGTTCGGGCCGCCCGGAGCGCCAGGCCCGCCCGGCGCGTTCGGGTCACCGATCGCCGGCGCGAGCGCCGTCGGCGGAAGCTGACTGCCGCCCGACATCAGCGCCGTCTTGGCATCCGGCGTCGTCGAGGGCGGCGGCGTGTCGTCGTCGGCACCGCTCAACGGCGGTGAGAACACGGTCTGGGGCAGCGGTACGGAACGGTCCTCACCGGCATCCGCGTTGGTGTCCGTCCCCGCCCAGGGGGTCGCCCCGGCAGGCGCACTCGGAGTACTCGACGCACCCGGACCACTCGGCGCACCGGACGCACCCGCGCCCGCCCCCGAGTCACCCGCGCCCGTTCCGGAGCCCGCGGCCGGCCACCCCGCACCACTCCCGGACGGGGCGTCCGCCGACGCCGCCGCCGGAGCCGACGGCACCCCCGCCTGCGTCTCGGGCAACCCGCCACCGGCACCGGACCCCACACCAGACCCGGCGACGGACCCGGCACCCCCGGTGCCACCGCCGTCCCGCCCCTCCTGATCCCCCCGCCGGCGATCCGGAATACCGATCCGGTCCGCCGCCTCCTGCAACCACTCCGGCGGACTCAACAAGAACGACGTCTGATTCAGATCCACCCGCGCCGCGGGCACCGCGGCCGGCGCCTCCGCCTCGTCGGGACGGCCGTACTCCTCCTCGTACCGGCGGATCACCTCACCCACCGGCAACGACGGCCACAGCGTCGCCTCGCCGCTGTCCCGGGCGATCACCAGCCGCTGCGCACCCCCGTCCGAACGCGGACCGTCCGCACGGTCCTCCGCCCACACCACGAACCCCAGGTCGAACTCCCGCACCCGCACCTCACGGTGCTGGTACGCCGGCAGATCGCCGTTGACCCACTCCTCCGCACGCTCCTGCGCCTGCGCGAACGTCACCATCGTCAGCTCACTCCCCTACCGACGCCGACGCGGGCACCGCACGCGCGAACCCGCCGTCCACCATCAGGTTCGCCACCGTCTCCAACTCCGGCGGGGAGCCCGCCAGACGCGACAGGAACGCGTCGAAATCCTCACCGCACGGCAACAGCAGCCGCTCCACACGATCCGCCGGAGGCCACGACGGATCCACGTCCCGCACGTCGTCGTACGCGCAGAACCACACCGAACCGATCCGCTCGCCCTTCACCTTCACCGCGAGCAGACCCCCCTGGACGAACGCGACGCCCAAATAATCCTTCGTCAGGTGGTCCCGCAGACACTTGTTCACATAGACCAGGTCGTTGACCGCCGCCTCCTCACGCACCGTGAAGAACGGCTGGTCCACCAGCAGCCCCAGCTCCGCGTCGAGCGCCGTGCCCACCGGCGCACACCCGCCCGCCGCCTTCAGGAACGACCGGTACGCACCCGGCAGCCGGTACCCCAGGTCCTCCTCGACCCCCTGCACCTGCTGCTCCGTGACGGCCACCCCCGACTTCGGCAGCCCGAAGTGCGCCGGACGCGTCTCCTGCAACGGCCGCGTGCCCCGCTTGGCCTGGTCCACCGCCGCCGTCGCGATCCCGCCGTGGTGCCGCAGCAACGCCTTCACCTCGACCGGCACCAGCTCCATCCGCCGCGAACCCGCCACGTGGTGCCACGTCCAGCCGTGCGGCGTCGCCACCGCCGGCACCGTGTCCCACAACTCGTGCCCCGACGCCGACAGCGCCGCGTTCGCCGACACGTAGTCCGTCAGCCGCAACTCGTCGACCCCGAAACCCTCCGGCGGATCCGCGATCTCCGCGACCGCACGCGCGTACGGCGAGAAATCGGGGTAACCACCCGCGTCCACCCGTACCCCTCTCGGGTGACGGGCCGCCCGCACCGGATCCGGGAAATGCACGACCTGCCCGGCATAGGCCGCGTTCGGCGGCGCGGCTGCTTGCCCGAGCCGACCTGTCGTCATGGCGGTTGCCCCCTGCGGCGTCTGTCTGCTGCCAGATCCCTCTGATCTGCCTGCACTGTCTGGTCCCCGCGTCCGACCGCGGTGCCGACAGCCTATGCGGTACCGCCAGAGGGGTCACCGGCACCGGACCCCGCACCCCGCCCCCGGCACCCCCACTTCCGTGACCAGCCGTCACCCTCCCGTGACACACCGCCCATACCCGGGCGTGTCGCCACGCCCCAGCTTCCGCAGCAGCCACGGGATTTGGCACTCTGTGACCTCCGGGGGGATGCTCAGGAGGGGAAACGATCATGACGGCGACACAGACGGGACCCGACACCGGACGGTCCGACGACCGCCACGGCGGCGACCCCCGCATCGGCTGGAGCAGCACCGACACCGCCCAGGCCCCCACCCTCCGGCACCGCCGCGACGGCATACTCCCCACCGTCGCCGCCGCCCTCTCCGTACGCGGCACCACCCTCACCGGCACCGCCACCCGCGCCGACACGCCACCCGCCCTGCACCACCTCGTCCAGGACTTCCTCGACACCCTCACCAGCGGCCAACGAGACCGTTACACCGGACGCTGCGCCGAGACCATCCTCATCTCACGGCACCTCGCCACCGCCGACGCCGCCCGCAGCAAACGCGCCGCACGCAAACCCATGACCAACGGCGAAGCCCGCAAAGCACTCAAACACGCCAAACTCACCACCCGCCGCATCCGCGAGGACGGCGACCCCCTCCACGGCGCCTTCGCCGCACCCTGCCGCGCCTGCACCGCCCTCACCGCCCACTTCGGCGTCCGCGTCGTCGACCCCACGACCGACGACGACTGAGACGACTGACCGGCACCCACACCGCCGACCAACCCGCCGCACCAGCCGACGAAACGAACCAGGGCACATGCAAGCCGACCGCACCTCCACCACCCGATTCCCCGTCCCCGTCGACGCCGCACTCCGCGACGCCGGCTGGCAACCCGGACGCTGGGACATCAAACAGGCCGAAATCTGGGCCGACACCCTGCGCGAACACACCTCACCCGCAGGACACCGCCACACCGTCTTCCCCGCCGCCGTCGAAGCCTGGGCCGAATTCGGCGGACTCCACATCACCCCCACCGGACCGGGCCGCCAGATCGCCCCCGCCACCCTCCACCTCGACCCCCTCCACGGCCTCCACATGGCCCGCACCCTCGGCGACCTCGGCCGGGCACTCGGCACCCACACCTGCCCCCTCGGCACCGAAACCGACAGCCAGGCCCTCATCGCCATCGACACCGAAGGCCGCGTCTACGCCCTCGACCACACCGGCGACTGGTACCTCGGCCCCACCATCGACACCGCCCTCGCCACCCTCGTCGCCGGCACCCAGCCCACCCGCCTCACCACCAACTGACGACCGGCCCACCCCTACGACGCCGGAATCACCGCCGACACCCGGAAACCCCCCGCATCCGTCGGCCCCGACACGAACACACCCCCCAGAGCGGCCACCCGCTCCCTCATCCCCACCAGCCCATTGCCCCCCGACGGCAACCGCGCCGACGCCTCACCCGACAACTCCGGCGGCGGCTCGTTCTCCACCTGCATCGCGATCTCCGACACCCGATGCGCCAACCGCACATACGTCTTCGCACCCGCCGCATGCTTGTGCACGTTCGTCAACGCCTCCTGCACCACCCGGAACGCCGTCGACTCCACCTCCGCCGCATACGCACGCCGCTCCCCCTCCACGGACAGATCCACCACCATCCCGGCCGCCTCCGACTGCCCGATCAACTCGTCCAGCTCCGACAGACACGGCCCGTCCGACGACGACTCCCCGTCCTCCGCCGCCCGCGACGCCGCCGCAGCCGCAGCCACCCCCACCGCCGCCAACGGCACCGACGCCCGCTCCGCACGCGCACCCTCCCCGCCACTGCGCAGCACCCCGAGCATCTCCCGCAACTCCGTCAACGCCTGCCGCCCCATGTCCCCCACCAGGGCCGCGTTCTTCACCGCCTTCTCCGGATCCTTCCGCGCCACCGCCTGCAACGCCGCCGCATGCACCACCATCAGACTCACCCGGTGCGCCACCACGTCGTGCATCTCCCGCGCGATCCGGGTCCGCTCCTCACCCCGCGCCCACTCCGCGCGCTCCTCCGCCCGCTCCGCGAGCAACTGCAACTCGCGCTCGAGACTGTCCGCCCGCTCCCGCAGGCTCTCCATCAGCCGACGCCGCTGCCCCACGTACAGACCCAGCAGCAACGGCGGCGCCGTCATCCCCAGGGACGTCGCGATCGACGCGAACGGAAGGAACCAGTCCCCCAGCTCCAGACCGTCCCGCGCCATGTCCTGCCCCAGCCGCACGAACGTCACGACCAGGGTCCCCAGGAACGTCATCCCGGCCAGCGCCCCGATGATCCGCCGCGGCAGCTCCGACGCCGCCAGCGTGTACAGGCCGACGACGCCCATCAGGAAGCCCATCTCGGCCGGCGTGATGGCCAGCGCCACCAGCACCACCGCGATCGGCCACTTCCGCCGCACCACCAGCACCGAACCGGCCAGCAGCCCGAACAGCACCCCCGCCGCGGTCGGAATCCCGGCGTCCCGCGCGAACGGAACCCCCTCCGCCGCACACTCCAGCGCGGACACGACACCGAGGCTCACATCGAGCACCGCGCCGCGCCGCCTGTCCCACCACCAAGGCCCACCCCGGGCCGGTACGTGGTCTTCCCCCGTCGTGGTCATGCCTCCAGCCTACGGGCGCCGACCGCCCCTTTTCCGGTGACTTTCGACAAACGATACGACGCGATATCCCTCGAACTGGTGAACCCGGGACCGTTTCCCTCCGGAGACGAAGATTCCGGCCGGACGGTATGCCCATGGCACGTTCACAGAACAAGTACGCGGACTTCGAAGGGCTGCGGGAGCGGGCGGTGGCGCTGCGGCGGGCCGGCTACAGCCTTCGGCAGATCCGCGACGAGTTGAAGGTCTTCAACAACGACATCCTCAACCGACTCGTGGAGGGCGAGCCGCCGCCGGAGTGGACGAAGCGACCGCGCGCAAAGGACGACCTGCGTGCGAAGGCCAGGGAACTACGCCTCCAAGGCTGGACGTACGACCAGATCGAAGCGGAGCTGGGATGCTCGAAGGGATCGATCTCCTTGTGGGTACGTGACCTGCCGAAACCGGAACGACGTGACCCAACGGAACAGGCCAGGCTGGCCGCACGCAAGCGCTGGGAGCACGAGCTGGCGGTGCGCCAGGAGCATCGACAGCAGACCAAGGAGGCTGCAGCAGCGGAAATCGGGGCGTTGTCCGATCGCGATCTGTTCCTGCTGGGCGTGGCCCTCTACTGGGCCGAGGGCACCAAGGACAAGCCACATGCGCGACGAGAACGAGTCACTTTCGTCAACAGCGACTCCGACATGATCCGCCTCTTCCTCTCGTGGCTGGACCTGCTCAGCATCGAGCGTGAGCGCATCACCTACCGCGTAATGATTCACGAGACGGCCGACGTCGAGTCAGCGGAGGCCTACTGGGCAGACGTCGTCCAGGCGGACCGCAGCTCCTTCGGCAAGACGACGCTCAAGCGGCACAATCCGAAGACGGTACGCAAGAACACGGGCGATGACAGCCGCGGTTGTCTCGTACTCACCGTGCGACAGAGCGCCGAGTTGTACCGCCGGATCGAAGGCTGGTGGACGGGGATCGTCGCTGACGCCATCACACGACTCCGGTAAGGTCTGACGCACGTTCCCCCGTGGTGTAACCGGCAGCACACTAGATTTTGGATCTAGCAGGACAAGGTTCGAATCCTTGCGGGGGAGCCACTGTGCGTGACCTCATCGCGGGCCCTGACATCACTGTCGGGGCCCGCACTCATGTCCCCCACAAACCACCCCGGTATCCTGCGGATGTCCACCCCCACCCCCTCAAAGCCGAAGGGCATCCCGTGAGCGCCATTCGCCCGGCAGCCGTCGTCGTTCTCGCAGCGGGTGAGGGCACCCGTATGAAGTCGGCCACACCCAAGGTCCTGCACGAGCTGTGCGGCCGGTCCCTCGTCGGGCACGTGCTCGCCGCGGCCGGTGAGCTGGACCCCGAGAACCTGGTCGCCGTCGTCGGGCACGCCCGCGAGAAGGTCACCGCGCACCTCGCCGAGGTCGCCCCCGACGTACGCACCGCCGTCCAGGAGCAGCAGAACGGCACCGGGCACGCCGTGCGGATGGGTCTGGAGGCGCTGGGCGGCGCCGTGGACGGGACCGTGGTGGTGGTCTGCGGCGACACCCCGCTGCTGACCGGCGAGACGCTCAAGGCCCTCGCCGCCACCCACTCCGCCGACGGGAACGCGGTGACGGTGCTGACGGCCGAGGTGCCGGACGCGACGGGGTACGGGCGGATCGTGCGGGACGGGGCCTCGGGCGCCGTGACGGCGATCGTGGAGCACAAGGACGCCTCGGAGTCGCAGCGGGCGATCCGGGAGATCAACTCGGGTGTGTTCGCCTTCGACGGGCAGCTGCTCGCGGACGCCCTGGGCAAGGTGCGCACGGACAACAGTCAGGGTGAGGAGTACCTCACGGACGTGCTGGGGATCCTGCGCGAGGCGGGGCACCGGGTCGGCGCGTCGGTGGCCGGGGACCACCGGGAGATCGCGGGGATCAACAACCGTGTGCAGCTCGCCGAGGCCCGCCGCATTCTCAACGACCGGCTGCTGACCAGGGCGATGCTGGCCGGCGTGACCGTGGTGGACCCGGCGACGACGTGGGTGGACGTGACGGTGACGTTCGAGCAGGACGTGGTCGTTCACCCGGGGACGCTGCTGCACGGCGCCACGCATCTGGCCGAGGGTTGCGAGGTCGGGCCGAACACCCGGCTCACGGACACCCGGGTGGACGCCGGCGCACGGGTGGACAACACGGTCGCCTACAGCGCTCACGTCGGTCCGCAGGCCTCCGTCGGTCCGTACGCGTATCTGCGGCCGGGGACGCGGCTGGGTCTGAAGTCGAAGATCGGTACGTTCGTGGAGGCGAAGAACGCCTCGATCGGTGAGGGGACGAAGGTTCCGCACCTGTCCTACATGGGTGACGCGACGATCGGTGACTTCACGAACATCGGTGCCGCGAGTGTGTTCGTGAACTACGACGGGCAGGACAAGCACCACACGACGATCGGCTCGCACTGCCGTACGGGTTCGGACAACATGTTTGTGGCTCCTGTCACGGTCGGGGACGGTGCCTACACCGCCGCGGGCTCGGTGATCACGAAGGACGTGCCGCCCGGTTCGCTGGCCGTGGCCCGTGGCCAGCAGCGGAATATCGAGGGTTGGGTGGCCCGGAAGCGTCCGGGGAGCGCGGCGGCGAAGGCGGCCGAGGCGGTGTCCCGTGAGGCGGGCGGCGAGGACTGACCGGAAACCGGTGCGTCGAACACGGCGTACCGTGATAAGTGCACATCCGCACCCCACCAGCTGAGACGCCCCCGCGGCCAGCGGGAGAGCGCCCATGTCGCTCAGCTGCGAACCTCTGAGGAGAAAGTGCTGTGACCGGGATCAAGACGACCGGCGAGAAGAAGATGATGTTCTTCTCCGGCCGCGCACACCCCGAGCTTGCCGAGGAGGTCGCCCAGCAGCTGGGTGTCGGGGTCGTCCCGACGAAGGCCTTCGACTTCGCGAACGGTGAGATCTATGTGCGGTATCAGGAGTCGGCGCGTGGTGCGGACTGCTTCCTGATCCAGAGCCACACGGCTCCGATCAACAAGTGGGTCATGGAGCAGTTGATCATGATCGACGCGTTGAAGCGTGCGTCGGCCCGCTCGATCACCGTCATCGTGCCGTTCTACGGTTACGCGCGGCAGGACAAGAAGCACCGTGGACGTGAACCGATTTCGGCGCGTCTGATCGCGGATCTGATGAAGACCGCGGGTGCGGACCGGATTCTGGCGGTGGACCTGCACACGGACCAGATCCAGGGTTTCTTCGACGGCCCGGTGGACCACCTGTTCGCGCTGCCGCTGCTGGCGGACTACGTGGGTGCGAAGGTGGACCGTTCGAAGCTGACGGTGGTGTCGCCGGACGCGGGCCGGGTGCGGGTGGCGGACCGTTGGTGCGACCGTCTGGGCGCTCCGCTGGCGATCGTGCACAAGCGGCGTGACAAGGACGTGGCGAACCAGGTCACGGTGCACGAGGTCGTGGGCGATGTGAAGGGGCGGATCTGCGTCCTGGTCGACGACATGATCGACACGGGTGGCACGATCTGTGCGGCGGCGGACGCGCTGTTCGCGCACGGTGCGGAGGACGTCATCGTGACGGCGACGCACGGTGTGCTGTCGGGTCCGGCTGCGGACCGGCTGAAGAACTCGAAGGTGAGCGAGTTCGTGTTCACGAACACGCTGCCGACGCCGAACGAGTTGGAGCTGGACAAGATCACGGTGCTGTCGATCGCTCCGACGATCGCGCGTGCGGTGCGTGAGGTGTTCGAGGACGGTTCGGTGACGAGCCTGTTCGACGAGCAGTGAGTGTTCTGCAGTAACCGTTCTGCAGGCTCCGACCTCGTCTGTTGAGCGCCTGTTGATCGTTTTGGGTACGGCCTTCCTCTCCGAGTAGACTGCTGAAGTTGCTCGGCGAGGGAGGCCGTACCCGTGTTCGCGGGGGCGGCGCTCCGTTATCGACGCGCTCTTCGTAGCAGGCCGTTCGTGGCCGGGTGACCACGTCCGTTCCTGATTCCCACGAGGAGTGATCATGTCCGAGGTGAAGCTCACCGCCGAGACGCGTACCGAGTTCGGCAAGGGTGCCGCGCGTCGTATCCGCCGTGACAACAAGGTTCCCGGTGTTCTGTACGGTCACGGTTCCGACCCGCTGCACCTGACCCTGCCGGGTCACGAGCTGCTGCTGGCGCTGCGTACGTCGAACGTGCTGATCGCGCTGGACATCGACGGCAAGACCAACGAGCTGGCGATCCCGAAGTCGGTTCAGCGTGACCCGATCAAGGGTTTCCTGGAGCACGTCGACCTGCAGCTGGTGAAGCGCGGCGAGACCGTGTCGGTCGAGATCCCGGTGCAGGCCGAGGGCGAGCTGGCCCCGGGCGGTTACCTGCTGGAGTACGTCCTGGACGCGCTGCCGGTCGAGGCCGAGGCCACGCACATCCCGGAGCAGGTCACCGTGTCGGTGGCGGGTCTGGAGGCCGGTGCCTCGATCCACGCCAAGGACATCGCGCTGCCGTCCGGCGTGAAGCTGGCCGTGGAGGGCGACACCGTGGTGCTGCAGGTCCTGGCCGCGCAGGCCGAGGAGGCCCCGGCCGAGGGTGAGGGCGAGGGCGAAGAGGCCGCCGAGGCCTGATCCTGCTCTACGGTCATCGTGTGGTCGGCCGCTGTTCCCGTCCGGGGCAGCGGCCGACGCGTATGTGTGGACGGGTACGGACGGGTTCGAGGGACGCGAAGGAGACATGGACGTGACGACGGACGCGGGGGCTCCCTGGCTGGTGGCCGGCCTGGGGAATCCGGGCCCCGAGTACGCCGCGAACCGGCACAACGTCGGTTTCATGGTGGCGGATCTGCTGGCGGAGCGGATGGGGGCGCGGTTCAAGCGGCACGGCAAGGCGCAGGCGCAGGTGGTGGAGGGGCGGATCGGTCCGCCGGGGCCCGCCAACCGGCGGGTGATCCTGGCGAAGCCGATGTCGTTCATGAACGTGTCGGGCGGGCCGGTGACGGTGTTGCGGGACTTCTACAAGGTGCCGGTCGGCAATGTCGTGGCGGTGCACGACGAGCTGGACATCGACTACGGCGTGCTGCGGCTGAAGCTGGGCGGCGGGGACAACGGGCACAACGGGCTGAAGTCGCTCACGAAGTCGCTGGGTGCGGACTACCACCGGGTGCGGTTCGGGATCGGGCGGCCGCCGGGGCGGATGCCGGTGGCGGACTTCGTGCTGCGGGACTTCTCGTCGGGGGAGCGCAAGGAGCTGGACTACTTCGTGGACCGGGCGGCGGACGCCGTGGAGGCGCTGGTGATCGAGGGGCTGGAGCGGGCGCAGAGCGCGTACAACTCCTGAGTCGCGGTCGGTGGGGTGCAACTCCTGACTTGTCCGTCGATGGGGCGCGGGCGGGTGACCGGTCGGGTTGACCGGGCGTGTAGGTATGGCCAATGATCCCGGCCATGCCTGCCTCTGCCGCTGCCGCTCGTGCCCGTCAGGCGTCGTCCGCGTCGTCCGCGTCGTCCGCCCTGCTGACCTTCGGCCGGGTCGCGGCGATGGGGACGGTCACGGCGCTGATTCTGATCGCCGGTGTCTGGGCGTCGTGGGGTACGGCGCAGCACGTGCTGCTGACCAAGGGGCGGGAGCAGGGCACGGTCCGGGTGGCGCGGTGCGGGGGCGGGGTGTGCAGCGGGCCGTACTCGCCGGTGTCGGCGGGGTCGCAGGCGCGGGAGCGGGTCGTGATCGAGGACTCGGTCGCCGTGGCGAAGGGGCGGACGTACTCGGTGGTGGTGAAGCCCGGCGGTGACGAGGTGGTGCGGTCGGGGCCGGCGGGGGTGCTGTACGCGTGGGTGCCGTTGGGTGGGGCGTTGTTGTTGGCGTCGGTGGTCGTGGCCGGGGGGCTGCGGCGGACGCGGGTGGCCTGGGGGATGGCGGGAGCGGGGGTTGTGCTGCTGACGGCGGCGTTCTTCGCGGTGTGAGGGTGTCGCGTACGACGTGAGGGTGCCCCGGGCTCTGTGCGAGCTCGGGGCACCGGTGTTCTCACGTGCGGGGCGTCGGGGCGGGCGCGGGGGTGCGCTGCCCGGCGTCAGCCGGTGTTGCGCAGGCCGGCCGCTACGCCGTTGACCGTGAGGAGGAGGGCTCGGGCGAGGAGGGGGTCCGGTTCGGCGTTGGCGGCGGCCGCTTCGCGCTGGCGGCCCAGGAGGGCGACCTGGAGGTAGGAGATGGGGTCGAGGTAGGCGTCGCGGATGGTGAAGGTCTGCTTGAGGACCGGGTCGGCGTCCAGCAGTTCACTCTCGCCGGTGACGCGCAGGACCTCGGCGACGGTGAGCTCGTGCTCGGCCTTGATCCGGTCGAAGACGTGCTTGAGCTCGTCGGGGACGAGGGTGTCGACGTAGTGCTGGGCGATGCGCAGGTCGGTCTTGGCGAGGGTCATCTCGACGTTGGAGATGAAGTTGCGGAAGAAGTGCCACTGCTGGTGCATCTCGTCCAGGACGGTGTCGAGGCCGGCCTCGCGCAGGGCCTTGAGGCCGGAGCCGACGCCGTACCAGCCGGGGACGATCTGGCGGGACTGGGTCCAGCCGAACACCCACGGGATGGCGCGCAGTCCGTCGAGGGAGACGCCGGAGCCGGGGCGGCGGGAGGGCCGGGAGCCCAGGTGCAGGTCGGCGAGCTGGTCGACCGGCGTGGAGGCCAGGAAGTAGGCCGGCAGGTCGGGGTCCTCGACGAGCTTGCGGTAGGCGGTGTGGGCGGCGTCGGAGACGACGTCCATGGCGGCGTCCCAGCGGGCCAGCGCCTCGTCGGACTGGCGGGGCGCGGTGTGCAGGGCGGAGGCCTGGAGGGTGGCCGCGACGGTCAGTTCCAGGTTCTCCCGGGCCAGGGCCGGGATGAGGTACTTGTCGGAGATGACCTCGCCCTGTTCGGTGACCTTGATCTCGCCCTCCAGGGTGCCCCAGGGCTGGGCGAGGATGGCGTCGTGGGTGGGGCCGCCGCCGCGGCCGACGGTGCCGCCGCGGCCGTGGAAGAGGCGCAGGCGTACGCCGTAGCGGTGGGCGACGTCGCGCAGGCGGCGCTGGGCGCGGTGGATCTCCCACTGGCTGGTGGTGATGCCGCCGAACTTGGAGGAGTCGGAGTAGCCGAGCATGACCTCCTGGACGTCGCCGCGCAGGGCGACCAGGCGCCGGTAGGAGGGGTCGGAGAGGAGGTCTTCGAGGATGGTGTCGGCGGCCTTGAGTTCCTCGGTGGTCTCCAGGAGGGGGACGATGCCGATCTTGGCCCAGCCGGCGTGCAGGTCGATGAGTCCGGCCTCGCGGGCGAGCACGGTCGCGGCGAAGACGTCGTCGGCGCCCTGGCACATGGAGATGATGTAGGACTCGATGACCTCGGGTCCGAAGACCTCCAGGGCGCGGCGGACGGTCTGGAAGACGCCGAGGGTCTTCTCGCCGGGGGCGTCGACGGGGGCCGGGGTGGGGGCGAGCGGCCTGCGGGAGCGCAGTTCCTTGGCGAGGAGCTTGGTGCGGTACTCGCGGGGCATGTCGGCGTAGCGCCAGGATTCCTCGCCGAGCCGGTCGAAGAGCTGGCCGAGGGCGTGGTGGTGGGCGTCGGCGTGTTCGCGGACGTCCATGGTGGCGAGCTGGAGGCCGAAGGCGGCCAGCGTGCGGATGGTGCGGGCGAGGCGGCCGTCGGCGAAGAGGCCGCCGCGGTGCTCGCGCAGCGAGGTCTGGACGGTGCGCAGGTCGTCGATGAGCTGGGCGGTGCCGAGGTAGTCGCGGCCCTCTTCGTGGGGGGTGCCCTTGGCGAGGCGCTGCTTGGTGTTCTCCAGCTTCTGCCGGATGCAGGTGGCCTTGAGCCGGTAGGGCTCCTCGGCGTTGAGGCGCTTGTAGCGGGGGCTGATCTCGGGGAGCCGTTCGATGTCGGCCTGGAGGGAGGTCAGCAGTTCCTCGGTGGCGCCCGCGTAGCGGATGGAGTTGGAGAGGAAGCCGCGCAGTTCGTCGATCATCTCCAGGGCGTCGTTGATGCCGTGTTCGTGCTGGAGGATGAGGACGTCCCAGGTCACCTGGGGGGTGACGTTGGGGTTGCCGTCGCGGTCGCCGCCGATCCAGGTGCCGAAGGTGAGGGGGCGGGTGTCGTCGGGGAGCTTGACGCCCGCGCGCTCCAGTTCCGCCGTCAGGTCCTCGAGGACGTCGCCGACGGCGCCGGCGTGGAGTTCGTCGAGGTAGTAGATGGCGTTGCGGGCCTCGTCGGCGGGCTCGGGGCGGACGACGCGCAGTTCGTCGGTCTGCCAGACGAGGTCGATGTTCTCGGCGAGGCGGGTGTCGAGGCGGCGCCGGTCGCTCTCGTTGACGGGGGTGTCCAGGAGGGCCGCGATGCGGCGCAGCTTGTTGAGGACGGAGCGGCGGGCGGCCTCGGTGGGGTGGGCGGTGAAGACGGGGCGCACGTTGAGGTTGCGGACCGTCTCGCGCAGGTGCTCGGGGTCGGCGTCCTTGAGCCGGTCGGCGGTACGGGCGAGCAGTCCGCCTTCGGCGGCGCGCTTGGCGCCCAGTTCGCGGCCGCGGTGGACCTGTTCGGTGACGTTGGCGAGGTGGAAGTAGGTGGAGAAGGCGCGGACGAGCTTGGCGGCGGTCTCCAGTTCGGTGCCGCGCAGCAGTTCGGCGGCGGCCTCGCCGTCCTCGCGGGTGAGTCGGCGTACCTTCTCGACGAGTTCCAGCAGTTCGGGGCCTTCCTGCCGGACGAGGGTCTCGCCGAGGAGATCACCCAGTCGGCGGATGTCGGCGCGCAGCTCGCTGCTGGTCGTCGTGGTGGTCTGGTCGTCGGCACTGCTCACAGGTGCGGCTCCTTGCAGTGTTGAAGCTCGTCTGGGAGGGAACCCGGACGGCCGTCTCGCGCGGCGGGCGCCGCTTACCGGGCCGGACGTCCGGGAAGTAATCAGAGCGGACCGCGCTGTCCGACCGGCTTCCAGGATAGGTGTCGGTCAGGACGCGCAGGCTCTGGGGCTCTTGCCGCGCGGCCACGCACTGCCATACTTACGTCGCCGTAGGTTACGGAACCGTAGGAAAACCGTGCAGGTTCCCGGAGCCCGGCACCGACCCACCCTCGACCCCACAGGGGACGCGCATGACCACGAGTTCCGATGTGATCCCAGACGCTCCGCAGCCGGCCGATGCCGCCGCGGCGTCCTCCGCCACGCTGGGTGGTGAGCAGAAGCGGTCGATCGAGCAGATCACGCTGCTGCTGTTCATCACCGTTCCGTTCCTCGCGCTGGTGGCGGCGGTGCCGCTGGCGTGGGGGTGGGGCGTGAGCTGGCTGGACCTGGGGCTGCTGGTCTTCTTCTACTTCCTGGGCTGCCACGGCATCACGATCGGCTTCCACCGTCACTTCACCCATGGTTCCTTCAAGGCGAAGCGGCCGTTGAAGATCGCGCTGGCGATCGCGGGGTCGATGGCGGTCGAGGGGCCGCTGGTGCGCTGGGTGGCCGACCACCGCAAGCACCACAAGTTCTCCGACGACGAGGGCGACCCGCACTCGCCGTGGCGGTACGGCGAGACGGTCCCGGCCCTGATCAAGGGCCTGTGGTGGGCGCACATCGCGTGGATGTTCGACGAGGAGCAGACGCCGCAGGACAAGTACGCCCCGGATCTGATCAAGGACCCGGCGCTGCGGGCGATCTCCCGCCAGTTCATCCTGTGGACGGCGGTCTCCCTGGCGCTGCCGGCGCTGATCGGCGGTCTGGTGACGATGTCCTGGTGGGGCGCGTTCACCGGCTTCTTCTGGGGTTCACTCGTGCGGGTGGCGTTGCTGCACCATGTGACGTGGTCGATCAACTCGATCTGCCACGCGGTGGGCAAGCGGCCTTTCAAGTCCCGGGACCGTTCGGGCAACGTGTGGTGGCTGGCGGTGCTGTCCTGCGGTGAGTCCTGGCACAACCTGCACCACGCGGACCCGACGTCGGCGCGGCACGGGGTGATGCGGGGGCAGCTGGACTCCTCGGCCCGGCTGATCCGCTGGTTCGAGCAGCTGGGGTGGGCGTACGACGTGCGCTGGCCGTCACGCTCGCGTATCGATTCGCGCCGCAACACGGATCAAGACGGCGCCCGCCGCCGGAAGGAGACGGCGAAGGCGGCATGATTGACGCCGTGGCGACCGACTCCAGCAGCACCCCAAGCAACGAGAAGCCGCGGCGAGCGCGTCGCACCCGGATGACCGGTGCCGAGCGCCGCCAGCAGCTGCTGGAGATCGGCCGCACCCTCTTCGCGGCGAAGGGTTTCGAGGGCACGTCGGTGGAGGAGATCGCGGCGAAGGCCGGGGTGTCCAAGCCGGTGGTGTACGAGCACTTCGGCGGCAAGGAGGGCCTGTACGCGGTGGTCGTGGACCGTGAGATGCGGCGGCTGCTGGACATGGTGACCGGCTCGCTGACGGCGGGGCATCCGCGGGAGCTGTGCGAGCAGGCGGCCTTCGCGCTCCTGGACTACATCGAGGAGTACACGGACGGTTTCCGCATCCTGGTCCGCGACTCCCCCATCCCCCAGTCGACGGGTACCTTCGCCTCGCTCATCTCGGACATCGCCACCCAGGTGGAGGACATCCTGGGCCGGGAGTTCAAGAGCCGCGGCTTCGACGCCAAGCTGGCCCCGCTGTACGCGCAGGCGCTGGTGGGCATGGTGGCGCTGACCGGCCAGTGGTGGCTCGACGTGCGGCGCCCGAAGAAGGCGGAGGTGGCGGCGCACCTGGTGAACCTGGCGTGGCACGGCCTGGACGGCCTGGAGCCGAAGCCGCGGCTGATAGGGCACCGCAAGAGCTAGCGGCCGCGAGGGGCGGAACACATGCAGCCACTGCGCGGCGTCACGGTCGTCTCGCTGGAGCAGGCGATCGCCGCTCCCTACGCCAGCCGTCAGCTCGCCGACCTCGGCGCGCGGGTGATCAAGGTGGAGCGCCCGGGGACGGGGGATTTCGCGCGGGCGTACGACTCCCGGGTGCGGGGTCTGAGTTCGCACTTCGTGTGGGTCAACCGCAACAAGGAGTCCCTCACTCTGGACTTCAAGGAGCCGCGGGGCCTGGAGCTGCTGCGCCGGCTGATCGCGGACGCCGACGTCTTCCTGCAGAACCTGGCGCCGGGCGCCGCGGCCCGCGCGGGTCTGGGCGCCGACGAGCTGCGGGCGGCGCATCCGGGGCTGATCGTGTGCGACATCTCGGGCTACGGCGCGCCGGGCCCCTACGCGGACCGCAAGGCGTACGACCTGCTGGTGCAGTCCGAGGCGGGGCTGCTGTCGGTCACGGGCACCCGGGAGGAGGCGGCGAAGGCGGGCATCCCGGTGTCGGACATCGCCGCCGGGATGTACGCGTACAGCTCGATCCTGGGCGCGCTCCTCGAACGTGGCCGGACGGGCCGGGGCACGCACCTGGACGTGTCGATGCTGGAGGCCACCGTGGAGTGGCTGGGCTTCCCGCTGTACTACTCCTTCGACTCGGGCGAGCCGCCGCCGCGGGCGGGAGCGGCGCACGCGACGATCTATCCGTACGGCCCGTTCACGGCGGGCGACGGGAAGGTCGTGATGACGGCGGTGCAGAACGAGCGCGAGTGGCACGGCTTCTGTGCGGGCTTCCTGGGCCGTCCGGAGCTGGCCGGGCATCCGCACTACGCGACCAACGCGGACCGCGACGCGCACCGGGAGGAGCTGGGCGCGCTGATCGCGGCCCGGTTCGCGGAGCTGACCGCTGACGAGGCGATCGGGCTGCTCGACGCGGTGCCGGTCGCCAATGCCCGGGTGAACACGCTGGCCGAGGTGTGGGAGCACCCTCAACTGGCCGCGCGCGGACGCCTGCACGAGGTGCCCACGCCGGCCGGTCCCGTTCCGGCCCTGGCGCCGCCCGGCCCGACCGGTGGGGCGCCCCGGATGGAGGCGGTCCCGGCACTGGGCGAGCACACCCGTGCCGTACTCGGCGGCCTCGGCCTGTCGGAGGAGGAGATCGACGCGCTCGTCGCGGACGGCGTGGTGTGAGCCGCCGGGGTCAGTGGTGGGCGGATCCGTCCGGTTCCAGGAACTCCAGGCGGTTGCCGACGGGGTCGGCGCAGTAGAAGCGCCGGTGGCCGGGCAGGCCGTCGTCCCAGGTGACGGACGTGCCGTGGGCCGTCAAACGAGCGGCGTACGCATCGATGCCGGTGACCCGCAGCCCGGGATGGGCCTTGTGGGCGGGGCGGAAGCCGGTCGTTTCCACGCCCAGGTGGAGCCGGGCGGTGCCGGCCGTGAACCAGCAGCCGCCGCGGGCGGCGAGCGCGGGCGGCTTGGGGATCTCGGTCATGCCGAGGACTCCGGCGTAGAAGGCCCGGAGGGTGTCCTCTGAGCCGGGCGGCGCGGTGAGCTGCACGTGGTCGAGGCCGGTGATCAACGGCCGCCTCCCCCGGGTTCCTTCCGTGCGACGGCGAAGACGCGGCGGAAGGGGAAGGGGGTGCCGTGTGCCTGGGCGGGGTAGGCGGCGCGCAGGACGGCCCGGTATTCGTCGAGGAACGCGTCGCGGGCGTCCGGGTCGTCGGCGAGGGCGTCCAGCACGGGCCGCAGTCCCGTGCCCTTCACCCAGTCGAGGACGGCGTCGTCGCCGGGCAGCAGGTGGATGTACGTGGTCTCCCACACGTCGGCGGTGCAGCCGGTGGCGGTGAGACGGGCGAGGTAGGCCTCGGGGGTGAGGACGGCGTCGTCGTGGCGCAGGACGCCGGTGAGGCGGTCCCGCCAGCGCCGGGAGTCGGCGAGTTCGCGCATCAGGCGGTGGCTGGGGGCGTGAAAGTTGCCGGGCACCTGGAGGGCGAGGGTGCCGCCGGGGGCGAGGCGGTCGATCCAGTCGGGGAAGCGGTCGGCGTGGCCGGGGACCCACTGGAGGGTGGCGTTGCTGACGAGGAGGTCGCAGGGCTCGTCGGGGGTCCAGGTGCGGGCGTCGGCGGGGGCGAAGTCGAGGTGTCCGCCGCCCGGGGTGGGGCCGGCGTACTGCCTGGCCCGCTCCAGCATCTGCGGCGAGTTGTCGTAGCCGGTGATGCGGGCGGTGGGCCAGCGGTCGGCGAGCAGGGCGGTGGCGTTGCCGGGGCCGCAGCCGAGGTCGGCGATGCGGGGCGGGTCGGCGGGGAGGTCGGGTATGCGGGCGAGGAGGTCGGTGAAGGGGCGGACGCGGTGGCCGGCGTGGCGCAGGTACTGGGCGGGGTCCCAGGTGGGGGCGGTGGCGGGCATGGAGCCTCCAGAGGGTGTCCGTGCGGGACGGGTACCCAGCGTCACCCGAGAATCATCTCGACGTCAAGACACTTGTTATCAAGACAGTCGACATCAAGAGACTTCACATCGACACAACCACTACACTGATCGTCATGGAGGACGAGGTCGATCGGCTGGTCGCAGCATGGCGCCGGGAGCGCCCGGACCTCGACGTGGAACCGCTCGAGGTGCTGAGCCGCGTCAGCAGGCTGGCCCGGCACCTGGACCGCGCACGACGGCTGGCCTTCTCGGAACACCATCTCGAGCCGTGGGAGTTCGACGTGCTGACGGCGCTGCGCCGGGCCGGCACCCCGTACCAGCTCTCCCCGGGACAGCTGCTCACCCAGACCCTGGTCACGTCGGGCACGATGACCAACCGGATCGACCGGCTGGCGAAGAAGGGCCTGGTGGAGCGCCTGCCCGACCCCAGTGACCGGCGCGGGGTCCTGGTCCGGCTGACGGACGAGGGCCGGGACCGCGCCGACCAGTCGCTGGCGGGCCTGCTGGCCCAGGAGCGCGCGATCCTGGGCGAGCTCTCGCGTGCCCAGCGCAGCGAACTGGCGGCCCTGCTACGCCAGCTGACCGCCCCGTTCGACAACATCCCCGGTTGACGGCCGGTCCAGGTCGGCCGGCCCCACCCCGGCCCTGCGTGCCAGCGCGACGGCGGCCAGGGTGGAGTGGACGCCCAGCTTGCCCAGGACGTTCTGCATGTGGGTGCGCACCGTGTGCGGGGACAGGTACAGCCGCTCGGCGACCGCCTTGCGTCCGAGGCCGGCGACCATGCAGCGCAGTACCTCGCGTTCGCGCGGGGTCAGCGACTCGACCAGCAGCTCGCTCTCGGTGCGGTGCTTGCGGGCGGCGGTCAGCTCGCGCAGGACGCCGGTGAGCAGGGCGGGCGGCAAATGGGTCTCGTCGCGCAGGACGCCCCGGATGACGCTGAGCAGCCGGGACAGCGAGCAGTCCTTGGCCACCCACCCCGAGGCCCCGGCCCCGAGCGCGAGGGCGGCCCGCCGGGGGTCGTCCTTCTCGGCGAGGACGACGATCCGTACCCCCGGGTGCGCCGACCGCACCCCCGTGACCAGCGAGATGCCGTCGACCAGCCCGTCCTCGTTGCCGTCGCGCACGGGCACGGCGGGCCGGGTGCCGGGCACGTGGCCGCCCAGGTCGGCGTCGACGAGCAGGACGTCGAACCTCCGTCCCTCGGACGCGGCGCGTTCCAGGCAGCGCAGGGCGGCCGGACCGCTGCCGGCCGCGGAGACGTCGACGTCGGGCTCGGCGGCCAGGGCGGCCGCGAGCGACTCTGCGAAGATGCGATGGTCGTCGACGACCAGGACTCGGATACGAACCACGTGACCCCCTCCCCCGAGCTCCGCGCGGAGCAGGGGATACCCATCGTCTGTCCGTCCTCGGATGACGGCACCGGCACGGGTACGACGCCCGAGGCCCCGTATCCAGACCCCGTATTCAGCTGTGCCGTGCGGTAACCGCTGCCCCCGCCCGGGCGTCGTCCCGGCTGTCTCGCCCCCTGAACGGCACCGGCCCCCACCGGTGCTGCTCATCAGAGTACGGGCGGGCGCCGACAGCGGAAGGCTATTTGCAGAACTGACTCCCCCACGCGTTTATGGTGTGCCGCATGTTTCGTCTTGTGACAGAAGTGGACAAGGAACGGCGCGATCTGCTGCGCACCCGCCTGCGGGAGACGAACACAGCGGCCTCCTCCGTCCTGCGCTCCCTGCGCGGAACCCCTCACGAACGCGAATTCCCGCTGCACGTGTGGGTGCTGGACGAGACCGGGGCTCTGGCGGGTGGCCTGGTCGGCCACACCTGGGCGACCTGGCTCCACGTCACCTATCTGTGGGTGGACGGCCGGCACCGCGACGCGGGCCTGGGCTCCGCCCTCCTCGACGAGGCGGAACGCACCGCCCGCACCGAACGCGGCTGCGCCGCCGCCCGCGTGGAGACCTGGGACTTCCAGGCCCCGGGCTTCTACACGAGGCGCGGCTACGACGTCGTGTGCGTGATCCCCGACTACCCGCCCGGCATCACGGAGTACACGCTGGTCAAGCGGTGGGGTCGAGTCCGGCCAGAACGGCCGGGCGGATCTCCCTGAGGCGGGCGCCTCGGGCTCCGGCGGTGGTCAGGACATCCGCGGGCGCGTCCGTCAACCGGCAGCGGTGACTCCCTTGCAGAGGCCGAGGCGGTAGGAACCTGGAGCAAGGGAGAACTCGCACGGGAATCGCATGAGGCTCGCTCCGCGAGAGCGGCTCGCTGATGTGGGTGACGGGGCCGGCACGGTGTCGTCGGACTCCGGGCGGAGAGGCCCCGGGCCGTGGCGGGGGAAGCCACGGCCCGGGGCCGGTCGGTGGGGTGTCGGACGGTCAGTGGGTGCGGGCGGCGCGGTGGGTGACCTTGTGGACGGCCTTGACGGCGAGGTCGGGGCGGTCGACGTGGATGTAGTGGCCGCTGCCCTTGGCGGTGGCGAGGTGACTGCGGCGGGAGAGCTTCCGCCATTCGCGCTGGCCGTCGGCCCACATCTCCTCGAGGGCGGGGCCGTACTGGGGGACCTCGGCGTACTGGGACTCGTGCGTGAGGATCTCGACGGGGATGCGTCCGGCGGAGCGGACCGGGCCGTCGGCGATGACGAACTGCTCCGGGTTCTGCCCCTCGTTGGCGGCGAGGGCGCCGGCGCGGAGCTGTGCGGCCATGCCGGTGGCGTCGGAGGGGATGGTGCGGTTCATGTCCCGGGTGAGGTGGGGGACGGTGGCGTCGAGGAGGACGAGGCCCTTGACGCGGTCGGTGTGGTCGGGGGCGTAGCGGGCGGCGATGTAGCCGCCCAGGGAGTGGCCGGCCAGGACGACGGGGCGGTCGCCGGCGAGGCGGTCGATGACCTTCGTGAGCAGGGCGCCGGCGTCGTCCATGGTCTGCAGGGTGCCCGGGGCGGGCTTGTCGCTCTTGCCCTCGCCGGGGCGGTCGTAGGAGCAGACGCGGTCGGTCCTGCTCAGCGTCTTCTGGAGGGGCGCCATGTTGTCCAGGCCCTCGCCGCCGCCGGGCATCAGCAGCACCAGGGGGTCGTGGCGGTGTGCGGCGCGGCCGGAGCAGGAGACGTTGACCGTGCGGCCGTCGACACGGATCTTCTTCTCGCCGGTGAAGGAGGTCTGTGCCGACGCCGCGGGGGAGGTGTGCCCGGTGCCGGCTTCGGCGTTGGCGTACTCCTCGTTGAGGACCAGTCCCGCACCGGCCACGGTGCAGACGACGGCGATCGCGGCGGTCGCCTTGGCGAGGGTGCGGAACACGGGGGCCTCCAGCGGGCATGGCGGGGTGCGGGTCAGGTACGAGTCAGGTGCTCAAGAAGCTTTCTCGGCCGGCCGGTTGGCGTTCCCGGCGACTGAGGAAGACTCTAGGAGCCCGACGGTCCCCGATCGTCACCCCGCGGTGGACACCTGCCCGTAGCTCCCCCGGGGGACAAGCCCGCGAGGGCTCAGCCCACCCGCCGGGCCCCCGCCGAGGGCACCGCCTCGAACACCCGCGGCGCCGTCAGGTCCGCCGCGGCGAAGGCGTCCTCGACCGCCTTGGTGACGGTGTCCACGTCGGCGGCCTCCACCAGGACGATCGCCGAGCCGCCGAAGCCGCCGCCGGTCATGCGGGCGCCGAGGGCGCCGGAGGCGAGGGCCGTGTCGACGACCAGGTCCAGTTCGCGGCAGGAGATGCGGAAGTCGTCGCGCAGCGAGGCGTGTCCCTCCACCAGCACGGGCCCGATGGCCCGGGTGTCGCCGGACTCCAGGAGCGAGACCACCCGCTCGACACGCTCGTCCTCGGTCACCACGTGCCGGACCAGGCGGCGCACCTCCTCCTCGTCGCCCAGGCGTTCCAGGGCGGCGTCCAGCTCGGCGTAGGGCACGTCGCGCAACGCGTCGACGCCCAGCAGCGCGGCGCCCTTCTCGCAGCCGGCGCGGCGCTTGCCGTACTCGCCCTCGCTGTGGGAGTGCTTGACGCGGGTGTCGACGACCAGCAGGCGCATGCCCTCGGCGGCGAGGTCGAAGGGGATCTGCCGCTGGGACAGGTCCCGGGTGTCCAGGAACAGGGCGTGACCCGCCTCGCAGCAGGCGGAGGCCGTCTGGTCCATGATGCCGACCGGGGCGCCGACGTAGACGTTCTCCGCGCGCTGGCACAGGCGGGCCAGCTGCCAGCCGCGCAGGCCGAGGGAGTACAGGTCGTTCAACGCCAGTGCCACCACGACCTCCAGGGCCGCGGAGGACGAGAGCCCCGCGCCCGAGGGGACCGTGGAGGTCAGGTGCACGTCCGCGCCGGTCACCTCGTGGCCGGCCTCGCGCAGCGCCCAGACGACGCCCGAGGGGTACGCGGTCCAGGCCTTGTCCGAGCCGGGGGTCAGGTCGGCGACGCGCAGCTCGACCGGGTCGGCCGCGATGTCGGCCGAGTGCAGGCGCAGGACGCCGTCGTCGCGCCGGGCGACGGCCGCGACGGCGGTGTGCGGGAGGGCGAAGGGCATGACGAAGCCGTCGTTGTAGTCGGTGTGTTCGCCGATGAGGTTCACCCGGCCCGGCGCCGCCCACACGCCCTCCGGTACGGCCCCGTACAGCTCCCGGAACCGCTCGCCGACGGTTTCCGCGACAGCCTCGCCCATGCCCTGACCCCTCGCTCTTCCAACGTCCGTGAATGCCGTGCGCCCTAGCCCGCGCGCCGCTGCGCGAACTCCCAAGCGTCCGACACGATGCCCGCGAGGTCCGCGCGGGACGGGTTCCAGCCCAGTTTCTCCCGGGCGGTGTCCGCCGACGCCACCAGGACCGCCGGGTCGCCGCCCCGGCGCGGGGCCACGACCTCGGGGATGGGGTGGCCCGTCACGCGGCGCACCGTCTCGACGACCTCGCGGACGGAGAAGCCGTTGCCGTTGCCGAGGTTGCAGATGAGGTGCTCGCCCGGCGTGGCGGCCGCCACGGCCAGCAGGTGGGCCTCGGCCAGGTCGGCGACGTGGATGTAGTCGCGTACGCAGGTGCCGTCCGGCGTCGGGTAGTCGTCGCCGAAGACGGAGATCGCCTCGCGCCTGCCCTGCGCCACCTGCAGCACCAGCGGGATGAGGTGCGACTCGGGGTCGTGGCGCTCGCCGTACTCCCCGTAGGCCCCCGCGACGTTGAAGTACCGCAGCGACACCGCGCCCAGCCCGTGGGCCGCCGCCTCGCCGGTGATCATGTGGTCGACCGCGAGCTTCGAGGCACCGTACGGGTTGGTGGGCCTGGTCGGCGCGGTCTCGACGATCGGGACCTGCTCCGGTTCGCCGTAGGTGGCGGCGGTGGAGGAGAAGACGAGACGCCGGACACCCGCCGTGCGCATCGCCTCGAGCAGGGCCATGGTGCCGCCCACGTTGTTGTCCCAGTACTTCTCGGGCTTCACGACGGACTCGCCGACCTGGGAGAAGGCGGCGAAGTGCAGCACTCCGTCGAAGGACGCGTCCAGCCACTTGGCGGCGTCGCGGATGTCCCCCTCGATGAAGGCGGCGTCCGCCGGAACGCCCGCCCGGAAGCCCGTCGACAGGTTGTCGAGGACGACGACCTCGTGGCCGGCCTCCAGCAGATGCTGGGCGACCACGCTGCCGACATAGCCGGCCCCGCCCGTCACCAGGTACTTCCCGCTCATGAACTCGCTACCTCTCGCAGTCGCTCGGCCGCGCGCTCCGGGGGCACGTCGTTGATGAACACGTCCATGCCGGACTCGGAGCCCGCGAGGAACTTCAGCTTGCCCGACGTACGGCGAATGGTGAAAAGCTCCAGGTGCAGCGCGAAGTCGTCCCGCGTCACGCCGTCGAACTCCTCCAGCTGACCGAACGGCGCCTGGTGCCAGGCCGCGATGTACGGCGTCGGCGGCTCTCCCTCGCCGAAGATCCGGTCGAAGCGCCTCAACAGTTCCAGATAGACCTTGGGGAATTCTGTGCGCGCCGCCTCGTCGAGGCCGAGCAGGTCGGGCACCCGCCGCTTCGGGTAGAGGTGCACCTCGTACGGCCAGTGCGCGGCGTACGGCACGAAGGCGGCCCAGTGCTCACCCTCCAGGACGACCCGCTCACCGGCCAGTTCCTCCTCCAGCACGGCGTCGAACAGGTTCTCCCCGCCGGTCGCGTCCTTGTGGGCGGCGAGTGAACGGAGCATCAGGGCGGTGCGGGGAGTGGTGAACGGGTAGGCGTAGATCTGCCCGTGCGGGTGACCCAGCGTCACGCCGATCTCGGCGCCCCGGTTCTCGAAGCAGAACACCTGGTCGACGGAGGGCAGATGGGACAGCTCGGAGGTGCGGTCCGTCCAGGCGTCGAGCACGAGCCGGGCCTGGTCCTCGCCGAGGTCGGCGAAGGAGGCGTCGTGGTCGGAGGTGAAGCAGACGACCTCGCAGCGCCCGGAGTCACCGGCCAGCGACGGAAAACGATTCTCGAAGACCACCACGTCATAGGCCGAGTCCGGAATCTCGCTCAGCCGCTCCCCGTCCGACGGGCACAGCGGGCACTGGTCGGCCGGCGGATGGTAGGTGCGGCCCTGACGGTGCGAGGCGACGGCGACCGAGTCACCGAGCAGCGGATCACGCCGGATCTCGGAGGTGGTGACGGTCCGCTCGAGCGGCCGGCGGTCCACCGCGTCGCGCACGGTGTCGTCCCGCAGGTCGTAGTAGACCAGCTCACGGCCGTCGGCCAGCCGGGTAGAGGTCTTTTTCACTGCCGCACTCCTCTGCACCCACCCATGACGGTCACCACGGACACCGTCCATCACCGAACACAATCAAACATAACACATCACAACTCACCACCACGGCTGCCGCGACCCCCGTTCATCACGATCAAACAAAGTTCATCACCAAAAGTGTTCAATTACTGAACGCGGAGGCGTAGGTTCCGCTGCGGATCAGTTCGCGAACGAAGCGAGTGCTTAATGCAAACCCCCACAAGCCCCACATACCTAGCCGCAGAGCTTCGACTCCCCACCAACTGGCTCGACTACACGATCCTCGGGATCTACTTCGTGGTCGTCCTGGGCATCGGCTTCGCCGCCCGGCGTTCGGTCAAGACCAGCCTGGACTTCTTCCTGTCCGGCCGTTCGCTGCCCGCCTGGGTCACCGGACTGGCCTTCGTCGCCGCCAACCTGGGCGCCACCGAGATCCTCGGCATGGCCGCCAACAGCGCCCAGTACGGCGTCTACACCACCCACTGGTACTGGATCGGCGCCATTCCGGCGATGGTGTTCCTCGGCCTGGTGATGATGCCGTTCTACTACGGCTCGAAGGTCCGCTCGGTACCGGAGTTCCTGCTCCTGCGCTTCGACAAGGCCTCCCACCTGCTGAGTTCGGCCCTGTTCGCGGTGGCCGCCATCCTGATCGCCGGCGTGAACCTCTACGCCCTCGCGATCGTCGTCGAGGCCCTCCTCGGCTGGCCGGAGTGGGTGGCCATCGTGGTGGCCGGCTTCTTCGTCCTGGCGTACATCACCCTGGGCGGCCTCTCCTCGGCCATCTACAACGAGGTCCTCCAGTTCTTCGTGATCCTGGCCGGCCTCATCCCGATCACCGTCCTCGGCCTGAAGAAGGTCGGCGGCTGGGACGGCCTGTCCGACTCCCTCTCCAAGTCCCACGGCTCCGACTTCATGACGGCGTGGGGCGGCACGGGCATCGGCAGCGAGAACCCGCTGGGCGCCAACTGGCTGACCATCGTCCTCGGCCTCGGCTTCGTCCTCTCCTTCGGCTACTGGACGACCAACTTCGCCGAGGTGCAGCGCGCCCTGTCCGCGAAGAACCTCTCGGCGGCCCAGCGCACGCCGCTGATCGCGGCCTTCCCGAAGATCTTCATCGTCTTCGTGGTGATGATCCCGGGCCTGGTCGCCGCGGTCCTGGTCCCGAAGATCGGCACGCCCGGCTCGGACCTCCAGTACAACGACGCGATCCCGTACCTGATGCAGCAGTTGCTGCCCAACGGTGTCCTGGGCATCGCCGTGACCGGTCTGCTGGCCGCCTTCATGGCCGGCATGGCGGCCAACATCTCCTCCTTCAACACCGTCTTCACCACCGACATCTGGGCGAAGTACGTGGTGAAGGACCGCGAGGACGGCTACTACGTCCGCTTCGGCCGCCTGATCACGGTCATCGGCGTCCTGGCCTCGATCGGCACGGCATTCCTGGCCTCCTCGTTCTCGAACATCATGAGCTACCTCCAGACGCTCTTCTCCTTCTTCAACGTGCCGATGTTCGTGGTCTTCATCATCGGCATGTTCTGGAAGCGGGCGTCCATGAAGTCCGGCTTCTGGGGCCTGATCGCGGGCACGACGGCGGCGATGGTCAACTACTTCGTGATCTACAAGCAGGGCATCATCGACATCCCCTCCGACCAGGGCGCCAACTTCGTCTCCGCGATCGCGGGCTTCGTCGCCGGTGCGGTGGTCATGGTCGCGGTGTCCCTGTTCACCGCGCCGAAGCCGGTCACCGAGCTCCAGGGCCTGGTCTACGGCACCACCTCCCCCGGCATGTCCGAGGCACCCGCCAAGGGCGACGACGCGTGGTACCGCAAGCCGGCGCTGCTGGGCTGGGGGGCGGTCGTCCTGGCCGCCGCCTGCTACATCCCGTTCTCGTTCTGATCGCGGGAGGATTGAGAGAGCATGTCTGATTCCTACTCCGACAAGAACCTGCAGGACGAGGTCTCCGAGCTGGAGACCAAGTCCGTCACCGCCGCGCGGCTGTTCGACATCCGGCGGATCATCGGCGGGCTGTTCGTGATCTACGGCGTCATCGTGACGATCGCGGGTTTCGTGGCGTCCGACGACGAGATCGACAAGGCGCAGGGGGTGAACATCAACCTGTGGACCGGGGTGGGGATGCTGGTCCTGGGCGTCTTCTTCCTGGCCTGGCTGAAACTGCGGCCGACGGCGCCGCCGACGCCGCCGCTGGAGGGGGCCGACGGGGAGAAGTGACGACGCGCATCTGACGCCGGGCGGGTGTCCCGGCGTTCCCGGTCGCCCGGCGCGGGTGCGGGCGCGGGCGCGGGGTGGGCCACGCGGCCCGGCGCTGCGGGGTGCCCGGCGCGGGCGCGGGCGCGGGGTGGGCCACGCGGCCCGGCGCCCGCAAGGTGCCCGGCGTGGGTGCGGGGGTGGGGAGCGCGGCCCGGCGCTGCCGGGGTGCCGCTGCGCCCACCCGTGCCGCCCCAGCGGCACGACTGCCCGCAGCTACGACGACGGCGGCCGGCAGCCGCGTACGGCGAGGAGGGGGCGGGTCGGGGGGTGTCCGCCCGCAGCGGTTGGCGCGTCAACGCCGTACAGATCTGTGGCCCACCGATTCCGCGCCGTTCCGAGGACGGACACCCCCCGGCCCGACCCCGACCCACCCACCGAACCCAAGGCGCTACCCGCACCCCCACCGAACCCGCACAGGCGCCGCAGGCACCCCACACCCCCACCGAACCCGCACCGGCGCCGCAGGCATCCCGCGCCACCGCCGGAGGCACCCGCACAGGCGCCGCAGGCATCCCGCGCCACCGCCGGAGGCACCCGCACAGGCGCCGCAGGCACCCCGCGCCACCGCCGGAGGCAAACGCGCCGCAGGCACCCCGCACCCGATCAACCGCCGGAGGCACCCCGCACCCGGCTCACCTGCCGGACGCACCCGCCCGGTCCAGCAACCCCGTCCGCGCAGCCAGCGCCGCAGCCTCCAGGCGGGAGCCCACGCCCAGTTTCATCAGGACGCGCTGGACGTGCGTGCGGGCCGTGGACGGGGCGATGCCCATGCCGGCCGCGATCAGACGCGTGTCCTCGCCGTCGGCGACCCGCACCAGCACCTCCACCTCCCGCGGTGTCAGCATCTGCAACAGCCGCTGCCCCTCGTCGTCGGGCTGGGCCGCCGGGTTCAGCAGCTCGCCGAAGGCGCCCTGCAGCAACGCCGGCGCCACCGCCGCCTCCCCGGCCCGCGCCTTCATGATCGCCCGCTCGACGCCCTCTATGCGCTCGTCGTGGCGCACGTACCCCGACGCCCCCGCCGCGAACGCCGCCGCGATGCCGCGCGGGCTCGGCACCGGCCCCAGCACCAGCACCGCCACCTGCGGACGCTCCCGCTTGATCCGCACCACCGGATCGAAGACCCCCGGCTCGGCCGGTGTCGCGGTCCCCAGCAGGCACACCTCCGGCGCCCGGCTGATCACCAGCTCCGCCGCCCCCGCGGCCGGCGCCGCCGCGGCCAGCACCCGGTGCCCCCGCAGCTTCAGCGCCGAGGCCAGCGCCTCGGCGAGCAATCGGTGATCGTCGACCACCATGAGCCGTACTCCCATGGAGCAACCCCCCAGTCACCCTGTCCCACCCCGGCATGCCCCCGGCATGTCCCCGGAAGCTACACGCTAGCCCGCCCGCGCGCTGCCCCTACCGGCGAGAACCGCCCCGGAGCGCCGGAATCCCGCGGCCCCTCGACGCGAACGGCCCCGCCCCTGGAACAGGGACGGGGCCGAAAAGGTCACCCGTGTGACGACGACGGGCCGGGTGTCAGCCGCTGGTGCCGAACCCGATCGCCAGGTACTCCTTGTCGTCCGTGCTGTCCCGCTCGCTGGCGTACACCTCCGACATGTAGAAGTGCCCGTTCGCGTAGATCAGCTCGGAGTAGTCCGGCGACATGCTGGACTCCACGTCCCGCACCGCCTCCGTCGCCGGGTTCTCCAGCAGCGTCGTCTGCTTGAACGAGGCGCCGTCGATGCTCACGATCTGGCCGCCCTTGTCGTACGGCGGGCGCTTGTAGGCGATCACGTTGCCGCCGTCCATGCGCAGCGGGGTGATCGTGTAGTCGTCGCCGGAGTCCGCGCGCTGGCCGGTCTGCTTGCCGGTGGTCAGGTCGAAGGCGACGACCTCGTTGGCCTGGCTGTACGACTCGCCGCTGCCCTCGTGCTCCTCGGTGGCGATGTAGAGCTTGCCGTTGCCGACCGCGAGCCCCTTGCAGTTCTCGGGCTTGGTGATGCTGTCGCAGCGGGCCGCGTACTGGTCACCGGGCGCCGAGATGCGGTTGAGCAGCTTGCCGGTCTTGTTGTCGATGGAGAAGAAGTCCGAGATGCCGCTGCCGTCACCGGCGGAGTCGCCGACGTCGGCGGCCACGACCAGCGGGTTCGTCGACACGATGCCCGCGTACTCGATGCCCTTGGCCATCTTGTACTCGGAGAGCACCTTCCCGCTCTTGGGGTCGATGGTCTGGATGTTCAACTGCCGCGCGTCGTACGAGCCGCACTTGCGTACCGCGACCAGCTTCTCGCCGCCGCCGTAGCCGGCGTCGTAGCAGGTGTCGGTCGTCTTCGGGGACCAGAGGATGTCGCCCTTGGCGATGTCGAAGGCGACCCCGCCCTCGGTGCTGCCCGCGGCGACGGTGTCACCGCTGATGGTGACGTTGTCGAAGGAGATCGGCCCTTCGCCGGCGGTCTTCGTCCACACCTTCTTCCCGGCGTCCAGGTCGAGGACGGCGACCTGGGTGCAGCCGTGGGCGGGCTCCGCCTTGGTCGGCATCTCGGGCTCGTAGACGATCACCGTCTTGTTGTCGTCGGTGACGCGCGGGGTGACGGCGCAGACGGGGCCTTCCAGCTTGACCGTCCACTTCTTGCTGCCCTTGTCGGGGTCGTAGCCGACGACCTCGGCGACCCCGCTCTTGGCGTACACCTTGTCGGTGAGCCAGGAGCCGGAGACTTCGGCGGTGCCGTCGTCCTTGCTCACCGCGGGCATCGGGACCTGGAAGAGCACCTTCGCGGCGGGGTCGGCGGGCGCCTTCTCCACGGCACCGGAGGACTTGCCGCCGTCGCCGCCCTTCTGGTCCGTACCGCCGTCGCCGCCGCCGTCCTTGCCGCCGGAGCTCGCGGTGTCGTCCTTGCCCCCGTCGCCGGATGAACCGGCGTACCAGACCCCGCCGGCGATGATCAGCGCGATCGCGACGACGGCCGCGACGATGATCGCGACCTGCGCGTTGATCTTCCGGCCGCCACCGCCCGGCCCGCCCCCGGCCTGGGGCTGCATGGGCATGGTCGACGGCTGGTAGCCGGGCTGGTAGCCGTACCCGGGCTGCCCCGGCTGGCCGTAGGGCGGCGTCGGCTGCCCGTACGGTCCGGGCTGCCCCGGCTGCCCCGGCTGCTGGCCGGGGTAGCCGTACCCGGGCTGGGGCTGCGGCGGCGTCTGCGGGTAGCCGTAGCCCGGCTGCTGCGGCGGCGGCCCCGCGGGCGGGGCCGGCGGGGCGGCGGGGGCCTGCGGCGGGGTCTGCGGGGCGGCCCCGGGCGTCTGCGGGTAGCCGTAGCCCGGCGCGGGGGCCTTGCCCAGGCCGGGCCCGGAGGGCGGCGTGGGCGGCTGCTGCGGCGGCTGGTTCTGCGGCGGGCCGAAGCCGCCGCCCTGCGGGGGCTGGTTGGGCGGCGGGGGCGGCGGCTGGGTCATGACGTGAGCACCTCGGAGAGCGGAGACGACGGGGACGGAAGGGGACGGTGGCCCGGAGAAACCGGAGAAACCGGAGAAGAGGTCACTTGCCGTAGGCGAGCATCAACTTCTCCTTCGACTCGTCGTTTCCGTTCAGGCGGGTGGTGGAGATGAAGAACCGCCCGTCCACCCAGTCGATGTCCTTGGAGTAGAAGCCGTTCTCGATGTCCGCGACACCCTGCGGGTTCTGCAGCAGCTTGGCCGGCTTGTGGCTGCTGCCGCCGGTCGGGATGGACACGACCTGGCCGCCCGCGTCGTAGGACGGCTGGACGTACGCGATCAGCTGGTCGCCCTCGGCCTTCATCGGCGTCATCGACTCGTCCGCGGGGGACTTGGCGCGCCACTTCTCCTTGCCGGTGGCGAGGTTGATCGCGACGATCTCGTTGGCGCCGCTGGTCGCCTCGGTCGGCAGGTACAGGGTGTCCCCGGCGACGGTCACGCCCGAGCAGCCCTGGAGGTCGCGCTCCATGATGGCCCAGCCGCACTCGGGGGCGAAGTCCTCGTCGACGCCGACCTGTTCCCGGACCTTGCCCGCCGAGGTGAAGGAGGAGATGTTCCAGACCTTCTTGTCCTCGTTGGTGGCGTAGATGACGAGCGGGTCGACGGAGTAGGCGCGAGCGATCCGCCAGCCCTTCTCGTACTTGTAGGTCCACAGGGCCTTGCCGGTCTTGGGGTCGAGGCCCTGGAGCTCGTCGTGCGCGTTGTTGCCGCCGGCGCCGCAGGAGGCGACCTGGACGAGCTTCTTCGCGCTGCCCGCGAACCCGGCGGGGAAGCAGGCGTCGCCGTACTTCTTCTTGTCGTACAGCTTCTTGCCGCTGCGGACGTCGTAGGCGGTGCCGGACTGGGAGCGGCCGACCATCATGACGTCGCCGCTGAGCGTGAGTTCCAGGGAGAGCGTGGAGTCGAACAGGTCGCCCTCGGCGACCTCCTCCGACCAGCCCTTCTCGCCGGTGGCGAGGTCGATCTCCTGGAGCTTGTTGCACTTGGCGCGGTCGCTGGAACCGCTCATGTAGGCGACGACGATCTTGTCGTCGGCCGTCTTCTCCGGGGTGACCGCGCAGATCTTCTCCGGGAAGGTGACCGGGTCCCAGGTGGGCTTGCCGTCGCCGACGTTGTAGGCGAAGACCTGCTTGTACGCGGCCTTCACCGCGGCCTTGTCGGTGATCCACATGCCGTCGGCGTCGGCGCCGGAACCGGGGGCGTCGGGCGCCTCCTTGTACCAGAGCACCTTGGACTCGCCGGCCTGGCGGCCCTCGTTGAGGTTCTCGGGGTCCTCGCCGCCGTCGCCGCTGCCGTCACCGGGGTTGACCGGGGCGCCGCCCTTGGAGCCGGAGGGCTTGGGGTCGTCGGTCTTGGCGACGACGGGCTTCTTGTCCTTCTCGTCGTCACCGCCGCTCGCGGTGACCGCCCACACGCTGCCGCCGATGACGAGCAGGGCCGCGACCGCGGCGCCGACGGCGAGGGCGGGCTTGCCCTTGAACGGGTTGCGCGACCCGGAGCCGCCGGGCGGCGGGGTGCCGGGCGCGCCGGGCATGCCGGGGTACTGCTGCTGCGGGTAGCCGTAGCCGGGCTGCTGTCCGTACGGCCCCGGCTGCTGCGGCTGGGCGTACGGGCCGGAGTTGTACGGTCCGGGCTGCTGTCCGTACGGCCCCGGCTGGGCGGGCTGGCCCGGCTGCTGCGGATAGCCGTAGCCCGGCTGCTGCGGCGGCGGGCCGGGCGGCGGTCCCTGCGGGGGCGGCGGGGTCGGTGCCCCGAAGCCTCCCGGAGGCGGGTCCTGCGGTGCTCCGAAGCCACCCGGCTGCGGCGGCTGATTCGGCGGCTGGCTCATCAGCGCGTTCCCCCTTATTGCTCACTCACTGATTTTTAGCCACGCCCCGGGTCACGCGCTGGCCCCGGAGTCGTCAAAGGCGATCGTTCGAACTGCCTCGGACCGTGCTGGGACAGTCCTCGGACGGCCTTTCTATCACCCGCGGCCAACCCCCCACCGGGCCGCGTCCGCCGCTGTTCCCAAGGGCGGACCGCCCCGTGATGCCTCCGTTACGCGCCTTCACGCCGCCTTTACACCACCCGCGCCCCCGTGCGCAGTCGGCTCAGGCGTCCTCGGCCAGTTCCAGCCAGCGCATCTCCAGCTCGTCGCGCTGCCCCGCCAGTTCGCGCAGCTCGGCGTCCAGTTCGGCCACCTTCGCGAAGTCCGTTGCGTTCTCGGCGATTCGGGCGTGCAGCTTGGTCTCCTTCTCGGAGACCTTGTCCAGCTGCCGCTCGATCTTCTGGAGTTCCTTCTTGGCGGCGCGCACGTCGGCGGCGCTCTTCTCCGGCACGGCGGCGGCGGGCTTGGCCGCCACGGCCGGGGCGCTCGACGCTGCGGCCTCCTCCATGCGCCGGCGCCGCTCCAGGTACTCGTCGATGCCGCGCGGCAGCATGCGCAGCGCGCCGTCGCCGAGGAGGGCGAAGACGCGGTCGGTGGTGCGCTCGATGAAGAACCGGTCGTGGGAGATGACGATCATCGAGCCGGGCCAGCCGTCGAGGACGTCCTCGAGCTGGGTCAGGGTCTCGATGTCGAGGTCGTTGGTGGGCTCGTCGAGGAAGAGGACGTTGGGCTCGTCCATCAGCAGCCGCAGCAGCTGCAGCCGCCGCCGCTCACCGCCGGACAGGTCCCCGACCGGCGTCCACTGCTTCTCCTTGCCGAACCCGAAGGTCTCGCACAGCTGCCCGGCGGTCATCTCCCGGCCCTTGCCGAGATCGACGCGCTCGCGGACGCGCTGCACGGCCTCCAGCACCCGCCAGTCCGGGTCGAGCTCGGCGACCTCCTGGGACAGGTACGCCAGCTTGACGGTCTTGCCGACCCGCACCTGCCCGCCCGCCGGCTGCCGCTCGCCCTCGCTGCGGGCGGCCTCGGCCATGGCGCGCAGCAGGGAGGTCTTGCCGGCGCCGTTGACGCCGACCAGGCCGATGCGGTCGCCGGGGCCGAGCTGCCAGGTGACGTGCTTGAGCAGCACCTTGGGACCGGCCTGGACGGTGACGTCCTCCAGGTCGAACACGGTCTTGCCGAGCCGGGAGGAGGCGAACTTCATCAGCTCGCTGCTGTCGCGGGGCGGCGGCACGTCGGCGATCAGCTCGTTGGCGGCCTCGACGCGGAAGCGGGGCTTGGAGGTACGGGCGGGAGCGCCGCGCCGGAGCCAGGCCAGCTCCTTGCGCACCAGGTTCTGCCGCTTGGTCTCCTCGGTGGCGGCGATGCGCTCGCGCTCGGCGCGGGCGAAGACGTAGTCGGAGTAGCCGCCCTCGTACTCGTAGACGTCGCCGCGCTGCACGTCCCACATGCGGGTGCAGACCTGGTCGAGGAACCACCGGTCGTGGGTGACGCACACGAGCGCGGAGCGCCGCTCGCGCAGGTGCGCCGCGAGCCAGGCGATGCCCTCGACGTCGAGGTGGTTGGTGGGCTCGTCGAGGACGATCAGGTCCTGTTCCTCGATGAGCAGCTTGGCCAGCGCGATCCGGCGCCGCTCACCGCCGGAGAGCGGCCCGATGACGGTGTCGAGCCCTTGCGGGAATCCCGGCATGTCGAGCCCGCCGAACAGCCCGGTCAGCACGTCCCTGATCTTGGCGCTGCCCGCCCACTCGTGGTCCGCCATGTCACCGATGACCTCGTGCCGGACGGTGGCGGCGGGGTCGAGGGAGTCGTGCTGGGTGAGCACGCCGAGCCGCAGCCCGCCGGAGTGGGTGACCCGCCCGGTGTCGGGCTCCTCCAGCCTGGCCAGCATCCGGATCATGGTCGTCTTGCCGTCGCCGTTGCGCCCGACGACGCCGACGCGGTCCCCTTCGGAGACGCCGAGGGACACGCCGTCGAGGAGGGCACGGGTGCCGTACACCTTGCTGACGTTCTCGACATTGACCAGATTGACGGCCATTTCTCTCCTGCCTGGGGGATCGCTCGACCCTCCAGGGTAGTCCGGCCGCCGCGGGCCTCAGTCCAGGACGGTCGCCCCCGCCGCCGCCCCGGACGCCGTACGCACGTCCCGGCACGTCCCCGACGCCCGCAGCACGCCCGCGATGTCGGAGGCGGACTTGGCGTCGGTCGCGAGGAAGGCCGTGGTCGGCCCCGAGCCCGAGACGACGGCCGCCAGCGCCCCCGCCGCCCGGCCCGCCGCGAGGGTGTCGGACAGCTCGGGGAAGAGGGAGAGCGCGGCCGGCTGGAGGTCGTTGGAGACGGCGACGGCGAGCGCGGCCGGGTCGCCCTTGGCGAGGGCGTCGAGCACCGCCTGGTCGGCGGCCGGCTCCGGGATGTCCAGGCCCTTGCCCAGCCGGTCGAACTCGCGGAAGACGGCCGGCGTCGACAGCCCCCGCGCGGCCAGCGCGAACACCCAGTGGAAGTCGCCCCCCACCTCCAGCTCCGTCAGCCGTTCCCCCCGGCCCGTGCCCAGCGCGGCCCCGCCGACCAGGCTGAACGGCACGTCGCTGCCCAGCTCGGCGCAGATCTCCAGCAGCTCCTCGCGGGAGGCGCCGGTGCCCCACAGCGCGTCGCAGGCCAGCAGCGCACCCGCGCCGTCGGCGCTGCCGCCCGCCATGCCCCCGGCGACGGGGATGTCCTTGGCGATGTGGAGGTGCACGTCGGGTGCGCGGCCGTACCGCTCGGCGAGGGCGAGTGCCGCGCGGGCGGCGAGGTTGGTGCGGTCGAGCGGGACCTGGTCGGCGTCGGGGCCCTCGCAGGTGACGCGGAGCCCGTCGGCGGCCGGGGTCGCGGTGATCTCGTCGTACAGGGAGACGGCGAGGAAGACGTTGGCGAGGTCGTGGAAGCCGTCGGGGCGGGCGGCGCCGACGGCGAGCTGGACGTTGACCTTGGCGGGGACGCGGACCGTCACGCTCACTTGCTCGTCACTCCCTGACTTCCTACTGCTTGTGCTCGGCGATACGCGCGAACTCTTCCACGGTCAGGGCCTCTCCGCGCGCCTGCGGCGACACGCCCGCGCCGACGAGGGCGGCCTCGGCGGCGGCGGCCGACCCCGCCCACCCGGCGAGCGCGGCCCGCAGGGTCTTGCGGCGCTGGGCGAACGCGGCGTCGACGACCGCGAAGACCTCGGCCTTGGACGCCGTGGTCTTCAGCGGCTCGGTCCGCCGGACGAGTGACACGAGGCCGCTGTCGACGTTCGGCGCGGGCCAGAAGACGTTGCGGCCGATGGACCCGGCCCGCTTCACCTCGGCGTAC
This sequence comes from Streptomyces sp. CCM_MD2014, assembly GCF_000772045.1. Lineage (GTDB taxonomy): Bacteria > Actinomycetota > Actinomycetes > Streptomycetales > Streptomycetaceae > Streptomyces > Streptomyces salinarius. The sequence goes on along the minus strand of NZ_CP009754.1, from coordinate 5,164,096 downwards.
CAGTTGGCCTTCACGGACGGGACGCCGTACACCTTCGACCCGGGCCCGGCGGCGAGCCGGTCGGCGACCTCGGCCTGCACCATGACGAGGGTCCGCTCGATGCTCGGGAAGGTGTCGAGCATGTGGAGGAGGACGGGGACGGCGACGTTGTAGGGGAGGTTCGCGACCAGCGCGGTCGGGGCCGGGCCCGGCAGCTCGGTCACGTGCATCGCGTCGGAGTGCACGAGCGCGAACCGGTCGGCGCGCTCCGGCATGCGGGCGGCGACCGTGGCGGGCAGGGCGCCGGCGAGTACGTCGTCGATCTCGACGGCGGTGACCCGGTCGGCGGCCTCCAGGAGGGCCAGGGTGAGCGAGCCGAGACCCGGTCCCACCTCGACCACCACGTCGTCGGGGCGTACCTCGGCGGTGCGGACGATACGGCGGACCGTGTTCGCGTCGATGACGAAGTTCTGACCGCGCTGCTTGGTGGGGCGTACGCCGAGGGCGGCCGCGAGTTCACGGACGTCGGCGGGGCCCAGGAGGGCGTCGGGGGTGGGGCTGCTCACCCCGCAAGGGTAGCCGGGGGCGCGTGGGCCTCCTGCCCGCGGCGGGGCGCCCCGCGAGGCCTCACTCCCGCAGCCGGGCGCCGCAGTGCGGCCAGGCGGCGGCGCCGCTGCGTACGTACAGCTTCTGCGCCCGGTACGTCTGCTCCGCGGCCGACGCGTCCTGGGGGCGGCCCTCGCCGCCGAGGTCGTGCCAGGTGCCGGTGTCGAACTGGTAGAGCCCGCCGTACGTCCCCGACGGGTCGACGGCGTCCGGGCGGCCGCCGGACTCGCAGGCGGCCAGGGCCTGCCAGTTCAGGCTGTCGGCGCCGTGCACGGAGGCCGGCCGGGGCCGGGTGCCGACCCGCACGATCCGCGGGGTGGGCTCGCGCACCACCTCGGTGCGCAGGCGGCGCGGCTTCTGGCGGACGCCGTTGACGGTGCGCAGGGCGTAGGTGGTGCGGCGCAGTCCGGGCCGGCCCGCCTGCTGGACGACCTCGGTGCCCCGGTAGAGGGTGGCGTCCTCGTCCCGTCGCTCGGCGAAGGGGATCGGGTCCTCGCGGACCTCCCGGGACCCGGTGATCCGCAGCACCGTGACAGTCTGCCCGTCGCGCGGGAAGGCGGTCGCCGGGACGGAGGTGGTGTCCTCGCCGCGCAGGGAGACGCCCGCCTCCTCGACGACCTCGCGGACGGTCGCGGCGTTGGAGCGGACGGTGCGGGTCTGGCCGTCCGCCATGACGGTCACCACCCGTTCGGTGCGCACCACCAGGGCGAGGCCCTCGCGGCCGATGCGCCGGGAGCGCTCGGTGGACAGGTAAGCGCCCTGGGTCCGTACGCCGAGCTCCCGCAGCGCCCCCTCCACCGTCTCCGCGGTCGTCCACACCTGGCGCCGGTGGCCGTCCAGGGTGAGCAGCAGGGGACGCCCGTAGCGGACGGTGACGTCCTCGCCGCTGGTCAGCGGGGTGCCGCGGGCGGGGACGACGACGTCGTGGGCGCCCACCTGGACGCCTTCCTCGGCGAGCAGTTCGGTCACGTCGTCGGCGAAGGTGTGCAGGGTGCGCGGGGCGCCGTCGACGGTCAGCTCGACGGCCTTGTCCTTGGCGACGAAGGCGGTGGTGCCGCCCGCGAGGAAGGCCACGACCAGCGCCCGCGGCAGCAGCCGGCGCAGGGAGGTGTCCGCGCGCCCCGCGCACCGGGCCCGCCGCCGGCGCTCGGCGCGCCCGTCGCCCGGCGCGCTCACCGGCCGGTCCTGCGGTGCGGTGCCCTGCCGGGGCACCGCGGGCGCGGACCGGTACGGGTCGGCGTACCCGTACGGCAGGGTCGGCGCACTGTGCACGTCGTACGGCGCGAGGTACTCGTAGGTCTCGTAACCCTCGTAGGCCGCGTAGCCCTCGTAGGCCGCGTAGCGCTCGTGCGTCTCGTACGCCTCTGCCGGCTCGAACTGCGTTCTGCTCACGCCCACACGCTCCAGGGGTCCCGATCGGGCCCCCAGAACCTAGCGGAGCGCCGGTCACTCTCCCAAGCGACGCGACTACTCAGCGTGTCAGTAGCCGAAGGCGCGGGCCGTATTGGCGGCGAGGGCGGTCGCCAGGGTGTCCTCGTCGACGCCCCGTACCTGCGCCATGGCACGCACCGTGACCGGCACCAGGTAGGGCGCGTTCGGCCGCCCCCGGTAGGGCACCGGCGTCAGGAACGGCGCGTCGGTCTCCACCAGGACCAGCTCCGCCGGGGCCACGGCGAGGGCGTCGCGCAGGTTCTGGGCGTTCTTGAAGGTGACGTTGCCGGCGAAGGACATGTAGTACCCGGCGCGGGCGCAGACCCCGGCCATCTCGGCGTCGCCGGAGTAGCAGTGGAAGACGGTGCGCTCGGGGGCGCCCTCCTCCTTGAGGACGCGCAGGACGTCGGCGTGGGCGTCGCGGTCGTGGATGACGAGGGTCTTGCCGTGCCGCTTGGCGATCTCGATGTGGGCGCGGAAGGAGCGCTCCTGAGCCTCCTTGCCCTCGAGACCGGTGCGGAAGTGGTCAAGGCCCGTCTCCCCGACGCCCTTGACCTGCGGGAGCGCCGCGAGCCGGTCGATCTCGGCCAGCGCCTCGTCGAGCGCCGCCTCCCCGCCGGGCTGCCGCGCCCCCTGCCGCGACCAGCCGTCGGGATCGCCGTGGACGATGCGCGGCGCCTCGTTGGGATGCAGGGCGACGGTGGCGTGGACGGCGTCGTGGGCCGCCGCGGTCTCGGCCGCCCAGCGGGATCCGGCCAGGTCGCAGCCGACCTGCACGACGGTCGTGACGCCGACGGACGCGGCCTTGGCGAGCGCCTCGTCCACCGTGCCGGACTGCATGTCGAGGTGGGTGTGCGAGTCGGCGACCGGCACCCGGAGGGGCTCGGGGAGCGGGGGCGCGGCGTCCTTGTCGGACCGGCCCGAGGCGTTCGAAGGCATGCCTCGATCCTACGAAAGCTCCCGCGCGCCCCGGAGGTGCGGCTAGCTCGCCCCGCGGTGGGGGCGAAGGGCATGCAGGAGGTCGGCCAGGTGCCACTGCCGGTGCCCGGCGCCGAGCCCCGGCGCCCCCGGCCCGGGCTGCTCGGGCACCTCCGGCGACCGCGGCACCACGGGTACCTCCAGCGGGCCGGCCGGCGGCACCCGGCGGGTCCCGTACGCGGTGCCGCGCACCGAGGCGACCCGCCCCGGGCGCATGATCCGCACGACGTGGTTGCCGCAGGTGGCGCAGGTCGGCCGGGTCAGCGGGGAGGGCACGACGCGGCCGTCCACGACGTAGAGCACGAACGCGCGGCCGTCGGCGTCCGTGTGGTGCTCGATCTCGAACGACTGTTCCCAGCCGTGCCCGCAGCGCATGCAGGCGAAGGAGTACGACTCGTGGACGACGGCGGTGGCACCGGCACGCACTCCGGCCCGCACGGCGCTCTCACTCATGCTCATCCCGGCTCCTTCGGCTCGTTCCGTTCCTTCCTCCAGTGGACTCCTCCACCGGCGGGAAAGCACCAGGTACTGCCGAGTATTTGGGCCGATTTGGGCTGTCCTTGGCGGGAGTCCCCGCAAGGTCAGCGGCGGGTCAAGAGGACGGCGCCCAGGGTCAAGCGAAGCCCTCTAAATCCCCGCGTTCTTCCCCGCGTTCTTCTCCGCGTTCTTCTCCGCGTTCTTCGCGGCCACGACCGCGTCGAACACCTCGCGCTTGGGCACGCCCGCCTGGGCGGCCACCGCCGCGATGGCCTCCTTGCGCCGCTCCCCCGCCTCCTCGCGCACCCGCACCCGCCGCACCAGCTCCCCGGCGCCGACCTCCTCGGGCCCCTGGTCCGGCGCCCCCTCGACGACGACGGTGATCTCGCCCCGTACTCCTTCACCGGCCCACGCGGCCAGCTCACCGAGCCCGCCCCGCCTGACCTCCTCGTAGGTCTTGGTCAGCTCCCGGCAGACGGCGGCCCGCCGGTCGGCACCGAAGACCTCGGCCATGGCGGCGAGGGTGTCGTCGAGCCGATGCGGGGCCTCGAAGTAGACGAGGGTGCGGCGCTCCTGGGCGACCTCGCGCAGCCGCGTCAGCCGCTCACCGGCCTTGCGGGGCAGGAAGCCCTCGAAGCAGAACCGGTCGACCGGCAGCCCCGACAGGGCGAGCGCGGTCAGCACGGCGGACGGCCCGGGGACGGCGGTGACGCGCACCCCGCGCTCGACGGCGGCGGCGACGAGCCGGTACCCGGGGTCGGACACCGACGGCATCCCGGCGTCGGTGACCAGCAGCACCCGCGCGCCCCCGACCAGCTCTTCCACCAGCTCGGGCGTACGGGCGGACTCGTTGCCCTCGAAGTACGACACGACACGCCCCGCGGGTGCGACGCCGAGCGCCTGGGTGAGCCTGCGCAGCCGCCGGGTGTCCTCGGCGGCGACGACGTCCGCACCGGCCAGTTCGGCGGCGAGCCGGGGCGGGGCGTCCTGGACGTCGCCGATGGGAGTGCCCGCGAGTACAAGGGTTCCAGTCACGCCCCCATCCTCCCAGCCCTCCCGTGCGGGGGACGTATCCGCACCCGGGAGGCCCATGCGCGGGACGCGCACAGCACGGTTCCCTACGATGGCGCGGTGACCAGTACCGCGTCCTCCACGGACACCCGGCAGGGCCAGGCCCCGCACGACGAGCGGCCCACCTGGCAGCAGCGGCTGCGCCGCTTCGGCTACACGGCGGGGGCCGCGGCCGACGACGTCCGCGACCGGCTGGTGCCGCCGTACACGAGCCCGAGTCCGCGCCTGTGGGCGTTCCTGGGCCTGTCGAAGCCGTTCACCGAGCGGATCGTCCGCTGGTCGGCGTGGGGCGGCCCGCTGCTGGTGGCGCTGCTCGCCGGGGTGCTGCGGTTCTGGAACCTGGGCAGCCCGAAGGCGGTGATATTCGACGAGACGTACTACGCCAAGGACGCGTGGGCGCTGATCCACCGCGGCTTCGAGGTCAACTGGGACAAGAACGCCAACGACCTGATCCTGAACTCGGGCGGCGACGTCCCGATCCCGACCGACGCGGCCTACGTCGTGCACCCGCCGGTCGGCAAGTACGTCATCGGTCTGGGCGAGCTGCTGTTCGGCTTCGACCCGTTCGGCTGGCGCTTCATGACGGCGCTGCTCGGCACCCTGTCGGTGCTGATGCTGTGCCGGATCGGCCGCCGCCTTTTCCGCTCGACGTTCCTCGGCTGCCTGGCGGGCGCCCTGATGGCGCTGGACGGCCTGCACTTCGTGATGAGCCGCACCGCGCTGCTGGACAGCGTGCTGATGTTCTTCGTGCTGGCCGCCTTCGGCTGCCTGGTCGTCGACCGCGACAAGGCCCGGGCGAGACTCGCCGCCGCGCTCCCGGTGGACGACGACGGCCGCGTCCGCCCGGACGCCCACGTCGCGGAGACCCTGCGCCTCGGCCGGCGCCCCTGGCGTCTGGCGGCGGGCCTGATGCTGGGCCTGGCGGCGGCCACCAAGTGGAACGGCCTGTACATCATGGCGGCCTTCTGCGTGATGGCCGTCCTGTGGGACGTCGGCTCCCGCCGCGTGGCGGGCGCCCACCACCCCTACCGCGCGGTGCTCCGCAGCGACCTGGGCCGGGCCTTCCTCTCGACGATCCCGGTGGCCCTGGCGACCTACCTCCTCTCCTGGCTCGGCTGGATCCTCTCCCCCTCCGACGGCACCGGCGGCTACTACCGCGACTGGGCGGCCAAGGACGGCGCGAACAGCTCCTGGTCGTGGCTCTTCCCGGACTGGTGGCGCAGCCTGTGGCACTACGAGACGCAGGTCCTCGAATTCCACACCCACCTGACCTCGCCGCACACGTACCAGTCGAACCCGTGGAGCTGGATCGTCCTGGGCCGCCCGGTCTCCTACTTCTACGAGTCCCCGTCGGCCGGCTCGGACGGCTGCCCGGTCGACGCGGGCGAGAAGTGCGCCCGCGAGGTCCTGGCGCTGGGCACGCCGCTCCTGTGGTGGGTGGGCTGCTTCGCCCTGCTGTACGTCCTGTGGCGCTGGTTCTTCCGCCGGGACTGGCGCGCGGGCGCGATCGCCTGCGGCGTGGCCGCCGGCTACCTCCCCTGGTTCATGTACCAGGAGCGCACGATCTTCCTCTTCTACGCCGTCGTCTTCGTCCCGTTCCTGTGCCTGGCGGTGGCGATGCTCCTGGGGGCGATCATCGGCCGCCCGGGCTGCACGGACACCCGCCGGGTGGCGGGCGCGACGGGAGCGGGCGTCCTGGTGCTGCTCATCGCGTGGAACTTCATCTACTTCTGGCCGCTGTACACGGGCACGGCGATCCCGATCGACGACTGGCGGTCGCGGATGTGGCTGGACACCTGGGTCTAGCTGGGCAGACGCACCGTTAGCCCGTCGCCCGGCGCCGGGCCAACCTGGTCGTTGTTGGTCGTTGAGGGTTGTCGTGGGGCACCCTCGGACGGCCCGAGGACGGCCCGGCTCTGGGCATCGGCAGATTTACCGTTCCCAGTGGGGTTGACCTGCAGGGACAGGGAGCCCTCTCCGGAGCCATGCCCGGTCGTCCACGCCTCGTCCAGAGCAGCTCCGGCCGGGCCTCGCCGGACGCATCGGCCTCGAGTAGCCCTCAGCAACGCGCTCATACAGTCGAGGGCCAGCAAAGTCACCGCTCCGACGTACTACGGCAGCGGCTCTTGCTCGATACATGCAAAAACGGGATCATGCGACGGTACGTGGACACATGCTCAGGGGAGGGGCGCGTGGTTCCTGAGTGGGGGGAAGACGGGTTTTTACCGCCCGGTAGGTACCGGCTCAGCCCGGAAGACGCCGAAGAGCTACTGGTCAAAGACCGGATCTTCAAAGAGTCAGAGACTAGAACTCGTCTCTGGACCGGGCTTGAGAGCTACCTCAGTCGCTTCTTCGAGCTCGAAGAGCGTCACCGCGATACTGTCGGCAGCGCCTCACTAGTCCATGCCATCTGGCTGGGCGGTAGCTACGTCAGTACAAAGATGAACCCGCAGAACATTGATCTCACCGTCTTGATCGACGACCGTGTGGCTTCGGCCATGAAGGGGCTTCCGGGTACCCGCTGGCTACTCACTGCGTTCAAGCGCGAGGCTCGACTGGACGAGTTCGGAGTGTCGCCACTCCCTGTGCGTTACAGGCCGATCGTCTCCGTCTTCCGCGCCGAGCGTTTGGATGCTGAGGATCAGGCGTACCTTCGGGAGAGAGGGGCGTGGGATGACTGGTGGCAGCGCTGTCGGACCCCTGGGGTAGACAAGAGTGAGCCCACCATCGAAAGTGCGGCACCACGGCGCGGCTACCTGGAGGTGACCCTATGAGCACGAGCTGGCGACAACGTGCTCTAGAGCGTAACCGCGAGGCAAACCGGCGGTTCTTCGCAGAATTGGCATCTCCACCATCCAGTGATGACGCGTACGAAGAAGAGTTGCGGCGGAATTGGCTAGAGGCAGCTCGCCACTATGATCCCCAGGCTGCCCTCTCCGAGGAGTTGACCGTCCGGCTACGAGGAGAGGCAGCGGAACGCGGGGCGTTGGATTTCCGCGTCGGCGATGCGCTGCTTAGACCTCTACGCGACGGAGTTGCTGCCGCAGCCCGGAAAGACGTCGAACTGGAACTGACTGGCCTGTCCCGCGGAAGTACGGTACTACACGTCCGCCCGAAGGTTGAGAGTAGCGAAGAGGAAGCGAACCTCGGCAGGGTGGATTCTTCGACCGCCGACCCTGCGATGCGTGACCTGCTTAAGCTCGTTGACGCTGCCGAGAATGAGCAGGACGTACGCCGATGGGAGCGCATCATCCCTGGTCTGGACGGTGTCGTGCACGCGCTCGACAGGTTCGACCTATCAATGGAAATGCGCTGGCGCAGCCTGGACGGCACAGTCAGATCCTCCAGTCTTTCGAGCCGCGGCAAGAGCTATATGCGCAGCCTCCGCGAGCTAAAAACCTATCGCTCACGCCTTGCGGTCGCCGGCACAATCACGGAACTCCGCATGTCGGGCATAGTCAAGGTGAAAACAGGCAACACTCGCCAGTCCAAAGCGTATGACGTGCACATCGATCCGGACGACCTGATGGCAATGCATCTCGAATTGGGGATGCCAGTTTCCTTCCTCATCGAAGTGGTGAAGAAGAAGGATCAACTGGGTCGAGAACGCTCGACGGAGTATCGGTTCGTCCGCGTTGCCGAGACGCAAGATGGGCTGTTCGAAACGTAAGCCCACAGTCATGCCAACGGTCCCCGCCGACGAGTTCAGGGGCCGTTGGCCTTTCTCTGGTCGCCTTACACAATGAACACGGCCTCGGCCTACCTCTCGCCTGATCGTGAAATCGCCGGTCCCCGTCGCATGGCCTAGAGCCGGCCCGGAGTCCAACGCGAAGCCCCAGATCAGAGACCCGGACATAGTGTCCGGGTCTCTTCGCGTTCGGTGGCTCACGCTCGTTCCGGCCCGCACCGCCTCGGGCCGACTACCCGCCCGATCACCGGCTCTGTACGGTGAAAAGGGCCCCTACCACCAGCAGGAGGCAGCACGCATGCGTGGTCTCGGAGATCACCTCAGCATCGGTGAGCGGATCGCGTTCTACCGCAAGCGTCGCGGCTACACCCAAGAAGTTCTGGCCGGACTGGTCGGCCGGAGCACTGACTGGCTGGCGAAGATCGAGACCGGTCGCAGGAAGCCACCCCGCATCGACATGCTTGCCGAGTTGTCGCGGATTCTGCGCGTCTCCCTGGGGGACCTGCTCGGTCAGACCGTGCTCGTTGAGGACGAGCAGCAGAAGGACGACGTGCCAGCCGTCCGGGACGCCCTCATGAGCCCCCGCCGACTGTCTCGTCTGTTGTTCGGCCCCCACGCTGAGGCGCAGCTCCCTACGCCCGCCCCCGTGGCGGTACGTGTGGAGCAGGCGTGGAACGACTATCAGGGCGGCCGACTCGGAAGCGTCATCGCCGCTCTTCCTGCCCTCCTTCAAACGGCACAGGAACTGGAAGAGCGAGCGGCTCGCCACGGCGAAGACCGTGGCGACTGCTGGGCTGTGTCGGCGAGGACGCACCACCTTGCCGCTACGACCCTCGCGAAGATCGGTGAGTCCGACATTTCATGGCTGGCCGCGGAGCGTGCGATGCGGGCGGCGGACGAGTCCGACGATCCGCTCGTGCTCGCGTCGGCAGCGCGTTCAGGCACGCACGCGCTGCTGGCCAACGGCCGGTACGACGACGCGCTCGAACTCGGAAACACGGCGGCTGCGTGGTTGTCGTCGCAGGTCACTGACCACACCCCTGCCGCGCTCAGCCTGCTCGGGATGATCCACCTGCGGGCGGCCGTGGCCGCAGCACGGCACCAAGACCGCTCCACCGCCACGGCCCTGCTACGTCGAGCCGAAGAACTCGCCGAAGATCTCGGCTCCGATGAAAACTACTGGCAGACAGGGTTCGGGCCCACGAACGTGCTGCTGCACCGCCTGTCCATCGAGCTGGACCTTGACAACGTGTCGTACGTGGTGGAGCACGGCCGGATCGACGTCGACCACATGCCGCAAGAGCGGAGCGTGTCCCATCGGATCGACTTCGCGCGCGCCCTGTCGCTCGCCGGCCGGGGAGACGATGCGTTCCAGGAACTCCGTACCGCTGAACGAACCTCGCCTCAGCTCGTACGCAACAATCCCAGGGTTCGCGAGACGCTGCGGGACCTGATCAAACAGTCACCGGTAGCGGGCGGCTCGCGCTCTTCTGAGGTGTTCGTGATGGCTCAACGGTGCAGGGCGGTGCAGTGAGTTCGAGCAAGCGCAGGGTGCTGGGAGTCGTAGGGTCGGCGGCCGGTGGCGTGGAGGGACTGCGCGCGGGCCTTGTCGAGCCGGCGATGAGCCGAGGGTGGCGGGTGGCCGTCACCCTGACCCCGAACGCCGGTCAGTGGCTGCGGATGAGCGGGGAAGTCGAACAGTTGGAGAAGCTGACCGGGCTACCGGTACGGGACCAACCGAGACTTCCGGGCGAGGCTCGACCACACCCTCCGGTTGACTGCTACGTGGTCGCTCCTGCATCGGCCAACATGGTCGCCAAACTTGCGACCGGCGTGATGGACAACCAGGCGTTGACGCAGGTCGGCGAGGCGATGGGCACCCTCGGTCTGCCCGTCGTTGTCTTCCCAAGGGTGAACGCTGCGCACGCCCGGCATCCGTCGTGGCAACACCACATTGACACTCTTCGGGCTGGAGGCGTGCACCTGGTCTACGGGCCGGACGTATGGCCGCTGTACGAGCCTCGGGAGGCGCCGGCAGGGCGCGACCTGCCATGGGCAGCGGTGCTGAACGCCGTAGAGAAAGTCACGTGATGACGCTCATTCAACCCTCCTGAGCTGCAAGGAAAATGGACCCGGACAGTCTGTCCGGGTCCACTGCCGTTTCCGGCAGCACGCTGGAGTCATGCCAGGGATCAACGAGCTGGAAGGTCTGACTCTTGCCGAACTCGCGTTGGTGCAAGCGAGTCTGAGCGAGGCCCGCGCCAAGGCCGAACGCTTGCTGAGGCGTGCGGATGAACTCACAGCGAAGGTGGAGTCTCGCCTTCCACGAGCCGCTCAAGGCGGTCAAGCCGCTCTCCGAGCACACGGAGAGTGTCGTGGATCGCGTTCAGCTCCGCCGCCAACGCGGTGAACGCTGGGCTACTGCCGGGCTCAGTGCCGAGAGGTACAGAGGGGTCGCGAACGAACGTTCCACGCCCCTGCTGGGTGAGAATCAGCCCTTCGTCGCGGAGCTGACCATACGCGCTCTGCACGGTCATGAGCTGCACGCCGAGCTTCTTGGCGAGCGTGCGAGCAGCCGGAAGGCGGTCGCCGGGACCGTACTCGCGATCGGGGCCCGTGATCTTTTCGCGGAACTCCGCCGCGATCTGCTTGGCCGTGGGCGATGTCTTGGGCGCTTCGGCGCTCTGATCCATGCCTCCGAGAGTAACCGGACCTAGGTCAATCCCTGATCCGTCAGCCGAACCGCTTGACAGACAGATTGACCTAGGTCAATCTGAACTCACGCCGGACAGGACAGCCCGACAGGAAGGCGGCTACGGCCGCACGCCTCGGGCCCTGCGACCGGTTGTTGTTTGAGAACTGCATAGGCGGGCCCCGTCTCCCCGAGTTGAAAAGACGGACCGCGCGGTATGAAGCCGCGCCCTATGTCCCTGCGAACGCGGGAGGTCGGTGTGTACCGACGACATATCCAGGCGCCGCCCGTTCGGACCGGCCAGCGGCGCCGTCAGTAGTTCGGTCCGCACTGGTTCGCGGCGCTGATGCCGCGGCCGGCTGCCTCTCCCGCCCGTCCGTCCCGCGCGTTGCGTGAGGACGTACGGGCGGGAGCGAAGGGAGCCGGAGACGGCGGCCGTCTCACCACTTCTGGCCTGCGCCGTCCCGCCCATTACCGCTCCACCGCCCCCGATGGCCACTGGCCCGGGGTGCTTCCCCGCTGCCGCGCTGCGGCTCGGGTTCCTCGCCCCGGAGCAGGCGCGGTCTCACCACACGCCTGTGCCTGCTCCGGGGTTCTCCGGTCCCTCCAACATCAGGAGCACCCTGTGCGTACCTACATCGGCGGCCATGAGGCCGTCTCTGTGAACGACTTCCTCGAACTGGCCCTGGGCACCCCAGTTGAGCTGTGGCTGGGTGTCGAGGGCGAGACTGAAGAGGAGCGTGCGGCCCGGCTGGACGCCGCCCGCGACATCCTCGCTGACCTCCCCGAGCTGCCCGACGACCTGATCCGCATCGCGGCCAGGGTCGTCGAAAGGCACCCCGAGCTGTTCGACATCGTCCCCCTGGCCCGCCCCGCCCGCCGCCGTACGCCCCGCAGGGGGGTGGCGGCATGACGGAGCAGACCACCGAGCGTCCGGCCGTGCCGCCGCTGACACGCCCGGAAATGGGCCTGGCCGGGATCGGCGCCGCTGCGGCTGCCGGTGTCGGCGCACTCGGTCTCATCTCCTCCTTCGACGCCGTGTCGGCCGCCGCCGCCCGCTGGGGGTTCGGCGAGCCGTGGATGCTGCCGGTCGGCATCGACGTGGCCATTCCGGTGTTCACGCTGGCCAACCTGCTGCTGATCCGGATGGACATGGCGCTGGCGTGGGTGCGGTTCGTGCCCTGGGTGCTCACGCTGATCACGTGCGGGCTGAACGTCGCCGCCGGCCACTCGCTGTGGGCGAAGGTGGCGCACGGCACAATGCCGCTGCTGTGGGTGGTGTTTTCCGAGATCGGCGCGCACATCTACGCCGTCCGGATCGGCGCCGCGACCGGCCGTCGCATGGAGAAGGTGCGGTTCTCGCGCTGGCTGCTCGCCCCGCTGTCAACGTTCGCGCTGTGGCGTCGGATGACGCTGTGGGAGGTCACCTCCTACGCCGATGCGCTCGCCCGTGAGCGGGAGCGGCTGCTGGCTCGTGCGGACCTGCGCGAGCGCTACGGCCGCGCCTGGCGGCGCCGCACCCCGCGCCGCGAACGCGTCCTGCTCAGGCTGGGTGAGCTGAACCCGGCCGACGCGGTACCCAACACCGCCCCCGCCCCCGAGACAGCGGAACCGGCCGTGGAAGAGGCCACCCCTCCGGCCCCGAAGGCGCCGCGAAAGCGCCACAGCAAGGGCCGGGGCAAGCCCGGACCGCGCTCGGTGGCGGACCTGCTGACCGAGGCCCGCACGGTCACCGCGGACTGGCCGGACGCCGGGATCAACGCCGAGGCACTGCGCAAGGCGCTGCGCTGTGGTGCGGGTCCGGCCCGGCAGGTGCGTGACGTGCTGCTCGCCGAGCGGGCCGACGGCCGCGCCCTGCGCCCCGTCGACACCCCCGACACCGAGACCGGCGCGGACACGGACGCTGAGGCGTCCGGTGACATCGGTCAGGAGGTGGCGGCATGAACACCCTGGCCACGGTCCTGCTGTCCGCGCTGCCGCTCGCTGCCGGGTGGGCGGTGCACGTGCGGTGGCTGCATCGCTGCCTGAACACCGCCCGCCGTGACCCGCTCACCGGGTTACGCACCCGCGACGGCTTCACCCGCCGTGCCACGGCCCTGCTGAAGGACCCGCGCGCGGTCGTCGTCCTCGCCGACGTCGACAAGTTCAAGCACATCAACGACACCTACGGGCACGCCGCCGGAGACGCCCTGCTGAAGGCGACCGCCGACCGGCTCGCCCACCACGTCGGCCGCACCGGTGTCGCCGGGCGGCTCGGGGGCGATGAGTTCGCCGCCGTCCTGATCGATGACCACGGCACCGCCGGCGACCTGCTCGCCGTCCTGCACGGCGTGCTCGCCCGTCCCGTCGAGGGCCAGGACCCGGCCGTGCACACCACCGTCTCGCTCGGCTGGGTCCGCGCCGCGGACTTCCCGACCGATGACCTGTCTGCCCTGCTGCGTCGGGCGGATGAGGCGATGTACGCGGCCAAGCAGGCACGCGCCGGACTGCGCCGGGCGGGGCTGGGTCGGCTGTTCGCCACCCTCGCCGGGCGCCGCGCCGGCCGCACCGGCGCCCACACCCCGGCGCCCGTGGTGGAGGTGGCGGCATGAGCGAGCCTCTCGCGGCCGTGGGCACCTGGCGGCCGGTGATGGAAGCGGCCGGGCACCGCTGCCAGTGCAGCGGCCAGTGCGGCAACGAGCACGCCAAGACCGACGGGCGGTGCCCGCGCAAGCACGACGGCTATACCAGCAAGCACGGCCACCGCGTCAGGCTGATGGCCGCCCCGGCCGACCCGCTCACCCCGCCCGTCAAGGCCGTCACGCTGCCGCCGGGGGAGCTGTGGGCCTGGTGCCCGGAGTGCCACACCGCCGCCGCCCGCCGAGCCCGCACCACGACCCCGGTGGACGACGCGCCGGGCCTGTTCGACCTCTGACCTCGTAAGGGAGTGCAGGCATGAGCCTGACGTTCACCGATCTGTTCTGCGGCGCGGGCGGCTCCTCCACGGGCCTGGTCGCGGCCGGGCTGGAACTGCGCCTGGCGGCGAACCACTGGAAGCGGGCGGTGGAGACGCACGCTGCCAACCACCGCGACGCCGACCACCTGTGCGCGGACATCAACAACTACGACATGCGGCGCCTGCCCCGGACGGACATCCTGTGGGCCTCGCCGATCTGCACGGAGATCTCCCCGGCCGGCGGACGCCGCCGCACCCACGGTCAACTGTCCTTCGAGCTGGAGGAGCATGGCCGGGTGGACGACGCGGGCTGGGAGCGTACTCGGGCTACCGCCTACGACGTGATCCGGGCGACCGAGGTGCACCGCTACAAGGCGGTCCTGTGTGAGAACGTCCTCGAATTCGCCGTGGACTGGGAGCTGTTCGACTGGTGGCGCAAGGGCATGGAGATACTCGGCTACCGCTCGCAGATCGTCTCCGTCTCCTCCGCCCACGTCGGCGGCACAGGCAATCTGCCCGCACCGCAGTGGCGGGACCGGATCTACGTCGTCTTCACCCGCACCGACGTACCCACCCCCGATCTCGCCCCGCGCCCGCCCGCCTGGTGTTCCGAGTGCGGCGAGGACGTGGCCGCGGTGCAGACCTGGCGCAACGGGCGCCGGGTGGGCAAGTACAAGCAGCAGTACGACTACCGCTGCCCGAACAGCGCGTGCCGCCACGCGCTGGTGGAGCCGTACGTGCGCCCGGCCGCGAGCATCATCGACTGGACCAACCTCGGAGTCCGCATCGGAGACCGGGGCGAGCAGGGTCTTCGGCCGTTGGCGGCGAACACCGTCAAGCGCATCCGCGCGGGCCTGAACCTGCTGGGGGATCAGCGGATGGTGCTCACGGTCAACCACGGCGGGCACGACGGCCGGGCCGTCCCCGCAGACGCCGCCCCGCTCGCCGCCCGCACCGTGAAGATCGGGGATGCCGTGCTGGTGCCGAGCGGCGGCACGTGGAACACCACACCGACCCGGGCCAGCGAGCCGCTGCGGACCCGGCTGGCGAACCCGAAGGGGTTCGAGGCACTGCTGACCCCGCCGCAGGCCGACGACTCGTTCATCGTCACCCTGCGCCGCAACGCCACCGCCCGACTGGTCGGCGAGCCCGTCGACACGGTGACGGCCAAGGGTCGGCATCACTGGCTGGTCATCCCGTACCGCAACGCGGCCACGAAGACGACTGGTGAGCCGCTGCACACCCTGCCGACGGTCGACTCCGCGGGCATCGCCTCGCCGGCGCCTGCGCTGGAGGACTGCCACTACCGGATGATCCAGCCGCGCGAACAGCTCCTCGCGCAGCGCTTCCCGGCCGACTACATCGTCCACGGCAACAAGGGCGAGCAGACCATGCAGGCCGGAAACGCCGTCTCCTGCAACGTCGCCCAGTGGATCGGCGAGCGCGTCACCGCCGCCCTCGCCCGCACCGCCGCACACGCCGCCTGACCGCCTGAGGGGTACGAACTGTACCCCTCAGCAAGGGGGTACAAAGTGTCCCCCTTACCGCCCAGTAGGGCGCCCATCATCTCTCCACGGGCCCGGCCGCCCACCTCCTACAGCGTCGGCCGGGCCTACCCTCCCGCCATTCCGGAAGGAACCTTCAGTGAAGCACCCCGACGACGACAACGAACTCTTCAACCGACTGGAAGCCGAAATGGCCGCCGACTCCGGCGGCGAGGTAGTCGACCTCGACAAGGCACGGTCGGCCCGTGCCGAGTCGGCCGACCGGTCGCCCGACTCCCACGACGGACGGTCGGCCGACGGGTCGGTCGACCCGTCGGCGCCCGTGATGGTCGACCAGTCGGCGCCGACCGCGACCGGCCCGGGCTACCTCGGTCGGCTCGCCGGAGCACGGCGCCGGGCGGTCGTCCCGGTGTGGCTGCGGTCGACCGCCGAACTCAAGACGGCCGCCGGGTGGGTGGCCCGCCACTACGCCCACGCCGCCGGGTACCACGCGCTGCGCGCCCCGGTCTACGCCGCGCGGCTAACGCTTCAGGCGCCCGCCGGGGCCGCGCGGTTCATCGGGGGCACGCTGCGGTGGGTGGCCGACCGCGAGGGCGAGCCGGTCCGCCTGGCGGCCGTGCGCCGTGAGGACGCCGCGGAGTATCTGAAGCTGTCGCGGCAGCGCGACGGCCGGGTCCGACTGCGCACCCTCGTTGCCGTGCTGGCCATGTTCACCGGCCTGGCCACCGCCCTGGCCATCTACGTGCTCGCCCCGATGTGGCTTCAGGTCGTGTCGGTGGGCGCGCTGGTGATGGCGCTCGGGTCGGCCGGCCGCAAGGCGGACGCCCCAGTCATCCACCGAGCCGTGGAACTGCCCAAGGCAGCCAAGCTCACCTCCGACATCGTGCTGCGCGCCCTCGGGGCACTCGGCATCCCGGCGATCAACCAGGCGCAGGCCAAGGGGCGGGACGGGTTCGAGTTCACCGCCCCGATCACCCGCGACGGTCCGGGCTGGCGTGCGGAGGGCAACCTTCCCTTCGGTGTCACCGTGACCGACATCATCGAGCGCCGCGAACGCCTCGCCTCCGGCCTGCGCCGCCCGCTGGGCTGCGTGTGGCCCGAGGCCGTGGCCGACGAACACACAGGCCGCCTGGTGCTGTGGGTCGGTGACCAGGACCTGACCAAGGCGAAGAAGCCTCAGTGGCCGCTGGCCAAGGCCGGGGCGGTGGACCTGTTCAAGCCCGTCGCCTACGGCACCGACCAGCGCGGACGCTGGATCGAAGTCACCCTGATGTACATCGCCGGGGTGATCGGCGCCATCCCCCGCATGGGCAAGACGTTCCTCCTGCGTCTGCTGCTGCTCATCGCCGCCCTCGACCCGCGTGCGGAGCTGCACACCTACGACATGAAGGGCACCGGCGACCTGGACCCGGTCGGCAACGCCGTCTCCCACCGGCACGCCGCCGGCGACGACGACGAAGCGATCGCCTACGCGCTCGCCGACTGGCGGGCGCTGCGCGAGGAACTGCGCCGCCGCACCAAGGTGATCCGCTCCCTGCCCCGGGACATCTGCCCGGAGTCGAAGGTGACCAGCCAGCTTGCCGACAAGCGCTCGCTCGGTCTGCACCCGATCGTGGTCGGGGTGGATGAGTGCCAGGTGCTGTTCGAGCACCCCGAGCACGGCAAGGAGTTCGAGGAGATCGCCACCGACCTGGTCAAGCGCGGCCCAGCGACGGGGATCGTGATGCTGCTGGCGACGCAGCGACCGGATGCCAAGTCGCTGCCGACCGGGATTTCCGCGAACGCGTCCGCCCGCTGGTGTCTGAAGGTCATGGGCCAGACAGAGAACGACATGGTGCTCGGCACCTCCGCCTACAAGCGCGGGGTACGGGCGACCATGTTCGCCTGGGGTGACAAGGGCATTCACTACTTCGTCGGCGAGGGCTCCGACGCCCGTATCGTCGCCTCCGTCTACGTCGACGCACCCGGCGCCGAGACCATCGCCGCCCGCGCCCGCAAGGCACGCGAGACGGCCGGACTGCTGTCCGGCCACGCGCTCGGAGAGGCACCGGAAACGGTCACAGGCCCCGCCTACGACCTGCTCGCCGACATCCTCGCCGTCATCCCGGCCGCCGAGACCAAGGTGTGGTCGGAAACCGTCGTCGCCCGGCTCGCCGAGCTGCGCGAGGACGTCTACGGCGGCTGGGACCCCGAGCAACTGTCCGCAGCGCTCAAGCCGCACGGCGTCTCCACCATCCAGGTCGGCCGCCGCGTCAAGGGCAAGGTCGTCAACCGGCGCGGTATCGACCGCTCCCACATCACCACCGCGATTGCGGAGCGTGACGGAAAGCGAGACGCGGGCTGACCGTTCGGGGCCGCTAGCGCTAGCGGCACACCCCGCTAACGTTAGCGGCCCCGCTAGCACCCCAAACCCAGTCTGATCAGGTCGCTAGCGGATAGCGGCCCACCTGCGGAAACCCCCGGAAACCGCCCTGGAGGGCCCTCCATGACCCCCATCCTCCTTACTATCGCCTGCCTGCTCGCCATCACGCTCGGTTACAGCGGGCTGTGTGCTGCCTCGCCGTTCGGCGACTGCCGCAAGTGCCACGGCATGGGCCACGAACTCACCACCGACCGCAAAGGCAAGCCCAAGCGCGGCAAGGACTGCCGCCGCTGCAAAGCCACCGGCAAACGCATCCGCGTCGGCCGCTGGCTCTACAACCGCTGGGCCCGCATCTACCGCGCCGGCACCGAAACCCCCCGCCCGAAAGGCATCCGATGATCCTCAACATCTCCGCCGTGCTCCTCTTCGGCGCCGCGTCCGCGCTCGCCGTCAAGACCAAGTCCGCCGGGGGCGGCGCCGCCCTGGTGCTTTTCCTGTTCGGGTTCTTCGCCGCCGGAACCGGCGCCTACGAGCCCATCCACAACCTCGTGCAGGCATCCGCCGACGCCATCGCCGAACTCGGCAACTGAGGAGGAACCGCCGTGAACGAGCCCACCCGACGCCCGCCCGCGTACGACGCGGGCGTGGAAGTCCACCGCCCCGTGCCCCTCGCGCCCGCCCCCACGGCGCCGCTCGCCTCCGTGCAGCCGGGTGGCGTCCCGTCGGTGGCGAGCGTCGTCCTCCCGGACGGCCGCGTCGTCACCGGCTACGCCGTCACCGCCGCCCAGCCCGAGCCGGTCACGCACAAACCGCCTGTCTCCCGCGCGGCCGTGAATATCGCCCTCGGAGGCGTCGGCTTCCTCGCGGTGTGCGGCGGGCTGTTCCTGCTCACCGCGTTCATCACCGCCCTGACCGCCCTGGTCACCCAGCTCGTCATCCTCGCCGCCGTCCTCTTCGGCGGATGGATCGCCGTGCAGCTCTTCAGCACGCGCGGCCACCAGGGCGGTGGCACGACCGTGAACATCCGCAAGGCCACGTTCAAGCGCAATCACTTTCACGGCTGACAAGCCAGAACGGGAGAGACCGTGTTCGAGATCCGCGTCATCACCGACCCGGCCGACGCCGACCGCGTCACCGCCGCCCTGGCCGCCGCCTTCGACACCGGCCCGGCACGCCAGTACCCCACCCGAGACGGCAAGCGCACCCGCCTCTACGTCACGGCCGACCACCGGCCGGAGCCGGGAGCGTGGCCCACGCCGGAAGAGGCGTACGCGCTCGCGCCGAGCATCATCCGCGAGATCGGATGGACCGCGCAGACGGCCGCCGACAAGCCGTTCGGGCAGGACTTGGGCCGGGAGTTCTGGCTCCGCAAGGCCGCACTGCTGGACCGCATCGCGCTGCGTGACGAAGAGGACGGCGTCACCGGCGACGCGGTCGAGGCGGCGACGGAAGCGGCCCGCCGGCTCATCGCCTACGACCGGGACGGCGAGGGCGACTACCACGGCGCCCCGTACTGGCCGGAGCACCCGGCGACCACCGCCGACCCGCGTGGCTACGTCCGGCAGGAGTACGCCGCCTTCACATAGACACGCCCGGGGCGGGGTGCCGTCTCACCACAAGCCTGCACCCCGCCCCGGTTCTCCGTGTCCCTCCAACGAGAACAAGGAGACCCCCAGCATGACCCATCCGCCCATCCTTCGGCGAGTACGCGGTCACCGGCCGTGGCTGCACGCCCGCGCCTCCCGCACCACGCCCACGCGGGGGGTAGCGGCATGAGCGAGATGTCCTACCCCCTGCACACCGCACTGAGCCTCGCGGCATCCGGCGTGCCGGTACTGCCTCTGCGGGCGGGCAAGGTGCCGTTCGGCAACTGCCGCACCTGCGCGGGCAACGCGTGCGGCGGCCGGCCGAACATGAAGGCCGCGGGCCCGTGCCGCTGCCCTGGCGTCTGCCACGCGTGGGCCGCCGCCACCACCGAGCCCGCCGTCATCGTCTCGCCCCCGTGGGCTGCCGCGTGGCGGCAGGCCGTGTGCGTCGGCTACCACCCCGGGGGCGCCGGGCTGACCGTGGTCGACCTCGACAACGCGGACGCCATCGCGTGGGCCCGCGCCGCCCTGCCCGCCACACGGACCGTGCCGACGGCACGCGGTGAGCACTGGATCTACCGCGACGCCATGTCCTCGCACAACGCGGTCCGGCCCGGTGTCGACATCAAGTCGGCCATGTCCTACGTCCGCTGGCTCGGACCCGGCACTGGCCACATGACCCACCTGCCCGACGCCGTCCGCGCCCTGGCGGTGAAGGAAGAGACCACCCCCGCCCCGGGGGAGGTGGCCTCTTCCATCCCTCGGGGTGCCACCTGGGACCGGAGCGTGGCCACCGGATGCCGCCACACCGACCGCTACGTCCGCACCGGTCTGGAACGCGGCCTGGCCCTGATCACTGCCCGGACCGAGACCGGCGCCGGCTCGCAGGCGTTCGGGGTGGCCCGGTTTCTGGCAGCCCAGCACCAGCGCTGCCCCGGGCCGTGCGGCTTGGACGTCATCGGCGCGCAGATCGTGGCCGCGGCCGTCGCGGTCGGCGTCCCCGAGTCCTACGCAGAACGCGCCGTCGCCAACGGCTTCACCACCGGCAAGGAGCACGCCGCATGAGCCCTGCGGAAGAACTCCCCCCGCCCTCCCACCCGATGGCCGTCGCCCGCCATGTCCTGCCCGACTGGCAGGACACCGACGGACGTCTGCTGTACCGCCGCTGGCGCGGCTCCTGGATGCGCTGGACCGGCACCGCCTGGCGGGAGCTGGACGAACAGCAGTTGCGCGCCACGCTCTACAAGCGTCTGGAGCACGCCGTCTTCGTCGGCGGCACGGACAGGCATGGCGAGCCGGAAATCCACGACTGGGCACCGACCAAGCAGAAGATCAGCAACCTGCTCGATGCGCTCGGGGCCGTCGTGCTGTTGCCCACCGAGGTGGACGCCCCCGCCTGGATCGACGGCACGGACAACGGCGAGCCGGACGCGAGCCCGATCGTGGCGTGTACGAACGGGCTGCTCCGTATCCGGGACCGGGAGCTGCTGCCGCACGGGCCCGGGTTCTTCAACCTCGTCTCCGTGCCGTTCCCCTACGACCCGGACGCCACCGCGCCCACCTGGGAACGGTTCCTGGCGCAGGTCTGGCCGGACAACCCCGAGGCCATCGCCGCCCTTCAGGAGTGGTTCGGCTACATCCTGTCCGGCCGCACCGACCAGCAGAAGATCCTGCTCATGGTCGGCCCCTCCCGGTCCGGGAAGGGCACCATCGCCCGCGTGCTGAAGATGCTGGTCGGCAAGGAGAACCTGGCCGGCCCCACCCTCGCCGGGCTCGGCACGAACTTCGGACTGTCCACCCTGGTCGGCAAGCCACTCGCGGTCATCTCCGACGCCCGGCTGTCCGGTAACGACAACAGCCAGGTCGTGGAACGGCTGCTCACCATCTCCGGTGAGGACACGATCGACATCGACCGCAAGTACCGGCAGCCCTGGACGGGCAAGCTGCCCACCCGGCTGATGATCCTGTCCAACGAGCTGCCCTACTTCGGCGACTCCTCCGGGGTCATCGCCCGCCGCTTCATCGTCCTCAACATGACGGTGTCGTGGCTGGGCAAGGAAGACCCCACCCTCACCGACCGGCTCGCCGCCGAGATGCCCGGCATCATCAACTGGGCCCTCGACGGACTCGCCCGCCTGGAGGCCACGGGGCGGATCACGGAACCGTCTTCCAGCCGGGAAGCGGTCACCACCATGCAGGACACGGCCTCGCCCACGTCCGCGTTCATCCGCGAGCGCTGCACCACCGGCCCGACATGCAGCGTCCCCGTGGACACCCTGTGGGCCGTCTGGCGCGAGTGGGCCGAAGACAACGGCGTGAAGGCCGTCGGCACCAAGCAGATGTTCGGCCGCAACCTGCTCTCCGTCGTCCCCCAGCTCAGCCGGACCCGCCCCCGAGACGCCTACGGCCGACAGGTCGCCACCTACAACGGGATCACCCTCAAGTAGTCCGAACCACATCAGCCCGAGTCGTGACTCATCGCGACTCAAGACCCCTTCGAGACACGCTGAGTCGCGATGAGTCACGACTCAGAGCAATGTGATTCCAACTTCTCTGGAGGACGCAGTGCCGCCGCCCCGACTCCTTGAGGAGACCGACCCTCGCGCCATCCTCCGGGGTGGCCTGCCGGATCGGTACCTCACACCCGACGACATCGCCGAGATCTTCGAGGTGCCCAAGGAAACCGTCTACCAGTGGCGCAAGAAGCGCATCGGCCCGCCCGGCTTCCGCATCGGCAAGTACGTCCGCTACGACCCCGCTGACGTGCGTGCCTACGTCACCGAGCGCAAGAGCGCCGACTACGACGCCGCCTAACCGGACCACCCAACATCAGGGAGAGCCGCGAATCAGCGGCTCTCCCTGCTGCATGTTGAGAGAGGATCGCTGCCGCGTGGCAGGACACATCCAAGACCGCTGGTTCAAGGCCGTTACCGGCCCCGGCGGCAAGCCCGTCAAGGTCAAGACCGACCGTCACGGAACCGGACTCCGCTACCGCGCCCGGTACGTCGGCCCGGACGGCACAGAGAAGAGCAAGTCCTTCCGGGACAAGGAACTGCGCCTGGCCAAGCAGTGGCTCGCACAGATCGAAGCGGACATGTCGCGCGGTCAGTACGTCGACCCGCGCGCCGCCCGGACGACGTTCCGGCAGTACGCGGAACGATGGGTCAAAACACACACCGGCGAGATCAACAGCCGCGAGGCCGCGGAACGTCGGCTCAGGCTGCACGCCTACCCCCACATCGGCTCGCGTCCTCTCGGATCGTTCAAACCTGAGCACATCCGCGCCTGGATCGCCGCCCTGGAAGCCACTGTGCCGGCCGAGTCGCACCGACGCATCATCGTCGGCACCGTCTCGGCGGCACTGAGCGCGGCAGTGGATGACGGGCTGCTCAGCAAGAACCCATGCCGCGCCCGCACGGTGCAGCTCCCCAAGCCGGGCAAACCACGCGTCATCCCGTGGACGGCAGAGCAGGTCTTCGGCGTACGCGCGGCCCTCCCGCGGCGCTATCAGGCGGCCGTGGACGTGGGCGCGGGGTGCGGACTGCGACAGGGCGAGATCTTCGGCCTGGCCGTCGAAGAAATCGACTACGAGGGCGGCTGGCTGACCGTCGGCCATCAGCTCAAGCGCATCCGCGGCAAGTACGTCTTCGCTCTCCCGAAGGGTGGCAAGGTCCGGGACGTGCCGCTTCCCAAGGCCGTCGTCACCGCGATCCGAACCCATGTGAAGGACTTCGAGCCGATCGACGTCACGCTTCCATGGCGGACGCCGGACGGCCCGCCCGTGACGAAGCGGCTCTTCTTCAGCGGTCCGGAGGGCAATCACGTCCGCGTGAGCAACTTCAACGACCACCACTGGAAGCCCGCTCTTGCTGCCGCTGGCATCATCCCGGCGCGGGAGGCAGGCGCGCGGTACGCGTCGGCTCCCGAGCACGGCATGCACGCGCTCAGGCACTTCTATGCGTCCGTGCTGCTGGACGCCGGCGAGAACATCCGGGCCCTGAGCCAGTACTTGGGTCACAGCGATCCGGGGTTCACGCTGCGGACGTACACGCACCTCATGCCAAGCAGCGAGGGGCGCACCCGCAAGGCCGTCGACAGCCTCTTCCTGGCGGCCAATCCTCATGATCACGGCCCAGAGACGGCCCAGGCCGCCTGATCCGGCCCCGACCAGAGACAAACGTCCTGGTCGGGGCTCTATAGGGCCGGTTCGCGCAGACTTCATCTACTTCTGGCCCTTGTACACGGGCACGGCGATCCCGATGGAGGAGTGGAGATCGCGGATGTGGCTCGACACGTGGGTGTAGCCGGGCGGGGCCGCCCGGGCAAGGCTCGGTCAGTCGGTCGGCGGGGGAGGTTGCGCGGCCTTCGGCCCCTGGGCGTGGCGGGTCTCCTTTAGGCCACCAATCGGAAACAGCCGTACCGCTGGTCACCCCCTGCGCATAGAGTGCCCCTACAACTACTTCTGAACGCGTTCAAGAAAGCGCGCGGAAGGCCCGACGGGGAGGGGACTGCCGATGGGCAGGGGGGTCAAGGTCGCCGTCATAGGCGGGGTGTTCGCCGTGATGGTCGGCGGTGCCGGGTACGGCGCCTACAACGTGGTGTCGGCGCTGGACGGGGGCGGCGGATCGTCCGGGTCGGAGACCAAGAGCGGGCCGCCGGGCAAGGACGAGGTCGCGGAGACCACCGAGAAGTTCTTCACGGCCTGGGAGAAGGGCGACGCGACGACCGCCGCGTCGTACACGGACAACGCCTCCGTCGCCGGGACCCTGCTGACCGCCTACGGCGAGGACGCGCACATCACCGGCGTAGAGATCACGCCGGGCACGGCGGCCGGCACGTCCGTGCCGTTCACCGTGAAGGCGAAGGTGTCGTACGAGGGGACGACCAAGCCGCTCAGCTACAAGAGCACGCTGACCGTGGTGCGCGGGGAGACCACCGGGCGGGCGCTGGTGGACTGGGATCCGGCCGTCGTCCACCCGGAGCTGAAGGACGGTGACACCCTCGTCACCACGGAGTCGGCGACGCCGCAGATCGAGGCCGTCGGACGGAACGGCACCGTGCTGAGCAAGGAGAAGTACCCCTCGCTCGGGCCGGTCCTCGCCAGGCTCCGGGAGAAGTACGGCGACAAGGCCGGCGGCACCCCCGGCGTCGAGCTGGCCGTCCGGCACACGACCACGCAAGCGCCGGACACCCCGCTGCTGACGCTGACCGAGGGCCAGCCCGGCAAGCTCAGGACCACGCTCAGCGCGAGCGTGCAGGCGGCGGCCGAGAAGGCGGTGAAGCGCTACGGCGAGTCCTCCGTGGTCGCCGTGAAGCCCAGCACCGGCGAGGTCCTGGCCGTGGCGAACAACCGTGAGGACGGCTTCAACGCCGCGTTCCAGGGCAAGGTCGCCCCCGGCTCCACCATGAAGATCATCACCGCCGCCATGCTCATCGACAACGGCGTGACCGACATGAACGGCCCGGCGCCCTGCACCGACTCGGCGATGTGGCAGGGCCAGACCTTCAAGAACCTCACCGGCATGAAGCCCGACGAGGGCGCCACCCTCGCCGACACCTTCATGCGCTCCTGCAACACCGGCTTCATCAAGCTCATCGACGAGGTCACCGACTCCTCGCTGACCCAGGAGGCCCAGGAGCGCTTCGGGCTCGGGCAGGACGACTGGCAGACCGGCATCGTCTCCTTCGACGGCAGCGTCCCCGCCTCCCCTGGGCCGGACCGCGCCGCCAACGCCATCGGTCAGGGCCAGGTCCAGATGAACCCGCTGAACATGGCCTCGGTCACCGCGACCGCCATCACCGGCGAGTTCCACCAGCCCTACCTGGTGCCGTTCGACCTGGACGGCCGGAAGCCGGCCACCGCCAAGGGGCTGCCGAAGAGCACCGCGTCCCAGCTCAAGCAGATGATGCGGCTCACCGCCACCGCCCCCCAGGGCACCGCCGTGAAGGCCATGTCGGGGCTCCACGGCGACATCGGCGCCAAGACCGGGTCGGCCGAGGTCGACGGGAACGCGGTCTCGGACTCCTGGTTCACCGGCTTCCGCGACGACGTCGCGGCGGCGGCCATGGTCGAGGGTGGCGGCCACGGTGGCGACGCGGCCGGGCCGATCGTCGCAGACGTGCTACGAGTCGGCGGCTGACACGGACCAGTGGCCATGGGTGGCCCTACTGTGGTCGCCGTCGTCGGATGCAACCGGCACCGAGGGCACGGGCGTCACTGAAGACACCGTAGTCATCTCAGGCACCGAGGAACGGGACACCGTGGGCAGCAGAAGGGCCGCCACCGAGCGGCGCAGGACGAAACCCGCCGTGATCGGCAGCGTGGCCGCGGTCGTCGTGGCCGGTGCCGGCTTCGGTGCCTACGCGATGTACGGCGGCGGCGCGGGCGGCGAGGACTCCGCACGGACGAAGTCCGCGGCGGCCGCGGAGAAGGTGAAGTCGGGTCCGCTGACGGCGGCCGAGGTCACCTCGACGGCGCAGCGGTTCCTGACCGCCTGGCAGAAGGGCGACGTGGCCGGGGCGGCCGCCGCGACGGACGACGCCGAGGCCGCGAAGGCCCTGCTCGCCGGGTATGCGAAGGACGCCCACATCAAGGACGCCACCTTCACCGCGGGCACCCCGGCCGGGGAGAAGGTCCCGTTCTCCGTGAAGGCCACCGTCGCCTACGAGAAGACGTCCGAACCGCTGGCGTACGACAGCGCGCTGACCGTCGTGCGCCGGGCCGGCGACGGCGAACCCCGCGTCGACTGGCACGCCTCCGTCGTCCACCCCGAACTGCGGGACGGCGACGAACTGGTCACCGGCAAGGCCGGTGATCCGCCGGTGAAGGCGCTGGACCGGGACGGCGGGGAGATCACCGCCGCCGAGTACCCGTCCCTCGGCACCGTCCTGGACGGCCTGCGCGACAAGTACGGCAAGAAGGCGGGCGGCACTCCGGGCGTCGAACTGCGCGTGGTGCGCGGCAAGGCGGAGGAGGACGGGGCCGGTGACGGGAAGGGGGCGAAGGAGTCCGGGGCCGGCGAGGTCGCCGACAAGACGCTGCTGGAGCTGAGCAAGGGCACGCCCGGCACGCTGAAGACGACACTCGACCCCGCCCTCCAGGCCGCCGCCGAGCAGCAGGTGGCCGGCAAGAAGGGGGCGTCGGTGGTGCTGATGCGCGCCTCCACCGGCGAGATCCTCGCGGTCGCCAACGGCGGGCACGGTTTCAACACCGCCTTCCTGGGCTCGCTCGCCCCCGGTTCCACCATGAAGGTCGTCACCGCCTCGATGCTGCTCGAGAAGGACCTGGCGTCCGTGAACGAGAAGCACCCGTGCCCGAAGTACTTCACCTACGGCGGCTGGAAGTTCCAGAACGACGACAAGTTCGAGATCAAGGACGGCACCTTCAAGGCGAGCTTCGCCCGTTCCTGCAACACCGCCTTCATCAGCCAGGCCCCCGAGCTGAAGGACGACGACCTGACCCGGCAGGCCAAGGAGGTCTTCGGCCTGTCCATGAACAACTGGTCGGTCGGCGTGTCTACCTTCGACGGCCGGGTGCCGGTGCAGAGCAAGGCCCAGATGGCGGCCTCCCTCATCGGGCAGGGCGGCGTGCGGATGAACCCGCTGAACATGGCGTCGGTGTCGGCGACCGTGAAGTCGGGCAGCTTCCACCAGCCCTACCTGGTACCGCCGTCGGTCGACGGGCGGAAGCTCGCCACCGCCTCGCGCACGATGTCGGACGGCACCCTCGCCGCCCTGCGCGAACTGATGTCGTACACGGCCGCGTACGGCACCGCGGCGGAGGCGATGGCCGGGGTGAGCGGTGACGTCGGCGCCAAGACCGGGTCGGCGGAGGTCGACGGGCAGGAGAAGCCCAACGGGTGGTTCACGGCGTACCGGGGCGATCTCGCCGCGGCGGGCGTGGTCCAGCAGGGCGGGCACGGCGGCGACACGGCCGGGCCGATCGTCGCGGCGCTGCTCAAGGCGGGCGGCTGACGCGCCCGGAGTTCAGTGGGCCACCGGCTGGGCGGCAGGGGCCGCCTGGTGGGTGCGGCGCAGGAAGCGGATGAGCGCCTTGTTCTCGAACTGGACCACCGAGCAGCCCTGCGGGGAGTGGAACTCGACCACGGCCTGCACCCGTCCGCACGGCCACACCCGGACATCACCGCTCCCGGCCGGCGCGCGCAGGCCCTGTTCCAGCAGCGCGCGGGAGAAGGTCCACTCGCGGGAGCGGGACGCGCGGCCGTCCCTGCCGGGCAGGGCGACGCACACCATCGAGGGGTCGAGCTCGGGGTCGTAGCGCAGCACGACGGGTATCGCTCCGCCGTCGTCCTGGTCGGGGAGGTCCGCGTCCGTCAGGATGTGGGCTCGCGCGTACTGTTCGACTACGGACATGGGGTCGCCCCTTACGCTCTGCCACCGTTGTTGAAGCTGTGGTTCCACCCCTCTCCAATGTCCCATAATTCCGGGCTCACGCCCTGACGAGCCGAATGTCACATGTGAGGTCAGCCTTTACCTCGCTCTTGCGAACGAGTTGCAACTGGTCTCTATCATCGAACCGTGCATGTACCCGACGGATTCATCAACGCCCCGACCTCCGCCGTGACCGGAGTCGTCGCCGCGGGCGCCATCGCGGTCAGCCTGCGCGGCGCGCGCCGTGAGCTTGGGGGCACCTCCCGCGCGAGCGAAGCCGAGCGTGGGGGAGAGCGGACGGCGCCGCTGGCGGGGCTGGTCGCGGCGTTCATCTTCGCGGTGCAGATGCTGAACTTCCCGGTCGCGGCCGGGACCAGCGGGCATCTGCTCGGCGGCGCCCTCGCCGCCATTCTCGTGGGCCCCTATACGGGAGTTCTGTGTGTCTCCGTCGTCCTGCTCATGCAGGGCATCCTCTTCGCCGACGGCGGCCTGACCGCGCTCGGCGTGAACATCACCGACATGGCGATCGTCACCACGGTCGTCGCCTACGCCCTCTTCCGGGGCCTGGTGAAGCTCCTGCCGCGCTCCCGGCGCTCGGTCACCGTCGCCTCCTTCGTCGCCGCGCTCGTCTCCGTCCCGGCCGCCGCCCTCGCCTTCACGGTCCTGTACTGGATCGGCGGCACCACGGACGTCGCCATCGGCAAGGTCGCCACCGCGATGATCGGCGTCCACGTGCTGATCGGCATCGGCGAGGCCGTGATCACCGCGCTGACCGTCGGCGCCGTCATCGCCGTACGCCCGGACCTGGTGTACGGGGCGCGCGGGCTGCGACAGCGGCTCAAGCTGCGGGTGAACGGCGAACTGGTCGACGCCCCCGGCGCCTCGGGCCCGCAGCCCGCCCCGGTCGCCGCCCGCTCGCACCGCAAGGTGTGGATCACCGGCCTCGTCGCCTCCCTGGTCCTCGCCGGCTTCGTCAGCTTCTACGCCTCCGCCAACCCGGACGGCCTGGAGAAGGTCGCCGCCGACAAGGGCATCGACGAGAAGGCCGAGGACCACGCGGCCGCCGACTCCCCGCTCGCCGACTACGGCGTCAAGGACATCTCCGACGCCCGCATCTCCGGCGGCCTCGCGGGCGTGATCGGCGTCGGCGTCACCGTCGTCGCGGGCAGCGCCGTGTTCTGGGCGGTGCGCAGGCGCCGCAGCGACGACGCCTCCCCGGCCAGCACCGAGACGACCGTCTGACGTGGGTGCGGGGCACGCGCACCGGCTCTACCGGCACGGCCACTCCCCCGTGCACGGTCTGCCGCCGCACACCAAGCTCGCCGCCGCCTTCGCCTTCGTGGTCGTCGTGGTGTCGACGCCGCGCGAGGCGATGTGGGCGTTCGGCGTCTACGCGCTGCTGCTCGCGGCGGTGGCGTACGCGGCCCGCGTACCGCCCGGCTTCCTGCTCAAGCGGCTGCTGATCGAGGTGCCGTTCGTGGCGTTCGCGGTGCTCATGCCGTTCGTGGCCGAGGGCGAGCGGGTCGACGTGCTCGGCCTGTCCCTAAGCGTCAACGGCCTGTGGGGCGCCTGGAACGTCCTCGCCAAGGGCACCCTGGGCGTCGCCGCCTCGGTGATCCTCGCCTCCACGACCGAGCTGCGCGAGCTCCTCCTCGGCCTGCAGCGGCTGAAGCTGCCCCCGCTGCTGGTGCAGATCGCGTCGTTCATGATCCGGTACGGCGACGTGATCGCGGACGAGATGCGGCGGATGCGGATCGCCCGGGAGTCCCGGGGCTTCGAGGCGAGGGGCGTACGGCACTGGGGCGTGCTCGCCAAGTCCGCGGGGGCGCTGTTCATCCGCTCCTACGAGCGCGGCGAACGCGTCCACCTGGCCATGGTCAGCCGCGGGTACGCCGGTTCGATGCCGGTCATCGACGAGGTGACCGCGGACCGGGCGCAGTGGTCGTACGCGCTGGCCCTCCCGTGTGCGGCGCTCGTGGTGTGTCTGCTGGGATGGACCCTGTGACCGACCCAGTGACAGACCCCGTGACGGGCCCCGAGGCAGCCCCCGTGACCGGCGCGCCCGCCTCCCTCGACGTCTCCGGCCTCGCCTTCGCCTACCCCGACGGGCACCAGGCCCTGTTCGGCGTGGACTTCTCCGTCGCGCGCGGCGAGCGGGTCGCGCTGCTCGGGCCCAACGGCGCGGGCAAGACGACCCTCGTCCTCCACCTCAACGGCATCCTGACCGGCGGCACCGGCACGGTCACGGTCGCCGGGCTGCCGGTCGACAAGCGGAACATGGCGGAGATCCGGCGCCGGGTCGGGATCGTCTTCCAGGACCCGGACGACCAGCTTTTCATGCCGACCGTGCGCGAGGACGTGGCGTTCGGACCGGCGGCGGCCGGCGTGAAGGGGGCGGAGCTGGAGGCCCGCGTCGACCGGGCGCTCGCGCTGGTCGGCATGGCGGAGTTCAAGGACCGGCCGCCGCACCACCTCTCCTTCGGCCAGCGGCGCCGGGTGGCGGTGGCGACCGTGCTCGCCATGGAGCCGGAGATCCTGGTCCTGGACGAGCCCTCCTCCAACCTCGACCCGGCCTCCCGCCGTGAACTCGCCGACATCCTGCGCTCCCTGGACGTCACGGTCCTGATGGTCACCCACGACCTGCCCTACGCCCTCGAGCTGTGCCCCCGCGCCCTGATCCTCAGCGACGGCGTGATCGCCGCCGACGGTCCGACGGCGGAGCTGCTGTCGGACGACGCGCTGATGCGCGCCCACCGTCTGGAGCTGCCCTTCGGTTTCGACCCGCGGTCGGTGGCGACCGGCGGGTGAGGAATGGCGGACGGTCCGTGGCGGTTGCATCGACTGTCACGAGTGGCCGGAAGGGACGTAGCGAAGTGGACACGGACGCGGACGTGCACGGCACGGTGGCCGAGGGCTTCGAGCCGGTGAGGGACGCGTTCGTGCGGAACTTCACCGCGCTCGGCGAGCGGGGCGCGGCCGTCGCCGTCTACCGGGACGGGCGCAAGGTCGTCGACCTGTGGGGCGGCACGAAGGACGTCGACGGCACCGAGCCGTGGCGCCGGGGCACCGCCCAGGTGGTCCGTTCGGCGACCAAGGGCGTCGCCGCCGCCGTACCGCTGCTGCTGCACCGGCGCGGGGAGCTGGACCTGGACGCGCCGGTGGGCGAGTACTGGCCGGAGTTCAAGGCGCACGGCAAGGAACGGGTGCTGGTCCGGCACGTGCTGAACCACCGGGCCGGGCTGCCGGTCCTGGACCGTCCGCTCACCCCCGAGGAGGCCCTCGACCCGCTGCGGGGCCCCGCGGCCGTCGCCGCCCAGGCGCCCGTCTGGGAGCCGGGCACCGACCACGGCTACCACGCGCTGACGTACGGCTGGCTGCTCGACGAGCTGGTCCGCCGGGTGACGGGCGGGCGGGGCGCCGGACAGTGGATCGCGGACGAGATCGCCCGGCCGCTGGGCCTGGACCTGTGGGTGGGGCTGCCGGAGGCGGAGGAGGAGGCGGGCCGGGCCGGGCGGGTCGAGCGCCTCGACGAGCCCGAGCCGTCGGGGAACGGCCCGCGACTGCGCCCCAAGCGCGCGGTCACCGAGGCCTACGGGAACCCCGACTCCCTCACCCGGCGCGCCTTCGCGGCGATCACCCCGTTCCCCGACCAGAACGACCCCGTGTACCGCGCCGCCGCCCTCCCGGCCGCCAACGGCATCGCCACGGCCGACGGTCTGGCCCGCTTCTACGCGGCGCTGATCGGCGAGGTCGACGGCGTGACGCGGAGCGTGCGGCTGTTCGACCCGGCGACGACGGAGCTGGCCCGGGCCGAGGAGTCCGCCGGTCCGGACCGGATCCTGGTCGTGGGCACCCGGTTCGGCCTCGGCTACATGCTGCACGGCAGCGCGTCCCCGTTCCTGTCCCCCGGCTCCTTCGGCCACCCGGGCCGCGGCGGCTCCCTCGGCTTCGCCGACCCGGAGGCCGGCATCGCCCTGGGCTACGTCACCAACGGCTTCCGCAAGACGGTGACGGCGGACCCGCGGGCGCAGGCGCTGGTACGGGCGGTACGCGCGTCGCTCGGCCAGGACGCGTCCCAGGTCCGGTCCGGCTCAGACGTGGATCGGGTGTGAGGTCCGCCCCGACGCCGCGTCGATCTCGTCGTGCGCCTTGGTGAGCAGTTGCATCGCCAGTTCGTTCAACGCGCGTGCCCCCGCGACCTCCTCGCCGACCCGTGGCTGCCGGGAGTCGGCCCGGTGGCGGCTGGCGTGGCCGTGCGCGCGGACCTCGGTGCCGTCGGGGAGCCGCACCATCGCGACCGCCCGCGTGTGCTGGTCGTCCTCCATGAACTCCATGTCGACGTGCCATCCGACTGTGGTGTGCATCATGACGATCACCTCCGGAACATCTCCTTCCAGGGTGCGCCTCCCCCCGGCGGTCCGCACCACTCCGGCTGTTCCGGCCGCTCCGGCTATCCGGTGTGCAGCATCAGCCCGATCCCGACGACGAGGAGGCCCGCCGCCGCGATCCGGGGCGCGCCGAACCGCTCCTTGAAGAAGACGGCCCCTATGGCGGCGCCGACCAGGATGGACGACTCGCGCAGGGCGGCGATGGGCGCGAGTGCGGCGCGGGTCTGCGCCCACAGGACCAGGGCGTAGGCGGCGACGGACATCGCCGCGCCGAGCAGTCCGAGACGGGCGTGCGGCCGGAGCAGCGCCCGGGCTCCGGCGCGGTGCCGGTACAGGAAGTAGGCCGGCAGGACCGTCCCCTGCACCGTCATCAGCCAGGCGATGTACCCGAGGGAGGTCCCGGAGGCGCGTACGCCGAGGCCGTCGACGACCGTGTACGCCGCGATGGTCACGCCGGTCGCCAGGGCCGCGCCGATGGCCGCCCAGTCGGGCCGGCGTCCGCGCAGCCCCCACAGGGCGACGCCGGTCAGCCCCGCGCAGGAGACCAGGACGCCCGCGGCGGCCCAGCCGTCCGGCACCTCGTGGGCGAAGACGGCGGCGAGGACGGTGACAAGGAGCGGCGCGCTGCCGCGGGCGATCGGGTAGGCCTGCCCGAAGTCGCCCAGCCGGAAGGAGCGCATCAGCAGGGCGTAGTAGGCGATGTGGACGGCGGCGGAGACCAGCAGGTACGGCCACGCCCCGGCCGCCGGAAACGCGGTGAACGGCAGCATCGCGAGCCCGATGAGCATCCCGCCGCCGGAGATCAGCGCGAAGCCGGTGAGCTTGTCGGTGATCCGGTGGGCGATGGCGTTCCAGCCGGCGTGGGTGACCGCCGCGAGCAGCACGGCGACGGTGACCAGTGGGGTCACGCCGAGCGCTCGCGCACGTCCACGAGGGTGGCACCGGCGGTGGCGACGAGCTCCTTGGGCTCCATCGGGAAGACGGCGTACGGGGTCCCGGCGGCCGCCCAGACGAGGTCGTGGGCGAGCAGGGACCGGTCCGCCAGCACCCGGGTCCCGGTCCGGTGCCCGAAGGGCGGCACCCCGCCGATCGCGTACCCGGTCGTCTCCCGTACGACGTCGGCCTTGGCCCGCGTGACCTTCTCGGCGCCGAGTTCCTCGCGGACCCGGTCCAGGTCGACGCGGGAGGCGCCGTCCATGAGGACCAGGACGGGCTCGCCGTCCGCGGCGAAGATGA
Source organism: Streptomyces sp. CCM_MD2014 (assembly GCF_000772045.1). Classification (GTDB taxonomy): domain Bacteria; phylum Actinomycetota; class Actinomycetes; order Streptomycetales; family Streptomycetaceae; genus Streptomyces; species Streptomyces salinarius. The sequence goes on along the minus strand of NZ_CP009754.1, from coordinate 5,130,771 downwards.
GCGACTTGCAGATCTGGCTCAGCTCGCACCCGATCGCGGCGGCGGCCTCGGTGGCGGTGCGGGTGGCTTCCGGGAAGCGCCTCGCCCGTGCGGCCAGGTCGCCGAGGCCGAGGTCGCGCAGGGCGGCGGCGAAGCGGGGGTGGGCGGCGGAGGCCTCGGGGGTGTCGTCGGTGGTCGTCATGGTGGGCACCGTAACGGTGCACGCGGCGCGCGGGCGACCCGGTTACGGAGCCGGTCGCGGGCTCCTGAACGGGGGAAGCCGGTGAGGGCGGCCCCGTCCCCACGGAAGCCCTCACCGGCTGGTCTGTCGCCGTTCCCCTTTCAGAGGCGGCGGGTCAGGCGCGTACCAGCTCCCGGTCCTCGTCGGGGTCGGAGCCCCGCTCGCCGGCCGTGCGCAGGCCCTCGCCCTCGACGTCCACGTTGGGCAGTGCGCGGTCCAGCCACTTCGGCAGCCACCAGGCCTTCTTGCCGAGCAGCGCGAGGACCGCCGGGACGATGGCCATGCGGACGACGAACGCGTCGAAGAAGACGGCGATCGCGAGGCCGAAGCCGATCATCTTGACCATGGACTCGCTGGATCCGATGAAGCCCGCGAAGACCGCCATCATGATCACCGCGGCGGCGGTGACGACCCGTGCGCCGTGCTTGAAGCCGGTGACGACCGCCTGGTTCGGCTTCTCGCCGTGGACGAACGCCTCCCGCATGCGGGTGACCAGGAAGACCTCGTAGTCCATGGCCAGGCCGAAGACCACGCCGACCATGAAGATCGGCATCATCGACATGACCGGGCCGGTCTCCTCGACGCCCATCAGGCCGGACAGCCAGCCCCACTGGAAGACCGCGACGACCGCGCCGAGCGCCGCCATGACGGAGAGCAGGAAGCCGAGGGCCGCCTTCAGCGGGACCAGGATCGAGCGGAAGACCACGATGAGGAGGAGGAAGGCCAGGCCGACGACCAGGACCAGATACGGCACCAGCGCGTCGTTGAGCTTCTCGCTGACGTCGATGTTCATCGCCGTCGAGCCGGTGACCAGGGTCTCGGCACCGGTCTTCGCCTCCACGTCGCCGCCCGCGTCGCGGATGGCGTGGACGAGGTCCTCGGTCTGCACGGAGGACGGCTTGGAGTCCGGGACCACGGTGATCGTCGCGGTGTCGCCGCCCTTGTTGGGCGCGGGCGGGGTCACCGCCACGACGCCGTCGAGGCCCTTGATCTCACCCGCGACGTCGTCGAAGGCGTCCTTGGGCGCGTTGCTGCCCTTCGCGTCCACGACGACCATCAGGGGACCGTTGAAGCCGGGGCCGAAGCCCTCGGAGAGCAGGTCGTAGGCGCGGCGCTGGGTGGTGGACGTCGGCTGGGAGCCGTCGTCGGGCAGGCCCAGTTCCAGGGAGGCGGCGGGCACCGCCGCGGCACCGAGGCCGATGACGCCCAGCAGGAGGACGGCGAGGGGCCGGCGGACGACGAAGCTCGCCCAGCGGGTGCCCAGGTTGGCCTTCGGCTGACCGCCCGCCTCTTCCCGCTCCGGCTCGCTCTTGCGGGAGCGGCCGAGCAGCCTGCCCTTCGCGCCCGCCGGCTTGACCCTGCGGCCGGCGTAGCCGAGCAGCGCGGGGATCATCGTCAGGGCGATCAGGACCGCGATGGCGACGGTGCCGGCCGCCGCGACGCCCATCTTGGTGAGCATCGGGATGTTGACGACCGCGAGCCCCACCAGGGCGATGACGACCGTGAGGCCGGCGAAGACGACCGCGGAGCCCGCGGTGCCGACCGCCCGTCCGGCGGCCTCCTCGCGCTCACGCCCCTCGGCGAGTTCGGCGCGGTAGCGGGAGACGATGAACAGGGCGTAGTCGATGCCGACCGCGAGGCCGATCATCATGGCCAGGATCGAGGTGGTCGAGCCCAGTTCGAGCGCGCTGGCGAGCGCGGTGATCGAGGAGACGCCGATGCCGACGCCGATCAGGGCGGTGAGCAGGGGCAGCCCGGCCGCGACCAGGGAGCCGAAGGTGATGACCAGCACGACGGCGGCGACCGCGATGCCGATGACCTCGGTGGCGCCGGTCTCCGGGACGGCCTGGAGCGCGTCACCGCCGACCTCGACGGTCAGCCCGGCGTCGCGCGCCTGCTGGGCGGCGTCCTCCAGGGCGTCCTTGGTGGACTCCTCCAGCTCCATGCCGGAGACGTCGTACTTCACCGAGGCGTAGGCGATGGTGCCGTCCTTGCTGACGGCGTTGCCCGTGTAGGGGTCGGCGACCGAGGCGACCTCGGAGCCGTCCGTGAGCTCGTCGACGGTCTTCTGCACGGTCGCCTTGTTGCCGGCGTCCGTCATCTTCTCGCCGGAGGGCGCCTTGAAGACGACCCGTGCGGTCGCCCCGTCGGCGCTCGCACCGGGGAAGCGCTGTTCCAGCAGGTCGAAGGCCTTCTGGGCCTCCGTTCCGGGGATGGAGAAGGAGGAGTTGCCGGCGGGCGGGGCGCTGGCGGCGCCGACGCCGGCGAGCGTCAGCAGGGCCACCCAGATCAGGGCGACGAAATGCCGTCGGCGGAAGGCGAGCCGGCCGAGTTTGTAGAGGAACGTGGCCACGGGGGCGTACTCCCGGTCAGGTCGTGGGTCTTCAGGGCAGGGGTTATCAGCCCGACGACGTGAGCGGTTACGTCAGGTGGGGCTCAGGTGGGGTTCAGACAGTGCGTGGGGATGTCAGCGGGTGGAGACGCCGAGGGCGGGGAGGATCACGGCGTCGATGTAGGAGGCGAGGAACGCCCGGGTCGGCGGCTGGTCGTCCAGCAGCGTGCGGGTGGCGAACCCGCCGACCATCATGTGGACGAGGAAGTCCAGCGCCGGACAGTCCGGTCTGATCTCACCGCGGTCGACGGCGCGTTGCAGCACGCGCTGGAACTCCGCCATCTCCGGTTCGATGAGCTGTTCCCGGAAGGCCTGACGAAGGTCCGGGTTCTGGTGCAGCGCCATGGCGACGCCCCGCATCAGCGCGGAGTTCTGCTCCATGGTGCAGTCGTCCTCGCGCGCCATGAGGGCGTGCAGGTCGCCGCGGAGCGAGCCGGTGTCGACGTCGCCGATCTTGCCCGGCTTGTTGTGCCGCATGGCCTTGACGACCAGCTCCGGCTTGCCGCCCCACTGGCGGTAGAGCGTCGCCTTGCTGGACCGGGTGCGGGCGGCCACGGCGTCCATGGTGAGGGCGTCGTACCCGACTTCGCGGAGCAGGTCGAGCACGGCCTCGTACAGCTCGGCCTCGCGCTCGGGAGTGATCCGGCTGCGGCGCGCGGTGGCGGCCTCGGCCATCTCGCCCACTCCTCTCCGTTCCGTTCCGCTTCCGGTCGGCGTCCTTCGAGAACGACACCGTTTCGTACAAAACGAATGTACCCCACCGCATAGCGAAACGAAACGGTTTCGTTCGTGTTCTGGGTCACGGTTGTCGGCACCGCGTAAGCGCACCGTACGAGTTGCCGGTACCCGTCACCCGGAAAAGCATGGGGCGGGTGAGTTATCTGCGCCTTCCGCACCTCAGTGGCGACCAGCTGTGCTTCGTGGCCGAGGACGACCTCTGGCTCGCGTCCCTCGACGGTCCGGGCCGGGCCTGGCGGCTCACCGTCGACCGCACCAAGGCCGGCCCCCCTCGCTTCTCCCCCGACGGCCGCCACATCGCGTACACCAGCTGGCGCAGTCTCGTGCCCGAGGTCCACCTCGTGCCGGTGGACGGCGGCCCCGGACGGCAGCTCACCCACTGGGGCGGCTTCGACACCCGGGTCTGCGGCTGGTCGCCGCCCGATCCCGACGGCACCACCGCCGTCCTCGCCGTCGCCTCCCACGGCGAGCCCTTCTCGCACCTCACCTGGGCCTACAAGGTCACCCCCGACGGCGACCCCGGCCGCAAGCTGCCCTGGGGGCCGGTCTCCGACATCCAGGCCGCCGACCTCGACGGCGAGCGCAAGACGCTGCTCCTGACCGGCACCCCGCCCCACGAGCCGGCCGCCTGGAAGCGCTACCGGGGCGGCGCCACGGGCCGGCTGTGGCTGCACGGCGAGCGGCTCCTGCCCGACCTCGGCGGGCACCTCGCCGCCCCCATGTTCGTCGGCGGCCGGATCGCCTTCCTGTCCGACCACGAGGGCGTCGGCAACCTCTACTCCTGCGCGCCCGACGGCACCGGCCTGCGCCGCCACACCGACCACGACGCGTTCTACGCCCGCAACGCCGCGAGCGACGGCACGCGGGTCGTGTACCAGTGCGCGGGCGACCTGTGGATCGTGGACGACCTCGCGCCGGGCTCGGTGCCGCGCCGCCTCGACGTACGGCTGAGCGGTCCGCGTGCGGGGCGGCGTACGTATCAGGTGCCCGCCGCACAGCACGTGGGCGGCGTCTCCGTCGACGAGACGGGGCGGGCGAGCGCGGTCGTCGTGCGCGGCAGCCTGTACTGGCTCACCCACCGCGACGGCCCGGCCCGCACCCTCGCCGACACCCCGGGGGTGCGGGTGCGGCTGCCGGAGATGCTCGGGGACAGCGGGCGGATCGCGTACGTGACGGACGCGGAGGGCGAGGACGCCGTCGAGATCTCCTACCTGCCCCGGGCGACCGGCGGCCGCGCGGCCCGGCGGCTGGCCTCCGGACGCCTCGGCCGGGTCCTGGAGCTGGTCTCGGACCCCGCGGGCGAGCGCCTCGCCGTCGCCTCGCACGACGGACGGCTGCTGATCCTCGACGTCGGCGAACCGGACGCGGAGGTCGCGCTGACGCTGGACGCGGTGGACGCGGTGGACGCGGTGGACGCCGGGTCCCCGGTGGACGCGGGGGGCGAGGACGCGGCGGGGACGGCAGACCGGGCGGACACCACCCCGGGCGCCCCCACCGAGGACACCGACGCCGGGGGCGCCGTGAGGCCGGGTGCCCCGGGCACCCCCGCGACCGCCGGAGGCCAGGTCACCGAGCTGATCCGCTCCGTCAACGGCCCCGTGCGCGACCTCGCCTTCTCCCCCGACGGTGCCTGGCTCACCTGGTCGCACCCGGGCATCGGACGCACCCTGCGGCAGATCAAGATGGCCCGGATCGACGGCCCGGAGGGCCCCCTGGTCGTCGACGTCACCAACGGCCGCTTCGAGGACGAGAACCCGGTGTTCACCCGGGACGGCCGCTACCTCGCCTTCCTGTCCTGGCGCGGCTTCGACCCGGTGTACGACGTGCACACCGGCGACTTGTCCTTCCCGCTGGGCTGCCGCCCCTACCTGGTGCCGCTGTCCTCCGCGACCCCCTCCCCCTTCGCCCTCAACCCCGAGGGCCGCCCGGCCGCCGGGGGCCTGGACCCCCTGGAGGACGAGCCCGGCGAGGGCGGCGCGGTGACCGTCGAGGTGGAGGGTCTGGAGAGCCGGGTGACGCCGTTCCCGGTCAGCGCATCCAAGTACTCGGCCCTCGAGCCGGTCGCCGGCGGCGGCCTGGTCTGGCTGCGCTGGCCGATCTCGGGCGCGCTCGGCGAGACCTTCGCCAACCCGGCCGACCCGAGCGAGCGGCCGACACTGGAGCACTTCAACCTCGCCAAGGCGAAGAAGTCCGAACTGGTCGACCACCTCGACTGGTTCCGGGTCAGCGGTGACGGCAGCCGCCTGGTCGTGCTCGACGAGGGCGAACTGCGCGCCGTACCGGCGAACGAGGCGGGCGACGGCGACTCGACCACCTGGATCGACCTGCGCCGCATCCTGCACGAGGTCGACCCGGCCGCCGAGTGGCGCCAGGCGTACGACGAGGCGGGCCGCCTGATCCGCGCCTACTTCTGGGACCCCGGGATGTGCGGCATCGACTGGGACGCGGTCCTGGACCAGTACCGCCCGCTGCTCGAACGGGTCGCCTCCCCCGACGAGTTCGCCGACCTCCTGCGCGAGGTGCTGGGCGAGCTGGGCACCTCGCACGCGTACGTCGTCGCCGGCCGGCGCAACGAGGGCCCGGCGCACTACCAGCGCTGGCAGGGCCTGCTCGGCGCCAACTTCGTCTGCCGGGACGGGCGGTGGGTGGCCAAGCGCATCCTGCCGGGCGACTCCTCGGACTCCAGGGCCCGCTCGCCGCTGGCGGGCACGGGCATCCGCGACGGGGCCGTCCTGACCCACGTCGACGGCCGCCCCGTCGACCCGGTCCTCGGCCCGTCCCCGCTCCTCGCGGGCGCGGGCGGTACGACGGTGGAGCTGACCTTCTCCCCCGCCGAGGACTGCCAGGGCCCCGCCCGCCGGGTCGCCGTCGTACCGCTCGTCGACGAACGCCCCCTGCGCTACCAGGACTGGGTGGCCAAACGCCGCGAGGTCGTGCGGGAGTTGAGCGGCGAGCGGTGCGGCTACCTGCACATCCCCGACATGGGCGGCTCCGGCTGGGCACAGTTCAACCGCGACCTGCGCATGGAGGTGTCGCGGCCCGCGCTCATCGTCGACGTGCGCGGCAACGCGGGCGGGCACATCAGCGAGCTGGTCGTCGAGAAGCTGACCCGGACCATCCTGGGCTGGGACCTGACGCGGGACGCCCAGCCGGTGTCGTACGCCTCCAACGCGCCGCGCGGTCCGGTCGTCGCGGTCGCCGACGAGGCGACGTCGTCCGACGGCGACATGATCACGGCCGCGTTCAAGCTGCTGCGGCTCGGCCCGGTGGTCGGGCAGCGCACCTGGGGCGGTGTGGTCGGCATGACCGGCCGGCACCGCCTCGGCGACGGTTCGGTGATCACGGTGCCGATGAACGCGGCCTGGTTCGACGCCTACGGCTGGTCCGTGGAGAACTACGGCGTCGCCCCCGACGTCGAGGCGCTGCGCACCCCGCTGGACTGGGCCGAGGGCCGTTACCCGGTCCTGGACGAGGCGGTCCGGCTGGCGTTGGAACTGCTGGAGACCAACCCGCCCGCCACCCCGCCCGGTTACGACGCCGTACCGGACCGCTCGCGTCCGCCGCTGCCGCCGCGGGAGTAGGAGGGGCCGGTGACGGGGAAAGGGCACCCGCCCGGAACAACCGGGGGGCGCCCTCTCACTTCAGCGGCGGCGCGTCAGGCGTCGAAGCTGTCCTGGAGCCGCTCGTCCTCGTCGCGGCGGCGCGAGGACGGGTCCTGGTGCTCCGACTCCCGGCGGCGCGAGGACGACGGGTCCATCTCGTCCTCGTCGCGGCGGCGGTCGCGGTTCTGGAACTGGTCCCGCGCCTGCTCGGCACGCTGCTTGCCCTGCTGCTGCATGCGCTCGGCCTTGTCCTGGAACTGGTCCTTCATACCCATGTGGGTTCACTCCTGTGATCGGGCCCGACCGGTTCGGCCGGGTGCTCGATCAGATTCACACGGGCCGTGACCGTGCGCATGTCGATCACTTACGGACCGTAGTCGCCCTGGTGGGGCGCTGTTCGTCGGCCGCTCCGCCGGCGCCGACCAGCCCCACCCGCAGGCCGTCGAGCCGGTCCCCGAAACGCCGCATCTCGCGCTGTCCGACCGTGCCGATGACGGCCGGCAGGTAGCCGCGCACGCCCTGCATGCCGCGCAGCCACCACTGCCCGTAGACGTGCGCGGAGCGGCGCTCGATGCCCTCCACGAGCCGGTCGACCGCCGGGCCCAGCGGATAGGTCTTGTTGGTCGGCCAGGGCAGCCGCTGCCGCAACTCCCGCATGACGTCGTCCTGGTCGGCGCCGCGCACCATGTCGGTGTCGGTCCAGGACAGGTAGCCGACGCCGACCTTCACGCCCCGGTGCCCGACCTCGCCGCGCAGACTGTGCGCGTACGCCTCGACACCGGACTTGGAGGCGCAGTAGGCGCTCATCATGGGGGCGGGGGTGAGGGCGGCCAGCGACGCGATCTGGAGCAGGTAGCCGCGGCTCTCCAGCAGCGCGGGCAGGAAGGCGCGGGCGGTCACCGCCGAGCCGATCAGGTTCACCTCGATCACCCGCCGCCACGACTCGGGGTCGGAGTCGACGAAGGGACCGCCCGTGGCCACGCCCGCGTTGGCGACGACGATGTCGACCTTCCCGAACCGCTCCTTCACCTCCGCCGCGACCCGCGCCATCGCCTCGTGGTCGGTGACGTCGGCGTGCCAGTGGTCGCTGTCGCTGTGCAACCGGGCGGAGACCTGCTTGAGTTCGTCGGGCTCCAGCCCGACCAGCGCCACCTTCACACCGCGCGCGGACAGCTTGCGGGCCATCAACTCCCCCACGCCCCGTGCCGCTCCGGTGACGACGGCGACCCGCCCTTCCAGGCTCACCCTGCTCATGCGCTCTCCTCGGCGTGTACGGCACGCTCACCGCGTGCACTCGGTATGCGTGCGCTGGGTATGTAGGTGGCCGCGAGGGCCCGTATCTTGCCGGTGACCAGGTCCGGCGCCTCCACCGGCGTCATGTGGCCGAGCCCCGGGAGTTCGGTGAGGCCCACGCAGTCCGGCAGCGCGGCGGCCAGCGCGCGGGCGTGCACGGGCGGCGTCAGCCGGTCCGCCGTACCGACCACGACCTCCACCGGCATGCGCAACTCCCGTACGCCGTGGTCGAGGTCGAGCAGGTCGAGCACCTGGGACCAGCCGTGCCGCACCCGGGTCGGACAGGCGTGCACGATCCGGGCGCAGGCGTCGACCATGAGGGGGCTCGAACGCGGGCCCATCGTCCCGTACTTGAGGATCCGGCGGGCGAGCGGGGTGACCGGCCCGAGCGGAGCCCGGGAGCCGAGGACGTGCCGGGTCAGCCAGGTGCGCAGCCGGCCCGCCCGCATCGGGACCACGGTGGCGGACGCCACCAGCCGGGCGCTGCCCGTGCTGCACAGCAGGACGGCCGCCGCGTGCTCGCGCACCGCGGGCCGGGTCGCCGCCGCCATCAGCGTCATCCCGCCCATGGAGTGCCCGGCGATCACGGCCCGCTCGCCCGGCGCGAGGGTGGCCTCGAGGACGGCTTCGAGGTCGTCGGCGAGCGGCTCGGTGCCGTACGCCGGGTTGGCCGGGCTGCGGCCGTGGCCGCGCTGGTCGTAGGCGATGACGCGGTGGTCGGCGGCGAGTTCGCGGATCTGCGCCGCCCAGAAGGCGGTGGAACAGCACCAGCCGTGCGCGAGGACGACCGCGGGCGCGTTCCCGGGGCCGTGCACCTCGACGTGCAGGCGGGCGCCGTCGGCGGCGGTGACGGTCAGCTCGTGGGCGGGCACCGGCGGCGCGTACGGCCCGTCGGCGACGTGCGGCAGGCGGCTCACGCGCTCACCCCGGCGTCCGCGTCGGTGCCCGCGTCAGCGGCCTCGACCGGTCGCGGGGACGGGCGCAGCACCTGGTACTCCGCGAGGTCCACGCGCCGTGTCTCGCGCCGGAACTCGGCGGTGGTACCGGGCCAGACGGTGGTGTTGCGGCCGCTCGCGTCCAGGTACCAGCTGGTGCAGCCCCCGGTGTTCCACACCGTGCGCTTCATGCGCTCCTGCACCCGGTGGTTCCAGTTGCGCACGGCGGCCGGGCGCGGATCCAGGGCGGTGCGGCCGCCGAGGACGCTGAGCTGGCGCAGGTAGTCCGCCATGTAGTTCAGCTGGGACTCGATCATGAGGATCATGGACGAGTTGCCGAGGCCGGTGTTGGGCCCGATGACCGTCATGAAGTTGGGGAAGCCGGCCGCCGTGCCGCCGCGCAGGGCCTCCATGCCGCCCTTCCAGGTCTCGGCCAGCGTCCGCCCGTCCGCGCCCACGACCCGCTCGGCGATGGGCATGTCGGTGACGTGGAAGCCGGTGCCGAAGATGATCGCGTCCACCTCGGCCTCGGAGCCGTCGGCGGCGACGAGCGTCGACCCGCGCACCTCGCTGAGCCCGCTCGCGACCACGTCCACGTTGGGCTCGGCGAGCGCCGGGTAGTAGGTGCTCGACAGCAGGATCCGCTTGCAGCCGATGCGGTAGTCGGGGGTGAGCTTGGCGCGCAGGGCCGGGTCCTTGATGGCGGCGCCCATGTTGCGCTTGGCGATCCGCTCGACGAAGCCCAGCTCGTTCGGGTGCTTGGTGAAGGCCTGCACCTGGAGTTCCCGGATGCCCCACAGCAGCCCGCGGCGGAGCTTGGTGGTGGCGGGCACGGCCCGGTGCAGGGCGCGCTCGACACCGCTGATGGCCCGGTCCATGCGGGGCATCACCCAGGCCGGGGTGCGCTGGAAGAGGGTGAGCCGGCCCACCTTGGGCTGGATCGACGGCACGATCTGGATGGCGGAGGCGCCGGTGCCGATCATCGCGACGCGCTTGCCGGTGAGGTCGTAGTCGTGGTCCCAGCGGGCGGAGTGGAAGACCTTGCCGGGGAAGGTGTCGAGCCCCGGGACGTCCGGCATCTTGGGGTCGGACAGCGGTCCGGTCGCGGAGACGACGACGTCGGCGGTGAGGGTGCCGCGCACGGTCTCGATCTCCCACCGAAGCTGCTCGCCGTCCCACGCCATCCGCTTCACCTCCGAGTCGAAGCGGAGGTGGGGGCGCAGTCCGAAGGTGTCGGTGACGTGCTCCAGGTAGGCGCGGATGTGCTCCTGCCCGGAGAAGGTGCGCGGCCATTCGGGGTTGGGCGCGAAGGAGAAGGAGTACAGGTGGGAGGGCACGTCGCAGGCGCAGCCGGGGTAGCTGTTGTCCCGCCAGGTGCCGCCGACGCTGCCGGACCGCTCCAGTACGACGAAGTCGGTGATCCCTTCGCGCCGCAGCCGCACGGCGGCCCCCAGCCCGCCGAAGCCGGACCCGATCACCGCCACCCGTACGTGTTCGTGAACCTGCTCGTGCTCGGCCATCCCGGAGCCTCCACGCTTGCCTGGACCGTCTGGAACCGTTCGGAACCACTTGGAACCGTGCCAGTGAACACTGGCGCAATGGGAGCGTAGAGCAGCGCCGTACTCATGGGTAGGGGTTGGACGGAGGAAAGTTACCCGCGGTACGCCATAGGGTCGTGACGTGACCGAGAAGCGTGAATACCGCATGGAGGAACTGGCCCGGCTGGCCGGCATCACAGTGCGCACCCTGCGCTTCTACCGCGAACGCAAACTGATCCCGCCGCCCCGCCGCGAGGGCCGCATCGCCTGGTACGACGACCACCACCTGGCCCGCCTGCGCACCATCGCGGCGCTGCTCGACCGCGGCCACACCCTGAACGGCATCGCGGAACTGGCCGACGCCTTCGACCACGGCCGCGACGTCGGCGACCTGCTCGGCCTCGGCGAGCCCACCGAGGAGACCCCGGTCCGCCTCACCCCCGAGGAACTCGCCGCCCGCTTCGAGGGCCAGGTCAGCGCCGAGAACCTGGCCGCCGCGATGGAGCTGGGCTACCTCGGCACCGACGGCGACGAACTGGTCCACATCAGCCACCGCCTCCTCGAGGTCTCCTCCGCCCTGGTCCGCGAGGGCATCCCGCTCGGCGAGGTACTCCAGGCCGGCGCCCGGGTCCGCGAGCACGCCGACGCCCTCGCCGACCTCTTCGCCGACCTGATCCTGCGCCACGCCCCCGAACCGGAACTCCACCGCCTGCGCCCGCTGGCCCGCAGCGTGGTGGAGGCGGAACTGTCCCTGGCGCTGGACCGGCGGATACGCAAGCGGACGGACCAGGCGGCCGGGACGGAGGCCGCCCCTCAGCGGTCGTAGACCACCGTGACCGGCGCGTGGTCGGACCACCGCTCGGCATGCGTGGCGGCACGCTCGACGTACCCCTTGACGGCCTTGGCGGCCAGCCCGGGAGTGGAGACGTGGTAGTCGATCCGCCATCCGCTGTCGTTGTCGAAGGCCCGCCCCCGGTACGACCACCACGAGTACGGCCCCTCGACGTCCGGGTGCAGGGCGCGCACGACGTCCACGTAGCCGCCCTCCGCCGGGTCGAGGACACGGCTCAGCCACTCCCGCTCCTCCGGGAGGAACCCGGAGTTCTTCCTGTTGGCGCGCCAGTTCTTCAGGTCGGCCTCGCGGTGGGCGATGTTCCAGTCGCCGCAGACGACGACCTCGCGCCCCTCGGCGGCGGCCCGCTCGCGCAGTTCCTTCAGGTAGGCGAGGAACTCGCCCATGAAGCGGACCTTCTCGTCCTGGCGCTCGGTGCCGACCTCGCCGGAGGGGAGGTAGAGCGAGGCGACCGTCACACCGGGCAGGTCGGCCTCGACGTAACGGCCACTGGTGTCGAACTCCGTCGAACCGAAACCGACGCGCACGGCGTCCGGCTCACGGCGCGTGTAGAGGGAGACGCCGGCCCGGCCCTTGGCCGCGGCGGGGGCGTGCGTCACGTGCCAGCCGTCGGGCGTGCGGACGTGCTCGGGCAACTGCTGGGGTTCGGCCCGCACCTCCTGGAGGCACAGCACGTCGGCGGAGGTGTCGGCGAGCCACTCCACGAAGCCCTTCTTCGCGGCAGCGCGCAGACCGTTCACATTGGCGGAGGTCACGGTGAGCACCAGGGCACGATACCGGCACACTGGACGATGTCCCGCTCCGGACTCCGCATCGATATACGGTAGGCAGCATGAACATACGCAGGGTCCCCTTCGACCACCCCGACGCCGTGAAGCTCAACGACGAGGTCCAGGCCGAGTACGACCTCCGTTACGGCGACGGCGGCGACGCCACGCACCTGGACCCGTCGGACTTCGCGCCGCCGAACGGCCTGTACCTGGTCGCGTACGACGAGAACGACGTCCCGGTCGCCTCCGGCGGCTGGCGCCGCCAGGACGCCAACGACGAGGGCAATCTGGACGGGGACGCCGAGCTCAAGCGGATGTTCGTGGTCGAGCAGGTGCGCGGGCGCGGGCTGGCCCGGCGCATCCTGGCCGCCCTGGAGGAGGACGCCCGCGCGGCGGGCAGGGCCCGGATGGTCCTGGAGACCGGCACCAAGCAGCCGGAGGCGGTGGCCCTGTACACGTCCAGCGGCTACGAGCCCTGCGTGAAGTTCGGCTACTACCGCTTCCACGAGGAGAGCCTCTGCTACGCGAAGGCCCTCCAGGTCCCGTAGGCGGAAGGGGTCGGCCCCGGCACCACGGGACGGCCCGGGGGCCGGGGCTGGGACCGGGGCTGGGGCCAGGGCCGGGACCGGGACCGGGAAACGACGAAGGTCCCGGCCGATCGTGATGATCGGCCGGAACCTTCGTCAATGTGCGTGGACCTGAGGGGATTTGAACCCCTGGCCCCCTCGATGCGAACGAGGTGCGCTACCGGACTGCGCCACAGGCCCTTGCAACGAGTGAAACTCTAGCACCCCGCCCGGCCTGCTCAAAAATCGCTTCCGGCTACTCGTTGGCCGCGCGGGGGCGGTCGCCGTCCTCGTACTGGTCGAAGAGCGGTGTGCGGCCCCGCTCCCGGGCCCGGCGGGCGGACGCGGCGCGGCGGGCGTCGCTGCGGCCCGCGGCCTCCGGGCGCTCCTCGGCCGGTGCGGCCGACGGCCGGCCCCGGTCCGGGGCAGGGGCCTCTACGGCGTCCTCCTGGTCGGGCGCGACGGAACTGGAGCGCGCCGAGCTCCAGGCGTCCGGGGCCGCGAGGTCCACGTCGGGCGTGGCGCGGGGGGCGACCGGCGCGGTCACGTAGGTGGGCAGGGGCACCGGGACCGGGTCCCAGCTGTCGCCCTGCGGGCGCCCCCGGCGTTCCCGCTGCTGGTCGACCCACTCGGCGTGGTCGGTCTGCTCGACCAGTGCCCGCCGGTCCGCGGCGAGCGCCGACATTCCGGCGTCGGGTTCCACGTCGGGCCCGTCGTCCGGCTCCTCGGTGTCGAGGTCGCCGACGGGTCCGCCGGGCGGGTCGGCGGGACCGCGCCGGCGCGGGCGGGGGTCGCGGTCGCGCAGTCGCTGCGCGGCGGCCTCGGCCTGGCGGCGGTCCATCTGGAAGGCGAAGCGGCGGCGCTCCTGGGCGCGCAGGTGGGCGATGTAGGCGCTCAGCAGCACCGCGGGCACGCCCGGCGCCCACAGGAACGCGAGTCCGCCGACCGCCGCGACGACCGAGCCGAGCGTGAAGGCCAGGAAGAGCATCACGGTCGTACGCCGACGGCGGGCGAGGACCTTGGTGCGCCGGGCCCGTGCCGCGGCCGCCCCCGGCGACAGAGGTGCGCGCCGGGCCTGCGGCACCCGCCCCCGCGCCGGTGCCGCGCCGGGCCGGGCCGGATGGCCGGGTTCCGGGGACTGCCCGGATCTCGGACCCTGGTCGGGCCCGCCCGCACGGGGGCGTGCGGTTTCGGGCCGTTCCGCCGGCTGCCGGGACGGGGCCGGCCGGGTGTGCCGTCGGGTTCTGGACACGGCGAAGGCCCGGACGTCCACCGAGTCGGTGACGGCGTCCGGGGCGTCGGCGTCGGGCTCCGCCTCGTCGGCGGAGCGCGACCGCCGGTCCTTGGCGTACCGGCGCTCCATGCCCGCCCGTCCGGACAGGAGCCGGATGGCGGTGCTGAAGCGTTCCGTCGGACGGGCCTCGTTCAGCTCGTCCTGCCTACGGAGCCACATCGGCACCAAGTAGGCGGCCCAGGCCCCGACGATGACTGCGTAGATGAGGCCGCTGCTGCTCACGTCTCACACGGTAGAGGGGTTTGCGTGAGGCCATCCGCCAATTGAGCCGGTGTGTCGCACGATCTGGCTGATATTTCGAACTTTTCTTGTGACCGATCCGATCAACCGACTGTCAGGACCGGGACATTATCCGATTCGGGTTGGTCGCGGCCCGACCAAATTCGAACGTTTATTCAATTACCGGCGTTTCCGGTCCTCCCGGGGTTCCCGCCGTTTCCGGTGTTGCCGGCGTTCGGGGCGCCGCGGTGCCGTGACCGGTGCCAGCGCCGCAGCAGACCCTCGGGAACCTCTTCCGCGGTGAGTGCGAAGACGAGATGGTCCCGCCAGGCTCCGTCGATGTGCAGATAACGCGGCCTGAGGCCCTCCTGGCGGAATCCGAGTTTCTCCACGACCCGGCGGCTGGGTGCGTTCTCGGGGCGAATGCAGACCTCGACCCGGTGCAGTCCGACGGTGCGGAAACAGTGGTCCACCGCCATCGCCACGGCCGTCGGCATCACCCCGCGGCCGGCCACCGCCTCGTCCACCCAGTAGCCGATGTGTCCGGAGCACATCGAGCCCCAGGTGATGCCGGCCACCGTCAACTGGCCGGCCAGCCGCCCCCGGTACTCGATGACGAAGGGCAGCATCCGGCCCGCGTGGGCCTCGGAGCGCAGGTGCCGCACCATCTGGCGGTAGGTGGGCCGGTGCGCGATAGGACCGCCGGGTCCGGGCGGCGGGATGGTGGCCTCCCAGGGGCGCAGCCAGTCCCGGTTGCGCCGGTTGACCTCGCGCCAGTTCCGTTGGTCGCGCAGCCTTATCGGCCTCAGGACGATGTCGCCGTCCGTCAGCTCCGCGGGCCAGGACGGGCCGTTCAGCTCGCACCCCCACCACTGGCGGGTCTCGGGTGGTCGCCGCCGCGCAGCTGGTCCACGGCGTGCTTCAGCAGCGGTTCCAGCACGGCGAGGCCGTCCTTCACCCCGCCGGAGGAGCCCGGCAGGTTGACGATCAGCGTGCCGGCCGCCACTCCGGCCAGTCCCCTGGAGAGCGCCGCGGTCGGCACCTTGTCGCGGCCGTACGCCCGGATCGCCTCGGCGATGCCCGGGACCTCGTGCTCGATCACGGCGCGGGTCGCCTCGGGGGTGCGGTCGGTCGGCGAGATGCCGGTGCCGCCGGTGGTGACGATCACGTCGTAACCCGCTTCGACGCCCGCGCGAAGGGCGGCCTCCACGGGGTCGCCGTCGGGCACGACCTGCGGGCCGTCGACGGCGAAGCCGAAGCGGCGCAGGCCCTCGGCGATCAGCGGGCCGCCCCTGTCCTCGTAGACGCCGGCGGCGGCCCGGTTGGACGCCGTGACGACCAGGGCGGCGTACGGCCCGAGGAGGGCGCCCGCCGCGGAGGCGTCCGGCGTCATGACCGGTTCCAGTCGCCGGACTTGCCGCCCGTCTTCTGTTCCACCCGCACGTCCGTGATGACCGCTCCCTTGTCGACCGCCTTGACCATGTCGACCACGGTGAGCGCGGCGACGGAGACCGCGGTGAGCGCCTCCATCTCGACGCCCGTGCGATCCGTCGTCTTCACCGTGGCGGTGATCTCCACGGCGTCGTCCGCGACCGACAGGTCCAGTTTCACACCGGAGACCGACAAGGGGTGGCACAAGGGGATCAGATCGGGGGTGCGTTTGGCGCCCATGATGCCGGCGATGCGCGCGGTGGCCAGGGCGTCGCCCTTCGGGACACCCTCGCCGCGCAGCAGTTCGACGACGCGGGGCGCGACGAGGACGCGTCCGCTGGCGCGGGCGGTGCGGGCGGTCACGTCCTTGCCGGACACGTCGACCATCCGGGCGGCGCCCGCCTCGTCGATGTGGGTCAGCCGGTCCTGCGGGTCCTGTCCGCTGCCGGACGGTCGGTCCTGCGTACTCATGCTCGTGTGGCGCTCCCGGTCCTGGCCCGGCGCGGTGCGGCGCGTGGGCCTGCTGTGCGCGACACGGTACCGCCATCGTGGGCCGCTCAGCCGAGCAGGACCACCTCGACCTCGGCCCCGGGCTCGACGGACTCGGTGTCCTCGGGGACGACGATCAGCGCGTTGGCGTGCGCGAGGGCGGCCACCAGGTGGGAGCCGGAGCCGCCGACCGGGGTGACCGATCCGTCGCTGTGGCTGCCCCGCAGGAACTGCCGGCGGCCCTTCGGCGAGGTCAGCGCCTTGTCCGCGGCCAGGGACGCGGTGACCGTCGGACGGTGCACGTCGGGCAGGCCCATGAGGGTGCGGATCGCGGGGCGCACGAACAGTTCGAAGGAGACGTACGACGACACCGGGTTGCCGGGCAGCGCGAGCAGCGGGGTGTGGTCGGGGCCGATCGAGCCGAACCCCTGGGGCTTGCCGGGCTGCATGGCGAGCTTGCGGAAGTCCACGCCCCCGCCCGGCTCGTCCTCGTCGCCGACGTGCGCCAGCGCCTCCTTGACCACGTCGTACGCCCCGACGCTCACGCCGCCGGTGGTGACCATCAGGTCGGCGCGCACCAGTTGGTCCTCGATGGTGGACCGCAGGGTGTCGGCGTCGTCGGTGACGGCGCCCACCCGGTAGGCGATGGCGCCGGCGTCGCGGGCGGCCGCGGTGAGGGCGAAGCTGTTGGAGTCGTAGATCTGACCGGACGCCAGCTGCTCGTCGGGCTGCACCAGTTCGCTGCCGGTGGAGAGCACCACCACGCGCGGGCGCGGGCGCACCCGTACCGTGCCCCGGCCGATGGCGGCGAGCAGGCCGATCTGCGGCGGGCCGAGCACGGTGCCGGCCGCCAGGGCGCGGTCTCCGGAGCGGACGTCGCTGCCCTTGGCGCGGACGTGCGCGCGTTCCTCGGCCGGCCGGTACACGTGGACGTGCCCCCGGGCGCCCTCGGGGGTCAGGCTGCGGGCGCGCATGCCGGCCACCGGGCCCTCGCCGAGCCCGCCGTCGGTCCACTCCACGGGGACGACGGCCTCGGCGCCGGGCGGGAGCGGGGCGCCGGTCATGATGCGGGCGGCCTGGCCGGGGCCCACCGTGACCGGGTCGGCCTGGCCGGCGGCGACGTCCCCGACGACCTCCAGGACGGCGGGGAACTCCTCGCTGGCTCCCGCGACGTCGGTGACCCGCACCGCGTACCCGTCCATGGAGCTGTTGTCGAACGGCGGCAGGGACAGCGGCACCGTGATGTCGTCGACCAGGACGCAGCCCTGGGCGTCGAGCAGGTTCAGCTCGATGGGGTCCAGGGGGCGGACGGTGGCGAGGACGTCGTCCAGGTGCTCCTGGACCGACCACAGCCGGTCCTGGCCGGGGCCCGCGGTGGCGTGGTCGTGGCCGGTGTCACGGTGCGCGCTGCTGCTCAACGGACTTGCATCTCCTCGGCTACGTAACTGCGAAGCCAGGTCCGGAAGTCCGGGCCCAGGTCTTCACGTTCGCATGCGAGTCGGACAATGGCACGCAGGTAGTCGCCGCGGTCGCCGGTGTCATAGCGGCGGCCCTTGAAGACGACGCCGTGCACGGGACCGCCGGCCTTCTCGTCCGCCGCGAGCTGCTGGAGGGCGTCGGTGATCTGGATCTCGCCGCCGCGGCCGGGCTCGGTCTTGCGGAGTATGTCGAAGATGCGCGGGTCGAGGACGTAGCGGCCGATGATGGCGTAGTTGGAGGGCGCGTCGGCCGCGTCGGGCTTCTCGACCAGCCCGGTGACCTTGACGACGTCGCCCTCGTCGGTCGGGGCGACGGAGGCGCAGCCGTAGAGGTGGATCTGCTCCGGCGCGACCTCCATGAGGGCGATCACGCTGCCGCCGTACTGCTCCTGGACGTCGATCATGCGCTGGAGCAGCGGGTCGCGCGGGTCGATCAGGTCGTCGCCGAGCAGGACCGCGAAGGGCTCGTGACCGACGTGCGGCGCGGCGCACAGGACGGCGTGGCCGAGGCCCTTGGGGTCGCCCTGCCGGACGTAGTGGATCATCGCGAGGTCGCTGGACTCCTGGACCTTGGCCAGGCGGCCCGCGTCGCCCTTCTTCTGGAGGGCGGACTCCAGTTCGTAGTTGCGGTCGAAGTGGTCTTCCAGGGGGCGCTTGTTGCGGCCCGTGACCATGAGGACGTCGCCGAGGCCCGCGGCCACGGCCTCTTCGACCACGTACTGGATCGCCGGCTTGTCGACGACCGGCAGCATCTCCTTGGGAGTGGCCTTGGTGGCCGGCAGGAACCGGGTACCGAGGCCGGCTGCTGGGATGACAGCCTTGCTGATCCTGGGGTGGGACTGAGTCATGCGCGCCACCATATCCGGTGCCTATAGGGAGAATCTGTGACTCGGGACCACTGCTGCTCATATGAGCGCATTAGCGCGGTACAGGAGTCATTCATGTCTCGTCACGGCCCTGCGGACGAACCTGACAAGCGGACGTTGCGGCGGGATTTCCTCGCGGCGAGGAACCGGTTGACGCCGGATGACGTGCGGGAAGCCGCGGACGCGCTGGCCGGGCGGGCGCTCGGGCTGCCGGAGGTGGCGGGGGCGCGCGCCGTGGCGGCGTACGTCTCCGTGGGCGCCGAGCCGGGCACTCTCGCGCTCCTGGAGGCGCTGCGCGCGCGGGGGGTGCGCGTCCTGCTGCCCGCGCTGCTGCCGGACAACGACCTGGACTGGGGCGAGTACACCGGGGAGGACTCCCTCGCGCGCGTGCGGCACGGCGGGCGGATGGAGCTGTTCGAACCCGCCGGGGAGCGCCTGGGGCCGGACGCGGTGACGCGGGCGGACGTCGTGCTGCTGCCGGGAGTGGCGGTGGACGGCCGCGGCCTGCGCCTGGGGCGCGGCGGAGGGTCCTACGACCGGGTGCTGGCCCGTCTGGCGGCCGCGGGCGCCCGGCCCGCGCTGCTGGTGCTGCTCTACGACGGGGAGGTCGTCGCGCGCGTGCCCGCGGAGCCGCACGACCGGCCGGTGGACGCGGTGGTGACGCCGTCGGGGGTGCGCAGGTTCCGCTGACGCCTTCCGGCACGGAGAACGGCCTCCACGCGCGTGTGGAGGCCGTTCTCGTGCGACGGGCGCGGACGCCGGGTTACGGCTTGAGCACCAGGGTGTCGCTCGTGCTCTCGTCGACGGCCTTCTTCGAGAAGGACCACGGCAGCAGTTCGCCTTCGGCCCACTTGTCGGTCTGGTCGGTGTAGTGCGCGCTGTAGGCGTGTCCGGAGGCGCCGGTGAGGTTGATCCAGCGGGACTTGTCGAGGTCGCCGAGGTTGACCACCATGCGCATGGACGGCACCCAGATCACCCCGTAGCCGCCGGCCGCGTTCCAGCCGGAGGCGTTGACCGCGGCCTCGCCGCCGCTGAGCTTCCAGGGGCCGCGGTTGAGCGCGTACTTCAGGAAGCCGGGGCCCTCCTTGCCCAGGGTCTGGTTCTTCAGGAACAGGCGGTGCAGCCGGCCCCAGTTCCAGGTGTCGATGTCCTTGCCGAGCTTGGCGGTCAGCTCCCAGCGGGCGTCGATCATGGCGCGCTTGAACAGGTCGTCGCGGTTGTGGTCGGCGCCCTTGCGGGTTCCGTTGGCGGGCGTCGTCCACCAGTCGCTCTTCGGCTTGTCCATCAGGTTGCGCACGACCTCGAACCAGCGGTCGCCGCCGTCGGGCTGGGCCTGGCCGGGGTCGCGCTGACCGCACTCGCGGACCTTGTTGGTCTCGTCCGCGGGGCCGGTGGTGTTGACCGGGTCGACCCACAGGCACTGGCCCTCGACCCGCAGCTCCTTGGGCAGCTTGTTGCCGAAGGCGAGCTTGAGGATGTTGCGCCAGACGGCGTTGAAGTAGGCGGCGGCGGCCGAGTCGGCGTCCTGGGTGTAGTCCCAGCCCTCCAGCAGCTTCTGCGCCTCGCGGACGTCCTTGTCGTCGATGTCGATCTTCAGCAGCTGGGGCACGAGCAGCTTGGCCATCTCGCTGCTGTTGTCCAGCTGCATCTGCCGCATGTCGTCGGTGGAGATCTTGCCGCCGTCCTTGATCTTCTGCTCGATCAGGGAGGTGATGCGCTGGCTGCGGGCGCCGTAGCCCCAGTCCGTGGTGAGCGTGTACGGGTAGTCCTCGTCGACGACGGCCTGGTTGGCGGTCACGATGTAGCCGCGCTCCGGGTCGTACTCGTAGGGCAGCTCGTCCTGGTCGATGTACTCGCCGGTCCAGCGGTACTTGGAGCTCCAGCCCGGCGCCGGGACCGAGCCGTCGTGGCCCTTGGCGCGCACCGGGATCCGGCCCGGCAGCGTGTAGCCGATGTGCTCGCTGTCGGCGTAGACCAGGTTCTGCGAGGGCACGTCGAACAGGGTGGCGGCCTCGCGGAAGTCGTCCCAGTTCTGCGCCCGGTCGATCGCGAAGACGGCGTCCATGGTGGTGCCCGCCTCCAGCGCGGTCCAGCGCAGGGCCACGCCGTATCCGTCACCGCGGTCGGGGGCGGAGCTGTCGACGGTGGCCTTCTTGCCGGTCTTCACCAGCTCGTCGTCGCGGTCGGAGAGCAGGGGGCCGTTGTTGGTCTCGCGGACGACGATCTTCTTGGCGTCGCCGCCGGCGACCTTGATGGTCTCCTCGCGGGTCTCGAAGGGGACCACCTTGCCGTCGTACTGGTAGCCCTCGCCGGTGATCTTCTCCAGGTAGAGGTCGGTGACGTCGGCGCCGGAGTTGGTCAGGCCCCAGGCGATCTCCTGGTTGTGGCCGATGACCACGCCGGGCATGCCCGCGAAGGTGTAGCCGGCCACGTCGTACTGGCACTTGGCGGAGACGGTGCGGCAGTGCAGGCCCATCTGGTACCAGACGGACGGCAGGGACGGCGACAGGTGCGGGTCGTTGGCCAGCAGCGGCTTGCCGGTGATGGTGTGCTTGCCGGAGACGACCCAGGAGTTGGAGCCGATGCCGTTGCCGTTCACGCCGACGGCGGTGGGGACGTCGTCCAGGACCTCCTGGAGCCCGGCCAGTTGTCCCTGGAGAGCGCTGCCGGCACCGGTTCCGGTGCCTGTGCCGGTTCCCGTGCCCGTCCCGGTTCCGGTGCCTGTGCCGGTTCCCGTCCCGGTTCCCGTGCCGTCGCCGTCACCGCTGCCCGACGAGCCGCCGTCGCCGCCGTCGAAGGTCTGGGTGAGCTCGTCGTACTGGCCCTCCTGGACGATCGCCTTGTTGCGGTCGTACGGGTAGGCCGGGTAGAGGTCGGCGATCTGCTTGGGGCCCAGGCGGCTGGTCATCAGGGCGCGGTCGACCTCGTCCTGCATGTTGCCGCGCAGGTCCCAGGCCATCGCCTTGAGCCAGGCCACCGAGTCGACCGGGGTCCACTCCTGGGGCTTGTAGTCGTTGGTGAAGCCGAGGGCCGCGTACTCCAGGGAGATGTCCGCGCCCTCCTTGCCCTTCAGGTAGGCGTTGACGCCCTTGGAGTACGCCTGGAGGTACTTCTTGGTGGAGTCCGACAGCTTCTCGTCGTACTCCTTCTTCGCCACCCGGTGCCAGCCCAGGGTGCGCAGGAACTCGTCGTTGTCGATCTGGCTCTTGCCGAACATCTCCGACAGACGCCCGGCGGTCATGTGCCGGCGGACGTCCATCTCGTAGAACCGGTCCTGCGCCTGGACGTAGCCCTGCGCCATGAACAGGTCCTCGTCGGTGGAGGCGTAGATCTGCGGGATGCCGTACCCGTCGCGCTTGACGTCGACCGGGCCCGACAGGCCGTCGAGCGTGATCGAGCCCTTGGTCTGCGGGAAGGAGGCGCGGACGGTGCTGATCGACCAGTACGCCCCGTAGGCGAGGCCGCCGATGAGGGCCAGGACCAGCACGAGGACGAGCAGGCGGCCCTTGCGCCCCTTCCCCTTCTTCCTGCCGGACGTGCCGGACTGCTGACCCGGGGTGGCGGTGGTGGTGGGGGGCATCGCTGTCCTTGCTGTCCTAACACGAGCGGCAGGGGCGGGCTGTGCTTCGTACGGAGGCTGAGCGCTGAGCGCCGAGCGCTGGAGCAACTGTAGGCGCAGGCCCGGCTCCGCCTTGACGCGGAGTCGGGTACAGGGGCGCACGGGCGTTCGATCTTGCCAAGCCGAGCGTCAAGAAAGCGTCAAGAGTTAGGTAAGGTAACGAAGTAGTTGCCCGCGCAGTACGGCGGATTCGTGTGCCATGGGGGTGCGCCTCGCGCACAACGCGGGCGCGTTCGCCCACGCTGTGATCCGTGCTGTGCGCCAGGGAAGGGAACGGCCGCTGACTGTCCACCACCTCAACCAGCTCCTGCTCGTCTGCTCGCTCGTCCTCCTCATCGCCGTGGCGGCGGTCCGGATCTCCTCGCGCAGCGGGCTCCCCAGCCTGCTCGTCTACCTGGCCATCGGCATCGCCATGGGCCAGGACGGCATCGGCGACATCAAGTTCGACGACGCCGAACTGGTCCAGGTCATCGGCTACGGGGCCCTGGTCGTGATCCTGGCCGAGGGCGGCCTCGGCACGAAGTGGAAGGAGGCGAAACCGGCCCTCCCGGCCGCCTCCGCGCTGGCCCTGGCCGGAGTCGCGGTGAGCGTCGGCGTGACCGCGACGGGCGCGCACTACCTGACGGGGCTGGAGTGGCGGCAGGCGCTGATCATCGGGGCCGTGGTCTCCTCCACGGACGCCGCGGCCGTCTTCTCCGTGCTGCGCCGGATTCCGCTGCCCAAGCGGATAACGGGCACGCTGGAGGCCGAGTCCGGCTTCAACGACGCCCCGGTGGTCATCCTCGTGGTCGCCTTCTCCACGGCGGGACCGATCGAGCACTGGTACGTGCTGATCGGCGAGATCGCCCTGGAGCTGGCCATCGGCGCGGCCATCGGGCTCGCGGTCGGCTGGCTCGGCTCCTGGGGACTGAAGCACGTGGCGCTGCCCGCCTCCGGCCTCTACCCCATCGCCGTCATGTCGATCGCCATCGCGGCCTACGCGGCCGGCGCCATCGCCCACGGCAGCGGCTTCCTGGCCGTCTACCTCGCCTCCATGGTCATGGGCAACGCGCGGCTGCCGCACTGGCCCGCCACCCGGGGCTTCGCCGACGGGCTCGGCTGGCTCGCCCAGATCGGCATGTTCGTCCTGCTCGGACTGCTGGTCACCCCACACGAACTGGGCGACGACATCCTGCCCGCGCTCGTGATCGGCCTCGTGCTCACCATGGTCGCGCGGCCGCTGAGCGTCGTGCTGTGCCTGGTGCCCTTCCGGGTGCCGTGGCAGGAGCAGGCCCTGATGTCGTGGGCGGGGCTGCGCGGCGCGGTGCCCATCATCCTGGCGACGATTCCCATGGTCGAGGGCGTCGCGGGCAGTCACCGCATCTTCAACATCGTCTTCGTGCTGGTCGTCGTCTACACCCTGGTCCAGGGGCCGACGCTGCCGTGGCTGGCCCGCAAGCTGCGCCTGGGCAAGGGCGACGAGGCGGCCGACCTCGGCATCGAGTCGGCGCCCCTGGAGCGGCTGCGCGGGCACCTGCTGTCGGTGACGATTCCCGAGGGTTCGAAGATGCACGGCGTCGAGGTCAACGAGCTGCGGCTGCCCACCGGGTCCGCCGTCACGCTGGTCGTCCGCGACGGCACGTCCTTCGTGCCGCTGCCGACCACGGGGCTGCGCCGCGGGGACGAACTCCTGGTGGTCGCCACCGACCCCGTCCGGGACGCCGCCGAGGCGCGGCTGCGCGCGGTCGGCCACGGCGGCAAGCTGGCCGGCTGGCTGGGCACCGGCGGAGCCGAGGACACCACCCGCCGCAATCGCAGGTGAGCATGGGAGGGGTGCCCCCTTTCACAGGCCGCACCCCTCCCGTCCCCTGTACGATGAAGGCCGCACCTGATCGAACCACCTCTGCCTGAAGCAGAGCTGGCGCGACCGTATGGCGGTCGGATCGCCCCCTCATCCACGCGGGCTCCGGCATCTACCGCAGTCCGCGCGAGTGGACAGCTCTCGGCGCTCCCGCACGACGACCACCACGAGGCGGCGGGACCGCGCTACCAGGCGGCAGAAAGGCACGGGCCGTGGCATCCACGGTCACCCGCCCGGGATACGGGCAGCTGCTGCGCACCCGCGGCGCCTGGACGTTCCTGCTCCCCGGCTTCGCGGCACGCCAGCCGTTCGCGATGCTGACCCTCTCCATCGTGCTGCTGGTGCAGCACACCACCGGCTCCTACGGCGTCGCCGGCGCCGCCGCGGCCGTCACCGGCGTCTCCATGGCCCTGTTCGCGCCCTACAGCGGACGGCTCGCCGACCGCTACGGACAGCGCACCGTCCTGCTGCCCGGCGTGCTCGTGCACGCGGCGGCCGGGCTGACCCTGACCTTCCTCGCGCTGGCGGACGCGCCCCTGTGGGCGCTGTTTCTGGCGGCCGTGCCGACCGGCGCCTCGGTGCCGCAGGTCGGGCCGATGGTGCGGGCGCGCTGGGCCGTGAAGCTCAAGGACTCACCCCTGATGAGCACGGCGGCCGCCTTCGAGTCCGTCACCGACGAGCTGACCTTCGTCCTCGGCCCCCTGCTGGCGACCGCCCTGTGCACGTCCGTCGACCCCGCCGCGGGCCTGGTCACGGAGGCCGCGCTCACCCTGGTGGGCGGTCTGCTGTTCGCCGCGCAGAAGAGCACTCAGCCCGTTGTCGGTGGCTCCGGTGGCGCCGACGGTTCCGGCGGCGAGCACGCACGCGTGGAGCACGTTTCCGCGCTGCGGGTCCCCGGCGTGCGGGTCCTCGTCGTGGTCTTCCTGGGCATCGGTTCCGTCTTCGGCGGCATGCAGGTCTCGCTGGCCGCGTTCACGGAGTCGATCGGCGAGCCGGGCCTGAACGGCGTCCTGTACGGCGTCTTCGCCGCGGGCAACATGATCTCCGGTCTGGCCTGCGGCGCCATCGCCTGGAAGGTGGCCCCGCAGCAGCGCCTCCTCGTCGGCTACACCGCCCTCGCGCTGACCGCGTCCGGCCTGTGGGCCGCGCACTCGGTGCTCGTGCTGGCCGGCCTCGGCCTGCTGGTCGGCATGTGCATCGCGCCCGCCATCGTCACCGGGTACACCCTGGTCGAGGGGCTGGTCCCGGCGGGCGCCCGCACCGAGGCCTTCACCTGGCTGACCGGCGCCGTCGCGCTGGGCCAGGCGGCGGCCGTGACCGTCGCCGGGCAGCTTGAGGACCGCTTTTGGGACGGCGCCGGGTTCCTGGTGCCGATGGGCGGTACGGTCCTCGCGCTGGCGGTCCTGGTGACGCTGCGCTCGCGGCTGGCGACGCGGTCCCACGGCCGTACGGTCGCACGTGGTGTCGGTCACCGCGCGCCCGCCACAGTGGACTGATCCCTCGGAATACGTCACTATGGACCGTCGTTAGCACTCATCGAGTGAGAGTGCCAGGAGGAAGACAGTGCCGACGTACCAGTACCAGTGCACCGAGTGCGGCGAGGGCCTCGAGGCGGTGCAGAAGTTCACCGACGACGCCCTCACCGAGTGCCCGAACTGCCAGGGACGCCTGAAGAAGGTGTTCTCGGCCGTCGGCATCGTCTTCAAGGGCTCCGGCTTCTACCGCAACGACAGCCGCGGCAGCTCGTCGAGCAGCTCGCCCGCCTCGTCGTCGAAGGCGTCGTCCTCGGCCTCTTCTTCGTCCTCCTCGGACTCGGGCTCGTCGTCCTCGTCCTCCTCGGGCTCCGGCTCGTCGTCGGGCTCGGGCAGCAGCTCCTCCGCGGGCAGCACCGCCGCCTAGGTCCGTCACCTCCGGCTTCCCGCCGCGCGGGGCCGGTTCTTACGGGACCCTGTCGTCCTCCGGCGACGGGGTCCTCGGCGTTGCCCGCGGCGGTTAGGGTGCGGGCATGGCGAACAAGGTGAAGGCCGAGAACGTGCGGACCGCGAACGGGCAGGCCGAGAACGCGCGGGCCGAGATCGGCGTGATCGGCGGCTCCGGGTTCTACTCGTTCCTCGACGACGTGACCGAGGTCCGGGTGGACACCCCGTACGGGCCGCCCAGCGACTCACTCTTCCTCGGCGAGGTCGCCGGCCGGCGCGTCGCCTTCCTCCCCCGGCACGGTCGCGGCCACCATCTGCCGCCCCACCGGATCAACTACCGCGCCAACCTGTGGGCGCTGCGCGCGGTGGGCGCCCGCCAGGTCTTCGGGCCGTGCGCGGTCGGCGGCCTGCGCCCCGAGTACGGGCCGGGCACGCTGCTGGTGCCGGACCAGTTCGTCGACCGTACGCGGTCCCGAGCGTCGACCTACTTCGACGGGCAGCCGACGCCCGACGGGACCGTCCCCAACGTGGTGCACGTCTCGCTGGCCGACCCGTACTGCCCCACCGGACGGGCCGCCGCGCTGAAGGCGGCCCGGGGGCGGGACTGGGAACCGGTGGACGGCGGCACCCTGGTCGTGGTCGAGGGGCCGCGCTTCGGAACCCGCGCGGAATCCCTGTGGCACCGGGCGCAGGGCTGGTCGGTGGTGGGCATGACCGGCCACCCCGAGGCGGCACTCGCCCGGGAACTGGAGCTCTGCTACACCTCGCTGACCCTGGTGACCGACCTCGACGCCGGCGCGGAGAGCGGCGAGGGTGTCTCGCACGAGGAGGTGCTGCGGGTCTTCGCGGCCAACGTGGACCGGCTGCGGGGCGTCCTGTTCGACGCGGTGGCCGCGCTGCCGGCTACGGGGGAACGGGACTGCCCGTGCGGGGCGGCGCTGGGCGGGATGGATCCGGGGATCGCGCTGCCGTAGGGGGTGCGGCCGGGGGCCGAAGCGCTGGAACAACCCGTTCCGGTGAGGGAGTTGTCCACAACCGGGCGGCGGTCCACGGGCGTCGGCGGGACTCGGTGAAAAGCCTCAACGTGGGAGCGCAAGCCGGTCCCTCGTCACAGGTGGTGGTCACCGTGTTCCGTCCCTCCCTGCCCTCTCCCTCCCCGCTCTCTCCTTCCCTGTCCTCTCCTTCCCTGCCGTCTTCGCCTCCCCCGCTTCTCCCGCCTCCCTTCGCCGACTCGTGTCCCTCCCCGCTCCCGGCCGGCACCGACGCGCCGCCCACCTGTGAGGTGCCGCACTTCGCCCCGGTGCGGGTGCGCGGGGGACGCGGGCGGCTGCACCGGCTCGTGCGCCACCGGCGACGCGCCCTCGCCGTCGGGCTCGCCGTCACCGCGGCGGCGCTGGTGGCCGCGGGCCCGCATCCCGGGACCGGAGGGCAGGAAACGCGGGGGGCACGCGGGCATCCGGTGGCCGAGCCGGCGGGCGAGCAGCGGCAGGGCACCCGGCTCGTGGCGGCGCCGGTCCGGATCGCCGACGCGGCCACGGTGCGGCTGCTGCGGCCGGGCGACCGCGTCGACGTCGTCGCGACCGGGGACGGCGGTGCCGGCGACGCCTCCGTACTCGCCCGTGGTGTGCGGGTGGCGAAGGTGCCCGAGCCCGTGGAGGATCCCTCGGCGGGCGGGGCGCTGGTGGTGGTCTCGGTGCCGCGCGCCACCGCACACCGACTGGTCGGCGCCGCTACCACGGCACGGCTGGCGGTGACCCTGTGCTGAACCCGTCAAGTCGCCCGATCGAGGGAACGGATTGGACAGGATGGGCCAACGCTGCCGTAGGTTTCGGAACGTTTGGTTCCTGCACCTGTTCAAGCAAGGAGTGCTCCCACCGTGAGCGACAAGAAGGAGCCGAGCGTCTGGCAGGGCTTCAAGGCCTTCCTGATGCGCGGCAACGTCATCGACCTGGCGGTGGCGGTCGTCATCGGCGCCGCCTTCACCAAGATCGTCAACTCGGTGGTGGAGGGGGTCATCAACCCCCTGGTCGGGGCGTTCGGCACGCAGAGCCTGGACGGTTACAGCTCCTGCCTGAAGGGCCCGTGCACCGGGACCGGCGACAGCGCGACGGGCGTGCGGATCCTGTGGGGCCACGTGCTGGGCGCGACCCTCACGTTCCTGATCACCGCGGCCGTCGTCTACTTCCTCATGGTGCTGCCCATGTCGAAGTACCTGGCCCGGCAGGAGGCCCGTCGCAAGGCGAAGGAGAGCACCGAGGAGGTCATCGAGGTCTCCGAACTGGAGGTGCTCAAGGAAATCCGCGACGCGCTGCTCGCCCAGCGCGGCGGTTCGGGGCAGGACCGCTCCTAGACCGCGGCCACGCGGTCCGGCCGGCGCCCGGAACCCGGCTCCCTCCGGTGAGGGAGGCTTCAGAGGTGGTGGGGCGGCTTCTCGTCGAGGAAGCGCTTCAGGTCGGCCGCGCCGTCGCCCTCGGGCCGCTCTCCCCAGCCGCGGTCGGTGTCGTCCGAGGTCTGCTGGTCCAGCGGGTCGTCGAAGACCAGCGCGGGCCTGGGCGCGCGGGGCTCGGGGTCGGGGGTGGTACTCATGGCTCCAGGGTACGGCTCACGCCGTGGACGCCGTCTCCCGCGCCCCGTTCACCCCGGCGGGCGGGCGGTCCGCAAGCACATCCACGCCGTCTCTGCTGTGCTGGGAGCCATGATGTCCAGTCCCCCTTCCCCCTCCGCGACCCCGCCCGCCGGACCGCCCCCCGACGATCACCCTCCGGTGCGCCGCCTGAGAGCACGCCACCGGCACGAGGAGCACCGCGTCGCCACGCCGCTCGAGCTCCTCTTCGACCTGTGCTTCGTCGTCGCCATCGCCCAGGCCGGCGTACAGCTGGTGCACTCCGTCGCCGAGGGGCACGCCGGCCAGGGTGTCCTCAACTACGCGATGGTCTTCTTCGCCATCTGGTGGGCGTGGATGAACTTCACCTGGTTCGCCTCGGCGTACGACAACGACGACGTCCTCTACCGGGTGGTCACGCTCGTCCAGATCGCCGGTGTGCTGGTCCTGGCGGCCGGGGTCTCCCGGGCCTTCGAGGACCACGACTGGGCGGCCGTCGTCATCGGCTACGTGATCATGCGGATGGCCATGGTGGCGCAGTGGCTCAGGGCGGGCCGGTCGGCGGCACCGCCGGAGAGCACCATGGCCCGGAGATACGCGGCCGGCGTGCTGCTCTGCCAGATCGGCTGGCTGGGGCTGCTGATCGTGCCGGAGGGCGGCCGGGGCTGGTTGTTCCTGGTGATGGTGGTGCTGGAGCTGTGCGTGCCGGCGTTCGCCGAGCGCAAGCATCCGTCGTCCTGGCATCCGCACCACATCTCCGAGCGGTACGGGCTGCTCACGATCATCGTGCTCGGCGAGACCGTCGCGGCGGCCACGGTCGCGGTGAAGTCGGGCATCGAGGAGAACGACGCGCTGGGCGAGGTCCTCCCGATCGCGGCCGGTGGACTGCTGATCGTCTTCGCGGCCTGGTGGATCTACTTCGTGGTCCCCGTCCACAGCCGCCTGCGGTCCAACAGACAGTCCTTCCTCTGGGGCTACGGCCACTACCTGGTGTTCGCGTCGGCGGCGGCGATCGGGGCGGGGCTGGAGGTGGCGGTGGAACACGCCGTGGGCAAGGCGCATGTCTCGACGCTCGCCGCGTCCCTCGCGGTGACCCTGCCGACGGCGGTCTTCCTGCTCACGGTGTGGGGGCTGCACGCACGGTATTTCAAGGTGGGCATCGCCGAGCAGCTCGTGCTGCCGGTGGCCGCGCTGCTGGTGCTCGCCTGCACCTTCCTGGGGGGCGAGGCGGTACTGGCGGCGGGGATCGTGCTGACGCTGGCCGTGGCGGCCGGGGTGACGCTGACCGCGCGGCGCACCGGGCGGGAGCGGAGGACGGCGGCACCGGCCGCCTGAGCCCCGGTTCCCCGGCGGTGCCGGCCACCGGTCCGGCACCGCGCCGACGACGGCTGCGGTTCCGTGGCCGACGGCTGGATGAGACTGGCCGTATGACAGTTGACGCAGTGACGGACGTCGCCGGTCTTCGGGTGGGGCACGCGACGCGTACCGGGAACGGGTGGCTGACGGGGACGACGGTGGTGCTCGCGCCGGAGGGCGGGGCGGTCGCCGGTGTGGACGTGCGCGGCGGCGGCCCCGGCACCAAGGAGACCGACGCCCTCGATCCGCGCAACCTGGTGCAGAGGGTGCATGCGGTGGTGCTGACCGGTGGCAGCGCCTACGGGCTCGACGCGGCCTCGGGGGTGATGGCCTGGCTGGAGGAGCGGGGGCGCGGAGTGCGGGTCGGTCCGGACCCGGCTCATGTGGTGCCGGTGGTGCCCGCGGCCTGCGTCTTCGACCTGGGGCGCGGGGGCGACTTCCGGGTCCGGCCGGACGCCGCCACCGGTTACGCGGCCGCGGAGGCGGCCCACGCGAGCACGCCGGGTGCCGGGGTGGCCGAGGGGTGTGTCGGGGCGGGCACCGGTGCCGTGGTCGGCACGCTGAAGGGCGGGGTGGGCACCGCGAGCACCCTGCTCGACTCGGGGATCACGGTGGCGGCGCTGGTGGTGGCCAACGCGGCGGGGTCGGTGACGGACCCGGAGACGGGGGTGCTGTACGGGGAGTTGTTCCGGGGCGGGCGGGTGGAGTACCCGGCACCGGACGTGCACGAGGCCGCGGGGCGTCGCCTGGCCGGGGTCGCGGCGAGGAACGCTCCACCCCCGCTGAACACCACGCTCGCCGTGGTCGCCACCGACGCCGACCTGTCCAAGGCGCAGGCGCAGAAGCTGGCCGGCACCGCGCACGACGGCATCGCGCGGGCCGTACGGCCGGTGCACCTGCTCAGCGACGGCGACACGGTGTTCGCCCTGGCCACCGGGGAGCGCCCGCTCGAGGCCGGACAGCCGCTCGCGCTGAACGAGGTGCTGGCGGCGGGCGCCGACGTGGTGACCCGCGCGATCGTGCGCGCCGTCCGGGCCGCCGAGCCGGTGGACGGCCCGGGCGGGTCCTGGCCGGCGTACGAGGACCTGTACGGGCGGGTTTCCAGGGCCGGTTGACCCGGCCGCGTTGCGATTGTCCGGGTTTTGTCACGCGTCGGCGCCCCCGGCTGTCCGCGGGAACCCCGCGGACCGCCGGGCCCCTCTAGACGGCTGAAGCGAACAGCGCACAACACCCGAACCTGGAGCAGCCCGTGACAACGCCGGACATAGCCACGCGGCGCGTACTGGGGGCCTGTGCCGCCCTGGTGGTCGGCGCCCTCACCCTCACCGCCTGCGGCGGAAGCGCCAGTGCCGACGACGAGAAGGACGGCAAGGGCGGCGCCGGAGCCGCCGGCGCCTCGGTCGCCAAGCTCGTGATCTCGGCCGAGGACGGGTCGACCGGCGCTTCGGTCAACTCCACCGGTGTGAAGGTCAGCGACGGCAGGCTGACCGACGTGACGATGACCGTCGCGGAGACGGGTGCCGCCGTGCCGGGCGCGGTGTCCGGCGACGGCGGCAGCTGGAAGCCGAAGGAGCAGCTGGAGCGGGGCACGAAGTACCGGATCACGGCGCGGGCGAAGGACGCGAACGGCCGCACGGCCGCCGCCGACTCGGTGTTCACGACCGTCTCCCCGGACCACAGCTTCGTCGGCACGTACACCCCGGACGGCGGCAGCACGGTCGGGGTGGGGATGCCGGTGTCGTTCACGTTCGACAAGGCGATCACCGACCGGAAGAGCGTGCAGTCGCACATCACGGTCACCTCCAGCAGCGGACAGGAGGTGGTCGGGCACTGGTTCGGCGCACAGCGGCTCGACTTCCGGCCCCAGGAGTACTGGAAGGCCGGTTCCAAGGTCACGATGAAGATCGACCTGGACGGGGTGGAGGGCGCGAACGGCCTCTACGGCGTGCAGAAGAAGACCGTCAGCTTCACCGTGGGCCGCGCGCAGGTCTCCACGGTGGACGCGAACACGCAGACCATGACGGTGGTGCGCGACGGCAAGACGCTCAAGTCGGTCCCGATCTCGGCGGGCAGCGCCGCGAACCCGACGTACAACGGGCAGATGGTGATCTCGGAGAAGTCCGAACAGACCCGCATGAACGGGTCGACGGTCGGGTTCGGCGGCGAGTACGACATCCCGGACGTGCCCCACGCGATGCGGCTGAGCCGGTCGGGCACCTTCATCCACGGCAACTACTGGTACAGCCGCGGCAATCCGCCCTTCGGCGCCCAGGGCACCAGCCACGGCTGCGTCGGGCTGGCGGACGTGCGGGGCGCGCAGGGCGACACCCCGGGCAAGTGGTTCTACGACCACTCGCTCGTCGGGGACGTCGTGGTCGTCAAGAACTCCCCGGACGACACCATCGCGCCGGACAACGGCCTCAACGGCTGGAACATGCCCTGGAGCGAGTGGACCGCCCAAAGCACCGCCTGACCGGGCTGTGAGCAGCAAGTTTTGACGGTTCGTCGGGTCGCGCGGGAACTTTTCGCGCGACCCCCGCGTATTTCGTGCGTACGTTTTCTCGGTTCCCGGACATGATGTCCGACCGAGGGGCTACGGTATGCACCCACAAGGTGACATGCAGCAACGCCGGGAGAAACCTTGAGCGTTCCGTACGAGACGCCAGCGTACGAACCACCCGAGTCGCCCGAGTCTCCGGAGGAGCACCTCATGCGGCTGCTCGGACGCGCCCTGAACTCTTTCGAGCTGCCCGACGAGATCCTGCGGCGGCTGGACTGCGCGCTGGCGCACGACGGTTCACTGCACTCCGCGCACCACAGCGCGGGGCTGCACCGCGAGACGTACCGCCACACCTGGCTGCTCGCCGACGGCTCGGCGCTCACCCTCTGGGAGCTGGTGCACAACACCGCCCCGGGCAGCGAGCCGCAGCACGAGGTCTACGTGGACGAGGAGGAGCTGCGCGCCGCCGGATCCCGGCTGGCGCTGCCGCCCGACGCCCCCGACTTCGAACTGCCGGTGCAGGTGCAGCTGTCGCCCGTCCCCACCCCGCGCCACGCGTACGTCCCCGACGCCTCGGCGGACCACGCCCGTCGGCTGCTGCGCCGCGCGGAGAACGCGGACCGTCCCGGCGCCGACCTCGCCGACCGGCTGTCGACGGCGTGCGGGCACCAGATCACCCAGGCCTTCGGCGGCCCCGGCCGCGCGGGCCGTGCCCGGATCGGCTTCTCGCTCTACGAGCACGCGTTCCTGCTGCGCGACGGCGTGGAGGTCTCCCTGTGGGAGGTCGAGCACACGGCCACGCCGGACGGGCGGCACATGTGCGAGGTGTACGACAGCGAGGAGACGGCCCGCAGGGCGATGGAGCGGCGCGCGGCACAGGTCTCCCCGTAGCGCGCCCCGCTCCCGCCGGGCCCGTCGTGACCCGCCCTACGCGGCCACCGGCTGCTTCTCCCCCGTCGCCGGGGCCGACGGGTCCGTGCCGTCCGGTCCCTGGGCCGCCGCTCCGGGCACCGGCTTGCGCAGCCCCTTGAGGACGATCACCAATGCCGCGGTGACACAGACACCGGCCGCGATGGCCACCAGGTAGAGCAGCGGGTTGCCGATCAGCGGGACCACGAAGATGCCGCCGTGCGGGGCGCGCAGCGTCGCGCCGAAGGCCATCGACAGGGCGCCGGTGACCGCGCCGCCCGCCATCGAGGCGGGGATGACGCGCAGCGGGTCGGCCGCGGCGAACGGGATCGCGCCCTCGGAGATGAAGGAGGCGCCCAGGACCCAGGCGGCCTTGCCGTTCTCGCGCTCGGCGGCGTTGAAGAGCCGGCCGCGCACGGTGGTGGCCAGGGCCATCGCCAGCGGCGGGACCATGCCGGCCGCCATGACCGCGGCCATGATCTTCATCGCCGAGTCGCTGGGGCTGGCGACCGCGATGCCCGCGGTGGCGAAGGTGTAGGCGACCTTGTTGACCGGGCCGCCGAGGTCGAAGCACATCATCAGGCCGAGCAGCGCGCCGAGCAGGACCGCGTTGGCGCCGGACAGTCCGTTGAGCCAGTCGGTCATGCCCGACTGGGCGGAGGCGATGGGCTTGCCGATCACGACGAACATCAGGAACCCGACGACCGCCGCCGAGATGAGCGGGATCACCACCACCGGCATGATGCCGCGCAACGCCTTCGGTATCGGCACCCGCTGGATCGCCAGCACCACGGCGCCGGAGATCAGACCGGCCGCCAGAC
The DNA here is from genome assembly GCF_000772045.1 of Streptomyces sp. CCM_MD2014. Classification (GTDB taxonomy): domain Bacteria; phylum Actinomycetota; class Actinomycetes; order Streptomycetales; family Streptomycetaceae; genus Streptomyces; species Streptomyces salinarius. The sequence continues at coordinate 5,096,521 of NZ_CP009754.1, read as the reverse complement.
CGCCGAGGAAGCCTGCGTTGACGGTGAGCGCGATCGAGCCGCCGACGAAGCCGGGGACGAGTCCCGGCCGGTCGGCCATGCCGTAGGCGATGTAACCGGCCAGCACCGGGACGAGGAAGGCGAAGGCCACGCCGCCGATCTGGAACAGCAGCGCGCCCCAGCTGTCCGCCTGGGTCCACACGAAGTGGTCCATCACGGAGGGCGCCTTGTTGATCTCGTAGCCGCCGATCGCGAAGCCCAGGGCGATCAGCAGGCCGCCCGCGGCGACGAACGGCACCATGTAACTGACGCCGGACATCAGCCACTTGCGAAGCTTGGTGCCGTACCCCTCGCCGGTCTCTCCGCCGCGCTCGACGGGCGTCGCACCCGGGGACGCGGAGGTGACCTCGCCGCGGGCCGCCTTGTCGCGGACCTCGCCGATCAGCTCGCCGGGCCGGTTGATGGCCGCCTTGACACCGGTGTCGACGGTGGGTTTCCCGGCGAAGCGGTCCTTCTCGCGTACGGCGACGTCGTGGGCGAGGATCACGCCGTCCGCCGCCGCGATCACCGCCGGGTCGAGCCGGGTGAAGCCGGCCGACCCCTGGGTCTCGACGACGACGTCGACGCCCGCCTCGCGGCCCGCGTTCTCCAGGGACTCGGCCGCCATGTAGGTGTGCGCGATGCCGGTGGGACAGGAGGTGACGGCGACGATCCGGAAGGGGCGCTCGGGCCCGCCGGATTCCCGGCCGGTGCTGCCCGGGGCGGTCTCGGCGGAGGCCGCCGCCGAGACCGCCCCGGTGTCCCTGGTCCCCTCCATGACGTCCTCGGGGGTGTCCCCGGCCGAAGCCGGCTCCTCCCCGCGGATCAGCGCGGCGGCGCCGGCCGCGTCGCCCACCGAGCGCAGCGCGGTGGTGAACTCGGCGTTCATCAGCTGCCGGGCCAGCGACGAGAGGATCGTCAGGTGGGCGTCGTCGGCACCCGCCGGAGCGGCGATCAGGAAGATCAGGTCGGCCGGACCGTCCGCCGCCCCGAAGTCGATGCCGCCCGCGCTGCGCCCGAAGGCGAGCGTCGGCTCGGTGACGTGTGCGCTGCGGCAGTGCGGGATGCCGATGCCGCCGTCGAGGCCGGTCGGCATCTGCGCCTCGCGGGCGGCCACGTCGGCGAGGAAGCCCTCCAGGTCGGTCACCCGGCCCAGGGCCACCATCCGTTCCGCGAGGGCGCGCGCCGCCGCTTCCTTGGTGTCGGCGGACAGGTCGAGGTCGACCAGGTCCGCGGTGATCATGTCGCTCATCGCGGGCTCCTTAGCTCGCGTATCGCCCGGAACGTGGGGTGAGGGGCGGGGGCGGGGAGAGGGAGGGGGACGGGGGCACAGCGGTGGGGGCTGGGGACGGCCCTGGGGAGGGGGCCGTAAGCGGGGCGGACGGCCCCGGAAAGGGAGCCGTAAGCGGGGCGGACGGCCCCGGAAAGGGAGCCGTAAGCGGGGCGGACGGCCCCGGGAAGGGGGCCGAGGGGGCCGTGAACGGGGCGGACGGCCCCGGAAAGGGGACCGTGAGCGGGGCGGACGGCCCCGGAAAGGGAGCCGTAAGCGGGGCGGACGGCCCCGGGGAGGTTCACGTGGGACGTCACGGCACCGGCTCCCCCAGTACGCGGTCCACGGGCACCTCGGCCGTGACGGTCACGGCGGCCGGGTCCAGGTCGTGCGGCGTCGGCATCACGCTGCCGGGCAGCTGGACGGCGGCGGCGCCGTGCGCCACGGCGGAGGCGAGGGCGCCGGGACCGGTCCCGCCGGCGATCAGGAACCCGGCGAGGGAGGAGTCCCCGGCACCGACGTTGCTGCGTACGGCGTCCACGCGGGCGGTGCCGTACCAGGTGCCCGCGTCGTCCACGAGCAGCTGCCCGTCGGCGCCGAGGCTGGCGAGCACGGACCTGGCACCCAGCTCCCGCAGTTCCTCGGCGGCCTTCACGGCGTCACCGACCGTGGCCAGGGGACGGCCGACGGCCTCGGCCAGTTCCCCGGCGTTCGGCTTGACCACGTCGGGCCGCTCGCGCAGCGCCCGCAGCAGAGCCGGACCGGAGGTGTCCAGGGCGATCCGGACCCCGGCGGCGTGCGCACGGGCGACCAGGTCGGCGTACCAGGACGGGGCCAGTCCACGGGGCAGGCTGCCGCAGCAGGCGATCCAGTCCGCGCCGGGCGACTGGCGCCGTACGGTCTCCAGGAGCAGTTCCCTCTCCGCCGGGGAGAGTTCGGGGCCCGGCGCGTTGATCTTCGTGAGGACGCCGTCGGCCTCGGCGAGCGCGATGTTGGACCGGGTGGGCCCGGTGATCGGGACCGCCGCGACCTCGATGCCCTGCGCGTCGAGCAGGTCGGCGACGAGGGCGCCCGGTGCCCCGCCCAGCGGCAGCACCGCGACGGTGCGCTGCCCGGCGGCGGTCACCGCGCGCGAGACGTTCACACCCTTGCCGCCCGGGTCGACGCGTTCGCCCGTGGCGCGGACGACCTCGCCGCGGTCGAGGGACGGCACCTCGTAGGTGCGGTCCAGCGACGGGTTCGGGGTGACGGTCAGGATCATGCGCGTACTACTTCCGTGCCGGCGCGCTCGATGTCGCCGGCGTCCTCGGGGGTCAGTCCGTTGTCGGTGATGAGCAGGTCCACGTCGCTCAGGGCGCCGAAGCGGGCGAAGTGCTCCTGGGCGTACTTGGAGGAGTCGGCGAGCAGCACCACACGCCGGGCGGCGGTCAGGGCGGCCCGCTTGACCGCCGCCTCGGCGAGGTCGGGGGTGGTCAGGCCGTGCTCCACGGAGAACCCGTTGGCCGCCACCACGGCCACGTCGGCGCGGATCTCGCCGTACGCGCGCAGCGCCCAGGCGTCGACGGCGGCACGCGTACGGTGCCGGACGCGACCCCCGACGAGGTGGAGCTGGATGCCGGGGTGGTCGGCGAGGCGGGCCGCGATGGGCAGGCTGTGGGTGACCACCGTCAGCGAGGTCTCCGGCGGGATCGCCGCGGCCATGCGGGCCACCGTGGAACCGGCGTCGAGGATCATCGTGCCCTCGACCGGCAGTTGCGCCAGGGCCGCCTTGGCGATGCGGTCCTTCTCGTCGGCGGCCGTGGACTCGCGTTCGGCGAGGTCCGGTTCGAAGTCGAGCCGTCCGGCGGGGATGGCGCCGCCGTGCACCCGGCGGAGCAGACCGGCGCGGTCGAGGGCCTTGAGGTCGCGGCGGATGGTCTCCGCCGTCACCTGGAACTCCTCGGCCAGCGACACCACGTCCACCCGGCCGCCGTCCCGGGCCAGCCGGAGGATCTCCTGCTGACGCTCCGGTGCGTACATGACCGTTCACCTCCGACCGTGCCCGAACCTGTGGTTTCCCTCGGAGGCTACGCCCGGTTGTCCGGAATGTAAACAACCAAGCGGAAGCACTCAGACGTAAACAGACACGAACGGGCATCGGGACAGAGCGAGAGGCTGGTCCGGCACGGAGATGCCGGACCAGCCTCTCGCCGGCTCCGGTCTCAGACCAGTGCGGCCTCCTTCTCCTCCGCCCGGTCCTCCGTGTGGTCCCCTTCCACGTGCTGGGCCGGCCGTCCGGGCAGGGCGAACATCAGCAGGAAGATCCCGGCCAGCACCGCGGCCACCCAGCCCAGCGCGTTCTGGAAGGCGTCCACGTAGGCCGGACCGAGGCGGGCGGGGGTGAGGTGGTCGCTCATCGTGCCGAAGAAGACCACCGACACCAGCCCGAGACCCAGCGCGTTGCCCATCTGCTGCACCGTGTTGATGAGCCCCGACGCCGCCCCGGCGTGCTCGCGCGGCACCTGGGAGAGCACCGCGTCGGTCAGCGGCGCGACGATCAGGCCCATGCCGACGCCCATCACGACCAGCGGCAGCGCCATCTGCCAGGACGTGATCACGAGCCCGTAGCGCCCGGACTCCCAGATGTAGAGGAGCACTCCGGCCGCCATCACCAGCGCTCCCGCCTGCAGCACCTTGCGCCCGAAGCGCGGGACCAGCTTCTGCACCGAGATCCCGGCGGCGGCGGACACGGCGATCGAGAACGGCACGCCCGTCAGGCCGGCCCGCAGCGGGGTCCAGCCGAGCCCGTACTGCAGGTACAGCGTCCACACCAGGAAGAAGATGCCGAGGGCGACCCCGAAGACGGTCTGCACGGCGATCCCGGCCGCGAAGCTCTTCACCCTGAACAGCGACAGCTCCACCAGCGGCGAGCCGTCCCGCGCGCTCTTGCGCCGCTCGTAGGCGACCAGGACCGCGAGGACCACGACCGACCCGGCCATCGAGAGGTGCCCCCACAGCGGCCAGCCCAGCTCCTCGCCCCGGGTGAGGGGGTAGATCAGCATCAGCAGTCCGAGGGTGACCAGCGCGACCCCGACCAGGTCGAGCCGCAGGGCCCGCGGCGCCTTCGACTCCGTGATGAAGAGGCTGCCGAGGACCAGGCCCGCGATGCCGACCGGCAGGTTGATGAGGAAGATGGGCCGCCACTCGAGTCCGAAGAGGTTCCACTCGGTGAGCAGGGCGCCCAGCAGCGGCCCGGAGACGGCACCGAGTCCGACGATCGCACCGAACAGCCCGAAGACCTTGCCGCGTTCGTGCGCCGGGAAGGTGGCGTGCACGATCGACAGCACCTGCGGCACCATCAGCGCCGCCATGCCGCCCTGGAGGATGCGGGAGGCGACCAGCATCTCCGGGTTCGCGGCGAGGCCGCACAGCGCCGAGGCGAGGGTGAAGCCGCCGATGCCGACGAGGAAGATCCGCTTGCGGCCGTGGATGTCGCCGAGCCGGCCGCCGGTGATCAGTCCGGCCGCGAAGGCGAGGGCGTACCCGGCGGTGATCCACTGGACCTGGCTGAAGGAGGCGCCCTCGTCCTTCTGGATCGAGGGGATGGCGATGTTGACGATGGTGACGTCCACCAGGTCCATGAACGCCGCGGTCATCACGATCGCGAGCGCGAACCAGCGGCGCCGGTCGCCCGCGCCGGGCTGCTCGGCGGACTTGGCGGGTTCGGTAGGTCCGGCGGACCCGGCGGGCTCGGCAGGCGAGCGGGGTGCGTCGGTCGCGGCGGACGGGACCGGCGTCGGATCCGGGGTGTGCGTGGTGGTCATGAGGAGGAACGTACGTAGCTAGTAGGACGGTTCGTGTCCTAGATCTGCGGCATCCTCGAACGCATGACGACGGACACCCCGGCCCGGCTGCTGACCCTCCTCTCCCTCCTCCAGACGCCCCGCGAATGGCCCGGCGGCGAGCTGGCCGACCGGCTCGGGGTCTCCCGGCGGACCATCCGGCGGGACATCGACCGCCTGCGGGAGCTGGGCTACCCGGTGCAGGCGACCATGGGCGCCGACGGCGGCTACCGGCTGGTGGCGGGCAAGGCGATGCCGCCGCTCGTGCTCGACGACGAGGAGGCGGTGGCCATCGCGGTCGGGCTGCGGGCGGGCGCCGGGCACGCGGTCGCGGGCCTGGACGAGGCGTCGGTGCGGGCCCTGGCCAAACTGGAGCAGGTGCTGCCGTCCCGGCTGCGGCACCGGGTCACCACGCTCCAGTCCGCGACCACGCCCCTGACCAGCGGGGACGGGCCGAGCATCGCGCCCGAGACGCTGACCGTCATGGCCTCGACGGTGGCCGGGCACGAGCGGCTGAGGTTCGCCTACCGCGCGGCCGACGGCACCAAGACGCGGCGCGTGACGGAGCCGTACCGGCTGGTGTCGACGGGGCGGCGCTGGTACCTGGTCGCCTACGACATCGACCGGGACGACTGGCGGACCTTCCGGGTCGACCGGGTGAGCGAGCCCTTCGCCACGGGGGCGCGGTTCGCTCCGCGGGAGCTGCCGACCGGGGACGCGGCCGAGTACCTGCGGCGCTCGATGCGCCGGCGCAACGACTCCTACGAGATCGCCGTCGTCTTCCACGCACCGGCCGAGGCCGTCGCCCCGCTGCTGCCGCCGTGGATGGGTGCGCCCGAGCCGGTGGACGGCTGCGCCTCGTGCGTGGTGCGGGCGACCGTGTCCGGCCCGGTGGAGTGGACCGCGGCACGGCTGGCGACCACGGGCCTGGAGTTCCGGGTCCGGGAACCGGCGGAACTGGTGGACTGCGTACGGGAAATGGGGGCGCGGCTGGGACGGGCGGCGGGGGCCGGCTGAGACGACCGAGACGCCCTCCCCGACAGGTGCGTCAGGTGCGTCAGGCCGGTTCCGCGGGGCCGTCCTCCCAGGCGAAGTCCCGCAGCGCCTCCAGGTTCAGCAGCGCCTGCTCCAGGGGGCCGCGCACGTCACGGGAGGACGACGACGCCCAGTGCTCCGTCGCGACCCGCACGGCCGCGCCCGCCACGGCGGCGGCGAAGTGCAGCCGGGGAGCGGCCGCCCGTCGTGCGGCAACGTTGTCGTCACCGCCGGACATCCGCGCGGCCAGCGCCTCCACCAGCTCCCGCTCCGTGGCGTGGCAGACCTCCGCCCACACCTTGCGCAGCGCCGGACTGCTCCCCGCCAGGCGGATGAGGACGCGGGCCCACTCCCAGGAGGGCGCCGATACGCCCGCGCCCGGGGTCAGCGTGTGCCGCACGGCGTGTTCGAGGGCCTCGGGCGGGGACAGTTCGGGCGGGGCCTCGCGCACCGCCCGCACCCAGCGCTCGGCGCCGAGGGCGTAGAGGGGGGCGACGGCCTCCTCCTTCGCCGCGAAGTAGCGGTAGAAGGTGCGCGGGGCGACTCCCGCGGCCCTGGCGATGTCCTCGGCGCGGGTGGCCCGCAGGCCCTGGTCCGCGAAGAGGCGGGCCGCCGCCCGGGCGATCTCCATCCGGGTCTCGGCTTTGCGCCGCTCGGTCAGGGAGGCCGGGCGGGAGAACGGGCCGGTGAACGGCCCGGAGGATGCGGACGGTCCCGGAGGCGGGCCGGGAAACGACGGGGAGACGGTGGTGCTCACTTCGGCAGGCTATGCCGCTGTGGCAGAATCTGCCATTCGGCGGGCCACCCCGGGGTTCAGGTTCGGGGTGCCCCGCCTCTCCCGCTTCTCTGAAACCGAAAACCGAAAACCGACGCACCGTCACGCCGTCTCACCGGTCCGACTCGCTGCCGGCCGGCCTCCCGCCGTGGAAGGAGCCGGGCTGCGGCGCCCCGGGGGGAGAGGCGCCGAGCCCGGCTCGGGAAGTCCCGGCGCCGGGGGGAGTGCGTCGGGACGTGGTCCTGTTGTGCTCCGCCGGGGGCGCGGCGCGAGCCGTCGTCGGTGGCCGGACGAACGGGCGGCCGGAGGGGCCGGCGGAACCGCCCGACGAGGGGGCCGATCCGACGGGCTTGAACGTCTCTTTCCCGGCCCCGGCGGGTTGAAGCAGCGTTGTACGGCCATGTTTGCGCCGGGTTCAGCACCCGGCGTACGCCCCACCCGCCACGTCACGCCCCCGCGTCACGGGGCGGCCGGGCCGCAGGGCCCGGCCGTCGCCTGCGGCGGCGTCACGCGGCCGCCTCGAAGCCGGTGTCGCGGGCCAGCTTCTTCAGCTCCAGCAGCGCGTGCTTCTCGATCTGGCGGATGCGCTCACGGGTGAGGCCGTGCTCCTTGCCGACCTCGGTCAGCGTGCGCTCGCGGCCGTCGTCGATGCCGTACCTCATCTTGATGATGGAGGCCGTGCGCGGGTCGAGGCGGCCGATGAGGTCGTCCAGCTCCTCGCTGCGCAGCAGGGTCAGCACCGACTGCTCGGGCGAGACGGCGGAGGTGTCCTCCAGCAGGTCGCCGAACTGGGTCTCGCCCTCGTCGTCCACCGACATGTTCAGCGACACCGGGTCGCGGGCCCAGTCGAGCACGTCGGTGACGCGCTCCGGCGTGGAGCCCAGCTCGGCCGCGATCTCGGCGGGCTCCGGCTCGCGGCCGTGCTCGCGGTTGAACTCGCGCTGCACGCGCCGGATCCGGCCCAGCTCCTCCACCAGGTGGACGGGCAGCCGGATGGTGCGCGACTGGTCGGCGATGGAGCGGGTGATGGCCTGGCGGATCCACCAGGTCGCGTACGTCGAGAACTTGAAGCCCTTGCGGTAGTCGAACTTCTCGACGGCGCGGACCAGGCCGGCGTTGCCCTCCTGGATCAGGTCGAGGAGCGGCAGACCGCTGCGCGGGTAGCGGCGGGCGACCGCGACGACCAGGCGGAGGTTGGAGCGGATGAAGACGTCCTTCGCCCGCTCGCCCTCGTCGATCAGGGCCTGGAGTTCCTCACGGGTGGCGTCCGCTCCGGTCTCCTCGTACCCTTCGAGGACCTGCCGCGCGAACACACCCGCCTCGATGGTCTGGGACAGCTCGACCTCCTTGGCGGCGTCGAGCAGCGGTGTCCGGGCGATCTCGTCGAGGTACATGCCGACCAGATCGCGGTCGGCGAGCTCGCCGCCGTTCGCGCGGACGCTGGTTGCCGAGCCGGAGGTCTCGCCGGTGGCGGACTTACGACGGGCGACGGCACGGGTTGCCATGCGTGCTCCCTTGCGATGGTGGTTCAGCGGGTGGTCCGGTGGACGCTCGGGCGCCTTGCGGGGTTGTCTCCGTTGCCTTCGGCCCCTCTCGGGACTCTCCTCGGGTGCCCTGCATCCGATGGAAACAACGACTGGAATCCGGACAGAATTCCCAACCCGCCCCTCGATTTTTCTGATCATGCAGTACCCTATGCCGCCACACGAGGAGGGGCGATGCTGCCGGGAACCGCTGAGGTCCAGGTCAGACCGGGAGTCGAGGAGGACCTCAAGGCACTCACCGACCTCTACAACCACTACGTACGTGAGACGCCCATCACGTTCGACACCGAGCCGTTCACCCCGGAAGAGCGCCGCCCTTGGCTGCTCTCCCACCCTGAAGACGGCCCCCACCGCCTGAGGGTTGCCGTGAACGCGGACTCACAGGAGATCCTGGGGTACGCCACCTCCGGCCCCTACCGCGCGAAGCCCGCCTACGCGACCTCGGTGGAGACCACGGTCTACGTCGCCCCGGGGGCGGGCGGCCGCGGCATCGGCTCGCTCCTCTACGCCGCCCTCTTCGACGCCCTGGCCGGCGAGGACCTGCACCGGGCCTACGCGGGCATCGCCCAGCCCAACGAGGCGTCGGGGCGGCTGCACGCCCGCTTCGGCTTCCGGCACGTCGGCACGTACCGGGAGGTGGGCCGCAAGTTCGGCCGGTACTGGGACGTGGCCTGGTACGAGAAGCCGCTGTAGCCCCGGCGGCGGCATCCGGGGGGGGCGCCTCTCGCACCCCGTCGGCCGGCCGTCAGCCGAACTGCACCGACCGCTTCGCCAGCCCCATCCAGAACCCGTCGATCACCGACTGCCGCGTGTCCAGCTCACCGGTCGCGTCCGCCGCGCCCATGGCCACGAACAGGGGCGCGAAGTGCTCGGTGCGCGGGTGGGCGAGCCGCCCCGCCGGGGACTTGCGGGCGAAGTCGAGCAGCCCGTCCACGTCCCCGCCCTCCAGCGCGCGCCGGCCCCAGTCGTCGAACTCCGCGGACCAGGACGGGATGCCGCCCTGGCGGAGCGCGGCCAGGTTGTGGGTGAAGAACCCGGAGCCGATGATCAGCACGCCCTCGTCGCGCAGCGGCGCGAGCCGGCGGCCGATCTCCATGAGCCGCGCCGGGTCGAGGGTCGGCATGGAGACCTGGAGGACCGGGATGTCGGCGCCGGGGTACATCTCGACCAGGGGCACGTAGGCGCCGTGGTCGAGGCCGCGGTCGGGGACGTCCTGCACGGGCCTGCCGGGAGCGCGCAGCAGCCTCCGCACGGACTCGGCGAGCGCGGGGGCGCCGGGAGCCTCGTAGCGCACCTGGTAGTAGTGCTCCGGGAAGCCCCAGAAGTCGTAGACCAGGGGGACGGTCCGGGTGGCGCCGAGGGCGAGCGGGGCCTCCTCCCAGTGGGCGGAGACGACCAGGATCGCCGTGGGGCGGGGCAGGGCGGCGGACCAGGCGGCGAGCTCGCCGGGCCAGACGGGGTCGTCGGCCAGCGGCGGGGCGCCGTGACTGAGATAGAGGGCGGGCATGCGTTCCTGCGGGACGGCGGTCACGGCGGCTACTCCAATACTTGAACTCTCAATCTTTACTTGCTCACAATCTACCCCCAGTTTGTTTAACATTCAAGGAACCGTCTCGTACAGTGGGCACATGAACGCCGAACCCCGATGGCTCACCGCCGAGGAGCAGCTCGTCTGGCGCTCCTACATCGAGGCCGCCACCCTCCTCGAGGACCACCTCGACCGCCAGCTCCAGCGCGACGCCGGCATGCCCCACGTCTATTACGGCCTGCTGGTCAAGCTGGCCGAGTCACCGCGTCGGCGGCTGCGGATGACGGAGCTGGCCAAGTACGCCAAGATCACCCGCTCCAGGCTCTCGCACGCGATCGCCCGCCTGGAGAAGAACGGCTGGGTCCGCCGCGAGGACTGCCCCTCCGACAAGCGCGGCCAGTTCGCCATCCTCACGGACGAGGGGTACGAGGTGCTGCGCCGGACCGCACCGGGCCACGTGAACGCCGTACGCCAGGCGGTCTTCGACCGGCTCACCCCCGAACAGCAGAAGTCCCTCGGCGAGATCATGCGGATCGTCGCCGAGGGACTTCAGCCGAGCGAAGCGGGTGCGGACCTGCCCTGGCTGCGCTGAGCGCGCGGCCGGGGCAGGTCCGGGGGAACCGTGCGTACGGGGCGTCCCCTCCCCGTACGCACGGGTGGAACAGGAGCCCGAGCGGGTACGGCTGCCGTGTCGGGCGCCGTCAGTGGGCGACGGCCGGCACCCGCAGCTCGTCCTCGGCCTCGTCGCCCGCACCGGACCCGGCGACGGCGTTGCCGCCCGGCCGCCCGGCGTTGACGAAGGTCAGGGCGATGGCGGCCGCCACGACCAGGATGCCGACGGCGAACCAAATCGCGCTGGTGTAGCCCTGCACCTGGCCCTGCAGCTGGACCAGCTGCTGCTGGGACCGGGAGGACGCGCCGCCGATGTGGTCGGCGATGTACGACGTGGTCGCGGAGGCGGCGATCGTGTTCAGCAGCGCCGTACCGATCGCACCGCCCACCTGCTGCGAGGTGTTGACCATCGCGGAGGCGACACCGGCGTCCCGTGCCTCCACGCCGGTGGTGGCCAGGGACATGGCCGGCATGAACGCCGTACCCATGCCGAGGCCGAGCAGGAGCATGCCGGGCAGCAGCACACCGGCGTAGGAGGTGTCGACCTCCAGCTGGGTGAGGAACAGCATGCCGACCGCGGCGACCAGGAAGCCGGGGCCCATCAGCAGCCGGGGCGCGACCCGGGTCATCAGCCGGGTGCCGATCTGGGTGGAGCCCGTGATCATGCCCGCGATCATCGGCAGGAAGGCGAAGCCGGTCTTCACCGGCGTGTAGCCCTTCACGACCTGCAGGTAGTAGGTCAGGAAGAGGAACAGGCCGAACATCGCGATGATGGCCAGACCCAGCGAGAGGTAGACCCCGCCCCGGTTGCGCTCGGTGATCACGCGCAGCGGCAGCAGCGGAGCCTTGACCTTGGACTCGACGATCACGAAGGCCAGCAGCAGCACCGCCGAGGCGACGAACATGCCGACCGTCAGGGCGTCGCTCCAGCCGTTGGACTCGGCGCGGGTGAAGCCGTAGACGAGCGCGACCAGACCGAGGGTGGACAGGATCACGCCGGGGATGTCGAGCGGCGAGCGGTTGCGGCCGCCCTTGGGCTCACGGATGACCAGGTACGCACCGGCCGCGGCGACGATGGCGAACGGGATGTTGACGAAGAACGTCCAGCGCCAGTTCAGGTACTCGGTGAGGAACCCGCCGAGGATCAGACCCACGGCACCACCGCCACCGGCGATCGCACCGTAGATGCCGAAGGCCTTGGCACGCTCCTTGGCGTCCGTGAACATCACGGCGAGCAGCGAGAGCGCGGCGGGCGCGAGCAGGGCGCCGAAGACGCCCTGGAGGGCGCGGGAGCCGAACATCATCGCCTCGTTGGTGGCCGCACCGCCCAGCGCGGAGGCGACGGCGAAGCCGGCCAGACCGGTGACGAAGGTGCGCTTGCGGCCCCACAGGTCGGCTATCCGGCCGCCGAACAGCAGCAGACCGCCGAAGGCGAGGGCGTAGGCCGTGACGACCCACTGCCGGTTGCCGTCGGAGATGCCGAGGTCCTGCTGCGCGGAGGGCAGGGCGATGTTCACGATGGTGGCGTCGAGGACCACCATCAGCTGGGCCAGCGCGATGAAGACCAGCGCTTTCCAGCGACCGGCGTCCGGGGCGTCGGCGACGCCGGAGGCCTTGACGGCTGTTTGAGACATGGGGATACCCACTTCGGACTTCGTGATGGAAAAAGATGAGAAAAGGGACGACTGGGCCTGCGCCGATCACCCGCTGTCAGCGGGACCGCTGACGGCTCGGCGCCGGTGTCGATATCGGTGTCGGATGGACTGTCGGTGTCGGAACTGGCTGAACTACTGGTCGCAGGGCCGGCGCAGGTCCTCCACGGTCACGGCCGCACCCGGCAGGGCGGAGCGGGCGGGAGCCCGCAGCCCGTCCAGGAACAGCTGCAGGTGGCGATGGACGAACCGGTCGGCGCTCACGCATCCCGTACCGGCCGGGGGCCGGCTGAGCTGGGCGGCGGCGATCATCACATCGCCCACGCCCACGTCGTCGCGGAGCTGACCGGCCGCCTTCGCCCGGTCCATGACCTCGGCGACAAGCCGTTCGACCCGTTCGCGCGCCGCTTCCAGGTCGGGGTGGTGCTCGTCGAACGTGCTGGACACCATGGGGCACAGCGCGCTGATGCGCTCGTCGGCGGAAGCGTGCACGAAGCGCTCCAGCGCCTCGAACGCGTCCCCGGTCTCGTCGAGCGCCAGCTCGGCCGCCCGTGCCGTACGGTCCATGACCGAGCAGACGACCTCGCGGACGAGGGCGTCGCGGTCGGGGAAGTTGCGGTACACCGTGGCGTTGCCGACGCCGGCCCGGCGGGCGACGTCGTCGAGCGGCACGTCCGGGCCGAGCTCGACGAACATCTCCCGGGCGGCGAGGACGATCCGCTCCCGATTGCGCAGAGCATCGGCGCGGGGCCGGGTCACCTTGCGCTGGTCGGGGGTGGCGGTCTGCACGGCGCACTCCTTGGTCTGTGAGGTGTGTGACTCCACTGGAACCAGCGGGTCAGCGGGTCAGCGGGTTCACGATCCGGGGAGCAAGTCCCCGTTTCGCTCGGACACAGGTCTAAACGGGGAAACGATCCCCGGTTATTTCCCGCTCCCGAGGAACTTTCCCGTGACCTGAGTCACACCTGCGCCCACCCCTCCCCGGTCGGCGGCTACCGGTGAGAAACCCACGATCGGCCTCTCCAGCGCGCGCCCGTCCACCCGGCGGCCCAGGGTGAGCCCAAGGGCGCAGCCGGTGTCGGGCGGCTGCCGTGGCACGGGGAGGTCCGCATGCAGCCGCACGGGCAGGCGCAGCCGTCGAGCCGCCGCATACGCCCGCGCCGGCTGGCCGCGGCCGGTACCGTCACCGTCCTGACCCTCGCCCTCAGCACCTCGGCCGGCACCGGCCGGCTCGCACCCGGCACCTCGACCTCGGGTCCCGGCCCCGCCGCCCTCTCCCGCTCCTCCGCGCACGGCCCCTGCATGATCAGTGGCGGCCCCGAGATCCAGATGTCCGAGGGCGTCCCGACCTCCACCGGCTACGCCCGCTCGACCGGCACCGTCCGCGCCCTCACCCTGATGATCGACTTCTCCGACGCACCCGGCGAGGGCAAGGCGCTCGACCGGTACGCGGAGTTCTTCCCGCAGACCGAGGAATGGTTCCGCACCAGCAGCTACGGCCGCCTCGACTACCGTCCCGAAACCCCGATCCGGGACTGGCTCCGGATGCCCAAGTCCTTCGCCGAGTACGGCATAGAGCGCGGCGCCCCCTTCGAGCCCGGCTACCGCAAACTCGTCCAGGATCTGGTCGCGGCGGCCGACTCCAAGGTCGACTTCCGCGTCTACGACCTCGTGAACGTCCTGGTCACCCCCAACGCCGGCCCCTCCGCCCTGGACACGGTCCTGTCCGTGACCTTCGCCGGGAACCAGGAGGCCCCGGTCGCCGACGGCGTCCCGGTGGCCAACGCCTCCTTCGTCTACTCCCGCCAGGACGACGGCTCCGGCTCCTACGACGAGACCGGCTACCGGGTCCTCCCCCACGAGAACGGCCACGTCTTCGGCCTCCCGGACCTCTACACCCAGGAGGGCGGAGGCGCCGTCGGCCACTGGGACATCATGAGCGAGGACTGGGGCGCCAACAACGACCTCCTCGGCTGGCACAAGTGGAAGCTGGGCTGGCTCGACCGCACCCAGGTGCACTGCGCGTCCGCGCCCGGGACGACCGAGTACACACTGACCCCGCTGGCCCGCAAGGGCGGCGACAAACTGGTGGTCCTCCCGCTGAGCGGCACGTCCGGCTACGCGCTCGAACTGCGCACGCGCGAGGGCAACGACGAGACGGTGTGCCGGCCCGGCGTACTGATCTACAAGGTCGACGCGGACGTGGACACCGGGATGGGCCCGGTACGGGTCTACGACTCCCAGCGCGACAGCGGCGGCTGCACCCGCAGCCCCAACGTCCACGCCGAACTCTCGGACGCCGCCTTCACCGAGGGCGAGACCTTCAAGGACCCGCGCGAGGGCGTCACGATCAAGGTGACGGGCAAGGACGGGACGGGAGACGTACGGGTCCGGGTCACGCGGAAGTGACGGCCGGGAGCGGTCGAGCGGAGGCGGTGGGCGGGGACGGTCGATCGGAGGCGGTGGGCGGGTCGGGCTACCGTAGGCGCCCTGCGACACCCTGCGGCGACCTGCCGTGACCGCCGTACCGGAGAGCCGATGCCCGCCCACACCCCTGACGTCACGCCGACCGAGGCGGTCGCTCCGGCCGAGGCGGTCACGCCACTCCTGCGCGGCATCGCCGTACTCCGCCGGCTGACCGAGGCGGAGGGCGGCACCCTCAGCCTCAGCGCCCTGGAGAAGACCACCGGCCTGGCCCGCTCCACGGTCGACCGCCTCACGGCGACCCTCGCCCGCATGGGATACGTCCGCCTGGACGGCCGCGACGTGACCCTGGCCCCCCGCCTGATGGAACTCGGCAACGCCTACCTCGCCGCCCTCCGCCTCCCCGCCCTGCTCTCGGCCCGCGCCGACGCCCTGGCCGACGAACTGGACGAGTCGGTGTCGCTGGCGGTCGGCGACCGGGACGGCATCCGCTTCATCCACCAGGCCACCCGCCGCCGCGCCATGTCCCTGAGCTTCCGCATCGGCGACCTGCTCCCGGCGGAACGCACGGCCCCCGGCCCCCTTTTCGCCGCGGAATGGACCGACGCGGACTGGCAGCACTGGCGAGAACGCCGAGCCGCGGACCCGGCAGAGCACACCTTCCCCGCCGTACCACCCCGCGAACACCCGACGCCGGACGAGGACTTCGCCCTCCGCGCCGCCACGGCGGCGCGGGACGACTACGCCCTGGACGACCAACTCATCGAACCGGGCCTGGTGGCACTGTCGGTCCCCGTACGACACCCCGGCACCGGCCGCGTGGCCTGCGTGGCGAGCGTGGTGAGCCACACGAGCCGCCACACGGCCCCGGGCCTGCGCACGACCCTGCTCCCCCGCCTGCGCGCGGCGGTGGCGGCGATGGAGAACGACCTGCGCACGGCCCCTCCCCCGACCCTGGGCCCACCCCGCGCGGGCCTGGCCACCTGGACGGGCGCGTCAAAACAAGAACTGGGCCGGGACTTCGTCGAGTCCCTCGCCCGCGGCCTGACGGTACTCACCGCCTTCGGCGAGGGCCGCTCCGCGCTCACTCTGACCGAGGTCGCGAAGGCGACGGGCCTGTCCCGCGCGACCGCACGCAGAGCCCTGATCACCTTCACCCACGCCGGCCTGGTGACCCCGGCCCCCGAGGCCACCTTCACCCTCACCCCCCGGGTCCTGTCCCTCGGCTTCCCGCCCCTCTCCCACACCTCCCTCCCCGAGATCGCCCAGCCCCACCTGACCGCCCTCGCCGACCGCGTCCACGAATCGACGTCCCTCGCCGTCCTCGCGGACTCCGGCACGGAGATCCAGTACACGGCCCGGGCGTCCACGTCCCGCGTCCTGAGCGCCCGCGTCACGGTCGGCACCCGCCTCCCGGCCCACGCGACGGCCCTGGGCCGCGTCCTGCTGGCCCTCCCCGAGGTCCGGGCCCGGGGCTACGCCCTGGTCGACGAGGAACTGGAAGCCGGCCTGCGCGCCATCGCGGTCCCGGTACGCGACCGCACGGGCAGAGTGGTGGCGGCGCTCAACATCGCCATGCACGCGGCCCGCCGCACGACCAAGGCCTGCGAAACGGAGCTCCTCCCCGAGCTGACCCGAACGGCGTCCGACATCGAGTCCGACCTCCGCGTGGCAGGCCACTTCGTCCACGTCCCCCCGACGTGACCCACCCCCCAACCTCCCCCTCCACCCCGGCCCCCGATCCGCTAACCTGTTGGCACCGCCGCCCACAGCGGCAGGCCCCGCCTTCGTAGCTCAGGGGATAGAGCACCGCTCTCCTAAAGCGGGTGTCGCAGGTTCGAATCCTGCCGGGGGCACAGCAAGGTCCGTGCAGGTCACGGGCTAGATAGCGAGACTGCCCCCCGAGATCAACTCGGGGGGCAGTACACATTCTGTACACATGGCTTCGGTTACCCGACGGGCGTGACCAGCGCTCTCACCCGCGTGAGTGCGGCGGCCCTGCCGACGTCCAGGACGTCGGCCACCTCGTCCAGTCGGTCCGGCCACAGGTGTCCGTAGACGTCCAGCGTCATGGCCGCGGACTTATGCCCGAGCATCGTCTGCACGACCTTCACGTCAGCGCCGGCCGCGATGGCGAGGGAAGCCGCCGTGTGCCGCAGCTTGTGCGGCGTGAGGTCAAGGCCCTCGAGGGCCGCAGCCTTCACAGCCTTGTCCCAATCGCGGCGTCGGAAGTTCGGGTACCGCATCGGCCCACCCTCCGGGGCGGTGAACACCAAGTCGTCACGATGCCGTCCGGCGACGAGCGGCCGCAGCTCCTCAGCGAACGACCGCGGAAGGGGCACGGAACGCCTCTCGTGGTTCTTCACCGGCCCCAGTTCCAAGTGCCCGTCAATGTCGGAGTACGCCTGCAGGATGCGTATGCGGCGCTGGTCCAGCTTCGTGCGACCGACCTTGATGGCGATGGCCTCGCCCCACCGGATACCGGTGTACCCGAGCGTCCTGACGAACGTCTGGTAGCGCCCCGCGTGTTCGGCGAGCGTCTCCAGCTGGTCATGGGTGAGATAGATGTGGTCGTCCTGGTCCTCGCTGCGAGGCAGGTCGTGGTCGTGGCACGGGCTGGCTGCGATGCGGTGCGTCCGCACGGCGTGCTTCATCACGCTACTGAGCACGTAGTACGTCTTCTTGATGCGGTCCGGCCCGAGCGGCTTACCGCGCTTGCCCGGCGTGCTGCACAGCTCGGTGACCCACGCGTCAACGTCGCCCCACTGCACCGAACCAACCTGCCACTCTCCCCACTTGGGGATCACGTACAAGTCGAGCAGCTCTCGGTAGTCGTCCTTCGTCCGCCGGCCCTGCTTCCGCAGCGCGCCATGCCACTCGTCGGCGATCAGGCGCACAGCCGCCTTCGCCGACTGCGGGTCCCTGTACGAACCCTTGTCGAGCTTGTGCAGGAGTGCCTGCTTCTCGCCTTCAGCCTGCGGCAGCTTCCCGAAGGTCTTGGCCTTCGGCTTCCCGTCTGGCCCGTACCAGCGCACACGCCACCGCCCGGGGGGCTGTCGTTTACTGCCCTCCCGCTTCGCCACCTGCCAGGCTTCCATCGCCGCCTGGTAGTCGGCGTGGTTCGCACGGTCCTCAATCCACACTCGTGCCATCTGGCCGCTCCCCCTCCGCACCGTGGAATTCCTGCAGGGCGCGGGCCATCTCGACGCGCCCTCTGCGCGGCGGCCGTGCCTGCTGGATGTACTTGATGCGGGCGTCGATGCTCTTCTCTGCGTCCGGGTGGTCGAAGAGCTGCGTCTCCCCATCGGCCCATTGCCAGACATGCCAGGCTGTCGCCCGGATCTCGCCACCGTCCTCGTAGCGTCCGGGCAACAACTCAACGATCGTCCCGGGCGAGTCGTCTCGCGGGAAAAGCAGAGCGGACGGATTGACGTTGAGCACGATGGCCAACGCCATCAGGTCGTCGACAGAGACCTGACGCTGCTTCTTCTCGATCTTCGCGATGGCCGAAGGGGTGATCGGGCGACCAGCCTTGTTGAGCGCCCCTGACAGGCCGTAGATCGTCAGGCCGCGCGCTTCACGAAGGTCCTTGAGGTTCCTCGCGACGGCATCCCCGGTCGGTCCGTACTGGGCGGCTGGGCGCGGGCGTCGCTTCTCATCGGTCATGCGCCTCAGCATAGACATCGATTGTGTCCATTTCTTTCCTTCGGGTGGTACGGTCCTCTGCATCACGTGTTCACTCTATTCGGACTGGTGGTCAATGTGAACACTTCAGGAGGGAAAACGGTGGCTGACGAACTGCTCACCCCCAGGCAGGTGCACGCGGAGTACGGCTTCTCACTGCAGACGCTTGCGAACTGGCGTTGGTGTGGGACCGGTCCGAACTACATCAAGACCAGCCCGGGGCGGGGCGGGCGGATCAAGTACCGGCGCAGCCACATCGAGGCGTGGCTGACCGCGCAGACGGTGACCGTCGGAGGCAACGCGGCATGAACCGAAACGACGAGACCCGCCAGGGGCAAACTGGCGGGTCTCAGAAGAAGCTCGCTGCGGGCGAAGCTGCGGCCATCGTGGCACAGCGACCGCAGGCCCGCTACGCCGACCCCTTGACCCACGGCACCTACGGGCTCTCGTCGTGGGAGCTGCGGGCCGAAGCACGGCGTCTGCTCTTCGAGCGTGGCTGGCAGCTCTGGGAGGTCGCGGCGCGGCTGTCCCTGCCGGAGCGGGGGCAGCGGTGACCGATGCCCTCAACGGCGCCTTGTGGCTGGTCCACCACGGATTCGCCGTTTTCCCCGCCGATCACCCCGGACTGGACCAGTGCGCCGGCATCGGTCGTGGGCACGACGCTGCCGCCTGCGTCGATCGCGGCAAGCACCCGTGCGTGCCGTTCACCCGTGCCCACACCCTCGACGAGGACCAGGTGCGCCGCACCTTCGGCGACCGGCCCCGCAACGTCGGCGTCGCGATCGGCGCCGTCAACGGTCCGGCCGAGCAGCAGCTGCTCGTCGTCGACTCCGACCGCCCCGGCGCCCTCGAAGACGCCGCGAGTGCCTTCGGCCACCGGCACACGCCGACGATGCGCGTCACCACGGCCAAGGGCTACCACGACTACTACTGGGCACCGGCGAGCCTGCAACTGGGGAACGGGCTCGGTGCACTGCGCGGCAAGTTCGACGGCGATGTGCGCGGGCCCCGCGGCTACGTCATCGGCCCCGGCTCGGTCCACGCCAGCGGCGTCGTGTACGAACTCGTCGACCCCGAGCAGCCGCCGGAGCCCGCCCCGGCCTGGCTGCTGACTGCCCTGCAGACGCCAGCCACACCGTCAGCGCCCCACCCCGACGGTGCCCCGGTACGCGAGGGGGGCGGTGCGCTCGTCGGGCTGGTGCGCGCCGTCCTCAACGCGCGCCAGGGCAACCGCAACAGCTGCCTGTACTGGGCCGCCTGCCGCGCGTTCGAGCACGCCGCCAAGTCGCAGCTCGACTCACGCGCGGTCGCCGGTGCCCTGGTCGACGCAGCTACCCACGCAGGACTCACCGAGGCGGAGGCGCGCACGACCATCGCCTCTGCCTACCGATCGGCCGGAGGCCCCCGTTGAACGAGCACGACCAGGCCGAGGCGATCCTGCGCAACGCAGGAATCACGCTGGACGAGCCGCAGCCCACCCGCTCGCTGCGACTCACCCGCGCCTCGGACATCGAGCCCGAGCCCGTGGTGTGGGCCTGGCTCGACGAGAGCGAGGGCCGCGTGCCCGCCGGTGCCCTCACCGTGGCTGCCGGACGCGAGGGCACCGGCAAGTCGTCGTTCGGCATGTGGATGGCCGCGCAGATCACCCGCGGCCTCCTGCCCGGCAACTTCCACGGCCGCCCTCGCGCCGTGTTCTACGTGGCCGTAGAGGACTCGTGGAAGCAGACCATCGTGCCCCGGCTCATCGGGGCCGGCGCGGACCTGGACCTCGTGTACCGCGTCGAAGCAGTCGAAGCGGAGTACGGCGAGACGACGCTGAGCCTGCCGCAGGACAACAGCCTGATGGAGAAGGCGATCGCTGAACACGACGTCGCCCTGGTCGTCCTCGACCCGCTCATGTCGTGCATCGGGAAGGGCATCGACACCCACCGCGAGCGGGACGTGCGTACCGCCCTGGACCCGCTGGCCCGCATGGCCGACCGCACCGGCGCCGTCTTGCTGGGCATCGCCCACTTCAACAAGGGCTCCGGCACCGACCCCGCGTCGCTCATCACCGGCTCGGGCGCCTTCAAGAACGTGCCCCGCGCCGTGTTCGGGTTCGCCAAGGACGACGACAACGACTGCCGGGTGATGACGCAGGCCAAGAACAGCCTCGGGCGCGCGGACCTGCCGTCGCTCTCCTACAACATCCTGTCGGCCGAGGTGCCCACCCGCACCGGCATCGCCTACGTCGGACGGTTCGTGTTCACCGGGCAGTCGACGCGCTCAGTCGACGAGATCCTGGCCGCCGGTGCTGAGACGGACCGCGGGGAGCGCGGGGAGGCTGCGGAGTGGCTGCGCGGCTTCCTGATGGACCAGGGCGGCGAAGCCCCGGCGAAGGACGTGAAGAAGGCCGCAGCCGCTGACGACATCTCCTTGCGCACCCTCGAACGCGCCCGCGCGAAGGCCGGGGTGGTGTCCGAGCGGGCCGGGTTCGGGAAGGGCGCTGTCTGGCGTATCGAGGCACTGACCACGAACACGCAGAGTGATCCCGCTTCCCCGTTCCCGCCCCATTCCCGCCATTCCCGCCAGGGTTCGGAGGCTGGCGGGAATGGCGGGAATGGTGGCGCCAATGGCACGGACACCAATCCGGCGTCACAGAACGTGACCGCCGAAACGGGGCGATGCGCCACGTGCACCGCCCCGCTCGACCCCCTGCACGCCGCCAACGGAGAGACCACCTGTCCCTCCTGCTTCGACCCTGGAGATGAGGCCTCATGAGTGCCAGCTACCGCAGGGCCCGGCTGTCTCCGGCAGCGCTCGCCCGTCTCGACCAGACGGCCGCCGCCGCCCGGCAGTTCGGCCGCCCCGCGATCCGCGTCACCGGCGTCCCCTCCGGCACCGCGTGCTGCTGGTGTGACTGCCCCGACGACGCCGCGGTCCTCGGCCGGCACACCGCCGACGCCTGCTCGAAGTGCCCCGCCGACGCCTCGGTCGCCGTGACGCTCCGCGCCGCCGCCTCGCCCGCTCTCGTCGCCTACACGCTCTGCGCCCGGCACACGCGCCCGTGGTGGCACCTCCAGGCCGCCGCCTTCGGCTTCCCCACCGACCAGCCGCCGCCCGGCCTCATCCCCACCGCCTGAACACGAGGAGACGCGCATGCCCACTCCCCCGACCCCGATCCGGGCGCACTGCCCGTCCTGCCGCGGCCCGCGGCCCGTCCGACGCGTCGGCACGGCCACCGTCCGGGGCGAGCAGCGCACCCTCCTGGAGTGCCGCGACACGGCGTGCGAACTCGTCTGGGCCCAGAGCACCGACCCCCGACCGGTCGCCAACCCGGCGGCGTAGGAGACCATCATGGAGAACACCCGTACACCCAACGAGCCGCCAGCAGGCGCCGCCCTCGACAGCGACGCCGTCCGCCGAGTGGCCGCCCTGATCACCGCCGGACTGCACGCCCCCACCGCGCCCGACGAGCGGCGCGCCGACCCCGTGCTGCGGGCCGCCTACGGAGACGCCCTGGTCCGGGCCACCGCGTGCGTGCCGGTCCTCGCCCACCTCGTCGGCGTGCTCCTGCACGACCTGGCCGCCGCCCGGCAGACGACGCCGGCCGAACTGTGGACGTCCCGCGCCGTCGGCACGGCCGCGCTCCTCGAGGAAGGAGCCCCCCGTGGCTGAGCGCCTCACCTTCACCCTCACCGGCCGCGACGAACTGTCCCGCGTCCTCAACGGCACCGGCGACAGCGCCGACCGGCTCCGGCTCCGCCTGTCCGGCATCACCCAGGACGCCGACGGCAACCTGCGCGACTTCGAGGGCCGCCTCCTCACCGTGGACGAGGCGCAGCGCCGCCTCCTGTCCACCACCGAGGGCACCCGAGACGCATTCGGCCGCCTCCGCGACGAGACCAGCAAGGTCGGCGAGTCCCTCAAGGCGAACCTGATCTCGCTGCTTCCGGCCGCGATCCCGGCGGCCGCGGGCCTCGCGTCGTCGGCGGCCGCGGTCGCCGCCCAGTTCGGGGCCGTCGCCGTGGCGGCCGGCGCCTACGCGCTCGCACTCGGTCCGCAGATCGGTGCGATCGGCGAGGCCGCCGACGCGCACGAGAAGTACGAGGACGCGCTGCGCACCTCTGGTGCGGGCAGCGCCGAGGCAGGGGCCGCCGCCCTGGAGTACGAACGCCAGCTGGCGTCACTGCCGCCCGCGACCCAAGAGGCCGCCGTTGCCGTCGGTCTGCTCAAGGACGCCTACCGGGAGTGGTCGGACTCCCTCAGCGGCGATGTGATGGGCCCGTTCATCAAGGGCGTCGGCGTCGCCAACGCCCTCCTGCCCAAGACCACCGGGCTCGTGAAGGGCGCCAGCACGCAGTTCGACCGGCTCATCACCATGGTCGCGGGCGGCATCGCCACGCCCGGCTTCGATGCCCTGAACCAGCGGTTCACCGACTTCGCGACCGACACCCTTGACCACGGCATCGACCGGCTCACGGTCTTCCTGTCCAAGCTGGACGCGGGCGAGTTCAAGGGCGGCGGCGTCGCCGAGTTCTTCGACTGGGCACAGGAGCAGGGCCCGGTTGTGTGGGACACGCTGGAGAACGTCGGTGACGCCCTGCTCAACGTGCTGGAGGCCGGGGCGGACGTCGGGGTCGGCATGCTGGACGTCGTCAACGTGCTGTCGGACATCGTCAGCGCGGTACCGCCGGACGCCATCGCGACGATCCTGCAGCTGGCCGTCGCCATCAAGGCCGTGAAGCTCGCGGCGGCCGGCGGTGCCGCGGTCAGCGCGGGCATCGCCGCGATGGCTACGCAGGTGGGCGCCATGCGCGTTGCAGCGTCGGGCGCCCCGGGCGTCCTCGCCGGGACCGCGGCCGCGATCGGCACCCTGTCCCGCACCGCGAAGCTGGCCGTCGCAGGCACCGGGATCGGCCTCCTGGTCCTCGCCCTCGGTGAGCTGTCGCAGGCCGGGGAGCCCGCAGCGCTGGACGTCGACAAGCTCACCACCTCCCTCGGCGAACTTGGGCGCACCGGGAAGGCCACCGGGTACGTGGCCGACCAGTTCGGCGACGACTTCGCGAAGCTGCGTGAGCAGATCCAGAAGGTCATCGACCCCAGCGTGGCCGAGTCCATCAACAACTGGGGTGCGGACGTCACCGGCGGTCTGCTCGACGCCGGTGACGCAACCGAGGAGTTCACCAAGAGCGTCGACGGCATCGACCAGGGCCTGGCCGACCTCGTCAGCGGCGGCAAGGCCGAACTGGCCGCGGCCGCCCTGGAGGCGATGAAGGAGGGCATGAGCCCCGAGCAGGTGGAGGAGTTCACCGGCTCCCTCGACAACTACACCGAGGCCCTCGCCGCGCAGGCGTTCGAGCAGCGGCTCGCGGCCGACAGCATGGGCATCTTCGGCGACCAGGCCATTGAAGTGCAGGCCCAACTGGACGCGCAGAAGCAGTCGGCGGACGGACTGCGGCAGAGCATCATGGCGCTCAACGACGTCAACCGGTCCGCCTACGACGCTCAGATCGGTTTCGAGGCCGGCCTGGACAACCTCACCGAGTCGTTCAAGGAGAACGGTGCGACCCTCGACCTCAACACGGAGAAGGGCCGCGCCAACGGCGAGGCGATGTCTGCGGCGGCGAAGGCGCACGACGAGATGCTGGCGTCGGGGCTGGCCGCTGGTGAGTCGCTGGGGTCGATGACGGAGAAGTCCGAGAGCCTGCGCGCCAAGATGCTGGAGCTGGCCGAGCAGACCGGCATGACCGACGCCGAGGCCCGGGAGTACGTCAATACCCTGCTCGGCACTCCGGAGCGCATCGCCACTGAGATCGAGGTAGAGCGGCAGGACGCGATCGAGGGCCTGCTGAACGTCCAGGCGGAGATCGAGAAGACGCCCGGCGCCAAGAGCGTCACCGTGACCACCCTCAACGCGGCTGCGATCAAGGCGCTGGAGGACGTGGGCCTGAAGACCCGCCGACTGCCCGACGGCAGCACCGAGGTGTTCACGGCGAACGGGCAGGCGATCGATGCCGTCGATGCCGTCGAGCGGGCGCTGAAGAACGTGGACGGCAAGACCGCGAACGCCACGGTCACCGTCACCTACCGGTCCGTTTTCGAGCAGGTGGGGGCGGCGCCGAACGTGACCGCCGACCTGCTCCGGCAGCAGGCCGAACGCTTCCAGGCGCAGGGCGGCCCGATCCGCCGGGCGCAGGGCGGCGGCATCCCGCACTACGACGGCGGCGGCCGCCTGTACGGGCCGGGCACCCCCACCTCGGACAGCGTCCCGATCTGGGGGTCGGTCGGCGAGTACATGATCCGGGCTGCTGCCGTCGACCACTACGGCGAGCAGCTGTTCGACGCGCTCAACGCGAAGACGCTGCAGCTGGACATGCCGCTGCCCGGGCGGCCGGCACCGTCGCCGGGGAAGGCAGCCGTGGCCACCAGCAGCAGGGACAGCCAGCCCAGCGTGACGAACAACTACACGTACAACGTCCGCAAGTCCGTCATCGACGCCAAGGACGTGCGGCTGATCATGCAGCAGGAAGAGGCGCGACAGCGCGTCGGCAGGCCCCGGTAGACCCCTCCGAACGGAAGACGCCCACCATGTTCACTCTGCTTCGCCGGAGAGCGGCCAAGACGCCCGGCCTGCCCGTCGGCTCCCAGGTACGCCTCATCCCCGCCCTGCGGGCCCGACGCCCGGCCCCGGTCCGCACGTACACCGTGGCCGCAGCCACCCGCCCGCTGGCCTTCCCCGCCCGCTGCCTCACCCACGGCGCCGCCTGCCGCGGCCCCTGGTACGCCCTCGAAGACCGGCAACAGCGCCTCGTCGACGTCTACTGCATCAGCGAACTGGAGGCCGCATGAGCGCCTCGCAGGCCGTAGTGAGACGTGACGCCGTCGCCCTCATCACCGGACTCCTCGACGAACCCGCCGACGACGTCGACCACGCCCTGGACTGCGTCCTCGCCGACCTGTCCAAGTGCGAAGGCAACGCCCTCGTCGTCGCATTCGCCGGCATCCTCGCCGCGGTCCTCACCGACAGCGCACGGCTCATCGACGAACCCGTCACCGAGCTGTGGGCGCAGTACGCCCAGCAGATCAACGTCATCATCGAGCAGGAGGAAGAGCAGCCATGACCAGCCACACCCCGGACGGACCGCTGACCGCCGCACAGCTCCGCCGCCGCACCGAGCGGGCGGCCAGCCCCCGACGCACCGAGCCGACGCCCACCAGCAACCTCACCGGGCCGTCCGTCGGTAGCTGGACTGCCCCTCCTGGCAAGCCCGGCAGCTGGCTCCGTCAGGCGTGGCACCGCCAGCAGGCGGACAAGGCCCGCGCCGAGGCCGTCCGCAAGCGTGAGCAGGAGGACAGGAAGCTCGGCGCCCGGCTCGCCGCCCACCGCGTGCAGAAGAACGCCGAGGCGGCCAAGCAGCGGCGCATCGCCTCGGTCATCGCCGACCCCACCCGGAAGAACATCGCCGCGGTCGCCGCCAGCAAGGCCGGCCGCAAGCCCAGGACCTCGGGCCAGACGGCCAGGGCCGCCGCAGCCGGGCGTCCCAGCGGCGACAGCATGGCCGGCCTCGCGGACCTGATGCGCAGCCACGGCCTGCGCGACGAGACCGACGTCTACAACCACCTCGTCGACCGCGGCATGAGCCACGACGAGATCGAGCGCCGCTACCCGTCCCTGTTCAGGGGCACCACCCCCGGCACCACGGCCCGCACCCGCTCTCACTGACCGTCACACCGCATGGCCTGTCACCCCTCACCACGGGTGACAGGCCACGCGTCGTCTGGCACCCGCACCACCCAGCGTGACACCACCCCCGGTCACCACGCGTGGTGGGCGCCACCCCCTGGCAGGGTGCCCCCACCCCGGTGCCCCCTCCCTCCCAGGTCACCGGCCTGTCGGCGTCGCTCGCCGCTCGATCGCTCGCTCAACGCGATCAACGCCCTGACCTGCGGCGATGTGCCGCATCGGGCGGAGGGGGAGGGGGGCGGCTACCCGACGGGGAGCGAGGGGGCGGGCGACCCAAACGCCCTTCTGGACCTGCTTTGCGCGCGGCCCCTCCGAGCCGTCACGCTCCGTAGTCACCGCGAACCGAGTTCGACCCCACTAACTCTCCGTGACCGTCACGGGGTGTGACGGCTCCTTGATCGTCTCCGGGCGTCCGCCTCGCCCCTCACACACCGTGACCAGCGCCGGAGCGTCCGACCGGCCCGGGGCGGGCGTGCCGAGGGTGCGGCCAGGGCGTCCCTCGGTAGAGGGGCCCCTCTACCCCGGTAGCGGGGTGGGTAGTGCCCTCCGACCTGCGCAGTAGAGGGGGTAGAGGGGGTGCGGGCGGCACCCCCGAAACCCGAAACCTCGCAGGTCAGCCCCGATATCGGGGGCGAAACCGGTTTCGGGTGGAGGCGATACCGGCGAGCGGGCCGAAACCGGCCTGTGCTCACGCTGGGCAGGCGGCCCGCTTCGCCTTCCGGTACGCGTCGTGCAGCTGGTCGCGCGTCACGCAGGAGACGCCGGCGTTGCTGCCCGTCTCGTCGACGGCGAGGCAGGCGGGGCAGGCGGCCCCGTGCTCGAGGAGACGCCGGTACGCGGTGCCCGCGTCCGGCTCGTCACGCCGCGGAGTGAGGCTGCCGTAGTGGTCGCAGAGGGCAGCAAGCGAGCGAGCCAGCTTGCGC
The DNA here is from genome assembly GCF_000772045.1 of Streptomyces sp. CCM_MD2014. Taxonomy (GTDB): domain Bacteria; phylum Actinomycetota; class Actinomycetes; order Streptomycetales; family Streptomycetaceae; genus Streptomyces; species Streptomyces salinarius. Next base: position 5,069,509 of record NZ_CP009754.1, on the reverse strand, counting down.
GCGTGCCGTAACGCGGCGTCCGGCCCGGCCGCGGGGCGTGCCCGGAGCTTGGCGCCGGCCTCGCCGACGCAGGCGAGGGCGCAGTAGCGGGGCACGTCGTCCTCGGGGAGCTGGGCGGCGAGCGCGGCGACGTCGGGCGCGAGGACGGCCAGGTGCCCGCGCAGCGTGGCTGTGAGGGTGTCCAGGGCGGCGGGAGGTGGCACGGTCGCGTTGGGGGCGAGCAGGAGCCGCACGGTCTCCCGCATCACGGTGATGTCGGGCGGGCAGGTGCCTGTCGCGGGTCTCGGCTGCGCGGTACGTTGCGGCATGTCGTCGCTCCCTGAAGCGGTGGCCGTGCCCCGGGGCCGTTCGCGCGGTCGCCGGGGACTGTCGCGGTACACGCTGTCCGGGTGCTGTGACGCTGCGCGACGACGGACGGGGCGTCATACCGGCGACACTCGGGGCGTCAATCCGGTGTCATTGTCGGTGTCAGGGGTCTACCGTCGATCACATGACGACGCCGAACAGCACCCTTCGGGCAGTCCGCATGGGGCTGCTCATGTCACAGGACGAGTTCGCCCGCGCGATCCGCGACGCGGGCCTGCGGACCGGGCAGCGCAACGACGCTTCGAAGCGGCTCGTGCAGCGCTGGGAGAGCGGCGCGACCGCCGCCCCACGGCCGGTGTACGCGCGGGCCCTGGAGGTCGTGACGGGCATGCCCATCGAAGCGCTCGGCTTCGCGGCCCCGGTGCCGCTCGCCCGTGTCTCCGACGACGGCGAGGGCGGCCACGACCTGGAGGACTCGCCCGTCGGCATCCCGGCCGCGAGCAGTAGCCCCTCGGCGCAGCCGTCCCCGGCCCGCGGGAACTACTCGGGCGTCTGGCTGTCCACCTACGAGTTCTACTCGTCGGGCCGCGGCGACACGTTCACCGGGAAGCACTACGTGGTGCTGCTGCAGCACGGCAACCGGCTCAACGGCCGCAGCCTGCCCGGGGCGTCCCTCAACCCGGACAGCCCGCTCACCCTCGACCTGCAGCTGGACGGGAACACGGTGACGGGCACCTGGACGGAGCAGACGGCCAGTGAGGGCTACTACCGGGGCGCCCGCTACTTCGGCGCGCTGCAGCTGCTCGTGGAGCCCACCGGCCGGCGCATGGCCGGGAAGTGGGTCGGCTTCGGCAAGGAGTTCGACGTGAACACTGGGCCGTGGGAGTTGAGGCTCATGGACACGTCGACGGCCAAGGAGACGCTGGAGCGGTACAGCCAGCCGCCGCAGTGAGTGAGGCAGTGTCCTGCCCGCCGGCCGGGCCGAATGACCACCCGAAGGCGCCTGCGGTGACCGCCTCACTGCCTCACTGAACACGTCGTTTCCGCAGGTCAGCGGCAGTGACCTGGGTCAGTGAGGTGACCAGTGGAAAGTCACTGCCTCCACCGGCCGGTCACTGAGGGAGGCAGCGAGGGAGGCGGGGAGTTCTCCCTCACCGCCTCCCTCCCGTGCTCCCCCACGGCGACCTGCGGGAAGGCCAGTTCAGGGAGGCGAGGGAGGCGCCGCGGAAACGGCGCCAGACGGCGTCAGGGGCGCCTCCCGCCTCCCCTTCGGCGCTTCCCTCCCCGAACACGGCGACGGCCCCGGACTGCAGTCCGGGGCCGTCGTGCGTGCGTCGTGTCCTACGGCAGGACGCTGCCCGTCGCGGCGACGCGGGCCGCGATCGTCCGGCGGATCCCCTCGGCTGCCTGATGCAGCACCAGGCGGGCCACGTCCTCGCCCGCCAGCCGGTAAGAGGCGGCGAGCAGGTTGAGGTCCTTGCCCAGCTCCTCGTCGACGACGAGGAGCAGCTGCCGCTCGTCGACCTCGGCGGCCGGCGCCTCCAGCGCGGCGAGGTCCCGGCGCACCGTGTCCTTGCTGACGCCGACCTCGGCGGCGATGTCGCGCAGGCTGCGCCCCTGCGTCTGCAGCTGTCGCACCCTCGCGCGCCGCTGTCGCAGCCGCGTCTCAACCACGCTCACGCTGCCACCTCCAGTCGGTCGGCGTGCGCGAGCAGGACCGCGGCCATGGACCACGTCAGCCGGTCGCCCTTGGCCACGTTGCAGGGCTCGCAGGCCAGCACGAGGTTCGCGGGCAGGTTGCACGCCCACAGGCTCTTGGGCACGTAGTGGTCCTTGGTCACCTCGGCGAGACTGTCGAACGGCCGGCGGCAGTAGAAGCACTGCATGCCGTCCCGCTCCGCCAGGTACAGGCTCGTCTCACGGCTGCAGCCCTGCAGCTCCGGAGGAAGGCGCTTGCGCTCCTTCCTGTTCGGACGCGCCGCCGGTACCGGCTCCGGTCGCGGCTGCGGGCGGGTCTTCCCCACCGTGGCCGCCATGCGGGCGACGTGGGAGGCGAACCGCTGCACGTCCGCGGCGAACGCCTGCGCGCGTCCGGCGTCGAGCAGCTGCACGTCGTCGGTGAACGCGTCGAGGGAGCCGCTCACGACGAGTTCGGCGGCGGCCTTGCCCGGCTCCAGGGTGAGGGACGCCTCGAGGGCCAGGCGCCCGTCGGGGAGCCGGAGTTCCCGCACGGTGCCGGAGTGGTGCGCGCGGTCCTCCCCGGCCTGCCGGGTGTGGTCCTCGGTGCACCACTTCGGGCAGGGCTGCACGAGACGCGTCTGCGTCTGTCGCACCGCGTCTACCTGCGGCGCATCATGTCGCATCAACGGCGCATCATGTGTCGCATCATGCGCGGTCGGGGTGCTGCCGAGGACGGGCAGGACGCCCGCCAGGACGCTGAGGACGCCGAGGACGGCGGACGGCCCCCACGCGTCCCGGGCCGCCTGCGGCGCCTGCCGCATCAGGACGCGCATCACCGCGCATCACCGGCCTCGAAGGATGCGACGCGGTCAGCGAGCCACTCGAGGCCGCGGCCCAAGGACACGAGTTCACCGGACAGTCCGCGCACCTCGTGCGAGGACAGCTCGTGCGGCTCGCCGTCGATGCCGACCGCCAGGCGCACGGCCGTGTCCGTCGCGAACGGCTTCTGCACGACCGTCGCCCGCAGCAACGGCACCCGGCCGTGGCACGGCGTCGTCACGAGGAGCGGCACCTCCTCGCCCTCGTGCCAGATGTCGGACCGGTAGACGTCCTGGTCGTGCCGTCCGAGGCACCAGGACGGTTCCGGCACCGTCACGTCCCCGTGGTCCAGGGTCCGCACCGTCACGGTGCGCCCGGCGCTCACGCGGCACCGCCCGTCGTCTCCGGGGAGAACAGCACCGGCATCGGCCAGTCGGCGACGTCGACGCCGTTCCAGCGGGCGAGCAGGCCGCGCACGTGGAGCTGCCGCTCCATCGGGTCCTGGTCCGCGGGCACGTGCACCTCAGCGCCGGCGCCGCCCAGGGCGATGCAGGCCGTCATGTGCGGGTGGGGCATGAGCAACTGCTCGACGAGCCGCACTCGGCAGGCGGCGAGGACGTCGGCGAGCGGGGCGCTGAGGAAGGCCCAGCGGGAGAAGTCGAACGGCACGCTGTGGTTCATCGGTCCTGGCCTCCGTCCCCAGCCTGCGCACGGCGGGCGCGGGCCAGGTGCTCGCGGGCAACCCGGAGCGCGCCGGTGTACTCGTCGAGGGCGAGCAGCAGTTCGTCGACCTGCGCGACGTCGAGGTCCGGCCACGTGCCGTCCGCGTAGAACGAGAGCACCGGCGGCTCGTCGCCCCACTGGGCGAGGTTGAACGGCAGCAGCGGCCCGTCGACGAACGAGACGCGCAGTCCGGGCACCGGCCCGTAGTGGACCGGGGCGGACGGGTCGGCGCAGTCGTCGCCGGTGCACTGCCCGTCGAGGGCGGGGCAGCCGTCGACCTGCGGCGCATCAACGGGCGCATCCGCCGGGGCGTCGTCGGTCTCCTCGGGCTCTCCCGCGTTCCACGCGGCGAGCAGCGCGGCCTCGAGCGGGTCAGGCCGGCGGTATCCGGCGACGTCGCCCGGCCGACGGGGAAAGAGGGGCTGTACGTTGTCCTGCATGGATCGGTCCCTTCACGGAGGGTCGATGCCTAGGCCCCGTTCCGGCGCTACCAACACCGGGCGGGGCCGCCGCGTGCGCGGCTGGCGTGTGTCCACCATACAAGCGTAAGTGTTCAATGTGAACACCATTCGGAACACTACGACTACTAGGTCCGGGACGCTCCAGTACACATGCCGTACACACGGCTGAGGGATAGCCCAAGACAGTAAGGGACCACAAGGGACGTGTTTCCGCAGGTCAAATGGTGTAGCGCTCAGTCTGCCCCGGTCACCCCGGCGCCGTTAACGGACTCCTAAAGCGGGTGTCGCAGGTTCGAATCCTGCCGGGGGCACCAGTTCAGAAGGGGCCCACCTCCGGATTTCCGGAGGTGGGCCCCTTCTGACATCCACGTCCGACTTCAACGGCGGCGGTCATTGACGACCAGGACGGTCTCATGACCGGCACGGGAGGGCATGGGATGACGGGTGATCTTCGGTTCAGCTGGGAGCCGGCCGGCTCTGGGTGGGCAAGGTATCGGGTCGCCGACGCCACGTCGGATAGGGCTGACATCGTCAGCCATTGCACCGATGCTCTGTCCGACTTGTTGCGCGCGGTGGCGAGTCTCTACGGAACAGCCAACGCCCCGCCCGCGGTCACTGCCGCCTGCGTCCTCGTCTGACGTCGCGGAGTCGCGACGGCGGGACGATCTTCAGGATGCGTCGGTGTAGGCGAGGTGGGCACCGCAGACGGTGCATCGGAAGAGCATGGCCGTCATCCCCTCGCCGAGGTGCGTCAGGAGGCGCTCAAGCCGGCTTTCGTCGTGGTGGCCGTCGATGCGCAGGTCGGCACGCAGCTGATCGAGGGCTTCGGGATGCTCCGCCAACTCGGTGTACCCGACTTCGCCCACGAAGGCACCCGCGTCGTGGCAGTGCACGAGCCAGTGCGGATCCTGCCGAGCGTGGAAGCCCGGTGTGCGGCGGGTGACCTCGTGCAGCACCTCGTCGCTCACGCCGTCGAGGCCGTAGGAGTCGGTGAATTCACCCGCGAAGCGTTGAGCCGCGCTCCCGTCGGCGATGCACCAGGGGCAGAAGCGTCCGCTGACCTCTTGCGCGGAGTAGAAGGTTGCCGTGTAGATCCAGCCCGTGCTGCGGCCGCAGCAGGCGCACGACTCGGCGGACGCGCGGATGGACCCGCTTGCCAGGGGGTCCGGGTGGTACCGGAAGAAGGGCAGGTCGGCGCTCATCGCAGCTTCCTGCTCTGCGCGGCGGTGGCCACGCCTACTGGTCCCATGAAGGGCAGTCTGTCCGCCAGGAAGTATGGGATCAAGTGCCGTCGTCGCACCGCCTCCGGCCCGCCGAAGACCCCAGACCAATCACGGTCCGGGGGCCATCCCGAAGCGGAGCTTGTGCCGGCGGAACCAATGCGCCCCAACATGTTGATCTCTCCTGAAGGGGACCAATCCGGCGCCCGCGAGGGCTCGAGGTTCACTGCGCCTGTCGTGATCTTGTTCATAGGCCTGATCGGTCGCTCATGATCATCGCCCTGGGTAATGTCTCTTCCGGCCACTCGCTCGTCTGACCAACGGCGGGTGCGCTCAGGGGGTAGGGGGACCAACGCTCGGATCCCGTCTCGGCTCGTGCAGTCGAGGCGTTCTCCGGCGTGCCCGGCAGTGCCGGGGCATCTGTGGGCCACAACGCCGACCTGCCCCCTGCCGGATGAGAGACCAACCCCCTGGAGATGCAGTCATGCGCAAATTGATTGCCCTTTCCCCGCTGCTCACCGCCGTCGTGGCAGCCACGCTCTCCGTTGGTGTCGCTGCGCCCGCGCAGGCCGCCAACGGCTGGAACGCGACCGTTCAGTGCACCAAGTTCCGCATCGCGGACAGCTCCGGCCACGGCTTCTTCAACGGCCACGGGTGGGCCAAGACCAAGGACCTCGCGTGGAAGGCGGCCATCAAGGACGCCAACGACCAGATGCCCCGCGGCTACCGTGCGAAGCACTGCGTCAAGAAGAAGATCGTCAGGGGCTGAACGCCTTGCGGACGCGCACGCTCAGGTTCGGGCTGTACGCGGACGAACGGGGTCTGACCTGGGTCAGAGGGCTTGTTGAGTTATCTGTCGGCTCTCGCAGTGCCCGGGTCGTCGGGGAATCCGTCGCCCACACCGCGCTCGGCGGCGAACTGCCGACCGCCGATGTGTACGACCACCTGTCGGAGCAGTGGCGCCTGGAGCACCCCGGACAGAGCAGCGGGACGCGGAAACCAGTCGAACTGTGCGTCCGGCTGAAGTGCTCGCTGAAGACGTGGCGAGCCATTCGCAAGTCAGTGATCAGAGGTTTGTGCCCGGAGGGCCGGCAGCCGCATGCCTGCCGTGTTCCGTGGATCGCGGCCTGATCCGTAGATCCGTACCTCACTGATTCAGCAGAAACGACCGTCGAAAACGAGCCTCGGTCGACGCATGCCAAAAAACGGGGCTCTTGAAAGAAGAGAGAAATCATGTTGAGCCTGAAGAACAGCATCAAGGCCGCTGCCGCGACCGGCGTCGTGGTCATGGCCTTCGCCGCTCCCGCGCTGGCCGCCGAAGATGCCGGCGGCGGCAAGTGGAGCCACGGCGTGGGCGCCAACTACGTGTACTCGAACTACTACCACAAGGACAACTACCACTCGTCCTCCGTGGAGGGCGCGTACTGGGCCAAGAGCGGCTGCATCAAGGAAAAGGTCTGGTCGAAGGCGTCGGCGAAGAAGTCGACGTGGGCGCTCAACAAGGCGTACTACGACCCGGCCTGCTGACGTCGGAGTCACGCGCGTCTGAATTCTGAATCCGAACTCCGGATTCTCTGTTGTTGATGTCGCACCCGGCTGCGGGGCCGTTCACGTCCCCGCAGCCGGGTCCCCCACGTCTCTTCCCCCCCCACGAGAATGCGCTCCCGAGTGCCCGAACCTAGGTAACGCGATGCTCCACCGAGGTATCAAGTTCGTCCATGTCGCCATTCTTCTCTTCTCGGCGATGCTGTCCTTTCTGTTCGTGCGCGGACTGGACGAGGAGTTGGTTCTGGGCAGTTCCGCTCAGGTCTGGGTCACCGGCTCCGACGACTCCGTCAGCGGTGGTCAGGTCGCCCGTGCGATCGCGGAGTTCGCGGACCAGCACGAGGTCGCGGTCGCTCGCGCGCTGCCCGACGTGAAGAGGCCCGACCGGCTCCGTCACCTGTACCTGGCCTCGGGCGACTCGGCTTCCGACGCGGAGGCGTGGCTGACGGACGGCTATCCGGCCTTCGGTTCGCACGTCGACACCGCTGTGCATCCCCTTGCCGAGATCGGACAGCGCGATCCACGGGGCTTCTACTACGTCTTCGGGCCGCCGGAGGCCGCGGACGACCTCGTCGCCCGATTCGCCGATCTGGGCCTGAGCTCAACCGTGCGGCACCCCCTCGCACCCGGGGCACTGGCCCGCGGCTTCACCGAGGATGCGCTGTTCTGGTCCCTCGGCGTGGTCGCACTCGCCGCGGTGACGATGACCGGCGCGAGCGTGCTGCTCAACGCGAAGACCTACGCGGTGCTGCGTCTGCAAGGCATGTCCCCGGCGGACCTTCTCCTGCGCGATCTCAAGCAGTTGGCGGTCTTCTGGGCGGCGGCCGCCGCCGCTGTGACGGCCACTGCGCTGACCTCCCTCGGCCTCTACAACGGGCTCGCCCACGTCGGGCTCTTCGCCTCGGTGGCCGCCTGCCTCGCCGGTCTGCTCGTGCTGTTGACGGCGGCCGCCCACGCCGCCGCGCTCACCCTCACCTTCAAGGTCGACGTGCTCCGCGCGCTCAAGGGCGAGCTGCCCTCCCGAGCGGCCTTCGCCGTCACCTACCTGGTGCGCGTACCCGCCGTCCTGCTCGCGCTCGGCTTCGCCATGGACGTCGTCTCGGCGGGCCAGCACGTGGCGGCGCGCCAGGACAACCAGGACGTCTACGCCAAGGCCGGCGACGCCGTCACCATCCGCCTCAACGGCAGTTGGGGAGGCGACTCGGCGCACGTGGTGACCGCGGTCGGCCGGTGGCTGCGGAAGGCCGACGCCGACGGCGAGATCGTCGTCGCGGGGCGCCACGACCTGCGGAACCTACCCTCGGACGCCCGCCTCCCCCAGGGCGAGATGCTCGTCGTCAACGAGTCCTTCCTCGCCGAGCAGCGCGTCGTCGACCCGGAGGGGCGGCCCTACGCCCCGCTCCCGCACGGCGGCGAGGGAGCGGACGCGCACACCGTGCGGCTCCTCGTCCCCCAGTCGCTGGCTCGCCACGCGTCGGCCATCGGGGCAGCCGTCCCCGACGTGTTCGGCAGGCTCGACCCCGAGGTGCGCGAGCGCCTCACGGTGGAAACCCTGCCGGCGAAGAGCGGTCAGCGCGTCTTCGGCTACAACTCCGGGGACCGGAGCCCCAACGCCGCCTACACCCCGGACGACGACCGGAGTCTGGTGCGCGATCCGGTGGTCGTCGTGGTGCCCAACGGTTCGAAGATGCTCACGGACGACGCCTACACCACGTTCGCGACCCAGGACGGGATCGTCTTCCCCGAGCCCGGCGACGTTCTCGGCCCCCTCAACGCCAACGACCACGACCTGCAGACCTATGTGGCCACGGTGAATCCCGTCGGGCAGAACGCCGCCGAGAGTCTGCGCTCGGCGGTCAACGACTTCCGGCTGCTGTTCTTCAATCTGCTCGCCTCCGTCGCCGTACTCCTCATCACCGGCGTCGGAGTCTGCGTGATCCACTCGCGCAAGCACGCTCAGGCGGCGTTCGCCCAGTACCTCAACGGCTGGCGTTTCACGGCGACCCATCGCTTCATTCTCGGTGTCGAGGGACTTCTGGCGGCCTTTCTCGCCTGGTGGGTGCCGATCCAGACCTGGCAGCAGAACCGGGATCTCGAGGAGCTCACGGCCCGGGGCATTCCCGCCCCCTTCCCGGCCGTCCATCTCACCGGAGTGGATCTGGGCGTCATCGCGGGGCTCGTCGTCGTCGAATTCGGAGCCGTTCTTCTCGCTCTCGGCGTATTTCACCGGCGCACCGTCAAAGAGCGGGCCGCCGAAGCCTGATGCCGGCGCAGGACGAGCCCGTGAGCATTCTCTCCATCCCAGCAGGAGCCCCGTCGTGATCGATATCGTCAGCCTGTCGAAGACCTTCGGCCCCAGGACTCTGTGGTCCGGCCTCACCACCACGGTCAACAAGGGCGAGATGCTCGCCCTCGTCGGCCCCAGCGGGGCCGGCAAATCCACGCTCCTCAACTGCATAGGCCTGCTCGACAAGCCGAATTCCGGTGAAATCCGGTTCGAGGGAAAGGACATCACCCGGTTCGGGCGACGCGACACCCGCCGTTTCCGGCGCGAGACCCTCGGCTATCTGTTCCAGAACTACGCCCTGATGGAGAACGCCACCATCAGGGAGAACCTGGAGGTCGCCACCAAGCCGAGACGGGCCGCACGCGGCAGGGCTAACAGCGACATCGCCGAGGCCCTCGACCGTGTCGGGCTCGCGGGACGGGGGGACGAGAAGGTCCACCACCTCAGCGGCGGGGAGCAGCAGCGGGTGGCCCTCGCCCGGCTCATCGTCAAGGAGCCCGCCCTCGTGCTCGCCGACGAGCCGACCGGCGCCCTCGACCATGCCAACGCCACCGCGGTCGTCGACGTCCTGCGCGAGATGAGCGAGGCCGGCTGCGCCGTCGTCGTCGCCACCCACGACGACCGCGTCAGGGACCGGTGCGACGCCGTGTTCGCCGTCGAGGCGGCCCGGCCGTGACGTGCCGCGCATCCGTTCGCCGGCTGTCCGTCCTCCGCCGCCGGGTGCCCCTGTGGGTGATTCCCCTGCTGTGGACCTCGGCCCTCGGCCTGTGGGGACTGACCCGCCGGCACAGTGTGTGGCGGGACGAGGCGGCGACCTGGCAGGTGGCGCGCCGTTCCGGCGGGGAGATCTGGCACATGCTCGGCCAGGTGGACGCCGTGCACGGGCTGTACTACCTGTTCATGCACGCGCTCTTCGAGTGCTTCGGCCCCGGCGTCGTCGTCCTGAGACTGCCCTCCGTCCTGGCCGTGGCGGTGGCCGCCGCCTGCGTGACCGTCATCGGCCGGAGCCTCGCCGGAGCCCGGGTCGGGCTGACCGCGGGGCTGGCGCTCGGGCTGCTGCCCGCGGTGCAGTTCTATCTCCAGGAGGGACGCCCGTACGCCCTGGTCATGGCCGGGTCCGCGATCGCGACCCTGCTGCTGGTGAGCGTGCTCCAGGGCAACGGCCGAACGGCGCACTGGGTCGCGTACGGGGGTGTCGTCCTCGTGTGCGCGCTCTTGAACTGGCTGTCGCTGCTTCTGCTGCCCGCGCACTGGACCACCCTGATGTGGGTGAAGGCCGAACGGCGGGTGTGGGCGCGCTGGTCGGCGGCCGCGGCGGCCGCCACGGTGGGTGCCCTGCCGTTGATCCTGTTCAGCCGGTCCCAGGCCGGCCAGGTGTCCTGGATCCCGCCGCTGACCTGGCACATGCTGATCGGCCCGGCGGTCCTGCTGGCCGTCGGCGGGCTCGGAGCCCGGCTGGACCGGCCGCGTGTGGGCCGGCCGTCGGTGGCCGTGGTCGGACTGCCGCTCCTGGCGGTGCCGCAGTTGGGGCTGCTCGGCCTGTCCCTGGTGCAGCCGCTCTTCCTCGACCGCTACGTCCTGTTCAGCATGCTGGGGCTCGCCCTGCTGGTCGGCGCGGCGGTGGGTGCGGCGGCGCGCGTGGTCGGGTCCCGTCTCCCGCGTGCGGTGCCGTGGCTCGTACCGGTGGTCGTCGCGGTGGCGGTGGTGGCGCTGCTGCCGCAGTCCCTGGCCAAGCGGTCGCCGGCCAGTCGCGTGGACGACGTCCTGTCGGCGGCCGTGAGCGTACGCCACCTCAAGAAGGACGGGGATGCGGTCGTCTTCGTACCGGCGGCCCGGCGCGACACCGAACTGGTCTCCCCCGACGCCTTCGCCGGCCTTCGGGACATCGCGCTGGCGCGGAGTCCCGCTGCGTCCGGGACCCTGAAGGGCGAGGAAGCCGACCCCGAGCGGATACGGACGGAGATGCTCGAACAGCGGCGCATACTGCTGGTCACCGACGCGCCCGGCGCGGCCCGGACCCCGGCCGCGAAGCGCGACGTCGTGAAGTACGCGGTGCTGCGGGAGGAGTTCGACGTGGTCGCGGACGAACAGGCCCGCGGACGGCGGGTCACCGTGTACGAGCGGCGGCGCGTTCAGAGTGCGTCACGGGACCGCGTGGCGCCGAAGGGCTAGAGCGGTCCGGCGCGCGGGCCTCGGGCGCGGGTTCCCGCCGGCCGCTGCCGCCCCCTCGACGGCTCCGTCAGACCCTCGCCTCCGCGCCCACCGTCACGTGCTCGCCCGGCGCGCACCGCAGCAGGCGGGCGGCGTGGCCCCGGCGGTCGGCCTCCGTGAGGAAGTCGTCGAGCGGGGAGCGGAAGACCGTGTAGTCGTCGTAGTGGACGGGCATCGCACGGCGGGGACGCAGGAGGTCGAGCAGGTCGGCGCCCTGTCCGGCGTCCATGGTGACCACGAGACCGCCGGGCAGGGTCGTGCCGCCGAGGTGCAGGACGGCCAGGTGGATGTCCGGGTGGCGTACGGCGATCTCGCGCAGGCCCTCGTACATCAGGGTGTCGCCGGAGAGGTAGACGACGAGCCGGGTCTCGCCCGTGCGGTCGCCGAACTCCAGCAGGCTGCCCATCACCGGCGGCAGCAGGAAGCGGGCGGGGCCGGGCGCGTGGCGGCCGGGGAGCGAGGTGATGCGGACCGTGGAGTCGCCGTGGCGCAGGGTGTGGGTCTCCCAGGTGCGCAGGCCGGTGGCCCGGCGGAAGCCGTACAGGCCCTGCAGAAGGCGGGAGCCGTGCGGGGTGGTGACGAAGGGCAGGCCCCGGTCGAGGCCGCGGCGGGCCACCCGGTCGAAGTGGTCGCCGTGGAGGTGGGAGAGGACGACGGCGTCCAGATCCTCGTGCGGCAGTTGCCTCACGTCGAGGGCCGGCTCGGTGACCCGGCGCGAGACCAGTCCGTAGCCGAGGTGGGCCCGCCGGCCGCGGTGGAGGAAGTTGGGGTCCGTCAGGAGCGTCAGGTCCCCGTAGCGGATCAGCAGGGTGGCGTTGCCGATGAACCGGATGTCCGCCGCGCCCTCGGGCGGCTTCTCCGGGTTCGGTGCGTTCGGCGACTGCGTCGGGTCCGGCGTCTTGGGTGAGTGGTGCGGCACGGTGGGCTCCCTCCGTCGCTCGCGGCTCCCCCGGACACCGCCCGAGTGCTCGAAGAACGCGGAGCCACACCCCCCGGCACCGGACGGCCCCGGTCAGGCCCGGTCGCGCGTCCCCCGGCCCAGGCGCACCGCCGAGACCAGGAAGAAGACGCCGCCGAGGAAGGCGTACCCCGCGAGGCTCCCCAGCGACGGATCGTCGGCGCCCGCCTGCGTGGCGAACGAGACGCCGGCGAGCGTCGAGACGGCGCCGCTGACGATCATCGGCCATTGACCGCCCAGCCGGCGGCGGACGGCGCCCGCGACGAGCTGCACGATGCCCGCGGTGACGGCCCACGCGCCCCAGACGCGCAGGACGGCCGGGATGCCCGAGGTCGCGGCGAGGGCAAGGGCGAGGACCGTGAGGGAGCTGATCGCGATGTTCGCGTACAGGGGCGCGGCCGGGCCGCCGTTCGCCTTCGCCGACCGTACGTCGACGATCGCGGCCGCGACGTCGAACAGCGGGTAGACCAGCAGGAGCGTGGTGCTCAGCGGGCCCAGTGTGTCGGCGGTGGCGAAGAGCAGGGCGGCCCATGCGGCGGCGAACGCGAAGCGGACGAAGTAGAGCTTGCGGAGGGTGGCGGGGATTCCGGCGGGCGGGGCGGCGACGACGGTGTCCATGGGAGTGGCCCTTCGTGAGGGAGAACGTTCGGTCTCGTTGTGATGCAGTCAAGGGCCTCCCCGCCTCCGCTGTCAAGACCGAACGTTCTACCTCGCCGCCTTGATACGGTGGATCCATGAGCCCGAGCACAGAAGCCCGCAACCCCTCCGAAGCGCGAGACCGGCTGCTCGGCACCGCCACGAGGATCTTCTACGCGGAGGGCATCCACTCCGTCGGCATCGACCGGATCACCGCGGAGGCGCAGGTCACCCGGGCCACGCTGTACCGCCACTTCTCGGGCAAGGAAGACCTCATCCTCGCCTACCTCGACCAGGCCGACCGGGGGATCCGCGGGCAGGTGGCCGCGGCCAGGGGCAGTACCGACTCGGCCGCCGGGCAGGTCCGGGCCGTCGCGCGGTCCATCGTCGACGGGATCAGGTCTCCCGGTTTCCGCGGCTGTGCCTTTCTCAACGCCGTGGCCGAGTACCCGGACCCCGCCCACCCGGTGCACCGGGCCGTACTGGCGCACCGGCAGTGGTTCCTGGACACCGTCACGGAGCTGCTGGCGCGGGCCGGCGGCGGTGACGGCGAGGCCGCCGGGCGCCACTTCGTCATGCTCCGGGACGGTGCGATGGCGGCGGGGTGCCTCTTCGACCCTGAGCTGGTCTCCGAGACCTTCCTGCACGGCGTGGAAGGGGTCCTGAGGGACGCGCAGGAAAAATCTTCCGCCTGACGTCCTCCGCCGTGTCGAGAAACCGCGTACGGCTCCGTCCCAGGGGTGAAGGCGGCCACAATGGGCCGCACCAGCACCGAGGAGACGACGCATCATGGCCAAGTACCTGCTGCTCAAGCACTACCGAGGCGCCCCGGCACCGGTCAACAACGTGCCCATGGACCGGTGGACGCCGGACGAGATCTCCGCGCACATGCAGTACATGAACGACTTCGCCGCCCGGCTCGAGAAGACCGGCGAGTTCGTCGACGGGCAGGCGCTCGCTCCCGAGGGCACCTGGGTGCGCTACGACGGGGAGGGGAAGCCGCCGGTCACCGACGGGCCGTTCGCCGAGACCAAGGACCTCATCGCCGGCTGGATGGTGATCGACGTCGACACCTACGAGCGCGCCGTCGAGCTGGCCGGGGAGCTGTCGGCCGCCCCGGGGGCGGGCGGGAGGCCGATCCACGAGTGGCTGGAGCTGCGTCCGTTCATGGGCGAGCACCACCCGACCGTCACGGAGTGACCTCGCCGATGGACGAAGCTCCGACGGACAAGGCTCCGACGAACAAGGCTCCGATGGACGAGGCCCTGATCCGGAGCCTCACGCCGAGCGTGCTGACCGTTCTCGTCCGCCGCGGAGCCGACTTCGCGGCGGCCGAGGACGCGGTCCAGGAGGCACTGGTCGAGGCGGTCCGCGGATGGGCGGACGACCCGCCGCGGGACCCCAAGGGCTGGCTGGTCACCGTGGCCTGGCGGCGGTTCCTGGACGCGGCCCGCGCCGACACCGCCCGCCGTCGGCGCGAGGACCGCGTCGAGGAGGAGCCGGCGCCCGGGCCCGCCCCGGACGTGGACGACACGCTCCAGCTGTACTTCCTGTGCGCGCATCCCTCGCTGACCCCGTCCTCGGCGGTCGCGCTCACCCTGCGCGCCGTCGGCGGGCTGACCACCCGGCAGATCGCCCGGGCGTACCTGGTGCCCGAGGCGACGATGGCGCAGCGGATCAGCCGGGCCAAGCGCACCGTGTCCGGTGTCCGGTTCGACCGGCCCGGTGATGTCGCCACCGTGCTGCGCGTGCTCTACCTGGTCTTCAACGAGGGCTACTCCGGCGACGTCGACCTGGCCGCGGAGGCCATCCGGCTCACCCGGCAGCTCGCGGCCTCCGTCGACCACCCCGAGGTGGCGGGGCTGCTCGCGCTGATGCTGCTCCACCACGCGCGGCGCGCGGCGCGGACCGCGCCCGACGGCAGCCTGGTGCCGCTCGCCGAGCAGGACCGCGGCCGGTGGGACACCGCGTCGATCGCCGAAGGGGTGGCGATTTTGCAGGCGGCGCTCGCCCGGGACCGGCTGGGCGAGTTCCAGGCGCAGGCCGCGATCGCCGCCCTGCACGCCGACGCGCCCACCGCCGCGGAGACCGACTGGGTGCAGATCGTGGAGTGGTACGACGAGCTGGCCCGCCTGACCGGCAGTCCCGTCGTACGGCTCAACCGCGCGGTGGCCGTCGGGGAGGCCGACGGGCCGCGGGCCGGTCTGGCCGCGCTCGCCGGGCTGGACGAGGCGCTGCCCCGGTACGCGGCGGTGGCGGCGTACCTGCACGAGCGCGACGGCGACCTGGACCGGGCGGCGCGGCTGTACGCCGAGGCGGCCCGCAAGGCGACCGACCTCGCCGAGCGCGACCATCTGACGCGTCGGGCCGCGCGCCTCAACTCCCGGCGTCGTGAGGACCGGTGACCGGCCGGGCGGGGGTGGGCGGGTGCGTGCCGGCCGCCCGGTCCGGGTGCGCGTCGCGGTCCTGTGCCCGGCCGCCCGGGTGGCGCAGCGCGCAGAAGTAGCCGATGGCGAGGGCGACTGCCATGCCGTAGAAGACCCACTGGTTGGCCTCGGCGAAGTCGAGGCGGATGGCGGGCATCGCCTCCCGCATGGCGGTCTGGGCCGGGCCGTCGCCCGTCGGGGTGCGGGTGTCCGCGTTGCCGGTGATCGCCTCGGTGACGTCCCGGGCCATGGGCCGCTGGGCGTCCGGCGGTACTCCGCGGGTGCGCAGGGTCTGTTCGACCCGGTCGGTCATGGAGTGCGTCAGGAGGGTGCCGAAGACGGCCAGGCCGACGCTGGCGGCGTAGTTGCGGACGGTCTGGGTGATGCCGGTGACCTCGCCGTAGGAGGAGTCGATCGAGCGGTTGACGGCGTCCGTCGAGGCGGGGGCGAGGACGAAGCCGATGCCCGCGCCGGCGAGGGCGGCGTAGGGCCACTGGTCGTGCATCGACAGGTCGGTGAGCTTGCCGGCCCACAGCGCGAAGCCGACGGCACCCAGGGCGCACCCGATCCGCATCGCCGGGCGGGCGCCCCGCTTGTCGAGGATGCGGCCGCCCCACTGGGAGGCGATGGCGAACCCGGCGAAGAAGTACAGCAGGTAGAGGGCGGCCTGGTTGGGTGACGCGCTGAGCGAGACCTGGGCGTAGACGGAGGCGAAGAAGAACAGCGGGACGAACGCCAGCATGGCGAAGAAGAGCACCAGCGCGTCCACGGTGAAGGCGCGGTCGCGGAAGACCGCGAGGTTGACCAGGGGGTGACGGGTGCGCAGTTCGTAGCGGCAGAAGGCGCAGAGGATCGCGAGGCCGCCCGCGATGCAGACCCAGGTCGCCGCGTTGTCCCAGCCCCAGGCCGCCGACTGCTGGAAGCCCAGCACGCTCAGCCCCATGCCGGCGACGATCAGCAGGGCGCCCTTCACGTCCAGCGGCTCCTCGCGCCGGCGGTCGGGGATGCCGGCCAGTGCGGTCAGGACCAGCGCCGCGATCGCCACGGGGACGTTGACCCAGAAGATCGCCCGCCAGGTCCACGCGGTGAGCCAGCCGCCGAGGAGCGGGCCCACGGCGGTCAGGGCGCCGGTGAGGCCGAAGAAGAGGGCGAGCGCGCGGCCCCGGCGCTCGACCGGGAACACCGCGACGACCACGGCCAGCGCGGCCGGGAAGAGCAGCGCGGCGCCCAGGCCCTGGGTGGCGCGGAAGACGATGAGCCAGGTCAGCGCGTAGTCGCCGGAGGGGACGCAGCCGCACAGGACCGAGGAGACGACGAAGACGAGGGTGCCGAGCACGACCACGCGGCGTGGGCCCCACAGGTCCGCCAGGCGTCCGCCGAGGGCGAAGAAGGCGGCCAGGGACAGCAGGTAGGCGTTGATCACCCACTGCATGCCCGAGGCCGACAGGCCGAGTTCGGACACGATGTCGGGGGCGGCGATCGACACGATCGTCTGGTCGATGAACGTCATCGCCACCGCGAACATCATGGCGGCGAGGGCCAGCGACTGGGAGGGGGCGCGGCGACCGGCCTCGGGCGTGCCCGGGTCCCGCTCCGTGTGCGTTCCGCTCACCCGGCCAGTCTGCGCCCGCGCCGGTGACCGCGCACGCGGACGCCGGACGGCACCGTCGTCCGGCGGCGCGGCCCCGTACGGCCCTCTTGGGCTACGCCTGGGCGCGGCGCCCGTACTCCGCGAGGGCCGGGGTCAGCAGGTCGAAGGCGCGGGGCGCCTCCTGGGCCAGCACCTCGGCGATCCGCGGGTTGGGGTGTCCCGAGAGGGTCAGTTCCTGGATGCGGTCGAACAGGACGCGGTGGACCCCGCCGAGCAGAGCCGCGGCCGTACGGGGGGTGATGTCGTCGCGCGGGGTGCCGGTCGTGTCGGCCAGGGCCGCGGTGAGTGCCTCCTCCCGCCGGTCGTGGAGGCCGCGCAGGCACGAGGTGAGGGTGGGGCTCTCGGCGATCATGCGGGTGAAGGCCTCGCCGGCGAAGCCCGCGACCGGGTCCTGGGCCGCCACGGCGGCCAGGAAGGCGTGGCGCAGGGCGGTCAGGGGCGTCTCGCCGGTTCCGCGGGCCGTCACGGTGGCGGCCAGGGCGGCGACGAACTCGTCCTGGTGGTCCAGGGCGAGGTCCTCCTTGCGCGGGAAGTAGTTCGTCACCGTCTTCTTGGCGACGCGGGCGGCGTCGGCGATCTCGGCGATCGTCGTGTGCTCGAAGCCGCGCTCGATGAACAGCCTGGTGGCGTGGTCGGAGATCAGCTGCCGCGTCTCGCGCTTCTTGGCCTCGCGCAGGCCGAGCGCCGGGGCCGCCGGGGTGTCGTTCAGGTCCATGGCGAGAATCTTACCTCGGTAGTATTTTTATGTTGATTGGAAGAGTCGTCTGTGGGTAAGGTTACTCTCGATGAACGAATTCAACGAGAGGTACGACACCGACTCCGTACGGGAGTTCACCGTGAGCGACGCGGACGCCGGTCCCTACGCGCTCACCGAAGGACCGGACGGCGCCCTGTGGTTCACCCTCGTCCACCGGGGCGCCGTCGCCCGCAGGGACCCGGACGACGGGCATGTCACCGTCCACCCGGTCGGCGACGGACCGACCGTGATCACGGCGGGACCCGACGGCGCGCTGTGGTTCACCGAGTACCGGGCGCACCGCATCGGCCGGCTCACCCCCGAGGGCGCCTACTCGTCCTTCGCGCCCCGCACGCCCGAGGGCGGGCCGTTCGGGATCACTGCGGGACCCGACGGGGCGCTGTGGTTCACGCTCTCCTCGGCAGACCGCGTCGGCCGCGTCACCGTGGACGGCGAGGTCACCGAGTATCCGGCGCCCGGAGCCTTCCCGTCCGCCCTGACGACCGGTCCGGACGGCGCCCTGTGGTGCACGCTCAACCAGGGCAACGCCGTCGGACGCCTGACCACCGACGGCCACGGCACGGCGTACCCGCTGCCGACGGAAGGCGCCGGCCCGGTGGGCATCGCCGCGGGTCCCGACGGCGCCCTGTGGTTCACCGAGATCGGGGCCGGGCGGATCGGCCGGATCACGGTGGACGGCGCCGTCACCGAGTACCCGCTGCCGGACCCCGCGGCCAGGCCGCACGCGGTGACGGCGGGGCCGGACGGCGCACTGTGGTTCACCGAGTGGGGCGGCGGCCGGGTCGGCCGGATCACCGTCGACGGTCACGTCAGCTCGTACCCGCTCTCCCGCACCGACTGCGAACCGCACGGCATCACCGCACACGACGGCGCCCTGTGGTGCGCCCTGGAAACCGGCTCCCTGGCCAGAATCGAGGTCCGGCCTTGACCGACCCCACGCCCGACGGCACCGTGCCCGCCCCCGGCTCCGTTCCCGACTCCGGGGTGCTGCACCCCCTCGCGCAGCACCCGCGCGTCGTCCTCCTCAAGCCCCTCGTCACCGACGAGCGCATCCAGGTGGGCGACTTCACCTACTACGACGATCCCGACGACGCCACCGCCTTCGAGACCCGCAACGTGCTCTACGCCTACGGTCCCGAGCGGCTGGTCATCGGCAAGTACTGCGCGATCGCGACCGGCACCCGGTTCCTGATGGCCGGGGCCGAGCACCCCACCATGGGCGTGTCGACGTTCCCGTTCACCATGTTCGGCGGCGCCTGGGGCGAGGCCACGCTCGACCTGGTCACCGGCATGCCCAGCCGCGGCGACACCGTCGTCGGCAACGACGTGTGGTTCGGCTACGGCGCCACCGTCATGCCCGGCGTGCGCATCGGGGACGGCGCGATCATCGCCGCCGGGTCGCTCGTCACCGCCGACGTACCGCCGTACACCGTGGTCGGCGGCAACCCGGCCCGGCCCATCCGGGCCCGGTACGACGCCGAGGACGTCGCGCGGCTGCGACGGGCCGCGTGGTGGGACTGGCCGGTCGAGCTGGTCACCCGCCATGTGCGGACGATCATGTCGGGCACCCCCGCCGAGATCGAGGCCGTCGCGAGGAAGGAGCTCCCCTGACCGCTGCCGCCCCGTTCCCCGGCCGCACCGCGAGCCGGTCCACCGCAGGCCTCTCGGAAGGAAGCACCCGCTTGACCGACTCGACGCACTCCCCCGCCCTCGACGCCGCCACCGAGTTCGACCGGCAGGTCCGCACCCTCGTCGCGCTCGGCTACCCGGCGCTGTCCGGCCGCTCCCCCGAGCAGTTCACCGAGTTGGTGGCGCCGCTGCGCGCCGAGGCCGTGGCCCGCACCGGATCCGCGGCCCGGGCTCAGGCTCACGCGGCGTACGACCCCGCGGTCACCGGCCGGGTCCCCTTCGTCCTGGTCGTCGGGCGCGAACTGGCCCCGATCGAGGCCACCATGGCGCTGACCACGCTGCGGGGCGGCAAGCTGCCCGGGTTCGTCGACCGCAGCTTCGAACCGGGCTCCCTGGAACGGTTCGTCGCCACCGAGGACACCCGGCCGCCCGGCCCGGACGGTGTCCACCTGCTCTTCGACGTCGAGCGCGGGGAGGAGTTCTGCGGGGTCGTGCCGGGCGACGCGATGGCCACCCTCGCCGGGCGGGGCCGCACGCTGCTCACCATCGAGGAGGGAATCGCCCTGCTGACCCACGCCCCGGAGATCCTGGTGAAGAACAAGTGCTTCTCCACGGGCGGTTCGCGGTGCGGGGACCGCCGGGTCCCGGCGCTCTGGATCAGCAAGCGCGCCCCGAAACTCGGCTGGTGCTGGGAGGGCAACCCGCACACCTGGCTCGGCATGGCGTCCGCCGGTTCGCGCCACGCCTGAGCGCCGTCACACCGGGGCGCCGTCGGCCCCGCCCTGGTAGCGCAGCAGCAGCATCGCCGCATCGTCGTGGTGGGGTCCCGCCGCATGCCGGACGAGGTCCTCGCGCAGGGCGTCCAGGGCGCGGTGGGCGTCGGGGTCCTTGAGGAGGTGGACGCGTTCGGCGAGCGGGTAGAAGCCGCCCCGCTCGTCGCGGGCCTCCGTGACGCCGTCGGTGTAGAGGAGCAGCTGGTCGCCCGGGAGGAAGGGCACCGGGAAGGGTTCGGGACCGGGGCCGCCGTGCGCGGCCAGGCCCAGCGGGAGGGCGTACGCGGGCGGCTCCGGGAAGTCGGCGGTGCCGTCGCCGTGGACGAGCAGCGGCGCGGGATGGCCGTAGTTGAGGAGGACGACGCGGTGGTCGTCGCCGATCTCGGCGAGGACGGCGGTGACGAACTTCTCGTCCTCCAGCTCGCGGGCGACGCTGCGCTCGAGCCGCTCCCCCAGTTTGACCAGGTCCTTCTCGTCGTACGCGGCCTCCCGGAAGGCGCCGAGGACCCGGGCCGCGGTCTCCACGGCCGCCAGGCCCTTGCCCTGGACGTCGCCGACGATCACCCGGACGCCGTGCGGCGAGGCCACCACCTCGTACAGGTCGCCGCCGATCCGCGCCTCGGCGACCGCCGAGGTGTACGAGACGGCGGCGTGCAGCGGGCCCGCGGTCAGCGGGACCGGGCGCAGCAGGACCCGCTGGGCCACCTCCGCGATCGAGCGCACGCTGGCCAGCTCGGCCTCGCGGCGCGAGCGCATCACGGCCGCCGCGATGCCGACGCCGGTCACGCCGGCCACCGACATCATCGCGGTGTAGCCGCGGGGCCGGTCGAAGAGACCGTTGTACATGCCGAGGCCGACGCAGAGCAGCAGGGCGGCCAGTCCGATCACCGCGGTGCGCCGCCAGCCGCCGACCAGTCCGGCGAAGGCCGGGCCCAGCGACACCAGCGGCAGCAGCCCGACTCCCGGTCCGGCCGTGACGTCCACGACCGCCACCACGGCCATGGCCGCGACGGGCATCCAGGACAGCACCACCGCGGAACCGGACGGCGTCTTCTCAACGGTCATGACTACTCCGGTGTCGCAGCGCTCAAGAGCCGCCCTCTCCTTGTCCTCAGGCGCCCTCCCCAAGCTCCTCAGCCTAGGCAAAGGTCCGGGCGCGCAGGAGTTCCCGGGCGCTCCTTAACCCAATCGAAGCCGAGTCGCACCCGCCGGACCGGCACGTCACACGGACCGCACCGCCGCCCGCGTCGGCAGCAGCCCGCCGTCTGCCGCGTCCCGTCGGCTCGCCACCGTCAGCGTGAGCGTCACCGTGAGGGAGGCGAGCGCCATCACGGTCATGGCCGTCGCCGGTGAGGTGAACTGCGCCACCGTGCCGGCCAGGGTCGCGGCGACGCCCTGCATGGTGAGCATCCCGGCGGAGTGCAGTCCGAGGGCGTGCCCGGAGAGTTCGTCGGGGGTCGCGGCGATCAGGCGCTCCTGCTGCACCAGGGTCGCCCCGAAGCCCACGGAGGCCACCGCGACCAGCACGGCCGTCAGCGGCAGCGGCGGGCGCAGGAAGAGGACGAGGTACGGGGCGGCCAGCAGCACCAGGAGGGGGACGCCGAGGCGCGGGCGCAACCGCGCCGGGAGCAGCCGGCCGACCGTGAGGTCGCCGGCCAGCATGCCCAGTGCGGCACAGGCGAACAGCGTGCCCGCGGCGCGGGGGTCGTAGGAGACGTACAGGGACTCGCAGCCGACGACGAGGCCGTTGGGGATCCACAGGGCGAGATACAGGTGGCGGCGCGGTCGGGCCGACCACAGCCGGGAGTTGGCACGCCAGGTGGCTCTTACGGAGGGGCGGCCGGCGGTGCGCGCCGGGCGGCGGGTCAGCCGGAGGGCGACGCCGGCGGCCGTGGCGTAGAGGCCGGCGGCGAGCAGCAGGCACAGGCGCGGTGACAGGACGGTCACGAGGACGCCGCCGGCCGCGTAACCGGCGATCTGCAGGACGCCGTTCATCATGTTGAAGAGCGAACGGCCGGTCAGGTAGCCGTCCTTGGACAGGATCTCGGTCAGCAGGCCCCAGCGGACCCCGCCGCCGACGGAGGCGATCAGGCCCTTGACCAGGACCAGGGCGAGGATGCCCCACACCGGCAGGCCGGGCAGGGCGAGCGCCGCGGTGGTGACGGCGAAGGCCAGGGAGAGACCCGCGAGCGTGGCACGCGGGGGCAGCCGGTCGGCGCCGGAGAGGAAGAACGTGGCGCCGACGACCTGGGCGAGCGCCGGTCCGAACATGCTGACCGCGGAGAGCAGCGGCGAGTTCGTCGCGCGGAAGACCAGGGTGCCGAGGGCGAGGCCGCTCACCGTCTGGGCGGCGAGGTTGGCGGCGGAGGAGAGGAAGAGCGGGCTGAACTCCGGGGTGCGGAAGAGGTCCGCGTAGCTTCTGCGGCTCGTGTCTGGCATGCGGGGAGTGTGGGGCGGCCGCCGGACCGGCCGTTATTGTTTCGCGCGGAGGCGAAAGGTGGCGAGAGGGGCCGGGTCGTGGGCTGGTGGGAGATCAACGCCGACACGCTCGCCCGCAGCCGCTTCGTCGTCTCGCCGCTCGACGAGACCCTCGCCTGCCTGAAACTGCTGCACGCCGGAGTGGCCGGACACCCCGGCGAACGGGCGTGGCTCGACGCCCACCGGCCCGCCCATCTGCGCCGGATGGCGGCCGACCCGGTGACCGCGCTGCTCGTCGACGCGGGTCTCGGCCGGGGATGGAACGCCGACTTCCTCACCCCCGCCCCGGTCGAGGGCCTCAGCTTCGAGGAGGGCGTGGCGCGGATCCGGGCCGCCCGCCCCGACGAGGCCCGCGCCGGCCTGACCGTCTCCGTCGGAGGCCCGCTCCCGGCCGCCCTGGACCGCGACGACCTGCCGGAACGGGCCGCGGCGCTGCTCGAGGAGGTCTGGGCGCAGGCGGTACGGCCGGACTGGGACCGGCGCCGCCGGGTCCTGGAGGCGGACGTCGTCGCGCGGACCGCGCAGGTGAGCCGGGGCGGCTGGGCGACGGTGCTGGACGCCCTGCGGCCCGGCACCCGCTGGCTGGGCGACAACCGGCTCCAGATCAACCTGCACCCGTACCCGCCGCGCGAGCTGTCCGGGGCGGAGCTGCTCCTCGTCCCGGTCACTCCGCAGCGGCACGGCTGGGTGGCGTGGAAGGAGCCCGAGCGGTACGCGTTGGTGTATCCGTGCGCGGGCGCCCTCGCGGACGACGGTGCCCGGCGCGTGCCCGCCGCCCTCGGGGCGCTGCTCGGGCCGGCCCGCGCGGCCGTGCTGACGCTGCTCGGCACCCCCATGAGCACCAGCCAGCTGGTCGGCGTGACCGGGCAGGGCCTGGGCTCGGTCGGCCGGCACCTGCGGGTGCTGCTCGACGCGGGGCTGGTGGAACGGCGGCGCGCGGGCCGCTCGGTGCTGTACTCGCGGACACCGGCCGGGGAGGTGCTCGTCGAGGCGGGCGGCGGGGTGGGCGGAGTGCCGGACTAGCATCCGGTCCATGACGACCTCACCGAACACGCGCAGCGACGACAGCCTCCCCCTCGATGTCGAGATCGGCGCCCTCCAGGGCGGGAAAGCGGACCTCGCCCAGTACGCGGGCCGGGTCGTGCTGGTGGTCAACGTGGCATCCAAGTGCGGACTCACCCCGCAGTACGCCGGCCTGGAGCGGCTGCACGAGCGGTACGCGGAGCAGGGGTTCACCGTGCTGGGCGTGCCCTGCAACCAGTTCATGGGCCAGGAGCCGGGCAGCGCCGGCGAGATCGCCGAGTTCTGCTCGGCGACGTACGGCGTCACCTTCCCGATGACCGAGAAGGTCGAGGTCAACGGGGAGGGCAGGCACCCGCTGTACGACCGGCTGACCGCTTTCGCGGACGCCGAAGGGCACAGCGGTGACATCCGCTGGAACTTCGAGAAGTTCCTGATCGGGCGGGACGGCAAGGTCGCCGCCCGGTTCGCCCCGCAGACCGAGCCGGAGGCGGCCGAGGTCGTGGCGGCCGTGGAAGCGCGCCTGGCCGGTTGACCTTGCCCCTGGGGCAAGCCCGAGTGTCTCCGTCACCGGGCGGAAGAGCCGCCCGGCGACGGAGGATGACGGCGTGGATGAGGGGTGGCCGACGGCATGGGTGACGGCCTGGGTGACCGGGTGGGGGACGTGCCCGACGACGCGTTGCTGACCATCGGCGCGTTCGCCGCGCGGGCCCGGCTGTCGGCCAAGGCACTGCGGCTGTACGACCGGCTGGGGCTGCTGGCGCCCGCCCACGTGGACGAGGCCACCGGCTACCGGTACTACCGCGCGGGTCAGGTCGAACGCGCCCGGCTGGTGGCCCTGTTGCGCCGGCTGGACATGCCGCTCGCGCGGATCGCCGAGGTGGTCCGCGCGGACGGCGACCGGTCCGCCGGTCTGCTCGACGCCTACTGGGCGGACGTGGAGGCCCGGGTGGCCGGGCAGCGCACGCTCGTCGAGTACCTCCGTGGACGTCTGACGGGAAGGGATTCCGACGTGTACGGGAAATTCGTGGTCGAGACGGTGGACGTGCCCGAGCAGGTGGTGATCACCGAGACCCGGCACACGCTGGCCGACGAGCTGCCGCAGTGGATCGGCGCGTCGCTGGAGCGGCTGGAGGAGGCGGCCCGGGGCTGCGGGGGTGTGACGGCGGCACCGTTCGTCGTCTACCACGCGGACGTGTCGGCGGAGAGCGACGGCCCGGCCGAGTCCTGCGTGCCGGTCGCCGACGAGGCGGCGGCCCGGGCGTGGTGCGAGGAGCGCGGACGGGCCCGGGGGACGCGGGTGCGGGTGGAGCCGGCCGGGCGGCTGGCCCGCACCCGGATCACCAAGGCCCAGGTGGCCTATCCGCAGATCCTGGCCGCCTTCGGGGCGGTGGAGGAGTGGATCGCCGCGCAGGGCCTGACGGTGACGGGGCCGTGCCGCGAGGTGTACTTCGCCGACTGGGAGGCCGCGGGCCCGCAGGACCCGGTGTGCGACGTGGCGTTCCCGGTGAGGTGACGTGGAGTGAGGTGACGGGCGCCCTCTCGGCAAGGTCGGCGAACTGGTCGAGAGGGCTCCGTCGCGGTACGGAGATACGGCGCGCGGCGGTGTTACTCCTTGACCGACGTCACGAAGGCGTTCCACGCGTCGGCGGGGAAGGCGAGGACCGGGCCGTCGGTCACCTTGGAGTCACGGACGGCGAGCGCCGCCGCGAGCGGGGACCGGACCTCGACGCACGCGCCGTTGCCTCCGGAGTAGGAGGACTTGGTCCACGATTCCTGGGCGCCCTGAAGAATTGCCATGTCTGCTCCGATGGCGAGTCGCGAGTGTGGTTTACGCCAATGACGTGTGATCTTTGGCGTGATCGACGCTACTCGCTGGCCTCCCCCGCCGGAGCAGCCATTCACTCGGTCGGATGGCATATTCCAGGTGAGTCTTCCAGTACATCGTGGGAGCCGTGTACTATGCCGCCCCCGTTCAGCGCGCGTACTCCTTCGCCACGTCCTCGATGCGCTGCCGCGACTGCTCCACGTTCAGGGCCTGCGCCCGCAGATGCTCGTACATCACCGTGTACTTCTGCACGTCCGGCGCCTTCTCCAGGTACAGGTCGCTGGTCACGCCCTCGATGTACACCACGCTGGAGTCGGCCGTGTCGGCGAACTCCAGGATGGAGTACTGGCCGTTGATGCCGGGGTGCGCCCCGACGTCGAAGGGCAGCACCTGCACGGTGATGTGCGGCAGCTGCGACATCTCGGCGACGTGCTCCAGCTGCTCCCGCATCACCTGCCTGCTGCCCACCACCCGGCGCAGGCTGGCCTCGTCGAGGACGACCCACAGGCGCAGCGGGTTGTGCTCGGCGGTGATGCGCTCCTGGCGCCGTATGCGGACCTGCACCCGTTTCTCGACGTCGGCGACGGACGTCTCGGGCAACGCGCCCTGGATGAGCGCCTCGGCGTAGGGCCGGGTCTGCAACAGGCCGGTGATGATCTGGGGTTCGTAGGTGCGCAGCGACTCCGCGTCGGTCTCCAGGCCGATGTAGACGCTGTACGGGATGTCCCCGAAGGCGTGCCACCAGCCCTGCTGGCGGGAGTCCTTGGCCATCTGCATCAGCGAGTCGACGATCCGCTGGTCCTCGACCTCGTAGACCCCGCACAGGTCGCGGACGTCGCGCTGACTGATGCTGCGCCGCCCGTTCTCCAGGCGGCTGATCTTCGACTGGGAGACCAGCAGCCGCTCGGCGACCTCCTCGGCCGTCATGCCCTTCTGCTCCCGGAGCCGGCGCAGCTCCTGGCCCAGCCGACGTCGCCTTACGGTGGGATTGACACTCGACGCCACGGGACGTGCACCTCCGGCTGGGTGACTCGTACTTGCCACTTTGTGTATCTGCTGTTGAGCAGACTGCCACCAAGGTGCTTACTACCGCTGGGAAACGGTCGATATGCGCCGCGTACACGCCGGTTCGGCACACCACCCCCGGGTGCGGCCGCGCGGGGCGGCGGAACCTTTCCTCGGTCCGGGCGGGCCGGACGTACGGTCGGTTCCGCCGCCCCGCGCGGACCTGCGGCTCCCGTGACCGGGCTTGGGGACTGGCGGTGCGGCGATGCGTGTAGCGGTGGTGCGGTGCGCTCGCGGACGGCAGGGCCTAGTGGACCGCCGCTCGCGCCATGGATCCGTGGCGCGGTTGCGCCGGGACACCGCGGGCTGGTTCCGGGGCGGGCCTCGCCCCCGGTCCCGGGGCCTGGCGGCCGGCCGGTGCCGGACTGCGGCGCGGCTGTGCCGCAGCGCCGTTCTGGACGTCCATCACCGCGTGCGCCACCAGGCCGCCCATGGGGTCGTGCCTGATGAGGTCCCGCAGCCGGGACCGTGACGAGCGTCCTTCGTTGCCCGGGTAGAGGTGCTTGCCGAGTCCGACCGCGTGGGCCAGCGCGGCGAGCGCCGCGGTCCGCGGGTCCGGCGGTACGCCGGTGCGGATCGCCGAGTCGAGCCGGGCCTTGATCTCCCTGCTGATCGCCGTGTCCGTCGCCTGGTAGCGAGTCGTCGGCAGCACCCCGCACATCTGGCCCTCCACGGCATGCACCATGCCGCAGCGCTCCAGATGCGAGAGATAGGTCTGGCGAAGCCCCAGGCGGGGTCCGCCAATCCAGTTGACCGCCCGTACCGGAGCGCCGCGCCTTCGCAGCAACTCCAACGCGCAGTCCAGTGTTGGATCTCCTGTCGGCCGTGGGGCCACCACGGCGATACGATCCCCGTCTGGGGCTATCCGTCCGGCCAGCGCCAGCTCCACCAGCTGTGCTCCGGCCAGACCGAGGTCGAGCGACTGCGGCTGTGCGGTGGTACCCGTGGTCGGGTCCAACGCCAGCAGCAGAAGCTCCTCCGGAAGTGTTCTGCGGCTCCTGCCCATCCATGCCTCCCCGCGTGGATGACAGACAGGGTGACCCCTCTCACATTGGTCTGTCGAGGGTGCGTGACCGCTTCGTAGTGGAACCAGTAGGTATGTCGTTCTCGTCTTCCGCGTGGGTTCCACCCGTACACAGGACACTGGTAGATGGTTTCGGTACGGGTTCGGTAGCGCGCACAGGACGTGCGGCGCATGGAGGAGGCATCGGTGGCGGGCGAGTCCCCCGACAGGTCGAAGCAGCACGAGTCGTCGGAAGAACCGACGTCGGGGAGCGCGGGTCCGGTTCCCGAAGCCAGGACCGGGTCGAGCGAGGCGAGTGATCCGCGGTCGGCGGTGGCGCGGGAGGAAGCGAAGCGCTCCGCGGCATCCGGTGGCGGCGTCGACACGGCGACCCGGGTGCTGTCGGTCCGTGACACGGAGGCGGCCGCGGACGCCTCCGGCGAGGACGCCGACGCCGACGCCGACGGGACGCCCGAGGCGTCGGCCGGCACCGGGGCGCCCACGGACGCGTCGGGCACGGCCGCCGCGCCGGAGCCGTCCGACGCCTCCGAGGACGGCCGCGAGGAGCCTGCCGCCGGGGGCGACGGCCGCCTGCGGGACGTCGTCGCGGCCTGGGTGGCCACCGCGGACGAGCGCGCCGCGGCCAACGCCCGCCTGGAGGGCGGGCGGGACGCGGAGGAGACCTCACGGGACGGCGACGAGGACGCCGACGCGCCCGAGAGCGCCGGAGACGGGCGGGGCCGTGCGGCCACCGCCTCGCAGGACACCGAGAGGGCCGAGCCGGCCGACGGGGACACCGCCGACGGTGCATCCGGCGCGGGCCCGGACGAAGACTCCGACGCGGCTTCGGACCCGGACACGGGCTCGGCATCGGAGGGGGCCGAGGGACCGGCCGCCGCAACCGGCCCGGGCGCAGACGCCGGCCCCGGCTCGGGCTCGGGCTCCGACGCGGCCCCGGCGCCCGACGGGCGGGCGGACGCGAGCCCGAAGGCGACCCCGGAACCCGAGCCGGAACCGGAAACGGACTCGACGCCCGACCGGGAACCGAAGGCGGACCACGCACCGAAGGCCGACCAGGCACCGAAGGCCGACCCCGAGCCCGGCCCCGGCACGCAGGCGGCGTCCGGCCGGGACGGCGACGGTGGTGCCGAAGGCGGCGGCAGCGCGCCGTCCGTCGATCAGCCCACCGCCGTGTTCAAGGCGCCGCGGAAGCCCGCCGTGGACCAGCCGACGACCATGCTGAAGCTGGGGGGCGCCGCCTCCGGCGAGAAGGCCGGACGGGCCGAGGGCGACGCCGAGCGGACCAGCAAGTTCGTGGCGCTGCGGAACCCGGACGACCCGGCGAACCGCAAGCCCCCGCAGGCCGCGCAGACCGCACAGACCGCACAGACCTCCGAGGTGCCCAAGGCGCCCCGTACCGGTGTCACGGCCGCACGGCCGCACGTCGGGCCCGACCGGACCACGCAGCAGCCGCTGCCGCCCAAGCCGCCGCTGGACCTGCTGGCGGAGCTGACGAACACCCCGCCGCCCCCGGAGACCCCGCTGCGCACGACGGTGCGCCGGGTCAAGATCTGGACGCCGCTGGTCCTCCTGCTGGTGATCATCCTCGGCGTCGTGCAGTCCATGCGCCCGCTGCCCGCGCCGACCCTCGACCTCACGGCACAGGACAGCTTCACGTTCGAGGGCGGCAAGCCGCAGATCCCGTGGCCCGACAGCGGTCAGGCCGCGCTCGACGTGCAGGGCATCGGCTCGTTCGGCTCGTCCGGCGACCAGAAGCCGGTGCCGATCGCGAGCGTGGCCAAGGTCATGACCGCGTACGTCATCCTGCGCGACCACCCGCTCAAGAGCGGCGCCGAGGGCCCGAAGATCAAGATCGACCAGGCGGCGGAGGACCAGTCGGACGCGGGCGACGAGTCCACCGTCAACGTCTACGCCGGTGACTCGATCTCCGAGCGCGAGGCCCTCAAGGCCGTTCTGATCGCGTCCGCGAACAACGTGGCGCGGCTGCTGGCCCGCTGGGACGCGGGCTCGGAGAAGGCGTTCGTGGAGAAGATGAACGCCGCCGCCAAGGACCTCGGCATGACCAACACGACGTACACCGACCCCTCCGGGCTCAACAACACGACGGTGAGCACGGCCGTGGACCAGGTGAAGCTGGCCAAGGAGGCGATGAAGTCGCCCGCCTTCCGCGAGGTCGCCGCGATGATGTCGTACAACGACTACAAGGGCGTCAACCACGGCAACTGGAACCATCTGGTCGGCCACAACGGCGTCGTCGGCATCAAGACCGGCACCACCACCTCCGCCCTCGGCAACCTCGTCTTCGCGGCGAAGAAGGAGGTCGGCGGGGAGACCCGGACCATCGTCGGGGCCGTGGTGCGCCAGCCGGACGTCGGCGGTGGCATCCTCGACGCCGCGCTGGACGCGAGCGACGAGCTGATCCGGGCCGCGCAGGACACCCTGCAGTCGTCGACGATCCTCAAGAAGGGAAGCGTCGTCGGGTACGTCGACGACGGCCTCGGCGGCCGTACGCCGGTCGTCGCCACGAAGGACGTCAAGGCAGTCGGCTGGGGCGGACTGACCGTGAAGCTCACCTTCGAGGCCGACGAGGTGCCGCACGCGGCGAAGGCCGGCACCAAGGTGGGCACCCTCACGGTCGGCGACGGCGGTACCAGCGGCGCGGTGAAGGTGCCGGTGGCCCTGGGCGAGGACCTCGTCGAGCCCGGCCTCTCCGACAAGCTGACCCGCCTGGGCTGACCTCCGCCCCGGGCCGAAGCGACGTCCCCCGCCCCCGCGGCCACCCGGCCGCGGGGGCGTTCGCGTCCCAGGCCCCGGCGGGCCCCGGGAGGCCCCAGGAGCCCTCAGGAGGCCTCCTGAGGGGCCGGAAAGGGAAGAGGCAACGGTGTGCGGCCGCGTGCTAGCGTCACGAAACGGGGCAGTCGCCGGTCGTGGGAACGGGACACGGCCCAAAGAAGAAGACGGGACACGGGGAGTGCCTTCAGGTGGCCACTGCGGAGCCGACACGCGCCGACGACGCCGATCCGGGCCGGGGAGCCGGCCCGCGACCACGCGTACCCGAACCCCGCACCCACGGGGCCGACGGTGAGCCGCGGCCTGCCGAGCCTCGTCCTTCCGGGCCCCCGCCTGCCGAGTCCCGGCCTGCCCGGTCCGCACCCGTCGAGCCGAAGGCTCCGCCGGCCGTGAACACCGCCCTCCTGGCCCTGCGCGAGCGCATGCTGCGCCACCCCGTGCTGTCCGTGACCGCCCTGGCCGGGGTGCTCCACATAGTGTGGTTCTTCACGTTCGCGAACAGTGGCGGCGACCTCGCGGCGCAGGACGCGTGGGCCGAGTTCGTCGGCCGGCACCCGGACTCCGCGTACAACCTCGCCTGGTACGGCGGCATGCACCCGGTGTCGTACAGCGTGATCTCGCCGTATCTGATGTCGGTGCTCGGCGTGCGGACGACGATGATGATCGCGGGGACGGTGTCGGCCGGGCTGCTGACGATGATCCTGATCCGCAGCCGGGTGGTCCGCAATCCGCTGTGGGCGTCGCTGGCGGGCCTGTTCGGGCTGCTGGGCAACGCGGTGTCGGGGCGGGTGACGTTCGGGCTCGGCATGATGTTCGGCCTCGGCGCGGTCGCCGCCGTGTTCTGCTGGCCCCACCGCTGGCGGCACGAGCGCTGGGCCAAGGGACTGTGCGCGGCGCCGCTGGCCGCCCTGTCGACGATGGCCTCGCCGGTGTCGGGACTGTTCGTGGGCCTGGTGGCGGTGGCGCTGTTCCTGCAGAAGCGCCGCCCGGGTGCCTGGTCGCTGGGCCTGGCGCCGAGCGTGGTCGTCGCACTGTCGGCGGTGCTGTTCCCCTTCTCCGGCACGCAGCCGATGGGGTTCGGCTCGGCGGTGCTGCCGCTCGTCTACGCGGGCCTGGTGTACTGGTTCGTGCCGAGCACCTGGAAGACCGTGCGGATCACGTCGGCGGTCTACGGCCTGTCGGTACTGCTGGTCTGGCTGATCAGCTCCCAGATCGGCTCCAACATCACGCGGCTCGCGATGCTCTTCGCCGGGGTGGCGCTGGTGGCGGCGCTGCCGTTCACGGTGCCGAAGTCGCGCAAGTGGTACGCGCTGGTGGTCTCGCTCGTCGGCTTCGTGGGCTGGATCGGCTTCAAGTCGGCCGACGACGCCATCCACACCACGCCCGCCGCCTCCTGGGCGCGCGAGCTGGCGCCGCTCGTCAACGAGCTGCAGGAGGTCGGCGCGGAACAGGGCCGGGTGGAGGCCGTACCGGCCCGCTCCCACCGGGAGGCCTCGGCGCTCGCGCCGTACGTGAACCTGGCCCGCGGCTGGACCCGGCAGGCCGACATGGAGCGCAACCCGCTCTTCTACGACGACACGCTCAACTCGGCGAACTACCACGAGTGGCTGAAGCGCTGGGCGGTGCACTACGTCGTGCTGCCCAAGGGCGAACCGGACGGCGACGGCGGCAAGCGCGAGCGGGAGCTGCTGCAGCGGGGCCTGCCGTACCTGCAGCAGATCTGGGGCGACGCCAACTGGCAGCTGTTCAAGGTGACCGATCCGACGCCGCTGGCGGAGCCGCACGCGGTGGTCCGGCGGGCCGAGCAGGACGAGTGGGTCATCGACGTGCAGAAGCCCGGCCGCGTCCTGGTCCGGATGCCGTACTCGCCGTGGCTGAGCCTCGTCGACGAGGAGGGCAACAAGCTGAAGCCGCCGCAGGAGACGGAGGCCTCCAAGAACGCCCCGGAGGGCACACCGAAGACGTACGACAACGTCAACGGCTGCGTGACGGAGACCGAGGAGACCGCCGACGGCGACGTGTGGACGACGATCGTCGCGCCCAAGGCGGGTACGTACCGGCTGTCGGCGCCGTACGGGCTGAAGCGGGGCACGCCGTGCCCCGACGAGCTGAAGTAGCCGGAGCGGCGGAAGCAGCGGACCGGGCGGCCCCTTCGAGGGCCGCCCGTTTGTTCATGTAGATGAACGCAGGTCAGCAAGTCGAACCTTTTTACTTCCTCTTGACCTTCCCCTTCCTTGTCGTGCCCTCGTCGACGCAACCACGATGAGCGGGCACTTCGCGGCCTGCCACGCCCCTACCCCGCTCAAGCGAAGTGCCAACCGGCTGAGCGGAGTTCACAAGGCGGACCCCGGAAGGGGGCACATGAACGGTCTCGACTGGTCCGTGCTCATCGGCTACTTCGCCGTCATGGTGGCGATCGGCGTGTGGTCGCACAAACGCGTGGACGACGTCAGCGACTTCTTCACGGCCGGCGGCAAGATGCCCTGGTGGCTGTCCGGCATCTCGCACCACATGTCGGGCTACAGCGCGGTGATGTTCACCGGCTACGCCGGCATCGCCTACACCTACGGCGTCACGTCCTTCGTGACGTGGTCGTTCCCCATCGCCCTCGGCGTCGCCATCGGCTCCAAGCTGTTCGCGCCGCGCATCAACCGGCTGCGCTCACGGCTGCACGTGGCCTCGCCGCTGGAGTACCTCAAGAACCGGTACAACCTGCCCACCCAGCAGGCGCTGGCCTGGTCCGGCATGCTGCTGAAGATCGTGGACGTGGCCGCGAAGTGGGCGGCCATCGCCACGCTCCTGTCGGTCTTCACCGGCATCACCCTCAACCAGGGCATCCTGATCACCGGTGTCATCACGGGCATCTACTGCACGATCGGCGGCCTGTGGGCGGACGCGCTGACGGAGCTGGGCCAGTTCGTCATCCAGCTGCTGGCCGGTGTCTCGATGTTCGTGGCCGTGGTCCTCAAGCTCGGGGACCACGGCGGCTTCTTCGGCGTCTGGGACGAGCCCGCCCTCCAGGGGCACGGGAAGCCGCTGGTCGGCCCGTACGGGACGGTGTTCCTGCTGGCCTTCCTCTTCATCAAGCTCTTCGAGTACAACGGCGGCATGCTCAACCAGGCCCAGCGCTACATGGCCACGAGCAACGCCCGCGAGGCGGCGCGCGGCGCACGGCTGTCGGCGCTGCTGTGGCTGGTCTGGCCGGTGGTGCTGTTCTTCCCGATGTGGATGTCGCCGCTGCTGGTGGAGTCGCAGAAGGCGGACGGCTCCGACTCGTACGCCCTGATGACCGAGCAGCTGCTGCCGCACGGGCTCCTCGGCCTGGTCATCGTCGGCTTCTTCTCGCACACCATGGCGATGTGCTCCTCGGACGCCAACGCCATCGCGGCGGTGTTCACCCGTGACGTGGCGCCGGTGCTGTCGAAGCGGGCGCGCGGCTGGGGGCAGCGGTCCGGTCTGCTGGCGGCCCGGCTGACGACGGTGGTCTTCCTCGGTCTTTCGATGGCGGTGGCGACGCAGGTCGACTCGCCGACGTTCAAGGACATCATCACCGTGGTCATCAAGTGGGTCGCCGGGCTGATGGGTCCGATCGCGATCCCGATGATGCTCGGACTGCTGCGGCCCTTCCGCCGCTCCGGTCCCACGGCCGCGCTCACCAGCTGGGCGCTGGGCCTGGTCGCCTTCTGGCTGGTCAACTACCCGATCAACTGGAACGTGGACGGCGGGGTGCCGCTCGAGTACCAGGTCTCCGTCCCGCTGGCGGTCTCGCTGGTCCTGTACGTCGTCGTCGGCTACCTGAGGCCGGAGGACACCCCGGAACGGCTCGCGATCATCGAGCACGTCAACACGGACGGGGACGGCGACGACGCCTCCGGCGCGGCGGCCGCGATCCCGACGCCGGCGGGCGGGGTGGACGGCGCGGTGGGGCGCAGCCGGGTGGGCGACTGAGCCTCCGCCCGGCAGGCGTACGGCCGGTGTCCGGCCGGCGGCCACGGTGCGTGGGCGCCGGCCGGACACCCGGCCGCATCCGCTCCTACCGCAGTTCCTGGATGCGGATCTGGTTGCCGGCCGGGTCCCGGAAGGCACAGTCCCGGATGCCGTACGGCTGCTCGGTCGGCTCCTGGACGATCTCGGCGTTCCCGGCGCGCACCTTCTCGAAGGTGCCGTCGAGATCCTCGGTGGCCAGGAGGATCCAGCCATAGGTGCCCTTGGCCATCATCTCGGCGATGGTGCGGCGCTCGGTGTCGGTGATGCCGGGGTCCACGGCGGGCGGCGAGAGCAGCAGCGAGACGTCCGGCTGGCCGGCCGGCCCGACCGTGATCCAGCGCATCTTGCCGTTCCCGACGTCCTTGCGGACCTCGAAGCCGAGGACGTCCCGGTAGAAGGCGAGGGACGCGTCCGGGTCGTCGTGCGGGAGAACCGTGGTGTGAATGCTGATGTCCATGGCAAGCACGCTAGCCGGGCCCCGCGGGGCGGCGCTTCTCGAAACGTGACCGTCCTCGTGCCTCCCGGGCCCCGCTCGGGCCTGTCCGGCGGATCAGGTCGCAGGACAGGCACGGCACCTCGTCGACGCCGGTGAGCGGGGTCTGGTGCGTGCAGCCGCAATGCGGAGGAGAGCGTCGACGCGGAGCGTCGGCAACCGACGACAACGCCGCGGACGCGCGTGCCGGGCCCCGCGTCCGGGGCATGATCCGCCGGACAGGCCTAACCCCGGGGGTACCGCGTCAGCCAGGCGGGGGACGAGCTTGCCGGGCCGTGGAGGGCGGGGCCCTGGGTCATTTCCATGGCGAAGTCGTCGGCCAGTTCCAGAAGGGTCGGGCGGCCCTCCAGTTCCGCCACCCAGGCCGGGGGCAGGGCCGTCTCGCCGTGCAGGGCCCCGAGCAGACCGCCGGTCAGGGCGCCGGTCGCGGCCGAGGGGCCGTCGTGGTTGACGGCGAGGCGCAGCCCGTGCCGTACGTCCTCGCCGACCAGGGCGCAGTACACGGCGGCGGCGACCAGGCCCTCCGCCGTTCCCGCGCCGATCAGCCCGGTCACCCGCGCCGGGGTGGGCAGCCCCTGCCGGACCGCGCCGAGGGCGTGCTGCAGGGCGGTCGCCACGGGCTCGTGACCCGGCCGGGCGACGAGCAGCGCCAGG
Organism: Streptomyces sp. CCM_MD2014; assembly: GCF_000772045.1. Taxonomy (GTDB): domain Bacteria; phylum Actinomycetota; class Actinomycetes; order Streptomycetales; family Streptomycetaceae; genus Streptomyces; species Streptomyces salinarius. The sequence continues at coordinate 5,034,088 of NZ_CP009754.1, read as the reverse complement.
GCCCGCTGCACGGCGGCGTCCAGGCTCTCGCCGCGTGCCAGCCCGTGCACGATCACGGCGTACCCGCCCGCCGCGAGGCAGCCGGTGGGGTGGCCGTGGGTCTGCGCCGCGCACTCCACGGCGAGCTGGGCGACCAGCTGCGGCTCCCAGCCGACCAGGAGCCCGAACGGCGCCGAGCGGGCGGCGGCCTCGGGGCCGCGCTCGTCGGGGTTCTTGGGCGCCTCGGGGGTGCCCATCGTCTCGTCGCCGAGGCCGAGCAGCAGGGCGCGCGGTGCGTCCCGGCGGACGTACAGCCACTCCTCGTGGGCCAGCCAGCCGTCGTCCTTGCGCCGCAGGTCCGGTCCCCAGTCGCGCTGGGTGGCGGCCCAGCGCCGGTAGGCCCGGTGCAGGTCGGTCGGCGGGTGCCAGGCCCCGGTGTCGCGCCGTACCTGGGCGCGGATCAGCCCGTCCACGGAGAACAGGGTGAGCTGGGTGAGGTGGGTGACGGCACCGCGCCGGCCGTAGGCCGGGGCCAGGTCGGACAGCCCCTCGGCGCCGTGGGCCTCCCGGATCGCGTCGAGGGCGAGGGAGTCGACGGGGGCTCCGAAAGCGTCACCGACGGCCACGCCGAGCAGCGTCCCGCGCACCCGGCTGCGGAAGTCCTGCTGCTCGGCACGCCCCCAGACGGCGCCGGTCGTCCCGCCCACCCGGACCTCCCCTCGGCACTGTGCGTACGTACGACGCCCAGCACTGTATGCGAACGGACGCGGTCGGTTCAGGGCCGCGGCGGGCGGGATCGGTGTGGAAACGCTCACGGCCGGGGGTGGTGGAAGGTACACCCCGTTTCCGCCGTCTGGGCCCATCGAGCGGGCGGCGGGTTCGCGAAAGGCTCAAGGCGTTCCGAGAGCAGCCTTGTTGAGAGGAAATCCCGTGTCCGTTCGTCTCCCCGCCGCCCCCGCCACCGTCGCGTCCCAGCCGAAGAAGCGGCGTGGGCGCGTGCTGTCGGTGGTCGCCGCGCTCGCCGTCCTGGGCGGCGGCCTCGCCGTGACCGGTTCCCTGGCCTACGGCGCACCGGACCACGCCGGTCACCGCGACGCCGTCCGCGAGGGTGCGAAGGACCTGGTGCGCGAGGACGGTTTCCCGGCCGCGCTGGCAGCGGTCCAGGGCCGTGACGGACGCACCCGCGACTACACGGCCGGCACCGGCGACCTGGCGACCGGCGCGTCCGTGCCGGTGAACGGCCAGGTCAGGGCGGGCAGCAACACCAAGGCCCTCACCGCGGCGGTGGTGCTCCAGCTGGTCGGGGAGGGCAAGGTGAAGCTGGACGAACCGATCGAGACGTATCTTCCGGGACTGGTGCACGGCGAGGGCATCGACGGCGGCCGGATCACCGTGCGGAACCTGCTCCAGCACACCAGCGGCCTGCCCGACTACGTCCCGACGCTGGGCCTGGACCCCTTCGAGGTCCGCGACACCTACTACAACCCGCGTGACCTGGTCGACCTCGCCCTGAGCCAGAAGGCGGCGTTCGAGCCCGGCGCGAAGTGGCAGTACAGCAACACCAACTACGTGCTGGCCGGCCTGCTCGTCGAGAAGGTCACGGGCCGCCCCTTCGGCGAGGAGATCACCGACCGGATCATCCGCCCCCTCGGTCTGGAGGACACCTACTGGCCGGGCGTCGGCGAGCGCGGCATCCGGGGCGCCCACCCCAAGGGCTACGCCGCCGCCTCCCCCGGCGCCCCGCTGGAGGACATCACCCGCCTCGACCCGTCCCAGGCCTGGGCCGCCGGGCAGCTCGTCACCACCCCGCGCGACCTCAACCGCTTCTTCTCCGCGCTGCTCGGCGGCGAGGTGCTGGAGGCAGCCGAACTGAAGGAGATGAAGACCACGGTCCCGGTGACCGAGGGCGCCCCCGCGCCGGGCACCGGATACGGTCTGGGCCTCTTCCGCACCCCCCTGTCCTGCGGCGTCGAGCTGTGGGGCCACGGCGGTTCCATCCACGGATACGAGACCTACGGCGGCGCCACCCGGGACGGCCGCGCGGCCACGGTGGCGACGACGGCGCTGTCCAGCTCGGTGGCCGCCGAGCCCGCCGACATGATGGCGGCGCACCAGCACGTCTTCGACCTGGTGGACACGGCCGTCTGCAAGTAGCTTCGGCCGCCGGGGAGTTCGTCGGCGGAACGCTGCGAAGAGATCACGTTCCAGGGCCCTGCCTACTGGCGGGGCCCTCGGCTTCGGAATAGTGCTGCCATGACCAAGAACCCCCGCAGCACCCTTTTACTCGCCTCCACCGTGCTCACCGCGGTCCTCGCCCTCTACATCGCCCTCGTGGCCCTCGGGAACATCACGGACTTCGACAACAACCAGCAGTACGTGCACCACGTCCTCGCGATGGACACCACGTTCAAGGACGACGACCTGATGTGGCGGGCGATCACGAGCAAGGGCCTCCAGGACACCGCCTACGTGGCGATCATCGTCTGGGAGACCGCGGCCGCGCTCGTGCTGATCTGGGCGACCTGGCTCTGGATACGCCGGCAGCACGCTCCGGCGCGGCGCTTCACCACGTACGGCACGCTCATGCTGATGCTGCTCTTCGGCGCCGGGTTCCTCGCGATCGGCGGGGAGTGGTTCGCGATGTGGCAGTCGGAGGACTGGAACGGGCTGGACGCGGCGACGCGGGTGCTCCTGTTCAGCGGCGTGGTGCTGATCGTGGCGCACCTGCCGTCCGGCGGGACGGCGGAGGAGGCTAAGCGACCACAGTGACCGTCGTGCCGGACGTGCCGAACTCCCAGAGCGCGTCGCCGTCCGCCTTGGGCAGCCGTATGCCGCCCGTCTTGGCGCCGTCGGCGGGCGGCGGCGGCGAGGAGCCGTCCACGGCGTTGGAGAAGGCGACCCAGACGCCGTCCTCCTGGGTGAAGTACATGATCTGCTCGACCCGCACCCCGTCGGAGCCGGTCGTCGGGTCCTGGCGGCGGGTGCCGACGCTGTACTTGCCCGGATCCGGGTCGACCGTGCCCGGCCACACCTTGAAGGACCGCCGGGTGGCGTCGCTGGCGTCGACCAGCCACACCCGGTCCTGGCCCACCGAGTAGACGACGCGCCGCCCGGTGCCGGAATCCGCCGGCACCGGGGCCGGCGCGGTCTCCTTCGGCTTGGGCTCCGCGGACGCCGACGCCGACGGTTTCGGCTTCGTCGCCGCGGCGGTGGGGTGGGGTCCCTGGTCCGCCTGTACGGCCAGGACGGTCACCGCCGCTACCGCGCCCACGGTCAGACCGGAGACCCACGCCCATGAGGGAAGTCGGGCAGGCACGGGCACGCATCTCCTCAGCTACGAGAACCCCGACACACCGGGGGCCCGATCATCGTACTGCGCACCCGCCCTGCCTCCGAAGCGTGCGCCCGCGCCTCAGTCCAGGACCGGCAGCAGTTCCGGCAGGTGCCCGTCCGAGTCCCGCGCCGCCCGCTGCCGCTCCTCGGGGACCGGGCCGTAGAGCGTGGTGCGCGGCCTCGCCGGGCGGCCCGCGGCGTCGGCGACGGCGATCAGGTCCTTGACGGACTTGTACGAGCCGTAGGACGAGCCCGCCATGCGGGAGATCGTCTCCTCCATGAGGGTGCCGCCCAGGTCGTTGGCGCCGGAGCGGAGCATCTCCGCCGCACCCTCCGTGCCCAGTTTCACCCAGCTTGTCTGGATGTTGGGAATGTGCGGGTGGAGAAGGAGGCGGGCCATCGCGGTCACCGCGCGGTTGTCCCGGAGGGTGGGTCCTGGCCGGGCGATGCCCGCCAGGTAGACCGGCGCGTTGGTGTGGATGAAGGGGAGCGTCACGAACTCCGTGAACCCGCCCGTGCGCCGCTGGATCCCGGCGAGGGTGCGCAGGTGGCCCAGCCAGTGGCGGGGCTGGTCGACGTGGCCGTACATCATCGTGGACGAGGAGCGGATGCCCAGCTCGTGGGCCGTCTCGATCACCTCGATCCAGGTGGCCGCCGGCAGCTTGCCCTTGGTGAGGATCCAGCGGACCTCGTCGTCGAGGATCTCCGCCGCCGTGCCCGGGATCGAGTCCAGGCCCGCCTCCTTGGCGGCGCTCAGCCACTCCCTGATCGACATGCCGGTGCGGGTCGCGCCGTTGACGACCTCCATCGGCGAGAAGGCGTGCACGTGCATGCCGGGAACGCGCTCCTTCACCGCCCGCGCGATGTCGAAGTACGCCGTGCCGGGCAGGTCGGGATGGATGCCGCCCTGCATGCAGACCTCCACCGCGCCCACGTCCCACGCCTGCTGGGCGCGGTCGGCGACCTGGCCGAGGGAGAGCGTGTAGGCGTCGGCGTCCGTGCGGCGCTGGGCGAAGGCGCAGAAACGGCAGCCGGTGTAGCAGACGTTGGTGAAGTTGATGTTGCGGGTGACGATGTACGTCACGTCGTCGCCGACGGCGCTCCTGCGGACGTCGTCCGCGATGCCGCACAGGGCGTCCAGCGCCGGGCCGTCGGCGTGCAGCAGGGCGAGCGCCTCGTCGTCCGTGAGCTTCGCGGGGTCGTCGGCCGCCGTGGCCAGCGCGGCGCGCACGTCGGTGTCGATGCGCTCGGGGGCCATGCCGGGGGCGGCGGCCTCGCGCAGGGCGCCCCAGTCGCCGTACACCTCGTCGAAGTCGTCGCGGCGGTCCGACGTACGGCCCTCGGTGTCGATGGTGGCGTGCAGGTCGGTGCGGCCGGTGGCGGTGAACGCCTCGTCGGGCTCCTGCCAGGCGTGGCCCTCGACCACCGCGTCCTCGCGGGCGAGGCCCGTGACCGGGTCGGCGAGCGCCGTCACGTGCGGGCGCAGCCGCGGGTCCAGCCAGGGCTCGCCGCGCTGGACGAACTCCGGGTACACGCACAGCCGTTCCCGCAGCTCGAATCCCACCGCCCGGGACTTCGCGGCGAGTTCGTCGATCTGCGGCCAGGGGCGCTCGGGGTTGACGTGGTCGATGGTCAGCGGGGAGACGCCGCCCCAGTCGTCGATGCCCGCGCCGATCAGCCGCGCGTACTCGGCGTCGACCAGGTTCGGCGGGGCCTGGAGGCACGCGGACGGTCCCATGATGTGCCGGGCGACGGCGACGGTGGCGACCAGCTCGTCCAGTTCGGCGTCCGGCATGCCGCGCATCGCCGTGTCCGGCTTGGCGCGGAAGTTCTGGATGATCAGTTCCTGGATGCCGTGGTAGGCGCGGGAGACGCGGCGCAGCGCGAAGAGGGACTCGGCCCGCTCCTCGTACGTCTCGCCGATGCCGATGAGGATGCCGGAGGTGAAGGGGACCGAGGAGCGCCCGGCGTCCTCCAGGACGCGCAGCCGTACGGCGGGTTCCTTGTCCGGGGAACCGTGGTGCGGGCCGCCGGGCTCGGACCACAGGCGGGTCGCGGTGGTCTCCAGCATCATGCCCATGGACGGCGCGACGGGCTTGAGCCGCTGGAAGTCCGTCCAGCTCATGACGCCCGGGTTGAGGTGCGGGAGCAGGCCCGTCTCCTCCAGGATGCGGATGGAGATCGCGCGGACGTAGGCGATCGTGTCGTCGTAGCCGTGCGCGTCCAGCCACTCCCTGGCCTCGGGCCAGCGCTCCTCGGGCTTGTCGCCGAGGGTGATGAGGGCTTCCTTGCAGCCGAGGGCCGCGCCCTTGCGCGCGATGTCGAGCACCTCGTCCGGCGACATGAACATCCCGTGGCCCGCCCGGCGCAGCTTGCCGGGGACGGTGACGAAGGTGCAGTAGTGGCACTTGTCACGGCACAGCCGGGTGAGCGGGACGAAGACGCTCTTGGAGTACGTGATGACGCCGGGCCGCCCGGCGGCCTCCAGCCCCGCGTCCCGGACCCGGGCGGCGGACGCGGTGAGGGCGTCGAGGTGCTCCCCGCGCGCCTGCAGCAGCACGGCGGCCTCGGAGGCGTCGAGGGCGACGCCGTCCCGGGCGCGTTTGAGGGCGCGACGCATGGAGTTCTCGGTGGGCCCTGCGGGGTCGGCGGGTCCGGTTCCGGAGGTCGCGGAAGTCGTCATCCTTCGAGCATACGAGCGGCGTGATCAGCACGGGGGCCGCGTCCCGGTGACCCACCGGGCCGTTTCCGGTCCTCCATCCGTCTTCCCCCTTCCCTTGCACCGCGGTTCACGGCTCAATACGAGGGTTGCACGCACCAACCCCTGCACCACCCATGCCATGTCATCCACGACACCTGGGGAGCAGCAGCATGTGCGAGGACGACCACGAGCAGGAACACACCGGAATCGGCAGACGCGCGGTGTTCGTGACGGGAGCCGCCGCCGCGCTTACGTTGGGAAGCGTGAGCTTCGCCTCGGCGGCACCCCGGGAACGGCGGACCAGGACCGTGCGCGGCACCCTGCCGCCCGGCTCCCCCGACTTCGTCTACGTCCCGGTCGAAGTCCCCCGGGGCGTGCGCGAGATCCACGTCGCCTACTCCTACGACCGCCCCGCCGTGCCGGCCGGCACCCAGGGCAACGCGCTGGACATCGGCCTCTTCGACGAGCGCGGCACCGAGCTGGGCGGCCGGGGCTTCCGCGGCTGGTCGGGCGGCGCCCGCACGGAGTTCTTCGTCCGCGCGGACGACGCCACGCCGGGCTACGTCCCCGGGCCGGTGCGGCCCGGCACCTGGCACATCGCCCTCGGTCCGTACACGGTGGCGCCCGAGGGCCTGTCGTACGAGATCACGGTCACGCTGACCTACGGCGAGCAGGCCGAGACCCCGCGGCCGGTGTACCCGCCCGAGCGGGCCGGGGGGCGGGGCCGCGCCTGGTACCGGGGCGACTGCCACCTGCACTCCGAGTACTCCGACGGCCGCTACACCCTCGCCGAGATCGCGGAGCTGGCGCGGGCGGCGGGCCTGGACTTCATCAACTCCTCGGAGCACAACACGCACTCCGCCCACGCGCACTGGGCCGGTCTCGCCGGGGACGACCTGCTGATCCTGCTCGGCGAGGAGGTGACCACCCGCAACGGACACGTCGTCGCCCTCGGCACCGATCCCGGCACCTTCGTCGACTGGCGCTACCGGGCCCGCGACAACCGCTTCGGCCGGTTCGCCCGGCAGATCCGCCGCGCGGGCGGCCTGGTCGTGCCCGCCCACCCGCACGCCACCTGCATCGGCTGCAACTGGAAGTTCGGGTTCGGCGAGGCCGACGCGGTCGAGGTGTGGAACGGCGCCTACACGCCCGACGACGAGGTGGCGCTGGCCGACTGGGACGGCATGCTGGTCGCCTCGGTGCGTGACGGGAGGGACTGGATCCCGGCGATGGGCAGCAGCGACTCCCACCGCTCCCCCGACGTGATCGGCCGCCCGCAGACCGTCGTCCTCGCCGACGACCTGACCCGGGAGGCGATCCAGGAGGGCATCCGGGCCGGGCGCTCGTACGTCGCCGAGTCGTCGAAGGTGTCCCTGTCCTTCACCGCGTCCGGCGGCCGGGGCGAGCACGCCGGCATCGGCGAGCGGCTGCGCGTGGACCGCGACACCCCGGTCACCGTCCGTCTGGAGGTGACGGGCGCCCCGCGCTGCACGGTCCGGTTCGTCACCGACCAGGGCGTGCTGTTCACCGGCGATCCGCTGCCGGTGTCGGGCGCGGGCACCGTGGAGTGGCGCACGACGGCCTCGTACGCGGCGTACGTGCGGGCGGAGGTGCGGCACGAGACGGCGGCGGGCCCGCTGCCGGGGGCACTGGCGGCGTTCACGAACCCGGTGTTCCTGGGGCGCTAGTCGCCCCGGGGGCCGCCCCGCCGTCGGCCAGGTCCACGACGACCGCCGCGTGGTCGGAGGGCCACACCCCGCCGACGGGGCCGGCGCCGGCCCGTCGCACCGCCCGGACCCGGCCGAGTCCGCCGGGTCCGGGCGGGCCCACGTGGACGTAGTCGATCCGAACGCTCGGCTCGCCGTCCGCGCGGGCCACGTACGGGTTGGCGGTGTCCCAGGTGCCGCAGGGCGCGCCCGGCGCCGCGTGCTCCCAGGCGTCACGCAGCCCCGCTTCCCGCAGCAGGCGGACCTCCGGCGCGTCGGGGCGGGCGTTGAAGTCGCCGGTAAGGACGGGCGGATGGGCGGTGCCGTGCCGGTGCGCGGCCACGAACTCGGCGAGGGCGGCGGCCTGTTCGCGGCGCACGGCACGGGCGGGGCCGCCGCCGGAGGTCAGGTGGACGGTGAAGAACGGGATGCGGTGCCCGGGCGCGTCCAGCCGGGCGTACACGGCCAGCCGCCCGTCGTCCAGTTCGGCGGGGGCGGGCAGCTTCAGCACCGCCCGCTCCACGACGGGCCGGCGGCTGAGCACCGCGGTGCCGGCACCCACCGTGCCGTCCCCGATCCGCCGCTGCCACCGCTCGGGCGCGGGCGAGGGCCACCAGGCCCAGTGCAGGCCGAGGTCGCGGGCCAGCCACTCGGCGAGGTTCTCCCCTCCGTCGACGGCCCACACCTCCTGGAGGCCGACGACGTCGGGCTCCAGCTCCCGCAGCACGGCGAGGATCGCGTCGCGCCGTGCCTCCCACGGGCCGAACCGCCACCAAAGGTTCCACGTCACGACCCGCACACCCGCACCCCCGTCGTCTCCCGGCCCCGTTCACACCTTCCCCGCCGATGTTTTCCGGGAACATGGAGGTCCACGAGACAGGAGCGTGAACGAACGATGTCGTCCTCGTCCTCCGCGGAGACCAAGTACCGGGTCGTGACGGCCTTCCAGCGCCGGCTCAACGCCGTCGTGCGCCGGCTGCCCGGCCAGACCCTGCTGGAGACCACCGGCCGCGTCTCCGGCCTGCCCCGCCGCACCCCGGTGGGCGGCCGGCGGACCGGCGACTCCTTCTGGCTGGTGTCGGAGTTCGGCGAACGGTCCCAGTACGTCCGCAACATCCGGGCCGATCCGCGGGTCCGGGTCCGGCTGCGGGGCCGCTGGTACCCGGGCACGGCCCACCTCCTGCCGGACGACGACCCGATCGCCCGCCTGCGCCGCCTCCCCCGCTACAACAGCCTCGTGGTGCGGGCGATGGGCGTCGGTACGGGGCTGCTGACGGTACGGGTGGAGCTGGAGGGACAAGGGAGCAGGTGAGGAACCTGTGATCGGCGTCTCCCACGGCTGACGTGGTCAGCATGAACAAGGCAAACTGGCCTGGTTGCTCAGGATGTCTAGGGGGACGGCATGGACGGTGTACCGCGGGTTCCGGAGCAGCGGCGTCCCGGATTCCCGGCGGAACCGGACGGGGCGGCCGCGCTCCGCTTCGGCGTGCTCGGACCGGTGCGTGCCTGGCGGGGCGAGGAGACGCTGGCCACCGGCTCGCCGCAGCAACGGGCGCTGCTGGCCGCCCTGCTGCTGCGTGAGGGCCGTACGGCGACCGCGGCGGAGCTGATCGACGCCCTGTGGGGAGAGGAGCCGCCGTCGCAGGCACTGGCGGCGGTACGGACGTACGCGTCGAGGCTGCGGAAGGTCCTCGACCCGGGGGTGCTGGTCAGCGAGTCGGGCGGGTATGCCGTGCGGGGCCTGGCCGAGGGGGCGCTGGACCTGGCGCGGGCCCAGGACCTGGCCGCCGAGGCGGAGAAGGCCAGGAGCTCCGGGGACCTGTGCCACGCCCGCGACCTGCTGCGCCGTGCGCTGGCCCTGTGGGACGGCGAGGTCCTGGCCGGCGTGCCCGGCCCGTACGCCGAGACGCAGCGCGTGCGCCTCGGGGAATGGCGGCTGCAACTCCTCGAGAGCCGCCTCGACATGGACCTCGAGCAGGGCTGTCACGCCGAGTCCGTCTCGGAGCTGACGGCGCTCACGGCGGCCCACCCGCTGCGTGAGCGGCTGCGAGAGCTGCTGATGCTGGCCCTGTACCGCAGCGGCCGCCAGGCGGAGGCCCTCGCCGTCTACGCGGACACGCGCCGTCTGCTCGCCGACGAGCTGGGCGTCGACCCGCGCCCGGGCCTCCAGGAACTCCAGCAGCGCATCCTCCGGGCCGACCCGCAGCTGGCCGAGCCCTCCGCGCCGACCGCGAGGACGGTGACGCCCTCCGTGCGCCCGGCACAACTTCCGGCCACGGTCCCCGACTTCACCGGCCGCGCGTCCTTCGTCCGCGAGCTGAGCGACGTACTGTCCGCGGCCTCCGGGGGCGCGGCGACGGGCCGCGTGATGGCGGTCTCCGCGCTGGCCGGCATCGGCGGCGTCGGCAAGACGACCCTCGCGGTGCACGTCGCCCACCAGGCGCGGGCCGCCTTCCCGGACGGCCAGCTCTACGTCGACCTCCAGGGCGCCGGCGCACGGCCCGCGGAGCCGGAGACGGTCCTGGGCTCCTTCCTGCGGGCCCTGGGCACCGCCGACTCGGCGATCCCGGACTCCCTGGAGGAACGCGCCGCCCTCTACCGCTCCGTCCTCGACGGCCGCCGCGTCCTCGTCCTCCTGGACAACGCCCGCGACGCCGCCCAGGTGCGGCCCCTGCTGCCCGGCACGGAGGGCTGCGCCGCGCTGGTGACGGCGCGGGTGCGGATGGTGGACCTGGCCGGGGCGCACCTGGTCGACCTGGACGTGATGTCGCCCGAGGAGGCGCTGGCCCTCTTCACCAAGATCGTGGGCGAGGAGCGGGTCGCCTCGGAGCGGCAGGCGGCGCTCGACGTGGTCGGCGCGTGCGGTTTCCTGCCGCTGGCGATCCGCATCGCCGCGTCCCGGCTGGCCGCCCGCCGCACCTGGACCGTCTCGGTCCTCGCGGCGAAGCTGGCGGACGAGCGGCGCCGGCTGGACGAACTGCAGGCGGGCGACCAGGCGGTGGAGGCCACCTTCGAGCTGGGCTACGGCCAACTGGAGCCGGCCCAGGCCCGCGCGTTCCGGCTGCTGGGACTGGCCGACGGCCCGGACATCTCCCTCGCGGCGGCGGCGGCCGTCCTGGACCTGCCGGTGGAGGACACGGAGGACCTCCTGGAGTCCCTGGTGGACACGTCGTTGCTCGAATCGGCGGCGCCGGGCCGCTACCGCTTCCACGACCTGGTCCGCCTCTACGCCCGCGCGTGCGCGGAACGGGACGAGCAGCCGCCGAGCGAGCGGGCGGCCGCGCTGTCGCGGCTGCTGGACTTCTACCTGTCCACGGCGGCGGGGGTGTACGCGATCGAGCGGCCCGGGGACCGGACCGTGGATCACCTCGCACGCACCGAGTTCGCGGGCATGGAGTTCCGGGGGGACACCGCCGCCCTCGACTGGCTGCATTCGGAGGCCGCGTGCATCCTGGCCTGCGTCCGGCAGTCCCTGGGACCGCGCACACTGCGACGGGCGGTGGACCTCCTGCTGGCGTCGAAGGATCTCGCCGAGTCGGGAGCGAGCTCCCTCAGCTACGAAACGGCCGCCTTCGCGGTGCGCGACGCCACGACCGCCTCGGACGACCCCCGGGCGGAGGGACGGGCGCGCACAACGCTGGCCCAGGTTCTCAGCCGCGCCGGTCGCTTCGACGAGGCGCAGACGGAGGCCGAGCGTGCCATAGCACTGGGAAACCGGACCGGAGACTCCTGGACCCGGAGCAACGCCCACAACGAGCAGGGCATCATCGCCAACTGCAAGAACCAGCACGAGGTGAGCGAAACCCATCTGCGCGAGGCCGTCAGGGCGTTCCGTGCGGACGGCAACCGGGCCGGTGAGGCCAGCGCCCTGTGCAACCTGTCGCGCGTCCTCGTGTCCGTGGGACGCACCACCTCGGCGATCGACCTGGTGCGCCAGGGGATCGCCCTCTACGACGATCTGGGCCTGACCTTCCGGCTGGCCAACGCCCGGTACGCGTTGGGCATCGCGCTCAGTCACGCCGCACGCCACACCGAGGCGCTCAGTGAACTGTCCACGGCGTTGCAGACCTTCGTGGAGAACCGGCAGCGTCTGTGGGAGGGCGCCACCCACTTCCGTATCGCCCAGGTCCACCTCGCGGCGCGGCGGCCGGCCCAGGCCGCCCAGCACGCGGAGCAGGCGTTGACGACCGGGAGCATCGGCGGTGACTGGATGCGCGCCAACATCCTCACGCTCCTGGGACGCTCGCTGGGGGACCTCGGGCAGACGGATCGCGCGCGTGCCTGCTGGCGTGACGCCCTGTCCATCTACGAGGCCTCGGGAGCACCGGAGTCGGCGGAGCTGCGGGCGCTGCTGGATCCCATCGAGGCGGCCTGAGCGGGCGGGCCGTTCATCGGACGTTTATGGGTCGGTGCCACGATCAGGACACGATCCGTCGCGTCGGGGGGCAGGCGGGTCGCAGGGGCCTCATCTGTAGGGTGAACGGCCCTGGAACGCCCGTTCGGCGATCCTCGGGGGAGTCGCCGAACGGGCAACCCCAGACCAACGTCCGATCCACTGCATGGGGGTTCGCACACGATGAGCAACACCACGAACGGCAACGAGGACGCGGTGAACAACACCGACGCCATCACCACGCTCGACAGCCACATGCCGGCCCCGCCGAAGGACGGCACCGCCACCACCCAGGACAGCCACATGCCGGCTCCGCCGAAGGACGGCATCACCACGCTCGACAGCCACATGCCGGCTCCGCCCGCCCTGGACCTGGACGGCGACGGCAAGTAGGCCCTTCTCGACCTTTTTCCCGCACGGGGATCGGCCGCGGCGGCGCGGAGGGGACGCCGCCGCGGCCGACGTGTGTCCGGGCTCAGCCGCGCCCCCGCGTCGCGGGGTCACGACGGTGACGTCACCGTCTCGTCCAGCTGGCACTCGTACGGCGGTTCGTAGCCGTCGAAGGGGATGCGGACCTCGGTCACGCCCCCCGCGGGGACGGTGGCCTCCTCGTGGCCGGCGGTGAGTTCGGTGCCGTACACGTCGATGAAGCGGACGGTGACGGGGAACGTGTACTCGCTGTCGTTCGGGTTGGTGACCTCGACGGTGGCGTACGGCTCGGCCTCCGTGGCGCATGCGATCAGTTCCAGGGTGGCGGACATGGCGTGGGTGTCGCCGCCGCCGCCCGTGCCGTCGCCGTAGGTGTCGTCGTCGTAGTCGTGGTAGCCGCTGCCGCCACTGCCGTAGGTGTCGTCGTCGTCCTTGTAGGCGTCGCCGCCGCCCGACGTGGACGACGAGTTGTCGTGGTCCTGGCTCGAGCTGCTGCAGCCGCCGCCCCCGTCGCCTCCGTGGCCGTGCCGGCCGGTCGAGAAGCCGGTCAGGCTGAGGACCACCAGTGCCGAGATCGCCGTGTACCTGAGTGCTCGCCCCCGTGTCGTCATGACGATCACGCTAGTGCCCGGATGTCACGGACACGTCACCGGGCTGCCACGGCCGCTCACGCCGTCCGGGGCCGTCTCCTCGTGGGAGCCCTCAGGTCGTACGGGCCGTCCCCGTGCCCTTCTCCGCGTCCAGCGCGTACACGCAGCGGTCCTTGCTGCACGCGTACACGATGCCGTCGCGGACGACCGGGGAGCCGGTGATCTCGCCGCCGGTGGCGAGCTTCCAGCGCAGGCGGCCGTCGTCGGCCTTCAGCGTGTAGAGCAGGTGGTCCGTCGAGCCGAAGTGGATGCGGCCCTCGGCGACCGCCGGCGCGCCCACGATGTCGCCGCCCGCCTGGAAGCGCCACTTGGGGGTGCCGGTGACCGCGTCCAGCGTGTAGAGGCCCTTGCCGCTGCCCACGTGGACGTGGCCGGCGGCGACCAGCACCGGGTCGGTCGAGGAGCGGGCCTCGGTGGCGATGCGCCAGCGGTCGCGGCCGTCGGTGGCGTCGAGGGCGTAGACGGTGCCGAGGTAGTCGGCGAGGTAGACGCCGCCGCCGGTCACGGCCGGGCCCGGCACGAAGGCGGGCGGGGCCAGGAAGACCGCCGGGGCCTCGAAGTGCCAGCGGACGTGGCCCGAGGTGACCTCCAGGGCGAGGACCCGGGTGCCGGCCGCGACGTACACGTAGCCGTCGGGCGCCTGGGTGAGGCGGACCGGGACCCCGCCGCAGGAGGCGGCGTCGCCGATCGGGTACGACCATCTCTCGTCGCCGGTCCGGGCGTCCAGGGCGCGCAGGCGGGCGTCCTGCCAGACGTACGCCGTGCCGTCGTGGAGCGCGGCGCCGGCCTCGGGCGACTCGAAGTCGGTCTGGGCGCCGGTGATTTCCCACAGCTTCTGGCCGGCCGAGGCCTCCCACGCCTGGACGCCCCCGCCGCGGGTGGCGGTGAGGACGGTGCCGCGGTCGGCCTGGAGCGAGTACACCCAGGCGTCGGTCTGCACGCGCCAGAGGTCGGCGCCCTCGCGGGCGTCCAGGGCGAAGAGGGTGGGCCCGTCGGAGGCGTGGATACGGCCGTCCGCGACCGCCATGGACCAGGCGACGTCCCGGGTCTTGAAGCGGCGGCGTCCGGTGCCCACGTCCAGCGCGTGCACCTCGAAGGAGGTGACGTAGACCATCTCCCCGGCGACCCGGGGCGTGCCCCACACGTCGTTGGACATGCGGAACCGCCAGGGCCGCCACCCGGCCGGCGAGGCCTCCGGGGGCGCGGGGGCGGGGGCCGGTACGGCGGGGTCGGCGCCGTTGACGCCGGGGCGCGGACGGGACCAGGACGCGGCGAGGGCGGACTCCGGCGGCGGCGCGGCGACGGCGGCGGCGCGCATGTCGGCGACGCGCGGCCCGGGGCCGATGGGCACCGCCGCGCCGGGCAGCCGGACCGGCCCGCTGTCGGGAGCACCGACGGGTGCGGGTACCGCCGGGCCGTGCGCGGGCGGCGCCGGCACGGCGGGGTCGTGCGCGGGCGGCGGCGGCAGCGGGGGCGCGTGGCCGGGGGCGCGGGCGCCGGACGGGCCCGGACCGCGGCCGCCGGCCGTGGCGGGCTTGGCCGCGGGGCGGCCGTTGCGGCGCCCCTCGATCAGGCTCACGGCCCGTTCGGGCAGCCACGCCGACGCCGTGCCGCTGTCGTCGGAGCCGGAGCCGAAGAGGTGCGGGGCGAGCTGGGCCTGGAGGTCGGCCGGGTTGGGGCGGCCGGTGGCCTCCATCTGCATGCAGGACTCGATGAGCGGGCGCAGCTCGTCGGGCAGGCCCTCCAGGTCGGGGCCCTCGCGCAGCAGCATGAAGACCGTCTCGACCGGGTTGGCGCCGTGGAAGGGCGGGTGCCCGGTGGCGGCGAAGACCAGCATGGAGCCGAGCGAGAACACGTCGCTGGCACCGGTGACGCTGCGGGAGTCCTTCGCCTGCTCCGGGGACATGTAGGCGGGGGTGCCGACGGCGACGTTCGTCATGGTCAGACGGGTGTTCGAGACACCGGACGCGATGCCGAAGTCGATCACGCGGGGGCCGTCCTCGACGACGAGGACGTTGGACGGCTTCAGGTCGCGGTGGACCAGGCCGGCTCCGTGGATCGACTGGAGCGCCTCCGCGACGCCCGCGGCCAGCCAGCGCACCGCCTGGGCCGGCAGGGGCCCGCACTCGTTCACTATCTCCTCGAGGGAGGGCGCGGGCACGTAGGCCGTGGCCAGCCACGGCACCGCGGCGCGCGGGTCGGCGTCGACCACGGCCGCCGTGTAGAAGCCGGAGACCGCGCGGGCCGCCTCCACCTCGCGGGTGAAGCGGACGCGGAACAGCTGGTCCTCGGCCAGCTCCGTGCGCACCGTCTTGATCGCCACGCGCCGCCCGGACGCCGAGCGCGCGAGATAGACCAGCCCCATGCCGCCGGCGCCGAGCCGCCCCAGCACCTCGAACGGCCCGATCCGCCGCGGATCGTGCTGCGTCAGCTGATCCACCACTTGCCTGCCACCTCCCCGTACGGGCCGCGCCACCCACTTATGCACGCGACCGAAGTGCAGCGTCTCACCACCGCACCTCCGTGGCGCCACGCACCCCGATTCTTCCTGTCCGAGGCGCTGCTGGCGAACCTGGCGACAATCGGGGTGTCTTGCCTGATTCCGGGCAAAGATTCCCTTCGCCGCCGCCCCCGGTCAGCGCTGCAGCAGCGCGAACGACGCGCCCTGCCCGTCGGAGACCACGGCCACCCGGCCGTACGACGTCTCGAAGGGCGGGACCCGCACCCGGCCGCCGAGCCGGGCCACCGCCGCGAGCCCGCCGGCCACGTCCTCGACCTGGAAGTGGACGAGGAAGTGCGGCGGCATCTCGGCGGGGAAGACGTCCGAGACCCGGGCGCGGCCGAAGTCCGGGGAGGCGTCCGGGCCGAAGAGCGCGTCGTGGAACAGGTCGCCGTAGAAGGCGTTGGCGGCTTCCGTGTCCCGGGTGTACAGCTCGGCCCATGCGAAGGCGCCCGGTTCGTGCCGGCGTCCGAAGCCGGTGCGGCGGCCCGGCTGCCAGAGCCCGAACACCGCGCCGTCGGGGTCGGCGGCGAGGGCGGCGGTGCCCAGGGTGCCGACCGGGTGGGGCGGGGTGACGACCTGACCGCCGCCCGCCCGGATCCGCGCCGCCAGGGCGGCGGCGTCCGGGGTGTGGAAGTACACGGACCACACGGTGGGCATCCGGCCGTCCGTCTTGCGGACCAGCGCGGCGACCGGCTCGCCGTCCAGGCACGCCCGCACGGACTCCGCCGCCCCCTCTCCGGCCTCCTCCGGGTCCTCGAAGGTCCAGCCGAACAACTCCCCGTAGAAACGCTTGCCCGCCTCCACGTCGGAGAGCTGTGCGTCCACCCAGCAGGGGACGCCCTCCCGGCGGGCGGACGGACGGTCCGACGACCTCTTCTCGAATGCCCCGTTTTCGGCCATGCCGTCAAAGTAACCGCGTCGCGCGCACCGCGCAGACCGGGCACACCCGTCTCTTCTCGCTCCCGCACCCCATTTGCAGTCGGCCGAATCGCGCTCGGATCACCCGTCGGTAAGCTGACGGCATGACAGGACAAGTGCGTACCGTCGACGGCCGCGTGGCCGGTCGACGTGGGCAGGCGACCCGGCAGAAACTGCTCGACTGCCTCAGCGAAATGCTCAGCTCCTCCCCCTATCGCGATGTCAAAGTCATCGATGTCGCCCGCAAGGCGGGTACGTCGCCCGCGACCTTCTACCAGTACTTTCCGGACGTCGAGGGCGCCGTCCTGGAGATCGCCGAGCGCATGGCGGCGGAGAGCTCCTCGCTGAGCGAACTGACGGCGGGCCGCTCCTGGGTCGGCAAGGCCGGCTGGCAGACGGCGCAGGAACTCGTCGACGGATTCCTGGAGTTCTGGCGGAAGAACGACGCGATTCTGCGTGTGGTGGATCTCGGTGCGGCGGAGGGCGACAAGCGGTTCGCCAAAATCCGCATGAAGATCCTGAATTCGGTGAATTCATCCCTCACGGATTCCGTCGCCGATCTCCAGGCAAAGGGCAAGGTCGACAAGGACGTGAACCCCGCGGCGATCGCCGGGTCACTCGTCGTCATGCTCGCGGCCGCCGCCTCGCACCAGAAGGGGTTCTCCTCCTGGGGCGTGAAACAGGCGGAACTCAAGCCTCATCTCGCTCTGTTGACCTATCTCGGCATCACCGGAAAGAAGCCCGTCAAGTAGGACACCGCGCGGCAGCCTGTCATCTCCGCCCGCCGCGTCGCCGCCCGCCGCACCTCCCGCCGCACCTCCGGCCCTCCGCCGCGCCCCGGCCTCCCGTCGCGCCGCCCGGCCCTTCCCGCCGCAGCCCCGTCGGCCGCCCGCTCGAACCCGGCGACCGTGCCCCGGCCCTCAGGCCGCACCGGCACGATGTCCAGCGTCTCGGAGTTCAGTGCCTCGACGCCCACGCCTCACCGGCCCCGGACGGGGAACAGCCGCCCGCCCGGCCGACGTTGTGCTCAGCATCCGTACCCGCCCCGCTGGAGGAGACCACCATGGCCCTGACCCGCGAAGAGCGCGAGACGTTTCTGGCCGAGCCGCACATCGCCGCGCTCGCGGTCGACGCGGGAGCGGGACGCGCCCCGCTGACCGTGCCGATCTGGTACCAGTACGAGCCCGGCGGCGAGGTGTGGATCATGACGGGCCTGGACAGCCGCAAGAACGAGCTGATCGGCAAGGCGGGGCGGTTCTCCCTCATGGTCGACCGGCTGGAGCCCACCGTCCGCTACGTCTCGGTGGAGGGGCCGGTCGTCGAGACGTTCGCCGCGACCGAGGCGCACCTGCGGGAGATGTCCGCGCGCTACCTCCCGGCCGAGAAGGTCGACGAGTACGTCGCCTTCTCCTCGGCGAACCACGGCGAGCAGGTCGTCGTCCGGATGCGGCCCGAACGCTGGCTCTCCTCCGACCTCGGCTCGGTGTGAGCCCCGGTCGCCCGTGACCGCAGGACAATCGGGGGCATGGGAACCGATCTTCACGAACTGCTGAGGTCACTGCGGGTGTGGGACCCCGAGGTCACCGAGCTGCCACCGCTCGACCCGGCCGCCGCGCCCGGCGACCCGCTGGAGCTGTTCACCCGGTGGTTCGCCGAGGCGGTCGCGGCCGGCGAGCGGGAGCCGCACACGGTGTCGCTGGCGACGGCGGACGCCGAGGGGCTGCCGGACGTGCGCGTCGTCATGCTGCACGGCGCCGACGCGCAGGGCTGGGCCTTCGCCACCCACGCCGGCAGCCGCAAGGGCCGCCACCTCGCCGCCCGTCCCTACGCCGCGCTCGTCTTCTACTGGCCGGCGCTGGGCCGTCAGGTGCGGCTGCGCGGCCCGGTCGCCGTCGCCCCGGCCGACCAGGCGCGGGCCGACCTGCGCGCGCGCTCGACCGGCGCACTGGCCGCCGCGCTCACCGGCCGGCAGAGCGCGGAGCTGGGCTCGACGGACGAGCTGGCCCGCGCCTCCGAGGCGGCATGGGAGCAGGCCGGGCGGGAGCCGGACGCCCCGGTCCCGTCCTGGACGCTGTACCGGCTGCGCCCCGACGAGGTGGAGTTCTTCCAGGGCGAGGCCCGCCGGCGCCACGTACGGCTGGCCTATCGCCGGACCGGGGGCGGTGGCTGGGACCGGCGGCTGCTGTGGCCGTGAACCGCGCTCACCGCGCGCCCGGCGGTGCCGGCTCAGCGTCCGTGGCCAGGCGCGCGTGCAGGTGCACGTCCCGGAAGGCGTCGTGGCGGCCGGACTGGAACATCGCCTCGCGCAGGGTCCCCTCGGCGCGGTAGCCGCTGCGCTCGGCGACCCGGCAGGAGGCTTCGTGCCCGATCGCGTGTCCCAGTTCCAGGCGGTGGAGGCCGAGTTCCGCGTAGGCCCAGCGCGAGGTGAGGAGCAGGGCCCGGGTGGCGACTCCCCCGCCCCGGGCCTCGGGGAGCACCCAGTAGCCGACCCGGGCCGTCTTCAGCCGTGTGCTGATCTCGCCGAGGCCGATGTGCCCGAGCGTCGCACCGCTCTCGTCGTCCGTGATCCGGAACGACGCCGACCTGCCGTCCGCCGCGTCGCGCGCCCGCGCCCGCAGCGACTCGCGGGCCCCGGCGAGGTCGGTCCACAGCTTGAGCGGGGTGTTCCAGCGCTGGAAGTCGGGATCCAGGTGGCCGCGCAGCCACGCTTCCGCGTCGGCGTCCGAGCCGGCGTCCCAGGCCCGCAGACGCAGGCCGTGCCCCCGGGGCTCGGGGAGGGAGAGGGAGGGGGCGACGGTGTACATGGGTGTGTGGGCCATCCGGCCATTGAAGCCCACCGGTCCCGGTCGTGACCGATCCGCAACCGATTCCGGTCTTGACCGAGACCCATCAACCCGGCGCGCGATTACGCTCGCCGCATGGCCGACTCCACAGCGTCCGCTGAACCGCCGCAGCCCGCCCATCCCGCGGGCCGCCCCGTGTACGTCATAGGCGCCGGTCCCGGCGGTCTCGCCGTCGCCCACGCGCTGCGCGCCCGCGGTCTGCGGGCCGTGGTCCTGGAGCGG
The DNA here is from genome assembly GCF_000772045.1 of Streptomyces sp. CCM_MD2014. GTDB lineage: Bacteria > Actinomycetota > Actinomycetes > Streptomycetales > Streptomycetaceae > Streptomyces > Streptomyces salinarius. The sequence goes on along the minus strand of NZ_CP009754.1, from coordinate 5,014,411 downwards.
GCCGACCGGGTCGGTGCCTCCTGGCGGCGGCACTACGACCGGCTTCGGCTGCACACCACCCGCCGCCTCTCCTCGCTGCCCGGCCTGCCGATGCCGCGCCGGTTCGGGCGCTGGGTGGCCCGGGACGACGTGGTGCGGTACCTGGAGAAGTACGCCGAGTACCACCAGTTGGAGATCGTGACCGGTGTGGAGGTCTTCCGCGTCGAGCGCGCGCCCGACGGGGACGGCTGGCTGCTGCACGCCTCCGGGGGCCGGGAGCTGACCGGCGCGGCGGTGGTGGTGGCGACCGGTCACAACCACACCCCGCGGCTGCCGGACTGGCCCGGCCGGGACACGTACACCGGCGAGTTCCGGCACGCCGCCGAGTACCGCGCCCCGGCCCCGTACGCCGGGCGGGACGTCCTGGTGGTCGGGGTGGGCAACACGGGCGCCGAGATCGCCGTGGACCTGGTGGAGGGCGGGGCCTCCCGGGTCCGGCTCTCGGTGCGCACGGCGCCGCACATCGTCCGCCGCTCGACGGCGGGCTGGGCCGCCCAGTACAACGGCGTCCTGGTCCGGCGCCTGCCGGTCGCGCTCGCCGACCGGCTCGCCCGTCCGCTGGCCAGGATCAGCACGCCCGACCTGTCGGCCCACGGGCTGCCCCGCCCACAGGCCGGCCTGCTCACCCGGGCCGCCCAGGGCGCGATCCCGGTGCAGGACGTCGGCCTCGTCGACGCGGTCCGCACGGGCCGGGTGGAGGTCGTGGCCGCCGTCGAGGGCTTCGAGGACGGCAAGGCGGTCCTCGCCGACGGCACCCGCATCGCCCCGGACGCGGTGATCGCGGCCACGGGATACCGGCGGGGCCTGGAAGGGCTGGTCGGCCACCTCGGGGTCCTCGACGGCACCGGTCGCCCGGTCGTGCACGGCGGCCGCACGCCGGCCGGCGCACCCGGCCTGTACTTCACGGGGTTCACCAACCCCATCAGCGGGATGCTCCGCGAGCTGGCCCTCGACGCCGGGCGGATCGCGGGGGCGGTGGCGAAGCGGGAGGCGGGGAGGGTGTCGCGGCTGCCCGGTTAGTCGCGGGTGAGGATACGCAGGTCGCCGGCGTCCGGGTCGCCGAACCGCACGAAGAGTTCGGGGTCCCGTGCGGTGCCGCCGATCGTCCAGTACGTCTCCTGGCCGCACTCGCCGTCGGGGCGCAGGAGGACGCCGTCGCGGTCGGTGTCCATGAACTCGTCGTCCCGTTCGAGCGTCCACGTGCCCGTGCCGTCGCACACCGAGAAGCCGCCCGGCTCGCCGTCACCCCCTCGGGCCGGCAGGCGGGTCAGCCGGGCCCCTCCGTCCGGCGCCAGCCGCAGCACGCTCCCGTGCGCGCCGTGCCAGGTCCCGACGAGTCGCCCGGCGGACAGCCGAGGGGGTTCGTAGTCGTCGGCCAGGACGGCGGCCGGTATTCCGCACCCGACGAACAGGACGAAGCTCGCGACCGCCGAACCGAGCCAGACCCTCCGGCCCCTCCACGACCGTCCGCGCAGGCGGTCGAGGACCAGGACCGGCAGGACGCCGACTCCGGTGAACCACGGCAGGGTGTCGCCGAGCGGCCATCCCCACAGCGCGCGTCCCAGCACCGCCCAGGCGGCGCCGATCAGTACGGACAGGGCCAGGTGCCAGGCCCACTCCGGGCCGCGAAGGGCACCGGGCCGCAGGCCGGCCAGGGCGGCCGCGGGTGTGATCTGCACGGTCGCGTGAACGAGCCCGAGCAGCGGCAGAACCAGCGGCACGCAGCAGATGCCCAGATAGGCGCCGCCCACGTACCCGTAGTCGTCCCGGCCCGCCTCCATGGCGAACCACCACGCCAGCCACACGAGCGGCAGTTGTCCCGCGCACAGCGCGGCCGCCCGGTTCCAGTCGTCGTTCGGCCGGACGGGCCGCCGATCACCGGGACCCCCCGTCTTCCCCCACCCCATGCCCGCAGCCTAGAACCCGTTCACGACAGGGCGGCCACCGGCGTCCCCCGCCGCCGGATCACCAGCGCCATCAGCGCCGCCGCCGCGCACAGCGCCCCGGAGGCGACCCACACCACGTCGTACGAGCCGAAGTGGTCGCGGGCCACGCCGCCGAGGAAGGCGACGAGGGCGGCGCCCACCTGGTGGGAGGCGAGCACCCAGCCGAAGACGATCGCGCTGTCGTCGCCGTAGTGCTCGCGGCACAGCGCGAGGGTCGGCGGGACGGTGGCGACCCAGTCGAGCCCGTAGAAGACGATGAAGAAGACCATCGGCGGGTGGACGCTCGGCGCGAGCAGCATGGGGAGGAAGAGGAGGGAGACGCCGCGCAGGGCGTAGTAGACGGCGAGCAGGCGGCGCGGTTCGAAGCGGTCGGTGAACCAGCCGGAGGCGATCGTGCCGACCACGTCGAACACCCCGATGACGGCGAGCAGCGAGGCCGCGGCGGTGATCGGCATGCCGTGGTCGTGGGCGGCGGGCACGAAGTGGGTCTGGATCAGGCCGTTGGTGGAGGCGCCGCAGATCGCGAAGGTGCCGGCCAGGAGCCAGAACGGGCCGGTGCGGACGGCGGAGAACAGGACCGTCAGGGCGCGCCGGGCGGCGCCGGGGACGGGGTCGGGCTTGGGTGCGAACTCCTTCGCGCCGTACGGCTTCTGGCCGACGTCGGCCGGGTGGTCGTGCAGCAGGAGCCAGACGAAGGGGACGACGGCCAGGGCGGCGAGGGCGACGGTGACGGCCGCCGGGCGCCAGTCGTACGTCTCGACGATCCAGGACAGCAGCGGCAGGAAGATGAGCTGGCCGGAGGCGGAGGCGGCGGTGAGGACGCCGGTGACCAGGCCGCGCCGCTCGGTGAACCAGCGGTTGGTGACGGTGGCGGCGAAGGCCAGGGCCATCGAGCCGGAGCCGAGGCCGACCAGCAGGCCCCAGCAGAGGATGAGCTGCCAGGCGGAGTTCATCCACACGGTCAGGCCGGAACCGAGCGCGATCACCATCAGGGCGACGGCGACGACCCGCCGGATGCCGAAGCGGTCCATCAGCGCGGCGGCGAAGGGTGCGGTCAGCCCGTAGAGCGCGAGGTTGACGGAGACGGCGGCGCCGATCGTGCCGCGCGACCAGCCGAACTCCTGGTGGAGCGGGTCGATGAGGATGCCGGGCAGGGAGCGGAAGGCGGCCGCCCCGATGATCGTCACGAAGGTGACGGCGGCGACCCACCAGGCGCGGTGCACGCGCCGGCGGCGGGCCGGCACCCGCCGGTCCTCGGATACTGCGGTGGCGTCGGTTGTCTGGGTCACGTCACTGAGTCTCCGCAGGGGACGACGTACCGACGAGTGGCCCGGAGGACATGGTTCGCTAGGATCGGGCCATGACCTCAGGCCCCGGCGACACCTCCGGCACCACCGCCTCCTCCGGCCGCCCGCACCGCGTCGTGGTCCTCGCCCTCGACGGTCTGCTCCCCTTCGAGCTGGGCATCGCGCCGCGCATCTTCGGCCTCGCCCGCGACGAGCGGAAGCGGCCGCTGTACGAGGTGATCACCTGCTCGGTCCGGCCGCCGGGCCCCGTCGACACGGACGCGGACTTCGCGATCATGGTCGAGAACGGCCCCGAGGCACTGGCCACCGCCGACACGGTCGTGGTCCCCGCCTCCTACGAGCTGGGCCCGGTCTACCAGGAGGGCGTGCTGACCGGGGAGCTGACCGCCGCGCTGGCCCACGTGCGGCCCGGCACCCGGCTCGTCGCGATCTGCACGGGCGGCTTCGTGCTGGCCGCCGCCGGGTACCTCGACGGCCGCCCGGCGACCACGCACTGGGCCTCGGCCGAGCACTTCCAGCGGCTGTTCCCGAAGGTGCGGGTGGACGCCGACGTGCTGTTCGTCGACGACGGCGACGTGCTCACCTCGGCGGGGGTCGCGGCGGGGATCGACCTGTGCGTGCACATCGTGCGCCGGGACCACGGCACGGCCGTGGCCAACGAGGTGGCCCGGCGCACCGTCGTGCCGCCCCACCGGGACGGCGGGCAGGCGCAGTTCATCGAGCGGCCGGTGCCCGATCCGCAGCAGTCGTCCACGACGGCCGCCCGTGCCTGGGCGCTGGGACGTCTGCACGAGCCGATCCAGCTGCGGGACATGGCCGCCCAGGAGTCGATGTCGGTACGCACCTTCACCCGCCGTTTCCGCGAGGAGGTCGGCGTCAGTCCGGGCCAGTGGCTCACCCGGCAGCGCGTGGAACGGGCCCGGCACCTGCTGGAGTCCACCGCCCTGTCGGTCGACCGGGTGGCCCGGGACGCCGGTTTCGGAACGGCCCAGTCGATGCGGCAGCATCTGCAGGCGGCGCTCGGCGTCACGCCGACCGGGTACCGGCGGACCTTCCGCGCGGAGTCGTCCACAGCCTGTGGAGAATGAGCGGGATCTCCGTCCCGTGTCCGTCGGCCGGCGGCGCGGCGCTGTCCGCCCCGAGCACGGCATCGCGCGCCGCCGCCCGACTCCGGCGCTCCCGCCCGGCTCCCGTCGCCCCCGAGGGAACCGCCGCCGACACGACCCACGCTCGTCGAGGGCTCCGTCACCGAGCCCTCGTCGTCCCCTCGCGGCGAATCGTGGCTACAAGCGTGAGGAAACGGTCACGATCCGTCAACCGGCGAGGAGGGTTTCCTCACTTGTGTACCGTTTCGCCGGGGACGCGCACGGAAGCACATCCCGGCGCACGGCCGTCACACGACCTCGAAGGCGAATCCCTCGTACGCCGCCGCGCCGCCGTTCCCGCAGACGGGTGCGGCGTCCCCGCCCCCGGAGGAGCGGTCCAGCTCGCACCAGATGCGCTTGCCGGCGCCCTCCCGGCTCCAGCCCCAGCGGTCGGCGAGGCCGTCCACGAGGGCGAGGCCCCGGCCGCCCGTCGCCTCGCCGCCCGCACAACGGGGCACCGGGGCACGGTCGCTGGCGTCGTCCACCTCGAGGCGAACGGTGGCCTCCTCGGTCACCGCGCCCGGCAGCACCAGCCGCAGCACCGCCGAACGCCCGGTGTGGACCACGGCGTTGGTGACGAGCTCGGAGACGAGCAGGACCAGCGTCTCGGCGAGTGGTTCATCGGCCCGTATCCCCGACCCGGCCAGACGTGAGCGCGCCCAGCGCCGGGCGCGCCCCACTTCCGAGGGGTCTGGACGGACCTCCAGCTGCACTTGAAGCACCTGCACCGCTCACACCATCCGAACCGGCGGACACAAAGGCTCGCGCCTCATGAGGGCCACGATCGTAGCCATTTCCAGCATGGCCAGAACAACGGCCGGGGCGGGGCTCACCGTACGTGAATCCCTTGTGGAACAGCATGGTTGACGGACAGTCACGTCAACAAGCGCTTCGGGCATATTCCAGCGCGAAGGAGTACCCGTGCGCCATACTGTGCGACGCACATTCCGGGGAGTCGAACAGGCGGCGGCCGACGGCCGTTCCGCCCTGCGGGGCAAGGCGCACACCGTCGGTTCCGGAGCCGCCCCGGGGGCAGCTCCGGCACGGCTGGCGCTCGGGACCACTCGCATCCCACACAAGGTACCGGAGCGTGGCACCGACTCCGGGCCGTAACGGGTCACACGGCGGACACAACCCGGTATCAACGCTCCGTGATGCCGTCCTGCCACGATCCGCGACATGTGCCCGCTCGGCGCGTGCCGTGCGGGGGCCTCGCGGACGGGTGCCGCGCGGGGGTGGCCTGCGGGCGGGCGCCTTGCGGGCGGGTGCCCCTACTCCGGCACGGTGAACCAGCGGGCGAAGGCGGGGACGACCTCCGCCTCCCCCACCCTGCCGTCGCCGTCCGTGTCGAGCGCGGCGGCGACCGGCCCGGCGGCGTCCCCGGGCACGCCGAACGCGGTCAGCGCCCGCGCGGCGTTCGCGACGGTGACCGTGCCGTCGTCGGCGGGGTCGGCGACGGCGAGGGCGGCGTGCAGGAAGGGGCGGGCGATCTCGGCGAACCGGTCCGGCTTGTCGCGCAGCCGTTTGACCGCCCCGGTGACGAACTCCTCGAGGGTGATGCGCTGGTCGCCGTCCCGGTCGGCGATGCCGGCCAGCCCCTGCCAGAGCGCCTCCGCTCCGCCATACAGCGCCTGCCCCTTGTCGGAGCGGGCGGCGACGCCGAACTCGGCGAGCAGGGCCTTGGCCGCCCCGCTGAAGTCGGAACGGTCGATGTGACCGTTGCCGTCCTGGTCGAAGGTGGTGAACCGGGCGGCGATCCTGCGCTCGTACTCGCTGTTGACCATGGCTCTCTCCGGCCGTCTCACGTCGGTGCTCGGGTACGTTCCGCCCGGAGCGTACGCCTACGCGGACAGGGGGCGCGGCTCGTCCCCGGTCGCCGAGGCGAGGTCGGGGTGGCAGTCGAAGAGCCGGCGCACGCCCAGCGCACCGAGGACGCGGTTGACGTGGGAGCCGTCGACGGCCCCCTGAGCGGGCAGTATCAGGCGCAGTCTGCCCTGGCAGGAGCGGATGAGCCGGCGGGAGGCGATGAGGACGCCGACCCCGCTGGAGTCGCAGAAGAGGACCTCGGAGAGGTCCAGGACGAGGCTGTGCCGCCCCTCCGCGACCTCGTCGTGCACGCGCTGCCGCAGCACCGGTGACGTCACCAGGTCGAGCTCGCCCGACACCTGGAGCACGGCCCACCGGCCCCGCTCGCCGCCGGTCACGTTGAACGTCACCACCATGCCCTTCATCCGTCGGAACGCCTGGATTCACCCGAAACGGAAGCCATGCTTACGCTTCTTGGCGGCGCGCCTGCCCACCGGCCGTTCCCGCAAACGCCGGGGCGGAAACGGAGACCGGTCGGAAGAGGCTTGTTTCAGACGCTTTCGATCCTGTTCGATCGATTTCGGTCGCACGATAGAGGGTAGTGGAGGCGCATATCACCTCCGGCCGGACGGGGGCGCGCATTGGAGCAAAGGGGCGTGCGCTGTCGGACGTGCCGACTACATTCGGGGACGGGGTGGCCGCAGGCTGGTCCGAGGAGGGGGTGGAGGAACGGCATGGCGAAGAGGGACGTGCCACTGCGCTGGGACCGCAAGATGCAGCAGCGGCTCGCGCGCGGCGAGGCCGCCGCCCTGGGCGAGCTGTACGACCGGTTCGCCTCGCTGGTGCACGGCCTGGCGCACCGCGTGCTCGACGACGAGCGTGCCGCCGACCACATCACGCGCGACGTCTTCGCGCACGTCTGGGAGCACCCCGACGCCTACGACCCCCGGCAGGGCCCGCTGCGCACCTGGGTCGCCACGCTCACCCACCGATTCGCCGTCCAGCGGCTGCGCGCCACCGAGACGGCGGCGCTGGTCCGGGGCGGGCCGGGCACCGCGGAGGAGCTGGAGACCAAGGTGCGGCACGCCTCGGTCGCCGCCCGCGCCGACTACATCGTCCAGTCCATGCCGGCTCCCCTGCGCGCCGCCCTCGAGCTGGCGTACTTCCAGCGCCGCGACTACCGCCAGACCGCCGCCGACCTCGGCGTCACGGAGGACGAGGCCCGCCGCCGCCTGCGCCTGGGCCTCCAGCTCCTGTCCACGGCCCGCGACGCCGGCACCGCCCCGCACCCGCCCGCGGCACCGCCCGGCTACGGGGGTGCGGCATGAAGGCGCACGACGAGGACGACGGAAACGACGAGCAGGACACGCGGGAGACCCGGGACACGCGGGACGCACAGGGGCACGACACCGGCTCCGGAGCGCGCATACCGCTGCCCCGCGCCTCCGTCGAGGACGGCGGGCGGGCGCTGCCCGACCCGGCGCCGGCCGCGCTGGAGCACCAGGTGCTGACGTCGCTGCTCGGGGCGTGGGCGCTGGCGGCCTGCTCGGCGCAGGAGGCGGACGCCGTGGAGGCGCACCTCGGGGAGTGCGAGGCGTGCGCCGACGAGGCGCTGCGCCTGCGCGAGGCGGTCACGCTGCTCCAGCGGCCGGAGAGCCTCGACCTGGATCCCGCCCTGCGCACCCGGGTTCTGGAGGGCTGCCTGGAGCGGCGCCCGCCCCGCATCCCGGTACCCGGGTGGGCCGCACCCTACGACGCCGAGACCGCCCGCCTGGACGCGCTGCTCCAGGACTTCGGGGACGCCGAGTGGCACGCCCCGGTCCGGCTGCGCTGGTTCGAGGACGACGGAGCCGCGAGCCGCCGTACCACCGTCGCCGGGGTGATCGCGCACCTGATGACGGTCGACGGGGCGGTCGCGGCCGCGCTGGGCCTCGACGACCCGCTGGGCGAGATCACGGCACCCAGCCAGGCACCGGCCGCCCGCACGGAGGCGTACTGGCGGGCCTCGCACTACCCGCTCACCCGCGCGGTGCGGGCGCCCTGGCGTGAGCAGAGTCACGGCATCGTCCGGACGGTGGCGTTCACCGGCGACTCGGGCGGGATGCCGGTCTCGTACGGCGACTTCGCACTGCCGCTGCGGGACGCGATGCTGGACCGGGCGTTCGAGTGCTGGGTGCACGCGGAGGACATCGCCGAAGCGGTGGACTACCCGTACGAACCGCCGTCCGCGCGCCACCTCAACGGCATGATCGACCTCGCGGCCCGGATGCTGCCGGGTGTCCTCGCGGCCCGCCGCCGGGCCGGGCTGGCCGCGCCCGGCGGCCGCCCGCACCTGGTCGCCGCGGGCGAGCCGGGACGCAGCCTGCGGCTGGAGATCGAGGGCTCGGGCGGCGGCGAGTGGCTCATCCCGCTGGACTCCCCCGGCGCGGTGGGCTCCGCCGATCACGAGGTGGCCCATGTCGCCCTGGACGGTGTGGAGTTCTGCCGGCTGGCGGCGGGCCACGTGCCTCCGGCGGAGGCGGCGGCCGGTCAGGTGGGGGACCGCGAGGCGATCAGGGACGTCCTGTTCGCGGCGGCCTGCCTGAGCCGGATGTAGGGGCGAGCCCCGACGGCCGCACCCGCGGCGCCCGCCCGGCCCGGGGTCACCCCTCGCCGTCCGGGGGCGCGGCGGGGGCCGTGTGCAGGACCTCGCGGGCCTGATCGGCGGCGCGGACGATGCTCTCGGAGATGTGGTCGAGGAAGCGGGCGATGTTCTCCAGGCGCTCGGCGGCCGGGGTGCCGGACCCCAGGACGGCCACGCCCTGGCGCGCGGTTTCGGCCACCTGCAGGGTCCCCCGGGCGCTGGCGATCATGGACTGGTACCAGACGTCGTCGTCGATGACGTAGCGCTCGCGGCGGGACTCGTCGCGCTCCCGGCGGACGAGTCCCTGCCCGTCGAGGAAGGCGACCGCCTTGGAGACGGACGCCGGGCTGACCTGGAGGCGCCGGACGAGTTCGGACGCGGTGAGGCTGCCGGTGTCGCTGACGCAGAGGCACGCCATCACCCGGGCCATCATCTTCGGCGTGCCCTGCTGTATGAAGACGGTGGTCAGCGTCTCCTCGTACTCGCGCACGGCCTCGGCGTCCCGCCCGCGGACCGGCGGGGCCGCCTCCGCCCCGCGGGGGGCCGCCTGCCTGCGCCGGTGGGCGCGGCGCTCGGTGGCCCGGTGCGCGAGGTCGGCGCGGTACGCCGTGGGGCCGCCGTTGCGCATCACCTCGCGCGTGACCGTCGAGGTGGGGCGGTCCAGGCGCCTGGCGATCTCCGCGTAGGCGAGGCCGTCGGCCAGCCCCAGGGCGATCTGCTGACGTTCCTGCTGGGTGAGCCTGCCTCCCGGCATCGTGATCTCCTTCGCGCTCTCCTGGTGCCCCGACCATAGCGTTCACTCCCACTCCATTGCAACGGAAGCGTGGCCACCGTTGCGTTACTTCCTCAACTGTTGCAACGAAATCCGTGACTTGAACTGGTCTTTTGCAGTTCAGACGCAACAAAGTCATTGCCGCCTCCGTGAACGCAACGTAGCGTTTCTCATGTCAGAAAGCGCGACGAACACAGGAGAGCACCATGCAGACCTTCGACACCACCGCCCCGATCTCCGCCGTCCTCGACGTCCCCGCGGGCCGCGTCCAGATCATCGCCGCCGACCGGACCGACACCACGGTCGAGGTGCTGCCCTCCGACGCCTCGAAGGGACGTGACGTGACGGCGGCCGAGCAGACCCGGGTGGAGTTCGGCGACGGCGTCCTGCGGATCGAGGTCCCGGAGAGGAACCAGCTCATGGGCGCCTCCGGCTCCGTCGAGGTGACGGTCCGGCTGCCCGCCGGCTCCCGCGTCGAGGCCAGGACGGCGGCCGCCGAGTTCCGCGGCGTCGGACGGCTGGGCGACGTCACCCACGAGGGCGCGCAGGGCCCGGTCAAGCTCGACGAGGCCGCCAGCGCCCGCCTCACCACCGCCGCCGGCGACATCACGGTCGGCCGTCTGGACGGGCCCGCCGAGATCAGCGTCCAGAAGGGCGACATCCGGATCGCCGAAGCCGTACGCGGCACGCTCGTGCTGCGCACTCGCTCCGGCGACATCTCGGTCGGCACCGCCGTCGGCGTCTCGGCCGCCCTGGACTCCGGCACCGGATACGGCCGCGTCCGCAACGCGCTCAAGAACACCGGCGGCACCCCCGCCCTGACCATCCGGGCGACCACCGACCACGGCGACATCACCGCCCGCAGCCTCTGAGGAGCAACAGCCATGACCGACCTGGCCATCGCGGCGAACGGACTGCGCAAGTCCTACGGCGACAAGACCGTCCTCGACGGTGTCGACCTGGCCGTCCCCGAAGGAACGATCTTCTCCCTGCTCGGCCCGAACGGCGCCGGCAAGACCACCGCCGTCAAGATCCTCTCCACCCTCGTGACCGCCGACGCCGGTGACATCCGCGTCGGCGGGCACGACCTCGCCGCGAACCCGCAGGCCGTGCGGGGCGCGATCGGTGTCACCGGGCAGTTCTCCGCCGTCGACGGTCTGATCACCGGCGAGGAGAACATGTGGCTCATGGCGGACCTGCACCGCCTGTCCCGGGGCGAGGGCCGGCGGGTCGCCGCCGAGCTGCTGGAGCGCTTCGGTCTCACCGAGGCCGCGAAGAAGCCCGCGTCCACCTACTCCGGCGGCATGAAGCGCCGTCTCGACATCGCCATGACCCTGGTCGGCGACCCCAGGATCATCTTCCTCGACGAGCCGACCACGGGCCTGGACCCGCGCTCCCGCCACACCATGTGGCAGATCATCCGCGAACTCGTCACCGGCGGCGTCACCGTCTTCCTCACCACCCAGTACCTGGAGGAGGCCGACGAACTCGCCGACCGCATCGCCGTCCTCCACGACGGAAGGATCGCCGCCGAAGGCACCGCGGACGAACTCAAGCGACTCGTCCCCGGCGGACACGTCCGGCTCCGCTTCACCGACCCGGGCACCTACCGGTCCGCCGCCACCGCCTTCTCCGGCAGCACCGGGGACGACGAAGCGCTGGCCCTGCAGATCCCCAGCGACGGCAGCCAGCGCGCCCTGCGGACGGTGCTGGACCGGCTGGACGCGGCCGGCATCGAGGCCGACGAGCTCACCGTCCACACGCCCGACCTCGACGACGTCTTCTTCGCCCTCACCGGCGGCGCCGCCGTCGTCCCCGCCCGGACCGACCAGTTGAAGGAGACCGTCCGATGAGCAACCTCTCCCTCGCCGTGCGCGACTCGTCCACGATGCTGCGCCGCAACCTCCTGCACGCCCGGCGCTACCCGTCCCTCACCCTGAACCTGCTGCTCACGCCGGTCATGCTGCTGCTGCTCTTCGTCTACGTCTTCGGCGACGCGATGAGCGCCGGCATCGGCGGCGGGGACCGCTCCGACTACGTCGCCTACCTCGTGCCCGGCCTGCTCCTGATGACCATCGGGTCCACCACGATCGGCACCGCCGTCTCCGTCTCCAACGACATGACCGAGGGCATCATCGCCCGCTTCCGGAGCATGGCCATCCACCGCGGCTCCGTGCTCGTCGGGCACGTGATCGGCAGTGTGGTGCAGTCGATCATGAGCGTGGTCCTCGTCGGCGCCGTCGGCGTGGCCATCGGCTTCCGCTCCTCGGACGCCACCGCCCTGGAGTGGCTGGCGGCCTTCGGACTCGTGGTGCTCTTCACGCTGGCGCTGACCTGGATCGCGGTCGGCATGGGCCTGGTCAGCCCGAACGCGGAGGCCGCCAGCAACAACGCGCTGCCGCTGATCTTCCTGCCGCTGATCTCCAGCGCCTTCGTGCCCATCGACTCGATGCCGGGCTGGTTCCAGCCGATCGCCGAGTACCAGCCGTTCACGCCGGCCATCGAGACCCTGCGCGGCCTGCTCCTCGGCACCGGGATCGGGCACAACGGCTGGCTCGCCCTCGGCTGGTCCCTCGCCCTGACCGTGCTCGGCTACGTCTGGGCGACCTCGAAGTTCAACAGCGACCCGAAGTGACCGGAGTGACCTCCGGGCCCCCCGTCTTCGCCTGGAACCTGTCGGACGGACAGGTTCTAGGCGAAGACGACCGTGCGGCGGCCGTTCAGCAGGATCCTCCGCTCCGCGTGCCACTTCACGGCCCGCGCCAGCGCCTGGCACTCCACGTCCCGTCCGATCGCCACCAACTGGTCCGGGGTGACGTCGTGGCCGACCCGCTCGACCTCCTGCTCGATGATCGGCCCCTCGTCGAGGTCGGCCGTCACGTAGTGCGCGGTCGCGCCGATCAGCTTCACACCCCGGGCGTGCGCCTGGTGGTAGGGCTTCGCGCCCTTGAAGCTCGGCAGGAAGGAGTGGTGGATGTTGATGATCCGCCCGCTGAGCGTCTTGCACAGGTCGTCCGAGAGGACCTGCATGTAGCGGGCCAGCACGACGAGTTCGACGTTCTCCTCGCGCACGATCTCCAGGACCCGGGCCTCGGCCTCCGGCTTGGTGTCCTTCGTCACGGGGATGTGGTGGAAGGGGATGTCGTAGGACCCCACCAGCTCGGCGAAGTCGGTGTGGTTGGACACCACGGCCGCGATCTCCACGGGCAGCGCGCCGATCCGCGCGCGGAAGAGCAGGTCGTTCAGGCAGTGCCCGAACTTGCTCACCATGAGCACGATGCGCATCCTGGCGTCGGCCCGGTTGATCTGCCAGTCCATGTGGAAGGCGTCGCCGATCGCGGTGAAGCTGGCGCGCAGCTTGTCCACGGTCACCGGCTCGCCGGCCGAGAAGTGGACCCGCATGAAGAACAGACCCGTGTCGTGGTCCCCGAACTGCTGACTGTCCTCGATGTTGCAGCCGGTCATGAACAGATAGCTCGACACGGCGTGCACGATGCCCTGCTTGTCGGGGCAGGAGAGGGTGAGGACGTACTGGTCGGCCGGGGCGTCGGCCGCGGGGACGGCGGCGGAGGACTGCGCGTTCATGCCGCCCAGGGTCCCATACCCGGCTCCTTCGCCCGCGTGCCGTCCCGTCAGGCGGACCGGGTCAGGATGCGCAGCACCTCGAGCGTGCGCGGCGCCGCCTCCGGGTCCTCGCCGTCGCTGGTGGCCAGCCGTACGTGCGCGTCGCGCGCCGCCCGTACCGCCTCCGGCCAGTCCGCGTGGTCCAGGTACGCGGTCACCGGCGCGTCCGGCCCGACCTGGTGCATGATCCGCAGGACCCGCAGCACGGCGGTGTCGACCAGCGCGGCCTCCTGCGAGTCCCGGAAGACCGTGCCGACGTACTTCTCGGCCGACCAGTGGTCCAGCCAGGTGTCCTCGACCAGGCGGTACACGGCGTCGGTGACGTCCCCGTAGCCGTCGACGCCGGCCAGCCAGACGTCCCGCTGGAAGGCGGGGGCGGAGAGCATGTGCAGCGCGGAGCGCACCTGACTGCGCCAGCGCCACCACGGCATGTCGTTGAGTGGCATGCCGCCCATGGTGGTGGAGCGACGGCCGCGACGGGAAGAGTTCTCCGAACCTTGCACGGTCATCGATCCTACGTTCCTCTTTCCCGCGTCCGGCCGGCCCCCGCAATTCACCTCCGCGTCACCGCGCGTTGACCACAGGTCACTCCCCGGTTGGCCGTGTGACGGAATCGTGCGGGGACATGACCGGCAGGCGACCCATCCGCAGCACCTCCCCCGGCGGCCCCCGCGGCCGCTCCCGGGCCACCCGCACCGGCGCCCTGTCCGCGGGCGCGCTGGTGGCGTGCGCGTCACTCGCCGTCGGCTGCGGGGTGGTCCCCGGTGCCACGGGGGGCTCCGGGGACGACGGCCCGATCACCGTCATGACCTGGGCCCCGCAGGACACCGGCGCGACCAACAAGCCCGGCATGCCCGCGCTCGCCCAGGCCTACGCCCGCTCGGTCAACGCCCAGGGCGGACTCGGCGGCCGCAAGCTCAACGTGCTGACGTGCAACGACCACAACGACAGCGTGACCGCCGCGAAGTGTGCCCGCCGCGCCGTCAAGGAGGACGTCGTCGCCGTGGTGGGGTCCTACAGCCAGCACGCCGACTCGTTCTTCCCCGTCCTGGAGGGCGCCCGCATCCCGTACATCGGCGGATACGGCCTGACCAACACGGAGTTCACCAGTCCGCTGTCGTACCCGGTCAACGGGGGCCAGCCGGCGCTGCTGGCGGGGCTCGGCCGCGCGCTCGCCGACTCCTGCGGTCCGGTCACGCTGGTCCGCCCCGACACGATCGCGGGCGACCAGCTGGCCCCGCTGCTGGACTCGGGGCTGGTCTCGGGCGGGCACGAGCGGGCCCACGACCAGCGGGCGGCGGAGGACGCCACCTCCTACGACGACCAGGTCGGTCAGGCGCTGGCCCGGGAGGGCGGCGGCGCGGGGAAGCCGGGGTGCGTGGTGCCCGTCCTCGGGGACCGCACCGGCACCTTCATGGACTCCTTCCGGCGCGCCCGCGAGGACCACCCCGGCGTACGGACCGCCACCGTGCTCGGCAGCGTCGACCAGACGACGGTCAACGCGAGCGGCGGTGCGTCCGGGCCCTACGAGGGGGCGTACGTCACCGGCTGGTACCCGGCGGTGGGCGACCCGGCCTGGGACGGACTGAAGAAGCTGATCAAGGAGCAGGCGTTCGGCGACAACGACGTGGACGCGGCGGACGCCGGGGTGCAGACGACCTGGATCGCGTACACCGTGTTCAAGCAGGTCGTCGAGTCGCTCGGCGACGGCGAGGTGAGCGCCGACACCGTCCGGCGGGCCCTCGACGACGGTCTGGAGGCCGGCACGGGCGGCCTCACGCCCGACCTCCGGTGGACCTTCGCCGACAAGCTGGCCTCGGTCGGCTTCCCGCGCCTGGTCAACGCCGAGGTCACCCTCCAGGTCGTCCGGGAGGGCCGCCTGGTCTCGGCCCGCGAGGGCGCCGTGGACACCACCGGAACCCTGCGGGACGCGGACGTGACATAGGGCCCGCCCGGCCGACGGCCTTCCGGCCGCGCGGTCACAGCTGGGTCGGCTGGCGCTCGGTCAGGCCGTACTTCTGGGCGATGGCGTTCCAGAGCTTCGCGGCCTTGGCCTTCTCCTTGCTGGCCGTGCCGCTCGCCCGGTTGGCCGCCGACGGCTGGGTGGCGGCCTTGCCCTTCTTGCAGCCCTTCTTGCCGGCCGTCCGGTCGGCCCAGGCCGCGTAGTGGTTGTCGGCCGACGCCGAGGCCTGCCACGCCTTGGTGAGCGCGGTGGTCAGCTCGGTGTGCTGCGGCAGCTTGTCCACGGAGAGCTTGCCGAGGCTGTCCACCAGCCCGGTGCGCTGCTTGGCGGCCTCGCGCAGGTCCTTGGCCGCCTGGGACAGGTTGTCGCAGGTCTTCACGTCACCCACGGCGTTGATCACCGTGGTGCGTCCGGTGCCGCTCTCGGCCAGCAGCTTGTCCAGCTCGACGGCCTGCTGCTCGGCCGGGTCGGCGGACGGCGAGGCCGGGGCGGACGCGGACTCGGAGGCCGGGGCCGTGGCGGACACCGGCTGGTTGCCGCCCTTGTCCTCGTCCTTCCCCCCGCCGGCCATCATCGCGCCGGCGCCGACCCCGACGACGGCGATGCCCACGCCGACGGCCGCGATGAGCGGCAGCCGCGAGCCGGTACGACCGCCCCGGCCGCCGTCGCCGTCCCCGCGCCGCCTGCCGGTGCCACCACCGCCGCCCGGGCCCTGCGGGACGTACCCGGACTGGCCACCGGGGCCGGCGGGGTGCTGCGCCCGGGGCGCGTCGAAGCGGGGCATCTGCTGGGTGGCCGAGGCCCCGCCGTCGGCGCCGGGCGCACCGCGGAAGAGGTTGTCGAACTCGGCGGGCGGCTGACGCCCCTCGTCGGCACCGGGTCCGGCGCCGAACGGTGCGCCGGCGGGGCCGCCGGGCACGGGCGCGATGAACTGCGTGGCCTCCGCGTCGGGGCTGGGCGCGGGGGCGGAAGCCGCGGGCTGGGCGGGGTACTGCGGTGCCTGGCCGAGGTACCGGGTCGAGTCGCCGGCGTGCGGCTGCACGGGTCTCTCCGGGGGCAGCGCACCCGGCCCCGCGGGCGGTATGTGCGGTATGTACTGGGTGGCGCCCTCGTCGGCGGACGCTCCGACCGGCGGTAGGTACTGCGTGGCGCCCTCGTCGGCGGACGGCAAGGGCATGGACGGCAGCGCCGCGCCCGCCCCGCCGTACTGCTGCTGGTGCTGCTCTTGATGCTGCTGGTGCGGGTACTGCTGGTGCTGCCCGTACGGCGGCTGCGCACCGTAGGACGGGTCGCCCGCCGGCGTCCCGTACGACGGGGGCGGCGCGCCCTCCGGCGGCAGCGGCCCGGGGCCGGCCTGCGGGAGGGGGGCCGCGGGGGGCCGGCCCGGGTCGCCCGGAGCGGGCGGCCAGGCCTGCGGTGCGGGCGGCGCAGGGGTCTGGGGATCACCCCACGGCTGAGCGCCGGGCGGCGTGGGCCAGCCCTGGCCGGTGGACGGGGTCTGCTGCTGCTCGGGGCCCCAGGGCCGGTCCCAGGCCTGGCCGCCGGGCGGCGCCGAGGGGGGCGGGCCACCGGCCGGCGGGCCGACGGGCGCGTCCGCCAGCCCGGGCAGCAGGGGCTCGCCACCGTCCGAGGGCAGCACGATGCCTTCGTGCGCTTGCCGCGCCGAGGGCTCCTCGCCCTGTCCACTCTGCGTCACCGGGACTCCTACGAATGGGGGACCTTCGGAATCGTCGGCTCACGCTACCGGGTCCCCCGAGCCCACTGCCACGCCGCCCGGGGCGTCAACTCCTTCCCTGTGACAGCGGTAACAAAACCAGGCCGCGGCACGCTGTTGATGTCCCTTTCCGCTCACCACGGCGCGGTTTCACGCCTGTTCACCCGTCCGCGCCCCGCCCGCTCACGCGGCGGCCTGCAGGTCGAGCCGGGCTCCGAACTCCCTGACCACGGCTTCTTCCCGGTACGGCTCGAGCCGGGCCTGGAAGTCGTCCAGGTACTCGGCGCCCCGGTTCGAACGCAGCGTCGCCAGGAGTTCCACCGCCTTCGTCGCCGTGGTGCAGGCCTGTTCGATCTCACGCTGCTGCACCTGCGCCGTGGCCAACAGCACATGGCCGATGGCCCTCCTGCGCGCGCGTGACGCGGGGTGCCCGTCCAGGGACTGCCGCGCGTAACGGGCGGCCGCGTCCGCCTGGCCGAGGTCCCGGTGGCAGTGCGCCAACTCGTCGGCGAGGTAGGCGTCGTCGAAGTGCGCGATCCACACCGGGTCGTCGCCGGAGGCCGGATCGGCCGACTCCATCGCTCCGACCGCCCGTCCGGCCGCCTCGTGGGCCGCCCGTACGTCGCCCAGGAGCGCGTGGCCGCGGGCCTCGGCCGCGTGGAACATCGACTCCGCGCGCGGCGTGACCCGCCCGCGTGCGCCCTCCTGCGCCGCCCGCGCCAACTGGGCGATCTCGCGCGGGTTCCCGAGCTGCGCGGCGAGGTGGCTCATGGAGGCGGCGAGGACGTACCCGCCGTAGCCGCGGTCCCCGGCCGCCTGCGCGAGCCGCAGCGACTGGATGTAGTACCGCTGCGCTAGGCCCGGTTGGCCGGTGTCGACGGCCATGTACCCGGCCAGCTCGGTCAGACGGGCGACCGCGGCGAACAACTCCCGTCCGACCGCCTCCCGGTAGGAGCCGGCCAGCAGTCCGGAGACGACGCTGTTCAGGTAGTGGACGAGGACCGGGCGCACGTGCCCGCTGCCGTACTGGTGGTCCAGGTCCACCAGTGCCTGCGTCATCGCGCGCACCGCCGCCACGTCGGACTGGCCCACCCGCGGCCCCGCCGAACGCGACACCTGCGGGTCGGGGGCGGAGATCAGCCAGTCCCGGCTGGGCTCGACGAGCGCGGAGGCGGCGACGGAGGACCCTGACAGGAAGTCCCGGCGCCCCACGTCGCTCCGCCACAGCTCGCAGACCTGCTCGATGGCCCCCAGTACCGTCGGCGAGAACTGGAGGCCGACGCCGGACGCGAGGTTCTTGCCGTTGGCCATGCCGATCTCGTCGATCGTGACCGTGCGGCCGAGCTTGCGTCCGAGCGCCTCGGCGATGATCGCCGGTGCCCGGCCCCGCGGTTGCTGGCCGCGCAGCCAGCGGGCCACGGAGGTCTTGTCGTACCGCAGGTCGAGTCCGTGCTCGACCCCGCACACGTTGACCCGGCGGGCGAGGCCCGCGTTCGAGCAGCCCGCTTCCTGAATGAGCGCCTGCAGTCGTTCGTTCGGCTGCCGCGCGACGAGCGGCCTTGCGGCCATGGCGTAACCCCCATGCGGTCTCAAGCGGTCTCGATGCTGTCCCGGCGGATCGTCGGACGAAACGAGACGAATCCGGCCGTGAAGATCAATGCCCAGTCGATGTGCCGACAATGCGAGACTTGCGAAGCTTGCGGTGCTTACGCGGATTGCCGGGGTAACGGCCGGTGCCGGCCCCAGTGCTGGCTACCCAGCTCCCGCGCCGAATCCTCCTGCGCGCCCCCACCTGTGCACCCATGCGCCCCGGAAGCCGTGCCGATGCACCTCCCCCGCGCGCGCCGCCCCCGTAACCCCTGGTGAGCCCGGGAGTTGAGTTCCACGTGGAAGAGACCATCCCCGGCACCGAAGCCGCCCAGATCCCGCAGCAGCGCGGCACATCGCTGCTGGAGACCGCCGTTCGCTATGCCGAGGAGCGTCACTGGGACGTGTTTCCCGGCACCTGGCTGGTGCCCGCCGACGGGGTGCAGCGCTGCTCCTGCGGCGACCCGGCGTGCGCCGCCCCGGGCGCGCACCCGGCGCGCGAGGACTGGGCGGCGCAGGCGACGGGCAGCGCGACCGTCGCCCGGCGGATGTGGCAGAAGCAGCAGACGGCGTCGATCCTGCTGCCCACGGGACGGACGTTCGACGCGATCGACGTCCCCGAGACCGCCGGGTTCCTGGCACTGGCCCGGATGCAGCGGATGGAACTGACGCTGGGACCGGTGACGCTGGCGCCGGACCGGCGGATGCGGTTCTTCGTTCTTCCCGGGGCCGGGGTGAAGGTGCCGGAGCTGGTACGGCGGTTGGGATGGGCGCCCCGGGCCATTGACCTGGGCGTGCTCGGGGAGGGGGCGTACGTGGCGGCGCCGCCGACGCGGTTCGGTTCCTCGGGTGCGGTGCAGTGGGTCTGCCGGCCGACCGCGGTGAACCGGTGGCTGCCGGATGTGGAAGAGGTGATCTCGCCGTTGGCGTATGCGTGCGGCAGGGATCGCTAGGGGCGCCTGTTCATTTGCCGGGTTGCCGGCCTCTCGGCGGCTGCGGCCGGTTCCTGGTTGCTCGCGCCCACGCGGCTAAGCCGCATATCGCCACGGCCCTGCGCCCCTTGTCGGCGTTGCTCCCCCGTAGGGTGCGAAGTCGACGGAGGGAGACGTGGTGAGTGCTAGCGCCGTGCGGGTCGAGGGGCTCTGGAAGCGGTTCGGGCAGCAGGTGGCCGTGGGCGGGATCGATCTGGAGCTGCCGGCCGGGAAGTTCATCGGGCTCGTCGGTCCGAACGGGGCCGGGAAGACCACCACGCTCTCCATGGTGACCGGGCTGCTGCGGCCGGACCAGGGGTCGGTCGAGGTCGTCGGGCACGACGTGTGGCGTGATCCGGCCGAGGTGAAGGCCAGGATCGGGGTGCTGCCCGAGGGGCTGCGGCTGTTCGAGCGGCTGTCGGGGAGGGAACTGCTCGGCTACACGGGCCGGTTGCGCGGACTGCCCGGCGACGAGGTCGACAAGAGGGCCACCCAGCTGCTCGACGTGCTCGACCTCGCGGGTGCCCAGCACAAGCTGGTCGTCGACTACTCGACCGGCATGCGCAAGAAGATCGGGCTGGCGGCCGCGCTGCTGCACAACCCGGAAGTGCTGTTCCTGGACGAGCCGTTCGAGGGCGTCGACCCCGTGTCCGCGCAGACCATCCGGGGAGTGCTGGAGCGCTACACCGCCTCCGGTGCCACCGTCGTCTTCTCCTCCCACGTCATGGAACTGGTGGAGTCGCTGTGCGACTGGGTGGCCGTCATGGCCGCCGGCCGCATCCGCGCCACCGGCACGCTCGCCGAGGTGCGCGGCGACGCCGCCTCGCTGCAGGAGGCGTTCCTCGAACTCGTCGGCGCGGGCGGCCGGGACGCCGGGTCCGACCTGGACTGGCTGGGCGGCGGGTCCCGATGAGCGCGCCGGCCGCACCACACGCCTCGGTTCCGTCTCCGTCGGCTTCGTCGGACGGAGCCGTTCCCTCCCTCACCTCCGTCTTCGTACGGCTGAAGCTGTCGCTGCTGCGCAACGGGCTGCGGCAGTCCGGCGGGCGGCGCGCCGCCTACATCGCCTCCGCCGTCGTCGTGCTGCTCTTCGCCGCGCTCCAGCTGATCGGCCTGGTCGCGCTGCGCGGGTACGCGCACGCGGACGCGCTGGTCGTGCTGCTCGCCGCGGTGCTCGCCCTGGGCTGGGCGGTGATGCCGCTGTTCTTCCCCGGCGGCGACGAGACGCTCGACCCGACCCGGCTGGTGATGCTGCCGCTGCGGCCCGGCCCCCTGGTGCGGGCCCTGCTCGTCTCCTCGCTGGTGGGCATCGGGCCGCTGTTCACGCTGTGCGTGTTCGCCGGTTCCGTGGTCGCGCTCGCGCACGGCGGAGCGGCGTACGTCGTCGGAGTCGTCGGCGCGGTCCTCGCGCTGCTGGTGTGCGTGACCCTCGCGCGGGCCGTCGCCGCCGCCAACGTACGGCTGCTGACCAGCCGCAAGGGGCGCGATCTCGCGGTGCTCAGCGGGCTGGTCGTCGCCGTCGGCGCGCAGCTCGTCAACTTCGGCGCGCAGCGGCTCGGATCGTCGGGGCTCGGAGAGCTCGACCCGGTGGCCGACGTGGTGCGCTGGGTGCCGCCCGCCTCGGCGGTCGGCGCGACGGACGCGGCGAGCGACGGTGCATACGGCACCGCGCTGGCCCAGCTGGCGCTGACCGCCGCCGCGCTGGGTCTGCTGCTGCGGGTGTGGGCCCGCCACCTGACCCGGCTGATGACGGCGCCCGACGGCTCCACGATCCAGAGCGACACCAAGGCGGTGCGCGAGCGGGGCTCGGCCGGACCCGCCCGGTGGCTGCCGGCGGGCCGCACCGGCACCACCATGGAGCGCACCCTGCGCTATGTGTGGCGCGACCCCAAGACCAAGGCGGCGTGGGTGACCTCGCTGGCCATCGGCCTGATCGTGCCGGTGTTCAACGCCTGGCAGGGTACCGGCTCGGTCTACTTCGCCTGCTTCGCCGCCGGGATGCTCGGCATCCAGATGTACAACCAGTTCGGGCAGGACACGTCCGCGTTCTGGATGGTCGCGATGACCATCTCCTCGACCAGGGACGCCTATGTCGAGCTGCGGGCGCGAGCGCTGGCGCTGCTGCTGATCACGCTGCCGTACGCCACCCTCGTCACGGTCCTGACCACCGCGATGCTCGACGACTGGCGCACCCTGCCCGAGGCGCTCGGCCTGTCCTTCGCGCTGCTCGGCGCGATGCTGGCCACCGGCGCGTGGACCTCGGCGCGCTTCCCGTACTCCATCCCGCAGGAGGGCTACAAGAACGTCGCCCCCGGTCAGGTGGGGCTGGCCTGGGTCTCGATCTTCGGCGGCATGATCGGCGCGGCCCTGCTGTGCGCGCCCGTGATCGCGCTGACGATCTGGGTGAACGTGAGCGCGGGCGCCGGGGACCCGGGGTGGCTGCTGCTGCCGGTCGGCGCGGTGTACGGCGCCGTGCTCACGCTGGCCGGCCTGCGGCTGGCCGCGCCGCGCACGGCAGGGCGGCTGCCGGAGATCCTCTCGGCGGTCAGCAAGGGGTGACGGGCCCCGGCCCTCCGGGGCGAGCGGTCGGTCAGGCCTCCCCGAGGGTGCTCAGGAACGGCTCGATGGCCGCCCGCCACGCCTCCGGCTGGTCGTAGTGGACGAGATGGCCGGCGTCGGCGACCTCCGCGTACTGGCCGTGCGGCAGGACGCGGACCATCTCCTGGGCCTCGGCGCGGCCCAGCTCGCCGTCGAGGCCGCGGACGACGAGGGTGGGGCAGCGGACCTGGGTCAGTTCCTCCCAGTGGGCGTCGTAGACCCAGGTCTCCCGGGAGCGCAGCATCTGCTCGGGTTCGAAGACGGGGCGCCAGCCGTCCGGGGCCTCGGCCATCACCTCGGCGTAGAACTCGCCGCGCGCCGGGTTCGGGCGCTCCACCCAGGGGTCGTCCTCGCCGAACCACTTGCGGACGTCGGCCAGCGTGGCGAAGGGCACCGGCCAGGCGCGGAACCACTCGGTCCAGGTGTGCTGGGAGGCGGCGCCGAGGGCGGAGGCCCGCATGTCGCAGATGATCAGACCGCGGACCAGGTCGGGGCGTTTCGCGGCGAGCTGCCAGGCGGTCAGGGCGCCCATGGCGTGGCCGATCAGGACGGCGGGGCCGAGCCCGAGCTGCTCCAGGGCCGCCTCGACGTCCCCGACGTAGGCCTCGCGGGTGTAGGCGGCGGCCTGCGGGGGCTTGTCGCTGCGGCCGTGACCGCGCTGGTCGAGGGCGACGGCGCGGTGGCGGGCGGAGAGCCAGCGGGCCGTGGGGGCCCAGTGCGAGGCGCGGCCCATCAGTCCGTGCAATAACAGCACGCCGGGCAGGCCTCCGGCCCTGGAGGCGAGGCCCTCCTCCCGGGTGTCCGGCGTCCGGCCGGTCTTGGGAGGATCGCCGAACTCCCAGGCGGCGAGGCGTACGCCGCCCGCGCCGGTCACGTCGATGCGCCGCGCCATAGGTCCTGGCACCCCCAAGCTCCGCTCGAACCCGCCCGCCTCACGGGCCGGCCGGTCCTGTGAACCGTGTCCTGCCTGCCGTGCCGAGTACCGAGATTATCGAATACTCATTCGAAAGAGCCGTCCCGCCGAGCAACACCCCTCATTCGAGTGACACCGGTCAGGGATTGATCGCCGCCGCCGGGGGGAGATCTTCAACGGGAGGCGGACCGCTCGGGGAAAACGGTCCGAGGGGATTGACCTTGAGAGCTCGGGGCTCCAGGTCAGCACAGGGGAGGACAGGCCCCGGCGCCACACGGCGCCGGGGCCCTCTCCGTCTCTCCGGCAACGCCCCTCCCCCTCTCCGGCCCGGGCGACATCGCTGTCAGCCACGGCCAAGAGACCCTCACATCCGATGCCTCACGCCACAGCCTCGCACGGGAAACGCCCGGCCGCTGCGATTCGGCGCACCGCGCCCGACGCCGTGCGGTCAGCGCTTGGCGACGAACACGTGGGAGGCGGTGTCCGCCTCCAGCTCGGCGGCCTCACCGCCGCTGCCCACCAGCACACCGCCCGCCGACTCGGTCACGCTCACCACCGATCCCGGCTGCACCCCGGCCCGCCGCAGCGTGTACATCAGCTGCGCGTCCGTCTGGATCGGCTCGCCGATCCGGCGCACCACGACCGTCTTTCCCTCCAGGCCCGGGTCGAGGTCGGCCAGGGACACCATGCCCTCGTCCAGGAACGGGTCGGCGCCGTCCGCCTCGCCCAGCTCCTCCAGGCCGGGGATCGGGTTGCCGTACGGCGACTCGGTCGGGTGCCGCAGCAGCTCCAGCACCCGGCGCTCGACGGCCTCGCTCATCACGTGCTCCCAGCGGCAGGCCTCGGCGTGCACCTGCTCCCACTCCAGGCCGATCACGTCGACGAGCAGGCACTCCGCGAGCCGGTGCTTGCGCATCACGCGCGTCGCCAGCCGCCGGCCCTCGTCGGTCAGCTCCAGGTGCCGGTCCGCCGCCACGGACACCAGGCCGTCGCGCTCCATCCGCGCCACCGTCTGGCTGACCGTCGGGCCGCTCTGATCGAGCCGCTCGGCGATCCGGGCGCGCATCGGGACCACACCTTCCTCCTCCAGCTCCAGGATGGTGCGGAGGTACATCTCCGTGGTGTCGATCAGTCCGGACATACGTGCCCCTCGATGAGATTGCCGGAGGCTGAGGCCCACCGGCGCGTGCGCTGGCCCTGCCACCAATTCTGACGCATACCACCGACAACCGTGCCCCGCCGCGAAAAGCCGGGCCCGGACCGCACCCGCTCACGCCCGCTCACCCCCGCCCCGGCGGCTGGACGCCGTATTGACACCGCACTGGTCCAGACCGCACCGTGATCCGCGACGCAGCCACACCGAAGGGGTCCCGCATGAGCGACCGCAAGCCGGCCGGCCAGTTCGTCGACGCGGCGATCGACCTCCTGCGACGCGTCCGCGACGAGGAGGCGGACAGCATCGAGGCGGCCGGCACCCTGCTCGCCGACACCGTGCAGAGCGGCGGCCGGCTCTTCGCCTTCGGCGCCGGCCACTCCTCCCTCGCCGCCCAGGACGTCGTGTACCGGGCCGGCGGACTCGCCCTGATGAACCTGCTCGCCGTGCCCGGCGTCGTCGGCGTGGACGTGATGCCGGCCACGCTCGGCTCCGCCCTGGAACGCGTCGACGGCCTCGCGAGCGCCGTCCTGGACTCCTCACCGCTCCGCGAGGGCGACGCCCTGGTGATCATCTCCCTCTCCGGGCGCAACGCCCTGCCCGTGGAGATGGCGATGAACGCCCGTGCCCTCGGCATCCGGGTCATCGGCGTGACCTCGGTGGCGTACGCCTTCGAGACGACGTCGCGGCACTCCTCCGGCACCTTCCTCAAGGACCACTGCGACATCGTGCTGGACTCCAAGATCGCCGTCGGCGACGCGGAACTCACCCTGGACACCGTCCCGGCGCCCTTCGCCCCCGCCTCCACGGTCGTCACCAGCGCCCTCATGCAGGCCATGACGGCCACGGCGGCCGCCACCCTCGCCGACCGCGGCATCGAACCCCCGCTGCTGCGCTCGGGCAACGTGGACGGCGGCCACGAGTGGAACGGCCGCGTGCTGGACCGGTACGGGGACCGGATCTTCTACCGCCGGTGAGCGGCCGCGGTCACCGCCGGTGAGCGGCCGCGGTCGCGCAGCCGGCTACGGCCGCTCCCCCACCGCGCCCGCGAGATCCAGCGCCGCGGCGATCCGGACCGCCACGTCCTCGGCGTACATGGCGTCCTGCCGCTCGAAGGCGCTGCGGCCCGCGCCTCGCAGAAACGTGACGACGCCGATGGTCCGGCCGCGGCTGCGCAGCACCGCGCACAGGCCGTGCACCGTGTCCGCCGGCCACTGCCGGGCCGCAGCCCACTGCCGCACCTGTTCTTCGGGCACCGTGCGCACTCCCGCGCTGGCCCGCACCGAGCCCGTCCGCTCCACGCACTGCACGGCGGGGTGCCCCTCGCCGTAGCGCACCGGCATCCCGGCCGTCCCGGACGGCACGCTGGGCCCCGGCGCGCCGGACGGCGTGGCCGCCACCCGCACCAGCCGCACCGGCTCCGCCGCGTCGGTGTCCGACGCCGCGCCGCTCACGACCCGGTCGATCAGGGCGTGGTCGGCGAACCCCGCCAGCGCGAAGTCCAGGTGGACGATCGCGGCCTCCGCCGGGTCCTCGCACTCGGCCGCGGCCCGCGCCGCCCGGTGGAGCTGGTTGGCCCGGAAGCGCAGCAGCGCCGCCTCCTGCTCCCCCTGCTTCGACTCCGTGACGTCCTGGAAAAGCCAGCCGACGCCCAGCGGCACCGGCTCCTCCGCGAGCGGCGAGGCCAGCCGCACGAACCCGCTGCGCCAGCACCGGCGCCGCTCCCCCTCGGGCGTGCGCAGGCTCACCCACACTTCGGCCGGCGCGGGCGGCGCGCCCTCGGCGAGGACGTGCGTCAGGGCGTTCTCCAACTCCTCGACGCCCTGGGCGAGCAGGTCACCGAGCGGCCGCCCCAGCACGGACGTGCGTCCCGCCCCCAGCGCACGCGCCGCGTGCGCGTTGACCACGGCGGGCCGCAGGTCCGCGTCCACCAGGACGACACCCCAGCTCGCGTCCTCCAGCAGGGCCTCGCTCAGCGCGATGGAGCGCTCCAGGTCGATCTGCGCGTGCACCTCGCTGAACGCGCAGTACACGCCCGCCGGCTTCCCGTCGGGACCGCGGACCGCCGCCGACTGGGTGCGCACCAGCACCCGGCCGCCGTCCTTCGTCAGCAGCGCGAACTCGTGCACCTGGCGCCCCGGCGCCCGCATCGCGGACAGCAGCCGGTCCTCCACCTCGCCGGCGTCCGCGCTGCGCACGGCCCACCCGGCGAAACCCTGCCGTCCCACGGCCTCGGCCGCGCTCCAGCCGAGGATCCGCTCCGCCTCGCGGTTCCAGTGGGTCACGACCCCGTCCGCGTCGAAGGCGCACAGGGCCGCGTCCATGCCGTCGAGGAGCGCGGCCAACAGGTCCGCGCCGTCCCGCTCGGGCTGCTCCGGCTCGTCCGGCCCCAGCTCGTCGGTGGTCCCACTACGCCGGGAAGCACTCACCTGGACCCCCTGCAGGCTGCGTCCGCCGTACGGTACGTCGGTTCACTCACTGGCCTTCATTCAACTCGAACGTGATGCAGCACACACCGAGTTCCCGCAAGTTCGCGGAAATCGTTGTACTGCGGAAACTCGGCATACGCCCCCGTCATGAAGGGGCACGGCGGGATTCACGCGGGACCGGCGGAGAGCGTCAGATCGACCCATTCGTCGGGTTCGCCGTCGAGCACGTACCGCTCCTTCTCCACGAACCCCCGCGCTCCCGCGAACCGCAGTCCGTCGGCGTTGGCCGCCAGCACCACGGTCTCCACCGCCCCGGCGCCCAGCACGCGCGCGTGCGCCAGCCCTTCCTCGTAGAGCGCCGTACCGATCCCGCGGCCCCGGTAGGCCGGCAGCACGCGCGCGATCACGGTCGCCACCCGCCCCTCGCCGCCGGGCGGCCGCACGGTGGAGCAGCCGACGAGGACGTCCCCGAGGTAGGCGTTGGCCAGCCGGTTGCGTCCGGCGCGTTCCCGCGCCTCGTCGGGGGTCATGGCGGCCGGCGGCACGGTCACGTTGTGCACGTGCCGCCACTCCTCCACCACGGCGTCCCCGTCCACCGCCGCGATCCGCAGCGCCGCCGCGGGACCGGCCGTGACCGTCCCCCGCCGCGCGTCCACCTCGATCTCGATGCGCATCCGCTCGTCCGCGAGCCCGCACACCATCATCGTCGCGGCCGGCCGCACCCGGCCGAACGCCCGCCGCAGCACGGGCCAGCACGGCTCGAAGTCCTCCCGCGCGGGCAGCAGGTACCGCACCCGCACCACGTCCGCGAAGGTGCACCCCGCCTCGGCGAGCGCTGCCCCGACGTTGCGCAGGCACTGCTCGGCCTGCTCCACCACGTCGTCGGAGATCGTCATCGACGCGTAGTCGAACCCGGTCGTCCCCGACACGTGCACCCGGTCCCCGTCGACGACGGCACGGGCGTACCCGATCCGCTCCTCGAAGGCCGACCCGCTGGCAATCGCCCGCCTGACCGGCGGGCCCCCCTGGCGTTCCGTCATGGGCGAAACCGTAGGTGACCAGCGAAGACGCGTCCATGGGAGATCGGCAACGAATCGACCCGGAAATTCGATTGATCGACGGCCGACCGGTTCTTAAGGTGGGCGGTACACGAGAAGGGAGGTGGTTCGGCAGATGTATGACAACCGGACGCGTGAGGTGGCTGCGGGCTAGCGGCCCGGCACCACACGGAGTGCGGCGCCGGACCAGCGCGTGACAGACGCGTGCAGCCGGCCCAATCCCAAGCAGTCACCCGACCCGCGAGTCGCCGGTACGTCCGGCCGGCTCCTCCACGGAGGAACCAGACTCGCGGGTCGCCTGCGTTCGGGGACAGGAAGGGGCCGTCAGCCCGCGATGTCGGCGTAGCCCTCGATCTCGCGCGGGTCGCGGGTGCCCGGACCGACGTAGCGGGCGGAGGGGCGGACCAGGCGGCCGGTGCGCTTCTGCTCCAGGATGTGGGCGGACCAGCCGGCGGTGCGGGCGCAGGTGAACATCGAGGTGAACATGGGCGCCGGGACCTGAGCGAAGTCCAGCATGATGGCGGCCCAGAACTCGACGTTGGTGGCCAGCACGCGGTCGGGGCGGCGGGCGTGGAGTTCGGCGAGGGCGGCCTTCTCCAGGGCCTCGGCGACCTCGTAGCGCGGGGCGCCCAGCTCGCGGGCGGTGCGGCGCAGGACGCGGGCGCGCGGGTCCTCGGCGCGGTAGACCCGGTGGCCGAAGCCCATCAGGCGTTCGCCCGCGTCGAGGGTCTTCTTGACGTAGGCCTCGGCGTCGCCGGTGCGCTCGATCTCCTCGATCATGTGCAGGACGCGCGAGGGCGCGCCGCCGTGCAGCGGGCCGGACATGGCGCCCACGGCCCCGGAGAGGGCGGCGGCCACGTCGGCGCCGGTGGAGGCGATGACGCGGGCGGTGAAGGTGGAGGCGTTCATGCCGTGCTCGGCGGCGGAGGTCCAGTAGGCGTCGACGGCGGCGACGTGCTTGGGGTCGGGCTCGCCGCGCCAGCGGATCATGAAGCGTTCGACGACGGACTCGGCCTTGTCGATCTCGCGCTGCGGAACCATGGGCAGGCTCTGGCCGCGCGCCGACTGGGCGACGTAGGACAGGGCCATGACGGCGGCGCGGGCGAGGTCGTCGCGGGCCTGGGCGGCGTCGATGTCCAGGAGGGGTTTGAGGCCCCAGGCGGGGGCGAGCATGGCGAGGGCGGACTGGACGTCGACCCTGATGTCGCCGGAGTGCACGGGGATCGGGAAGGGCTCGGCGGGCGGCAGGCCGGGGTTGAAGGCCCCGTCGACGAGCAGGCCCCACACGTTGCCGAAGGAGACGTGCCCGACCAGGTCCTCGATGTCGACGCCGCGGTAGCGCAGGGCGCCGCCCTCCTTGTCGGGTTCGGCGATCTCCGTCTCGAACGCGACGACTCCCTCTAGCCCGGGTACGAAGTCGGACATCAGGCGGCTCCTCGTGATCAGTGGTGTACGGCGACCTGGGCGGAGACGGTGCGGCGCCTCCATGGATCCACGGTCGTGCATCGACTCGCGGTCCCGGCGGTCACCCCTGTGATGCCCCGTGCGGCCGTCGGTCATCCGGCCGGAGCGGGACCAAGAACCATATCCCCGGGTGTCACGTTTGGGGAGTGGGTGCGGCACTGGGTGCCACCCCGGCCGGGTGGTGGAGCGGATGCGGCAGGATGGGCGGCGTGACCGATCGCGAAGCCGATTCCGCCGTCCCCGCCGCCGACCCGGTGCCCTTCGATCTCGCCTCGATGCGCAAGCAGTACCGGGCCGAGGGGCTGTCCGAGACCGAACTGGCGGCGACGCCCGTCGAGCAGTTCGCGCGCTGGTTCAAGCAGGCGGCGACGGACGGCGGGCTGTTCGAGCCGAACGCCATGGTGGTCTCCACGGCGGACGCCGAGGGGCGGCCCAGCTCCCGCACGGTGCTGCTGAAGCACTTCGACGCGCAGGGTTTCGTCTTCTACACCAACTACGACTCCCGCAAGGGCCGTGAGCTGGACGCGAACCCGTACGTCTCGCTGCTGTTCCCGTGGCATCCGATGGCCCGGCAGGTCGTGGTCACGGGCGTGGCGCGGCGCACCGGGCGGGACGAGACCGCCGCGTACTTCCGGACCCGGCCGCACGGCTCCCAGCTGGGTGCCTGGGCGAGTGTCCAGTCGTCGGTGGTGGCGGACCGCCGTGCCCTGGACGGCACGTACGCCGAGCTGGCGGCGCGCTATCCGGAGGGCGAGCAGGTGCCGGTGCCGCCGCACTGGGGCGGGTTCCGGGTGGTGCCTCAGGCGGTGGAGTTCTGGCAGGGCCGGGAGAACCGGCTGCACGACCGGCTGCGGTACGTGGCGGAGGGCGGCGGGGGCTGGCGGGTGGAGCGGCTGAGTCCGTGACGGGTCCCGGCGTCGCGTCTAGAGCTTGCCCCACAGGTACGCCGTGCGGTGGCCGTCGAGGACGGCGGTCAGGCGGGCCCGGAAGCCGTCGCTGAGTTCGGGCCAGTTCCAGAACTCCAGGCCGAGGTGTCCGGCGGCCAGCCGGTCGTCGGCCCAGAGCCATGCGGTCAGGGGGACCTCGCGGGCGCAGGCGGGGCAGGTGACGTCGGCGTCCGCGGGGCCGTCCTGCCAGTCGGTGATCGCGGAGGCGAAGCGGGGCCAGACGGGGTCGTCGGCGTCCTCGTCCGACAGGTCGGTCGTGGTGCGGCAGTGCGGGCAGGTCACGGCTTCGGGTTCGTCCTGGCCGCTGTCGAACACGGTGCGTCCGGTGTGCACGGCGAGCCCGTCGGACGGTTCCCCGTCGGGGTCGTCGTCGGCCACCGCCCGGCTCCAGTGGGGCCCGGGCGGGTGCCCGAGGGGCTGCCCGAGGACGCAGACCTCGCGTTCGGCGAGGACGATGCCCTCGCTCACCAGCCACGCGACCGCGCGCTCGGCGAGTTCCGCGGCCTCCGCCTCGCCGGCGTCGAGGTCGACGATCGTCTGGAAGTAGTCACCCATGGCGGTGACAGTAGCGCCGGGCACCGACAGTGACCCGGTGCCGGACTGCGGTCACCGTGCCGGCGCCGCTCACCGGGCCAGTGCCGCGTCCAGCAGCCGCGCCCACTGTTCCACCACCCTCTGCCGCCGTGCGGCGTCGTCGGTGAGGAGGTTGGCGAGGCCCAGGCCGCGGGCCATGTCCAGCAGTCCCTGGACGGTTTCGCGGGCGCCGGGGCGGGTTTCGTCGGCGCCGAGGAGGTCGACGGCGATGCGGTGGGTCTCGCGGCCGACGCGGGCCTCCAGTTCGGTGACCCTCTCGCGCAGCTGCTCCTCGTTGGAGGCGGCCACCCACAGGTGCAGGGCGGCGCGGAAGAGCGGGCCGGTGTAGAGGTCGACGAGCGCGGCGACCACCGCACGCCGGTCGCCCGCGGCGGCGCCCTCGGGGAAGAGGGCGCGCAGGGCGACGGAGCGTTCCTCGGCGACGTACTCGACGGCGGCCGTGAAGAGGTCCTCGCGGGTCGGGAAGTGGTGCTGGGCGGCACCGCGGGAGACGCCGGCGTGTTCGGCGACGACGGAGACGGTGGACCCGGCCCACCCGCGTTCGGCGAGGCAGGCCACGGCGGCTTCCAGGAGCCGCTGCCGGGTGGCCCGGCTGCGGTCCTGCTTGGGTACGCGCTCCGCGCGTTCCGCCGCGCCCACGGTGCCGCTCACACCACCCACTCCGGATCCCGTCGTTCGAGGAAGGCCGTCATCCCCTCGCGGGCCTGCGGAGAGGCGAACAGCCGGGCCGAGAGCGCGGTGAGGTCGGCCGCGTCCCGGTCGAAGGCCTCCAGCACCCTAGCCGTGAGCAGCCGTTTCGTCTCGGCCAGGCCCTGTGGTGAGGCACGGCGCACACCATCGAGGACGGGGTCGAGTACGCCGTCCACGTCGTCGCCGGCCGCCGTGACCAGGCCGATGCGGGCGGCCTCGGCGGCGTCGAAGCGTTCGCCGGTGAGGCAGTAGCGGGTGAGGGCGCGGGGGTCGGTGCGGGGCAGCAGGGTCATGGAGATGACGGCGGGCGCCACGCCGATGCGGACCTCGGTGAAGGCGAAGGTCGACTCCGTGGACGCCGCCGCGATGTCGCAGGCGCCGACCAGCCCGAGCCCGCCCGCGCGGACGTGCCCGGCGATGCGGGCGATCACCGGCTTCGGCACCTCGGCGATCCGCCGGAGGAGGCCGACCAGGGCGTCGGGGCCGGGCGGGTCGCGCAGGTCGGCGCCGGCGCTGAAGGCGGTGCCGGTGTGGGTGAGGACGACGGCGCGGACGCCGGGGTCCCGGCCCGCGTCGGTGAGGGCGGCGGTCAGGTCGCCGACGAGGGCGGCGGAGAGGGCGTTGCGGTTGTGCGGGGAGTCGAGGGTGAGGGTTTCGATCCCCCGGTCCCTGGCGCGGGCCACGATACTCATGCGCGTCCCCGCAGTTCCCGGCGGAGGATCTTGCCGCTGGCCGCCCGGGGCACGGCGTCGGTGAAGGTGACCTTGCGGACGCGTTTGTAGGGGGCGACGCGTTCGGCGACGTACATCATGATCTCGCCCTCCGCGAGGTCGGGTGCGGCCGGCTGGCGTACGACGAAGGCGCGCGGCACTTCGTTGCCGTCGTCGTCGTACTCGCCAACGACGGCGGCGTCGGCGATGCCGGGGTGGGTGAGCAGGAGGGCTTCCAGTTCGGCGGGGGCCACCTGGAAGCCCTTGTACTTGATCAGCTCCTTGACGCGGTCGACGACGAACAGCCAGCCGTCGGTGTCGACGTGGCCGACGTCGCCGGTGTGCAGCCAGCCCTCCTCGTCGATCATGGCGGCGGTGGCGTCGGGGCGGCCGAGGTAGCCCTTCATGATCTGGGGCCCGCGGATGAGGATCTCCCCGGACTCGTCGGCGGGCAGGTCCTTTCCGGGCTCGGTGAGGGAGACGATCCGCATCTCGGTGCCCGCGATGAGCTTGCCGACGGTGCCGGGCGGCGCGTCGGTCATGGCGTCCAGGGGGACGACGTGGGTGCCCGGGGACAGTTCCGTCATGCCGTAGGCCTGGCCGACGGGCGGCAGGCCGAGCCGCCGGGAGCAGGCGGCGGCCAAGCGCGCGTCCAGCGGGGCGGCGGCGCTGACGATGTACTTGAGCGAGGAGAGGTCGTAGTCGGCGACCAGGGGGTGCTTGGCGAGCGCCAGGACGATCGGCGGGGCGACGTACAGGCTGGTGATGCGGTGGTTCTGGATGGCGGCGAGGAACTGCTCCAGGTCGAAGCGGGGCAGGACGACGACGGTGGCGCCGAGCCTGAGCGGGGCGTTCATCAGGGCGGTGAGGCCGTAGATGTGGAAGAACGGCAGGACGGCGAGGACCCGGTCGCCGGGGGCGGCCGGCATGAGCGGTTCGAGCTGGGCGAGGTTGGTGGCGATCTGCCGGTGGGTGAGCATGACGCCCTTGGGGGTGCCGGTGGTGCCGGAGGAGTACGGCAGGGCGGCGACGTCCTCGGCCGGGTCGATCGCGACGGAGGGTTCGGGCGCCGTCGAGGCCAGCATGTCGACGAGCGAGCGGTGGCCGGGCGCGCTGTCGCAGACCAGGATCTCCTGGACGCCGCCCGCGAGTTCGGCGGCGCGGCGGGCGGTGTCCAGGAGCGGTGAGACGGTGACGATCCAGCGGGCGGCGCAGTCCTTGAGCTGCTTGGCGAACTCCTCGGCGGTGGCGAGCGGGTGCACGGTCGTGACGGAGGCGCCCGCTCGGGTGGCGGCGTAGAAGGCCAGCGGGAAGGCGACGGTGTTGGGGCTGTGCAGGGCGAGGACGTCGCCCTTGCGCACGCCGGTCTCGGCGAGGGCGGCGGCGACGCGCCGGTGGAACCGGTCCACCTGCTCGTAGGTGAGGGTGGTGCCGTCGGTGCCGTCGATCAGCGCCGGGGCGTCCCCGAAGGCGGCGGCCCCGCCGAGCACGGCGTCGTGGATGGGCAGGTCGACGGGCGGGACGTCTGCGTACTCGCTGCGGAACACGGTTCCTCCAACGTCGCGGATACGGCCTGGTACGGGCCTGGTACGGGCCTAGTACGACTTGGGCAGGCCCAGGGTCTGGTGGGAGACGTAGTTGAGGATCATCTCGCGGCTGACGGGGGCGATACGGGCCACGCGCGAGGCCGTGATCAGCCGGCCCAGCCCGTACTCGCGGGTGAGGCCGTTGCCGCCGAGGGTGTGCACGGCCTGGTCGACGGCCTTCACGCAGGCCTCCCCTGCCGCGTACTTCGCCATGTTGGCGGCCTCGCCGGCGCCGATGTCGTCGCCCGCGTCGTACAGGTGGGCGGCCTTCTGCATCATCAGGCGGGCGAGTTCGAGCTCGATGTGCGCCTGGGCGAGGGGGTGGGCGATCGCCTGGTGGGCACCGATGGGGGTCTTCCAGACGGTGCGCTCGCGGGCGTAGTCGAGGGCGCGGGAGAGGGCGTGGCGGCCCATGCCGATGCCGAAGGCGGCGGTCATGACGCGCTCGGGGTTGAGGCCGGCGAAGAGCTGGAGGAGGCCCGCGTCCTCGTCGCCGACCAGGGCGTCGGCGGGCAGCCGTACGTCGTCGAGGGTCAGCTCGAACTGCCGCTCCACGGCGTTGAGTTCCATGTCGATGAGGCGGCGCTCGAAGCCGGGGGCGTCGCGCGGGACGATGAACAGGCAGGGCTTGAGCTTGCCGGTGCGGGCGTCCTCGGTGCGGCCGACGATCAGGGTGGCGTCGGCGATGTCGACGCCGGAGACGAAGACCTTGCGTCCGGTGAGGATCCAGTCCCCGGTGGCCTCGTCGCGGCGGGCGGTGGTGGTGATGCGGTGGCTGTTGGAGCCGGCGTCGGGTTCGGTGATGCCGAAGGCCATGAGGCGGGTGCCGTCGGCGAGGGACGGCAGCCAGTCGCGTTTTTGCTCCTCGGTGCCGAAGCGGGCGATGACGGTGCCGCAGATCGCCGGGGAGACGATCATCATGAGCAGGGGGTTGCCGGCGGCGCCCAGCTCCTCGAGGACGAGGGCGAGTTCGGTGATGCCGGCGCCGCCTCCGCCGTACGCCTCCGGCAGGTTGACGCCTATGTAGCCGAGCTTGGCCGCTTCCTGCCAGAGGCGTTTGTTGTCCTCGGCGTTGAGGGTGTGGGGGTGGGTTTTGGCGAAGGCCGCGACCGCTTCGCGGAGGGACTTGTGCTCGTTGGATTCGATGAGGGTGGTCACTGTGCTCCTTCGGGTGCGGATTGTGTGTGGTTGCTCGCGCACACGCGGCGGAGCCGCATATTCAATGCAGCCCCGCGCCCCTAGGTTGCTTGCACTACCGCCAGTAGAGAGCCGACCGTCACTTGCTGTCCCGGTACGGCGTTCAGCGCGGTCAGCCTGCCTGTCACCGGGGCCGTGATCTTGTGTTCCATCTTCATGGCCTCCAGCCAGAGGAGGGGCTGGCCCGCCTGGACGGTGGTGCCCTCCGTCAGGCCCTCCGCGACGCGGACGACCGTGCCCGGCATGGGGGCCAGGAGGGAGCCCGGGGCGTGCTGGGTGGTGGGGTCGGGGAAGCGGGGCAGGGCGGTCAGCGCGGTGGCGTTGACGTGGACGCGGTCGCCGTAGCGGGCGATGTCGAAGCGGCGTTGTACGCCGTCCGTTTCGAGGACGACCCGATCGGGGCCGGCGTGGACGACGTGGACGCCCTCGGCGGTGAGGCCGGTGCGGGTGTGGTGGTAGCGGACCTCGTGTTCCTCGCCGCCGGCC
The DNA here is from genome assembly GCF_000772045.1 of Streptomyces sp. CCM_MD2014. GTDB lineage: Bacteria > Actinomycetota > Actinomycetes > Streptomycetales > Streptomycetaceae > Streptomyces > Streptomyces salinarius. Next base: position 4,979,089 of record NZ_CP009754.1, on the reverse strand, counting down.
GCGTACCGCTTGACCTGGGGTTGCGAGGGCAGGTTGCGCCAGCCGCCGAAGCGGCCCGTGCGGGTGCTCGCGTCGGACAGGGCGGCGGCCAGAGGGGCGAGGGGGTCGGGGGCGGACCGGGTGAGGTCGGTCAGGTGGCGGTCGTAGAAGCCCGTGTCCATGCGGCCGGAGGCGAACTCCTCGTGGCGCAGGGAGCGGACGAGCAGGTCGCGGTTGGTGACCGGGCCGTGGGTCACCGCCCGCTCCAGTGCGCCGGCGAGGCGGCGGACCGCTTCCGCGCGCGTGGGGGCGTGGGCGACCGCCTTGGCGAGCATCGGGTCGTAGTGGACGCCGATGTCGTCGCCGTCGGTGTAGCCGGTGTCCAGGCGGATGCCGTCGGGCACGGCGAGGCGGTGCAGGCGGCCGGTCTGGGGGGCCCAGCCGTTCGCCGGGTCCTCGGCGTACAGGCGGGCCTCGACGGCGTGGCCACGCGCGGGTGGGGGGTCGGTTTCGAGGGCGTGGCCTTCCGCGACGTGCAGTTGGAGAGCGACGAGGTCGATGCCGAAGACGGCCTCGGTGACGGGATGTTCGACCTGGAGGCGGGTGTTCATCTCCAGGAAGTGCGCCTTGCCGTCGGCGACGAGGAACTCGACGGTGCCGGCGCCGACGTAGTGGACGGCGCGAGCGGCGCGTACGGCGAGTTCGTGGAGTTCGGCGGTGAGTTCGGGAGTGAGGCCGGGTGCCGGGGCCTCCTCGATCACCTTCTGGTGGCGGCGCTGGAGGGAGCAGTCGCGGGTGCCGAGCGCCCAGACCGTGCCGTGGGTGTCGGCGAGGATCTGCACCTCGACGTGGCGGCCGTTCTCCAGGTACGGCTCGACGAAGACCTCGCCGTCGCCGAAGGCGCTCGTGGCCTCCGCACGGGCGGCGGTCAGTGCGGCGTCGAGGTCGGCGAGGCGGCGTACGACGCGCATGCCACGTCCGCCGCCGCCGGCCGCCGCCTTCACCAGCACCGGCAGGTCGGCCTCGGTGACGTCGGCGGGATCGGTGAGGGGCGCGATGCCCATGAGTTCCTTGGCGCGGGTCTTGGACGCCATCGCCTCGACGGCCTCGGGCGGCGGCCCGATCCACACGAGTCCGGCGTCCCGTACGGCGCGGGCGAAGTCGGCGTTCTCGGAGAGGAAGCCGTAGCCGGGGTGGACGGCGTCGGCCCCGGCGGCGACGGCGGCCTTCACGATCAGGTCGCCGCGCAGATAGGTGTCGGCGGGTGCGGTGCCCGGCAGGCGTACGGCGGCGTCGGCCTCGCGCGTGTGGAGGGCGTTCGCGTCGGCGTCCGAGTGGACGGCGACGGTGCGGATGCCCCACTGACGGCAGGTGCGGAAGACGCGGCAGGCGATCTCGCCCCGGTTGGCGACGAGTACGGAAGTGATCACTGGTCTCTCACCCTCACATGCGGAAGACGCCGAAGCCGCCGCGTGCGCCCTCGTAGGGGGCGGTGTGGACGGCGGACAGGCACAGGCCGAGGACGGTGCGGGTGTCGCGGGGGTCGATGACGCCGTCGTCGTAGAGCCGCCCGGACAGGAACATGGGCAGCGACTCGGACTCGATCTGCTGCTCCACCATGGCGCGCAGCGCGGCGTCTCCCTCGTCGTCGTACGGCTGTCCCTTCGCGGCGGCGGACTGGCGGGCGACGATGGACAGGACGCCGGCGAGCTGCTGCGGGCCCATGACGGCGGACTTGGCGCTGGGCCAGGCGAAGAGGAAGCGGGGGTCGTAGGCGCGGCCGCACATGCCGTAGTGCCCGGCGCCGTAGGAGGCACCCAGGAGTACGGACAGGTGGGGGACGCGGGAGTTGGACACCGCGTTGATCATCATGGCGCCGTGCTTGATGATCCCGCCCTGTTCGTACTCCTTGCCGACCATGTAGCCGGTGGTGTTGTGGAGGAAGAGCAGCGGGATGTCGCGCTGGTTGGCGAGCTGGATGAACTGGGCCGCCTTCTGCGACTCCTCGCTGAACAGGACCCCCCGGGCGTTGGCGAGGATGCCCACCGGGTAGCCGTGCAGGCTCGCCCAGCCGGTCGTCAGGCTCGTCCCGTACAGGGGTTTGAACTCGTCGAAGTCGGAGGCGTCGACGATCCGGGCGATCACCTCGCGCGGGTCGAAGGGGGCCTTGAGGTCGCCGGGGACGATGCCGAGCAGGTCCTCCGGGTCGTACTTGGGCGGCTCGGCGAGAGGCGGGTCGGCGTACGCCTTGCGGTGGTTGAGCCGGGCGACGACGCGGCGGGCCTGGCGCAGGGCGTCCGGTTCGTCGACGGCGAAGTGGTCGGCGAGGCCGGAGGTGCGGGCGTGCATCTCGGCGCCGCCCAGCGACTCGTCGTCGCTCTCCTCGCCGGTGGCCATCTTGACCAGCGGCGGCCCGCCGAGGAACACCTTGGCGCGCTCCTTGACCATGATGGTGTGGTCGGACATGCCGGGGATGTAGGCGCCCCCGGCCGTCGAGTTGCCGAAGACGACCGCGATGGTGGGGATGCCGGCCGCCGACAGCCGGGTGAGGTCGCGGAAGATCGCGCCGCCCGGGATGAAGATCTCCTTCTGGGAGGGCAGGTCGGCGCCGCCGGACTCGACGAGGCTGATGCAGGGCAGCCGGTTGGCGAGGGCGATGTCGTTGGCGCGCAGGGCCTTCTTCAGCGACCAGGGGTTGCTGGCGCCGCCGCGCACGGTCGGGTCGTTGGCGGTGATCAGGCACTCGACACCCTCGACGACGCCGATGCCGGTGACGAGGGAGGCGCCGACCGTGTACTCGCTTCCCCAGGCGGCCAGGGGCGACAGTTCCAGGAAGGGCGTGTCGGGGTCGAGGAGCAGCTCGATGCGCTCGCGGGCCAGCAGCTTGCCGCGCTTCCGGTGCCGGGCGACGTACTTCTCCCCGCCGCCCGCGAGGGCCTTGGCGTGCTCGGCGTCCAGGTCGGCGAGCTTGGCGAGCATGGCCTCGCGGTTGGCGCGGTGGTCGGGGTCGGTGGGGTCCAGGGCCGACGGCAGGACGGTCACAGCAGGGCCTCCGGGGTGTACGGCGGCACGGTCACAGCAGGGCCTCCGGGATGTCCAGGTGCCGGGCGCGCAGCCATTCGCCGAGCGCCTTGGCCTGCGGGTCGAAACGGGCCTGCGCGGCGACGCCCTCGCCGAGGATGCCCTCGACGACGAAGTTGAGGGCGCGCAGGTTGGGGAGCGGGTGCCGGGTGACGGGCAGGTCGCGGGCCTCGGGGACCAGCTCGCGGAACCGGTCGGCGGTCAGTTCGTGGGCGAGCCAGCGCCAGGCGTCGTCGGTCCGCGCCCACACGCCGACGTTGGCGTCGCCGCCCTTGTCGCCGCTGCGGGCTCCTGCGACGAGTCCGAGCGGGGCGCGGCGGACGGGGCCGGGCGGGAGGGGCTCGGGCAGGGGCGGTTCCGGTACGGGTGCGAGTACGGCGGTGTCGCGGGCGGCCGGTACCGCAACGCGCCGCCCGTCGTGGAGTACGGCGACGTGGCCGACGGTGTCCTGCGGGACGTGGGCGGCCTCGAACACGCCGTAGGACGCGCCCTTCCCCGGGGGTGCGAGCACGTGGAACCCGGGGTAGCTGGCGAGGGCGAGTTCGATCGCGGCGCCGCTCAGCGCCCGTCCGACGGCCTCCTGGTCGGCGTCCCGCACGACGAGCCGCAGCAGGGCGCTGGCCGTCTCCTCGGTGGGGGCGTCGGACCGGTCGGTGCGGACCAGGTCCCAGCGGACGTCGGAGACCTTGCCGAGCGCCGGTTCCATCTGGTCGCGCACCAGCGCGGCCTTGGCCTCGACGTCGAGGCCGGTGAGGACGAAGGCGACCTCGTTGCGGAAGCCGCCGAGCCGGTTGAGGCCGACCTTGAGGGTGGGCGGCGGTGCCTCGCCGCGCACGCCCTCGACGCGGACGCGGTCGGGGCCGTCCTGGGTGAGCCGTACGGTGTCGAGCCGGGCGGTGACGTCGGGGCCGGCGTACCGGGCGCCGCCCGTCTCGTACAGCAGTTGCGCGGTGACGGTGCCGACGTCGACGAAGCCTCCGGTGCCGTCGTGCTTGGTGAGGACCGACGTGCCGTCGTCGTGCAGCTCGGCGAGCGGGAAGCCGGGGCGTCGTACGTCGCCGTCCCGGAAGAAGGCGTAGTTGCCGCCGGTGGCCTGCGTCCCGCACTCCAGCAGGTGCCCGGCGACGACGGCGCCCGCGAGCCGGTCGTACTGCGTCGGCTCCCAGCCGAAGTGCGCGGCGGCGGGCCCGGTGACCAAGGCGGCGTCGGTGACGCGGCCCGTGACGACCACGTCCGCGCCGGCCCGCAGGCACGCGGCGATGCCGAAGCCGCCGAGGTAGGCGTGCGCGGCCAGGGTGCCGGGGTGGGCGGCGGTGAGGTCGTCGCCCTCGACGTGCGCGACGCGGACGGGGATGCCGAGGCGGTCGGCGAGCGCGCGTACGGCGTCGGCGAGACCGGCCGGATTGAGCCCCCCGGCGTTGGCGACGATCCCGACTCCCCGCTCGTGGGCGAGCCCGAGGCACTCCTCCAACTGCCGCAGGAAGGTGCGGGCGTACCCGGCGTCCGGGTTCTTCAGCCGGTCCCGGCCCAGGATGAGCATGGTCAGCTCGGCGAGGTAGTCGCCGGTGAGGACGTCCAGTTCGCCGCCGGTGAGCATCTCGCGCATGGCGGAGAAGCGGTCGCCGTAGAAGCCGGAGGCGTTGCCGACGCGGAGCACGCTCATTCGGCGGTTCCCTTCGGCGGGCGTCCGGCTCCCGGCGGTCCGGCGAAGGCCTGGGCGATGTCCAGCCAGCGGTCGGCGTCCGGGCCCTCGGCGGTGAGGGCGAGGTCGGCGCGGTGGGCGCGCTGGGTGGCCAGCAGGCAGAAGTCGAGCGCGGGGCCGGTGACGCGCTGCGGGGCGCCCTCGGGACCGTACGTCCACAGGTCGCCGCCGGGGCCGGTGAGTTCGACGCGGAACGGCTCGGCGGGCGGGGTGAGTCCGTGGGCGGCGTAGGCGAAGTCCCGGGCGCGGACGCCGATGCGGGCGACGTGGCGCAGGCGGTCGGTGGGCGGGCGGGACACGCCGAGGGCCGCCGCGACGTCCAGGCCGTGGGCCCAGGTCTCCATCAGGCGGGCGGTGGCCATGGACGCGGTGGCCATGGGCGGGCCGTACCAGGGGAAGCGGGCGCCGGGCGGGGCGGCGCGCAGGGCCTCGTCGAGGTCGGCACGACCCTTCCGCCAGGCGGCCAGCAGCTCGGCGGGGGCCTGCTCGGCGCCCTCCTCGGCGGCGTCGTCGACGTACCGGTCGGGGGCGGCGAGGGCCTGCTCGACCAGTGCCCGGAAGCCGTTGGCGTCGGTGACCGCGGCCAGGGCGGCCCGGTCGGTCCAGTGCAGGTGCGCGATCTGGTGGGCGATCGTCCAGCCGGGTGCCGGGGTGGCCGTCCGCCACTCGTCCGGGCTCAACTTGGCCACCAGCGCGTCGAGTTCCTCGCTCTCCTCGCGCAGGTCGTCGATCACGGGCGTGGGGTCGGACACGGGGCGCTCCCCTCGGGCACGGCGGTGTGCGGGGCGGTGTGGGGAGGAGCATGGCAGGGCGGAGATTAACAATCAAGCATGCTTGCATGATTTTTGGGGACGCCTCCTCGAAGGCCGTCCGGCGCGTGACGCCTCAGTCCTTCTCGGCCCGCCAGACGGTCAGGTCCGCCGTGACGAACCCCAGGTCCGGCATCGCGGTGGACTTCACCTGGACGACGAGCAGCGCGATGTCGCCGTTGCGGTGCCTGACGCAGATCTCGGTGCCGGCCGCCACGACGGTCAGGGACAGGCTGCGGCTCTTCGCGTGGGCGGTGAAGAACCGGCAGTCGTCGTACGTGGTGCCCGGCCCGTCGGGCATCCACAGGAGCACGCTGGTGTCGCTCTCCAGCTCGCAGCCGACCTGCGCACAGCTGAAGCGGATGTCCTCCTTGGCGCCCTCGTGGCTCTTTCCGTCGCTCAAGGAGACCGAGTGGTCCCTGTCCACCTGAACGCCGCTGAAGGCCCGGGCCTGCGGCGTGGTGGGCCCGACGGCCGGCCCGTCGGTCGAGGCACTCGGCGCACCCGATGTACCGCTGGTACCGGAACCCGCCGTCGCCCCGGGCCCGTCCGTGGCCGCCGCGCCGGACGCCGACGCACGGGGTTCCGCCCGGTCCGGAGTTCCGGACGGGGACGCGGACGCGGCGGTGTCCCGGTCGCGGTCGTGGCTCCGGTCCATCGCGTCCCGGAGCATCCACGCCGAAGAGATCAGCAGGCCGGCCGCGGCCAGGGCGGCGGTCGCGAGCAGGGCCGCGCGTCTCCTGCGGCGCCTGCGCTCTTCCGGCCCGGCCGGCCGCTGCGGCGCGCCCGGCCCCCACGGCCCGGAGGCGCCCGGCCAGGGCGCCGCCGGAGCGGTCCCCGGGGACACGACGGGTGCCTGCGGGGCGGCAGGCGCGGTCCACGGCGCCGTGTGCACCGCGGTGGAACCCGGCGCGACGGCCGGCGTCACGGCCGTCGCCGCCCCCGTGGCCGCGACCGGCGGTGGAACCGTCACCGGCGGTCCGGCGATCTCCCGCCACACGGCGGGCCCGGTGTCCTCACCGCCGTCCCGGCCCAGCTCCCGGCGGCACCACTCGACGATCTCCGCCGGGGCGGCCCGTTCCCCGGGGTCGGCGGCCAGGCACCGGCCGAGGAGGTCGCGCAGGCGCTCGGGGAGCCCGGAGAGGTCGGGCTCCGAGTGGACGATCCGGTACAGCACGGTGGCGGCCGGGCCGTCGCCGTACAGCGGCCTGCCCAGCGCCGCGAACGCGGCCGTCTGCCCGAGCGAGAAGATGTCGGTCGCCGCCGTGACGTCGCCCCCGGAGGCCTGCTCGGGGGCCATGTACTGGGGCGTGCCGATGGTGGTGCCCGTGGCGGTGTGCGCCGTGCTGTCGGCGGCGAGCGAGATGCCGAAGTCGATGACGCGCGGTCCGTCGGCGGCCAGCAGCACGTTCGCCGGCTTGAGGTCCCGGTGCACGATGCCCGCGCCGTGGATGGCCTGCAGCGCCTCGGCGACGCCCGCCATCAGCCACAGCACCGCGGGCACCGGCAGCGGTCCGCTCCGGGCGACGGCGTCCGAGAGCGGGGGTCCGGGCACGTACAGCGTGGCCAGCCAGGGCGGGGTGCCGTCGGGGTCGGCGTCGATCAGTTCGGCGGTGTAGGCGCCCTTCACCCTCCGGGCGGCCTTGATCTCCCGGCCGAAACGCCGCCGGAAGGTCGCGTCGTCGGCCAGTTCCGACCGTACGACCTTGAGGGCCACGGGCCGGCCGCCCCGGGTGTGCGACAGATAGACCCGGCCCATGCCGCCCGCTCCGAGCCGTGCCGCGAGACGGTAACCGGCCACCGTGCGCGGATCGTCGTCCTGCAAGGGCTGGAAGACCTCGGCCGTGTGATTCATCGGTTCCCTCCCCGTGATCCCGATGAGCTGACCAGGTACGCAGCCTATGCGGTGCGGCTGCCGCGCGGCCCGGCCGGGGTGATCGGACCGACGGGGAGGGACGCTCTCACGCGGCCGCCTTCCGCCGCCCCACCTGTGTCCGCACCGCGCCCATGCTCGCCGCGATGACCAGGGCGATGGCGGCGGACTGGGTGGCGGACAGCGCCTGGTCGAGGATGAGGAAACCGGCCGCCGCTGCGATGGCGGGCTCCAGGCTCATGAGGACGGCGAAGGTCGGCGCGGGCAGGCGGCGCAGGGCGAGGAGTTCGAGCGTGTAGGGCAGGACGGACGAGAGCAGGGCGACGCCGGCGCCCAGCGCGAGCGTCACCGGGTCGATCAGCTTCGGCCCCGACTCGACGATGCCCAGCGGCAGGAAGAGCAGCGCCCCGACCGCCATCGCCATCGCCAGCCCGTCGGCCTGCGGGAAGCGGCGCCCGGTGCGGGCGCTGAAGACGATGTACGCCGCCCACATCGCGCCCGCCGCCAGCGCGAAGGCGGCACCGGCCGGATCGAGGCCGTCGAAGCCTCCGCCGCCCAGCAGGAAGACGCCGGCCAGGGCGAGCGCGGCCCAGACCAGGTTGACCAGGCGACGGGAGGCGAAGACGGACAGGGCGAGCGGGCCGAGCACCTCCAGGGTGACGGCGGGGCCGAGCGGGATGCGGTCGACGGCCTGGTAGAAGAGGCCGTTCATACCGGCCATGGCGATGCCGAAGACGACGACCGTGCCCCAGTCGGCCCGGGAGTGGCCGCGCAGCCGGGGCCGGCACACCAGGAGCATGACGACGGCGGCCACGGCCAGCCGCAGGGTCACCACGCCGAGCGCCCCGGCCCGAGGCATCAGGCTCACCGCCAGCGCGGCGCCGAACTGCACGGAGAGCCCACCGGCGAGGACCAGGCCGACCGGCCCGAGGGAGCCGAACCGCCCGCCCGGCGCACCGTCCGGCGCGGGCGCGTGGCCGACGGCGGGCGCGGCGGCAGCCGGGGACGGGGTGCCGGGGGTGGCGCTTGGGGTACTCACGGGGGCTCCGGGACGGTGTGCGGGCGGACGTCGTTCAGCATGCTGCACTGCCCGGTTCAGAGTAATGGACTCTGTCAGGCACATAGCGCTTTTACGCAACTGTCGGGGCCGGGACGTACGGCTGTCAACGCACGTCCGCCGGGCGAGCCGGGACCGCCCTGCCCTGGCCGCGCGGCCAGGCGGTACCGTCCACCGGGTGAGACGACTCCTGACCCGCCTCTGGCGCCTGCTGCGCCCCGTGCAGAGCCGCGTGATGTGGCTGGTGAACGCCAAGTTCGTGGTCGGCGTGACCGGCGTCGTGCGGGACGACGAGGGACGGGTCCTGATGCTGAAGCACCGGCTGTGGGCGCCGGGCCGCCAGTGGGGTCTGCCGAGCGGCTTCGCGCACAAGGGCGAGGACTTCCGGCGGACCGTGGTCCGGGAGGTCAAGGAGGAGACCGGCCTCGACGTGGAGGTGGGCCGGCTGGTCATGCTGAACAGCGGACTGCGCACCCGCCTGGAGGTGGCGTTCGAGGCCCGCCTGCTGGGCGGCGAGCTGCGCCTGGACCCGTTCGAGATCCTGGAGGCCCGCTGGTGCCGCCCGGACGACCTCCCCGAGGACGTCCAGCCGGTGTGCCGCCCGCTGGTACGGGGAGAGACGGTGCCCTGATTCCGCTCGCCTGGGTGTCGAAAACGGCGGTGCCCGATCGACGCCAGGGTGAAGGCAGTACGGCAGTACCCATCACCCGAGGAGGCACCCCTCATGACCGTGACCGCGGACCTGGCCATCACCCTGGACGGCTACGTCGCCGGCCCGAACGTCACCCTCGACAACCCGGGCGGCGACGGCGGCGAGCCGATCTTCGAGTGGATCCACACCCTGGCGAGCTGGCGGGAGCGCCAGGGCATGACCGGCGGGGACGAGAACCGCGACTCGGAGCTGATGCGCGAGTGGTTCGACGCCACCGGGGCGGTGATCATGGGCCGGATGATGTACGACACGGGCGAGGAGTTCTGGGGCGACAACCCGCCCTTCCGCACCCCGGTCTTCGTCCTGACCAACCGCCCCCGCCCCACCCTGGTGAAGGAGGGCGGCACCAGCTTCACCTTCGTCACCGACGGCATCCACAGCGCCCTGGAGCGGGCGAAGGCCGCCGCCGGAGACCGGAACGTGGACATCGGGGGCGGCGCGCACACGGTGCGGCAGTACCTCGCGGCGGACCTGGTCGACGAGCTCCAGCTGCACGTGGTGCCCGTACTCCTCGGCGGCGGGCTGCGCCTCTTCGAGGGGCTGGGGGCGCGGCGGCGCGACCTGGAACAGGTCCGGGTCGTCGAGACCCCGCTCGCCACCCACCTGAAGTACCGCTTCGTGAAGTGACCGTCACCCCATGGTCTTGGCCCCGTCCAGGGACTCCCGGATGATGTCGGCGTGCCCCGCGTGCTGGGCGGTCTCGGCGATGATGTGCATCAGCACCCGGCGGGCCGACCACTCGGTGTCGTCCTGGAACCACGGTGCCTTGGGCAGCGGCTGGGTGGCCCCCAGGTCGGGCAGGGTGGCGACCAGTTCGTCGGTCCGGCGGGCCACCTCGGCGTAGTTGGCCAGCACGCCGGCCAGCGTCTCACCGGGCAGCATCCTGAACCCGTCGGTCCATCGCGCCCGGTCGGCCTCGGTCATGGCCGTGAAGTCCCCCATCACGGACGGGCCGTCCAGGATGAAGTTCCGCCAGTTCCGCTCGACCGCGGCGACGTGCTTGATCAGGCCGCCCAGACAGAGCTCGCTCGCAGTGGTCCGCAACCCGGCCTGCTCGTCGGTGAGGTCACGGGTGGTGAAGCGCAGGAAGTTCCGGTGCTCGGCCAGCATCTCCAGCAGGTCGGCGCGCTCGCCGGTCGCGGCCGCCGGGGCCTGGGTCGGGTCGGGGGTGGTGGTCTGGTCGATAGCCATGGTCTGTCTCCGTCTTCCGGTGGGGCCGTTCCGTCGATCGAGAACCACGCTAGGAGCCATATAGGTCACATCCTGTCCTAGACGGCCCGGGGCACGAATCGATCACCGTGATCGCCCGGGCCGCGCCTTCAACCGATCCTTCCGGACGCGCCCGGCTCGGCGGGACGCGCCCGAGTCCTCGACCGGCTCCGGCGCGGCGGCCGGGGCGGACCCCCGCCGGCCTCCGACGAGCGGCGCGCTAGGAGAGCTTGAGAAGCAGTTCACTGAGTTCGGTCGGCATGGTGATCATGCAGTCGTGGCCGGTGGGCAACTCCCAGACCTGGGCGGCGGTGCCGTTGGGCTGGACCGGCGGGACGGGGCGACGGGTGACGCCCTCCGGCATGGCGCCGACATTGTGGATGTGCGTGCGCGGGATCGCGTCAGCGGCCGGGTTGCCCAGTCGCACCGGCTGCTGAAGACAGCGCACCGGCTGGTCCGAGAGCATCCCGTGCAGCCACGCGACGTCAGCCGGGTCGGTGACGCCGAACAGGCCGAACGGCGCGGGCCGCTCGGGCATCGGCGGCACACGCCAGCCGCTCTCGGACTTCTCGGCGAGCTCGATCAGCTGCCGTGTCACGGGGTGGATGTCGACTGCGGACTCGCCGTCCTCCGGGACCATCGCGTCGAGGTAGACCAGGTGCGCGATGCGTTCCGGAATCCGGTGGGCCGCGGAGGAGATCACCAGCCCTGCGTAGCTGTGGCCGACGAGTACGACGTCGTCGAGGTTCTCCTCGGTGATCAGCCCGACCACGTCGTCGACGTGCGTGTCGAGACCCACCTCCGGACCGAGCAGGTGTGCCTTGTCGCCGTAGCCGGTCAGGGACGGCGCGAACACCCGGTGCCCGGCGGCCTCCAGCAGCGGCACCACCCGCTCCCAGCACCGTCCGTTGTGCCAAGCGCCGTGGATCAGCAGGAATGTGGACATCGATCTTCCTTCGCGGGAGCAGATGAGCAGATGGGCAGATGGGCAGATGGGCACGGTCACGCGCATGCCGCCGATTCGCGACTCTGGCGGTTACTTTTCGTGCCTCGGTACTGTTTGAGTACCAAGAGCATGCTGGTGCACACGACGCACCACAGGCAATAAGGCACTTTTCGGTGCCTCGGTTCTCCGGAGGTAACCATGGACGCGGCACAGGGTGATCCGCAGTCGGTGGCGCGGCCCAGCGACGCGTGCCGGACCCGGGTGGTGCTCGACATCGTCGGTGACAAGTGGTCGCTGCTGGTCGTGCGCAACCTCAAAGACGGACCGCGCCGTTTCACCGAGCTCAAGAGGGCCATCGACGGAATCAGTCAGCGCATGCTCACCGTGACGCTGCGCGGCCTGGAGCGCGACGGAATCCTGACCCGAACCGTCCACGACGTGATGCCGCCGCATGTCAGCTATGAGCTGACGGACATGGGCATCAGCCTGCGCGAGGCCACCGCGCCTCTGCTCGAATGGAGCGTCGCGCACCTCGCCCGGATCGACGATGCCCGCGCCGCCTACGCTGCCCGCACCGGTCCACCGACGGCCTCATAGCGGGATGGCAAGCGGGTGCCACCAGGCAACCCCGCTCGGAGACACGGCCTGACGGCCTAAAGGGCGACCTCCCCGCCGCCCATCAGCAGCCCCAGTCCCTCGGTGTCGTCGAAGGCGTCCCCGGACAACCGGGTGACGCCCTGGGTGGCGGGCCCGTTCGCCGTGCCGGGCAGCAGGTAGGCCACTCCGTCGACCGTGTCGCTGCCCGGCGCGGTCACCACGAGGTCGGCGTGCCCGTCGCCGTCCAGGTCGGTGAGGCCCACGGCGGCACCGAAGTTCGCGTCCCCGCCCGGGGCGGCGCCGAGGTCGTCCCCGTCGAACAGCCGGGCGCCCTCGCCACTGAGCCCGTCCGGACCGCCCGCCAAAAACAGCACCTCCTCCGGCCCCGGCTCCCCGTACACGTCCCACCGGGGAGCCCCGGCCACCACGTCCGCGTACCCGTCGCCGTTGACGTCCCCGGTGGCCAGGCTGGTGAGGACGGCGTCCTCGTCCTGGGGTTCCGCGCCCGGCACGCCGGGAGTGTCCCGGTCGACGGTCGTCGTCCTGCGCGCCCGCGGGCCGTCCTGCGTCCCGTACACCACGGTCACCGAGCTGCGGCTCGCGTCGCCGCCACGGGGGCTGAGGACCAGGTCGTCGACTCCGTCACCGTCCACGTCGCCGATCGCGCCCTCGCCCGCGTCGGGGAGCCGGGTGTCCCTGGGCTGCGTGAAGCCGTCCCGGCCGCCGCGCAGGTAGCTCACCGGCTGGGTCCGGTCCCGCCAAGGCACTTCGGGTCCGGTGTCTGCGTCGTGGAAGCTCACCAGGTCGTCGATGCCGTCGCCGTCGAGGTCCCCGGCGAGAAGGTCGTCGTAGTTCGCGTGCCGGACGTGTGGGGCGGGACGGCGCGGAGCCGGGACGGGCCCCGTTCCGGCGGGGGTGCCGTCCCGCTCGAAGGGGCCCTTGAGCAGCCCCTTGCCGGAGCCCAGCCCGAAGATCAGGTCGGGGTGCCCGTCCCCGTCGAAGTCACCGCCGACGAGTTGCTCGTCCAGGAGCGGGTCGTCGCCCCAGGCGACGTGGCTGCCGTCGGTCCCCGGCACCCGGACGCCGCGCGAGAGCCCGCCCTCGGACCCCCACATGATGATCACGCTCGGCTTCCAGTCGAAGACGGAGGCGGCGAGGTCCGTGTACCCGTCCCCGTCGAGGTCGCGGGCCACGACGTCACTCCCGAAGAACGCCTCGTCCCGGTTGGCGCCCGGTATCCCGGGGTCGTCCTGCGTCAGGTACTGGCACCGGGCGATCCCGGTCCCGTCCCCCGCCCCGTACGCCACCGCGACGCTCCCCCCGCCGTACCCGCCCGGCACGTCCCCCATCGAGCCGAGGGCCAGGTCGGGATGCCCGTCGCCGTCGAAGTCGGCGGCGCCGTCCGGCGCGGGTCGGTCCGGCGCGGGAGAGGACGCGGTGCTGTGCACTCCCCCCGCCCCGCATCCGTACGGCGCCGCGATGCCGGCCGGCCCGTCGTCGGCGATCACCATCCCGGCGGCGAGCGCCAAGGCGACGACGGCCGCCCCGCCCCCGATCACCCGGGCCCGCTTGCCGAACCGCCGTCGCGACGCCGCCTCCACCTGATCACCCGAGCCGTCCATACGGACGATCACGCGTGGGCCGCGTCACGCGGTTCCGGTCAACGACTCGGGTCGGCGCCCCCGCCCTCCGTCACCGGCGGCCGACGGACGGCCTGCGCGGCCGATGCCGCAATGGCGCACGCGGCCGACAACTCGGCCACCGACCCAACCCGCGCATCGATGGGGTGAGTACCGTCCGCGATACGTGCCTCGATGGCGGCGGCGACCTGCCGCCAGACGGGTCGGGTGCGATCGAGCTCGGGAGTCGTGCGGTGGACGCCACAACCCTGCGGCAGACCGCGCGACCGATACCACGGTGCCATCCGGACTCCCGATGATCAGTCGCCGGTCGTACGCCCAAGTACCCCTCAGCGGCGACGCGTTGTGCCGCGCCCGGCGTCTAACTTCGACCGCATGCCCAGCAGATCGAACACCTCACGCAGAACCGTCCTGACCGCACTGCTCGCGGGAGCCGCGTCCGTGCCGCTCCTCGGGGCCGCCCCCGCGTCCTCGGCGCCCGCCGCCGTACTGGAGTTGCCCTCCCCCGCCGGCCCCCACCCCGTGGGCCGCCGCACCCTGCACCTCGTCGACCGGCACCGCGCCGACCCCTGGGTGCCGGCGGCGCGCGGCAGGGAGCTGATGGTGTCCGTGTCCTACCCGGCACGCCCGTCGGGCGGGGTCCCGGCGGCGTACATGACCGAGAGCGAGGCGCAACGACTCCTGGAGGCCAAGGGCCTCGCCGGGGTCGTACCGGCCGCGACGGTCGCGGGAACGCGGACGCACGCCCAACTCGACGCACCCACCGCGCCGGGCCGGTTCCCGCTGGTCCTGCTGTCCCCCGGCTTCTCCATGCCGCGCACCACGCTCACCGCGCTCGCCGGGGAACTGGCCGCCCGCGGTTACGTCGTCGCCGCCGTGGACCACGCCTACGAATCCGTCGGCACGGAGTTCCCCGGGGGCCGGGTTCCGCCCTGCGTGGCCTGCGACCGGGTCGGCGTCGACGTCGAGGAGGCGGTGGTCGTGGAGGGCCGGGCCGCAGACCTGTCCTTCGTGATCGACGCGTTGACGGGACACCGTAGAGCGGGCTTGCTCGCCCACGTGATCGACTCGCGCCGTATCGGCGTCGCCGGGCATTCGATCGGCGGGGCGGCCGCCATGGCGACGATGGCAGCCGACCGTCGCGTACGGGCGGGGGTCAACCTCGACGGGGGCTTCTTCGTACGCGACGCGGGCTCCGGGCTCGGCCGGCGTCCGTTCATGATGGTCGGCGCCGAGGCCGTCCACGGTCCCGCCAACACCGCCGGCGACTGGGCCGAGACCTATGACCGCCTGCGCGGCTGGAAGCGTTGGCTGACCGTGTCCGGGGCCGGGCACTTCTCCTTCACCGACATCCCCTGGCTGGCGGAGCAGCTGGGGCTGCCCGATCCGGAGGTGCCGCTCCCGGGCGAGCGGGGCTGGTACATCACCCGCGACTACGTCGGCGCCTTCTTCGACCTCCACCTCCGGGGCATCCCCCAGCCACTCCTCCAGGGCCCCGCCCCCTCACACCCCGAGGTCGAGTTCCACCGGCCGTAGGAGACCTCACCGGCGCTCTCCCTCCAGCCCCTCCGCCAGCACCTCCGCCAGGTGCCGCCCCCGCACCCCCGCCAGTTGCTCCAGCTGGGTCCGGCAGGAGAAGCCGTCCGCCAGCACCACCGCGCCGTCCGGAGCCTCGCGCACCGCCGGGAGGAGCTGGTCCTCCGCGCAGGCCGCCGACACCTCGTAGTGGCCGGCCTCGAAGCCGAAGTTGCCCGCGAGGCCGCAGCAGCCGCCGCTCAGCTCCCCGGTCAGGCCCGCCGACTCGCGCAGGCGACGGTCGGCCGCGTCGCCCAGGACCGCGTGCTGGTGGCAGTGGGTCTGCCCGACCGCCGGGAGGTTCACCGCCGGCGGGGTCCAGTCGGGGGCGTGGCGTTCCAGGGCCTCCGCGAAGGTCAGGACGCGCGAGGCCAGCCGGGCCGCGCGCGGGTCGTCGTGCAGCAGCTCGGGCAGGTCCGTGCGCAGGGCGGCGGCGCAGCTCGGCTCCAGGACGACGACCGGCGCGGACGTCTCCAGCACCGGGGCCATCAGGTCCAGCGTGCGGCGCATCACCGTGCGGGCGCGGTCCAGTTGGCCGGTGGAGACGTACGTCAGGCCGCAGCAGACCTGTCCCCGGCGGGCTGTCAGCAGCGCGAGAGCCGACGTCGACGTACCGTCGCCGATCACGCCGCGACTGCGCAGCGTCGGCGGCAGCGCCACCCGCAGTCCCGCCGCCTCCAGCACCCGTACGGCCGCCCGGCCCACGGAGGGCGAGAGGTGCTCGGTGAAGGTGTCGGGCCACAGGACCACCAGGTCGCCGTCGTCGGCCGCTCCCCGGCGCCGCCCCCGCCACCACCTGCTGAACGTCTCCCCCGCCAGCCGCGGCACCTCCCGCTCCCCCGCGATCCCGCCCAGCCGCTTGGCCACCGCGGCCAACGGCCGTACCGACGCCAGCGCGTTGACGACCGGTGCCGTCCGCGTCCGTGCCGCCCAGCGCAGCCACACCGGCAGCCATCCCATGGTGTAGTGGGCGGCGGGGCGGCGGCGTCCCTCGTAGTGGTGGTGCAGGAACTCCGCCTTGTACGTGGCCATGTCGACCTCGACCGGGCAGTCGGAGCGGCAGCCCTTGCAGGACAGGCACAGGTCCAGGGCGTCCCGGACCTCCGTCGACCGCCAGCCGTCCGTCACCAGCTCGCCCGCGAGCATCTCGTGCAGCAGCCGGGCCCGCCCCCGCGTGGAGTGCTCCTCCTCCCCCGTCGCCCGGAAGGACGGGCACATCACGCCCGAGCCGGACACCGACGTCGTACGGCACTTGGCCACGCCCACGCAGCGGCGCACCGCCGCCGAGAAGTCGCCGCCGTCGGACGGGTAGCCGAACGCCACGTCCACCGGCTCGCGCGGCAGGACCGAGAAGCGGAGGTTGGTGTCGAGGGGGGCCGGGCGGACCAGCATGCCGGGGTTGAGGAGGTCGTCCGGGTCCCAGACCGCCTTCGCGCGCTCGAAGAGGGCGACCGTCTCCGCGCCGTACATCCGGGGCAGCAGCTCGGCCCGCGCCTGCCCGTCCCCGTGCTCCCCGGAGAGCGAGCCCCCGTGCGCCACCACCACGTCCGCCAGTTCCTCCGAGAAGCGGCGGAACCGGGCGACCCCGGCGTCCGTCAGCAGGTCGAAGTCGATGCGGACGTGGATGCAGCCGTCGCCGAAGTGGCCGTAGGGGGTGCCGCGCAGACCATGGGCTGCGAGCAGGCTCCGGAAGTCGCGCAGGTAGCCGCCCAGCCGTGCCGGTGGCACCGCGCAGTCCTCCCAGCCCGGCCACGCCTCCGACCCGTCCGGCATCCGCGTCGCCGTACCGCTCGCGTCCTCCCGGATGCGCCACAGGGTGCGCTGCCCGGCCGGGTCGGTGACCACCAGCGCGTCCACGACGTCCGCGGCCCGTACGACGGCCTCCGCACGCGCGCGTGCCTCCGCCTCCGTGTCGCCGCCGGTCTCCACGAACAGCCAGGCCCCGCCCCTCGGCAGCCCCTCCGTGGACGGCACCAGGTCCACCGCCATGCCCTCCACCGTGAGCGGGCCGAGCGGAAGCAGCCCGGCCGCAGCCTCCGCCGCGCCCGCCTCGTCGGCGTAGCCCAGCACCGCGAGCGCACGCGCGCGTGGTGACTCGACCAGCCGGACGACGGCTTCCGTCAGCACGCCCAGCGTGCCCTCCGAGCCGCAGAAGGAGCGGGCCACGTCCGCGCCGTTCTCCGGCAGCAGGGCGTCCAGCGCGTAGCCGGAGATGCGGCGCGGGAGGTCGAGGAAGCCGGTGCGCAGGCGGGCCAGGTCGCCGTCCACCAGCTCCCGCAGCCCCTGCGGCGCCCCGGCCCACTGCTGCCCGAGCCGCAGCCGCCGCCCCCGCGCCGTGACCACGGACAGCTCGAGCACGCTGTCCGCCGTCGTGCCCCAGGCCACCGAGTGGGAGCCGCAGGAGTTGTTGCCGATCATGCCGCCGAGCGTGCAGCGGCTGTGGGTGGAGGGGTCGGGGCCGAAGCGCAGCCCGTGCGGGGCGGCTGCGTCCTGGAGCCGGTCGAGTACCAGCCCCGGCTGGACGACGGCCGTACGCGCCTGCGGATCGAGCCCGACCAGCCGGTTCATGTGCCGGGTGAAGTCGAGCACCACGCCCGTGCCCGTCGCCTGCCCGGCGATCGACGTACCGCCGCCCCGCGCCACGACCGGCACGCCGCGCTCCCGGCACACCTCCAGCACGGCCGCCACGTCGTCGGCGTCTGCCGGCGCGACGACACCGAGCGGGACCCTCCGGTAGTTCGACGCGTCCATCGTGGTCAGGGCCCGGGAGGTGACGTCGAACCCGACCTCGCCGCGGACGGCCCTGCGCAGTGCTGCCTCCAGATCGGTCATGCGTCCAGCATGGGCTCTCGTAGCTCCGCACAGGTCCGCACGGCGGAGATCTCGTCTCATCGGACGGACATGTCTTCGTCCGGTTTGGCCGAGGGGATACCCTCCGGCACGTGGCTGAGATCCAGATTCCTGCTGACATCAAGCCCGCGGACGGTCGATTCGGCGCGGGTCCCTCCAAGGTGCGGGTGGAGGCGCTGGACGCCCTGGCCGCCACCGGTACGTCCCTGCTCGGCACCTCCCACCGCCAGGCACCCGTCAAGAACCTGGTCGGGAAGGTCCGCGAGGGCATCCGCGAGCTGTTCCGGCTCCCCGACGGCTACGAGGTCATCCTCGGCAACGGCGGCTCCACCGCGTTCTGGGACGTCGCGACGCACGGCCTGATCGAGAACAAGTCGCAGCACCTGAGCTTCGGCGAGTTCTCCTCCAAGTTCGCCAAGGCCGCGAAGCTCGCCCCGTGGCTGGCCGAGCCGACGGTCGTCTCCTCCGACCCGGGCACCCACCCCGAGGCGCACGCCGAGGCCGGCGTGGACGTGTACGGCCTCACGCACAACGAGACGTCGACCGGTGTCGCCATGCCGATCAAGCGGGTGGCCGGTGCCGACGAGGGCGCCCTCGTCCTGGTGGACGCGACGTCGGGCGCGGGCGGCCTCCCCGTGGACGTGTCGGAGACCGACGTCTACTACTTCGCCCCGCAGAAGTCCTTCGCCTCCGACGGCGGCCTGTGGATCGGCGTCTTCTCCCCGGCCGCGATCGAGCGCGCCGAGCGCGTGCACGCGTCCGGCCGCCACGTCCCGGAGTTCTTCTCGCTGCCGACGGCGATCGACAACTCCCGCAAGAACCAGACGTACAACACCCCGGCCCTCGCGACGCTGTTCCTCCTCGGCGAGCAGCTGGACTGGATGAACGGCCAGGGCGGCCTGGACTTCACCACCGCCCGCACCAAGGACTCCTCGACCCGCCTGTACACGTGGGCCGACGAGTCCAAGTACGCCACCCCGTTCGTCTCCGACCCGGCCAAGCGCTCGCAGGTCATCGGCACCATCGACTTCGCCGACGACATCGACGCCGCCGCGGTCGCCAAGGTGCTGCGCGCCAACGGCGTCGTCGACACCGAGCCGTACCGCAAGCTCGGCCGCAATCAGCTGCGCGTCGCGATGTTCCCGGCGATCGACCCGGCGGACGTCGAGGCGCTGACGAAGTGCGTCGACTACGTCATCGAGAAGCTGTAGCCGCCACCACCGGCATGACGACGCAGGGCGCCCGGCGGACGATCCGCCGGGCGCCCTGCGCACATCAGTGGGATCTCTACTCCCCGACGAACAGCTCCTCGGCGCGCGTCACGCTCAGGGAACGGTCGAGCCACGACTCCAGCACCTCAAGATCGGTGCACTCGGTGACCCGCTCCCGGACAGAACCGGAGATCTCAATCCCCCGCGCCTTGAGGACGTGCAGAACAGCCTCCGCCTTGCCTTCGCTCTGGCCCTTGGCGCGGCCGTCGAGCCAGGACTCCTCCACAATCGAGTTGCTGCCCGGAAAGTTCGGGGTGTAAGTGGCCATCGGATTCCTATCGCTTCCAACGCGCACGACGCGGTCGCCTCCGCTGACCGAGAAGCCACAGCCGTTCCCGGCACACCGGACGAAGGGTGCCCAGCAGTTCATCCACCGGGTCTCCTCCGCGCATCCGTACGCTCTTACTCCTCGGCGAACAGCTCCTCGGCGCGCGTCACGCTCAGGGAACGGCCGAGCCACGTCTCCAGCGCCTCAAGATCGGTGCACTCGGTGACCCGCTCCCGGACAGAACCGGAGATCTCAATCCCCCGCGCCTTGAGGACGTGCAGAACAGCCTCCGCCTTGCCTTCCGCCTTGCCTTCGCTCTGGCCCTTGGCGCGGCCGTCGAGCCAGGACTCCTCGACAATCGAGTTGCTGCCCGGAAAGTTCGGGGTGTAAGTGGCCATCAGATTCCTCCAGTACTCACGACCCGGGCCTTCACCCAGTCCGATCTCGACGATCTCCGCCCAGTCCACCCGGTCCACATTCCCGGACCCGGACTTCCCCGCGTCGCCCGCCACTCCTGACGCCAGCGCGTCCAGTATCGCAGTCAGTCCCGGGTCCGAGGCGTAGGCGAGTGCGGAGAAGACGGCGACCCCGAGGTCTCGGGCCGCCTCGTCCGGCTCCGTGATCACGGGGAGGATGCCAGGCCCCAGGACCAGCGGGAAGACGACCATGCTGGTGTGGAAGCCGCGCCCGACACGGATCGGTTCCGACGCCCAGGCCGCGGTCGCCTTGTCCTTGCACACCACCAGGAGGAACGGCGGCAACCGGTACTTGGCGTACATGTGGGCCAAGTAGTAGGTCCAGCTGTTGTGCTTGTCCGGATCCGGCTTGCCCTGCGACTCGACGGCGAGCACGAAGCCGCCCTCCTCGCCGGGCACGTGCACGCGGAAGACGCTGTCCACCCGGCGCTCAAGTGGCCTGATCTCGGTGAGATCGGTGTCCAGGGGTTCGATCGCGGTGTGCTCCGGAAACCCGATGCCCGCCCGCGGCAACAGCCGGGCGAACAGCCCCGGATCCACGCGGAAGATCCGGTGCAACGCTTCATGCGGTGAACTGACCATGCGACGGAACGTAATCGCATGGGCACACTAAGCGCGGGGATTCGGACCTCGGTCAGCCGTACGGGTGAAAATGCCAGCGCTCTATGCCAGAACATACGCGCCTCCCGTGCAACGGCGGACGGCGCCCGGCGGCGCACCGGCAGGACGCATCCGGGCTTGAAGCTGACACCGTGTGAGGGCCTAGCGTTGCCGCCGTGGACGACGGGACGTGGTGGACGGTGGGCGAACTGGCGCACGCGTCCGGGGTGTCGGTGCGGGTGTTGCGGCACTGGGACGCGTTGGGCGTGGTGTCTCCCCAGCGCACGCCGAGCGGTCACCGTCGTTACGGCCCCGCGCACGTCACGCGTCTCTACCGGGCGATGGCCCTGCGCCGCACCGGCCTGGGGCTTCGGCAGGTCGCCGCCTTGCTGGACCGCGAGGATCCGGACCCGGCGGCGACCCTGCGCGCGCACCTCGACGACGTCGAGGAGGACCTCAGGCGGCGAAGCCAACTCCGCGACCGGCTCGTGGCCGCGCTCGGGAGTGCTGAGCCGGACCAGCTGATGAAGGTGATCGAGACCATGACCATGTTCGAGCAGTACGTGCACGGCTACCGGCCCGAGGAGAGCACGCGGCTCGCGGACCAGGCGGGCGCCCTGGTCGAGCTGCTGCACGGCGACACCCGGTTCCAACCGGGTGAGCGGGTCCTGGAGATGGGGTGCGGCGTGGGGGCGCAGACCACCGCCCTGGCTTCGCGCAGCCCGCACACGCACTTCGTGTCGGCCGACATCGCCACCGACTCGCTGAAGTCGGCCTCGGGGCGTGTCGATGCCGCGGGGTTCACGAACGTCGAGTTCGTCGAGAAGGACGTCTTCGCGCTCCCCGAAGAGGAGGGCGGGTTCGCCGCGGCCTCCTTCGACCACGTCTTCGTGTGCTTCCTGTTGGAGCACCTGCCCGCTCCGGTCGACGCGCTGCGACGGCTGCGGCGTCTCGTGCGGCCCGGCGGGACGATCACCGTGATCGAGGGCGACCACGGCTCGGCCTCCTTCCACCCGGACGACGAAGCGGCGCGCGCGGCCGTCGCGTGCCAGGTGACACTGCAGCGGCACGCCGGCGGTGACGCACTCATCGGCCGGCGGCTCTTTCCCCTGTTGCACGAGGCGGACTGGTCGGACATCGCCGTCAGTCCGCGCACCGTCTACGTGGACGGCAGCCGGCCGGAACTGGCCGAGAGCTTCACCAGACGCACCTTCACCGCGATGATCTCGGGGGTACGGGAGCCCGCCGTCGCGGCGGGGCTGATCGACCCGCGGACCTTCGACGCCGGCATCGCCGCCCTGCGGCGCACGGCCGAACCCGACGGGGTGTTCTGCTACACCTTCTTCAAGGCGGTCGCACACCGCCGGACCTAGTGCTCAGGGGTTCCCTGGGCCCGCATTCCTGCAAGGAAGTAGGCGGTGCGGCGGTCGTAGTCCTCCCGTCGTGGGCGGGTTCCGTGCTTGAGGACGAGTGCGCTGTCGTGGAGGAGCGCGTGCAGGTCCTCGGCGGTGAACTCCGGGCGCAGTGCGCCGGAGGCCCGGCCCTCGGCGACGAGTTCCTCGTTGATCTCGCCGCCCGCCCGGCAGATCTCCATGAGGCTCCGCGCGTCGGGGTAGGCCTGCAGCATGGTGTCGACGGTGGCGGGCTGACGGTACTGCAGATCGCGGATCGCGGTGACGTAGTACGTCATCCGTTCCCAGACGTCGTCGATGGCGCGGGTGCGGTCGATGATGGCGTAGATCTCCGTGGCGACGACCTCGGTGATGACGGCCTCGATGAGGCCGATCCGGCCGCCGAACCGGTTGAAGACCGTGCCCTTGCTCACCCCCGCCGCCCTGGCGACCTCTTCCAGCGGCACGGACAGGCCGCGGCCCTGGAAGGCGCCGATCGCGGCCTTGCGGATCTGCTCGGCATTGCGCTTGGCATCGGCGCGCAGCCGGGGTTCCGCGGACGCCGATCCGGCCGCCGCACCCGCCGCACCCGCGGCTCCGGTTGCTCCGGTTGCTCCGGTTGCTCCGGTTGCTCCGGTTGCTCCGGCCATCATTCGGCTCCGTCTCTCGCTGGCGCCCCGCATAACTTGACTCGTCGGGTCAGTTTACTTACGGTCGCGACGGGAAGCGAAACTGACCACCCTGGTCAACTTAGCGAAGGGCCACGTCATGATCATCGTCACCGGCGCCACCGGCGGGCTCGGCGGTGCCGTCGTCGAGCACCTCCTCGAGCGCATGCCCGCCGACCGGATCGGCGTCAGCGTCCGCGATGCGTCCAAGGCGCGGCACCTCGCCGACCGCGGCGTCCGGGTGCGGCAGGGCTCGTACGAGGAACCGGCCGCGCTGCGCGACTCGTTCGCCGGTGCCGAGCAGGTGCTGGTGGTGTCGGGCAACGATCCGGCGGCCGACCTGGCCGGCCTGCACCGCAATGCCGTCGAGGCCGCCGTCGAGGCCGGGGTCCAGCGGATCGTCTACACCAGCCAGCACGGCGCCGTCCCGGGCAATCCCTACCCGCCGTCGGAAGTCCACACCGCCACCGAAGCGGTCCTCGCCGAGTCCGGGACCGCGTGGACCGCACTGCGCAACGGCGCCTACGGCCCCCTCGACCAGGTGCTCGGCCCCTGGCGGTCGACCGGCCCGCGGACGGTCCCGTCCCGTACACCGATCGTGCCGACATCGCGGAGGCCACCGCGGTCCTCCTCGCCGGCGACCGTGCCCTCGACGGCCCCGTCAACCTCACCGCGCCGACCGCCGTCACCTTCGACGACCTCGCCGAGATCGCCTCCGGCCTCACCGGCCGTACCGTCGAGCGGGTCGTCATGGACGACGAGGAATGGATGGCCGGCCAGGTCGCGAGCGGTGTTCCGGAACCGGTGGCCCGGCTGCTCCTCACCTGGTACCAGGCCGCCCGCACCGACTGCTTCGCGGAGGCCGGCCCCCTGCTGGGCGAACTCCTGGGCCGCGAGCCCCGCAGCGCCGCCGACCGGCTCGCGGACCAGGCCGCCGTCTGAAGCGCCGCACCGGCGGGCGTCGCGCCGGCAGGCGTCCCGCCCCGCCTGGCGCCCGGCACTCTCTAGGCCAGCCCCGCCCCGATGGCGCGCCGGACCGCGTCGGCGCGGTCGCGGATGTGGGCCTTGGCGAACAGGTTGTTGATGTGGGTCTTGACCGTGGCCTCGCTGATGAAGAGCTTCTCGGCGATGCCCCGGTTGGACAGTCCCTGGCCGATCAGGGCGAGGACCTCGCGTTCCCGGGGTGTGAGGTCGTCCGGCAGGGGCTGCCCGGCCGCCTCGTCCCGGGCGGGCGCCGCCTTCGCCCTGGCCGTGGCGAGCAGGCGGTCCTGGACCTCCCGGTCGAGTACGGACTGGCCGGCGCCCGCGGCCCGGATCGCCCGGGTGATGTCCTGGCGGCCGGCGTTCTTGGTCAGGTAGCCGCGGGCTCCCGCGCCGAGCGCGCCGAGGATCGACTCGTCGTCGGCGAACGTGGTCAGGACGACCACCGCCACCTCCGGATGCTCCTCGGTCAGGCGGCGGGTCGTCTCGATGCCGTCCATCACGGGCATGCGCAGGTCCATCAGCACCACGTCGACCGGTCCCGCGGCCACCGCCGCCAGCACCTCGCCGCCGTCCGCGGCCGCCGCGACCACGTCGATGTCCTCGGCCAGTCCGAGCACCGCGGCGAGCGGCTCCCGCACTGCGGCCTGGTCGTCGGCGACGACCACCTTCAACTGCACGGGCCCCCGGCCCTGTTCACTCGTCCCGCTCATCCCGGAATCACTGCCTCCACCTGCCAGCCGCCCTGGTCCGGCCCCTCGGTGACCGGCCCCGCGCTGACGCTCCCGCCCAGAAGAGCGGCGCGCTCGCGCATGCCGATCAGCCCCATCCCGCTGCCGGCGCCCGGGGTCACCGCACGGGTGGCGGGCCGGTTGCGGATCCTCAGTGTGATCGATGCGGCGGTGAACGTCAGCTCCACCCCGATCTTTCCGCCGGGAGCGTGCCGGGCCGCGTTTGTCAGGGCCTCCTGGGCGATCCTCAACAGGTTCTGGGTCACTTGGGGCGGCGCCTCGCGGACGGTCCCGGTGACCGTGAGAGCGTCAGGGTGGCCCGACGACTCGACCATCGCGGTCAGGCTCTCGACCAGCGGCAACGCGTCCTCGCGCAGCGCGTGCACGGTCCACTGCGCCTGCTTCAGGCTCTCCTTGACCAGGCCGTGCGCCTTGGTGGTGGCCTCCCGGACCTTCGCGAGGTCTCCGGTGTCGAGCAGGGCGTCGGCGAGCTCCAGCTGCATGTTGATCCCGGCCAGGGAGTGGGCCAGTACGTCGTGCACGTCGCGGGCGATGCGGGCGCGTTCGGTGAGGACGGCGGTCCGGGCCTCCGCGCGGGCCGCGCGTTCCGCCGACTCGGCGGCCGAGAGCGCCGACCGTACGGCCTGGCGCTGGGTGCGGTTGAGGATGCCGACCACGACCGGGATGCCGGTGGAGAGCCCGAGCGTCCAGGGCAGGTCCGGGTCGCCCGGCCCCAGGTGGAAGTGGAGGACACCGGCGCAGAGCAGGGAGGTCGCCGCCGCGAGGGCGAGGGCCCACCGGGGTTCGAGCCGGTAGCCGATGTGGCCGGCGAGGAAGTAGGCGAAGAGGTAGCTCGTACCGCTGCCGCTGACGCCGATCAGGGCGGCCGCCGCGACGATGCCGAGGGTGAGCCAGCCGAGCACCACGCGCGGGGGGATGCGGTGCTCGGGCACGGCCCGGGCGAGCAGTGCCGCGGAGTTGAGCACGAAGAGGACGGTGACCGCCAGTCCCTGGCCGCTGAACCCCATGGGACGGATCGTCAGCGCTCCCACGACGACGACCGCGAGGTTCAGTCCCCACTGCACCCGCGGGTCCCGGCCGGGGACCGGCCCGCTGGGCGGTGTCGGACGCGGGTCCGCCCCCGGGGCCGGGGGCGGGGTGCTTTCGGTGGCGGACACCGGCAGAACATAGCGCACGGTCAGGCCGTACGGTCCAGGACGGACACCGCGGGGGCGGCGGGAGCGGAGCCGGCCGCGGCCCGGGCGTGGACCCGGCTGCGCAGGTAGATCGTCGCCACCCGGGTGACCACCTCGGTGACCGCCATCAGTACGAAGGCCGCCACCCAGGCCTGGTCGCTCGTGATGTGGTGGGCGATGCTGAACCGGGCGACGTCGTCGGCGCCGCCGTGCTCGACCCAGACCTGGAAGCCCATGCGGGCGCCCATGCCCAGCACCCACAGGATCGCCGACACGGCGCCCGCCTTGATCAGGAGGTGCCCGTCGAGCGCCCTGATCCGGGTGTAGACGCCACCCGCGACACCGAGCGCCGCGCCCACGCCCGCCAGGACCGCGATCAGTACGAGGTCGTTGCCTTCGGTCGGGACGGAGTCCAGGTACGAGTACGCCACGACGGCCACGATCCCCAGCGGGATCAGGAAGGTCCGGCGGTCGAGCCGGCCTTCCCGCAGCTGGCGGAAGACGACCAGAACGAGGGCGATGTCGGTGATCCACTCAGTCGTTGTCATGCCCTCAAGGCTCCTCCGGCCAGGCCCGCGACACCTGGACCCGCGGGTGGAGCCGGGGGTGGAGATCCACCGCTCCCGCCGGCTCCACCCCCGGCTCCACCCCAGCCGTCCCGCCACGGCCCTAACGGCTGAGCCGCTGGAACCTCCGTACCGCCAGCGGCAGGAAGACCGCCGTCAGGACCACCGGCCACACGCCCGCCATCAGCAGCGCGTGCTGCTCGACCCACGAGTCGCCGCCGCCGACCGGTGTGCCGAACAGGTCGCGGACGGCGGCCGCCGTGGACGAGATCGGGTTCCACGCGGCCACCCAGCCCAGCCACTCGGGCATGAGCTGCGGGGCGACGAAGATGCTGGAGATCATCGTCAGCGGGAAGGCCACCGCGAACAGGCCGCCCGCCGCCTCCGGGTTGGGCACCAGAAGGCCCAGCCACACGCCGATCCAGATGAGCGCGAACCGCAGCCACAACAGCAGGCCGAAGGCCGCCAGGAAGCCCCAACCGCCGTCCGGCCGCCAGCCCATGGCGACCGCCGTCAGCATCATGATGGCCAACTCCGCGCAGGCCACGACCAGATCGGTCACCCCGCGCCCGGCCACCACGGCCGAGGACGACATCGGCATGGAGCGGAACCGGTCGACGAC
This sequence comes from Streptomyces sp. CCM_MD2014, assembly GCF_000772045.1. Classification (GTDB taxonomy): domain Bacteria; phylum Actinomycetota; class Actinomycetes; order Streptomycetales; family Streptomycetaceae; genus Streptomyces; species Streptomyces salinarius. The sequence goes on along the minus strand of NZ_CP009754.1, from coordinate 4,952,289 downwards.
CCCCTTCGTGGAGTCGTAGACGACGACCGTCGCGGTGTTGATGAAGCCGAACGCCATGGTCATCGCGAACATGCCCGGCATCAGGAAGTCCTTGTAGTCCCCGCCGCCCGGCACGGTCATGGCGCTGCCGAAGACATAGCCGTAGAGGAGGACGGAGAGGATCGGGAAGCCGAGCTGCCAGGCGATGTTGACGGGCTGGCGCCAGTAGTGGGTCAGGCCGCGGCGGACGATGTTGCCGCAGTCGGCGAGCAGCCAGAACAGCCGGCCGTGCTCGGGCGGGGCCGTCGCCGGGCCGGTGGCGCTCTCGACGTCGAGCGCGCTCATGCCGCCATCGCCTCCTTCTCCGCGTGCCGCACGGGCTCCGCGCTCGTACGGTGGCCGGTCAGGCGCAGGAACACGTCGTCGAGGCTCGGCCTGCGCAGGCCGATGTCCTCCACGGCGACGCCCTCGTCCTGGAGGGTGCGCGCCACCTCGGTCAGCGCCGACACGCGGTCGGTGACCGGGGCGTGCACGCGCAGCGCCTCGTTTTCCACCTCCGGTTCCCCCTCGCAGACCCGGGCGACCGTCTTCACCACCCCCGGGATCTCGGCGCGGTCGGCCACCACGACCTCGATGCGGTCGCCGCCGACCAGGTCCTTCAGTCCGTCCGGGGTGTCGTCGGCGATGGCCCGGCCCCGGTCGATGACGGTGATGCGGGAGGCGAGCTTGTCGGCCTCCTCCAGGTACTGCGTGGTGAGCAGGACCGTCGTGCCGCTCGCCACCAGGTCGCGGACCGAGGCCCAGACCTCGCCGCGGCTGCGGGGGTCCAGGCCGGTCGTCGGCTCGTCCAGGAACAGGACGGCCGGGGCCAGGATCATCGACGCGGCGAGGTCGAGACGCCGCCGCATGCCGCCGCTGTACTTGCCCACGCCCCGGTCGGCGGCGTCGGTCAGGTCGAACTGCTCCAGCAACTCGACCGCCCGGGCCCGGGCCCGCCTGCCGCCCAGGTGGAACAGGCGCCCGAACATCTCCAGGTTCTGCCGGCCGGTGAGCACCTCGTCCACGGCCGCGTACTGGCCGGTGAGACCGATCCGCGCCCGCACCTCACGCGCCTGCCGGGCGACGTCGAGGCCCGCGACCTCGGCCCGTCCCCCGTCCAGCCCGATCAGCGTCGACAGGATGCGCACCGCCGTGGTCTTGCCCGCACCGTTCGGCCCCAGCAGGCCGTGCACGGTGCCCTCGCGGACGGTCAGGTCGAAGCCGTCCAGGGCGTGCTTGTCGCCGTAACTCTTCGCCAGGCCCTCGGCCCGTACCGCATGTCGCTCGCTCATGGGTCTGAGTCCCCCTTCACTCCCTTACTGAGTACACCGTACCCGATTGCGCGTACGCCGTACTCAGTTTTTTGGCGCGGACTTAAACTGAGCCCATGGCGAGCGGTACGGAGACCAGCGGCAGCGGCGACATCGGCCGCACCCTCGAACTGTTGTGGGACACCGGCCGGCGCCCCAGCCGGGGGCCGAGGCCGGGGCTGACGCTGGAGCGGATCGTCGAGGCCGCCGTCGAGGTCGCCGACCGGGACGGTCTCGGCGCGGTCTCGATGCGCCGGATCGCCACCGAGCTGGGCACCGGCACGATGTCCCTGTACCGCTACGTCCCCGGCAAGGGCGAGCTGCTCGACCTGATGCTGGACCGCGTGCAGCGCCCGTCCCAGGACCCGGCCGACCTCGGCGACGGCGACTGGCGCTCGGCGCTCCAGGCCCTCGGCCACGCCACGCTCGCCCTCTACCGCCGCCACACCTGGCTGCTGGAGGTCAACCAGTCCCGGCCGATCCTCGGCCCCTCCGCCCTGGACGGCATGGAGAAGGTGCTCGCCCGGATCAAGCCGATGGGCCTGACCGACCCCGAGCTGGTCTCGGTGATCGTCATGATCGACGGGTACGTCGTCGGGGCCGCCCGCACCCAGGTGTACGAGCGGGAGGCCGAGCGCAGCTCCGGGCTGACGGACGCGGAGTTCTGGCGGGCCCAGGAACCGACGCTGGTGAAGGCCATGAGCAGCGGACGCTACCCCGTGCTGTCCTCCCTCTCCGAGGACGCCTTCGGCACCGGCTTCGACCACTTCGAGTTCGGGCTCCAGCGCATCCTGGACGGGCTGGAGGTGCTGGTGGCCTCGCGCCGGGCGGCGGCGCACGACCCCGCCGCGAGCGACCCTGCAGCGGACGCCCTCGCCGCGAGCGACCTGGCAGCGGACGCCCCCGCCGCAAGCGGCCCGGCCGCGGACGAGCCTGCCGCGGCGAGCGGCTCAGCGGCGCCGGAAGACCCGGCGTAGGCCGAACAGGGCGGCGAGGGCGACGAGCAGCCCGACCGCGCCGACCTTGAGCGTGTCCCCGCCCGGACCGTCCGAGTCCGCACCCGAGGCATGCGACCCGGAACCCGGTCCGCCGCCCGAGTCGCCGCCGTCGCGCCCCGGCACGTCCTCGGCCTTGACGGGGCTGTTGGCGCCCTCCATGCCGAGCAGCAGCTTCTTGCCGTCGGTCGTGTAGGTGGCGGACTCGCCCTGTCCCAGCGGCACGCTGATCCGCCCCGTGCGCTTGATCTTCCCGCCGTTCCAGTCGTACCAGATGCCCCCGAGGTAGCCGCGCACGGCGAGCTGCTCACCGTCCGGGGAGAACGCGGCGTCCGTCGCCCAGAGGTCCACGGGCACGGTGGGCTTGAAGACGTTGCTGCCAGAGGACGACAGCTTCGCCGGGCCCTCGTACAGGTGCCCGCCGTCCTCGTTCTTGTCGATGATGTAGACCCGCCCGGTCTTCGGGTGGACCACCATCGACTCGGCGTCGCGGGAACCGTCCGCGTACTTCACCACGTACTGCGTCGCCCTGACGGTCTGGTCCTTGAGCTCCTTCGGCTCGGGCAGCTCGTAGATCCACACGTACGGCCAGGTCACGCCGTCGTTGTCGCCGATGTCGCCGACGAAGATCCGGTTGCCGGGGCCGATGGCGATCGCCTCGACGTCGCGGGGCGTGCCGACGCCGGAGAGGGCGACGCGGGCGACGGTCTCCCCGGTGGCGCCGTCCACGGCGTAGAGGTAGGGGCCGGTGTCCTGGTCGTTGTGCGTCCAGTAGATGCCGGGGTGCTGACGGGAGGCGGCGAGGCCGCTGGACTCGGTGATGCGCGGGTCCTTGATGGTGAACCCGTCGCTCCCCGCGGGCCCGTCCTGCCCGTCCGCCGCCGAGGCGGGCACGGCGAGGGCGCCCACGAGAAGGGCCGAGGCGAGGAGGGCGAAGGGTCGGCGCATGCGCCAAGCCTGCCATCCCGTGCGGGCGTTCACGTCGGCGACCACCCCGCCGGTCACCCTGCGTGGTCGGGCTCACATCGCGCCGGCCAGGCCGATCGTCCATGATGAGCGGATGCTCAGGTTCATGTTCGTCGGTGACTCCATGACGATCGGGAGCGCCGGCGAACACACGTGGCGCTACCGGCTGTGGCAGCACCTGCGCGACTCCTACGGCCGCCCCTTCACCTTCGTCGGCCCGCGCGAGACACTGCACGACCCGTCGACGGACGAGCCCGTGTCCTACTCCTACGCCGACCCGGACTTCCCCCGTGCCCACCTGGCCGGCTGGGGCGAGGGCTGGCACCACATGACGCCGCTGATCGGCGAGACGGTGCGCTCCTGCCGCGCGGACGTGCTGCTGGTCTCCCTGGGCCTGATAGACCTCGGCTTCTACACCAACGCCGAGCAGACCGCCGCCAACGTCCGCGCCTTCGTGGCCGCCGCCCGCTCGGCGAACCCGCGCATCCGCATCGCCGTGATGCCGGTCCTGCACAACATCCGGGTGGACGCCGACGAGACCTTCGCCGAGCAGGTCGCCCACTTCAACGAACTCCTCGCGAAGACCGCCGCCGACCTCGACGACCCGGGTGCCCCGCTGCTGTTCGTCCCGCCCCCGCCGGCGTACGACTTCCACACGGACACCTACGACGGCACGCATCCCAACGAGAGCGGCGAGCACCGGATCGCGGAGGCGTTCGCGGAGGCGCTGCACGAGGAGTGGGGGCTGGGCGGGCCGTACACCGCCGCCTCGTAGGAGCCCCCGCGCCGTGGCATATGCGCGTCGTCCCGTGTCCCGGCCGCCGTGCGTATCGTTGTACCGCGCGGCTGCTCCCGCCCGTGGGACAGCCGGCGAGGAGTGCCACGATGACCGTCGTAGACGACAGGATCGCCATGGCCGACGCCAACACCCAGCGCCTGGACGAGTGGTTCGAGCGGCTGGAGCGGATGCCCGTCCCCGAAGGATTCCGGGTCGAGATCGTCGGGGGCAGCGTCCACATGACACCGCAGCGCAGCACCCACCACAAAATCATCCGCCGCATCGAACGAGCCGTCGAAGACCGCTTCGGCATGGACGTCGAACTCCTCTCGGACGTCCGTATCGATTTCCCGGGACCGGGGAACGCTTTCTGCCCCGATGTGGCCAAGCTCCGCAACGGGGCCGAGCAGGACGAAACGGGCCACTGGCGCTACCAGGACGTCGAGTTCGTGGCCGAGGTCATCGCCCAGGGCACCGCCGCCAACGACTACGGCCCCAAGAAGCTCGCCTACGCCGCCGCAGAGGTCCCCCTCTACCTGGTCGCCGACCCGTACCAGGGCCGCTGCCACATCTTCACGCACCCCAAGGACGGCGACTACACGACCGAGACCAGGGTCGTCTTCGGGGAGGACCTGGACCTCACCGGCACCGTCCTCGGCCTCACCCTCGGGACCGACGCCTTCCCCCGCGACTGACCGCCCGCCCCCGCTTGCCTGGAGCGCACTCCAAGTCGTTGGCTTGGGGACCATGAAGTACACGCAGCTCGGACGCACGGGACTCAAGGTCAGCCGGCTCGTCCTCGGCACCATGAACTTCGGTCCGCAGACCGACGAGGCCGACAGCCACGCCATCATGGACGCGGCGCTGGACGCCGGCATCAACTTCTTCGACACCGCCAACGTGTACGGCTGGGGCGAGAACAAGGGCCGTACCGAGGAGATCATCGGCAACTGGTTCGCCCGGGGCGACGGCCGGCGCGACAAGACCGTCATCGCCACCAAGGTGTACGGCAACATGGGCGCCGACGGCGAGGCGTGGCCCAACCACGACAAGCTGTCCGCCGTGAACATCCGGCGGGCGGTGGACGCCAGCCTGAAGCGGCTCCGGACCGACCACATCGACCTGTACCAGTTCCACCACATCGACCGCGCCACCGGCTTCGACGAGATCTGGCAGGCGATCGACACCCTGGTCCAGCAGGGCAAGGTGCTCTACGCCGGGTCGTCGAACTTCCCCGGGTACAAGATCGCGCAGGCCAACGAGACCGCCGCCCGGCGTGGCGGGACCATCGGCCTGGTCAGCGAGCAGTGCCTGTACAACCTGGCCGAGCGCCGCGCCGAGATGGAGGTGATCCCGGCCGCGCAGGAGTACGGCCTCGGCGTCATCCCGTGGTCGCCGCTGCACGGCGGGCTGCTCGGAGGGGTCATCAAGAAGGAGGTCCAGGGCGGGCGCCGGGCCTCGGGGCGCGCGGCCGACGCCCTGGCCGACCCCGCGAAGCGGACGCAGATCCAGGCGTACGAGGACCTGCTCGACAAGCACGGGGTGGAGCCCGGCGAGGCGGCACTGGCCTGGCTGCTGACCCGGCCCGGCGTGACCGGCCCGATCGTGGGTCCGCGCACGGCCGACCAGCTCGCGTCGGCACTCAGGGCCGTGGAGCTGGAGCTGTCGGACGAGCTGCTGGCCGGGCTCGACGAGGTCTTCCCGGGTCCCGGCCCCTCTCCGGAGGCCTTCGCCTGGTAGCCGCGGCCGGAGCAGCGGTGGGGTGAGCGGGGCGGCCGCCCACGGGCCGATCAGCCGAGGGCCGCCGCCACCGCCACCACCACGAGCATCAGCACGAGCACACCGGCCATGATCCGGTTACGGGTCTTCGGGTCCACGCCCCCGAGCCTAACCGGAGACGCCGAGCGGGCTGCGGGCGACCGCCTCGTAACGGGGCTGCTCGCCCGGCACGCCCGAGTCGGGCAGGAAGCTGCGGACCAGCGCCAGGTCGGTCACCGTCCAGGCGGGTCCGGTGAAGCCGGCCAGCGCCTCGACGTAGGGACGGGCGTCGAAGGCCCGCCTGCTGCGGGCCAGCGTCAGGTGGGGCCGATAGCGCCGGTGCTCGCCCATCTCGACGCCCGCCCTGCGCCCCGCCGACTCCGCGCGGTCGGCCAGCAGCCGCAGGGTCGCGAGGCCCCCCTCCGCACCGGCCCACAGCGCCCGGCCGCGCCCGAACTGGCCGCCGCCGCGCAGCGCCAGCTCGAAGGGCTCGGTGCGGCGGGCCGCCCGCTCCAGCCGGGCCGACAGGTCGGGTACGGCGTCGTCGTCGACCTCGCCGTAGAAGGCGAGCGTGAGGTGCCACCCGGGACGCCCGGTCCAGCGCAGCCCGTCGGCGCCCGGCAGCCCCCGCAGCACGGCCACCTCGGCGGCGAGGGAGGCGGTGACGTCCTCGGGCGGCAGCACGGCGGCGAACAGTCTCATGCCGGCCAGTCTCCCCCGGGGAACACGTGTACGTCCGCGCGTGTCCTGGTCACCGTGCGTATCGTTGTACTGCGCGGCTGCACTCGCGTCGGGGGCAGCCGGGGAGGAGCGCCACGATGACCGTCCTTGACGACAGGATCGAGATGGCCGAAGAGAGCACCGAGCTGACTCTGGACGCCATGTTCGAGTGGCTCGAGAAGATGCCCGTCCCCGAGGGATACAAGACCGAGATCGTCGGGGGGCACGTCTTCATGTCGCCGCAGCGGCACCACCACTTCGAGATCATCTTCGACATTCTTGAACAATTGCGCGTCAAGTACACCCGCAAGCAACTGGCCTCGGACGTGCGCATCGACTTCCCCGGGCGGCTCAACGGATTCGCCTGCGATGTCGCAGCCATCGCCGAACGCTCGGTGAAGGACGGCAAGGGCCTCTGGCGCTATCAGGACGTCGAATTCGTCGCCGAGGTCATCTCCAAAGACACCGCCGCCAACGACTACGGCCCCAAGAAGGACACCTACGCCGCCGCCGGCGTCCCGGTGTACCTGATCGTCGACCCGTACACCGGCGAGTGGCACCTCCACACCCTCCCCAAGGACGGCAAGTACCACGCGGCCGTCAGCTTCGGCTTCGGCGAGGACGTCGACCTGACCGGGACCGTCGTCGGCCTCACCCTCAAGACCGACGACTTCCCCCGCGACTGACCGGAAGCCGGTCCCGCCCTACGCCACCGGCGCCAGCGCCTCCCGCCGCTCCCGGGGCACGAAGCGGACCTGGGGGTGGCCGCGGTGCCAGCCCACCGACAGGCGCAGGTTGCCGACGCGGGCCAGGACCAGGCCGATGACGAGTGCGGCGCTCGCCGCCACCGCGCCGCCCGCGGCGAAGCCGGCCCGGGCACCGTAGGCGTCGGTGACCCAGCCGACGATCGGGGCGCCGATCGGGGAACCGCCGAGGAAGACCATCATGTACAGGGCCATCACCCGGCCCCGCATGGCCGGGTCGGTGGACATCTGGATGCTGGTGTTGGCGGTGACGTTGACCGTCATGCTGAAGACGCCGATCGGGACCATCAGCAGCGCGAAGAGCCACAGCTCGGGCGCCGCGGAGGCCACGATCTCCAGGGCGCCGAAGCCGAGGGCCGCCGCGATCAGGACGCGCAGCCGGGCGGTGCCGCGGCGGGCGGCGAGCAGGGCGCCGGCCAGCGAACCGACGGCCATCAGGGTGTTGAAGAGGCTGTACGCCCCGGCGCCCGCGTGGAAGACGTCGTCGGCGAAGGCGGACAGGAAGACGGGGAAGTTGAAGCCGAAGGTGCCGATGAACCCCACCAACACGATGGTCCAGATCAGCTCGGGGCGGCCGGCGACGTACCGCAGGCCCTCGCGCAGCTGGCCCTTGCCGCGCGGGGTGCGCCGCACGACGTGCAGCTCGCGGGCGCGCATCAGCAGCAGGCAGGTGAGCGGCGCGACGAAGGACAGGCCGTTGGCGAGGAACGCCCAGCCGGTGCCCACCCCGGTGATCATCACACCGGCGACGGCGGGGCCGACCAGGCGGGCGGACTGGAAGTTGGCCGAGTTCATGCTGACCGCGTTCTGCAGCTGGTCGCGGCCGACCAGCTCGGAGACGAAGGTCTGGCGGGCCGGGTTGTCCAGGACGGTGGCCAGGCCCATCGCGAAGGCGGCGAGGTAGACGTGCCAGACCTGGACCTGGCCGCTGAGGGTGAGGACGGCGAGGGCGAGCGCGGACAGGGCCATCGCGGACTGGGTGAACAGCAGCGTGGTCCGCTTGCGCCAGCGGTCGACGAGGACGCCGCCGTAGAGGCCGAAGAGCAGCATCGGCAGGAACTGCAGGGCGGTGGTGATGCCGACGGCGGCCGAGGAGCCGGTGAGGCTGAGCACCAGCCAGTCCTGGGCGATGCGCTGCATCCAGGTGCCGATGTTGGAGACGACCTGGCCCAGGAAGAACAGGCGGTAGTTCCTGACCTTCAGGGAGGCGAACATCGACGTCTTGCGAGGGGGCCGAGAGGTCTCGGGGGTGCGGGTGGTCGGATCGTCGGGGCCGTCGGGTGCGGGGGCGGAAGCTGCTCCGGATCCCGTACTCAAAAGGGTTCGCCTCCTCGCGAGAACTGCTTACTTGTGGGCGAGCTTCTCCAGCACGGGGGCGGCGGCGCGCAGTTTCGCCCACTCGTCCTCGTCGAGTCCCTCGACCAGCGTGGCCAGGAACGCGTTGCGCTTGCGGCGGCTCTCCTCGAGCATCACCACCGCCTGCTCGGTCTGCGTCACGACCTTCTGGCGCCGGTCCTCGGGGTGCGGCTCCAGCCGGACCAGGCCCTTGGCCTCGAGGAGCGCCACGATGCGGGTCATCGAGGGCGGCTGGACGTGCTCCTTGCGGGCCAGCTCGCCCGGGGTCGCGCTGCCGCAGTTGGACAGGGTGCCCAGCACCGACATCTCGGTGGGGCTGAGCGACTCGTCGACCCGCTGGTGCTTGAGCCGACGGGACAACCGCATCACGGCGGAGCGCAGGGAGTTCACGGCGGCCGCGTCGTCGCCATGCTTGAGGTCCGGCATGTTCCTTAGCGTAACTCATTAGTCTCGCGAAATACCACCGCTCAGCGCCCATGTGCCCGTGACGCCCGCCACTGAAACCCACAGTTCACCCGTACGAGTGAGACGTTTCCGGAAATCGGAGCTCACCCGGCAGCCCGGGGCGACCCTCGTGCTCATGGGGACCAGCGTGCTCAGCCTGCGGATAGACGGGGAGCTGCTCGACCGGCTCCGGGACCATGCGGCCAAAAGAGGAATGAGCGTCCAGGACTATGTCGTCCGGACGCTCATTCGGGATGACTTCGACGAGCGGTTCCAGTCCGCCGTGGAGGAGACGGAACGGTTCTACGGGGTCACCTGAGGCAGCCCCGCGGGCCTCACGTCAGGCCCAGGGCCGGCATCAGGTAGTAGAAGGCGAAGACCGCCGACACCACGTGCATCGCCACCGGCACCTCGCGGCCCCGCCCGGCCGCCAGGCGCAGCACCGAGAAGGTGATGAAGCCCATGCCGATGCCGTTGGTGATCGAGTAGGTGAACGGCATCATCAGCATCGTCACGAAGGCCGGGATGGCGATCGTGAAGTCGCTCCAGTCGATCTCCCGGATCGAACCGGCCAGGATCAGGAAGCCGACCGCGATCAGTGCCGGGGTCGCCGCCTGCGAGGGGACCATGGTGGCCACCGGCGTGAGGAACAGCGCCAGGGCGAACAGCGCGCCGGTGACGATGTTGGCGAAGCCGGTGCGGGCGCCCTCGCCGACGCCGGCCGTGGACTCCACGAAGCAGGTGGTGGCGGAGGCGGAGCTGGCACCGCCCGCGGCGACCGCGACGCCGTCGACGAACAGGACCTTGTTGATGCCCGGCATCTGGCCCTCGCCGTCGGTCAGCTTCGCCTCGTCGCTGACGCCCATGATCGTGCCCATCGCGTCGAAGAAGCACGACAGCAGCACGGTGAAGACGAACAGCACCCCGGTCAGGACGCCGACCTTGTCGAACCCGCCGAACAGGCTGACCTCGCCGACCAGCCCGAAGTCCGGGGTGGCGACGGGGTTGCCGGGCCACTCGGGGGTGGTCAGCCCCCAGGACGGGATGTCGGCGACGGCATTGACGATCACCGCGAGGACCGTCATCACGACGATGGAGATCAGGATGGCGCCCGGGGTCTTGCGGACGATCAGCGCGAGGGTCAGCAGCACGCCGAGGACGAAGACCAGGACGGGCCAGCCGTGCAGGTGGCCGCCGACGCCCAGCTGGAGCGGGACGGTGGTCTGCGCGGCGTCCGGCATCCGGGTGACGAAGCCCGAGTCGACGAGGCCGACGATCATGACGAAGAGGCCGATACCGATGGAGATGGCCTTGCGCAGGCCGTAGGGAACGGCGTTCATCACGCGCTCCCGCAGACCGGTGGCGACCAGCAGCATCACGATGAAGCCGGCCAGCACCACCATGCCCATGGCGTCCGGCCAGGACATCCGCGGGGCGAGCTGGAGTGCGACGACCGAGTTCACGCCCAGACCGGCGGCGAGCGCGATCGGGACGTTGCCGATGACACCCATCAGGAGGGTCGTGAACGCCGCCGTCAGAGCGGTCGCGGTGACCAGCTGACCGTTGTCGAGCTGGTGGCCGTACATGTCCTTCGCGCTGCCCAGGATGATCGGGTTCAGCACGATGATGTAGGCCATCGCGAAGAAGGTGGCGAAACCGCCGCGGATCTCACGGGGCAGGGTGCTGCCGCGCTCGGAGATCTTGAAGTAACGGTCGATGCCGTTCTGCGGGGGACGTCGGTCCTCCGGCGGCTCGGGGGACGGGGGGACCTTGGCGGTGGCCGAGGTGGACATGCGGGGACCTCATCACCAACAGGTTCCCCCACGGCCTTGTCGGTGTTCCTCTTGGTGTTTTCTACGAATGAAAGCGGTCAGAGACAAACGGGTTCAGTATGAACGTATGAGCCACAGATCGCTATCTCCGCGCGTAGACCCGCGCCCTCGCCGCGTGGCGCCGCGCCGTCAACCCGTTCGCACGCGCCTCGTAAGCTGTACGCATGACGAAGTGGACACCCACGCATGAGGCGCCGGAGCCCCTGGAGGGCCCCGTGGTTCCGACCATCGTCGGCGGCACCGCCCTCTGGTTCGTCCTCTTCCTGGTGCAGCTGCCCTTCTACGGCTGGTTCGACGACCACGGGCACACCTGGTGGGTGTGGACCTGCCTGGCCGGTGCCGGTCTCGGCCTGATCGGCATCTGGTACGTCCGGGGGCGCGACGCCGCGATCAAGCGGGACGCCGCCGCGCGGGACGCCGAAAGCGCCCAGGGCACACGGGCCGACCGGCCCACCGCCTAGTACCCGGGTAGTACGGCGGCAGCACACCGCGCCGGAACGCCTCGTACCCAGGTCGGATCTTCTCCGCACTCGGTGGGTGAAGCCGTAAAACCGCACTTACCGTCGAATGCATGACGCATCTCGACGCGGACCGACTCGACCCCGCACACCCCGGGCCTCCAGCCGACACGCCCTCGCCCGTGACCGGACTCACGACGGCCGGGGTCGCCGAACGGGTCGCGCGCGGTCAGGTCAACGACGTACCGGTGCGCAGCAGCCGCTCCCTGACCGACATCGTCCGCGCCAACGTCTTCACCCGCTTCAACGCGATCATCGGCGTGCTCTGGGTGATCATGCTGTTCGTCGCGCCGATCCAGGACAGCCTGTTCGGGTTCGTCATCCTCGCCAACACCGGCATCGGCATCGTCCAGGAGTGGCGGGCGAAGAAGACCCTCGACTCGCTGGCCGTGATCGGCGAGGCCCGCCCGACGGTGCGCCGGGACGGGAAGCCCGCCGAGGTCTCCACGTCCGAGATCGTGCTGGACGACGTCATCGAGATCGGCCCGGGCGACAAGGCCGTCGTCGACGGGGTGTGCGTCGAGGCGGACGGGCTGGAGATCGACGAGTCGCTGCTGACCGGCGAGGCCGACCCGGTGGTCAAGCAGCCCGGCGACCAGGTCATGTCCGGCAGCTTCGTGGTCGCGGGCGGCGGCGCCTTCCGGGCCACCAAGGTCGGGCGCGAGGCGTACGCCGCCCAGCTCGCCGAGGAGGCGTCCCGCTTCACGCTGGTCCAGTCCGAGCTGCGCTCCGGCATCTCCACGATCCTCAAGTACGTCACCTGGATGATGGTCCCCACGGCGATCGGCCTGATCCTCAGCCAGCTGCTCGCCAAGGACAACGCGCTGGACGACTCGATCGCGCGCACCGTCGGCGGCATCGTGCCGATGGTCCCCGAGGGCCTGGTCCTGCTCACCTCCGTCGCCTTCGCGATCGGCGTCATCCGGCTGGGCCGCAAGCAGTGCCTCGTCCAGGAGCTGCCCGCCATCGAAGGCCTGGCCCGCGTCGACACGGTCTGCCTGGACAAGACCGGCACCCTCACCGAGGGCGGCATGGACGTCACCGACCTGCGCCTGCTCGGCGGCGCCGACGAGCGCCACGTCCGCACCGTCCTCGGCTCCCTCGGCGCCTCCGACCCACGCCCCAACGCCTCCCTGCAGGCGATCATCGACGCCTACCCGGCCGACGGCGCAGCCGGTGCGTGGCGGTGCACGGGGTCGCTGCCCTTCTCCTCCGCGCGCAAGTACAGCGGCGCCACGTTCGACGAGGGCGACGGCGCCCTCGGCACCTGGCTGCTGGGCGCGCCGGACGTCCTGCTCGCCGAGGACGACCCGGCGCTCGCGGAGACCGGCCGGCTCAACGAACAGGGCCTGCGCGTCCTGCTGCTGGCCCGCGCCGGCCGCGCGCTGGACGACCCCGAGGTCGCCGACGGGGCCGAGCCCACCGCCCTGGTCGTCCTGGAGCAGCGGCTGCGCCCGGACGCCGCCGACACCCTGCGCTACTTCGCCGACCAGGACGTCCGCGCCAAGGTCATCTCCGGCGACAACGCGGTGTCCGTCGGCGCGGTGGCCGCCAAGCTGGGGCTGTCCGGGGCCACCGTCGACGCGCGGCGGCTGCCCGCCGAGCGGGAGGAGATGGCCGGAGCCCTCGACGAGGGCACGGTGTTCGGGCGGGTCACCCCGCAGCAGAAGCGGGACATGGTGGGCGCCCTCCAGTCACGCGGGCACACGGTCGCGATGACCGGCGACGGCGTCAACGACGTCCTCGCGCTCAAGGACGCCGACATCGGCGTGGCGATGGGCTCCGGCTCGGAGGCGACCCGGGCGGTCGCGCAGATCGTGCTGCTCAACAACAGCTTCGCCACGCTGCCGTCGGTGGTGGCCGAGGGCCGCCGCGTGATCGGCAACATCACGCGCGTGGCGACCCTGTTCCTGGTCAAGACCGTGTACTCGGTGCTCCTGGCGATCCTGGTGGTCTGCTCGCAGGTGGAGTACCCGTTCCTGCCCAGGCATCTGACCCTGCTGTCCACGCTCACCATCGGCGTCCCGGCCTTCTTCCTGGCCCTCGCCCCGAACAGGGAACGGGCCAGGCCCCACTTCGTACGGCGCGTGATGCGGTACGCGATCCCGGGCGGTGTGGTGGCCGGCGCGGCGACCTTCGTGACGTACCTGGCCGCCCGGCGGCACTACACCGGCCCGGACGCGCTGGGCGCGGAGACCAGCGCGGCGACGCTGACGCTGTTCCTGGTCTCGATGTGGGTGCTGGCGATCATCGCCCGGCCGTACACGTGGTGGCGGGTACTGCTGGTGGCGGCGATGGGGCTGGGGTTCCTGGTGGTGCTGGCGGTGCCGTGGCTTCAGGACTTCTTCGCGTTGAAGCTGGTGGGGGTGACCATGCCCTGGACCGCCGTCGGCGTTGCGGTGATCGCGGCCGGCGTTCTGGAGGTCACGTGGCGGTGGGTGGACCGGCGCCTTCCGGTGTGACGGTCCGCGGTGGACTGCGGCGCGCCGTCGTGGCTGGTCGCGCCCACGCGGCGGAGCCGCACGTCGAACACGGCCCCGCGCGACCGTACGGCACCGCACCGCCCGTCAGTCGAACCAGCGGTCCCTGGCCAACTCCTCCGTCCGGGACTCGTCCTCCAGCAGTGCCGCCACCTCGAAGCGGCGGGGCCACTGGCCCGCCGCCCAGGCGAGGCCGGCCGCCACGCCCTCCAGGGTCGCGGCGTGCAGCGCGCCGTCGTCGGTGAGGCGCCAGTCGATCTCCACGCCGTCGACGACCAGTTCCTCGTGCTCCACGTACGACGCCGGGGTCCGCGCCCCCAGCAGCACCCGCACCGGCTCCGGTACGTCGTGCTCGGCGCCCTCGGAGTCGACGCGGCCGGTGACGGACTCGCTCAGGCGCCGCACCTGGAACAGCTCGGCCAGTTCGGCGGCCCGCGCCGGGCGGACCGGCAGCAGCGGGACGCCGGACGTGAAGGGCAGCAGGTCGGGCGAGTCGACCACGACGGCGTCGGCGGCGTCCACCACGCGCACCTCGCCGTCGACCACGGCCCGCACCTCGTCCGGCAGGGTGACCTGCTCGGGGTCGAGGTCGGCCAGCGCGCCGTACAGGGCGTGCAGTTGGGCGGCCGTGACCGGGCGGCCGGGGTCGGCGAGGCGGTCCAGGAGCTCGGCCGCGCCGCCGGGCTCGTCGAGGAGGGCGGCGACCGAGGTGCGCACCCCCAGCGCCCGCAGCACCTGCTCGTCCTCGAAGCCGGTCGCGTCGGCCTCGTCGTACAGGCCCCGCAGCAGCGGGTCGCCGCCCGCGGCGCGCAGGCCGGCCGGGCGGCGTCCGCCGAGCACCGGGTGCCCGCGCAGCCACCACGCGGTGTACGGCCGTACGACCTCGTGGGTGCCGTCGTGCAGGAGGACGCGGACGGGCTGGACGAGGGCGTCGCGCAGCGGCGGCCGGGACAGCAGGGCGAGGGCCTCGGGCCAGTGGTCGTCGTCCACGAGGTCGAGGTCGCGCACGGCGACGATCTCGGTGGCGACCGGCGGGACCGGGCTGTCCGGGAACCGGTCGAGGACGTCCTCGCTCCACACGTCCACGGCGTCGAGGAGCCCCGCGTCGTCGGGCTCGGCGAAGTCTCCTTCGCGCGGCTCCAGTTCGTCGGGGTCGAGGACGACGTCGGTGGCGCGGACGAGGGCGAAGGTGACCAGGACGCCGCAGGCGGCCAGCGGGTCGGGACCCCACTTCTCGGCCAGTTCGGCGTCCACGGCGGCGAGTTCGTCCTCCCGCATGACCCGGGCGAACGGGCCTCCGGGGAAGACGAGTTCGCCCGCCGGGGAGAGTTCGCCGTCCTCGTCGGGCAGGGCGAGCGCGCCCAGCCAGGGCTCGTCGCCGGGATCGAGTCCGGCGTCGCGGACCAGGCCGAGGACGGTGTCGGCCAGTTCCTCGGCGTCGAGGGCGTCCTCCTCCCAGTCGGTGCCGCCCTCGTCGTCCAGGGAGGCGGCGACGGCGGCCCTCACCTGCGGGGTGGTGAGCACGGCGCGCGGGGTGGCCGGGAGGGCGCCGAGCTTCTCCAGGAGCGGGTGCGCGGCGTCCGGGTGGGCGACCTTGAGGCCGAGGCGGGTGAGGACCTCGGGGTCGAGGGAGGCGGCGTCCGGGGAGGGCAGCAGCACCTGGCGGGGACCGATGGCCGTGCGGCCGTCGGCCAGGGGCACCGGCAGCCCGGAGAGCCGGTCGGGGTCCACCCCGGCGAGGCTGTCGTAGAGCCGCCACCACCAGCCGGGGGCCTTCTCCAGGCCCGCCAGCCGGTCGACCGCGTCGGTCAGCGGCACCCGGGCCACGCCCAGCGTGCGCAGTTCGGCGCGGCGTTCGAGACCGGCGGGCAGCAGGGTCGGCAGCACCTCGGCCAGCACCCGCACGGTGTCGGCGCCCGCCCCCTCCACCACCTCGGCGTCCCGGGGCCGCAGGGACTCAGGAAGGTCGTCCTCCGCGTCCTCGCCCCCGGAGGGGACGGCGGGCGGCAGGAAGGAGGTGCGCGGGAGCCGGCCGAGGACGGCCTGCCGCAGCGCGCCGTCCAGTTCGCCCCGGCCCAGCGCGCCGGGTACCAGGTCGATGAGGCCGGCGGTGACCGGCCGCCAGTCGGCGAGCAGCCCGGCGTAGGCGTCGGCGGCCCGTTCCGTCAGGAAGTCGGTCAGCGGCCCCGGCGCGGTGTGCCGGCGGGTGGAGTCCAGCGGGAAGGACGCGATGAGCAGGGCGGGCACCCCGAGCGGCTCGTCGCTGGGCGTGGGCGCGTGGACCACGGGGCTGGTCCGGGGGCGTTCGGGAGCACCGTCGGCGTCGACGGGCACCGCCCAGGTCACGGACCAGTGGGGGCGCAGGCGTTCCTCCACGGGCCGGTCGGCGAGGAGGTCGGGGGTGAGGGGTCCGTGCGCGGCGGCGGTGCGCCAGCGGGTGACCCCGTGGCGGGAGTCCTCCACGACGGTCAGGCCGTCCTCGACGCGGCGGGAGAGGGTGCGCACCTCCTCCCCGGCCTCGATCACCACCTCCTCCAGGCCCGGCAGGGCGAGCAGCAGGGCGTCGTCCACGGCGTGCAGGAGCCGTTCGGCCAGGTCGGCGGCGGCCGTGTCGCGCAGCGGCAGGATGACCGCCGTGTCGTAGGGGGCGGGGGCGCTGCCCTCGGCGGGGAACGGCAGCCGCAGCAGCGGGACGTGACCGTCGCGCCGCCGGATCTCGTCACCCAGGCCGGGGCTGTGCCGGGCGGTGTCGGCGGCCAGGTCGCGGGCCTCGGCCAGGGACCAGCGCACCCCGCCGTGCCGGCCGACGACGGCGGGCTCGTCGGTGACGGCGAGGACGGCGGCGAAGCCCACCCCGAACCGGCCGACCGAGCCGTCCCCGGCGTCCCGCTTGGCGGAGGCGCGCAGGGTGGACAGCGACTCGACGCCGGTCGCGTCCAGCGGGGCACCGGTGTTCGCGGCGACGAGGACACCGTCGCGCAGGGTCAGCCGGAGCCGGCCGGGCACGCCGGACCGGGCGGCGGCGTCGGCGGCGTTCTGCGCGAGCTCGACGACCAGCCGGTCGCGGTAGCCGCCGAGGACGAGGTCCTCCTCCGCGTTGGCGTCCTCACGGAACCGGGCCGGGCTCGTCGCCCAGGCGTCCAGCACCCCGCGCCGCAGCCGTGCCGTACCGAACGGATCGGCACCCTCGGCGGCAGGCCGTACGAACATGCTCACGGTGACTCTCCTCATCGACGGACCACGAAGGTACCGCCCCGGCACTCACACCACGCCGACGGCGACCTGATGGCTCCGGCCGGATCGATCAGCCCGTCCGGCGTTCGAGGACGAGGCCGTCAAGGCCGAAGGAGGGGGCCGGGGGCGCGGCCCCCGGGGACCTCACCCCCCGTGGCGGACCTCAGGAGTGCCCCAGCTCCGCCGCCGCCTGGTCCTCGGCCACCGGAACCGAACCCGAATCCGCGGCGGGCCGCAGCGGGAACGGATCCACCCGCGTCTCGTCGATCACCGGCGGAGCCACCCGCGGCGGCTTCGGCATGACCGCCGCCTCGGAGTGCCCGCCGCACCCGTAGGCCAGCGACACCACGTGCCCGTCGGCCGGGGAGAACTCGTTGGCGCAGACCCCGAAGGCCTGTCCGAGCGAGCCGCCGATACGGGCGAGGAAGCCGCAGCTGACGCAGGAGGCGGGGGCCGCCTGGGCCATCGCGGTCTTGGGGCCGTAGCCCTCCTCCCAGCGGTCGGCGGCGACGTGCAGCCCGTACCGGGACAGCACCCGGCTGCGGCGCAGGCCCAGCTCCTCGGCGACCGCGGAGATCGTGCCGCGGGCCGGAACGGCGGACAGCTCGGCGGGCGGCCCGGCGGTCACCTCGGCGTCCTCGGCCTCGACCAGCTCCGCCATCTCGTGGGAGACGGCCGAGTTGGGCGGCGGCTCGTCCTCGCCGGTCCAGCCGGGCTCCAGGCGCAGATCCTCCGCGTCGGTGGGCAGCAGGTCGCCGGGGCCCATGTCGCCGGGGCGGAGCCGCTCGCTCCACGGCACCCACTCGGGGGCGAGGAGCGCGTCGGGGCCGGGCAGCAGCACCGCCTCGTCCACCGTGACGATCTTCGCGCGGGAGGCGCGGGCCACCGTCACGGCCCAGCGCCAGCCCCGGTATCCCATCTCCTTGCAGGCGAAGAAGTGCGTGACGACCCGGTCGCCCTCCGACACCATGCCCTCGTGCTCGCCGACGACGCCGGGCGCGGCGACCTCCTCGGCCGCCGCCCGGGCGAGGTCGACGGCCTCGGCGCACAGGCGGTCAGGGGTGCGGCTTCGCGTTGTCGCTGCGCTCACAGGTATCGCTTCTCTCCATACGCCGTCTCACGAGTGCGCCGCTGCCTGCGAGGGGCGGACGGAGCGGACCTGTGGACCGCGTCGACGTCCGCGCCCGATCGCGCTCGGGCGCACCTACGTCATCCATTCTGCGGGATGGCCGTACGGCGCGCGGCCGAGAACGTTCGCCACGGCGCGCTACGCACGCTACCTGCTCATGTGCGCTGGGCCTACACCGACGGGAGTTTCGGCGGGGTACGACCCGGCGTTCCCGCGTGGCGCGGGCCCCGGTGTCACTCGACCCGATCACCGCCATACGTGCCGTATCGACGCTACAGCCGCCGCTGACGGGGCACTATGACGGGGTGGCAGCCGCACGGACGGAGTTCAAGCGCGGGAGCCGTGGGCGCGGCCCCGGCCCCCGGTTCCGTGCGGTCGGCCGGGCGCTGCGCCTGCCGGTGACCGGTACCGCGCGCGGCATCCGCCGGGCCACGCACGCGCACGGCGCGGGCGAGTCGGGCCTCGGCAAGCTGATCGAGCTGCACGGGGTGAACGGCGCCGGCGACGTGATGATCACCGTCGCGCTCGCCTCCACCGTCTTCTTCTCCGTGCCCACGGACGAGGCGCGCGGGCGGGTCGCGCTCTACCTCGCCATCACCATGGCGCCGTTCACGCTCCTCGCGCCGGTGATCGGCCCGCTCCTGGACCGGCTGCCGCACGGCCGCCGCGCGGCGATGGCGTGCGCGATGGGCGCCCGCGCGCTGCTCGCCCTGGTGCTGTCGGGCGCGGTCGTCACCGGCGGCATCGAGCTCTACCCGGCCGCGCTGGGCGTACTGGTCGCCTCGAAGGCGTACGGCGTGGTCCGGAGCGCGGTGGTGCCGCGGCTGCTGCCGCCCCGGGTCTCCCTGGTGAAGGCGAACTCGCGGGTCACGCTGTGCGGGCTGCTGGCCACGGGCGTCGCGGCGCCGATCGGCGCGGGGCTCCAGCAGGTGGGGCCGCGCTGGCCGCTGTACGGCGCCTTCCTGATCTTCGTGGCGGGCACCGTGCTGTCGTTCACGCTGCCGCGCAAGGTGGACTCGGCGCGCGGCGAGGACCGGGCCCTGCTCGCCGCCGACGAGGGGCACCTGCCGGGACCGCTGCGGAAGCGGGGCAAGCGTCCGGGGCTGCGCACGGTGGGCCCGGCGGTGACGCACGCGCTGGCCGCCAACGCCGCCATCCGCTGCCTGACCGGCTTCCTGATCTTCTTCCTGGCGTTCCTGCTGCGGGTGCACCCCATGACCGGCCAGAGCGCTGCGGTGTCGCTGGGCATAGTGGGCGTCGCGGCCGGCGCGGGCAACGCGCTGGGCACGGCGGTCGGGGCCTGGCTGCGCTCCCGCGCCCCGGAGGTCATCATCGTGACGGTGGTCGCGATCGTGCTGGGCGCGGCAGTGGTGGCCGCGGTGTTCTTCAGCGCCATCCTGGTGGCCTGCCTGGCCGCGGTCGCCGGGTTCGCGCAGGCGCTGGCCAAGCTGTCCCTGGACGCGCTGATCCAGCGGGACGTGCCGGAACTGGTGCGCACGTCGGCGTTCGCCCGCTCCGAGACGCTGCTGCAGGTCTCCTGGGTGCTGGGCGGCGCCGTCGGCATCGTGCTGCCGCTCAACGGCACGCTGGGCCTGTCGGTGGCCGCCGCGATCATCGCCGCCGGGTGGCTGACGACCGTGCGGGGGCTGCTCGACTCGGCGCGGCACGGGGGCAGGACTCGGCCGAGAGTGGCGTGACCACGCCACGCCGTACCCAGGTGGGGAGCGGGGCAGGAGCGCCGTATAGCCTTCCGCCATGACCACGTTGCCCCGCGGCACCGCCGCTCTCGGACACCGCGCTGTGCGACGCCGCCGCGCCGTCGCCGCCGTAGGCGCCGTGTCCGCCGGACTTCTCCTGCTGTCCGCCTGTGACGAACCGACCCCGATCGCGACGATCACGGTCGGCAGTGACTCGGTCAGCTCCGAGGCCACCTGCGGCGGAGAGGGCAAGACCCTTTCGGCCGACGAGATCACCAAGTGCCTGAAGGACAAGGACGCGAAGTCCATCACCGTCGACCAGGACGAGACCGTGCGTTTCGGTGTCGACCCGGACATCGCGGACAAGCACTGGACGATCCTGATGAACGGTCAGCAGCTGGTCGAGGACAGCGACAAGACCTACCGCACCGTGCCGGGCAGCGTCTTCTTCAACGCGCAGTACGGCGCCCAGGGCGACTCGACGAACGTCGCCGTCGCCGCGCGGGACGGCAAGGACGACAGCCAGAACATCACCGCCGTGTGGGTCTTCGAGCTGAAGAAGGACTGACCTCCCACGTCCTCCCCGCACCTCCTCGTGGCCACCGCGGTCCCCGTCGAACGGGACGCGGTGGCCCGGGCGTTCCCGGCGCCGGGCACCGAGGCGTCCCGCCCCGGGATCTCCCTGCACCGGCTGCCGGACGGCTGGGACCTGCTGGCCGCCGGCGTCGGCCCGGCCCTCGCCGCCGCCTCCACGGCGGCCGCCCTGACCGCCGCCGCGCTCGACGGCAGCCCCTACGACCTGGTCGTCTCGGCCGGCATCGGCGGCGGCTTCGCCCCGCACGCGCCCGTCGGCTCACTCGTCGTCGCCGACACGATCACCGCGGCCGACCTGGGCGCCGAGACCGCCGACGGCTTCCTGCCGGTCACCGAACTCGGCTTCGGCACCGTCACCCACCACCCGCCCGCCGGCCTCGTCGCCGCCGTCGCCGACGCGACCGGCGCCCGCCCCGGCACCGTCCTGACCGGGTCCACCGTCACCGGCACCGCGGCCCGCGCCACGCTGTTGCGCGAACGCCACCCCGGCGCCCTGGCCGAGGCCATGGAGGGCTTCGGGGTCGCCGAGGCCGCCGCCGCGCACGGCGTGCCGGTGCTGGAACTGCGCGCGGTCTCCAATCCGGTCGGCCCGCGCGACCGCGCCGCCTGGCGCATCGGCGAGGCGCTCGCGGCGCTGACGGACGCCTTCGGGAAGCTCGCCCCCGTCCTCAGGAGTTGGAACCCACATGAGCGCTGACACGCTGCAGATCGCGTACTCCCCCTGCCCGAACGACACCTTCGTCTTCGACGCCCTCGCCCACGGCCGCGTTCCGGGCGCCCCCGCCCTCGACGTGACCTTCGCGGACATCGACATCACCAACGGCATGGCCGAGCGCGGCGAGTTCGACGTGCTGAAGGTGTCGTACGCCGTACTGCCGTACGTCCTCGGCGAGTACGCCCTGCTGCCCTGCGGAGGCGCGCTCGGCCGGGGCTGCGGCCCGCTGGTGCTGACCCGGGAGGCGGACGCCGACCTCGGGGGCCGCACGGTCGCGGTGCCCAGCGAAACCTCCACCGCCTACCTGCTCTTCCGCCTGTGGGCGGCGGACACGGTGCCCGGCGGGGTCGGCGAGATCGTCGTCATGCCCTTCCACGAGATCATGCCGGCCGTGCGGGACGGAAAGGTCGACGCGGGGCTGGTGATCCACGAGGCGCGCTTCACGTACCAGAACTACGGGCTGCACAAGCTCGCCGACATGGGCGAGCACTGGGAGCGGACGACCGGGCTGCCGATCCCGCTCGGCGCGATCATCGCGAAGCGCTCGCTGGGCGCCGAGACGCTGAACCGCCTCGCCGACGCCGTCCGCGGCTCCGTCCGCGCGGCCTGGGACGACCCCGAGGCGTCCCGGCCGTACGTCATGGAGCACGCGCAGGAGATGGACCCGGCCGTCGCCGACCAGCACATCGGGCTGTACGTCAACGAGTTCACCGCCGACCTCGGCGAGGACGGCTACGCGGCGATCCGGGGCCTGCTGACCCGCGCGGCGGCCGAGGGACTCGTACCGGCCCTCGGCCCGGACGCGCTGGCGTTCCCCTGACCGGGGGGACGGGGTCAGACGTCGAGCTGGTCCGCGACCGCGCGGAGCAGCCCGGCGATCTTCTTGCCCGCCGTCTTCTCGGGGTAGCGGCCGCGCTCCAGCATCGGCGTGATGTTCTCCAGGAGGGTCGTCAGGTCCTGCACGATGGAGGCCAGCTCGTCCGGTTTCTTGCGCTGCGCGGCCGCGACCGAGGGGGCCGGGTCGAGCAGGGCGAGCGACAGCGCCTGGTCACCGCGCTGACCGGCGACGACACCGAACTCGACGCGCTGCCCCGGCTTCAGGCTCTCGACTCCGGCGGGGAGGACCGAGGAATGGACGAAGACGTCACCGCCGTCGTCGCGGGAGAGAAAGCCGAAGCCCTTCTCGCTGTTGAACCACTTGACCTTGCCGGTAGGCACGTCTGTCCTCGTCCTCGTACTCGTCGGAAACTGCTCGGAAATATGCTCGGAAACGGCTCTTGATAGCACTCGGGCGGGTCGTCCTGACCCGCCGGTACCCAGGCTAATGGTCCGCGGCCGGGTGACAAGACGTCCCCCGGTTGTTCCCCGGGCCTGGGAACTACCCTGGTCGGGTGCGTGAACAAACCCAAACGAATTCCGCCGCGCCCGGTGACCGGCTGATCCGCGCCGGTGCGATCGTCTTCTTCGTCGGCGCCGTGGCCACTCTGGTCACGGTGGCCCCGCTGCTGCTGGGCACGACGCCCTTCCCCACCTTCATGTTCGGGTTGAGCATGCTGATGGGAGTGGGCTTCCTGGTCGCCGGTGCCGGGGTGCTCCGGTCGGTCGCCGCCGGGCGGCGTCAGGCGCGCGCCGCGTCGAGCCCCTCGGTGTCGCCCTCGCCGTCGCGGTAGGCCGCGAGCCACGCCGGGAACCGGGTGAGGTCGGCGAGGACCACGTCCGCACCGGCCGCGCGCAGCTCGTCGGCGTCGCAGGGTCCGCTCGCCACGGCCACCGAGAGCGCACCGGCGGCGCGGGCTCCGCGTACGTCGCCGACGTGGTCGCCGACGTAGACGTCCGCGTCGTGCTCGCGCAGCGCGACGGCCTTCTGCTCGGCCCACAGACCGCCGATCACGGCGTCCGGCTCGATGCCGAGGTGGGCCAGGTGCAGCTTGGCGTTGGGCTCGTACTTGGCGGTGACGACGATCGCCCGCCCGCCGGCCTCGCGCACGGCGGCGACGGCCTCGCGGGCGCCGGTCAGCGCGAGAGTGGGCTCGATCGCGTACGCCGGGTAGATCTCCCGGTACAGGTCGGCGACGGCCTCGATCTCCCCGGCCGGGAACCAGTTCGCCAGTTCCTCGGCCAGCGGCGGCCCGAGCCGGGTGACGGCCAGGTCGGCGTCCACGTACGTCCCCGTGCGGGCGCTCAGCTCCAGGTAGCAGGCGCGGATGCCGGGCCGTGAGTCGATCAGCGTCATGTCGAGGTCGAAACCGACGGTGGGCGCGGGGCGCGTCGTGGAGGCCATGGCTCCCATTGTGCCGGGCGTGGGACGGGACCTGTCGGGCGCGGGCTTGTCGGGCGCCGAGACTGGTGGGCGCGGGAGCGGGTGGGCGCCGGGACGGATGGGCGCGGGAACGAGTGGGCGCCGGGAACGAGTGGGCGCGGGAACGAGTGGGCGCGGGAACGAGTGGGCGCCGGGACGGGCGGGCGCGGGAACGAGTGGGCGCGGGAACGAGTGGGCGCGGGAACGGGCGGGCGCGGGAACGGGCGGGCGCCGGAGCGGGCCGGGAACCGCCGAGCCCGGGAACCAGGCCCGGAGCGGCCGGCGCGGGAGCCGCCAAGCCCGGGAGCCGCCAAGCCCGAAAACCGCCAAGCCCGGGAGCCGCCAAGCCCGAAAACCGCCAAGCCCGGGAGCCGCCAAGCCCGAAAACCGCCAAGCCCGGGAGCCGCCAAGCCCGAAAACCGCCAAGCCCGGGAGCCGCCAAGCCCGAAAACCGCCAAGCCCGGGAGCCGCCAAGCCCGAAAACCGCCAAGCCCGGGAGCCGCCAAGCCCGGGAGCCGCCAGGCGCGGGAGCCGTCAGGCGCGGGAGCCGCCAGGCGCGGGAGCCGTCAGGCGCGGGAGCCGTCAGGCGCGGGAGCCGTCAGGCGCGGGAGCGGCGGGAGCGCCACAGGAGGTAGAGGGCCGTGGCCACGGCGGCGCCGCGCAGGACCCAGGGCCAGGTGTCGGCGACGGCCTCGTTCAGCCGGCCCTCGGTGATCTCGTCGCCCCAGCGCCCCTCGGCGCGGCCCCACAGCCAGACGGCGCCGGCGGCGGCGACCGTGCCGGGCAGGCCCAGGACGGCCCACTTCGTCTGGGCCGGGGTCAGCCTGCGGGAGAGGTAGGCGATCAGCCAGCCGAGGCCGAGGGGGACGAGGCTGCCGAGTGCGGCGCCCGCGATCAGCAGGGCCGCGGCGAGCAGCAGCAGGGGGTTGTTCCAGCCGCCCTCGGGCCACAGGCGGGGCAGGCGGCGCCCCTCCCGCCTCCCGGCCGGCGCGGCGGCCGGCTCCTCGGCCTCCTCCACCGGGGTCTTCGACCCGTCGGTGTCCTTCCGCCCCGCCTCGTCCTCCGCGCTCGGCGGCTTCCTGAGCAGCTCCGGGATCTCGACGCCGCCGACGAATCCGGGAACGCTGTCGCCGAGGGTGCCCGTACCGGCGAAGGGGCCGTCGTCGACCCGCCACCAGTCCGGCTGCCCCTCGTCGACGTCGCCCAGTTCCCGCGCACTCGCCACGTGGGGCGGGGAGGCGGCCGGGGGCCCGGCCGGGGCTTCGGGTGCGGGGCGCCGTCGGCCCCTCCGGCGCTGGGCGTCGCGTGGCGTGGCCTCGCGGGGCTCGGGGTCGCGCTGTTCGGGTACTGCGGTGGGGTCCGGTGCCTGCTGCCGTGCGCCGCTCGTGCCGCCCGCGGCGGTGACGATGTCGTCGGGGTCGCCGAGCCGGTCCAGGATGCGGCGGACGGCGGCGGGGCTGTCCACGGTGGTCTTGGCACGGTGCCGGTCGATCTCGTTGCGCAGCTCCGACACCAGCCGCATGCGGGTGGCCGACGGCAGCTGCCGCTGCTGGGCCACGTCGCCGACGCGGCTCAGATACTCGAAGACGACCTGGTCGCTCTCGATCCCCACGTTCCCCTCCGGGGCGGTGCGTTGTGGTACCCCGACGTACCCCGTCGGACGACGGTACCGAATCCTCCCGTCCGGCCGACGGCACCGCGCCCGCGCACGCACACCTCCGCCGTCGCACCCACCCGCTAACGTGAGCGGGATGAGCACCGAGGAGAAGTCCGCGGCCCCCCGCTCCCTCGCGGAGGCGCTCCGCGTCAGGGACGACGTCTCGCTGGCCGCCCTCCTGCGCAGCCGTCCCGATCTCATCACCCCCGTGCCGACCGACCTCACCCAGCTCGCCACCCGCGCCGGCACCCGCGCCTCGGTCGTACGGGCGCTGGAGCGGCTGGACCGGTTCGCGCTGCAGACGGCCGAGGCGCTGGCCGTGGCGCCGGACCCGGCGTCGTACGGCGAACTGCTCGCCCTGATGGGCGGCGACGAGGAGGACCCGGCCGTCGCGGCCGCCCTGCCCCGGGCCGTCGCCCTGCTGCGCGAGCAGGCGCTGGTGTGGGGCGCCGACGACCGGCTGCGGCTGGTGCGCACCGCCCGTGAGCTCCTCGCGCCCTCCCCGCAGCACCCGTCCCCGACGGGGCTCGGCCCGTCCGTGCGGGAGGCGACGGCGGGGATGTCGCCGGGCCGGATCCAGGAGATCCTCGGCGCCGTCGGCCTGCCCTCGACGCACGACTCGGTCTCCGCCGTGTCCGCGCTCGGCGCCCTGTTCGCCGACCGGCGGCGCATGGCGGCGCTCCTCGCCGAGCTGCCGGAGGAGTCCCGGGAGGTGCTGGCCCGGCTGGTGTGGGGGCCGCCGTACGGCCAGGTCACCCACGACCCCGCCCCGCACCTGCGCGCACTGCTGGACCGGGGCCTGCTGCTGCCGACCGCGCCCGGCACGGTCGTGCTGCCCCGCGAGGTCGCCCTGCACCTGCGCGCGGGCCGGGCGCACCGGGCGCCCGAGCCGGTGCCGCCGCCGGTGGAAGCGGCCGCCACGCACCGTCCACAGGTTGTGGACGCCACCGCGGCCGGGCAGGCCCTGGCGGCGCTGGCGACCGTGGAGGAACTGCTGAAGGAGTGGGACGAGGGCGGCCCGGCGGTGCTGCGGGCCGGCGGTCTGAGCGTGCGCGACCTGAAGCGGACCGCCGTGGCGCTGGACGTGCCCGAGCCGGTCGCCGCGTTCTGGGTCGAACTGGCCTACGGCGCCGGTCTGATCGCCTCCGACGGCGAGGCGGACGAGCGGTATGCGGCGACCCCGGCGTACGACGAGTGGCGCGAGCTGCCGCCCGCCGAGCGCTGGGCGCACCTGGCGGGGACGTGGCTGACGGCCACCCGTACGCCGGGCGTGGTCGGGGGGCGGGACGCGAAGGACCGCACGCTCTCGGCGCTGGGCCCGAACCTGGACCGTTCGGCGGCGCCGGAGGTACGGCACCGGGTGCTGGCCCTGCTGGCGGGGCTGCCCGAGGGTGCCTCGCCCGTCGAGGCGTCGGTGCTGGCCCGGCTGCGCTGGGAACGCCCCCTGCGCGGCCCGCAACGCGAACAGCGGGAGACCGGGACCGGTGACGCGCGGGACGACGACCTGCGCAGCCGGATCGCCCGGTGGACGCTGTCCGAGGCCGAGCTGCTGGGCGTCACCGGGCGCGGTGCGCTGGCGGCGCCGGGCAGGGCCCTCATCGGCGCCCCCGAGGCACCCCGTCCGGCGGCGGAGACGGAGCCCCGGGGGCCGGGCGACAAGCTCCCCGTCCACCACCACCGCACGCCCCCGGCGGCCACTGCCCCGACCCCCGCCGAACGGGCCGCGGCCACCGCGACCGCCGCCCGGCTGCTGGCACCGCTCTTCCCCGAACCGCTGGACCACGTGCTGCTCCAGGCGGACCTGACGGCGGTGGCGCCGGGGCCGCTGGAGCGGGAGCTGGCCGACGTGCTGGGGGTGCTGGCGGACGTGGAGTCCAAGGGCGGGGCGACCGTCTACCGGTTCACCCCGGGGTCGGTGCGCCGGGCGCTGGACGCCGGGCAGAGCGCGGCCGACCTGCACGCGTTCCTGGCCCGGCACTCCCGCACGCCGGTGCCGCAGCCCCTGACCTATTTGATCGACGACGTGGCCCGGCGGCACGGGCGGCTGCGGGTGGGCGCGGCCTCGGCGTACGTGCGCTGCGACGACGACGCGACGCTGGACGAGATCCTCGCCGACAAGCGGGCCGCCGCCCTCGGCCTGCGCCGTCTCGCGCCCACCGTGCTGGCCGCGCAGGCCGACCCGGCGGCGCTGCTGGAGGGGCTGCGCGCGATCGGGTTCGCGCCGGCCGCCGAGTCCGCCGCGGGCGACGTGCTGATCGCCCGCGCGGACTCCCGCCGCACCCCGCCGCGTGCGGCGCCCGAGCCGGTGCCGGACGGTCCGCCGGCCCCCGACGACACGCTCCTGGCGGCGGCGATCCGTGCCGTGCGCGCCGGTGACCTGGCCTCGACGACCCCGCGCAAGCCGAGCCCCGGCGGCGGGGAGGGCGACGGCGGGAGCGGTGCGCCGGGCGGCTCGCTGCCCCGCACGGGCGCCGCCGAGACGCTGGCCACGATGCAGGCGGCGGTCCTGACCGGCGAGGCGCTGTGGATCGGCTACGTGAACGCCGAGGGCGCCGCCAGCCAGCGGGTGATCGCGCCGATCCGGGTCGAGGGCGGCTTCGTCACGGCGTACGACCACACGGCGGACGAGGTGCGCACCTACCCGCTGCACCGGATCACGGGCGTGGCCGAACTGGCCGACGACGCGGGCTGACGGGCTAACGGGAATCCTTGCGGACGGTGTCGCTCCTCCGGGTGTACGGCGTGATCCATGCACGCCACGCCGGGTGATTCGCACCTGCGAGGGAGCTTTTTTCATAAACCGCATCGGGCCGGCGGGGCTCGGGCAGCCACCGGTTGTCCTGCACCGAAGCGAAAGGAAGCGCCCGATGCGCACTGCAGTTCGCCGTCTCGCCACCGTTCTGGCCTCCACCGCGACGCTGGTCGCCGCGTTCGCCGCGGAGGCCGCCGCGGTCGGCATCGACCTCGGCGGAGGCCTCACCCTCTGACCGTCCGCCTCCGCGATCCCCAGGCGGGCCGGGCCCCGGTCCCCGGCCCGCCGTCCCTCCTCGAAAGGCCCGCCGTGCCCGACAAGATCCCCGCGGACCCCGTTCGCTCCGCCGCCCGGTCCGCGGTCGCCGTCTCCATGGCCGCCCTGATCACCGCCGCCGCACTGTTCGGGGCCCTCGCCCCCAGGGCCGCGGCGCTGGAGGGGCCGCTCATCAACAACATCAACGTCGCTCTCCGGTAGGCCCGGGCCCGCGATCAGGCACACTGGACGTTTGGCCGAGCCGTCGTCCGGCCGTACGCACGCGAAAGGGTGCCGCCCGTGAATGGTCCGCTGATCGTCCAGTCCGACAAGACCCTGCTCCTCGAAGTCGACCACGAGCAGGCCGCCGACTGCCGTAGGGCCATCGCGCCGTTCGCGGAGCTGGAGCGGGCGCCGGAGCACATCCACACCTACCGCGTGACCCCGCTGGGCCTGTGGAACGCGCGGGCGGCGGGCCACGACGCCGAGCAGGTCGTGGACGCGCTCGTCGAGTACAGCCGCTACCCGGTGCCGCACGCGCTGCTGGTCGACATCGCCGAGACCATGGACCGCTACGGCCGCCTCACCCTTTCCAAGCACCCGGCACACGGACTGGTCCTGACGACCACCGACCGGCCGGTGCTGGAGGAGGTCCTGAAGTCGAAGCGGATCGCGCCGCTGGTCGGGGCCCGCATCGACCCGGACACCGTGGCCGTGCACCCCTCCGAGCGTGGGCAGATCAAGCAGACGCTGCTCAAGCTGGGCTGGCCCGCCGAGGACCTCGCCGGATACGTCGACGGCGAGGCGCACCCGATCGACCTGGCCGAGGACGGCTGGGCGCTGCGCCCGTACCAGAAGCAGGCGGTGGAGAACTTCTGGCACGGCGGCAGCGGTGTCGTCGTGCTCCCCTGCGGCGCGGGCAAGACGCTGGTCGGCGCGGGCGCGATGGCGCAGGCCAGGTCGACGACGCTGATCCTGGTCACCAACACGGTCTCCGCCCGGCAGTGGAAGCACGAGCTGGTCAAGCGCACGTCGCTGACCGAGGACGAGATCGGCGAGTACAGCGGTACGCGCAAGGAGATCCGGCCGGTCACCATCGCGACCTACCAGGTGCTGACGACGCGCCGGAAGGGCGTCTACCCCCACCTGGAGCTGTTCGACTCCCGGGACTGGGGGTTGATCGTCTACGACGAGGTGCACCTGCTGCCCGCGCCGGTCTTCAAGTTCACCGCCGACCTCCAGGCCCGCCGCCGCCTCGGCCTGACCGCGACCCTCGTCCGGGAGGACGGCCGCGAGTCGGACGTGTTCTCCCTCATCGGGCCCAAGCGGTTCGACGCGCCGTGGAAGGAGATCGAGGCGCAGGGCTACATCGCGCCCGCCGACTGCGTGGAGGTCCGGGTCAACCTCACCGACTCGGAGCGGCTCGCCTACGCCACCGCCGAGGCGGAGGAGAAGTACCGCTTCTGCGCGACGACCGACACCAAGCGGAAGGTGACGGAGGCGATCGTGCGGCGGTTCGCCGGGCAGCAGATCCTCGTCATCGGCCAGTACATCGACCAGCTCGACGAGCTGGGCGAGCACCTGGGGGCGCCGGTCATCAAGGGCGAGACGTCCAACGCCCAGCGGGAGAAGCTCTTCGAGTCCTTCCGGCAGGGCGAGATCAGCGTGCTGGTCGTGTCGAAGGTGGCGAACTTCTCGATCGACCTGCCGGAGGCGACCGTCGCCATCCAGGTCTCCGGCACCTTCGGCTCGCGGCAGGAGGAGGCCCAGCGTCTGGGCCGGGTACTGCGGCCGAAGGCCGACGGCCACCAGGCGCACTTCTACTCGGTCGTCGCCCGCGACACCCTCGACCAGGACTTCGCCGCCCACCGCCAGCGCTTCCTGGCGGAACAGGGCTACGCCTACCGGATCATGGACGCGGACGAGGTGCTGGCGGACGGAGGCTGAGCCCGACGTCCTCAGTGCCGGCGGACTCCGGCCTCCTCGCCGTACTCGCCGAGGATGACCACGTCGAAGGCTGCGCCCGCGAACACCCTGACGGCGCGCAGGGTGTCACCGAGCCGGTGCCGGTGGCTGCCGGCCACGGGCGTGGCACCGGACGCGCGGCCCGGTGCCGGGGCGGGGGAGATGGTTGCTGCGCTCATGTCTCCATGGTGCGACTGCCCACCCCCGACCGGCATCGGTCTGCGGACCCAATCCCCGGCCGCCTCCGGTACGACCCTGGAGGGAGCGCATCCCCCAGCGCGGAGGACGTGATCCCCTAGGGGTCGACCGCGGGGCGGAGAAAATCGGTTGGCCCGCGCCGCCCGCGCTCCCCTAGAATCTCCGCTCTTGCCCGCCTCCCCACGGAGTGCTGCCGTCCGGACGGAAACCGGTCGGTCCACCGCGCGTCCCGCGCCCACCGCATCGCAGGTCATCCGGAGGCACCCCCTTGTCCACGCCCGTCCACGACGACCCCCTCGCCAAAGAGCGCTCCCACCTCGCCGCGTCCCGCTCCGCGCTGCGGGCCATGCGCGAGGACGTCGAGTCCCTGGACATCACCGACGTCACCGCGAACTGGGTCAACGCCGCCGTGCTGGAGGCGCAGATCGAGCAGCGCATCAAGGCGCTCGCCGACCTCAGCGAGACCCCGCTGTTCTTCGGCCGGCTCGACTACCTGCACGCTCCCGGCGCCGAGCAGGCCGAGGGCGGGGAGGGCGAGCGGTTCTACGTGGGGCGGCGGCACGTGCACGACGCGGACGGCGACCCGATGGTGATCGACTGGCGGGCGCCGGTCTCGCAGCCGTTCTACCGGGCGTCGAAGAAGGACCCGCAGGACATCTCGCTGCGCCGCCGCTTCGGCTACACCGGCGGTGACCTGACCGCGTACGAGGACGAGCACCTGCTCGACCCGGCCGAGGCGGCGACCACCAGCAGGCTGCTCCAGGAGGAGATCGAGCGGCCCCGCGTCGGACCGATGCGGGACATCGTGGCGACGATCCAGCCCGAGCAGGACGAGATCGTGCGCGCCGGGCTGACCGGCTCGGTCTGCGTGCAGGGCGGCCCCGGCACCGGTAAGACCGCCGTCGGCCTGCACCGGGTCGCCTACCTCCTGTACGCGCACCGCGAGCGCCTGGCCCGCACCGGCACGCTGGTCATCGGCCCGAACCGGTCCTTCCTGCACTACATCGAGCAGGTCCTCCCGGCGCTCGGCGAGCTGACGGTCCGCCAGGCCACCGTGGACGACCTGGTGGCCCACGTCGAGGTGCGCGGCACGGACGACGCGGCGACGGCGGTGATCAAGGGCGACGCGCGGATGGCGGAGGTGCTGCGCCGTGCCCTGTACTCCCACGTCGTCCCGCCCGCCGAGGGCGTCGTCGTGGTGCGCGGCTCGCGGCGCTGGCGGGTGCCGGTGTACGAGCTGGAGGAGATCGTCCGCGAGCTGCTCGCCCGTGACATCCGCTACGGCGCCGCCCGCGAGGCGCTGCCGCAGCGGATCGCGCACGCCGTGCTGGTGCAGATGGAGCGGGCCGGCGAGGCACCGGACGACCGGGTGCAGAACGCGGTGGCGCGCAACGCGGCCGTGAAGGCGCTGGTGAAGTCGGTCTGGCCGCAGGTCGACCCCGCCAAGCTGGTCCTGCGCCTGCTCGCCGACGCGGACTTCCTCGCCGAGCACGCCGCGGGAATCCTCACCGAGGACGAGCAGAAGGCGGTGCTGTGGGCGAAGCCGGCCCGCTCGGTGAAGTCGGCCAGGTGGTCACCCGCCGACGCCGTGCTGATCGACGAGGCGACCGACCTGATCGAGCGCACCCACTCCCTCGGGCACGTGGTCCTCGACGAGGCGCAGGACCTCTCCCCGATGCAGTACCGCGCGGTGGGCCGCCGCTGCACCACCGGCTCGGCGACCGTCCTCGGCGACCTGGCGCAGGGCACCACGCCGTGGGCGACCCGGAGCTGGGAGGAGGCGCTGGGGCACCTCGGCAAGACCGAGGCGGTGATCGAGGAGCTGACGGCCGGTTTCCGCGTGCCGACGGACGTCATCGCGTACGCGTCCCGGCTGCTGCCGCACATCGCGCCGGGCCTGACACCGGTGGCGTCGATCCGCGAGAACCCGGGCTTCTTCGACATCCGTACGGCCCCGGACGGGACGGCCGAAGTGGTGGCGGCCTGCCGTGAGCTGCTGGAACGGGAGGGCTCGGTCGGCCTCATCGCCGCCGACGCGCGCGTGCCCGAGCTGGCGGCGGCCCTGGCTGCGGCCGGGATCGGCCACGTCGGCCCCGGCGAGGAGACCACCCACGCCACCCGGCTCACGCTGGTCCCGGCCTCGCTGGCCAAGGGCCTGGAGTACGACTACGTGGTCCTGGACGAGCCGCGGGCGGTGGTCGACGGCGAGCCGGACGAACGGACGGGACTGCGGCGGCTGTACGTGGCGCTGACCCGAGCGGTGTCGGGGCTGATCGTGACCCACGCGTCGGGGCTGCCGCCGCAGCTGGCCTGAACTGCGGGCAGTCGCACGCGGCCGCCCGCGCCGCTGCGGGCAGTCGTGCCGCCGGGGCGGCACGGGTGGGCGCTGGGGGTACCGCCCAGGCCGTTCAGGCACTGGGGAAGCACCCCGCCACGCCGGGCTGTGCTCCCCACCCCCGCGAGCACCAGCGCAGGTGCACGACTTACCCCCCGAGCACCCGCCGCCACTGAGACACCGCGTCCGCCGACACCGGCCCGCTCCACCCGGCGGGCCGCGCCGCGCCGCCGATGTGGAAGCCGTCGATGCCCGCGTCCAGCAGTCCCGGCACGTGGTCCAGGCGCAGGCCGCCGCCGACCAGCAGCTGCTGCTCGTACCCCGGCTCCCCCCGCCGCCGCGCCTCCGCGACCAGCACGGTCAGGCCGTCGTCCACGCCACCGGCCGCCCCGGCCGTCAGGTAGGTGTCCAGGCCCGGGAAGTCCGCGAGCTGCTTGCGCAGCGCGTCCCGGTTCGCGGCGCGGTCGATCGCGCGGTGGAACGTCCACCGGCACCCGTCCAGCACCTTGGCGATCCGCTCCACCGCGCCGAGGTCCACGTCGCCCGCCACGTCCAGGAACCCCAGTACGAACTGCGTGGCCCCGGCCTCCCGCATCTCACCGGCGACGCGGGCCAGCCGCTCGACGTCGCCGGCGGCGAACCCGTCCGCGAGCCGCAGCATCACCCGTACGTCGATGTCGACGGCGGCACGGATCGCGGCGACGGTCGCGGCCGACGGGGTGAGTCCGTCGGCCGCCATGTCGGTGACCAGTTCGAGGCGATCCGCGCCTCCGGCCTGGGCGGCGACCGCGTCCTCGACGTCGAGGGCGATCACCTCCAGGACTGCACGCTTGCTCATGGGACCCCATTCGTCGGCCTGCTACAGGTCTAGTCCAATCCAAGACTACGCGCCCGACGGCAGGCCCGGGGCCCCGCTCGCCGCTCAGCCGCCGAAGATGTTGAGCTCCTTCGCCTCCACCCCGGCCAGCTCCCAGCCCGCCGCTCCGTCCAGGGGGCGGCCCGCGTAGAGGCGTACGAGGGTGGCTCCGTCACCGATGTACCGGCCCGGCGGCCGCTCGCCGCTCGCCTCGCCCAGCTTGAGGGGCTCGTCGAGGTCGTCCAGGTCGGCGTGGAGCGGTACGTGTCCGCGCGCGCGGGTGACGGTGCCCAGCAGTGCGAGCGCCTCCGGCAGCCCGCGCCCGGCGTACGCCCCCGGCTCGCCGAAGGCCACGCGTACGTCACCGGCGTGCACCCACTCGCCCAGTGCAACGGCGTCCAGTGCGCCGCCGGCCCGGGCGATCACCGGGCCGGCCTCGGTCATGCCGCGTTCCAGTTCGTCGACGACGCGGGCGTTGCTCCAGTCGGCGCGTTCGGCGATGTCGCGGTCGTTGGACTCGGGCGAGAAGACGCCCTTCTCGAAGCGTTGCTCCACCACCCGGCTCAGGGCGCTGGAGCAGTGCGCCAGCACGTCGCGCACGGTCCAGCCGGGACACGCGACCACGGGCAGGGCGAAGTCGGCGTCGGTCCGGGACCGCAGCAGCGGCACCAGCTCGTCGCGTTCGAGGGTCAGCAGCCGGCCGGGCAGTTCGGGGTCGCGTACGTCGTGCAGGTCTGCGGGAGTCGTCATGGACTCCACGTTAGGGGCCGATCAGGTCCTTCAGTTCGGCCTCGAAGAGAAGAGCGGGGTCGAAACCCATGCCGGTGAACTGGCCGGCGAGCTCCAGGGACAGCACGCCGTGCAGCCGGGACCAGAAGGACAGGGCGCGGTGGAGCACCGGGGAGGGTGCCGGGTGGTCGCCCGCCCACTGCCGGTGGTCCTCGAGGTGGGCGTCGAACGCCCCGGCGGTGCCGCCCGGCGACGCCAGTGCGGCGCACGCGTCGACGATGACCGTCATCGTCTCGGCCGCGATCTCGGTGATGTCGCCCGGCGCGTGGTAGCCGGGGACGGGGGTGCCGTGAATGAGGAAGTAGCGCTGCGGGTCCTCCAGAGCCCAGGCGCGCAGGGCGTGCGCGAGGCCCGCCAGGTCGGCACCCGACCCGGCGGCGGCCCGGAAGGCGTCGGCCTGGCTGCGGTAGGCGTCCCGGATGAGTTCCGTGATCAGTTCGTCGCGGCCGTCGAAGTAGCGGTAGAGCGCGGGGCCGCTCATGCCCATCCGCTTGGCGATCGCGTTGAGGGAGAGCGCGGAGGCGCCCGCCGTGGCGATCTGCTCCCACGCGTGTTCCTTGATCTCCGCGCGCACCTGGGTGCGGTACCGCTCGCGCGGGGTGCTCGTGCGCGCCTCCGGCATGGTCCGTCCGCCACCTCTCGGCCGTCGCCCGGCTCGTCCGGCCGGTGATTCGACAATCAGTTAGAAGCTATCACGAACATTATCTGGGAGAATGGGCGCATGGCCGACCTCGACGCCCTGCGCTCCCGCTTCGCCCGCGCCCTGGCGGGAGCCGCCGCTCCCGGCTCCGCCCCCGACCCCGCGCCGTACGCCGACAACCTGCTCGTCCGCTGGCAGGAGCCGCAGCGGCGCTACCACACCCTCGCGCACCTCACGGCGGTCCTCGACCACGTCGACGTCCTGGCGGAGCACGCCGAGGACGTGGACGCCGTACGGCTCGCGGCCTGGTTCCACGACGCCGTGTACCTGCCCGAGCGGTCGGAGAACGAGGAGCGCTCGGCCCGGCTCGCCGAGCGCGCGCTCACCGAGGCCGGGGTTCCGGCGGAGCGGACGGCCGAGGTGGCCCGGCTGGTGCGGCTCACCGTGACCCACGCCCCGGCCGGCGACGACCGCGACGGGCAGGTGCTGTGCGACGCGGACCTCGCGGTGCTCGCCTCGCCGCCGTCGGCGTACGCGGCGTACACGGCGGCCGTCCGCGAGGAGTACCACTTCGTCCCGAACGAGGCGTTCCGCGCGGGCCGGGCCGCGGTTCTGCGCCAACTCCTCGAGCTGCCCGCCCTGTTCCACACCCCGCACGGGCAGCGGGAGTGGGAGGCGACCGCCCGCCACAACCTCACCGGGGAGCTGGAAATGCTGTCGCTCCCCGACACCCCGGGGGTCTAGCCTGCCCGGCATGCGAAGCATGGGCGGGGAACGGGTGGAGGAGGCCGTCGCGGGCGCCGTCGCGCTGCTGCGGACGGCGACGGACCGGGACTGGCAGGGGACGCGGGCCGGACGACTGGACTGGGACTGCCGGTACACGGCGGAGCACATCGCGAGCGACCTCATCGCCTACGCCGGTCAGCTGGCCGGACGCGCCACCGAGGCGTACGTCCCGTTCGAGATCACCCTGGACGAGGGCACCGGCAACGAGGACGTCCTCCAGGTGATCGAGACGACCGGCGCGCTGCTCGCCGCCACCGTCCGCACCACCCCGCGCGAGGTGCGGGCCTTCCACCCGTACCCCTTCCGCAGCGCGAACCGCGAGGGCTTCGCCGCGATGGGGATCACCGAGGTGCTGCTGCACACCCACGACATCGCCGAGGGTCTCGGGCTGGCCTACGAACCGTCCCCCGAGCTGTGCGCGGACCTGCTCGCCCGGATATTCCCGCACGTCCAGCCCGGCACCGACCCCTGGCGCACCCTGCTGTGGGCCACCGGCCGCGGCGACCTGCCCGGACGCGACCCGGTCACCGAGTGGCGCTGGCGCAACAACCTGGTGGTCCCGGCCCAGCGGCTCACCCTCCAGGGCGTCTCCCCCGCCGCCGCCACCGACCTCGCCGCGGGCGGCGACGGCGGCTTCGCATGGGTCGAGGGCGGTCCCTTCCAGGGCACCCGGGACGCCGCCGGCATGCTGCTTAAGGCGTACGGGGCGGGGACGCACCGCCCGGAGTGGGGCGTCTTCGCGCTCGTCCGGCGCGAGGACGGGCGTGCGGTCGGCGGCATGGGATTCCACGGGGCGCCGGACGAGGACGGCCGGGTGGAGGTCGGCTACGACCTCGCCGAGGCGGCCCGCGGCAAGGGCTACGCGACGGAGGCGCTGCGCGCGCTGTCCGCGTGGGCGCTGGCGCGGGAGGAGGTGACGTCCGTGTTCGCGACGACGGAGCCGGAGAACCGCGCCTCGCAGGCCGTCATCGCCCGCGCCGGTTTCACCCGGGTCGCCGTGGAGTCCGCCGAGGGCGACGGTGCCGGGCAGTTCGCCTACGAGTTGCGCGGCTGAGCCCCGGGGGCGTCGCGGGCGGCCCCCTTGCGCCGGCGCAGTCCCGCCCCGTGCAGCAGCCGCACCACCTCGCGGCTGCTGACCTCCAGCGCGCCGGCGGACACGGCGTCGGCGTACCGCTGGGCGGGCAGGTCGTAGTGGTCGCGCTCGAAGGCGCGGCGGGGCACGCCCAGGGCCGCGGCGAACGCATGCAGTTCGGCGAAGGAGACGTCGCTGACCAGGTGCGACCACAGACGGCCGTGGCCCGGCCAGGTCGGCGGGTCGATGTAGACGGTCACCGCGGGACCCTCACGAGGACGTGCCGCCGGGAGCCGCGCCCAGCGAGCCGACGGCGGCGACCTTCACACCGGCCTTGCCGCACACCCAGTGCGGATCGGGCCCCAACTCGGGCTCGACGTCCAGCGCGTGCGGGTCGCCGGAGCCGCACACCGGGCACAGCGGCCAGCGGCCGTACCGCTCCAACAGGGCGTCCTGCACGTCCTGCGCGACCAGCCCCGCCACGAACTCCGCGCCCTCCGGCCACTGCTCGACCCACCAGCGCCGCTGTGCGACGGACTCCTCGACCAGCGACACGACGTCCGGCTCGGCGACCTCGCCCGCCACCAGATCGGCGAGGACGAGGGCGCGTGCGGCGTGCAGCGCCTGCTCCAGGGGGCTGATGGGGTTCATGCACCCATTGTGCGCACTCTTGACCCGCGGACCGAAACGAAAATATCTTTCATGAGTGACCGATGAAGTGAAGGAAACTTTCGCCCACGTCTCCGGGGGCCACCGGGCCACCGGCGGCGGGAGCGCACCGCCCGCGCCCGCCGCCCTCGCGGCCAAGGTCCGCACCCTGGCGCCGTCGATGACGCGGTCCATGCAGCGGGTCGCCGAGGCCGTCGCGGGCGACCCGGCCGGCTGCGCGGCCCTCACGGTCACCGGCCTGGCCGAGCTGACCGGCACCAGCGAGGCCACCGTCGTACGCACCGCCCGGCTGCTCGGCTACCCCGGTTACCGCGATCTGCGCCTCGCGCTCGCGGGGCTCGCCGCCCAGCAGCAGTCCGGCCGCGCGCCCGCCATCACCACCGACATCGCGGTCGACGATCCGATCGCCGACGTGGTGGCCAAGCTGGCCTACGACGAGCAGCAGACCCTCGCGGACACGGCCGCCGGTCTCGACACCGTCCAGCTCGGCGCGGCCGTCGCCGCACTGGCCGCCGCCCGCCGCACCGACGTGTACGGCATCGGCGCCTCCGGCCTGGTCGCCCAGGACCTCACCCAGAAGATGCTGCGCATAGGGCTCATAGCCCACGCCCCGGGCGACACGCACCTCGCCGTCACCAACGCGGTGCAGTTGCGCGCCGGGGACGTGGCCCTGGCGATCACCCACTCCGGCTCGACGGGGGACGTGATCGAACCGCTGCGGGTCGCCTTCGAGCGCGGTGCGACGACCATCGCCATCACCGGCCGCCCCGACAGTCCCGTCACCCAGTACGCCGACCACGTACTGACCACGTCCACCGCCCGGGAGAGCGAGCTGCGGCCGGCGGCGATGTCGTCGCGGACCAGTCAGTTGCTGGTGGTGGACTGCCTGTTCGTGGGGGTGGCGCAGCGGACGTACGAGTCGGCCGCGCCGGCGCTGGCGGCGTCCTACGAGGCGTTGGCGCATCGGCACGGGGCGCTCCGCGCGGGGGCGGGGGACCGTAGGTCCTGATCATTGTGGGCGGCTGCGGGCCGAGTGTGGCTGGTCGCGCAGTTCCCCGCGCCCCTGGGTATCCAGAGCCACCGTAAGCTGAAAAGGGCTGCATCCTTATGACCTCCACCCCCCATCACCCCGACCTTCGTTCCCAGTTGGAGACGTTGGCCACCGAGGCGTTCCGGCCGGAGCTGGCCGAGATCGATCAGTTGCCGACGCTCGACATCACCCGCCTGATGAATGGCGAGGACGCCGCGGTGGCCGCCGCCGTGGCCGAGCGGCTGCCCGAGATCGCCGCCGCCATCGACGCCGTGGCCGTCCGGATGGCGCGCGGCGGGCGGCTGGTCTACGCGGGCGCCGGTACGGCGGGCCGGCTCGGTGTGCTGGACGCCTCGGAGTGCCCGCCGACGTTCAACACCGCCCCCGGGCAAGTCGTCGGACTGATCGCGGGCGGCCCGGACGCCATGGTCACCTCGATCGAGGGTGCCGAGGACTCCCCGGAGCTGGCCCGCGCCGACCTGGACGCCCTGGCACTGACCGCCGACGACACGGTGGTCGGGGTCTCCGCCTCCGGGCGTACCCCCTACGCCGTCGGCGCGGTCGAGTACGCCCGCTCGCTCGGGGCGCTGACCGTCGGTCTCGCCTGCAACCGGGACAGTGCGCTGGCCGCGGCGGCCGAACACGGCATCGAGGTGGTGACCGGGCCCGAGCTGCTCACCGGATCGACCCGGCTGAAGGCGGGCACGGCGCAGAAGCTGGTCCTGAACATGCTGTCGACGATCACCATGATCCGGCTCGGCAAGACGTACGGGAACCTGATGGTCGACGTCCGGGCCTCCAACGAGAAGCTGCGGGCCCGCTCCCGCCGCATCGTCGCGCTCGCCACCGGTGCCGCCGACGACGAGATCGAGCGCGCCCTGACGGCGACCGACGGCGAGGTGAAGCACGCGATCCTGGTCCTGCTGGCGGACGTGGACGGCCCGACGGCCGCCCGCCTGCTGACCGAGTCCGGCGGCCACCTGCGGGCGGCGCTGGCGGGAGCGCACGGCTGACCGCCCGGGGCCGTCGGCGCCGTGTGCGATTCTGAAGTACATGAACCACGCCCAGCTGACCGCCCTGGGCCGCGCCCTGCGTCTGATCGGTGAGCACGGCGAGGCCCTGACCGCCGACACGCCCGAGGCCAAGCTGCACGAGGTCCGCGCGGACCTGAAGCGCGCGCTGGACCAGCTGGAGGAGAGCGTCACGACGACGGCCCCCAGCACCCGCTGCCCCGAGCACCCGAACGGGCCGGTCGACCAGGGCGCCCCCGACCTGTGCCTGCTGTGCGAGACCCGCCGCCGCACGGCTCGCCGCGCCGAGTACGGCGGCGGCCCGGTGCCGCACCGGGCCGCCGAGCCGGTCCAGTCCCGCTACGGTGTCCGGGGCGACCGCCCGCAGCCCCAGCAGCGCTGGCTGCCCGAGCTGTGGAACGGCCAGGCGTGGCAGCTCTGCGGCACCCCGCGCCGCGACCGCCGCGAGGCCGAGCTGTACATCGCGGCCCAACTCCGCGGCCCGCGCGCCGCGACGGCGTACCGGATCGTCCACGAGTTCACCGACTACGAGGTGCTGCGGGTGTGGGGCACACCGGTGCGGGTGGACATCGAGCCGATGGGCGGCCTCTGAGCGACGCCCCTGCGGCGCGCTACCTGCGGGTGAGGTGGGTGAGGGTCACGCCCTGGGGGAAGGCGGTGCGCTCGGCGACCTCGAAGGGCGTGGGGTCGAAGACGCCGTCGACCAGCGGGACGCCGGTACCGGCGAGCACCGGGTAGCTCTTGATCACCAGTTCGTCGATCTCGGGCAGCAGTGCCCCGGCGAGCTTCCCTCCCCCGCACAGCCAGATGTCCAGGCCGCCGCTCTCGCCCTTGAGCTCCCGGACGAGGCCGAGCGGATCGTCCGGTACGACGGTGACGGCCGGGTCGACGTCGGGCCGGAGGGTGCTCGACACCACGTACTGGCGCAGGTGGGCGTAGGGGCTGGTGATCCCCGCGTCGAGCGCGGGGCGGTAGCTGCCGAGTCCCATCAGGACGGTGTCGAAGCTCCGGTTGGGCACGTCGGCGAGACCGACGGCGGCGCGCATCGCGGTCGGTACGGTCTCCGGGTACATCCCGTTGGTCCAGGCCGAGTAGGCGGCGGCCTGCCGCTCGTCGCCCGCGGGGAAGAAGTCGTACTCGCCACCGGGTCCCGCGATGCGTCCGTCGAGGGTGACGGCGACGTAGTACACGAGTTTGCGCATAGAAGGACTCCCGACGTAGTACTCTGCTTGAAGTGGTTTGACCGTAGTACTACACATGGAGTGGTGTCAATGGAGTCGTACCCGTGGTGAGGCGCAACGACGAGCGGCGCGCCGCCCTCGTCGACGCCGCGATCGAGGTGCTGGCCGCCCAGGGCGCCCGGGGCCTGACCTTCCGGGCGGTGGACACGGAGGCCGGCGTGCCGGCCGGCACCGCGTCCAACTACTTCGCGAACCGCGACGACCTGCTCACGCAGGCCGGCGCCCGGGTCTACGAGCGGCTGCACCCCGGCGAGGCTGCCCTCGCGCGCCAGCACACGGTCGCCCGCGACCGTGACACCTACGTGCAGCTGATGCGCGAACTGGTCGACCGCGTCGCCGGGTTCCGCACCGGCTACCTCGCCCTGCTCGAACTGCGCCTGGAGGCCACCCGGCGCCCCGAACTGCGCGAGGTGCTGACCGAACGCGTCCGCGAGGACGTCGCCGCCAACGTCGCCCACCACGAGGCGTCCGGCCTCCCCGGCGACGCCACGGCCGTCAAACTGCTCATGCTCACCCTGAACTGGCTGATCGTCGAACAGCTCACCCTGCCGGACGTGTTCACCCCGGCCGAGCGCGAGGAGCTGGTGGCGGCGGCGGTCGAACGCATCGTGGCACCGGAGACCGCGGCACCGGACGGGGGCCGCTAGGGGGCGTCGTCCGGATTGTGCCGGGGCGCGCCACAGGGCACCGTTGCCTGGAGTCGGCCGCATCCGAACGACACCCCCCGGCCCCCGTCCACTGCTTCAGATCTGGTTCTCCCCGCCGTCGACGTACCAGTTGGCGCCGAGGACGTAGCTGCTCTGGTCCGAGGCGAGGAAGGCCACCACAGCGGCGATCTCCTCGGGGCGCCCCATCCGGCCGATCGCGGTGTCCGCGGTGAGCTTCGCGTGAACGGTGGGCGCGTTCGACCCGCCGAAGAGGTTGGTGATTCCGGGGGTGTCGACCGGGCCCGGAGAGATCGCGTTGACCCGGACACCGCGGCCCTTGAGTTCGTTGGCCCATCCCCGCGCGAAGGTCCGGACGGCGGCCTTGGAGGCGGCGTACAGGCTGAACGACTCCGCGCCGTTGTCCGCGGCGGTGGAGGCGTTCAGGATCACCGAGGCGCCGTCGTTGAGCAGCGGCAGCGCCTTCTGCACGGTGAAGAGCGTGCCCCGCACGTTGACGCCGAAGATCTCCTCGAACCGTTCCTCGGTGATCTCCTCGAGCGGCACGAGCGAGGCGGTCGCCGCGTTGGCGAAGACCACGTCGAGCCCCCGGCCCCGGGCGCGGACCGCGTCGTAGAGCCGGTCCAGATCGGCCGGGTCCGAGACGTCACCGGCCACCGCCGTGACCCGCTCCGCGCCGATGATCTCCACGGCCGCGTCCAGGACCTCCTTGCGCCGGCCGGTGATGAACACGTGCGCACCCTCGTCCGCCAGCCGCACCGCGCTGGCCAGACCGATCCCCGTGCCGCCGCCGGTGACGACGGCCGTCCTGCCTTCGAGCTGCCCCATGATGAACACCCTTCTAGCTATTCAGTACCGCTCGGTACCGAAAGCGACCGTAGCACATCCGTACCGATCGATACGGAAGACGTAGACTGGGGACATGGAGACGAGACGGAAGGGGCCGATCGGCCGGCCGAGGGGCTTCGACGCCGACGAGGCCCTGGAGAAGGCCATGCGGGTCTTCTGGGAGCGGG
This sequence comes from Streptomyces sp. CCM_MD2014, assembly GCF_000772045.1. Lineage (GTDB taxonomy): Bacteria > Actinomycetota > Actinomycetes > Streptomycetales > Streptomycetaceae > Streptomyces > Streptomyces salinarius. The sequence continues at coordinate 4,909,725 of NZ_CP009754.1, read as the reverse complement.
GCTACGAGGGCGCCAGCCTCACCGATCTGACCGGCGCCATGGGCATCACCCGCACCAGCATGTACGCGGCCTTCGGCAACAAGGAGGACCTGTTCCGCAAGGCGCTCGAACGCTACGAGGAGGGGCCCGCCTCCTACGTCGCCCGCGCCCTGCGGGAACCGACCGCCCGCGAGGTGGCGACCGCCGTCCTGAGGGGTGCCGTCCAGGTCAGCACCCGCCCCGACTGCCCGTCCGGCTGCCTGGGCGTCCAGGGCTCACTCGCCGCCGGCGAGACCGGACGCTCCGTCCGTGACCTGCTCGCCGAGTGGCGCGAAGGGGGCGTCGACCGACTCCGCGACCGGTTCCGGCAGGCCGTCGACGACGGAGACCTGCCGCCGGGCACGGACCCCCTGCACATCGCCCGCTACCTCATGACCTTCGCCAACGGCATCGCCGTACAGGCCGTCGGCGGCGCCACCCGGGAGGAACTCCAGCGGGTGGCCGACACGGCCCTGCGCTCCTGGCCGCCCGCGTGATCCGTCAGGGGGTGCCGGGGCCGGCCGCCGCCAGGGCCGCTGCCACCGCCTGCCGCAGTGAACGGCTGGTGATCCGGCGGTTCTCCCCGCCGGCCAGGCACGCCGCGGCCCGGCCCACCCAGTCCGGGTCGCCGAGGACGTGGAGCCTTCCGTCAGCGGTGAGCTGCCGCAGCAGGGCCTCCAGCCGGAGCGCGTCAACCGCACGGTAGGGGCGCGTGTGCTGGTCGAAGCGCAGCTGGTGGTCCTCGTACGGATGACGCAGCGTCATGTGCAGCCAGCCGCCGTCACGCGGGGCGACCATGCCCTTCAGCGTGTACAGCCCCCGGTTGTTCGTGCTCCAGGGGTGCTTGCCCCAGGTGAGCCTGATGCCGTCCATGATCCGGGACCACGGGAGCAACTTCCCTTCGGAGTCCGGCTCGTGCTGGTAAAGCCCGTCCGGGCGGAACTCCACCCAGTGGCCGTCGGTCCGCGCGGCGTCCCCGACGCGCCAGCGGCCGTCGGTCAGTTCCAGCGGCCCCAGAGACGTGCGGTCCTCCCCCATGCGGTCATTGAACCACGCGCGTGCGGACGCCGGTCAGGGCGTGGACCGCAGCGGCGGGGCCTGCCACGTCGTCCCGGGTGGCTGGAGCAGCGGTGGCGGCTCGGGGCCGGGGTCTTCGGTGTGCACGACGCCGGCGGCCGTGTGGTCGAAGCCGGCGGGCCAGCGGGTGCGCTCGCTGGCCAGGGCACCGGTCAGCCGCGCGTCGGCGAGGTCGGCGGTGCTCAGGTCGGTGCCGCGCAGGTCGGCCATGCGGAGGTCGGCGCGGTGGAAGACCGCGTCGTGGGCATCGGCCTTGCGCAGGTTCGCCTCGCGCAGGTCGGTCCCGGTGAAGTCGGCGTCGCGCAGGTCGGTCTCGACCAGCTTGGCGGCCCGTAGGTCGGTCAGGACGCAGCGGGCCCTGCGCAGGATCGCCGTCGTGAGGTCGGCGTGCCGCAGGTTGAGCGAGACCAGGGACGCCTGGGTCAGATTGGCGCGGTAGAAGCTCGCCGCCTCCATGCAGGCCCGGTCGAAGTTGACCTCGGGGAACCACAGTCCGTCGCAGTCGGCCCGGCGCAGGTCGGTGAGGCTGAGATTGACCCAGGACTGCTCCCGGTGCTGGCACAGCACGCCGAGCGCGGTGAGCGCCACCTGGGCGTCGGCGGTTCGGGTCTCCAGGGGTGCGATGTCGTTGATGGGCACGTCCGCCGCGGGCGCTTCCGGCCCGGCGGGCGGCCAGGGCAGGTGGGTACGCAGGTAGGCGGCCAGGATGGAGATGATGGCCTCCCGGTCGCGGTCGGACTGCTCCGCGATCCGCCACAGCGCGTGCAGCCCGCCGATGCGCACGTCCAGCTTGTCGCTGCCGAGCTGGTCGACGGCCCGGCTGAACCGGTCGGTGACGTAGCCCTCCTGGGTGGCCCGCAGTCCGTCCTGGTTCACCCGCAGTTGGCGCCAGGTGGCGTACGCGCCGAAGAGCACGACCAGGCCGCCGATCACCTGCAGCAGCGCCGTACGGACATCGTTCACCGCCTTCAGCCGGTCCTGTGCGGCGACGCTCGCCCCGGCGAGATCGTGGTCGACCACCACCCCCGGCAGGAGCACGAACACCGTGCCCAGAACGGCCAGACCCGCCCCGGCCAGCAGACCTGCGGCCACCCGGCGCCGCACCCGCCCGCCGTGCACCGCGCGACGCCCGCCGGATGTCTCCCCCGTCCCCATGGGCACGAGAGCCTAGGTGCCGCCCGGAAGCCGATCAAGGGCGGCGGCGCCTCCGCCCCAGGCGGGAGACGGCGAAGAGGCCGGCCGCGCCGTATGCGAGCCACCAGCCTCCGGCCCGGCGGTTCTCCTTCGCCTCCTCCCGCTGTGCCTTCTTCTGCTGCTCGTACGTCCGGGTACCCGCCGACCTGCCGTCGTGGAAGTCGTACAGGTCGCACGTCTGGCCCGGCTTCATGGGGCCGGAGCGCTCCGAGTCCCCGTACTCCTCGATGATGCCGTCGCACTGCGGGGTGCCGCCCGTGAACGTCGGCTCGCTGAGCAGGTACACGCCGACGACGACCGGCACGACGAACAGGGCCACCAGGTAACCCCGGCCGGTCACCCCTTGGCCCTCAGCAGCGGCAGCGGCGTGAACTCGTACCCCTCCCACAGGCGCCGGGACGTCTCCTCCGGATAGGGCGCGACCCTCGGTTCGGTGTCCAGGACCTGTACCCGGCGCCGCTGCGTGTCGTACGCGGGCCAGCCCGGATCGCCGGTGCGGGCGAAGGCGGTCCATGAGGCGCGGAAGCGGGACGACAGGGCCAGCGCCTCCTCGGACGGCTCCGTGCCGCCGAACTGGAGCACCGCCAGGTCGGCCTGGAAGGTGCCGAAGAGGAGGGGGATGTCCAGGGCGTGACACGCGCCCAGGGCGCCGCCGAAGGCGGGGGCGGGCCAGGTCAGTTCGTAGACGTGGGCCCGGCCGCCGCCCGCGAGGTGGGCCTCGGCCAGGTGCAGGGTCGGCATCGCGAACAGCCAGTCGGTCTGGACGTGTTCGTAGAGGTCGTTGGCCGACGCCTCCGGGAAGGCCGCCCTGTAGGCCGCTTCGCCGCCCGGCGCGTACAGGCGCAGGGCGGCGCTCGCGCGGTCCTCGCCGATCTCGCCGAGCTTGCCCGCCATCATCGTGAAGAGACGGTTCTCGTCGCGGTTGTGACCGACCATCAGGTCGATGTCACGGGCCGCGCCGGACCTGAGCGCCTGCCACGGCGTGACCGGCAGGATCTCGCCGTCCACGACGGGGGCGTACGGGGTGATCGTGGGTGCCGCCTGGCCCCAGCGGGCGACGCTGCCGGGCATCTTCGGGGCGAGGGTCTGGCCGGCCTTGACGAGCTGGTCCGGGGCGATGTCCGAGAGGTCGGCGACGGTCGGGCGCAGGCCCACCTCGGCGGCCAGCTCCGTGCCGATGTCCCGGGCGAGTTCGGCGGAGAAGAACGTACCCGGCACGCTCTGTGCGACGGCCCGGCGGAAGAGCCCCGCCGCGCGGGGCATGGCGAGCAGGGAGGACACGGAACCGGCGCCGGCCGACTCGCCGAAGATCGTGACCTGGTCGGGGTCGCCGCCGAACCCGGCGATGTTGTCCTGCACCCAGACCAGCGCGGCGACCTGGTCGAGCAGGCCGCGGTTGGCGGGGGCGCCCTCGATGTGGGCGAAACCCTCCATGCCGACGCGGTAGTTGAGGGTGACGACGACGAGGTCGCCGTCGGCGGCGATGCGGCGGGCGTCGTAGGCGGGGTTGCCGGAGTGGCCGAGTTTGTAGGCGCCGCCGTAGATCCAGACCATGACCGGGCGGCGGGCGGCCGGGTCGGGGGCGGGCGTCCAGACGTTGACCGTCAGCCAGTCGTCGCCTCCGGGGGCGTCCGGGGGACCGGCGGTGCCCGCCGCTCCGACGTCCTGCGGGGGCGGCGGGCCGAAGGCGTACGCGTCGCGCACGCCGTCCCAGGGGCGGGGGCGGCGCGGGGCGGCGAACCGGGCCTCTCCCACCGGAGGCTGGGCGAAGGGGATGCCGCGGAAGACGGCCAGGCCGTCCTCGGTCCGGCCGCGCACCGCACCGGCGGAGGTGCGCACCACGGGTTCCACCGACTCGTCAGGTCCAGGGATCGTCATCCTCCGGACCCTACGCCGTGGTGCGCACCGCGCTCAGGCGAGGGTCTTCAGCGACGCCGCGTCGTACGGGGCGAGTTCGTCGAAGCGGCCGGTGAGGACCTTCTCGGCCCACCGCGGGTCGTGGAGCAGGGCGCGGCCGACGGCGACGAGGTCGAACTCGTCGCGCTCCAGGCGGTCGAGGAGGTTGTCGAGGCCGCGCACGGGGGCGCCCTCACCCTGGAAGGCCTTGGTGAAGTCGCCGTCGAGGCCGACCGAGCCGACGGTGATGGCGGTCTTGCCGGTGAGCTTCTTGGTCCAGCCGGCGAGGTTGAGGTCGGAGTCCTCGAACTCGGGGAGCCAGTAGCGGCGGGTGGAGGCGTGGAAGGCGTCGACACCGGCCGAGGCGAGCGGGGAGAGGATGGCCTCCAGCTCCTCGGGGGTCTCGGCGAGGCGGGCGTCGTAGGCCTCCTGCTTCCACTGGGAGTAGCGGAAGATCACCGGGAAGTCGGCGGAGACCGTCTCGCGTACGGCGGCCACGATCTCGGCGGCGAACTTCGTCCGGGCCACCGGGTCGCCGCCGTAGGCGTCGGTGCGGCGGTTGGTGCCGGACCACAGGAACTGGTCGACGAGGTAGCCGTGGGCGCCGTGGATCTCCACCCCGTCGAAGCCGATGCGCTCGGCGGCCGCGGCGGCCTCGGCGAAGGCGCCGATGACGTCGTCCAGGTCGCGCTGGGTCATCGCCTTTCCGGTGGGCTCGTCCTCGCCGATGCGCAGGCCGGACGGGCCGACGGCGGGGGCGTCCGGGAAGGGCTGGTCCCCGGCCTTGCGCACCATGCCGATGTGCCACAGCTGCGGCACGATCGTGCCGCCGCCCGCGTGCACCGCCTCGGCGACCTTCGCCCACCCGGCGAGCTGCTCCTCGCCGTGGAAGCGCGGCACGCGGTCGCTCTGCCCGGCGGACTCGTGCCCCACGTAGGTGCCCTCGGTGACGATCAGACCGACCCCGGCGGCGGCGCGGCGCGCGTAGTACGACACCACGTCCTCGCCGGGGATGCCGCCCGGGGAGAACATGCGGGTCATCGGCGCCATCGCGATGCGGTTCGGCACGGTCAGGCCGTTGATCACGGCGGGGCGGGCGAGCAGTTGGGCGGCGCGGGAGGCGGCCTCGGTGGGGGTGGCGGTCACTTGCGGGCTCCCTGAGGTAGGTACCGGGTGGTATGTGCGCGCGCATTCATCGCACTCCCCGGTGAACGGCCCGGCCCGGCCGGGTCATTCCGTCCGCGGCCGCCGATCCGCCGTGACCCGGGACACATACGGCGGCCGGCCCGGGACCGCGGAAAAGCCCGAGGGCGGCACCCCCTCTCGGGGAGTGCCGCCCTCGGTCCGTGCAGGACGGTCGATCAACCGGAACCGGTCGATCAGAAGTCCATGTCACCGCCCGGCATGCCGCCCGGGGCGCCCGCCGGAGCGGCCTTCTCCGGCTTGTCGGCGATGACGGCCTCGGTGGTGAGGAACAGCGCGGCGATGGAGGCGGCGTTCTGCAGGGCAGAGCGGGTCACCTTCGCCGGGTCGATGATGCCCTCGGCGATCATGTCGACGTACTCACCGGAGGCGGCGTTCAGGCCGTGGCCGACGGTCAGGTTGCGGACCTTCTCCACGACGACGCCGCCCTCGAGACCGCCGTTGACGGCGATCTGCTTCAGCGGGGCCTCCAGGGCGAGCTTCACGGCGTTGGCGCCGGTCGCCTCGTCACCCGTCAGCTCCAGCTTCTCGAAGACCTGGGAGGCCTGGAGCAGGGCCACGCCACCACCGGCGACGATGCCCTCCTCGACGGCCGCCTTCGCGTTGCGGACGGCGTCCTCGATGCGGTGCTTGCGCTCCTTGAGCTCGACCTCGGTGGCGGCACCGGCCTTGATGACGGCCACGCCGCCGGCCAGCTTCGCCAGACGCTCCTGGAGCTTCTCGCGGTCGTAGTCCGAGTCGCTGTTCTCGATCTCGGCGCGGATCTGGTTGACGCGGCCCTGGACCTGGTCGGCCGAGCCGGCGCCGTCCACGATCGTGGTCTCGTCCTTGGTGATGACGACCTTGCGCGCGCTGCCCAGCAGGTCCAGCGTGGCGTTCTCGAGCTTGAGGCCGACCTCCTCGGAGATGACCTCGCCGCCCGTGAGGATGGCGATGTCGCCGAGCATGGCCTTGCGGCGGTCGCCGAAGCCCGGGGCCTTGACGGCGACGGACTTGAAGGTGCCGCGGATCTTGTTGACGACCAGGGTCGACAGGGCCTCGCCCTCGACGTCCTCGGCGATGATCAGCAGCGGCTTGCCCGACTGCATGACCTTCTCCAGGAGCGGCAGCAGGTCCTTGACGTTGCCGATCTTGGAGTTGGCGATCAGGATGTACGGGTCGTCGAGCGACGCCTCCATACGCTCCATGTCGGTGGCGAAGTACGCCGAGATGTAGCCCTTGTCGAAGCGCATACCCTCGGTGAGCTCCAGCTCCAGACCGAAGGTCTGGGACTCCTCGACGGTGATGACGCCTTCCTTGCCGACCTTGTCCATGGCCTCGGCGATGAGCTCGCCGATCTGGGTGTCGGCGGCGGAGATGGAGGCCGTGGAGGCGATCTGCTCCTTGGTCTCGACATCCTTGGCCTGCTCGAGCAGGGCGGCGGAGACGGCCTCGACGGCCTTCTCGATACCGCGCTTGAGGGCCATCGGGTTGGCGCCGGCCGCGACGTTGCGCAGGCCTTCCTTGACCAGGGCCTGGGCGAGGACGGTCGCGGTGGTCGTACCGTCACCGGCGACGTCGTCCGTCTTCTTGGCGACTTCCTTGACCAGCTCGGCGCCGATCTTCTCGTACGGGTCCTCGAGCTCGATCTCCTTGGCGATGGACACACCATCGTTGGTGATCGTGGGGGCGCCCCACTTCTTCTCGAGGACGACGTTGCGGCCCTTGGGGCCGAGCGTCACCTTGACGGCGTCCGCGAGCTGGTTCATGCCGCGCTCGAGGCCGCGCCGCGCCTCCTCGTCGAACGCGATGATCTTGGCCATGTGAAGTGGTCCCTCCAGGACTGGGGGTGATTCCTTCGGACCGCGCCCGCGCCCGCGACGGACGGCTCGCCGGCCTTGTGGTTCCTTCCCCACCCGGCCCGCGGGCCTCACCGACCCGGTCCTTCGTTGTCACTCTCACCTTCAGAGTGCTAACGCCAATGATTAGCACTCGGCATGCCCGAGTGCAAGGTGCGCCCGCGAAGCGGGCTCGTCGAGGGGTGGTGGCCGGGCGACGGGCGGGCGCGAGCGCCTCTGGGGGCAGGGCCCTGCCGTCAGCCGCCGGCGAACAGGCCGAAGGGCCCGTACCCAGGGGGTACGGGCCCTTCGGATGAAGACCGGGTGCTGCGGTGGCCGCGCGTCTCAGGCGCTGAGGCGAACCATGTCGGCCTGCGGGCCCTTCTGACCCTGCGAGATCTCGAACTCGACCCGCTGGCCTTCTTCGAGGGTGCGGTAGCCGTCCATCTGAATCGCGCTGTAGTGGACGAAAACATCCGCACCACCGTCGACCGCGATGAAGCCGTACCCCTTCTCCGCGTTGAACCACTTGACGGTGCCCTGAGCCATGCCTAACTCCCCTATTACTGGCCCTTGCACAGATCCGCACTTCGCGGACCCGGGTCAGACCTCACCCCCCACGACTGGGGGCGTGCGCCGGAACGCGTCGACCGCGGCTGAATGTATCTGTCCAACTGCCGTCTGCAACAGGTCAATCGGACGAGAAATCTGGACGCGCCGGGTCCGGAATGTAGCGAGAATTCGCCTGAATACGGGTCAAGTCGGGGCACGCAAAGGGAACAAAAGCCGCAGAAAACGCCCGCACTTTGGCTGCTTCTTGTCGGGCGGGCGGCAGGAATTAACGGTTCCCGTTGTGCCGATCGGGAGCGCGTTCCCCAACTCTACCGCGCTCAACCACATGGAATTGCCCCCTCCGTTTCTCTCACGGAGAGGGCAATACGCACTACGAGGTGTGTCCGGAACGGATCAGCCGCCGGCGACCGCCGGGATGATCGAGACGCCCGCGCCGTCCGGCGTCGCGGTCTCCAGACCCTGCTCGAAGCGGACGTCGTCGTCGTTGACGTAGACGTTGACGAAGCGGCGCAGCTTGCCCTGGTCGTCCAGGACGCGGGCGGCGATGCCGGTGTGGTTCTTCTCCAGGTCGGAGATGACCTCACCGAGGTTGGCCCCCTCGGCACTGACCTCGGCCTTGCCGCCGGTGTAGGTGCGCAGGATGGTCGGGATACGAACGGTCACGCTCATGCGAGGCCAGCCTCTCGGAAGGAGTCCAGGTTGGGACGGATCGTGGCGGTGAGCCCGGTGCCGGCCACCGCGTCGAGGGTCTTGAGGCCGTCGCCGGTGTTCAGGACGACCGTGGTGAGCGACGGGTCGAGCACGCCGTCCTCGATCAGCTTCTTGGTGACGCCGACCGTCACGCCGCCCGCCGTCTCCGCGAAGATGCCCTCCGTGCGGGCGAGCAGCTTGATCGCGTCCACGACCTGCTCGTCGGTCACGTCCTCCACGGCACCGCCGGTGCGGCGGGCGATGTCGAGGACGTAGGGGCCGTCGGCCGGGTTGCCGATGGCCAGCGACTTGGCGATGGTGTTCGGCTTCTGCGGGCGCACCACGTCGTGGCCGGCCTTGAACGCCGTGGAGACCGGCGAGCAGCCCTCGGCCTGCGCACCGAAGATCTTGTACGGCTTGTCCTCGACCAGGCCGAGCTCGATCAGCTCCTTGAGCCCCTTGTCGATCTTCGTCAGCTGGGAGCCGGACGCGATCGGCACGACGAGCTGGTCGGGCAGCTTCCAGCCGAGCTGCTCGCAGATCTCGTACGCGAGGGTCTTCGAACCCTCGGCGTAGTAGGGGCGCAGGTTGACGTTGACGAAGCCCCAGCCCTCGCCGGCCGGGTCGCCGATCAGCTCGGAGCAGAAGCGGTTCACGTCGTCGTAGTTGCCCTCGATGCCGACCAGCTCGCCGCCGTAGACGGCGGCCATGACGACCTTGCCCTGCTCCAGGTCGTGCGGGATGAACACGCAGGAGCGGAAGCCGGCCCGGGCGGCGGCGGCGCCGACGGCACCGGCGAGGTTGCCCGTGGAGGAGCAGGACAGGGTGGTGAAGCCGAAGGCGCGGGCGGCCTCCAGGGCCTGGGCGACGACACGGTCCTTGAAGGAGTGCGTGGGGTTGCCGGAGTCGTCCTTGACGTACAGGCCGCCGGTGACACCCAGCTCGCGGGCGAGGTTGTCGGCCTTGACGAGCTTGGTCCAGCCCGGGTTGATGTTCGGCTTGGTCGCCACGTCGGCCGGGACGGGCAGCAGGGGGGCGTAGCGCCAGATGTTCGCGGGGCCTGCTTCGATCCGCTTGCGCAGCTCTTCGGCGTCGTAGGCGGAGAAGTCGTAGGAGATCTCGAGGGGGCCGAAACACTCCTCGCAGGCGAAGACCGGTCCGAGCGGGACCTTGTGGCCGCACTCCCGGCAGCTCAGGGCGGCGGCGGGGCCGAGGTCGACCGCGGGGGTCGTGGGGTTCGTGGGGGTTTCGGCAGTCTGCACAGCCATGGAGGCGAGGCCCTTTCTCCTCATCTTCCTCACGACGCATCTCGCCGTGAGACGGATTTGGCACCTTCCCTAGCCGGGAGCCTCGCCACGTCCGTGTGACAAGAGCCGGCTGGAGGGTTGCCGGGGCTTCATCGGGCCGTATCCCTCTGCCCCTCTGGATGAGCGGTATGAAGTTGTTCTTCGCTGGTGCGCGCGGCGACCCCGGCATGCGGGGGTCCCACGCGTTGTTCAAGACTGTAACCGAAGGCCAGGACCGTTGAGATAGTCGTCCGTACCGCGAGATGGATCACAACGGATCACTGCGCATCACCACGGATCACGAAGGAGACCACCGGACGTGCTGGAAGAAGTCGAGCGCTGGCTGAGCGCGCGCTCCTGGTCCGCCGGGGACCGGACCGTCCGGCAACTGCTGTCCGCCAAGCAGGCCACCGGGCAGTCGGTGAGCGTGGTGCTCCCCGCGCTGGACGAGGAGGCGACGGTCGGCGACATCGTCGCGGTGATCCGGCGGGAGCTGGTGCAGCGGGTCCCGCTGGTCGACGAGCTCGTGGTCGTGGACTCCGGGTCGAGCGACCGCACGGCCGAGGTGGCCGCGGCGGCCGGCGCGCGTGTCGTGCACCGGGACGCGATCCTCCCCCGCATCCCCGCCCTGCCCGGCAAGGGCGAGGTGCTGTGGCGGTCGCTGCTCGTCACCCACGGGGACATCGTCTGCTTCGTCGACGCCGACCTGCGCGAGTTCTCCGCCGACTTCGTCTCCGGGATCGTGGGCCCGCTGCTGACCGATCCGGACGTGCACCTGGTCAAGGCCATGTACGACCGTCCGCTCGGTGCTGCCCCGGGGCAGGGCGGCCGGGTCACGGAGCTGATGGCCCGCCCGCTGCTCAACATGCACTGGCCGCAGCTGGCCGGGTTCGTCCAGCCGCTGGGCGGCGAGTACGCGGCCCGCCGCTCCCTGCTGGAACGGCTCCCCTTCCCGGTCGGCTACGGCGTCGAGCTGGGGATGCTGGTCGACGCCCTGCACCTGGTGGGTCTGGACGCCCTCGCGCAGGTCGACGTCGGGGTCCGCGTCCACCGCCACCAGGACGGGCGGGCGCTGGGCCGGATGGCCGCCGCGATCTACCGCACCGCCCAGCTCCGGCTGGCCCGCGGCCACCTGGTCCGGCCGACGCTCACCCAGTTCGAGCGGGGCGCCGACGGCTTCGAGCCGCGCACCTACGCCGTGGACACCGAGGAACGGCCCCCGATGACGGAGATCGCGGAGTACGCGGCCCGGAAGGTGGCCTGACCCCCTGCCTCAGCCGGGGACGCCGTCCGACCAGCGCCACCGGCCGCCGGAGTCCCGCTCGCAGGTCAGGTACTCGCCGCCGCGGCCGTGGGTGCTCAGACCCCGGTGCTTCTTGGCGCAGAACTGGCCGTCGGCGTAGCAGTTGCCGGCGGGGCTCTTCAGCTCGCAGACGCCGGTGCCGCCGCCTGTTCCGCCGCCCCCGCTCGTGCCGCCGGTGCCGTCGGCCCGGGTCTTCGACGGCTTCGGGGTCGGCTTCGGCGTGTGCAGCAGGCGCCCGGCGCAGTCGCGGCCGTCGCGGGGGACGGTGAAGGTCACGGTGCCCAAGCCGCCGCTCTGCTCGCAGACCTTCTCGTCGAGACCCCAGGAGGAGGCCCGCTGCCCGGTGCCCTGGAGGACCACGGTGTACTCGACGTGCGCCCCCTTGGCGGCGAGGACGGCCGCCCGCATGGTGCGGCCGGTGAAGTCCGACAGCGTGGCGGCGGTCGGGGTGGGAGTCTGCGTCGGCGTCTCCGTGCTGGGGGACGTCTCGGGGGACGGGCTGCTGCTCGGCGTGGCGGTGGCGGTCGCGGTGGCCGCCGCGGGCGTCCCGTCCGCCTTCGTACGCGCGTCGCCGCCGTCGCCGCAGCCCGCCAGGGCCAGCGCGCAGGCCGCGATCAGGGCCGCCGTGCCGGTGAGTCCGCCCGCGCGCGGGTGTCGCGTACGTATGCGTATGGGCATGGTTCGCCCGCCCCCCAAGAAGTTGAAATGTGCACCGCACATCCTCGACCTGTTCACAGTTTCCGCACAAGTCGTGTGACCGAATCGCCGCCGAGGTGACACCGGGGAACGTTTGAGGCGGGAGGGGCCGGGCTAGGTTGAGGCGTATGGCTTCAAGCTTCGGTGCTGCTCAGGTGCTGGTCGCCTCCAACCGGGGGCCCGTCTCGTACGAGGTGCGGGAGGACGGGTCGCTGCACGCCAAACGCGGCGGTGGCGGACTGGTCTCGGGACTGTCGGCCATCGGGCCCGACGCCGGCGCGCTGTGGGTGTGCTCGGCGCTCGGCGACGGCGACCGCGAGGCGGTGCGGCGCGGGGTCGCCGAGGACGGCGTACGGATGCTGGACGTACCGGCCGACGTGCACGCGGACGCGTACAACGGGATCGCCAACAGCGTGCTGTGGTTCGTGCACCACATGCTGTACCAGACACCCCTGGAGCCGGTCTTCGACGCGGAGTTCCGGCGGCAGTGGGCGTCCTACGAGGCGTACAACCGGGCCTTCGCCCAGGCGCTGGCCGAGGAGGCGGCCGAGGGCGCGGTCGCGATCGTGCAGGACTACCACCTGACGCTGGTGCCGGGGATGCTGCGCGAGCTGCGCCCGGACCTCAGGATCGGCCACTTCTCGCACACGCCGTGGGCCCCGGTCGACTACTTCCGGCTGCTGCCGGACGACATCGCCGAGCAGGTGCTGCGCGGGATGCTGGGCGCCGACCGGCTCGGGTTCCTCACCCGGCGCTGGGCCGACGCGTTCACCGCCTGCTGCGACGCGCTGGTCGGCGGGCTCGGCGGCACGGAGATCGGCGTGCACGGGCTCGGCGCCGACGGCGACTTCCTGCGGAAGCGGTCGCACGAGGCCGACGTCGAGGAGCGGATGGCGGAGCTGCGGGAGCAGATCGGGGAGGGCCGCCGCACGATCGTGCGGGTGGACCGCACCGAGCTGTCCAAGAACATCGTGCGGGGCCTGCTGGCCTACCGGGAGCTGCTGGCCGGGCGGCCGGAGTGGCGCGAGCGGGTCGTGCACGTCGCCTTCGCCTACCCCTCGCGGCAGGACCTCGCCGTGTACCGGGAGTACACGGCCGAGGTGGAGCGGCTCGCGAACGCGGTCAACGAGGAGTTCGGCACGCCGGGGTGGACGCCGGTCGTGCTGAACCTGAAGGACGACTTCGCACGGTCGCTGGCGGCGTACCGGCTGGCGGACGTGGCGCTCGTCAACCCCGTCCGGGACGGCATGAACCTGGTCGCGAAGGAGGTCCCGGTCGTCTCCGACGCGGGGTGCGCGCTGGTGCTGTCCCGGGAGGCGGGGGCGTACGAGGAGCTGGGCCGGGACGCGGTGGTCGTGAACCCGTACGACGTGGTGGGGACGGCGGACGCCCTGCACACGGCGCTCGGCCTGCCGGCGGGGGAACGGGCCGAACGCTCGAAGCGGCTGGCGGCCGCCGGCACCGCGCTGCCCCCGGCGCGCTGGTTCCTGGAGCAACTGGAGGCGCTGCGCGGCTGACGCGGGCTACTTGTCCTGCACCGGCGGGCAGGTGCCGGTCTCCTCGCCGATGGAGTTGATCTCGGCGTTCGGCCTCGGGTCGCCGGCGTAGTTCACCTGGTCCGTGCACTTCACCCCGTCCTGCTTCGGGGTACCGGACGGCGTGCCGCCGGACTGCGGCTCGGGGCAGGTGCCGGTCTCCTCGCCGATCGAGTTGATCTCGGCGTTCGGCCTCGGGTCACCGGCGTAGTTCCGCCGGTCCGTGCACTTCTCCCCCTCCCCCTTGGCCCGGTCCGGGTCCGACGCCTTCGGAGCGTCCGGGTCCGCCGCCTTCGGAGCGTCCGGGTCCGCCGCCTTCGGAGCGTCCGGGGACGTGCCGCCGGTGGTGGTCTCCTCGTCGGCCGTGGGGGACGCGGTGGCGGTGGGGGAACCCGAGGCGAGGGCGTCGTAGGGGCCCCCGCCGTCGCCGCCGTTGCCGCAGGCGGTGAGCGCCAGGCCGAGGGCGACGGCGGCGAGGGCGAGCATCGGGGTCTTCCGAGCGGTCATGACGGGTTCCTCCACGGTCCTGGGCCTGTGCCCCACTGAGCAGGCGTTACGCCGTGCAAGAGCGCGGCAGCCGCAGACCGGGTTGCCCCGCCCGCGGTGTCCGGACACGCCTGTGACGGTCCGGGGAACCGGCCGTGACGCCGTCTCAGGCCAGTCGGCGGGCGAGGGCTGCCAGGAGGGCCACGACCCCGGCGGGGCCGGGGACCTCGACGTCCGCGCGCTTGCGCAGTTCCGTCACCTCGTCGCTGCCGCTGCAGACCAGGAGGCCGGGGGTGCCCTCGGTGCGGAGGGTGTCGACGGCCGCGTAGGCCGGGAGGTCGCCGAGGTCGTCGCCGGCGAAGAGGACCGAGCCGGCGTCGAGGGAGTGGACGTACGAACGCAGGGCCGCGCCCTTGTCCATGCCGGGTGGGCGCAGTTCCAGGACCATGCGGCCGGGTTCGACGATCAGGCCGTGGCGGGCGGCCAGGCCGGCGAGCGGGGCGCGCAGGGCCTCGAAGGCGGCCTGTGGGTCGGGGGCGCGGCGGGTGTGGACGGCGACCGCGTGGCCCTTGTCCTCCGTCCGGGTGCCCTGCGCCGCGGACCCGGACCGCTCCAGCAGCCCCGGCAGCTCGGCGCGGACGGCGGCGACGCCGGGGTGCGGTGCGGGCGTGGCGAGGGTCCCGGTCGCGGCGTCCCAGCGCTCGGCGCCGTAGTGGCCGAGGACGACCAGGCGGTCGAGGCCGGGGACGTCCGCGAAGCCGCCGTGGTGGACGGCGACCTCGGCGGGGCGGCCGGTGATCACGGCGATCGAGGCGACCTTCGGGGCGAGCGCGGCGAGGGCCGGTACGGCCTCCGGGTGGGCGCGGGCCCGGTCGGGGTCGGGCACGATCGGAGCGAGCGTGCCGTCGAAGTCGAGCGCGACCACCGCGCGGCCGGGGTCGGCGAGAAGGGCGGCGAGCCCTTCGCGTCCGGCGGCCGTCGCGGGCGTCGGCAGGGGGTGTGGGGAGTCGTCTCGGGTGGAGTCCTGGTGGCTGCCCATACCGCGAACCTATCCCGCCGGTGCCGGAGCCAACCTCAGCGCTCCGCGCGGCGCGACTCCCGCACCCGGCGCAGACGGTTGACCGTCACCGGGTCGGCGGCCAGGGCGCGGGGGTCGTCCAGGAGGGCGTTGAGGAGCTGGTAGTAGCGGACGGGGGCCAGGCCCAGCTCCTCGCGGACGGCACGCTCCTTGGCGCCGGGGCCGCTGAAGCCCCGGCGCTCCAGTGCGAGGATGCTCCGCTCCCGCTCGGCCAGCTCTCCCGGGTCCATGTACGGAACCGTACCGCCCGCCACCGACAACGCGGCCGCTACTCCGCGCTGCTCGCCCGCATCGCCGTCGCCTGGATCTCGCCGAGGACCTCCTCGGGGCTGCCGCCGGGGGCGACCGCCTCCCCGATGTGCTTCTTGACGTCCGCGCTGACCGAGGCCCAGGAGGCCTTGCCGACCGGGTACAGCTGGGAGAGCAGCAGCTCGTCCAGGAACGGCTTGAGCTTCTTGTCCTCCGGCGCGGTGCCCATGGTCTGGGAGGCGGAGGTGGTCACGGGCAGCAGGCCGTACTCGCGCGAGAAGTCGAGGACGTTCTCCTCGCTGTAGACGAAGTCGAGGAAGTCGCCGATCTCCTCCTGGTGGCCGTTCTTCTTGAAGGCCGTCATCCAGTCGGAGACCCCGAGGGTGTTCCTGCTCTCGCCGTCCACGCCCGGGGTGGTCACCATCCCGTACTTCACGCCCTTGTCGGCGGCCGCCTTCATCAGCGAGGGGTGGCCGTTGAGCATGCCGACGTCGCCGTTGGCGAAGGCGTCGAAGGCGGCGGCGCGGTTGAGCTTGCCCGGGGCGACGGGTCCGGTGAGGCCCTTGCCGACCAGTTCGTCGCGCAGCCAGGTGAAGGTGGTGACGTTCTGCGGGGAGTCGACGGAGTAGGTGCCGACGTCGTCGGTGTAGCCGCCACCGCCGCTGAGCATCCACTGCATCGTCTCGGCCGGCGCCTCCTCGGGGCCCAGCGGCAGGGCGTACGGGTACTTCACGCCCTTCTCCTCGAGCGCCTCGGCGGCCTCGGCGAGGTCGTCCCAGGACTTCGGCGGCTGGACACCGGCCTCGCTGAAGAGGGTCTTGTTGTAGAAGAGCACGCGGGTGGAGGCCGCGAAGGGCAGGCCGTACTGCACGCCGTTGACCTGGCCGGCGGCGGCAAGCTGGGAGACGAAGTCGGCCTGGACCGGGATGGAGAGCACGTCGTCGGCCCGGTAGAGCAGGTCCTTGGCCGCGTAGTCGGAGTAGGCGCCGATCTGCGCCATGTCGGGCGCCTTGCCCGCCTCGACCATCTCGCGGACCTTGCGGTCGACGTCGTTCCACGAGTAGACGGTGACGTCCACGTGCACGTCGGGGTTCTTGGCCTCGTAGGACTTGACCAGCTCGTCCCAGTACTTCTGGGAGCTGTTCTCCTTGCCGTCGCCGTAGTCGGCGGCGACGAGCCTCAGGGTCACCCCGTCGGAGTCGCCGGTCAGCCCGCAGCCGCCGAGGACCGCCGTCATGCCCAGTGCGGACACCACCGCGATCGTTCCTGTCCTACGCCGCTGCACCCTGTTCCCCAACCCTGCCGACGACTGCTCGTTGTTCATTGCTCGTTCGCGTGTTCGCTTAACGGATTAAGGTCTACACCACGGGAGTGGACTAGACCTCTCCCGGGTAGACGGGCCACACTGTCCCCGTGAGACATGTCATCGCCCTCGATGTGGGCGGCACCGGGATGAAGGCCGCCCTGGCGGGACCTGGGGGCGAACTGCTGCACCAGGCGCGCCGTGCCACCGGCCGCGAGCGGGGGCCCGAGGCGGTCGTCGCGGGCATCCTCGACTTCGCCGCCGAGCTGCGGGCCTACGGCGCGGACCGCTTCGGCGAGCCGGCCGGTGCCGCCGGCGTCGCTGTCCCCGGCATCGTCGACGCCGAGCGCGGCGTCGCCGTGTACGCGGCCAACCTGGGCTGGCGCGACGTACCTCTGCGCAGGCTGCTCGGTGAGCGGCTCGGCGGCATTCCCGTCGCCCTCGGCCACGACGTGCGCACCGGCGGGCTCGCCGAGGGCCGGATCGGTGCCGGGCAGGGTGCCGACCGGTTCCTGTTCGTGCCGCTGGGCACGGGGATCGCGGGCGCCATCGGCATCGACGGCCGGGTCGAGGCGGGCGCGCACGGCTTCGCGGGCGAGATCGGCCATGTCGTCGTGCGCCCCGGCGGCATCGCCTGTCCGTGCGGGCAGCGCGGCTGTCTGGAGCGGTTCGCGTCCGCGTCGGCGGTCAGCCAGGCGTGGGCCGAGGCCTCGGGCGACCCGGAGGCGGACGCCGCCGACTGCGCCAAGGCCGTCGAGTCGGGCGACGCCCGCGCGCTCGCCGTGTGGCGGGACGCCGTGGACGCGCTCGCCGACGGACTGGTCACAGCGCTCACCCTGCTGGACCCGCGCGTCCTGATCATCGGTGGCGGCCTCGCCGAGGCGGGGGAAACCTTGTTCACACCGCTGCGGGACGCCGTCCGGCGGCGCGTCACCTTCCAGAAACTGCCGGAGATCGTCCCCGCCGCACTCGGGGACACCGCCGGTTGCCTGGGTGCCGGGCTGATGGCCTGGGACCTGCTCGACGGCGCTGCTCCGACCGCTCCGACATCCACCGCTTCCACGGCCGCCGCGGCCGCGACTCCCCCGGAGGTAACCACCTGATGGCCCCAAGCAAGGTTCTCGCCGGTGCCCGGGTGGTACTGCCCACCGGGACCGTGGACGACGGCCGCGTGATCGTCGACGGCACGCGGATCTCGGACACGGCTCCCCCGAACGCCGAGGTCGTCGACGTGTCGGGCCACTGGGTGGTCCCCGGCTTCGTCGACATCCACAACCACGGCGGCGGCGGCGCCTCCTTCGCCGGGGGCACCGCCGAGGACGTCCTCAAGGGCGTCGAGACCCACCGCCGGCACGGCACGACCACGGTCGTCGCCTCCGCCGTCACGGGTGATCTGGACTTCCTCGCCCGGCACGCCGGGATGCTCGCCGAGCTGGCGCAGCAGGGCGACATCGCCGGCATCCACTTCGAGGGACCGTTCATCTCCCCGTGCCGCAAGGGCGCCCACGACGAGCAGCTGCTGCGCGACCCGGACCCGGCCGAGGTGCGCAAGCTGGTCGACGCGGCGCACGGCCACGCGAGGATGATGACGCTGGCGACCGAGCTGCCCGGCGGCCTGGACTCCGTACGGCTGCTCGTCGAGCACGGCGTCATCGCGGCCGTCGGGCACACCGACGCGACGTACGAGCAGACGGTCCAGGCCATCGACGCGGGCGCCACCGTCGCCACCCACCTCTTCAACGCGATGCCCCCGGTCGGCCACCGCGCCCCGGGACCGATCACGGCGCTCCTGGAGGACGAGCGGATCACCGTCGAGCTGATCAACGACGGCACGCACCTGCACCCGGCCGCGCTCCAGCTGGCCTTCCACCACGCGGGTGCCGCACGGGTCGCCTTCATCACCGACGCGATGGACGCGGCCGGCTTCGGCGACGGCCGCTATCTGCTCGGCCCGCTGGAGGTCGAGGTCGCGGACGGGGTGGCCCGGCTGGTGGAGGGCGGCTCGATCGCGGGCTCCACGCTCACCCTGGACCGCGCCTTCAAGCGGGCGGTGACGGTGGACGGGCTGCCCGTCGGGGACGTCGTCGCGGCGATCTCCGCCAACCCGGCGCGGCTGCTGGGCCTGGACGACCGGATCGGCTCCCTGGAACCCGGCAAGGACGCCGACCTGGTGGTCCTGGACGACGCCTTCGACCTGGTGGGCGTGATGCGCCGGGGCGCCTGGGTGGTCGATCCCCAACTGGGCTGATCCGTCCCCGAGTCCGCTCCTTCGCCCCCGGGGATGGCCGACCGGGGGCTGGGCCGCCCGCCCGCTGTTTGGCATGATCGTGTCGTGGAGCACAGCTCCGCGGGCACACCCAGCCGCACACGATCGGGGGAGGTCGGCACGGTGATCCTCACCGTCACTCTCAACACCGCGCTCGACATCACCTACCGCGTCCAGGGCCTCAGGCCCCACGCCTCCCACCGGGTGACCGAGGTGACCGAGCGTCCCGGCGGCAAGGGGCTGAACGTGGCCCGGGTGCTGGCGGCCCTCGGGCACGAGGTGACGGTCACCGGCTTCGCGGGCGGCACCACCGGCGGCGTCGTGCGCGCGGGGCTGACCGGTGTGCCCGGGGTGACCGACGCGCTGGTCCAGGTCGCGGGGGCGACCCGGCGCACCGTCGCCGTCGTCGACGAGCGCACCGGCGACACCACCCAGCTCAACGAGCCGGGCCCGGCCGTGGCTCCCGCCGAGTGGAACGCCTTCCAGGCGGCCTACGAGGACCTGCTGACCGGCGCCGCCGCGGTGGCCCTGTGCGGCAGCCTGCCGCCGGGCGTCCCGGTGGGCGCGTACGCCGGGCTGGTGCGTGCGGCGCGCGCCGCGGGCGTGCCGGTGCTGCTGGACACCAGCGGGGAGCCGCTGCGGCGGGGTCTTGCCGCCCGCCCGGACCTGATCAAGCCGAACGCCGACGAACTGGCCGAGCTGACCGGCTCGCACGAACCGCAGCGGGCCGCGCAGGCCGCCCGGCGCCGCGGTGCCCGCTCGGTGGTCGCCTCGCTGGGCGCCGAGGGGCTGCTCGCGGTGACCCCGGAGGGCCGCTGGCGCGCCGCCCCGCCGGCCCGCGTCCACGGCAACCCGACCGGCGCGGGCGACTCCGCGGTGGCGGGCCTGCTCTCCGGGCTGGTGGAGCACCTGCCCTGGCCGGACCGGCTGACCCGCGCCGTCGCCCTGTCCGCGGCGACGGTGCTGTCGCCGGTGGCGGGCGAGTTCGACCGGGCGGCGTACGAGGAACTGCTCGGGCGCGGGGTCGCGGTGACGGCGGAAGCGGGCGCGGCCTGACCGGGCCGGGGGCCGCCGCGTCCGCCGCGGGCCGGTCCTAGTTCTTGACCTGGCCCTTCTTCAGGGAGAACTGGTCCAGCAGGACGTTGCACTTGTCGCCGTCGGCGCAGGACAGGGTGATGGTGTTGGTGCCCTTGTTGAGGGTGGGCCAGGCGTAGGTCTTGGTCCAGCCCTTGGCGAAGTCGCCGTCCTCGGCGTGGGCGAAATTGCCCAGGTTCAGCTTGCTGCCGAACTCCTTGCCGTTGACCGTGAGGGTCATCGACTGGTCCTCGCCGGCCGCGCTGTAGGTGGTGAAGAGGGTGTACAGGCCGTCCTCGGGGATGCCGTCCACGGTCCAGGTGACCGAGGCGCCCGGCTGGTTGAGGTTGGCCACGTACACGCCGCCGTCCGACTCGGCGCCCTCCACCTCGGAGGCGAGGGAGGCCGAGCCGCCCAGCCGCATCGCCTTCGCCTCGATGGAGGGCAGCTCCACGTCTTCCTCGGCGCTCTCGCTCGCCGACGGGCTCGGCTCACTGCTCTGGGACTGGGTGGGGCCGGCGTCGCCGCCCGCCTCGTTGCCGCCCTTGTCGTCGTCGGAGCCGCTGCTCGTCATGGCCACGGCGATGCCGATGACCACCGCGGCGACGACCGCCACCGCGCCGATCAGCAGGCCCTTGGTGTTGGGGCCGCGACGCCCGCCGCCCCCGCCGTGTCCCGACGGCTGCTGCGGGGCCCCGGGGCCGCCACCGCCGGGGAAGGTCTCCGGCGCGGCGTAGTGCGCGTTCGGCTGCCCGTACGCCCCCTGCGGCTGGCCGTACGCGCCCTGCTGGGGCGGGGCGGCCTGGCCCTGCGGTGCGCCGTACTGCCGTGTGCCGACGGGACGCACCCGGTTGACGGAGTTCGGGTAGCCGTAGCCACCGGACGGCGGCTGGGCCCCGTTGGCCTGCCCGTCGGCGTAGAGGTAGCCGAAGGGGTCGTCGTCCTCGGGCGTGCTCGCGCCGTTGTTGCCGGGCGTCATCCCTTGGTCTCCTAACCAGATGCGGTGCGTGGTGCGGTTACGGGTGTGTGAGAGAGCGAGCCTACCCGCTCCGACTGACCCGAACGGGTGACCCATACCGCATCAACGGGCTGACCTGCGGATCATCCGGCCCGGCGGTGCTGTTTGGGACGAGATCGTTTCTCGACGTACATCCGTTCGTCAGCTGACTTCAGGACTTCGTCCGCCGTCATGCCGCAGTGGGCCCAGCCGATGCCGAAGCTGGCGCCCACGCGGACGGCCCGGCCCTCGGCCCGGATCGGCTGGATGATCTCGTTGCGCAGCCGTACGGCGAGGTCCTGGGCGTCGGCCCGGCCGAGCCCGTTGGCGAGGATCACGAACTCGTCGCCGCCGAGCCGGGCCACGGTGTCGCCGTCGCGGACCCCGCCGCTGAGCCGACGGGCGACCTCGATGAGCACGGCGTCGCCCGCGTTGTGCCCGAACCGGTCGTTGATCGACTTGAAGCCGTCCAGGTCGCAGAAGAGGACCGCGAGCCCCTTGGTTCCGTCGTCGCGCCCGTCCTGGGGGGCCACGGCGTGCACGTGGTGGTCGAAGGCGCCGTACGGCTCGGCGACGGCGGAGAAGTCGAAGGTGTGGCCGCCGGAGTCGAACACGGCGGAGTGCCCGTAGGCGGCGTCCATGGCGTCGGCCACGGCCGCGTGCGAGGACTGCGGGCGCTGGCACAGCCGGGCGGCGAGCCGGGAGCGCAGCTCGGCGCTGTTCGGCAGGCCGGTGAGCGAGTCGTGGGAGGCACGGTGGGCGAGCTGGAGCTCGCGGCGCTTGCGCTCCTCTATGTCCTCGACGTGGGTGAGCAGGAAGCGCGGCCCGTCGGCGGCGTCGGCGACGACGCTGTTGCGCAGCGAGACCCAGACGTAGGTGCCGTCGCGGCGGCCCAGGCGCAGCTCGGCCCGGCCGCCCTCGGCGGAGGTGCGCAGCAGGGTGCCGATGTCCTCGGGGTGCACCAGGTCGGAGAAGGCGTAGCGGCGCATCGCGGAGGCGCGGCGGCCCAGCAGGCGGCAGAGCGCGTCGTTGGTGCGCAGGATGCGGCCGTGCTGGTCGCCGCCCATCTCGGCGATGGCCATGCCGGAGGGGGCGTACTCGAAGGCCTGCCGGAAGCTCTCCTCGCTCGCCCTGAGCGCCTGCTGGTCGCGCTCGAGGCGGACCAGGGCGCGCTGCATGTTGGAGCGGAGCCGCGCGTTGCTGATCGCGATGGCGGCCTGGAACGCGTACATCTGCAAAGCCTCGCGGCCCCAGGCGCCGGGACGGCGGCCGTTGCGCGGCCGGTCCACGGACAGGACGCCGATCAGCTCGCCGCTGCTGCCGCCGCCCTGCGGGCCCGGCGCGTACATCGGGGCGAAGAGCCGGTCCGAGGGGTGCCACTCGTCCTCGAAGCGGGGCGCGGGCCCGTCGGTGTACCACTGCGGGACGTCGTCGTCGTCGAGGACCCAGCCCTCGGTGTGGGGTATGAAGATCAGGTCGCCCCACTGCTCGCCCATGTTCAGCCGCCGGTCCCAGGACTCGCGGGAGCCCGAGCGGCCGGTGATGAGCGCCTCGGCGGCCTGGTTGCCTGCGAAGGCGGCGACGACGAGGTCGCCGTCGGGGCCGACCAGGTTGACGCACGCCAGCTCGTACCCGAGGGCCTGGACGACGCCGTCGGCGACGGCCTGCAGGGTGTCGGCCAGGCTGCGGGCCTTGTTCATGTCGGCCATGGCCTGGTGCAACTGCCGCAGGGACGCAAGGCGGACATAGGGCTCCGAGTCGGTCTCCATGCTCGCCCTCCCCCCGAGACCTCGCAGTGAATCAAGGGTTCTCTTCGGCGCCTTTACTGATGGTGCCCCGGATCGTGCTCTTGCAGGTTCCCCGCCACTGAATCACAGCGCGCTCCCCACTCGGTACACAGGGTCAACAATTACCGCCCCTTGTGACTCAAGTCACAGCGAAACCTGAACAATTGAGTGGGGATTCCGCGCTTTCCCTGTGCGTTTACCGAACGCAAAGTTTGTGGGTATGCGCACGTCTCCTCCCCCGGCCTCCTCCCGTGGTCCTAGGTCCCGGTTCGGACCGGGGTCCGATGCCGGGCGCACGCACCGGAGACTAGCGTGACGGGGTGCCGAACACTCCCTCTCTCACGTCCCCCGGGGCCCTCACGTCCCCCGCGTCTCCGTTCCCGTCGCCCGCCTCCGGGCATGCTGAGGGGGTGAGCAACGAGGAGTTCCGTGCCGCCATGTCCCGGCTGGCCTCGGGCGTGGTGCTGGTGACCGCGCAGGAGCCGCCGCTGGACCCCGACGACCCCCTGGCGCCGCGCGGCGAGGACGTCGGCATGACGGCCACCGCCTTCATGTCGGTCTCCCTGGACCCGCCGCTGGTCCTGGTCAGCCTGCGCGAGGGCTCCCGCATGGACGACCTCCTCGACGAACAGCCCCTGTGGGCGGTCTCCGTCCTCTCCGAGAGCCAGCGGCACATCGCGGGCCGCTTCGCGATGAAGGGCCGCGTCAGCGACCGCCTGCTGTTCGCGGACATCCCGTACGTGCGGGGAGGGGCGACCGGGGCGCCGCTGGCGGGCGGCGCCCTGGCGACCCTGGAGTGCCGCACCGAGCGGCGGGTGCCGGCCGGCGACCACACGCTCGTGATCGGCCGGGTCCTGACGGCCGCGCTGCCGAGCGCGGACGGGGGGCCGCTCACCTACTTCCGGGGGCGGTACCGGCAGCTGGGCTGAGCGGGGAAATCGCTCGCTCGTGCCCCCGC
The DNA here is from genome assembly GCF_000772045.1 of Streptomyces sp. CCM_MD2014. Lineage (GTDB taxonomy): Bacteria > Actinomycetota > Actinomycetes > Streptomycetales > Streptomycetaceae > Streptomyces > Streptomyces salinarius. Next base: position 4,886,239 of record NZ_CP009754.1, on the reverse strand, counting down.
GCCCCGCCTAGGGTGCGCGCATGACGACGAGTACCGGGGTGCGACTCGAGCCGATCACTCCCGCGAACATCGAGGCCGCCCTCGCGATACGGGTGCGGCCCGACCAGGAGTTCGCCGTCTCCCCGGTCGTGAAGTCCCTCGCCGAGGCGTACGTCCACGGTGAGAAGGCCTGGCCGCGTCTGATCCTCGACGGCGACCGCCCCGTCGGCTTCCTCATGGCCTTCTTCGGCATCGACTGGTACGACGACGGCAGCGCGCTGCGCTCGGGCCTGTGGCGCCTGAACATCGACGCGGGGCAACAGGGCCGGGGATACGGCCGCTTCGCCGTGGAGTCGGTGGCCGCCGAGGTCCGGCGCCGCGGCGGCGAGGAGTGCTTCGTCACCTGGCACCCCGGTGCGCACGGCCCCGAGGACTTCTACCTGAACCTGGGCTTTCGTCCGAACGGCGAGAAGGCCGGGGAGGAGACGGTCGGCGTGCTGGAGCTGGACCGGCCGGGCCACTGACCGGGCGTCAGTCCCAGTTCTTCGGGGAGCGCCCCCGCTTGGTCTCGGAGCGCTGCTTCTTCTCCCGCAGCCGGCGTTCGTTGATGCCGCGCGGGATCCGGGTCGGCCTGCGGGGCCGGGGCGGCGGCGCGGTGGCCTCGGCGAGGAGGGCGGCGAGGCGTACTGCGGCGGCCTCGCGGTTGCGCCACTGGGAGCGGTGCTCGGAGGCCCGGACGGTGACGATCCCGCCGGACAGCCGCCCTGCCAGCCGCTCCAGCGCCCGCCGCTTCCACACTTCGGGCAGGGCCTCGGTGCGCGCCAGGTCGAAGCGCAGTTCCACCGCCGTGTCCGTGGTGTTGACGTGCTGCCCGCCGGGCCCCGAGGAGCGCGAGAAACGCCACACGAGCTCGGCCTCGGGCAGGGAGACGGAGCCGCGGATGACATGGGGACCGGACATGCCTTCCATGTTCCCGTTCCCCGAGGGCCCGCGTCATCCCAATATCCGGGCCCGCTCTCGGTAAAGAAAGTAAAGAGAGGCGGAACCTTGTGGACCCCTCTCGACGTTCATGGTGGTAGCTGTAGCTTTCTTGCCGTACGTAAACGAGGGAAGGGACTCCCAACAATGGCTGTAAGCCTGTCCAAGGGTGGCAACGTCTCGCTCACCAAGGAGGCTCCGGGCCTGACCGAAGTCACCGTGGGGCTCGGCTGGGACGTCCGCACCACCACCGGCACCGACTTCGACCTCGACGCCTCCGCGATCGCGGTCAACACGCAGGGCAAGGTCTACTCCGACGCCCACTTCGTCTTCTTCAACAACAAGCAGACGCCGGACAACACGATCGTCCACACCGGTGACAACCGCACGGGTGAGGGCGCCGGCGACGACGAGGCGATCAACGTCAACCTGGCGGGTCTCCCGGCCGACATCGACAAGATCGTCTTCCCGGTCTCGATCTACGACGCCGAGAACCGCTCGCAGAACTTCGGCCAGGTGCGCAACGCCTACATCCGCATCGTCAACCAGGCCGGCGGCGCCGAGATCGCCCGCTACGACCTGTCCGAGGACGCGGCCACCGAGACCGCCATGGTCTTCGGCGAGCTGTACCGCAACGGCGCCGAGTGGAAGTTCCGCGCCGTCGGCCAGGGCTACGCCTCGGGCCTCGTGGGCATCGCCCAGGACTTCGGTGTGAACGTCTGACGTTCCCCGTCGCTTCGCCGCACACGCAGGCCCCCCGGACGTCCGGCCGGGGGGCCTGCGTGCGTCCCGTCACGGCAGCAGGCGCTGCTCCTTGGCCACCGCGACCGCGCCCGCGCGGGTGTCGACGCCGAGCTTGTCGTAGATGCGGCGCAGATGCGTCTTCACCGTGGCCTCGCTGATGAACAGGGCGCGGGCGATCTCCCGGTTGCCGAGTCCGGTGGCGAGCTGGGCCAGGATGTCGCGCTCGCGCTCGGTGAGGGCGGGCCTCGGCTTGCGCAGGCTGGCCATGACCCGGCCGGCGACCGGCCCGGACAGCGCCGTACGGCCCTGGGCGGCGGCGTGGATGGCCGCGAACAGCTCCTCGGGGCGCTCGGCCTTCAGCAGGTAGCCGGTCGCGCCCGCCTCGATGGCGCGGGTGATGTCGGCGTCGGTGTCGTACGTGGTCAGGACGAGGACGTGCGGCGCACGGCCGGTGCCCGCGGTGAGGCGGCGGGTGGTCTCCACGCCGTCGATGCCCGCGCCGAGCTGAAGGTCCATCAGGACGACGTCCGGCTCCAGTCGTGCGGTGAGCGCGAGCGCCTCCTCGCCGGTGCCCGCCTCGCCGACCACCTCGATGCCCGGGGCGCTGTCGAGCAGGGCGAGGAGTCCGGCGCGTACGACGACGTGGTCGTCGCAGACCAGGAGGCGGACGGGGGCGGGTCCGCCGGCTGCCGGGTCGGTCATCGGGGGGCCTCCTGCGGGTCGGCCGGGTCCGGCGGGGAGGGCGGGTCTGCCGGGTCCGGCGGGTCGGTTCGGGACGGGTCCAGGGGCACGGCGGCGGACAGGGCGGTGCCCTCGCCGGGCGCGGACTCGACGGTCAGGGTGCCGCCGAGCTGGCGCAACCGGGCGCGCATGGCGGGCAGTCCGTGTCCGCGGACCCCGGCGCCGGCCTCGGACGGCCGTGCCGGGTCGAAGCCGTGCCCGTCGTCGGTGACGTCCAGGACGACCTCGTCGTCGAGGAGGGTGAGGCTGAGCGCGGCGTTGGCGGCCCCCGCGTGTTCCCGGACGTTGGCCAGGGCGCCCTGGGCGACGCGCAGCAGCGCCGACTCGACGCGGGCGGGCAGCGCCGGGACGCGGGCACCGGCCTCGACGTGGACGCGCACGGCGAGGTGGTCGCCGGACTCCCGCTCGGCCAGCGTCCGCAACGCCGCCTCTAGCCCGCCGCCGCGGGCGAGGTCGGCCGGGGCCAGGTCGTGGACGAAGCGGCGGGCCTCGGCCAGGTTGTGCTCGGCGACGGAGGCGGCGCCCCGGACGTGGATGCGGGCCTTGTCCGGGTCCGACTCCCAGATCCGTTCGGCGGCCTGGAGCAGCATCCGCTGGCTGGACAGCCCCTGGGCGAGACTGTCGTGGATCTCCATCGACAACCGCTGGCGCTCGGCGAGGGTGCCCTCGCGTCGCTCGGAGGCGGCGAGTTCGCGGCGGGTGCGGATCAGGTCGTCGATCAGGAGGCGCTGCCGGGCCGCCTGCCGTTCGGTGTGCAGGAACACGGCGGCGGCGATGGCGGCGACGGCGGGCGGGGCGAGCAGCAGGTTCGGGTCGAAGCCCCCCGCGAGCCGCAGCTGCGCGGCGACGACGAACACCGTCAGGACGGTGACCAGGACGAGCGCCGCCCGGACCGGCAGGGTGCGCAGGCCGGTGTAGAAGAGGGGCACCGCACACCAGGCGAAGCTGGGCGCGAGCACGACCAGCACCATCCAGACCGCGACCACCAGCCCCAGCCAGGCCAGGCGAGGCCGGGCGGGCACAGTGCCGGGGCCGGACGGCTGGGGACCGGACGGCTGGGGACCGCTCAGGACCGGCCCGAGCAGGTGCAGCGCCGCGAGGGTGAGGGACAGGGCGAAGATCCACGGGGTGCGCGGCTCACCGGGGTGGCGCAGCAGGAAACGGGCGAGGGCACCGCCGAGCAGCAGGAAGAACGCCACGTGCATGACGGCGCCGAGCCACCGGGCGTCCGGGGGGTCGTACGGCTTCGGCATCCGGCACCCGCCTCCTTGTGCCCGTGTCTCCTGCCGTTGCCGTCCCACAACGTGCCGCAGAAGACCGCTGAGCTGCGTGAACACTCCCATGGTGCCCTGCTCGGACGCCCTCCGGGTCAACCGATCGGACGACCCCGCCGTCACCCGTTCCGCCGCCCACGAGCAGCCGGAACGTCGACCGTGCGCCCCCGGTCCCGGCCGGAGAGTGGAGAGCACGAACCCGACCGCCCCACCCGGAGGAGCAGCCCGCCATGAAGAAGACCCTCTCCCGTCGTGCCCGCGTCGCCACCGGTGGTGCCGTGCTCGCCGCCGTCGCCGCCGGCACCTTCGGCACGGTGGCCGCGAACGCCTCCGCCCCCGAGAGCGCCCAGGACGCCGCGGTGTCCGCCGCTCCCGCCACCGCGGCCGGCAAGCGTGACACCACCACCTCCACGCACCTGACGATCGACGCCGCCACCGAGGCCGCGCAGGCCGCGCTGAAGGCCGCCGAGAAGGAAGGCCAGCGGATCACGGTCGCGGTCGTCGACCGCAACGGCAACACGATCCTCACGATGCGCGGTGACGGCGCCGGCCCGCAGTCCTACGAGTCGGCCGAGAGGAAGGCGTTCACGGCCGTCTCCTGGAACGCCCCGACCAGCGAGCTGGAGGGCCGCCTGGAGAACGCCCCGAACCTGAAGGACATCCCCGGCACGCTGTTCCTGGGCGGCGGGGTGCCGGTCACCGCGGGCAAGGCACCGATCGCCGGCATCGGCGTCGCGGGCGCGCCTTCGGGCACCCTGGACGAGAAGTTCGCCCGGGCGGGCGCGGCGGCGCTGAACTAGGCTCGCCGGCACGCGCTGAACCACCACCTCCCGGCCCCCTCGGCTCCCCGCAGCCGGTCCCAGCGGGCGTTTCACGTGAAACGCCCCATAGGATCACGAGGTGCGCACCCCCCGTCTGCTCGTGACCGCCGCCACCGCCCTCGCCCTCGCGGCATGCAGTGGCGGCGGCTCGGTCGACGGCACCCCCGGCGGCTCGGGGGTGCGCGACCCGTACTTCCCCAAGGCGGGCAACGGCGGCTACGACATCGGCCACTACGACCTGACCCTGGACTACGACCCCGACACGGACGCCGACGCCGGGCACCTCACCGGCACCGCCGCGATCACCGCCCGGGCCACCGAGGATCTCTCCGCCTTCAACCTGGACCTCAAGGGCCTGGACGTCGAGGCGGTCGAGGTCGAGGGCCGCGACGCCCGCTTCAACCGGGCCGGGCAGGAGCTGACCGTGCGTCCGGCCGACGAGTTGCACGACGGGGAGACGTTCCGCGTGACCGTCCGGTACTCCGGCGAGCCGCAGACCGTCACCGACCCCGACGACTCCGAGGAGGGCTGGCTGCCCACCGCCGACGGCGCGGTCGGGCTGGGTGAGCCGACGGGCTCGATGGCCTGGTTCCCCGGCAGCCACCATCCCTCCGACAAGGCGACGTACGACCTCGCGGTGACCGTGCCGGAGGGCCTCGGCGCGGTCTCCAACGGCGAACTGCGCGACGAGCGGACCCGGAACGGCCGTACGACGTTCACCTGGCACACCGCCGAGCCGATGGCGAGCCATGTCGTCACGGTCGCCGTGGGCGAGTGGGAGACCGCCCGCTCCACCACCGACGACGGCCTGTCCGTCTACACGGCGGTCGACCCGACGCAGGCCGACGCGAGCCGGAAGGTCCTGAAGCGGATCCCCGAGATCATGGCGTGGGGTCAGGAGAACTTCGGCCCCTACCCCTTCTCCGCCACCGGCGCGATCGTCGACCGGGACGAGGACGCCGGGTACGCCCTGGAGACCCAGAACCGGCCCTACTTCCCCGGCGCCCCCGACACCGTCCTGCTCGTCCACGAGCTGGCCCACCAGTGGTACGGGAACTCCGTCAGCCCCAAGACCTGGCGGGACATGTGGCTCAACGAGGGTTTCGCCACCTACGCCGAGTGGCTGTGGGAGGAGGACCACGGCGGCGACTCCGCCCAGGAGACCTTCGACGCGCTGTACGACGGGACGTACTACGACGACGCGGACGCGAACGACTCGATCTGGGCGTTCCCTCCCGCGGACCCGCCCGACGCGGCGCACATCTCGGACAGCCCCGTCTACCAGCGCGGCGCGATGGTCCTGCACAAGATCCGCCAGACGGTCGGCGACGACGCCTTCTGGGACCTGCTGAGCGGCTGGGCCGCCGCCCACCGCCACGGCAACGCGGACACCGGGGACTTCACGGCGTACGTGGAGAAGTCGGCGCCGGACGAGGACTTCACCGGGATCTGGGAGGACTGGCTGCGCGGGGACGGCAAGCCGGACAGGCGGTGAGGGTCACCCTTCGAGGCCTTCGAGGCCTTCGAGGCCGACGCCGCCCTCGTAGCCCTCGAGCAGCAGGGCCAGGTCCGGCGGCCAGAGCGGCTCGGGCGCCTCGGCGAGTTCGGCCGGGGTCCACCAGCGCCAGGTGAGGATGCCGTCCGCGGCATGGGCGGCGGCGAGGCCGGGACCGGCGGGTTCGCGGCGGGGGCCCCGGGCGACGTAGACGTGCTCGTACTGGCGGACGGGCCCGACGCCCAGGTGGGTGAAGTCGTGTTCCCAGGTGCAGAGCAGGGGGCCGGGCTCCAGGTCGGTCCAGCCGGTCTCCTCGCGCACCTCGCGCAGGGCGCCCTCGCGGGGGCTCTCGTCCGCCTCCAGGCCGCCGCCGGGCATCGCCCAGTGCACGCCGACCTCGACGTTGTCGTAGCGCAGGAGGAAGACCGCACCCTCGGGGTCGAGGACGGCGACGCGGGCGGCGCGGCGCGGGGTGCGCGGCCGGTCGCTCTCCAGTTCCTTGCGCAGCACCGTGCAGGGGCGGCCGGCTCCGAGGTCGGGGCGGTGGTCCAGGGCTGTGTAGCCGAGCGCGGTCCAGAAGGCGAGTCCGGCGGTGTTGCCGTCCAGAACGGCGAGCCGTACGGCGGTGCGGCCCGCGGCGCGGAAGCGGTCCTCGACGAGGGACGCGAGCCGTCGGCCGTGCCCCTGCCGCGCCAGGCCCGCGTCCACCATCAGCAGCCCGATCCACGGGTCCGGGTCGGACGGGTCGGGATGCCGGGCGAGCGTCACCGCGATCCCGACGAGCCGGCTCGCGTCCCGGGCGAGCAGCACCTCCGCGCCGGGCCGCGCCAGTTCGTCGGCGAGCGCGGCCGCCACCTGCTCCGGGCGGACATCGTCCGGGTCGGGGAAGTCGCCGCTGAGGGCGTGGAAGGCACGCTGGGAGGCGTAGAGGGCGGTGAGTTCGGTGAGGACGGGGCCCGGGATGTCGCGGTCGGGGGCGAGGGCGAGCGGGGTGAGGATCACTCCGGCAACCTATCCGTCCGCCGGGCCCTGCGGCCCGGACCCGTCCAGGTCGGAGAGGTCGAGGACGAAGCGGTGGCGGACGTCGCCCCGGTCGAGCCGGTCCAGGGCCTCGTTCACGCGGGCGGAGGGGAGGAGTTCGATGTCGGCGGTGATGCCGTGCGCGGCGCAGAAGGCCAGCATCTCGGCGGTGCCCTTCCGGCCGCCGCTGCCCGCGGAGCTGAGCTTCTTGCGGCCGATGAGCAGGTCGAGGGTCTCCAGGGTGACCGGTCCCAGGTGGCCGAGGTGGCTGAGCGTGCCGTCCAGCGCGACCAGGCGGAGGTAGGCGCCCAGGTCGTGCGGGGCGGAGACGGTGTCGATGAGGATGTCGAACCGGTCGCGCGCGGCGGCCATCCGCTCGGGGTCCGTGGAGACGACGAGTTCACGCGCGCCCAGTCGGCGCGCGTCCTCGGCCTTGTCCGGCGACCGGCTGATCACCGAGGTGTCGGCGCCGAGGGCGACCGCGAACTTCACGGCGAGGTGGCCGAGGCCGCCGAGACCGGCCACGGCGACACGGGTGCCGGGTCCGGCGCCGAGGGCGTGCAGGGGCTCCCAGACGGTGATCCCGGCGCACAGGAGCGGGGCGGCGGCGGCCGGGTCCAGAGCGGCCGGGAGGGAGTACGCGAACCGTTCGCCGAGCACGTACTCACGGGAGTAGCCGCCGAGGGTGGCCGAACCGTCGACCCGGTCGGTGCCGCCGTAGGTCAGGGTGGGGAAGGCGTGGCAGAAGTTCTCCTGGCCGATCCGGCACATGGCGCACGCGCCGCAGGAGTCGACGATGTTGCCGACCGCGACCGGGTCACCGGCCCGGAACCGGGTGACCTCGGTCCCCGTCGCGGTCACCACGCCCGTGAACTCGTGTCCGGGGACGAGGGGGTCCGGCCCCCCGTCCGTGCCGCCGCGGGTTCGGAGGGCGTGCAGGTCCGTGTGGCAGACGCCGCAGTAGTCGACCCGGACGGCGAGGTCGTCGGGGCGCAGGTCGCGCCGTTCCAGCGGTGCGCGGCGCAGCGTCGGCGTCGTCGCGGTGCCGTTCCCGGGCACGGCCTGCCAGCCCACGGTGGTCCTCATGATTCTCCCCGGCTCCTCAGACAGACTGTTCGGTCTATTCGAGCGTAGGCGCACCCGGGGCACCAAGCAAACCAACTGTTCTGTTTGACTGTGGGATACCCTTGGGGCCATGCCCGACCGCACTCCCGACCAGCCCCTGACCTCGCGCGGAGCCGCCACCCACCGGCGCATCCTGGACGTCGCGACCCGGGAGTTCGCCGAACACGGGATCGCCGGGGCGCGTATCGAGCGGATCGTGGCCGCCGCCCGCACCAACAAGGCCCAGCTCTACGCGTACTTCGGCAGCAAGGACGGGCTGTTCGACGCGATCTTCTTCGGCTCGCTGGACCGCATCGTGAACGTCGTGCCGATCGACGCCGACGACCTCGCGGACTGGGCCGTACGCCTCTACGACGAGTACCTGCGCCGCCCCGACCTCATCCGGCTGGCCACCTGGGCGCGGCTGGAGCGGCGCCCGGCGGGGCACCTGGTCGACGACGCCGACCGCCGCGACGACGCCAAGCTCCGGGCCATCGCCGAGGCCCAGGCGGCGGGCCGGGTGCGGCCGGGCGACCCGTTCGACGTGCTGGCCCTCGTCATCGCCATGTCCATGGCCTGGTCGCCGGTCAGCAACGTCTACGCGGCGACCGCCGACGAGCCCGAGGACGCGCACGAACGCCGCCGCGCCCTGCTGCGCGACGCCGTCAGCCGGGCCACGGCGGCGAACTGACCTCAGCGGACCCGGGCGGCCCCGACGCTCCCCTCGGCGCGCTCCCCCTGGAGCCTGGTGAGCCGGGAGACGAAGAGCACGGCGAACACGGTGCTCACGACGGCGACGACATCGCCGCCCAGGGCGCTGATGACGGTCCCCATGGCGTCGTCCGCGGTCTTCTCCTCGTCCCAGGTCCGGTAGGCGCTCAGTTCCGTCGCGAGGTGGAGCACCCAGAGCCACCACCAGGTGTGCACCAGCCACCGTCCGGCTCCCGCCGGACGTCCGGTCGTCGCCGTCCAGATGTCGTTGGCGATCTGCTTGGGCAGGAAGAAGTTGCCGACGGGGATGAACCAGGCGCCCACCGCCAGGCCCGGCTTGTAGCGGATGCGGCCCGGCGCGAACGCCTCGGCGTTCTGCCTCATCCGGCGGAACCAGCACACCCACACGGTCGCCGCCGCGAGCAGCACCAGCAGGCCCAGGCCCTCGGCCACGAAACCCGTCACCTGCAGCGCCCTGAAGCCGTCGATGCCCCTGGGGGACGACGAACCGGGCCGCCCGTCGAGCTCGTCGTGGACGGCCATGAGGACGTTGAACTCGAACAGCACCGGCACGGCGAACAGGATGAGCAAGACGTTCAGCGCCGTGGCCAGCCCCTTCGCCGGGCGGGCGGGCGGCGGGGCGTACGGCGACGGGGCGACGCGCGCCGCCACCGGGGCCGGGGTGGAGTACGGCGACGGCCGGACGGCCCCGGGTCCCGCGCCGAGCGGCGAAGGGCCCTGCCACGGGGGCGTCGCCGGACCGTACGCGGCGGGCGGCGGCCCGAAACCCGCGGCGGAAGCCGCCCCGGCCGGCACCCGGTCCTCCGGGTCCTCGCTGTCCAGGAGCTGCACGGCGTGCCGGCCCAGCTCCGCGAGCACCTCGCCGGGCAGCCAGGCACCGCCCGGGGCGCCGTCCTCGCCCGCCATGTCCTCGATCGACGTCAACAGCTCTTCGGGGGTGGGGCGCTTCTCGGGCTCCTTCGCCAGGCAGGCCGAGACGACGCCCTGCCAGGGTTCGGGAACCCCGGTCAGGTCCGCCTCCTCGGCCGCGATGCGGAAGAGCAGCGAGTGCAGCCCGCCCTCGTCGGTGCCGAAGGGCATCCGGCCCGTCGCCGCGTAGGCGAGCACGGCGCCGAGACAGAAGACGTCACTCGCGTACGACACCTTCTCCCCGCGCACCTGCTCGGGGGACATGAAGCCGGGCGACCCGACGACGGCACCGGCCTTGGTGAGCCCCTCGGCGGACTGCGTGGAGGCGTCCAGGGCGCGGGCGATGCCGAAGTCGATGACCCGGGGGCCGTCGATCGTCACCAGGACGTTGGAGGGCTTGAGGTCACGGTGGACGAGGCCGGCGCCGTGGATCGTCTGAAGCGCCCTCGCCAGTCCCGCCGCCAGTACCCGCAAGGTGGGGGAGGGCAGCGGCCCGTACTGCCGGTCGACGACCTCGGCGAGCGAGGGCCCGGCGACGTACCCGGTGGCGACCCAGGGGGTGGCCGCCTCGGTGTCGGCGTCCAGCACCGGCGCGGTCCACTCACCGCCGACGCGCTGCGCCGCCTTCACCTCCTGCGCGAAGCGCCGCCGGAAGTCCGGCATGCGGGCCAGTTCCTCACGGACGGTCTTGACGGCCACCGTCCGGCCCCGGTCGGAGCGCGCCAGATACACCCGGCCCATGCCGCCCTCACCGAGCCTGCCGAGCAACCGGTACCTGCCGATCCGTTCGGGATCGTCCGGCTTCAACCCGTCCATGCTTGCTTCCTCTCCCCCGACGACACCTTGCACGCCGGGATTGGGGACGAGGATAGAGACCGGGGTGACGGGGGGAAAAGCCGGTACTCCAGGTGCAGTTGGGCCCTTCACCGCCCGAGCCGGACCGCCGCCCGCGGCGGCGGCAGCGGGCCGGGTGCGCGGCCGCCCGGTGGCGGAGACGGAGCGCGGGCACGCCCGGGGGCCGGACGGATCCGCGTCCGCCGACGCGCACCCGTCCGTCCCGCCGCCGCTGTCCGTGACACCATCTCCTGCGTGCTCGACATCGGCTACGCCCTCTCCACCCGCTTCCCGGACCCGCCCCAGACGGACTACCGGCGCGCGGACGTCCACGCCCTGCGGCACGACCTGTTCTGCGGGGACGTGTACCTCGCCGACACCAAGGCGGACCGGGAGCTGTCCACGGCCTGGGGATGGGTGCCGGTGCTCGACTTCGCGTGGGCGCTGTGCGACATCGTGGAGCAGGTCGACCGGGACCCGGCCGGCTCCCGGGCCGCCCGGCCGCAGCGGGCGGAGCTGGACTTCACCGAGTCCGCCGACCGCCTGCTCTTCGAGCGCCGCTTCGGCTGGGTCGACATCGAGGCGGAATGGGTACCGGCGTCCGAACCCCCGCTGTCCTTCTCCCACACCGAACTGCGCCGGGAGGCCCGGGACTTCCTGCACGACCTGCTCGCCGACCTCACCGACCTGCACGAGGACCTGGCGGACAACCCGGCGATCTGGTCCCTCCAGGCCCGCTTCCCACGAGTGCCCTGAACGCCACGGCCCGGCGCGACCGGCGGCAGCGCGCGCAAAAGCGCTTCGTGATCGCCTGCCCGCGCCGAACGCGTCACCGCGGACACCGGTCCGGGGAACCGGCCGGCGGTCCGCGCCTTCGAGTCGGGTACGACGACTTCGCCGGGCGGATCGACAGGTGCTGGGACTGAACGGGCCCCTTCCGCCTAGGGTGTCGATCATGTTCAAGTCAGGGGTGGGGTTCCTCGCGTTGTTCGGGCTCGGCTGGTGGCTGCTGGCCATGAGCGGGTTCGACGGCACGGCGCGACTGGCCGAGGTCGTGGCCGGCTGTGCCGTCGCCCTGGGGCTGATGCTCGCCGCGCGCCGTTTCCTGCCCCCGTCGGCAGGGGGCCCGTTCCCCGCCGACCGACGCCGGCGGTTCAACCAGATCAACGCTCTTCAGTGGCTGCTGATCGTCGTCACAGCGGTGGTGTGCGCTCGCGCCGGGGCGCCGGCACTCATTCCTCCGCTGGTCGCGACCGTCGTCGGGCTGCACTTCCTCCCGCTCGCGGCGGTGTTCGAGCAGCCCCGGCTGCGGGTGCCGGCGGCCCTGTTGACCCTGGCCGGGGCGGCGGGACTGGTCGTGTGGCTCACGGACGGCTCGGACGGGACCGTTCGCTTCGTGGTGGGCGTCGTCTGCGCGCTCAGCCTGTGGGGCATGGCGGTCTGGACGGTGGCGGGGGCGGCATCCGCCGCCAGACAGGACGTACGGGACGTACAGGAGTGACAGTGCAGGCAGTGACCCGGCGGCGGGCCCGGACGGTTCCGGACGTCCCGCCGTTCAAGCCCTCTCTCGTCAGAACGGTGTTCAGGGACGTGACCTCGATGCACGTCTCCCGGGCGGCCGCGCAGGCCGCCGCGTCGGTGACGCGGACCGTGCTGACGGAGATCATCGACGGCGCCCGCGGAGCGGCGGCGGAGGAGGCCCGGAAGAAGCTGCTGCCGCGGGACCTTCTCACGGCGATCGGCCGGAACGTCGAACTGGAGGTGGGCGACAAGTGGTACGCCCACAGCCCGACGTTTCGACGCCTGGACGGCGGCCTGTACGACGCCCAGGGTGCCTTGGAGCCCCCTTCCAGGCGCAGCCGGTCGCGCAGACCGAGTGCCGTGGCCGGCGCCCACAGGTTCGAGGCCGGGGTGAGGAAGCTGCTGCGGAGCCGGGGAGTGACGGCCGTCCCGGTGATGGTCCGCGACCTGGACGGAATCGCGAGCGTGTTCCTGACGGGCCTCGCCCGGGACGCGGCCATGGTCGTCCGCGAGGGCGGGGTCAAACGCTTCGGTGCGGTCGCGCTGGTGACGCCGGACGGACCGGCCCCGGATCCGGCCCCGTTCCCCAAGGACTCCCTCGGGGCCTGGTCCACCCGCAGCGGGGACGGGCGGACCATCGGCAGGGAGGACGTCCTGGCCGCCGCCACGATGCAGTTGTTCGGCGGCGCCCTCAGGAAGCAGGCCCTCGCCGAGGCACGCGAGGCGACACGGCACACACCAGCCGGCTGAGCGGCCCGGCCCCGCACGGCCCCTCGGCCCCGGACGGCCCCTCCACCGCGCCGGCGGGGCCGGGAGGCCCTACCCCTCCGCCAGCACCCGCACCCCCAGCTCCGCCGCCAGCACCGGGGCCAGGTCGAGGAGCTGGGCGGGGCTGATCACCGCGCCCGAGAGGCGGTCCACGCCGCGGAACAGCTCCAGCGGAGCGGCGCCCCGCAGGTCCACGTCGGTGAGGGTGGCCGCGCTGAGGTCGGCCTGCTTCAGGGCGCAGTCGACGAACCCGACCCGCTCCAGACGGGCGCCCCCGAAGTCCGGTTCGACCAGGACGCAGCTCTCGAAGACGACGTCCTTGAGGCGCGCCCGGCGCAGATTGAGGTAGTCGATCTTGCCGCCGCGGATCAGGACCCGTTCCAGCACGGCGCCGTGCAACTGGGTGCCGCCGAGGCGGGCGTCGAGCAGCTCGACGTCGCGCAGGGTCGCCTCCGCGAGGTTCGTGCCCACGCCCCGGACGCCGGTGAGGCGGGTGTCGAGCAGCCGGGCGCGGGGCAGCGAGGCCTCGTCCAGCGCGCAGCCGGTCAGCGCGCAGTCCATGAAACGGGCGCCCGCGCCGTCCTGGCCGGTGAGGTCCGTCTCCCGGAAGTCCAGCGCGTCGTAGTCCCCGTCGGGCTCCAGTCCCCCGTCGTCCTCGAACGGCGTGAGCGGCGGCAGCCGCAGCTCCGGGCGTCTCGCCGCCCGTACCGCCGTCGTGCCGCGCCCGCCCGCCGTGCCCGTCGTCCGCGCCGTTCTCCTCGCCATGGGCCCATGCTGCACCCCGCCACTGACAACCAACTCCGACCTGCGAAAACACTTCTTCTCCCGGCCGTATGTCACATCCCGCGCCCCCGCGACCGTCGTACGGGCGGACAGGCGCCGCGCCAGGCGACCCGACCGCGACCCCGACCCGAGGGAGAACCCGAGCCATGCATCGCATCACCGTGATCGGCGGCGGCTTCGCCGGACTGACCGCGGCCATCACCGCCGCCGAGGCGGGCGCCAAGGTCACCGTCCACGAGGCCCACCACACACTCGGCGGGCGTGCCCGGACCGCCGACGGCCCCTACCGGACCAACGACGGCCCGCACGCCCTCTACAACGGCGGCCCGCACTGGGCGTGGCTGCGCCGGCGCGACCTGATCGGCCCGCTGGCGCCGATCCCGCCGCTGGAAGCGGCCCGGCTGCGGCTGCGCCACAAGGGGGCGCTGCGCCGCACCCCGCCGTTCGCCATGCTGAAGCTGCTGCGCCGGGGAGTCGGACCGGCCCCGGTCGACACCGACTTCCTGACCTGGGCCACCGGGATCGCGGGCGAGGAGGGCGCGCGGGCCGCCGCCCACTACTGCGCCGTCGCCCTCTTCCACCACGATCCGGGCTCGCTGTCGGCCGCCTTCGTGCAGGAGCGGCTGCGGCGGGCCGCCAAGCTGCCGCCCGAGGCGCACTATCCGCGCGGCGGCTGGTCCGGGGTCGTGGACCGGATGGCCGCCCTGGCCTGGAACCTCGGCGTCCGGATGGAGACGCTCTCGCGCGTCGACACGCTCCCCACCGACACCCCCGTGATCGTCGCCACCTCCCTCGACGCGGCCCGCCGTCTGCTGGACGACCCGGCGCTGACCTGGCCGAGCGGCCGCACCACGCTGGTCGACCTGGCCGTGCGGACCCGGCGCGGCGACGCCTTCGCCGTCTCCGACCTGGACGCGCCGGGGTGGATCGAGCGGTTCACCGCGCAGGACCGCACGCTCGCACCGGCGGGCGAGCAGCTCATCCAGGGGCAGGTGCCCATCGCACCGCACGAGTCGAAGGCCGACGGCACCGCCCGCGCCGAGCAGTTGCTCGACCTCGGCTTCCCCGGCTGGCGCGAGCGGCTGACCTGGCGGCGCGAGGCGGTCGCGAACGGCCGTACCGGCGCCGTCGACCCGCCCGGCAGCACCTGGCGCGACCGGCCGGCCGTCGACCGCGGCGACGGCGTCTACCTCGCCGGCGACCAGGTCGCCTCCCCCGGTCTGCTCTCCGAGGTCTCCTTCAACAGCGCCCTGACCGCGGTCTCCCTCGCCCTCGGGCGGCGCGAGCTTGACCTCAAGCAGGCTTGAGGTCGTTCAGTGGGGTCCGCGACAGCACCGCTCGCCACCCTGGGGGTTCAGCCATGCACGCCATCCGACTGCACGCCTTCGGCCCGGCCGGGAACCTCGTCCTGGACGAGGTCGAGGACCCGGCGCCGGGCCCCGGCCAGGTCCGGATCGCCGTCCGTGCGGCGGGCGTCCACCTGCTGGACACCGCCCTGCGCGAGGGCGTTCAGGGTCCGGCGCCCGCGCTTCCCGAGCTGCCCACGATCCCGGGCCGCGAGGTCGCCGGCGTCGTGGACGCCCTCGGAGCGGGCACGCCGGCGAGCTGGCTGGGCAGGCGCGTCGTCGCCCACCTCGGCTTCGCCCCCGGCGGTTACGCCGAGCTCGCCGTCACCGATCTCGCCCGCCTGCACGAGATCCCCGCGAACCTGGACTTCGCCGAGGCCGTCGCCATGATCGGCACGGGGCGTACGACGATGGGGATCCTGCAGTTCGCCGACCTCGGCCCCGGTTCCGTGGCCGTGGTCACGGCCGCCGCGGGCGGTATCGGCACACTGCTGGTGCAGTACGCGAAGAACGCCGGCGCCACGGTGGTCGGCCTCGCCGGTGGTCCGGAGAAGACCGCGCTGGTCACCGCGAACGGCGCCGATCTCGCCGTCGACTACACGGAGCCGCGGTGGCCCGCGAAGGTCCGCGCCCACCTGGGCGGGGGGCCGGCCACCGTCGTCTTCGACGGCGTCGGCGGCGACGTGGCGCGCGAGGCGGTCGCCCTGCTCGGTCCCGGCGGCCGGCACCTGGTCTTCGGCTGGTCGGGCGAGGGCCCGCACGACGGCGCCCCGTACCTCGTGGACGGTGTCTCCCAGCAGGTCCTCGGACCGGTGATGACGGAGAAGGCCGGCGGTGCCGACCCGGTACGCACTCTCGAACTGCGGGCCCTCGCCGAGGCCGCCGAGGGCCGGCTCGTCCCGGCCGTGCGGCGCTTCCCGCTCGCCGACGCCGCCGCCGCGCACCGCGCCCTGGAGACCCGGGGGACGACCGGGAAGGTGGTCCTCGAACCATGACCGGCGGCCGGCGTGCCGATCCGCGCGACGGCTCGGGCAACGGGATGCGACACGTCCCGAATCGTGTTCTTCTGGCGAAATGAGTGGCTCCCGGACAGGTCGGCCAGGGGAACCCGCCGCGCCCGCGGAGACCGATCCCCACCGCTGGTGGGGGCTGGTCGTCATCGCACTGGCCCAGCTGATGGTCGTCCTCGACGCGACGATCGTGAACATCGCGCTGCCTTCGGCCCAGCGCGACCTGGACATGTCCGACGCCAACCGGCAGTGGGTGATCACCGCGTACACCCTCGCCTTCGGCGGCCTGCTGTTGCTCGGCGGGCGGGTCGCGGACCTGGTGGGGCGCAAACGCACCTTCGTCATCGGGCTGATCGGCTTCGCCGCCGCCTCGGCGATCGGCGGCGCCGCCACCACGTCGGTGATGCTCTTCGGGGCGCGCGCCCTCCAGGGCGTCTTCGCCGCCGTTCTGGCGCCGTCCGCGCTGTCCCTGCTGACGACGACCTTCACCGACCCGAAGGAACGCGGGAAGGCGTTCGGCATCTACGGCGCGCTGGCCGGCAGCGGCTCCGCGATCGGGTTCATCGTCGGCGGTGTGCTCACCGAGTACCTGAACTGGCGCTGGTGCCTGTACGTCAACATCCCCATCGCGGTCGTGGCGGTGATCGGCGCGTTCGCCCTGCTGCACGACCGGCCCGGCCACGCCGAGGCCCGGCTCGACGTGCCCGGCGTGATCCTCGGCTGCGGCGGCCTCGTCGCCCTCGTCTACGGCTTCAGCGAGGCCCAGCCCCGGGGCTGGACCGACCCGCTGGTGCTGGCGCTGTTCGCCCTGGCCGTGGTCCTGCTGGCCGCGTTCGTGTGGTGGCAGACCCGGGCGCGGACGCCGCTGCTGCCGCTGCACGTCATCCGGGAGCGCAACCGCGCGGGCTGCTTCCTGACGATGATGCTGGCGGTCATCGGCATGTTCGGGCTGTTCCTGTTCATGACCTACTACCTCCAGGTCATCCTCGGCTACTCCCCCGTGCGGACCGGCCTGGCGTTCCTGCCGCTGACCGCCGCGATCGTCGTGGGCTCCACCCAGATCTCCGCGCGGCTGCTGCCGCACGTGGGCCCGCGCATGCTGATGGTGCCCGGCATGCTCCTCGCCTCCGGCGGCATGGTGATCCTGACGCGGATGACCGTGCACTCGGAGTACGTCACCGAGATCCTCCCCGCGCTGCTCCTGATGGGTCTCGGCATGGGCCTGACCTTCATGCCGGTGTTCTCCACGGCCACCGCCGGGGTCGCCCCCAAGGACTCCGGTGTGACCTCCGCGACGGTCAACACCTCGCAGCAGGTGGGCGGCTCGATCGGTACGGCGCTGCTCAACACGATCGCGACCAGTACGAGTGCGTCGTGGATCGCGGCGCATCTGAGGGACCCCGCGCAGCGGGAGCTGATCGTGCGGGAGGGGATCGTGCACGGGTACACGGTCGCGATCTGGGTGGCGGCCGGTGTGATGCTGCTGGCGGGCGTGGTGGCGGGGGTGATGGTGACGGCGAAGGCGCCGAAGCACGGGGTGCCGGCGGACCGGGCGGTGCGGGAGCCGGTGGGATGACGCCCCGGGGTTGCGGCTGGGGATGGGCGGTCCGGGGGCGCGGGGTGCCCGTGGGGTGAGCTGGGGATGGGCGCGCGGCCCGGCGGCGCGGGGTGCCCGTGGGATGAGCTGGGGACGGGCGCGCGGCCCGGGGGCGCGGGGTGCCGTTGCGCCCACCCGTGCCGCCTGGGAGTACCTCCAGGCCGTTCAGGCACTGGGGGAGGCACGACTGCCCGCAGCTGTGCGGATGCGACTGCCCGCGGCCGGGGGGGCGCATGTAGCGTCGGATGGGTGATTGACGTTCCGGAAGGGCTCGCGGCTGCGCAGGTCAAGTACAACGGGGCGGCCGGGCGTGCGTTCGTCGACGGGCTGCCCGACTTGGCCGCCGGGTTCCTGGAGCAGTGGGGACTGCGGCTCGACGGGCCGGCGATGCACGGGGTGGCGGCGCTGGTGCTCCCGGTCGTGCGCCGGGACGGTACCGAGGCCGTGCTGAAGCTCCAGATCCCCGACGCGGAGACCGAGGGCGAGCCCCTCGCGCTGGAGGCGTGGGCCGGCGACGGAGCGGTGCGGCTGCTCGACCACGACGCGGCCACCGGGACCATGCTCCTGGAGCGGCTGGACGCCGGCCGGATGCTCGTTCACGTCGAGGACTCCCGCGAGGCCGTCCTGGTCATCGCCCGGCTGCTCGCCCGCCTCACCGCGACGCCCGCGCCGCCCGGTGTGCGGCGGCTCGGGGACATGGCGCGGGGCATGCTGGAGCGGACGCCCGGGACGCTGGCGCGCCTCCCCGACCCGGCGGACCGACGGCTGGTCGCCGACTGCGCCGCCGCCGTGCGGGAGGTCGCCGACGAGCCGGGCGACCGGCTGCTCCACTGGGACCTGCACTACGAGAACGTGCTCGCCGCGGACCGCGCCCCCTGGCTCGCCATCGACCCCAAGCCGCTGGCCGGCGACCCCGGCTTCGATCTGCTGCCCGCCCTCCACAACCGCTACGACCCGGCCGAGACCCGGTGGCGTTTCGACGCCATGACCGACGTCCTCGGCCTCGACCGGGAGCGCGCCCGCGCCTGGTCCCTCGGCCGTGTGCTGCAGAACAGCCTGTGGAACGCCGAGGACGGCAACCCGCTGGCGACCGAGCAGACGGAGATCGGGCGGCTGCTGCGCGGCCTGTGAGGAGCGCGCCCGCCGGCCGTCCCGTGATCAGCACCGGGTGTCCGGGTGCGGCTCCCGTTCCCGGTGTCCGCCGCGCTCCAGCGCGCCCGGCAGTTCCGTCCTGCGCCGTATCCGCAGCTTGCGGTAGGTGCTGGTCAGATGGGTCTCCACGGTGCGCCGGGCGAGGTGGAGGAGTTCGGCGATCTCGGTGTTGGTGCGGCCGTCGGCGGCCAGTTCGGCGATCCGGCGCTCGCTGCCGGTCAGCGCGCCGGCGCCGGTGCGGGTCGCCGCGGGGCCTCGTGCGCCGCCCTCGCGCAGCGCCTGTCCGGCCAGGTGGAGCCAGCGCCGGGCGCCCCTGCGTTCGGCCAGGTCGGCGGCCTCCCGCAGCCGGGACCGGGCGCGTCCGCGTTCGCCCGCGTCCAGGAGCTGGCGTCCCTGGGCGAGCAGCGCGGGGATCAGCTCCATGTCGGTGTCGACGGCCGCGTCGCGCAGGGTCCGTACGGCCTCCTCGGCCAGCTCGAGACCGCGCCGCCCGCCGGTCGCGGTGCCCAGCACCCGCAGGGCGCGGCCCACGGTGCGCGGGGTGTTCCACACCCGGGCCAGCCGCAGCTCCTCCGTCGCCAGGGCCAGCGCCTCGGGGCCGCCGCCGAACGCCAGCCGTATCTCGGCGGCGGCGGTCCGCCACGGGGTGACGACCGGACTGACCACCTCGCGGGCCGACTGGCGCCGGCCGCACTCCAGGAAGTCGTGGAGCGCTCCCATGGGATCGCCGGTGGCGGCGCGCAGCACGCCCCGCGCGTACAGGTAGCGGTTCAGCTCCCAGTTCTCCGGGACCTCGCGCAGGTCGAAACGGTCGGCGAGGCGCAGTGCCTCGTCGCTGCGGCCGGTGTGGACCAGCGCCATCAGGGCGTGGGCGTCCCGGTTGGTGGGGCCGGGTCCGGGTCCGGGGTCGGCGGCGAGGGTGAGCAGCCGGGTGTGGTCGCCGCGGGAGGCAGCGATGTCGGCGCGGGTGTTGAGCAGCGCGTGCCGCATCGGGTGCAGCAGGGCGGGGTGCTGTCCGGCCAGGCCGCGTTCCACGAGCCGTTCGGCCTCGTCGAGTTCGTCGGCCCACTGGGCGACCGCGGCGGCCGTGCCGAGGAGGAAGGGTTCGGCGAGCGGGTCGGTGGGCTGCGCGAGCAGGTCCCGTACCCGGGTCATCGCCTCGTCGGCGGAGATCAGCGCGGCCGTCGCCGCGTACCGCACCAGCAGGGCCTGTCCGGCGGTGCCGATCAGTTCCGGGGAGTGCCGGCCGGTGTCGGACAGCCACCGGTACACCTCCTGCCGGGTCGCCGGGTCCTCGTCGGACAGCAGCGCGCCGGCGGCCTGCACCGTGCGGGCGAGCCCCGGATGGGCGGCCAGCCGGCCCTCGGTGCGGCGCAGTACCTCCATCGCCGTACTGATCTCGCCGCGGCCGGCCAGCGCGGTGCCGAGGGCGACGGCCGTACGCACCTGGTTGCGCGGCTCGGCCGGCAGGTTCTGGGCCTCGGCGAGCCGCGCGATGGCGGCCGGGGTGTCGGCCGACGCGTACTCCAGGGAGCCCAGTTCGGTCAGCAGCCGCTGCCGGAGGTCGTCGGACAGCGGTTCGTCCAGGGCCCGGCGCAGATAGCCGACGGCGTCGGCGGGCCGGGCGTCGTGCACGGCGACCGTGACGGCGTCGCGCAGGACGCGCAGCGCCCAGGACCGGCCGACTGCCGGGGTGCGCAGCAGGTGCCGGGCGACCGCCTCGACCCGCGCGCCGCGGCGCAGCATCGCTTCCGCGGCCGCCCGGTGCACGGCCTCGCGGCGCGGCCGGGGCCAGCCGCTGAGGACGGCGTCGCGCAGCAGCGGGTGCGCGTAGCGGGGGCGGCCGTCGGCGTCGGGACGCAGCAGACCGAGCCGCGTCATGGCGGCGAGCCAGCCCTCGATCCGCACGGGGTCGGCCCCGACCGCCTCGGCGAGCACGCCGACCGGGGCCCCGGCCGTCCCCCGCTCCGCGGGCGGGCGGGGGGCGTGCCGGAGCGCCGCCGGGTGCGGGGCGGACGCGGGCGGGTCGGTGCGGCCGTAGCCGGCGCCGCCGGGTGCGGGCTCGGGGCGGCCGCCGTACGGGGCGGACTCCGGGAACGGGTACGGGTCCCGGTACGGCGGGTACGGCACCTCGGTGGTGGACGGCGGGTACTGCGCCTCGGTGAGGTGCGGCGGGTACTGCGCCTCGGTGGGGTGCGGGTAGGGGCCGTGCTCCCCGAGTTCCGCCAGCAGGCCCGGCCCGCCGAACGCCGGGAAGTCCGTTCCGCGCGCGTACTCCGACGGCGCTGCCCACGGGTCTCGCCCGGCGTCCCCCGCGTCCGCGCTCCACACGTCCCGGCAGCCGGGCGCGGTGGCGGCGGGCCGGCGCGACCGCACCGCCGGGGCGTCGTGCGGGTGCCGGGGCACGGGCTCGGATGCCGGTGTCCGCTGGTGCGGGAGGGCATGCCGGAGCGCGCCCCGGCGCGGTGGCGGGCCCGCGGGCCAGGCCTGTTCCAGGGCGGCGAGGCCGCGGGCCGCGTCGGCCGTCTCGGGGCCCGCGCTGTTCAGCCACCAGGAGACGGCCGCCGGGTAGGACCCGGGGTACAGCGCGGCGCAGCTGTCCGGCACGGGCGGGATGCCGTCGGGGTGCGGGGTGCCGCCGAGGTCGTCCAGGAGGGCGTGCAGGAGCAGCGGGCTGCCCGCGCCGGCCCGTACGACCTCCCGCGTCCAGGGCGGGGACGCGTGCGGGAAGGCGTCGCGGACCAGCCCGGCCGCCGCCGTGTCGCTGAGCGGGGCCAGGGTGTGGGTGCGCACCAGGGACGGCGAGAGCGCCTGGGTGAGTCCGGGGGGCCGCGGGTCGATGTCGTACTGGCTGCGCTCGGTGGCGACCAGCAGGACCGGTAATCGGTCGACGTGCCGGGCCGCCTCCGCCAGCCAGCGGCGCGAGGAGTCGTCGGCGAGGTGGACGTCGTCGACGGCCACCAGGACCGGCCCTTCGGCCGCGTACGAGCGCAGCAGCCGCCACAGCCGGGCCGCGCTGCCCCGGTCGTCGCCGCCGGGCGCCATGTCGGTGAACTCCGGGACCGGGCCGAGGAGATGGAGGACCATGGCGAAGGGCACCGGGGTGTCCTCGGGCGAGCAGCGCACGCGCAGCACCCGCAGGCCCCGGTCCTCGGCGTGCCGGGCCGCGGTCTCCAGTACGGCGGTGCGCCCGGTGCCGCTGGCGCCGCGCAGCAGGACGAGGCGGCCGGTGCCGGCCCGGGCACGCTCGATCTCGGCGGCCAACAGCGCGTGCGCGTCGTCGCGTTCACGGAGCGGTCCGGTCATCGGTGCCTCCTGTGGTGGACGGTGCTCCCCCGGGTGTGAGACGAATCACCGAGGGGAACGGTGGTCCGAAGTGGCGCGGGTCACGGTGGCGCGCGGCCGTTTCCACGGGCCCCCGCGCCCTCGCGCGAGCCCGGACGCCTGCCCGGACACCTGCCCGGCGGCCCCTTGTGGGGGTCGGCGCCCAGGTCTCGTGGTGTACCTCGTGGTGGTCCACGATTGCGAAGTCCCAGCAGTCCCATAAGTGTGGAACACGCACATCCGCTACCGGCCTGTGCCGTATTGCGGGCACGTGAAGAGGGGGGAAACGGTTGCTCAACTCACCCCGGAACACCACCACATCCATCACCACCGCCACCTCGGCGCGCGGTTCCGGCCAGGCCGCCGGCGTCGTCGACCGGCGCGTGCCGGTGGCGGTGTCCGCTCCGGACCCGATCAGTCGCGAGGGCGCGGTCAGCCAGCTGCGCCGGCACCCGGAGATAGACCTGCGCGAGGAGTCGGGGCCCGGCACGGTGGCCCTGCTCATCGAGGACGCGCTCGACGACCCGGCGCTCACCCGGCTGCGCCGGATCGTGCGCAGCGAGGGAGCGCGCGCCGTGCTCGTGGTCGGCGCGATCCGCGAGAGCGAACTGCTGGACGTCGTCGAGTGCGGCGTCGGCGCGATCGTCTGGCGGCACGAGGCCACCGCACACCGGCTGGTGCAGGCCGTACTGGCCGCCTCGCGCGGCGACGGCGACCTGCCCGCGGACCTGCTGGGCCGGCTGATCAGCCAGGTCGGCACCCTGCACCGGGGCGCGGCGGGCCGCCCCGGCGCCCCCTCGCTGGGCCTCGCACCCCGAGAGGTGGACGTCCTGCGGCTGGTCGCCGAGGGTCTCGACACCGGAGAAATCGCCGGCAAGTTGTCCTACTCCGAACGCACCGTCAAGAACGTCATGCACGGCCTCACCACGCGGCTCCATCTGCGCAACCGCGCGCATGCCGTGGCCTATGCCCTCCGGGAAGGCTACATCTGACCGAACGGGCAATCGAACGTGGGCCTTTCGGGCCGCACGGGCAGGGCGTGCTGCCCGGCCGCCGTCCCCGTGGCGCGTGCGGCCGGGAGTGCCCCGGGGCACGATCGAACGACGGGTGTCCCGGACAACGGATGCCCAGGACGGGCAAGGCGGGAGCGCGAGCGTGATCCACGAGGTGGACGAGGTCCTCAAGACCCTCCTCACGAGCGGGGCGTTGACGGACTCGGGCATCGACGTGGCCTTCGAGGCACCCACCCGTGACTGGGCGGCCCGGCGCAACGCCCCCGTGGTCAACACCTACTTGTACGACATCCGCGAGGACGTGAGCCGTAGGCACCGGGGCCAGATGTCGGTGCGCGACGAGGACGACATCGTCGTCAAGCGCCGCCAGCCGCCGCGCTGGTTCCGGCTGTCGTACCTGGTGACGGCCTGGACGAAGACCCCGCAGGACGAACACCGTCTGCTGTCCGCGGTCCTGGCGACCCTGCTGCCTCGCGAGCTGCTGCCGGCTTCCGAACTCCCCGGCTCACTGGGCGCGCTGGGTCTGTCCGTGCCGCTGACCGTGGCCGGCATCCAGACGGAGTCCCGGTCCCTCGCCGAGATCTGGTCCGCCCTGGGCGGCGAGCTGAAGCCGTCCCTCGACCTGGTGGTGACCGCGCCCTTCCCGGCCTTCCCCGAGTACGACGCCGGGCCCCCGGTCACCGAGGGCGCGACGGTCCGGATCGGCGGCATGGAGGGCGACCCGCCGCTCCCCCAGGGACGCTCCCACCGGCCGCACCAGGTGGCGGCCGCGCGCGCCGTCCGCAAGGCCACCCCGGACGGTCGTACGAAACGGCAGTGACACCAGTGACATCAGCGACGCCCGTGCCCCCGCCACCGACGGTGCACACTCCCGGCACCGACCGCCCACCGGCCGCCGGCCCGTCCGGCGACCCCGCGCGGGCGCTGCTCGTCCGGCTCGGCGTCCTGCGGGAACGGGTGACCTCGCTGGTCGAGCACCGCACCGCCGACGACCCCACGGCCGACGACCCGCTGCGCGGCCTGTACCTGCCCGACGAGGCCGTCCACCACCTGCTGCGCACCTGGCCGTCCGGCACCGGTGCGTCCGAGACCGCGGAGCCCCCGGCCCACGCCGGCTCTCCGGCCCGCCTCGACGACACTCCGGGCCGCGCCGGCTCCCCGGCCGGCCCCGGTGACCGGCTGGCGCGGCTGGCCGGGCGGGCACGGCTGACCGAGCTGGACACCGCCGTCCTGCTCGTCGCCCTGGCCCCGGACGTCGACCGCACCTTCGAGCCGCTCTACGGCTATCTCAACAACGACGTCAGCCGCCGACGCGCCACCGTGGGCCTCGCCCTCGACCTGTGCGGGGTGCCCGAGCACGCGGCGGCGGCCCGTGCCCGGTTCCACCCGTCCGCGCCGCTGC
This sequence comes from Streptomyces sp. CCM_MD2014, assembly GCF_000772045.1. GTDB lineage: Bacteria > Actinomycetota > Actinomycetes > Streptomycetales > Streptomycetaceae > Streptomyces > Streptomyces salinarius. Next base: position 4,861,692 of record NZ_CP009754.1, on the reverse strand, counting down.
GCGCCCTCGGGATGCTGGAGGTGGAGGAGCCCGAGCGCCCCTTCCTCACCCGCTCGCTGCGGGCCCCTGACCGGCTGATCGGCCATCTGCTCGGCGACGACACCCCGGACGCCGGGCTCCTCGGCCTGCTGCTCCCGATGCCGGACCCGCTGCCCGCCGCGGGCACCGACGCGGACGCGTTCGTCCGCCGGCTGGCCGCCCGACTGCACGAGGGCCCGCTCACCGCCTACCTGCGGGAACCGCGTGAGGGCGACGGCCTGGCCGCGCTCGCCTTCGCCCTGGACGCCGCGGGTGTCGACGCGCTGCGCTGCACCGAGCCCGCCGACCACGTCCCCGAGCTGCTGCGCGAGGCCCGCCTCGGCGACCGGGCGGTCGTGGTGGCGGGTCTGCCCGAGAAGCCGGGCCCGCTGGTGCGCGCGCTGACCGCGGCCAGGGACGTGACCGTCCTGCTGACGGACCCCCGCCCGTACGACCCGCACTGGTCGCCGACCGACCCGCTGGTGCTTGACGCACCGGGCCGCCGGGCCGGGGGCGCCGCCGCCTGGCGGGCCGCGCTGGGAACCGACGCCGACGGGTTCGACCTGGCCACGGCCGTCGCCCCGTACCGGCTCGGCGGAGACCGCATCCAGCGGGCCGCGCACACCGCCCGCGCCCTCGCCGCCTTCGACGGCACCCCGGTCACCGCCGACCACGTCCGGCTCGCCGCCCGCCGGCAGTCGGCCTCCGGCCTGGAGAGCCACGCCCGGCGCATCCGGCCGGCCGTGGACTGGCGGGACCTCGTCCTCCCCGACAAGCCCCTGGTCCAGTTGCGCGAGCTCGCCCTGCGCGCCCGCCATCGCGACCGCGTGCTCGGCGACTGGCGGCTCAGCGCGGGCGGCGGACGCGGCCGGGGCGTCCTCGGCCTCTTCGCGGGCGAGTCCGGCACCGGCAAGACCCTGTCCGCGGAGGTGGTCGCCGCCGACCTGGGCCTCGACCTGTACGTGGTCCAGCTGTCGTCGGTCGTGGACAAGTACGTCGGCGAGACCGAGAAGAACCTGGAGCGGATCTTCACGGAGGCCGACCGCACCGACGCCGTACTGCTCTTCGACGAGGCGGACGCCGTCTTCGGCAAGCGCTCCGAGGTCAAGGACGCGCACGACAAGTACGCCAACATGGAGAGCGCCTACCTGCTCCAGCGCCTGGAGTCCTTCGACGGCATCGCCCTGCTCACCACCAACCTGCGGGCCAACATCGACGAGGCGTTCACCCGGCGCCTGGACCTGGTGGTCGACTTCCCCTTCCCCGACGCCGAGCAGCGCCTGGCGCTCTGGCGGCACGGCCTGTCCCGGGTCCCCTGCTCCGACGGCATCGACGCGGAGCCGCTGGCCCGGGAGTTCGAGCTGGCCGGCGGTTCGATCCGCAGCGCCGTGGTCACCGCCGCCTACCTCGCCGCCGGACGCGACGACACGGTGACGGCGGACGACCTCCTGGAGGGCGCCCGCCGCGAGTACCGCAAGGCCGGCCGGCTGGTCCCGGGAGAAGGCGGCTGGTGACCGCCGCCGGGACCGCCTGACCCTCAGCCCCTCTTCGGGTGGATGATCTCCCACTCCTGGTCGTCGACGTTGCTGCAGTTGTCGAGCACCATCTTGGAGAAGAGGGCACCGCCGTTCGCGCCCTCGACGCCGAGGCACTTCTGGTTGCTGGCGAAGTTGCGGATCCAGTAGGCCCCGCTCTCCTGCTTGTCGATCCACCAGACCTGGTTGTCGGTCGGGACCTCGTTGTCGCAGTGGAACTCGGTGACGGGCGTCCCCACTGCGGCGGAGCCGTGGTCGGGCAGGTCCATGCAGTACTTGTCCTTGATGTTCCGGATCTGGAAGAGGTCCGCCCCGCCGGGGCCGGCCTTCTTGAACCTCACCTCGAGGTTCCAGATCTGGTTGTCCCCGTCGGTGTCGTCGCAGACGGCCTGCTGGACGGGTCCGTCGAGCTCGCCCTTCTCCCGGCCGGGGAGTTCGGCGCACATGTGGCTGGTGGTGTTCCGCAGCAGGATGTTCCGGGCGGGGACCACCGGCGTCACGGTCGGCTTGTCGGGCTTCTTGCTCTCCCCGCCGCCCTTGCCCTCGTCGTCCTTCTCGGCGCCGCCGCCGTCGTCCTTCGTCTCCTGCCCGGCCGGTTCCTGCAACTTCGGCTGCTCGGCGGGCGCGGACTCGGCGGTGCTGGGCAGGGTCTGGGGGCTGGCACTGGGACTGGGGGCCAGCGCGGCCCCCGCCTGCTGCGTCTGCTCGGTGGCGCTGGTGCGGACCTGCGGCTTGTACGCGATCCAGATCATCACGAACGCCAGCGCGAGCGCCACGAAGACACCGAGGAACGTCGCCAGCCAGCGGGGCAGGAACCCGCGCTGCACGTACGTGCCCTCGACCTCCGTCGGATCGACGCCGGAGCGGCGTACCGCCAGCTTGTACGGCCGCTCCTCCTTCGACCCGAACCAGATGATCTGCTTCGGCTTCAGCGTCGTCTCCACGAACGCCGCACGGCCCGGCTCGATCTGCACGTTCCCCGGCCGCACCTCGTACGACAGATGATCACCGGTGTCGCTGCCCGCGACCGACGCCGTCACCTTCGTGTTGCCGAGGTTGTCCACCGCCAGCCGCGGCCGCCCCCGGAACCGCCCCTTCACCGTCGGCGGCACCAACTCCGCCCGCACCTCGGTGAACGCCGTGATCGTGAGGTTCCCCTCCGGCACCGTCACCGCATCCGGATGCTCCGTCGGCGTGATCCGCACCGCGTACGGGTTCGGCCCCGCCGCCGCGTCCGGCGTACGCGGCGGAGCGAACGTCAGCTCCACCGTGCCGGTCGTCCCCGGATACAGGCGAAGCGTCGGCGGCTCGACCGTCGTCCACGGGGCCACGTCCCCCACCGGCTCGAACCGGTACTCGTCCACCACGTCACCGGTATTACGCACCCTCAGGCGCACACGCGTACTGCTGCCGGGGTCCACAGTCGCGGACGCGGGCTCCAGGGAAGTCCACAGGCTCACGCGGCGAGGCTACGGCTCAACTCCCGGCGGAGCACCGGCACTCGGGGCAGTACCGGCTGCCCCAAGGTGCCTGGTCGGGCGGCTGCCCGGGCTACGGGGTCACTCCTTGTTCGGGTGAATGATCTTCCACTCCTGGTCGTCCGTGTTGGTGCAGTCGGCGATGTTGAGCGGAGTCTCGGTGCCGGCGTTCTGGCCCTTCACGTTCAGGCACTTGTTGTTGCTGGCGAAGTTGCGGATCCAGTAGTCCCCGCTCTCCTGCTTGTCGACCCACCAGAGCTGGTTGTCGGCCTTCGTGCCGTCGCAGTGGAACTCGGCGACCCCCGTCCCCACGGGGCGTGCGCCGTACTCCCCCAGGTCCATGCAGAACTGGTCCGTGGCGTTGCGGATCTGGAAGAGCGGCACGCCGCCGGGGCCACCCTTGGGGTACTTCACTTCGAGGTGCCAGTACTCGTTGTCGCCCTCTTCGTGGCAGTTGGCCTGCTGGACGACCCCGTTGATCTCGCCCTTGCCCCGGCCGGGGATGTCGGCGCACATGTGGGTGGTTGCGTTGCGCAGCATGACGTTCCGGGCGGGAACCACCGGCTTCACGGCCGGCTTGGCGGGCTTCTCGTCCTCTCCGCCGCCGTCTCCCGAGCCGTCGGCACCCCCGCCGTCCTTCTCGGTTTCCCCGGCGGCCGGCTGCTCGGGCTCCTTCGCGGGCGCGGACTCGGCGGTGCTGGGCAGGGTCTGGGGGCTGGCACTGGGACTGGGGGCCAGCGCGGCGCCCGCCTGCTGGGTCTGCTCGGTGGCGCTGGTGCGGACCTGCGGCTTGTACGCGATCCAGATCATCACGAACGCCAGCGCGAGGGCCGTGAAGATGCCGAGGAAGGTGGCCAGCCAGCGGGGCAGGAAGCCGCGCTGGACGTAGGTGCCCTCGACGTCGGTGGGATCGACGCCGGAGCGGCGTACCGCCAGCTTGTACGGCCGTTCCTCCTTCGACCCGAACCAGATGATCTGCTTCGGCTTCAGCGTCGTCTCCACGAACGCCGCACGGCCCGGCTCGATCTGCACGTTCGACGGCCGGATCTCGTACGAGAGGTGGTCGCCGGTGTCGCTGCCCGCGACCGAGGCGGTCACCTTCGTGTTGCCGAGGTTGTCCACCGCCAGCCGCGGCCGCCCCCGGAACCGCCCCTTCACCGTCGGCGGTACCAGTTCGGCCCGCACCTCGGTGAACGCCGTGATCGTGAGGTTCCCCTCCGGCACCGTCACCGCATCCGGATGCTCCGTCGGCGTGATCCGCACCGCGTACGGGTTCGGCCCCGCCGCCGCGTCCGGCGTACGCGGCGGAGCGAACGTCAGCTCCACCGTGCCGGTCGTGCCCGGATACAGGCGAAGCGTCGGCGGCTCGACCGTCGTCCAGGGGGCCACGTCCCCGACGGGTTCGAACCGGTACTCGTCCACCACGTCACCGGTGTTGCGCACCCGCAGCCGTACGCGCGTACTGCTGCCGGGATCGACGGTGGCGGACGCGGGCTCCAGGGAAGTCCACAGGCTCATCGGATCCGTACCGTTCTACTCCGTGTCGTCCGCGTGGTCCGTGACCGCTCCCCGGGCGGCGACGGACGGGGCGATCTTCGCGCCCGCGCCGAAGGCGGCGCCGTCGGCCTCCGCGGCCCGTTCGGAGCCCTGGCCCGGGTCGGTCACGGCGAGTCCGGCACCGTTGTCGTTGCCCGTCTCCCGGACGCCCGACAGGTTCTCCTTGACGTGGCCCAGCTCATGGCCGATGACGTCCTTGCGGCCGGCCGCCTGCGGACCGAGGAAGACATGGGTGCCGACCGTCATCGCCTGCGCGCCCAGTGCCGCGGTGGCGCGCTGGGCCACCGGGTTGTCGTGGACGCGGGTGGGAGAGAGGTCGGTCTGGTAGAACGACTCCGCCTCGGAGCGCAGGGACCCGCCGAGCGGGCTGCTCGGCGTGGCCATGGCCTCGTTGAGCAGCTGGACCTGCCCCTGCGGGCTCTTGTCGTCGAAACCGTCGTGCCCGCAGCCGGCACCGTGCTGGTGCTCGTCCCGGCCGATGAGCCGCTGGACGGCGTGGTTGCCGACGGAGCGCTGGAGCGCCATGACCGTCGCGGGGGTCATCGGTGCACCGCTCACCGCTGTGGTGGGCGCGGCCACGGCCCGGTGCGGAGCCCGACCACCCCGCACGGCCTTCTGCTCGGTGGCTTCCTCGTGCGCGCGCACCATGGCTCCCTTCGACACCGGACCTGTGGCCACCAGCCCTACCGGAGGGCGCCCGCCCCCGGCAGGTACCCGAGGGCAACGTCGGGGGCAGCGCCCCGCCGCCGCCCCCGGCCACGGCGCAGGGTGCTCAGAGCGAGGAGAGCGCCTTGGCTATCGCCTCTTCCCACTCCGTCTGCTGCTCGGGGTCGTTGAGCGACGCCTCCCATTCCTTCTCCGACTGGTTGTGCTGGTCCGGGCCGCACTTGAGGGACTTGAGGAACGCGCGGGCGTCGCGCCGGATGTCCTCGGGGACGTTCTCGCTCGCGGGGACGGCCGGCCCGGCGGCCTGCGCGTAGATCTCCTGCGCGTTGAGCTGCCGCTTTCCCTGCTTGATGGAGTGCGTCACCATGACCGCCTCCTTCAGCGCGTCGCTCCTCCTGCCCCGGCCGTCCTTGTCCAGCCTGGGCGCCTCGGGCGCCGGTGTTCCTTCCTGAGCCGGGGTTGTCCGGGCGTGCTTCTGGTAGTCCCGGACCGAGTTGTAGCGCTTGTTGCCCTTCCGCACGCCCTTCTCGGCCGCGAATCCGCCCAGGGCCAGTGCCGTCGTGCCGCCCACCACACCGGCTCCGATCCCGCCGGAGACCGCTCCCGCCGCGGCCGCGATCGCCACGGCGCCCGCGGTAGTGCGCGCGACGTTGCCGGTGAGGTTGGTGGCACGGTGCCTGAGTTTTCTCCCCTTCTTCTTCACGGCGTAGTCCCGTCCACTGGCCAGGTGCCCCGTCAGCTCCTGCCGCAGGCCGTCGATGAGGGTGCGCTCGTCCTCGACGGCCCGCAGGGCCGCCGCTTCCTCGCCGGGCTCGGCGGCCGCCAGCCTGATCGATTCCTGGGCCAGCTTGGTGTTGGCCGCCCCCAGGTCCTCCAGGACCTCCCGGAGTCTGCGGTCGCGCTTCGCGACCTCGCCCTTGAAGTGGTCCTTCAGTTCCTTGCGCTGCGCATGGGTGTCCTTGAGGACCTTGAGGTCGCGGCCGGCGGTCAAGGAGGAGAACGCGATGTTGAGGCCACCGCCGGCGGCGCCGAGCTCGGCGACTCCGGCCACGTTCTCGGTGATCCTCATGGCGTTGTCGGTGATCTTCACGACGTCGTTGGTGGTCATCAGGGCGTTCGTCGTCGCGGCGAGGGGCTTGGTGTTCACGTTCTTCCGGTGCCCGTGGGAAGCCGGACCCGATTCATGGCGCTTGCCGAAGGAGTCCTTGAGCGCCGCCAGGTCGTTGAAGGTCCCGGTGGCGTCGCTGGTCACGTTGATCGGGTTCTCGACGAGCTGCTGGACCGCGGTGCCGTGCACCCTCCCGGTGTCCCCGAGTTTCGTCGCCTCCGACCGCTGCGTTCCGCTGTACGGCGCACTGAGCCGGAGGGCCGCCAGGTCGGGCACGTCGACCCACGACTTGACCTTGGCGGAGGCCTTCTTGACCGCGCCCGTGGCACGCTTGCGCAGGGACCCGTCGGCCTTGCCCGTACCCGCCGGCTCCGCCTCGCCCGTCCGCTCCGCCGCTTCCGCCTCGTTCTTCTTCGCGGCCTCCGCCGCGGCCTCCTTCGCCTTCTCGGCCTCCCGGGCCTCTTTCGCCGCGCTCAACGCCGTCGTCGCCGTGGTCTGGTCCGCCCTCCGGTCCAACTGCCGCTGCCCCGCGGCCGCCGCCCTGTTCCGTGCTTCGGCCGCGTCCCGCGCGTGCGCCCGCTCCTCGGCGCGGGCCGCCTCCGCCTGCTGACGCCGCTCCGCCGCGATGTGCGCCTGCCTGTCCGCGTCGGCCTGGGCCCGGTCGGCCTGTCTCAGCGCCGTGTCCGCGGCCTTCTTGTGCCGTGCCGCCTCACGCTCGGCCTTGCCGCGCTCCCGCGCCGCGACGTCGGCGTTCTTCTCGCGCCGTGCTGCCAGGTCCCCGGCCGCCTTCGCCTGCTCCTGCGCCCTGTCCCGGTCCTCGACGCACGCGTTCGCCTCCTCGGCGGCCTTCTTCCGCGCGTCGTCGGCGGTCCTGATCTCCCCCGCCTGCCGACGTGCCTCCTCTTCGGCCTCCCCCGCCTGCTCCAGCGCCTTGGCCGCCGCCTCGGCCCACTTCTTCACGCTCCGCGCGATCTCGTCCTCGGCCTCCGCCTTCGCCCGTGCCGCGGCCTCGGCGGCCTCCTGCTGCTCCCTGGCCTCCTCGGCCTGCTTCCTGAGCTGCGCCACCCTGGCCTCGGCGGCCTCCTGCCTCCGCCTGGCCTCGTCGGCCTGCTTCGTGAAGTCCGCCGCCCTGTCCACGGCGTCCTTCCGCCTCTCCTCGGCCTCCTCGGCCTCCTCCGTGTACTTCCGCTCCTCGGCACGGGCCGCCTTCGCCGCCGCGCGTTCCCCATGCTCGGTGTGCTGGAGTTCGCCCGCCCTCTCCTCGGCGGTCTGCTGCTTCTCCATCGCCGTCCCGGCCGCCTCGGTGTACTTCTCCTCGGCCTCGAGTGAGCTCCTCCGGTTCCGCTCCGCGGCCCCGGTGGCGCCTTCCAGCTTCTCCGCCCTGCCCCGGGCGGCCGCCGCCTTCTTGTGCGCCTCGACCGCTTCCCCGGACGCCTTCCACACGTCGGCCTCGGCGCCCGCCCGCGCCAGCGACGCGGCCGCGACCGCCTCCTTCTGGGCCGCCACCTCGTCCACGGCCGCCTGCTGCTCGGTCTTCGCGGCCTCCCCTTGGCGCGTCCCGCCCCCCGGTCGCTCGGTCCCGGTCACCGGCGTGATCGCCAGGTCGTCCGCCGCCGGCGCGGTCGCCCGCGCCACCACCGCGTCCCGGGGGAGCTGCGCCGTACCGGCCGCGCGCTGGATGGCCGTACCCGACCCACGCCTGATCGCCGAGGCGACGGCCCGGTTGCCCGCCGCGGCCTGCAGCAAGGCCAGTGGCGGTTGCTGACGTCCCTGCCGGCGGGGCGGGGCCGGGGCGGCCCCGGCCGTGCGGTGTCCCGGCGTCTGGTTCAAGCGGTCCGACACGGACGATCCCCTTCTGGCACCCCGTCACCGCCCCCGCTCACGCGGGGCAGACCCCGGTGCGGCGAAACGGCACGACCGGAACGGGACTTGATCGCAAGATGACATCCTGGCGAACTGGCAGTCGACACAAGATGTTGAATCAGAAACGCCGGACGACCGCCAGGGGTCTCGGAGGGGAAGGGCCGGGAAGGACCGGGAGTCTGCCCCATCGGGCACGACCAGGGGCAATGACCATGCCCCCACACCGGCACCGGAGGGCGTTTCGGCACAGGCAACGCGCGCGTGAGGCTGAGGGGCGTCCTGTCTCGTACCCCGAGGAGAGCAGAGCATGCCGTCCTACCTGTCGCCCGGCGTCTACGTCGAGGAGGTGGCCAGCGGCTCGCGCCCGATCGAGGGAGTGGGCACGTCGGTGGCGGCCTTCGTCGGTCTCGCCCCGACCGGCCCGCTGAACGAGCCCACGCTGGTGACCAACTGGACGCAGTACGTCGCGGCCTTCGGTGACTTCACCGGCGGGTACTACCTCGCGCACTCCGTCTACGGGTTCTTCAACAACGGCGGTTCCGCCGCCTACATCGTCCGGGTCGGCGGCTCCGCCGACGACGCCGTCGCCGGTGAGACCGCGGGCGGCAGCACCGCCCCCGCCGCCGTCACCGGCGGCACCGCCAAGGCCGCGCTGCCCGCCGCCGAGCCCAGGCAGCTCGGCACCTTCGCCGTGACGGCCACCGCCGCCGGCCAGAGCGGCCCGCTGACCGTCGAGGTGGCCGACCCCGAGGGCGAGGGCCCCGCCGAGCGCTTCAAGCTGATCGTCAAGGACGGCGACAAGCCGGTCGAGACCTTCGACGTGAGCGCCAAGAAGGGCAACCGCTCCTACGTCGTCACCCAGGTCAAGGAGCGCTCCAAGCTCATCACCGTGACGGAGGCCGCGCCCGCCGCGCAGCTGGTCCGTCCGGAGAACCAGACCGTGGTGCTGCCCGCGCCGCCGTCCGCCGCCCCCGCCGTCCCGGACCGGGCCGAGAGCGCGCAGCCCGGCCCGACCGAGTACATCGGCGACTCCGCCGACCGCACCGGCTTCGGCGGCCTGGAGGCGATCGACGAGATCTCCATGGTCGCGGTGCCCGACCTGATGGCCGCCTACCAGCGCGGCGCGATCGACCTGGAGGCCGTCAAGGCCGTCCAGCTCGGTCTCATCGCCCACTGCGAGCTGATGGGCGACCGCGTCGCCATCATCGACCCGCCGCCCGGCCAGAATGCCCGTCAGATACGCGTCTGGCGCCAGGAGACGGCCGGTTACGACTCCAAGTACGCGGCTCTGTACTACCCCTGGATCAAGTCCTTCGACCCGGCCACGGGCCAGTCCCGCCTGGTCCCGCCGAGCGGCCACGTCGCCGGCATCTGGGCCCGCAACGACTCCGAGCGCGGCGTGCACAAGGCCCCCGCCAACGAGGTCGTCCGCGGCGCCGTCGACCTGGAACTGCAGATCACCCGCGGCGAGCAGGACCTGCTCAACCCGATCGGCGTCAACTGCATCCGCTCCTTCCCCGGCCGCGGCATCCGCGTCTGGGGCGCCCGCACCCTCTCCTCCGACCCGGCGTGGCGCTACCTGAACATCCGCCGGTACTTCAATTACCTGGAGGAGTCGATCCTGATCGGCACCCAGTGGGTGGTCTTCGAGCCGAACGACCACAATCTCTGGGCCCGCATCCGCCGCAACATCTCGGCCTTCCTGGTCAACGAGTGGCGCAGCGGCGCCCTGTTCGGCCAGAGCGCGTCCGAGGCGTACTACGTCAAGTGCGACGAGGAGACCAACCCGCCGGAGTCGGTGGACCTGGGCCGGGTCGTGTGCGAGATCGGCATCGCGCCGGTCAAGCCCGCCGAGTTCGTGATCTTCCGGCTGGCCCAGTTCTCCAGCGGCGGCGGGGAGCTGGAGGAGTAGCGGGCGGCGTGCTCCGCCCCTTACGCCCGCGCCCACGCTCGCGCCCACGCCATCGTCAAAAGCCTCAGAAGGACTGAGAACACATGAGTCTGAACCCGGGTGACTCCCTTACTTCACACAATTTCGGTCTGCAGATCGACGGTGTGATGATCGAGTACCTCTCCGAGGTCAACGGCATCACCCTCGAGCAGGACGTCATCAAGTACCCGCAGAACAACGGCGCGACCGGCAAGCTCGAGATCGCCGTGATGCCGGGCTCCGCGAAGGACGGCTCCTGCACCGTCGTCCGCGGTATGACCCAGTCGTCCGCGTTCACGCAGTGGATCAACGACTCGCTCGAGGGTCGTATGTCCTCCGCCCGCAAGAACGCCTCGATCATCGTGATGGACTACGAGGACAACCCGGTCAAGCGGTACAACCTGCGCAACGCCTGGTGCAGCAAGCTCGACATGAGCCCGGTGAAGGCCGGCGAGGCCTCCGCGCTGACCGAGACCGTCACCATCGTGTTCGAAGAACTGGTCATCGAGTAATGCGGCGTATGGCTGCCAAGGCGCCTGCCGCGGCACCCCAGACCGCGGCGGCGGGAGCGGACTTCCCCCGTTCGGCTCCCGCCGCCGCGCCGGCGGAGGCACCGGCGGGTGCCCCGGCCGGACCTCCCGCCGGGCCCGCCGCCCCGCCCGTCGAGACGGCACCGCGGCAGGAGTTGCGGACCGAGTTCCCCTTCGAGCTGCCGCGCGGGTACGTCGACGACGCGGGCACGGTGCACCGGGACGGCGTGATGCGCCTGTCGACGGCCCGGGACGAGCTGATCCCGCTGCGCGACGTGCGGGTGCAGGAGAACCCGGCGTACCTGTCGGTGGTTCTGCTCGGCCGGGTCATCACCCGGCTGGGCACGCTGCCGTCGGTGCACGACGGCATCGTGGAGAACATGTTCGCCTCCGACCTGGCGTTCCTCCAGGACTTCTACCGCCAGATCAACGCGGAGGGGCACACCCGCGCGGCCGTCGCGTGCCCGCACTGCTCGGAGGCCTTCGAGGTGGAACTCGGCGGGAGCCGCCTGGGGGAATCGTGACGTACGCGACCGACCGGCTGCACGAGGAGATCGCGTACGTCGCCTACCACTTCCACTGGAGCCTGGAGGCGATCCTGGATCTGGAGCACCAGGACCGCCGCCGGTACACGGACCAGATCGCGTCCCTCGTGACGCGTGGCACGGCGGAGGGCTGATCGGTGGGATTCCTGGACCGGCTGCGGGGCCGTCGGGACGACGTCGTCGACGGCGACCGGGGCGGAGCCGCGCTGTCCGCGGGTCCGGTTCCGGAGTCGGGGCCGGGGTCGGTCGCGGCTTCGGACGAGGGCTCGGGTGCGGGCGGGAGTACGGCGTCCTCCGCCGGTCCGGGCGCCGGTCCCGCGACCGGACCGGCGCCCGTCGCCGTCGCCGCCTGGACCGGCCTGCCGCCGATCCAGCGGGCGACGGGTGCGCCGCGTACGGGAGTGGCGGACGCCGGTTTCGGCGGCCGCCTTCCGACGTGGCAGAACCCGTCGTTCACGAGCGCGCCGTCCCCGGCGGTACTGAACCCGGCGGCCGGTGACAGCCTGCTGTCGGGCGCCTTCGGCACCCCGGCCCGCCAGCCGTCCTCCACGCCCCTGGCGCCCCCGCCGGGCCCGCCTCCGGTCCAGCGGATGCCGGTCGCGCCCCTGCGCGCGATACCGGCGGATACCTCCGAGACCGGCGCCCCCGGCGTTCCCGCGGGTTCCGTGGCGCCGACCCGGACCTCCGCCTCGGGTGCGCAACCGCGTACGCCCCGGGCACGCAGGGGCGCGTCGACACCCGCACCGGCACCGCAGCCGGCGTCCACGGCCACGCCGCCGGTGCAGCGGGCGGCGCGTTCCGCCGGGGCGGCGCCGGTCCCGTCGTCCACGGCGCCGGCGAGCACACCGCCGGCCCGGTCCGCGCGCGGGGTGCGGGTGACGCCGGTACCGCCCGTCGCGCCCAACCCGCGGCAAGGACTGACCAAGGCCCCGACCGGGGCGTCGGCCGTGCAGCGCCGGTCCCTGCCCGCGAGCCGCCGGACCGCCGGCTCCCCGCCGGAGTCCTCCGGAACGGCGCCCACGTCGGCGGACGGCGACCGAGCGGATCCCGGCGCTCCGGTGCGGCCCGCCGTACCCCCGCGGCCCCGGCCCGCGGCACCCGCCGATCCGCCGTCCCCGGCCGTTCCTCCCGTACAACGGACGGAGTCCGCCAACACCCCGGCTTCCGAGCCCGCTTCGGGCAACCGACCGGCGTCCGACACCCCCGTGCGGGGCACCGAGCCCGGGTCCGGCGACCGTACGGCAACGACTCGCGAGGCCGGTACGTCATCCGTCACGCCGGTGCAGCGCGCCATACGCGAGCCCGGCACCGACGCACCCACGCCTCCGGCCCGCGACGCCGGTACGCGCGAGTTCGACACGCCGGTCCAGCGCGCGGTGCGCGAAACCAACACCGCCCCCACACTCGCGCCCGCACGGGACCGAAGCACCCCGGCACCCGGCAGCACACCGGCCCCGCGAGCCACACGCAACACCGGCGACAACACCGAACCCGCAACCACGGCCCGCAACGACGGTACGCACGGGTTCGACACGCCGGTCCAGCGCGCGGTGCGCGAAGCGGGCACCGCCCCCACACCCGCACCCGCACCCGCACCCGCACCCGCACCCGCACCGGACCGAAGCACCCCGGCACCCGGCAGCACACCGGCCCCGCGAGCCACACGCCAACCCGCGCCCGCCCCGGAATCCGCGCACGCCGCGGAATCCGGCTCGGCCGGTGAGCGTCGGCCGACCTCACCCGGCGCCACGTCGGCGGGTCCCGTGGTCCAGCGGTCGGCCGGCCGACGCCCCAGGGCGGGCCTCGGGCCTCCCATTTCGCGCTCCGGCGACGACACGGCGGCCCCTGCCCCTGCCTCCGCCCCCGCCCCCGCCCCCGGGCAGCGCCCCGTGCCGCGGACCGGCCCCGCGCCGACCGGGACGACGGGGACGACGGGGACGACGACGAGCGAACTCCCCGTGCAGCGGGCGGCATCCGCGAACGCGTCCGTGCCGGGAACGCACCCGACGCCCACCACGCGCCCCCGCACCACCCCGGCATCCGACCACGCCGCATCCGGCCTCCCGGTGCAGCGCGCGTCGGCGACCCGCTCCGCCATGCCCGCGCCCGCGCCCGCGCCCGGCGCCGGAGGCACGGACACCGGCAACGCGACGCCTCCCTCGGCGCCTTCGTCGTCCCCCGCGCCGACGCCCGCCGCAGGAACCTCACCGGCCGCCCCCTCGCGCAACGCCCCTTCGGCCGCCTCGTCGGCCACGGCACCGGGCACACCGCCCGCGCCGGTTCAGCGGGCCGTCGCCCGCATCACCCCGCCGACGGCCCCCGGCGGCGATGCGGCCCCCGCGCGACCGGCGAGCCGCCCCTCCACGTCACCCGGCGCCCCGAGCGCCCCGGCCAGCGCCCAGTCCCCGGTCGAACGCCGGGCGGCCGCCGACCAGTCGAAGCCGACCCAGACGCCACCGTCCTCGGGACTCACGGCGCCTCCGCCGTCCCACCGTCCGTCCGAAGCGCCCTCCCCCGCGCCCACGGCGTCCCCGGTCCAGCGGGCCACCGGCAGGCCGGCCACCGGCCTGCCCGGCTCGCCCTCCACGCCCCCGGCACCGGCACCGCACGGCGGCACCCCCGCGGCACCCCCCGTCCAGCGATCGGTCCCGGCCCAGAGCCCCGTCGCCGGCCCGGAATCCCCCGTCGGCCAGAACGCGACGGGCCACCCCCCCTCCATACCCCTCAACCGGCCGGAGACCCGCCCGGCGGAATCCCCCCGCACGGAGACCGGCCGTACTCAGACCCACCGGCCCGCAAGCAGCCGGCCGGGGACCAGTGGCTCCCCGGCCGCCCCGGTCCACCCCGTGCAGCGCAGTGCCGCGCCCCGTCGTCCGGGACTCGGCGCCCCCACCTCCTCGGGCCCGGCCAACGCCGTACGCCCTGCCGCACCCCCCGCTGCCGCGGCCCCGGCGACACCGCCCGCGCAGCGCCCCTCCGCGCTCGGTGCCTCCCTGCCTCCGGCCGGTACCGCGCCCTCGGCTTCCCGCCTCCCCGCAGCGGCCCCCGTTCCGGTCGCCACCGAGCCTCGTACCACTCCGCCCGTCCAGCGGGCCACCGCGCCGGGCGGCACCCCGGTCACGACCGCGGCGAGTCCGGCGTCACCGCCGTTCACGGCACAGCCGCCCTTCACGACCACACCGCCCTTCGCGGCACCGCACCCTTCCCCGGCCGTCCCTTCTCCGGCCGCCCCTTCCCCTCTCCCGGTGTCCTCTCCGACGCCCCGGCGGAGCGCGCCCACGATCACGACGGCGGCCGCGCCCCTCACGCCCCCCGCGCCGCCGCCCCTGCCCGCCACCGGCGGCGCCGGGCCCAAGCCCCCCGCCGTCCAGCGCTCCGCCACGAAGGCCGTGCCCCTGCGCCGGCCCGCTCCCCCGTCCGTCTCCGGCGCGCCCCTCCCGGTGGCCCCCCTCACGCCGCCCGCCGCGTCGGCGCCCCGTCCGGCCCTCCCCGTCGCCGCGGCGGCGCCCGCGCCGCCGACCGGTGACCCGGTGCCCGCCGCACCCGCGGCTCCTGCCGTCACCGCCGCGCCGGCCGCGCCCGGCGACGCCTCGGCGCTTCCGGTCCAGCGCGCGTCCGGCCGCGGCAGCCGGGCCGGTCGTACCACCGGTGCCCTGGCGTCGAGCGCCGCGGCCGCCCTGGCCGAGACCCTCACGCGCTTCCGGCCCCCCTCCTCCCCGCAAGGCCCGGCCGAGCCACCACCGCCGCCGTACAGCGCCTCCCCGCCCGGCAGTCCGCCCCCGTACTCGGCGGCCCCCGCCGAGCCCAACCCGGGGGAGGGCCGGCGGCCGCCCGAGTACACGGCGGTCCCGGACGGTGGTTTCGACCCGCGTCAGCTCACCGAGTTCCAGCTCGACGAACTGGTGCACCGGATCGTCGGCCGCGTCACCCGCCTCGTCCGCACCGAACTGCGCATGGACCGCGAACGGATCGGCAGACTGCGCGACCCCCGCTGACCGAACGCGCCGGACGCGCCGAACGCACCGGACAGGCCGAAGAGACCGACCGGCCCGAAGCGACCGGACCGACCGCCCGCCCACCCACGACCGTTCCCCTCCCTCCGACAGAAAGGCCGACCCGATGACCCGCCAGGACCCGGGCTCCTCCATCTGGTTCAGCCTCGCCATCGACGGCGAGAGCCTCGGCTACTTCAACGGGTGCGAGGGCCTGTCGACCCAGGTGGAGGTGGAGCAGCGCCAGGAGGGCGGCAACAACGGCTTCGTGTGGCAACTGCCCACCCGCGTCACTTACTCCAACATCCGGCTGACCCGCCCCCTCACCCCGGACACGGCGAAGGTCGCCAAGTGGATCTCCTCCGTGCAGACCGGCATCAAGCGGCCCACCGCGCAGATCTCCGCCCTGCGCGCCGACGGGTCGCTGGTCGCCCGCTGGGGACTGATCGACGTCCTGCCCGTCAGCTGGCAGGGCCCCAGCCTCGACCCCGGCAACCTGTCCGTGGCCAACGAGGTCCTGGAGATCGCCCACCACGGGTTCACGGACTGACGGCGCCGAAGAACAGAAAGGAAGACCCATGGCCAGCAGCAAGGGCGCCGGCAAGAGCCTCGTACGCGCCAACCTCGCCATCCACGAACCTCCCACCGGGGACTCCACCACGCCCGGTGGGCTGATGCGCACCTTCGACTTCGAGTTCAACCCGGCCCAGCTGACCCTCACCCGCCGGGCTCAGTGGAACGCGACCCCCGTGGCGGCCGTACGGGAGGCCGCCAAGCCGGAGTTCCTGGGCGCCGAGCCACGGGAGATGACCCTGGAGATCTTCCTGGACACCTCCATGAAGCCCGACGCCACCACGGTGCTGAAGAAGGTCGAGTCACTGCTGGACTGCTGCGAGGTCACCACCAAGAGCCTCGGCGCCGACCAGCCGTCACCGCCCTGGGTGGTCTTCGAGTGGGGATCGTTCTCCACCGCCCGGTTCACCGCCTACGTCGCGTCCGTCGAGGCGTCGTACACCCTCTTCAGCACCACCGGCGTCCCCATCCGCGCCACCTGCCAGGTCACGCTGGTCGAGATTCCCGGCCCGACCCAGGGGCAGAACCCGACCTCGGGCGCGCTCACCGCGCAGCGCGTGCACCGGGTCGTCGCGGGCGACTCGCTCCAGTCGCTGGCCTGGCGGGAGTACGGCAGCGCGAACGCCTGGCGGGCCATCGCCGAGGCCAACGGCATCGACGACCCGTCCCGCCTGCCGACCGGCACCCAGCTCATGCTGCCGGCCGCCGAGGAGGTGGCTCGCTGATGGTGCGTCCCGCGTTCTCCAGCATCGTCAAGGTGCGCGTCGGCTCCGCCGAACTGCCCGACGACATCGCCCTGATGCTCGTCGACGGCTGGGTCGACCAGGGCGTCGGCGTGCCCGCCGCCTTCCGCCTCACCTTCCGCGACCCCAAGCGCAGGGTCCTCGACAGGCTCGGGGTGCAGTTCGGCACCCGGGTCGTCATCACCCCCGTCGCCGACGGAAAGGGCATCGGCAAGCCCCTGCTGACCGGCGAGGTCACCGCCATGGAGGCCGACTTCGACGGCACCGGCAGCTACACCGTGATCCGCGGCTACGACTTCGGGCACCGCATGATGCGCCAGCGCCGCGTGGCCGCCTACCGCAACCAGAAGGCGTCCGACATCGCCCGCAAACTCGCCGGCACGGACGGCGTGTCCGTCGGCCGGATCGATCCGACGAAGGGCGCCTACGGGTTCATCAGCCAGTCCAACGTCACCGACTGGGACTTCCTGGCCCGGCTCGCCGACGAGAACAACATGGTGATGTACGTGGACGCCAAGGGGAAGCTCCGCTTCGTCAAACCGAACCCGGCGTCCGGCGCGCCCTCCCCGAACACGGACGGCGACCAGAGCGCCTTCGTCCTCCAGGCCCGCCACGACATCATGCGGCTGCGCGCCGCGGTGACCGCCGCCGACCAGGTCGGCGAGGTCGAGTCGCGGGGCTGGAACGTCACCACCAAGAAGAAGATCGTCGAGACCGCGCCCGCCCAGACCGACCCCGGCATCACCATCGGCTCCACCCCCGGCAAGGCCGCGGGCGCGTTCAAGACCGCCAAGCTCGTCGAGACCGCCCACCCCTACGACCGGCAGGACGAGGTGCGGCACGCCGCGAAGGCCCTCGCCGCCGACGTCACGTCCTCCTTCGCCGAGCTGGAGATCTCCGTCAAGGGCAGCCCCGACCTGCGGCCCGGCGTGCCCGTGGCCCTCTCCGACGTCGGCAAGCCCTTCGAGGGCAAGTACACCGTCACCTCGGCACGCCACCACTTCGGCGACAGCGAGGGCTACCGGACCTGGCTGACCGTCAGCGGCCGCCAGTGGCGCTCCCTGTACGGGCTCGCCTCCGGCGGCGGCGGCGCCGTGGACCCCGCCGGCGCGACCCGGCTGCCCAGTGTCGCCAACGCCATCGTCACCGACGTGCAGGACCCCCTCAAACAGGGCAGGGTCAAGCTCCAGTTCCCGTGGCTGGACGACACCTACGTCAGCGACTGGGCACGGAGCGTGCAGCTGGGCGGCGTGGCGGGCGGCGGCATCTTCCCCATGGACGTCGGCGACGAGGTGCTCGTCGCCTTCGACCGGGGGGCGCTGGACCACCCGTTCGTGATCGGCGGCCTCTACAACGGCCGGGACGTGCCGACCAAGAACGACGTGCCCCTGCACGACGGCCTGAAGAAGAAGGCCGCCCGGCACACCCTGTCCGACCGCACGGGCAACCGCGTCGACCTGCTCAGCCAGCGCACCGGCGGACGCAAGCAGGGTGTCCGCATCGCCAGCGGCAACGACCGGCTGACCATCAACCTGGACCGCACCAAGACGGAGATCACCGTCGACAGCAAGGGCTCGGTCACCATCACCGGCAGCCGCTCGGTGTCGGTGGAGGCGGGCACGAGCCTCACCCTCGAAGGACGCCGGTCGGTGACGATCAGGAGCGGCGGCCCCCTCACCATGGAGGGCAAGGGCCTGGTCAGCCTCAAGTCGCTCGGTGGCGTGGTCGACGTGAACGCCATGGGCGGCGCCCTGCTCATGACCTCGTCGGGCGCCGCGACCCTCACCGCCACCGGCCTGGCGACGATCACGGCCGCCAACACGAAGATCACCGGCGGCAAACTCGACCTCTACGGCGGTTTCTTCGTCAACGAGATCAAGTACCCGTTCGGATGACCGCACGACCGCACCGGCACTTCGGGGTGGCCGGCAGAAGGAAACGGAAAGGGCAGGTGGCTCCCTGATGGCCGAACAGTTCGTCGGCTCCGGCTGGTCGTTCCCCCTGCGCATCGGGCCCACCGGCGGCATCGCCCTCGTCAGCGGCGAGCGGGAGATCGAGGAGGCCATGCAGCTCGTCCTCGCCACCGCCCCCGGCGAGCGGCCGATGCGTCCCGAGTTCGGCTGCGCCATCCACGACCTCGTCTTCGCGCCGGTCAACGAGCAGACCGCCGGCCGCATCCAGCACGAGGTGTACACCAGCCTGGACCGCTGGGAGCCGCGCATCGAGGTCCACGAGGTCGACGTCACCGCCGGCGAGGACCAGAGCGTCCTCCACATCGACGTGCGCTACTCCATCCGCGGCACCAACAACCCGCGCAGCCTCGTCTTCCCCTTCTACGTCATCCCCTCACACGACGAGCCGGACCTCCCCGACGGTCCGGCCGGCCCCGCGGGCCTCCCGGGCTCTCCCGAAAGCGATCGCTGATGTCCCTGCCCTCCCCGAACCTCGACGACCGCCGCTTCCAGCAGTTCGTCGACGACGCCAAGCGCTACATCCAGCAGCGCGCCCCGGAGTGGACCGACCACAACGTCTCCGACCCCGGCGTCACCCTCGTCGAGACCGTCGCCCACATGGCCGACCAGATCGTCTACCGCCTGAACCGGGTGCCGGAGAAGAACCACCTGGCCTTCCTCGACCTGGTCGGCATCACCCTGTTCCCGCCGTCCGCCGCCCGCACGGACGTCACCTTCTGGCTGTCGGCGCCGCAGGAGGACGCCATCCTGGTGCCCGTCGGCACCGAGGTCGCCACCCTGCGCACCGAACGCGACGAGGCCGTCGTCTTCACCACCACCGCCGACCTCACCGTCGTACCGTGCGCACTCGGCCGCCTGGTCGTGCAGCACAGCGGCGAAGCCGTCACCGACCGCACCACCGACCTCGCCGAGGGCAAGGACCTGATGTGCTTCGCCGAGGCGCCCGCCCCCGGCGACTGCATGCTCATCGGCCTCACCAACGCCGTGCCGCACTGCGCGCTCGCCCTCGAACTCGACAGCCGCGTCGACGGCGTCGGCGTCGACCCCCGCCAGCCGCCCCTGGTGTGGGAGGCCTGGACCGAGGACGGCTGGCAGCCCTGCGACGTCGACCGCGACGGCACCGGCGGCCTCAACCGCCCCGGCGACATCGTCCTCCACGTGCCCGGCGGCCACGTCCTGTCCCGCAACGGCGGCCACGAGGCCGGCTGGATCCGCTGCCGGGTCACCGACCCCCTGCCCGGCCAGCCCTTCTACACCGCCTCGCCGACCATCCGCTCCGCCGAGGCCTACACCGTCGGCGGCACCACCGGCACGGTCCACGCCGAGACCGTGTACGACGAGGCCCTCGGCGAGTCCACCGGCCTCCCCGGCCAGCGCATCCGGCTCGAACACGCCCCCGTCGTCGCCGACGACCCGCCCGTCCTGCTCCAGACCGCCGCCGACGACGGCTGGCAGGACTGGCAGGTCGTCCCCCACTTCGCCGGCTCCCGCCCCGACGACCACCACGTCACCCTCGACGCCGCCACCGGCGAGATCGCCTTCGGCCCCGCCGTCCGCGAGGCCGACGGCACCCTGCGCCAGTACGGCACCGTCCCGCCCAAGGGCGCCGTCATCCGCGCCCGCCGCTACCGCACCGGCGGGGGCAGGGCCGGCAACGTCGCCCGCGGCGCCGTACAGGTGCTGCGCACCTCCATCCCGTACGTCTCCGAGGTCGTCAACCGCGAGGCCGCCCGCGGGGGCGTCGACGGCGAGACCGTCGAGGAGGCCAAGCTCCGCGCACCGATCACCCTGCGCGCCCAGGAGCGCGCCGTCACCCTGCGCGACTACGAGGAGCTCGCCCGCCGCGCCGCCCCGGAGACCGCCCGCATCACCTGCCTGGAGGGCGAGGAGAACGAATACGGCGCCCACGCCGTCCGGGTCCTCGTCGTCCCCCAGGCCGTCCCCGACCCGGGCGGCCGCCTCCGCTTCGAACAACTCGTCCCCGGCGACGCCCTCCTCGGCCGCATCACCCGCCACCTCGACGAACGCCGCCTCATCGGCACCCGCCTCTCCGTCGGACCGCCGTACTACCAGGGCGTCACCGTCGTCGCCACCGTCCACGCCTTCCGCGACGTCGACGCCGACCGCGTACGCCGCCAGACCCACGACGCCCTCTACCGCCACCTCGACCCGCTCACCGGCGGAGCCGACGGCAAGGGCTGGCCCTTCGGACGCCCCGTGCAGGCCGGCGAGGTCTTCGCCGTCCTCCAGCGCGTGCCCGGCGTCGAACTCGTCGACGAGGTCGTCCTGCACCCCGCCGACCCCCTCACCGGCAAGCGCGGCGACCCCACCGACCGCATCGACCTCGAAGCCCCCGCCCTGGTCTTCTCCTACGACCACCGGGTCCGCGTGATCGGCGACGGCGCATGACGTCCGCCCCCGCCTCCCGGCGAGGCTCCGTGGACGGGCTCGGCTCCTCCCTGCCCATCGCCTCGATGCTGCCCGCCGTCTTCGCCGACGACGACCTCGCGCTGCGCTTCGTCGGCGGACTCGACGACGTCCTCGCCCCCATCCTCAGCGTCCTGGACTGCCTCGACACCTACTTCGACCCCGCCCTCACCCCGGCCGACTTCGCCCAGTGGCTCGGCACCTGGGTCGGCGCCGAGACCGACGGCACCGAACCCGAGCCCCGGCTGCGCGCCGCCGTCGCCGCCGCCGCCCGGCTGCACCGCGTACGCGGCACCCGGCAGGGGCTGGCCGAAGCCGTACGGCTGGCCTTCGGCGTCGAACCGGAGATCACCGAGAGCGGCGGCGCCCAGTGGAACGCCCGCCCGCTCGGCCCGTTCCCCGGCCGCCCCCGCCCCTACCTGCACGTCGCCCTCCGGCTGCCCGACCCGAAACCGGCCGACACCCACCGTCTGGACGCCCTCGTCGCCGCCGCCCGCCCCGCCCACATGCCCTACACGGTCGAAGTGACCGCCTCCGAAAGGACCCCGGAGAGATGACCACGCAGAACTGCGCCGAGTGCGGAACCCGCGCGGAACCGGGCCAGTCCTTCTGCGACGCGTGCGGCGCCGTACTCAGCTGGGAACAGACCGGCGCCGCCCGCAACGCCCGGCCCGCGGTCGCCAAGTCCGACCAGAGCCCCGCCTTCGACGCCTTCGCCGGCGCGGGCGTACCCCCGGCCCGCACCGACCGCCCGGCCACGGCGCCCGCACCCGCTTCCGCCGCTGCTCCCGCTGCGGCTCCGCCGTCGGGTTCCGACGGCACCGCCGCACCGGCCCCGGGGGCCGTCGGCGACAACCCGAACCTGCCCCGGCAGCGCCGCACGGAGGGCCCGGAGGGCACCCCGGCCGCCGACGGGACGACGGGCGACGCGGGCCGGGCAGGTCAGGCCGGTTCGCCGGGCACGACCGCCCAGAACCGCGACCCCGCGCCCGACGAGACGGCCCCGACCGCCCCGCTGCCCTCCGCGGCGGCCGCGCCTCCGGCCCCCGCCCCGGCGGCCCTCAGCGACACCATGTCCGACCGGGCCCGCTCCCTCCTCGTCCCCGTCGCCGACCCCGAGGCCCCGGCCCCCACACCTCCGCCGGCCGTCGCCCCCGTGCTGCCCGGCCGCCCCGACGCCGACCGCCCCCAGGTCCGCGCCCCGGGCCACCAGCCGGACATCGCCAACGGCCCGCCCTGCCCTTGGTGCTCCACCCCCAACCGCCCCGACCGCCACTACTGCGCCCGCTGCGCGATGCCCCTGGTCGCGAGCGGCGACCAGGCCACCACGCGTGCCCCCTGGTGGCGCCGGCTCTTCGGCGGACGCCGCCGGGAAACCCCCTGGGCCGGCGACCGCCCCCGCCTGCGCCGGGTCTTCGACCGCATCGGCACCTGGATCACCGTCGCCGTCGTGGCCACCCTGGCCGTCCTCGGCTTCATGTACATCCCCGAGGGCATCGACAACACCCGCGACCACTTCGCCAAGCGCGCCCCCGTCTCCCCCGACGGGATCAAGGCCTCGCACTCCTTCCCCGGCCACGACCCGAAACTCCTCATCGACAAGCTCAGCAACACCTGGTGGGGCCCGGGCATCTCGGAGTCCGGCCAGGGCGAATGGGTCGAGGCCACCTTCACCGAGCCGACCCGCCTGCTCGACGTGATCATCACCCCCGGTGTCTCCTCCCGCGCCAACAAGCTGCAGGAGTCGGCCCTGCCGCACCGCATCAAGGCGACGATCACCATGAAGGACGGCTCGGTGAAGACCCGCGACCTCACCCTCGACCAGGGCGCCGGCGGTCAGCGACGCCCGTTCCGCGTCGGCGAGGTCACCAAGGTCCGCTTCACCATCGAGTCCGCCCACGCGGCATCCGCCGACAAGCAGGTCGCGATCGCCGAGATCGAGTTCTTCGGCCCCTCCAGCGCCAACCGCTCCTCCTGATCCGAGCCGGGGCCCCGCCACCCACGACGACCCGAAACCGGCGGGGCCCCGCGCCCACCCGAAACCGGCCCCGCTCCCCACCCGAACGGACGCCACACCATGCGTCCACCGCCCGGCCGCCAGAGGCTGAGGCCATGCCCACAGCACGAGCGATATCCACCGCCGTCCTGCTGTCCACGGCCACCCTGCTCGCCTCCTCCCTGACGGCCTGTGCGCCCACGGACCGGGAAGGCGACCGGCAACGCGGCACCGGCGGCACCACCACCGACGCACAGGCCCTGACCAACCTCCGCACCCAGTCCCTGGACTGGAAACCCTGCGACGCCCCCTCCCCCATCCAGGGCGGCGGCGAGGCCCCCACGGCACTCCCCGACGGCACCCGGTGGCAGTGCGCCACCCTGCGTACGCCGTTGAACTGGAAAGACCCCTCCGGCGAGACCATCGACCTCGCGCTCATCCGCGCCCGCACCAGCGGCACCCCGGACGACCGGATCGGCTCCCTCCTCTTCAACTTCGGCGGCCCCGGCGGCTCCGGCGTCGCCACCCTGCCCGGCCTCGCCCCCGACTACGAGAAGCTGCGCACCCGCTATGACCTCGTCAGCTTCGACCCGCGCGGCGTCGGCGACAGCAGCGGCGTCCGCTGCCTCGACGCCGGCCTCCCCGACGAGGACGACATCGACCACACGCCCGACGACGGCGGCGACGAGACCAACGCCCTCGTCCGGTTCAACCGCGAAACGGCGGCCGCCTGCAAGAAGAACTCCGGCGACGTCCTCCCCTACGTCGGCACCACCCAGGCCGCCCGGGACATGGACCTGCTGCGCCAGGTCCTGGGCGACGACGAACTCCACTACTTCGGCATCTCCTACGGCACCGAACTCGGCGGCGTCTACGCCCACTTGTTCCCGGAACACGTCGGCCGCGCCGTCCTCGACGGCGTCGTCGACCCCACCCGGGACGCCATGGAGGAAGCCCTCGCGCAGGCCGGCGGCTTCCAGCTCGCCTTCGAACACTTCGCCAACTGGTGCGCCCGGCAGGGCTGCACACTCGGCGACGACGCCGAGGACATCGTCGACCTCACCGTCGGCCTCGAGGAAGCCCTCGACGACAGCCCGCTCCCCACTCCCGGCGGCGGCGAAGTCGACGGCGACGCCCTCATCGAGGCCATCACCGGCGCCCTCTACCGCCAGGACTACTGGCCCGCCCTCCGCGTCGGCCTGGAGGCGGTCACCGACGACAACGGCGAGGTCCTGGAGGATCTCGCCGAAGCCCTCGGCCAGCACGGCAGGGGCGGCGACCCGGACGACGACGCCGACGGCACCGACCCGGACGAGAGCAACGAGGACGACGCCTTCCGGGCCATCACCTGCGACGACTCCAGCAACCGCTACACCGTCGCCGACGTGAAGTCCCGTCTCCCCGACTTCCTCGAAGCCTCCCCCCTCTTCGGCCCCGGCCTCGCCTGGTCCGCCCTCACCTGCGACGGCTGGCCCGTCCCCGGCGCCGCCCCGCACCCCGAGGTCAGCGCCCCCGGCGCACCGCCGATCCTCCTCGTCGGCAACACCGGCGACCCCGCCACCCCGTACGAGGGCGCCGCCCGCATGGCGGAACGCCTCGGCGAGAAGGTGGGCGTGGAACTGACCTACGAGGGCGAGGGACACGGCGCCTACGACAGCGGCAACACCTGCGTCCAGGACACCGTCAACGCGTACCTGCTCAACGGCAGGCTCCCCGCCCCCGGCACGGTCTGCGAGGCCGAGCCGCTCCCGGAGGGCAAGTAACCGGGAACCACCGGCAACGCCCCCGCGATCCGGGATCGCGGGGGCGTTGCCCTGTCACTGCGGAGCCCCCTGTCGGATTCGAACCGACGACCTTCGCTTTACAAGAGCGGCGCTCTGACCAGCTGAGCTAAGGAGGCACGCGCGCGGCGGGCGCGCGCAGGCTGCTCCACTGTACACAGAGCCGGTGAACGATGTGATTCGAAAATTTCGGCGAAATTCACAGACTCCCGGCTACTGACAGATCAGGTGAACGCCGGGTACCGTCCTGCTCAGCTTCACCCGTGTGGACTACACCACCACCTTCCTACAACGGATCGTCCGGCACGTTCCTGCCGGTAGAAGGGGGCCCATTCACCATGGCCACAGTTACGTTCGACAAGGCGACCCGTGTGTACCCGGGTTCCACCAAGCCCGCCGTCGACGGTCTCGACATCGACATCGCGGACGGCGAGTTCCTCGTCCTGGTCGGTCCGTCCGGTTGTGGCAAGTCCACCTCGCTCCGGATGCTCGCGGGGCTCGAGGACGTCAACGGCGGTGCCATCCGCATCGGCGACCGCGACGTGACGCACCTGCCGCCGAAGGACCGGGACATCGCCATGGTGTTCCAGAACTACGCGCTGTACCCGCACATGACGGTCGCCGACAACATGGGCTTCGCGCTCAAGATCGCCGGCGTCAACAAGGCGGAGATCCGGCAGAAGGTCGAGGAGGCCGCGAAGATCCTCGACCTCACCGAGTACCTGGACCGCAAGCCGAAGGCGCTCTCCGGCGGTCAGCGTCAGCGTGTGGCGATGGGCCGCGCCATCGTGCGTGAGCCGCAGGTGTTCCTCATGGACGAGCCGCTGTCCAACCTGGACGCCAAGCTCCGCGTCTCCACCCGTACGCAGATCGCCTCGCTCCAGCGCCGGCTCGGCATCACCACCGTCTACGTCACGCACGACCAGGTCGAGGCCATGACGATGGGCGACCGCGTGGCGGTGCTCAAGGACGGTCTGCTCCAGCAGGTCGACACCCCGCGGAACATGTACGACAAGCCCGCGAACCTCTTCGTCGCCGGCTTCATCGGCTCCCCGGCCATGAACCTGGTCGAGGTCCCGATCACCGACGGCGGCGTGAAGTTCGGCAACAGCGTCGTCCCGGTCAACCGCGACGCCCTGAAGGCCGCCGCCGACAAGGGCGACCGCACGGTCACCGTCGGTGTGCGTCCGGAGCACTTCGACGTGGTGGAGCTGAACGGCGGCGCCTCCAAGACCCTGTCGAAGGACGCGGCGGACGCCCCGGCCGGTCTGGCGGTCTCGGTGAACGTCGTGGAGGAGACCGGCGCCGACGGCTACATCTACGGCACGGTCGAGGTCGGCGGCGAGACGAAGGACCTCGTGGTCCGCGTCAGCAGCCGTGCGGTGCCGGAGAAGGGCGCGACCGTCCACGTGGTGCCGCGTCCGGGCGAGACGCACGTGTTCTCGTCCTCCACGGGCGAGCGCCTCACCGACTGAGAAACCACGCGTCCGGGTGATTTCACCCGCGTTGACGAGAAGAGCCCCGCGGCCTGCTGCGGGGCTCTTCTCGTTGTCGACAAATACCCCGGCACGCCCGACATTTCGACCGGTGTTCGTCAACCCCCTATCCGGTTCGCGCCCGTCGTTCATCCCCCGATGGGGTGACTAAATGTCGCCAAATCATTACCGGGCGCTACCCTCACTCGCGTGAAGCACTCCGTGAAGCACTCCACCACCCGACAGACGCGACGCGGCCGGGGCCCCGCCCGCCGGATCGGCCGCTCTCTCGCCTTCGTCCTGCCCGTCGTCCTGGTGCTCTCCGGGACTCTCGCGGTCACCCGCGTCGACTGGTCCGGGGATCCCTCGGACTCGGTGCTCGCAGCGTCCGAGGCGTCGTCGTCCAAGGCCTCCTCCGCCCGCGCCGCCCGCGCCCCGCACGAGGTGCTGCGCGACCGGCTGCTGACCGAGCTGCAGGAGGAGGACCCGGGCGTCGCGCTGACCCACCTCCAGCAGGCGGTGAACGAGCGCCCGTCGCTGGCCGACCACTGCGCGTCCATCGCCCGCGCGCTGGGCCGCGCCGCGGTGAAGGCGTACGGCCCGACGCGCGCCCAGTCGTACGCCCGCCCCGTCTGCGACACCGCCTTCGCCTCGGGCGTCCTGGCCGCGCACGGCTGAGTGCCCTGCGGGGGCGGCCGTGGCGCCGCGTACAGTTCGGGCATGACCGATCCGAACGCCGCGTCCCGTCGCCCCGTTCAAGCCGTCGTCCTGGCCGGCGGGCAGGGTTCCCGGCTGCGCCCCTACACCGACGACCGGCCCAAGCCGATGGTCGAGATCCCGGGCACCGGGACGCCGATCATCGGCCATCAGCTCGCCTGGCTCGCCGAGGAGGGCGTCACCGACGTCGTGGTCTCCTGCGGTCACCTGGCCGAGGTGCTGCAGAAGTGGCTGGAGAGCGCCGATCTGCCGCTGTCCGTCACGACCGTCGTGGAGACCGAGCCGCTGGGCCGCGGCGGCGGCCTCAGGTACGCCGCCGCCCGTCTCCCGCACCCCGACCGGCCCTGGTACGCCACCAACGGCGACATCTGGACCCGTTTCTCGCTGCGCGACATGGCCGACTTCCACGCCGAGCGGGACGCCGTCGCGACCCTCGCCCTGGCCCGTCCGCGGCTGCCGTGGGGCGCCGTGCAGACGGACGGCTTCGGCCACATCACCGACTTCATCGAGGCGCCGCCGTCGACGTTCGAGATCAACGCGGGCGTGTACGTCTTCTCGCCGGAGTTCGCCGCGATGCTCCCGGAGCGCGGTGACCACGAGCGCACCACCTTCCCCCGGCTGGCCCGCGAACGCCGCCTGGCCGGTTTCCCGATCCCCCAGGGCTCCTACTGGCGGGCGATCGACACCGCGAAGGACCTGACCGAGGCGGCCAGGGAGCTGGCGGCGCTGGGCGGCCGCTGAGGACCGTACACACGCAGGCAGTACGGAGCAGGGCCCCGCACGCGCTGTGCGGGGCCCTGCCGGCGTTGTGCGGGGTGCCTGGCGCCGTCAGCCCAGGAGACCCCCCACGAGGCGTCCGCCGGGCTCCCCGGTGGACGACGAGCCGCCGTCGTCACCGCTCCCGGTGCCGCCGGTGGAGCCGCCCCCGCCGCTGCCGCCGGTCGAGGTGCCGCCCGACGTCGGTCCCGCCGTGGTGCTCGGCGCCTGGCCGGCCGGGGAGGACTGCCGGGGCGGGGCCTGCCCCGTGGTGCCCTGGGTCTGGCTGGGCGTACCGCCGCCGGTGGTGGTGCCGTTGCTGTCGCGGGTCGCTCCCGGCGTGCTCGCGCCGTCCTTCGCCGGGGCCGACGCGCCGCCGGTCGCACCCTGGGTGGGCGAGGCGGAGGCCTCCGGGGACGAGGTCTTCGGCCCGCGCGTACCGGGCTCCTGCGGGAGCGGCGAGCCGGGCAGTTCGTTGCGCGGGGCCTCGCCGGGCCCGGGGACGACCACGCGGTCGGCGTCCCGTACGGCGCCGCCGAGGACGGAGCCGACCAGGAGGGTGATCCCGGCGACGAGGAAGGTGATGAGGGCGCCGCGGCGCAGGACGTAGCGGCGCAGGTCCCAGATGTCGGAGTGGGGGCCGAGCCGGCGCCAGGCGCTGCTCGCGAGCCTGCCGTCCACGGAGTAGACGGGTGCCCCGGCGATGATCAGCGGGGACCAGGCGGCGAGGTAGATGATGTCGGGCGCGTCGTAGACCGGGACGCTCTTCCAGCTGACGGTGACGAGGAGCGCGGCGGACAGGCCGGCGCCGATGACGGCGGCCACGCGCTGCCAGCAGCCGAGGACGGTCAGGACGCCCACCAGCACCTGGAGGAAGGCGATGACCAGCCCGGCGCCCACCGGGTGGGCGAGGGCGAACTGGCGCAGCGGCTCGGCGACGTCCCAGGGGTGCAGGGTGTTGAGCCACTTGACCATGGAGCCGCGTTCGCCGCCGTCGAAGTAGACGGGGTCGCACAGCTTGCCCATGCCGGCGTAGATGGAGATGAAGCCGAGGAAGACGCGCAGCGGCAGCAGGACGACGCCGAGGTTCATGCGGCGGCCGGGGAAGTAGGCGTGGCGCGCCGGGTCGTCGGTGCGGCGCCTGCTGCGGGGCTCGCCCTGCTCCGGGTCGTCGTAGTCGGCGTAGCCGTCGGGTCCGTGCCCGCCGGGTCCGGTCCCGAAGTCCAGCGTGTCGTAGGCGGGTTCGTCGTAGGCACTGCCGACGGTGCGCATGGCGGGCAGCAGCCGGGTGCCGTCGGGGACGGGGCCGCGCTGGGCGCCGACGAGGGGGGCCTCGATCGGTTCGGTGGCGGGGCCGTCGTCGTAGTCGAGGGGGCCGCCGTCGAGGCCGACCCGGGGGATGACCTGAGTGGCTCCGGCGTCGGCGGAGAGGTCGGCGGCCGGGTCGTCGGCGTGGTGACCGGCACCCGCGCGCACCGCCTGGAGCAGCCGGTGGGCGCCGGTGTCGTCCGGGTCGGAGCGCCCGCTCCACACGACGGCGCGACGGCGGGCCGGGGCGGCGGGCACGCGGGCGGTGTTCTGGGTGGCGCTCAGGTGCCGCGCGATCCGCGGGGACTGGGTCCGCCGGGCGGAGGCACCGAACTGCACGCGGAAGCTCGCGTGGTTGACGATGACCTGGGCCGGATCGCTCGGCACCTTCACCATGCTCAGCGCGGGAGCGTCGTCGTATCCCGACGAGCGGTCCCCCGTGGGTGTGCGGGGTGTTCTGGTGTCCACACTCATCTAACCGAGTGACGTGTCGTTAGGACACTGCCTTGACCGCCCCGATCTGTCCGGACCGCGTCAAGCATGTCCGGACAGCCTCGAACGCCCCGTTCGAGCTATACGGCGAACACCCGTTCAACGACGCCGCCGTGCCGGGGTCAGCCCCGCCGACGCGCCGCCTCGTACAGCACGATCCCCGCCGCCACACCCGCGTTGAGGGACTCGGCCCCACCCGGCATCGGGATCCGGACCCGGATGTCGCAGGTCTCGCCCACGAGTCGGGACAGGCCCTTGCCCTCGCTGCCGACGACGATGACGACCGGGCCGTCCAGAGCCTCCAGGTCGCCGAGTTCGGCCTCGCCGTCGGCGGCGAGGCCGACGACCGTGACGCCGGCCTTCTGGTACTGCTCCAGCGCCCGGGTGAGGTTGGTGGCACGGGCCACCGGCGTACGGGCGGCCGTACCGGCGGACGTCTTCCACGCGCCCGCCGTCATGCCGGCCGCGCGCCGCTCGGGCACGACGACGCCGTGACCGCCGAAGGCGGAGACGGAGCGGACGACCGCGCCGAGGTTGCGCGGGTCGGTCACGCCGTCGAGGGCGACGATCAGCGGGTCCGCGCCCTCGTCGTGGGCGGCGGCGACCAGGTCCTCGGGGTGCGCGTACTCGTACGGCGGCACCTGGAGCACGAGCCCCTGGTGGTTCAGCCCGTTGGTCATCCGGTCCAGCTCGGGGCGCGGGGCCTCCATGAGGTTGATCCCGCCGCGGTCGGCGGCGAGCTGGAGGGCCTCGCGCACCCGCTCGTCGTTGTCGATGAACTGCTGGACGTAGAGCGTGGAGGCGGGCACGCCCTCGCGCAGGGCCTCGACGACCGGGTTGCGGCCGACGACCAGCTCGGACGTCGACCGGCCGCCGCCGCGCCGCTGCTGCGGGCGGCCCGTGGCGCGGCGCGCCTTGGCGTTGGCGGCGCGCTGCTTGGCGTGCCCCTTGCGCATCTCGGCGGGGGGCGTCGGCCCCTTGCCTTCCAGGCCACGGCGTCGCTTGCCACCGCTGCCGACCTGCGCGCCCTTCTTGCCGGACATGCGGCGGTTGTTCGCGGCCATGAGTTACCCGTCTCCGCTCTTCTGTGTCTTCGGGGAGTGTGCGTCGTACGTGCGTCTTATGCAGTGTGCCGCCCGGAGGGCCGGGCGGCACAATCGATCTACGAGTCGATCTGTGAGTGCGGACTCGGGTCAGCGGGAGCCGAGGCTCCAGCGGGGACCCTGCGGGCCGTCCTCGATGACCAGTCCGGACTGCCCGAGCCGGTCGCGGATGGCGTCGGCCGTGGCCCAGTCCTTGCGCGCCCGCGCGGACTCGCGCTGGTCGAGCACGAGCCGTACGAGGCTGTCGACGACGTGCCTCAGGTCCTCGCCCTGCTCCTGCTCCCCGGCCCACTGCGCGTCCAGCGGGTCCAGCCCGAGCACGCCGAGCATGGCCCGCACCTCGGCGAGGCGGCCGACGGCGGCCTCCTTGTCGTCGGCGGCCAGCGCGCTGTTGCCCTGCCGGACGGTGGTGTGGACGATCGCGAGCGCCTGCGGGACGCCCAGGTCGTCGTCCATCGCCTCGGCGAAGGCGGGCGGCACCTCGGCGGCGGGCTCGACGGTGTGGCCGGCCAGCTCCGTCACCCGCTGCACGAAGCCCTCGATGCGCGCGTACGCCGACTCGGCCTCGCGCAGGGACTCCTCGCTGTACTCGATGGTGGAGCGGTAGTGCGGGGTGCCGAGGTAGTACCGCAGCACGACCGGCCGCCACTTCTTGACCATCTCGCTCACGAGCACGCTGTTGCCGAGCGACTTGGACATCTTCTCGCCGCTCATGGTGACCCAGGCGTTGTGCACCCAGTAGCGGGCGAAGGCGTCGCCGAAGCCCTTGGCCTGGGCGATCTCGTTCTCGTGGTGGGGGAAGATCAGGTCGATCCCGCCCCCGTGGACGTCGAACTCCTCGCCCAGGTACTTGTGCGCCATCGCGGAGCACTCCAGGTGCCAGCCGGGCCGGCCCCGGCCCCACGGCGTCTCCCAGCTCGGCTCGCCGGGCTTGGCCGCCTTCCACATGGCGAAGTCGCGCGGGTCCCGCTTGCCGGTCTCGCCGTCCTCGGAGGGCTGGCGCAGGTCGTCGAGGTCCTGGTTGGACAGCGACAGGTAGCCCGGCAGGGACCGTACGTCGAAGTAGACGTTGCCGTCGGCCTCGTAGGCGTGCCCGCGCTCGATGAGGCCGCGCATCATCTCGACCATCTCGGTGATGTGGCCGGTGGCGCGCGGCTCGTACGTCGGCGGCAGGCAGCCGAGGGCGGCGTAGGCGTCGTTGAACGCCCGCTCGTTCTCGTACCCGATGGACCACCAGGGGCGGTTCTGCTCGGCCGCCTTCTTGATGATCTTGTCGTCGATGTCGGTGACGTTGCGGACGAACGTGACGTCGTAGCCGCGGTACGCGAACCAGCGGCGCATGATGTCGAAGTTCAGCCCGGACCGGACGTGCCCGATGTGGGGGGCGGCCTGCACGGTGGCACCGCACAGGTAGATCGAGACGCAGCCCGGCGTGAGGGGGGCGAAGTCACGGATCTGCCGGGCGCTGGTGTCGTACAGGCGAATAGTCACGAGTCCAGGGTAGTAGGCCCCGGACAGTGCCCAGGGCACGCGTGCCGCGTTGTTGCGCGACCGGGTCGGGCGGTGGGCGGACACAGGCGGGGTCCAGGGGCGGCGCCCCTGGCGGGGCGCCGTGCGGAGCCCCGCACGGCAGGGCGACGCGGGGGGACCCACCCGCCGTCCGAGCCACCCGCCGTCCAGGGCCTGTCCGGCGGATCATGCCCCGGACGCGGGGCCCGGCACGCGCGTCCGCGGCGTTGTCGTCGGTCGCCGACGCTCCGCGTCGACGCCCTCCTCCGCCTTGCGGCTGCACGCACCAGACCTCGCTCACCGGCGTCGACGAGGTGCCGTGCCTGTCCTGCGACCTGATCCGCCGGGACAGGACCTAAGCCACCCGCACGACCAACGCCGTGGCCACCGCCATCAGCCCCTCTCCCCTCCCGGGGAACCCCAGCCCGTCCGTCGTCGCCCCCGACACGGACACCGGCGCCCCCGCGGCCGCGGAAAGCACACCCTGCGCCTCTTCCCGCCGCTTGCCGATCTTCGGCCGCGCCCCGACCACCTGCACCGCGACGTTCCCGATCCGGAACCCCGCCTCCCGCACGATCCGCGCCGCCTCCGCCAGCAGCGTCACCCCGGACGCACCGGACCACTCCGGCCGCCCGGTGCCGAAGTGCTGCCCGAGGTCACCGAGCCCCGCCGCCGAGAACAACGCGTTGCACGCCGCGTGCGCGACGACGTCCGCGTCGGAGTGCCCGGCGAGCCCGGGGCCCTCGCCCTCCCACTTCAGCCCGGCGCACCACAGCTCACGCCCGTCCTCGAAGGCGTGGATGTCCGTACCGATCCCGACCTGCGGCAGCAGCACCCGCGCGTCCGCCCGGGACGTCCCAGCCGTTTCAGAACCCATCGTTCAGCCTCCTGCGCGCCAGTACCGCCTCCGCGAGCACCAGGTCCAGCGGGCGCGTCACCTTGAACGCCTCCTCGTGCCCCGGCACCACCACCACGGTGAGCCCCAGCTGCTCGACCATGCTCGCGTCGTCGGTGACGTCGTCGGTCACCGTCTCGTGGGCCCGCACCAGCGTGGCGCGGTCGAAGCCCTGCGGGGTCTGCACCGCACGCAGCCGCGCCCGCTCCGGCGTCGCCACCACCGGCTCCGGCTCGCCGGGCGCCGCGGCGGGCTCGACCTGCTTGACGGTGTCGGCGAGCGGCACGGCCGGCACCACGGCGGACGCGCCCTCCCGTACGGCCTCGATCACGGCGTCCACCGTGTCCACCGGCACGAGCGGCCGGGCCGCGTCGTGGACGAGGACGATGTCGTACTCGGGCGGCAGCGCGTCCAGGCCGAGCCGTACGGACTCCTGCCGGGTCTCGCCGCCGGGCACCACGAGGAAGTCCGTCCACTCGGGGAGCGCGTGCGTGTCGAGGAGGTTCTTGACCTCGGCCGCACCGTCGGGCGGTGCGACGACCACGACGAGGGAGACGCCGCGGGAGGCGGCCATCGCCCGGACCGCGTGGATGAGCATGGGCGTACCGCCCAGCGCGCGCAGGGCCTTGGGGGCGCCCGGGCCGAGCCGCACGCCCCGGCCCGCGGCCGGAATCACGGCGGCGGTCGGTGTGTTCGTACGGGTGGCGGGCGCCTGCCGGGCGGGCGAGGGACGCGATTCGTCAGACATCGGTTCCTGTCAGGTTTGTGTGCTCGACCTACTTGGGTATGGCCTCACCGTGCCGGGCGCGACGCCTTGACCGGACCCTTCCGTGACCCTGGTCGAGCCAGCAGCCCGGGCCCGGCACGCCAGGATCCGGGGAAGCCTCCCGGGACGAGCGTACGAGGATCATGGGCATCCGGACGTCCGGATGCCGGAAACCGTGTCCGGGTACCCGGGTACGAACATGCCGCAGCGCCCGGCGACAGCAAGGATGTCATCGGGCACCGCGGCATTTCAGTGCGCTGAACCGAGCGGCTGACGGTCTGCGCCTCACCTCGGATCCGGTCGGGTCGGGACCGGTTGGATCAGGAGGCGAGCACCTCGTCGAGCAGGGCCTCCGCCTTGTCCTCGTTGGTGTTCTCCGCGAGGGCCAGCTCGCTCACCAGGATCTGGCGGGCCTTGGCGAGCATGCGCTTCTCACCTGCGGAGAGTCCGCGCTCGCGCTCGCGCCGCCACAGGTCGCGCACGACTTCCGCGACCTTGATGACGTCGCCGGAGGCGAGCTTCTCCAGGTTTGCCTTGTAACGACGCGACCAGTTCGTGGGCTCCTCGGCGTACGGCGCGCGCAGCACCTCGAAGACCCGGTCCAGCCCGTCCTGACCGACCACATCACGCACGCCGACGAACTCCGCATTGTCCGCTGGCACACGTACCGTCAGGTCGCCCTGGGCGACCTTCAGCACCAAGTAGGTCTTGTCCACGCCTTTGATCTGGCGAGTTTCGATAGCCTCGATCAGCGCGGCCCCGTGATGGGGATAGACCACGGTGTCGCCAACCTTGAACGTCATGTGACAGGTACCCCTTCCGTGGCTATCCAGGGTAACACGGAAACGGCGTCTTCTGAATGGCGTTTTCGCAGGTCAGGGCATATCTCGGGGCTTGACAACAGCAACAGGAACGTGCTGCGCCGGGCGAGCGGAAGAAAGTATTCGCAGGTCGGAGCGGCTGTTCCGGCCGCCCGAAACACGCACGTCACACGCTCCCGGAGCCGACACCGTGCGCCCGAAGAGACCGATATGTCCGGTTCCGCGTGTGCGACTTCCGCTACTCCGTTCGGTGGCCGTGGCGGGGTTCCGGACGAATCCGGAATTGATCACGAGGTGCCCCGCCGGGCCCACCGGTGATCAATTTCCTGGCCGCCCGCGCATTCCTTCACGGAAATTTCGCGTACCGATCCACGGCCGGTATGGCGGAGGGCTTCATAGCTGAATGTCGGACGAGTACGAGCCGCAAAACGACGCACGGAACGACCCCGAACGCCACCCGGGCCGCACCCGGCCCGCCCCCGGACCGCGGTCGGGGCCACGCCCGTACCCGGCTCCGACCGCGCCCGCGCCCTACCGCCTGCCGAGCGAAGCCGGGCGACTTCGGGGAGGGTCGGGTGCGGCGGCCCGAGAACGGCTCGGTAGCCTAAGGCCGCTGACAGCCACTTAGGGCGGCTTTATCCGTTGCCGCCACCACGCTCGAGTCCAAGGAGTTGCCGCCGCCGTGAGCAGCAGCCTTCGACGCGGTGCCCTCGCCGCCGCCGCCATCGCGTTCTCGATCGCCTCGCTCGCCGCGTGCGGTGCCGGTCACAACGCCCAGACGCTGGAGATCAAGCCGGACCACGCTGCGACGACCGTCGGCGACATCGAGGTGCAGAACGCGGTCGTCATCACGCAGCCCGATCTGGAGTCGACCGGCCCGGCCGTGGTCGCCGTCACCCTGTTCAACAACGGCCGGACGGACCAGACCCTCGAGTCCGTCACCGTCCCGGACGCCGGCAAGTCCGCCGAGCTGAAGCCCGCCAAGGGCGAGAAGGGCGACCTGGTCGTCCCGGCCGGCGGCTCCCTGATCCTCGGCGGCGAGGGCAACGCCGCCGCCGTGCTGCCCAGCAGCCGCGAGGCGCTCCAGGACGGCAACGCCCAGAAGATCACCTTCACCTTCAGCAAGACCGGCGAGGTGAGCCTGCGCGCCCTCGTCGTTCCCGCCGAGAGCTACTTCACCGAGTGGGGTCCGAGCGACGTCCCGTCGGCCCCGGGCGCGACGCCCTCCGGCACGGCTTCCGCCGACGCCTCGGGCGAGCCGGCCGACGGCGAGTCCTCGGGTGCCCCCTCGACCGGCGAGTCCGCCGGTGCGCCCTCGGGCGAGTCGGGTGCCCCGGCCGACGGCACCTCGGCCGACGGCACCTCCCAGGAGAACGGCACCGGCGCGGACGCCGAAGCCGGCCACTGAGCGCCGTAGGCCGGCACGCACGTACGACGACACGTACGCCCGAAGGGCGGGACCTCTCCGTGAGGCCCCGCCCTTCGTCACGTCCTGCGACCCGTGGGCCGGCCTACGGCTCGAACTTGTACCCCAGCCCGCGCACCGTCACCAGGTACCGCGGCGCGCCCGGGTCGGGCTCGATCTTGGCGCGCAGCCGCTTGACGTGCACGTCGAGGGTCTTGGTGTCACCGACGTAGTCGGCGCCCCACACCCGGTCGATCAGCTGCATGCGGGTCAGCACCCGGCCGGCGTTGCGCAGCAGCATCTCCAGCAGGTCGAACTCCTTGAGCGGGAGGTCGATCTTGGTGCCGCCGACGGTCACCACGTGCCGGTCGACGTCCATGCGGACGGGACCGGCCTCCAGGGCGGCCGGGGCGACCTCCTCCGGCTCGCCGCGCCGGCGCAGTACGGCACGGATGCGGGCGACCAGCTCGCGGGAGGAGAAGGGCTTGGTGACGTAGTCGTCGGCCCCTATCTCCAGCCCGACGACCTTGTCGATCTCGCTGTCCTTGGCGGTCACCATGATCACGGGAACGTTCGAGCGGCCGCGCAGCTGGCGGCAGACCTCGGTGCCCGGCAGGCCGGGCAGCATCAGGTCGAGGAGCACGAGGTCGGCGCCGTTGCGCTCGAACTCGTCGAGTCCGTCGGGGCCGGTGGTCGCGATGGCGACCTCGAAGCCCTCCTTGCGGAGCATGTACGACAGGGCGTCGGAGAAGGACTCCTCGTCCTCGACGACGAGCACACGGGTCACGGAAGGACCTCCGGGGCGGGAAATGTTTCGTACGGGGATGTATGGGGGGAATGGGGGGATGAGGACGACCGCTCGGTCTCGCCACTGAGCCCGGCGCGGTCGGACCGCCGCTGCGCGCGGTCGCGGGCGGGACCCGCCTCCGGCAGCCGCAGGGTGAAGGTGGAGCCCTGGCCTTCGGCGCTCCACACCGTGACCTCCCCGCCGTGCGAGGCGACCACGTGCTTGACGATCGCGAGACCCAGACCGGTGCCTCCGGTGGCCCGGGAGCGGGCCGGGTCGACGCGGTAGAAGCGCTCGAAGACGCGCTCCTTGTCCTTCTCCGAGATGCCGATGCCCTGGTCGGTCACGGCGATCTCGATCAGGTCGCCGCCGGTGGCGGCGACGCGGCGGGCGGCGATGCCGACGCGGGTGCGGGCCGGCGAGTAGTTGACGGCGTTCTCGACGAGGTTGCCGAGGGCGGCGGCGAGCTGTCCTCGGTTGCCGCGCACGTGCAGATCCGCCGTACCTCCGGCGGCCATGGTGATCTGCTTCGTGCCGGCGGCGTGCCGGCAGCGGTCGATGGCCTCGGCGACCAGCTCGTCCACCCGGACGGGCTCGGCGTCGTCGAGGGGGTCGTCGTTCTGGACCCGGGAGAGGTCGATGAGCTCCTGCACGAGGTTGGTGAGCCGGGTCGCCTCGATCTGCATGCGCCCGGCGAACCGCTCCACGGCCTCCGGGTCGTCCGCCGCGTCCATCACGGCCTCGGACAGCAGCGACAGCGCCCCCACCGGCGTCTTCAGCTCATGACTCACATTGGCGACGAAGTCGCGGCGTACGGCCTCGATGCGGCGGGCCTCGGTGAGGTCCTCGACCAGCAGCAGCACCAGCCGGGAGCCGAGGGGCGCGACCCGCGCGGAGACGGCGAGGGCCTCCCCCCGCCCGTTCCCGCGCCGCGGCAGGTCCAGCTCGACCTGCCGTATCTCCCCGTCGCGCCGGGTGTCCCTGGCCATCTGCAGCATGGGCTCGACGGCGAGCTTGCCGCCCCGGACCAGGCCGAGGGCGTACGCCGCCGAGCTGGCCTTGACGACCGCGTCGGCCTCGTCGAGGACGACGGCGGAGGAGCGCAGTACGGACAGGACGGTGTCGACCCCCGGCGGCAGCACGGGATCGGTGTGCAGCGAGGTGCGCGTGGGGCGCTTCTGCTCCCGCTCGCTCCAGCGGAACGCCAGCATGGCGATGACACCGGTGAGTACTCCGGCGATCGCCGCCACTGCGGCGACCGCCGCGTTCACGTCCATGTCTCCAGGTTAGGCACGGGGTACGTCCGGGCCCCAGCCATCCGGGTGCGACCTCGAACACTCGTCGCCCAGAGTTCACCTTGGAGCCAGGGACGGTTCATTTGGGGTGCCGGAAACGGACGCGTACAGGCCGGAACGTGTAAGCGTGGGGGCACGGCGAGGGGCGCGTGGCCGCTCTTCGAGCCCCTTAAACGGACGTACGAGAGGGAACCCTGATGCGGGACGCGTACCACGAGGAACTTGATTCGATCGGTGACGGTCTGGTGGAGATGGCCCGGCTGGTCGGGTCGGCCATCGGACGCGCCACGACCGCGATCCTGGACTCCGACCTGAAGCTGGCCGAGGCCGTCATCGAGGCGGACCAGAAGGTCGACGACCTCCAGCACGAGCTGGAGGCGCGGGCGATAACCCTGCTGGCCCGCCAGCAGCCGGTGGCGACGGACCTGCGCATCGTCGTCACCTCGCTGCGGATGTCCGCCGACCTGGAGCGCTCGGGCGACCTGGCCCAGCACGTCGCCAAGCTGGCCCGGCTGCGCTACCCGGAGCGTGCGGTGCCGCACGACCTGCACGCCACCATCCTGGAGATGGGCCAGCTCGCGCAGCGCCTGATGGCGAAGGCGGCCGAGGTGATCATCACCAAGGACGTCGACCTGGCGCTCCAGCTGGAGCAGGACGACGACGCGATGGACCTCCTGCACCGCACCCTCTTCCAGCACCTGATGGACGACCGCTGGAAGCACGGCATCGAGACGGCGGTCGACGTCACCCTGCTGGGCCGCTACTACGAGCGGTACGCCGACCACGCGGTCGCGGTCGCCAAGCGCGTGGTCTACCTGGTCACCGGCGAGCACGCGGACGACCTCCAGTCGGACATCCAGCCGGCGACGCAGGTCGAGGGGGCCTGAGCAAAGCCTGCGCGGGAGCGGGCCGGGGGCGCGCGTTCGCTCCCGTGCGCCGTTGATGCGACGGCCGCTGGGGGCGTGCAATGGACCCGAGAGCCAGAAATCGCAGGGATCCAGGGACCCGTAGATCCACGCGCCCGCTTCCAGGAGGAACCATGGCCGATTCCCCCAGCACGAAGCCCGACCCCGCACAGGAACGCCCCACCGAGCAGCCCACCGAGATCCGCAGCCTCCCGCTGATCGCCGCGTGCGGCTGCGGCTCGGGCTGCGGCTGCGGCTGCCAGTCGGGCAGCCCCTGCCAGTGCGGCTGAGGCGGTAGCGGTCCACCCGCACGCGGTACCGGTGGACTGTGGTGTGACGGCCGGGGTCGCCCCGGCCGCCATACGGGCGCACCCTGGAAGAAGGACCCTGAAGGGGGTGCGAGGCGCCATGGCTCACTTCATGGACGTACACCACGGGATGCACGGCATCACCTCGGACCAGCTGCACCAGGCCCACCAGGCCGACCTGGCCCTGGAGAAGGACGAGAACGTCCACTTCGAACAGGCGTGGGCGGACCCGGCCTCCGGCACCATCTACTGCCTCTCGGAGGGGCCGTCGGCCGAGGCGGTCCAGCGTGTGCACGAACGCGCGGGCCACAAGGCGGACGAGATCCACGAGGTCCCACTGTCGGTATAGGCCGGGCAGGCCTCCCGCGGGCGGGTACCGCGTCACCCCGGACTTGAGTACGGGTACTCAGGCCCGGGGCGGGCTCCCGGTCGACCCTGGTTCAGGAGCACGACCACGACCACCACCCCGGGGAGCCCGGAACCCATGAACAGCACCCAGCCGAACAACGCCCGGACCCGGCGGACCGACCGGACCGACCGGACCCACCGCATACGCACCGTCGTCCGCCTGGCTCTCGCGAACCGCGTTTCGGCGGTGTACCTCACCGCGGTCGGCGGTGCGATGGCGCTCGCCGTGGCACAACCCCTGTTCGCGAGCGGCCCCGACGCGTCCCTCGTCTGGGTCTGGCCGGCCCTGTTCACCTTCCCGGCCTTCGGTTTCGTGGCCTGGCTCGGGGAGGCCGGCTGGGGCGGCGACACCCCGGCGTGGTTCTTCGTCGGCGGCATCGTGCTCTCGGCCCTGGTCCAGTCGCTGGCCCTGGGGGCGGTGTGGCAGACCCTGCGGGGCCGCCGCGGCAACCGCGGACACCTGACACCGGCGAGCTGAGCGGGCGGACCCGCCTACGGCCGGACGTAGTCCGCCATCGGTGTCGTCTCGGCGCTCGGCATGACCGGATGGTCAATCCCTCGCGTACGCCTTCACCTGGCCTCACCAGCCCCCGCTGCCGGTGCCCTCCTGACCGAACCGACCGCGGCCGACCGAACCGGACCGCAGCGATCGGGCGCCGCCGGTGTGCCCCCTGCCACGGTGGATGCCGAAGGGAGGCCGCATGATCCCGGCACTGAACCACCTGACCGACCTGGTCGAGGACCACCTCGGCGAGGAACCGGACGTCCCCGCGCTGGCCGCGAGCCTCGGCACGACCGAGTACCACCTGCGCCGGATGTTCTCGTCGCTGGCGGGCATGCCGCTGTCGGAGTACGTCCGGCGGCGCCGCATGACGGTGGCCGCCGCCGACGTCGTACGGGGCGAGGACGACCTGCTGACCATCGCCGTCCGATACGGCTACGGCTCGACGGAGGCGTTCGGACGCGCGTTCCGGTCGGTCCACGGCGCCGCCCCGCGCGAGGTACGCCGCGACGGCGGCCCCCTTCGGACACAGCCGCAGCTCAGGTTCCGCCTGACCGTCGAAGGGAGCACCCCCATGGACACCCGCTTCACCGACCGCCCCGCCTTCCGCCTGATCGGCCACGCGACCCGCGTCCCGCTCATCCACGAGGGCGTCAACCCACACATCCGGCAGCACATCGCCGCCCTCCCCCAGGAGGCCCACGCCCGTCTGAAGTCCCTCGGCGACACGGACCCGGCGGGCCTGCTCCAGGTCACCGACGACGTGGCCCAGGACAGTCCGGAGGGCACGGAGCTGACCTACCTCCACGGCGTGGCCGTCTCCGCCGGCACCCCGGCCCCCGACGACCTCGACGCCATCGAGGTCCCGGCCGGCACGTGGGCGGTCTTCCGCAGCTCGGGCCCCTACCCGGACGCCCTTCAGACCACCTGGGCGGCCACCGCGTCCGAGTGGTTCCCGTCCAACCCGTGGCGCCTGCGCCCCGGCCCGTCGATCGTCACGGTCCTGGACCGGTCGGACGACTTCACGACGGCGACGACGGAACTGTGGCTGCCGGTGGAACCGGCCTGACGACAGCGGTTCCCCGGGACAGGCGGCTGCTAGCTTGCGGGACCATGACGGACGACGTGTACGTGGGCAACGCGGGCGAGGACGCGGCACTGGACCGGGGATGGCTGCTGGGGCACTTCAAGGACGTCTCCGATCCCCGGCACAGCGAGGACGTGGAGATCAAGTGGGGCGTCCACCCGAAGGGCGACGAGCGCGCCCACTGGGTCACCGGCGAGCAACGCACCGCCCTGCAGGTCCTCGTCAGCGGCCGCTTCCGGGTGGAGTTCCCCGGCCGCAGCGTCGTCCTCGCCGAACAGGGCGACTACGTCGTGTGGGGCAGGGGCGTCGACCACTCCTGGTACGCGGAGGAGGAGTCCGTGGTGCTGACGGTGCGGTGGCCGTCCGTCCCCGGATACGCGGTCGAGGCCGGGGCCGGCTCCGAGGCGCCACCCGCGGGGAACTGAGGCCCCGCGGCACCGTAAACCACCCACTTGCCACTCCGGAAACTCGCCACTTTCCATGTCGGAAACAGGCTGCTACTGTTTCCGACATGGAAACCAACGGGGTACCCCTCACGCCGGAGCAGGCCCGCGCCGCCCTGGCCGACACCGAGCGCGTCCGGGCCTCGGCGACGGCACTGACGGCCACACCATGGCCGACCTGGTTCTTCGTCACGCTGACGCTCTACGTCGCCGTACTTCCGATCGTCCTCGGCGGCATCATGGCCGACGGCGACTGGCTGCTGCCGCGCCCCGCCTGGATGGCCACCCTCCTGACCCTCACCGCGCTCTACGCGGCGCTGCTCTCCGTCGCGACGAAGGCGTGGCGCGACAAGACCGGCGTGGCACTGCGGCTGGACGTCCTGCCGAAGCGGGCGACGCTGCCGCTCATGATCGGCCTTCCGCTCCTCCTGGTCGGGGGGCCGTACGCCTTCGGCGCCACGGGAGACCTGGTGTGGCTGATCGCGGCCTCCCTGATCGGCGCGGCCGTGTCCGTCGGCTTCCACCTCGCCTTCGTCCGCCTGCACCGGAGGACCGCGTGAGCGGCGCAGGCGGCGACCCGCTAGACGGCTTCGACACCACCATCCACGCCCCGCACCGCCTGCGCATCTGCGCGCTGCTGGAAGGCGCCGGGGAGGCGGAATTCGCCCTGGTCCAAAACCAACTCGGCCTCTCTGCCTCCGCGTTGAGCAAGCACGTCACGGTCCTGATGGACGCCGGCTACGTCGAACAGCGCAAAGCCGTCCGCGACACCCGCCAGCGCGTGTGGCTCCGGCTGACCAAGCGGGGCCGGACCGCGTACCAGGGCCACCTGACGGCACTGCGCGCAATCGTGGAACCGTCCGACCCGGCTCCCTGACCGGGGTGACCGCGACGGCCTCACCCGCCTCAGGGCCGCGGCCTCAGCGTTTCGCCAGGGTGCGGCCGAGAAGGGGCAGCAGGCGGTCCCGGTGGCGCCGCGACCCGGCGGCGTCGTAGGTGTCGGTGCCGGACACGGTGCTCGCCTGTCGCGGTTGATGGGGCGAGCCTGTGATCAATACGACGGAGGCACAGCCCTCGCGGCGGCGCGGGCTCCTCGTCCCAGCAGCAGGCCGACACCGGCCCCTACGGTGCTCAGAGGAGCACCGGGTCATCAATCCATTGCGTGGCGCGCAGCCGTCCCGGCAGTCATGACTGCACAACGTAGTCCACGGTTCGTCGGGGGTGACGGCGGCCAGGGGGAGCTTCGCGGTGACGTAGACGTCGCCGAGGCGGTCTGCCGTGGACGGTGAGCCGGGCATGGGAGTGGGACACGGGAACCTCGTCAGTGACGCAGTGCCGGGCGAGAAGTCGGGGGATGCCCCGCAGCCCGGCGCTCACTGGCACGCCGCGTGCCTGTCAGACCCTGGATGCAGCTAGAGATCGACGACGACCTTGCCCTTCACCCGGTGGCCGGCCTGGAGCTCCGCCGCCTCGCGGATCTGCTCGACCGGGAAGGTTGCCGCGATGGGTACCCGCAGCCGGCCCGCCGCGACCAGGCCGGCGATCTCTTCGAGGGCACCGGGAGCCGCGTTCGCGCCGTTGCCCGTCGGCACGCCGTCGACCTGCCCGGCGATGGTGCAGATACGGCTGTCCGGGACGCCGAGTTCCCTTGCGACGTGCACCGTGTCCGTTCCGTGCAGGTCGAGGGAGGCGGTGACAGCGCCAGGCGCGAGGGCCCGGACTCGGTCGGCCAGGCCCTCGCCGTAGGCGACCGGCTCAGCTCCCAGTTCGCGCAGGTAATCGGCCGATGCGGGAGATCCTGTCCCGATCACGCGCGCTCCTGCGATCCGCGCCAGCTGCACGGCGAACACCCCGACCCCGCCTCCGGCGCCGCCGATCAGCACGGTGTCGTCCGGGCCCAGGCCGACCACGGCGAGGGCGGCGGATGCCGTGCGGCCGGCGATCGTGAGGGTGGCCGCGGTGCGGTCGTCGACGCCATCAGGGGTGTGGTACGCCTCGTTCGCCGCGATCGACCCGTCCGGCTCGACCACCACGAAGTCGGCGGCCGCGCGCGACAAGGCCCCTCCGAACACCCGGTCGCCCGGCTCGAATCCGGTCACCCCGTCGCCCACCTGGTCAACCACTCCCGCGTAGTCGGTCGCGAACCCAGTCGGGAGACTCAAGCCGAAGAGGGCCGCAGTGTCTGCGTCGGCGATCATCTTCCAGTCCATCGGGTTCAGGCCGGCCGCGGAGACGCGCACGCGGATCTGTCCGGGGCCGGCCTGCGGAGTGGGAATCTCCTGGACGTCCAGGACTTCGGGGCCGCCGAATGAGTCGAGGCGGACCGCCCTGCTGCTCCGTTCCTGCATGTGCGCATGCCTCCCTGTGACTGAGCTGGAAGTCCCCTAAACGGACTATGCTCCGTTTACATGAATGACCGTAACACAACCGGAGCGTGTTCCGTTTCGGGCGGGTCCGAGGCCCGCGCGCCGCGGGCGGACGCGGCCCGTAATCGCGACCAGTTGCTCGCGGTGGCGAGCCGTGTTTTCGCGTCGGCAGACGCCGAGCCGTCGATGCGTGCGATCGCCCGGGAAGCCGGGGTCGGCATCGGCACGCTCTACCGGCACTTCCCGACCCGTGAGTCGCTGGTCGATGCGGTCTACCGGGGCCAGGTCAC
This sequence comes from Streptomyces sp. CCM_MD2014, assembly GCF_000772045.1. GTDB lineage: Bacteria > Actinomycetota > Actinomycetes > Streptomycetales > Streptomycetaceae > Streptomyces > Streptomyces salinarius. The sequence continues at coordinate 4,817,339 of NZ_CP009754.1, read as the reverse complement.
GCGGCTGACGAGCGGCGCGCGCGATCTGCTCGGTCAACTGCCCCCGGCTGCGGCGATGCGGCGTTGGATGGACCTGTTCGGGGACTGGATCGCGACCAAGAACGGCATGCTCGACACGCTGCTCGCGATGATCGAGTCGGGCGAGATCGCCCATGCACAGACCCGGACCGAGCTTCTGACGGCCATCACGGCGATTCTCGACGCCGGCCGCGCGGCGGGCGACCTCCGCCGCGACGTCACCGCCGAAGACATTGCCGCATCCCTCATCGGCATCTTCACCGTGGCCCCCCGGCCTGAGCGGGAAGCCATGGCCGACCGACTGCTGAACCTCCTGATGGACGGGCTCAGGCCTGCTGCCCGGCCGGACTGAACCCGGATCGAGGCAAACCGATGCCCACCTCACCCAGTCGCCGCGGCACGGTCTCTGACCTGTCGCAGCCTGGCCTCCTCCAGGTCCAGGACCTGCTGGACGTCACCCAGCTCTCGTTCGTGGTCGCGGATGCCTGGCCGACGCAATGAGACTGCGGAGTGGAGACGGGAGCCGGAGCCCGGAGAGCGCACGGCTCCGTCGTCCTGCCCCCAGAGGCAGAGAGAAGCCCCCTCCCAGCGGAGAACCGCAGGGAGGGGGCCAACTCGTGGGCGTTACTTCTTCTTGCCCTGGTTCTTCACGGCCTCGATCGCCGCCGCAGCCGCGTCCGGGTCGAGGTACGTGCCGCCCGGGTTCAGGGGCTTGAACTCGGCGTTCAGTTCGTACGACAGCGGGATGCCCGTCGGGATGTTCAGGCCCGCGATGTCCGCGTCCGAGATGCCGTCCAGGTGCTTGACCAGGGCGCGGAGCGAGTTGCCGTGGGCGGCGACCAGGACCGTGCGGCCGGTCAGGAGGTCGGGGACGATGCTGTCGAACCAGTAGGGCAGCATGCGGCCGACGACGTCCTTGAGGCACTCCGTCTGCGGGCGCAGCTCCGGCGGGAGGACCGCGTAGCGCGGGTCGGAGAACTGGGAGTACTCGGCGTCGCGGTCCAGGGGCGGCGGCGGGGTGTCGTAGGAGCGGCGCCACAGCATGAACTGCTCCTCGCCGAACTCGGCGAGCGTCTGGGCCTTGTCCTTGCCCTGGAGGGCGCCGTAGTGGCGCTCGTTGAGGCGCCAGTGGCGGTGGACCGGGATCCAGTGGCGGTCGGCGGCCTCCAGCGCGAGCTGGGCCGTGCGGATCGCGCGCTTCTGGACGGACGTGTGGACCACGTCGGGCAGCAGGCCGGCGTCCTTGAGCAGCTCGCCGCCGCGCGTCGCCTCCTTCTCGCCCTTCGGGGTGAGGTTGACGTCCACCCAGCCGGTGAACAGGTTCTTCTCGTTCCACTCGCTCTCGCCGTGGCGGAGGAGGATCAGCTTGTACGGTGCGTCGGCCATACGACTGAGCGTAATCCAACGGCCCGGTCCCCCGCGCGGGCGCCCGGTGGGCGGACGGTTGACGGGAAGTGTTAATCGAGTGGCCCCCCGCCCCCGCGGATTCGTAAGTTGTGCTCACCGCATCGGACGCTTACACGAGCCTCAGTCACCTCGGGGGAACCATGCCAGTCGCCGGACTCAGACGTGCCGCACGCGAGACCGTCTCCGGGCTCCCCCGCGAGTTCTGGTGGCTGTGGACCAGCACCCTGGTCAACCGGCTCGGTGCCTTCGTCGCCACCTTCATGGCGCTGTACCTGACCATCGACCGCGGCTACTCCGCCTCGTACGCCGGTCTGGTCGCCGCCCTGCACGGGCTCGGCGGGGTCGTGTCCTCGCTGGGCGCCGGGGTGATGACCGACCGGATGGGGCGGCGGCCGACGCTGCTCGTCGCGCAGACCTCCACCGCGCTGTCCGTCGCGCTGCTCGGGTTCGTGCGGGACCCGGTGGCCATCGCCGCCGTCGCCTTCCTGGTCGGCATGGCGAGCAACGCCTCCCGGCCGGCCGTGCAGGCGATGATGGCGGACATCGTGCGGCCCGAGGACCGGGTCCGGGCGTTCTCGCTCAACTACTGGGCGATCAACCTCGGCTTCGCGGTCTCCTCCATGGCGGCCGGGTTCATCGCCGAGGTCAGCTATCTCGCCGGGTTCCTGATCGAGGCCGGGATGACGCTCGTCTGCGCCGTTCTCGTCTTCGTGAAGCTGCCCGAGTCCCGGCCGCAGCGGACGGGGGCCGCCGACGCCGGCGAGAAGGACACCGCCGTCTCCCTGTGGACCGTGGTGCGCGACGGGCGGTACATGAGCGTCGTCGGGCTGTCGTTCCTCGTCGCCGTGATCTTCCAGCAGGGGTATCTGGGACTGCCCGTCGCCATGGGCGAGGCCGGGTTCACGCCCGCCGACTTCGGGCTCGCCATCGCCGTCAACGGCGTGCTGATCGTCGTCCTGCAGATTCCCGTCACCCGCTTCATCGAGCACCGCGATCCGCGGCTGCTGCTCGTCGTCTCCTCGCTGCTGGCCGGGTACGGCTTCGGGCTCACCGCCTTCGCCGGGTCGGTCGGGGCCTTCGCCCTCACCGTGTGCGTGTGGACGCTGGCCGAGATCGTCAACGCGCCGACCCAGACCGGGCTCGTCGTCCGTCTCTCCCCCGTGCACGGGCGCGGGCGCTACCAGGGCATGTACACCATGTCCTGGGCCGTCGCCGCCCTCGTCGCGCCGCTGATGTCCGGGTTCGTCATCGACCACTGGGGCGCCGAGTGGCTGTGGAGCATCTGCGCCGTCGTCGGCACGGTGGCCGCCGCCGGGTACTGGGGGCTCATGCGGGGGCTGCCGGACGACGACGAGACACCGGTTGCCCGGGAAACGTCCCGTGCCCCCGCACCCCGGGTCGACGCCGGCGCCGTCTGATCCCGCCCGCCCGCTTCACGGGTGCACCCGACCCCCGCTCACGGGTGCACCCGCGCCCCGCTCACGGGTGCATCCGCGCCCCCTTCATCACCTTGTCCACCGCGTTCTTCGGGCCGTACACGGCGAGGCCCACCAGGTCCAGGTCCGCCGTCGCCACGGCACGTACCGCCGCGCGGTTGTCGCGGTCGTTGCCCGTGGCGAAGAGGTCGGACGTGAACAGGGCGCGGGGCAGGGCGCGGGACAGCACGCGCGCGTGGGCCGTCGTCAGCGTCTCCTTCGTGCCCTCGAAGACCAGGACCGGCTGGCGGAACATCGGCAGGTAGCCGACCGCGTCGGCGTCCTCGTACGGCTCCCCGACGATCTCGGGGAACTGGCTGCCCAGGCCGCTGACCAGGAAGGCCGTGACGTTGAGGCGCTGCCAGGTCTCCAGGTCCTCGCGCAGCAGTACGGCGATCTTGGTGTCGAAGCGGACGGGGGTCTCGGCCCCGGGAGTCTCCGTGGCCTCGGGGGCTGCGTCGTGCGTGCTCATACCGTGAGACTGCCGGTCCGCGTCCCTCCCGGTCTTGTACGTTTTTTGCATGGCCGGCGGACGGAAGGACCAGCGGAGCACCCAGCCGAACGTCTCCGCCTGGCGGCCCGGTGTCCCGGGCGTCGTCGAGGTCTTCCACGCCCACTACACCGAGTACGCCTACCCGATGCACGTCCACGACGCCTGGACGCTGCTCATCGTCGACGACGGCGCCGTACGGTACGACCTGGACCGGCACGAGCACGGCACCCCGCACGACACGGTGTCGCTGCTGCCGCCGCACGTGCCGCACAACGGCTCCCCCGCCACCCCGGACGGTTTCCGCAAGCGCGTCCTGTACCTGGACGCCTCCCGGCTGGGCGACGAGCTGATCGGGGCGGCCGTGGACGCGCCCGACCTGCGTGACCCGGTGCTGCGGCGGCGGGTCGGGCAGCTGCACTCCGCGCTCGCCCTCCCCGGCGACGAGCTGGAGGCCGAGAGCCGGCTGACGCTGATCGGCGAGCGGCTCCGCGCCCATCTGCGCCCCGCGGAGGGCACGGACGCCGCGCGCCGGGACCCCGTGCTCGCCCGGCGGCTGCGCGAACTGCTCGACGAGCGGGTCGTCGCGGGCATCGGACTCGAGGAGGCGGCCGCGCTCGTGTCCGCGCACCCGGCGCATCTCGTACGGGCGTTCAGCCGGGCCTACGGCATCGCGCCGCACCAGTACCTGATGTCCCGCCGCGTCGACCGGGCCCGGCGGCTGCTGCTGGCCGGAGGGTCCCCGGCGGACGTGGCGGGCGCCACCGGCTTCTACGACCAGGCCCATCTGACCCGGCACTTCAAGCGTCTGGTGGGGGTCACCCCCGGGCGGTACCGGGTGAGCGGCGCGCGAGGAGCGCCGGGAGGCTGAGTTCGGTCAGGCGCCGGAGCGCTCGATGAGGTGCTGGAACGCCTCCAGGTTCCGCGTCGACTCGCCGCGCGAGGTCCGCCACGCGTACTCCTTGCGGATGGCGGACGCGAAGCCCAGCTCCAGCAGGGTGTTGAAGGCGCCGTCGGCGGCCTCCAGGACCTGGCCGAGGAGACGGTCGATCTCGTCGGGGGTGACGGCGGCCAGGGGGAGCTTCGCGGTGACGTAGACGTCGCCGAGGCGGTCGACGGCGTAACCGACGCCGTAGAGCTTGAGGTTGCGTTCCAGGAGCCAGCGGTGGACGGCCGGTTCGTTCTCGTCGGGGTGGCGGATGACGAACGCGTTGAGGGAGAGGGAGTGGCGGCCGAGGAGGAGGGAGACCGTCGTCGAGAGTTTGCGGGTGCCGGGGAGTTTGACGACGTAGTTGCCGGTTTCCGGGCTCTCCCACTCCAGGTCGGCGTCCTTCAGGGCCGCCTCGACGACCTGTGCTGCCTTCTCCGGTGCCTCAGCCATGGTGCGAGCGTACGCGACGGCGGTGCGACTGGATCGCGGCCGTGTAGACGTCGGCCGTCGCGGCGGCGGCGCTGTCCCAGCCGAAGGACTGGGCGTGCCGGGCGGCGGCGTCGCCCATGCGGGGCGTCAGCTCGGGGTTGTCGGCGAAGTCGCGCAGCACGCGCGCGTACGCGGCGGGGTCGTGGCCGTCGACGAGGCGGCCGGTGACCCCGTCGCGTACGGCGACCGGGAGGCCGCCCACCGCGGCGGCGAGCACCGGCGTGCCCGCCGCCTGGGCCTCGATGGCGACCAGGCCGAAGGACTCGCTGTAGGAGGGCATGACGAGGACGGACGCGGCCCGGAACCAGTCGGCGAGCTGTTCCTGCCCGACGGGCGGGCGGAAGCGCACGACGTCGGCGATGCCGAGCCGCGCGGCGAGCTTCTGCAGGCCCTCCGGCTTGGCGAGGCCGCTGCCGCTGGGGCCGCCGACGACGGGGACGACGATGCGGGAGCGCAGCTCGGGGCGCTCGTCGAGGAGCACGGCGACGGCGCGCAGCAGGATGTCCGGCGCCTTCAGGGGCTGTATGCGGCCGGCGAAGAGCGGGATCAGCGCGTCCTGGGGCAGGCCGAGGCGGGCGCGGGCGGCGGCGCGGGCGTTGCCGTGCTGTCCCGGGCCGGGTACGGAGCCCTTGGGGAAGGGGCGGAACCGGTCGAGGTTGACGCCGGGATGGACGACGGCCACCTTGCCGGGGTCGGCGGCGTAGTGGCGGACGAGCTGGTCGGCCTCCTCCGCCGTGTTGGCGACGAGCCGGTCGGAGGCGGCGACGATCTGGGTCTCGCCGATGACGCGGGCGGCGGGCTCGGGGGTGTCGCCGTCGGCCAGGTTGGCGTTCTTCACCTTGGCCATGGTGTGCATGGCGTGCACGAGGGGGGCGCCCCAGCGCTGGGCGGCGAGCCAGCCGACGTGGCCGGAGAGCCAGTAGTGGGAGTGCACGAGGTCGTAGTGGCCGGGGCGGTGGCCGGCCCAGGCCTGCATCACGCCGTGGGTGAAGGCGCAGAGCTGGGCGGGCAGCTCCTCCTTGGCCAGCCCCTCGTAGGGGCCCGCGTCGACGTGCCGGACGAGGACGCCCGGCGCCAGTTCGACGGAAGGCGGGAGGGCGGCGGTGGTCGAACGCGTGAAGATCTCGACCTCGATGTTGATCGCGGCGAGGCGCTGCGCCAGCTCAACGATGTAGACGTTCATGCCGCCGGCGTCGCCGGTGCCGGGCTGGTGCAGCGGTGAGGTGTGCACGGAGAGCATGGCGACGCGGCGCGGCCTGCGCAGCAGCCGCAGCCGCGGGGAGGCCGCCGGTGAACGACGCCCGAGCCTGCTGACGTACTGGCTCACGAGCCGTTCCTCCTCGCTGCGGGCATGCCGGTGGGAGGACCTGCCGTGCCCTCCAAGGGGTGGGAACACCGGACGGGTGGTGCTCCATTCCGGTTTTCCGGCCTTTGCCGAATCATTACCGCCCATCGCTCAACCGTTCGAGACCCTGACGGGTCCCCACGTTCCGTGGACCGGTGCCGCACGGACGGCCGCCTACCCTCGTAGGCATGCCATCCCGCGCCCCCGCCACCCGACCCGTGGGCACGGTCACGCGCGGGACGACGAATCCCAACCGGCTGCGCCGCATGGACCGCTGGATCGCGGCCGTGCACGGAGCCGAGCTGCGCCGTGCCGCCGCCCCCGTCGCCGTCGACCTCGGCTACGGCGCGGCCCCCTGGACGGCCGTGGAACTGCTGCTGCGCCTGCGTACGGTCGCGCCGCACGCACGCGTGGTGGGCGTCGAGATCGACCCGGCCCGGGTGGCGGCGGCACAGCCGTACGCGCGCGCGGGGCTCGATTTCCGGCACGGCGGCTTCGAGGTGCCCGTCCCCGGGCCACCGCTGCTGATCCGCGCGGCGAACGTGCTGCGCCAGTACGACGAGGGCGAGGTCGCCGCCGTCTGGCAGCGGCTGTGTGCGCGGCTCGCACCGGCGTCGGAGTCCTCGCGCGGGGGGCTGCTGGTCGAGGGCACCTGTGACGAGATCGGGCGCCGGCACGTATGGGTGGCCCTCGGCCCCGAGGGTCCGCGCACGGTCACCTTCGCCACCCGGCTCGGCTCCCTGGAGCGCCCGTCCGACCTGGCCGAACGGCTGCCCAAGGCGCTCATCCACCGCAATGTCCCCGGGGAGCCCGTGCACGCCTTCCTGCGCGACTTCGACCGGGCCTGGGCCGCCGCCGCGCCCTACGCCTCCTACGGCGCCCGGCAGCGCTGGATCCGGGCCGTGCGGGACCTGACGGCCGACTGGCCGGTGACGGACGGGCCGGTGCGGTGGCGGCAGGGCGAAGTCACGGTGCGGTGGGAGGCGTTGGCGCCCCGCGCGTGAACCGGCGACGGCGGCGACCGACGAGCCGGGAACGATCTCCGTACGACGTTCGTCCCACACCGGGGAAGCGGGAGGAAAGCAGGAGGCGAGCTGGAGGAAAGCACGGCCTCTGCCGCCCTCTGTCGCTTTTCGCGCCGGCATGGCACGATCCCTCGAGCGGGCTATGTTACTGACGGTTAACCAGTCTGGGGGCGAGGTATGCGTACGGGGAAGCGTGGCTTGACGACCGCGGCCGTGGCCGTGGTCTGCGCGGTCACCGTGCTGGCCGCACCGGGCACGGCGTTCGCGGACCCCGGCCCCTCGTCCCCGCCCCCGTCGTCACCCTCTCCGTCACCGTCGGCGGCCGCCCCGGCCGCCACGCCCGGCAAGGACCTGGAAGCCGTACGCGAGAAGCTCGACGAGCTCTACCGCGCGGCGGCCTCGGCCACCGAGGAGTACAACGCGGCCGAGGAGAAGGCCGAGAAGCAGAACGCCGAGATCGTCGAGCTGGCCAAGAAGATCGTCAAGGGCCAGGAGAGGCTGGACGGCCTCAAGGACCGCGCGGGGGCCGCGGCCCGCGCCCAGTACCGCACCGGCGGCCTGCCCGACGGGGCCAAGCTGGTCCTGAGCGACGACCCCGAGGACTTCCTCGACGGCACCGGCCGGGTGATCCAGGGCCAGCGCGCCACCAAGGGCCTGCTCGGCGAGCTGACCCGCGCCCAGGAGGACCTGAAGACCTACGCGGCCGACGCCTCCGCCCGCTTCAAGGAGCTGGAGGCGAACCGCAAGGCCAAGGCCAAGGCCCGGAAGAAGGTCGAGAAGCAGATCGCGGCGGCCGAGAAGCTGGAGTCCGAGCTGGAGAAGGAGGAGAAGGAGCGCCTCGCCAAGCTGGAGCGGGAGGCGCAGGCCAAGGCCCAGACCGCCTGGCTCGACTCCGGCATCCTGAAGGACCTCGACGCCGAGGCGACCGGGCGGGGCCGCAAGGCGGTCGAGTACGCCACGGCGCAGATCGGCAAGCCGTACCAGTGGGGCGCCGAGGGCCCGAAGTCGTACGACTGCTCCGGCCTGACCTCGCAGGCCTGGGTGTCGGCCGGGAAGGCGATCCCGCGCACCTCGCAGCAGCAGTGGAAGCAGCTCAGGCACGTCGCCGTCGAGGACATGCGCCCGGGCGACCTGATCATCTACTTCGACGACGCCAGTCACGTCGGCATGTACGTCGGCGACGGCTCCATGGTGCACGCCCCGCGTCCTGGGCGCTCGATCACCCTCGCGGGCGCCGGCTCGATGCCGATCCTCGGCGTGGTCCGGCCGGACACGGCCCCGGAGCAGACGCCCGCTCCCGGGCAGTGACGCGGGCCACGCGGCGCGCCCCGGACCGGGCCCAGCCGAGCGGCCGGCCCGCCCCGGGGGCGTGAAGCGGGCCACGTGACCCAGTCCACGCCCGGCGCCCCGCCCCGCGTGACGTTCGTCATCCCAGGTCCCCGGCCGACGTGTCCAACTGCGGGGGATAACGCGGCATATGACGGTGGCCGAAGGCCGCCCGACGTGTTCTGGACCATTCCGCAGCGGTGCCGTCACCCGCTATGGTCCCCGTCGGTGGGTCGAGGTCCCTCGCCCCGCCATGCCCTCGGGGGGAGGGAAGGAAACCGACACCATGCCCGTACCCGTACCGCGGCAGAGGGCGATCCCGGCCGTGGAGTGCGGTCAGGCGCCCGCCGCGTCCCCGGACAGCGGCCCTCCCAAGGAACAGGCCCCGCCCGGGACGCGCCCGGCCGAGAACCCCGCCACCCGGCGCGAGAAAGCCCGAGAGACCACCACGGAGAAGCGCGAGAATTCCACGGACACCAGCACAGGCACCCACACCGGCACGGACGCTCCCACCGGCACCGACCGGCCCCGGAGCGCCCGGTCCGAGAGCGCGGCGCCCACGAACCTGACGGTGCTGCTGATCGAGGACGACCCGGCCGGCTCGCCGATCGTGCCCGACCTGCTCGACCAGGCCGGCAAGCCGATCCGCGTCCGCACCGCCCGCAACCTCACCGAGGCCGGCCGGCTGCTGACCGACGACGTCCACTGCATCCTGCTGGACCTCGCCCTGTCCACGCCGGCCCATGGCAGCGGTGACGCGGAGGACGACGACGAGCTGGCGGTGCTCCGGCACGTCCTGGAGCTCGCGCCCCGGCACGCCGTGCTCGCGCTGACCTCCTCCAGCGACGCCGAGCGCGGCGCCGAGGCCGTGGCGGTCGGCGCGCAGGACTACCTGTTCCGCGACGAACTGGACGGGCGCCTGCTGAGCCGGGCGATCCGCTACGCCGTCGAGCGCAAGCGGTCCGACTCGGCGGAGCGGCGGCTGGCCGAGGGCCGGCTGCGGGCGCAGGAGAACCGCCGTCTGGAGCGCGGTCTGCTGCCGACCCCGCTGCTGGCCGGCTCCCCGCTGCGCTTCGCCGCCCGCTACCGTCCGGGCCGCTCGCGCGCGCTGCTCGGGGGCGACTTCTACGACGTCGTCCGCACCCCGGACGGCACCGTGCACGCCATGATCGGCGACGTCTGCGGGCACGGCCCGGACGAGGCGGCGCTCGGCGTGGAACTGCGGATCGCCTGGCGGGCGCTGACCCTGGCGGGGCTCTGCGGCGACGAGCTGCTCGGCACCCTCCAGCAGGTGCTGGAGCACGAGCGCTCGGACGACGAGATCTTCGCGACGCTGTGCGCCGTGGACATCTCCCCGGACGGCCGCCGCGCCGGCCTGTGCCTGGCCGGGCACCCGTCCCCGCTGGTCGCCGCCCCCGGCGTGCCCGCACGCCTGCTGCCGTACGACAACAACGGCCCGGCGCTGGGGCTGCTGCCGGGCGCCCGCTGGCCGCGGATGCAGGTGGAGCTGGGCGCCGAGTGGAGCCTGATGCTCTACACCGACGGCCTGATCGAGGGCCGCGTCGGCGCGGGCCGGGAGCGGCTCGGTCAGGACGGCATGGTGGAGATGGTCCGCCGTCAGCGCGCGGAGGGCCTGCGCGGCGAGGAGCTGCTGCGGGCGGCGGTCAACGAGGTCCGCGAACTCAACGGCGGCGAACTGGCCGACGACGTCGCGGTGGTCCTGCTGGACCGGACGGCCTGAGCCGCCCGGCCTCCCGCTGGGTCAGCGTCCGCCGTTGTACGGGCCGTACGGGCCGTCGCTGCTGGAGCCGCGACGGCTGCTGCGGCCGCCGCCGGACAGGCCGCGCAGGGCGGGCCGTACGTCGACCATGTACACGATCGTCGCGATGAGGCCGATGATCGGCAGGAACGACAGGATCGGGAAGATCAGGCTCACCACGAAGGCGAGCCCGAGGATGATCAGCCAGAACGGCTTGGTCTTCTTGTCCGCCGCGCGGTAGGCGTCCTCGCGGCGCGTGGCGGCGTCGATCAACGCGAAACCGGTGAAGACCATCAGGGCGATGTTCAGCAGCCCCAGGAAGTTCGCGAACCCCTGCATCAGCACAACGTCCACCACCAGACTCGGTTCTTCATTACGCGGTCACCGTACCCGCAGAACGAGCCGGACACCCCAAGGGTGCCCGGCCGCTCCCCACTCGTGACGCGCCCCACTACTTGGCGGGCGGCGTCGTCTTCTTGGCGGTGGTGGACTTCTTCGCCGGGGCCTTGCGCGGGGCGGGGGCCTTCTTCGCCGTGGCGGACTTGTCCTCGGTGACCCGGACCGGCTCGGACTTGGCCGTCGCGGGCTTGGCGGCGGGCTTGGCCGGGGCGGGCTTCGCCGGCTCGACGGCCACCGCGAGGTCCTCCACGTCCTCGGCGAGGTCCTCGATGCCGTCGGCGGCCTGGCCGCGCCAGGTGCGCACCGCCTGCTCGCCGCGCTCGGCGACCTTCTCGTAGGTCTCCCGGGCCTTGACGGCGTACTCGGCGGCGATGCCGACGGAGCGCAGTGCGAGGTCCTGGGCGGTCTCGCCGAGCTTCTTGAAGTCGGCGTCGAGGGAGCCGAAGAGCTCGTTGGCCTTGGCCTGGAGGCTGCCCTGGGTCTCCTTGACGCGGGCCGTCGCCTTCTCCTGGACGGCCTTCGGGTCGGTGTTGCGTACGGCGTCGATCCGCGCCGGGGCCTCCGCGCGCAGCTGCTCCACCAGCACCGGCACCTTCTTGGCCTGCTGGAAGGCGAGGTCGGCGGTGCCCGCGGCGAAGTAGAGCGGGGTGGGGTCGCTGAAGGTCTTGCGCAGGTCGTCGGTGATGGCCATGGTGATGGTCCTCCGGAATTGCCTATGAATGAGGGTTTTCTACTTTTTCAGCCCCGTCGACAGCGACATCGGCGTCGGCACCCGAGTCGGTATCGGCATCGGTGTCTGCCCCGAACCCGTTCTCCTTGCGGAAGGACTCGTAGACCTGGAGCAGCACCTGCTTCTGCCGCTCGTTCAGCGAGGGGTCGGCGAGGATGACCGCACGCGTCTCCACGTCGTCCCTGTCCCGCTCGGCGTCGAGGATCCCCGCACGGACGTACAGCGTCTCGGCGGAGATCCGCAGCGCCTTGGCGACCTGCTGGAGCACCTCCGCGCTCGGCTTGCGCAGCCCGCGCTCGATCTGGCTCAGGTACGGGTTGGACACGCCCGCGGCATCGGCGAGCTGCCGCAGGGACAGCTGCGCGTTGCGCCGCTGCTCGCGCAGGTACTCACCGAGATTGCCGACGTTGAGCGATGCCATGCCTCCACCATGCAGCACTACGCTAACTATTGCAAGCAAGCTGCTTGCAATAGTGCGTCCATCCTGGCGGCACCCACACCGGAACCGAGGAGGGACATGCCGGACACCGGGCCCGGCGCCCGGTGCACGGGAGTGGGCGGGGGCGGGGTCAGAAGGGCAGGGGGTGGGCGTGGATCACCGTCAGTCGGGAGACCGCGCGGGTGAGGACCACGTACAGGCGGTGCAGGCCGCGGCCTCCCGGTCCCTCCGCAGCCGCGATCGCCGCCGGTTCGACGGCGACGACGTGGTCGTACTCCAGGCCCTTGACCACGCTCGCCGGTACGACGGCCACCCGGGCGTCCAGCGCCTCGGGTCCCGCGGCCTCGATGCCGGCCGCGTCGAGGGCCGCCCGCAGCCGGGGAACGTCCGGGTCGGCGGCGACGACGCCCACCGAACCCCGACGGCCGAGCGCGTGCCGTACGGCGTCCACGACCGCCTCCGCCACGGCGCCGGGCTCGGTCTCGCGCAGCGTCAGCTCGCCGTCCCCGCGCAGGGACCGGGCCGGCGGCACGTCCACGCCGAGCCGGGCCAGGAGCCGGTTGGTGAGGCCCACGACCTCCCGCGGCACCCGGAATCCGGTGGTCAGCGGCGTCACCGCCGCGTCCGGGCGGCCCAGGTGGGCCAGGGCGGTGCGCCAGGAGCGCGCGGCCCACGGCGTGGTGCCCTGCGCGAGGTCGCCGAGGACGGTCAGCGAGCCGAAGGCGGAGCGGCGGGCGATGGCCCGGCACTCCATCGGGGAGAGGTCCTGCGCCTCGTCGACGACGATGTGGCCGTAGCCCTCGGGGTGTTCGAGGAGTCCGGCGATCTCGTCGAGCAGGAGCAGGTCGGCGGCGGACCAGCGGGCCGACTTCCACGACCGCGGTGCCCGCCCCGTCCACAGCAGCGACCGCTGCTCGTCGGCGTCCAGGACCCGGTCGGCCGCCCGCGCCAGCACCTCCGGGTCGGTGAGCAGCGGCGCGAGCACCTCCTCCGGGCGCACCCGGGGCCATACGGCGTCCAGGGCGGTCCCGACGGCCCGGGACCGCTCGACGCGGCGCAGCCACGCGTTGGTCCGCGGCCCGGCGCGCCGCTCGGCCCGTTCCTGGACGTACCGCACGATCCGGGCCCGGACCCGCTCGCGCCCGACGGTGTACGGCGGCTGCTCGTCCCGGACGTCGGCGACCACGCGGGCCAGCGCCTCGGCCGGGACGCGCCAGCGGTAGGAACCGTCCGGGACGGCGAGGTCGCCCGCGGCGCCGGGGTCCACGCGCGCGTACAGGGCGCGGCGCAGCACCTCGGCCGTCCGGGCGTCGTGCTTGAGGGCGGCGGCCCGGGCGTCGTCGGTGCGGGTGACCGGGTGCCGGGCGATCTCCTCGGCCAGGGTCGACTGCCGTACGCCGGTCTCGCCGAGGGCGGGGAGCACTTCGGCGATGTACGCGAGGAAGGTCGGGTTGGGGCCGAGGATGAGCAGGCCGCCGCGCCGGATGCGCTGCGGGTGGGTGTAGAGCAGGTACGCGGCCCGGTGCAGGCCGACGGCGGTCTTGCCGGTGCCCGGGGCGCCCTGGACGCAGACGGTGTCGCCGAGGCCGGCGCGGACCAGGTCGTCCTGGTCGGGCTGGATGGTGGCGGCGATGTCCCGCATGGGACCGACGCGGGGCCGCTCGATCTCCCGGGCGACGATCCCGCTGTCCCGGGACTCGCCCCGGGCGAGGTGCTCGTCCTCCATACCGGTGAGGTCGGCGGAGTCGCCGCGGCTGCCGGGCGCCCATCCGAAGCGGCGGCGGACGGCGACACCGCGGGGGTCGCCGGCGGTGGCCTGGTAGAAGGCGCGGGAGACGGGTGCGCGCCAGTCGACGACGAGGGGCGGGGCGGCCGGGTGCTCGGTGATCCGCAGCCGCCCGATGTGCAGCGCCCGCCCGGCCCCCTCCCCGTCCGCCTCAGGCTCGGTGAAGTCGAGCCGGCCGAAGAACAGCGGCCCTTCGGGCAGTTCGCGCATCTCCTTGGCCCGGCTGCGCAGCCGGTGTCCGAGGACCTCCGCGTCGGCACCGGACGCGGAGACGTCCTCGCCGGCGACGACGTGTTCCTGGGCACCCTCGACCATCGCGGCGAGGACGGTGCGGCAGTGCTCGTGGTGGGCGCGTTCGTGGTCGAGAGTGTGCTGGAGGGCGGGGTCGGTCGACGTCATTCCAGCAAGCATAGAGGAATGACGTTACTCGGTTACATTTTTTACTTCGTCACTCCGCTTTGCCGCCCGCCCCCGCGGTGAGTCCCGGCAGTCCGGCGGTCAGTCCGGCGAACGCCCGTTCCGCCGCCGCCACCGCGTCCCCCCGCACGTCCTCGACCCGTTCCCCGCCGGCGATCCGCCGCCAGTTGTCCAGCGCCAGGACGCGCTGCACGGCGATGATCTGCCCGGCGGCCAGCCTGGCCTCCAGGTCGCCGCCGAGCACCTCGGCGAGCGCGGCCTCGGACCGCTCCAGCTGCGTGTGCATCCGGGCGACCAGGGCGGGGGTGCCGTAGAGCAGCCGGTGGAAGGCGAGGACGGCGGGGTGGTCGTTGAGCCCGGTCACCGGGTCGCACCGCTCCAGCCCGGCCAGGAAGTGCCGGCGCAGCGCGTCGAGCGGCGCCGGCGCGCCGCGCGCCACCCGGGCCGCCTCGTCCTCGTGGTCCGCGATGCGGTACAGGACGAGGTCCTCTTTCGCCGGGAAGTACCGGAAGAGCGTCGGCTTGGAGACCTCGGCCGCGGCGGCCACCTCCGCGACGGACACCGCGTCGAAGCCCTTCTCCAGGAAGAGTTCGACGGCGGTGTCCGAGAGCGTCTGGAACATCCGCTGCTTCTTGCGCTCGCGCAGGCCGGGGGCGGGGGCGTTCATGGGCCGAGCCTAGAGGGTGCCCGGGAAGGACACCCCCTCCGTGCGGGTGCGGCTCCAGCGCACCAGGGCGGTGCCGATCTCGGCGGGCCCGGGCACCGGCTCCAGCCCGAGGGGCAGGGCCGCGGCGCACAGGATGCCGTGCAGACGCTCCGCCGCGAGCGCGGCCCGGGGGCCGGGCGAGCGCCCGGCGCGGCCCAGCGAGACGGCCTCCCTGACGACGTCGGTGAAGACCGACTGCGCCCGCTTGTACCCGAGGAGCAGGTCCAGGTCGTGCCGCCAGCCGTGTGTACCGCCGGGGCGCGCGGCCTCGACCGCGCGCCGCCAGCCCTCCATCACCTGACGGCGCTGCCAGGACGGGTAGCGCATCAGGTGCAGATGGGTGGCCAGTTCGTAGAGCGGGTCGCCGACCAATGCCAGTTCCCAGTCGATGGTCCACAGCCGCCGGTCCGCGTCCACGATGAAGTTCTCGCGGTGCAGGTCGGCGTGGAGCAGGCAGAAGGGACGCTCGCGGAGCCCGGCGACGTGTTCGCGCAGCCTCTCGAACGCGCCGTCGTCCAGCCCCAGTTCCGCGAAGAGGGACCCGAACTCCCCCAGGTTGGCCGCGTAGACCCGTTCCTCGGTGAAGCGGACGAGCCGTTCCATGAAGCCGTCGCTGTCGCCGTCCTCCGGCCGGTCCTCGGGGCGGCACAGCCGTTCCACGGTGAGCGCCCCCGGCGTCACCGCCGCCGTCTGCCCGAAGAGCCGCACGATCTGCCGCAGCAGCTCGTGGGGGACCGCGTGACCGGCTGCGTGCAGGCTTCCCAGGGTCTGTCCCTCGATGAAGCGCTGCAGGTGCAGCCCGTCGAACTCGAAGACGTCCGGTACGTGGGTGATCCGGCCCCGCAGGGCGCGCAGCAGCCGATCCTCCGACACGAAGCACCGGCGGTCGAACCACCGCAGGCCGCTCTGCGGCTCCCGGCACTTCCAGCGGGCCTCGCCCGCAGTGCGCAGCGCACGCGGCGGCAAAACCACGTACGTCTCCTGGTGGTAATCGCGGAGCGGGCCCTCGACCGCGCTCGCGTCGCCGCTGGTCTCGACGGCCCGCATGCGGGCGGCGGACCCCTGGAACAGTGTCATGCTCTGCGCTCCGCTCAACCTGGAGGAGCCGGTGCGGTGACAGGGTGCGTCACCCTACTCCGAAGGTCCGTGTCGTGACGGCTCGTTCGCGCCCCGTGCGGGAGACTGCCGCGGTGACCGACACTGGCCCCGACCGGGGACCCTTCGACGACCCGGCCGCAACGCTGCGCGCGGTCGGGGCCGCACGCGCGGTGCTGTTCGACTTCGATGGGCCCGTCTGCGATCTGTTCGCAGGTTCCACCACGGTGGCCGTGGCAGACCGGATCAAGCGGACGGCCCGGCGGTACTGGGGGCCGCTCGACCCCGCGGTCGAGAAGTGCGACGACTCCCACGGCATCCTCCGTCCCCTCAGGGACATGTACGAGCGATCCGTCCCCAGGCTCAGCGCCCTCCCGCTGGAACGCGCCGAGGCCGCCGTCACCGCGCTGGAGTGGCGGGCCGTGCGCACCGCGCTCCCCACGCCGCACCTGCACGCCCTCGTGGACCTGCTGCTCGACCACGGCAAGCGCCTGGCCCTGGTCAGCAACAACGCGGAAGGGCCGATCAGGGAGTACCTCGCCGGTCTCGGACTGGCGCCGAACTTCGACGGGGTCTTCGGCCGGTCACCCGACGACGCCCGGCTCATGAAGCCGCATCCGGACTGCGTGCACCGTGCCCTGCGCCACCTGGCCCTGCCCGCCTCCGACTGCCTGCTCATCGGTGACCAGCTCACCGACCTCGAGGCCGCCCGGGCGGCCGGGACCGGCTTCCTCGGACTCACCCACCACCCGGGACGCGCGCTGCGGATGGTGCGGGGCGGCGCGGATGCGGTGCTGGCCTCGTACCTCCCCGTCCTGCGGGCGGCCGACGCGTTGTCGCTCTGCGACTGACGACCCCGCGCTTCAGCGGTACCGCCGCTCCCACAGCAGCCGCAGGACCGGCTCCAGGGAGTGCACGACCGTTCGCGCGCCCGCATCTTTCAGGATCTTCGTCTTCCGCTCGTTGTGGCCGTACCCCAGGAAGGGCACCCCGGCCCGCTCCGCGGCGGCCAGATCGGACGCGGAGTCGCCGACCATCAGTGCCTGCGCGGGCGCGACGCCCATCGCGCCGAGGGCGCGGTCGAGGGTGTACGGGTCCGGTTTGAGCAGGTGCGGGTTACGGGTGCGGCCGTAGAGGTGCGGGGCGAAGCAGTCCAGCAGACCCCGGGTCGCCAGGTACTCGCTCACCGCGCGGGGCGAGTTGTTGGTGGTGACCGCGAGACCGACGCCGAGCGCGGACCACGTGCGGATCAGGGGGTCGGCGTACGGGGTCGGCCATGCGGTGGGCACCGCGCGCAGTTCCTCGCGCGTCAGCCGTTCCTCGAACTCGGCGACCAGGTCGCCTCGGTGGTGCCTGCGGCTGACCGCGCCCAGCAGGACGTGCGGGTCGGGGCGGGCCCGCTCCTCCTGGGTCAGCGGCTCCGCGAGCCCCTGTGTCTCCAGCCAGTCCACCAGTTCGCCCGCCACCCGGGCGGCCGAGTGGCCCGCGAACAGTCTGCAGAG